>OY970279.1:0-2295861 GCA_963715855.1 uncultured Actinomycetota bacterium
GCGGAAGAAGAGCCAGTTCGCACCGACCCAGGGACGGTTGCGCCACTTGAGCGACGGCGCCACCGACACCGGCTGCGTGCTGAGGTGCTGCACGTAGACCTCCAGGTGGTCTTGCAGGTTCTCTCCCACACCCGGCAGGTCCGCCACCACTTTGGCCCCGAGGCCCCCGAGTTCATCGGCATTGCCGACACCGGAGAGTTGTAGCAACTGCGGGGTGTTGAACGCGCCGCCACAGAGGATGACCTCGCCCGCGTTGACCTCGCGCGCGGTGCCGCCCTCGACGACCTCGACCCCCGTGGCCCGATGGCCATTGAAGAGGACGCGCGTGACCATGGCTCGGGTTCGGACCTCCAGGTTGGGCCGACCCATCACCGGGTGCAGGTACGCCCGGGCCGCGCCCAAACGCCGGCCGCGGTGGATGTTGCGGTCGAAGGGCGCGAATCCTTCTTGGCGGTAGCCGTTGACGTCGGTCGTGAGTTGGTAGCCGGCCTCCTGCACCGCTCCGAAGAAGGCGCCGAAGAGCGGGTTGGTCACCGGCCCGCGCTCGAGGATGAGGGGTCCCGACGTCCCGCGATACTCGTCGCCGCCGGCCAGGCAGGTCTCCATCTTCTTGAAGTACGGCAGGCAGTGGGCGTAGTCCCACTGACCCATGCCCTTCTCGGCGGCCCAGCGCTCGTAGTCCAGCGGATTACCGCGCTGGAAGATCATGCCGTTGATGCTGCTCGAGCCGCCCAGCACTTTGCCGCGAGCGTGATAGACCTTGCGGCCGTTCATGTGCGGCTCCGGCTCGGACTCGTACTTCCAGTCGTAGAAGCGGTTCCCGATGGGGATGGTGAGCGCCGCTGGCATGTGAATGAAGACATCCCAGCGGTAGTCCAGGCGTCCCGCCTCCAAAACCAGCACCTGGGTGGAACCGTCAGCCGAGAGTCGGTTAGCGAGCGCGCTGCCCGCCGAGCCGCCACCCACGATGACGACGTCGTATCGGTCCCGCTTCACGTGCTCCCCCTGCCTACGCACCCCATCAATCGACACCAGACCATTTGAACGCTGACCTGACTCGGGGCTTGGGCGTCACTCTATCTAGTAGGTCTCGCACGACTAGGAGCGGCTAGCGAGGTCCACGACGACGGCGTCGCGCCATCCGCGCAGCGAGTTGAGCACCGCAACTGCGTCAGCCGACCTGACGTCATCGGGCGTTAGTCGTTCCTCAACGAGCTCTCCGGACTTGATGCGTCGGGCACGCTCCACGCCCGGCAGGCATCCCGACGACAACGCCGGAGTCAGCCAGCGCGAGTCGACAAGAACGGCGATATTGGCGGTGGTCGCCTCGGTGCACTCACCTCGCTCGTTCATCATGATGACGTCGTCGACCTGTGGGTGACGACGACGTCGCCGGGTGTAGGCGTAGCGTCGCGTTGTCTTGTGAAAGAGCATCAACGACTGGCTGTCGACTGGATCGTCGTCAATGGCGAGGCGCACCGGCTCGGATCGGACCTCGGGCGCCGCAGAGACCTGTACGTCAAGGCGCCCGTCGCGGCTGAGCAAGAGCCGCACTCGCGACTCGCTCGCATTGGCCAGTCGAACCGCGAGGAAGGTGTCAATCCCATCGCCAGCGTGAAAGCCAAGGAACTCGGCCGAGCGGCGAAGCCGAGCGAGGTGCTGGGCGATGTGGTCATTCGCCCCACCGGGTGAATACCGGAACGTTTCGAGCAGTCGCATTGTGTGGCCCACCGGTGATCTCAACATGTCGGACTTGAGAACCAACTCGCGGTACTCATTCTCTGGACTGGAGTCGGCGACGATGCCGCCACCGCTGCCGAAGCTCGCGGTGCCTCGTGCTCGGTCGACCACCGCCGTGCGAATGGCCACGTTGAACGCCGCGCGCACGCCGTCGCGCTCAGGCGCCATCAACCCGACCGCGCCGCAGTACACCCCACGGGGTGCCGTTTCCATCGAGGCGATGACTCCCATGGCGCTCTGTTTTGGCGCGCCCGTCACCGACCCGCACGGGAACATGGCGTCGAAGATGTCGAGTACTGCGACCTCGTCGCGCGTCGCGCAACTGACCTCAGACACCATCTGCCACACGTGCGGATACGCCTCCAGCTCGCACAACACCGGGACGTTCACCGATCCGGTCCGGGCCACTTTGCCGAGGTCATTGCGGATGAGGTCGACGATCATGACGTTCTCCGCGCGGTCCTTGCGCGACGTCGAGAGCTCTCGCTTCTTCGCCTCGTCCTCGCTGACCCAGCGGCCCCGACCAATCGTTCCCTTCATCGGTCGACTCCGCAGTGACGAGGCGTCCCACTCGAAGAACAGCTCCGGCGACGCGCTGACGACGGCCAAGTCGCCCAGCTCTATGAGCGAGGCGTAGGCCGGCTGCTGGGCGTACAACAGGCGGCGATAGAGATCCCGCGGTTCAACTGCCGCTCGACTGATCAGGTGGCTAGTGAGGTTGACCTGATAGGCGTTGCCCGTCTCGATCTCGTCCAGAATCGACTTGACACGCAGCGCGTACTCCTCACGGGGCATCTCGACGTCCCACTTGACGTCGTCGCTCCGCCGTCCGCCGGGCGGAAGCGTGAGCGGTGTTTCCTTCGCGGAGCGGAAAAGTCCGAACCACGCGAGCGGTACGTCGTCGACCGGCGCGGCGCCGGAGTGCACCGCCAGCCCGGAATCGAAGGCCGGCGCCGCTTCGTACGACACGAAGCCGCCCACCCAGAGACCTCTGCGCGCGGCGGCCTCGGCACGACGAAGTACGTCGCGCACGTCGCCGAGTGACTCGGCGCGCAGATCAGACTCGTAGCCACCGAGGACGATGGATCGGCGCGTACGCATGTCGTCGAATCGAACACGTGGTGCGTTGGGCACTCTCACGAGAGGCTTACGCAGTCTCTGTGGTGCCGCCACCGGGCCCGGCCCGTCGAGTTGGTACCCACCATCATTTCCGCGACTCTAGCGAGGCGTCGCGCGAGAATCGGCTTAGCCGTACACCCAGACGTGGGTGCCGATGGGCATCTGATTCGTGGACCAGATCCAGTTGATGGCCTCGTTGCTGACCCTCACGCACCCGTGCGACACCGGGATGGCCGGCACGTAACTGTCACCATGGATCGCGAAGCCGCTGTAGAAGTACTTGGGCCGCCACAACTGTCCGAGCGAGTCCGTCACCAGACCGTCGACTTCGCGCAGGATCTGGAAGCGTCCGGTCGGGGTGATCGCCACGGAGGTCACACCATCAGAGGTGTAGGTGTAGCCGCCGCCAGTCGACGTGTTGAGGATCGTCTTGACGTTGCCGTTCTTCACGATGATGACCAAGTCACGCTTGAGATCGACCTCAACGATGATTCCTTGGTGGCTGTGCGGCGTGGGCTCGGCACTGCGGGCCAACGCCTTGTAGAACAGAGGACCGACGACACCGTCGCGTGGCAGGTTGGCGACCTTCTGGAACGCCCACACGGCCTGTTGGGTGCTGTCGGCGAAGACCCCGGTCGCACCACCCGTCCAGTAGTGCAGTACGGCCAAGCGACGCTGCAGCCAGACAACGGCTGGACCGTGATCGCCATAGACCAGGACCGGCCCCATGTGAATCTTGGGCTTGTGATGACGGACGCGGTGCACGGTCGTCGTGGTGACGGGAACAGTCGTCGTGGTCGAGGTCGTAGTGGTCGTGGCGGTCGTCGTCGTGGTGGTGTCAGCCGAGACCGCGAGGGGAACCCCCGTGCTGACGGCGAGAACCAGCCCCAGCAGGGCCAAGGACCACCGAGACTGCCAGGGGGAACGAATCTTCACCGACCGATTCTACGCGTCGGCGACGCGACGCCTGTGCAGGTCGGACCTCAATCAGGTGCCGAGGAGTTGCTCGGTCCTCGCGTCGAGTCGACCTTCGAAGAACGTGTCAATCGCGTTACGAAAGAGTTGCTCCTCGGGCGCCGCGAGTGCAAACAGCGTCATGGACGACCTGAACTTGACGTCGTCGGCGCCCAGGATGGCGTGGACCTTTAGTTGGGCGTGACCCAGCATGGCCAGGGTCGCCTCGTGAAGGCGGGGGCCGAGCACCGGATGCGAAAGGTACGCGCAGGCTTCGGCCAGCGAGGAGAGTCCGTAGAACTGGGACCTTTCCGACTGCCCGAGACCGGCGAGTCGCGGGAATACCCACCAGATCCAGTGGCCCAACTTGCGCCCGGCGCGCAGCTCGCTCAGTGCGCCGCGGTAACTGAGTCCCCGATCCTGCGCCTCGACGAATCGGGCGAAGTCAAAGTCGTCCCCGGTCACATGCCCATTGCGACGCCGCCCACCGCACGGCGTTGAGCCCTTGGCTCGAACATCGGTCGCTCCTAGAAGAAGTGGCGGCGTCCGCGCACCGCATGGCCCGCAGATCCGAGAATCCAGAGGGCCACTCCGACCACGGTAACGATGACGCCGATCGTCCACAAGATGGGAATACCCGTGAGGAACCCAATTAAAAGCATTGCCAGTCCGAAAATGATCATCGGAACCTTCTCCTTGCTCAATTCGAGACCTAGCGTCTCGTACGGCAAAGGCGAAGTCTGGGCCCGTCGTTACTTCCACCCTACGCACGACCACGAGAATCGGTGCGGACGTACGCTGAGACGTGGCCAACATTCGACTTCGCGAAGAGCAGCTCAGCGCCTGCGCGACGTCCTGATCCCGACCGGACCACTCGGGAGCTCTCTTCGAGTGCTTAGAAGGGTTCCACGCCGCTCGTCCCGCTGGACTTGGCTTCAGTTCATCGCCGCGGCGGCGTGTGTGCTCGGCGTCCTCATCGCCGGTCCGACACCATCATTCGCGGTGACCGGTTCCGTGCCCCTCGCGCCCAACTGCCCGTGGTTGGCCCAGGCCCGAGTCCACAGTCAAGCGCCGGCGCAGCTAGCCCAAGAGGTTCTCGCACAGATGTCGCTCAGCGAGAAGGCCAACTTCGTCGTGTTGTCGCCGGCGGACCACGGCCAGATCACCAACACCAACGTCGCCATCCCTTCGCTGTGCATCCCTGCTCTGACCCTGGTCGACGGCACCAGTGGCGTCGGTGATAACGCCCGCAAGGTGACGCAGCTGCCCTCCGAGCTGGCCATCGCGGCGTCCTTCAATACCTCCCTTGCTCGGTTGGTCGGTCAGGTCCAGGGTTCTGAAAGTCGAGCGAAGGGCTTCAGCGTGGTGCAGGGACCCGACCTCAACCTGGCGCGCGTCCCGCTCGACGGTCGTAATTTCGAGACCTTCGGCGAGGACCCAGTCCTCACCGGCACGATGGGCGCCGCCGACATCACCGGCATCCAGTCGACCGGTGTTCTGGCGATGGCCAAGCACCTCGGTCCCTACACCCAGGAGACTGCTCGCCCCGGACTCAATCAGCTCGTGAGCGACGAGGCGATGGCCGAGCTCTACAACCCGCCGTTCCAGGACGCCGTCCAGCAAGGTGACGTGGCCGGCATCATGTGCGCCTACGGGTTGATCAACGGTGTCAACACCTGTCAGGACCCGGCGCTGTACGCGGCGTTGGCCTCCTGGGGCTTCGTGGGCATCGTGCGCTCGGACTTCCAGTCGGTCATCGATCCGGCCGCTGCCTTCGGCGCCGGCATGTCGATGATCAAGCCCTACAGCGCAAACCAGGTCATCGACATGGTCCGGTTTCACGAATTGCCCATCACGACCCTCAATCGCGCGGTCGCCACCGTTCTCGCCACCATGTTCGCCGGTGGGCTCATCACCAAGCCGATCACCGGTTCGATCTCGGCCTCGGCTACGAGCGCGGCGCACAACGCCACTGCGCTCAACGCGGCGGAGCAGTCCGTGGTCTTGCTCAAGAACGCCGGCACAGCACTCCCGCTCGCCAGCAGCGTGGCGTCCCTCGCGGTCATCGGCACCGACGCCTCCACCACGCCGTCGACGAGCGGTGGTGGCAGCTCGCGGGTAGTTCCCACGTCGGTGTCCACGCCCCTGGCCGCCTTGCGCTCCGCACTCGCCTCGACCGCGATCACTTACCAGCCGGGGACCCCGGCGCTCAGCCTGACTCCCGTGTCGCCGATCACCATCGAGACGACGCCTCCCGCGGTCCCCGACGCGTACGAGGAGTACGTCCCAGGCACCAACGTGACGGCCCCGGTGGCTACCGCGACGGCTCCGCTCTCTGGGGCCGGATGGGAGACATGGTCCACGTCCTTCACCGCCCCCGAGTCGGGTTCATTCCTGCTGACCTTCCAGCAGAACGGCGACGCGTGGGTCTCGCTCGACGGTCAGGTCGTCGCCTCCCAATCGGGGGTGACTGACTACGCCGCACCGCTCACCGCCACCCTGACCCTTACCGCATCCCAGAACTACACGGTGTCGGCCACTTGGTTTCAGGTCACGGGTAACGCCACGCCCGCCTACGCGATCCAGGACCTCACGTCGTCCCTCGCCGCCGCGGCGGCGGCGGCCGCGGCCGCCCAGGTGGCGGTCGTCTTTGTCGGTGACGCCGAGACCGAGGGCAACGATCAGCCCAACTTCAACCTGCCCGGCGACGACAACGCGCTCATCGCTGCCGTCGCCGCGGCCAACCCCAACACCGTCGTCGTTCTCAACACTGGCAACGCCGTCGCGATGCCGTGGCTCTCGAACGTGTCGGCCGTCCTCGAGGCGTGGTACCCCGGTCAAGCCGACGGCGCGGCCATCGCCGCGGTACTTACCGGCGCCGTCGATCCTTCGGGCCACCTGCCGATCACCTGGCCGGCCAGTGCCGCCGCCACCCCGATCTCGAACACCTCGCAGTTCCCGGGCAACGACGCGGTCGTGAACCTCGGTTCCGGACCGGCCTCTCTGGACATCGGCTATCGCTGGTATCAAGCGAACGATGTCGTTCCGTTGTTCGCCTTCGGGTTCGGACTGTCCTATACGACCTTTGCCATCTCGGACCTAACAATGCAGTCCTCAGCCTCCGCGTCGTCAGTCAGCGTGACCGTCACCAACACGGGGACCCAACCCGGCTCGGACGTGGTGCAGGCATACCTGAGTTACCCCGCATCGGCCCAGCAGCCACCGGAGGCACTCAAGGCCTTCGCACGCGTGACGCTCGCTCCCGGCGCCTCCCAAGTTGTGACGTTGACGATTCCCTCAGTTGACTTCGCCTCGTATCAGGGGTCGTCCATGACCACCGTGCCGGGCGTGTACGGGATCGGTGTCGGTGACTCGTCGAACAACTTGACGCTGAATGCCAGCATCTCGGTCACCGGCCCTGAGACGCACCAACGATGGACGTCGGCACGAGTCAACGGCGCACTTCGAAGACATCGGCTGGTGGCGGTTCAACTATCAACGCCGTCGCCGCCGCCCTCAACGGACGACCGAGGAAGACGCTCAATGGGAAGACACCCGCCGAAGCACTCGACGAACTTCTCGTCTCAGTTCAGGCTGGTGTTGCGAGCACCCCTTGAACCCTGGGACTTACACAAGCTCCGACAGGAGAATCCAGAAGTGGGTGGCACCGGCCTAGAGCAATCGCTCTCGCAGTTCTTCCAATCTTTTGGCCAATGCAGAGGCCGCACCGGTCCCTGGCTTGACGCCGTAGTTGACAGTGAACCACGATTCGATTTCTACTGGCAAGATCCGTGTCCCATCAATCAGTTGTCGAGTCAACATACCAACGGCATCGTCATATTCATCGTCGGGAGCTCCCATGCTCAAGAGACCTTCGGGATCAATGTCATTGACAACGCGACGGGTTTCGGCCCAAACCGTCTGGTTTAACTTTGACTTCATCTTGTTCCGCTTGGGCACGCTTCCAGGCTATATAAGAAGCGGCGCCGGGCTTCGAACCCGGGGACGTGGACAATCTAATGGTGTGCGTCATCGTCTTTTGAGAGGATGACACCGAACCGCTGGTCGGTGAGCACCACAACAATCTGAGCTTCAAGCTCTAGTCGGAGAACGTGCCCCGATCAGTTGGTGAGGTTGGCGGAGAAGGCTGGAGGGGTGTCGTGCTTCGAGCACTGGTCCATTAGGTCGCAACCGCCGCCTCGAGGTTCATTGACGACGATCAGGAGGTGACCAGATGATCTTTGTTGGCGTGGACTGGGCCGAGGCCCACCACGACGTGTGCATCCTGGACGAAGCGGGTAACGTCCTCGCGCGAAAGAAGATCCCCAACTCGCTAGCCGGTGTGAACGAGCTGCACGCGACGATCGCTGAGCACCTGGGCGAAGAGAATGACGCCGAACGTGTCATCGTTGGCATCGAGACTGAACGAGGACTGCTCGTCACAGCACTTGTGGCGGCGGGCTACCAGGTCTTCGCGGTCAACCCGATGGCCGCCTCGCGCTACCGCGAGCGACACCACGTCTCGGGCGCCAAGTCCGACCCGGGCGACGCCAAAGTCCTGGCGGACCTCGTGCGCACTGACCGTCACAACCACCGCGCCGTCGCCGGCGACAGCGTCTTGAGCGACGCGGTCAAGCTGCTCGCGAGGAACCACCAGAACACGATCTGGGAGTGCCAGCGCCAGGTGAACACGCTGCGTTCGGCCCTCAAGGACTACTACCCGGGGGCCTTAGAGGCCTTCGGCACTGACCTTTCGGGGCCTGACGCGGTGGCGATCCTCACGATCGCCCCGACCCCGGCCAAGGGTCGCGCACTGACCAAGGCCCGCATCGAGACGGTCCTACGCAAGGCGGGGCGTCGACGTCTCCTCGAGCAGCGCGTGACCCGGATCCACGAGATACTGCGGCGCGAGCAGCTGGCCCAGCCGGCGCTCTTGGAGGACGCCTACGGCGTCACGACCGAGGCGACGGTCGCCAACATCGCCCAACTGAACGCGTCGATCGCCAAGCTCGAGGCGTCGCTGTCGGCGCATTTTGAGCAGCACCCGAGCGCCAAGGTCATCCTCTCTCTTCCAGGAATGGGGACGGTCCTCGGTGCTCGGGTGCTGGGCGAGTTCGGGGACGACCCGAACCGTTACGCCGACGCCAAGTCTCGCAAAAACTACGCCGGCACGTCGCCGGTCACCAGGGCCTCAGGAAAGTCCCGGGTCGTGCTCGCGCGCCACAGCCGCAACAAGCGACTGGCGAGCGCGCTCGACCAGTGGGCGTTCAGCTCACTCTTACCCTCGCCGGGCGCCCGGGCCTACTACGACGAACTGAAGGGTCGTGATAAGCATCACCGCAAGGCCATCCGCCAGCTCGCCAACCGGTGGGTCGGGATCCTGCACGGATGCCTCGAGAACGACACTCCCTACGGCGAGTTGATTGCCTGGTCACACCATCGTCCGGATGTCGCCGCTTGACATTAACGACCAAGGGGTGTCTCCGACTGGCGTATTGCAAAGTGGGAGTAACGCCGACGGTGCGAGTTACGAAGACTTACTTGGCTGAGGTTGGCTATCCCTTTGCTAGAGCAAGACTGACCCGAAGGCGATGGTCGCAGCCCCGAAATCTGAATGTAACGGTCCCCGTATCCTGCAAACCGCTTTGACGAACAACAACTCTTCAGCCGAGAGAGTGAGCCTCGACTCTTCGAACCTTTGGTCTTACCGCGAGCAAGTAGATGATGGCGAGCAGCGTGCCAAAACCATAAAAAACAGTAAAGATTGCAATGACTGCGATCCAGGCAGTCTTCGAGGAACCCGCAGAACGGAAATCTGCCTTCGAGTGTGAGGACGCATCAATAATCGCCCAAATGGAGATTCCGAGAACGCCGAACACAACGAGAAGGACGATCAGTATGTCAGGACCAAAAGCCATACCTACAAACACGCCTCAACTCTACATAAATGAGTTTGAGTCTGACTGTCCCCGGCGCAACAAACGGCGTACTCGAGTGCACTGCCATGATGACAGCACCCGGGGGCGGCAAGTTCGAGTCCCGGGCAGTGAGAAGCCCCCCGATAACTGCGCAATGACACCTTCGGAGACACTTGACTGGGTGGCCCGATGCAACACATCTGCTACCAAGCACTGGAGGCTCTCCTGAGCCGTGCTGGTTCTAGTCTCAGTTCAGGCTGGTGTTGCGAGCACCCCCTGAACCCGGGCCGAGAAGTTGCGCGCACCCCTTGAAACCGCCGCCCGAAACCCACGAGACTGTTTGAGGTCTCTGGTTCTCGCCAAACTCGACGTCGAGGCGATATGCGCCGAAGCCGAGGATCGCGAAAGGCGCATCCTGGTGGAGAACCTTCTGGAGTGAGTCAAGGTCCTTCTGGACCACATCGATGTCAAAGTGGTGGGACGCCCATCGATTTGCGTCCTACTCTCCAAAGCGGGACTCAAAGTACCAGAGAATATTGGTGTCGGAGGTCCGAGGTCACCGCGTTGCAAGCAATCACCGGAGACCTTTGTTGTCACGCCCTTCTGGGGGCTGTGGCAAAATCGTCGAGATGACCTTCGTAATCGCAATCATTGCCGGAGCCGTCTTCGGTGGATCGGATCAGTATGTAGGAAGTCTCTCGGCGATCCCCTGGCTGGCCGATGTCAGTCTCCTCTCCGCCCCGTGGCTGGTGTTGCCGTTCATTTTCGGTTGTACGCAGCGTTCGTCGAGACGCGCTGTACTCATCGGTTGCGTGGCCACGTCCGCGGCGCTGGTCGGCTACTTCGTCATGTCGCTGAGTCCACTCGAAGGCGTCCATTTACACGGCAGCGTTGCACCCGTTTTGGCTCTCCTGCACTCCCAGTCGAAAGTGATAGCGGGAGGAGTGGTCTGCGCACCGCTCTACGGATACCTCGGCTTCAAGTGGCGCACCACGAGGGCCTGGATCAGTGCGATTCTGGTCGGCGGCGCCATCTGTCTCGAACCTCTCGCTTCGGCAGCCGCTGGTCGACTTCCGCGATTCACGGCGGTCTGGATCATCGAGATTGTCCTGGGCATCCTGGTGACCGGATATTTGGTGTGGGCGGGCGTTCTCTACCGTTTGTCGCCCACCAACACTTAGAGGAGAGTTGGTCCCCGAGCCGGTGCTCGCTCGAACTCAAGGGTCCAGTCCACAGCGCAACGTTTTCAGGGTGCGTGAGGAGCGATGAGGAACTTCTCGCCCGTGGCCTGACGCGCGTAAGCCAAGAACGCGTCGGGCTGCAACGCCTCGCGCAGCGAGACCTCTCGCGCGTACGAGCTAGCGAACGTCGTGGTGAGCGAACTGGCCACCCGCTCGCGCAACGCCACGAACCTCTCAGGGTCTAGGCCCATCAGAAACGGTGTGAGGAGCCAGCCGCCCAGCCCCCACGCGAAGCCGAAGCTGCGCGTGAGCACTGTCGGGTTACGATCCAACCCGCCGTAGATATAGACCTGCTTGTGCGTGCTCGAGCCGTAGCGGCTGTAGGACGCCGCGTCCTTGGAGAAGGCGACCTCCATCGCCGTCAGGATCTGACTGGCCAGCGTCCCTCCCCCCGTGGCGTCGAAGGCCAACGTGGCCGAGGTCGCCTCGATGGCTTCGATGAGGTCACTCATGAACGATGGCGAGTTCGAGTTGCACACGTGAACGGCCCCGAGTGCCCGAAGGATCTCCTCCTGCTCGAGCGTGCGAACGATGTTGACGAGCGACACCTCCTCTTCCTGGCACAGGCGAACCAGCATCTGTCCCAAGTTGGAGGCCGCCGCGGTGTGCACCAGCGCGGAGTAGCCCTCGCGCCGCATGGTCTCGACCATCCCGAGGGCCGTCAATGGATTGACGAACGCGGAGGCCCCGTCGCGCGCGGGCGTTCCTTCGGGTAGTGCCAGGCACATCGAAGTATCGACCGACCGATACTCCGCGTACATTGATCCGCCGGCGACAGCGACGGTGCGACCGACCAGGGCCTGGGCGTCGGGAGAGGACCCGGCGCCGATCACGGTTCCGGACCCCTCGTTGCCGACCGGTAGCGACTGTCCCTGGCGTGAGGCGAGGGCGCGCATGGAGCCGGCCTCCAGGGGAGCGGTGACGACGGGTCGCTCGGAGGTTCCACCCACCGAGGCCGCGGTCATATCGGCGCCGGCGAAGAGGAGTCCCAGGTCCGACGGGTTGATGGGCGCCGCTTCGACTCTGATCAGCACCTGCGTGGGAGCGAGTTCGGGGATTGCGACCTCGGTCAGGGAGATCTCGAGCCCTCCCTCCAGGGTCACCAGAGAGCGGATCTCCAGTCCAGTTTGTGGCGTGTCGATGGTCATCGGTCAGTCCCTCTCGATCTGGGTGGGCTCACTACTCGTGAAGTGGCGTCGCGCCAGCGCTCAGCCTACGCAGAGTCGTTGCCCGCTCGCGACGGCTCCAGACCGGGGCAAGCAAGCGGGTGTGCGACACCCTGTCACTACCGTCGGGCTGGTGCCGGCCCCGACGAAGGAACTCAACGAACGACAACGCGCGGCCGCGCACTTCGGAGATGGACCACTGCGAGTGCTGGCCGGTCCCGGGACTGGCAAGACCACCACGCTGACGGCCCGCGTCGAGGTGCTGCTCGAGCGTGGCGTGGCCCCCGAACGGATCCTCCTGCTGACCTTCACGCGTCGCAGCGCGCGCGAGATCGTGAGCCGGGTGCGCGCACTGCACGGTTCGGACCAGGCACGCCGCGTCGCGGGCGGAACCTTCCACTCGGTGGCGCATCGCACCCTGCGACGACACCACGAGTCGTTGGGCCTTCCGGAAGGCTTCGGCGTGCTCGACCACGGCGACGCCGCTGACCTTATTGACTTGGTGCGAGGCGAACTGGGCGTCGTAAGTACCGATCGACGCCTACCGCGCAAGTCCACCCTCGCCGCGCTCTACTCACGGGTGGTCAACACGCAAACACCGTTGGGGCCCGTCATGGTCGAGCACACGCCGTGGTGCGTCGACAGCGTCGAGGAGGTCGCCACCATCTTTTCGGCCTACGTCGCGCGCAAGCGGAACTTGGGACTCCTGGACTTCGATGACCTGCTGCTCTACTGGCGCGTCGCGGTCGCCGACGCCGCGTTAGGAGAGAAACTCGGTGCCGTCTACGACCACATCCTCGTCGACGAGTTCCAGGACGTGAACCAACTGCAGCTCGACGTCCTGGTCGGTCTGCGGCGCCACGACCCGCGCCTCACCATCGTGGGCGACGACGCCCAGGCGATCTACGGCTTCCGCGGGGCCTCGGCACGATTCCTGCTCGACGCCGCTCAGCACTTTGCGGGGCTCACGACCATCACCCTGGACGTCAACTACCGCTCGTCCGCGGCCATCTTGGAGGTCGCCAACGCGATCGCCGGCGACGCGCCGGAGGGTTTCGCTTCCCACCTACGTGAGGAGGCACCGATGAAGGGCGCGACAACTCCTTCGGTCGTGCAGTGCCGCGACGAGCGCCATCAGTCCGAGGTCGTCGCCGACCGGGTTCTGGAGATCTACGAACGAGGCGTGGCTCTACGCAAGCAAGCGGTGCTCTTCCGTGCCTCTCACCACAGCGCCGACCTCGAGCTCGAACTGTCACGACGACGGATCCCCTTCGTGAAGTACGGCGGGCTGCGGTATCTGGAGGCGGCGCACGTGAAGGACCTCCTCGCCGCCTTTCGATTGGCCGACAACCCTCGCGACGAGATGGCGTGGTTCCGACTGCTTCAGCTCCTGCCCGAAGTCGGCCCGGCCAAGGCGCGTCGTGCGCTCAATGCCCTGCGCGACCCCGACGGCGCGCTCTCGGTGTCGCTGGACGAAACCTGCCGACGTTGGCCTGACGCGTGCAACACGTTGCCCGACGAAGCCCGCGAACTGTCGAGCGGACTGGTCGAAGCGCTCTGTCGACGCGCGGGTGAACCGATCGAGTTGCACGCCGAGCGAATCCGTCAAGCCGTCGCGCCGCTGATCAGCGCGGCCTACGACGACGCCGCACCACGTTTGGAGGACCTCGGCGCATTGGTGCTCGCGAGCGCGGGCGTCAAACTCCTGAGCGACGTGGCGGCTGACCACGCGCTCGAGCCCCCGGCCTCCACCGGCGACCTCGCCGGTCCCCCGATGGTCGACGAGGACTGGCTGGTGCTCTCGACGGTGCACTCGGCCAAGGGCTTGGAGTTCGACGCGGTCCACGTCATTCACGCCGCCGACGGCAACTTTCCGGCGGATATGTCGTTGGGATCGCCCGAGGGATTGGAGGAGGAGCGCCGACTGTTCTACGTTGCCGTCACGCGGGCCCGACGCAGTCTCGCCATCTACGTGCCACTCCGGTACCACCATCACCGGGTGCGTGACGACCACTCGTGGGCGCAGCCATCACGATTCCTGAGCGACCGCGTGCGCTCGACACTGCATGAGGACGGCTCGTGTCTGATCAGCGAGGGGGCTGACGACGAGCCGACGTTGACTCGAGTTGATGGCGCCGGTGAGGTGGCGGTCCAGCTCTCGAACCTGTGGTAACCCGCTCCTCCTAAACGTTGCGGCGCATCCAGTTCCACGTCATGGAACGAGACGCATCGGCGTGTGTCGCGCGCGAGCGATGACCTCGTGGAACGGTGGTCGCGACATCGCGGCGTAGTATCGATCCGGTGCTGCGCCGCTGTCGACCCCGGACTCCTGCGCGCGTGATCGCTTCCTCCTAAGGAGACCCATGTCCATGCCCAGCGACCTCGAGATCGCCCGTGCGGCAAAGCTGCGCCCGATCGCCGACATCGCCGCGGGTATGGGGATCGACGCGAGGTTGCTCGAGTACTACGGCGAGAACGTCGCCAAGATCAAGCTCGCGGCCATCGAGGAACTCGCCGATCGGCCCAAGGCGAAGTACGTCGTGGTCTCGGCCGTCACGCCGACCCCGTTGGGCGAGGGCAAGACCACGACGACTGTGGGCCTCGGCCAAGCGATGCACCACATCGGTAAGCGCGCCACGATCGCCATCCGCCAGCCCTCGATGGGGCCCACCTTCGGCATCAAGGGCGGTGCCGCCGGTGGCGGTTACAGCCAGGCCGTGCCGATGGAGCTGTTCAACCTGCACCTGACCGGGGACATGCACGCCGTCACCGCTGCGCACAACATGCTCTCGGCGATGCTCGACAACCACCTTCACAAGGGCAACGCGCTGGGTCTCGACCCGCACAACATCACCTGGCGTCGCGTGCTCGACGTGAACGACCGCTCTCTGCGCAACATCGTGATCGGGCTCGGCACCAAAGAGGACGGTGTTCCGCGCCAGAGCGGCTTTGACATCACCGCCGCCAGCGAGGTCATGGCCATCCTGGCCCTGTCGACGTCGCTCGCCGACATGCGCGCGCGACTCGGTCGCATCGTGGTCGGCTACACGAACGACGGCGTACCAGTGACCGCCGAGCAGCTGAAGTCCGCCGGGGCAATGGCCGTCATCATGCGCGAGGCCATCAAGCCGAACCTGCTCCAGACCATCGAGGGCACCCCGGTCCTGGTGCACGCGGGCCCCTTCGGCAACATCGCCCACGGCAACTCGTCCATCGTGGCGGACCTGATCGGGATCCACGCGGGCGACTTCCTGATCACCGAGGCCGGATTCGGCGCCGACATGGGCGCCGAAAGGTTCTTCAACGTCAAGTGCCGCGCGTCGGGCCTCACCCCCGACGCCGCGGTGTTGGTCACGACGGTGCGCGCCCTCAAGGTCCACTCCGGCAACCACAAGGTCGTCGCCGGTCGTCCACTGCCACCGGCCATGCTCGAAGAGAACCCCGACGAGGTCAACGTGGGCGGGGCCAACCTGCGCAAGCAGATCGAGAACATCCAGATCCACGGGGTGAGCCCGGTGGTGGCGATCAACGCCTTCCCGGGTGACTTCGCCTCCGAGCACGAGGCCATCCGTGAGATCGCGCGCAACCTGGGCGTGCGCGCGGCGGTGTGCACCAACTTTGCCGAGGGCGGCAAGGGGGCGACGGAGTTAGCCGAAGCGGTGGTGGAGGCAGCCAACGAGCCCAACCGCTTCCACCTGCTGTACCCCAGCGACGCCACGCTGCGCGAGAAGATCGAGATCGTCGCCACCGAGGTCTACGGGGCCGCCGGCGTCGACTACCTGCCCGCCGCGCGCCGCCAACTGGACAACTACGAGAAGCAGGGCTTCGGCGAGCTGCCGGTCATCATCGCCAAGACCCACCTGTCCATCTCCTCGGACCCGAGCAAGCACGGCGCCCCCACCGGGTGGCGCATGCCGGTACGCGAGGCGCGCGCCTCGGTCGGTGCCGGATTCGTCTACCTGATCAGTGGGGACATGCGCACGATGCCGGGGCTTTCGGCCCACCCGGCCGCTGAGAACATCGACATCGACGAACACGGCGAGATCGTTGGACTCAGTTAGCGATCCCGAGTTTCGCCACCTGTCGCTCGACGAGTTCCTGAGCCGCGTCTCGGTCCCCGAGCCGGCGCCGGCGGGCGGATCGGTCGCGGCGATGACCGCGGCCCTCGCCGCGAGTCTCTGTGTGAAGGCGGCGCGACTGTCGGCGCGGACCATGAACGACTCGGCTGAATTGGCGACGCGCGCCGGCGGACTGCGCGACCGAGCGGCGTCGCTATGCGAGGACGACGCCATCGTTTACGGCGAAGTCGTAGCGGCGCAGCGATCCGGCGAGTCGAGCGCACTCTCCAGCGCACTCTCCAGCGCCGCCAACGTGCCGCTGGAGGTCGCGACAGTCGCGGCGGAGATCGCCGAGATTGCGGCCCGTTTGGCCGCAGGCGGCAACGAGAGCCTGATCGGCGACGCGGTGACGGCTGCTCTGCTTGCTGTGGCGGCGGCCCGGTCGGCGGCGACGCTGGTGTCGATCAACCTGGCCTCGTGGCCGAAGGATCCTCGTCACGACCGCGCGGCGAGACTCGTGGATGCAGCGAAGGCCAGCGGGGTGAGCGCAGAACAGGCGCTCGCGCGCTAGTTCAGTCCCCGAGTGACGCGAGGACGGCCTCGCGCATCAGTTCGATCGCCTCGACCACCACCGGGTCCAAGTGAGAGAGGTCGTGGTCGCTGATCAGTTCCTCGCGCATCGAAGGCGGCCAGAACTGCCCGAGGTGATTCGCGGTTTCGACCGCCGCGCGCTCGGGTCCGTAGTGGGCAAAGTTGGCCGCGATCTGATTTGACATCCGCACGAGGTCGGCCCTCGTGGCGTCCGCGTCCGGCCGAGCCTGGCTGGCGTGGTCCATGGCGGCGCTCTTGGAGTGAATGGAGATCATCTCGTCCATCTCGACGCTCGACGGCGCGGCGAGGCGTGCGCGCACCTGGACCGCTGTCACCTTGTACTCCGGGCAGTTGGTCGCCCAGTCCGACTGCTCAGTGGTGATCACGTTGGTGCCGCCCAGGGGGTGATGGAAGGTCGTGTAGACGACGCCGGGCGGCACCTTGTCGCTGAACTCCGCGCGCAGGGCGATCTCGCCGACCACGCTCGTAAGCGTGGTCCAACTGCCGTCCTCGATCCCGCGGTCCTGCGCGTCGGCCACGTTGATCTCCAGGACGTCTTCGGCGTGCCATTGCATGTTCTCGGTCCGGCGCGTCTGGGCGCCCACGTTGTACTGACTGAGGATGCGCCCCGTAGTGAGCAGCAGCGGGAATCGTCGGCTCGTGCGCTCCAGCGTCGGCACGAACGGCGTGGCGACGAAGTGGCCCTTGCCGCGCACGAAGGTGCCAATGTGCATGATCGGCGTGCCCAGCGGCGCCGCGGCGTTGCAGGGCCATTGCGCCGAGCCGACCTCATCGAGCAACTTGAAGGAGACGCCGGCGAAGGTGGGAGTGGTGCGCGCTATCTCGGCCATGATGTCGGCGGCCGCGTCGTAGTGCATGGGATAGCCCATGGCGGTCGCGATCTCGCAGACCACCTCCCACTCCTGCTTGCCCTGGGCGGCGGGCACGACCGGACGTACGCGGTTGATGCGCCGCTCGGCGTTGGTGAACGTCCCGTCCTTTTCTAGGAAGGAGGTCCCGGGCAGGAACACGTGGGCGAACTCGGCGGACTGGTTAAGGAAGAGGTCCTGGACGACGCACAGGTCCAGGGCGGCCAGAGCGGACTTGACGTGCAGGGTGTTGGGGTCCGACTGGGCGATGTCCTCGCCCTGGATGAAGAGGGCCTTGAAGGAGCCCTCGAGCGCCCCGTCAAACATGTTGGGAATGCGCAGCCCGGGCTCGGACGACAGGTCCCGACCCCACTCGACCTCGAACTGTCGACGCACGTCGTCACCCGACACGTGGCGGTATCCGGGGTACTCATGCGGGAACGAACCCATGTCGCACGACCCCTGGACGTTGTTCTGTCCGCGGAGCGGATTGACCCCCACCCCGTCACGCCCGATGTTGCCGGTGGCCATGGCCAGATTCGCCATCCCCATGACCATGGTCGAGCCCTGGCTGTGCTCGGTCACGCCGAGTCCGTAGTAAATGGACGCTGCGGGGGCCGACGCGTAGAGCCGGGCCGCGGCCCGCAGCTCGGCCGCCGCAACGCCGGTGATGGTCTCGGTCGCCTCGGGGCTGTTCTCCTCTTGAGCGACGAAGCGCGACCAGTCCTCGAAGGCGCTGGTTTCGCAACGTTCGGCTACGAACTGGGTGTCGACGAGGCCCTCTGTGACGATCACGTGGCAGAAGGCGTTAATCACCGCCACATTGGTGCCCGGGTTCATCTGCAGGTAGTGCGCGGCCTCGACGTGCGGGGTGCGCACGAAGGTGATCTTGCGCGGGTCGACGATGATCAGCTGCGCGCCCTTTTGCAGGCGCCGCTTCATGCGCGACGCGAAGACCGGGTGGGCGTCGGTGGGGTTGGCCCCGATGAGCAGCATGACGTCGGAGTGTTCGACCGAGCGGAAGTCCTGAGTGCCGGCGGACGTGCCGAACGTCATCTTGAGTCCGAAGCCAGTCGGCGAATGGCACACCCGCGCACAGGTATCGACGTTGTTGTTGCCGAAGGCGGCTCTCACCATCTTCTGGACGACGAAGACCTCTTCGTTGGTGCACCGCGACGAGCTGATGCCACCAATGGAGTTGGGACCGTAGGTGTCCTGGACCTCGCGCATCCGCCGCGCGGTGAAGCTGATGGCCTCGTCCCAGGAGACGGTGTGCCACTCGTCGGTGATCTTCTCGCGCATCATGGGCGAGAGCTGGCGGTCTTTGTGCGAGGCGTAGTTCCAGGCGAAGCGACCCTTCACGCACGAGTGGCCCTCGTTGGCGCCGCCATTTTTGTCGGGCGTCATGCGCACGACCTTGTCACCGCGCACCTCGGCCTTGAACGAGCAACCCACGCCGCAGTATGCGCAAGTGGTCAGCACCGAGCGGTCGGGCTCGCCCTGCGCGATCACCGACTTCTCAACGAGCGAGCCGGTCGGGCAGGCCTGCACGCACGCGCCGCAGGACACACACTCCGAGCCCATGAAGGTCTCCCCGGCCGAGGCCGAGACCTTCGAGCCGAAACCTCGGCCCGAGATGGTCAGCGCGAAAGTGCCCTGGATGTCACTGCACGCACGCACACAGCGCGAGCAGGCGATGCACTCGGTCGCGTCGAAGGTGAAGTAGGGGTTGGACTCGTCCTTGGCCACGTCGAGGTGGTTCTCGCCCTCGAACCCGTAGCGCACCTCATTGAGACCCAGTCGCTCGGCCACCTCGTGCAGCTCACAGTCGATGGATGTGTGCCCCTCGAAGCAGTCGCTCGGGTGGTCCGATAGGTAGAGCTCGGCCACCCCACGACGCAACTTCTCCAACCGCGGCGACTGCGTCGTGACGTTAATGTCGGGCGCGCACGGCGTCGTGCACGAGGCCGGAGTCCCGGGTCGCCCGTCCACCTCGACCAGGCAGAGCCGACACGACCCGAAGGCCTCCAGTGAGTCCGTCGCGCACAGCTTGGGGATGGCAACACCCGCCATGGCAGCCGCGCGCATGACCGAGGTGCCTTCGGGCACGACGAGCGCCACGCCGTCAATGGTCACGGGTACCGTGGCCTCGCCCGGCTTGGCCGGCGTTCCGTAGTCGGTCTCGGTGAGGAGCGTCATGTCGGACTCCTTCTTCCTAACCCTAAGTCTTCCGGAAAGTGAACCAGCACGCTGCGCACGGGCATCGGTGTCAGGCCCCCCATGGCGCACAGGGACCCATCGGTCATCACCTCGAGCAGCTCTTCGAGCAGGACCGTGTTGTTCGCCACGTCGTCGCCGGCGACGATCTTGTCGATGACCTCGACGCCGCGAACCGCCCCCACTCGACACGGGGTGCATTTGCCGCAGGATTCGAGCGCACAGAACTCCATGGCGAAGCGGGCCTGAGCCGCCATGTCAACAGTGTCGTCAAAGACCACGATGCCACCATGACCCAGCATGGCTCCCACTTCGACGAAGGCCTCATAGTCGAGCGGCAGGCTGAACTGCGCGGGCGGAACGTAGGCGCCGAGCGGCCCACCGACCTGGACCGCGCGGATGGGGCGTCCCGAGCGAGTGCCGCCGCCGAAACGCTCGAGCATCTCACCAAGTGTGATCCCGAAGGCCAACTCCACGATGCCCCCGCGCGCAACGTTGCCGGCGAGCTGGAAGACCTGGGTTCCGCGCGAGCGCCCAACGCCGAGGTCTTGGTAGAAGGCGGCGCCGCGCGTGAGGATCGGCAACACGCTGGCCAGCGAGAGCACGTTGTTGACCGCGGTGGGTTGACCGAAGAGACCCTCAATGGCGGGCAGCGGCGGCTTGGCGCGCACGACGCCGCGCTTGCCTTCGAGGCTCTCGAGCATCGCGGTCTCCTCGCCGCAGATGTAGGAGCCGGCGCCCACGCGAATCTCCAGGTCGAAGGCGAAGCCACTGCCGCGGACGTTGGTCCCCAGGAGTCCCGCCTCGTGGGCCAGGGCGATGGCCGCGCGCAGGGTCGCCGCCGCGGCCGGGTACTCCGATCGCAGGTAGATGAAACCCTCGTGCGCCCCGACCGCGAAGCCCGAGATCACCATGGACTCGATGAGCATGAAGGGGTCACCTTCCATGAGCATGCGGTCGGCGAATGTACCGCTGTCGCCTTCATCGGCGTTGCACGCCACGAACTTGGGGGTCGCCGGTGCGTCGAGCACGGTGCGCCATTTGCGACCGGTGGGGAATCCCGCTCCCCCGCGACCGCGCAACCCCGACTCGGTGATCGCGTCGCAGATCTGCACGGGAGTCATCGTCAACGCCACGTCCAGAGCGGCGAGACCCCCGTGTGCGACGTAGTCCGAGAGCGAGAGCGGGTCAATCACACCGACGCGAGCGAACGTCAGGCGACTCTGATCGGCCAACCACGTGATCTCTTCGGTGGCTCCGTGCGCGAGGGAGTGATCTCCACCGTCCAGGAATCCGGCGTCGAAGAGTCCCGCGACGTCGTCAGCGCTCACGGGACCGTACGCCACACGCCCGCTCTCGACTGCGACCTCGACCAGGGGCTCGAGCCACATCATCCCGCGTGACCCGTTGCGTACGATCGTCACGTCAGCCCCGCGCGTGGCGGCCTCGGCCGCGATCGCCACCGCGACCTCGTCGGCGCCGACGCTGCGGGACGAGGAGTCGCCCGGCACGTAGACGGTGGTCACCGCGAACCACCGGTCGCGCCATCGTGCACCAATCGGTCAAAGATCGACGGGTCCACGCGACCGCGCAGTTCGCCATCGCGGGCCACGGTGGGTCCGAGGGCGCAGTTGCCCAGACAGAAGACCTCATCCAACGTGACCGAACCGTCACTCGTCGTCTCGCCGAAGTCGACGTCGAGCGAGGTGCGTGCGTGCTCGGCCAATGCGTTGGCACCCACGGCCTGGCAGGCCTCGCCCCGGCAGACCTGAAGGCGAGTGGTTCCTTGGGGCGATGTGCGCAGGTCCGAGTAAAAGGTGAGAACGCCATAGACGTCCGCCCGCGACAGGTTGAGAATGCTGCCCACCAACGCAATGGCCCGCTCGTCGACGTACCCGAAGTGCTCCTGCAGGGCGCGCAGTACCGGCAGTAGTGGTCCGCGCTGCGCCGCGTGCGTCGTGATGACGGCCGTAGCCGCCTCGTCGCTCCAGCTCTCGGGTCCCGCGTGATTCACGGCGACGACCCGGCCAACTCGTCGGCGCTCACCAGCCGATCGGCACCGGCGTAGATAACGAAGCTCAGGTCGCGCAGGAAGCCCACCAGGGTCATGCCCGACTCCTCGGCCAGGTCCGCGGCGAGCGACGACGGCGCCGACACCGCGCACAGCATCGGGATCCCCGCCATGAGAGCCTTCTGCACCAATTCGAACGAGGCGCGACCCGAGACCAGCAGAACGTCCCCGCGCAGCGGGACCCTCCCCTCACGCAGGGCCCAACCCACCACCTTGTCGACCGCGTTGTGGCGTCCGACGTCCTCGCGCAGGGCGAGCAACTCACCGCTCGCTGCGTCAAAGAGCCCGGCGGCGTGCAGGCCGCCGGTCGTCTCGAAGACCTTCTGAGCGGCGCGCAACTGATCGGGCAAACCCGTGACGAACTCTGGCGTCACCCGGAGCGGATCGTCGGCAACGGTAAAGGCGGAACGGGTTCGCACGGCGTCGATGGACGCCTTACCGCATAGTCCGCAGGAGCTAGTGGTGAAGAATGCCCGGGCGACGCTGTCATCGGGCGCCGGTACACCGGGCGCCAGCGTGAGATCGAGCACGTTGAGGCTGTTCTGGCCGTCCTCGCCCTTGCCGGCGCAGTAGCGCATGGCGAGAAGCTCCTCACGTCGGGTGATCACGCCCTCGCTGACCAGGAACCCAGCCGCCAAGTCAAAGTCCGCTCCGGGAGTGCGCATCGTCACCGCGAGGGACCGTCCGCCCACGCGCAGTTCCAGCGGCTCTTCGCCGGCCAGCGTGTCAGGTTCGCGATGTGGGGGCTCGCCCACCGTGACGCGCGTCACCATCCGCGTCACCGTTATTCGTCCCACGTCCACCTCCCCTCCGACGTCGCCGCTCGGGGGAACACCGCAGATCCACCGGGCCTCGTTCATAGCCCGATGCCGGTCTCCGACACCCCCCACCAGAGTACGTCCACGCTGAGCGGATTCCGCACCGAGGAGCGGGCCACGCATCAAGGCGACCTCGCGTGATCGCCGGCATGCGGCGCCATACGACCATGTACCACTTGGGCTCGAATTCAGGCGACGGGTAGCATTCGACCCGTGAGCAGCGCCGCACTTTGGCTGGCTTCCTTCGCTGAGGAGCTCGGCATCGAACCGCCCAGCGAAGCCGAGTCGGAGGCGATCCTCGCGCTCGCCGCGACGGCGTCGCACGACTCGGAACGCATTGCGGCGCCCATCGCCTGCTGGCTGGCGGGACGAGCCGACGTCACCCTGGCCGCCGCCCAGGAGATGGCCGAACGCGTCCCCAAGGCCGGCGGCCCTCCCGAGAGCGACTGACCTCTTCCGCAACCGCGCCCATTACAGAGGTGACTCTGGCATTACGGAGTTCGCGTGCGAGTTGGCACCTTACTTATCGGAACGAGTCGGACCGTCGAGTCCCAGTCGGCGCAGTTCCTCAGGCGTGTCGACGTCGGCGAAATCGCGCGCCGTCGCGACGCGACCCCACGTCGACTCGTCGAGATAGTCGACGTCGGCTCGCCGCGACAGGTGTCGCAGCGATCGCTCGCCGCGCAGAGAGCAGTTCACCCGCCGCGTCCAGGTCTTCCCGGGACCATCTCGCAGACAGCGGTTGGTCTCGACCGTCGACCACAGGTACGACGGACCTTGACGACTCCCACTCGACCAGCAGACGCAGAAGAGGTTCCGATACGAAGGGCAGGTCGCAGGCGACGACCACTGCCCCCACGTACCCACCGCCGCTCAGGGCGTCCCAGGCCGCGCAGACCGCCGCCAGCGGACCCGCACCCGGCGGATCCTCGCTGACCGCCGGCAGACCAGAGATACCTGGGCCGACCTCGACCGCCGACACCACGACCAGCCGTAAGAGTTTGGCGATGCGCACGGCCACCGTGGCTCCCTCGACGAACGAGCTGCGTCTTATCGAAACCCATCCGCCGGCTCGCGCCACCGCAGAGGAGTATTCCGGCGACGGATGGCGACGGGCGCTGCACCCGGCCAGCGTACAAATCGGACGCCTTACAGTTCGCCGGCCTCCAGTAGTGCCGTCATGTCATTGGTGGCCGACTTGAACAGCTTCTTCGCCAGTCGGACGATGACGGGCTCGCCCAACTTGAAGAATCCCCGGCTCTCTCCTCAAAAGACCAACGTCAACTTGGTGCCTCCTTCGTGGGGCTCCAGTGAGTTCTCGATCTCCATCTAGAACGGACTGGAGGTTGAGCTCGACGAGACGACTACTGCGCTTTTCCCGACGCCGCAGACTGGCCAGCAACCTGGTCTCGGCGCGGCAGCACCCAGCCGGGACGAGGGAAGTGGCAGGTATACCCGTTGGGATAGTGCTCCAGATAGTCCTGGTGCTCCGGTTCGGCTTCCCAGAACGGCCCGGCGGGAGCGACCTCGGTCACGACCCGACCCGGCCAGAGACCCGAGGCCTCCACGTCGGCGATGGTGTCCTCGGCGACTCGACGCTGCTCCTCACCGATGTAGAAGATCGCCGAGCGGTAGCTCGTGCCACGATCGCCACCCTGACGATTCAGCGTGGTCGGATCGTGGATCTGGAAGAAGAACTCGAGGATCTCGCGATACGACGTCGCCGACGGGTCGAAGACGATCTCGATCGCTTCGGCGTGGGTTCCGTGGTTGCGGTAGGTCGCGTTCGCGACGTCGCCCCCGGAGTAGCCCACACGCGTGGAGAGAACTCCCGGGCGGCGCCGAATCAGGTCCTGCATTCCCCAGAAGCACCCACCGGCCAATACCGCGGTCTCTGTCGCGTCACTCATGTTCACGACCTCCCTTCCATCGAAGCGTCCTCGAACAGCGATTGGTACTCACCGTACCCCTCGGCCTCGAGATCCTCGTAGGGAACGAAGCGTAAGGCGGCCGAGTTGATGCAGTAGCGCAGACCACCCTCGTCAACCGGACCGTCGTCAAAGACGTGACCCAGGTGGCTGTTGCCGTTGGTCGAGCGGACCTCGGTCCGCGTCATCCCGAAGGTTCGGTCCTTCAACTCCACCACGTTGCTGGCCTCGAGCGGCGCCGTGAAGCTCGGCCAACCGCATCCGCTGTCGAACTTTTTGGTCGAGGCAAACAACGGCTCGCCCGAGACGATGTCGACGTAGATGCCCGCCTCCTTGGAGTCCCAGAACTCGTTCGAGAAGGCCGGCTCCGTGCCGCGTTCTTGAGTGACCTGATACTGACGCGGCGTCAACCGAGAGATGGCTTCTGGACTGGCCTCATATTTCTGTGACACGTTGGCTCCTCTTTGACATTGCACATCCATACTGTCTGGAAATTGACATTTTCGTTACAGCGAGAGCTGCGAACGCCGTTTTCATTGGCTTGTGAACGCACGTCAAAAACCCGCAGTAGAGCGAGATTCACTTCTCAGGAACCAACAGGCGCTTCACACGGAAAACACAGTTTGCGACCGTACCGTGAGATTGTCCCTCCGAAAGGAACACCATGAAGATTAAGACCATCCAATCCGCAGCGGCACTGAGTATCGTCGCCGCTCTGGGAATCGGCCTACCTACCGCCGCCTTTGCTGGTACGACGACGTCCACGCACATGACGACCGTGAACTCCACCGCGTGGACCACGTTCCGGGCCTCGTGGATCGCGTACGTCCACGGACTCCAGGCCATCAACGCCACCTACCGCGCATCAGTGAGGTCCGCTCGCGTCAGTTTTGACGCGGCCATGGACGTCGCGACAACCAAAGCGGAGCGCGTGGCGGCCCGTGCAGCGCTCAACGTCGCGCTGGCGGCTGCGCTCAACACCCGCGTCGCGGCCATCACGGCCGCCGGTGACCCGCCGGCTCCGCCCGCCGGCTTCAACGGCACCGCGTGGGTTGAGGGCTTCCAGGCCGCCAACATTGCGCGCCGTGCGGCCGTCGCCGCCGCGGAGTCCGCGTACGCGACCGCGCTGCTCAGCGCCACCACCTCGGCTCAGCGTCGCGCTGACCGACTGACCTTCCTCGCGGCCGTCGACGCAGCCGACGCCGCGCGAATCAACGCCCTGATCGCCCTTGGCGCTCCCCCGCTCCACCGCGGTCAACCGGCGTAACCAGTCCCCCAACCCAAAGAGGGCGCCCTGGTCGGGGGCCCTTCTTTGGGTTGGGGGTTTTTTCTTTCCATTCGCCGATACAGCGCCTAAAGCCGTTCACGGTGGGTGATGAAGATCGTGGGACCCCGTCCACCGGTGCCCGGTAATCAGCCCTGAGTAGGGCGACACAACTTCGATCGCGACTGCGATCAGTGCTTGACGGAAGCTCCCGCGGCCGAAACGGACGTTTGGGCGTCGATCGCCTTGCGAAGTAGATGCGACAGCGTGGAGCGCTCCTCGGTACTCAGCGCACCAAGGATCTCGTCTTCCAGACTCTGCTGGGCCTGCTCGGCCTGATGCAGCGCGCGGCGCCCCTTGTCGGTCATTGACACCAGGTGTCGCCGGCGGTCCGCGGGGTCACGGCGCCGCTCCACCAATTCGTCGGACTCGAGGTCGTTGAGCAACAGCACGCAGTAGTTCGCGTCGATGCACAAGCCGTCGGTCAACGTCTGCTGACTCACCTCGTCAAAATCGCGCAGGTACGACAGCACCGCCAACTCCTTGAGGGTCTGTCCCAAGAGGTCGGGCGTGCTGCGACGGTTGATCAGACGAGTGAGCTGCACCAGCAGCAGGATCGGTCCAGTGGACGAATTTTCATCCATTGGAATTAATGGTAGCGAGGTGTCGATAGTCATGCTATGATGATTATATCAGTTAGATGACGGTACAGACCATCTGACTACTTCCCCCAAGTGTAGCGAGAGAGGTACAGACCCATGACACAAATTTCGACCCTTCCATCAGGCACTATTCCGAGGACCCGCTGGATCGCCCTCATCGTCGTCTGCCTGGCCATGCTCATGAACGCCCTCGACTCGTCCATCGTCAACGTGGCGCTCCCCTCCATCCAACGCAGTCTCGGCTTCTCCGCATCCGGTCTGACCTGGGTCGTCGACGCCTACCTCATCGCCTTCGGCAGCTTCCTCTTGCTCGCCGGCCGTCTGGGTGACCTGATCGGCCGGAAGAAAGTCTTCCTCACCGGCGTGAGCATCTTCACGCTGTCATCTCTCGCGTGCGCCCTGGCGCAGAACCAGGCCATGCTGATCGTCGCGCGCTTCCTCCAGGGTCTCGGCGGCGCCGTGTCGACTTCGGTGATCGTCGCGATCATCGTGACCGAGTTCTCGGGCGCCGCCGAGCGCGCCAAGGCCATGAGCGCCTACCTGTTCGTCGCCGTCGGCGGCGGCTCCATCGGCCTCTTGGTCGGTGGCGTTCTCACGCAGGCCGTCAACTGGCACTGGATCTTCATCATCAACGTGCCGATCGGGATCCTCACATTGATCCTTGGCGCCTTCCTCATCGAGGAGAACGAGGGCCTCGGCATCGCGCACGGTCTGGACATCACCGGGTCGGTCCTGATGACGTTGTCGCTCATGGTCGGCATCTACGCCGTCGTCACCGCCTCGAGCTATGGGTGGCTGTCGTCGCACACCATCGGCTTCGGCGCCACGTCACTCATCCTCATCATGTCGTTCTTCGCCTGGGAGGCGCGTGTGACGCGTCCCATCGTTCCGCTGCGCGTGTTGCAGCTGAAGAGCCTCACGTCATCGAGCGTGGTGCGCGGTCTCACGTTCGCAGGCATGTTCTCCGTCTTCTTCTTTGGCGCGCTCTACATGGAGAGGGTCCTGGGGTACGGGCCACTCAAGACGGGCATTGCCTTCCTTCCGATGACCCTGTCGATGGCTGCCATGTCATTGGGTATCACCAGTCGACTGCTCGTGCGCTACGGACCGATGCGGCTCCTGGTGCCGGGTCTCACCGGCGTGATCACGGGACTGGTAATTCTCTCGCGCGCGGGCGTCAGCGTTGACTACGCAACGGGAGTTCTGCCCGCGTTCCTGTTGCTCGGGGTCGGGATGAGTGTGTCGGCGGTTCCGCTACTGACACTGGCAATGGCCGACGTGCCCGCCGCTGACGCCGGGTTGGCCTCGGGCATCGTCAACGTGTCGATGTGGCTCGCCTCTTCGACGGGGCTCGCCGTCTTCGGAACTCTGTCGGCGAGCCGCACAGCCAGCCTGGAGGCCGGGGGCCACAACGCCCTGTCCTCGCTGGTTGCGGGCTACCACGAGATCTTCCTCATCGGCTCCGGCTTGGCCACCCTCGGTCTGGTAGTGGCCGTGGTGCTTCTCTGGGCTCCCGCGAAGGCGGTGGTCAGCGCCAGGTCCGATCAGATCGTCGAAGATGCGCCCGGCGAGCCGCAAGTCGACTACGCCTTCGCCGAACTGTAAAACGAGATCACAAAGGCCCTACTCCTTGGGCATCCGCGTCATAGTGACGCGCCACTCACTGGTCGGTGGATACTGCGGTTCGCATCGCGCCAGGTAGGGCACGTTGCGATGATCGAGGGCGCGGGTGCGTTCGGGCACCAGACGCATGACGTCCCACTCGAAATCCATCAGCGGCTCTAGCCACTGGTTCGCGATCTCCTCGCCGAGGTAGCGCGTCGCGATTCGTGTGATCAAGACTCCCCCGACGTCGGGAGTGACCGTGGCCTTCCCCGACACCTCCAGCGCCCGACCTGGGTAGTTGGCCTCTTCCGCGATGAGCAGTCCGGCGAGAGGATTACGCCGAAGGTGAAGTTCCTTCCAGTCTCCGTGAACGAGACTCACCAGAAAATGTGGGTCGTCCCATTCGAACCACACCGGCGAGAGCAGGGCCGTGCCGTCCTTTCGATAGGTGGCCAGCGTCGCCAGAAACGGCTGCTGGTAGAGGTCACCTAGCTCCGATGCGTCAACTCGTTGCATTCTCTTCTCCTTCGCCCTGTTCTACATCTCGCTGTTCACTGCGTTTGTCCGAGCGAGCGACACCCCATGACGTTGTCTCTCGTCAGATCAATGTTCTCAAAGGTTCACACGGAGCATGTTGTCCGGCGGCATACGGTCGGCCGCCAGGACCCCCACGGGGAACATGAGTTCGAGCTGTTCGCGCACACTCGCGCTCAGGTGCATCGCGGCGGCCCCCACGTTGGACTGGAGGTGCTCGATTCGTCGAGTGCCGGGGATCGGAACGACCGTGTCCTTGCGGTCCAGAAGCCATGCCAGCGCTACTTGACTCGGCGTCGCGCCGAGCGAGTCGGCAACCGACCCCAAGGCACGGGTCAGCTCGAGTGCGTGGGCCAAGCTGTCGCCCTGGTAACGCGGAACGCTGGCCCGCCAATCACCGGCCTCGACGTCGTCGGCGCTGGTGATCACCCCACCGAGGAATCCCCGACCGAGGGGGCTGTAAGCGACGAAGCCGACGCCTAACTCGTTGGCGGTGGCAAGCGCATCAGACTCCGCTTCACGGCCGAACAGAGAGTACTCAGTCTGCAACGCGGCAATGGGGTGTACCGCGTGGGCCCGCCGCAACGTGGCGCCACTGACCTCGGACAGTCCGAGGTGGCGTACCAATCCTTGGTGAACCAAGTCGGCCATCTCCCCGACCGTCTCCTCGATCGGGGTCGCCGGGTCGGCCCGGTGCAAGTAGTAGAGGTCCACGTAGTCGGTGCCCAGCCGCGCCAGGCTCTCGCGCAGGAACGGGCCGACGCGCTCGGGCCGGGCCAGTCCGCGAATCTCGCCGTCCGGTCCCGTGCCGCCGCCGAACTTCGTGGCCAGCACCAGCGATGTGCGCTGTGACGCCAACGCTCGGCCGACGAGTCTCTCGTTGTGACCGTCGCCGTAGATGTCCGCCGTGTCAAAGAAGGTGACGCCCAGCTCCACCGCGCGGTGCAGCGTGGCGATGGAGGCGTCATCGTCAGCCGCCCCGTAGACGCCCGACAGGCCCATGGTCCCGAAGCCGAGTTCCGAGACCTCCAGTCCCGACGTACCGAGTTCCACCGTCTTCATCGCAGCTCCGCGTAACGCACCTGGCGCGGCCTATCCATCGCGAGCGTCGAGGAGTCGCTGGACGTCGTCCATGGCGAAGGGGTGACCGCAGCCCACGATGACGTGTTGGACCCCCGCATCGAGGAAACCCTCGAGATCGTCGATCTCGGCACCGGTATCGAGGAGCACGGTCCGCTCGATCTCGGAGGGATCGCGGTCCAACTTCGCGCACCAGTCGTCGAGGATCCGGTTCTGTTTGGCGTACTCGCTCGGTGGACCGAAGGAGTTCCACGCGTTGGCGTACTGGGCGACGATGCGCAGTGTGACCTTGGCGCCGCTGCCGCCGACGAGGAGTGGCAGTGAGCCGACGGGTGCGGGATTCAACTGTCCCAGTCGGTTCTGGATGCGAAGAATCGCCGCCTCCAACGCGACCAAGCGCGACGGCCCGTCGGGAAACTCGTAGCCGTACTCGCGAAAGTCGCGTTCGATGTTGCCCGCGCCGAGTCCCAAGATGAAGTGACCGCCACTCAGGTGATCGATGGTGCGCGCCATGTCGGCGAGGAGGTCGGGATTACGAAAGTGGACGTTGGTGATCAACACGCCGATGTCCGCGCGGCGCACGCCGCGTGTCATCGCGGCGAGCAGCATCCACGCCTCGTAGTGCGAACCCGTGAGGTCCGGCGCCGGCGGCCAGTCGTACGGTCCGTCCTTGGCATAGAGCGGGAAGAAGTGGTCCCACACCCAGATGCTGTCGACGCCGAGGGCGTCGGCGGCCTCGGCGGCCGCCAGCAATTCATCGACGCTCGTGTGCTGGGGGTGCAGCTGGACGCCGGCCTTGAAGCGCTTCACGATCTAGCCCACTCGTCGAGGCGCCACGTCGTACCACGAAGTGTCACAACGGGTTCCAGAACGCCATCTCGTGTCCCATGCCTTCCAGGAACACCGCTTCGGCACGTAGGACTGAAATCTCCAACTCGTCGACCATCTGGGCGTAGCGAACGGCCAGCGCGGCAAACGCCTCGGAACGATAGGAGCCGACCCACGTGGCGAAGCGCGCCTCACTGGGCACCGACATGATGCTGCCCAGAGTGGAGTACCCCCACAGTCCCGCGTAGAGAGCGACGAGGCCCTCCTCGTAGACGGCCGAACGCTCCCAGAGCCACTCGGTGTAGTTGGTCGCCGCCGAGCGCAACACGGCCTTTGACGGGTTGGCGCCGAAGAGGTCACAGAGCGCGGCCTGACCCACGAGGTCGGTGGTGCACACCCCCACCAACAACGTGAGCAGGTCCTCCAGGTGTTCGGGCGGCGCCTGGCCCGCGAGCCGGGCCAGGGTTTGGCGCTCCTTGATCAGGAACAGGTAGTCCTGGCCCAGCCACTCGCGTGCCGTGAGGTCGTCGAGATTTCCTTCGCAGAGCGCGACGACCGTGGGGTGTTCGCGTTGAGCCTTGACGTGCGGAATCCCGACGCGACGCAGATGGTCACTGAGAACAGCGTCGTTCATGCAGTGGCCGTACCCACCGTCGCCTCCGACTCCACCGGTGATCGCCGACTGTGCAGCGTGTGGCCGAACACCTGTGCCAGCACGACGTAGACGACCGCGCCGATGACGAAGGAGATCATGATGCCGATGCTGCTCGTGCCGATGGTGCCGGTCTTGCCGCCGAAGCCGCCCAGGAAGTAGCCCACCCAGCGCACGCCGGGAGCGGCTGAGGTGATGAGCCCGAGACCCACGACCGACCCGACGATCATGGCCACCAGACCAGTGGAGCGGAACGAACCGTAGACACCGGAGGGACGGTAGAAGTCAGCCTCCTCGTAGCCGTTGGCCCGGTGCAGGAGCAGGTCGATGATGAAGATCGCGCACCACGCGGCGATCGGCACGCCCAGCACCACCAGGTAGCCCTCCAGGTTGGTGAAGAAGTTGGTGGAGAAGAAGAGGAAGTAGATGCACCCTCCCGCCATCAACACCGTGTCGACCAGCACCGTCTTGTAGCGCGGCAGGCTGACCCCCAGCGCCATCAGACTCAGTCCCGACGAGTACATGTTGATCAGCGTGGCGGCCATGAGACCGCCGGCGGCGGTGATCATGTACGGCACCAGGAACCAGGTCGGCAGCGGTGCCGACAGGGCGCCAATGGGATTGGCCGCGGTCGCCAGTGATGAGTCGCTCGCCGTCAGGAAGATGCCGTAGATCATGAGGATGATCGGCACGAAACTCGCGCCGAGGACGGTCCAGCCGACCGAGGCGGCGCCGCTGGAGCGCTTCGGGAGGTAGCGGGTGTAGTCCGCACCGCCGTTCACGTAGCCCAGGCCGAGTCCCGCCAGGATGATCGAGGTGCCCCCGATGAGGTTGGCCGCGCTGCCCGCGTGAAGCGTCGAGACCGCGTGCCAGTGGATGTCCTTCCACTCCAGGATCATGAACACCACGGTGAGCGCGCCGAAGGCGAAGAGGAACATCCTCTGCACCTTGACGATCGTGGCGTGGCCCAGGATGACGATGCCGACCCCGATCACCGCGATGATGATGAAGGAGATGGCGATCGTGAAGTTGCCCGTCCCCACGTTCAGTCGCTGGAGGACCGTCTGGGTGGCCTGCACCGCCAGCGTGGTGACGATGATCTCCCAGCCGATGAAGGACAGATAGCTGACCAGCGTCGGCAGGAAGTTGCCCTTGACACCGAAGGTCGCGCGCGAGATGACCATCGTCGGGGCGCCGGCTTTTTTGCCGGCGAGGCCCACCAGGCCCACCAACACGAAGCTCACGACCGTGCCCACCGTGCCCGCCACGATGCCTTGGATCAGGTTGAGGTGGAAGAACACCACCAGCGCCGCGCCGTAGGTGACGCTCAGGATGCTGACGTTGGCCGCGGCCCACACCCAGAACAGGTCGCGGGGCTCGCCGTGACGCTCCGCGTCCTGAATGTGGTTGATGCCATTGGTCTCAATTCGCCAGGACTGGTCGCTCTCCGGTTCGAAGGCGTCCCCTCCTGGTGACGTTGCGACAGACTTTTCGTCAATGCTCATATTTCCCCCTTGATTGGTGTTTGCCTACTGCACGACCGGGGCGCGAACGCCCCGGCTCGACCCTGTTGCGGACGACCTCACTGCGAGATCGCCTTTACTTCGAGGAACTCCTCGAAGCCGAACACGCCGAACTCTCGACCGAGTCCGGACTGCTTGTACCCTCCGAAGGGCGCGCCGTAGTTGAACGCCGCGCCGTTGATGTCCACGCGACCGGTGCGCATCTGGCGCGCGATGTTCATCGCCCGGTCCACGTCGCCCGACCAGACTCCCCCGTGGAGCCCGTAGATGCTGTCGTTGGCAATCGCCACCGCGTCGTCGTCGGAGTCGAAGGGCAGGATGGAGAGCACGGGACCGAAGATCTCGTTCTGGGCGATGTTCATGTCGCGCTTCACGTCCGAAAAGATCGTCGCGGCGACGTAGTGGCCACGCTCCGGAACGGCGACGTCGAGGCCTCCGGCGATCAGCTTGGCGCCCTCGTCGAGTCCGGAGCGGATGAACGAGTTGACCTGGTCGCGCTGACCCGCCGAGATCAGCGGCCCCATCGTCGTGGCCTCCTCCATGGGGTCGCCCAAGACGTAGCCGTTGGCGACCTCGGCAGCGATGGTCTCGACCTCGTCCAGACGAGAGCGCGGCACCAACATGCGCGTCCACGCCGCGCAGGTCTGACCGGCGTTCGCGTACGCGTTGTGCACGCCGTTGCGAACCGCCGTGTCAAGGTCGGCGTCCTCGCAGATCACGACGGCGGACTTTCCGCCGAGCTCCAGGGTGACCCGCTTGATCGTTTCGGCCCCCACTTGGGCGACCCGTCGACCCGCCTCGGTCGATCCCGTCAGGCTGACCATCGCGATGTCGGGGTGCGCGGCCAGACGCTCGCCCACGATGGACCCCGATCCCGAGATCAGGTTGAACACACCCGGGGCCAGGCCAATCGCGTCGATGATCTCGGCTAACAGGTACGCGTTGAGCGGCGACAGGCTGGAGGGTTTGAGTACGACGGTGCACCCCGCCGCCAGGGCCGGGGCGACCTTGAGCACCGCCTGGTGGAGCGGGAAGTTCCACGGCGCGATGCACGCCACCGGGCCGATGGCCTCGCGCACGACCACGGAGTTGCCGAGCGGTTCGTCGAAGGAGTACTTCGACAAGAGGTCGGCGTAGCCGGCGGTCACGAAGGCCGCCTGAGCCGCCTGCCACGGCCGCGAGCGCTCGATCGGGGTTCCCACTTCCAGGGTGACCGTGCGCGCGATCTCTTCCTCGCGTTCGGCGAGACCCTGCGCCAAGTCCTCCAGGACGCGCCGGCGCGACTCCGGCGTCTGTCGTGACCACGCGCCAAAGGCGTCACTCGCCGCCGCCACCGCGGCGTCGGTGTCAGCGACAGTGGCGCTGGGCACGTGCCCGATGGTCTCGGTGGTCGCAGGGTTGCGGACCTCGATGGTCTCGTTGGCACTCGACTCGCGCCAGGCGCCATTTATGTATAGGCGGTCGTAGTCCATTGTCGTCACTGTGTTCTCCTCTTTGGCGCCGCCGCGCCCTTCGATTCCGATGGTCGAACTTTTCCTAAAACTGTCGTCATACGACTCGGTTCACGATCGCTCCGCCGGACAACACGTTCGACATGATCGTGGCTGCGTCGGTCTTCAACTGGATGATCGACTCGATGGAGTAGAACGCCGAGTGCGGTGTCACGACGATCTCCGGTCGATCGAACGTCCCCACCGGCGGAGGCTCCACGGGGAAGACGTCCAGACCCGCCCCCGCCAAGTGACCGGAGTCCAGGGCGCGCAGAAGCGCGGTGTGGTCGACCAACCCGCCGCGGCTCGTGTTGATCAGGTACGAACCCTCCTTCATCACCTCGAGGGCTCTCGCGTCGATGAGGTCACGCGTGTCGGCCTGCAACGGCGCGTGCAGCGACACCACGTCCGAGATCGCCAGTAACTCGTCCAGCGTCGTCAGCGCGTCGAGTCCCAACTCGTGGCGCTGGTCAGAACCCATCGCCGGGTCGAAGGCCACGACACGAAGTCCGAAGGCCAACGCGCGCTCGCGCACCAGCTGGCCGATACGCCCGTACCCGACCAAACCGAGCACCAACCCGCGCAGCCGTCGCACCGGCCCCAAATCCTCGACTCCCCAACCACCCACACGCACGTCGTCGTCGCTCGGCACCAAGCGGCGTAGGACGGCCAGAATCAGCGCCATCGTGTGGTCGGCCACCTCTTCGGAGCAGTAGTCGCGAACGTTGCACACGACGATGCCGCGTCGTCGAGCCTCGTCAAGGTCCACCTGGTCGTACCCGACGCCGTAGGTCACGACACAGCGAACCTTCGGGGCCAGGTCGAGCAGGTTCGGACCGATGCGCGTGCGATTGCCCATCAGACCCACCGCGTCGCCGAGCTGGCGCAGACGCGCCTCATCGTGCGCGTCGACCAGTTCGATGCGCACGCCCGAACCCTCCAGGATCGACCGCTCGGTCTCCACGTCCTCTCCGACGCGGTCCAGGGCCACCACCAGTGGTGACCCCGCCACGTGGGGTCGCGCGGCCACGTCGAGACGGCCCGCGCGCTCCTTGGGCCGCAACGTCACCGCCGCGTCCTCACCAACCACAGAGTCGTGCGACGAGTCGGCCACGGATCACGTTGCCTTTGTGTCGAGCCAGTTATCGTCAGCGGGCGCGACGAAGGCCAGGCCGGTCGCCGCGACGTCGGACCCAGTAGCCGTCGGGTACTCACGACCCAGGATCTCGAGGGCGAGCTGAGCGCGACGCACGCGCTCGCGGCTCATGGCGACCGCCACCGCGTCCATGTGACCGCCCGTGGGGTAGATGTCGGGGGCGTTGCGCAGCCCGAGTTTGAGATAGACCGGCGCCGCGACCCGCACGATCTCGGCGACTTCGCCGTAGCGCAGGATCCCGCCGAACTCGTTGGCCGACTCAATGTAGATGTCGATGGGGCAGTCCACGGCGGCGCGGATCGCGGCCAGCTCGGCCAGGCTGAGGTCGGTGGGGACGTTGATCGTGGTCGCGCCGAGGTCGCTCAGAACCCGCGCCGCGGCCGCGTTGGCCGCCGGCAGGAGCACCGAGATCTTGGCCTGCATGTCGGCGGGCAGGTCGCCGTCGTTCCGCATCCGCCCGAAGAGCGCGAGCGTTCCGATGTCGGTGATCAGCACACTTCGAAACCCGTGGGCCGCGGCCCGACGGATATCAGAGAGCTGCTGGACGACCTGCTCTTGACCGTGCGCCGTCGCCGCCACCAGCGCGCCGGCGGATGACCGCGCCATGGCCGACGTGTGCCAGCCCGCGTTGGGGCGCGCCGCGAGACTCACCTCGATGGATCGGGCCCGAGCCATTTCGGCCATCTCGTCGAGATCGTCGTCGGTGAGCAGCAGGACGCCACTGCCCTGGGAGACGCGCGACACGGTGACGGCGCGCCGATCGGCCTCGTCGAGTACCGCGGCGAAGCACGCCGGACCCTCGGTGCTGGGAATCTCAATCCGGTACTGGGCGCCGTCGGCGAAGCGTTTGGCTGACGTCGGCAGTTCGTTGAGGTCACCTGTGGGCAAGCCGAAGGCTTCCAGTGCTTGACGCGTCGAACGAGTCACGACGTCACGGGTGCGATCTCGACGCCCCACTGCTCCATCGTGCTCTCGAGGGGCCAGAACGCCGACACGCGGCCGGCGGCTGCGCGCATGATCTGCTCGATCGTCGCCACCTCGGCGTCGCTCAAGACGAGCTCGACCGCGTCGCGGTTGGCGTCGACCTCGTCGGGCGTGCGAGCGCCGACCAGCGCGGTGCTGATCGTCGGGTTACGCAGCACCCAGGCGAGGGCTATCTGGGCCACCGGGACGCCGCGGGGATCGGCCACCTCGCGCTTGATCGCCTCGACCACGCCGACGTTGGTGTGGAAGTTGGCGCCGCGCAGCAGGGGCTGGCCAAAGAAGATCCCGGCGGAGCGCCAGTCATCGTCGGCGAACTTGGTGGACGAGTCGAAGACGCCCGCGAGCAACCCGTGGGCTAGTGACCCGTACCCCATCACGCCGATGCCGTTCTCCGCGCAGTACGGCAGGACGTCGGACTCCAGGCGTCGGTCAAAGAGGTGGTAGCCGATCTGGACCACGTCGACACGCCGCACGGCCGCGGCTTCCTGCAACTGGGCCACGTCGAAGTTGGACACGCCGACGAATCTTGTCTTGCCGCTCGTGACCAACTCGTCGAGCGCATCCATGCTCTCGGCGATCGGAGTGTCAGCCTCCGGCCAGTGCAGGAGCACCACGTCCAGGTGGTCGGTCGCGAGGCGCTCGAGGCTGAGTTCGACGTCGCGAATGATGGCCGCCCGACTGTTGTCGCGAATGGCGACGGTGCTGCCGGGGGGCAGCGAAATGCCGCACTTGCTCACCAGCACGATCTCGTCGCGGTGCGGTCCCAACGCGCGGCCCAGCATCTGCTCGGCCTCGCCCAGCCCGTACGCAGGGGCCGTGTCGAAGCAGTTCACGCCCACCTCGAGCGCACGACGCACCGCGGCCGACGCCGAGTCCTCGCTGATTCCGCCATAACTGGCACCCGCCATGGGCCAGGATCCGAATCCCAAGGCCGAAACCTGCACACCAGTGCGACCGAACGCGCGATACTCCATTGGCGAACTACCCCCTTCGCCCGGAGCCGCGCGTTGCGCGGGTAATCCACGCTGTTTTCGCGCGGCAGCGCCGGGCTCGTCGAACCATTGGCGGCGAGTGTACTGCAGAAACCGTCGACTTACCAACAATCAACTGTCGACAATTAACAATTCTGGTGAGAACCCAAGCGCCGCAGGTCTGGCGTGGTCTCATTCGTGCTCCAGAGAAAGAAGGTACTGAGACGCGTGGTGACCCGCCTGATCGCAGTGCTGTTCGGCCAGAACTCTCGCGGCCTCGGCGTCGCCGGAACGAATCGCGTCCACCAAGACGCGGTGGCCCCCCACCACATTCTCCAGGGGTCCGTAGATGCGCGTGTCGAGCTGGAGCAGGGCGCGCAGGGCCGAGACGTAGCGCAGGAAGACCTCGTGCAGGCGTGCGTTTCCCGACAGCCGGCAGAGCGTCTCGTGAAACGCGAGGTCGCCGGCGTAGACACCGGCATGGTCGCCGGCCGCCTCGGCGCTCTCCATCTGCGTGCACAACGCATCGAGCTGGTCGATGCTCGCCGCGTCGCCGGCGCGCGCGATGACGAAGGCCGCGCGCCCTTCGATGGCGGCGCGCAACTCGTAGATCTCTCGAGCGTCGCGTCCCGACAGGGACACGACGAAGGTGCCGCGGCGCGGCTCCTCTTCAACCAGTCCCTCGGCGCGCAGTAGCTTGAACGCCTCGCGCACGGTGCCGCGGCTGACCTGGAGTTGTTGGGCCACCTTGGTCTCGATGAGTCGCTCACCCTGACGAAACTGTCCGGAGAGAACGGCGTGGCGCAGTCGTTCCATCGCGTCCTCGACCAGGGAGCGATGTCCGTCCAGTGGTGAGAGTCGGTGCTCCACGTCGTCGGACACCGCGGGCTGCGCCATCGAGGTCACGGACTCATCTGCGTCGCTACGGGCCAAAGCGCACCGCCGGCTCGGGCCAATCCATTCGATCGAGATTGAATCGATGCTGGTTCCAATACGGGTACGGCAGCGGCAGATAACTGACCTCGTCGAGGCGCTGGGTCTGGGCGGCGGTCAACGACCACGACGCCGCGCCCAGGTCGTCGGTGAGTTGGACGAGATTCCTGGCTCCCAGCACCACGCTGCTCACCCCGGCGCGACCCTTCACGTAGTTGATCGCCACCTGGGCCGCCGAGACCCCCTGTTCGTGCGCCACTGACTGCAGGACCGCGACCACCTTTTGCCCGCGTGCGTCGTCGATGACCCCGGGGTCGCCCATCGCCGCGCGCCGCGTTACCTCGTTCGCGGGCGCGCCCGGCTGGTACTTGCCCGTGAGGTACCCCCCAGCCAGTGGGCTCCACGCCAGGATGCCGAGTCCCTGGTCCAGGCACAGCGGAACGAACTCGTATTCGAGTTCGCGCGCCAGGATGCTGTAGTAACCCTGGATCGTCGCGAAGCGCGCCAGGTGGTGGGTGTCCGATAACGCCAGCGCCCTCATGAGATGCCACGCCGAGAACTCGGTGCAGCCGACGTAGCGCACCTTGCCGGAGCGCACCAAGTCATCGAGGGCCCGCAGCGTTTCGACCGGGTCGGTGCGCCCGTCGTAGCCGTGCATTTGATAGAGGTCGATGTGGTCCGTTCCGAGACGCGTCAGGCTCGCCTCACAGGCGCGAAGGATGTGGTGGCGCGACTGGCCGATGTCGTTGCGACCCTCCCCCATGGCGCAGTGCATCTTGGTGGCGACGACGACCTCGTCGCGGTGCGCGCCGAGGGCCTTGCCGAGGATCTCCTCGGACAGTCCCTGGGAGTAGACGTCGGCGGTGTCAAAGAGGTTGACCCCGACGTCCAGGCACGCGCGCACCTGTTCGGTGGCTTCGCCCACCTGCACCGAACCACAGTGGGCGAAACGACCCAGGCCGCCGAAGGTCATCGTGCCGAAGGAGAGCGCCGAGACCTGCAGACCCGTGCGACCGAGGAAGCGGTACTCCATCACGTCTCCCTTCGGGTCATCGGCACGACGAACCTCGACGTCAGGTTGACGCGGTCGGGAACTGGGGCACGGCGTTCTTCAAGAACGGCACGTCGAGGTGGTCGACCGAGCGGATCTTGTCGGGTACCACGCGCATGATCCAGTAGCTCTTCGCGGGGTTGTTGTCCACGTACTGGCGCGCGACCTCCGGCCCGCAGTACTTGGTCGCGATGCGCAGCAGTCCGTCGCCGTCGGGGTCGGCGATGAGCTCGACCAGACCCGAGGCCTCCAGGGCCCGACCCGGGTAGGACTCCTCTTCGGAGATGCAGATCGAGACGCGCGGCGTGCGACGCACGTGCTTCTCCTTCCAGTCCCCGTCGTCAACGCTGATCTGGAACGCCTCGCCGTCCCAGATCCACCAGACGGGCGACAGCAGGACGGACCCGTCCTTGCGATAGGTGGCCAGCGTCGCGAGCCACGGCTGGAGGAGGAAATCGCCCAGGGTGGACATGTCGACTCGGTTCATGTGATCTCTCCTACTTGTTGATTGTGACGGGCGCGTCGGCCTCGGCGAGCTCCAGGAGGCGCTTGACCGAGTCAAGCCGAAACGGGTACCCGCACGCGACGATCATGTGCTGGGCCCCGGCATCGACGAACGCCTCGATCGTGTCGTCTTCGACCGTGTAGTTGGCGATGTCGCCGTCGGGCCAGTCGGGGTCGTCGAGCAGCACCGTGCGCTCGATCTCGTCCGGGTCACGGCCCAGGCGCACGCACCAGTCATTGAGGACCGCGTTCTTGTGGCCGTATACGTCGGGCGTGCCGAACGTGTTCCAGAGCTGGGCGTGCTGGGCCACCAGTTTGAGGGCCACCTTCTCGCCCGCGCCGCCGATGAGGAAGGGCATCGAGCCCACGGGGCCGGGGTTGAGCAGTCCCAGTCGACGCCGGACGCGGGTGACCGCGTCGTCGAGGCTGTCCAGGCGAGCGCGATCGCTGTCGAACGGGTACCCGTACTCGCGGTAGTCCTGGTCGCTCCAACCGCTGCCCAATCCGAGGATCAGGCGACCCGCGCTCAGGTGGTCCACGGTGCGCGCCATGTCGGCCACCAGGTCGGCGTTGCGATAACTGATGCACGTGACCAATGGCCCGATGGACGCGTTCGTCGTACTCATCGCCATGGCCGACAGCAGGGTCCAGCACTCGTAGTGCGACCCCTCCAGGTCGCCGTAGAGAGGGAAGAAGTGGTCCCAGAGCCAGATGCTGTCGACGCCCAGGGCGTCCACCGTCTCCCACGCGGCGCGCAGTTCGGCCACGGTGCACAGCTGCGGGTGCAGCTGGACGCCAACCTTGAAGCGCCGAGTGCTCAACTCGCCTCGCTCGTCGCTATCGCGGGCCCACCGGTGCGCTCGTCATCGAGCCAGCGACGGTACTGGGGTGTCAAACGGATTAAGCCAACGTAAAGGATTCCCGCGATGACCATGCCGAAGACGGCGCCCAGGTTGCTAGCACCGATGGCGCCGGACTTACCGCCGAAGGGACCTAACAGGAATCCCGTCCAGCGAAACGCCGGTGCGGCCGACGTGACCATGCCGAGGGCGACCAATGAGGACACGACGAAGGAGGTCACGCCGGCCCAGTTCCAGGCGCCGTAGCGACCAGTGGTGACGTAGAGCTCGGCGTCGGCGTAGCCCTTTTTGCGAAAGAGCCACATGTCCAGCACGAAGATGGCCGCAAACGGAGCCAGAATAGCCGCGAAGGTGGTCACGAAGCCCGCGAACGCGCCAAAGAAGCTCGGCGAGAAGAAGACGATGTAGACCACGCCCACGATCATCAGCGCACCATCGATCAGCACCGACTTGTAGCGCGGGATCTTGAGACCGAGTGTGATCAGGCTGAGGCCCGAGGAGTACATCTCGGTCAGCGTCGCCGCGACGAGCCCGATCGCCGTGGCCAGCAAGAACGGAACGAGGAACCAGGTCGGAAGGGGCTGGGCCAGTAGGGCGACCGGGTTGGCCGCGCTGGCGAGATTCCCGTCACTCGCGGCCAGCAGGGCCCCGAAGACGATGAGGATGATCGGGGCGATGCTCGAGCCCATCACCGTCCATCCGATCAGGGACCGGGGGCTCGTGCCTTTGGGCAGGTAGCGCGTGTAGTCGGCGGCGGTGTTGACCCACCCGATCCCCAGTCCGACCGCCACGATCGTGATGCCCCCGACGAAGCCCCCGAGAAAGTGGCCGGTGGGCAGAGCCGCCACCTTGTGGAAGCTCACGTCCTTCCACGAGAAGATGATGAAGGGAATCATCAAGACGCCGTAGATCCACGTGAAGATCGTGGCCATCCGGACAATCGTCGCGTGACCCAGGAGACTGATCGCAATGGCGACGGTGGCGACGATCGCGAAGGAGACGCCGAGGGTGAACTTGCCTCCTCCGACCCCCAGGCGAAACAGCAAGGCCCCGAGCGAGTCGGTCGCGACAGCCATCAGGATGATCTCGAAGCCCACGCAGGTCATGTAACTGACGAGGGTCGGCAGGGCGTTGCCCGTCACGCCGAAGGAGGCCCGCGAGATCACCATCGTGGGCGCACCGGAACGCTGTCCGGCCACGCCGATCACGCCGACCAGGGCGTAGGAAAGGACGCATCCAATGATGGCGGCGAAGATCGCCTGCCAGATGTTGTTGGAGTAGAAGGTGACGAGGTACGCACCAAAAGGCAGCGCCGTGATCCCCATGTTCGCGGCGAACCACACCCAGAACATCTCTGACGGCTTGCCGTGTCGTTCGGCATCCGACACGTGCTGGATGCCGTTGGACTCGATACTCCAGAGCCGGTCAGTCGCCGGTTCGTCCTTGGGAACCTGGATGATCTCCTCGACCGCGTTCAAGATCGAATGGTGCTGTGGGCCTTCGTGGTCAGTCATAACTCCCCCTAGTTGTGTCTTCCTATTCGCGTGGTGAGCACGCCTCAATCGCCCGTTCCAACAGCTCCGGGTCACGCGTCCACCAACTTCGAAGGGCCACGAGAGAGTCGTGGAGGTCCGGCGAGGCGATCGCCTCGGCAGCAATGACGGGAACTCGACCAACCTCGGGCCGGGCGAGCTCGCGGCGCAGCGGCTCGACGACGTCGGCGACGTGGCGCAGCGCGAGTCCCGCACACGCCTCGGCCCTCGTCGCCGGATCCTCGTCGGACAGGCGCTGCGTCAGAGCCGTGCGGATCCGTGTCGTGTCGTATGCGGCGGGAACTCCGTCCGCTCCGGTGGCCAGAGTGCGACCCAGCGAACACACGGCCCAGTCGCGAACCACCGCGTCCTCATCATCAAAGAGCGACAGCAGGACACCGACGCCGAGTGCCGAGTCGTCCGGAACGATCATCACTGGTGGCAGGGCCTCGGCCACAGCTCGTCGCACGCTCGCAGAAGGACTACGCCGCAGTGACGTGAAGAACTCCTGGGACCGCGGGTCCTTCAGGGCGCCAACGGCCAAGATATGTTCGGCGATTGCGCCGTCGTCGGCTCCTTGAGCAACCGCTTCGGACACCGCGCGAGTCGCCGCGTCCAGGGCGTCCTTCGATGCGTCGCTTACCTCGACCTCACCCGATGCGGACGCGGACGACACGTTCACGTCCGGTGACGAGGATGCCATGGAGCGGCAGCATACATTCCTGACAGTCAACTGTCAACAGTTTACAAATGGGTTAGTCGAGGTGTTTTACCTGGTGAAACGGACAGACCTAGCTGGATCAGGAGAGACGATCGTCGAATGGCGATGGCCACGAAGCGTCCAACGCGCGACGCGAGTGTCGACGAGCTACGACTCTTCCAGCGAGTCGAGGTAGTTCGACGCGTGCCGACCGGCCTCTTGGCAGTGCTGCTCGGCGAGCGCGCGCGCGAGGTCCGCGTCACCGGACTCAATCGCGTTGACCAAAAGTCGGTGACCCCCGACGATGTTCTGCAGCGGGCCATAGATGCGCTTGTCGAGCTGCAGCAGGGCGCGCAGCGCAGGCACGTAGCGAGAGAACACTTCGTGCAAACGGGCGTTCCCCGACAACCGGCACAGGGAGTCGTGAAAGGCCAGGTCGCTGGCGTAGACGCCAGCGGCGTCGTGCTCGGCCTCCGCCCGTTCCATCTGCGTGCACAGTTCGGTCAGGGTGTCGATACTCGACCTGTCCGCCCGTTCGGCCAGCATGAAGGCCGCGCGACCCTCGATGGCCATGCGCAGCTCGTAGATCTCCCGCGCGTCTTTCCCGGAGAGAGAGACGACGAAGGTTCCCCGGCGCGGCTCCTCCTCGACCAACCCTTCGGACCGCAGGAGCTTGAACGCCTCACGGACGGTCCCCCGGCTGACCTGGAGCTGTTCGGCGATCTTGGTCTCCACGAGTCGTTCGCCCTGGCGAAACCGCCCCGACAGAATCGCCTGGCGCAGTTGGTCGACTGCGTCGCCCACCAGGGATCGGCGCCCATCGAGGGGTGGCAGCCGATTCGGCGGCGTCGCCTCGGCCACACCGGGTCGGAAATCGCTGCCGTCACTCATGGTCTCCAAGACTCCCCTCGTCGCCCAGCGCGAATCGGGAGCGCGAGGCGAATGACCGCAAAGTTCCCTGATTTGCAGCGTACTTTGTGCCGCATCGTCGCACAGGTTCCTGAAGATCCGCACGGAACGCGTTATCAGCGACACACACCCGCGGAAGCGCGATCACGACGTCACTTCCAACGTTCGCTCTCCAGGGTGTGACACTCGCGGTGCGCTCCGTCTTCCTCTCACCTTTCACTCACCAAAGGTTGATGTCGATCCTGGCGACGGAGAACTCAGCGGATCTGCAGACTCTGAGAGGCCTCGTTGTATCCGGCAAGGTTACGCCGGCCGTCGACAGGACCTTCGCGGTAAGAGCGAAGCTCCGGCGGCGATTGACTACGTCAACAGCGGCTTCGCACGGGGCAAAGTCGTGGTCGAGGTGTAGCTGACCGCTCACGCCCTCGCCCTGATTGAAAACTACATCTACGGACAGGAAGCCAGCCTGCCGTTCCAGGCCGGAGAGGTCACAACAGAGGTGGCTTCGATGTTCGTGGAGCAGTTGTCGGCGAGTGACTATCCGGCCTTAACAAGGTTCTCGGTTGAACACGTGCTGCAACCGGCTACGACTTCGGTCTGGAGTTCGAGTTTGGTCTTGACGTAGTGCTCGACGGACTGGAGCGGGCTCGCGACTCTTCATGATTGACGTCACCCGGCGGTCGCCCAATCACGGCAGTGCCACAGGTTCTCTGCATGCCTGAGGCGGACATGGATTTGTACGGCGTCAAGACATCCTTGGGACGGAGTGTCGTCAACGAATCTGTGAGATGCGCAGGCGACGCCACCGCCGCGCGGTGTGCACGACTAGGAAGATGGTGAGTACAACTCCGGTGATGGCGTGCCATCGGATTTTCGTATGGTGCGGCGCCAATAGATCCCAGAAACCCGACACGAGCATGGCGGACGTGATGATGAAGAGGAAGCCGTCAGCCAGGGCCAACCTGCCCGCGGGTAACCAGATCTGCCTGAGTTTGAGCAATCGAACGGCCAGCCGCTTGGAGACCAGTCGACGTTGAGCAAGGTGGATGCCGACGAGCATTGCGAAGATCACTCCAAGGACCACGTGCAGGGCAATCATGGGCTCAAACACCAGTGATGAGATCGCGGTACCGATCAGTCCGACGTGAACCATCCACCGCTGAACTCGGCGACGCGACGACGAGCGAGTCGCGACCGACGTCACCTGGGAAGCAGCGGCTGCTGTCATGAGGATGCCGGGGCGAGGTTCCATCCAGGAGGGAATGCTCCCGCCGACGCTGTCACGATCTGATCTCCCTCAATCGGGTTCGGAGGAATGTCGAACACCGGCGCGAGCATGGGCTCAATCCTGACGAGGTCAGTAAGAGCGGACAATCAGGGGGAACCCCTACGTGACCCTGAACCACGTCATCAACGCGAATGTTTGTGATCCCGACCCGAGGGTCCGAGGTGTCCTCGCGTGCCGCGCCTACGCCGAGTTGAGCGCGAAACCAACGACGTTGGCCATGTTCTGCATGAAGTGTGAAGACGACTGGTCAAACTGGGACGGCTCCGTGCTGGAGGCAAAGAGAACGGCGCAGACACCGGATGGTGCCAAGACCGGTGCCGCGATGGCTGAACGGATACCGACCCGCATGGAACCAGGCGCAAAGTCAAAGCGGCGATCGCGGGTGGCGTCCTGGACAATGACGACCTTGCCCGCGCGCGCGGTGTATCCCGTCATCGATCGGCTGCCGAGAGGAATCGGTCCCGGCTCAACATCGGGGTCGTAGGGAGGTGACATCGCGCGCACCGCGTGGCCGTCGGCACCGGTCGTGACCAGGAGGCTGTACTCGCATTGCAACACGCGTCGGACGGCCTCTACCACTTCGGTGAGAACCACCTCCGCGTTCGTCGCCCGGCAACGCAGCGCATCTGTTCCCAACAGGGCGATGACCTCGGCCTGCTGTTCCTGCACGCGAAGCTCGTGTTCGATTCGGTGTCGGTCACTGCTGTCAACCAACACGGCGATGAGCCCGACGAGGTTGCGGCTGTCGTCGAAGACCGATGCGCCCGTCACGTGGGCCACCACTTGCGTCCCGTCCCGGCGGGTCAGGCTGAGTTCTCCGGACTGTCGCTGCTGGGCGAGCAAGCTCGAGTGAAAACTCATTGCCTCAGGAATGGCGTCGTGTGGTGCGAGCAGCTCGAGTCCGTTCTCGCCGATCAGCTCCGAGGCCCTCCAGCCGAGGAGCCGCTCAGCCGCGGCGTTGGCGTACACGATGGTGCCGTCGGGTTGCGCGGCCAGAACCGCGTCGCCGATGGCGTCCAACAGGGCGTTGCGAAAGAGTGACTGAGCTTGCGCTTCGTTTCGGGCCGTCACGTCGTCGACGATCGCGACCGTGCCTTCGTATTGACCGGTGTGGTTAAACAGCGGCGACGTCGTCACCTCGGCCTGAAAGGTCGACCCGTCGGCGCGACGTAACTCCTGAGTGAAGTTGAGTCGCCCCCCCGCCCGCACGCCGGCGCCGCGCGCCTCCACCGCCAATTGATCCTCCTGGCTGTGAAAGTCCATCACGGGCCTCGTGAGCAGTTCGTCGGCCGTGCAGCCCATCAGCTCGGCCATCTTCGGGTTGACGTATCGGGTTCGGCCGTTACGCGACACCCACACGCCCTGGCTCGCCACCCGCAGGATCTGGCCAAAGAAGAGCTCCTCTCCCTCGCCTCCGGGAAGAGCGCTCGTCCCCAGGCTCGACACCCGCGCCACGGCCGCCGGAAGAGTCAGGCCCTCGGAGGTGAGGCGCAGAACTGCCTCAACTCGTTCCACGTCCGCCGGGCCGTACAGACGATGACCTGCGGGCGACCGATCCGGATTGAGGAAGTGGAAGCGCCGTTCCCATGCGCGCAAGGTGCTCACCCCGACCCCGGTTCTCCGAGCCAGCTCTCCAACCCTCATCTGCATCACCGAACCCTAGAGACCCTGTACAAGATATGCAAGAGTTCCGTCGGCAAAGAGTCAAACAACCTCTATCTCTTGCCCAGGTATTAGAGGAGGCTGCAGCCATGCAGGTCGTCGAGTGCGGGGTCGTCCCGGCCGCGCCACGCGCACTTTCGACCCCAACGCCAGTGAAATTACAGCATCCTCGCGACCAATATTTTCATACATCCCGCGTCGTAGGTCCGGCGTCGGCGGCGCCCGAAGGTCATCGACGCGATGAGTGAGATGACCGACGAATGGGTCGCTCCCCAAGCAGATCTCAGCCTGTCCACCTCTCGCATTGTCATCATCGACGACGTCGAAGAGACCGTCACCCTGTTGCGCCGGATCCTGGCGGGCGCGGGCCTGGGGCTCGTTGACACGTTCACGGATTCGAAGAAGGGATTGGAGAGTTGCCTTGAATCACCTCCGGACCTGCTCTTACTGGACCTTCACATGCCCGGACTGAACGGACTGAAGCTGCTGGAACAGTTGCAGGACCGTTTGGCCTACGACGTCTTCCTGCCCGTGATCGTTCTGACGGGCGACGCCACCGCAGAGACCAAGCGGCGCGCCTTGGCCGCGGGGGCGAAGGACTTCCTGACGAAACCGTACGATCGAGTCGAGGTGGTCTTTCGCGTCCGCAACACCCTGGAGACCGCTCAGTTTTACAAGTCGGTGAGCCAACACAACCGATACCTGCAGCGCTACATCGAGGAGCGTACGAAGTCGGAGCGCCAGCTGCGCGCCCATCGGAAGGTACAACGCGAGAGAATCGATCAAGTCATCTCCGCCAATGACTTCTCCATCGTCTTTCAGCCGATCTGCGATCTGAGTTCCAACCGGATTACGGGATTTGAATCGCTGTCACGATTCCCTGGTCAGCCACAGCGGACCCCCGACAAGTGGTTCGCGGACGCCACCGATGTCGGAATGGGCCCGGAGTTGGAACTCCTCGCCGTGCGCAAGGCGATCGAATTTCTCCCAGATCTGCCGCAGGGCAACTTCATCTCTGTGAACGTCTCGCCCGCGGTGGCCACGCAGTCACAGCTCGTGTCGCTGTGTGCCGTCGATCCCGGACACGTGGTTGTGGAACTAACCGAACACACCCAAGTGGACGACTATGCCGAAATCATTGAGAATTTAAATCGACTGAGAGAGCTCGGCGTCCGGATTGCGGTCGACGACACGGGCGCGGGATTCGCGGGTCTGGAGTTCCTCGTCCGTCTGCGTCCGGACGTGATCAAGCTGGATCGTTCTTTGGTTGCCGGCATCGATGGCGACCCCGCCAAACGAGCAATGGCCGCGGCGCTGGTGCTGTTCGCCCGCGAAATCGGAGCCACGGTCATTGGCGAGGGCATCGAGACCACCACGGAACTGCAGATCCTCACTGATCTTGGGTGCGACTGGGGACAGGGATTCTTGCTGGGCGTTCCTTCATCCATGTCAGCTGAGCTGTGGCCCGAAGAGTGGTCGGTATCTAAGGACTGAACGCTGAGTGGCGACGTCGTTTCACTCGTCGAACCGATCTCGCTCCCGAGGGCGTCATCCTGGATGCCCCTCTTTGCTCTGACCGGTTAGATCCGCCGATCGACAACGGTCGAGTGAGTGGAACGTTGGCAACGCCATCGTAGATTGACAGTTGGGTGACGAATGTGCCAACTTCGTCAACTGGACACCGAAACAAGACTGTAAAGATTCAGGCACACGACAACGCGCAACGCAAGCATCGAAGGAGAAGCGGCGAATGGGACTTCGAGATATTGATGTTGATTTGGTTCGGTCGCAGTTTCCCGCACTGCAACAACTGACCGTCGACGATCAGCCTGCCGTCTTCTTTGATGGTCCGGGTGGTACGCAGGTTCCCAGGTCCGTTATCGAGGCGATCTGTGACTACCTGTCGAGTAGCAACTCCAACATCGAAGGTGAGTTCGCGTTGACCCAGAGAACCGACGAACTCATCGCGAGAGCTCGAAGCCACGCTGGGACCTTCGTCGGCGGCTCCCCCGACGGAATCACCTTCGGTCCCAATATGACGACTCTGAACTTCAATCTCACTCGCGCGTTCGGAAGAACCCTGAAGCCCGGGGATGAAATCATCACGACGGAGCTTGACCACGACGCCAACGTTGCGCCGTGGCTCCTGCTCGCCCAAGACCGTGGCCTCGTGGTCCGGCAGGTAGGCCTAACGGAGGACCTGAACCTTGACTTGGCGGACCTCAGTGCGAAGCTGAGCGACCGGACAAGGGTCGTTGCCTTCTGTCTTGCGTCGAACGCTGTCGGAACCTTGACGCCGGCGATCGAGGTCTCGAAGCTGGCCCATGACGCCGGTGCTCTGGTGTGGGCCGACGCGGTGGCATTCGCACCGCACCGTCGAATCGACGTCGACGCATTGGGTTGCGACGTGTTGCTGTGCTCCCCGTACAAGTTCTTTGGCCCGCACCTGGGAATGTCGTGGATGCGACGCGACCTCGCCGAATCTCTACCCGCAGAGAGGGTGCGGCCAGCGGGAACCCAACCCCCCGGGCACCGCTTCGAAACCGGCACGCAGTTGCACGAGAACATCGGAGGTTTCGTGGCCGCGGTGGACTACCTCGCCTCGTTGGGCGAGGGTGATGACCTCCGGAGTCGCCTTGACTCGGCGTACGGCGCGATTGAAAAGCGTGAAACAGAACTCGCCACTCAAATGGTTGACCAACTTCGAGAGGTACCCGACGTCAGCGTGGCGGGAGTGCAAGACACAGATCCGAGCCGACGCGTCGGAACGTTCGGCCTTGTGGTCGAGGGAAAAAAGTCCGCTCTACTCGCCCGGGCGTTGGGCGCCAAAGGTATCTACACCTGGAACGGCAACTTCTACGCGCAAGGTGTTATCGAACATCTGGGTCGTGATCTCGACGAAGGCCTACTGCGACTAGGTCTCATGCACTACAACACAGCTGGCGAGATCCAGCGCTGCGTAGAGCAACTAGGTGCCTTCATCACGTCGGCGTGATCCAGAATGTCGCCCCGACAGATCCGTCTATGTCTTGTCGGTTTCGGAAACGTTGGACGGACCTTTGCAGAGTTGATACTTCGCGAGCACGATCGCTTGGAAGCCGAGGCGGGACTAGACCTCGTCGTCACCGGAATCTGCACCGCGCGCTTTGGATCCGTCTCCGGTCCCTCCGGAGTCGATCTAACCCGCGCTCTGGAACGAGCGAGGGACGAGCTTCCTCAGGGACCGTTCGAAGAGTCGACCGTATTCGTGTCAACGTGTCCCGCTGACATTGTGGTGGAGACGACTCCGCTGGAACCGTACACCGGGGCACTCGGGATTGCGATTATTGGCGCGGCACTGACGGCAGGCCGCAGCGTCGTGAGTGCAAACAAGGGCCCGGTGGCTCACGGCTTACGTGAACTAAGGGAGTTAGCTGCACGCCACAGCTTGCAGTATCGATACGAATCAGCGGTGGCCGACGGCATGCCGGTGTTCAGTTTGGTTGAGCAAGGACTCCCCTGTGCTTCGATCACCGCGGTCTCAGGATTACTGAACTCCACGAGTGGCGTTGTCCTCGAAGCCCTAAGTAATGGCCTCGGCATGCCGGAGGCAATCCATCGCGCGCACGAGCTGGGAATCGTCGAAGACGATCCGTCGTATGACCTAGAGGGCTGGGATGCCGCGATCAAAATGTGTGCGATGTCAGCCGCTTTTTGGGACGAACCGCTACCCGTCAGAGAGGTCAAACGCGATTCAGTCGGCGAGGAGCTTGGCGCTCGGGCCGTTGACGCTCGCCGGCGTGGACGTCGCCTCGTAAGTATGTCGAAGCTCCAATTCAGCGGCTCCGATCAGGCAGTTCACGCCAGAGTCGAGATCCAAGAGATCGGCCCCGAGAATGTTTTTTTTGCGCTGGCTGGCACTTCCCTGGGTGTTCGCATCGAGTCCAAATTGTTGCGACCAGTGACGATCAGTTGCAGTGAACCTCGACTGGCCGATACGGCATATGGACTGCTCGCCGATGTCCTCAACATCGGGCTTAGCCAACCCACTTGAATCGAGCAGTCACGCGCTAGAACCGCGATCAAAGTGTCGAACTCGGTTGCACGTCGGTACCCCGAGAGGTCGAGAACGGCCCGCATTCTTTCGATTCCTAATGGTGCTCCGGTTACTACAGCCAATCTGATTCTTGTACCTCTTATTCGTCACTCAGTCGAAGATCCGTCAAGCTTCGCCCAAGGCGCGTTCGCTACCATGTGCTCAGAGCCGCGAAATTTGCGGACTTTGATGTTCTTCATCTACGCCGCAGCGCTTGAGAAAGGAACCTGGTCAATGACCACCAGTCCGAACTCCGAAGAGCCCACGACCAAAAAGGCAATCTCACGGAGGCGTTTTATCAAAGCAGTCGCCGCGGGTGGAGTTGCCGCCGGCGGCGCGTCGGCGGCGGGCTCGCTACTTGCGGGCGTCACCTCCGCAGGAGCCAGTTCTGCCAGACGCGGCGGGACCTTGACGTTCGCCCGAACTGCGGACCCGCAAACAGTGGACCCGAGTGCGGCGATCGATACGGAGTCGATTTGGACGTGCCTGAGCCTGTATGAGTGTCTCTACACCGTGACCGCGAATGGACACGGTGTGGCCCCCTGGTTAGCCAAGAGCTATGAGATCTCCTCCGACCAGCGCACCTGGACATTCCACCTACGTCCCGGCGTCAAGTTCTCCGACGGCCGACCGCTCGACTCGGCTGACGTGCGTTTCACGCTCGAGCGGGCGCTGAAGGGCCCGAACGCGTACATTCTGTCGGCGGTCAAGGGTATCGACACTCCGAATTCCTCAACTGTTGTCATCCACACCGCACACCCGTGGGGGCCGCTGCTGGGCGACATGTCCATGTATTCCAATGGCATCTTGCCCAACAACCTGCGCGGGGCGACGGCGGCGCAGTTCTTCCAGCACCCCGTCGGGACCGGGCCGTTCGTCATGGAGTCGTGGACCAAGGGTCAACAGATGCAGTTGAAGCGCAATCCGCACTACTGGCAGGCGGGCAAGCCATATTTGGACGGCGCGACTTTTTTGACTGTTCCCGACGACAATACGAGGCTGACCCAGTTGCGCGGCAACCAGGTGGACATCATGGAGGCGCCGACGTATTCCAGCATCGCGGGACTCAAGAGCACCCCGGGAATCGTCGTCAATCTGTTCAAGTCCTCGGCCGTGTCGTTCATTGTGATGAGCGAGAAGAAGCCGCACTTCGCCGACGTTCACGTTCGTCGGGCCATCTCGTACGCGATTGACCGCCAGTCAATCATCAAGGATGTGCTCTTCGGACACGGTGTTCCCGCGGCGTCCTTCTTCTCTCCGGCGTGGCCCTTCTACCAGGCAAGCACCCCCAAGCTCTGGTACGACCCGGCGACGGCCAAGCAGCAGATGGCGATGTCGAAATACCCGAAGGGATTCAAGGCCACTTTTGCGGTGGCGGCGGGTGACTCCCTGAATGGTTCGATCGCCCAAATTGTCCAATCGAATCTCAAGACGATTGGAATCGACCTGTCCATCCAGTCCTACGACCCGAGCACCCTCGGGTCGCTCCAGTCCGCAGGTAACTACGACATGTCGCCGGGATTGATGACCCTCGACATCGGCGACCCCGATGAGAACGTCCCGGCGGCGGTTGGGGCAAAGTATGGCGGGATCTTCTCGGCGTACTCGTGGTACGACAACCCTGAGGTCTTGCGTCTGATCCATCAATCAGAGGCCACAATTGCCCCTTCGCAGCGCGCAAAGATCTACGGGCAGATTCAGACCATCGCAGCCAACGACTGCCCCTTTGCCATGCTGTATTACGCCCCCTATCCCTACGCACAACAGTCGAGCGTGCACGGATTCAACCTTCCACCGACGGGTGCCTACCACCTCGAGAACGTCTGGCTCACGTAAACGACTTCTGATTACGGTTAGACCAAGTCGATTGGGACCTATCGCCGGCGAATTGGGGAACGCGCTGTGACTCGCGGCATGTACATCAGACGGCGACTCCTGCTGATGCTCCCCACCGCCTTCGGGGTCACGCTGGTCACGTTTCTGATGATCCACCTGATCCCGGGAGACCCGGCGGTGACGATGCTGGGCATCCGGGCAACCCCCAAGGCGGTGGCCTTCCTCCACAGGGAGTGGGGCCTCAATCGTCCCTTGTATGAGCAGTACTGGCTCTTCTTGACCCGCATCGTGCGAGGCAACTTCGGGAACTCGCTCTTCTACAACACCCCCGCCACGGGGATCATCCTGGCCGCGTCGACGGTCACGTTGTCTCTGATCGCGTACGCGGTCGTGCTCTCGGTCGTGATCGCCGTACCACTGGCCGTCCTCGCGGCCACCCATCGAAACCGCACCGCGGATCAGGTCGTGCGAGCCATTCCACTCATCGGGATGGGCATGCCATCAGCGTGGATCGCCATCATGTTGATCCTGTTGCTGGGCCTCAAGATCCATGTCTTTCCGGTCGCCGGCCTTCAGCCCGGTGTCATTGGTCATCTGGATTCACTGTTTCTTCCCAGCCTCACGCTCGCCTTGGGCGTGGCCCCGCTCCTCGTGCGCAGCCTGCGGTCGAGCCTGATCGACGCGCTGGACGCGGACTACGTGACCACGGCGCGTTCCAAGGGCATTCGTGAGTACCGGGTGTTGATTCGCCACGCGATTCGAAATGCTCTCGCGTCGAGCCTGAACATTCTCGGACTTCAGGTGGCCTTCCTGATCAGCGGCACACTCGTGGTGGAGAAGGTGTTTGCCCTGCCCGGCGTCGGCGCGTTAATGGTCGACTCGATCTACCGCCGCGACTTCCCGGTGGTCCAGGGCATTACGTTCTTGCTGGCCCTGGCCGTCATGTTCACCAATCTGGGAACCGACTTCTTCCACTCGCTCCTGGATCCCAGAGTCAGGTTCGACTAGTCGTGGCGACGGACAAGTCCTTTCCCATTCCGTTGACCCGTGACCAGGTCCAGCGGGGCCCCGGCGCGAAAAAGATCTCGGCGAACCTGGTCGTCGGCTCTTCCATTCTCTTCGTGATCATCGCGCTCGCTCTCGCTGCACCTCTCGTGACGAGTTTCTCACCGACGGTCCTGAACCCCAACCAAGCGCTGCTGTCGCCCTCGCTGCATCACCTCCTAGGAACCGACGAACTGGGACGAGACGTGTGGACCCGCCTCCTCTACGGCGCGCGCGTCGACCTCGAGATCGCCTTCCTGGCCGTGTTCGCTTCCTTTGTCCTGGGAACAGTGGTGGGCTGCCTCGCGGGTTACTTCGGTGGTTGGGTCGATGTCCTGGCGATGCGGGCCGTCGACGTGATCCTGGCGTTTCCCTTCTTCGTGCTGGTCATCGCGCTGGTCTTCATCCTTGGTCCGGGCACCAAGAGCATCTACATCGCAATCATCGCCACGGACTGGGTGTCGTATACGTGGATCATCCGACGAGAGATCATCGGAATGAAGCGCCACGAATTCGTCCTCGCCGCGAGCGCGCTCGGCTACCGACCCAAACGGATCATCATCCGGCACCTCGTCCCCAACGTCATCACGCAGGCCATCGTGTACTCAATGTCCGACGTGGTCTTCACGATTCTGACCATCGTCACGCTGGGTTTCTTGGGTCTCGGAGTCCCACCGCCGACACCGGAGTGGGGCTCCATGATGTCGGACGGTCAACAGTTCATCACCACGCACTGGCAGCTGGCAACGGTGCCCGGTTTGGCCGTGGTGATTGCCGGCATTGCGCTGTCCCTGTTCGGTGACGGCATCGCAGATCTGCTGCGAGTGGAGTAGCGTGTCCGACCTTCTGCTCTCCGTGCGGAACCTTCGCGTCGAACTCGCAACGCGTGGCGAGGTGGTGCATCCCGTGGAGAACGTGTCGTTCGACCTGCAACAAGGTCAGACACTGGGGATCGTCGGCGAATCCGGATGCGGCAAGAGCATGTTGCTCCGCACGATTCTCGGGTTGCTGCCTCGGGGTGGACGCGTCACCGGTGGCCAGATCGTCTTCCAGGGAACAGATCTACTGTCGCTCAACAACGCTCAACTGCGCGATGTGCGCGGACGGTCGATCGGGATGATCTTCCAGGAGCCGATGACGTCACTCAACCCCGTCATGCAGGTTGGCGACCAGATCGCCGAAGGACCTATCGCCCACCTCGGGTACTCGAGGAGGGCCGGACGACAGCGGGCAGTCGAGCTGATGCAACAGGTGGGCATCGCCGATGCGGCGCGGCGCTTCACGTCCTACCCCAACGAACTCTCGGGTGGAATGCGCCAGCGGGTCATGATCGCCATTGCTCTCGCCGGTGAGCCGCAACTCATCCTGTGCGACGAACCGACCACCGCGCTGGATGTGACCATCCAAGATCAGATCTTGAAGCTACTGCTCCACTTGCAAGAGTCGACCGGGATCAGCATGATCTTCGTGACGCACGACCTCGCCGTGGTCTCTCAGATCTGCCAGAACGTGGCGGTGATGTACGCCGCGGAGATTGTCGAGACCGGGTCCGTGCGCTCAGTTCTGGCCGATCCCACTCACCCGTACACGCTGGGTCTCCTTCGCGCCGTGCCCGACTTCGACAAGGTGAAAGCAGTCCTTGACCCGATCCCCGGTATCCCGCCCAGCCTCGTGGACCCACCGCCCGGATGCCGCTTTCGCTCCCGCTGCGGCTTTGCCCAAGACGACTGCGCTACTGGCGATTTTCCCCTGATCTACACCGACACGGAGCGAGCAACCGCCTGCATTCATTCAGACGACTGTCGGGCCGCGGCGCTGGCCGACCCCGTCATTGGCTCGACTGGCGCTCGCTGACGGTCGGTGTCGCCGAAGGGTCGGACCACGCGAAATGGCACGCCGCACCGTGCCCGCCGTCGTCTGCTGAGCCGAAGATGAGATCGGGTTCGGTCTCAAAGCAGATGTCTCGGGCGAGGGGGCAGCGAGGGTTGAAACGGCAGCCGGTCGGTAGCCGGATCGGGCTCGGCGGATCGCCAATCAGGGCGGGCGCCTCCGAGCGCCGCCCCGGCGCCAGCCGGGGATTCGCCAAGAGGAGCGCGCGGGTATAGGGGTGCTGCGGGTCGGCGATCAGGCGCTCCGTGGGGCCGGTCTCAACTATGCGTCCTAGGTACATGACCATCGTCCGGTCGCAGACGTGGCGAACGACGGCCAGATTGTGAGCGATGAGGAGGATGGCGAGACCGAGTTCCTTCCTCAGGTCAGCCAGCAGGTTGAGAACCGTGGCTTGGACGGAGACGTCCAAGGCCGAGACCGGCTCATCAGCAATCAGCAGTTCGGGTTCCACCGCCAGGGCGCGGGCGATGGAGACGCGCTGTCGCTGACCACCTGACAGCTGCCTCGGATGCGCTTGGGCCACCCGCGGGCTCAGTCGGACCAGATCTAAGAGTTCCGAGCACCGACGTTCGGCGTCATCGCGTTCGACCGCGTGATGAACGTGCAGCGCTTCGATGACTGCCTGTCGAACCGTCATGCGCGGGTTCAGCGACGAGTACGGGTCTTGGAAGATGATCTGTGCGACCCTGGGGTTGGCGTTGCGTTGCCCCTTGCTGGCCACGACCGGTACCCCATTGAGGCGCACCTCGCCGGCCGTACTCTTGTACAGCCCAACAATGCATCGACCCAGGGTCGACTTGCCGCACCCGGACTCGCCGACCAAGCCGACCGCCTCACCTCGCGCGATGGCGAAGTCGACTCCATCAACCGCCCGAACGACCTCGGTGGCCCGTCTGTGCAGAATCGCAGAGGACGACCGCCGCAGCGGAAAGTGCATTTCCAGTCCCTTGACCTCAAGAACAGGCGGCGTTGACACAAAACTCCACTCCTAATCGCCATTCACGCTTTACCAACTTCGCGTACTGAAAATACTCTTAACTCGGATGGAGAGACGTCGGTTACGACGTCACGCCTTGTCGAGCCCCAACTTATCCTTGCGAGTTCGACCGAGTGGCGTAGCACGTCGACATTGCTGGCCGATCGAGAGACGCCGGATGACTCTCAGTCCACCAGCGCGCGCGAGCGGACTGCTCGCTCGGCGACGTCGCGGAATTCAAGAAGGACTCGTACTAGACCGCGGTCGCGTTGCTCCGAAGAAAGGAACGTGTCGATCATCTCGATTCGATCCTGCGGAGCAGCGGTGCTGGGAAACAGCACCTGGCTGAGCACGAGCCGAAAATGGTCGCCGTACGAGGACCAAATGTCCGCGAGGACGTCGAAGTATCGCCGTGCGTAGGGGGTGAGGAGATTCGCGTGTTCCGCCTGGGTGAAGCCCCGAGCGACCTCGAGAACGCCCTGGACACCCAAATCCTCGGTCTCGACCAGCGCGTGCCATGCCGCCGCCTTGTGGTTGGCGTCTGGCAATGATGCGCGACACGTCGCCGCCCAGCGAACACCAGAGTCTGAAGCATCGCGCTGCAACTCGGCGTCGATCTCGACATCAGATGCCCGTCCGACCGTTGCCAGCCGGCCCAGCAGTGCCCACCGCAGTTCGGCATCTACGGCCAGCCCAGGAATCTCCAGGCTCGCGTCCAGCAGTGACGCCATTAGGTCGAGTTGCTCTTTAGACGTCGCGGTCCATCCGAGCAGCTGCGCCCATGCCAGTTGATGATCGCTACCCGGATCTGCCGCTTCGAGGAGGCGGACAGCTGCCGATGCGAGTCCCTCCTTGGCGTTCGACGCCCAAAGGGGCTCACCCAAGTGCGCGATCACCTCAGCGGTCATCTGGTGCAGCATTTGCACAACGGACGCCGACGGCTCCAACTCCATTGCGGTCAACACCATCTGAACGAACCTGGGAAGTGATATCTCGGCTTGTTGGGCCATGTCGTTCGCCGCTACCCAGCACACCGCGCGTGCCACGGGGTCCGTGATCTCTCCGATGAAATGGTGCAGGGTGTCGAGCGAGCGGGCGTCGAAGCGCACCATGACGTATCCGGCGTCGTCATCGTTGAGCAGTATGAGGTCAGGCTGTTGGATACCTACGAGGTCTGGCACCGCAATGCGCGCGCCCGACACCTCCACCTCGATACGGTGCGCGGACTGCAATCCGCCACCAACTCGGTTGTACAGTCCCATCGATACCCGATGGGGTCGCAGCACCGGGTGGTTCGCGGGCGCGCCTTGCAGCAGGTCGAAAGAGGTGAATGCACCCTCCTCATCGACCTCAAACGCACAGTTCAGCGTGTTCGGACCCGCCGTCTTCAGCCAGGCTTCGGACCACGACGACAGGCTCTTTCCGGAGCCTGCCTCCAGGGCCTCCAGGAGATCGGTCAGGGTGGCATTACCCCAGGCGTGGCGTGCCAGGTACTCCTTGATGGCGGTAAAGAAGGTGTCTCGCCCAACGAAGGCGACCAACTGCTTGAGCACGGACGCGCCCTTGGCGTAGCTGATCCCGTCGAAGTTCGCCTCCGCCTCGGTCACCGTCGCTACGTCGGCTGCGATCGGGTGCGTGGTAGGCAACTGGTCCTGCATATACGCCCACGTCTTACGCGAGTAGGTGAAGGTCGCCCACGCGTCGGTGAACCTGGTCACCTCGGCGGAGGCCAAGACTGCGCAGAACTCCGCGAATGATTCATTCAGCCAGAGGTCGTCCCACCACTGCATGGTCACCAAGTCGCCGAACCACATATGCGCCATCTCGTGCAAGATGACGCTCGCCCGCCTCTCGTACATCACGTCCGTCACCCGAGAACGAAACAGCAGCTCCTCGGAGATGACAACGCAACCCACGTTCTCCACGGCGCTATCGAACTCCGCGACGAAGACCTGGTCGTACTTATCGAAGGGGTAGTCGGTTCCAAACAAGCCGGCGAAGAAGTCCAAGCCTCGTTTTGTGATCTCGAACAGCTCATCGGCATCGAGATGCTCGGCGAACGACCTTCGACAGGCCAAAGAGAGCGCGATGACCTGGCCGGTCACCGTGGTGTGGGAGTCGCGGACGATTTCGTACTCTCCGGCCACCACCGTCGTGAGGTAGGTCGAGATTCGGGAAGTTGGCGGAAAGTGCCACACCGCGACACCCTCGACCGCGGGCTTCGGATTGGGGGTTGGTTGGTTTGACAGCACTGTCCAGTTCGCCGGCGCGGTGACGTGAAGCGAGTAGTGCGCCTTCAGGTCCGGCTGATCGAAGTTCGCGTACACCCGCCGCGCGTCCGCGGGCTGGAGTGCCGTGTACACGTACACCCGACCGTCCGCCGAGTCCACGCTGCGGTGCATCGCCGTACCGTCGTTCGCGTAGGAACAGTTGGCCACGACTAGTAATTCGTTGCGTCCCAGGAGCCCGGGCAGCGCGATTCGTCCGTGCGCCCACGCCGTCTCGGGGTCCAGCGCCGTGCCGTTGAGAACAATCTCGTCTACGGACTGTGCAATCAGGTCGATATACGTTGCAGCGCCGGGCGTCGCGCAGCTGAACATGATGACCGCCGCTGATCCAAACGTTTCACTCCCGCGAGTCAGGTCCACGCTGACGTCGTAGGAGACCTCGTTCAAGAGCTGCGCCCGCCTCATCGTTTCAAGGCGTGTGATCTCAGCTATTGACATCTGGCCGCAAGGTTACTTTGTCGAGCGCGCGGATCTTTGCGCTGAAGACGACCAGCCTCCGTACGCTTGTGAGTGGCGAGGGCTTGACCAATCCTTCGGAGAATGGTTGCGTTCTTATTCTTCACGGCGACATAGAGGTGTGATGGCGAACTACGAACTTGACGACAATCGGGAGCGTCTTGACCTCGAGGCCGTCTGGAACTACCTATCGGCCGATGCCTACTGGCATCGTTGGCGTCGCCGCGAAGACGTGGAGTTTCAGTTTCAGAATGCCTGGCGCGTCATTGGGGCTTACGTTCAGGGCGGTGACGTTTTGGTGGGTTTCGCGCGCGCCGTGTCTGACGGCGTCAGCGACGCGTACCTGGCGGATGTGTACGTCGTCCCTTCACATCGCGGGCAGGGCGTTGGTGGCCTACTGATCGAGTCAATGGTCGAAGAAGGTCTGGGCGCACGCTTTCGCTGGTTTTTGTCCACTCGAGACGCTCACGAGCTCTACGCGCGCTACGGCTTCGGCACTCCGGACGTTCGCGTCATGGAACGTCCCGGACGATTCGAAGAGATGGTCCAAGAATCTGGGCACGGTCAGCCGTAAGGATTGTCCCGGAGCACGGCGAGCGACAGCCATCCTCGCGCGCTCCGGCCACAGATGTTCAAACGCTGACACGTCACCAAATGGATCCGCGTACGTGCGGACCGATGGACTTGAAACCGTTAACTAGGTTCGACGAGCGTTTGAATCTATATCCCCCGCGCGTCGGGCAAACTACGGCCCGCAATCGCATTCTCTGGAGAGCGAATTTACGTGCCGCACGGCTCAGGCGAGCCGCCAATCACGTCAAATGACGCGAACGTTCTGCGCTTCCTCACCCTTTTTGCCGGGTGCGGCGTCAAACTCGACGCGCTGACCCTCTTCGAGGCTCTTGTAACCGTCGCCCTGGATGTTGGAGAAATGTACGAAGACGTCATCACCCTGCTCACGCGAGATGAATCCGAATCCCTTTTCTGCATTGAAAAACTTCACTGTTCCTGTTGCCACGAATACTCAATTCTCAAAGCGAAAGCCAACCAATTTGACTTGAACGCTATGTGAGAGCCTACTCGCCACCGTGAAAGGCAACGTTCGGGCACTCGATGGGATGGCGTGCACTCCCCTGCCGGTGCGTGAGCCCTACGAACGCTGGCATTCGCGGGAAGTGATGCAAAGATCAATGGTGCGAGGAGCCCCGGCTCATCTCGACCCGGCAAGAGGAATCAGTGGCAGGAAGCCGATGCGACACTGGTCACTTCAAGCACGAAGGTCCAGGGTCAAAGGGACAGTTACGTCGACTAAGCGCTGAAGCCCTTCTTTGAATCCCTCTTCGCGTGCTTCTCGTTTCGCTTTTCCTTCAGGGACTTTCCGGGTTTCTTCGTGTTGGTCTTCTTCGGCGACTTGTCAGCCATGGCGATCCCTCGAATGCGCGACGCCACCGTTGACGCCGTCAAGATCCAATTTAACCCCGTCCGTCAGGGTGTCACGTAGACCGGCCCAGGTGGTAGCACGCCTGACGGCGAAGGCCCGACGTCGTTTACTTGCGATAGCACCGAGTTGCGGAGAAACCGCAGATTCCAGGGAGGGCCATGTCGCTGTCACCGTCACGTCAAAACTCCGCAATGAGCTATCTCGCGCGAGTCTCCGCCGCGGTCGCGCTTGCGGCCGGGCTGGTCACCGCGCTGTCATCGAGCGGAATGCCGGCGAGCGCCACGCCAAGCGCTGGCCCCATCTGGAGCTGGGGCTTCAACGTGGTGGGCCAGCTCGGCGACGGAGCCCGAACGCAGCGTGCCGTACCCGTTCGGGTGCGCGGAATAACGAACGCCATCCAGGTCGTGGGCGACGGCGACAATGGATACGCCCTCACCGAGGGCGGTCAGGTCTACGCGTGGGGTCTGGACACTCACGGCGAATTGGGTAACAACACGGTTAAGCCGTACAGCACGGTCCCCGTGCTGGTGTCGGGACTCACCGGGATCACCTCGATCGGTGCCGCCGGTGAGGGCAGCGCGGGCACCGGCTACGCCGTCACGTCGACGGGCACGGTCATGGCCTGGGGCTACGGGGCCGGCGGGGCGCTCGGCAACGGCAGTACGTCGTCCTCTCCCGTGCCGGTACCAGTCGCGACGCTCACCGGCGTTTCCGCCGTCGCGGGCGGGGGCAACATCGGCGGCACTGCGTACGCCCTCGAGACCAATGGCACGGTGTGGGCTTGGGGCGTGGGCGTGAGCGGCGAGCTGGGCGACGGCAGCTTCGTGGGCTCGTCGGTTCCCGTGCAGGTCAAAGGGATCACGACCGCGACGGCGATCGCCGCCGGCGAACTCGGTGGTTACGCCGTCCTGGCCGACGGCACCGTCATGGCGTGGGGCGGAGCGTTGATCTCCAAGTACACACCCGGCAGCGCGCTCGGCAACGGCTCCGAGACGAAGTCCGATGTCCCGGTCCGCGTCCTCAAGGTCACTCACGCTGTCCAGGTCGCTGGCGGCGGCGGATGGGCGTACGCCGTGACCTCGGGCGGTCGAGTATGGGCGTGGGGCGCGAACAACGTCGGCGATGGCCGCCAGAACGGCACAAAGGTCCCCGTATTGCTCAAGATCACCGGTGTCAAGTCAGTCGGGTCCGACATCAGTGCGGGCATCGCGCTCAAGACCAACGGCACGGTGTGGGCGTGGGGCAGTTCGTACTACGGAGAGGTCGGCAACGGAGTCACGAGCGGAAGGTACTTCGCCTCACCAGTACCGCTAAAGGGTTTGACGCACGTTGTCTATCTAGCTCCATCTGGAGCGTTCGTAATCAAGTGATCGGGAGCGATCTCAATCAGACAGGTGATTGACACTTGTATGTTTGACCCCTTGCGTGTCATCCATTAATGTCTCCTTCAGTGGCGGTCATTAACGACCAGTATCCCTATATTTCTAAGGATTTTCAGTCATCGGCATTCATACTTTATCACCAAGCGACAGCCGCGATACTTACTTTGTTGCTTACGCAGGATATCCACCACAACCGAGACCGAGGGAGGCTGGGCAGAGAGAAAACAGAGGCTACTCGTGTGGTCAATCACGGTGATCGATCGTCGAATTGAGGTGCTTAGATCGGTTGACCCGTTGCTCGAAAATTGCATTCGGAATGGTCTTCGGCCGATTCAGTTGAAAGCTGTCAACCGAATCGACGGCAGTCCACTAGTCACGAGATTTGCGCTGGAGATACGTTCCTAGAGATCCGACTGCACAGCAACTACCTGCCCGGAGACACCAGCTACGACTCGAGTCCGTGGAGAGAGACCGGTGGCATGCTCCCAGAGCCACCAGGAACAATCGGCAGAACGACGACTTGCGTTCCGCAGACTGGCCACGCGCTGAATATCGAAGGGACAGGAAGGCTTTCGTAGCCGACGACTCCACGGAACTCAACGACGACGGTTGGCAAGACCGGACAGGGCGGGATGACGTCTTCGCTGAAGACCCAGAACGACGCCAAACCCCCGTGCGGAGCCAACTGAACTACCGGGAGCGACCGCTGAGGGCCAATCCCGGTTGGACCATAGTAGCCCCTGCCCTTCGTGTCGAGATTGACAAAGGGGCTGGCATGGGCTCCGGTCTCGAACGACACCACTGGAAAGCCGGTAAGTCGACAAACGGCGGTACCTTCGTTGCGCACCCAAAACAGGTCTCCACCATGACCAGCTAATCCCCCAGTGGTCCCGCGCCAGGTAACGACGAGTCTGGACACACCGCACGAGAGCGGAGCAGCGGATGCCTTCGTCCCGCCGGCCGTAGGGACTAGTAGCCCGGGCGTGATGGCGAGCGACGTCAGGCCACCTAGAAGAAGCACGGACCTTAGGAGACGGCGAATCATCCAACTGTTGCACGAGTCCGAAGCACATGCGTTCCGAGATCGTGACGATCCGTATTTCAGCCAGGTCGCAATCCGATCAGTCAGCAGAAACAATTTCCATGCATTATGTATTGCCTCCCCGTTCTACCTCCTGATCACGGAAAACGATCCGGATGTGCCGAGGCGCTCTCGAGGGTGGGGGCCAATGAACTTCTCATTCTGGGCTCCAGAGGCCCTACTGGCAGGACTTCATCCGAACGTTCGAAGGATGCCATCGCGTTAGCGACGTAGGGAGTTTGTCGAACACAAACGGCGTCAGACCATCTCGAAGCAGCTCGGCTGGCCTATCCGAAAGTGCTATCCGAGAAGACGCCGTTTGGCCAATTCGAACTCTTCTGTTGTGAGATCACCTGCATCCCGCAGTTTCGCAAGGCGAGCCAGGCTCACCGAGATGTCCTCCACTGCAGAAGGGCTGGTGGCTGTGTCAAGAACGGCGACCGCAGAAGAGTGAGAACTCTTTCGAATGTTCTCCATACTTACGCGGAGTACCTCGGCCAACTCAGGAGGCGCAAGCCGCCGGTTGAGAAGCGCGAGCGACCCGCTCTGCCATTCCACGCCGACGATTGACTCGACTGAAGCTTTCTTGACCGTCGATGCATTGTTGAGAACTGATGCCCAAAATATACCTTCGACCGCGCCCTTGACCCCGAAACCGAATCCCGTGAGTCCCAAGTTCGAAGTCGTCACGGTGACCCCCCGCCCTCTGATATCGATAGTTTGGAGATCCTCGTAGGTAATCTGCTCCCACACGTTCGGTCCCGCGGTGAATCGAATCGCATCGGCATCGAAAATCATTGTTTGCGGTCCACTTGTTAAACCTGAAGCACCGGATGTGAACATATATGTTCCGTTGATGGAACGACGGCCCTGAAATGCGAAGACGTCGTCCGTCGATAATCCAAATTTATCGTAAATATTCTTGCTTCGCTTCGGAACAAAACTTCCGGCGAACGGTGTGTTCTTCATCGAGCCAACACGTTGGCTTTTGCCACAGTGACGACACTTAATCTGTTGCTTATCGACCGATTGGCCGGGTCTACGCGAATCGTTAACCATCAACTCAACGTGACTAAAGAAGTTGGCATGTCTGCAGAATTTGCATTCCGCACTCAACGTATAGTGGCTGCACACGTAGCACTGGAACTCGGAATTACCCACAGGAACGACGTTTAAGGTTCCACAATCGGTGCAACGAAGCAGCCTGCCACCTTCGAACGTTCCATCAACGCTCTCGTCAGCCCACTTTCGGACTGTCTTCCAGCACGACGTGCATAAAAAGCCTCGGTCTGTTTCACTTTCGTGACACATGGGGCAATTGGTTATGATTTCGGTCGTCTCACTCATAGAGACTCCATCGGCTGGAGAGGCTTCGCCAATACTGTCATCCTTCGTTGAGGAAGATACTCACAGTCTAGATGCCTGCCAATTCGACAGCAGTCCCTCCTGCAGAACTTGTCTGACTAAGAGTGACTACAGGGTCTCAAGCCTGGCCAAGTCGCGCTCCACGCACACAATGTCGTCGTGTGCCACGCCAACCTGTTGAGCAAACTTGATTACGTTCAAGTGATATTCACTGCACATGAGTATCGACGACAATTCGAGGAGTCTATCGACGAATCGTTGCCGGGCTTCCAAAGACGGCAGTCGCGCAAAGCACTTAATGAGATAGTGAAATGGATAGTTCGTTACTTCGTCTTCAACTGTGATCAAGTCAGCCAGGAAACCGATGTAGGCCTCTACGAGCTCCGGCTCTAATCCGAGAAGACGTTTAATCACTGAAGTCTTCCGGAATTCACGACGCGAACGCAACTGCGCATCGAAAGCCTCAAGCGCGCTTTCGACATCGGGAGGATCATCATTGAGCAAACTGAAGATGTCAAACGCCCAGTATTGGGCGAAGGCTTCTCTATCACGGCATCTGACCTTGTGCGCATTGAGGTTGAGGCCGTAACGATTTAGAAGCTTGGACGATCGGTAGATGATTTCCCGTGCAACGTGTTCGCTAGGGCATGCAACAATCTGATCGTCGGCATATCGAAGGTATCTCGCACCCAATCCTTGACATGTAGCCGACATCAGTTCGTCGTATTCGCTTAGATAGAAGTTTGCAAGAATCCGTGAGCAATCCCCAACTTCATCCTGCGGTATGCCTTGCGACCGAGGAGAGTACTCCGGAAACCTCCGCTCGGAGTTCCTGAGGAAGTAAAACATTAGATCGACGACATCTGACTGTTCCCTGCTCATCACTCCACGGACCTGGTTCTCCAGCAGGTCGATGCGAATGGAGTCGTAGAAGTTTGCAACGTCGAATTGTGAAAACCAACTGAACTCGCTTGACGCGTAGAGGCTCCTTGCTTGAAGTTGAAACTCTGACCAAGCTGTTCGCCAACCCATGCTGTTGAAAGCGGTCGGTGGGCCATAGCCTGAGTCGTCCATCATCGCCGCCTCTTCGAGTTCAACGGACTCCAGTCGACGAATCGGACCGCCAAGTTGGAATCCGCCAAAGGTGCCCGGAGTCCTATTCAAAGCAACAACAGACTCAATCGACTTGACGCAAAAGTAGTAGACGCAATAGTCCCTCGGACCGAAGATAGGAATGAAACGAGCAACACCATTACTCTTCGACGAAACCACGTAACTCCTTGGAGCACCAGGCACGTAGTCCATTCTCGTGATTCGCGAATACACGTCGCGAAGATAATCCTCACGGGTGGGGAGGGGATAATCAATTGGGATCAACGACTTTTCTGTTATGTGTTTCCAGAAGCGCCGATCCACGGTCACTAGAAAATTATCGAGATCCAGCGACATTTCCGAAACCCCCCGGCTTGCACCAACACCTAGGTTCTCATATCCGTCTAACTGGAATCTGCGGAAGTGTGGGACACGGGACTGCTGTGAGTTCGGTCGACAGATGTCAACCAGCGTGAGGACAGAGCCACTATTGGGAGTTGCGGTCGAATCTGTCGATGGATTGGGAGAGGATGCCTAGGAACGACCCGGACGGTTCGTCCTGTACGTGGTTGACGTTCCACAGTCCGGAACGTCCGATGAGAGCACTTCTGGCACAGTGCCCAAGCCACCGACCAGAGGCACAATCGATAGGAGGTCGGTTTTCATTGCTTAGCAGCGAGATCGCTCCGGCCTCCACAATCGCGCGGTTTCGGAAACCGTTGGGTTGGTCATCAACGCCAACCCAAAGGAAGGGCATCGCGCGCAAATGCCGACTTACCTCTACTTCAAGTGGATACTCGTCAACCGTTACGTGACCGTGCGCGCTGCTGCCGATCCCCCAAGTGGGACAAACCTCTCCGGGCCACTCCTCTTGGTTCATCATGGCCGTCCCGATATGGAGTCGGAACACCGAGCCGCGGTGGTTCCCCCCTCCAGGTCGGCGCCCGCCCACGGTGCCCCTATGAGCCGCGAGTCGACCCCAGAGCGTCGACTTCGAGGGCCGCAGGGCGTGAGTCCCGACTCGCACGACGCGCGGCGTAACGTCGTCCTCGCGCAACTCGCCCCCCTCAAAGAAGAAGTAAACACCACGTAGCGGCCAGCCCATTTGTCCGTCGCAATCAGCAAGCGTCCTCTTGCCTCCGACGATTTGCTCCAACATGGCCAACTGGGCGTAGAACTGATCGAGTGTGTCACGCCGAACGTCAGCTTTCATTCAGATTCACCATAGAACGCGAGCTGCTCGCCCATCTTGCGGCCCTCAGTGGGATTCGACACGATCATTCCTCGATCACGAATGCCATCCTCAAGCCCGAACAGTCGGTAGTCGGCCCCCGCGTGAAGTTCAAATGTGTCGCCGGCAAGCGGTCGGATCCTCTGATCGATGTCTCGAAGCACCGCGTCGCTCCACAACCGCCGCTCAGCCCGTTGAAGGTCGGACATCGCCAAGTCGTACGGAGCCAGAATCTCATCAGGGTCGACCAGCCCATGCTGAGCGGAGAGGATCCACCACTCGTCACAGGAGCGCTTGACGTACTCTCGCCGTCCCTGAAAAAGTGGCGAGACGTAGAGGTCCTTTGCCAGCCGTGGCGAGGACGCTTTGCCCTTAACGCATCCCACGAGACCGATTCGTCTGTGCCTCCCCGCTAAGGGAGAGTCATGACTGTCAGAACTGGAAATAACTCCCTCCTCCGTCGCAACTCCGGCCGAAAGTCTCAATGTAAGTTGACCCGATCCGAGCAATATCAACTCGCAAGATCGTCAACCTCGTCAAATCCCTCTTCTCCCTCTTCTTCAGTAACCTGCTCACGCGACGCCGACTTACCGATGGCCCGTTCAATCAGCTTGATCAACCTCTCCTGGCGATCACTCATGAAATCGTCGAATTTGTCAACGCGTAGCAAGTTCGGATCAATCAGATGACTTGTGACATAAGTCTCAAGGTCCGCACGTGCTATCGACGAGTCTTTGCCGATCCCCTTTTCTAGGCGCTGAAGGTAGGTCGACGGAGCGTCACCGCTGACTACAATGTTCGTTCGCTTTGAGAGCGGGGTCTTGTTGATGATCGAGTCGTAGACGGTGCGTTCAATGCCGTGTGTCTTGCACCACTTCTGAGGAAATACGTGGTGTATATCGACGGCCTCATCGAAGAAGACGGCATGCCCAAACTCCTTGCCTGTGCGCCAATCGAGGGAACCCTCTAGCATCAGCAATGCGTTCACGCCCTTATAGGCAGCCGACAACCGCATACGCATCGACTTCAAACGGTCCACACGGAACTGCGCGTCGTAGACCGTCGATGGAGCTTGAGTTGGGCTTTCAAGCCAGGGCCCAACTTCGATGAAATCTTTGGCGACTCTCGTCTCGGTCGTCGAACCGTATAGCTCACCGAATACTCCGCACCAATACCACTGAACCAACTTTGACTTTCGCGCAGCAGGATCGGCCTCATCCTTGAGGTCTCCCAAAATGGCAGCAAGCGGGACAATCTGAGACTGATAGGGCAGATCCTTGACGCGAAAGATGTTGAGGCTGAAGAGGAACTTGGCGGCCCTCTTGAAGCCGTCTTCGGCCACGTCCTTGTACTTTCGGTACGCGTCAAGGGGAAGATCTAGCAAGGCCGCACGAGTACCGGTGACTTGCGGAAGCTCTTTCCCTGTCTTGCCTTCAGCCTCGGCTCTTCTGCGCAACTCTCGCGTGTGGAAAAGCGATATGACATGCAAGAAGTCGGTCGGCTCAACCCCTGAAAGAATGCCGACCTTGGCCTCACCGGGACGTGAAGCTTCCCTTAACCGATGATAGATGCCGTCGACTACTTTGTCTCCAAACCAGTCCTTACGGAGCTCGTAGCCATCAGAGGCGTAAATCGCCGTAATCAGTTCGAAAGCATCCAATGGCTTGCCACCTGTGTTGACTTTCTCGAAGACGATGCAAACAGCCTCCTTTGACGTGTCCTTAGCAAGAGTGATGACCGGAATATCGAACTCAGTGAAGCTCTTGATGATTGCGTCATTAAACGAACGGAAGAGATCCATCTTCTCCCCACCGTCAGCTCGTGAAGTCCAGAAAGCGTTATAACCGAGAAGCCAGTCGAGGGTGTTGAAGACTTTGCAAAGTGGAAAGTGGAGATGTTCGAATTCCTTGGCCGGCGATGATAGGTCGAGCTCGATGACCCGTCCGAAATCTGACCGAATCATCTTGTCTTCCGGGACGGCGACGATCGCCTCTTCCCTCGGACAGGACAGATCCAGTGCCTTTTCCATATCGAAGTAGAACCACCGGCGAAGCTTCTTTCCACTCACAGTCTCGGTGTCAACGACTTCGGAGCGCAAGGCTGCCTGATACAAGGACGTAACCCTTTGTTGCCCGTCTAGTAGGAGTTCTAGCGGGGTAACCAAGGACGCACCGGCAGCGCCTTCAATTGGTCGAGGATGGAAGCTGACGATTCCCCCCGACTCGAGCGCCATGAGAGCTCCCACCGGAAATCCCTTAGAAACGGAAGCCAGAAGTGATGTCAGGCGATCGATGTCCCACACCCAACTACGTTGGAAATCGGGCAGCTGGAGCTTGCCCGAATCACATTTCGCAAGAATCTCGCTCAACTTCTCGGGATTTGTCTTAAAGGTAGATGGCACAGGATTCCTCTCACTTCAAGGGAGACTCGTTGGAATCCTATGGATGCTTCGGTGCAGCTGCACGAAGAGGACGGAATAGTTACGATCGCGAATCGGATTCCCATGACCCGCCTAGCGACGAAGTCGGGTGGACAACGATTCTTCGCTGGATCGCCGAGCAACAGCTCAAGTCGACGGAAGCGCCGTCTGTCCAATCCTCTGGGGGATGGGGAAAAATCCCTTGATGTCAAACCACTCAGGACGAGAGGGTTATTCGTTGATTCACACTGGCCCCACGGCCCGTCCCGACTGCGTCGACGAAGGACGTCGCCGTCGATCGACTCAATCTTCAGACAGGAGATCGGGTCTTTTTCTGTGACGGACTCTGCGGAATGGTGACCAAACTCAAGTAGTCGTCCAATGGTGGACGGGTTCAGTGTCAATCCATGAATCGGTCAGCAGTCCCGTTCTAACTTAACGAGCGCCGATCTTGAGCTTACCAATCAAAAATCGGCTCGAGACGCATGATGCGGAATCCACCGCCGCGGAGAAACGTAATTTCGTCAATGGCACTGAACGGACTCGCAGCTACAAGCAAAGTGCGGGGCTCACCTCGGTGCGCCCATCGGTCAGGCCCTCTCTCGTGATAACGGACCGGCCCAACGGCCCCCAAGAGCTGCAAGTTCCGAATGAACCCGTGCCTGGCACTCCTATCGAAGTGCCCGCGCATTTCGACCCCCACGTTCCACGGGTCGGCGATGTCCCGGTCCGGTGCGTCATAGGGCCAACTCAGCCCACAGAATGCCGCGCTTTCCAGCTGCGATTCGAGCGCGTGAGTCACACGCAGGAAGTTCTCATGACCGAGCTCGATCTCCCATTCGCCGATGTTCCATCGCCCAGTCCCCATCGCGGCGCCATTCATGAGTGTGACGCGTTTTCCCGACCCCGGAGGCCTCAATGTGGTCGTCGCCTTGATGAGGCTCATCGCTCCTCCCATCGGGTCGTCAGGCCGTGCACCTGGGAGAGGGCCTCGGCGTCCGCCGCCGAGATCTGCGCGACGTAGCGGATCAGGTTGATCCTTGGAATTGACGAAAGTTGTTCGAAGACATACGACCTTCTTCTAAGGAGGCGGGAGGAGGTTTCGCGCAGGCACTGCCGGGCCTCCCCGCGGCCGTTGACGCACTGGGACGTGAGGCTGGCCACCCGAAGACAACTGATCTCGGGGACGTCGACAAGGACCACCGGTCTGATCTTCCCCGTCATGTGTCGGTCCTTGCATTTGCCCTCGACATAGGCCAGCCAGACCTGACCTGGCCTGAGGTCAGTGATTATTTGTGCACTCATTTTGATCCCTCCTTGATTGGATATGAGCGCAACCTACCGCTTCGAGCGACTCATGTCAATCCCCATTTTTCCTACTTTTAAAGGCTTACTACTAACTTAATTACTAGATTCGTAGTAGTGTCTTATTAGTAACGCGGTTGTCACTGCAGGTACTAAAACGCCACCTAGTGGGCTTTAGTGCAGCAGGTAGGAAGGCAGGTAGTGGGAGAAATCGCTTATAGGCCTCTAATACAGGGCGCTGCCACAGACATAGTGGGACCAGACCAAAATCAACTCGAATGCAGTCGAAAAAGCTGGTTCAGTAGCTAAGCACATGAGTTCCTGGCAAGCTTCAGTCAATGCTTGGTCTTACGCGAGCCCAGAGCACACCTGCCGAGGAGTGCAGTCTTCGATTCGCCGTCTGGGAACAACTGCGGACAACTCAACCTGAAGCATCAGCACCGGGCGAGCTGCGCGAGCTCGGAATCTACGGTGGGGCCCAAGGCATTTGGGTAGACAAGGCCCGAACTGGAAGTCTGACCCCCGACGGATGTGGCATCGCTGTTGCCATCCTGCACAACCGAGTTTCTTACGCCGATGATCTTGCCGCAGACGGTGTCCTCTACCACTACCCCGCCACCGGGCGTCCATCCGCTAGAGACGCGGGTGAGATTCAAGCGATGAAGTGGGCAATGCGTCTAGAGGTTCCGATCTTCGTAATCCTCAAGGAAGGACCAAGGAGACGAGTGGTGTTGGGGTGGGTCGATGACTTCGATGATCCGTCACAAGTGTTCGCTGTGAGCTTCGGTGCAGAGCCTCATGGGCCCGTCCTCCTCGAAGGTGAGAACCAACCTTTCGAATTGACCGCGCATCGTTCGCAGCGACGTGCGTCGACATGGGTTAGGACAGGACAGCGAGACTTTGCATTCAATGTGATGCGTCGATACGGCCCGGCCTGCGCTGGGTGTGGTATTGGAGTCTCGCAAGTTCTAGACGCTGCGCATCTGCGACCGAAAAACAGAAACGGCTCTGACGATTCACGAAATGGTCTGCCGCTATGTGCGCTCCACCACCGGGCTCTCGATTCGAGACTGTGGGTGATCGAGCCAGACTCCACTCGATTCTTGGCAGTACGGCGGGATGTATCTGTTCAAGATCTTCGACTCACATTCCCATCGCTCCAACATTTACCGCAACTACCTCACCGTGACGCGCTTCGCGACGTCTGGATTCATGCCAAGGCTGTCTAGCGGGGAGAGGTCTGCATTTCTCGCGAACGATTTAGATTGGGTTGTAAAACGGCGGACGGTACAGGACATGCTCCGTCGACCCCTCGCGTGTCATATCCAGATGTCGCCCGAATTATGGGTCATTGTCGTCCCGATCGCCGTTCTTTCCAGCGGATTTCGTCCCTATCTTCACTCCCGTGCGCACGTAACCGTTAACGATGATTACTTGGTTTCTCAAGGACGCGCATCACCGAAGACCTGGCATTGCGATCACCGAAGGAGCCGGCACCTTCAATCGTCTTCTGCTCGACCACTGCTGAAAGGAGCGCACGAGCCGTCGAAGGCGGTGATGAGGTCTTCGCCGGCGCTCCCCCCATATGTGTTGAGAGCAAGGACCCACGTCGGATTGTTACCTAGGGCACTCGCGGCCAGTGACGTCTTAACATTTGCTACTGGGCGGTCGTTGGCCGATCCAGTTGATGAAACTGTCAATTCGACCGAAGGCAGCCATCTCAAATCGGCCGTAGACGCTGCCGAGACTCGTTTGAACTGAATTCTCGATGATTGAGCCCATGTTCGGCCCACTCTTCGATTGATCCTTCACTCGATAGTCCCGAAAAAAAGTTTTCGAAAGAACCGGCGGCAACGTCCGCGAGAACTGCTCTGCGGACTGCCGAGCTTCGCGCCATTAACTTCGGCGGCGTTAAATGTTGAGCCAAAACCAGAACCATTTGCACCGGTCTCTGCGACGGCCGTCGCATACAAGTCAGCCGGAAGTCGCGGCGTACCCTTTCGAATGGCAATCAGTGCAAAGTTTTGTTGAAGGAACGTCGAGAAGGGGGGAAGGAGGCGACCAATTCGTGTATGGCCGGGCCAAATGGTGAACCCGTTTTCAGTATCGGCGGGGACGACCAACTCGGAAGACCATTCGTTCACTGCCACGTCGTATTCAACGCAGTCCTCCGTAAGCAGATTGACAGTGAAGTGCAGTGGCTTCGAACTTGGTTTCCACGCATTTGCGGCACGGTTCTTGTCCGTCTTGCCCTCGCGAGGATTCCGGACGGCGGTCACGGTTGTGAAGCGCCAAGTCGAGTCGCGGGGCGTTAGGTCGCATTCAGGCGTAAGCAAGATTCGAATGACCTGATACGGTTCTGGAGCATTTTCATCGATGAACATGTCCCCGGTGCTGACTTCGCTCGCATGTAACGAACCGTTGGGGACGACAGCGCTGTAGTGCAAGACGCGTCGCAAAGAGGCAGCATCTTTCAGTTCCTCACCACTCGCGTCACTTAGTTCGACTTTCAGCGGACCGATTCGATTCAAGATGTTGCTAGCAATCAAGTCACGCAGCATCACCTGTGCGGAAATTTCGTCTGCCGTCGCGGCTCGCTGGATGGAAACGACCCAGTCATGTTGTGCCTCGCTGAACTGATGAAACACATCCAATTCGGCATCTGAGTATGCGCGTCGCCAAGACTCAAGAACCTTCAGCGCGGGCCGGGAAGCTTACCCAATTTCCGATCGTTTCAAAGAGATTGGGCTTCAGTTCGCTCTTCCGGAAGACGTGAACGCGCTCGTCGTACGTCGGGTACTCGGTGGCAACGCCCGCACTCATGGCGGAGTTGATCGAGTCAGGATCCTCGTTTGTCGCAATAAATATCGGTAGGGCTGTTTGTTTTAGCAGTTCCGTGATGAATTCGATATTGCGACTCACCATCGTGGCTGAATGGGTCGAAGGTACTGTCACGCCAACCGGCAGTTCGATCGTTGAATCTTCTCCGGAATCGGTCAATGCCCAATCCATGACGATCAGAGCGAACTGCCTCCAGTGGATAAGGGAGTCTACGGGAGGGAGTCGCTTCAATTGAACAGTGGGAATCGAAGCCCGACTTAGTTGGTCGAGCAAGTCGTCTATGGTGGACTCTTGGCCAATCCTGTCGTCGATCACGACTGCTGCGCCGCGCACATCCGCGACTGCCGCGGTCATCACGGATCGAATCGCAATCTGAAGGTGGCGGGAGTTCGGTCAGCATTGCTCGTGGCCGAATCTTGAACTAAATCAAGTTCAAATCCGTCTCTTGCCGCGACTTGGCTCGCAATATACAAACCAAGGCCGCGCCCTTCATCACCCTTGGTTGAGAAGAAGGGCTCAAAAATGAATGGTACATCCAGTTTGCTGATACCGATACCGTTATCCTCAAACATCACCATCCGCTCGTCAGCGCTAACTTTTACGCGAATCGTAGGCGTGTCCGGCTCTGACTTTTGGAGCCAGAAAACAGCGTTGTCAACCAGATTTAGGAAAATCTGTAGGAGGGTGGCCTCGTGTGCCACCACCTTGAGCACGCGGCTACCATCGATCTCGAACGTGATGCCCGAAGTATCCAGCGTCCGTGAATAGATTGATCGAATCTTCCTGACGTACTGCAAGACATCAAGTTCCTCGGCTCGCTTCCTACTTGACACAAAGAGTCCTTGTACGTCTTCCAGGCGCGAGGCAATGAACGAGATTGACTCTAATAGTGAGTTGGCGCGATTCGTGATTGCGTGCGACATTCCGAATTCGGCTTCCAGCTGCTGCGCCAACAATGCCACATGTCTCTGCGCTTGGTTCGCAGACGCGATGATGTCGTGCGATGCAGTCTCAACAGATAGCCCAATACCAGCAAGGTCCTCGGATCGGTTCACGCGCTCTTGCATGAAACTTCGTTCAACCTTGTAGGCCTTTTCAAATTCATCGAGTGCTCGCCGCGCCGCGGGAAGACGGGCGACGGCTGACTTGACCTCGGCTAACTGCTTGTCGATCATGGCGATGGATAGTCGCGATTTTGCCTCGGTCCGCTTGCTGCTGTCGGCCAGGTATCGACCAAAGTCATTTGCCCTGATGTAACTGATGAGCAACTGGAGTAGAGCGATGAAGTCTCGATATGCGACTCCGGCGTCAATTAAGCCTTCGCGACTCGTTTTGTCCTGCAAACCCAAGTTGTCCTCTTGCGTGATGTAAACGAACCCGATCGTCTGGTCGTTGCTTAAGAGGCGGTCTGCCTTTACAGTTCCTCGGATTATGTCCAATTGAAGCCAATCGTCGTCGGGATCACCGTAAGGCAATACGCGGACATCGTCTCGATAAAGATAAATACGATGTCCCTTGACCAGCTCGACATCAAGCGGGTTCAAGTGATATTTGGCATCGGCTCCCGGTCTCAGATCGAAAACGAGAAGCTCGAACGAGAAATCACCGCACTGAAAAACGCGCGGAGCCTTTCCGCCTGTGGCTCGCTCGTACAGTGCGAGGCCGAGGATGTCCGCGGAGCCCAAAGGGACCATCCGGTCCTCGTCGTTGATCGTCAATTCGAAGCAGTTAGTCGTACTCCGGTATGCACCGACTATCTTCAGAACCGCATGAGCGGCCGCGCTCGCAAGAAGCTCATCGGGATCTTCTAATCCGATGGGCTGCTCACCGTTGAAGATGTACTCAATGTTGAAATCGAGGGGGTCTCTACCCGCAACACCGGTTAGCAACTGGCGCAGGGGGCGGAGCCGCAGCAACGCCTGATGCAGTTCCTTGAGCGACTGACCGGACCATTTGCTACGCAACCCAGTAATAACAAGCTGGGTGCCTTGGCTTGAATGACCTTCTGCCCCGGTGAACACTTCGGGATCCCGCGTGACTATCTCAAGCACAATCTCGTCGAGGAACACGACATTTCTGTCACCTGTTTCCACTTCGTCGAGAAATGAGATGTCAAACATCGTCGTTACTTCATGGTCCTGACCTTCGGCACGAGTTGTCAACTGCACCTGGGACCCGAGCTTGAACATCGCGAAACGGCCAATTCCCTTTTCGCCCTGAATGGTGCGGCCGCCCGGAGTCTTTGACTGCCCCACTTTCTTGCGCTGAGCCTTTACGTCTGTCGCCGGATTCAACCAGTGGTTACACACCACTTCTAGGGACATCCCTGCGCCGTTGTCCGTGACAACGAGGCGCGAATTCGGTCGGACTTCCCAGTTGGGGCCGAAGTCCTCAAATCGAATTTCGACCTTCGTTGCGTCAGCGTCATAGGAGTTCTTAACTAACTCGGTGAGCGCGACACGGTCATTCTTGATAAGCTGCTCGCCCAGCATCGTCAAAAGACGTGCGTAGGGTCGCAGCTTTGCCGACTCGCTCGTCATACCCGACTTCGCATTGCTTTCTTCACTGTGATGACGTATTCGTCCTTCATACGTTTAGACAACTGCTCTCCGGCCTTCGACACGGGGAGATATCGAAGTGTGGAATCTATCTTCCGAGTCTGGATCGACTGCACCTTTAGACCCTTTTCGGAAAGTGCTTGTCGGACTATTTCCCCGGTCGGGATTCGCTTCCCCTTCAGGACTGAATCGGCGACGACCACGACTGCACGTCCGCCATAAACCAGGCTTCGGCTGATATTGCTCGCTAGTTCAAGCATGTCGTGAGCGTATCGATTTACCATCTTAAGGATGCGGGCGTCCAAGTTCGCGGCGTCTTTAATCACTCGTAGGACGAGATCCTCATCGAACTCTGTTGTGTTTCCTCGACGAGAAGACTCAGCGCCGATCAAGATACTTCGAATGCTCCGCAGTTCGACGAGAGTGTGCCCGAGCCATACCAGTGCCAGCCGGTGTCCCCGCAAGTAGTCGATCGCATTGAGGTAGGGCGGGGAAGTAACAACTAGGTCGTAGCGTTCTGGAGAGTACAGCCTCTTGTTTCGTGCGTCTCCAAGCTGGATGTGCGAAGTGCCGGAGATTTGTCGCGCCTCAAGGGTCGAGGCTAGCGTCGCAACCGATGATTTGAAGCCGGTGTAAATATCGAAATCAGACTCAACCATGACGCGATGCGGACGGCTATGGGCTGTGTCCGCGGCTAAAGATGCTCGGGGTGACTTAGTCACGATTAGTCGACTAAGACCAATTTGAAGGGCGTCCCGCTCGGGACCGACTTCCAATTCGTTGATTGCACTTGATAACCTGACCAATTTAGTTCGTTGCACTTCGCCGAACCAGTAGCGCACGAACTCTCGCGTTTCGTCGTCGGACCACCTTGCGTCTGTCGCCCTTGCCCGCCGAGCCGTAGCAAGACACTCTTCACTAAGTCCCGCCAGAGCTGAGGACTTGACCTTTTGAGTCGCCACCCGAGTCATGAGCACTGCGAGCGGATCCAAGTCGTATCCCGTTACATGATGTCCGTGCTGCACACCGAGGCTGAGAACAGTACCGGACCCACACATAGGGTCCAAAACGCGAAGAGGGCGTGCGGACTCTCCGACCACATCCCGTACCAACTCGGGCGCCATACGGGCAGGGAACGGATGAATGGCTCGGACCAACCGAAACTCCTCGTAGATAAGGCAAAGCCTTCGCGAATGCTACTTGATGCGAGTTTCACGGGTCCGGGTTCGACGTAATCCGGCCCGTCATGTTGCGCCGTGAAGATCCAGAAGCGCGCCGGCACGTGTGGACGACAGGACGCAGAACTTACTGAGACTCGTATAATACAGTGACAGTCTGGTCATAAGGAAAGGCCCGTGTGTCGCAGAAACGCGAACGCCAGGTCCTTCTCCTTTCTGATTCGACGAACGCCTCGTCGCGCGTGATATTCGGTTTCACTGATGGTGTCGACACACAGATTCGCCAACTCGTTCCCCTTGAGGTTGCCCCAGAGTCCCTCGACCGGGTTGAGATCGGGCGCGTAGGGCGGTAGTCGTTCGACGACCAGCCAGGAACGCTGGAGGGCGAGGAACGCTCGCATCTTTCGGCTGCGGTGGCTGGGCAGACCATCCCAGATCAAGGTGATCTTGTCACCGTTCAACTGACGACGCAGTTGACGAATGAACGCGATCAAGCTCACGTCGTGGTAGGCACCGGGCCGAACGCCGAACATCACCTTGGCTTCTGAGGCGTCGGGGGCGTAGGCGAGCACCGCGGCCATGGACATCCGCTTCCAGTTGAACGGTGTGTGGATGATCGGCGTCTGTCCCTTTGGCGCCCAGGTCCGTCGCACCGGCGGGGTCAGCGAGATGCCTGATTCGTCTTGGAAGACCAGCCACGCGTTGCGCCGTCGGGCGTTTTTTTACCCGGGGCCAGCGGGTGGCGACCCACTTGTCGACGGCGTCGTCGTTGCGCTCGAGCGCTCGACGAGCCGGGCGCTGGGGGCTCCAGCCGAGCTGTCCCATGATCCGCCATACGTGGCCCGGGTGATAGGAGACACCGGTGAGTGTTGCGATGACTTCGCTGATCCTCGGCAGCGTCCAGATGTCCGTGGCGAACCCCGAGGCTCTCGGACCACGTCGCAGAACCTTCTCCACCGCGCTCAGGTCCGCACTATCGAGCAACGGCCTTCGACCGGCGCGTCCTGCACCTTTCAGTTCCTTCACCCCACCACGCGACCACGCCTCGTGCCACCGGCTCACGCTCTGACGCGAGACGTCGAGTTCTCGGGCGACGTCGGACTGGGAGACGCCCTTGGCGAACAGCTTGGCCGCTTGTTTTCGCCGGGCCTCCATGCCTTCGAAGTCCCGCTGGGGTGGCCGTGTTTTGATCATGCGACATTATCCCACGGCTGGCGACGAATGTCACTCTATTACGCGAGTCTCAGTAAGCCGAAACGAAAAGGCAAATCAGATTGAATCGGACTGGCTCTCCCGAAGGCTCCCCGCATCTTGGACGGACAGCAGAAGCGGGCATTCCAGACCCGAATCGAGGTCATTACACACTGCGGTCTTACGTTCTCGGGGACCAAGGTATTCATTCGATCGCATTGGTCGCACCAATTTCCTTGTAGTGCATCGGCAATGTAGTTCTGGACAAGGTCAAGTAGCAGAGGCCTTCATCGACGGCACACTATCTACGAAGGTTGCAGCGCAGCAGCAGGTACTCGAAGAGAAATCTCGGGTCCTGAGTGGCGAAACTCGTTTTTGAATTGATACCTGCTCCGCAAGCTACACAATGCGACAGTTGTGTCGTGTGGCAAATCGACAAGAACATCTCTACATTGTGAGCACGATCATCGGATCCGTGGCGGCCTGTCTGATTGACTATGCAGACTGTGGAAGCAGAATCGACTTCTTTGAGCTGATGGAACTTGTAGGTCGACTTGACCTAGCGGTCACAACGATTCGTCTGGCGAGTGGCGCGTCTGACTAGCAGCTACATACCAGTTTTAGGCGCTGGCATCAAGAACTGAGGATCACCTTCCAGAGGTTGGGAAACCGAGTTCGTTTCCCTTTGCCTCTCTCCTATGCATTTCAACGGGGTTGCTGGCGAGTTGATGCCCGCGTTGCTAGCTAATCAGAATCGCCCAGCCGATGCTTTGAGCGCTGTGGTCTTGGTGCTCACCGTATTCGTTTGGAGTATTCGATCAGACGGGACTGCTGGGGTCCACCCGCCAAGCCAGAGTCACCAAGTGAGAATCGTTCAACCATGACTCGCCTAGGTGATCTTTGAGACCTGGCCAGTTGGGCCGATGAAAAATGCGAATCAGTTTGGCTCACGAAGCCTGGGCTTCGTATGTGAGTGCGAAGATTGTCGATGTCAGCCAACGGCGAAAATCGGGGTTGTCCGAAAACTGACGGAAGAGCTCGCTGTCGTCGTTCATCAGTGCAGCGATAGCCCGCAGAAGTGCGGCGTCGTGCTCGATGACGGCATTTTGTCGGTCGCTGTTGCGCATCGCGTTCTGGTAGGCGGGGTCAGCCGAGACCTTGGCGGGGATGTCTTCGGTAACGATACGAAAGATGTGGTCCTTGTCGCTCCAGTCGATGTTGCCGAAAATGTCGTTGAAGTCCCGGATGATGTTGGAGAGGCGATCGAGCTTGGGTTCTGGCCGTTGGGCCGCGTCAGAGGTCGGGACCGGCTCGAGTAGTCCTTCCTCGTCAGGGAGTTGGACCCTTACGGTGGACATCTTCTCGACGCGGTAGCTGTCCATGTCGATGGCTTCGAGGATGCCCTTGGCGAGGTCGTCCTCCTTCGGCGCGGGCAGCTTGGGAATGAGCAAATTGAGGAAGATCGACAGCTTCTCCCAGTCGGCGTTGGTGTAGGGCAGAATCGAGGCGAGGAAGTCGTAGGTGCGGACGAAGACCTTGGCCTTGCCCTTGAAGTCAACTTGCTCGTCCTCGTCGAGCGCGGTCTCGTAGACGTCGACGCAGGCATCGAGGATCGGGTCGAGCTGGTCGCGGTCGGCGCCGCCAAGAAACAGCTCGACGAACTCATCGACCTGCTCGGACGAGTAGACCTGGCGTCGTCGAGCGCCGCCTTGCAGGTCGTGCAGCTTGTTGGGGTCGGTCTCCTCGCGAGAATCGTCGTCCGGTAGTAAGTCCTGGAAGGCCTCGGTGATCGCCTCGCTGTTGTTCTGGAAGTCGAGCACGAAGCAGTCGTGCTTCTGCGGGTGCGCGCGGTTGAGACGCGAGAGCGTCTGCACCGCCTTGATGCCCGAGAGCGGCTTGTCCACGTACATCGTGTGCAGGAGCGGCTCGTCGTAGCCGGTCTGAAACTTGTCGGCGCAGATCAGGAACCGGTACGGGTCCTCCTGGATCTTCTCGGCAATCTTCGACGCTCGGAAAGCCGTTGAGCGAGGCCTCGCGTGACCTCGTGCCCCGCCGTACTCGTGCTCGCCAGAGAAGGCGACGATCGCTTGGTAGGGACTCTTGCGCTCGGCAAGGTAGGCGCTGATCGCCGTGAAGTACTGGATGGCGCGTTCGATGCTGCTCGGTCACCACCATCGCCCGGGCCTGCGCCGCCGATCTTGCGGCGGGCGATGCACCTGCTCGTGGAAGTGATCGACCATGATCTCGGCCTTGAGCCGGATCGCGTGGTCGTGGCTTTCGACGTAGCGACGAAGCTTCTTCTTGGCGCTGCTTGACGTCGAACTCGGGATCGTCCTCGATCGTCTTGATGAGCTTGTAGTAGCTGTTGACCGGCGTGTAGTTCGCAAGCACGTCGAGGATGAAGCCCTCCTCGATCGCCTGCTTCATCGTGTAGGTGTGGAATGGCCTGATGCTTGATGGCGCCTTGGTCGTCGTGTCGAACTCCCGAACATCTCGAGCGTCTTGTTCTTGGGGGTGGCGGTGAAGGCGTAATAAGCTGGCATTGGTCAGCAAGTCTTGCGGGTCTGCATCACTTCGTTGATGAGGTCCTGGATCTCGTCAGCGTCTGAAGCCTCTTGCTGATTCACTCCGGCCGTTGCCTTCTCGGCTTGGTGTTCGGTGATCGCGCGAGCCATAGCGGTGGCAGTACGACCGCTCTGACTGGAGTGGGCTTCGTCGATGATGACGGCGAACTTGCTTGTACGATGTGCATCTCCAACTGCATCGATGATGAATGGAAACTTCTGGACAGTGGTGATGATGATCTTCTTGCCCTGCTCGAGCATCAAGCGAAGGTCGTCGGAGTGATCCGCGTGACCGACGGTCGAGCCCACCTGTGCGAACTGCTTGATCGTATTGGAGATCTGCTTGTCAAGGACGCGTCGATCAGTGACCACGATCACCGAGTCGAACACTGGGCTCAGGTGACCTTGATCGTCTCGGTGCTCGAGTCGAACAAGTTGGTGGGCCAACCAGGCAATAGAGTTGGACTTGCCAGATCCGGCGGAGTGCTCGATTAGGTATCGCTTGCCCGCCCCGTTGTCCATTGCGTCAGCCAACAGTGAACGAACGACGCCCAGCTGGTGAAAGCGAGGGAATATCTGGTGGCGGACCTTCGACTTCTTACCAGTCTTGATACTCATCGTTTCCTCGGTGTAGAGCATCGCGAAGTTCTCGATAATGTCGGTGAGGCTCTTAGGAGTGAGAACCTTTTCCCAGAGGTACGAGGTCATCAGGCCAATGGGATTGGGTGGGTTCCCCGCGCCGTCGTTATAGCCTCGATTGAAAGGCAGAAACCACGAGGCATCGCCGGCGAGTTCAGTGCAGAACTCGACATCGCGGTCATCGACAGCAAAGTGGACCATCGCCCTACCGCGCTTAAAGATGAGCTCATTCGGGTCGCGATCCTTCATGTACTGCTCTATCGCGTCCTCAACGCTTTGCTTGGTGAGGTTGTTCTTTAGTTCCATCGTGACAATCGGCAGTCCATTGAGAAATAGAACTATGTCGAGCGAAAGTGCCGTATCGCGAGGGCTGAAGTGGAGTTGGCGTACCACGGTGAAGCGGTTCTCCTGGTAGAGCTCGGCGGCAACGGTGTTACCAGGAGAAGGGGTTCCATAGAGCAATCTGATCGAGAGCGGACCGTGCTCGATTCCGTTACGAAGCACGTCCACAATGCCGCGAGCAGTGATCTCGCCCTGGATGCGTGAAAGAGCCCTCGTGCGTGTGGGGCCGTCATTGAAGAGGTCCAAGGCGCCGGCGACCTCAGGTTGAGTAGCCCCTAAGAACGTTGCGAGTTGGGCGACGTCAATGGCGTAGCCCGCGTCGTAGTCGGCGCGCGACCCGCGCTTCCAGGACGGCTCAGCCCTGGTGTCGGGGGCGCCTTCCACGCCGGCGAGGGCCTCGACGATGATGTCTTCGAAGCTTCTTCTCCGAAACATCAGTCGGCATCGGCACTCACCTCCTCGTCAACATCATCGTCTACCGAGGAGGTTCCGCTCAATGCGCGGGCCAATTCGAAGGGGTCGACATTGGGAAGAGTGGCAGCGTCGGCTCGCACGTCATTCCTACCGGTCACAACGTCGGCGATCAGGCGTGTCCGGTACTCCCGGAGGAGGAAGACCTGCTTGCTCTCATTCCCGATTGCTTGGTCAATCTCCGTAGTTCTGCATAACAGTTCAATAACGAGTGCTTTCTGAACTTCAGTTGGAGGAGCCAAGAAGCGAATCGTCTTGAAGTGTTGAGGTCGAAGACTCCACATATCTGAGGCAATTCCGTAGGACCATCGCACAGCTTCTCGTGCGAATTGTGGAGTTCTCATTACAGATCCAAAGTACGTTGCAACAACTCCAGTCTTGGGACGGAGGACTACATACGCGGGACTAACGATTCCCCGGTACTCGGATGTGCCCGCAAGCCCTTGCCAGGCTCGCATCTTGTTATAGACAATGTCGCCGGGCCGGACGCCCTTGTACTGCGAACGGTCCGTGCGCGACTGGTCCTTCTTCGATGATGCAGAACTCATATATTCCGTTTGAGGAATCACTCCCTTGTTGATTGTCACGGACAACATCGGGAGTCCCGATGTATTCCTTTCGATAACTTCGTCAAATAGCGCTCGCGCAGGAAGCACCGCCCAATCGACCCGGCCTTGGCCGAACCACGTTTGAGCGAAAGACGACCACGCTCCACCGAATAGCACCTCCGTCTCAATAGCCGTACGCCGCTCCCTTAGCAAGGAGACAAGGTCCAATTTGGCTTGAATCGCTGTTGCAATCCGTAGCTCGGCGTTGTCTAAGTATCGAACAATCAATTCTTGATCGTCGGGCGACCAGAGAGGCACCGTCATAGATCGGATGTCGTACCCGGAGACTGCGTCAAAGGTCGATCCGGTTGCGGCAACGTCGAGTTGCCAAGTCGATTCGAGAAGTGCATAATGTAGATATTCGCTCGATACCTTTGACTGGTTCGGAATTAGCGCAGCAACTCCTCGGCCGATACCGATGCGCTGATTACTTACATTGATTCGGCCAACAGGAGCACGCACAGACAGGAGAACCGCGCCACACGGGGCAATCTTCGGAGGCTTAGGACAACTAGCCCGAGGAAGCGGATTCAATGCTCCGAACTCTGAACAGCCCTGGATGAAGGGCAAGCTCGACAAGTCGTGCGTGACCGAGCCCGTAAGCGGCGACTGCCCTGCCAACACCTCCACAATGTGGGAAAGCCTCACGTTTTGCGCTTCAGCCATTGTCAAACACAGCTAGCACTGCTCCCGTACTGCTATCTATTGCCGATCGAAGATCAGCTTCAATCTCACTGAGCTCTCTCAAGACAACGGGCCTGTAAAAGTGTTTGGTGAAAGACAGCTCGTAGCCAATCTTCTCCGAGTCAAGATCAACCCAGGCGTCGCTTGAATATGGAATCACCTCCCGACTTACGAAGGCCGCAACTCCTCCGGCTTCAGTGAGCGGAACCAGCTCGAATTCAGAAAGCTCCGAATCGGATTCGTACTGGACGATCACTACCTCGCCATCCAGCTCGATTTCGAAGAGCCCTGCGAGTGGATCGGGATTGACCTTGGTGGGTTTGAATGTCTTCTTGATGACCTTCGGGGCCTCAGGATCCACCCACGAGACGCCCTGCAATATTGCCTTCTTCTCTCCGGCGGTTAAGCTTGATCTTCTCCTTCTTCAAGAAGACATTGACATCAGCCGAGAAGGTGTTGAAGTCGTCGTATCGCTTCATGCCCAGCACATCGGCGAGCTTCTGGGCCACGCCGTAGATCTTGTAGTCCCTCGCCCACTTCTTCTCATCGAGGAGACGCTTGCGGACCTTGGCCGAGATGCCAGAGACCTCGTCGTCCTCGTCACCATCGTCAATGTGCTTTTCTGCCTGTGCCTTGATAGAAGTGAAGGAGGTGAAGAGGTCGTCCCCGAAACGCTCGTAGAGCTCGCGACGGAGGTCCTGGTCACCCGAGACGAAGCGGAGCGCGTCAACAGTGTCAGAGCTGAGTTGGGCGCGCAGCCGGAGAGGGCGCTCGATCTTCACCTTGCGATATCCGAAATCCTCATTGAAGAAGATCTTTGACTGCGCGGTCTCCTCGAAGGCCAGGAAGGTCGAGAGAATCCGCTCTATGTCGTCGGGAGAGAGGTCACAGTTCTTGGCACCGAGATTCTTCTGGCGCGGTGTGAACCAAGCAGAGGCGTCGATGAGTTGGACCTTGCCCTGGCGGTGGGTTGGCTTCTTATTGGCGAGCACCCAGATGTATGTTGAGATGCCGGTGTTGTAGAAGAGTTTCTCGGGCAACTGGATGATGGCCTCAACAAGGTCGCGCTCGAAAAGATAGCGGCGAAGGTTACTTTCGCCCTGACCAGCGTCACCGGTGAAGAGTGAAGACCCGGAGTGGATCTCGGCGATACGACTGCCGAGCGCCGTGGTTGTCTTTAGTTTCGAGACCATATTTGCGAGGAAGAGCATCTGGCCGTCGTTGCTCCTCGGGACCAGGGAGAAGCCTGGGTCGGCAGCGTGATTCACGACAAATCGAGGGTCGTTGAGCCCGGCCTTGCCGCCCATACGTTCGAGGTCGACCTTCCAGGACTTCCCGTAGGGAGGGTTCGACAACATAAAGTCGAAGGTCTGTCCCGAGAAGGCGTCATTCGAGAGTGTTGAATATTCGGTACCTCCACGGATGTTGTCGGCCTGGGCCCCGTCTCCCGAAAGCAGCAGGTCGGACTTGCAAATGGCGAAGGTTTCGGGATTAATTTCCTGGCCGTAAAGGTGAGTGGCGATCTCCAGTCCGTGCTCCGCTCCTAACTCACGAAGGGCCTGCTCGGCGACGGTGAGCATTCCACCGGTGCCCAGGGCTGCGTCATAAAGGAGATAGGTGCCGCTGGTCAATTGGTCGGCGATTGGACGGAAGATGAGATTGGACATCAGTTTGACTACGTCGCGGGGAGTCCAGTGTTCACCGGCCTCTTCGTTATTGGCCTCATTGAAGCGGCGCACCAGCTCTTCAAAGACGGTTCCCATCGCGTGGTTGTCCAGAACCGTGAGCTTTAGATCCGGGTTAAGGAACTTCTCGATCAGGGGACCGAGCAGATTGGCTTTCGCAAGGTCGGGCACTTGATTGCGGCGGAACTTGAAATTCTCGATGATGTCCTGGACGCTCTCGGAGAATCCGTCAAGCCAGTCGAGGAAGTCCTGGTGCAACTGTTGGGGGTTGGCACGATTTCGCAGGCTCTTCAGAGAGAACTGCGAGGTGTTGTAGAAGGGCAGACCAGAGGCCATACGGAGGGCGGTTTCTTGATTCACGACGCCCATATCGTCAAGTTGCTTTCGCATTGCGAGCACCTCGGCCTTGGTGGGCTCGAGGACCGTGTCGAGGCGGGTAAGAACTGTCATAGGCAAAATGAAATCGGCGTACTTGCCACGCTTGAAATAGTCGCGAAGGACATCGTCTGCAATGCCCCAGAGGAAGTTGGCAATCCAGTTGGTATCCTGCTCGTTAGCCACTGGCTCCCACTTCTCGATAGTCTCCACAACCACCGTGCAGTCCGAGCGGATAAAGGCACTCGGGTGCAGCCTTCGAATTAGTGTACGTCCTATCTGTAGCAAGCAGCAGAAGAGACCTTACCAGGAAGGTTGCAATCGCTCGAAAGTGGCGAGCAATTGTTGATGAAGTTGCGCCACTCTTAGGGATGACTCCCGCCAGTCCCGGGCAAGAGATCGCTCGCATCGTTCATCTCAGCCAGTATCTGAATCCCCAAGTGCAGCGCCCAGGAGAGCATCTCTCCCAGTTCGGTCGGGAACTGGCGGTAAAGCTAGCGAGTCAATCAGTCGAGGTCGGCCTCGATCTCGATAGCGAACTGTTCCAGAGTCATCTTGTTACTACGTAAAGACAGTTTCATCCCCATCGAGCTTTTCGAGCTCCTGGTCGAGAGCATCCCCAGTGCCCGAGGACGGCGTGCGCGAAGCGCCAAGCCGTCCGTTCGGGCACACTGAGTGAAAATCAAATTCGTTGAAATACCAGGGCTTCCGAGAAAACTTTGCGTCGTCGCGGAAAATTGTGTACCAAAAACGCTTCGTCGACTGGCTTCTTCTATAGAGGGCGAATGTCTCGCTCCTCTGTAAGGAGCACCATGAGACTGCCCATTGACACCGGAACCGTGAAATTTGCGGCGGCCGGGCAAGCCGAACCAGTTCTCGATTACGAGACCCGGGCACCAAAGTTGGACGAGAACGGCGCTGCGCTGTTCAACGTGCCACTTTTCGCGGCGGGGACCGGGATCAAGGACTCGATCACCGTGAAGGTCGTCGGAGAGCCCAAGGGACTCAGCGAGTTCACGATGGTCAAGGTCACGAACCTGATCGCGACCACCTGGGAAGTGGGCGCGAACCACGGCGTCAGCTTCCGGGCTGACCGCATCGAAGCGGTGAAGGCGGCCGTCTAATGGCCCGGCTCCTCATCTTCCTCGTCATCGTCATGCTGATCCAATTTCTCCTTGTGTGGGCCCTGACCCACTTCGGGTTCATTCTGCTCGGCGCATGTAGTTGGTGGATGTGGAGCCTATGGAACGGACGCAATCATGCGTAGCGCCACGCCCCTTAGCTCGCAGCGTCGCCCCTGGATGGCTTCGGTCATCTGGGGGTGGCGTCTCGAGCTCCTCCTCACGGGAGGATCCCTCGTTGTCCTTGCGGTATCCGCGCGGATCATCTCATTCGGACCGCTCGTGATCGCCGCTGTCGCCCTGGTGGTCATTCAACAGCGACCCGACGTTCGCCAGAATCTCGTTCGCCAAATGCAGACGAACCGTGAGCACCGGTGGCTTCACGGGGCGTTCTGGCACTGCGCGGTCATCGGACGAAATGGATCCACGCCAAAGGTCATCCGCTCGGCGGCTCTTCCGGTGGGTCGCCGATACCTGGTCGAACTGCCATTCGGCCTGCACGCGGAGCTACTGCAGCGCTCGGCGCTCGAACTTGCCGCCGCGCTTGGGGCTCGCGAAGTACGCATAAAGGCCTCGCCCGTCAACACCCGCTACGTCGAGGTCACGGTCCTGCGCAAGAGCGCGTTCCCGCGAGCGCTTCACTCCCCGTTGGTCAAGCGGGAGCAGGTGTCACTGTGGGAGCCCCTCCTTTTCGGTGTCGGTCAGGATGGTCTTGCGGTCTCGATCGGACTGCCGGAGCACAATCTGCTCATTGGTGGAGAGCCGGGCTCCGGCAAGTCCGTTGCGCTGTCAACCATCGTTGCGGCCGCGGCCCTTGATCCCACCGTTCACCTCACCCTGCTCGATGGCAAACACGTGGAGTTGGCTGCCTGGTCGTTGGTGGCCGATGACTTTGTGGGAGCGAGCCAAGAGGACGCCGTAGCCGCTCTGGAGGGTCTTCGCAAGGTTATGGACGTTCGCTACGCCATCCTCGTCGCTACGAGAAGGCGGAAGATGACACCCCTAGACCTTGAGGGCCTTCACGTACTGGTCATCGACGAGTTGGCCTTCTACCTTCGGGGCGGCAAGAGGGAGAACCGCGAGCAATTCGCTGAGCTCCTTCGTGACCTTGTCTCGCGAGGTCGAGCGGCCGGCATCATCGTGGTGGCAACGACTCAGAAGCCGAGTCACGAAATCATTCCCACGTGGATCCGAGACCTGTTCTCGTTCCGGCTGGCCATGAGATGCACCAGCTCGGACTCGTCGGACACGATTCTCGGCCAGGGCTGGGCGAGTCAGGGGTACTCAGCGGCGACCATCAACCCGTTGACGCGTGGCGTGGGCTACCTCTTGGCCGAAGGCGGAGTGCCAGCACTGATCATGACTCCGTATCTGAGCGATGAGGAGATTGAGCTCATCGCGTCTCGCGCCAACGCCCTTCGGAGTGATCAGTGAATGCCGACGAGCGATTTAAACTTCTGCGCGAGGTCGAGTTAGCGGGTAGCTGCTCTCACCCAGTGCGACTGAGCGGCGAGCTCGTGAACTTCGAAACCGGCGAAATTGACGTCAGATCAATTCGCATCGCGTGCAAGGATCGGCGCCTTGTCGTGTGCCCCTCTTGTTCATACACCTATCAGTCGGATGCTTGGATTCTGGTGTCGGCGGGCCTGCTCGGCGGCAAGGGAACTCCCGAGGAAGTGAGTACGCACCCACGACTTTTCATTACCTTGACCGCTCCCTCCTTCGGCACGGTACACACGATCAACAGTCGCGGTGGCTGCATTCGTAACTACCCGTCCGAGGCCCAATCGCGCGGTAATCAGTTGTGCGCCCATGGACGTGCGCTCAGCTGTCGTGTACGCCACCAAATCGATGCACCGGAACTGGGCCGCCCGCTCTGCGTTGGGTGTTTCGACTACGAGGGAGCGGTCCTGTGGAATGCGCATGCGTCACAGCTCTGGAACAACACGATCCAGTCAATTCGCCGAACCCTGGCCGAGGCCGGCGGACTCCGTCAAAAGTTTCTCAAATCGGATGCCCAGCTGCATTACCTCAAGGTCGGCGAACTTCAGCGTCGTGGACTCATGCATTTTCACGTTATTTTGCGCGCAGACGGTCCGGTTGGCAAAGTCGGACAAGTGCCGGCGTGGCTGACTATCGAACTTCTTCTAAGTGTTGTTCGCCAGTCGCTCCGACGAGCTACGGCTGTTGGAGAGGGTGAGTCTGCCTATCGCTGGGGGCATCGTCTCGACGTCCAGGATCTGGGATCAACTGAAGGAGACGCCGGAGCGGTCTCGTCATATCTCGCCAAGTACGTGACTAAGACCACCGACGGGTCGAGAGAACTTTCCCGTCAATTCACCAGTCGCCGTCAGATTCGGAACCTTGTCGATGACCCCCACTCCCAGCAGCTCGCCCTCACCGCCTGGGGCCTTGACCTACGTCCGGAGCTTCGGCCTCTTCGTCTGCGGCGCCACGCCCACGTCTTCGGCTTCACCGGTCAACTCATCACGAAGTCAAGGAGCTACTCCACGACCTTCACGGCTCTCCGCGCGGCTCGCGCGGACTACATGGCGTCAGGAAGTGAAGCCGGCGCTGTGGAGGGGACATTCCAATACCAGGGTCGGGGCTACGACGACCCTAGGGCCTCCGAACTGGCCGAACTCTTCTTCTCGATGCAGCGCGAGCTCCGAATCGAGCGAGCTCAAGCCCGTCGACTTGCGGGTTCCGGCGTTCCCGAAGGCTCCTGATGATGCGTTATGAAGTCTCTGTCGGGGCTGAAGCCGTCATTCCCAATCGAGCAAAAGCCAATGATTGTCCGCGTTGTGAGTTCACATGACGAACCCTATGCGCTTTTTCGTGAACTCATATTGGTCCTCTACGGACATGAAACCAACCAGCACTCCCATGTCCATGCTCACCCACGAACTCGAGGTCCGTTCATGCGGTTCCCCCGGACGTGACCTTGTAGAGAGGCTCGAGACGTACCGACTTGATTTGATGGGCGCCTCGAGCGCTTTCGATTTTGCCCTGCTCATGCAAAGCCGGGAACCGGCGGTTCGTCAGGTCCTTGCGGAACTACTCGAGTGGACAGCGCTCGATGGCGACTTCCTGCTCATCTCGCTGGTGGCGCTCTCACCCGAATTGGAGATCATGGCCAGTCGCTTGTGTCGTGGTCGGCCGAGCGACGACACGGTCTCCGAACTCCTTACTCAGGCTACGGTCGCTCTTCGCTGGACCCACGAACTGGTCGACGAGGAAAGAATCGGCTTTGTTCTTAGCCAGTCATTCACCAGAGCCCGGGCGGAACAACGAAAAATGGCGTGGCACAACGTGCCGACCACTCGGATCTCCGACGACTACGACAAGGCAGAGCCCGAGACCGAGCCCGTCGGCGTCTCTGCGATCTTGCTGTCTCGGGCAGTGGAGAGGAACATCGTCTCAAATGATGAGTGGTCGCTCATCCAGAGCACTCGAGGTGTACAGAGATCAGTCGAATCACTCGTCGGCGAGTCGAGTGACACATATCAGGCGCTCCGGAGGCGACGCATCCGGGCCGAGGCCAAGATTCGCCGGTACCTGTACGCCGGTGGAGACGCCCGATGAAGTGGCTACCCATTTATACGGTCGCGGAGAAGGGCAACATCCTCGGACCTCAGCACCAGGTGCGCCGCCTTCCAGTGAAGATCGAGCAGACTTTGGTCGGTCGATTCCAGGAGGACATCAGTGAGGTCCTCCCACAATGTCAGGGATGCGGGATCGACGAGCAGGCCCTGACGCAAGACGATCTGGGCACTGGTGAGGTCGCCCGCGAGCACGAAGTCGGTTCCTAGACCGTGAGCGAGAGAAACGACGGACTCGACGATTTTGTACACCACGGTCGAGGTGAAGGTCCACGTGAAGTAGCGGGTTGTGTCACCGCTGAAGGGCAATCCCCTTGCCAGGTCCAGAGCTTGACGCCGCAAGGCAGTGGCCTCAGCTTTGGGAACGTTTGTTGCCTGGACGAGGAGAGATTGGAACTCGGTCCAATCGGTCACAAAGTCCAAGAGCTGGTAGCCGGCGCGACCCGACGCAGTGGGGAGATGCCGTACGCCCACTGTCCTTCGAGCATCCACCATGTAGTTACGCATGGCCGCTTTCTGGATATCGACACCCGACTCGGTGAGCGGCCAAATGGCGGTTTGGATCTCCTCAAGAGTCTGGACGCGTTCGCTATTCATCGCGAGAAAGGCCACGATGGCCCGCACCGGATCATTGGCTCGTTCGTAGACGGGCGAGATGGAAAGCGGACCCATGACGTCAACCCGCAGCATCGCGAAATTGGAATCGACGGACTTCGTCGGTGGCTTAACGGGTGGTGGCTGAGCAACTGTTGGCTCGTCAACGGGGTCCCAAGGCTCAGGGCGTGGTTGGTTTGCGCCACCCACCACAACGACGGGAACGGGACGATTTCGCCGACGCTCGCGGCGCCGAGCAAGGAGGACCACGATGACGAGCAGGCCGGCCAGAACCGTGGCGATGAAGTTCAATCCGCTGGAGAGAAAATTGAGTCCCTTGGCGAAAGTTGTTCCCGGAGCCGGGGTAACACGCTTCGGAGAAGTTACGGTAACCGTCAACGTCTTCGGGAACGCCAGAGGGACCTTGGTAGGACCGCCAACAATCAATGGGACCAGCGGGCCACCACCGAAACCCTGGTATTGCATGCCGGTCGTGCGAGTGGAAGAGATGATGAGCGTGCCGCGACGGTTCGAGATTGGCACCGTGAAGTAATAAGTCGCATCGACCAAGCCGTCGTCGGTGGCACTGCTGAAGTTGTTTGTCTGGTCAATCGGGTTCACTCTCGTGACGGGGTAGCTGCGGCCCGAAGCCGCCACGTAGCGAAGGGCCGTGGCGGGCAACGGTGTCATCGCGGAGAAGAAGGACCCCCAGTTGGGCTGGCCGTACTGTCGCTGGATTGGCCCCGAACTCATCTGGAGGGAGAGGAAGATCATTCCCGCGGGCGCGTCGACACCGCTCCCGTCAGGATCCTTCGTATCGAAGGTGGCGCTGCGCACGAGCAGAACAGAGGGAAAATTGATATGGGTCCGGGGATCCGTGATGGGGATCTCGTAACTCATCGCAATCTGGTCGACGGCCCTGAGCTCGACAGTGGTTGCACCGTCCTCGTCTACCCATCCAACGGCACCGATGACCTGGACCAGCCCCGAAAGCGCAAAGAGGACCAATCGTGTTGCTGAGCGCCTCAAGAGGAGCACATGGTTATTGCGTCACGATGACGCCTCGAGACCTGATTGCCTCTCGGAGGGGTCTCGTGGCAAGTGGTCGATCCGTGAAAGTGTCTCGTGGCAGGCAGGCAGGCAGGCATCGCGTCCCAACGGTCTCGACTTCGTCGGTACGGGTAATTCGTCGACCGGAAAAAGGAATAATTCCGGCTCAAAATCGTGGCAAGGCGCAAACGTTGCGTTTATGTCATGAAATGGAAGGGATACATCAAATGGAGGTTTTGACTGATTCTGGCAACGGTCTCACCGAATTCACCGAAGAAGTGAGCTCGCCATCGTCCAGCGCATCACTCTTGCTAACAGTTGTGGAGACGGCGGATCTACTCCGGCTTGGGCGAACGAGAACTCACCAGCTCGTCATGTCTGGACGGATACCGAGCGTGACCATTGGACGTCGTCGAATGGTCATCCGTGCCGGTCTGGAGAAGTTCGTTAGCGATCTCTGGCTCGAACAATCAAACGTGTGAGGCAAATACCTCTCAGGATCCGCGCTTACCAAACCATTTCCTTTGGCGAGTCAACTGGTACCGCAGTCCGCTCGACGCCTTGGTCGTGTTCGCTTTCGGAGTTTCGGTCAGATCATGAGCCGGCACTGATCGTACTTCCACAGGAGGAAGGGGGTCTCGCAGCGCCACCTTTTCCCAAACCGTCGGTGGCCGCGATCTGGGCGACTCCGGGGATACCTGATTGCGACTGGGCGTCAAGGTTCGGACGGCTTCCGGATCTTGACGCTCGTAGATGGAACAGAGCATTGCCAGGGTGTATCCCGCGGCCTCAATCATCAAGGTTGCGAAGATGCCAACCACGAGTACGACCCAGGTGGCTGGATCGTTTGATGGAGTGATACCGAGTGACGATCCGGCTTGCGACACTCTGGAGGCAACATAGACCGTCCCAAAGAGAGTCAAGAGTCCTATGAATCGAAGCAAGAGGCTTAGGGCGTAAGCGGTGCCCCAAAGGCCCTGGCTTTCACGAGTTTCCATCGCCAAACGCTACGTCCTGGCACAGGAGATGGTCGCGATAAGGGGGCGGCCCAAACTCAACAATTCTAAGACCTGATATCACCAGTCAGATTGTTCGGTTCGGCCCTCCAACACCAACAATCTAATGGTGTGCGTCATCGTCTTTTGAGAGGATGACACCGAACCGCTGGTCGGTGAGCACCACAACAATCTGAGCTTCAAGCTCTAGTCGGAGAACGTGCCCCGATCAGTTGGTGAGGTTGGCGGAGAAGGCTGGAGGGGTGTCGTGCTTCGAGCACTGGTCCATTAGGTCGCCACCGCCGCCTCGAGGTTCATTGACGACGATCAGGAGGTGACCAGATGATCTTTGTTGGCGTGGACTGGGCCGAGGCCCACCACGACGTGTGCATCCTGGACGAAGCGGGTAACGTCCTCGCGCGAAAGAAGATCCCCAACTCGCTAGCCGGTGTGAACGAGCTGCACGCGACGATCGCTGAGCACCTGGGCGAAGAGAATGACGCCGAACGTGTCATCGTTGGCATCGAGACTGAACGAGGACTGCTCGTCACAGCACTTGTGGCGGCGGGCTACCAGGTCTTCGCGGTCAACCCGATGGCCGCCTCGCGCTACCGCGAGCGACACCACGTCTCGGGCGCCAAGTCCGACCCGGGCGACGCCAAAGTCCTGGCGGACCTCGTGCGCACTGACCGTCACAACCACCGCGCCGTCGCCGGCGACAGCGTCTTGAGCGACGCGGTCAAGCTGCTCGCGAGGAACCACCAGAACACGATCTGGGAGTGCCAGCGCCAGGTGAACACGCTGCGTTCGGCCCTCAAGGACTACTACCCGGGGGCCTTAGAGGCCTTCGGCACTGACCTTTCGGGGCCTGACGCGGTGGCGATCCTCACGATCGCCCCGACCCCGGCCAAGGGTCGCGCACTGACCAAGGCCCGCATCGAGACGGTCCTACGCAAGGCGGGGCGTCGACGTCTCCTCGAGCAGCGCGTGACCCGGATCCACGAGATACTGCGGCGCGAGCAGCTGGCCCAGCCGGCGCTCTTGGAGGACGCCTACGGCGTCACGACCGAGGCGACGGTCGCCAACATCGCCCAACTGAACGCGTCGATCGCCAAGCTCGAGGCGTCGCTGTCGGCGCATTTTGAGCAGCACCCGAGCGCCAAGGTCATCCTCTCTCTTCCAGGAATGGGGACGGTCCTCGGTGCTCGGGTGCTGGGCGAGTTCGGGGACGACCCGAACCGTTACGCCGACGCCAAGTCTCGCAAAAACTACGCCGGCACGTCGCCGGTCACCAGGGCCTCAGGAAAGTCCCGGGTCGTGCTCGCGCGCCACAGCCGCAACAAGCGACTGGCGAGCGCGCTCGACCAGTGGGCGTTCAGCTCACTCTTACCCTCGCCGGGCGCCCGGGCCTACTACGACGAACTGAAGGGTCGTGATAAGCATCACCGCAAGGCCATCCGCCAGCTCGCCAACCGGTGGGTCGGGATCCTGCACGGATGCCTCGAGAACGACACTCCCTACGACGAGTTGATTGCCTGGTCACACCATCGTCCGGATGTCGCCGCTTGACATTAACGACCAAGGGGTGTCTCCGACTATGCGATCTCGAAGTCGTTGCTTGACGTCTAGCGCGCGTTGGTACGTCTATGCAGTTTGCGGGTGCTGTGACAACAGACAGCGGCTTGACAAACATAGGAGCACCAGAGAGCACACCTGCGCCGCTCGGGGCGGCTCAATCGAGAATGACCCTCTCTAGAGCGGCGGAAGGACCAATGATTCAATTGCTGCAAAATCATGCGCGAGGCAAGTCATATCGAGTCCAGCCATCAGGCTTGACGTATCCGACGGCGACCTCATAGTCGGCCCGTATTACCCAGAATCCGTCAAGACCGGGCGGGAGGAGGATTTCGGAGTCGGGCAATTTGATGTGGTTGTACGCGCCCGCGCCCATCAATGAAAAGTTCATGCCAGTATCGACCGTCTCTTCGATCACTGCCGTAATGTATGCCTTCCTGCCTGCACTGGAAGCGCGATCAACGAGTCTCTTGACTTTCTCTGAACGGACGCCGATCTCTCGTCCCACAAAATCGGCTATCGAGTTTGGGTGAGTGCTGATGAATCCAGAATTTAACTTTGACGCTGTGGTTACCCCAAAATCGAGAGTGTCATCGAGTCCTCCCATGTGCATCAACACAATGTGTGCAAACCCGGAGATGTCGACTTCTCGCACCGGCGAGTTCTCAGGTTTGGTACGAGTTTCATCAATGAATCGCTGGAAAACGTCATCGCCTAGCTTTGCAAACTCTTTGAAATTCGTTTCAGTGGGGAGGAGGGCGACCCATGAACCACTCCCGCGATCCAATTGAATCTGAGTATTGATTCGTCCCAGTTCGGAAGTGGCTTGCCGAAACTCTGGAATCACCGCTCTATAGACCTCGACGTCAATCTCGGACCCGTCCGGGAGTCGAATGAACCCATCGGTCTTGGCTGAGTCCTGACCCGTTCGCTCGTAATGAATGCCTCCCAGTGCAGCGTTCAACATTCCCAATGCCCGTGTCTCTGAGTTCTCATCTCCGAAATTCATCGTCATCTCTTGATGCAATCTATTGCGCGGTCTCCACGGGCCAAGGTTTTGCTCTTTCTTAACCTCCCCGACGCAAAATGACTGAGTGACATTGATACCCTCGACTCGCTCCCGGCCACTGCGACCTCAAATTGGTCGAAGCAGCAAGTCGGAACTTTTCGAGTTGCGGCGGAGCTTGTCGACATGGAGACTTCGAAGAAGGAGATACTTGCCAGCAGAGCTCGATGGCAGATCATTTGCACCACCGCTCCAATCGCCAGTCGGAGATTGTGGAGGTCCCCGGTCAGTCACGGGCCGTCAGTCCACAGAACGGCGCTCATAGCTTCGGCCGCCGCGTGCCGGTCGGGAGCCAGGATATGCCCGTAGACATCGGCGGTCATGCGGATCGACGCATGGCCCAGGACTTCGCTGACGACCTGTAACTTCACGCCCTGAGCGAGCATGAGGCTGGCCGCCGAGTGACGTAGCTCGTGTGGATGCCAGTCCCCCAGGTCAGCTCCTCGGCAGATATCCCTGAACTCTCGATGGAGGTTTCGAGGATCCATCGGCGTCCCAACGTTCGACGTGAAAATGAACTCGGTCGCGTGCCAGGCCCCGCCCATTGCCAATCGGTCCGTCGACTGACGGGCACGGTGGGCCTTCAGGGCTGAGATCATGGGGGCCGGCAAGTTGACGGTCCGGCGACTCCTCGAGGTCTTGGTGTCCGACGTTATGAGCACTCCTCCTTCCCATTTGAGCTGGCGCCGGACGGAGATCACGCCAAGCGATTCGTCAAAATCCTTCCATTGCAGCCCCAGCGTCTCCCCCTTCCGCAGCCCGGTGGAGAGCATCAGGGCGTACAGTGCTTCGTGGCGATGACCCTTGAGGAAGTGCAGGAGCTGATGCGCCTGGGCCGGGGTCAATGTCCGTCCCTCGCGACGGGGTGCCCTCGGAGACCGCGACAGAGCGGCGACATTCCTCGAGACGCACCCCCAGCGAACTCCTTGGCCAATCCCCTGCGCCAGGACGGAGCGAATTCTCTTGACCGTCGACACCGAGAGGCCGCTATCCATCTTTTGTGCTAGGAGATGATCAACGTCAGCCGGCGTCAAGCTGCCGATTCTCTTCTGACCGAGAGATGGAACAATGTGATGATCGGCGATGCTCTTGTAGTTGCCCGACGCGCTTGGGGCCACTTGATGGCGCAGTACGTCCGAGTACCAGCGGTCGAGAAGTTGCGCTACCGTCATTCTCGTATCCGGAGGTGGCAAACCCTCTTCGAGTTGGTGCTGAAGCTTCTTCAACTTCTGGACAGCTTCGACCCGAGTCCTAGCGCTGACCACCTTGCGCCGAGCCCGACCGTGCTCGTCATAACCCAGGGAAACAGCCCCAAGCCACCGACCGTCTCTCGCGCGGCGGTAGATCGACCCCTCGCCGTTGCCCCGTTTGCCCGCCATCAGGACCCAACGGTCGTGCGGATGGAGCGACTTGAGCGACTTGAGCGACTTGAGCGACTTGAGTCGTTGCTTACGAAACTGCTTACTTTACCGATTACGGCGATTCCTGGAAGAGAACTGATTCGAGGAACTATCCGTTGATCAGGGGTTCATCGGATTCTGGTGGGGAGTTCGCGCCCTGAATCGACTCAGCAACTGAAACGACGAAGGTGCTTCAGTTGTAATTGTGAGAAAACAAACAGAAAACACCTTCGTCCTGTCCGACCCTAGTGAAATCCTCGAAGCCCTCGTCGGCTTGAAGGACGTGCGCGTGCTGCACTACGAGCGCCGGGGACCTGAAGTGGCCCTGGTCATCGAACAGGTTGTCAAAGACGCGCAGTGTCCGATGTGCCGTCGCCCGGCCCAGGTGAAGGATCGCCCCCGCGTGATCTATGTCGACCTCCCGGTGTTCGGTGCGCCGATGCGCCTCACCTGGAAGAAACATCGACTGCGCTGCACCCACGAGGACTGTCCTCAGGCCAGTTGGGTGCTGCGCGATCACCGCATCGCCGCCAAGAACTGCCTGCTCACGACCCGCGCGGCCAAGTGGGCGACCGTGCAGGTCGGCACCGGACGGACGGTCTTAGAAGTGGCCAAAGAGCTCAACTGCGACTGGCACACCGTCAACGACGCCGTCACCACCTACGGCGAGGCCCTGCTCGAGGCCGACAAGAAACGGCTCAATCGCACCAGTGCCGTCGGCCTCGACGAGACGAGTTTCGTCAAACTCGGCGGTCACCACACGGCCTACGCCACGACCGTCACCGACGTCGAGCACCACCAGATCATCGACATCCTGCCCACGCGCGACTTCGTCGACGTGGCGAGGTTCCTCAACAACCAAAGCGAAGCGTGGAAGAGTCGCGTCACCTACGGAGCCCTCGACATGTCCAACGTCTACGCCGCCGTCTACTCAGCGATTCTGCCCAAAGCGGCCCAGGTCGTCGACCCCTTCCACGTGATCTCACTCGCCAATCGGGCCCTCGACTCGGTGCGCCGACGAGTCCAGACCGAACAGACCGGACACCGCGGGCGCCGTGACGACCCGCTCTACCGGGTCCGGCGGGCGCTCCTCACGGGCGAAGAGAAACTCGATGCCAGTGCCGCGGCTCGTGTGACGTCACTCCTGGCCCTCGGGGACCCCGACGCCGAGGTGGCGATCGCCTACCGGGTGAAAGAACGGCTCCGCGATTTCTACAAGACCTTCGACGCCGCTGAGGCCCGCGCCATGCTCCAAGACCTTGAAAACCACTGTCTGCGAAAGACAATGCCACCAGAGATCCAGAAGCTCGGGCGCACCATCCGCAACTGGTTCGAGAAGATCTGCAACTTCCACCTGGCGCGAGTGAGCAACGGACCGACCGAGGCGATCAACAACCTCATCAAACGCATCAAGCGAGTCGGCTTCGGCTTTCGGAACTTCAAGAACTACCGAATACGCGCCCTGCTTTACGCGGGAAAGCCAAACTGGCGAGTGCTCGGCTCGATCGTGGTCCGATGAAGCTCACCCCATCAGAATCCGATGAGCCTGATCAGGACTTTCGTTGGTGGGCCGTGCAGGACTTGAACCTGCGACCCCTTGCGTGTCATCCATTAAATGGGCCTCCATCTACGATCATTAAGGACCGTAACACCCAGATTTTCAAAGGATTCCTGTCATTAACATTCATACCTTATCACCAAGGGACGGCCGCGATACTTACTTCGTTGCTTAGGTAGTTTGTATACCCCAACTGCGACTGAGTCGAAGCAAGTCGAAAACTACCTACGTGGTCAATCGCCGCAATCGACCATCGCTTTGAAGATCCTGACTCGCTTGACCCTTTGCTCAATAATTGCGCGCCAAAACAGTCGCTACCGTTTTGACAGGCCATAATGTCAACCAAATCGGCCGCTAACCCTCCTTCCGCAGCGAAGATGGCCTACCTAGTCGAAGGGGGAATAGGGATCCCAAGTTCCCTTGCCCAAATGGCAGAGGCGGCGTAACGTGCGTTCGGCCGGGAGACACGGTTTTCTAATTTGATCAACCTGCGTGAATCAAAATCAAGAAGACAGAGGCCCCGACAAGTGCGATACCAAGAATCTGGAAGCTAATCGAGACCTTCAAGAGTCGCGCTGTGTGTCCATTGTCCTTACGCAAGGACTTCAGGTAGTCAACGAGTATCGACGCCACCTGTTTGCTCCAGCCCGAATCTTCCCAGTGGCACTCAACTAATGCACCCAGAGCGTCCTCATCACTCGAAGTCACAGATTGTGGAAGGTTCACATATAGGGAGAAGATCGTCGACACAATAAACGCAACCAGCGCGGATCCGATCGTCCATCGAGAATCTATGGGCACGACCGTCTTAGAAGTCCCCACCGCGATCGCGAGAAGGCCGGAAACAAGTGCCACAAGTCCACCTGATGTGGTGACAAGATTCAGGGCTCTATTGCGAACGTTCTGATAGTCCGCCTCTGCCCGCGCTACCTCCGACGCAACATATGCTCCCAGTTGATTGGAAGACGTGGATGAATCCGTCTTCGATTTCTTCTTTCGTTTGCGCTTATCCGTCATTTCACTCAAGATCGCTCATTTGACCTCACCGCTTCTTCGCCGCGGCCTTCTTCGCGCTCTTTCGTGGTATCCGAGGAGCTGCAGCAACCTTGTGGGACTTCCTTGGAATCGGCGGAGCCTCACCCAAACTACGCATTCTCCCCGATGCCGACACTCTTCCCCGTTTGGCCCTCGCCAAGGCATTTCTGGCTGGAGCTTTTCCTCGCCGCAGACTTCTTGGTTCGAGCCTTACTCGCCGCGGCCTTCTTCGCCGGGGCCTTCTTGGCGTGAGCCTTCCTCGCCGTAGCCTTCTTCGCCGGGGCCTTCTTGGCGGGAGCCTTCCTCGCCGTAGCCTTCTTCGCCGGGGCTCTCTTCGCCGGGGCCTTCTTGGCAGGAGCCTTCCTCGCCGCAGCCTTCTTCGCCGGCGCCTTCTTCATTGCCGCAGGTGCCATTACTTGACTCCAATCCTGACGAAGGACTACTCCATCGCGAGAGTAGTCCTCCGCTTGCTCCGCTGCTCAACCTTGCCCGAGGTACATTACTGACTTAGGTTCAGTAGACCCCTTGGCGTTCCGAAAGACTCGAGCCCTTATTCCGGTGCGTGTCATCCATAAGTTGGGCGTCCACATACGATCATTAATGACCGTAGTTCCCATATTTTCAGGGATTTTCGGTTAAAGATCCTGGCTCACTTGAAACCTTGACCGATAATTGCCCTCCTAAGAGATTACTGGCGTCTTGGATGGCAACTGCTAGCCAAATCGACGCCGGACCTAGACCCGGCAAGGAGTGATGACGCTTGTTATGGTGCCAAAGTGGGAACTTCTTTAACCGTATTGGGTCGAATCTGGAGTCGGCAGATGGCTTGCCGCCGAGAAAACAACGAGGACAAGACCTTCATTCGCGGGGAGAACGTGCCGTCTCCACCCGAACCACCACCACCGCCGCCGCCGCCACAAGAACCCAATTCGAAAACAAAGGTGCGGGGCGAGTCGTCATTGACGAGGGCTCGCCTTTCGGATCATCCACCACCACCACCTCCATCTCCACCGTCGCCGCCACCGTCACAACCCGCTCCCCCGGAGCCGGACGAGCCCGGCACTAGAAATCGGGAGGAGTCCGTTGCAACTCCTTTGTTGATGACTCGTCGAAAGTCGGAGGTATACGATTTCCGGTCTCTTGAGGGCACATGCTGATCACCCTCTGATGTTGAACACTGGCACCTTGATTGACGTGGTCATTGTTGCCAACTCAGGTGACGCTCACAGTAATGAGGTCCAGGATGAATTGACCAAATTAGGCAAGCGCGCAGTGCGTTTCAACTTTTCAGACCTCGCCGATACCGATTTCACCTACCAGACAGAACTTTTGCAAATTTCTTCCTTTGGTCAGCTCGCCTCTCTACACATGAGGACGAGCATTTGGTGGAGGCGGACCGGCAGCGTCGCAACTGGCCATCTCGATGTCGATAATTCACAGTTGGCGGTTGATGAAGCACCGCACATCTTCGTCGGCTCCTTGCTATCCATGGGAGTGCGATTCATTGATGATCCATTCGACACAGAACGCGCCGAATTGAAGCTCTTCCAGTTAGCAATAGCGTCAAGTCTTGGCTTCTTGACCCCTAGACATGTGGTCACGAACAGCTTCGCAGCGGCTCAAGATTTCTTGGAGGGTGCAAGCGTCGTAGCCAAACCCCTCTCGCCCGGACTCGGAATCGCGCCATTTGTCGATCTCATCACGTCCGAAGATCTAGAAAGTGTTCACAACTTCCCGACTTTGTTTCAAGAGTTGATACTCGCTGAAGCAGATCTTCGGGTTGTTGTAGTTGGAGATGAGGCATGGACGTGGCGTCGGATGAGAGGTTCCACAACCTTGGACTGGCGTCAAGTTGATCCGCTAGGAACACAATTCTCACTGATCGAAGGCAGGCAGACGGCTGAGCACTCATTGATGTTGACTAACGCACTAGGGCTCACTATGTCCATAACGGATTGGCTAGAGACTACGTCGGGCCCTGTCTTCCTTGAAATTAACCCTCAAGGCTCGTGGCTCTTCCTCGAGAGGGCGAAAGAGCTGATAGTCCCCTCGTTAGCACGCCATTTAGTCGGCTCGCATGTCTGAGAGTCGAGGTCGGTGGCCCAGAGCCATCAAGCGGGCGTGGTTTGACTTACTGTCCAAGAAGCGCGCTCCTGAGAATGATGGAATCGTCGCACCCACTATCAATTTGCCGGACTGGTTTGACAAGGTACCGGCTTTGCCGGAAGTACTTGAGATCGCAGTCCGCGCCAGAGAAAGTGAGGAGGGGGCCGCCAATTTGGCCGAGGAGAAGGCCTCAAGGCTTCTACAATTAGCGCTTGCTTTGTTGGCTATCTCTCTGGCCCTCGGAGCGTTTCAGTTGCGACACTCTATAGGACACTCCGTGTGGTATTGGCTCGCGCTAATCCCCGTAACCTCCTCCATTTTCTTTTTAGCGATTGCGGCATTCGAAGCTAGCCAGATTGATCGCGTGGGATTTTATGGTCTCGCTTCGGTCGCGGATTGTCAGGAAGCAACTGCTGAGGACGTCACGCGCGCCGCGGTGAAAGCCGAGTTCATTGGTACAGCGTTAGCTGATTGGACGAGACGGAATAAGCACTCAGATCTAATGCAGGCCCGGGCGTGGCTAACAAGAGGGCTTCTCGCTCTTATAGTCTCAGCTCTTGTTGCAGGAGTGGTTGTCGCATGGAACTCAACACTTCCGGCTCCAAGTCATACTTCATTAGCTGCTTTCAAGTTTATGACTTGTCAGATTCTCCATCGTTTTACGGGCTAGATCGGCAAGAGAAACTCGGAGGCTCCCCGGCCTGGCAAGGATTGCCCTGCTCTTGGTTTCTGTGACAACTGGGGCCCCAGTAACTCCGTTATCGTAAAGCTTGGGTCAAGTTGTCACGTTCTTCAACCAGATCCGGATCGTTTACTAGTTCGATGATTCGCTCTACTGGAACAACAGCAGTGATTCCCGTGTTCAAAGGCTCCGACGAGGTCCACATCTTGTCCGGGTCGTCTTGGGAAACCAACGGATAGCCGTGAACGACGCCTAAGAGTCGATTTGGACCGCCTTTGGCACCAGGCGGATCAGCTTTGTCAGGCAACGCAACTCTCTTACCCTCCTGATCTCGCTTGAATTCCGGCATATGGAGATAGGCGGGAGAGCCGCTCAATCCACCGATTGATCGGACTTCAATCAACGTAGCAATATCATCACCAGTGCAAAGTGCAACTGGGTCTTCGGGTAATGCCGCAATGTTTCCAACTCGAACAATCGGCAGAACTCGGGTTCTTCCAGGATGAAACGTAAGTAGACCCGTGATCAGAACTTCCTCCCCAGGGCCATAGTGCCCGCCGTCAATGAAGTCACGAGTGGCGGCAGCACTGACTGGCCAGTGAAGATAGTCATAGACGCTCATGTCAGGCGCTAACGGAAGAATTGCTACGTCAGCTACTGGATGGCGTCGCCATGACTCAATCGGCGTGTACAGCAAGTCCGATCCTCCTGACATCAGATTTAGACGAAGCTTGATTGACAAAATTGGTCCTGGATCGTCATCGTCTTCCACTTCAATGCAGTGCTTGGCCGTCACCACGTAGATAGCGTGCTGATCCGCGACTCCTAGAGCAACGCTGACAAAGAACGCCGTTCCGAGGTAGACATATTGTTCGGTCCCAGTTTCAATAAAGCACGCACACTTTCGCAGCTCTTCTGAAACCTGCATGACGGCTCCCCTCAATTATCTGATCTCAAGTTTGAATTACGCACTACGCTTCGCTGCTGCTGACCCCAGATGAAAAGACCGGATCGGGACGAACTCCAGTCAGGACTGTGGCTGCAAGCCACTTTTGAGCCTGCGCCGGATCACCTGGTGGGCAATATTGTAGGTACGTCGGCGTCGCTCGTTCGAGCTTTTCAGAGAGATCGATAGGGCAATTTCTCACTGAGTGGCACGGGCATCGTGCATCCATAGACAATGTACGGTCAGGATCTACGGCAGCAGTTCCCGTAACCAAGAATGGTTCAACTTCTGGCTTCGAATGAACCAAGGAGTCTCGACGAGCTGAAGACAGCGCCAGTTGTTGATATATCCCGCTGCCCAAATCAATCTTCACTCCCGCTCAGGATCAAAGCGCCCTGCACTTCTCTACAACTGGTAATCGATTCTCACCCCCATTCCATCCACCAACCTCGATTGCCCATCGATTGAGCTGAGCCTCTGCCGACGCAACTGACAGAACTATCGATGCGATCGCTGAACTTACCGCGGACATCAAGGCAATGCGCGGCAATTGCCCATGTAACAATCCAGGACTCTGGCTCGTCCATGATCTTCCGCGTTTGCACTGATGCGTCCGTAATCTTGTGAACTGAGACCTCCGCCTGTCGAACCGCTTTTTTGAAGAGCAGCTCCGCTAAGTCTGGAATAACATTGCCGGTGACTGGATGAAATTCGCCTCTGCCGATGAGCGATATCACTTCAGGAGTTGTGAGTCGGAAACTTCGTTCGGTATTGGCTAGTTGCCTGTCCGTGCCATCTCTTGTTAGTGATGTCTTTCTCCCCTCGGATCGCCCTTCAAATGAGTGTGCCTCACCAATCATCCTTGGGGCCTACCTGCGAAGAGTATCCAAGAAAGAGTCCGGCTATAGAGTCGGCGATTGCGTTCTTGTCGCTCCGACTCCCCAAATTCACCAGCTACGCCAACATCGTTATCCGTCATTCAAACCCCCAATTCGAGAGACCAGGTACATAGCTGTCCGGTGTCTGATTGCAATGCGCTCTACCCCCGATATCTTCGTCGAGGCTGCGGAACGTTCTTTATAGGCTTCCAAGAGCGTTGGGAAGGGCTTTGGTTTCGGTCGGACGGTGCAGTGTCACAGCTCTCAAGCAAAATTAATCGATGAGAGTCCTGTCCGGCCTGGTCACAGATTTGCTGAGAACACAGGACTGGAACGTATCGCGCAAAGCCACTCGATTGTTTCGCGGAATTGTGGTTGCGATCGCAATCCTCGTTCCGGGTGCGTTTATTGAAGGAACACTTGCTTACGCTCATGAAGAAGCCTGCATCGTGGGCAAGGTCATCAGTCAAACAATGTCAATGCCTGACTTGCCTCGGTTGGGAGTGATCCGCAGAAACGGCCAATGCAAGGTTGTACTGGAGTCCACGACCTTGCCGATCCCCACGACTATTCTCATTCTTCGAATTCGCCCGAACGGAAAGTTGGGGTCCACGGCAACCGGGCGCCGCTGACGAATCGGTTTTCAGTCGCCAACGGCGTTTTCATTGCTCATTCTTGTGATGTAGCGGTTCACACCAGCCTTAGGACGCCTTCCCTCTGCACCTTCAAAAAAACTTGAATGGATACATTAGGCGTGATCTGACTCGTGGAAAATGCAATCCATTCAGGACTTAACAATTGCGATCAATGCGTCTCGAGTCGCACTAGGCAACTCCAAAATCCATGGGCAGGTTGACAAACTTGAGCCACAACGCTGAACATTGAATCGTCCTTCGAGCGCATCCATACGCAGTTCCTCCAGTCGATTGAGATCTCCTCCGGATTGCGTCAAGATTGCCTCGGCGGTACATCCTGAGAATTCTCCGACCTTCTCCCAAGCCTCGCGCGCGGCATCTTCATCATCGCCAAACTGGCGGGCTAACGCTGCCATTGCACCGATGCCACTTGGCCCTTGTCCAGTACCCATCCTGGCTCGAATATCTTCAGGCAAAGAGAGAAGTGAGATGTACTTTTTAACTGTTTGCACGCCCAGGCCTGTCATTCGTGCAGCGTCCCGTTCCGAGCCAAGTCTTTTGGACAAGTCGTCCAAGCCCCGCGCCTTGTCGATCGGGTGCATATCGGCACGTTGAAGGTTCTCCACAAGAGAGGCACTTAACGCCTTGTCGTCGCTCCAGTCATCGACGAACGCCAGAATGGAAGTCATGCCTAGTTTTTGGCAAGCGAGAACCCGCCGTTGACCGGCCACAACTTCGAAGGTGCCGTCAGCTAAGGAGCGAAGTCTTGGAGGCTGAAGTAAACCCAACGACTCGATGCTCTTGGCGAGTTCATTAATGCCCCCATCCTCACTACCAGCTTCAAGATTCTTGCGACTGTTGAAGGATGACACCACGATCGCTGCGAGTGAAACGTCAACAAGTTGATCCGTCATGTGACTCCTAAGTAACTCCCTATCTGAACATATCCGATTGTTTTCAGTAGGACGCAGGCGGGTCTCGCTCAAGCGCATCTGACCGCAGTGACAGTCAAATCAACATTCTTCAGGGTCGTTCCTGGGATTCGGCCGTAACAGACGTTTCGTCGACCCCTTCACAGTGATTGCACGAGTCTTGTGCTCGATCCCTATGCACGGATTAGTCCCTTGGGTCATCCATTAATGGGGCCTCCATTTACGTCCATTAACGACCGCTGTCCCCATATTTCAACGGGTTGTTCACAATTGGCATTCATACATTATGATCAATGGACAGCCGCGCTACTCACGTCGTTGCTAACGGAGGAAACGGATTCGAACCGCAGTTGAATCAGCTCGAAACTGAGCAAGACGGATTACGCTCGCGTGATCCGTCCCCGAAATTATCTGTCACTTTGACAATTTAGATTTGGTTGACCCGTTGCTAAATCATTGCACGCGGAAATCGCTGCCACTGATTGAGGCGACAACTGTCGACAGAATTGACAGCAGTCCTCCACTCCAGTCGAGATCTAGCAGATCTACGAACCCAACAGCCGACCCTTCTGGGCATTGAACTCGTCGGTCGAGATCAAGCCCAGTTCCTTCAAGTCCGCGAACTTCTTCAGTTCATCCGCGACGGATGTAGTAAACCGAGCCCTTTGGTCAGAATGTTCCGTCGTCTCTGAATCACGAGCGGCAGCCAATGACGGGCTGCGCCCTTGAGTGGCTTTGAACCTTGCACGATGAACGAGGTAGTAGGGAAAACCAATAATCCATATGAGGAGACAAACGAAAAACACAGCGAAGGGACCGCCACCCAAATCCGTCTTTGCCGCGCCTTGCTGGATGAGGGTTGAAGCGTCCATGCCCTCCCAAAATGAGGTTCCAATAATGGCGACATAAAACGATGAGATGAGAGCAACTGTCTTTCTTCCGTGTTCGCTCCAACATCTTGCCACACAAGAGTTCCGAGTGCGAAATAGATTCCTCAGTAATCGTCAATTATAGGAAGCCCGCTTTCAGGCTCGCATTTGCGTCCATTCAACGCCAACACACGGGTGCATCAAGCACTTTCGTGTGATTAAATGCTGGATTCAACCGAGAATCGAACATTCCTGCGATTCATCCTCTCCCTGTCGTCGAGGCGTAATTCGTCGATTGTGACTGTCGCTTGCATGGGTGTAAAGCGATTTGTCCAACCGGTCAATTTACGAGACCTGATCACAATCAATTTTACGGCAGTCTCGCGCAAACGGTTCTATGCTAAATCCTTGTACGAGGGAGTTTGTGGCTATGAATATTAGGAAGATTGGCGCGGTAGGCATCGGTGTTGTCATGTGTATGAGCGGCACTCTGCTTCTTGTTAGCTCAAATGGCGCTGGCGCTGCTACAACGGGTGATCTTGAGGCGGCCGGCGAAGCAAGGGCTTATCTCAGCACGCAGGCATTCTCGCTTCAGGGTCTTGTCGCCCAGTTGAAGTTTGAGGGTTACTCAACGGCCGAGGCAACGTATGGGGCGGAACATTCGGGTGCCAACTGGAACAGGGAGGCCCTCCTCTCTGCCAAGGAATACCTAAGTACCCAGGCCTTCTCGAGAAAAGGTCTTATTCACCAGTTGGAGTTCGACAAGTACACGGCGGTGCAGGCCTCCTATGGAGTAGCACGCGCGGGTGCCAATTGGAACACGGAGGCATACAAGTCTGCGAAGGAGTACCTCGCGACTGAGCACTTCTCTTTGAGCGGCCTCATTGGTCAGTTGGAGTTCGATGGGTACACAGCCGCTCAAGCCACTTACGGTGCTCGTAGGGCTTATTAGTCGGCCAGAGAGCACCGTTCGCCCAGGACAAGCGGTGAGTCAAGTACTTCGAGACCTGAAGCGGAATCATCGGGGCACCTGTGGATTTGTTGACATGGTCAATCAAATCGATAGCAATCCCCCCATCCCAATGACCAAGTACCTCTAAGGACGTCAACGAAAGACCTGCTAGATAATCTTGGACAAGCGACAGCGCCAGTGAGATGATCGTCGTTGTGACAAGAACTTCCAATCGGATTCTTTGGAAGTCTCTCAAGTCGAGTGCAGCAATTGTGCTCATAGCAGTTGCGTTCTTCGCTGGAGTGTCGCTGCCCCGGACCACCTCGGAGAAGGCTCCAAAAATGGTCATTATCCTGTCCGCGCCCAGTACAGAGTTCTTCGTTCTCGGATCGAAGAACGGGCTTGGCTGCGAGTTGGACAGTTCAAAGGCCGCATTCTCGAATTACCCGACTCGAGATTATTGCCAAAGTAACAACCCAAATCAGGCAGTCGAACTCACACCGGCGAAGGCAACAATCTGCGATCGCTCGGATTGCGTAGGTAACGCAGGCGTCGGCACTGCTGGATATCCACCCGGTATCACCGTTCGACTTGGCGACAGCTCCTGCATTTTGGCGACAGATTCCATCAAGTGCGTAATGGGGCGCCACGGTTTTGTTCTAAGCGCGATACATCTACGCTTGACTCATACATGGTAAGACGATATTCAATGTCCAGCTATGAATCCAACAGTCTGCCCTTCTGGGTGTCGTACTCCTCCGCTGAAATGGCACTTTCGCATTGAAAGGGTCGCCAGTCCATCTGGAAACTCAGCTCGACGCTCCAGATCCAAATGGTGATCATCGACCGGGCACTGAATAATGTTGGGCGCTGGTTAGGTGTGACGATTGCGAGTGGTGTCAATCCCACAGGTACAGGGTCTACCCCGCCTTCAGTTGACGCAATCAACTGAATCGCCAGCAGTTCCTCTTACCCGACGTTAATTCCGTTTAGGATTTCAGCGACTTCATCTCGTGGACCGTCATGTAGTGCAGCAGTCCAATCAATTCGCACGACTCCTTCTTCGCCAATTGAAGTGGGGATCTCAGAAGACTTAAAGTAGCGAATCGAACGGGTCGCGCTCTCCAAGTCGAAACTAAACCAATCGGCTTCATGTAGGTCACTCCCGGCAATCTCTTCGCACTGACTGACAAGTTTCTGACGTTGCGACTCCATAGTGATTCGAACTTCAATCAATGAGACCAAATCTGAAATCGTCGTGCCAACGGCCGTCTGAGAAACCAACACTGAAGCTACGACCAAATCTAAAGGTTGATTCGCGGGCAACTGTGTGGAGCGGAACATGTGCTCCCGCACAATCTTGGTTGTTGCCTTGACCTCGAGCCGTTTGTTATCCGCAGAAAAGTCATACCGATCGTCAATTGCACTGTGCCATGCCGCGACGATCAAATCACAGTCGTCGAAACTGTTGATGACAACCAGCTCCCCAACTAGCCCAACGATCCGTTCCGCAGCCAGTCTTGGATTCATCCGATTCTCGAACAATGTTCCGAGTGCTCGTACGACGCCGTCGATTCGCCGACCCGCACCGGGACGACCGCAAAATGACAGAATCCCAACATAGATGGCGCTTAGCGCATCGACTTCCTCACTGGTAACTCCGGGATAAAGAACCTCGAGACACCCAATTCCCTCAACTTGTTGACCCGAGCCAAATTTCACACTTTCCCACGGACTCCATCGGTAGTGGAGACCCTCCACCACGCTGACCCCTGCGGTACCCGGTACCAGCAACACCATTGCTTGAGTCGGTCCAATACCAACGCCAAGGCACTCGGCCGGAGCTTGAAGTGGAAGACGGTACGTGCCTCCCATTAGCACGTCCCTTAACGACAAAGCCTCTCGGACCTGATCCACCGACCAGGTAGTCAATTGCCCTTCCCCCAGAACCAAACCTTGAAACCTTCGGGGGCGCTTACTGTCATAGCGATGCCGAATCCTACGACAGCATCGGTCGAACCTACCGACAAGTCGAAGGGTTCAAAAGTGATTAGGACGCCACTCCGCGGGATTAGGGTTCGCAGATTCCGATGTTGGTCACCAAAGACCGTCACGGTTTCGCGTCCATCAAACCAACCAGCTTCCAACTTTGGAGACTGATCTTGATACGAGTTATCCCATTCCCCTCGAAGTGCGGTTGCGTCCACGTCACCTAACTTCAAAGGGACTCTTCGGAACTGCCCCGAACTCGTTAGGGATTCCTGACGTGCCATCGCCCTAACAAAGTTCGGCTCGCGGATTGCGACCGAAAGTGGCGCATCCGAGAGACCATGCCTGCCCAGGATTCCGTCGAAGAGCGGTGCAACCTTGCGCTTCTGATGGATGTCGGATCCGTGAACGCTCCACATAGCAACGATCCGAAGGAAGGCCTCCGTACTGAAGTCCCTTATCAAATTCCACTGAATCTTGCTTCTGCCAACTGTCACCGGGTTCTCTCGACTCGCGTCGAGAATGCCAAGGTCGATCAGGAGACCCGCGTTCTTCACTCCCCGATTCGGAGAGAAGAACGACCTGGATTGAAAAATGATCCCATCGCTCTGAAGACGCACCAGTTGCGGGTCAAACACGCCACTTCTGGTTGGCTGTATCTCGCCAATGAATGCAGCTTGGTGTGGGAGTTGCATGAGATCTTGAGTCTCGCGGTCCCATAATCCCGCATAAGCGTACAAAACGTCATTCGCATCCAACATCTCACCAAACACCTCGAAAGTCTCGTCCGGCGCCCAAACGTCAATGAACCCGGCATATCGTGATCGGTAGCCGCAGAATCTCATTTGCTGACTCAAGGTATCGAACTGCGGACTCTTCGACGTACGTACAAAATATGTCGATGCGAGAGTGGGAATAGTAACGCCGCGCCCAAGAATGTCTCCACCAATCAAGAACCAGAACGCATTGGCATCCCAGTCTCGATTCTTCGATGGCATCTTCTCTTCACCAGTCGCTCTTTCAAGGTCGGCATTAACGATCAAGAGTTTTGCGTCAGCCAACGCGACGCTTAGACTCTGTATCCACTCGTCCGGTGGGGTATCTGGAAGCTTCGACGGCTTGACGGCTGCACGCTTTAGTAAGTCTTTGTATCGAGGCAAAAGGATCTCATCAACGAACTCTTGATCTGGAAATCGTGTGCCTTCGCCCATCCGCTCACTGAACTCATCAACAATTGACTTGACCCAGCGGTAATAGACGTTGTGCTTTCGAGTTCTTGATGATGGATGGATCAGCATCTGGACGCTTGAGTTGGCGGGAGTCGCAATGTTGACAAATCGACTGTCACACCCGTAGAACGCCTCGGGCCGATTCTGAAAAACCAACCCCTTAACTAAGAAGTCCAGTATCGCGATCCGCAGAGATTCCGGTGGTGTCTCGTCTGATTGTTGATCCGAGTCCGGAACGATTCGCCTCGACGACGTCCCCGCGTCGCTCATGAGATCCTCTAGACCGAAGTATTGAACTCCATTGCTGATCACCGAACACAGACGAGGTCTTAGAGGGCCTTGCTCTTCCGTAAGCAAAACGGCTTGAGGTGTCGCCGTATATGAAAGTAGGCAGTTTCTTACCGCAGACCTGCGAATGTCTCGAAGTACTGCGAAGATTGCCGAGGCCTGTTGTCTCCGAGCCCTCGCATTTTGGGAAGCCTGATCCGCCTCATCGTCAATTATCACCACATTGAACTTGTCGCCACATCGAGAAGCAAGTTCCTCAACAATCAACTTCAGAGCGTCGACTCTTGACTTTGACTCGAGAACCGCCAGGACGGGAAGGGGAGGCTTTCGAAAACCAATTTCTCCAGCCGCGGACCGGATTCGATTAACAACCCTTCTCTCTAGATTGCCCAAGAGATCACTTGTTTGAACCGCTTTGAGCGTAGGAACCGGCTCGACTTTCACCGCTCCCTGGAGCGATCCAAGATCGTCAAGCAATCTGTCTTGAGTTTGAGCGCTCAGAAGCTCCGCTTACACCAGAAATGACTATGACCATTGAAGTAGGCGAATCGACCAGAGATGCAATGACCCCCAACATGTGCGCGGTCTTTCCGCTTTGGATCTTTCCTAAGACCAACTGGCTATCGTTCGGCTGGCCCTCGCTTCGCAGGAACTCGCTGATGCGGTCGCAGACGTGCAAAATGTCAGTACGGAGATGCGAAGTGTCCGAAAGACCATGCTCTGCTCCGCTAGCCGTCTCATAGTCATTCCGCTTGGCAGTTAAGTAACGCTCGAGGGCAGAATCGTCTCGCGCAATCTGGACATACGACTGTGTCACCGCGTCCTCCCCATGTAATCAACGATTTCATTGAATTTGTTTCGAAATCGATCAGAATGGGGTCCGTCGATAAAGACCTCGCTTACTCCAATGGCAAGCGCAATTCTGCACAGAAGTTGGCGTTTCTCCCCCTGCATCGGCTGAAACTTGAACAGGCTCGGATGGTCTTCATGAATGGTGATCAGGTGCTCTGCGGCCCCGAGATTGCTTTGCACACTCAAGAGTGCACCCATGGCTCCATCAATGACCTTCACCGTGAAGAGATGCGAATGCCCTTCCGCGTCGGGCAGCACGTACGACTTCTCAAATTGAACCATTCCACCATGCAACTCAGAAGGAGGAATACCTCCCGGTGGGTTGTCGTTCGGGCCAAGATGGCGCAAGTCTGCGTCCCCAAGGGCGTCAACTGCGTCCCGGATATCGTCACCGAGAAGCTGATCATCGTCCCGTGATTCGCGCTGTGACCGCAGCCTTCGCCGAACGTTCCTGGCCTGCTCCCAGAAGTTCATTCTTGGGTCTTGCAATACCGCTAGCAACTTTTCTAGAAATTCACTCTCCTCGTCTGAAGTCCATTCAGGCTTATCAGTGGTAATCGTTTTGCCGAATGCGCTGAGATCAAACTCTCCAATGAAACTTTGGCTGTAGTAACTTCCTTCTTGGCCGAATATGATCCTCGGCTTGTAACTTGATCTGGGCATGTTGCTTTCGCTCGGCGCATCGTCATCGCTCAGGGTTGGCACAACTCCGGCGATTCCTTTCCCGCGGTAGTGGAAGAATAATCCAGCCAACTCTCGATTAAGTTGCTCGAGGATTCCCACCCATCCTTGGATTTCCTTACCGTTCGATAAACCAATTACGAGGTCTCGATGCCACAAAACCGGCGCAGCTTTCGGTTGGGGACCGCTGGTGTTCGGCCAGAAGGGCTCAACCAGAAAGGGCGGCATTGAAAACGTCAACTCAGAACCCATGTAGATCAAATGCAGATTCACATCCTGATCTCGTCCGACAGCATCATCTCCGGGATGCTGCTCCAAGAATCGTCGATAGATGGAGGGCAAGTAACGCCTAATCGCGGACGGGGTCTTTCCTTTAGGAAAGCGTTCGGGCCACAAGTTCTCAACCCGTATCACTGTGCCGCTAGTGCGCAGTTTCGGTATAGGACGAACCAATGTGTGACCTCGATCTTCATCTTCTGGTTCAACGTCGAGATCGTCCAGATCGACACGGGTTGTCCATCCGCTCTTCTCATCCAAGGGAAATGTCTCAACGTTGATCACCCTGCCGAGCCAAAAACCGGCTGCCTTCATTCCTACGCCATGAAGACTCAGTCCAATTGACACGTCATCCGGCGCATCGGAGGTTTTCATTGCCCTGTGCATGTCCAATTCAGAGATTCCAGCTGCGTTGTCCCTTATCTCCACCGAAGACGTCTTCTCGTCAAAGTAGATCTCGACATTCAACTGATAGTCAGGGCCGTATCGCTCCTTGAGCGATTCTAGCTCTTGAGAGCGCTTGTGATGCTGTTATCAATGAATTCGCCAAGCGCGTACCAGTGAGTGAAGGAAAGGCTCTTGAAAATTCTCAAAGAAGAGACATCCGGTCGGAGATCGATCTCAAAGCTCTTATCTGAGCTGACTTTTGGAGAATGTGAATTCAATATCTCAGCCGCCTTAAGTATCTGCCTCAGCCCCTTGTCAGTAACTGTCGATCCACCTTTGGAGGGTGAGGAGCGAGAATCGCAGCCCGCGTCCCATTTGAGACCAGCACTCTCGGCGATGCTTTCGCCCAACTCCGGAGCTGAATGGCCATCCGCAAATGCGATCCCGAGTTTATTGGCAACTGCAACGAAGAACTGTGCTGGTATCGAACCTCCGCGTAACAACAGGACAGGATCCAGAGACAACCTCGCGCAGATCTCGTCAACGGTTCCCTGCTTGCTCATGACACGTTTCGGAACCCGCTCCTTCTCGGGCCGGACGCAGTTGCAGAGGAGCCATCACTAGTCAGAACAGCAAGGTGAGGACTTCGTGGACTAATTCTTCGCGTTGCGGACCACAGTCCAGGGCTCACCTCCCTGACGCGCTTGGCGTCTCGGAGGACATGAGCCCGCAAGACCTGCGCGACCACTCCAACATTGACGGCGTTTCCAATCTGCTTGTACGAGTGAGACGACAATTGGTCCGCAAATTCGAAATCTTCCGGAAAGCCCTGCAGTCGTGCGGCTTCTCGAACGGATATCCGGCGGCGACACGGGCCAATTATTGAAGTTTGACTCATCGCAACCAGCGCCGGAAGGTAAGTAGCGTCCTTCACGCGGACACCCGAGGGACGGAACTGGATTGCGCAGTCCCAAAGTGATTTTCGCTCCGTGGATTGCCACTCCAACTTTCTGAACGAAGTACGTTCCCATCGACGAACCCCATATTCTTTAAGCCAAGCATTGATTGTTTGCTCGTTTTCGTCATAGAAGTGCCAATTCTTTTCAATGAATGCAGTCTTCCATGACGGCAACTCAACCAAATATTTACGACGCCTTGCATTGGACCACTCGTCCGACCAAAGGGGAAAGCCAGGAAGCTTGGCCCCAGTCTGTTTCGTAATATCCTGCCGAAATACTTCCCATGCTTCAAGAACTTGAACCTCCGAACTCAGAAGGGCGGTGCTCTTGTCGGCTATTCCTTGGTCAAGATAGTCAAGAATGTTCCACTCGCGAGGGTCGTCAATCAAGACTTCGGGCGGCAGCTCCAGCGACTCGGGACGGAGTTGGGAATGCTCTGGCCAGTAGGTTGCCGAAATGAACACCCGATCCCGAGTCTGAGGCCGCCCTCCAAACTCTGGTCGAATACGGTGCGGTGAAAAAATCCCGGGCTCATCGCTAACGCTGTATCCCATCCGCCTCAATCTCCGAATGATGCCCGTGTATGTCTCTCTGTGTTTAATGCCAACAATGTTTCGCACATTCTCAAGAATTACAACCGTTGGCTTTGCGCGCGCAATCATTCGAAGCGCATGATCGACAAGTGTGCCTCGATCTTCGCTTCTCCCCTCCTGCTTGCCCGACTTGCTAAAGGGCTGACACGGAAAACCTGCAACAAGAACGTCGGCGCATTCGGGGAAGTCGCTTCTCTTGTAGATAGTTCTTATGTCGCCTTTCGGAGTAGTGCCCCAATTTCTCTGATAGACGACGGAGGCATGAGGGTCATTATCACTGGCCAAGACGCATTTTCCACCGATCTGCGAGAGAGATGCATGGAATCCGCCTATTCCGGAGAAGAGATCTATGAAGGTGAAGGAGTTTCTGGCCACAGCGGTAAACCTATATCACGAGAGTCACGTAGCGGCAGGATGGCGGGTCTCAAACAGGTGGTATCCAGACTCGAATCTGCCGGGCAGCAAACTCTGGCTGCGTTGTAGATGAGTTAAGCGATTCGAGGAGTGAACCATCGCGGAAGGGGTACAAGTTTACTCTTGAGGTCGCTCATGGTAACTATCGACCGGTGGACCGCTGCTCCGGTATCACGCCTGTCTTGTTGGTACGTAAAGAGGTGTTCATCACCTCCGGGCTTTTCTAGCTCCTCGTCGAGAGAATCCCCAGTGCCCGAGGACGGCGTGCGCGAAGCGCCAAGCCGTCCGTTCGGGCACACTGAGTGAAAATCAAAATCGTTGAAATACCTGGGCTTCCAAAAAAACTTTGCGTCTTCGCGGAAAATTGTGTCCCAAAAACGCGACTTCGACTGGCTACCTCTATAGAGGGCGAATGTCTCGCTCCTCTGTAAGGAGCACCATGAGATTGCCCATTGACACCGGAACCGTGAAATTTGCAGCGGCCGGGCCAGCTGAACCAGTTTTCGATTACGAGTCCCGAACACCGAATCTGGATGGGAGCGACGGATCGATGTTGCCTTGCGGCGCATCGCTCTTGTTGACAGTGGTGGAGACGGCGGAACTACTCAGGCTAGGGCGAACGAGGACTCACCAGCTCATAATGGCTGGGCGGATACCAAGCGTTACGATCGGACGTCGTCGAATGGTGATTCGAGCCGGTTTAGAGAGGTTTGTTAGAGATCTCTGGCTCGAACAGGCCAATACCTATGCACAGACACTGCTCAGGTACCGTCCCCGCCAAACCACTTCCTCTTGCGCGTCAACTGGTACCACATCCCGCTCGACCTAACAGTCGTGTTCGCACTCGGAATGCCGGTCAGATCCGCAGCCGGCGCCGAGCGAACGACTTCTGGTGGAAGGGAGTCCCGCTGCGCCACCTGGTCCCACACCGTCGGCGGCCGTGATCTCGGCGACGTTGAAGGCATCTGACCGCGAGGGGGCGACAAGGTTCGGGCAGCTTCCCGAGCCTGACGCTCGTAAATGACACAGAGCATTGCCAAGGTGAAACCGGCGGCCTCGATCATGAGGGTGGCGAAGATTCCCCCGACGAGCACGACCCAGGTGGCTGGATCGTTTGACGGCGTGATGCCGAACGACGACCCGGCCTGCGAAACCCTCTTGGCAACATAGAACGTTCCGACGAGCGTTAAGAGGCCTGAGAGTCGAAGTAGGAGACTCAGCGCATAGGCGGTGCCCCATAGTCCTTGACTTTCGGCCTTTTCCATCGCCAAACGCTACGTCCTTCTGATTGAGTGCGCCGCGATAACGAGACTCAGTAATCCCCTCTCAGCTCGATGTTTCGTTGGACCACAGAACGGCGTCTATTGCTTCGGCCGCCGCCTGCCGGTCGGGAGCCAGAATATGCCCGTAGACGTCTGCAGTCATGCGAATCGACGCGTGACCCAGGACTTCGCTGACGACCTGTAACTTGACCCCCTGAGCGAGCATGAGGCTGGCGGCAGAGTGACGCAACTCGTGCGGATGCCAGTCGCCCAGGCCAGCTCCACGGCAAATATCCCTGAACTCTCGATGAAGGTTTCGAGGATCCATCGGCGTCCCCACGTTCGACGTGAAGATGAACTCGGTGGCGTGCCATGCCGCGCCCGTTGCCAAACGGTCCACCGCCTGACGGGCACGGTGCGACTTCAGGGCTGCGATCATGTGGACCGGAAGGTTGACGGTCCTGCGACTCCTCGAGGTCTTGGTGTCCGACGTTAAGAGCACTCCTCCTTCCCACTTGAGCTGGCGACGGACCGAGATCACGCCAAGTAATTCGTCAAAATCCTTCCATTGCAGCCCTAGCGTCTCTCCCTTCCGCAGCCCGGTCGAGAGCATGAGGGCGTAGAGCGCTTCGTGGCGGTGGCCCTTGAGAGCGTGCAGCAACTGATGCGCCTGGTCCGGGGTCAAGGTCCGGCCCTCTCGACGGGGTGCCCTCGGAGACCGCGACAGAGCGGCGACATTCCTCGAGACGCACCCCCAGCGAACGCCTTGACCAATCCCCTGCGCCAGGACGGAGCGAATTCTCTTCACCGTCGACACCGAGAGGCCGCTGTCCATTTTCTGCGCTAGGAGATGATCAACATCGGCCGGAGTCAAGCTGCCGACTCTCTTCTGTCCCAGAGAAGGAACAATGTGATGATCGGCGATGCTCTTGTAGTTGCCTGACGCGCTTGAGGCCACTTGATGGCGCAGCACGTCCGAGTACCAGCGGTCGAGAAGTTGAGCCACCGTCATTCTCGCGTCCGGCGGTGGCAGACCCTCCTCGAGTTGGTGCTGAAGCTTCTTCAATTTCTGGACGGCTTCGACCCGAGTCCTTGCGCTGACCACTTTGCGCCGCGCCCGACCGTGCTCGTCGTAACCCAGGGAGACCGCCCCCAGCCATCGGCCGTCGCTCGCGCGGCGGTAGATCGACCCCTCGCCGTTGCCCCGTTTGCCCGCCATCAGGACCCAACGGTCGCGCGACCAGAGGTGTTGCTTGCGCAGTTGCTCACTTTACCGAATACGGCGGTTCTTGCTGAAGCAAAACTCGAAGGAACTTTCCTTTGATCAGGGGTTACATGGCTCATCGGATTCTGATGGGGTGAGCTTCATCGGACCACGATCGAGCCGAGCACTCGCCAGTTTGGCTTTCCCGCGTAAAGCAGGGCGCGTATTCGGTAGTTCTTGAAGTTCCGAAAGCCGAAGCCGACTCGCTTGATGCGTTTGATGAGGTTGTTGATCGCCTCGGTCGGTCCGTTGCTCACTCGCGCCAGGTGGAAGTTGCAGATCTTCTCGAACCAGTTGCGGATGGTGCGCCCGAGCTTCTGGATCTCTGGTGGCATTGTCTTTCGCAGACAGTGGTTTTCAAGGTCTTGGAGCATGGCGCGGGCCTCAGCGGCGTCGAAGGTCTTGTAGAAATCGCGGAGCCGTTCTTTCACCCGGTAGGCGATCGCCACCTCGGCGTCGGGGTCCCCGAGGGCCAGGAGTGACGTCACACGAGCCGCGGCACTGGCATCGAGTTTCTCTTCGCCCGTGAGGAGCGCCCGCCGGACCCGGTAGAGCGGGTCGTCACGGCGCCCGCGGTGTCCGGTCTGTTCGGTCTGGACTCGTCGGCGCACCGAGTCGAGGGCCCGATTGGCGAGTGAGATCACGTGGAAGGGGTCGACGACCTGGGCCGCTTTGGGCAGAATCGCTGAGTAGACGGCGGCGTAGACGTTGGACATGTCGAGGGCTCCGTAGGTGACGCGACTCTTCCACGCTTCGCTTTGGTTGTTGAGGAACCTCGCCACGTCGACGAAGTCGCGCGTGGGCAGGATGTCGATGATCTGGTGGTGCTCGACGTCGGTGACGGTCGTGGCGTAGGCCGTGTGGTGACCGCCGAGTTTGACGAAACTCGTCTCGTCGAGGCCGACGGCACTGGTGCGATTGAGCCGTTTCTTGTCGGCCTCGAGCAGGGCCTCGCCGTAGGTGGTGACGGCGTCGTTGACGGTGTGCCAGTCGCAGTTGAGCTCTTTGGCCACTTCTAAGACCGTCCGTCCGGTGCCGACCTGCACGGTCGCCCACTTGGCCGCGCGGGTCGTGAGCAGGCAGTTCTTGGCGGCGATGCGGTGATCGCGCAGCACCCAACTGGCCTGAGGACAGTCCTCGTGGGTGCAGCGCAGTCGATGTTTCTTCCAGGTGAGGCGCATCGGCGCACCGAACACCGGCAGGTCGACATAGATCACGCGGGGGCGATCCTTCACCTGGGCCGGGCGACGGCACATCGGACACTGCGCGTCTTTGACAACCTGTTCGATGACCAGGGCCACTTCAGGTCCCCGGCGCTCGTAGTGCAGCACGCGCACGTCCTTCAAGCCGACGAGGGCTTCGAGGATTTCACTAGGGTCGGACAGGACGAAGGTGTTTTCTGTTTGTTTTCTCACAATTACAACTGAAGCACCTTCGTCGTTTCAGTTGCTGAGTCGATTCAGGGCGCGAACTCCCTACCAGAATCCGATGAACCGGTTACATTGGTGGGCCGTGCAGGACTTGAACCTGCGACCCCTTGCGTGTCACGCAATGCGTTTCCGAAGTCCGCAGCGGGCTGTTTTGTAGCATCCATTGTGCTACAATTCACGGGTGATCAGAATCGGTGTTCGAGAGTTGAGACAGCACGCGAGCCGCTACCTCGCCCGCGTGAAGGCGGGCGAGGTTGTCGAGGTCACCGAGCGCGGCACTCTGGTCGCACTGCTGGTGTCACCGAACCCGTCCGTCAGCGAACGAGACCGGCTCGTTACGTCCGGGCGCCTCGCTCCGGCGACGGCCTCATTTCGGCTTCCTGAACACCGCCATTCGGCCCGCACGGAACACGACGCATCGGACGCGCTGTCCGATCTGCGTGAGGACCGGCCCCATTGATCTATCTGGACACGTCGGCCCTCGTGAAGCTGGTTTTCGAAGAAGCCGAGAGCTCGGCGCTGACGCAGTGGTTGCTAGATCGATTTGAGGTGCCCAAGATCAGCAGCCAAGTGGCCCCCGTCGAACTGCTTCGCGCGTGTCGGCGGCTCGACGAGACCGCCGTGCCCACCGCCGCGCAACTCTTGGGAGGACTAGATCTTCTCCCAATAGACCGAGACGTCCTCGAGCACGCGGTGACGATCTCCCCGAGTGAGCTGCGGAGTCTTGACGCCATCCATCTCGCGAGTGCGCTCTCAATTCATTACACCTTGACCGCATTCGTCGCGTACGACGCGCGGCTCTGCTCGGCCGCACACGAAGCGGGCCTGACCGTCGAATCTCCGCGATGACGTCGTCCGACACGCTTCCCCACACGGGCGACCCCTGCCGGGGTTACGGAATCGACGTCGGAAGACCGAGAAGTACGCGGATCCGATTGGCGCTCATCCCCGTGTCATCGAGAAGCCGGCCCGCCCGCTGATCGAACTCCGACAGCAGCGCGAGGAGGTCCTCGCGGCGCGTCGGATCATCAAGTGCCTCGAGTAGAGTGAGGCCCCCCAGGGCCGGGATACGTTCTTCGATCCATTCGCGTTCCACTTTTTCGATGTACGCCTGCGCCACGCGCTCCAGTTCGCGACGGGACGGTTCGATGCTCTCTCTCGTCGCTGGACGGTCGGTCGCCCCCTCTTCGAGAGCCATTTCGTAAAGGTCTCGCTGACCCTCCCCCACAAGAACGAGTTCTGGAAGTAGCCGGGACAATGACTCCTGCATGCGCTGCGCGCGCCGTCGAGAGTTCGCTTCGACGAGCAGCCGGTCGCCCTCGCGACGCAGCGTGGCACGAATGATCTGTTCTTCGCCGAGATCGAACAGTTCCAGCCACACGCCCGCCCCTGAGGACTCGAACTCCTTGTTCAATGTCGCTGTGACCCGTTTCCAACTGGCGACGTCGTAGCTCAGCGACCACATCTCCAAAAGCTCACCCTCGCGGTTCAGTAGAGTCGGAGGTTGAAAGGCGTCGCTGAGCCACCCGGCCACCTCGAGTGGTCCCGGGTCGAGGTCCAGTAGCTCGAGGAGCGAGGCGCGTTGGGCCAGAGTGATCCTCATTACCGGGCCAACCATGACGTTCACATCGCCCGCCGGGACGACACGAGCCATGATGAAGGCGCCCTCCGACAGCTCGCGCGACGCGGCTCTCTCCATCACCGTGACACGATCGGCCGTTCGCGAATCGCGCAAGGTCAACGACCTCCCGGCCTGACGCTCGACCACCTCATAGAGGGCCAGCCGGGAGGCGCGCCACCGTTCCAAGTGTTCGCGTTCGTCGTCGGGAAGAAGAACGCCGCGCTCGACCAAGAACCGGTCGATCGTCGCCGGGTCGTGAGCCACCTGCGCCAGCACCACGTCACCCGCAACCTCCAGCACGTCGTCGACGTCGGTCTCGATGAGCTCCAGTGCCGACGCCAGCGCGTCGCAGCGCTGGGGCCGCATCGCGAAGAGTTCCAGCTTGTGATGGAGCCACCCCGCGCGCTGCTCCATGCTCAGAGTGGCCTTCGTGAGGCAACACTGCTTGTACTTACGGCCCGAGCCGCAGGGGCACGGATCATTGCGACCGGCACTCGGGCCTACGGGTCGCGACATCATCGTGAGGAGCGCGATCTCGGGATCGTCGCGTGGGACGTCAGCGCGGCGCAGGAGTTCGAGAGCGTCGCGGGCCCGACCGCGATCGGCGACGTACCAGGCGAGCTCCCTCAATGCGCTGCCGTAGTCAGGGTCGAGCAGCGTGGCGATGCGCAGGTGGCTCTCGGCGAGTTCGGTGGCGCCGTCGCGCTCGGCGTTCATCGCCAGCAGATAGTGACCGGGCCCCTCCGCCGGCGGACCGCACTCGGACAGGTCACGGCCGAACCGCTCCAACTCGTCGTCGGAGAGCGGAAGGCGGCCCAACGCGTACTCGGCGAAGGCTTCACTGACCTCGCCGTGGTGGAGCGCCGCACCCACTCGCTCGGCGGTCGCGGCGTCAAGGGAAATGTGGATGCGGCGCTGGACCAACCACGTCTCGACGACGGCGTCAAATGCTGCCAGACAGCACTCGGCGAAGCCGTGTGTCTCGAGCAGGTCCTCCCTGACGTGGGCCAGGTGATCCTCGCTCGGCGTCAGCCAGGGAGTCCCCGCCAACCCGAACCAGACGTCGCGGCGTTCGAAACCCGCCGCCCGCATGAGATCGCCCAGCGGCGGCACAGGCTCGATAAAGAGTCGCGCGTCCCGGATCAACACATTCATGAGAATTGGCAGGGCCTCAGTGCCCACGTCGCGGTTGACGTGCGCCGGTCCAAGCTGGCGGATAGCGTCCACCTCCTGGGCCCCGACCGTTACTACGGTGACCGGCTCGACGACCAGGTACGCGCCCTCGCGTCGAAACGACGCGAGGGTCGCACCGCCGAGGTGGTCAAGCCATCCGGGCGGGCCGCGCCAGGACCCGTGCTCGTCGGCGTCGGGCGAGTCGTCACGAAAGACCATCTCGACCTCACCACCTCCCGGGACCAACAGCGTCCCTGGCACCCCGACGTTGAGGGCCTCCAAGTCCGGCGACACCGCGACCATCGATCGCTCAAGGTCCCACGAGGAGACCTCGTGGGTGAACTGCGTATTCGCGAGCACCCGGCTGGTCGACACAATGAGTTCGTGGTCGATCCACAGATCATCGTCGAATCCCAGGATTAGGTCGACTAGGTCAAGGTCGACGTCATCGGACTCTGGAACTAGGACACCCTCTAGGAGGTTGCGGCGATCGAGTTCGTTGAAGAGGGCCGCGAAGGTCAGGGGGCCTTCGGCCACCAACTGTCGCGCAACTCGACGAATCTCATCGTGGCGCCCGTGCGGCTCCATCGCCCCACCGTATCGGACGGGCGACCCGCAAATCCCGGGTGATCTGGTGGGCCGTGCAGGACTTGAACCTGCGACCCCTTGCGTGTCATGCAAGTGCGCTACCAGACTGCGCCAACGGCCCCTAGGCGAGCCACCTTACCACTGAGATTCTCGCGTACTTGTCGGCTACTCGCGTGCCTGGGACCAGGCAATGACGACCCCAAGTGTGACCACCGCTACGAGCGCACCCAAGTCCTTTTTCGATCCCCCAGGCAAGAACTCTTTGAGATTTTGCGCAATATCTTGAGCCACTCCCTCAGGACCGCTTTCCGTCAGAGCGCGGCGACCGCGACCTTCAGAGACGAGTTGCTGCACCCGTTGATGAGAGATACCGAGCAGCTCGCCAGCGTCGCGGTGCGAGAGACGAGCTACCTTGGTCAGTGCTAACGCGGCATCTGACATACTCGCCCCTGCGTATTCTGCAGCGGTCTCGGCGAGTGCGCGCGAAGCAATCGCTTGATCAACTGAACTTTGCACTTCGACGGGCAGGACCACCGGACGAAAGTCGATTGAACCTTTTACATCGTCAATGGGAACGTTGAGCCAAAGAGCAAGTGCATCAACCAGATACTCACGGGCTTTCCCTAGGGTTCGGCCAAACGTGTGCACCTGACGAAGCTCTTCAATTTCCGCAATCCAGTTTCCGAACTCGTCGAGCACCAGGGTCGCGTGGTAGCGAGTATTCAAAATTTGGGTCTTAGTCATTCCGTATCCAATCCTCTCCTAGACATGGTGCGAGGTCTCGCTGAATCGAACCGAGTGGTCCCTTCGGAAGGTCGCCGGCGTGTATCGGGACGACACTTTGGCATGTTCCACACCTCACGATCAGATGCGATCCCGTCTGGCGGACTTCAACGCAACCCGATCGCCGCAGCAGTCTCCTCAGATCTCGCACCTTCACACCTATCAGTCTAGCATACTAGCCTGATAGGTGTGAACGAAGTCAACGAGGAGATTCTTTAAACGGTGCCCCCCTGGTTCGAAGAGGAGCGTCGTTTCGTCGACGCGTCCAACAAGTCAACGAGTTTCTTCGGGGCAACGGTCCGGTACGCTTCCTCGCAAAGATCAGCAATCTCGCGCCAGTCCACTCGTCCGTCGAGGCGTACGCCGATCCATCCGCGAGAGCCCACATACGGAGGACGAAAGATTCTCCGTGGCGACGCCTCGATCAGCATCTCCTGAGCTTCCCAGCGGGGCCGCACACCAGAGATGCGGAAACTCGTCGTCGTGATGGCCCTCCGGCCACAACGCCACGAACTGCTTCTGGATGAAGAAAGCCGGTGCTCCGTGACTGAGTTTCTCCGTGACCCCGGGTAGCGCCAGGCACATCGCCCTCACCCGCTCCTCGAGCGGAGTCTCGCCCATAACTGCATGGTACCGATGAGAAAGCCGGAGCTATCGGAGTCGAAGTGTCAGCGTCCGCCGTTGGACCTTCCCGGCCGCATCAAACGCGCAATGGGATCATGCAAAGGGTGTCTTCGGCAACCTCTCCAGTGCCAACCAAAGGTCTTCAAGAATGGCGTCGGAATCGACTTCAAGAGCGAATGGCGCAGACCGAGTCGCCCTGTCCCAGTCAGGTACCCCCGCGGGGTCGACGTAGGAGAGTAGGTGCTCAGTGAGCACCACGGCGTCAGGGACAGAGACTCTTGCGACGTTGACGATGTCCCACAGGACCTTTTCTCCCAGTCGTTGGGCATCCATGTCCATAGGTTTTCCGTGAGCGGCGTACTCGGTGAAGAGGTCGGCGAGGTAATCACCTAATGGGGAACGGAGCTCGCGGAAATTCTCAACACACTGAGTCCACGGCAGCTTCACCGTTTCCACCGCCGGCCAACCCGTGAGGACGGTCAAGTTGATGGCACTTTGAAATACGCGGCGCCACGACGCAATGTCGGCGCGAGCATTGAGTTCGCCAAATTTATGCGCGTTCCACGTTTCAAGATCAGGGAATCCGCCAGCCCAAATGATCTCTACGCGCTCCTGTAGCGCGACTGGGGCAACCTGCACGAAGGCGGCGAGATCGGTCGCGGGACCAGTTCCCAGGAGTGCAACCGGTCCCTCTTGGCACGCCGCGAGAAGGAATTCCAATCCGTCGCTCGAGACGACATCGTCGATGTGCTCCATCGGCCGGTCAGCTCCTCGCAAGCAGGGAACGTCCGCCCTTCCGCTCAAGGCAACGATTCTCTCCGCCTCTTCCTGGTACACCTCGAGTGAGTTGAGGCCGCTGGCGAGAGTGTTCTGAACAGAGATGACGCCGACAACGTCAATTCTTGGGCTCCCGAGGGCGTACGCGATCGCGACCTGGTCATCTATCTCGTTCTTGGTATCGCAGTCCAGGATCACCCGCACACGCGCAGCGGAACCTTCCGACTTACTGTTCGACACGGGCGAACTGCTCGAGTATGAAGTTCCGGGCTTCTGCAGCCGCGTCGTCGGGTGAGGCTTCGATCGTCCGCCATATTCTCAGGTCCGCGCTCACGGGTATCTCCGCCTGAACGAACATCTCCACTCCGATCCATTTTTGGTAGTCGATCTCCTTGAGGGCACCAAAGAAGACCTCCCACGGGAATCGATCGGCGACCGGTCGACCGCGATCGGATCCCGACACGTGGACATGGACCAAGCGCGACGCGGCGAGCTTCACCGCGGCGTAGACATCTCGCTCCTCGATGTTCATGTGAAACGTGTCCAGGTGTACGCCGACGTTCGGCGCATCAATCCTTTCGGCCAGTTCCATTGCCTGGGTGGCGGTGTTGACGAGGTCCGTCTCGAATCGATTGATCGCTTCAATGCCCAACGTGATACCTCGATCTGCATAGTCCGGTGCCACTGCGGCGAGTGACTCGGCGGCCCAATGGAGTCGTTCCCGTCTGGATTCCGGTGATCCAAACACGCCCCACGGGGCGTAGATCACGCCGGCTAGGAGGTCGGCGCCGAGTGTCGCCACGACGTCGGCGCAGCTTCGCAGGAAGGCAACGCCGGCACCCCGGATGGAGGGATCAACGCTTGACACGTCGTGCTCAGGAGATAGTCCCGTGGTGCACTTGAGTTCCACACCGACGTCGCGCGCCGTCGCAGCGAGAGTGGCGAGACTGGACGATTCGATTCCCAGCAGGGAGATCTCGACACCTTTGTACCCCAGGGAAGCCGCCTTCACGACGTAGCTGGCAAGATCCTTACCCCACTGTTGGGCCCAGAGCGCGCTATGGACACTGACCCTGGAGGTCGCGTCGTTCATGAGGCGTAGGCCGCGTCGTTGTGGAGAGTTGCCGCGTCCACGACCTGGACTCCACGTTTCGCGAGGGCCTGGCTCTCGGCAGCCGGAATGTGGTCACTCACGACCGCCGTCAGTTCATTAGGCGACGCCGCGACGTGGCCGGAGCGAAGGGTCCATTTTGACGCATCGACCACGCACATCACCCCTACCCGGGTGTTCTCGATCATTTGCCGGGCGACGTCGGCCTCCTCGGTGCTGTCCGTCATGGCCCCCGATGTGGCGGAGATGGAATCCGCCCCGATGATGGTGAAGTCGGCCCACAGGCGCCCCACGCCGCTGCGAGTGAGGTCGCCGACCAATGAGCACGACGCGCCACGAATCGCACCGCCGATGACGAAGACGGTCGCCCCGTCTGATCGATACTGTGAGGCCGCCGCGAGGTTGGACGTGAAGATCGTCAGGTCGGGTCGCACCATGAGGAATCGGGCGACTTCGCACGTCGTCGTCCCGCCACCCAAGAACACCGTCCCCTCGTCGGGAACCATCTCGGCACAACACCTGGCGATTCGACTCTTGGCGTCGCGCTGAACGGCTCGTCGAGCCGCGAAGATCGGATCAGACAGCGGGGCATCCAGTCGGATGGCACCTCCCCTGGAGCGTTCGGCCAGACCGCGTTCGGCGAGCTGATCGAGGTACCGCCGAACGGTCACCTCGCTGATCTGGAGGTCGGACGCGAGTTTCTTGACCTTCACCTGCCCTTCGTTGCGCAGCACCTCTTCGATATAGCGAATTCGCGACAAGGGTGATCCAAGAGAAGCATTCGCACTGGACGCAGCGCTGGAGATCATTAAGTTGCTCCGTTCATTCGAGGGTTCCGTCGTCGCCAACGACTCCCCCATCATCAACCGCCACCGAAGCACAAGGTAACACGCACACTCATTGAATGTAAAGGCACCATAACGCCAATCTCTAGTTGCGTTACTGTTCGTTTAGGGTTACCATCCATCTCAACAGGACGAAAGCGCGGGATTCAGCAGATCGTGAACGACAACATCGCGACAGAGGGAGCTGAGACCCACAAGGCCCGTCGCATCCTGGTGAATGACCCCCAGCGCCTGGTTTCGGAGTTAATCGATGGGTACGTCAGCGTGTGGGGCGACTTTGTGCGCCTGAACTCGGATGGCTTGATCGTTCGGACGATAGAGAAACCAAGGGGTCGAGTAGGTCTGGCCATCGGAAACGGTCTCGGCCACGAGCCCGCGATGTTGGGTTTGGTCGGTCCGGGCCTCTTTGATGTGAATATTCCGGGTGAACTCTTTGCGGCACCGGGCCCGATGAATGTTGCGGCAGGCATTCGGGCCGCCGCTCGCGGCGCGGGTGTCCTGCTGTGCGTCTCGAATCACAGCGGCGACGTCTTGAGTGCCGAAATGGCGCTCGGCATGTTAGGACCGACTGATCCCGAATGTCGCATGCTGCTCCTCTGGGACGACGTCTCCACGTCGCCAGTGCATGGTCCCGACCGGCGGGGAGGCTCGGGACTCCTCTTCGTGTGGAAGATCGTTGGTGCCGCGGCCGAAGCGGGAATGTCACTCGCCGAGTGCGAGCGGATCGGAATCAAAGTCCGTGACAACATTCGGTCGTTGAGCGCCGTCCTTGGTGGTACCGAGAATCCGATCACGGGCCAGCCCGTGTCCTCGGTCGCAGTCGGTACTGCCCTGGTCGGCGCCGGGGTTCACGGTGATAGCACGGGGGACGTCATCACGATCACCAGCGCTGACGCAATCGCCGAACACCTCATCCAGCGGATTGCGCTCGATCTGGAGATCAAGGCGGGAGAGCACTGCGGACTCATCGTGAACGACGCGGGCGCCATGTCCGTCCTGGAGGTGACTCTGGTGACACGGGCAGCGAAGCAATGGCTGAACCAAAGGGACGTCATCGTCGACCGGGTGTGGTGTGGACGGTACGCAACGACGCTGGCCACCGCTGGGGTCGGAGTCTCCATCTGCCGGTTCGACAGTGAGTTACTAGACCTATGGGACGCGGACTGCTCGTCGCCGGCCTTGACGATATCGGGCGCGATCCGTGCCACCTGACACGCTCAGCGCCTCAGACGTGGCGGGCGTCCTGACGCGAAGCGCGCGCGGCTTGCGCGCAGCTGCGGGCGAACTCGACTCCTTGGACGCAGCCGTCGGCGACGGCGATCACGGAAATTCGGTCGCCAGTCTGTTTGAGACCGCGGTCGCCAACACAGATCTGGACGCATCCTCAGCGGGCCACATCTTGAACGAATTTGGCCAATCACTCTTGCGTCACTGTTCAGGGGCGTCCGGCACCCTCTACGCGGTGCTCTTCACCAATCTGGGATCAACCCTCGAGCCGGACGACGACATCGGACTCAGCGCGCTGGCGCGAGGATTCCGACGAGGTCTTGACATGGTCCAGAAGGCGGGCGGAGCGACGCCCGGGGACGCGACGATGGTCGATGCGCTCGATCCGTTCGTGGACGTCCTAGAAGAGCAGGCTCGCGACAACGCAACCTTGTCCGCCGCGCTTGATCGTGCTGCAAACGCGGCGGAGACCGGAGCAACTTCTACCTCGCAGATGGTGGCCCGAGTGGGCCGTGCTCGAGGCTTTGGCGATCGAACGCGGGGCCACGTGGACCCCGGTGCCAGATCATTCGCCGTGATTGCGAACGCGTGGAGAACGACAGGTTGACAGGGCCGACGTCAGGCTGATGGTTTCAGGGTAAGGACAAGGGAGCAAGGTGGCAAAGCCGGTAACGAAGCTCAGGGAGTTCAACGTGACTCCACCATCAAGGGAGGAGTCTTCAGCGCTATGGACGGTGATGACTCGGATTCGGGCCTTCGAGACGGAAGTATCGAGGATTGCTGAGTTCAAGGAGGCGGAAGGGTATCTCCATACCTACATGGGTGAGGAGGCCGTGGCCGCGGGTGTCATCCCTCTCTTGGAGACGACCGACTGGCTGACCTCGACGTATCGCAATCACGGCCACGCCATTGCCCGAGGCGTACCCCTGCCCGCCATCGCCGGCGAACTCTTCGGTCGAACAACCGGGGTCTGCGGTGGCAAGGGAGGCTCCATGCACGTAGCCGACCAGAACCTGGGCATGATCGGCGCCATGGGCATCGTGGCCGGTGGACTGCCCGTCGCCGTGGGTGCGGCGTTTGCCTCGAACTACTTCGACGAACATCGAGTGGCGGTGTCGTTCTTCGGCGACGGCGCCGTCCACCAGGGGGCGTGGCACGAATCGCTGGAGTTTGCATCACTCTTCAACTGCCCCGTCGTGTTCGTGTGCGAGAACAACCTGTACGCCGAGACGACCGCGATTGACTACCACCTTCTGACCGAGAGCGTCTCGGAGATGACCGGCTCCTATCGAATTCCCACCGTTCAGGTCGGTGGAATGGACGTCCTGGCCGTGCGCGAAGCGGCGACTCAGGCAATCAATCACGCGCGAGATGGTGGCGGTCCGGTGTTCATCGAAGCGATGACCTATCGCTACGGCGGGCAGTACGAGGGTGACACTCAGACCTACAAGCCACCAGACGAGGTGGCGTACTGGCGCTCCCGTGACCCCCTGCCCACCTTTCGCAAGGCCGCCCTTGACGCAGGTCTGCTCTCCGCCGAACAGCTTGATCAGATCGCCGATGCGTCAAGCCGTGAAGTCGCCGAGGCGTTTGCCGACGCCAAGAGCGCGCCCTTTCCCGACGTTTCCGTTGGCATGCGCGACGTCTACGCACAGTGGTCGGAGTAAGCATGTCGCGACGACTGAACGTGAAGGACGCGATCAACGAAGCGTTGGCGGCCGAGATGGCCCTCGATGACCGAGTCTTCCTCATCGGCGAAGACATTGGAGGAGGTGCCGGCAGGGACGAACAGTATCCACCCGCCCTCGATGCGTGGGGTGGCCCCTTTGGCGTGACGCAGGGCCTGCAGACTCGATTTGGACGTAAGCGAGTCATTGACTCCGCACTCGGGGAGACGGGATTCGTCGGGGCGTGCATCGGTGCCGCCATTGCCGGTCTTCGCCCAGTCGCTGAGATCATGTACATCGACTTCATCGGCACGTCCTTCGACCAGCTCCTCAACCATGCGGCCAAACTCCGGTACGTCTACGACGGGAAGGTCTCTGTGCCCATGGTCGTGCGCACGGTGTCGGGCGCGGGGTTTCGGGCAGCGGCGGAGCACTCACAGTCGCTCTACTCCCTCTACACGCACATCCCAGGACTCAAGGTCGTTGCCCCGTCAAACGCGTACGACGCCAAAGGCCTGCTGGTCACTGCGATCCGGGACCCCGATCCCGTCATCTTCATCGAGCACAAGCGGCTCTACATGACAGAGTGCGAGGTTCCCGAGGAGCAGTACGCCATTCCCTTTGGCGAGGCGGCCATCGTTCGCGAAGGCAACGACGTGACCATCGTCGGAGTCCAAAAAATGGTTCTCACGTCACTGGACGCAGCGAACCTCCTCGCCGAACAAGGCGTAGACGCAGAAGTCATCGATCCGCGAACCTACTCGCCTCTGGACATCGGCACGATTGTGAAATCAGTTGAGAAGACGGGTCGATTGGTCGTGGTCGACGAGTCTCATCCGCGCTGCTCGCTGGCCACCGACATTGCGGCCCAGGTCGCCGATCTGGCGTTCTCCAGTCTGCGCGCCCCTATCAAGAGAGTCACGGGAGCGCACACCCCGGTGCCCTTCTCACCCCCGCTGGAAGATGCCTTCATCCCGCAGCCGAGCAATGTTGTCGACGCCGTGATGGGACTGTTCTAGGAGACGCCTAACCGAGAGTCGTCGTCGGCGCGCCGGCGACCGCGAGTTTCGGGACGTCTTCGATGAGCCGAATCGTGTACGGGTCGGTCGGGTGCTCGAGGATCTGGTCAACGGTTCCCGACTCGACCACCTTGCCCTCGCACAGGACGATGGCCGTCTGGGCGATGGAGCGCACGAGGGCGAGGTTGTGCGTGATGAAGATCATCGACAGGTGCTGCTCGCGCTGCAGTTGCCGAAGAAGTTCGACGATCACCGCTTGAACTGACACGTCCAGAGCCGAGGTGACCTCGTCGCACACCAGGACGTCCGGTTCGACCACCAGTGCCCGGGCAATCGCCACGCGCTGGCGCTCCCCGCCGGAGAGCTGATCGGGGAATCGATCGAGAAAGTCCTCCCCCAGCGAGACGTCGCCCAGGACCTTGGCCGCTCGTTCGGCGCACGTGCGCGAGTCCAAATCGAAGAAGTGTTCGAGCGGCTGGGTGAGGATCTGTCCGACGGTCTTTCGTGGATTGAGTGACGTGTACGGGTTCTGGAAGATGTACTGGACCCGGCGCAAGACATCCTTCGGTCGCTTCTTCACTCCGGGAACCAATGGTTCTCCGTCGAAACGCATCTCGCCGGTCCAGTTCGTATGCAACCCGACAATGCAGCGCGCCAGCGTCGTCTTCCCCGAGCCCGACTCGCCGACCACGGCCACACAGCGCTCGGGTTCCAGGTCCAGGTCGATGTCGTGCAGCACGCGCTGGTAGCCGTAGGAGGCCGAGAGCGCGCGCAGTGACACCGCGGGGTTCGCCTCGCTGGGCGGTAGCGCCGGGACGATAACCCGCTCGCGCTCCACGTACTGGATCTCTGTGGCCCGATGGCACCGCACGAGGCTGCCGTTGACCAACTGCGGCAGCGGCGTCTCGGTGCGACAGCGATCCACCACGAACGAGCAGCGCGGAGCGAAGAAGCAGCCCGTCGGCCGCCGCCCCGGGCGAGGTGGGTGTCCATCGATGCCGATCAGGACCTCCGCCCGTTCCGGCGACGGCGCCGCCGCCAAGAGCCCGCGGGTGTACGGATGGACGGGACAGGTGAAGATCTGCCGGGTCTCGCCGAGCTCGATGACGCGACCGGCGTACATCACCGCGACTTGGGAGACGAGATCGCCGACCACGGCCAGGTCGTGGCTCACGTACACCGCCGCCACCCCGTAAGAACTGCAGAGGTTGCGGATGGTCTCGAGAACGTGGCGCTGGCTGGAGACGTCTAGTCCGGTCGTTGGTTCGTCGAGCACGATGAGCGACGGGCGACACGCGAACGCCATGGCAATGGCGAATCGCTGTTGCTGGCCACCCGACAGCTGGTGCGGATAACGCCGGAGCATGTCCGAGTTGGCGTCGAGGTGTACCTCCTCCAGCACTTCGGCCACCCGGCCCGCGACTCCCTCGACCGCACCCGGGTGCGAACTCAGCACCTCGCGCAGCTGCGTGCCGATCTTGAGGGTCGGATTAAGGGCGGCGGCCGGGTCCTGGGGAACGTAGGAGACCTTCGCCCCGCGTAACTCGCGAAGCTCCTGTGCACCCATGGCCAGCAGGTTCGAGCCGTCCAGCAAGATCTCTCCGGAGCTGATGACAAGTCCTCGACGCGCGTACCCCAACAGGGCCAGGGCCAAGGTCGTCTTGCCCGAGCCGGACTCCCCGACCACCCCGAGCACCTCGCCCGAGCGAACCGAGAACGACACGTCGCTCACGACGTCGGAGCCGTCACCGGCCAGGCGTATTTCGAGGTCGCGCACCTCGAGCCGAGCGGGAACGCGACTGCTCGCGTCGACGTCAAACCGGCGCGTGGGGTCCGGGCCCGGGACCGGTACGTCGGCGCTCACGAGGCCTCCGGGGTTGTCGCACCGATCAGGGCCGCCTCGACGGTTCGACCCTCCACTCCAATGGCGACGCGAGCCACCGAGTCCGTGAACGTGTTCACGCCAATGGTGAGCAGCGCGATGAACAGGGCGGGGACGATCACGGCCCACGGATTGACCTGGAGACCTATGCGGTTCTCGTTGATCATGAAACCCCAGTTCGGTGCTGGTGGAGCCTGCCCGAAGCCGAGATACGCCAAACCCGACATGATGACGATCGAAAAGGTCAGGCGTAGACCGGCCTCGACCATGAGCGGCGAGATGAGGTTCGGAACAATCTCGGACCACATGACCTTCGCGGGCCGTACACCTTGGAGTTCGATCGATTTCACGTAGTCGCGTTCGGAGATGTCGAGCGTGGCCGAGCGCAGGACTCTCGCGACCTGCGGTGCGTGAGTGAGGCCGACCGCGATGACGATGAGCCAGAGCTTGGGACCGACGAGGCTCACCAGTAGCAGGGCGAACACGATCGAAGGGAAAGCGAGGATCACGTCGACCGATCGCATGATGAGGCCATCGATCCGTCCCCGCAGGTAGGCGGCGGATATGCCGGCCGTTCCGCCGACGACGAGTCCGAATGTCGTCGCCGCGAGCGCCATGAGAAGCAGGACCCAGCCGCCGTCGAGTAACCGTGACAGCACGTCTCGGCCGAGCGTGTCCGTCCCGAGCCACGAGCTCCCACTCGGCTTGCCGAAGGGGACGTTCACGAAAGATGTCGCCGAGTACGGCGCCACGAAGGGACCGATGACGGCGACGGAGACCACAAAGGCCGTGATGCCGAGACCCACCCTCCCCCGGGGAGTCCGGGCCGCGGTGCCTAGTGCGGCGAAACCCTGTCGGCGTCGCAGCCGAGGCGGCGCGGCGGAGTCGACGGTGGCGCTCATTGGGTCAGCCGTCGCCTTGGCGTAGCCAGCAGAGCGATCACGTCCGTGAGGATGTTCACGAGCACGTAGAACGCCGCCAACACGATCACGATGAACTGGATGACCGGGATGTCGCGGTTAGAGACAGCGTTGACGAGGCCCTGGCCGATCCCCGGATAGTTGTAGACGTACTCGACGACGACGATCCCCCCGGCGAGGTACAAGAAGTTGAGTCCGATCACTTGAATCACTGGGGCGATGGCGTTCGGCAGGGCGTGGAACAGCAGGATTCGCCACGACTTGACACCCTTCAGGTGCGCCATCTCGACGTAGTCGGACTCGAGCGCCTCGATAGTGGACGCTCGCATCATGCGCAAGGTGTAGGGGACGATCACAATCACCAAGGTCGCGACCGGCAAGATCAGTGCCTTCGGGTTGTTCCATCCGTACGAGCCCGGCGGAATAATCGACACTGCGGGCAAGAGGTGCGAGACCAGCGTGGCAAACAAAGAGATCAGCGCGATCGCGATGACAAACTCCGGCAGAGCGGTGACCGTCAGGGCGACCACCGATGTCACGTGGTCGAACCATCCGTCCTTGCGCAGCGCCGCCACGGCGCCGGCGGCAACGCCGATAATCGTTCCGATGGCCCCGGCGAGGACGAGGAGGATCGCCGAGTTCACTAGCCGGGGCTCGACCACCGACCACACGCCTTGTCCACTGGCGAGCGACGTGCCCAAGCGGCCCGTGAACAGGCCCGACAGCCAATGCCAGTACTGCGCGAAGACGCCCCGGTCCAGGCCGAGTTGCTTCTCTAGCTGATGGAGGTGAGCGGGAGTCCCCGTGCGGCCCAGGACCGCGTAGGCGGCGTTGCCGGGCAGGACCTGCGTCGCGAAAAAGATGATCACCGAAACAATGAAAAGGGTGACGAGCCCGGCGAAGCCCCGTCGGGTCACGAGCGCGAGCAGGGGTCGCCGAGCCTGCCAGGGCATTGTCAGGGGCGCGACGACGTCATCAGAGGCAGGTGCGACGGCGGTCGCTACCGCCATGGCACCGTGCTCGCTCTCCATGCTCGGCACACACCCAACTTATTCAGCCGTCGACACCGTGGCGGACGGCTGCAAGGCCCAGACCGTCTTCGTGTCGTGGGCGGTCACCCACACGAGGTCGTCGGCCACCCGAACTGCACCACTCCCCGCCGGGGGGCCGTAGATCGTTGTGACCTCGTTCGTCGCCGGATCGATCGCGGCGAGGAGGACCGCGGTACCGCGAACCCAGACCCGGCCAGCGCCCGTGGCGATGTCGCCACCTCCGCCCTCCATTCCCAGTGAAAAGTTCGCCACGGCGTCGTTGGTCGCGGGATCGATTCTCGTCACTGAGCCGTCGCCCCAGTTCAGGGTCCAGACGGCACCTTCCCCGGCCGCGAGAAAGCGGGGCTGCGGTCCCGTCGCGATCGTCGCGACCACTTTGTTCGTTCTCGGGTCAATCCGTTGGACCGAACCCGACGTGGGCTCCTCGGGAGTCCCCGAGTTGGTGATCCACACCGCGTCGTCGGCGAACGCGGCGCAGTACGAATGAGGTAGGACCGTGACGGTCGCCACCACCTCGTTGCTGCCCACATCGATCCGGCTGAGGACCCCTTCCGCGCTGAGAACCCAGACGGAACCCGCTCCGGCGGCCAGGCTCAACTCGCCCGTCGGATCCGCCAAGCCGGTGGGAATGTTGGCGGCGACCTCCCCCGACTCGAGGTCCAACCGATACACCGAGAGCTCCTTGCAACTGGCTACCCAGAGCGAGCCGTCGTAGACGACCATTCCCCCGCCGGGTCCGGGCATCTTGATCGTGGCCACGGGACCGGGATGATCGAACTCCAGTTTCTCGACGCGGTCCTCGTTGGTTGCCCACACGGCTCGACCATCGGCCGCCAGGAAGTCAACGTATCCCGGAACGGTCAACCGAGCGATCGCGTGATCGTCGATCTGAACCGTGGACGGTTGCTTCCCAGATGTCATTTGGGTCCGTACTGCGCGACGTACTCCGCCACGATGGGACCGAGCTGTTCCTGGGTCCACCTCGTGATCTCCTTGTCCGCGTCGCTCCAGTGCCGCGGCTCGCCGAAGACGGACGGCTCCAGGATCCCGTAGAACTTGTCCTGGTAGTAGATCGGCGCGTGGATGAGCGCGCGGTGCTTGAAGGTCTCGGCCTCCCAGGGGACGTTGATGAGTCCCGAGGGGTCGTTCTCGATGTCGTCGATGAAGATCGCCTCGGGCGACACCAACGCCGCCGAGTACAGCGGGTCCGGTGCGTTGGGCTCGACTTCGTCGACCCACTCATCGGAGAACCAGGACTCCCAGGTCACCGCGTACTCCTCCTTCTCGTCGCTCCACCAGGCGTGCGTGGTGTTCGCCTGATGCAGGTCGGGCTGGCGGCAGTACAGGATGCACCGCTGGCAGTTGAGCGCCTCGGCGTACAGCACCATCAGTTGGGTGAGCTTCTCGTCGACGCCGGCGTCGCTCTTGGCCCACTGCAAAAGTGATTCGGGAATAGTGGTGCTGGTCATGTTTCTCTTTCTTCTCTTGGTCGATCTCTTAGTGGTGTTCGGCGTGCTGCAAGGCGTCTCGGTAGTGCAGCGGTTGGATCTCGCGCCAGGACATCCACTCGCCCAACTCGCTCAGCTCCTCGGTGATATCCCCCTGGACAAAACCGTGGTGATGCTCCTGACCCGTGGTCAAGAGTGTGTCGAGCAGGTCGTGAGCCGTCACGTTGGCGTCTCCGAACGCGAAGTTGCGTATCCAACCGCGATCCCCGTCGAATCCCGCGGCTTCCGGGTCGGCGAACACCTCGGCCCGGAAGTTCCAGAGAGATCGCGCGTCGTCGGACACGTAGGCGACCGTGCACTCACCCGGCGCCAGGGTCAGGTTGACGACCGCACCAAACGGTCCGCTCGGCTGCTTTCGGCCCAAGGTGGAGTGGTACTCGTACGTGGCGCCCTGGTCGTCCGCGAGGCTGTGGGGCGACCCGCCGCAGTGCCAGAGCAAGGCCGTGTCGCGGTCCGGGTCGATGACCGCGATGTCCATGATCGTGGGCTTCGTGCCCGACACCGCCCCCATCATCCGCATCGTGAGGGCGCCGAGCACGTCGCCTTCGTGTGCACTGGGAATCCCGTCGTTTTCCGCCAGCCAGCACAGCGCCAACAGAGGCGACACGTCGTAGACGTCTTGCATATCCGGCCAGTCCTGTAGGGCCACTGCGTTCGCGTTGTCCCGCTCACACACGGCGCGTAAGGCGAGATACAGGCGAGCGTTTCGTTCGATGCTTTCGTCAGGGACGTTGACCGCCCGGGCCGCGGCGACCATGTCGCGGGCGACGCTCTTAGCTTCGGCGTCGGTGAACTCGCGCGCGAGGGCGACCAGGTCCCGAAGCTCGCGCGGCAGCACTCGGGCGCCGTGCAGACGCTCGTGCAGGTCGCGTTGGTCAAAACGCAAGTCCTCAAACCCGGGCGCCAGACCGCCGATCCACGCGACCCGGGACTCGGCCAGGGCTTGACAGCCCTTCAGCGCGTCAATCGTCACCTGAAAACGTCGACGGAAGGACTCCTCTTCCACGTGTCCGTAAAACCACTTGAAGGGCATGGCGCCGCGGTAGTAGCGCCGCAGCGTGGACGTGAAGATGTTCGCGGTGACCAGAGAGTTGAACAGGATGTCGCCGTCGTATCGCGGCTCCGGCGTCGCCCAGATCCCCAGACGCACCCCGAGATCGGCGAAGGGCAGCAGTGCATCGGCCATGCAGCACGCGGCGGTCTGGATGATGAGGAAGTCCAGGTGCTCATCGGCGAGCTCGCGCGCGACGGCGGTCGCCTGCTCGGCGTTCATCACGCCACCTTCTCGCGCGACTAGCTCGAAGCCGAGTTGGTCGGCGAGCGTCGTTAGACCCGCGATGGCTCGCGGAAGCTGGCCGTGCTCCTCGGCGTAATACGTCGCGATGTGCACGCCGACGTAGCCGACCCTGATGGTCACGGCTACTTCTTGAACCAGAACGATTTGAAGTACTGGCCCGAGAGTGATCCGACCACGTTCGACACCGGTCCGACCAACTTCGGCGAGAACCCGTCGACGAGGGGTGAGTAGAAGGGGATGATGTAGCCGCCCTCGTTGTAGTCGATCATGTTCATCTCGTGAATGATCTCGGTCTGCCTCGATCCGGTCGGTAACGCCAGGGCCTGCTTGTACAGCGAGTTGTAGCGCGCGTTGGAGAAGTGAGCCTCGTTGAGACCTGCTCCCTTCGCGGTGGCCTGACTCGCCGTGACCAGATAGGGATTCGGCCCCCACCAGTCCTGGGCGAAGTCCCACTTCAGGTAGTTCGGGCCGTAGTAGTCAGTCACCGTCGTCTGCTTGAGGTTGACCTTCACCCCCGCCGCGGCAGCCTGCTCGGCGAAGACCGTGGCGGCCTGGACGGACCCATTGAAGATCGGCCCGGTGACCAGCGTGGTCGACATCTTCTCGAGGCCGTGCTTCTTCAGGAGGAACTTGGCCTTGGAGATGTCCTGGACCCGCTGTGGGATCGCGTGATCGACGGCCGGGTCCTGGGTGCTGAAGATGTCGTTACCGACCAACCCGTATCCGCCGAAAACCTGCTTGATCATCTGTGGACGATCGACCATGAGTCGGAACGCCTGGCGCACGTCCACGTGATTGAAGGGCGGAATGTCACATCGCATGGTGAACGGCACCCAGAAGCCGGCGTTGAAGACAAGAGATTTTTGCCCAGCGGACTGGAGAGCGACTTTGCTGATGTAGGTCAGCGGCGCGATGCAGTCGACCACGCCAGAGATCAGTGCGTTCACCATGCTGGTCTCGTCCGTGTAATTGGTGATGACGACTTCATCGACGTACGGGAGTGGCTTTCCATCCGCCCCGTCCAACCAATAGTTCGGGTTCTTCACGAACACGCTCTCCTGGCCCGGGGTGAAGGACTTGAACATGAACGGTCCCGTGCCCACGGGCTTCTTCGGGTTGTAGCCGACGGAGGGAGCGATACCCGCAAATCCGTAGTTGAAGAACGCCCACGGCAACGTTGAATACGGGACCTTGCACGGAACGCGCAGGGTGTGTTTGTCGATGATCTTGATATTGGCCACGTCGACGAGGTCAAAGCCGGCCGCCCCAAAGAGCGCGTTCTTGACAATCCGCTGCATCGTGAAGCGCGCGTCCTCTGAGATGAGAGGTTTGCCGTTGTGGAAGGTGACGTCCTTCCTCAGGCGGATGGTCCACGACGTGAAGTCTTTGTTGGGGGTGATCTCGGTCGCCAGCGAAGGAATGAGAAATCCCTTCAGGTCCTGTTCGGCCAACACGTCGTAGAGCTGCGTCGCCCTCGCAAAGTCCAAATTCTCGGCGGCGTAATCCGCGTTGAGCGTGTCGCCTGAGCCCCCGCCGGACATTCCCACGCGCAGCCGTCCACCCCGGCGCGGCATACCGGCGGTCGCAGCAAATGCACCAGTCGCCATCGCGGAGGAGTCGAGGACAGCTCCCGCACCCGTGGCGGCAAGTGCCCCCAGGGAATATTGAAGTAAGTCACGCCGCGAATGAACGCGCGGTCCAGTGCTGTCGAAGCCGATTCCCTTTGGCATGTTGCCCCCCTGTTAATTTGCCGAGCGCGTTTGGGACGCGCAGTTCGAATCAGGTAAATCCATCACCGTGTTGGTCATCAGATATTGCTCACCCGGTCGACGCGCGCCCCGACTGGAGCTCTCTCCCCACGCGGTCTCGGACTCGTCACCCAGCCTCCTGAACACCAAGCGAGCCTCATGCTAGGAGCATTCGGACACGAACGCAAGTTGTTTGACGTTTGTTTCTGTCCGGAGTAGCCTGCATTTGCCATGAACGGTGAAAACTTTCGGACACGCTCGCTCACCGGGTCAAAACGCGAGCGGCGAGGGGCGAATCGTTGGTCCAGCGGATGGTCATCACGCATTGTGGCTCCTGCCAAAACCAATCGGTGTTTCGGCGAGTGAAGCAGGACCCGGGCCACCCGAGCATGGTGGCGGACGAACTTCTTTCATTGACGACGGACAAGGGTCTCTTCTCCATCCTCGCGATCGATCACGGACAGTCTCTCTTGAGCTTGCTCGGCAACGACGACGAGTCGGATCACGGGCCGATGCGCGAAGCGAAGATTGCGGTGCTCGAGTTGTTGGCACGACGCTGCACCGCCGTTCTCGTTGACGTCCCTCTCACTGGATCGATCGGGACCCTATGGCACCCTCCCGAGGGGGTCGGTCTCATCGTGGGCTTGGATGAGTTCGACTACGACGACGTGGAATGCCCGCCACCCAACGTTCCGTCGCGTGAGCTTCTTCGAGAGCTGCGCCAGGCTGGAGCCAACGCCGCCAAGGTCGTCCTCTACTACCACCCCAATGCCTCAGACGCCGCCGCGAGGCTCGAGGCGGCCTCGCAAGTCGCGGAGCAATGCCACGTTGAAGGTCTCCCTCTCCTCATTGAGCCTTTACCGCTACCAGTCGCGGGCCTCGGCGACGGTGCTGCGTGGCCCGCCGCCGAGATTGCCGAACAGGTGGCCAAAACCGGAGCCGACATCCTCAAGCTGCCCCTTACTCTCGGGCCGCAGACGGCCGCACTGGCGTCAGATATCACGAAGGCGGCTGCGGGCACTCCCTGGATCCTTTTGAGCTCCGGCGCTCCCTACTCCGATTTTCTCGAGACCCTGCGCGTCGCGTTGCTGGGAGGTGCCGCTGGATTCGCGGCCGGGCGTTCGATCTGGGGGGATCTGGTTGTCGACGTCACGGACGACGACGCCCGTCGCGAGTCATCACTGCGCCTTGAGGAGGCCGCAGAGCTCACACGATCACTGGGAGGAGTGCACCTCACATGACAGTCAAGCCGACCCAGGACATCAAGTCGTCGAGTACGACCAGCCATCGAGTCACTAACGACGCAGCACCCAAAGCCGGGCGAACGGGAGTTGACGCGGTGCCCCTTTCACGCCTGCGCGTCGTCGAAGAACGCCTGCGCCAGAACGGCGAAGTTACTGTGTCGAGCCTGGCCCGCGAGTTCGGCGTGAGCGAGATGACCATACGCCGCGATCTCACAGCCCTCGAAGAGCGCGGGGTGGCGCAGAGATCTCACGGCGGGGCCATCCTCGTTGACTCCACGTTCTCGGACCCGCAATTCATCGAGAGTCGGCTGCACCAACGGGCAGCGAAGCGACGCATCGCACACCGCTGCGCGGAGTTACTTCCGAAGTCGGGCAGTTTGTTCGTGGGCGGAGGCACCACGACGAGTGAGGTGGTTGGCTGCCTGCGAGACCGGCCGGACCTCAATATCTTCACCTCGAATTTGGCCGCGGCATCCGAGGCGATGTCAGGAGGTGCCAGCCTCTCCATCATCGGCGGCGCGGTGCAGGGGCCCACGTGCTCCCTGGTGGGTGAGCTCGCTCGGGCGTCACTGAGCTCTGCTGTGGGCGGAGAGGATGGTACTTGGTGCCGACGCCATCTCCGCCGACGGTGGTATCACCAGCCACGGTGGCGCCGAGGCCGACGTGGCGAGGATGATGATCGAACGCACGAGGGGTGATCTGATCTGCGTCGTCGACAGCACGAAGTGGGAAGCCCTAGCCGATCACGTCGTCGTGCCCATTAACAGAATCTCCATGGTGATCACTGACGGAATACCCGCCGACGAAAAGGCGCGGCTGACGAGCCTCGGCGTGAAGGTCGAGATCGTCGGGTGAGGTGGTTACGACACACTCACACGGTCCGCTTCTGCAGGCGATTTCTGTTGCCTCACCAACGCCCCTGATGCGGTCACGTGCTCAATAACAACTTCGCCATTCTTGGGGCGTGCCTGGGCTTTTCCGCCAACCTGATCTACGCGGCGGCCGCCTGGAGAGGCAGCATCGTTCCCAACCGCGTCACGTGGTACTTGTGGACGGCCATTCCCCTGATCATCTTTTGTGCCTCCGTGTCCGAGAATGCGGGCCTGCAGTCCTTATTCTCACTCGCCGCTGGATTAGGTCCCGCGGTGGTGGTGTTCGTCATCCTCGTGCGACGGCGCGCCTCGTACTGGAAGATCACACGGCTCGACGTCTGCTGCGGCGTGCTCTCGCTCGTGGCCCTGGGACTCTGGGCCATCACGCGCGACGGCGACTACGCCATCAGTTTCAGCCTCGCGGCCGACCTGGCCGCGGCGTTCCCGACGCTCGTCAAGGCGTACAAGGATCCGTCGTCGGAGAGCGCCACCGCCTATCTGCTGTACATGGTCGGAGCGGTCGTGGTGCTGCTAGCGACCAAGACGCTGACCACTGCCAGTTCCGCGTTTCCCCTCTACGCTGCAATCCTGTACTTCTCCCTGAGCTTCCTCATCATCTCCCAACGCGCTCTTCGATTGAAGCAAACAACCAGATTGGCTTCGAGGGAGGCCTAGGCCACTACGTCTCTCATGGTGATGTCGCGTCTCCGCCCATCGCGGTAGACCCGTCACATCACGGTGCCCGCGCGACGCTCGGTCTGAACCTCATCGGTTCAAAAGATTCCAACTTCTCACGTGCCGGTCACAGTCCGATTACCTCCGGTTTCCTCGCAACACGCCCCCTCTTCGTAGCATCGACAGGTGGGCACCGATTCGGTATTCGAGCGCGTCAACACACGCGCCCCCGACTCGTTCTCGCGGATCCGCCATCGGTACCTTCTGGGGGCGATGATCGTCCACGTTGGCGAGTACATGGCCATGCTGGTGACGTCTTACCTCGTGTTCCACAAGACGCATTCCGTCGTCGCGACAGGGCTGATCCTCCTGTGCTTCAATGTCCCGTCCTTTGCGTTAGCCGGAGTGGCGACGTCGCTGACGCGCAGATTCGGAGCACCGCGGGTCGACGCGTGGGTCAACGCGGCGGAGGGAGCCATCGCCCTGGTACCCATGACGCTCGCCTTCACCCATCACCTCAGCGTCGTCGCGTTACTCCTCTGGGTCTTCGGTTATGGGGTGTGCGAAGGCCTCAACGCTCCCAACTCGTACTTGGTCCGCCAACTGATCGCCAAGCCGGACAAACTGCCTGAGTTCAATAGCGCGTATACGCGCAACGTCGCCGTCGCGGCCGCGGGTGGACTCATGCTGGGCGGATCAATCTACGTCCTCTTCGGTCCCGCGTGGGTCTTCCTGGTGTGCGCCGTCACCGCCATTCCCGAGGTTCTGGTTTTCTTCGAGACGTCCCGATTCGTGTCGGGCGGTGACCCGATCCAGTCCGCCCGCGAGACGTTCAGTGACGCCCTGCGCCTGCTCCGCACTGAGCCCGGACTCTGGGCGGCGTGCCGATTCGCGGTGCTGTGTTTCTTCGTGGCCAGTTACACGGTGACCCTCCCCGCCATCGCCGGGGCCATCGGTTCCAACGCGGTGATCCTCTCCGGGCTCGAGACCGGTTCCCTCGTCGGTGGAATCCTGGTGGCCGCGGCGGTACGAAAGATTCACGGACGCGTTAGCTGGGGCCGTGTCCAAAGGTTGTGCTACTTCGGAGCCGGCTTGGGACTAGCGGCCATGGCCAGCGCCGAATACCTCGGTGGTTCGCACTCTCGAGTGGCCGCCGTCGTCGCCCTCATTGCGACCGTGCCTATTGGCTTCGCCGTCTTGATGAACGCATCGATCGTGACGTCCATAATTCAACTGGGAACGCCCCATGACAGGCGCGCGTCAACGTACACGCTCCTGGCACTCATTCCGTTAGTCGTGGGCCCCGCGAGTCAGGAACTGGTCGGCCTCATCGCCGATCAGCTGTCCGTATCGGCAGCCCTGGCAATCGTGGCCGCCGTCACCATGTTGGTCAACAGTGTCGTCTCGCACCGACCCATGAGCCGTCACTTCGACACCCTCGATGACGCAACAGCGCCGTTTACCGTCAACGTCATGGCCTCACAGCGCGGTGCTCGACGCTCACACGTTCACTCACACCACTGGCCAAAGCCATTCTGAGACGGTCATTCGAGTAGCGACTCCTCCCAAGGACTGTCGCTGCCTCAGTGCCCATCGGGAAGACCGCTGAGGAACCTTAACGACGTTCGAACTTTCGGATCTTGAGCGACGTCCGTTGCAGACGTGATTTATGCTCGATGACACGAAGAATCACATCACGATACGGCGGATGATGCCCCTGCTCGTGATCGCCTCGATCTTGCAGGGGCTCATCCTCACTGGGACTGGGTCGGCGTCATCTCAGAGTGAGTATCACAACGCGTACGTTCCTGTGCCAAAGGTCATGCTCGTGGACGGCGAAATCCTATTTACCCGATTGAATAATTCGCAGCTCTCGCACGTACGTATCACGCCTGCTGAAGCGGCCCGTATCGGAAAGGTTCAGGCCGGAGCCGGGGCTCACTCACGCGTCGTCTTTGAGTCCCTCGGTGGATACGTGAACAAGAACCAAATCATCCACGACTGGGTTGGAACAAAGTCCTTCGTCCCCAAGGAAATACCGGCCTACATCGTTAGGGTTTCCGGGGTGACAGTTCCGTCTCTAGGTCCCGTCGGGGGTGTGGCTGGTCACTTCTGGAACGTCATTGTCAACGCCACCAACGGCAGGACCATCTGCTTGTTTTCGTACGACTGACATCTTCCCCGCGATGATCGGACGCGAATCCCGGCTTCACGTGATATCGCCAAGCTCACACTTTGATATCTGAGCGCCGTTGAATCAGGGAGGGAACAGTGAATCGACACAGCGACTTGAAGAGGGCCCACGCGAGCGGACCGAGGAATCAGGACATGCGTCACGTCAAGTGGACCCGAGGTGGCCGTCAACTGATTCGCCCTGCAGTTCTCGGAGTCATGACTTTCGTGCTGACGCTTGCGCTCACGTCTATTTCGTCGAGTGCAACGCGAGACCGCAGGGTGCTCGAGATCATCGACTATGCGTACGTCACGGCGACACACTCGATACCGAGTCACGCCGTGACGGCTGCCGACCTCCTGAACGCTGCTGATACGCCGCGCCTGATCGATTCCACCGTGCACCTCGTAGTCAACATCGGTGACATCCTGGCCTATCCGCGGCTCGCGCTGTTTGGCAACAGCGCCACCTTCAAGCAAACGTGCGTGAATTTTCCGAAACGGGTTGACCAGCGTCCGTATGTGATTACTTGTCCTCCGACCGCGATTGTCTTATGGCAGCAACAGTTGTACGTTATGGATGGGAGCCGCGAAGCAGTCGCCGCCGCTGAGAAGAATGGATTGGCGGTCGCGGGCTCCGACCTTGTTGAATTCTTCGCGGGCAGCAATATACACATCGTGGGTAACCCACATTTCCAGCCCGGCCAGGGTGGTGTCGTGCGCTTCGCCGTCAAGATGAACGCCAACAAGGTTGTCGCGTCAGGCGACATCTGCGTACGCTTCCCGAAGACCGAAGCCGGAATTCCCATTCAAATTTCGTGTTTTTCGTTCCTTCGGACTGGGAGAATCAAGTGCATCTCCCAATGCGCGTTGCCTATGGCTGCGCAACCGTTTCGTCGATCTCCTCCAGGGTCATCGCTAAGGCCAACGGCATCTGGCCGGCGTTGTTTCGCACGACCTGTTCTAGGAAGACCTCCACCGAGGCCACTGCGTCGCCGAGGGCGTCATGGCCCCCAGGCGTTACGCCGTAGTGGCGACAAAGCTGGCTGAGGCGCCGGCTCGGGCGCTCGACATTTCGTGGCTCGATCGCGAGGTCGTGCTCGATCACGTCGATGATGCGCAAGAGCGAGATGTCGAACTCGGAGTCCTGCAATGTCCTACCCAGCACGGAGATCGCGCTGCGCCGCAGCATCTCCAGGTCGAAGTGCACCACGTTGGCGCCGACGACGTACGCACCCTGAGAATGCAGTTCGCTCAGTAGGTGAATCGCGCGGGCGAGGCCCGCTTCGACTGAGAGAACGTCGAACTCTGGCGCCTTCTCCTCAAGGTCCTCGACCGACAACCCATGGACTCGACGCGCCCCCGCCGTGATGGGTCGATCCGGGACGACGAAGAAGTGCTCGGTGCTGGTGAGCTGCCCGAAACGATAAACGCAGAAGCCGTAGGCGATCGCTCGTTCTTTGGCGACGTCGAGGCCAGTGGTCTCGGTGTCAAAGCCCACCATCAGCTCGGGCACACGCAGGTGCTTCTTGCTCACGGCCCCATTGTGGCATCACGCAACGACACGCCTCCGTCCGTTTTGACGTCATGCGCGATCCTGGACAAGGCTGAACCCATGGAAAACAAAGTCGTTTTGATAACCGGCGCATCCTCTGGTCTGGGACGCGCCTGCGCCAACCATCTCAACTCCCAGGGCTGGCAGGTCATTGGAACCAGTCGACGCGTCCTCTCCCCCACGCCGTGGAATGCGCTCGCCATGGACGTCGACGATGACAGCTCGGTGACGTCAGGGGTGGCCAAGGTCGTCACCGAGTACGGCCAGTTGGACGCCGTCATCGCCAACGCCGGCTGGGGCCTCGCGGGGGCTGTCGAGCGCACCCCGATCGAGGACGCCAAGGCCCAGCTGGAGACCAACTTCTTTGGCGTCGTGCGGGTAGTCAAGGCGGCACTGCCCGCGATGCGAGAACGTGGTGGCGGTCACATCGTCATTGTGAGCTCGATCGGCGGGGTCATCGGCATCCCGTTTCAAGCCTTCTACTGCGCCAGCAAGTTCGCCGTCGAGGGCTACGCCGAGGCGCTCGCCTACGAGGTGGAGCCGTTCAATATCCGCGTCACCCTGGTCCAGCCCGGCAACTTCAAGACCGCGTTCACCGCGGCTCGCCGCAAGGTCCCCATCGAGCCGCACAGTCCCTACGCCGCGGCCGAGTCCAAGGCAGTCTCGCTGATGGAGATTGACGAGGCGAAGGGCGCTGATCCTCGCGACGCGGCCAAGGCCATCGAAAGGATTCTCAACGACGAGCGGCCGCCGCGACGCATCTCGGTGGGCAAGTGGAACGAGCGAATTGGTGTCGTAGGCAAGCGCGTCATCCCATTCCGACTCTTCGAGCGCGCGGCGCGCTCCAGTTTGGGTGTCTGAGCCCACACTGTCACGACCGATTAGTGACCTTCGACCCTACGCAGTGAGCCAGACCACTCTCTAGCGTGCGAGTGAAGGGGTTTAACCCGACGCCATTGGACACCGGGCGTGACTCAACTTCTTCACCAAACGACTCAGGAGGTCGGCCGTGAAGGCACTCGTATACGAAGGTCCGGGACGCAAGTCGTGGACAGACATTCCCAATCCGGTCATCCAGCGCCCGACAGACGTCATCGTCAAGATGGACGCGACCACCATCTGCGGCACTGACCTGCACATCTTGAAGGGCGACGTCCCTGAAGTGGCCGTCGGCCGAGTCCTCGGGCACGAGGGAATTGGCGTCATCACTGAGGTGGGCTCGGGCGTCTCGCAACTGGCCGTGGGCGACCGCGTCATCCTGGCCTGCGTGAGCTCGTGCGGCAAGTGCTCCAACTGTCGCCAGAGCCTGTACAGCCACTGTCTGGACCCCGAGGGCGTGGCCGGCATCGGCTGGATCTTCGGCTACATGATCAACGGCACCCAGGCCGAGTACGTGCGGGTCCCCTTCGCGGAGACCTCCCTCTACAAGGTCCCCGAAGGCGTCACCGACGCCGAGGGCATCCTGCTCTCCGACGTCCTGCCCACGGGATTTGAGATGGGTGTGCAGTACGGCGCCGTCAAGCCGGGCGACGTGGTTGCCGTCATCGGCGCGGGCCCCGTGGGTCTGTCCTCGGTCATGACCGCGCGCCTCTACGGGCCCTCCAAGATCGTCGCCATCGACCTCGACAGCGCGCGCCTGAAGAGGGCCGCGGAGTTCGGCGCAACCAACGTGGTCAACTCGGGCGAGGCCGACTGGAAAGAGCAGGTCCTCGCACTCACCGACGGCCAGGGCGTGGACGTGGCCATCGAGGCCGTGGGCATCCCCCAGACCTTCACGATGTGCACGGAGATCGTGCGCCCCGGCGGGCACGTCGCCAACATCGGCGTGCACGGAAAGCCGGCCGAGTTGAAACTCAACGAGCTGTGGATCAAGAACATCGACATCTCGATGGGGCTCGTGAACACCAACACGCTCTCGATGCTCCTCAAACTGGTCGCCGAGCACAAGCTGCCCGCCGACAAATTCGTGACCCACGAGTTCAGCTTCGACCAGATGCTCGAGGCCTACGACGTGTTCGCCAATGCCGCCCAGTACGACGCGCTGAAGGTTCTCATTCACTAAGCGAGCAATTGGTGGCGACCCGCTCACGGGTCGCCACCAAGCTCGATCCACCCCACTCCAACTGACCAGCTGCACCCTGTTCGGGGGCGCCATCGCTGGTGGTTTACTGACGAATGCTGATGGCAGTCAGGTCGAATTACACCGCCTCGGGACACACATCCTCGGAGTGAACCCCACCACCAGGAAATTTGTCGCCGAACGCGCCATTCACAATTTTCCGGCCCTGAATTGACTTCGACCCCCTTCGTACTTAGTATCTTCACTTAATTAAGTAAGTTTCCCCTTTACTTAAGAGGTCGTCGATGGAGGGAAATGGATCGCAAGACGTCTGACGCTTCACCCCAACCGAAGCGTTTCTCTGCTGCTCCTCCTGAGACGACGGGTGAGCGGGGGCCCGCGGCGCGCTCAGGCCTTCCGCGGGCCTCTCGTTCACTGCTGCGCGACATCAACGTCAGCCTCCTCATCGAGTTAGTGCGCCAGGCCGGTTCCATCTCTCGCGCCGACCTCGCTCGCCAGAGCCAGCTCAGCGCCCCCACGGTGTCGGCCATCATCGACCAACTCATGAAGCGCGGCATCGTCGTGGAGACCACGACCGCGCCGTCCAGCGGCGGGCGCCCGCCAGTGCTCCTCACCATCGACCCGAAGGCTGGCTACGTCGTAGGGATCAAGTTGCGCGGTGACGGTCTGACCACCGTGGTCTGCGACCTCGACGCCGAGATCGTGGCCAGCGCTGAACACTACGTGCCTCTCGTCGGCGACCCGGTCTCGGCCATCGAAGCGATCGAGCAGGAGACACGGCGCGTCCTTCGCGACGCCGCCGTGTCGCCCTCGAAGGTCCTGGGTTTGGGCATTGGTCTCTCCGGCGTGATCGAGACGAGCGAAGGGGTCTGCAAGTTCTCACACCTCCTTCAGTGGCACGACGTGGAACTGGCGGAGCCTCTTCGCCAGCGCCTTGGTCTACCGGTGTGGGTGGAAAATGACGTCAACACTCTGGCCGTCGCGGAGAAGTGGGCCGGCGACGCGCTCACCGCCAGCGACTTCGTGACCCTCAGTGTGGGACGCGGCATCGGCCTGGGGATCGTGGTCAATCGGTCGCTCTACCGCGGCGCCCACGGGGCCAGCGGGGAGTTCGGCCACATGATCGTCGAGCCGGGCGGCCCGCGCTGTGAGTGCGGGCGCTTCGGGTGCCTCGAGGCCATGGTTGGCGAAGGCGCCCTTCGCCGACGCATTGGCGAGCGCAAGGGCCACGACGTCTCGCGCGATGAACTGCAACTGCTCGTGGAAATGGGCGACTCGTCGGCCCTGGAGGTCGTCGACAGCGCGGGCCGCAAGCTCGGACTGGCCGTCGCCAATGTCGTGACGCTCCTCAACCCCGAGCTGCTGATCATCTGCGGGGAGGGCACGGCACTCGGTGGACCCTTCATCGACCCGATTGTGACCGCCGTTCGCGAGCAGACTTTCGCCGACCTTGGTCAGGATCTGGACATCAGGGTCCAGAGCTGGGGGGACGAGGCGTGGGCCGTCGGCGCCGCCACTCTGGTGCTGCGCGAATCGTTCAACCTGCCCGGAGCCGACGACAAGAGTTCCGCGATCTGGAATCGAACGCACTCGGCTGTGCCCGCTGGTGCCCTTGAATCAAGCCCCGTCCGTGGTTGAATCCCTCGACTCCGTCGGTCAGACCGACCGCGTGCAGTTGAGCGTTCAGTCGATCCTGCGAAACCAAAGTCCCAACGGCGCCATCATCGCCTCCCCGGATTTTGACCAGTACCACTTCTGCTGGTTGCGAGACGGCTCCTTCGTCTCCTACGCGCTGGACCTGGCGGGAGAACACGACGCCGCGGGCCGGTACCACGCGTGGGTCACCAAAGCGGTGCACGACATCAGCGACGTCATTGACAACGTCATCGACCGGCGTCTGCGCGGACGACCCCTTGAGCCCACGGACATGCCACCGGCGCGATTCGCGCTCGACGGATCCGTCGTCGTAGACGGATGGCCCAGCTTCCAAATCGATGGATACGGGACGTGGTTGTGGTCATTGGGCCAGCACCTTCGGCTCACTCCTCGAGTCGAACTGTCCGACGATCTGCGCGATGCCATTCGGCGGGTCGGACGCTATCTGGCCACCTTCGCGCTCACCCCGTGTTACGACGTGTGGGAAGAGAGCGGCTCGGCGCTGCACACGTCGACCTTGGCGTGCGTTGTGGGCGGTCTCGAGACCGCCGGACGACTCGTCGGCGACGAGAGCTTTCTGGAGTCGGCCGCATCGATCAGTGCCCAGGTCATCGACAGCGCGGCTCATCTGGGCCATTTCGCCAAGTCGAGCGAGAACCAGGATGTCGACGCCAGTGTTCTGTGGTTAGGCACGCCGTTCCGGGTCGTTGCCCCCAGTGACCCGCACTTCACGCGAACCGTCTCGATGGTCGAAGAGCGCCTCACGCTGGAGGGCGGACTGCGTCGCTACCCCACCGACACCTACTTCGGCAGCGGCGCGTGGCCGGTTCTCACCGCGTCGCTCGGATGGCACTACGCCGAGCTCGGCAACCTGGTCGAGGCACGTCGATGCCGTGACTGGGTCACGGCGCACTTCGATTCAGAAGGTCATCTCGGCGAGCAGTTCGGCGGCGAAGGACGAGACGCGCAGCACTACCTCGAGTGGGTCGACCGCTGGGGACCACCCGCCCAAGACCTGACGTGGTCGCACGCCATGTTCGTGGTGTTGTCCGCGGCCATCGACGAGCTCGAGGACCGCGACGGCACGGCCAGCGCGAGTGGAGCACCGCGTTCATTGAGCGAGGAGTCACGGTCGTGACGTCGCACAACACACCAACAAGTCGACCAATCCGCATCGAATGGCTCACCCGAGCCACCACGTAGTCGGTATCCGAGGGGGAAGGAGAAGGGGCGAGGGCCACGAGGTTTAGCGAATCACCAACACCAGGTCACACGGCACCGGCCGCGAGACTCACAATGAAAGAATAGAAAGAGAGAATTGCAATGAAATTAAGCCATTCCATCAGAGGAAGGACGAGGGTCACCCCACGAATCGCGCTGGCACTGACGGCGCTCCTCGGTGGCGGTGCCATTCTCGGCGTCTCTGAGTCGGGTACCGCTACGGCGGCTACGCATCACCGTGTTGTCGTGACCTTCTGGAACGCGTACAACAGCGTGACCGAGACGCCCGTCATGAACGGGATCGTGATTCCGGCCTTCGAAGCCGCGAATCCCGGTATCAAGGTTGTGGACGACACGCTGCCCTACGACGGCATGCTCCAGAAGTTCATCGCCGCGTCGGCCGCGGGACACCCGCCAAGCCTGATGCGTTCGGACATCGCCTGGGTTCCCCAGTTGGCGTCCGAGGGCGTGCTCCTCAAGACGTCCGCGCAGCCGTGGTTCCCGAAGATGAAGGCGGCCGCGTTCCCCGGGCCGTTGTCGACGAACTACTACAAGGGCTCGTACTACGGGATTCCGCTGGACACGAACACGCAGGTTCTGTTCTGGAACAAGGCCGACTTCGCCGCGGCGGGCTTGACGCCGCCGACGACGTACGCCCAGCTGATCTCGGACGCACAGACGTTGACTGTTCCCTCCAAGGGCCAGCACGGCTTGGGCGTTGACAGCACGGACATCTGGAACGTCGGACCGCTGGTCTGGCCGACCGGCGCCAACTTCACCAACAAGGCGTGGACGAAGGCGACCGGCTACATGGACAGCCCAACAATGATCACGGCGGTCCAGGAGTTGGTCACGCTGGACACGACCGGCGTCATCGGTAGTGACATGGTTGGCGGTTCCGGCGCGATCAGCGGCGAGACCGGATTCCCGACTGGTCAGTACGCGATGTACCTTGACGGTCCGTGGGCGACCAACACCTACAAGCAGGCCAACTTTACGGGCTACGGCACGGTCATTGACCCGCCCGGTCCTGGTGGTTCGGGCTCCGTGGTTGGTGGCGAGGACCTCGTCATCGCCAAGCACGCGCCCAACATGGCCGCGACGATCAAGTTCGTCAAGTTCCTGCAGTCGCCCTTCTCCCAGCTCGCCATGGTGGCCGCTGGACAGATGACCGCGTACAAGACCTACGCCGCGTCGGAGATCAAGGTGAACCCCGCGCTCGCCATCTTCGCCAAGCAGTTGCTGACGGCGAGGGCGCGCCCGGTCACCCAGGGCTACGCCGCGCTGGACACGGCATTCTCCAACGAGCTTCAGCTGATGCTGGCCGGCAAGATCACCGTTTCCGCTGGTCTGCAGGCTGCCGCACAGGCGGCGAACGCTGCGCTGAAATAAGAGAGTGAGCACGGTAGAGACGCCTGGAGCGGCACTCGGAGACATCGTCACCGAGTGCCGCTCCGCGGCGTTCTACTCGTACCGGAAAGGTAGGGCGTTTTGCGACGCCCTACCTTTTGCTGTTGCCCGCAGTCGTGATCTACGGGGTCTTCACCGTCTACCCCATCTTTCGCCAGTTCGACCTGAGCTTCTTCAATTGGCACATCTTTCCGGGGATGTCGAATCCTTCGGTCGGATGGTCGAACTACATCGCCATCTTCCACGACCCGGTCGTGCGAACGGCGAGCCTTCAACTCGTTCCTCTTCATCGTCATCACCGTCCCCATCCAGATGGCTATCGGCCTCTTCGCCGCAGCCGTACTAACTGATCGCTTGCCGGGCTCCATGTTCTGGCGCGCCGCTGTCTATGTCCCCGTCGTGACCTCCTGGGTCGTCGTCAGTTGGGTCTTCTCCTATCTCTTTGCGTCCCAGGGTGGAATGATGAACGCCGTCGTGGGCTTTTTCGCCGGCCATACGGTCAGCATTGACTGGACGGCCCAGACGTGGACCGCCAATGGGGTCATCTGGCTGCTCAGCATCTGGAAGGGCGTGGGCTGGTCGTTCATCATCTTCCTGGCGGCACTCGACGGGATCCCCCGCCAGCTGCTCGAGTCGGCCCGAATCGACGGGGCCTCGGAGTTCCGAGTGTGGCGCTACGTGGTCCTACCGTCGATCCGTGGGGCCGTCACCTTCGTCACCGTGCTGCTGGTCATCGGCGGCGCCCAGGTGTTCACGCAGATCTTCGAGATCACCAAGGGCGGTCCCTACAACTCGACCCAGTCGTTGATGACCTACATGTACCAGCAGGCTTTCTCCAACTTCGCGTTCGGCTACGCGGCGGCGATGGCGTCGTTGCTCGCCGTCGTCCTCTTCGGCTTCAGCGCGGCGGAGATCCGCATACTGCGGCGTCAGGACGCCTGATGAGCCTGAAGGTTGATGAGCCGATCAACGTGGAGGACACTCGTCCGGCGTCCGCCCTCTCGGGTAGTGGCCCGGGGCTCTTCGGTATCCGGCGGCGGAACCGAACGCGATTGGTCGTCGCAATCGTGCTCGCCTTCCTGTCGCTCGGACCGCTGCTCTACATGGTGTCCTTGTCGTTCCAGCCCAACGGAGGACTCCTCGGCGCAACCGTCCTCATTCCAACGCACCCCACCGTTCAGAACTACGTGCAGGCGTGGACGCAGAACAGCTTCAGTCGCTACTTCGTCAACAGCCTCATCGTCTCCATCGGGACGGTGGTCATCACCGTGGTCATCGCTTCTTTGGCGGCGTTCGCCTTCGCCCGGTACAAGTTCCGCTTCAAGGAACTGATTTTCTACATCTTCTTGGCCAGCCTGGCCGTGCCGAACCTGCTGCTCCTGATCCCCCAATTCCTGCTGATGGACAAGCTCCACCTCTTGGACTCGCTCTTCGGTCTGGTGTTGCTCTACGTGTCGTCCAACCTTCCATTCACGATCTTCTTGCTGCGCGGGTTCTTCGAAGCCATCCCGAAGGAGTACGAGGAGTCGTTTCGCCTGGACGGGGCCCGGACGCTGCGCGTCCTGACCAGTCTGATCGTGCCCCTGTCGCTGCCCGCGTTGGCCGTGGTATCGATGTTCATCTTCAGCGCGGCCTGGGACGAGTTCCCGGTCGCCCTCACCATGATCAGCACGTCGACGCACTACACCCTGCCCGTCGGCCTGGCCGACTTCATTGGCGTGCACACGGTCGCGTGGGGTCCCTTCTTTGCGGCGTCCGTGATCGCTACCGTGCCGGTGATCGTCGTGTTCCTGGTCTCGCTCAGGTGGTTCCGCTCTGGAGTCTCACTGGGGGCGATCCGTTGATGACAGCTAACGAGCCGAACCCGGACGAGGCGATCGGACAGTCCTTCAGCGATCTGCGTACGTTTTACCGCACCGGATCAGAGATCACGGTTGCGTCGCTTCCGCGCGGAACCACGCGCGTCGTCGCGAGTCGGTCCACCGGTGAGTCCGTTGACGCCGAGCTAAAGGATGGGGCCCACTTCGGAGGGCTGGCTGCTGGCACCTACGCCGTCGCGGCATTCGACAGTTCCGGCGTACTCCTCGCCGAGGAGTTCACGACGGTCGGCGAGCACGCCGGCGAACGCCCGGTCCACGGCTTCGCGACCTCCTTCTCCCCCGAGGACGGTCCCGAGGTGCTCGCCTGGCACCGCTCTCTGCGCTCCACCGTCGTCCAGATCTACGACTGGATGGCCAGTTACACCGAACCATTGGGTCCGACGACGGGTTGGGAGGACCCGTCGCACCGACCGGTGTCGTTCACCGCACTTCGGGACCTGGCGCTCGAGCTGCGCGCACTCGGGGCCGTGGCCCTGGCCTACGCGCCGATCTACGCCGTTGGACACGCGTTCGCGGCTGAGCACCCCGAGATGCTCCTCTACGACGGCGAGGGCCACGCGATCCGTTTCCTCGACCAGATCATTCTGGCCAATCCCGGCGACTCGGCCTGGCAGCGCCACTTCGCGCACGCCTACGGGTCCGCGGCCGACGCAATCGGCTTCGACGGATTCCACGTCGACACCTACGGGTATCCGCGCATCGCCCACGACGCGAACGGCGTGGCGATTGACATGCGCGCGGCGTACGAGTCGTTCATGACGTTTCTGCGCGGCGCGAGACCCTTCGACACATTGAGCTTCAACCAGGTGGACGGCGCTCCTTCGGCTACGCGTCTTCCCGCGGGCCCCGGCTTCCGTTACTGCGAGGTCTGGCCACCCAACGACCAATGGCGTCACTTCGAGGGCTTGTTGGACCGCACCTCGGGCCGGGCCGGGATGCTGAGCCCGGGGTCGCGCGGGACGCTCGTGCGCGGATCGATCTCGTGCTATCCCCCTGTCTGGGGCATCGACAGTCCCGGTGGTCCGATACCCGACCACGCGCGAGACGCGGCGTTACGCACCGTGGTGAGCACGGAGGCCATCGTCACCTGCCTCGGCGCGAGCTCGCTGATCTTCGGCGATCGCACCGCTGCCCTTTGTGACCCCTACTACCCCAAGCACGCGCGACTCACGAGCGACGAGGCGGCCACGGTAATCCGGTGGCGCCGCTTCGCCCTGCGGTGTCGGGACCTCTTCCTCGAGGGTGAGGACACGAGTTGGTACGAGGTTGGTGACGAGAACGGCTCCGTCGTGGCCGACGCCACCGCGCCGGTGTCCCCCGAACCGTTGGGCGGGGCTGTCTTCGCAAGAGTGATTCAGTCGCCCGATCGGGTCACCGTGGGCGTCGTCGACCTCACCGGGAGTGCGAACGGAAAGTGGTCGGAGCCGACGCAGAAGGGAACCGTGTCGTCAGTGACGCTGCGGGTGCTCTTGGACAATCCCGAGCGCTGGCACGCTGACGCGGCCGTGTTGGGCGCCGACGACGGACGCTTCACCCCGCTCGCGACGCGGGTGGTCCAGCACCGCTTCGGGCCCGCCCTCGAAGTGCGCCTGCCGCTGGTCGAAGGTTGGTCGGTCTTACGCGTTCGAGCACTTGGAGCCGACGATGTTCGTTGAAGTACCTTCGCCCGCTGGCGCAGCCGCGGCTCACGAGGACTGAGGAGGAAGAGATGGTGGCAATCAGCCTCGACGGGATAGCGAAGGTCTATCCGAACGGCTACGAGGCCGTGAAGGGGCTCGACCTGCAGATCGCCGACGGCGAGTTGATGGTGCTGGTGGGTCCCTCGGGCTGTGGCAAGACGACCGTGCTGCGCATGATCGCGGGTCTCGAAGAGGTGACTCGCGGAACCATCCGGATGGGTGACCGCGTGATGAACGACGTCTCGCCGCGGGACCGTGACATCGCCATGGTCTTCCAGAGCTACGCCCTGTACCCCCAGATGTCCGTAGCCCAGAACATCGGCTTCGCTCTCAAGATGAAGAAAATCCCCAAGGACGAGATCAACCGACGCGTCCGCGACGCGGCGCACGTGCTGGGCATCACCGACTGGCTGGACCGCAAGCCCACGCAGCTCTCGGGTGGCCAGCGACAGCGCGTCGCGATGGGGCGCGCCATCGTCAGGGAGCCGAGTGTGTTCCTGATGGACGAACCGCTGTCCAATCTCGACGCCAAACTCCGGGTTCAGATGCGTGCAGAGGTGGCTCGCGTCCAGCAGCGCATTGGCGTGGCCACGCTCTACGTGACCCACGACCAGACCGAGGCGATGACCTTGGGCCATCGTGTGGCCGTCTTGCGCTCCGGGGAGCTCCAACAGTGCGACGTGCCCCAGGTTCTCTACGATCGCCCCACCAACCTCTTTGTCGCCGGTTTCATCGGCTCGCCCGCCATGAACCTGCTCGAAGGTGGCGTCTCCAAGGACCTCAGCAACGTGGCGGTTGGCAGCCAGCGGATACCTATCCCCGCCAAGGTGCTCGAGTCCCAGCCCGGGCTGCGGGCGTACGCCGGTCGCTCCGTCGCCGTTGGCGTTCGACCCGAGGACCTTCACGCCGAATCATCGGATCGAGCGAACTCTGAACTGAAGGGTGACGTCGAGCTGGTCGAGGCGTTGGGCTCCGAGCTCCTCGTGCACTTTCGCACGGACGCCCGGACGGTCCAGTCAGAGGGTTCGATTCGAACCGGCGAGGAACAGGAGTTCCGCGAAGGAGAGTTCGAGCCCGCCGAGATCTGCGTCGCTCGAATCGAACCGGGTCACCCGGTGCGAGCCGGAGATCGATTCACGTTCTTCGTGTCGGCGGACCGCTTCGAGTTCTTCGACCTCGAGACCGGGAACGCGATCAGAGAGTGACGAGGGTGCCTCCGGCGTGCAGGCGTGCGCCGATCTCAAGGGCCTTGTCCATCAAAACCTGCAGGTGAACCGCCTCCGTGCGATAGGTCACGATGCACGAGCGCAGTGCGGTGCGCCCGTGGACTTGGGCGTTCGACGGGAAGACCTCGCCGTCGGCTTGGATCTCCGTCATGAGTCTCATGTTCAGTCGGTCGAGGTACTCCTCGTCGCTGACGTCATCGGGGTGGTAGCGGAAGCAGCAGATGGAGAGCGACGGCGCGCACACCAACTCCAACTCCGGCGTCTCGTCAACTCGCCGGGCAAGCCAGGTCGTGAGTTCGACGTCGTGCTCGATCCGCCGCGCGAACGCCGAGCGACCATGGGCCAACAACGCCACCCATACCCGCAGCGCGGAGAAACTGCGGCTGAGCTGCAGGCCCTCCATACCCATGTCCGGACCACGCTCGATGACGTCACGCTCCTGCTCGACGTACGCCGCGTGGGCGCTGAATGATCCGTTGAGGAGCGCCGCATCGCGCACCAGAATGAACGCCGTGGTCAGCGGGGCGTAGAGCCACTTGTGCGCGTCGAAGGTGATTGAGTCGGCGAGTTCAATCCCGTTCAGGAGCGGTCGCAGAGTGTCCGAGACCGCGATCGCCCCGCCGTAGGCGGCGTCGACGTGCAACCACGCCCCATGACGCGACGCCACCGCCGCCACCGCCACCAGAGGGTCGATTGCGCCGGTGCCCGTGGTGCCCGCGGTCGCGACGACCGCCGCGGGCCGGATGCCGTTCGCCACGTCGTCGGCGATCAAGCGCTCCAGCTCGTCCACGCGCATTCGCATATCGGCGTCGACGCCGACCTTTCGCACGGACGCCTCCCCCAGGCCCAGCACATCAGCCGCGCGCTCGATCGTGAAGTGGGACTCCGACGAGGTGTAGAACGCCAGTGGCGGCCCCGCGCTCACGCCCACGGTGCGCCCGGCTGGCCAGGCGTGATCGCGAGCGAGCTTCAGTCCGGTGAGATTGGCTAAGGATCCACCCTGGACGATCATTCCCCCAGCACCGGACGGGAGACCGAAGCGGTCAGCGAGCCAGCCCACGAGCTGTTCTTCCACCTCCGACGCCGCCGGAGAGATCGCCCACCCGCCCACGTTGGCATTGAGACCCGAAGCCAGCAGATCCGAAATTGCGCCAGGGACCGTGCCGGCGCCCGTGATGTACGCCAGGAACCCTCCACTCCCGGGACGGGTGGAGAGGTCCAGCATCGCCTGCAGGTGAGCGCAGATTGCGTCGTCACTGAGGGGCTCGTCGGGTACGGCCAGTTGCAGCGCGGCGTGTGCGGACGCCGGAGTGACGTGCGGCGACGCTGGCGCGTCGGGCAGACCGTCCAGGTAGCCCGTGTAGAGGGCCACGATACGGTCCGCGAAGTCGCGTGCTCGATCGGCCGACCAGTCGAGATCCGCGACGGGTGCGGGGCGTTCCTCGGGCACGACGCGAGTATAGAAACGCTCCTGCCCGCGAAGGCTGGCTTCATCGTGAGGCCGTCGGAGCCCGTTGTTCCGACTACTGGGTGGCGGGGTCCGCCAAGGCCGCGCGCGCGAGGGTGCTGACCTGACTGAAGTCAGGTTCAACGTCCTCCTCCTCGAACTCCGCGTCAAAGTCGGGCTGGGCCGCCACCAGCACGAGTCGAAGGGCGTCGTCGACGGCGACTTGGTCCGCGACGGCGCCAGCCGCGTCGGTGAGTTCGACCACGTCGGTGTCATCCGGGAACTCCGCCAGGTACACCGTGTACGACGGACCCGAGCCCGCGGACTGGGCCACGAAACTGAGGCACCCGAGGGTCTCGAGGTAGGAACCCGAGGTGTGCAGCGAGAACGACGTCGCCGCCAGTTGGTCCTGGGTGATCGGTCCGGTCGTGACGTCACCCGTCGCGTCCAGCGAGTCGGCGAGGGTCACGGCCAGCTGAGCCAGGTTGGTCGTGGGGTCGAAGGGGGCGGTGAAGCCGAGCGCGGGCGCCCGCGAGAATCCCCCAGGCGAGTCGGCGTAGTTGATCAACTCGAGCATGCCGGCGCCGTAGGTCGTCGTGACTTCGGCCACGCGGCATTGGGTGAGATTCTCCACCCGGTTCATCGCCTCGAGGGCCACGTGCCAGCGGGCGACGGCGTCCTCACTGGCGAGGTCTTGGAATCGCCGATCGATGAGGTCTGGATCGCCGCCCTGGGACCGTGCCAGGAAGAGGTCCGCCTTGACCCACGAGTCCCACGGCACGTCCTTGACGCGCGGGAGCAAGGCGAAGGCGTCCAGGGACTCGTAGATCGGACTCAGCGACGTTTGACGCCGAGCCAACACCGCGCGTCGCACGGCGAACAGGCGAAGCGTCTGGCGATCCGCGTCGCCCAGCTGGCGCCGAAACTCCTCACACGCCTGCTCACCTTCGGCGCTCACGGCGCGCACGATTCCGGCCACCGCGTCGTCGGTGGCGTCGGGGCGGAACCTGACGAGGTCCTCGGCCGACATGTCGTAGAAGATTCCCGCGAGTTTGTCGCGAGAGGAACTGACGCGGTCGCTCACCGACACGGCGAGCGCCATTCCGTGGCGATTTCAACGAGGAGAAAGGGCATCACTTCAGGGTAGTCAGAGCCTGACGTCACTCTGGGCGGTTGAACGGGTCAGCCGCCGCGTCGGTTCGAGGGCTCCACAAGCGGCTGATCCATCGCGATCTTCCAGTCGGTACGCGGACAGGTAAAGAGAACGTAAAAGGCTTCGATGATCGCGTCATAGTTGACCCGCCATCCGACGAAGTCGCCCCACGCCGCCTCTCGGTCCGCCAAGAGCGGAATCCCACTGCGCTCCAATCGGCGCATCACGGTGTCGAACTCCTCGCGCGAGATCGAGATGGGCGTGGAGCGATCGACCGGTACCGGGTAGGCGACGCGGAAGTAGTCCGCCAGTCGACGAAAGGAGATCCAACCCGACCTGATGCATAACCCGGCGCTGGCGGACGGGGCGATGTCCAGCGCGGCGTTGTAGAGGGCCGCGGCGTCGAGCACCGAGGCCGCACACCCGATCCAGGTCTGCTCGGCCGACGGCGAACGGTAGTAGTTGAGCATGGTGAGAGTCGTGTGCGACTCGCCGACGTCGGTGAACCACTGCTCCCACTCGCGAAACAGCTCGTCGAGCCGGTCATAGGACGCCACGCTCTGGGCCATCTCCAAGATCCCCCAGGGGGTGGCGGGCACGACGCCGGCGCGAACGGCGAGCCGCGAGACCGAGATCTCGCGGCGCTGAAACGCGGCGTAGAGAGTCGGGATGAACGCGATCATGAGGGCCAGCAGGGTGAGTCCGATGGCGGCCTCGACGAATCCGAGCGATATCTGGGCGGCCCCCTGACCACTGGACGTGCCCAGGGTCAGCAGCGAGGAGCCCGAGATGTCGATGGCTCGGGCGAACGTCGGCACCCCGGCGGCGATGAACGCGAACATGAAGGCGAAGACGCTGAGGATCAGCCACACCGCCTGGTACGCCAGCAGGGCGATCGACGCGAAGAGCGACAGGACCCGATCCTTTTCGGCGTACGACTCCTTGCGCTTGGAGATCATCCGAAAGATCAGGCCCACCGAACGCGAGATCAACCGGCTAAGCCGCACGTTGGCCACGCGTGGGAGCAGAAACGTGCGGATCGCCGCGTCAAAGACGAGCAGCTCGAGGAGGAGGGCCAGCACCCCGGCCACCACTCGGAACCAAACGGCCACGTCGTCCCTTCCCTTCCACCTCGGTCGCGGCGTACCCCGCGAGACCGGCACTTCCCTTGCGCGCCAGCCTAGGTAAAGCGAGCCCACTTCGCGAGGTCCGTCGCACGTTCTACTGAAAGACGAGATGTAGGGTTCCGGTCATGGCGGCCGTCCCCGGCACGGGCCCCCGGGTCGTGCCCACACTTCTCGGGATCGGGCTGAGCGTCACTCTGGTCGTCTTTCTTTTGAGCTGGTGGTCGGCGCCGATTGGCTCCGCCGATACGTCATCCACTACGACGATCGCGTCGTCAACCTCGACGACAACGACCGTTGCGCTGCCGACGACCACTCTTCCCGGTTCGGCCCTGCCGTGGCCGCACCAGGGAACCTCCGCCGTGGCGGTCCCCCAGGTATCCGTCGTGGCGGGCTCACCCCATCAAAGGGCTCGACCCATCGCCAGTTTGACCAAGATGATGACGGCCTGGGTAATCCTGCATCACCTACCTCTGGCCGTGGGACAGCGAGGACCCTGCGTCACCGTGACCGCCCACGACGTCGCGGTCTTTAAGTACGACAACGAAACGGGACAGTCAGACGCCGCGGTGAAGGAAGGAGAGCGGCTGTGCGAGAACACGTTGCTCGAGGGACTCCTCGTTCACTCGGCCGGTAACTTCGCCTTCATCTTCCTGCGCATTCTCGGCGTCGGCGAGACGGCGTTCGTCGCACAGATGAATCGTGACGCCAAGTCACTGGGACTCCTCAACACCCACTACGTGGATCCCACCGGCATTAAGCCCGGTGATCGCTCCACCGCGCTGGATCAGGCGGTGCTGGCTGCTGATCTGATGACCAATGAGCCGATCGTGCGCAGCATCGTCTCGCGAACGCACGTCGTGCTCCCCGTCGCCGGCGATCTCATCTCCTACACGCCATTCGTCGGTTTCGACGGCGTCATCGGCGTCAAGTCTGGCTACACCATCCCCGCCGGTGGCTGCGACGCGATGGCGGTGCGCTACGTCGTCAAGGGCGTGACGATTACGACCTACGCGGTGGTCCTGGGCCAGCAAGGGGGTGACTCCATCAACCACGCGGCCGAGTTCGCCCTGAACTTGAACCACGCGCTGCGCCGATACTTGGCGGTCCAGTCGTCGCCCACCGGCAAACGGCTCATCTGGACCGGTTCACCCGGTGACGTGGTCACGACGACGACTTCAACAACGTCGACAACGATTCCCGTGCCCACGAGTACCACGACGACCACGGTGCCGTAGTTCTGGGCGCTCCGGCCGGCCGTCGACACCACCGGGTGGGCGGACTACGTTATGACCACAGGTCGGAAGAGTGGAGGTCGAGTGGACGCTTCGCGCGGACACCCTAAGGCCCGCACGGTTGCCGTGATTGGTCGAAACGGTGCGGGGAAGACATCACTTCTCGAGGCGATGGTCGTCGCCACCAAGGGTCTCGAGAGACCCGGCAAGGTCGAAGACGGCACGGCCCTCGGCGCGCGAGAACCCGAGGAGCGAAAGCACCAGATGTCCCTGGGCATCGCGATGGCCCCGGTCTGGGTGGGCGACGACAAGCTGACCCTCCTGGACACCCCCGGCTTCATTGACTTCTACGGCGACGTGGAGAGAGCCCTCGACGTGGCCGACGTGGCCCTGCTGGTCGTGAGCGCCGTCGACGGAGTCCAATCCGACACCGTGGTGCTGTGGCGGCTCTGTCGAAACGCGGCTATCCCGGTCGTGATCTTCATCAATGCTTTGGACGCGGAGCGCGCCGACTTCGAGACGACACTGGGCTCGCTGGAAAAACTCATCGGCCCGTCACTCGCGCCCCTGGAACTGCCGATCGGCATCGGAGCGGACTTCACCGGTGTCGTTGACCTGCTGGCCGACGAAGCCATCTCCTACGGTCCGTCGGGACCGCGCCGAGGTGCTGTCCCCAGCGAACTCGCCGAACTCGAACAGCGGGTTCGTGACAGCCTGTTAGAAGCCATCGTGGTCGGCGACGACTCCATGACCGAGCGCTACCTGGAGGGAGAAGTGCCCTCGATGGAAGAGCTCGAGTCCGGACTGAGCGGTCTCATGACCCAGGGCCGCATCGTCCCGGTGACGTGTGGGTCAGCCACCCAAGCCATTGGTATCGACCGACTGGTCACACTGCTCGACGAGATCGCCGAGAGCCGACCCATCACCATGCTCGAGCACGGTGACGAGGTCCTGCTCACCCGCGACCCCGACGACGACCCGGTGCTGCGGGCGTTCAAGGTGATCGTCGACCCCTACGTGGGCCGCATCGTCGTCATGGAGGTCGTCTCGGGCACCGTGAAGAACGAGGCCACGCTGACCAACGCGCGTACGCGGTCCGAAGAGCGTCTCCACGGGCTCAACTACCTCTTCGGCGCCAAGCTCGTGCCCATGGACAAGGCCGTCGCCGGTGACGTCGTCGCCGTGGCCAAGTTGACCAACGTCCAGGTGGGTGACGTATTGGAGCGCCGTGGTCGCGACCTCGCGCCCGTGCCGGCGCCCGCCCCCACCCCCGCGCTGTCGGTCGCCATCATCGGCACCGGCAAGGACGACGAGAAGATCTCGACCTCGCTGCACCGCTTGGCCGAGGAGGACCCGTCGCTCCACGTTCGCTTTGACCCGACATCGCGTCACCTCGTCATCGACGTCATGGGCGAGATGCACTTACAGGTCACGCTGGAACGACTTCGGCGACGCTTCAACCTGGTGGTCACGACCGCGCCGCCACCGGTCCCCTACTTCGAGACCATTGTGAAGGGCTGCGACGTCGAGGGGCGCCTGAAGAAGCAAACGGGCGGCCACGGCCAGTACGCGGTGGTCAACGTGAAGGTCGAGCCTCTCGAGGCGACCTCCCCGTTCGAGTTCGTCGACGCTGTGGTCGGTGGCTCCGTGCCGCGGCAGTACATCGGGGCGGTCAAGAACGGGGTGGAAAAGGCCATGGCCCACGGCGGACCGTCCGGCCAACCGGTGGTCGGACTGCGCGTGACGCTCTATGACGGCAAGCATCACAGCGTCGATTCGTCCGAGTTCGCCTTCGAGACGGCGGGGTCGATGGCCCTGCGCAACGCCCTGGAGAAGTCCGGCACGGCCGTGCTCGAACGCATCATGGCGGTCGAGGCCACCGTGCCCGGCGAGTACCTCGGCGACGTGCTGACCGATCTGTCGGGGCGTCGCGGCAAGGTCATGGCGACCAACCACGACGAGTCGGGTGCGTCCATCGTGATCGCCCACGTACCCGAGTCGCAGCTGACCAGATACGGCCTGGAACTGCGCAGTCTGACCGGGGGTCGCGGTCGCGTCTCAATCACGCCACATCACCTCTCCGAGGCACCCAAGGCCGCGCTCAAGTAGGGGTCTGCGTCGTAACTGATTGGTGAGGACGCGCGCAGTGGCGTGACTCATTCCCTACGACAACAGTGGTTGGTCACTACTTCGCCGAATTGTGTCAGGTTCGAACGTCGTTCAACCAAGGCCGCGGAGACCCCCTCGGTAGAATCCACAGGTGCCCGATGAGCCCGTGCGCTCCATCGCCAATCAGGATCGATTGGAGGCGCTGGGTCGCGCAATGAACACTCGGACCGGCGCGCGACACGTGCGCCCGACCCGACGATCGCGCAAGAAGATCGTCCTCATCACCCTCGCCACGGTGGCGTTCGTCATTGTCGCGGCCGTCGTCGGCGACTACTTCTACCTCAACAGCCTGGTGAACCGGGTCACGGTGGGAGGTGAGACGAAGACTTACAACAACACCGAGAACGTCCTGCTCGTGGGGTCGACGACCCGGTGCGGCCTCAAGCACCAGAACAAGGCTTACGGGCTCTGCGTCAACACCTCCGGAGTCAACAGTGACGTCGTCATGGTCCTACACCTCAACCTGACGACCAACCAGGTCTCGATTCTCTCCATACCCCGAGACCTCTTCGTGCCCAACGCGCGTACAACTGGGGCGAACAAGATCGACGCCGCGCTGGCAGAAGGACCTACCCAGCTGGTCGCGGCGGTGCAAGATGACTTCGGCATTCCGATCAACCACTACGTCGAGCTCAACTTCGACACCTTCGCCTCGGTGGTAGACGTGCTCGGCGGCATCAACATGTACTTCCCGATGCAGATCTTCGACGCAGAGTCTGACCTCAACATCCGCCACACCGGCTGCATCCACCTCGACGGCTACCACGCGCTACAGGTAGTCCGCGCCCGTCACCTGCAGATCCGCATGCCCGGAGAAGGCTTCGCGCACAAGTACTGGACCCAGGAGGCGCTGTCGGATTTGGCCCGGATCCGCCGTGACCACGAATTCATCAAGGTGCTGGCCTCAGCGGTCAAGGCCCGCGGCATCGCCAACCCCGTCACCGATCAGCGCCTGGCGACGGCGGTCGCGCCGTTCCTCACCGTCGACTCGGGCTTCTCTACCACCCACATGTTCAGTCTGCTTGAGCACTTTCACGGCGTCTCCGTAGGGACGGCGCCGCAACTCACGATGCCGGTGGTCTTAGTTGAGACGGGAAGCTACCTTTACAAGGGATACAAGTACGGGGACGTCGAGTTCCCCATCGAGCCGGGGGTCACCAGCGTGGTCCACCAGTTCCTGGGTCTCCCCGCGTCGACCAACACGATGGACGGCAAAGCCCTACCCAAGGACTCCTCGATCACCGTGTCGGTCATCGATGGCACGACGGTCGCCGCCGAGGGACACTCGGTCGCACGGGGCCTGGCGCGCTATGGCTTCAAGATCTCGGCGGTCGCCCACGAGGCGCCGTGGGGTACGCGCACCGAAACCGTCGTCTACCACCGCTCCAACTCCGCGGCGTCCCTCGGCGCTGCCCAGGCAGTCCTACACACGATGCAGGGACCGGCCGTGATGGCAATCGGCCATGTGATCAAGGGCTCACTGGTCACCGTGATCACGGGCACCGATCTGGGAATCTCGCCGGTGCCGTCCACTCACGCCACCACCACGACCACCACGTCTCGAAACCACCACGCCACGTCGACCACGACAACGCAACCGGTGACCGTCGTCACCGTCGTCGACCCGAACGCGGTGCGTCACGACACGCTGCTGTCGGCCCCAACGGACGTGACCCAGGCGCTCGCGCCGTGGGACCCTCGCTCGTGCGGGCCGAACAACACTGCGGGTCCCTAAGAGGACGCTTTAGATTCGCGGTGTCCGCGAAATCACAACCGCCACCGAGGTCCCCTACGAGGCGACTCGAATGACAGCGACTTGTGCGGCTGGAGGCGGTACCGGCTCACCGTGCTCACGAAGAGACTCAATGTGCATCTCGATCGCCTCGGCAATGTTGGACTTCACTTCATCCAATGTCGTACCGGTCGATACGCACCCATCGAGGTCGGGAACCCACACACCGTAGTTGTTCGGGGAGCGCTCAATCACCACGGCGTACTCGATCATCGCTTCCTCCGTTCCAATTCAGCCTGCCTCGCGATGCTACTTATCAGCTCTTTGTGTAGGTCCGCGCCCAGCGCGCCGGGAACCGTCACCGTGCCGTGTTTCGTTGGATGACGGAATTGACGATGACTCCCGCGTGGGCGGACCTGGACCCATTCATCTGAATTGAGTTCTCGAATTATCTCCGTACCTTCACACCTCACAACGGATTAGAGACTCAAGAATCTTCGAGGACGTTGTTCCTAATCGCCGGCATCTTGACAGTCGAAGGAAACCCGGTGCACAATCGCGTCCGGCTGTCGTTGTGGCTAGCTGACGGTCAAACGGTTTCGAGCTCGTCGGCCAGTTCGGCGACGGAGTTGATTACGCGGGTGGGCTGGTAAGGGTAGTGCTTCACCACGTCGGCCCCCGACACGCCTGACAGAACAAGGATGGTGTGCAGGCCCGCCTCCAGTCCGGCCACCACGTCGGTGTCCATCCGGTCGCCGACCATCGCGGTGGACTCGGAGTGGGCGTGCAGGACCCTCATGGCGGAGCGGATCATCAAGGGGTTGGGCTTGCCCACGAAGTAGGGCTTCTTGCCGGTCGCTTGACTGATCAGTGCGGCGACCGCGCCCGTCGCCGGCAGCGGGCCGTCGACGCTCGGTCCGGTGGGATCGGGGTTCGTCGCGATGAACGGAGTCCCCGTACTGATCAGTCGAACCGCCTTGGTCAGGCGCTCGAAGCTGTAGCTGCGAATCTCGCCCACGACGACGTAGTCCGGCTCCTTCTCGGTCAAGGTGTAGCCGACCTCATGCAGCGCCGTGGTGAGGCCGACCTCGCCGATCACGTAGGCAGATCCGTGGGGATGCTGGTCGGCGAGGAAACCGGCCGTCGCCAGGGCCGAGGTCCAGATGCTGTCCTCGGGAACCTCGATTCCATTCCACTTGAGTCGCGCGCTGAGGTCGCGGCGCGTGAACAGCGAGTTGTTCGTCAACACCATGAACGGCGTCGACCGGCCGCGTAGGAGCTCTAGGAACCGATTGGCGCCCTCGATGGGATGGTCCTCGCGAACGAGAACGCCGTCCATGTCGATAAGCCAGGACGCGACGTCGCGAGCGTTCAACTGAGATGCGTCTTCGGGGGCGTTCCGGGTTGGTGTCACGGCACGTCTCCTGTCGTCTCGGACCTTATTACTCGTCAACGTTACCGGTGGAGAGTGTCTGCCTCTCCACGCACATGGGGATGCAACTCGGACGCGGCGTGAATTTGACGGGACCAGAGCAGTCGTCAAGACTTCGATGCTATGGACCCCAACCCGCGCGACCTTCCCGCCACCTCGGTCGTGCACGGCGATGACGAGTCGCGCGACGGTGCCATTGTCGCGCCCATCCACCAGGCCACGACCTTTTCGGCGGCGTCGAACAAGGAGTTCCTCGACGTGGCTACGCGCAGCTTCTCGGACGAGTTCTACGTCCGCTACGGCACACCCAACCACACCCAGGTGGCCGACGTGGTGGCGCAGCTCGAGGGTGCCGAGCGCGCCGTCGTCACCGCGAGCGGCATGGGGGCGATCTCGACGCTTGCGCTGAGTCTGCTGAGCCAGGGAGATCACGTCGTCATTCAACGCTCTATCTACCCGGGCACCACGAGTCTGGTGGAGGGCTTGCTGGCGAGGTTCGGCGTGACGTCGAGCACGATCAGCCAAACCGAGACCGCGTCTCTCGTGGACGCCTTGCGACCCGAGACTCGACTCGTGCTCCTGGAGACACCGAGCAATCCGCTGCTCGATGTCACCGACATCCGCAAGTTCAGCGACCTCGCCCACGCCAACGACTCGCTCGTGGCCGTCGACAACACCATCGCCACGCCGATCAATCAGCGTCCCTTGGACTTGGGCGCGGACCTCGTCTGGCACAGCGCCACCAAGTTCCTTGGAGGACACTCCGATGTCTCGGCCGGCGTCATTGCCGGCGGCGCGGACCTGATCGAACGCGTCTGGCGCACGCACCTGGCGACCGGGGCGGTCCTCGGGCCGATCGACGCGTGGCTCCTCCTTCGCGGCATCCGGACCTTGGACGTGCGGATGACTCGGCACAATGAGAACGCCATGGCGGTCGCGCAGACGCTCGAGGCACACCGCGACGTGATCGACGTGCACTACCCCGGTCTCGAGTCGCACCCGCAACACGAGTTGGCCCGCGGACAGATGACCGGATTCAGCGGAGTTCTCTCTTTCACCGTCACCGGGGGCGCCGAACGCGCCGACCAGTTCCTGGACGCCCTGCGACTCACGTCACGCGCGGCGAGCCTGGGATCGGTGCACTCCATCGCCAACCGGCCGGCAGCGATGTGGACCGACCAGCGCCAGTATCGCGACACCGATGAGAGCGGAGTGAGCGAGGGCCTCATTCGGCTCTCCGTTGGTATTGAGGCGAAAGAGGACCTTATCCGGGACCTCGAACAGTCCCTCGCCGCGACCGCCTAATCGGAGTCAGGGATCTAGCTGTCACCGCCGACGTTGAGCGTGACACTGACTGATCCGGACAGCGAATCACTGTTGTCGTCACCTTGCTGGTTGTCGTCGTCGGTCACCTGCGTGCTGGTCGTGACGCTCGTCGACCCGCCCTGGTCGTCACCCTGCTGATTGTCGTCGCCCTGCTGGTTGTCGTCACCCTGCTGGTTGTCGTCGTCCGTCACCTGCGTGCTGGTCGTGACACTGGCCGGCCCACCCTGGTCGTCATCATCGGTGGTGACGGGGGTGAGTCCCGCCTCCGTTGTCGTAGTGACTCCAACGGTGCTGGTCGTGGTCGTGCTTGGGGCTACCGTCGTCGTCGTGTCGTCGTGAGCTGACAGGGACGTGGGCGACGGGCCGTTGTGGGACACCACGGCGGCTGCGGCGATACCGACCGTCGTGGTGATGAGGGCGACTGCGACCCACACCGCAAACTTTCCTAGGTTCCGAAACATTCACGTCCTCCTCGATGATGGCGCCCTTGTACCTCCAGCCTTCCATTGCCTCGGAGGCTCACCGGCAGAACACAGACAACTCTCACACTCGTCGCTCTTGGCGCATTCCGAGGAGATACTTGTTTCTCCGTGGTCCAGACGGAGTGAACATATGGTGCCCAGAGTGTGCGCATCATTGGCAGCGACGTTAACGACTCGCGTCGGGCAGGAGATGACGCGCACGCCGAGAGAATCCTCCACAATCGCTCGAGCGCGCGCCGGACGCGAGAGGCCCCGGGCGCCATCGGCGCCCGGGGCCTCTCGCTTGCTAGTTAGTACGAGACGGAGTTGACCGACGTGCCCCAGTTCGCGAAACCGTCGCGGGTCCCACCGCACGTCCCGATCGACAGGGTGAAACCGGTCGAGCAGTTCGGCGACTGGATGTACTCACCGGCGAAGTAGAACGCGCCGTTGGACCAGACCGCCGCACTGTAGTCACCCCAGCGCGGCGCGATCCCCGGGTTGGTCACGTTGCCCGAGTACCCCTGGTACTCGGAGAACCCATCCTGGGGAGCCTGGCCGAGGTCGGCGACGTGGATGACTCCCGTCGTCCCGCCGGACAGCGAAGTCCAGGCGGTGCTCGGGAAGTACCCGCCACCGTCCACGTGGCCCGATCCGCCATTCCCCGAGAGCGTGAAGTCCAGGAGCACTGAGCCATTGTCGCCCGCGGCGACCGAGGACATCTCGAGATCCTCGTGCGCCGCTGACACGTAGCCCTGACTGTCGAGCGTCAGCGACCCGCCAGAGTCAAACGACGACGTCCCGATCTCCCACCACGCGACGCCCTGGTGGACCTCGGTGTTCTGCGCCGACCCCTTGTAGTTCTGGGCCACCGCGGTACTGAGCGAACTCCAGAGTTCTCCGTTGGCCTGGGACGCTTGCGTGAAGTTGTCACCGTTGGTCGCGATCGGGCCCTCTGGGCAGGTAGCGAGCCCACCCTTGTTGGGGTTGCCCTTTGCCTTACCCGCGAGCAGCCCCGCGGCCTGGCAGTTCGAGCCCAGCGGGATCGGGCCGGCCTTCTGCGCTCCGTCGAAGGCGTGGGTGCCCTCGCCGTAGTAGAACTCAGTCCCCGAGAACAGCGTGCCGCCGAACTGGACTCCGCTGCACGATGAGCACCCGGAACTGGTGAGGTTGCTCAGCCCAGTCCAGTCGAACGCGGCGATCCGGGAGTCCCCGAGGCCGAAGGAGTCCAGCGACGCCAGCATGAACGCCGAGCCGCCGAAGCTGTTGTCCCACTGGGCCGCGTCCGGCGGTTCCACCGGGATCACCGAGTACCAGCACGGCCCCGGCCCCTGGCCGACGTCGCACGTGCCGTCAGGGGTGTTGATGGTGCCCATGTTCTCGAGGGCCACATTGAAGGTCGGGTCGGTCGTGGCCAGGCCCGTCTCCATCGCGGTCTTGTTGAACGCGAACTCCTGGGCGCCGTTGAAGCCCCCGTAGAGCGGGAACTCGTCGTAGAACATCAGGAACGCGTCCTGGGACGTCGCGATCTTGGCGAAGTCGTTGAGGAGTGTCCCGGCCGGTCCGGGCCCAGTGAACTCGGACGGGTTGTAGTTGGCGTTGAGGTAGTAGACGTTGTACGGGCCGAAGGGGTCGTTGCCCGTGGTCACCGCGATTCCCTCGTAGCACGTGTTCGGCACGCCGGCGAAGCATCCGCCGAAGGGGCCGGGGCCGGCAGTGCTCGTACCCGCCTCGGTCGAGGCCGAGACAATCTCGGTGATGAACCAGTGACCACCGTTGCTCGGATCGTAGACGCACGAGATGTCGCCACCGCTGCTCCACCCCGTCCCGTCCCATGCGGTCAAGCTGCTGAGACCCATGACCGAGTCGAGCGAGACCACCGAGCCGACCCGGTTGAGGCTCGTGTTGAAGACCTGGATCTCGCCAATGTTGCCCGACTCGAGGACGTAGCCGTTGCCCGCGCACATGCCCTGGTCGGGCGGTTCGATGTCGATACCGGGGCCACCGGCGCTGACGTTCGCGGAGGCACTGTCGACCGCGTTGAGGCCTTTAACTCCCAGAGCACCTCCGGTAGTCAGGCTCGCCGGAGAGCAACCGCCCGTCGACTGGCACGTCACGCTCGGCGGAGCCACCCCCGGGCCGCCGTGCTTCTTGAGGCTGCGGAAGGGGATTGGCTGGGGTGTGTCCGGGCCACCGGTGGCCGGAGCGATGTGGACCGGATTCCCGACCACTGGCGCCCCCGACAAGCTCGACACGGCGGGCGTGGCGTTCGGACCCGTGAGCAGGTCGCAGCCCGTTGCGCAGCCCGTCGCCGCCGATCCGACGAACGTCGGGGAGAAGGTCCCCAGGCTCGACGACGTCACCCCGGCAACTGTGGGATTGACATTGGACGAACCGAGCGCGGAGGAACTGGTCGCGATCAGCGAGCCTCCCCCTAACGCCATGACAGCAAGAATCCTGAGAAAATGCACTCGCATAACACTCTCCATATCGGTCGTAGGAACCGTCTCGGAGCGGCTACCGCCTAATCGACGCAAGCTAAACCCCCGTTACCGCATCCCGCATCAAGTTTGTGTGTCCATTCGGGTTTAGCCTCCAACCGGTCCGTCTGTCAAGCGATTATTCAGTGACAGGAAGGTCACGGGCAATTGACACCAAACTCTCAGAGAGGCCCGCTGAAACAACGGCCACGCCGCGCGGCGCGTCGGGCCGCAACTCATCGAGGCGGCGTCCGGATTCGAACCGGAGTACGGGGCTTTGCAGGCCCCTGCCTAACCACTCGGCCACGCCGCCTGAGCGACCCATCCTACTGGGGTGCTTTGGGGCTCCGATTTCGGATGAAGAGGTGCCAGGCCAACCAGCCGAGGGCAACGAGCACGGCCAGCTCGACGATGACGCGAAAGATCGAGACGACGAAGGCCACCAGCGTGATGATCACGACGATGACGGCGATGACGAGCAGCACGGTCACGACAGTCTTGGTGGTGTCCACGGCGGCCTCCCGATTCGCAGCCTACGGCGAGCCAACTCGCCCCCCGCACACCGTTACCCTGGAGATGTGAAGCGACGCCGCGCGGTCGTCCTAGGACTCGTGGTCGTTGCCACATCCGTGGTGCCGAGCCTCGGGGCGCAAGCGACCAGCGCTCTGACCGTGACCAGTTCGGTGAGCTCGAGGGTCACCGCGTCCATGCCCGTGCTGCGGCTCCATTTCAACTCCCCGGTGCGTGCCAGCGCCATGCCGCACCTCGCGGTACGCCCCGCGATCACGACCGCCTGGCAACAGATCGCGCCCGACGCGGTGCAGGCGGTCGTGACCGGCCGCATCCAGCCCCTCGCGCGCTACGTGTTCAACGTTCCCACCCGAGTGCGCTGCACCCAGAGTTGCACCTTCGTCGCGGTGCGGCCCCACGTCACTGCCCAGGCCGCCACCACCGTGTGGGAGCAACAGCTGCTCGCCGAGCTCAAGTATCTGCCGGTCACCTTCACCCCATCCGTGACGCCCACCGACCCCACCCAGCCCACCGCTGGAAACTTCTCCTGGGCCTACCCCCACCTGCCGGCGGAGATCTCCAGCCAGTGGCGCGCGGGCCAGGCCGGTGTCATCACGACCGGTGCCCTCATGGCCTTTCAGGACGTGCATCACCTGCCGACCACTGGAGTAGCCGACGCCGCCACGTGGAACGTCCTCATCGCCGCGGTGGCGACTCACCAGGTCAACCCGCGCCCCTACGACTTCGTCGACGTCAGCGAGGGCTCACCGGAGAACCTCACCCTCTACGTGGCCGGCGTCGCGAAGTTCCACGCACTCGTCAACACCGGCATCTCCATCGATCCAACGGGGACCGGAACGTACCCGGTCTACCTGCGCTACGTGAACCAGATCATGACGGGATACAACCCCGACGGCAGCTACTACGCCGACCCGGTGACCTGGGTGTCGTACTTCCACGGCGGCGACGCGCTGCACCAGTTCTACCGCTCCACCTACGGCTGGCCCCAGAGCCTCGGCTGCGTCGAGATGACGATGACCGACGCCAAGTACGTCTGGCCCTACACCCCCATAGGAACGTTGGTCACGGTGCGCGCCTCTTAGGGCTCACCGTCCTCCCGGACTCGGTCCGCGCCGCCATTCGGGCCCGAACATCGTCTTGCCGCGCTGACCCGCGATCTCGACCCCCTCGGTCGACAGGTCGCTGCCTTGGGCGACGGCGGTGCGCCCGAAGCGCCGACGCACCTCGTCGACCGCGTCGCGTAGCGACTCACGGCTCACCTGACGCTCCAGGGACCGCTGAGTCGCGCGCTGACGCAGATCGGCCTCGTCGCCCGCCAGACCGAAGGAGAGCTGCAGGGCATTGCGGTCCGGTGAGATGAACCCGGACGCGTGCACTCCCACCAACCGCACCGCCTGATCGAGATCGATCGTGGCCAACAGGGCTTCGGCGATCGCGGCCACGGCCTCTTCGTCGTCAATCCCGAAAGGCAGCGTCTGAGCCCGCGTCACGCCCGTGAAGTCGTCGTAGCGCACGACGACCGAGATCGTTCGCGCGACTCGCTCGTTATCACGCAGCGTGCGCGCGACCACCGCCGACTGGTCGTGCACCTTTGCGCTGACTTCACCCAGTCCGTGAAGTGAGCGTGCGAAGGTCTCCTCATGCCCGAGAGACTTAGCACGCCGGTCCGAATCCACTTCGCGCAGGTCCTCGCCGCGCGCGTAGTCCACAAGAGTCGCAGCCAGCGCCGGGCCGACGTGACTGGACAGCGTAGCCTCATCAACTCGCGACAGGTCGCGCACGTAACCCAGACCGAGGCGGCGCAACTTGTTCGCGGTGGCCGGGCCCACCCCCCAGAGCGCGTCGACTGGCATCGCGGCCAGCCAGGCTTCCTCCAGCGCCGGCGAGACCCACACGACGCCGGCGCCCTCAACGAGGCGGCCATCCTCCACCCGGGGCTTGGAGTGTTTGGAGGCAATCTTTGCGAAGAGCTTGTTTCGACCCAGCCCGATTCCGCAGCGCAGCGACAACTCGTCATTGATGCGTGTGCGCAGGGCCCACGCGGCGGCGACCGGGCGCACGCCCAGTCGGTGCAGCGATCGTAGGTCGGCGAAGACCTCGTCGAGACCCAGCGGCTCGTACTCCGGGGTGAGATCCTCGACTAACGCGTGGAAGCGCTTGGAGTACTCCTCGTAGCGATCGAAGCGACCGGGCAGCATGATGATGTCCGGGCAGAGGCGCCGGGCGAGCACGCTCGGCATGGCACTGCGCACTCCGAAGCGCCGCGCCTCGTAGCTGGCCGAGGCCACGACGCCGCGGTCGCCGCCGCCGCCGACGCACACCGGCTTGCCGCGCAGAGTCGGGTCGTCCAGGATCTCGACGGACGCGAAGAAGGCGTCGAGGTCGACGTGCAGGATGGGAGCCTCGTCGAGCGAGGGATCCTCAGAAGGCGAGGTCAACGCTGCGGAAGGCTTCACCGTACGCCGCTCCCACGGGGGCACCGGCCTGTTCGGCGCGCTCGAAGACAACACGCCGAATCGCGTCGGTCTCGCCGGCCATCTGCGACACGTGGGCCAGGACGGCCGTGACCTTGGTCTCGATGGTGCGCGACACGTCGGCCACCACGTCGGGCTCGTGGGTGCCGCTCAGGAGCAGGTGGCGCACCTGGTGCGGCGTGCCGCGCTCGGGGAAGTAGAGCGCCATGGCCGCAGCAGGCGCGACGGCGTCCAACAGGGCCCAGCCGGTTTCGCGGTGGTCGCGGTGGTTGACGTACACTCCCGCGAAGAACACTGCGGTGGGATCGGGCCCGAGCACGACGTCGGGTTTGTGCTGGCGTATCAGTCCCACCAGCGTGGCGCGGAGTTCCGCGTCGTTGACGACTTCACCGTCGGGGTGTTCCAGACACAGGCTGGACGTCGCACCCAGCACGTCGGCGGCGAGGGCCAGCTCGGCCAGTCGGACCTCACGCAGGGTTGCGGCGTCCACCGGCGCGTGCGAGCCCTTGGCCCCATCACAGATCACCACCAGGTGCACCGCGCAGCCCTGGTCGGCCCACTCAGCCAGGAGTCCACCGGCAGCGACGTCGGCATCGTCCGGGTGGGCGTAGACGGCGAGCGCGACCGACGGGTGCAGGTCCAGGGCCCGCACGCTATCCCCGCAGTTTCGGAGCGGTGGTCTTGACGAGCATGCCAATCTCTCGAGCGAAGTCGTCGGTACCCTCGAAGCCCTTGTAGACCGAGGCGAAGCGCACATACGCCACCTCGTCGACGTCGGCCAGGGCGGCCAGGGTGGCCACGCCGACCTCCTCACTGGTGACGTCGCGGTTGAGCAGGCGCATAGCCTCCTCAACGGCCAGTACGAGGGCGTCGATCGCGGCGTCCTCGACCGGACGGTTCTTGCAGGCCGCCTGGATACCCCGGTAAATCTTGTCGCGGTCAAAGGGCTCACGGTCCCCCGAGCGCTTGATGACGTAGAGGCTGACCTCCTCGACCCTTTCGAATGTGGTGTAGCGCTGGTGGCACGACGCGCACTCACGGCGTCGGCGGATGGCACCACCGTCCTCGGCCAGTCGCGAGTCGACCACGCGGTCGTCATCGGCCGCACAGAAGGGACAACGCATAGCGTCACGATACACCGAAACCCCTAATTTTCTAGGGGATTAGGACGTGCTCGCCCGGTACGACGACCGCCGTGCCGAGCTCGTGCACCAGCGCCGCGCGCGCCACGCGAGGGCTGAGTGGATTCATCAGCTTCGCGATCGACGTCACGCTATCGCCGGGCTGGACCACGTACATCTCGCCCGACGCCAGGGTGGACGATCCGGCGAGATCGGTGGGTAGTCCGGCTCCCGTGACACCGCCCAACGCGGTTCCGGGCCAAGCCAGGAAGGTCACCGCGCCCACCAACGCGAGCGCGGCGATGGTGCGTCGACGTCGTTGGAGCATCCGCGCCCTGGCCGCGCGGCGCGCGGCCAGGGGCGGACCCACGCGGCGGGGGGCCGAGGGGGTGGTTTCGACGAGGTATAGGCGCGGTGGCTCGGTCCACTCGCGGAGGGAGTCACTCTCGAGAATCTCAACTGCCGCCACGGCCCCTCCTATGGTTCTGCGAACACCTGTTCGTTATTGTAGAGCGAACAGGTGTTCGTTTCAAGTCCCAATTCAGGTTACGGGGGGTCGGTCACAGCCCTGAAGATTCCTGGATTTTGCGGCCCACACGACCGAAATCGGCCCACCGACGCGGCGCGGCCACCGGTCCCGGCCCCAAAGCGGGGATAATCCCGGCCAGGTCGCGCACGAGGCGCACGCCGTGACGGCGCACCAGCTGCGCGCATTCGGTCGTGAGCGCCTCGTCGGGGTGGTCGTGGGCGTCGGTGACCTGACCATCGGTGACCCACACAACAGGCTCGCGACCTCGACGCCTCGCCAGGGCGAACCGAAGCGCAGGGCCGTCGACCCCGTTGCCGACATTGCCCGAGGGCCACGCGGTCGCCACCGCACCCCGATCGGCCAGAACCCAGAGGTTGGGCGTCGCCCCAATGTCCCCGGGCCGGTGGCTGTATCCGATGACGAGGGCGTCGGGCGCGCGAGCCAGGAGGGCCACGAGAGACTCCGGTTCCAGATCCATCGAACCTGATTGGTCGATCACCACCACTCCCCCTCGGTGACGAGTCGAGCGCGCGAACGCGCGGCGGTGCGGGTCGGTGAGGAGCCGACCGGGGAACCGAAGCGTCGTTCCGGTCACGGCCGGTCGCGCGCGCCGTCCCGTGGGCGTGCGCGGAGCTCGGCGATTGCTGAGCTGCGCGACGACGGGTTGCGCGAAGCGACCCGTGGGTGGACGCCGACCCCCTGGTGCCAACGCACGCCGGTAGGCACGAAGAGCGTCAGGCCCTACCGGGACCCGAGCAGCCATCAGCGGCGTGATGAGCCGCGCGAGCAGAACGGTGCTGCGCGCGTAGCCGCGCGGGACACCGTCGTCGCCCACGTCGGTCGCGCTGAGTGCGGAGACCGAGAGTCCGTCGACGATCTCGGCCACGCGCCGACGCACCGCTCGCAACGCAGGAGGCCACGTTGGGTCACCGAGGCGAACGCCCGATAGGTAGTCGCGTTCGGCTCCTGTTCCCATGACAGCCAGTAGGAAGCACACCGCCTGGGCCCAGTCGCCCTGCTCGGCGAGACTTCGACCACCGGCCTTCTCACTCCCGTCGTGAAGACGCTGCACGTCGAAGCCCAGACGCGCGAGCAAGGTGTTCACGCGCAGCTCCTCGGCGCACTCGAGGGCCCGCGGGGCGAGGTCGCCGAAGAGCCCCGGCCAATCGAGCCCGCACGGGCTCACCCGAGCGTGCATCAGCTCGTGGGCGCGTACCACCCGCGAGGTCGGGTCCGGACCCAGGGGTACCTCGAGGATCCGAGCGGCGAGGTCGCAGCTGGCCCCGCCACGACGCGTCGATCCTTCGCGTACATTCCATCGACCGCCCCCAACGCCGTCCTCGCGTCCGACGATCAGCTCGGGGAAGACATGTCCCCCCGTCACGCCAGCGACGCGATGGCCAGGGCGTCCAACACGCTCGTCCCGCGCTCGTCGCCGAAGACCAGGTGGGCCGCGCGTTGGGGACCACATCGCTCGCGCAGCCGATCGAAGGCGTAGAACGCGCGCAGCGAGACCCGTCGCGCGGGGTCGCCGATTGACCCGCAGAGCGCCGGTCGGCGAAGGTCCTCCGAGAGCGCCGCGACCGCCGACGGATGAGGTCGATCCACCCGAATGGCAATGGCGAATCGGTCGCGTAGAGCCCCGGGCAGGTCGTCGAGTTCCTCCAGGTTGGTCGTCATGACGACCGAGAATCCAGGACCCGGCGTCACCCACTCACCGGTCTCGGGGTGTCGCCACCGTGCGGACCCGTCCGTGTCGGTGACGGCTAACAGCGTGGACAGCGCGTCGCCGGCTGCACGGTCGACTTCGTCGACGACCAGGCGACCGCCGCGCCCACCGTGAGCGCCCCACGCGCGGATCGCCGGACCTTCGTACCAGCGCCACCGACCCTCGTCGACCGGCATCCAGGTGCCAGTGATCTCACCGGTGGTGAGATCCTCGGTGCACACCAGTCGCTCGGCAGGTGTGGTCCGCACACCGTGGTGCAGCGCTGCGAAGGTCTTTCCCGTTCCTGGTGGACCGTAGAGCAAGACGCGATTAACACCCGCCGACATCACATCGCCGAGATCTTTCCAACACTGTCCCACCACATCGTTGCCCTGCTCGTCGTCCACCGGATCTCCTTGGTCGCGGACCCAACGGTCGCGGGAACATACGGTTGCAAGTCTCAGCGCGCAATCATTGGCGTTTCAGATTTAATCTCCACAACACTTGAGACAACCCATCTATAGAATCCCTACGTGACCGAGAGGGATTCGTCGTCATCGAAGAGGGCGCGGGCCATGAGTGCTCTGAGTGAAGCTGACCGAGTTTGGCTCGAGGAGCGTCTCATCGAATACCGCCAACTTCTTGAGTACCTGCGCAACCACTGAAGCTTCCAGCGCGCGCTGTCGTGGTTGCGATCAATCATTCTCACATCGGGTTAGACGGGTCTCTAGGGTCCTGTCGCGGCCACCCATGACCAGTTCGGACCGGAAACGGATCCCATCAAGGTCTTTTTGTCTCGGCCCACTGCGGTAGCCGACACGGACAGTCGCCCAGTGATCTCCGGAGACGCCGCCGCCCGTAATGATCTGGCGGAGTCACCTACAGGGAAGCTCCAACGCTTTAGACGCTGGTTCACTCACTTCATGTTTGAGAAGAAGCCCTCTGGATACTCGTCGATCGCTCCGCGACGCTCCGACGGCACGCGGGCCAAAATCTTCTGGTTCAACGGCAACGGCCGCGGTCGCTAGCGACGCGACACCGCCGGCAGCGTCGCATTGCCCACGCAGTGACCCTCTACGACGTGACGACGACGTGGACCTGAAAGAGGCGACTCGGTGGCAAGCAGGCGGGATAGCAGTTGGGATTATCCACGGCCGAAACATTCGTTGTCCCTGTCCCCATCGCAACGAAGCTGGCGTGACCCGGTGCACCGCTCAATCGGTCCAGCACCGTCGGGACGCTCACTACGGGCACGGTCCAGGTGTAGAGGGTGGGACCGGCGAGGCTGATCACGAGGCGGTCGCCCTTACGCAAGTTGAACGTGGCGCCGGCGTCGGCCTGGGTCACCGTCACGGTGATGGCGTGGGCGATCTTGGCCACCACCTGGACGTGCAGCCGCCACAGAATGGCCAGGCTCGGGCACGCCAAGCCCGCGGGGCAGACCATTATTCCAGAGGCCGTCAACTCGGCTTTGCCGACCCGCAGGGCGCGAATCGACCCGATCAAACCGCCGGGCGCCATCCGCGACGCGGTCACCCGCACGACGGTGGAACTTCGAGTCGGCGAGGTCCAGCGGTAGTGCGCGTCGAGCGACAGAGGCACCACCGAACCCACCTGGGCGATGAGCCTGCACGGCGACGTGGAGATCAGCCGCCACGTGGCCCCCGAGGTGACACCGCAGGCCGAGGCCGCCGTTGCCGCCGAGGCGGGCGTGGGCGCCCCAACCAGGGGCACGCTCGCGAGGCCCGCCAACAGCGCGGCCGACACCACGACGCGCTGAACGATGCTCTTCACCCCTCAATTGTCCCACCCCACTAGGCAAATTGGACCTCGGTGTCACGAAACCGTCATACACCGATGCGCGCAACGCCAACCCGCAACTTGGGCGAGATCAGGCCTCGCTACCCAGGTAGGCGCGGCGGATGCGGTCGTCACCTAGCAGCGCCGCCGCGTTGTCCTCGTAGAGGACGTGACCGTTCTCCAACACGTAACCGCGGTCGGCGATGCGCAGCGCCTGGTTGGCGTTCTGCTCGACCAGCAGCACCGTCACGCCCTCAGAGCGGATCTGCACGATGATCTGGAAGATCGACGTAATAATCTTCGGGGCCAGTCCCAGCGACGGCTCGTCGAGCAGCAAAAGTCGCGGCTTGGCCATTAGGGCACGTCCAATCGCCAGCATCTGCTGCTCGCCGCCCGAGAGCGTGCCACCGAGCTGCTTGCGGCGCTCGCCAAGGACGGGGAACAGCGTGAAGATGTGCTCGAACTCGTCGGAGTAGTTGCCCTTGCGTCGGAAGGCCCCCATCTCGAGGTTCTCGAGCACCGACATGGTGGCGAAGATCCGTCGGCCCTCGGGCACGTGGCTGAGGCCCATCTCGACCAGCTCGTGGGCGGGCGTGGAGGTGATGTCCACGCCGTTGAGGCGTACCTTCCCGGCGAAGGGTCGGTGCAATCCCGAGATCATGCGCAGGGTCGTCGTCTTGCCGGCACCGTTGGCGCCGAGGATCGTGACGATCTCGCCCTCGTTGACGTTGAGGGAGAGGTCGCGGATGGCCGGCACCGCGCCGTAGCGGACCTCGACGTGCTCGACCGACAGCATGGGATCGCTCACTGGGTCGCCTCTTCCGTGGTCCCCAGGTACGCCGCGATGACGTCGGGGTTGCTCTGGATCTCGCTGGGAGAGCCTTCGGCGATGACCTGGCCAAAGTTCAGCACGTAGATGCGCTGGGCCAGCGACATCACGAGGCGCATGTCGTGCTCGATCAGCAGGATCGACGTGCCGATCTGTACGTTGATCTTGCGGATCAGCTCGGCCAGCTCCAACTTCTCGGACGGGTTGGTCCCGGCCGCCGGCTCGTCGAGCAGAAGTAACTCCGGGTTGGTCCCCAATGCCCGGGCGATCTCCAGGCGACGCCGGTCCCCGTAGGGCAGCGAGTCGGCCGTGGTGTTCATGCGGTGGCTGAGCTCGACCAGGTCGAGCAGCTCCAACGTCCGGTCGTCGGACTCGCGCTCCTCGCGCCGCGTGCGCGGCAGGTGCAGCATGGCGCCGATCGGTCCGGTCTTCTGACCCGACTCGACACCCACCTTGATGTTCTCGAAGGTGGTCAGCGCGTTGAACATCCGGCTGGTTTGAAAGGTCCGCGCGATGCCGAGCTTGTTGACCCGGTGCGGTTGCCAGCCCACGATGTTAACCGCGTCGCGCCGGGCCGAGTGGAACTGGATGGACCCCTCCTGGGGACGGTAGACGCCGGTCAAGCAGTTGAAGAGCGACGTCTTGCCCGCGCCGTTGGGTCCGATGACGGCCAGCATCTCGCCGCGCTCCTGGGAGAGGGTGACGTTGGCCAGGCTGGTGACGCCACCGAATCGCAGCGTGAGGTTCTCGACTTCGAAGATCGGGTCGGGCGTCACGTGAGTGGCCCCTCACTGGCCGTGCCCATGGCGTCGGCCGTACCCAGTCCGATGTCGGCGTCGTGGAACTCGCGTTGTCGTCGTCGCGAGGGCAGCATGCCCTGGGGCCGGAAGATCATGGTGAGCACCAGGATGGCCCCGAGGTACATGTACTTGTCGGCGTCGTTGTAGTCGATGAACGAGTGGAAGATCAGGTACTGCAGCAGCCAGCCAATGAAGGCCGAGCCCACCAGGACGCCCGAGATCGAGGCCATGCCGCCGAAGATGACGAGGATCAGCACGGTGATGGAGAGCTGCACCGCGAAGTCCGACGGGAAGAGCGAGCCCAGTTTGGCCGAGCTGCAGCACGCCGGCCACCCCCGACGTCGACGCGCCGATAGCGAAGGCCATCACCTTGTACTTGAGGCTGTTGATGCCGAGTGACGACGCGGCCACCTCGTCTTCGCGGATGGCCGCCCAGGACCGGCCAACTTTGGAGTGGTTGAGTGAGTTGAACAGGAAGATGATGGGCACGATGAAGGCCAGCAGCAGGTAGTAGAAGTTGAGGTCGTCGCCCAGGGCTTGGCCGTTGAGCGCGAAGTTGACCCCCGCGAGATGGATGGCGAAGCTTCCCGGTCGGCCCGGTGCCGCCCGCGCCGTCGGTGATGTTGGTCAGGTTGCTGGCCAGGACGTAGATGATCTCACCGAAGCCCAAGGTGACGATCGCCAGGTAGTCGCCGCGTAGTCGCAGCGTGGGCAGACCCAACAGCACGCCCGCGAGCATCGCCACGATGATCGCGAAGGGGATGGAGAGGAAGGCGTTGAGCACGAAGGGCGGATGGATGGGCAGCGCGCCGGTGAAGTAGGCGTTGGTGTAGGCCCCGAGGGCGTAGAAGGCGACGTAGCCGAGGTCCAGCAGTCCGGCGAAGCCCACCACGACGTTGAGGCCGATCGCCAGGAGACAGAAGATCCCGATCTGCTGGAAGATCGTCTCCTGCCAGAAGGGGTTGAGGAACTTCGGCGCCTCGACCGCCACAAACATGGCCCCGGCGTAGAGGGCCAGGCGCGTGTTGGTGCTGACGGTGATCTTGCGCGCCGGGCGGCGCCGCGTCGTGGCCACCTGGGCCGCGTGGCGCTCCAGGTTCGCCGCGCGAAGACCCACGATCAGTCCCGCGAAGGTCCACAGGTACGTCGTCCAGTGGTGGAAGAACGCCCGGTCGCTGTTGCCGCTGAACGTCAGGAACGAGAAGTGGAAGCCCAGGGGCAGCCAGGGGTCCGCGCACAGTGCGAAGAAGAGCCCGCCGATCGCGCCGCCGAGGATCTTCGCCCACGCCGAGCGCAGGAACCCCGGTCCGCGCACCGTGTCATTGCGCGGCCGCGCGTTGACGCGCATGGCGTTGAGCAGCCAGAAGATGACGAGGATGTAGCCGTAGGTGCGCGTGTGGGCGAACTGGTGAACGATCTGGTGGAACGAGAGCTTGTGCGGCACGAGCGGCCCGGTGTAGTCCGCGATCAGCAGCGCCGCCAGCAATGCAACCACGGCGGTCACGACCTTGGCGGCCAGACCGGTGCCGGCGACGTAGGCCACGATCGTCTTGCGGATCGAGCGACGCGGGACTTCGCGAGAGCGCGTCAGCACTCCGGCGCGCAGCTTGCGTCGGTAGATCGATGCCACCCCCAACGCAACACCGAAGATGAGGAATCCCCACACGTGGCTGGAGAAGAGCGCGTGACCGATGGAGTAGAGCGGGTCAGTGAGGTCACCCTCGGGACCCGTCATGACTGCCAGCAGCACCCCGCCCGCGAAGCACGTAATGAAGAGTCGCAGGTCGTCGCTGTTCAGTCGCAGCGCCGCGACGCGCTCGCGCCAGGTCACGCCGACCTCCCGAGGCTCTCGCCAAACAGTCCGGTCGGTCGCACCAGCAGCACCAACACCAGAATGGAGAACCCGATCACCGGCTCGTAGAAGGGCTGGTGGATCCAGTAGATCGGCACGTACATGAAGATGCCGAGAACGACGCCGCCGGCCATGGCTCCGCGGATGTTCCCGATGCCACCGAGCACCGCCGCAGTGAAGGCCAGCAGCGCCGGCGTGAAGCCCATGTTGTAGTCGACCTGGGAGCTCATCGCAACGAAGAGTCCCGCGACGCCGCCCATGAAGCCCCCGATGGCGAAGGTCGAGGCGATGGTGGAGTTGACGTTGACCCCCATCAGGCTGGCGGTCTCGGCGTCGGAGGCCACCGCGCGGATCCCTCGGCCCACCTTGGACTTGCCCACCAGGAAGTTGACCGCGAGGAAGAGGACTGCCGTCACGATGAGCAACACCACGTCAAACGCCGTGACCTGGGCGCCGAAGACCTGCCAGGACGCCCTCGAGGAGATCGGCTGAGCGGTCGCCGACGGGTTGTGGCCGAACTCCTTACCGGCCAGAGTCAGGAGGAAGTACGACGCGCCGATGGCTGAGATCAGGTACGTGAGCTTGGGGGCGTTGCGCCGGCGCAGAGGCCGATACGCGAAGCGCTCAATGCCGACGGCAATGATCGCGGCGGCGATGCCACTCGCCGCGATTGCCCCGATCAGGATCAGTACGCGCATCCCAGTTGAGACGTTGGTCGTCTTCATTGTGTAGTGAAGGAAGTAGTAGCCGGCGAAGCCGCCAGTCATGAGGACTTCGCTGTGAGCGAAGTTGATCAGCCGAAGGACTCCGTAGACCAGGGTGTAACCGAGTGCCACCATCGAGTAGATGAGGCCGGTGAAGATCCCCAGCACGAAGTAACTGGCCATCGACTCCCCCCCGGATCAGACGTTCCCATGAAATTACTGGATAATGAGGACCCGCCCGAGATAAAGCAGAGAGCCGGCTGCCTTGCGGCAGCCGGCTCTCTGTCGAAAGCGCAGAATCTAAGTGTTACTCAAGCCCCAGCTGGACAATCTTGCCGCCCTCGACCTTGTTGACGAAGATCGCGCTGCCCGAGATGTCACCGGCACTGTTGAACTTGATCACCTTGGTGATGCCCTTGAAGGTGATCTTCTTGATCTGAGCCAACACGTTGGCCCGGGTCATCTTCTTCTTGGCGGTGATGACGTTGGTCATCGCCCTCATGACCAGGTTCGTCGCGTCGTAGGACTCGGCCGAGTACGGGCCGGGTGCCTCGTGGGCAACAGCCGTGAAGGCCGCGGTCCACGCCGCTGACTGGTTGTTCGAGCACGCACAGGTGAGCAACACGCCGTTGCCGTCCGCTGCGGTCGACAACGAGGTGATGAACTGCGGCTCGTCACTGCCGTCGCCACTCATGATGGCGCCCGAGTAGTGCTGGGTGCCGACGAGGTTGTCGACGACCTGGGCGAAGTCACAGTAGTAGCCGGAGTAGAAAATCGCCGACACGCCACTGAGGTTCGCCGTCACGGCGTCGCTCGTACCCGTGCCACCCGCGGTGCAGGCGTTGGAGTACGGGAGGTTCAGGATCGAACCACCGTTGGCGATGGATCCGCCAGCGGCCGTGATGGAGTTCAGTACCGCGGTCGCGAGGCCGGCACCGTAGGTGCTGGTGTCGGAGATCACGAGGATCTTGCCCGTGCCGTAGTGCTTCTGGAGGTACTTGCCGTCCGCCGGACCCTGGACACCGTCATTGGCCACGACTCGGAAGAAGTTGTGGTAGGTGTTCAGCGGGCCTGAGGGGCTCGCCGTGGGGTCCTTGACCGTGATCGACACGCGGGTCGCCGACGGGCTCACCATGGCGACGTGGTTCGCGCCGTAGATGGCCAGTGACGCAACCGTCGCGCCGGAGAACGCGGGTCCCACAATGGCCATGATGCTGGGGTTCAGAACGAAACCCGTCGCAACGCTCGGCGCAATGGTGGGGTCACCCTGGTCGTCACCGGGAACCAACTTGATCTTGAACTTGATGCCCTTGGTGTGGTTCCACTTGTTGACGGCCAGCTGAGCCCCGTACTTCTCGTACAGACCAGTTGCGGCGTTACCACCCGAAAGTGGTCCCTGATAGCCAATCTCGTACGTCTTGAGCTTGGTGCTCGCAGACGCGCCGGTGCTGGCAACAGTAATTACGCCGGAAATGGCCAACGCGCTGGTCGCGGCGATGACGCCATATCCCTTCAAACCTAACTTCATTGATTCCCCTCTCGGAACAAACGGCACTTGCCTGTCGGAAAACTTAGCATTGCGTGCAACTGCGTTGAGTAGCAGGACTCAACATCGCCCGTTGTATTTCTGACATCTCATTGCAACATTTGGTGGACGCGCGTATACCAAAGTCTCGTTGTGATGAGTAATGCATCATTCCCAGGGCGAGGTGGAAGGACGAGTGCCCCGATGGTCGGGTTCTCGACGCTTCGAGGTGACTCCAACCCCATACGAACAGGTGTTTGCTTCCTCTCGAGGTCTGGGTTAGGCTACGAACAGTTGTTCGACGAAAAGAGGGTTCGATGGCTGAAGTTCTCACCCCCATGCGGCGCCAGATCCTGGAATTCATCATGGCCTGCCAGCGCGAGCGCAACTTTCCGCCCACCATCCGCGAGATCGGGGAGTTCGTGGGGCTCAAGTCCCCCGCGACCGTGGCCAACCACATCGACGTCCTGAAGGCCGCCGGCTACATCGAAAAGAACGCCCAGCAGCCCCGGACCTTGACGGTCCACCTGGACACCGATAGCTCCAGCCTGGACCAGAACATCCGCGTGGTGCCGTTCGTGGGCGATGTCGCCGCGGGCACCGGGGTCCTGGCCACCGAGAGCGCCCACGACTTGATGTCCATTCCAGAGCAGTTCGCCGGGCGCGGCGACTGCTTCATGCTGCAGGTGCGCGGAGACTCGATGATCGACGCAGGAATCCTCTCGGGCGACTTCGTCGTCATCGAGCGCCAGGAGGAAGCCCGCACCGGAGAGATCGTCCTGGTCGGGATCCCCGGCGACGAGGCCACCATCAAGCGGTTCTTTCCTCAGGGGTCGCGCGTCGTGCTCAAACCGGAGAACTCCTCGATGGAGCCGCTCGAATTCGACGCCAGCGAAGTGACCGTCTTCGGGCGCGTTATTTCCGTGCTGCGTCGCTACTAACTAGCCCAGCCACTCGCCCATCACCCGAGCGAACTCGTCGAGCTCGTCAGCCGTCACGAACTCTTCGCTGCGGTGCGCCAACAACGGACTGCCGGCCCCGTAGTTGGTGGCCGCGATACCTAGCTCCGCAAAGGTCGCAACGTCGGTCCAGCCCACTTTGGCTCTCACCGCTTGCCCGGTTCGCCGTGCCAGATCGGCCAGACGTTCGTTGTCCATCGAAGGCACAGCTGGCGGCGCCCAGTCGACGACCTCGAATGCGTCACCCTCATCAAGTGCGTCGCCCAAAAAATCACGCAGCCACGCCGAGGCTTGGTCGCGCGAGCGGTCGGGGGCAACACGGTGATTCAAGGAGCAAAGGGCGACATCAGGCACAACGTTGGGTGCGACGCCGCCTTCCACGGCGACCGCCTGGAGTTGCTCGGTGAAGGTGACTCCGTCCATCACCACCTCGCGCGGTCGGTACTCGCTCACTCGCGCCAGCACGCGGCCCAGGCGATGGATTGCGTTTCTACCGGTGTAGGGGCGTGCGGTGTGGGCCCGTTGACCGCGCAAAGTCACGAGTGCGCGTAGCGTCCCCTGGCAACCGGCTTCGACGGCCCCTCCTGTCGGCTCGGCCAGCACCGCCACGTCGGCTCGTAACAGGTCGGGGCGCAGTTCGGCCACCTCCGTCAGTCCCGACTCGGTCCGAGAGATCTCTTCGCGCGCGTAGAAGACCCAGGTCACCTCTACCGGGCGCGGAGTTCTCTGGTCGGCCAGCTCCAACATGACTGCGAGTGACCCCTTCATGTCGCACGCCCCCAGACCGGTCACGCGACCGTCCTCGAGGACCGCGGCTGAGGCGTCGCCCGGAACTGTGTCGAGGTGTCCGGCCACGAGTAAGCGCGTCGCGTGCAGTCCCGTCGTTCGGGCCACCACGTTGTCGCCGACTCGCTCCACGTCGAGCGCCGGGTTCTCGCGTAGGGAGCGCTCCACCTCGGTCGCGATTGTCGACTCGCCTCGGCTCACCGATGGTATGGCAACCAGGGACAGGGTTCGCTCGAGACGGTTCACGTCGCGACGCCGTGGTCGCGCAGAATCGCGTTGAGCGCCGTCTTGCTATGGCGCTCGCCCTCGTCCATGCGCCGCACGATGAGGACACAGGGCAGGAAGAACTCCCCGCCGGGGAACTCTCGGCGTCGATTGGCCGACAGTGCAACGCAGTAGTCGGGAACGTATCCGCGCGACAACTCCTCGCCAGTCTCGGCGTCGATGACCGGGATGGAGGGGGTCAGGATCGACCCCGCACCGAGTACCGAACCCTTGCCGACTCTCGCGCCCTCGACCACCATGCAGCGGCTCCCGATGAAGGCGTCGTCTTCGATCACGACCGGCACGGCGTTGGCCGGCTCCAGCACGCCACCAATCCCCACCCCACCGGAGAGGTGGACGTTGGCGCCGATCTGGGCGCAGCTGCCCACCGTGGCCCACGTGTCGACCATGGTCCCGGGGCCGACCCAGGCTCCGATGTTCACGTAGCTGGGCATCAGGATCACGCCCGGGCTCAGAAAGCTGCCGCGCCGCGCCGAGGCCCCGGGCACGACGCGCACGCCACGACGCTCGTAGTCGTGCTTCAACTCGAGCTTGTCCACGTACTCGAACGGTCCGACCTCCACGCTCTCCAGACCGCGCAGGCGAAAGAGCAGGAGGATCGCTTGGCGGACCCACTCATTGACGATGACGGCGCCGTCGGGGCCGACTTCGGCCACGCGAACCTGGCCGTCGTCGAGCTTGGTGATGACGAGCTCGACGTCGCGGCGCGCCTCGATGTCCTCCGGCGTCAACTCGTCAATGCGCTCGAACCACTGGCCGATGCGCGTGTCCAGGCCCGTCACCAGGCCATCGTACCGGTGAGACCTACGCGGCCTTGAGACGCTCCACGACGCGAGCGACCTGTTCGTCACTGATCACGAGCGCAATACGAACGTGCGCATCGCCGGCGTCGCCGTAGAGGTCGCCCGGACTGACCACCAATCCGGCCGCGTCGGCCAGTGCCGCCGCCAGGCTCCACCCGTCGTCGCCGTCGCGTGAGCACCACAGGTAGAACGTCCCGTCGGGGAAGGGCGCGTCCACGCCGATGGCGTTGAGGGCCCCGGCCAGCGCGTCGAGGCGTCCGCGGTAACGCTCGCGTTGGACCGCGACGTGCTCGTCGTCGCCGTAGGCCGCGGCCACGGCGGCCTGGACCGGACCAGGCACCATCAGGCCCGCGTGTTGGCGCACCGCGCGCAGGTACGCGACGACCTCGGCGTCCCCGGCGTAGAAGCCGGCGCGCAGGCCCGCCAGGTTCGAACGCTTTGACGCCGAGTGCACCGCCAGCACGCCGTCGTTGCCGGACTCGAGGATGGTGTGCGGCTCGCCGGACCACGTGTACTCGGCGTAACACTCGTCGCTGGCCACGAGCACGTCGTGGTCGCGGCCCCACCGCGCAACGGCATCGAGGTCGTCGAGCGACCCCGTCGGATTGCTCGGTGAGTTCGACCACAGCACCAACGCGCGTGCCGCGTCCTCCTCCGACACGCTCGACAGAACCAGCCCGGCGTCACTCATCAACACTGGGACTCCGCGCAGGCCAGCCAGCGTGGCGCTCATGGCGTAGGTCGGGTAACTGGTCGCCGGATAGAGCACGGTGTCGCGCTGCGGCCAGCGCAGGCGCAGGTAGCCGGCCAGTGATGCGACGAACTCCTTGGTGCCCACGCACGCCGCGAGGTCGCCCGCGTCAACGTCGACCGAGAACCTGCGAGCCAGCCAGTCAGTGCACGCCTCGCGATACTGCGCCGAGCCGGCCGACGCGGGGTATCCGCGAGCGCCCGTCGCCTTAGCCAGTTCGTCGACCACGAACTGTGGTGGCGGGTCGATGGGGGTACCGATGGAGGCGTCGACAGGGCCACCCTCGTGGCGTGACGCCAGTTCTTTCAAGTGGTCGAGACGCTCGTAGGGGTAGGGCGGCGGCGTGAAGCTCACGCCGGGACCCGCCACTCGGTGAAGCGCGCGACCCCCACCGGGTCGAGCACCACGCGAACGACCACGGCGTCGTCGGTGACCTCGGTGTTCACCACCTCGCCCTCGCGGTGCGCCGCGGCCAGAAGGTCGCCGCGGTCCAGCGGGAGGTGCAGCGTGATGACGCGGTCGCCCGAGCGCAGGCGGTCGCCCATCACGCTGATCACCTCGTCGACGTTCTCACCGGTGAGCGCCGACACCCAGACGCTGCCCTCGTAGCGCTTGGCCAGGTCGCGCGAGCGCGAACCGGGTAGGTCGGCCTTGTTGAACACCAGCAGCTCGGGCACGTCATCGGCGCCGATTTCGCGCAGCACCGTGTGCACGGCGCTGATCTGATCCTCGGCGTGGTCACTGGCCCCGTCGACGACGTGCACCAGCAGGTCGGCCAAGCGTACCGACTTGAGCGTGCTCATGAAGGCTTGGACCAACTCGTGGGGCAGGTTCGAGATGAACCCCACGGTGTCGGTGACGAGCACCGTCTCGCCGCCGGGTAGTTGACGCTGGCGCGTGCGCGGGTCCAGGGTCGCGAAAAGCCGGTTCGCGGTGAGCGCGTCGGCGTGAGTAATGGCGTTGAGCATGGAGGACTTGCCAGCGTTGGTGTAGCCGACCAGAGTCACCTCACGGTGACGACCCCGGTCGCGGCCCTGGCGTTGGATGTCGCGCGTTCGGTCGATCTCTTTCAGCTCGCGACGAATGTGGTGGATGCGCTGGACCAACCGGCGCCGATCGACCTCGAGCTGGGTCTCGCCGGGTCCGCGGGTTCCGATCCGTCCGGCCTGTTGGGAGAACGACCCTCCGGCCCGGCGTAGCCGCGGCAGTCGATACTCGAGTAACGCGAGCTCTACCTGGGCGCGGCCCTCGGGTGTACGGGCGTTCTGGGCGAAGATGTCGAGGATCACCGCCGTGCGGTCGATGGCCGTGCGGCCCAGGATCTTCTCGAGGTTGCGTTGCTGGGCCGGCGACAGGCCGTGCTCGAAGACCACCGTGTCGGCGTCCACGGCGAGGCACAGTTCGCGCAACTCGTTCACCTTGCCCGAGCCCAGGAACGTCGCCGGGTCCGGCGCGTCGCGACGCTGCACCACGCGCGCCAGCACGTCGGCGCCTGCCGTGTCAACCAGGAGCGCCAGTTCATCGAGCTGATGCTCGAGCTCCTCCGGGGTGACGCCCGGGAACTGAACCCCCACCAGCACGATGCGTTCGCGGATCGTGCGATCGATGAGTGTGGACGGCTGATAGGTCACGGGGCGTTCCAGTCGACGTCGGCCACGAAGTGCACCGGTCCAAAAAGCGTGGCCTCGCCACCCTCGAGCGTCACGCGCAGCGCACCGCCGGGATTGTCAATGACCACGTCGTCCCCCACTCGATCGTCGTCGCGTAGCACGGCTGCAACGGCACACGACCCCGTGCCGCAAGCCAACGTCCAACCCACGCCGCGTTCCATCACCGTCATGGACACGTGACCCTTGTCCAGCACGGTCACGAACTCGACGTTCGTGGCGCCGACCTCATCGCTGAACTGCCGTGCCAGTTCCTCGCGCTGCGCGTCACTCCACTCGGGGTCGTTATCGACCACGACGTGGGGATTACCGACTAGAGCCAATCCCAGTGCGCCGGCGGGTGGATCGGCCAGCGTCACCGGCCCCATCGACACGCCGCCGTAGCCGTCGGGTCCGTCCATGGAGAGGTGCACGCGTCGCACCCCGGCGTCGGTGGCGACGTCGAGCTCGTCCCACGTCCCGCCCGTGCTGCGGCGCACCGCCGCCGCCACGCATCGCACGCCGTTGCCCGACATCTCCGCGACCGATCCATCCGCGTTCCACAGCACCATCGAGACGCCTTCGCCGAGGGTCGCCACTGCCACCCCATCAGCCCCCACACCGAGGCGGCGGTCACACGCGGCGCGCGCGCGTGACGAGTCCCACCAGGTCGCCGCGGGCTCCATGACGTCCACCAGGAAGTCGTTCCCCGCCCCGTGCCACTTCTGGAGGCGTCGCAAAGTCACCGAATCAGTCTCGCACGAACCCGTCGGGACCGGTCAGCACGTCGCGCACGCGCCGACGCGCGTCGCCAGCATCGTCGAACCACTCGACGCGAGGATCGCGTTCGAACCACGAACGCTGTCGGCGCGCGAGTCGGCGACTCGCCGTGAGGGCCGCCGTCACGCACTCGTCCAGCGGGACCGCCTCTTCGACGTGGGCCAGTAGCTGGCGATAGCCGACCGCCTGTCGCGCGGTGCGCGACAGGCCACCTGGTCGCGCCGACAGGGCCACGACTTCGTCGAGCAGTCCGCTGTCCATCCACGAGCGAAATCGCTCCTCGATGCGCCGATCGAGCTCATCATTCGGAACACGCAGGCCGACTTGGACCACACGCACCGGGCCGTAGGTGCGTAGCCCCGACCCGAAGGAGGAGAACGGGCGCCCTGCACCCAACGTCACCTCGAGGGCCCGGCGCACCCGACGCTCGTTGGTCGGCTCCACGCGCGACGCCGCCACCGGGTCGCGCACCACCAGTTCGTCGTACAGAACCGAGACGTCCAGGTCCTCGAGTTGGGCCCGCACCTCGGGATAGAGACCGGGTATCTCCAGGCCGTCGAGCACCGCGCGGCCGTAGAGGCCGGTGCCCCCCACGTAGAGGAGCCCGGTGACCGTGCGCGTGGGCGGCACCGGCCGCGTCGCGCGCGGCGCGCTGGAACTGCGCCACGGTGAACTCCTCACTCGGGTCCACGAGGTCGAGGAGTTGATAGGTGACCTCGGCACGTTGGGCCGGCGTCGGTTTGGCCGTGCCGATGTCCATCCCCCGGTAGACGGTCATGGCGTCGACGCACAGGACCTCCACGTCGCCCAGATCGAGCGCCACGTCGTGGGCCAGCGCCGACTTTCCCGACGCCGTCGGACCCACCAGGGCGGCGGCCGCCCCGGTGCTCACGAGACGGTCAGCGCGATCCGCGCGCGGTGGCGTGGCCCGCGCACCACCGAAGCCAGCTCGCCCAGCAGGTGGTACGGCGCCCCGTGCGTGACGTCGACCAGTACCAGGGTCCCGGGACGCGCGGCCGCGTCACTCGTCGAGAAATGGATCAGCTTGCCCTGTCGGGTCCGGCCCGAGAGCATCGCCGGGTTGCGCTTGGACGGTCCTTCGACGAGGACCTCCTCGCGCCGGCCCTCGCGCGCGACGTGACGCGCGGTCGCCGAGCGGTCGAGAACCTCGCCTAGGCGCGCGAAGCGCTCCTTGATCACCTCGTCGGACACGAACTGCTCGGTCATGTCAGCCGCGCGAGTGCCCTCGCGGGGCGAGAAGATAAAGGTGTAGGCGCCGTCGTAGGCGGCCTCGGCGACGACCGCCAGGGTCTCGTCGAACTCCGCGTCGGTCTCACCGGGAAAGCCCACGATGAGGTCGGTTGTGACGGCCAGGTCGCTGACTGCGGCGCGCGCCGCAGCCAATCGCTCGAGGTAGCGCTCCGCTCGGTACCCGCGGCGCATCGCGGTGAGCACGCGGTCCGAGCCCGATTGCAGCGGCAGGTGCAGTTGCGGGCAGACCGCGGGGGTCTCGGCCATCGCCGCGATGGTCTCGGCGCGCAGGTCCTTGGGGTGCGGGCTGGTGAAGCGGATGCGTTCGATCCCCTCGACCTGGCCCAGGGCGCGCAGCAGATCGGCGAAGAGTGGACGGCGCTTGGTGAGGTCGCGGCCGTACGAGTTGACGTTCTGACCCAGCAGCGTGATCTCGGTAACGCCGCGACGGGCCAGGTTCTCCGCCTCGACCACCAGGTCCTCGAAGGGCCGGCTGATCTCGCCGCCACGCACGGAGGGCACGATGCAGAACGCGCACGAGTTGTCACACCCGGTTTGAATCGTCATCCACGCGGCCCAGTCGCTGTCGCGAACGGCGTAGAGCGCGGGCGCCATGTCGCGGGCCGCTTCGGGGTCCGGCGCGTCGAGCACCTCGACCACGGGACCAGAGACGCGCGCGCGAGCCAGCAAGTCGGGCGTCGTCGTCAGGTTGTGCGTCCCCACGACGACGTCCACCCAGGCTGCGCGCGACACGATCTCGCCACGTTCGCGCTGGGCGAGGCATCCCCCCACGGCGATCTGCATCCCGGGACGGCGCTGCTTCTCCGCCTTCAGGTGGCCGAGCGCGCTGTAAAGCTTGAGGTCGGCGTTCTCACGAATCGTGCAGGTGTTGAGGATGACCACGTCAGCGTCATGCTCGTCGGTGGCCGCGACGTAGCCCTCGGCCACCATCCGACCCGCCAGGCGCTCGGAGTCGTGCTCGTTCATCTGGCAGCCGAAGGTGCGGATGACGAAGGAACGAGGTGTCGTCACGCGCCCAAGTCTACGGAGGGATCGTCATCCCGCCGGTGGCCGCGTCAATGGTCACGCCCACGCCGGCCACCACGACGCAGACCAATCCCACGAGGTCCCACGAGGTGATGCGCTGGTGCAGCAGCCAGAGTCCGAAGAGGAAGGCGACCGCCGGGTCGAGGGCGAGCAGCACGCTCACGATGGTCGGACTGAGTCGGCGCAGGGCCTGGAGCTCGGCGCCGAAGCCCAGCACCGTTGCCATCATCGCGACGATCGTGATGCGCCCCAAGAGGTTCGGGTGCGAGAGGATCGTGTGAGCCGAGCCGATCGCGAACGGCAACGTCCAGATCGTGGCGATCAACATCGACACCGCGAGGCCTTCGAAGCCCGACGTGTTCTTGCCCACGCGATGCGAGGAGAACGCGTAGGCCGCCCACCCCACCCCGGAGCCCGCGGCGAAGAGCATGCCCGCCAGCGTGAGTCCACCCCCCGGTCGCGCCAGGGCCACGACGCCGAGCCCCGCCAGCAAGACGAAGGCGAAGTGTCGCCACGAACGCTTGCCGAGGGCGGCGACCAGGAACGGACCGAGGTACTCAATCGCCACCGCGCCGCCCAGGGGGATGCGCGCGAGCGATTGATAGAAGCACAGATTCATGAACGCCGTCGACGTCCCGAGGGCCAGCGCGCCGATCCACTGGCCCCGCGTCCATTCACGCAGTCGTGGCCGCGTCAGCGCCACCAGCACGACCGCGCCCAACAGAAACCGCCACGCGCTCGCCGCCGACGGGCCCACCGCGATGAAGATCGGCTGGACCAGTGCGGCGGACCACTGAATCAGCGACGCGCCCAAAAGGATGAATCCGGCACCGGCCAGGGTCCGGCGCCGGGGATCCATTGCGTGGATCAAAGCGTGACCAGTCCCTGCCGATCGGCTTCGAGGGTCCACACCGCGCCGCCCATTGCACCCTCGGCCAGGAACGACCGCGCGGCCTGGGCCACCGGCGACGAGGTCGCCTCGGTGCACAGGGCGATCATCGACGAGCCTGCGCCCGACCAGGCCGAGCCCGCCGCACCAGCGTCGCGCAGCGCGCTGAGCAGCGGCTCGGCGAACGGCAGCAGCGCGCTCCGGTAGGGCTGGTGCAGGCGGTCGTTCATCGACCCCACGCTGAATAGCCTCGTGGTCGGCCAGTCCCGCGATCAGCAGACCCAGCGCGTTGAGGTTCGCGACGGCGTCGGCGAAGGGCACGACCTCGGGCAGGACGGCGCGCGCGTCGCCGGTCACCAACTCCTGATCGGGGACAACGACCACAAAGCGCCAGGCGAAGTCCAGTTCGAGTATTCGCGCCTCCATGACCCCCGTGGCGTCGCGACCCGCGGTGACCAGTCCACCCAGGCGCGACGCCGCCGCGTTCTCCGGATGACCATCGACGCGAGTGGCCACCGCGAAGGGATCCGGCGCCCCCGCCGCGGCGGCCGCCGCCACGGCCAGCGCCGCGGAGGAGCCCAGCCCGCGGGCCAGAGGGATCTCGGAGTTCACGTGCAGGCTGAAACGATCGTGGCCCAAGACGTCGCGGGCGACCACCGCCGCCATGTGGCGTTCGTCATCGAAGAGCCCAGCGCCCTCGCCCGAACTGGTGATCGAGAAGGCGTCCGCGGCCTCGAGCGTGACCTCGACGTAGAGCTCCAGCGCGACCGCGAGGGTGTCGAAACCGGGACCGAGATTCGCCGAAGAGGCCGGAACGCGCGCGTACACGTGGTTCAGCGTAGGCGTTGCCAGATCGTCGGAGGAGCGGCGGAGCGACTCGCGACGATCGCGAAGCGCTGTGTCGGTCGGGTCCCGACGTTCAACCACCCCACCACCTGGCCGGCGCGCACGGCCGTGGTTTGGGCGCGCAGGTGGATCGACGTCGTGAGGGGACCATCGCCCGCCCACCACCAGAACTGGTGCGTCGCGGTCAACACCACCGGCGTGCTGTGACCGGCCCAGCCGACCGTGCCCACCTTCGTTCCTTTGGCGAAGTCGAGGTGCAGCTGATTGTCACGCGCGGAGAAGGACAACGCCAACGCCGCCGCGCCGGCCGGTCCCAACAGGTCGCCGCCGCGCTCGCCCAGCACCACCGCGTAGAGGGTCTCGGTGACGCCACCACGCGTAAAGGTCATGGCCATCACGACGCAGCCGCCGGCCGCGTCGGTGCGGCCCGACTTGACGCCGACGACGTTGTCGACTCCGAGGTACGGCGTGTAGGTGGTCACGGTTCCCGCAACCGGCAACGTGATACTCGTCATTGCCACGATCGAGCGCACCAAGGGAAACGCCATGAGGTCCGCGGCCAGCTCGCCTTGCTCGAGGGCGGTGGAAACCGACGCCGGGTCGTACCCCGAGGGCTCCGCGTAGTGCGTATGGCTGAGCCCTAGGGTCCCGGCGGTCTTGTTCATGAGTGCGACGAAGTTCGTCACCGTCCCGCCGGCCATTTCGGCCAGCAAGACCGCGTAGTTGTTGGCCGAGTGCACCAGCAGTCCACCCAATAGGTCGCGCTCGCACAGCACCTCACCGACTGCAACAGAAACCGACGACTGACCGGTGGCGACCATGTGCTGGTAGGTCGCCACGGCGGACTGGTTGATCGTGAAGCACGGTCCCGTCTCGTCACCGCTCAACGGCAGCGTCTCTAAGACGACATACGCGGTCATCATCTTGGTCAGGCTGGCGATCGGCACGACCTTGTTATTGGAGCTCACCTCGACGCCGTAGGAAGGGATGACCACGGCGGCGCTGCCCACCGCGGGCCAGTCGAGCGGCGGAGTCAAGCCCTGGGTCGCCGGCAAGTGGGCCAGGGTCTCGGTCGCGTGATCGCGCTGGTGCAAGAGGGGTAACTGCATCGCCACGATGCCGCCCCCTGCGACCACCACGCCGAGCAGGGCGCCGAACGCTCGCGCGAAGAGTCCGCGTCGAGCCGGACTTCGAGAACGCGACACGGCCTTACAAGGACGCTTCGTACTGCTCGAGGGTCATGAGGACCTTGCGCGACTTGGATCCGTCGCCCGCGGCCACGATGCCCTCCTCTTCCAGCTGGTCCATCAGTCGTCCCGCGCGCGCGAAGCCCACGCGCAACTTTCGCTGCAGCATCGACGTCGAGCCGGTCTGGGTGCGCAGTACCAGGTCGCGCGCGCGCATCAGTACCTCGTCGTCGTCATCGCCGGCGCTCGTGCCCCAACCCGAGCGCGTCTCGTCTACGTGGTCCGAGACCACCGTCTCGCTGCGCCCGCCCTGGGCGCGCCAGAACTCGACGACGCGCCGGACCTCATCTTCGGAGACCCACGGCGACTGCAGACGTCGCGCCACGTTGCTCGACGCCGTCACCAGCAGCATGTCGCCCTTGCCAATGAGGCGCTCGGCGCCGGCTTGATCCAGGATGACTCGGCTGTCGGCCAATGAAGAGACCGCGTAGGCCATCCGACTCGGGATATTGGCTTTGATGACGCCCGTGATGACGTCCACGCTTGGTCGCTGCGTCGCGAGTACCAGGTGGATGCCAACCGCGCGGGCCATCTGGGCAATGCGCACGACGGACTCTTCGACGTCGCGCGCGGCCACCATCATCAGGTCGTTGAGCTCGTCGACGACGATGACGATGTAGGGCAGCTCCTCTGGTCCCGGTGGCGGCGCGACGTCAGATTCCAGGCCCGTCGCGTCCTCGATGCTCTGGGCGACGCGCTGTGCGTCGCTGGGTCCGGCCTCTAGCTCGCCGCGCTCAATCATCTGCTGGTAGCTCGTGATGTCGCGAGCGCCCGACGCGGCCAGCACGTCGTAGCGCCTCTCCATCTCCTTGACCGCCCAGTTGAGCGTTCCCGCGGCGCGCTTGGGGTCCACGACCACTGGGGCGAGCAGGTGCGGCAGGTCGTTGTACTGGCCCATCTCGACGCGCTTGGGGTCCACCAGGATTAGCCGCATCTGGTCCGGTGTGGCGCGCATCACCAGCGACGTGATGATCGAGTTAAGTCCGGAGCTCTTGCCCGCGCCGGTCGCACCCGAGACCAGCACGTGGGGGAGTTCGGCCAGATTGACGATGACGGTCTTTCCGGAGATGTCGCGCCCGATCGGCACGTCCAGCGGGTCGCGCGCCGCGCTGGCCTCCTCGGTAGCCAGCAGATCTCCCAGGGCGACGAGGCTCCGTTGACGGTTTGGCACCTCGACGCCGATGGCGGAGCGCCCCGGAATCGGCGCCAGGATGCGCACGTCGGGGGCGGCCAGCGCGTAGGCGATGTCCTTGTTAAGCGAGGTGACGCGCGACACCTTGACGCCGGGACCGAGCTCGAGTTCGAAGCGCGTCACTGTCGGTCCCACGGTGTAGCCGATCAACGTCGTCTCCACGCCGTGCGCCGCCAGGGCCTCGACCAACTCGTCGCCCGCCAGGTCGATCGCGCTGCGGTCCTGCTTCAACTCCTTGGTCCGCAGCAGCAGTGAGACCGGCGGGAGCCGCCACTGCGTCGCGGGCGCGACCGCGGCCGGGCGGGCCGCAGCCACGGGCTCACTCTCGGGCACCTGTTCGCCGTAGACCTCTTCCTCGTACTCGACCGGCGCGTCCTCGGGCTCGTAGGGTTCGAAGTCGGCGATCGGGGCGGCCACGGGCTCGACGAACTCCGGTTCGTCGTTCTCCTCGTTCTCCTCCTCGTCCTCCGTATCGGCGGAGCGCGGCCGCATCCGCCACCAGCCAAAGAAGCTCCGCCCGAGGAATCGCAACGTGCGCCCGACGCCGCGAGCCAACGACCGAAGTCCCACTCCCGTCGTGACGATGAGCGCGACAATGAGCAGAGCGCTCAGCAGAACGGCGGCGCCGGCGGCGCCGATGACCGCTCGCGGACCACCTCCGGCCAGCACACCTATCCATCCCCCGGCGTGACCGAGCGCGGAACTGGAGGCGTTGAGGTGCGGGTGACCCCGCGCGAGGTGAGCCAAACCGCAGAGGCTGAGCAGGGTGAGGCCGACGCCCCAACTGAGTCGAGCGCGTTCGAGCTCAACTTTGCCCGAGATCATGGCGACGCCCAGTCCCACGAAGACCACGGGCACCGCGAATCTCCCCACGCCCAACGTGAGGGCCAGTGCTCGCGAGACGACGCGCCCGGCCGGGCCGAGCGCGTGGGCTTCGGCCAGCAGCGCCAGCAACCCCACGACGATGAGGACGAGGATCCACAGGTCGCTCTCGTGGCGGCGCCAGAACGAATCCGGGGTCGAACCCTTGCGCGCCGCGGGTCGGGCGCGACCTTTGGTGACCGGTCGCTTCTGGTGTCGCGCGGCTACCACAAACATCCAACTTACTGAAGGGATGTTCGCGTTCCGGCCACTCTCATAGGCTCGGGCAATGGCGTACACACCTCAGCCGTCGACCGCTGATCTCGCCCATCGCCTCGGGGCCTCGGCGTTCTGCTGTGCCGTCGTGCGTTCGACTGCCCTCAGCCCCTGCGTGCGTGAGGTGGTCCTGCGCGGCGACGCCGAGGTGCTGGCCGGACGGCCCGGTAACGACGTCATGGTGCGCGTGGAGACCAGTGATGCGCGATTCGTGCGTCGACGTTTCTCCGTCAGGTCGGTCGACGCGGACGCCAACACCTTCTCCCTGTGGGTGACGACCGACCACGAGGGACCGGCGAGCCACTGGGCGGAGACGGCGATTGCCGACGACCACATCGATGTGATCGGTCCGCGCGGCAAGACGTACCTCGATGAGGCGGCTGACTGGCACCTCTTCGTCGGCGACCTCACCGGACTCGCCGCCTTCTATCGACTCGCCGAGTCGATCACACCGCCGAGTCGGGCCACCTTCGTCGTGGAGGTCGACCACCCCGAAGACATGCTCATCACTCGTTTCAACGAAGGCATTGACGTCAACGCCATCTTCATCGAGCGTCGAGAACGCGAAATGAACGACCCCGCGGGTCTATTGGACGGTCTGGCCGCCTTCGCCATGCCTCCCGATGTCGGCCACGCCTACGTCACCGGTGAGTTCTCGGTCGTCCGGACGCTACGCGCCGCACTGGCCGACCGAGGACTCGGCGACGACGCCGTCAGTCACAAGTCGTATTGGCGCTTGGGCCGAATCAACGCGGACCACGGGGAACCCGACAAATCTGAGGACTGAATGAGTGCGCGGGGCTCGGCTCTCCTGGAACTACAGAACCGCGATCGACGCCAGCACCACCGGCTGACGTCGTAACTTCTGGCCTAGATGCCGACCCGCGGCGCGCTGGGCCAGTCGCGTCAGCGACGCCTCGTCGCGGTCGCCGCCACGTAGTGCATCCTCGATCACTCCGCGGACCTCGTTGGTGAGATCTGCCAGGATCTTGCGCTCGGCGTCGCCGTCGAACCATCCCCGCGCGATGACGCGCACCGGCTGAGCGATCGATCCCGACTTGGCATCGACGGCGGCCGAGACGAGGAGTACGCCAAACTCGGCCAGCATGCGCCGCTCTTCCAGTGGCCGTTCGTCGAAGTCGCCCGCACTGCCGTCGATGTAATGGAAACCCGCGGGCACCTCGCCCGCGCGACGGATTCCGTCGACCGTGACCTCGACCTGATCACCGTCCTCGCAGATCAACACGTTCTTCGACTTAATCCCCATGGTGAGCGCCAGGTCCGCGTGGTGGACCATGTGGCGATACTCCCCGTGCACCGGGACGAATGTCCGCGGTCGCACGAGCTGATGGAAGGTACGTAGTTCACCTTGGCGCGCGTGGCCGGACGCGTGGACCGGCTCTTGACCGGAGTGGATCACCTCCGCCCCAATCCGGTGCAAGTCGTCGATCACTCGCCCGACCGTCCACTCGTTTCCCGGGATCGGGTGCGAGGACAGGATGACCGTGTCGTCGTGGCCCAGCTTGAGATCGCGTGAGTCGCCGCGCGAGAGCCGCGACAACGCGGCGAGAGGCTCGCCCTGACTGCCGGTGCAGATCACGCAGATCCCGCCGGGTGGGTGGCGGTCGATGTTGGCGAGGTCGACGAAGTCGGCGGCCTCAGCGTGCAAGATGTTGAGTTTTCGCGCGAGCTTCACGTTGGACTCCATCGAGCGGCCCATCAGTGCCACCTTGCGGCCCTGCGCCTTGGCCACGTCGATGATCTGCTGGACGCGATGCACGTGGCTCGCGAAACAGGCAACGAAGATCCGCTTCTCGGGTCGTTCGAGGAACAGCCGACGCAGCGTCACGCCCACCGTTCGCTCCGAAGCGGTGAAGCCCGGCTCCTCGGCGTTGGTGGAGTCCGCCAACAGCAACGCGACGCCCTCGTCACCGAGCGCGGCCAGGCGCGCCACGTCGGTTCGCCGCCCGTCGATCGGTGTGAGGTCGAGCTTGAAGTCGCCGGAGTGAACGATGATCCCGACCTTGGTGTGAAAGGCCAGGGCGTGCGCACTGGGTACCGAGTGCGTGACCGGGATGAACTCGACCTCGAAGGGGCCGATCTTGCGACGCTCGCCGTCGGCCACCTCGATGAAGGTGAGGTCCTTGGCCATCTTGGCCTCGGTGAGGCGGTGGCGCGCGAAGCCCAGGGTGAGTGCCGAGCCGTAGATGGGGACGTTGATGTCCTTGACCAGATAACGCAGCGACCCGGTGTGGTCCTCGTGTCCGTGGGTGAGCACGATGGCGTCGACCTTGTCGCGCCGTTCAATCAGCCAACGAAAGTCCGGCAGGATGATGTCGACGCCGTACATCGTCGGCTCCGGGAACATCAGACCGGCGTCAACGATGACGAGACGGCCGTCCTGCTCAATGGCTAGGCAGTTGCGTCCGATCTCGCCCAGCCCGCCCAGGAACGTGACCCGGACGTGGTCCTTAGCCACGCGATGCCAGTAGCGCGTCGACGACGGTCTTCGCGGATTCTCGCAGCGTGGCGTCGCCACGCGCGTGCGGCGCGCGACACTCGCCCACCTCGACACCCAGCACCCGCAGCGCCGCGCGCGCCGGCATGGGGTTGGGGTAGGCGTCGGTGCTCTCGAACGCGTAGCTCGCGGCGAGTCGCTCGTTGAGCGACCGCGCGCCGTCCCAGTCGCCCTTGAGCGCGCTCTGGATCATCAACGAGAACTCCGGTCCGGCCCAGTGGGCCGCGACCGAGACGAGCCCGACCCCGCCCACCGCCAGGAAGGGCAGCGTCACGGAGTCGTCGCCGCTGTAGAGATCGAGCCGATCGCCCAACGTCGCCTTCACGTGCGCGGCGCCGGGCAGGTCGCCAGAGGCGTCCTTGATCGCGACGATGTTGGGGTGGTCTTCGACAAGCGCCACGGACGTGGCCGCAGCGATCTTTCGCCCGGTGCGCGAGGGGATGTCGTAGAGCATGACCGGCAGACGCGTGGCGTCGGCAATCGCGCCGAGGTGGCCGGCGAGGCCCGTCTGGCTGGGCCGCGCGTAGGCCGGTGTTGTCGCTAGCACGCCACTGACGCCGGTGCTCGCGACCAACTTGGTGAGGTCCACCGAGCGCGCGGTGTCCGAAGACGACGTGCCGGCGACCACCGGAACGGTCACCGACGCGGCCACGGCGGCGAACAGTTCGAGGCGCTCCTCGTCGCTCAGCGACGAGCCTTCCCCGGTGGAGCCGGCGACGACAAGTCCGTCACTACCCTGTTCGATCAGGAATTGGGCCAGTCGCGCGGCGCCGTCGAGGTCAAGCGAACCGTCGGCGTCAAAGGGCGTCACCATGGCGGTGAGCAGATTGCCGAAGTGGGGTGTCATAGCCCGAAGTTACCAGCGCGGCGTATTTTCTCCACGCGTTAGTCGAGGAACCGGTCGATCCCCTCGACGAAACCCGACTCGACGGTGACGTGACGCAGGGCCAGGGCGACCCCGTGCACGAAGCTCACCCGGTCGTAGGAATCGTGACGGATGGTGAGACCCTCGCCGGGGGCTCCGAAGAGAATCTCTTGATGCGCGGTGAGCCCAGGGAGGCGGACGGAGTGAATACGCACTCCCCCAAGACCTTCGCCGCCTCGCGTGCCGGCCAGCGTCTCGCGCGTGGTCGGGTTGGCAATGGATTCGCGCCCAGACTTCTCGCGCGCCGCGGCGATGCGATTGACCGCTTGCAGCGAGGTACCCGAAGGCGCGTCGACCTTGCGGTTGTGGTGCAACTCGATGACTTCGACGGTGTCGAAGTAGGGCGCGGCCTCCTCAGCGAAGCGCTCGGCCAGGACGGCACCGATGGAGTAATTGGCGCAGAGCAGAACACCGGTTGAGGCGCCCGCCAGTTCCAGCTCGCTGCGCTGCTCGGCCGAGAGCCCAGTGGTGCCCACAATCAGGACCTTGTGGTGCGTGGCGCACCAGCGCGCCGAGGCCGTCACGCCCTCGGGCGTCGAGAAGTCGACCACGGCGGTGACCAGATCAGGGTCGACCTCGTCGATCGTGCGGGCCCACTGTGCGCCGTGGCGTTCTGCCGGCTGGTAGGGATCGACCAAGACGGCCACGCTGACGTCGTCGAGGTCGCCGAGTCCGCTCGCCATGACCTGACCCATCCGGCCCGAACCACCGACGATTGCTACCGCGATCACGAGCGAATGCTAGCGGTGGCCCGTCGACGCCTCGCGGTGAGAATCCAGCCCGCCGCGGCCGACCACGCGACCAACGCGCCGAGCGACGCGACGACTCCCGCTTCGATGTGCGGCGCGTGATAGTGGAAGTGCACAATCCAGGTTCCCGCGGGCACGCTCACCTGCTGAACCAATCCGTGACGCGAGACCGTGAGATTCACGCTGTGACCGGTACGCCGATTGACCGCGGTGGCACGCCAACCCGGCAGATAGGCCATCGACCTCACCAGCTCGACCGGCTGAGCGGCGCGGACGCCGACCCACGAGTCACCCCACGGCGCGTCGCGCACATGGGTAATGCGCTGATTCGCATCGGCGTTGACCAGCCAGTCGGGCGGCCGCACGTGCGTCGCACGAAAGATCGAGTACGTGCCGGGGGTCGAGACGAGGCGCCACGCAGAGGTCGACAGAGCAATCTGAAACTTGCCACCCAGCTGATAGCGCGTGGGGCGCGCACCCGCCGTCGTGATCAATGCGCTTCCCACGGCCACGCGGGTGCCACTCACCTCGAAACCAGCCGCACGGACACCGCCCGGCCAGTGAACGACCACACTCGCGCCGGTCGCCACGGAGACGCGCTGCGTCGCCACGGTCCTACCGTGGGCCCCGAGGAGTCGCACTGTTACGGGACCCTGGTCCACCGGTGCCCCGGACTGGCCAGTGATGCTCACCGCAGCGACGTTCAGCATCTCACCGAAATAGCGGTAGGTCGTCGGGGCCGGCTTTTGGTGCAGGCAGATCGCCGGGGCGATATTGACGGTCCCGGGGACTTCGGTCAGCTTGCTCGACGCCACGGCCATCGCGTCCAAGCGCAGCTGAGTGAAGGTGCCGCGCGTGATCTCACACGGGAAGAGTTGCTCTTGTGGGTGGGTGCCGGTCGCGTTGTCGTAGGCCGAAGCGATGAGGGACCCGTACCCCTGGACGCTCGGCAGTTTGGTGAACACATTCATGTTCGCTTCGCCCAGGGCCTCGAACTCGTGGCTGTGCTCGCCCACGACGTCGACCAGCGCGGTGCGACCCTGATCGCCCAGCGCCGCGCGCGCCACCGCGCCCGATGGCACGATCGTGTGGCCCGCGACGAGTCCCGTCGAGCAGAAGACCAGAAAGACGACGAGGTCTGCGACGAGGATCCGACTGAGCCAACGCAGGGGGTTTGCCACCGTTGCCCACGTGAGAACGAGAACCACGACGGAGAGCGCGATGAGAAGATGCAGGCTCAGGGTCAGCCATTCGTGGCGCGCGAGGTGCGCCACGTTGGCGGCCGCGCCCAACTGCGCGACGATCGACGGACCCCAACCGAGCATCGCGACGCAGATCGCGACGACCACAAAGGCGGGACTCAACGTCACCCAGCGCCGTCGGCCGGTCAGTCCGGCCTCATCGGACGCACCCGCCTGAAGGCGGTCGACCCACCAGGCGAGCAACACCGAGGCGGCGAGATCGATCAGGATCACGTTACGGCTCTGCAGACGCGTGCTGCCGAACAGCGGGATCAGGCGAAAGACGTGACCGACCGTCGTGTACGTGCCCCACGTCGCCCACAGCCCGATGAAGGCGACCAGCGCGTAGAGGGAGAAGTCGCGATTCGCTCCCACCCACCCGCGGCGCGTGAGACGAGAGACGAAGGCCGCCAGGCCCACGAGTGCGAGCAGCCCGGCGTATCCGGTGACTTCGGGCAGGTTGTAGCCCGTGAAGAAGTGCGGTGAACCCAGCGCGCCGTTGGAGCCCAGAAGATCCTGGACGAAGAGCAGCCCCGTCCAGCGCACGTTGAGCGACCCCGATCCGAAGAACCAATAGTTGATCGTCGAGCGCTGTGAGACACCGATGAAGGACCAGCCCGACAGCAGCTGAACCAAGCCCAGGGCTACGCCCCACGCCACGCCGACCGCGCAGGTCGCCGCGAAGTACACGCGAGCGCGCCAGGTGGTGAGCCAGTACGAGGAGCGCAGCAGCAACACCCCGGGCACAACGACGATCGTGAGCAGTTCCATCACGGCGATGGCCCGCGGCTCGCCCGACAGGCACACGAGTCCCCACAGGGCGGCGAAGCCCAGAAGCGGTGGCGCGCACGCCGCGACGTAGCCGGCCCCGCGCGACTCAGCTCGTTGGAGCCGGCGCGACAGCGCAACGAGGGACAGCAGCGCCCACGGCAGCAATGAGTAGCCCTGAATGACGCCCAGGTGCACGATCTGGCCGGTCATGGCGCCGAAGAACGTGTAACTCACCGCGCCGAGGAACGACGCGCGCACGGCCAGTCCGTGGCTGCGCGCGAGCGCGTACACGCCCACGCCCGCCGAGGCGTAAACCACGATCAGGTTGGCCACCCAGGCCGCCACCGGCCACGGAACGAGGAAGAACAGTGTCGTCGGATAGAGCGCGCCGGCGTTGAGGCCACCGAGGAGCGGCGTGCCGGAATCGGCGTAGATGTTCATCAGGGGCAGATGCCCGCCGGCCAGCTGGCGCCCGGCCAGGGCGCGCAAAGGGAAGTTCTGGATCAGATTGTCGGCCACGATGGCCGGGTGCCCGACCAGCGCCGGCAGCACGAAGAGAATCGTGGGCAGCGCGATCAGCCACGCCACCGCCTTGCGATCGGCCAGTGAGAACCGGGCCCACCATCGCGTCGACGTGGTGGGCGGGGAGGTCATCGCGACAACGCTACGAAAGATCGTTCGAGTCGTGCCACCTGACCACGCGGGTCAGGTGGCACGACTCAGCGATTAACGGCGACGGGGCCGGGGGCTGCGACGGTTGCCAGCGTCCTCGGTGAAGGTGGGACCTCCCGGACCGAGGTCGCCAATCTCTTGGGCCAGCTCGGCCTCGAAGGCCGCCTCGAAGGATGACGAGGGTGCAACCTTGGGTCCGCGCTCACGCTCAGGTCCACGATCGGAACCGCGCTCGGAGCTACGACCACGGTCGGGTCCGCGATCGCGGTCGCGTCCGCCACGTTCTCCGCGCTCGGGACGCTCGGAACGTTCGCGGGGCTCGCGCGCCGGGCGCTCCTCGCCGTCGTCGGCGCTGGCGTACTCGCCGGCCAGTGACAGCGAGACCTTGCCGGCCGGGTCGATGTCGTCGACGCGAACTTCGAGGCTCTGACCGAGCTCGAGCACATCTTCGACCTGACCGATGCGCTTGCCGTCGTTGAGCGGGGAGAGCTTGGAGATGTGCAGCAGTCCGTCGCGGCCCGGCAGGATGCTGATGAAGGCACCGAACTTGGCGATGTTGACGACACGACCCTGGTAGACCTTGCCCACCTCAGCGGCGGGCGGGTCCAGGATCATCTCGATACGGCGACGGGCCTCTTCGACCGCTCGGCCGTCCTTCGCGCCGATGGTGACCGTGCCGACGACACCGTCGTCGTCCACGGCGATGTCCGCGCCGGTCTCCTGCTGCAGGGTGTTGATGACCTTGCCCTTGGGACCGATGACCTCGCCGATCTTGTCGATCGGAATCTGCAGCGACACGATCTTGGGAGCCACTTCGGCGACCTCGGGACGTGGCTCCGCGATGGTGTCGGTGAGCACGCCCAGGATCACGAGACGCGCTTCCTTGGCCTGGTGCAGCGCCTTGGCCAGGACGTCGGCCGGGAGGCCGTCGATCTTGGTGTCGAGCTGCAGGGCGGTGACGGCGTCGGCAGTGCCGGCGACCTTGAAGTCCATGTCGCCGAACGCGTCCTCCGCGCCGAGGATGTCGGTCAGGGTGACGTACTTGCCATCGTCGTAGACGAGGCCCATCGCGATGCCCGCCACCGGCGCCTTGATCGGCACGCCGGCCGCCATCAGCGACAGGGTCGAGCCGCACACCGACGCCATCGACGTCGAGCCGTTGGACTGCATGACGTCAGAGACCACGCGCAACGTGTACGCGAAGTCCTGCTCGCTCGGCAGTACGGGGATCAGCGCGCGCTCGGCCAACATCCCGTGGCCGATCTCGCGACGCTTGGGCATGCCCACGCGGCCGGTCTCGCCGGTCGAGTATGGCGGGAAGTTGTAGTGGTGCATGTAGCGACGGAACTCGTCGGGCGAGATCGTGTCGAGCTGCTGACGCAGGCGCGGCATGCCCAGCGTGGTCACGTTGATCACCTGGGTCTCACCGCGCTGGAAGAGCGCCGAGCCGTGAGTCATCGGGAAGAGGTCGACTTCGGCTGACAGGGCCCGCAATTCGGTCGTCCCACGTCCGTCGATGCGCAGACCCTCGTCGACGATGCGGCGACGCACCAGCTTCTTGGTCAGTGAACGCACCGCGGGCTTGATCTCACCGACGCGCTCGGGGAACTCGCTCTCCAGCTGCTCACGGATGATGACCAGCGCCGCGTCGAGGGCGGCGTTGCGCTCGGCCTTGACGCTGTGGGCGTTGGCCTCGGCCAGGAGCGTCTCGCCCACGGCCTCAACCCGTGCGTACACGTCGTCTTGGTAGTCGGCCTGGACCTCGTACACGAGCGGCGTGATCGGCCCGCGCGCGGCGACGAACGCCGCGACCAGCTCGCGCTGGAGGTTGATCGACTCGCGGATCCACAGCTTGGAGGCCTCGAGGCCTTCGGCCAGGACCTCTTCGCTCACCTTCGGCGCACCGTCGGCGTACTTCTCGAAGGACCCGGCGGTGCCGCCGGCCTCGACCATCATGATGGCCACGTCGGCCTCGACCGAGTCGCTGAGCGCCCGACCGGCCACGACCAGCTCGAAGACCGCGGCGTCACCCTCGGCGTAGGTGGGGTGCGGGGCCCACTCGCCCTCGGTGGTGTAGGCCATGCGCACGGCCCCGATGGGACCGTCAAAGGGCATGCCCGAGATCATCAGCGCGGCCGAGGCGGCGTTGATGGCCAGCACGTCGTGCGGGTTCTCCTGGTCGGCCGAGAAGATCGTGCCGACGACCTGGACCTCGTTGCGGAAGCCCTTGGGGAAGGACGGGCGCAGCGGGCGGTCGATCAGTCGACAGATCAACACGGCCTGGTCGGAGGGCTTACCCTCGCGGCGAAAGAACGCCCCGGGGATCTTGCCGGCGGCGTAGGCGCGCTCTTCGATGTCCACGGTGAGTGGGAAGAAGTCGGTGCCTTCGCGCACGGAGCGACTGGCGGTCGCCGTTGCTAGCAATATGGTGTCGCCGAGGCGCGCCAGCACGGCGCCGTCAGCCAGTTGTGCGAGGTGCCCGGCCTCGAAGGTGAGTGTCTTGTCCGTGCGGGTCACGGGGCTACTAACGCGGATGGCGTCGGTCATGGTTTCTCCTACTGCGGTTGTCGACCCCCCGCCCGGACCCCAGTGGGCAACCTTCGCGCGCGGCGAGGATTCTCCACTGGCCTCCGAGTCATCGGTGGTGTCGTGCGTCGAATTTTTCGACGCGGGTTCGGCTAGCGACGTATGCCGAGACGCCCGATCAGATTTCGGTAACGCTCCACGTTGCCGCGCTGCACGTAATTGAGCAGCCGGCGACGTTGGCCGATGAGAACCATGAGACCGCGGCGGGTGTGGTGATCACCCTTGTGGACCTGGAGGTGCTCGGTGAGATGCGCGATCCGGTTCGTCAGGAGTGCGACCTGGACCTCGGGCGAACCCGTGTCCGAGGCGTGCGCCTGAAATTCCTTAATGATCTGCTGCTTCTCAGCCATAAACGTTGTGCCTTATGTGAGTCGGGGGTACCGGTGCGAACCGCCCACTTGACGGCCCACGTGATCAGCGTCGCTGACCGAATGTCCATCTTAGCAGGGACTCTTCGTTTGTCGAGAACGTCGCGAATCTGGCCTCAGTGGCCGCGACGTCGGCGTCGATCTGGGCGACCAGCGCCGCGACGTCCGAGAAGACCGCCTCGTCGCGCAGATGCTCCAGAAACGCCACGTCGAGGCTCGCTCCGTAGAGGTCGCCGGAGTAGCCCGCGAGGTGCACCTCGACCAGGGTGGAGGCGTCGTCGTAGAACTGGGGTCGCGTGCCGACCGAGGTCGCGGCCGGCCACCAAGCACCGTCGGGGGTGCGCGCAGCTCCCGCGTAGATGCCGCGCGCCGGGAGCTGCTGGCGCGCCGCACACTCCAGATTGGCCGTCGCGAAACCTAACTGCGCACCGCGCGCGTCACCGTGAATGACCGTGCCTCGCACCACGAAGGGCCGTCCGAGCATCGCCGCGGCACTCTCCACGTCGCCGGTGGCGACCGCGGCGCGCACGGCCGTCGAACTCCAGCGCTCCCCTTCGCCGAAGAGTGGCGCACCCACTACGGAGAAGGACCCATTCACCGACAGTTGCTCGAGCAGCGCCACGTCACCGTGGCGGTCGTGGCCGAATCGGAAGTCCTCGCCGACGACGACGACCTGCGCGTGCAGCTCGTCGACCAGGACCCGTTGGACGAACTCCTCGGCGGACTGCGCGGCCAACACGTGATCGAAGGTCAGCACGCGCGCCATCTCGACACCGAGTCCGGCCAGGCCCTCGAGGCGCTGATTGAGGGTGCCGAGGAGCAACGGCGCGCCCACCGGATCCAGGATCTCGGCGGGATGCGGGTCGAAGGTCGCCACCACCGAGAGTGAACCGTGTTCACGTGCCAGATCGGTCACCAGGCCCACGACCTTTTGGTGACCGCGATGCAGCCCGTCGAAGATCCCGATCGCCACCACGCTGTGCGGGTACACGGGGTCGGCTTCGCCGTCGCGCCGCACGATCATCGACTCAACCTACCTTTGGGCCGATGGTGCTTCGGCGAGGACAATCTCGGGTCGTCCTTGAGCACCGCGCCGGCGCAGCACCGCGACCAACGTCGCGTTCTCGTCGAGCGCGGCGATCTCGTCGCCTTCGAGTGACTCATCGAACGTGACGGGCTGGCCCTGACGCACGCGCCGCACGTCGTCACCCGAGAGGGTGACCGACGTCAGGTCGAGAACGAAGTCGGCCGATGGTCGAAGAGGTGTTCGTCCCTCCGCGAGTTCCGCCTCCAACCGCTCGAGCGTGAGCGCGTCGTCGACGCGGAAGCGCCCACTGGCCAGACGACGCAGACTCGTGAGGTGTCCGAGCGTGCCGAGCCGCTCGGCCAGGTCGCTCATGAGCACGCGCACGTAAGTGCCCGGCGAACAGGTGACGTCAAAGGACAGTGTCGCCTCGTCCTCGCGGACCACGACCAGAGACGAGATGGTCACCTCGCGCGCGGCGCGTTCCACCTCGACGCCCTGCCGGGCTAGATCGTGAAGACGTTTGCCACCCACCTTGAGCGCCGAGACCATCGGAGGGATCTGACTCAGCGTTCCCGTGAAGCCGGCGGCGGCGCTGGCGAGGTCCTCGGGAAGGAGCGCCGGCACGTTCGCCTCGCCGGTCACGGTGCCGTCGGCGTCCAACGAGTCGGTCGCCACTCCGAGGCGAACGGATCCCTCGTAGCGCTTGAGGCCCGCTTGGGCGAACTTGAGCAGTCGAGTGGAGGACCCCACGCCGATCACCAACAGTCCGGTCGCCATCGGGTCGAGCGTGCCCGCGTGGCCCACGCGCTTCTCGTTGAGCAGTCGTCGCACGCGCGAGACGACGTCGTGACTGGTCGGGCCGCGGTCCTTGTCGACCAGCAGCAGGCCGCTACTCGGGCTCATGGCTCTGGCGCCGAAGGATCTCCTCGACCGCCTCGCCGTGCACCACCGCCGGGTCGACCGCGAAGCTCAGTCGCGGCGTACGCTTGAGGCGGGTCTGCGCGTTCACGGCGGACTGAATGGCGACGCGGTGCTCCTCGAGTGCGACCGCGGCCTCCTCGCTCAGCGAGTGGAGGAAGACAGTGGCCTGGCGCACGTCCGGCGAGGTCGACACGCCCGTCACCGTGAGCAGTCCGAGGCGCTCGTCGACGTCGCTCGCGCGCATGAGTTCGTCGGAGATGACCTCGCGCAGGATCTGGTTGATCCGAGCCGATCGTGGGTAGGGGTGGTGGCCGCCGGAGGAGTGGGCCATGGCCTAGGCCGTTCGAGGAATCTCGCGCTCTTCGAAGGTTTCGATGATGTCGCCCTCTTTGAGGTCCTGGTAGTCCGACAGACCGATGCCGCACTCGAAGCCCGCGGCGACCTCGCGCGCGTCGTCCTTGAAGCGCCGCAGCGACGTGATCGTGCCCTTCCAGATGATCGTCCCCTCGCGCAGGAATCGCACCTTGGACCCACGCGTGATGACGCCCTCGCGCACGAAGCACCCGGCGATCGCTCCGATGCGCGGGATCCGGAAGACCTCACGCACTTCGGCCTCGCCCGTGACGACCTCTTCGAAGACCGGGGTGAGCAGACCGAGCATCGCGGCCTCGATCTCCTCGATCAGCTTGTAGATGATCTCGTAGGTGCGGATCTCCACACCCTCGGACTCGGCGAGCTCGCGGCTGCGTCGGTCCGGGCGAACGTTGAAACCGATGATCGTCGCGTTGGACGCCTTGGCGAACTGGACGTCGTTCTCCGTGATGCCGCCCACCCCGCGCATCACGATGACGAGTTTCACGTCGTCGCGCTCGAGCTTGCGCAGTGACTCGCTGCAGGCCTCGAGCGATCCCTGCACGTCGGCCTTCAGCACGACGTTGAGCGTGGCCGTCTCGCCACGCTGGATCTGCTCGAAGAGGTCCTCGAGACGCGCACCGCTCGCCGACGCGGAGGGCTGGTAGCCAATGAGGCGCGCACGCTGGGCGCGGGCCTCGGCCAGTGAGCGCGCGTGGGCCAGGTCGTTGGCGACGCGCATCTCGTCGCCGGCGAAGGGCGGCTCGCTGAAACCCAGGATCCGCACCGGCGTTGACGGCCCGGCGTCCGGCACCTGCTGGCCTTGATCGTTGATGAGGGCCTTGACCTTGCCGAAGGCGGCCCCGGCCACGACGGCGTCACCGACCTCGAGACGTCCTCGCTGGACCATGACGGTGGCCACGGGTCCGCGGCCGACCTCCAGGTTGGCCTCGAGCACGGTGCCGAAGGCCCGACCGGTCGGACGCGCGGTGAGCTCGGCGACGTCGGCCACCAGCAGGACCTGCTCGAGAAGTTCGTCGATCCCAGTGCCATTGCAGCGCGGAGATCTCGACGACGATCGTGTCGCCACCCCACTTCTCGGGCACCAGGCCCTGCTCGCTGATCTGCTGGAGCACGCGGTCGGGATTGGCGTCTTCCTTATCCATCTTGTTGATCGCCACGATGATCGGCACGCCGGCCAACTTCGCGTGGTTGATCGCCTCGATCGTCTGGGGCATGACTCCGTCGTCGGCCGCGACGACCAGGATGATGACGTCGGTCACCTTGGCGCCGCGGGCCCGCATGGCGGTGAAGGCCTCGTGGCCCGGGGTGTCGATGAAGGCGATCGGGCGACCCTTCCAGGTGACCTGGTAGGCGCCGATGTGCTGGGTAATGCCCCCGGCCTCGTCGGCCACGACGTTGGTGGAGCGGATCTTGTCGAGCAGCAGCGTCTTGCCGTGGTCGACGTGGCCCATCACGGTGACGATCGGCGCGCGCGGCACGGCCGCGATGTGGTCGTCCTCGTCCTCCTCGTCGAAGAACTTGGCGAGCAGGGCGGCTTCCTGCTGCTCACCCGGGTCGACCAGGCGAACCTTGGCGCCCACCTCGGCCGCGTACAGCTCGATCATGTCGTCGCTCAGTGCCTGGACGCCGGTGACGATCTCGCCCTGGAGGAAGAGGAAACGAATGATGTCCGCGGCGCTGCGGTTGAGCTTGGGACCCACGTCCTTGGCGGTCGAGCCGCGCTCGATGATGATCTCGCCTTCGGGCACCGGCGCGCTGCTCGGCTGCCAGGTGGTCATCTGGGTCGGCTCGAGCTCCTCGACGTTGCGGCGACGACGTCGCGTGGTCTTGCGCTGCGATCCGCGCGGTCCTCCGCCGCCGCGCGCACCCGCCGGACCACCACCGCGTCCGGGGCCAGCCGGAGCGCCCGTACTCGGGCCGCCGGGTCGTGAGCCACCGAAACTGCCGGGGCGCGACGGGCCGCCGGGGCGAGGCGCCGTGGAAGGCCGTGCGCTCATCGGACGCGGGCCGCCGGGCACCGCGGGCCGTGGCGAGCCACCCGGCATCGGGCGGCGCACACCGGGCGGCGGTGGGATCGGTCGGCCGGTCGCGCTCATCGGGCGTCCGGGCGGCGGCGGAATCGGCCGGCCCGTCGAACTCATGGGCGGACGCGGACGCTCGGTGCCGTCGCCAGGTGCGTCGGCGCCGGTGGATCGTTGCGTCGGGCGGATGGTCGTGGGACCATCGGGAGAGGCGATGCGCGTCGGCGGCGGCTTCACGACGGGCGCGCTGCTGCGCACAACCTTCGCCGGTGCCGGTGCCGGTGCCGGTGCTGGTGCTGGAGTCGGGGCAGCGGTCGCGGCTGCGGCTGCGGCGGGTGCCACGGTCGGTCGGACGGTGCGCGGAGCGGGACGCGGCTCCTCGCTTACTTCGACAGGCGGGGCCTCGGCCGGCGCGACGGCCGCCTTGGTGGCCTTCGTTGCCTTCGCGGCCTTCGCGGCCTTGGTGGCTTTGGCCGCCTCGGCGGGGGCGACCTCGCGGCGCAGCCCGTCGGCGTCGGCGCGACGCCGGATCCGGTCAGCCTGGGCGTCTTCGATCGACGCCGAGGGACTCGACGCGCCGATGCCTAGTTTCTGGGCGAGTGTCAGCAGTTCTTTGCTGGTCATCCCGAGCTCCTTGGAGAGCTCGTGCACTCGAATCTTCTTTAACGCCAAATCCGTCCCTCAATCTTGCGCGCCCACCCATCTCGCGGGCACAGTTCTCTATTCTTCCACACCGTCCGCACCTCACGGCCGCCGCGCGGAGCCCGCGAGGGCACCGAGCAACTCAAGGTCAGCCGACGTTACCGGTGCGCGCAGCGCCCTCGACAACGCGCCGGCACTCAGCGCCGCGGCGCACTCGGGTTGCGCACACCACCACGCTCCGCGCCCCGGACCACGCCCGAGGTACCAGGACCCGTCGGGCAATCTGGCCGCGCGCGTCATCTGCGCGTCGTCTCGCTCGCTCCGGCAGACCACGCACGTGCGCCGGGGCGCTACGACGCGTCCCCCGCCGGCGCGTCGTCGGCCAGGGCTTCGGTCGCGACGACCTCCTCCACCGGTTCGTCGGCCAGCTCTTCGATGACGACAACTTCCTCCACGTGCTCGTCGGCGGTCATCGTGACCTCGTCGAGCACGACGGTCTCGTTGCCGGCCTCGTCCTCGGACACGGTCACCACCATGTCGACCGTCTCGATACCGTCGGTGAGCACCTCTTCGACGCTGACCGCCGCGGCAGCGGCGGCTGCGGCCTCCTCGTTGGCCTCGATCTCGGAGCGGATGTCGATGCGCCATCCGGTGAGCCGAGCCGCCAACCGCGCGTTCTGGCCCTCTTTGCCGATCGCCAGCGACAGTTGCTGGTCGTGCACAATCACGGTGGCGACGCCGTCGTCCTCATTAAGGCGAACCTCGCGCACTCGCGCCGGCGCCAGGGCCGCCTGGATGAACTGAATGGGGTCGTCGCTGAAGGGCACCACGTCGATGCGCTCGCTGCGCAGCTCGTTGGTGATGTTGCGAACGCGCGAACCGCGCGCGCCCACGCACGCGCCGACCGGGTCGACCATCGAGTCGTGGCTGGCCACGGCGATCTTGGAGCGGTGCCCCGGTTCGCGCGCCAGCGCCTTGATCTCGACGATGCCGTTGGCGATCTCGGGCACCTCGATCTCGAAGAGCTTGGCCACCAGCGCGGGGTGCGTGCGGCTCACCACGATCTGGGGACCCTTGTTGGTCTTGCGAACCTCGACGATGTAGACCTTGATCCGCGCGCCGTGGTCGTAGCGCTCGAAGGCGATCTGCTCGGCCTGGGGCAACAGGGCCTCGACGCGTCCCAAGTCGAGCAGCGTGTAGCGGTTGTCGTTCTGCTGGACCGTGCCTGAGACGATGTCGCCCTCGCGGTTGGCGAACTCCTCGTACATCTGGCGGCGCTGGATGTCGCGGATGAGCTGCATGAGGACCTGCTTGGCGGTCTGGGCGGCGATGCGACCGAAGTCGTCAGGGGTCGCGTCCCACTCGCGCGTGACGTTGCCCTCGACGTCGAGTTCGAGTCCCCACACCTTGATCTCGCCGGTCTCGGGATTGATCTCGACTTCAGCGTCCTCCGCCGAGTCGGGCCGGCGCTTGTAGGCGGCCAGCAGGGCGTTGGCGAGCGCGACGAGCAGCTCGCCCTCGTCGATGTTTTGATCACGCGCGATCTGGCTCAGCGCCTCGAGGAAGTCAAAGTTCGCCATGGTCAACCTTTCGAACTCTTTGCGGAGTGCCCGCGCGACGGCGAGGGCTTGGCTTCGGCACCCCACACGAACACCGTGCGGGCGCGTTCCACGTGGGCGAGGTCCACAACGACCGGACCGCGTTCGTGGTCGTCCAACGTGACGGTCGTGTCGTCGGCGCTGAGGACAACGCCTTCGAGGCGACGCGTCGGCTCGCCCTCACGCTTTTCGCGCAGGGTCACGAGCTCACCGACGGCGCGCGCGAAGTGATCGGGCGTGCGCAGCTTGCGCTCCAGGCCGGGACTCGACACGTCGAGGGTGAAGCGTCCGGGAATCGGGTCGTGCTCGTCGAGCCACGCGCCCAGCGCCCGATTGGCGCTCGTCAGGGCCTCTAAATCAACGCCGCCGGGACGCGTGACCGTCACCTCGAGCGAGCCGGAAACGAGCTCGACGTCGTAGAGCTCCAGGCCCATTTCAGCCAGGAGGGACCGGAAGGGGGTCTCGAACTCCATACGCCCTCTCCTTCCTGGTCAGGGACGTTCAGGCAAAAGAAGAGCGCGGGCCAAAGGCCCGCGCGTCAACGAGTCCAAACGTCCTTGGCGGACTGTCCAGTCAAGTGTAGCAGCGAGGTCGCCAGGTCTCAACCGGCGAAAGGGTCCTCGAGCGGGTCAGTACGCCTTGGCGACCACGCACGTCAGACCGGGCTCGGCGTCGTTGTCCGGGATGGAGCCGTCGGCGCGCTGGAGGGCCCGCACTGTGATGGCCTCGGCGCGCAGCGACGCCTCACCCTCGGCGTCAACCGTGTCCCAGGCCAGGCGCGCGAAGCCAGTCTGGGCGGCCTCGTGAGCCTCGCCGATCGTGGCGACGTCAATGGTGTGTTCGTCACGGTAGGCCAGCGCCGCCTGGAAGAGGTCGCTCTGGACGGTGTCCAACAACTCGGCGACGCGCGTCGCCAGCGCCGCACGCGTCGGAGTTTCCTTGGCCCCGGTGTCGCGGCGCACGACGGTGACCGTGCCCTCTTTGAGGTCGCGCGGGCCGACCTCGACGCGCAGCGGCACGCCCTTGATCTCCCAGTCGGTGACGCGACGCCCGAAGCTGCCCCGACCCCGGTCGACCTCGACGCGCACGCCGGCCGCGGTCAGCTCGGCCGAGATCGCCGCTACCGCCTCGGCGACCTCCGGCTCGTCACGCACCGCCAACACCACTGCCTGCACCGCGGCGAGTCGCGGCGGCACCAGCAGGCCGCGGTCGTCGCCGTGGCCCATGACCAACCCGCCCACGAGGCGCGTCGACGCCCCCCACGACGTCGTCCAGCACAGCGTCGACTCACCGGATTCGCTCTGGTAGTGGATGTCGAAGGCGCGCGCAAAGTTCTGGCCCATCTCGTGGCTCGTCGCCATCTGCAGCGCCTTGCCGTCGCGCATCATGCCTTCAGCGGTGATGGAGTTGATCGCTCCGGGGAAGCGTTCGCTCGCCGGCTTGATGCCGAGGAACGTCGGCATCGCCATCACCTCGCGCAGGAACGCGTCGTAGACCTCGAGGTGGATGCGCCGCGCGTAGGCCGCCGCGTCGTCGAAGGTGGCGTGCGCGCAGTGACCCTCCTGCCAGAGGAACTCACTGGAGCGAAGGAACAGCCGCGGACGCAGCTCCCAGCGCACGACGTTAGACCACTGGTTGAGCAGCAGCGGCAGGTCGCGATAGCTCTGGACCCATTTGGCCATGAACTCGCCCACCACGGTCTCGCTGGTGGGACGCACGACGACGGGCTCGGCCAGCTCCTCGCCACCGGCGTAGGTGACGACCGCCAGTTCGGGGTTGAACCCCTCGACGTGCTCGGCCTCGCGCGCGAAGTAGCTCTGCGGGATGAAGAGCGGGAAGTAGGCGTTGCGCGCGCCGCAGGACTTGATGCGTGCGTCGAGGTCCGCCTGCATGCGCTCCCACAGCGCGTAGCCGTAGGGACGGATCACCATCGTGCCGCGCACGGGCCCGTTGTCGGCCATCTCGGCCTTGGTCACGACGTCCTGGTACCAACGCGGGAAGTCGTCACCTTGGGCGGTGAGGGCGCTCGATTCGGCCACGGATCTCCTTTTGGGGTTGGCGAAGCCTACCGAAGGAGCTAGGCCTCGGCGCGACGCCGGATGCGCTCGATGCGCTCGGACGAGTTGTTCGCGTCCAGTCCGCGATCATCGAGCAGTGCCGCACGGTCCGCCTCGGCCTCGGCCTCAGCGCTCACGTCGCGCGCGGCCAGGCGCGCCTCGACGCCTTCGGCACCGATCTTCTTGGCCTCGTCCACGAGGGCGGCGACCATCTCGTCTTCGGGCACGACGCGAATGATCTGGCCCTGGATAAAGAGGTGTCCGCGGTGCTTGCCGGCCGCGATGCCGAGGTCCGCGTGGCGCGCCTCGCCAGGCCCGTTGACCACGCAGCCCATGACCGCGACCTGAATCGGGATGTCGAGCGCCGCGAGCGCTTCCTGCGCCTCAGTGGCGACTTTGATGACGTCGACCTCGGCACGACCGCAACTGGGACAGGCGATCAGGTCCAGGCCCTTGCGCTCGCGCAAACCCATCGACTCGAGCAGCTGGCGCCCGGCCTTGGCCTCTTCGACCGGGTCGGCGGTGAGCGAGTAACGGAGCGTGTCGCCGATGCCTTCGGCCAGCAGCGTGGCGATTCCCGCGGTGCCCTTGACCAGTCCTCCCGGGAGCGGACCGGCCTCGGTGACGCCCAAATGCAGCGGATGGTCGAACGTTTCAGAGGCGAGACGGTAGGCCGCGATCATCGTGGCCACCGACGACGCCTTCACCGAGATCTTCACGTCGCTGAAGCCGACCTCTTCGAAGTAGGCCAGCTCCACGCGCGCCGACTCGACCAACGCCTCCGGGGTGGCGCCGCCGAAGCGCTCGTAGATCTGCGGGTGCAGGCTCCCGGCGTTGACGCCAATGCGGATCGGCACGCCGCGATCCTTCGCCTCACGCGCGACCAACTTGATCTCCTCGGGCTTGCGCAGGTTGCCCGGGTTGAGTCGCAGCCCCTGGACGCCGGCCTCGAGCGCGGCCAGGGCCATCTCGACGTGGAAGTGGATGTCGGCCACGATGGGCACCGGGCTACGCGGGACGATCTGGGCCAACCCCTCAGCCGCGGACTGGTCGTTGCAGGTGCAGCGCACGATGTCCGCGCCGGCGGCGGCCAGGGCGTAGACCTGGGCCAGGGTGCCGTCGACGTCGGCGGTTTTGGTCGTGGTCATCGACTGGACCGACACCGGGGCGCCACCGCCGACCGGCACTGTCCCGACCTTGATCTGGCGGGTGACCCGTCGCGGGCTGAGCAACTGCGAGTTGGTCTCCACGGGTCCATTCTGCCGCGCCGGGGGCCGGCGCAAAACAACTACCGGAAGGGATTGGCGATCGGGTGGGCGATGTCCAGGTAGAGCGTGGCCGCGAACAGCAGCAGCAGCAGGGTCATGAAGCCGTAGGCGAGCGGCGTCATCTTGTTGGCGTCGGCGTGGTAACGCCGGCCGCGGCGGCTGCGCACGCGCTCGTAGGTCGCCAGCGCCACGTGGCCGCCGTCGAGCGGCAGGATCGGCAGGATGTTGAGAATCCCCACGGAGATATTGACCGACACCAGGATGACGAGCAGAAGCCCGGGGCCCGTCTGTGCCCCCTGGACGGCCAGGCGCGCCGCACCCACGATCGAGATGGGCCGCTTGAGTTGCTGAGTCGGATTCTTAGCGGCCGAGGCAGTCGTGACCTGGTGGTAGAGGTTGGAAAGTCCCGACGGAGAGAAGCGCTGCGCCAACGCATGCCCCGTCTGGGCGAGCAGCGAGCCGATGGTCGAGAAGCTCGTAGGGATCGCCGAGATCACCGACTCATGGACCACCTGGTTCGCCAGTTCGACTCCGATGTAGCCCTGGGGTGTCGAGCCCTTGGCCAGGGGGGCGCCGTTGACCACGAGGTGACGACCGTCGACCGGGGTCACGTGCAGAGTGAGGTCCTGTCCGGCCCGCACCACCACCAAGGTGACGGGCGTGCCCACGTGATCGTGCACGATATTGATGAGCGCGGCGTCGCTGGTGACCGACTTGCCGTCGATGGAGAGAATGCGATCGCCCACGTGCAGCCCGGCGCTCTGGGCCGCGTTATGCGTGTAACCCTGCCACTTCGTAAAGGCTCCGACGCCCACGTGGCTGGCGGAGGGCAGTCCCACGAACGTCAGCGTCACCCACACCAGGGCGAACGCCATGACCAGGTGCATGAGCGACCCGGCCGACGCGAAGAGCACCTTGCGCGGATAGGTGGCCTGACGGTAGGTGCGGGCTTCGTCGGCCGGATCGACCTTGTCGGTCCAGGTCATCCCGGGGACCTTGACGTAGCCGCCGGCGGGGATCGCGCGCACGCCGTATCGCGTATCGCCGATCTGCGTCGACCAGACCACCGGGCCGAAACCCACGAAGAAATCGGTCACCTTCATTCCGGCGCGCTTGGCGGTGATGAAGTGGCCGAACTCGTGGCCCATGATCATGAGCAGGAGCGCGAAGATGACAACGGGCAGCGCCCAGCCGCCCCACCAGTACAGGAGGCCCGCGCCGACAGCAACCCCTACGAGGAGTTTCACCAAATTGGCGCGGTTGGACGGGGACTCTTCCATGACCGCAACTCAGGCTACTGGCTAGTTCGAAACCAACTTGCTCGCCCGTCGACGCGCTTCGGCGTCGTTGGCCATCACAGCCTCCAGTGATGACAACGGATCATCAACGTAGTCGTCCATCACCGACGCCACCACGGGAACGATGTCGTTCCAACCCAATCGATCGTTCAAGAAGGCGTCCACCGCGACTTCGTTGGCCGCGCTCAGCCACGCCGGGGCGGCACCGCCGCGCGCGGCCGCCGCGTAGGCGAGACGCGGCGCGCGGAAGGCCTCCAGGTCGGGCGGCTCGAACGTCAGCGACAACGCATCGGTGAAGTCAAGTGCGCCCCAGCCGTGGGCGAGGCGATCGGGCAGTCCCAGGCAGTAGGCGATCGGCAGTCGCATGTCGGGGCGCGACAGTTGTGCCACCACCGATCCGTCCACGAACTCGACCATCGAATGCACGATCGACTGCGGGTGCACGACGATGTCGATGCGCCCGACCTCGACGCCGAAGAGCGCGGAGGCCTCGAGGACCTCGAGACCCTTGTTCATCAGACGTGGAGGAGTCGATGGTGATCTTGGGTCCCATCGACCACGTCGGGTGCTGCAGTGCGTCGGCTTTGGTGACGGTGGCGAGCCGGTCGACTGACCAGCCGCGAAACGGTCCGCCGGACGCGGTGAGCAGCAGACGCCGCACGTCGGGGTGACCAGGCGCGCCGCTGGCGCCCGCCAAGCACTGGTGGATCGCGCAGTGCTCTGAATCAACCGGCAACAACAGTCGCGCCCGGCGTGTGACGGACCCGCTCGACGAGCGGAGCCGCGGCGATGAGCGACTCTTTGTTGGCCAGGGCCAGTCGGTTCCCGGCCTCGAGCGTGGCCAACGTCACCGGAAGTCCCGCGAAACCCATCACCGCGTTCACGACGACGTCGGCGTCGCGCGCCAGTTGCGCCAACCCCTCCGGTCCGGTGACGACCTCGGCGTGTCCGTTGAGCCGCGCCACCAATTCGACTCGATCGTCCTCGCTGGCCACGCCGACGTGGCCAACCTTGAACTCTTCGGCGATCAGTGCCAGTTGCTCGAGTCGTGACCCACCCGCGATCGCCACCAGCTCGAAGGCGTCGGGCTCGCGACGCAGTACGTCGAGCGTCTGTGTGCCGATGGATCCGGTGGCGCCGAGCAGAGCCACTCGGCGGCGCGTGTGCACCGCTACCCCAGTTTGAGAACGTGCAGTAGGTAGTACGTCGTGGGCAGTACGAAGAGCAGTCCGTCGATCCGGTCGAGGAGTCCCCCGTGCCCGGGCAGGAGCCTTCCGAGGTCTTTCAGACCCAGGGTGCGCTTGACCATCGACTCGAAGAGGTCACCCAGGGGGGCCACCACGCAGATCGCGGCCGCGACCTCCAAGCCGGTGCGGTGTCCCCACGGACTCATCAGCGGCAGCAGCGCCACGCCCACTAGCAGCGTGACCAGCGTCCCGCCGACCGTGCCACCGACGGTCTTGTTGGGTGAGAGCGACGCGTTGAGCGGCCGACGTCCCAGCGAGCGTCCGATAAAGAGTGCCCCGGTGTCGTTGGCCACCGTCAGGGCGATCGCGCCGAAGAGGTAGGCCAACCCGTGACGGTGGGCGAAGGCGTGCGGCGAGATCATGAGCAACGCGTAGGAACCCATGACGCCAACCCACGCGTAGACGAAGATCGTGGCGCCGAGTCCGTCCAGGACGTCGATCTTCTGCTCGGCCGAGAGGTACCAGGCGAATCCGAAGACGATGAGCAGCACGCGTGACTGCGCCGATGGCGCCCGAACCCTTGTTGTAGACGCCGATCCCGAGGGTGATCACCGCGACGATGCCCAGAACTGTGGCCGGATGCGCTCCGACCCCGCGGAAACCCGCGAAGGCCTCGGCGGCGGCCAGGCTGAGCGCGCACAGCACCAGTACCGCGACGGCGACCGGACCGACCAGGAACACCCCGATCACCACGACCGCCAGCAGCACGCCGGTCAGCGTCGCTAACGAGACGCTGGAGGACGGCCTCTGTCGAACAGCACGCCCGGCCAGCGGATTCACCGCCGGCCGTCGGGTGCGCTCGGGACGCGCGGGTGCGGGCCGCGGTGCCTCGTCGATCACTTCGTCCACTTCGGTGGCGTCCAGCGCGAACTCCCACGGTCGCGCGTCGGACTCACTGCGCTCTCCGGCCAGGAACGACGCGTCGAACTGGTCCTCGTGGGCCACCCAGTCGGCCTCGCCCTCGCGCCACGCGGGCGCCGGGATCGCGGCCCACGGGTCGTCGCTCGTGGCAGTCTCGCGCGCGACGACGATCGGCACCTGGCCGGTCGGCGCGTCGGTCCAGTGCGGCAGGAGCGTCGCCTCGTCGTACTCGGGCGTCTCGTCGACCAGATCGGCCGCCACCTCGGCGCCGGTGATGGTGACGCGCGAGTCGGTTGCGCTCACGACCGGCATCTCGCCGGTCGGTTCGTTGGTGTCGTCGTCAGACTTCAAGAAGTTCCTGCTCCTTGTGTGCGAGCAGCGCGTCCACTGCCGCCACTTCGTCCTGGGTCATCTTGTCGAGAGTCTTTTCTAGCCGCTCGATCTCGTCGCTGGAGAGGCTCTTGTCCTTCTCGAGTCCCTCGAGCTCCTGGCGCGCGTGTCGACGCACGCCGCGCAACGCGACTTTGCCCTCTTCGGCCTTGGTGCGCACGACCTTGACGAAGTCCTTGCGGCGCTCCTCGGTGAGGGCCGGAAAGCTCAATCGGATTACGTTGCCGTCGTTGGAGGGCGTCGAGTCCCAGGTCGGCCGTCCCGATGGCCTTTTCGATCGCGGTGATCGAGCCCTTGTCGAAGGGCGACACGACGAGGAGGCGTGGCTCGGGTACCGAGAAGTTGGCCAGCTGGCGCAACGGCGTCTCGGTGCCGTAGTAGTCGACCATGAGGCCTTCAATGAGTCCCGACGATGCCCGTCCGGTTCGCACTGTCGCGAACTCGCTCTTCACGTGTTCGAGCGCGTGGGCCATACGTTCGCGCGCCTCATCCATTACGAGGTCGACGAGTTCGTTCTCCATTACCTCACCAGAGTACCGACGGCGTGACCGTCGAGGGCGAGACCAAGGTTCCCCTCAGCCATCAGGTCAAAGACGCGAATCGGCATCTTGTTGTCTTTGCAGAACGTGATCGCCGTCATGTCCATCACGCGTAGGTCGCGCGCGATCACTTCGTCGAAGGAGATCTCCTCGAATTTCGTGGCCGCGGGGTTGACCATCGGGTCATCGTCGTATACGCCGTCGACGCCGCCGTGGGTGCCCTTGAGGACAATGTCGGCCTCGATCTCGGCGGCGCGCTGGGCGGCCGGCGTGTCGGTGGTGAAGTACGGGTTACCCATGCCGGCGGCGAAGATGACTACGCGCCCCTTCTCCAGGTGGCGAACGGCGCGCCGGCGAATGTAGGGCTCGGCCACCTGGTCCATGCCGATGGCCGACATCACCCGGGTAGCGCGGCCGTGGTTCTCGATGGCGTCCTGGAGCGCCAGCGCGTTGATGACGGTGCCCAGCATGCCCATGAGGTCGCTGTTGGCCCGGTTCATGCCGGCCATCGCGCCAGTGGCGCCGCGCCAGATGTTGCCACCGCCGACCACTACGGCCAGCTCCAAGCCACCGCGCTCCATGGCGCGCGCGATCTCGCGGGCCAGGAAGTCCACGGTCGTCGCGTCGATGGTCTCATCGCTCGCCGCCGAGGCCAGGGCCTCGCCGGACAGCTTGAGCACGACGCGGCGCACCGGGCTTAGCTCCCGACCGCCACTTGGGCGTAGGCCACGATCGTGGCGTCGCCGAGGAACTGGGCAATCGTCTGCTTGTCGTCCTTCACGTACGGCTGCTCCAACAAGACGCGGTCCTTGAACCACCCGTTGAGGCGGCCTTCGATGATCTTGGGCAGCGCGGCCTCGGGCTTGCCCTCGTTGCGCGAGATCTCCTCGACGGTCGCACGCTCGGCCGCGACTTCGTCGGCCGGCACGTCCTCGCGGCGCAGAAACTCGGGGCGCGTAAAGGCCGCGTGCACCGCCACCTCGTGGGCGACGTCGGCGCTGGCGCCGCGCACGACCAGGGCCACCGCGATCACGCCGCGACCGGACTGCATGTGCACGTAGGTGTCGACGACTTCTCCGTCGCCGGCCACCAGTCGCACGACGCGCCCGATGGAGATGTTCTCCTTGAGGGTCGTCAGCAGGTTCTCGACACGGTCGGCAAACTGGGCGGTCGCATCCTCGCCGTCGGCGGCGACGCGCGCGGCGATCTCGTCGACCAATGAGACGAACTCTTCGGACTTGGCGACGAAGTCGGTCTCGCATCGCATCTCGACGATGGCCGCGACGTTGCCGTCACGCACCGCGGCGACGGCGCCCTCACCGGCGACGCGCTCGGCCCGCTTGGCCGCCGAGGCCTTACCCTGCACGCGCAGCCAGAGCGTCGCCTTTTCCATGTCGCCGTCGGACGCTTCGAGCGCCTGCTTCGCGTCCATCATGCCCACGCCGGTCGCCTGGCGCAGCGCTTGCACGTCCTTTGCCGTGATGGCCACTTGAACTTCTCCTTGGTTCAGTAAAGAAATTACGCCGTCACCGCGTCGCTCGTCGGTTCGACGACGACCGCGGGACGGTTCTGACGGATGTAACGGCCCTCGGCGACGGCGTCGGCCACCAGACGGCACAGCAGCGCACCCGCGCGAATCGCGTCGTCGTTGCCGGGAATCACGAAGTCAATGACGTCGGGGTCACAGTTGGTGTCCACGACGGCCACGACGGGCAGACCGAGCTTGCGGGCCTCGGTCACGGCGATGTGCTCCTTCTTCGTGTCGATCACGAAGACGGCGTCGGGCACGCGCTCCAGGCCCGAGATGCCCGACAGGTTGCGGTCGAGCTTCTCCAGTTCGCGCGTGTGGCGCAGCGCCTCGCGCTTGGGCATGTTGTCGAAGTCGCCGGCACGCTGCATGTTGCGCAGCTCGACCAGGCGCTTCACGCGGCCGTGGACGGTGGTGAAGTTGGTGAGCATGCCGCCCAGCCAGCGCTGGTTCACGAAGGGCATGCCGCAGGCCTCGGCGTAGTCGGCGATCGGTCCCTGCGTCTGCTTCTTGGTGCCCACGAAGAGGATCGTGCCACCACCGGCGACCAGGTCACGCACGTAGGCGTAGGCCGCCTCGATGCCGGCCAGGGTCTTGCGCAGGTCGATCAGGTAGATGCCGTTGCGCTCGCCGAGGATGAAGCGACGCATTTTGGGGTTCCAGCGCCGGGTCTGGTGCCCGAAGTGCACGCCCGAGTCGAGGAGTTCTTGCAGAGTGACGAGAGCCACGTATGGTTTCCTTCCGTTCGGTTGCTCGACCCCCGTGGAGCACCGCGAACGGCGACCGTACGAAACCACGGGGGCATCTCACTGCTCGCCCACCGCGGGAGAGCCCAACCATGCTAGTCGCTGACCTTCACCCCCGCGGATGGGTCGTGCGGTGGACCTTCTGCAGGCGCGACTTGGAGACGTGCGTGTACAGCTGGGTCGTCGTGAGGCTCTCGTGTCCGAGCAGCTCTTGGACCACGCGCAGGTCCGCGCCGCCCTCGAGGAGGTGGGTGGCGTAGGTGTGGCGCAACGCGTGCGGGTGCACGTGGCCCCGGGCCACGCGTTGGTCGAGCAGACGGCGCACGTCGCGCGGCCCGAGGCGCCGGGCACGCCGGTTGAAGAACAGCGCGTCGGGCGGCGACTCCGAGGTCGCCACGTCCTCGCGCGCGTCGTCGACCCACAGTCGCAGCGCGGCCAGGCCCCGGTCGTGCAGCGGCACGACCCGTTCTTTGTTGCCCTTGCCCACTACGCGCAGCAGTCCCTGGTCGTAGTCGACGCTGGCCAGGTTGAGGTCACACAACTCGCTCACGCGCAGGCCCGCGCCGTAGAGCACCTCGCAGACGGCCCGGTCGCGCACCGCCCACTCGTCCTCGCCCCAGGGTTCGTCCAGCAGCACGTCGAGCTGTTCACGCACGACAATGCGAGGCAGCGTGGAGTTGGGCCGCGGCGCCGACAGCCGCACCGCCGGATTCTCGTCGATCAGTCCGCGGTCCGTGAGCCACGCGAAGTACCCGCGCAGCGACGCGCGTCGGCGCGCGATCGACGAGCGCTGGTCGCCACGTTCGGTCATGAACGCCAGGTACCCGCGCAGCGCGCGGTGTGTGACCTCGCGCGGAGTGCTCGAGCCGCGCTCGGCGGACCACTCGGCGAAGTGCGTGACGTCGGCGGCGTAGGCGCGCTCGGTCGCCGGCGAGCGTTCTCCGACGCGTAAGGTCCGGCGATACTCGGCAACGCGCCACGGGTCGGCACGCTGCGTCACGGACGTTCCCGGCACGCCTTCAGGCTAGTGAGCGCCTTGGGGCGCAGCGTCGACCTCGGTAAGGTGTTCGTGGACCGAAGGAGCGGACGTGCCACGGATCCTGATCGTGGAGGATGACGATCACATACGTACCGCCCTTCGACTCATGTTCGAGGGTGAGGGCTACGACGTCGACGACGCCGCGACCGGCGAGGTCGGTGTCGCACTCTTCTCACGCATGAGCCGCGGACGTGGCCATCGTCGACGTGATGTTGCCGGGCATGTCGGGCTTCGAGACCTGTCAGGCCCTGCGTGCCACGAGCGACCTACCGATCGTGATCGTCTCGGCGCGTGACGAGACGGCCGACGTGGTGCTGGGACTCGAGTCCGGCGCCGACGACTACGTCATCAAGCCGTTCGTGCCCGAAGAGCTGCTCGCTCGCGTGCGCGCGCACCTGCGACGACGCCCCGACAAGGGTGCGCACGCCTTCACGCTCGGGACACCTGCACGTCGTGCCCGATGAGGGCGTCGTGCGCCGCGACGACGGGACCGAACTGCACCTGACCTCGACGGAGTTCCGACTTCTGACGGACCTGGCTTCGTGGGTGGCAAGGTGCTGTCGCGCGAGGACCTGCTCGAACGCGTCTGGGGCTACGACTACTTCGGCGACAGCCGCTTGGTCGACGTGCACATCCGACGCCTGCGCATCAAGATCGAGCCGGACCCGGCCAACCCGGTGTTCCTCGTGACCGTGCGCGGGGCGGGCTACAAGCTGGTGCACTAGTGCGATCGTCGGAGTCTTCGACTCCGCTTGCTCATCACCTTCGGTCTCGGCGCGCTCGTGCTCAGTTCACTCTTCGCCTCGCTCACCTACTTCGGCGTCCAGCGCGTGCTGGTCAGCGACAAGCAGCACACCGACGAGCGAGACAGTTTCGTCAACGCGGCCCTGATCCGCAACACCCTCTACACGTCGCCGCCGGCCCTGCCGAGCCTGCTCAACTCCATCGAGCAGGCCACGGCGTCCAACGTGCTCGTGCGCACGCACAGCCAGTGGCTCTCACGCAGTCGCGGGGCCGTGGCGGCCGACGTACCGACCGGCATCTTGCACACGGTCGACTCGGGCGCCGCCGCCGAGCAGACGATCTACGTCAACGGGCACCTTCTGTTCGTGGTCGGCGTGCCCATCCCGGCCGTCGAGACCACGGTCTACGAGATCTTCCAACTCGACCCGCTCGAGCACACGCTGCGAAACCTGCTCGACTGCTACTGGGAGTCGGAGCGCTCGCCACGACATTGATCGGCATCGGCGGGGGCCTGTGGGCGTCGCGACGCGCGGTGCGACCGCTGGAGCGAGTCTCGGCGGCGGCGGCCCTCATCGCCGAGGGCGAGCTCAAGCACCCGGCTCGCGGTGGGCCAGGCCGACCGCGAGGTCCAACAGCTGACCGAGTCGTTCAACACGATGGTCAGCCAGCTCGTCGAGCGCATGGAACGCGACGCGCGATTCGCCAGCGACGTGAGCCACGAGCTGCGCAGCCCGCTCACCACCCTGACCACCACGGCCTCAGTGCTCCAGCAGCACCGCGACGAGCTCAACCCCGCCGCGCGCGAGAGCCTGGACCTGCTCACCGCGGACCTGTCGATCTTCCGGGTTCTGGTCGAGGACCTGCTGGAGATCGCCCGGTCCGACGCCGGAGCGTCGACGCTGGTCATCGAGACGGTCGGGGCCGTCGAGCTGGTGCGCCAGTCGGTGCGCAGCGCGGCACTGCACCACTCGCTCGACGAGCCGCTCATCCTGGTCGAGGGTGACCTCGACGACGCGAAGGTCAGCGTCGACCGACGCCGCTTCGAGCGAGTGGTGACCAATCTCATCGTCAACGCCCACCAGTACGGGGGCGACGCGGTCGCCGTTCGGGTCGGTGTGCGCGATGGCTCACTGGTCCTGGACGTCGATGACGCCGGCCCCGGCATTCCCGAGGACGAGCGCGAGCAGATCTTTGCCCGCTTCTTTCGCGGCCGCGCCGCCCACGACCGCAGCTCGACTCGCGGCACCGGGCTCGGCCTGGCGCTGGTGCGCGACCACGTGACCTCCTTCCGTGGAACCATCACCGCCAGCGTCAGTCCCGAGGGCGGGAGCCGGTTCGAGATCGTGTTGCCGCTGGCCAAGGAGGGAGAGTGAGAGCGCGCGCACTGGTCTTCCTCGCCGTCGCGGCGCTGGCCCTGGCCGGTTGCACCCTGGTGCCCACCGCCAGCACGCCGATCGCACTGCCCCACCACGCCGTCAAGTTTGGCCTGCTCGATCCGACCATTCCCGGCACCAACGGCGCGCGGGTGATCTTCGTGACCCAGCCGGTCTACGTCGTCGACGCCACCGGGCACCTCACGTCTTCCAGCCGGATCGTGCCCTCGCCGCCCAACCTCGACTCCGTGCTCCGCGAACTGGTCCTTGGCCCGACGCTCATCGAGTCGTCCGTCGGCTACACCAGCGCCCTGCCCCACGACCTGGTCATCCTTCAGGCGACCATCAGTAAGAAGGGCCTCGGCACGATCGCCCTGGCCAAGCCGTTGTCCTCGTTGACCCCGGCCGAAGAGGTGCTGGCGATTGGTCAGCTGGTCTTCACCGCACGCGCAGTGGGCGCCAGCGCCGGGATCGTGGTCACCGTGGGCGGCGTGCCCGAAAAGCTGCTCCTGCCCGGCGGCGGCACGCTCGTCAAAGTGACCGAGGTGGACTACGCCTCGCTGCTCAACCCCTGAGCCGCGCGTTCGGGCCGCGAGGCCGGCACCGACCACAGGTGCTCGAGGTCGTAGTACTCGCGATCGACTTCGTCAAAGACGTGCACGATGACGTCGCCGTAGTCGATCGCCACCCACTCGCCTTCGGTGAGTCCCTCGACGTGCAGTGGTTGCACGCCGGCGAGGGTGTTGAGACGCTCGACCTCCTCGGCCAGGGCGCGAACCTGGCGGTCGTTGCGTCCCGAGATCACGATCAGGGCGTCAAAGGTGTCGACCACTCCGCGCAGGTCCAGCACCACGGGATCGAGCGCCGACTTCTCCTCGGCCGCGCGCAGGGTGGCCCCGACGACGGTGGTCACGTAACTGTTCTGGGGACCGCGCACGGGGTCGCCAACGTTCGGCGACTCACTCAGAAGGCCACCTCACTCAGTCGGCCGCCTCACTCAGTGCGATGCTCCCAACACGATCATCGCCGCGGCGAAGGGGGTGACCAGTGAGACGAAGCCGACGAGCGCCCAGCGCTGGCGCGCACGGCGAATGTCCTGGCGACGGCGTGGCGCCGGCGGGGCCGTCAGTCGGGTCGACTGGGGTGCGCTCAGGTCGAAGGCTCGGACCGCCATTACGCACGAACTCTAGCCCCGGTAGCTCTGGTAGAGCGGAATGACCTCATCGGGAAGGAATTGCGCGAGATCGTCCTGCGTCGGTGACAGATCACGAATGAACGTGCTGGACAGGTCGACCGGATCCATCGCAATCTCGTAGCCACTCCAACCTTTCGCTAATTTCCCCTCGCCGCCCGGGCGCGGCACCACACCTACGCGCACCAGGCGCGACAGCTCGTCGGCGTCGTGCCAGCTATCCAACTGGTCGACGAGGTCCGCGCCCACGATGAGGTCGACGACGTCACCGGCGTCAAGGAGCTCGCGCACGGTGTCGATCGTGTACGTGGGTCCCTCGCGGCGCAGTTCGCGGTCCGAGACCTCGACCAGGGGCAGGTGCGCGAACGCAGCGACAGCCATCTCGAGTCGTTGGTCCGCGGGCATGAGATCGCCGCGGTCGCGCTTCTGGTAGGGGTCTCCGGCGACGGTCACCTCCAGCAGATCGAAGAGATCCATCTGGGCGGCAGCGCGCAGCACGGCCACGTGGCCGCGGTGCGGCGGATTGAAGGTGCCCCCGAACAGGCCGACACGACGAGGGGGCACGTCGGCCAGGATACGCGGCGATTGTTGTCGCGCCCGGTGAGCCCGTACGCTTGAACGATGGAGACGCGCCCGAACACGTGGGACCCCGCGTCGTGGCGCGCGCGCCCGATCTCCCAGAGCCCGACCTGGCCCGACGAGGCGCACCTGGCACGCGTGGAGCTCGAACTGGCCCGTCGCCCTCCTCTGGTCTTCGCCGGCGAGGCTCGTCGGTTGCGCCAGCACCTCGCTGACGCCAGCGAGGGCCAGGCGTTCCTGCTCCAAGCCGGCGACTGCGCCGAGTCCTTTGACGAGGGTTCAGCCGACGCCATCCGCGACAAGCTCAAGATCATCCTGCAGATGGCGGTAGCGCTGACCTACGCCGTCGGCGTGCCGGTGATCAAGGTGGGGCGCATCGCCGGGCAGTTCGCCAAGCCGCGCACCGCGGACTTTGAAGAGCGCGAGGGCGTGCGCCTCGAGTCCTTCCGCGGCCACATTGTCAACGGCGACGACTTCACGCCCGAGAGCCGACGACCCGACCCGGAGCGCCTGCTGGCCGCCTACCACCAGAGCGTCGCCACGCTGAACCTCCTGCGCGCGTTCACCACGGGCGGCTTCGCCGCGCTCAACCGGGTTCACGCCTGGAACCAGGAGTTCGTGGCCAACTCGCTCGAGGGCAAGCGCTACGCGATGCTGGCCGACGAGATCGAGCGCGCCTTAGCCTTCATGCGCGCGTGTGGGATCGACCTGCACGACGACTCATCACTGCAGGGCGTGGACTTCTACACCAGCCACGAGGCGCTGATCCTGCCCTACGAGCAGGCGCTCACCCGGCGCGACTCGCTGACCGGTGACTGGTACGACTGCTCCGCGCACATGCTCTGGGTCGGCGACCGCACGCGCCAACTCGACGGCGCCCACGTGGAGTTCGTGCGCGGCGTCGGCAACCCCCTCGGCCTCAAGGTCGGTCCGACCATGGGCCTCGACGAGCTGTTGGCCCTCGTCGAGGTGCTCAACCCCGAGAACACCCCCGGGCGCCTGACGCTCATTTCGCGCATGGGCCAAGAACTGATCGGCCAGAAGCTGCCGCCCCTGGTTGAACGGCTCCGCGACGAGGGACGTCACGAACTGTGGACCTGTGACCCTATGCACGGCAATACCTTCTACGCCGTCGGCGGAAAGAAGACGCGCCACTTCGACGACATCCTGGCCGAGACCGCTCAGTTCTTCGCGGTCCATCAGGCGTTGGGCACCTGGCCGGGCGGCCTACACGTCGAGCTCACCGGCGACAACGTGACCGAGTGCCTGGGTGGCGGGGCCCGGCTCGACGAAGCGGACCTCGAACTCAACTACACCTCGATCTGTGACCCGCGACTCAATGCCACCCAGAGCCTCGACATGGCCTTTCACGTGGCCGAGTACCTGCGCGACTACGCGGCGGGTAGCGGCGCCACGTCGTTGTAGCGCAACAGGCGGACACTTTCGCCGTCGTACTCGATCTCGGTCATCGAGCAGTTCCGGGTCATCAGCCGCAGTCGGTCCCCCGGTTGGACGTCGAGTACCGACTTCATTGCCTGCTCGACGACTCCACCGTGCACGACGAGGACAACACGTTCGCCCGGATGCGTGTTCACCAATCGCGCGAAGGCGTTGGTGCATCGTTCGTAAAAACTCGTCCACGACTCTCCGCCAGGTGCCAGTGGGACCGTGGGATCGTTCGCCCAATCTGGAACGCCAAAGCGGTCGACGAACTCCTGCCACGTGAGTCCGTCGGCCTCTCCGGGGTGCAGTTCGCATAAGTCACAGTCGGCGACTGCGGTCAGCCCAGCGGTTAGGCCTGCCGCCAGCAGCTCCGCGGTCTGGATCGCGCGCGGCAGCACCGAGGTGTACAGAGCGGTGACGTCGTCGAACTCGCGCGTGCGCACGAGACGATCGGTGAGCGCGTCGGCCTGGGCGCGCCCGAGGTCGGTTAGTCCGCTGCACCCGAGTGGTCCACCAATCAGGCCACGAGCGTTGCACTCGGCCTCGCCGTGGCGAATCAACACGAGGCGAGTTCCCTTTGCGACGTCGTCAACGGTCTTGAGGCCCGGCGGTGGCTGCGTCGCCCAAGTCACGTCAGGCCCCCGACAAAGGCCTCCAGTTGGCGCAGCGTGCGGCACTCGATCACCCGGTCGCAGTACGGCGCGTACTGCGAGATGATCGAGTCGCCGCTGTTCCAATAGCTCTCCGGCTCCGGATTGAGCCAGTAGAGCGCCTTGGCGCGGTAGCGCAGGTCGGCCAGGACCTCGGCGTGGGCCTGGTGGTAGTTGTTGCGTGCGTCGCCCAGCACCAGCACGGTCGAACGCCGCGTGAGCTGCTCGGCGAAGCCTTCGTGGAAGGTGAGAAAGGCCCGTCCGTAGTCCGAGTGTCCGTCGAAGGCCACGACGTCGGCCTCGGCGTTGATACGCGCGACGGCGTCGGCCGGGTCGTCGACGCCTTCGAAGAGTGCGGTGACCTCGTCGAGGCCGTCGATGAAGACGAAGCTGCGCACCTTGGAGAACTGCGAGCTGATCGCGTGGACCAGGTGAAGCGTGAAGCGAGCGAAGGAGGCGACCGAACCCGAGACGTCGGCGATAACCACGATCTCGGGCTTGGCCGGGCGCGGGGGCTTGAAGCGCAGGTCGAGCGGCACGCCGCCGGTCGACAGGCTGCGACGCACCGTGTGGCGCAGGTCCACCGGCCCGCGGTGGCGCCGGCGACGCCGGCGCGCCAGGCGCACGGCCAACTTGCGGCTGAGCGGACGCAGGGCACGCTCGAGTTGGGCCATCTCCTCGCGATTGGCGTGCATCACGTCGAGGTCCTCGGGCAGTGGCCGTCGCACCGAACGCGCCAGCGCCTCGGCGCCGCGGTCGGCCACTAGTCGTTCTCGGATCACCCGTTCGATCTCGCGCTTGAGGGCCTCGACCCGGGCGTGGGCCTCGTCGCGGGCCAGGCGTGCGTCGAGCTCGTCGGACTTCTCGCCCACCCGAAGAGTGAGGCGACGTTCCACGGCCTCGAGATCGAGACTTCGCAATGTGCGGTACAGGTAGTACGTCCCGCCGACCGGACGACCGGGTTCCATGCCGGCGAAACGGGTCACCGACTCGGCGGCCGCGCGGGCCAACTCGGCGCGGTCTCCGTCACGCAGGGCCCGGTAGATGAGATCGAAGAGCTCCTGGGCCGACAGGGACGACGCCCCAGATCCTTCGCCACGCTGCTGTCCCTGACGCTCGGCCCCGGCCCCGCCGTCGATGGTCTGGTCGCCGCCCGCCTCGTCCAGCAGGTCACTCGCCGACTCGATGGAACGTGTCGCGAAGAAGATGTCGAAGGCGGTGTAGAAGGTCGCCAGGTGGTCGCCGTCTTTCACCAGCGTCGCGGCCAGGCTGTCGCGGAGCAACGAACGATCGGTGAGGTCGATGACCTCGATCGCGCGCGCCGCGTCGACGTGCTCGCTCATGCTCACCGGGAGGCCCGCGGCGCGCAACTCGCCGACGAAGTCGTTGAGAAGGTTAAGCAACGGTCCGCGGACCGCTGAGCAGTTCCTTGGTGGCCCGATCGATGTCGCTCTGGTACTTGAGCAGGATGTGCAACGTGGCGACGGCGTCCACGTTGCCGATCTCGTCGCGCCCGAGGATCACCAAAGTGCGGGCCCAGTCGAGTGTCTCAGAGACCGAGGGCGCCTTCTTCAGGTCGATGCCCCGCAGGCTGCGCACGACGCGCGCGATCTGCTCGGCCAGCGCGGTCGAGATCCCCGGCACGCGCTGGAGAATGATGTCGCGCTCGCGCTCGACCGTCGGGTACCCGATGTGCAGGTACAGGCAGCGCCGCTTCAGCGCCTCGGAGAGCTCACGGGTGTTGTTGGAGGTGAGAAAGACCATCGGGATCTGGTGGGCGCGCATCGTGCCCAGCTCGGGAATGGACACCTGGTACTCCGAGAGGATCTCGAGCAGCAGCGCTTCGGTCTCGAGCTCGACGCGGTCGACCTCGTCGATCAGCAGCACGACCGGGTCGGTCGCGCGGATGGCCTCCAGCAGTGGCCGGGTGAGGAGGAACTCCTCGGCGAAGATGTCCTCCTCGAGCGCGGTCCACTCCTCGGCGCCGGCCGCCTCGCTGCGCCCCGCCTGGATGCGCAGTAATTGCTTTCGGTAGTTCCACTCGTAGAGGGCCTTGGACTCATCGATTCCCTCGTAGCACTGCAGACGGATGAGCCGGGCGCCGGCGGCGTCGGCCACGGCGCGCGCCAATGCGGTCTTGCCGGTCCCGGCCGGGCCCTCGATGAGCACCGGCTTGGCCAACTGGTCGGCCAGGTACGTCACTGAGGCGATGGCCTCGTCACTCAGGTAGTCGTGAGCGGCCAGGCGCGCGTGGACGTCGCCCGGCGAGTCGAAGTGCACGGGTGGGACGCGCTCGAGTCCGAGGCGCTCGGCGAGCTCCTCGCGCGGATTGAGATTCACCGGACCTGTCCCTCCCCGCGCACGACCCACTTGAGACAGGTCAACTCACGCAGGCCCATCGGACCGCGCGCGTGCAACTTCTGCGTCGAGATGCCGACCTCGCCCCCGAGTCCCAGCTCGCCGCCGTCGATGAAGCGCGTCGAGGCGTTGACCAGCACGGCCGCCGCGTCTACGCGACGCACCCACTCTTCGGCGTGCTCCGTGTCGCGCGTGACGATGGCCTCGGAGTGGCCCGTGCCGTACCGCACGACGTGGGCGATTGCCTCGTCCAGCGAGTCCACCGTCTTGACCGCCATGATCAGGTCCAGGAACTCACGCTCGAAGTCCTCTTCGGTCGCCGGCGTCGCGCCGGGCAGATACTTTCGTGCCGCATCGTCGGCGCGTAGTTCGACCTCGGGCATGGCAGCCGCCAGCGCCGGCAGCAGGGCGGCCGCGACGTCGCGATGCACGATCAGGGTCTCGGCGGCGTTACACACGCCGGGACGAGACGTCTTCGCGTTCACCACGATGCCCTCGGCCATGGCCAGGTCGGCCGAGTCGTCGACGAAGACGTGACAGTTGCCATCACCGTCGAGGACGTAGGGCACTCGGGCGTGTTCGCGCATCGCGGCGATGAGACTCGGACCACCGCGCGGGATCAGGCAGTCCAGCACGTCCGTCATCTGCATGAACTCCACGGCCGTGGCGTGGCTGGGGTCGGCGACGAGGGCGACCGCGTCGCGCGGCAGCCCCTCCTTCTCCAGCGCGTCGTGCCACAGGTCCACCAGGAAAGCGTTGGTGGACGCGGCTGACGAGGAGCCGCGAAGGTAGGCCGCGTTCGCACTGCGTACGCACAGCCCCGCGACGTCACAGGTCACGTTCGGCCGGTTCTCGTAGACCACGCCGATCACGCCCAACGGGACCCGCATCTTTTCGACGCGCAGTCCGTTGGGCCGCACGTCGCGGTCCAGGATTTCATAGAGCGGGTCCGGGGCGTCGACCAGTTCGCGCAGCGCGTCAGCCATCGCCGCCACTCGCGTCGGCGTCAATGTCAGGCGGTCACGACCCGGTCCGGACTCGTCGTAGGCGTCCAAATCAGCCGCGTTGACGGCGAGGAGCTCGTCCTGGGTCTCTTCCAGTCGCTCGACGACGTGGCGCAGGACCCCGCGACGCTGCTCGTCGCTGGCCTGGGCCAGCACCCGCGCGGCCTGGCGCACCGCACGACCCTGGACGTCCAGCACGCTTTCACACACGCGTCAAGCGTAACGGAGCGCCTTCGAGGTCACTGAAGCAGGACCAGGTCGTCGCGGTGCACGACGACGACGTCGCCTTCGTCGAAGTCCTCCGCACCGACGCGTACGAGACCCTTGGCCACCACCTCGCCGTGGGGTCCCACGACCTCGACAGCGTCGCCCTCAGCGAAGTCACCTTCGTGTGCGGTCACGCCCACGCGCAGCAGGCTGCGCCCATCGTGCTCGAGCGCCCGGCGCGCGCCGTCGTTCACGCGTAACACGCCCCGGCTCGAGAGCGCGAAGGCAATCCAGGCCTTACGCGCCGACAGTCGCGTGGTTCGCGCGGTGAAGGTCGTGCCCGAGCCGGACCCACCGTCGAGCGCTTGGCGCAGGGGCTGGCTCGCGCGCGCCGGCGCGATGACCGTGGTGACGCCTGACCACGTGGCCATGCGCGCCGCGGCAAGCTTCGACGCCATGCCGCCACTGCCCACGCCCGAGCGGCTCGCCCCGGCCACACCCACGAGGTCTGCGTCGAAGGCGGTGACCACTTCGATCAGTGTCGCCGTGTCATCGAGTCGCGGATCCGCGGTGAGCAGTCCCTCGGTGTCGGTCAGCAGGACCAGGTGCGACGCCGCGACCAGGTTGGCGACCAGAGCGGCCAGCCGGTCGTTGTCGCCGAATCGGATCTCCTCGTCGGCCACGGCGTCGTTCTCATTCACCACCGGCACCACGCCGAGCGAGTGCAGGGCACTGAGGGTGTCGCGCGCGTGCAGGTACTGACCGCGGTGCGAGAAGTCGAGTGGCGCGAGCAGCACCTGACCCACTGGCGACCCCGCCGCGGCGAAGGCGTCTCGCCAGGCGTGCATCAGGAGCGGCTGGCCCACCGCGGACACCGCCTGAAGGGTCACGGCGTCGCTGGGGCGCGCCCGCCCGGCGCCGACCTCGGCCCACCCGGCGGTGATGGCCCCGGAGGTGACGAGCACCACCAGCCACCCTTCGGCGCGCAGCGCCACGACGTCGCGAGCCAGCGAGTCCAGCACGCCCAGGTCCACGCCGCCCGTGGCGTCGGTGACCGACGACGTGCCGACCTTGACGACGACGCTACGCGTCGCCATTGCCGTCACCGGTGTCGAGGCGACCGTGCCGCGCGAGTCGTTCGCGTCTCGTCGTTCGGTGGTGGTCGCGGTCGAGCCCGGCTCCCCCGTCGTCGCGGAACCACTCGAAGGTGAGCTGGCCGACGCTCACGACATCGCCGTCGCGGGCGCCGGCACGCGCCAACAGACGGTCGACGCCCAGGTCGCGCAGCCGCCGGACCACCTCGGCCAACGCGTCGTCGTCGGTCAGGTCGTTGAGGCGAACCGCGCGAAGTGCAGGCCGACCGGCCACCGTCCACGCGTTCGCGCCGTGACGCTCCACGGTGATCTCTTCGGGCACCGGGCGGTGCACAACCACCGCGTGCTCCGCGACCAGCGCGTCCTCGCGGCGCGCCGCGGCCACCAGCCCCGCCCAGGTGGCAACTAGCTGATCGACGCCCGCCCCGGTGACCGCCGAGATCGTCGCCACACCGTCGACCTCATGGTCCGCAACGTCGCCCTTGGAGCCGACCACGACGCGCGGACGCGTCAACAGGTCGGCCTGGTAGTCACCTAACTCGCGCAGAAGAATCTCAAATTGGGCCTCCGGGTCCATGGGTGCGTTCGCCGACAGGTCGAGGAGCACGCACAGGACCCGCGCACGCTCCACGTGGCGCAAGAAGTCGTGTCCGAGTCCGCGGCCCTCGGCCGCGCCCTCGATGAGACCGGGAATGTCGGCCACCACGAACTCGGTCGCGTCGTCGGGCCGACCCCGACGCGCCCCGACGCGCACCACACCCAGGTGCGGCTGGAGAGTCGTGAAGGGATAGTCAGCGATCTTGGGCCGCGCCGCGGACACTGCCGCGATGAGCGTTGACTTGCCAACGTTGGGAAAGCCGATCAGGGCCACGTCGGCCTGGAGCTTCAACTCCAGGTCATACCAACGCTCCTCGCCGCGCTCGCCCTGTTCGGCGAAGGCGGGCGCTCGTCGCCGGTTGGACAGGAATCGAGCGTTGCCCGCCCCGCCCAGGCCACCTTCGGCGCAGCGCCACCGGTCGCCCGGTCCGGCCAAGTCCACCAGGACCTCGCCGTTGCGGTCGTGCACCACGGTGCCCACCGGCACGAGGACCTCGACGTCGGCCCCGCGCGCGCCGTGCGCGCGCTTGGAACTGCCGTGCGCGCCGTCGGACGCGCGTCGGAAGGGGTGGTCACGAAACCCGAGCAGCGAGGCGTGATTGGCACTGGCCACCAGCCAGATGTCGCCGCCGCGACCTCCGTCGCCGCCGTCGGGCCCCCCCTTGGCCACGTGGGCCTCGCGCCGAAAGCTCACGCACCCCGCGCCGCCGTCGCCGGCCTTGGCGTGCAGTTGCGCCGAGTCGACGAACGAGGACATGACCCAATCCTACGAGGGGGCCGAAAATGCCTTAGGCGCGCAGTTCGCTCAGGGCCTGGTCGAAGATCTGCGTGTGCGCCGCCACGTGCTCGGCCGTCGTGTCCGGACACATCAGAGCCATGTTGTGGAACGGGGTCAAGAGGACGCCGCGGTTGACGCCGAACAGGTGAAGGAAGTCCTCGAGCAGGGGGTCGGCCGACTTCTCCGAGGCGCCTCCGCTGGTCGGTGCGGGTGACGCGAAGCGGTACTCACAGCGCGCCCCCAGTTGGCTGATCGACCAGTCCAGCGCGTGGGCGGTGATGGCGTCGGTGACGCCCGCGGTGAAGAGGGTCGCCAGTTGTTCCATGTGTTTGAAGGCCGCGTCGGTCAACACTTCGCCCAACACCGCACGCATGGCGGCCAGGCTCATGGCGTTGCCCGCGAGGGTCCCGCCAACTCCGCCGACGTCGACGACGTCGGCGCCGTCTTCGACCGCCGCACCCACGCGCGCCGCCAACTCCTCGGAGAGTCCGTACGCGCCGCAGGGCACGCCGCCGCCGAGGGACTTGCCAATCGTGACCGCGTCGGGCTGCAGTCCCCAGCGCTTCGTCGCCCCACCTGGTCCCGCCGAGAAGGTGTGTGTCTCGTCGTGGATCAACAGCGTTCCGGTCTCGTCACAGAGTCGGCGCACGCCTTCTAGGAATCCGAGCCCGGGCAAAACGATCCCCACGTTGGTGAGCGCCGGTTCGGTCAGCACCGCCGCGACGTCGCCGTGGCTGAGCTCACGCTCGAGCGCGGCCAGGTCGTTGAACTCGACCACCCGCGTCGTCGTGGCCGGATCGACCGCCGCCGCCACGTTGCCCGGGCGCGACACCGCGCGGCCCTCGTCGTCGACGATCACGAAGGTCTCGTCGACCGAGCCGTGGTAGCAGTACGAGAAGACGAGGATCTTGGGCCGACCGGTCACCAGTCGCACCAGTCGCAACAACCACCGATTGGCGTCGGTCGCCGAGAGCGTGAAGGACCACTGCGTCGGCCCGAAGCGGCGGGCGAGCTCCGCGCCCACCCACTCGGCGTCCTCGGTGGGCAGCATCGTCGTCACACCTCCCAAGCGCCCGACGCGCTCGTCCAACGCCCGTAGCAACGGCGCCGGCGAGTGTCCGGCCATCGCGCCGGTGTCGCCCAGGGCGAAGTCGACGAGCTGGTGGCCATCCAGGTCGGTGATCATCGCGCCGCGGGCCTCAGAAAAGCCGAGCGGGAATCCCCCGGCCCATTTGTTCATCCAGGTCATCGGCACACGCGCGAAGAGGTGGCGGGCGTCTTGGTGCAGCGAGCGACTCTGGGGGTTGCGGGCCTGGTAGTGATCGCGCTCACGGGCCGCGAGAGTGGTCAAACGCTGGCGATTTATGGGTTCCATGGGCCCATGGTAGGCGCGCGACGTGTTGCAGCCGTATCTCCATTGAGGGTGAAACTGACCTTGATCAGGTATTACATAATCCGAGTAAAGCCGCGAGTCTGCGAGAGTCCTGAGAAATCCCCTATTTTCAGGGCTTTGGCGATAAAGATGGGCTTGGTGGCCGGGAGATCGCCCGGCCGTTGTCCAAAAAGAAGAGGAGTTGACCGGTGAACAAGGCCGAGTTGGTAGATGCAATTGTTGCCGAGAGTGGGGCGGCCAAGAACACGGTCGCCGAGGTCCTGAAGTCCTTCGAGGACGTCGTCGTTCGCGGCGTGTCCAATGGCGAGAAGATCGTGCTGTCGGGCTTCTTGTCCTTCGAGCGTGTCAACCGCAAGGCTCGCACCGCTCGTAATCCCCAGACCGGGGAGCCCATCCAGGTTGCGGCCTCCACGGCGCCGAAGGTCTCGATCGGGTCGACCTTCAAGAAGGCAGTTAAGGGCTGACGTCTCGTTAACAAACAAACGACCCCCGGGCGCGAGCCCGGGGGTCGTTTGTATTTAGGAGGAAAGCTCAGTCAACGAGAACGTCGACTAGCTTTCGGCCGCCGCGGTAGCCAAACTTCACGGTTCCCTCGGCGAGCGCGAACAGGGTGTCATCCTTACCGAGGCCCACGTTGCGACCCGGGTGAAACCGGGTCCCGCGCTGGCGCACGATGATGCTCCCTGGCGTAACTGACGTTCCGTCGAACACTTTGACGCCCAGGCGCTGGGCGTTGGAGTCACGACCGTTGCGTGTGGAGCCGCCGCCCTTCGTCTTGGACATCGTTGCTCCTTAGGCCGTGGGCGAGATCTTGGTGATCTCGACGCTCGTGTACTTCTGACGGTGACCCCAGCGGCGACGCTGGCGCGACTTGGGCTTGTACGTCAGGGCGCGAATCTTCGGCCCCTTCTCGTCACCCAGAATGGTGCCGGTGACCGACGCACCCTTGAGGGCGGGACCCGCGACCACCGAGTCGCCGTCGACCAGTAGGACGGGCTCGAAGGTGACGGCTGAGCCGACCTCTTCGGGGCGCAGGTCCACGCGGACCACCTGGCCCTCGGTCACCCGCTCCTGGGACGTGCCTACTCGAATGACGGCGTACATAAGGTGTCCATAGTAGCCGACGGCGAGATCATCAGAGTCCTAGAGGCCGGTCGAGACCAGGAAACCGCGCCCGTCGCAGACCGTGCACACGGTCGACACCGACTCCAGCAGCCCCTCGTTGACGCGCTTGCGCGTCATCTCGACCAGACCCAACTCGGAGATGTCGAACACCTGGGTGCGCGTCTTGTCGCGAGACAGCGCCTGGCGCAGCGCCGAGGCCACGGCCTCGCGGTTCGGCTTGGACTCCATGTCGATGAAGTCGATCACGATGATGCCGCCGATGTCGCGTAGGCGCAGCTGGCGCGCGACCTCTTCGGCCGCCTCCAGGTTGTTGCGAAAGACGGTCTCTTCCAGGTTGGTCGAACCCACGTTCTTGCCGGTGTTGACGTCGATGACGGTCAGCGCCTCGGTGCGCTCGATGATCAGCGAGCCGCCCGAGGGCAGGAACACCTTGCGGTCCAGGGCTCGGTGCAGCTGTTCGTGCACGAAGTAGCGCTCGAAGAGCGGCAGGTCCTCGGCGTCGCGCTCGTAGTACTCGATGCGGTCGGCCAGTTCGGGGTTGACCGCCATGCACGTACTCGCGGACCTTGTCGAAGAGCACCTGGTCGTCGATGATGACCCCGCGGTAGTCGTCGTTGAGCTCCTCGCGCAGCACCCGCACCGCGAGGTCCAGGTCCCGGTACACCAGGCGCGGCTGGTTGGATTTCGCGACTTCGGCCTCGATGGCCGCCCACTTCTCGGCCAGTGAGGTGACGTCGCGCGCGAGGTCCTCGGCGCTGACGCCCTCGGCGGCCGTGCGGATGATGACGCCGTGGCGCGCGGGTTTGACGTCGTCGATGATCTTGCGCAACCGGCGGCGCTCACCGTCGGGCAGGCGCTTGGAGATGCCCACCGTGGCCGAGTTGGGTACCAGAACGGCGAAGCGCCCGGGGATCGAGACCTCTTGGGTCAGGCGCGCTCCCTTGGCGCCAATGGCGTTCTTGGTGACCTGGCAGACGACCGTCTGGCCCGAGCGGATCATCTGTTCGATGCGCCGGTCGCCCGACCGAGCGACCCTCGAGGTCGTCCTGGTCAAAGGTGACGTCGCCGCGGTAGAGGACGGCGTTCTTCGGGATGCCGATGTCCACGAAGGCCAGCTCCATTCCCGGCAGCACGTTCTGGATCCGTCCGACGTAGATGTTGCCGTCGATCTGGTTGGTCTCGTCGGCGGCTTTGGCCACGATGTACTCGACCATCGAGCGGCCCTCGAGGGTCGCGATGTGGGTGGCGTTGGCGGTCGTGTGCACGCACATCAGGTACCGGCCCTGGGCGCGCTCGCGACGTTCGGAGCCGCGGCGGCGGCGTCCGCGACTGCGGCTGCCCTCGGCGGCGCCGTCGGGTGCCGAGGCCTCGACCGGGGTGTCGGCGGCGCGATTTGCCGGCGGGCGGTTGCCCTGGCCCGAGCCGCGACCGCGTCCCCCGCGGCGACGCCGACTCGGCGCGGAGCCATTGGGCGACGGGGGCGTCGAGGGCGCGCCCGGTCGGGTGTCGCCAATGCGCGGCGCGGGTCGGGTGTCGCCTACTCGGGGGCTAGGGGGAGGGGGTGTCGGGGTGGGTGTGGGGTTGGTCGGGTCGTCGATCACGACGAGAACTCCTTGCGTTCGGTGGGCAGTGGCGAGTGCCGCCACGAGGGGTGACTGCCACGGACGCGGCGCGTCCGGTGGGGTCGGGGTTAAGGGTGAGGGCGCTGAGGGCGTCGAGCGCGAACTCCGGAGCTAAGGCGCTGGTCAGATGTCTGGCGTCAACCACGGTGTCCTCGATGAGCGGGGCCGGGGCTTGGGACCGCGCCCCCGCGGCGTTTTCTCGCGCGTTGCCTTCAGCGTGCCGCGCTCTTGGAGCCAGGTTACTCGCCGAGGGCTCAACCCTGCGACTTCGTGGTCGTGGTGGTGGTCGAGCGGGTCCGGTGCTGGGCCGGCAGGGTCACCGGGCTGATGGGGTGCGCCACCAGGTAGTTGAACGTCTCGGCGACGATCGGCGCGGCGGCGTCCGCGCCGTAGCCACCTTGGTCGATCACGCAGACCACGACGTATTTGGGGTGGTAGGTCGGTCCGAAGCCGACGAACCACGAGTTGGGCTCTTTGTTGCCCGGGTTCGTCGCGGTGCCGGTCTTGCCGGCGAGCGGGAAGCTGCTCAGTGAGAAGTTGATGATGCTGTGGAAGGTGGAGTACGCGGTGCCGTAGGGGTTGTCAATGACCCCGGTGAGGCCCGCCAGGATGGGGTCGCGCACCCGAGCCGGCAGCGAGACGTGGTCGACCACGCGCGGTCCGTAGCGCTCGACCACCTTGCCGTGCGGGTCGAGGATCGCCGCGGCGACCTCCGGTGTGTAACGCGTGCCGCCGTTGGCGAAGGTGGCGTAGGCCGTCGCCAGCTCGATGGGCGTGACCGCGGTGGTGCCCTGACCGAAGGCCATCTCCACGTTGTCGCCGGTGAACCACGACACGGTCGGGAAGGCCTTGGGGGCCGCGGCGTGCAGCGCCTGACGTACCGCGAGCGAGTCGACCCGGCCCTGCACTTCATTGGGCAGGTCGATGTTCGTGTACTGGCCGAGCCCGTAGTGGCCGGCCACGTTCTGGATCGGCGTGGTGCCGTACTGACCGCGGTGCGCCCAGAAGAGGTAGCCGAGGTTATAGAAGTAGTAGTCCGACGAGCGCGTGAGCGCCTCGGGCAGATTGATCAGTCCGCTGCCGGCGGTCTCGTCGTCGTGGAAGATGCAGATGCCAGTGCCGACCTGGCGACAGCCAGGGATCTTGAAGCTGCCCGTGTCGTCGACGACGGCGTTCGGCGAGAGGATGCCGGTCTGCATCTGGGCGGTCGCCGACACCAGCTTGAACGTACTGCCCGGCGTGTAGAGGCCCTGGATCGCGTAGTTGTTGAACGCACCCACCGCCAGCAGCTGTCGGAACGTGGACTCACTGAGCCCGTTGACGAAGGAGTTGAGGTTGAACGACGGGTAGCTCGACATGGCCAGCACCGCCCCGGTGTTGGGATCGAGCACGACCGCCGCCCCGTTGATCGAGGGCGGGTGTCGACCCGAGCGCGGATCGATCGAGGCGCGATTACGCAAGATGCCGTTGGCCAGGTAGCTGTCGAGCGCGCGTTGCAGTCCCTGATCGATATTGAGCTCGACGGTGTCGCCGCCGACGGCCGCCGTGGTCTTGACCGCGCCGATGATGTTGCCGGCGGCGTCCACCTCGATGGTGCGGGTGCCGTTGCGTCCGCGCAGGTACTGCTCGTAGTACGCCTCGATCCCGGTCTTGCCGATCGACGAGTCGAGCAGGTACCCCTGGTGGGGGTGCGGCCGCGACCTCCGCCCCGGTGATCGGGCCGACGTAGCCCAGGACCTGGCTGGCCACGCTGCCCCCGTTGGGGTAGGTGCGCTTGGTCACGGCGAGCACCGAGACCCCGGGAAACTCCTTGGGGTGCAGCTTGAGGTACTCGACCACGGTCGGCGTCGCGTTGCGCATGATGGGTACGGGCTGGTACGGCGAGTACTGAACGTTGTTGAGGTCGGCGTTGATCTGAACCACACTGATGCCGGTCAGCGACGACAGTGCGCTCTTGATCGACGGGTCCAGAAACGCCTCGGCGCGCGAGAGCTGGACCTCGGTCGTGGTCACGTTGTCCACCAGCGGGTGGCCGTGGCGGTCCACGATGTAGCCACGCGGCGCCGGGATCGTCGTCGGGCGCAGCGAGTTGTTGCGCACAGTGGCGACCGAGGTCGCGTGATTGAGGATCTGCAGGACGAAGAGACGCCCGATCAGTAGGACGAACAGGATGGCGAAGAACCCGCCAATGATTCGCCACCGCCGCTCGGGCCGCACCTTGACGACGTCGGGTCCGACGACCAAGTCCCGGATGCCCACCGGTCGTGATTCGTTGATGGTGCGACCGCGAGCGCGAAAGGGGTTCAGCGACACCCACGGACGCCAGAGGCGCGAGAACACCGAACCGGTCTTGCGGTCGCGCCACGAACCCTTCATCGACGCGAACGCTCGCCCAACCGCCCCACCGATCTCGCCACTCTCGTCACCGGCCGCGCCAGGACTAGGAAGGCCAGCGCGTTCACCACCATGGCGGCGAGCAGGCTGCCGCGCCACAGTCCGTCGTTGAGCGTCAGCAAGCCGAACGCCACGAACAGTACGGGGGCGACGAATCCGCCGAGTGCGCACAGAAGTGGCGTGACCCACCACGCCGCCGAGTCCAGGTCACCTATACCTTCGCGGCCCAGGCGCGAGGCGCCGTAGGCGAGCGTCACACCCACCAGCACGCTGAGGCCGAACGGTGTGGACGCGTGCGTGTCGAAGAACAGGCCGGCGACCACGCCCGCGGCGATACCCAACGCGGTGTAGCCGGCGAGCCCCATGGCCAGTGGCCACAGCCACACCAGCATGATCACGACGCCCGCCACCCGCAGCGACGTGAAGATCGCCAGCTGCGTGCCGACGATGATGAGCGAGACAACCGTCAGCGGGACAAGGGCACGCCTCACGTGGACGGCTCCCAGAGGATGACGTCGACGTAGAGCACGTGGCGCAGGTCAGCGCTCGGGCGTAGCGCCACGTCGTAGGTCGCAGCTCCCGGCGTCAGCGAGATCGTCGTCACCCGCGCGACCGGCAGCCCCGGTGGGAAGAGTCCGCCCGAGAGTCCGTCGGTGCTGAGGAGCGTCCCCGGTCGCAGCGTCGTGCCCAACGGCACCGACGAGGCCCCGAGACCGTTGTTGACTCCCTTGCCGCTCACCACGAGCGACGTCGCACCGTGACCGAAGGTGACGCCCACGGACGAGTTCACGTCACTGATCAAACGCACGGTGGCCCCGTGCGGCGTCGTCGAAATCACCGAACCGATGAGCCCGCCGTTGGCGACGACCGGCATACCGGTCAGGACCCCGTCGCTGCGACCCTTGGAGATGTCCACGGTCGCCGCGAAGCTGGTCGGCGACAGTGTGGTCACCTGGGCCGCCACCATGGTCAGTCCGGCGACGAAGGGGACATTGAGTTCGGTCGTCAACTCTTGGAGTTGGCGTTCGAGGGCCCAGTGCTCGTCAGCCTGGAGACGGGCCTGTCCAAGTTCGTAGCGCAGCTTCTCGTTCTGGGAGACAACGTCGGAGTAGTTGACGGCGCCGGCGAAGAGGTGGCCCAACGGGCGCGCCACGGCGTTCACGCTCCAACTAAACGGCGTGACCACCAAGTTGGCCGTCGTGCGCAGACCCGACACCACGCCACCGGTGGTGTAGAGGATGGCGACCACGAGGGCCACCGTGGCGCCGTAGGTCCACAGTCGCCGGCGCGAACGACTGGTGGCCACCGGCTAGCGCGTGGGGCTGGTCTTTAGCATGCGCGAGAACGCGTCGAGTTCCTCCAGGCACATGCCCGAGCCGAGCGCCACGCAGTTGAGCGGGTCGTCGGCGACAATGATCGGCATATTGGTCTCGAACTCGAGTCGCGCCGCGAGTCCGTGCAGGAGTGCCCCACCACCGGTGAGGACGATCCCCTGTTCCATCAGGTCCGACGACAGCTCCGGTGGAGTGCGGTCCAGGGTCACCTTCACCGCGTCGACGATGGCCTGCACCGGCTCCTCGATCGCCTGGCGGATCTGCTCGGTCGAGATGATGACGGTCTTGGGCAGTCCGGTCACCAGGTCGCGTCCGCGGATCTCGGCGCGCAACTCCTCTTCGAGCGGGTAGGCCGACCCCAACTGAATCTTGATCTCCTCCGCCGTGCGCTCGCCGAGCGCCAGTTGGAACTCCTTCTTCACGAAGGCCACCAAGGCCTCGTCCAACTCGTCGCCGCCGACGCGGATCGACTGACTCGTCACGATGCCGCCGAGTGAGATGACGGCGACCTCGGTGGTGCCTCCCCCGATGTCGACGATCATGTTGCCGCTCGGTTCGTGGATCGGTAGACCCGCGCCGATGGCCGCGGCCATGGGCTCTTCGATGATGTACGCCTTGCGCGCACCAGCGAACTCGGCGGCCTCCATGACGGCGCGCTGCTCGACGCCCGTGATGCCCGACGGCACGCAGATGACCATCCGGGGTTTGGCGAAGCGGCGCTGGTGCACGCGGTGGATGAAGTAGCGCAGCATCTTTTCGCAGATCTCGAAGTCGGCAATGACGCCGTCCTTCAGCGGGCGGATGGCCTGAATGTTGCTCGGCGTTCGGCCGATCATCCGCTTGGCTTCGGCCCCCACCGCCAGCGGCTTGCCGTCCTTGATGTCTATGGCGACCACCGAGGGCTCGTTGAGGACGATCCCGCGCCCCCGTACGTAGACCAGGGTGTTAGCCGTACCCAGGTCGACCGCCATGTCCCGGCCGAGCAGTGAAAAGCGATTGTCAACCATTCGAACCCTTTATCGGAGCGCCGCGCACACCCACGTGTCGCACACAGGCTACGACACAACAGGTCACCGGGACCAGTGACGGTCAATCACCCCAGGTGAGGGAAGAAGATCTCTATCTCGCGCACGGCTGATTCAGCCGAATCGGAGCCGTGAATCAGGTTTCGCGCCGTTTCACGCGCCAGGTCGCCGCGAATGGTCCCGGGCAACGCGTCGAGCGGATTGGTGGCGCCCATCATCACCCGCACCACGCGCCAGGTGTCATCCGGGCCTTCGACGACCATGATCAACGAGGGACCGCTGGTGATGAACTCCATGAGCCGCGCGTAGTAGTCGCGACCCTCGTGTTCGGCGTAGTGACGGGTCGCCGTCTCGACATCGATGACCCTTAGCTGGGCCTCGACGACGCGCAGCTGCTTGGCCTCGAGCCGACCGACAATCTCGCCGATCAGCCCACGCTCGACGGCGTCGGGCTTCACTATCACGAGCGTTCGGTTCACGACGGAGAAATCTAACAGTCCTAGTCGAGGTGGCGTGACGCCACGTGCAGCACGTCACCACGCACCTCAGCCACGAGGTAGAGGCTGCCCGCGACGACAATGAGGTCGTCGTCGGTCGAGCGTTCACGCGCGTGGGCGAGCGCCGCGGCCACACTCGGGTGCTCGAAGGCGATGGCACCTTGACGTCTCACCGCCGCGGCGACGACGTCGGCACTCACGGCACGCGGGGAACGCGGCGCGCAACAGTGGAACTCGGTGAAGCCCACGGTGACGGGTGGCGCAACCATTTCGTCAACGTCGCGACCGCTCAGCATTCCGATCACGCACCGACGCTCACCGTCGACGTGGAAGGCGCCGTCGATCGTTGCCGCGAGCGCACGCATGCCCGCAGGATTGTGCGCTCCGTCGACCACGATCATTGGCGCACGCGAAATAAGTTCGGTTCGACCGGGCATGCGCGCGCGGTTCAGCGCGGCGGCGACGACCTCGTCACCGAGGGCGCGACCCAAGAACGCCTCAGCGGCGGCGATCGCGGTGGCCGCGTTGACGCCCTGGTGGATGCCGTGCAGCGAGACGAGGATTTCCTCGTACTGGGCGTAGGGCGTTCGCAGGGTGATCGCGCGCCCGCCCACCGCGAGGTCGTTTTGCTCCAGGACGTAGTCGACGCCCAACTCCCACAGGGTGGTGCCTAGGTGCTGGGCCCGGGCGCGGGCGATCTCGACCACGATCGCGTTAGTCGTGCCCAGCACCGCCACCTGATCGGGACGAAAGATGCCCACCTTGTCGCTCGCGATCTCGGCCACTGTATTGCCCAGCACCGCCGTGTGGTCCAGGTCCACGTTGGTCAGGACGGCCACGTCACCGTCGATCACGTTGGTCGAGTCCCAGGTACCACCCATACCGACTTCCACCACGGCCACGTCGACGCCCTCGTCGGAGAAGTGCAGCAGGGCGGCCACGGTCAGGAGTTCGAAGCGAGTCAACTCCACCTCGCTGGCGGACTCCGCGTCGTTCAGGCGACCCATGAGGGCGATGAGAGCGTCGTCGTCGATGGGCTCGCCGTTGACCGCGATCCGCTCGTTGATCGAGTGCAGGTCCGGACTGGTGAAGGTGCCGACGCGCAGTCCGGTGCGCACCAGGAGCGCGCTGATCAACGTCGAGGTCGTGCCCTTGCCGTTGGTGCCGGTGACGTGGATGGTCTGGTAGTCGCGCTGGGGGTCGGCGAAGAGAGCCAGCGTCTGTCGGACGGGTTCGAGTGTCGGGACGGCCTGACGGTTCGGTGCAACGCGCTCGAAGTCGACGTGCGACTCCAGCCAGGTCAGCGCGTCAACGTACGAAGAAAACCGCACGGGCTAACTGGCGCGACGGGTCCTCGTCGCCTTTCGCAGCTCGTACGCGGGCGTCGTCTGCTCGCGCACGGCCTGGGCGGTGACCACGCAGCGCACCACGTCGCTGCGTCCGGGTACGTCGAACATGGGCTCGAGCAACACGTTCTCCAAGATCGAACGAAGCCCGCGGGCGCCGGTACCGCGCTCCAGCGCTAGGTCGGCGATCTCCACCAGCGCGTCGGGCTCGATGATCAGGTCGACGTCGTCCATCGCCAGAACCTGACGGAACTGCTTGACCAGCGAGTTCTTCGGCTCGGTGAGCACACGGATCAACATGTCGCGGTCGAGTTGCTGGACGGCGCCGACGATGGGCAGTCGTCCGATGAACTCTGGGATGAGTCCGAACTTCATGAGGTCCTCGGGCAACACCTTGCGGAAGAGCTCGATGTCGCCGGCCCGGCGCGACTCCACCGGCGCGTTGAACCCCATTGACTTCTTGCCCAGACGCCGCTCGATAATCTCCTCGAGTCCGGAGAACGCACCACCGCAGACGAACAGGATGTTCGAGGTGTCGATGGTGATGAACTCCTGGTGCGGGTGCTTGCGCCCGCCCTGGGGCGGCACGCTGGCGACCGTGCCTTCGAGGATCTTCAGTAGCGCCTGCTGCACGCCCTCACCCGACACGTCGCGGGTGATCGAGGGGTTCTCCGCTTTGCGCGCGATCTTGTCGATCTCGTCGATGTAGATGATGCCGCGCTCGGCGCGCTTGACGTCGAAGTCAGCGGCCGACAGCAGCTTCAGCAGGATGTTCTCGACGTCCTCGCCGACGTAGCCGGCCTCGGTGAGGGCGGTCGCGTCGGCGATGGCGAACGGGACGTTGAGCATCCGCGCCAGTGTCTGAGCCAGAAAGGTCTTGCCGCAGCCGGTCGGGCCGAGCAGCAGGACGTTGGACTTGGCGACCTCGACGTCGTCGTCGTGGAGCGGTCCCGACTGGATCCGCTTGTAGTGGTTGTACACGGCGACGGACAGGATCTTTTTGGCGTCGGTCTGTCCGATGACGAAGTCGTCGAGGAACGATGAGATCTCGCGCGGCGTGGGCAGCTCGTCGAGGACGAACTCGGGGCGATCGCCGAACTCGTCGGCGATGATGTCGTTGCACAGGTCGATGCACTCGTCGCAGATGTACACGCTGGGACCCGCGATGAGCTTCTTGACCTGCTTTTGACCCTTCGCGCAGAAGCTGCACTTGATCAGGTCGCTGCCTTCGCCAAACTTTGCCACGTTTCCTCCGACACGACCTCCGCCTGGAACATCCTACGAGGCGACTCGCGCCTCATACGGCACCTACGGTCGAGCGGAGATCACCTCGTCGATCAGGCCGTATTCGACTGCCTCGTGGGCTTCGATGATGTAGTCACGATCGGTGTCCTTGGTGATGCGCTCGACCGTCTGGCCGGTGTCATTGGACAGCATCGTGTTGATCATGTCCTTCATCCGCAGGATCTCACGGGCCTGGATCTCGATGTCCGAAGCCTGTCCACCCACGCCGCCCCACGGCTGGTGCAGCAGGACTCGCGCGTGCGGCAGGGCGTAACGCTTGCCCTTGGCCCCGGCGCCCAGAAGGACCGCCGCGGCCGAGGCCGCCTGGCCGAAGCAGAAGGTCGACACGTCGGGCTTGATGTACTTCATCGTGTCGTAGACGGCGAGCAGTCCCGTGATGTCGCCGCCGGGCGAGTTGATGTAGAGGTTGATGTCCTTATCAGGGTCTTCAGACTCGAGGAAGAGCAGTTGGGCGCAAATCAGGTTGGCCACGGTGTCGTCGATCGGCGTGCCCAGGAAGATGATTCGCTCGCGAAGGAGTCGACTGTAGAGGTCGTAGGCTCGCTCGCCCCGGTTGGACGATTCGACGACCGTCGGGACGAGATAGTTCTGGGCGCGGTATTCGTTCACGGGAACACCCTAGGCGTCGAGGATGTCGGACTGGTCGGCGCGCAGCAGTTCACGATCGATCTCGACCCCGGTCGGGTCGACGTACGTCACGTTCTCGTTGAGCCACTTCGACGCGTTGATCTTGGCGACCTCGGCGGTGAAGGCCACGACGCGACCGGTGTCGCGCAGGTTCGTGCGCAGGACCTCGGGCGTGGACCCCATCGCCTCGGCGGTCTTGACGAGTTCCTCTTCGATCTCCTCGTCGCTGGGCTCGAGTGATTCAGCCCGCACGAGCGCGCGCATCGCCAGGTCCACGCGCACCCCGCGCACCGCGTCGCGACGCAAGGTCGCGAGCAGGTCGTCGGAGCTTTGATTGGTCACCGAGAGAAAGGTCTCGAGATTCAGGTTCTGCTGGGCCAGGCGGTGGCCCAGGTCGTGGAGCCGCTCGTTGGTCTCGGCGGCCACCAGCGTCTCGGGCACGTCGGCCTCGGGCACCAGGTCGCTGAGGGCCACCAGCGTGTTGTCGCGTTGGGTCAACTGCGCCTCGACGATGCGACGCCGGCGCAACTGCGTGACAATGTTCTCGCGCATCTCGTCGACGCTCGCCCATTCGGTGTTCTCCTGAACCCACTCGTCCGTCAGCTCGGGGAGCTCACGCTCCTTGACCTGCTTCAAGTGGAGCTCGTACGTCGCGACGACACCGAGTTCCTGGCTTCCGTTGACCTTGAGGTCCTCCCCCGCGCGCAGACCGAGCATGAGCTCGTCGACGCCCTCGGTGATGCTGCCCGAGCCCACCGTGTACATGTAGTCGGTCAACTCCATCGGCTCCGCGTCGGAGGCGATCTGCGTGACCCGCAGGTCCAAGGTGACGAGGTCCCCCGTCACGATTGGTCGGTCGACGTCGTTCAGCACGGCGTCGGTCTCGCGGAAGCGGTCGATCTGGGCGTCGACCTCTTCGTCGCTGACGTAGGGCGAGGCAATGGAGACGCGCAGGTCTCGGTACCCGACCAGCGTGACTTCGGGTCGAATCTCGACGTCGGCGTCAAAGGTCAGCGGCCCGTCCTCCTCGCCGCTGGTGATGGTGATGTCGGGCTGGCCAATGGGGTCGATCAGCGTGTCAGCCACGGCGTGGGCGTAAAAGTCGGGCAGCGAGGACCTGATGGCCTCGGCGCGCAGGGCCTCGGGACCACCCAGGTGGGCGATCAGGACGCTCTTGGGCACCTTGCCCTTGCGAAATCCCTTGATGTTGACCTGGCGTGACAGCGACGCGGCCGCGTCGTCGAGCGCGCGGGCCATCTCGTCGTCGTCAACCTCGACCTGGAGCTTGACAGTGTGGTCGTCGACGGGGTTGGCGGTGGCGCGCATAGGAGCAGCAAGCCTACCGGTTGGCTACGAGCACGCCCGTCGCCTACAGCATGATGCGCAGCGACTCGGCCAACGATCTCGCCAGATCGAGGTCTCCGAACAACTCACTGGCGTCCAGGAACTCGTCGACGCCCACGCGACCCGCGGCGCGACGCCAAAAGAGCGCGCTCGTCGTGGTCAACTCGAGCGTCGGCGTGGCCGCTAACTCCTCCACGACCTCGGCGCGGTGGTCGTGAACCGCGACCGTCAGCGACCGGGCGCGGGGTCCGGTGATGTTGATGCGCACCACGGTGCCGTCCGGCGCGCCCACTCGTTTACCAATGACGTACGGCAACGCCGCTTCGAAGCGGCCTAGGACCACCTCACCGCCGACCCCCGGGTCGTCGAACGGCTCGCCGAGGGCGTCGCGAATGTCCTGGAAGTGAATCCAACCGTCCAGCACACGCGTCTCTTGGAACCGGTGGAAGGGACGCTCGCCCTCCGGGCTCCATCCGATCCGCTCCCAGCCCTCGGTGTCCAGCGCGCGAAGGTCCGACAGCGATCGGCGCGACGCCTCGCGAAACGCGTCCAGGACCTCGAGGCCCGGGCGCTCACGATTGGCCTGGACGAAGGCCTCATTGAGCTCGCCGATCGGGTTGCGCACATAGTCGGGCCACGCCCCGTCGTGACGCGGGACCGGCGCACCGGCCAACATCTCGGCGACACCCGTCAAGTGACTGAGCACGTCGCGCACGCTCCAGCCGGGCAACGACGTGGGCGCGTCGTACACCTCGTAGGGTCGCAGTCGCAGGAAGCGGTCGATGTCCTCCCAGGTCTCTTCGAGTGCGTCGGTAATCCACTCGTAGGCCACGGCCCTCCCTCGCACGAGTCCAACGTAGGGAGATTACGTGCGCGGGAGATCGTGACGAGAGTGTGTAACGATGGAACGACGGGAAGTGGCGCAGTTTGGTCTAGCGCGCTGCGTTTGGGACGCAGAGGTCGCGGGTTCGAATCCCGCCTTCCCGACCACACCGCCGCGGTGCCGAGGTGTGACGCCGTGGCCGAATGCGATCCGGGGGGCTACGTATCCTTCTTGGCGATCACGAGGCTGAGCAGCGCGAAGGTGATCCCGACGGCGAAGATGACCGCGCCGAAGACGAACACCTGGGGGTGAGTTCCCACGCGCGACGCCCCGTAGATATAGACCGGAAATGGCACGCTCGTGCCGCCGACGAAGTTCGACGTCACGAAGTCGTCGATGGATAGCGCGAAGGCCATCAGCGCGCCGGCCAGGACGCCCGGCATGATGAGTGGCAGCGTGACCAACCGGAAGGTCGAGAGGGGTCCGGCGCCCAGGTCGTGGGCGGCCTCCTCCAGGGAACGGTCGAAGCCCGCCAGGCGTGCGCGCACCGTGACCGCGACGTAGGCGATGGAGAACATCACGTGCGCCAGGACCAGGGTCAGGAATCCTCGGGCGATGTTGAACGTGACGAAGAGACCGAGCAGCGACGCGCCCATCACGATCTCCGGCGCGGCGATGTTGACGAAGAGCATCTGCTCGATCACGCCCTTGCCCCGGAACTTGTCGGGGCGGTAACGCACGAGGGCGATCGCGAGCAGCGTGCCGATGATCGTCGAGATGGCCATCGAGATCAGCGCCAGGCGGATCGAGAGCCAGAACGACGAACTGAGACCCGGCACGTTGTTCCACTCGCGGTACCACTGGGTCGTGAAGCCGTTCCACGTGAAGCTCACCTGCTGGAAACCGTGAAAGACCTTGTTGAAGCTGAAGATGATCATGAAGGCAATCGGCAGCACCAGGTAGGCAATGACCAGCCACGAGTAGATCGGCAGCGTGAAGCGACCGAGGTGACGGGGCTTCTTTTCCACGCGCTCGCCGGCCGAGGTCTGGAACGGGGCGACGCTCACAGGTACTCCTCAATCGAGCGTGAACCCAGCACGCGCGCGTAGAGCCATATCCCCACCAGGGCGACCACCAGGAGGACGAGCGACAGCGACGACCCGCCCGCGTAGTCACCCGACACCAGGAAGGAGTTCTGGATGACGGTCCCGATCATCGTCGAAGACGTCCCACCGAGGAGTTCCTGGTTGATGTAGTCACCGAACGCCGGGATGAAGGTCAGCAGGAACGCGGCGAAGATGCCCGGGATGGCGAGGGGGAAGACCACCTTCATGAAGGCGGTCGTGCGGTTCGCGTAGAGGTCGTGCGCCGCGTCCAGGACCCGGCGATCGATCCGCTCAATAGCGACGTAGAGCGGCAGGGCGGTGAAGGGTAGGTAGTTGTACGCCAGACCGGCGATGACCGCGTAGCCGGTGCCCAGGATGTGAAAGCTCGGCGACACCAGGTGGTGGTGGCGCAGGAATCCCATTACGAATCCGTCGTTGGAGAGGATGAACTGCCAGATCAGGGTGCGGATCACGAAGGAAACGAAGAACGGCACCAGCAGCATCATCAAGAAGAAGTTCTTCTTGCGCCCCCCGTAGAAAGCGATCCAGTACGCGATAGGGAACGAGATCGCCAGGTCGATCAACGTGGCGGCGCCGGCGTACACGAGGCTCGTGATGAACTGCGCGTGATACAGGTTCACCTGGTGGGGCAGCTGTCCCCAACTCCAGGTCATGGTGCAGGCGCCCGACGCCGGGTCGCAGGTCTTGAGGCTGAGTGACAGCATGATGGCCAGCGGCACGATGAACAGAAGCGTGAGCCACACAATCGCCGGCAAACCGAGCAGGTACGGGGCGAGTAGCTTGCCCCAGCCTGACCTGCGACGTCGTGAGCGAGCTACCCCTGGATGATCGGCAGGAACAGGTTCGTCCACGCGTTGATCTCCTCTTGGTTCTTGAACTGGTAGTAGTTCTTCGACCTGGCGACGCGCGTGGGCGTCGGGAAGATGTCAGGGGAGTTCGCGATGGTGGACGTGGGCAGACCGATCTCGGGCGACAGAGCCGCGAGGGTCGCCTTGTTCCATCCCGTCGGGTGGATGAGCTGCTGCTTAGCCCCGGGCACCGGACAGATGTAGTTGTCGTAGTACTCCACGACCGACTGAGTTTGCGGGCTGTAGAAGTAGTCCATGGTGGTCATCGCGTCACGCGGGTTCGACGCGTAGAGCGGGATGATCATGTTGTCGGTCCACAGCATCAAACCTTCCTGGGGAATCATCAGGACCAGGTTCTTGTACTTCGAGCTCAGGTTCGCCTGGAAGATGTCGCCCGACCAGCACTGCGACACGACGGTGTCGCCGTTCTTCAGGTGCTGGATGTAGCTCTGGTCGTAGTAGGCCGCCGGGATGCCGTCACTCTTTTGCAACTTGAGTTTGGTGGCTGCCTTGGACCAGTCGGACTCCTTGGAGCTGGCCGGTTCTACTCCGATGGCCAGCAATCCCACGCAACCCAGTTCGTACGGGTCGCTCATCATGCCCACGCGTCCCGCGTACTTCTTGGAAAACAGGATGTCGACGCTATCGCCCGGGTTCTTCACGACCTTGGAGTTGTAGGCCACCGACGTCCAACCCGACTGCCAGGCCATCGAGTACTTGTTGCCGGGGTCCCACCCGGGGTTCTTGACGAGCGGCCCGGCGTACGTGTTGAAGTTCGGCATGTTCGCGTGGTCCAGTGGAATCAGCCAACCCAGTTCCATCAGGTAGTGCAGCGGCGGGTTGTTATTGGTGAGAACCAGGATGTCGTAGCCGGTGGCCTGGTGGGCCGCCAGCGAGGGCCGAATGGTGGCGTAGAACGACGAGTTGTCCTGGATCACCTCGCTGTAGTTGACCTTGATACCGGTGGTCTGGTTGAAGTGGACGAGCGACGGGTGCTTGCCCTTCAGCGAGTCGATGTAGAGGGGCCAGTTGGCGAAGTTGACCAGGTGGTGGGTCTTCTGCTTCCTCCACCACGATGGCGTGCCGATGCCGGCGTTGGGCAAGGCCGCGCCAGCGATCGCGGCGTCGCCGAGGAGCGCCGCGACCAGTCCCCCACCCGCGGCTCCCAGGACTTGGCGTCGCGACAGGCGAGGCTGGGTCATCCCGCGCCAAAACGAGGCGTCGACGGCCTCTCCGAATGCGTCGTGGTCGTTGTTACTCATCACTGTCCTCCATTGCTGATTGGTCTGTCGCGGGGCTTACGTCCATCGGGCGCACCGCGAACGTGTGCTCGACTGGCCAGGTCAACGCGACGTCCTCGCCGCTGCGCGGTGCGGACGCTTGGCCGATGTTCTGCGCGTACACCGTCAAATCTGAGCCCCAGGGCATGTCGACCAGGTACTGGTTGCCGACCCCGGTGAACGTCGAGACCCGCACGCGACCCTTCAGGCCGTTGTGGTCAGGCTCGGGCATCCCACCGCCCGTCGAAATGGTGATCTTCTCTGGTCGTACGCCCACCTTGACTTGGGCGCCCTTGCGCGCGTCCGGCAAGCGTGCCGCGGGTACTCGCACCGCGGACCCGTTCGCCAAGGTCACTAGGGCAATGTCGTCGACCACCTGCGTGACGACACCGGCGAGGAGATTAGAGGCCCCGAGGAACGTCGCGACGAACTCGGTCGTCGGGTTGTCGTAGACGTCGCGGGGTGTGCCGATGCCCTCGATGCGGCCGTGGCGCATGACGACGAGACGGTCCGACATGGTCATGGCCTCCTCCTGATCGTGCGTCACGTAGAGGAAGGTGATGCCGACCTCGCGCTGGATCCGCTTGAGCTCGATCTGCATCTGGTGGCGCAACTTCGCGTCCAGAGCGGACATGGGCTCGTCGAGCAGCAGCAGTTTCGGATGATTGACCAGCGCGCGAGCGAGGGCAACGCGCTGTTGCTGGCCGCCCGAGAGCTGCGAGGTCTTGCGCGACTCCATCTTTGGTAGATCAACGATCTCGAGGATGGAGGTCACCCGCTGGTGAATGTCGGCGCGATCGATGTGCTTGCGTTTGAGTCCAAAGGCGACGTTCTCGAACACGCTGAGGTGGGGAAAGAGCGCGTAGGACTGAAAGACGGTGTTGACGTCGCGACGGTAGGGCGCGAGGTAGGTGACCTCCTTGCCACCCAAGAAAATGCGCCCGGACGTGGGCTCTTCGAAGCCGCCGAGCATGCGCAACGTAGTGGTTTTTCCGCAGCCGGAGGGACCGAGCAGGCTGAAGAACTCGCCCTCGAGGACGTCGAGATTCAGGTCGTCGACGGCCAACACGCCGTCAAAGGACTTGGTCACGTTTTGGAGCGTGACGGTCGCGCGTCGAGCCTCTTGGCTGGCGTCGTCAGGTGACGACGCTTCGGTGGCTTCGACGACACCCTCCATTACGGTCTGACTCTAACCCCCCGGTTTCCGCAGGCTCGGTGCGGGTCGCCGTATTTATTAGCGACCAGGTGAGGCTACTCATACGGGAACTCTCGGGCAAAGGAGTGTCGAAGGCCGCCACGTCACACCCGTGCCCCCGGCAGGAGTCGAACCCGCAACCTGACGGGTAGAAACCGTCTGCTCTATCCAGTTGAGCTACAGGGGCGTCACCTCATCGTAGTTAGGCACTGGTGGGGCCTTGGGTAGCACGAGATGCCTGTGACATACTGGAAGCGCTTGGTGGGCGTAGCTCAGTTGGTTAGAGCGCCAGGTTGTGGTCCTGGAGGCCGCGGGTTCGACCCCCGTCGCTCACCCCATTTATCGCGGTGTTACCGGCACGCCTCGGGTGAGGCCTTGGCGAGTGGCGTGTAGATTCCACCGTGAGGGCCGCGCCCGGCCCGCGAAGGAGCACCCATGACCATCGTCCGCGACTCGTTCTTCATCAATGGCCAGTGGGTGAAAGCACAGTCCAAGGAGACCCTCGAGGTCACCTCCTCGGGCACCGGGGAGCTCTACGCCACGGTCCCGGCCGGAACAGTCGAAGAGGCCAACCGGGCAGTGGAGGCGGCCGCCGCGGCGTTTGACTCGTGGTCCAACACCAGCCCCAAAGAACGCGGTGAGTTCCTCACCCGGATCTCGGAGAAGTTGGCGGAGTACAGCGACGACCTGGCGCTCACGATTGCCAACGAGGTGGGCATGCCTTTGATGCTCTCCAAGGGGATCCAGGTCGGGCTGCCGACGATGACCTTCGCCGACTGCGCGCAGCGCGCGAATGAATTCGTTTGGGAAGAGGACGTCAACAACTCGACCCTCGTACGCGAGCCCGTCGGGGTGGTGGCGGCGATCACGCCGTGGAACTACCCCCTCCACCAGATCGCCAACAAAGTGGCTCCGGCCCTCGCTGCCGGCTGCACTGTCGTCCTCAAGCCCAGTGAAGTCGCTCCAGTCAACGCCTTCCTCTTCGCCGACATCATCGAGGAGGTTGGACTGCCCGCTGGCGTCTTCAACATGGTGACGGGACTCGGACCGGTGGTCGGCGAGGCAATCGTCGCGCACCCCAAGACCAACATGGTCTCGTTCACGGGGTCGACTCGCGCCGGCAAGCGCGTGATGCAGATCGCTTCGGAAATGGTCAAGCGCGTCTCGCTGGAACTTGGTGGCAAGTCCGCCAACGTCATCCTGGAGGGGGCCGACCTCGCCACCGCGATTCCCGACGGCGTCTTTAAGTGCTACCTCAACTCCGGGCAGACCTGTTCGGCCCTAACGCGCATGGTCGTGCCGCGCGCCCACTTGGCCGAAGTCGAAGACCTGGCGGTCGCGGCGGCGGCCACTCTGGCTCCCGCGGATCCCATCACTGGAGCGAGCTTCCTCGGACCACTCGTGAGCGAGGTTCAGCGCCAGCGGGTCCGTGACTACATCAACAAGGGAATTGACGAGGGCGCGCGCATCATCACGGGTGGCGTGACACCCCCGGAGGGGCTCGAGAAGGGCTACTACGTCCAGCCGACCGTCTTCTCTGATGTGCGCAACGACATGACCATCGCCCAAGAGGAGATCTTCGGGCCAGTCCTATCGATCATCCCCTACGACACCGAAGAGGAAGCCATCGCCATCGCCAACGACTCGACCTACGGGCTCGCAGGTGGTGTGTGGGCCGAGACGGAGGAGAAGGCGTTCGAAGTGGCGCGAAAGTTGCGCACTGGTCAGGTCGAGATCAACGGCGGCGCGTGGAACAACGTGGCACCCTTTGGCGGGTACAAGCAGTCCGGCGTCGGACGCGAGCTCGGCCAGTTCGGATTCGAAGAGTTCCTCGAAGTCAAAGCAATCCAACACTCCTAGGGCCAAAGTGCCGAGCGCGCCGGTATAGACTCGGCGCGCGCCGGTAGCTCAATTGGCAGAGCATTTGACTCTTAATCAACAGGTTCCGGGTTCAAGTCCCGGCCGGCGCACAAAGTGACCTAGACCCCGTAATGACGAGGCATGTCCTTGTCGAAACTGATTCGGGAGATCCTTCACATATTGGCCGACCCCGCCCTCAACTTCGAGTTGAGGAGGTGGTGCTGACTTAGTGGAGCTCAGTAAAGTGCAACAGCTTTATGACGCCCTCCTCGATGTCATTCGAGACGATTTCAGCGTCACCGAATTGGCGAGATGAACCGGTGTGAGTCAGTTCTCCTCGCCCGTCGTCGCGGGCAAGATTGCCAATAGCGAACCGATGTCAAGGTCCTCTTGAATTGGCAGTCGCAAGGGTAGGTGGGTTGCGAGTTGGTAGAAATTCCGGCGACCTTCGCGCTCTCGAATCAGGTACCCGGCGATGATCAGCTCACCAACGATTCGCTGGGCCCGACGTTCAGTAATCTCCAAGGCAGCCGCGATGTCGCGCAAACGAATGCGAGGATCGCGGGCGATCAATAGCAACGTATTGCCGTGATTCGTAAGTATTCGAAAATCGGATATAGGGATCGCTTGATCCATTTCCCACTCCTGACCTGAGTCTTTATACCCCAGAACAATAGTACGTGTTATATAATTGGGCATAAATTGTACAAGAATTTTATATCAGGAACTAGATATCGCATAATGTGCGTTGTTGCCCGAATCGAACATTTCGATTGGGGAGCAACAAAATGTTGAACCTCTTCGGCCCAGACCCTGTCGAAGTAAGGGGGCTTTGTGATGGCGAAGAAAATGCTCTGTTCGTTTGGCGTGACCTTCTCACTTTTCGCGATGTTGCTGTGCGTTCCTTCAGCTTCGGCCGCGACTCCGATGACGTTTTCACTTACCGCGGGCGCACTCTCTATTAGCACTCCGTCCTTGAGCGTCGCCCTCGGCAGCGAGGTGTCCTCGACCACTTCCAGCACGATCTCGGGCGCCATTGGTGTCGTGACCGTGACGGACCAACGTGGTGGCACAACCACGTGGACAACCTCTGCCATCGCCACGGCATTCACACCCTCCGCGGGCCCGGCCGATCCGGCGGTCAACGTCAGCTACCTGGCGGGACCGATCACGGTTTCATCGACGGTTGTCGCGACGGCCGTGAACGCGACTGATCTCACCGGTGTCTCGACAGTCGTCACCGGCGCCAGCACCGGGATCAGTACCGCCAGCTGGAACCCCACCATCTCTGTCGTCGTTCCACCAAACTTCGCACCGGGCGTCTATTCGGCCACCATCACTCAATCGGTCGCCTGAACCGCCTCGAAATGAAGCGCGGTCTGTTCGTGACAACATTCTCGGCTGTCGCCACGACTGTGCTCGTTGGTCAATCATCGGCACTCGCGTCGCCGAGTGAGCACGTCGCGGGTCACGGAACGATTGGCATCCGTCTCGTCGCGGCGGCGGGTGCGCCGTCGAGCAACCCATTAGCGAGTTCATACATTGTTGCTCGATTGGCACCTGGAGACTCCCTGACGCGCGTAGTCGAGATCGATGACAACTCCAATTCACCCGAGTTGGTATCGCTGTATGTAGCCTCAGCCACGGTCGCGCACGGGCAGTTCTTTTTCGCTGCCGGACATGCCAGCAATGACCTCACGGGTTGGACTTCAGTTACCAACAGTGCGATCCCGCTCGCTGCAAAGTCAAAGGCACTCGACACGGTCACGGTGCGCGTTCCTCACGACGCACAGTCTGGGAACTATTACGCGGTCGTCTGGGCAGCGGTCTCGGCCGCGCCCCCCGGCGGTGAAGGCATCACCCTCGTGAGCCGGGTCGGCGTACGAATATACGTTTCTGTGGGGCCGGGCGGCGGCGCTCCGTCGAATTTTGGGCTGCGTACATTACGTGCGAAACGTGAGTCCTCCGGCAATTCACTGCTCGTCACGACGGTGCACAACTCCGGCGCCAACACTTTGAGCCTCGACGGTTACCTCATGCTTTCAAGGGGACCCGGCGGACTCAGCGCTGGTCCGTTCGTGGCCAAGCTCGGGGCCGTCTTAGCTCCAGGGGTCTCCGAACCAGCCACCGTGGTATTGGCACCGGACTTTCCTCGCGGTCCTTGGACGGCCACTCTCAAGGTCAGTAGCGGCACGCTTTCGAGGTCGGCGACAAACACGATTACGTTTCCCGCACGGTTCGCCGCGCCGGCTACGTCAGGAAAGGGAACTTCGCCAATTCAACTGTTACTCGCTCTATTCGCACTTATCGCAGGTCTGTCACTCTTGCTGATCGTCTTGCGTCGACACGGGCTCTTAGGTCGTTCACGATGACGAAACTCGTATCCGTCGCCAGCATGAGACTTCGCTCGATCCGGCCAGAGTGGTGGTTGCAAGTGGTCATCGCCGCGATGATCGTCGCCTACGGTGTCTCTACGTTGGTGGTGCATCGGCCGCTGAGCGGTTACAACACCTTCTGGGACGGCTGGATCCAGAACATCACTGGCGCCCTGCCGGCCATCCCGCTCTTGCTGCGCGCCCGTCGCTCCCCCCGGCTGCGCTCGGCCTGGCTGGCGATGGCGGCCGGAGTCGTCCTCTATACGATGGCCGATCTCGTGTTCTTGTTTCACGACCAGAACCTCAATCCAATACCCAGTCCGGCCCCAAGTGACGCCTTCTTTCTTTCGTGCAACGTGGCTTTCATCATTGGTTTCGCCGTATTGACGCAATCGTCATTCGGTCGTATCCACCCCAGTGTGCGTCTCGATGGCGCCATCGCCGGATTCTCCATCGCCGCTGTTGCTGGCGTCTTTTGGTTCGAACCCATCCTGCACCTGACCGGCCGGCCCTTTCAGGCAGTAGTTCTCATGGCCTACCCACTGTTTGACCTGTTGCTCATCGTGCTCCTGGTCGCCGGACTCGCTCCTCAACACTTTCGGCCAAACCGGACCACCATCTTGCTGATGATTGGCGTCGCGTTCTCCGTGGTCGGAAGCGTGGTCTTTCTCAACCAGGTAACCGACGGCACGTACGTTGCGGGCGGCCCGCTGGGAGTGACCTGGCTCTTGAGCTTCTTCTTCATTGGCGTGACCGCAACTCTGAAGGGCCGCCGGCGCTCCCGGGATGCGCGTGCGGCAGTCAACTCATCGGCGGGCGTCGCCGTGGTGCCCGTCGTGTTCGGTGCGGTATCTCTCACAGTGCTGGGCACCTCGATCTACCGTCACGACTCTGCGGTCGTGGTGGTCTTGGCCATCGCAGCGCTTGGTCTGGTGTTCTGCCGCATGGCGTTCACCCTGCGCGAAGTCCGCCATTCCATGAGCAACTACCAGGACGCACGTACCGACTTCCTCACCGGACTCCCCAATCGACGGGCTTTCCTCGAACGACTGGAGTTGATGTTGACTTCAGAGCCCGACGCCGCCGGAGGAACCGGGGTGTTGTTGGTGGACCTCAACGGTTTCAAAGAAGTCAATGACGCTCTGGGCCACACCGCTGGCGACGAACTCCTCTGCGTGGTCGCTGAGCGATTCGAAAATCGGCTCGGTCATCGCGGGACTCTGGCCCGTTTGGGGGGCGACGAGTACGCCTGTTATTGCACTGTGAAGGACGAAGAAAACCTGTTGGCCATTGCCTGCGACTTGGCCGAGACCCTATCTGAGCCGTGCGTTCTCGAAGCCATGACTGTTCGCGTCGGGGCCAGCATCGGCGCGGTGCTATCGAGTCCTGATGTCAGAACCAGCGGCGAACTCCTTCGTTGCGCCGATGTCGCAATGTATGACGCCAAGAGAATGCATTTGGGAGTGTCGGCGTATCGACCAGATGCTGATCCCCACAGCCGGGAGCGACTGACCCTCATTGACTCTCTGAGAGGCGCAATCAACGGTCGCGAGCTCATCATGCACTATCAACCCACGCTGGACTTACACACGGGCACCATCAAGGGCCTCGAAGCCCTCGTCCGCTGGCGACACCCGAGCCTCGGGCTGCTCTACCCCGACAGCTTCATTCCCCTGGCCGAACAGAACGGGTTGATGTCGCGACTCACCAGCGCCGTCCTTGATATTGCGGTCGGTCACGCCGCCCGCCTGGACCGCGCCGGCCATCGGCTCGGCATGAGCGTGAATATTTCGCGCTACGACCTGGTGGACGAGGACTTAGCCAGCTGCGTCGCCCGCATCCTCGCGCTCCACGGTCTTCCGCCCGACCGCCTGACGCTGGAGGTCACCGAGTCCGCTCTCGGCGGTGACCCTCAACGGGCCGAGCGGTGCGTGCGCCAACTGCGCTCCCTAGGAGTGCGGGTCTCCATCGACGACTTCGGCGTCGGGTACTCGTCGATGTCACAGTTACTGGGACTGGCTATTGACGAATTGAAGATTGACAGGTCCTTTACCCTGGCGCTCACTTCTGACCCCCGCGCGCTCGCCATCGTGCGTTCCACAATCGAACTGGCTCGGGCACTGGGCCTCACACTCGTCGCCGAGGGAATCGAGACCGAGGAAGCTCTCCGGACGCTCCAAAGCCTCGGCGCTGAAATCGGGCAGGGATATTTGTTCGCCCGTCCACTCTCCACCTTGCAGTTAGACGAGTACCTGGCCCAACCGGACCTCGTCCGACAGTTACTGGTCGCCGATCCGCCACTGTTGCTGACCGTCGGATAACGATCCGCGACGGTCCTGCCGAGCCTTCAACGAGGCGGGCGACAGAGAGGTTTCGATCACCTATCCCAGATAGGTTCGTCGTGGTCGAGCCGGTTCGATCCGAAGACGCGCGCCGTTTCCGACTTCAACGACCTTGATCCATCCCGCTCTCCTAGGCGTGCACCTGAATGCCGAGTCCTAGGTCCAGTCGCAACGACTCGAGGATCCATATGGCGGTGCTCACCACGAAAGAGTCAATGTCGGCGCCCGCGATTCGGCCGGCGTACTTTGCGGCCAGCGGCGCGCAGGCACGGCGTGCCACCTCATCGAGGTGGCCGGATACCGCCCCCCACATGTTTGGCCAGTAGCTCTGGTAGTACGCCGTGGGGTCGAACGTGGTGAAGACTTCGGTCAGGTTGTCCACGATCTCCTTAATGAACTGTTGGTGCAGGGCGACGTCATCTCGGGTGCCGAGCCGACCCATGTGACCACTGATCAGGTGCGTCCACTGATACCCCAGGGCGATGTCGGGTGCGCCGATGAAACCGGGGACGTCGACGGCGAGGTTGAGATTGTAGATAGGCACCCAACCCACGTTGATGACGTCGACGAGCATGAGCGTGTCGTGGTTCGGAAAGTAGATGAAGCTGGTATCGGGCGAGTGGTTGGAACCGTGCCAGCCAAGCTCAATACGTTCACCTCCGATCTCCAGCGTGCGGCTGTCCTGGAAGGTCTCTTCGGGTGCGGGCCGGTTAGGGTCGTTATCACGCAACAGGAGCTTTCGAGTCTCCTCATGACCGATGCGCGCGACGTCGTTACCAAACAACGACGACGCACCTGCGTGGTCGGCGTGGTGGTGGGAGTGGAAGAGGTGGGTCACCTTGTTGCTGACGTCGTTGGCGGCCGCGATCTCGTCGATGGCCCGTTGGATGTTGTGGCCAATGGTCGCCGGCGCGTCGAACAGAACGACGCCGTCCGGAGTGGTGAGAAACCCACACTGGTACACACCATCGGTGACCCAGTAGAGGTTTCGCTCCACTCGGCCCACGTAGTAGCCCTGTTCATTCACAGCGGGCCCCAGTGACGACTCGGGGACCGGCGCGTAGTCAGGTAGTGAATCCGTGCTCACGGGACTCGTATCAATGGACATTGTTCTCTCCTTGTCAGCCGAGCGGGTCTGGTACGTAGCGGGTACGGCATCGAAGAAGAATCGGAAGCGGGACGGTCAATCCAAAGGGAGATGTGCCCACGACGACTCCTTCTCGCGCCGACACGGCCTCTCGGTCGAGTCGACAATGAGGACCCTATACGATTTCGTTTGCGTGAGCAAGCAATTTCCACTACCCTCTTGAATCAAGAAGGGCCTGTCTGGCCCACACGGGTGGTCAACGATCGTGACGGATCAACTACGGATTGGCGCGACTGGGCTCGGTGGAGTTAGCGCCGTACCCTTGGCTCGACGGACGTTTCCTCCTCGAGCCGGGCCGCCACCTGGGACAAGACCGTCGCGACCGCGGGGACCGACCGAGTCTCCATGAAGTCAAAGAAGCGGCACCGAACGCTCGCGAGGTGAACCGGCCACGCCGACCGCACCTTGGCCATACCCCGCGGGTTCAGTTTTGCGACATTGCCGCGCCCGTCAGACGAGCTCGTCGTCTTCGTCATGAGGCCTCGCGACTGAAGGTCGTCCACCAATCGAGTGGTTCGGCTGGCCGACAAGCCGGTGGCGCTCGCCAGATCCGCCATTCTCGACTCGCGATTGGGCGCCTCGGAGAGATGCATCATCGTGGTGTACTCACTGGCTGTAAGGCCCGCGCCCCTGATGAGGTCGCTGTCCAGGTATCGGGGAAGGATCTTGAGAATGCGCATCAACGCGCGCCAAAGCTCGTCTTCATTCGCGGAGAGCGGTTGGACGGGGGCCACGGCCCTAATATTACTTTGCTTCGCCAAGCAATTCAGGTAGGGCCGCTATACCTGTTGATGGCAACATCTCAACAGACTCAGAAGGTGAGGTACATGTGATGACGAACGAGCAACTCCCCGAGGGCCGCGTAGCCGTTGTCGTTGGTGCTGGTGGTGAATTGGGCCGCGCTACGGCGTTAAAGCTCGCCAAGCTGGGCATGACGGTCGTAGCGGTGGACCGAAAGCAACTCGAGATGGAAGGTCTTCCCGGCGTCAACTCCAGCGAACTATTCGACGCCACCGATTCCGGGGCCGCGGCACCATTGATCGAACGAATCGTGCACAACGTAGGCGAGCCCGCTGTATTGGTCAACACGATCGGTGCCTTCCAAACCGCCGATGCTCTCACGACCACGCCAGATCAACTGCGTCTCATGCTGGACGTCAATCTTGGTCCGGCGCTGTGGCTCAGCCAGGCGGTCGCGCCCTACATGAAGAAGAACGGATCGGGGGCCATCGTGCACATCACGTCGCGGCCGGCCCTGGAGCCCGCCGCCGGCATGGCCGCGTATTCGGTCAGCAAAGCCGCCCTCGTCCATTTGACCCGGATCCTCGACATCGAACTCCGACCATTCGGCATACGAGTCAACGCCGTCGCCCCGCAACTGATTGACACTGCAAAGAACCGAGCGTTCATCCCCAAGGACGTGCTCTCGCACGCAGTCGCACCTGAGGCGATCGCCGAAGTGATTGCCTTTCTCGTCAGTGATGCAGGCGGGCCGGTGAGCGGTGCCATCATTCCCGCTTATGGCGTCTAAACGAATGGGCCCAGCCTGTGACCATGGGTCGGCCATAACTTGAACCAGACCGGCTCTGGGTTAAGGTCCCGGTCGGAGTCGAGAGTTGTTGAACGTCGCACCGCGATTCGGTCCATGCGAAGTGCGTGCCGCAGTGCGACTAACGAAGAATCTCGATAAGCAAAACCCACGCGTTGGCAATGCCAATCGCCACGCACGCCAACGCCCCGAAGCCAATCAGGCCCAAGCCGGAACGGTTTCCCACAACCAAAAGGGTGCAACCAACTAGCTCGCTCAACATCGAAAGTTGAACACACACCCATCTCATGCGGTACTCGCGGAGAAAGGCCCCATTCTCCGGACGGGCTCGCATCAGCGACACGTTGACGGCGACAGCGAACGTCGTGCCGAAAGCCAGGCTGAGTGCGCCCCTCTCGACGTGGCCGAGGGGTGCCAACACAGTGAGTCCGTAGACCACTGGTTGGATCAACAGTAAGAGAGCCTCGAAGGCTCGACTGACGAGGTGAGGCGTTTTGATGATTCTGCTCAGATTGATCGAGAGGGCTACGAACACCAGACCCGTCAGTGCGGCGGAGGCTCCCACTTCGGTCTCAAAGAATCTGCCCCAAGCCGCACCCATGGCTGCATTGTGTCACGACCCGTGAACATGGGTCATTGGAGCGACTCCACGTCGAATGCCGGAGTGCAAAAGCGAATGACTGCGAATTCGGACGAGGCGAACTTTCTCGATTTACACGACACTGAAATAACATCACGGCATGACACGTTTCGCCATCGATGCTCCGACCTTGTTACGACTCGCGGAGGGTACAGGCAAGGTCAGCGCAAATCATCAGTTGGTTGCGCCAAACTCGGTTCGCACACTGGCCCTCGATCTACTGCTGAAGCGAGTTGGGAGCAAGGAACTGTCGGAAGTATCTGCATTGGCCTTGCACGAACGGATGACGGAGATGAAGATGCGGTTGCTCGGCGATCGAGTCTCTCGCCGCACTGCCTGGCGGCTCGCACGAGAACACGGCTGGAGCACCCTTCTGGACGCCGAGTACATCGCGGTGGCGATGCTCCAGGCGGACGCGCTCATCACCGAAGACCCCGGTTTGGTGTCGAAGGCGAAGGGCATCGTGCCACTCGCGAAATTTTCAGACCTGTGGGTCCGGTAGTTAGAGCTCGCAACTACAAAAAGGACAAACGGACTACTTGTCCAACTCGGCCAAGACTTCGCCAATGATCTTGGTCATCTTGTGGGCCGGAAGTGGCTCACCCCCTTCGGCCTCGGCGACCTCGTCGGAGAATGCCTCAACCGAGTGCGTTCCGCCAACGAGCACGTGTCGAAGGGCCTCACCACTCGCCTCGCGGTCGTTGACCTCTTGGAGCGCGCCGGCGACGTCGTGCTTGGGCGATTCGGCGAGGGTGTGCACGACGCTCATGGCTTCTTCTCGCCCGCTCGCGGTCGAGACCGCGGGCGCCCGATCGGGATTCTGTTGGAGATCCCACTCTGCGAGAGCCTCGTTGTAACCGCCTTCGCCAGGATGCAGCACCCTGGTGGTTGGCTCATCGACCACTTCAACGCTGTCGTCGGTTGTCGCCTCTCCCTCGTCGTCACCGTCGTGGTGACGCCCCTCAGGAACCGGAACCACCAGACTTCCATCGGGATTTCGAATGATCTCCATGCCGGCACTCCTCTCGCACTTCGTGACTGCCACCCCTAATTTAAAGGGTACGCCGAGAAATGAACTCGACGTCAATCTCCAGGCCGGTCGGCGTTGGCCGTCACCCCGTTCCGTCGTTGGGTAAGTCAGCAAAGTCACTTTTCGCCTTCTTGTACCACCCCATTCCCTTGATGGGGTTCTTCCACCGGGCCTTCATGTCCTTCGCGGCTTGTTCGTGGGTCGAGTCACCATTAGCGAACATGTCCTTCACGTGTTTGTCTTGCGCCTTGATGACCTCGTCCGCATTCTCGCCGTGGTGGGCATAGTCGCACGGACCGCCCAACTGTTGACACGTCATGGTCTTCATCTGCTTTTCCCTTCAACTTGTCGGATAGTCATGGATTTGAATCGGCCGGTGCGCGGCCGTGAGTGTTCTGGCGGCGCACCCTCTGTACGTCCAGTGTCATCAGTACATCAGGATCGGCAATGAGCTCGACCTCGTGAATTCGGCCGGCGTCAACGTGCATGACGAACGCGACCTTGAGCGACCCCGCGTGGAACCAGGCGGCACCGAGCACTCCGTCGATGGTGGCGGGCAGCGCCCCTCGATTGCCGTTGAATCGAGCGGCCACGGCGGCCGCGCCGTCGTAGACGGACTGGGTACCCATCCCCTGCGCCACGAAGTCTGCGCGCATGATGGCGTCGGGCGCGAGGAGCGTCAGGAGGGTTCCGAGATCCCCACCTCGAGCGGCCGACAGAAATGCGCCCACGACTCGGCGATTCTCGGCACGCTCGACTGGTGCCTCGACCGCTTCGGGCAAGCCCCGCACCTTGCGGCGCGCTCGACTGGCGAGCTGGCGGACGGTGGCTCCCGAGCGCCCCATGGCGTCGCTGATCTCCTCGAACGAGTACCCGAAGACGTCGTGCAACACGAAGGCCACGCGCTCGGCCGGGGCCAGGGTGTCCAAGACAATGGTCATCGCGTCACCAATCGCCTCCGCGAGGAGCGCGTCGGCCTCCGGGTCGGACGGGGACGGGGCCACGGACAACTTCGACTCGACCTCGAACCTCTTACCTTGCTTGCGCAAATGGTCGAGGCACAGTCGAGTCACGACGGTCGTCAGCCAAGCGGGTAGGTCCTCGATGTTGTCAGTACGCGAGAGTCGAAGCCAGGCCTCCTGTAGGACGTCGTCTGCGTCGGCTCGCGACCCGAGTATGCGCAGGGCGATCGCCGTGAGTCTCGGTCGCTCGGCTTCGAAATCCGTCTCTTGCATCCTGATCACATCATCTTGACGTCGACCAGCCTCGGAATGTGACAGACAATCTCTCCGTTTCCTCCTCGGCCCAGCATCGATCGGCCCACCCGCACTGGCGCCTCGTCGGCTCGTGCTGCCAAAGTTGAGTCGTGGGATCCAGCGAAGTGTGGAATGAGGACGAAGCGGCACGCTACGACGAGACGTCGGCGGAGATGTTCGCACCAGAGATCCTCGGTCCCACTGTGGATCTGCTCACCGAGCTCGCCTCCGGCGGATCCGCCCTCGAGTTCGCCATCGGTACCGGCCGCGTCGCGCTGGCTCTGCGAGATCGTGGCGTCACCGTCTCAGGAATTGACCTCTCCGAGCCGATGGTCCGCCAACTCCGGCGGAAGGTATCGGAGGCCGAACTTCCCGTCGTCGTTGGCGACATGACGACCACGCAGGTTCCTGGTTCGTTCGCTCTCGTGTACCTGGTCTTCAACTCGCTCTCCAACCTCCGAACCCAGCGAGAGCAGGTCGACTGCTTCGTCAACGCCGCACGACACCTCGCGCCCGGGGGCAGGTTCCTGGTCGAACTATGGGTGCCCAACCTCCGACGGCTCGCGCCCGGGGAGGACGCCGTGATGTTTGCCACGTCCGACGAGCACGTCGGCTTCGACACCTACGACACTGCGACGCAGCTGTGCGCGTCCCACCATTTCTTCCGTGACGCCGACGGGACCTACCGCACTGACACCGGACACTTCCGTTATGCCTGGCCCAGCGAGTGCGACCTCATGGCACAACTCGCGGGTCTTGCGTTGGAGGCACGCTTTGGGGACTGGGATCGGCGTACGTTCACCCCCGAAAGTGACAAACACGTCTCCGTCTGGAGAAAACCGCTGTAACACTTGCTCGCGCGCCGACGTGAGTCGAGGTGCCTGACGCAGTGCGCGGACCGGGGTGTTGATCGAGGCCCTTTCGAAATTACGATGCACCGCATGGAACGTGACCCGGTCCCCCAGCTGCGTCAAGTCGTCCTCGACAGCACGAATCCTCGCGCGAGCGCGGAGTTTTGGCGACAACTACTCAAACTCACCTACCGTGACGGCCACGAACCACCGAGCGCGGGAGCTGATGACGTCGCGGGTCAGGACTGGCTCAATCTCCAGTCCGCCAGCGGAGAGCCGCGCCTTGCCTTTCAGAAGGTCGACGAGTTGCCGGCTTCCACTTGGCCCGACTCGCGCGTGCCCCAGCAGTTGCACTTGGACCTGACGGTGCGCAGCGTTGATGAACTCAACGCGGTGCATTCGACGATTGAGTCGCTGGGCGGAAAGTTGCGATTCGACCGCTCCGCGTCGGTCGAAGAGCCACTGCGCGTATACGCCGATCCCGACGGGCACCCATTTTGCGTCTTCGTCGTCGAGGCCGAATAGCGCTTGACATATGCCCATAACGGCATATATAGTCAGTCCGTGGCCAGGTCCTCGACAACATCGGATGTCTTCAACGCGATCGCCGAGGCGCACCGTCGCGAGATTCTGGATGTCCTGATCACAGGCGAGAAGGCGGTCGGGGCGATCGTGAACGACCTTTCCATGACCCAACCCCAGGTTTCAAAACACCTTCGGGTGCTGAGCGACGTCGGACTCGTCAAGTGCCGGGCGCAGGGGCGTCGCCGGCTCTATCGCCTCGACCCCGAGCGCCTCCGCCCGCTGCACGAGTGGTTGGTGAAATACGAGCGGTCCTGGAACCAGCGTCTCGACCGAATGGACGATTACCTCAAAGAGCTACAACAACAAGGAGAACAGCAATGACACCCATCCGGCACGGAGCGGCGAAGATCGATTTCCCGAGCGATCTCGAAATCCTCCTGACCCGAGAGTTCCAAGCGCCGATCGAGCTTGTCTTCGACGTGTTGACGAAGCCCGAACACGTGCGCAATTGGTTCGCCCCATTTGAGGACAGGATCACGGTCTGCACGATCGACCTGCGAGTCGGGGGTACCTACCACCAGGTCTTCGAGACCAACGACGGCACAGAGTGTTCGTTTCGCGGGACGTACCTGGAGGTCGAGTCGCCGCATCGGACCGTTGCCACGTGGATGTTCGAAGGCTGGCCCGGTGTGGAGGCCGTGGAGACGCTCGACCTGCTCGAGACTGACGGCGTCACGAAGATGACCCTCAACCTCGCGTTCCGTGACATGGATGGCCGAGGTCACATGACCATGACCGACGGCTTTGAGGACACCTCCGACAAGATGGCGGCGTATCTGAGCACACTCGTGGATCAAAGCGGCACGGTCTCGGGAAGTTAGGGGTCGGCAGAACCTCACGGGCAACGAGTCTGTAGAGGGCGCTGCCCCGCATCTCACACGGCGTCAGGTAGCAGGACACGTGGACATTGACACAACTCTCACGACGCCATCGAGAAGTCCTATTCCGACCTCAACACCAGAGCTGGCGGCGTTCGGGCCGCACTTCGCCCCGGCGGCCATGAGACCAGGGCGGAAAAGACCAGCGCCGCAACGGCCACGATGATTACCGGGACGATCGGGGTCACCGGATCGGGAACCGCGTAAATACTTCGCGCGAACAGAGTCCAGAGTTGACGTCCAGCCAACACGCCCACAGGGACACCAACGACGATTCCGAAGAATGCGGCGATGGCGGACTGCCACGCCAGCGCTGTGGCGACTTGACGCCGAGTGAAGCCGAGCACCTTGAGTAGCGCGAGGTCACGGCGTCGGCGGCGAACAGAAGCGATCAACGTGAGCGCCAAGGCCAGCACGGCGCCGGCGGCGAGTGCCGACGCCAGAATTGACGGCGTTGCCCGCAATGTGCCGGAGTCGGCGATCTCCGCTGGTCGTTGCACGGGGACGACGATCACCGAGTCTTGAGCCGCTCGGGCCAACGTCGCCGCGACAGCGTGCAGCCTCGAGAGGGCAACCGCACTTGACGGTTGGCGCATCCGTACCAGGGCGACGTTGGGTCCCCCGCCAGGAAGGTTGAAGATATTGCGGCTGCTCTCTGGGATGAGCTGGTAGTCCAGCAGTGCCCCAATTCCCATCTCCGTATGTGGACTTCCGCCGAAGGCGGGGAAGGTGGCTGTGCCAACAATGCGTAACTTCGTCAGCTGCCCCGCGCCGACGCCGAGCTCCACGAATTCCCCCACTCGCTTGTGGAGGCGCCTCAGGGTCTCTGTTCCCAGCACGACCTGTCCACGACCCTGAAGTCCGTGCCCCGACAGCAGCGGCGGGGCAACGGGAGCGTCCGGTCGTTCACCGATGACGGCGACGTGTTGGCCGTCGATCTCTAGTTGCGCGAAATCCATGCCGGACCACGCGATGACGTCATGATCTGCACGGAGAGTCTTGGCGAGTTGAGCTTGCGGTAGCACGCCAACTCCACCGGCGGCGGCGAGCGCAACCGTCCAGTTCCACCCGTAGAGGCGCGGGTGTGATGACAGCTTGTTCACGCTCGCGCTCACCGTGAGTGAAGCCACCACGACCGAGACAGCCACGACTGCCCCCACCACGGCCGAACGAACCGGCGCCGCCGATCGGCCACGGCCGGGAACCGCGGCGAACTGAATTCCCGCGACGGCGGGCGCGGAGAGTCCGGTCACCTTGGCGAACCGCACGATGACCGGGACGCGGGTAGCCGACAAATCCCGACGACGAGACGAGCGATGCGGCGCCTGCAGAAACGCACTCGCGACCGCGATCAGCCCGAGCACGATCAATAGCGTCCCCGCGCCCGTACCCAGCACCAGTCCATCGAACGAGGGCCCCGACTCGGGGTATACGGGTCCGATCGGACCGATCGGCATCAGCGGAGAGAGCGCGACGGCGACGCCGGCTGCGAGCAATACACCAGCCACGAGTGCCGCGATCACGCCGGTTAGGCCGTCGATCAACGTCGTCGTCGGACCCGCACCCAACGCACGAATCACGTCCGCTTCACCTGAGCCGAGTCGCAGTTGTCGACTAATCATCTGGCCGGCCACCAGCAGGGACACGAGAGCCACGATCAGGCCGAACATGTACAGAGCAACGACGTCGGGGCCGATGACGCGCTGGGCCACCGCCTCGGAGGCCGACGCGGTGGGTACGAAGTTGTGCGGCATATGAGCCGGCAGGATGCGCGCAATTTCGGACTCGACGGCGGACAGGTGACGAGTACCGCCGGAGATCTGCAGGAAGGTGATCGTTGGATCGACGCAGCACTTCAGCAGCGGCCTCGTGAACGCTGGCGAAGCAAAGATGGTCGGGGTTCGATCGTTGTCGTCAACGATGATGTCGTTGCTCGTTGTCGCCAAGCCCACCACTTTGAGCGTCGTGTGAAACAGCGGCTTGCACTTCTGACAACTCTGCGTCGATTGAACATTCCCCACTACGCCGAGTCGGAAGGTGCTGCCGATCCTCAGGCCCATCTGCGTGGCCTCATCCGGTGTGAGCGCAACCTCAGTGGGCGAGTCCGCTCTGGGCAAGCGGCCTTTCAAGACCACAAGATGGTCCATCGAGTAGAAGAGACCGTCAATGCTGCTGTACATGGTGACCTGAGGGGCACCCTGTCGCTGCGAACTCGAAAGCACGTACCCGTTCGGCCCTACGAGGCTGACCTCATAGCCCGCCTCGCTTCGCACGCGCTCGACGTACGGAAGATGCGCGATCCTCGTGATGAGTGACGGGTCGTACCCCGACGGTTCAGGATGAAAGAGCCCGGTCAGTACCGCGAGGTTCGATGGACGGGTGGCTGCCAAGAACACACCGAATGACGACTGGGTGCGCCGAGCGCCGGCGACTGCCGCCATTGCGACGCCTCCGATAAGCCCGACGACCAGCACGATGCCCAGGTACCCCGTCCAGCGATGGCGCCATGTGGCGCGGAACCGGTACCAGGCGACCAGACGCGCGTGCCCCATGTTGATGTTCGCCTCGCAGTTCCCGGAGTGCCGTGAGTTCTCCTCGCAGTCTCACCCGTCCCCGGGATCGCCGCCATGGGGCTGACCGCCTTTCGCGTGTCGTGCCAGCACCACGGCCTGAAAATGTCGCGGCCCGGCCCCTGAACGGGGCCGGGCCGCGACCATGCGTTACGCGGTGGTGCCTAGAGCCGCGACGGGTGGAAGAGCGACGTCATCGACGTGACCCCAGCGTCACCCGCGTGGGCCAGGTAGGGCAGACCGAACGCGTCCTCCATGCTGCGCAGCAAGGAGTAGTGGTTGTAGGGCGTGTTGTCAGTGACGTGAATAGCGCCCTTGTTGGTGATCACGATCGTGACGACGCGGCCGCCGCCCGGGTCAGCGCCGCAGCACCCGGTGCCCAGAAGCCCGGAGTCCGAGAAGTCGTCTTCGTCCCAGGTGATCACGAGGGCGTTGTTACCTTCCTGCCACGTGTGCGACGCCATGATCTCACTCACGGTTGCGCCGACGTAGGCGTCACCAGCCGAGATGAGGCCGGCTTCGCTGGAGCAGCCGCCCGTGCCGTGCATGTCATGGCACTGGTCAGGAACGACGAGGCTGTAATTCGCCAGGTTTCCCGACGCCAGGTCCGTCGCCAGCTGGGTGTCCGGGACCATGTTCGCGACGTCGCCCTGCGTTCCGACGAAGTTGACGAAAGGGTTGTGCTTGGACGCGTAGAGGGCCACAGTGCTGCTCGGGTACTTGTAGGTGTACGGACCGTTGGCGCCGGTACCACTCGACACATAGGTCGTCGGGGCCGGTGGCAGGCTTTGGAAGTAACCCCTCCACGTACGGTCCGTCGCGGCCAATTGGTCAGCCAGGCTCTGAACGGTCAGCGTGTGGTTCACCGTCGTGCCCGCGCAGTTCGGGTCCGTCCCGGCCAAGGCCACCGTGCAGTAGAACTGGTTGTCGTCTTGAATTCCGAAGAAACTCCCACCGATGCTGGCGACGTAATTGGGCTCACTGGGGTGAGTAACTCCGAAATAGTCGGTGGCGAGTCCGTACTCGTTGGCGAGGGCGTTGATCTGTGGTGCGTTTGCGTTGCCGATGATGGTGCTGTAGCTCGTGTTCTCCATCATGATTTCGACGATGTGCTGATAGCGAGGTATCGCCGACTGCGACGTACTCGCCAAAGTCACTCCCGGTGTCACCAACCACGCGACACCCGCAATCGCTATCACCACCGTGGCAATCCGACTGAGTTTCATTGGTTGAATCTCCTTTCGCACCACAGCGCGTGGTGACCGCACGGTCTCTCCGCACGGGTTGTTCTCCCGACGAACCGGACGGTAACAATCGAATCGAAACGATTGGTGATGTTCTCGCGACGTTCGATTGACGGCTACTCGAACTTCTCGCGTGATTCGTACTGCTCTTCAAAACGCCCCGAGGGAGTCGTCATGACAACAAACTGTCGGGTCTTGACACATGTGCGAGAAATTGTGTATCGACGCACATGAAGACTGAGAAGTCCCTGAGTTCTCTTTGAGTTGTCCATTAAGACCTGCGCCAAGGGGTTGAATCCTCGTCGACCCCTTCGTAGCGTTGTTCGTGGCGAAGTGCTACGAGCGCTTCGTGTGAATTAACTCCCCAAACCCTTGGAAAGGATTCATCATGGGACTGCCTGGAATGGTACTGAGCGCTGTTTCCGCAGTCGCCGGTGCGATCATGTACTGGGCGACCACCGCGCAGAGCTCCAGCGTTGTTCAGAGTCACGGCTTCCGTCTCTCGACGCTCGGCGTGATTTTGATGATCGCCGGCGCCGTCGGCTTTGTTATTTCATTCATCGTGTTCATGGCGTCTCGTCGGATGCCATCCGGACCGACGCACACCGTCAATCGCGAGGTTGTCGACTCCGACGGTCATCGTTCGGTCCTGCACGAGGAACAGAGGTAGTAGCCGTGTGTCGAGCCGACTACCAACGGTTCGCACAAACCACTGAGTGATGCGGCCGGCAACGGACGCGACGACTCGCCCCTGACGTGATGTACAGAAACGAAGGAGACCACTGATGATTCTCATCGGACTTGCGCTGCTGATCACCGGCTTCTTGTTGCAAGTGCCCGTTATCTGGACTCTCGGGGTCATCGTGACCGTCTTCGGACTGGTCCTTTGGCTTCTGGGTTCCATCGGCCACGCCATCGGAGGTCGGCGACACTACTTCTGAGTCGCTTAATGCAAGCGCCCCGTGGGCCACTCTCCCCCGTGGCCCACGGGGCGCTCTTGCACCATGGAGGCGAACGTCACCAGGTCGCGCCCGCCATCCCAACGCGAACTACCGTGAACTCCCAAACGCGTCATCGATGAACCTAGGAGCCACGTATGTCAGATCAACGGGGTCTCTCGGGTGTGCTCCCCGTCATCCAGACCCCGTTCCGCGGCGATGGCGGCATCGACGTAAAAGCCCTGTCGCGCGAACTGGACTGGGTGCTTGATCAGGGTGTAGCCGGTCTTACCACCGGCATGGTCTCAGAGATTCTGCGCCTCGACGACTCGGAGCGACGCCAGCTCGCGGAGGTCGTCGTAGGCACGGCGAGCGCGCGTGACGCTTTCTCCGTCATCAGCTGCGGGGCGGAGAGTACCCGTGTCGCCGTCGGACATGCTCGGCACGCCGAAGAAATGGGTGCCCACGCCGTGATGGCGATCTCGCCCATCTCGGTGGCGCTCGGTGACGACGAGCTCTACTCGTACTACGCGGCGATCGCCGACGCAACGTCCATTGGCCTCGTGGTTCAAGACGCCAGTGGCTACGTGGGTCGACCTCTCAGCGTTGCTCTCCAAGTGCGACTGCTGAAGGCATACGGAGATCGCGTCTACTTCAAGCCGGAGGCACCGCCGATTGGCCAGCGGGTCTCGGCGCTTCGTAACGCCACGGACGGTGAAGCACGAATCTTCGAAGGAACCGCGGGAGCGGCTCTCGCCGACAGCTTTCGTCGCGGAGTCGTTGGATCGATGCCGGGAGCGGAAGTGTGTTGGGCCGTCCAGGCCTTGTGGGTAGCGCTGGTCACGGGCAATCGATCACGGGCGAACGCCATCAGCGGACCACTCAGTCTGCTCGTCGATCTGCAACCTTCACTCGACGCCTTCGTGGCCGTTGAGAAGTATCTACTCGTAGAGCAGGGCGTGCTGACCTCCTCGGCGGCCCGTGGGCCGCTGGGCTTCCAGCTCGACACCGAGTCGCGTGGGGAGATCGACTCTCTGGTCGAGCAACTGCGCAGCGCGGTTCACGCGATCTGACCCGGCGCACCGGGAGCGCTGTCCGGGCGTATGAGAACCTCCACGGCACGCCGCGCTTTGGCCTAGCCTCACCTCTGGCGTACAAAGAAGTTTGCGGATGAACCTGGGGGGTCTCATGCACGTGAACGCTGGCGACACTGCGTGGATGCTCGCGGCCACCGCGCTCGTCCTTTTCATGATGCCGGGCCTCGCGCTCTTCTACGGCGGACTGGTCGGCGAGAAGAACGTCCTGTCCACCATGGCCCAGTCGTTCGTCGCCATCGGCATCGTGTCGATCCTGTGGATCGTGGTGGGCTACACCCTCGCGTTCGGCCCGGACCACACCGGCCTCATCGGGGGCTTTCACTACTTCATGTTGCGAAATGTGGGCAACACGCCATCGGTCTTCGCCCCGACAATCCCTCCCTTACTCTTCATGGCCTTCCAGATGAAGTTCGCGGTCATCACCCCGGCGCTTATCGCCGGCGCCTTTATCGGTCGAATGCGCTTCCTCGGCTACCTCGTCTTCATCGGACTGTGGTCGCTGCTCGTCTACTGCCCCTTCGCACACTGGGTGTGGGGCGGCGGTTTCCTGGGTGCGGGCGGCCTGCACGCGGTCGACTTCGCGGGCGGATCCGTCGTTCACGAGCTGGCCGGGGCCTCTGCGTTGGCCGCCGTGCTCTACCTGGGGCGACGACATGTCTCTGATCGGCCACATAACGTTCCCTTCGTACTGCTCGGTGCGGGCATTCTCTGGTTCGGGTGGTTTGGATTCAACGCCGGCAGCGCCGGCAGCGCCGGCACCGTCGCGGTGGCTGCGCTCGTCAACACCCAGATCGGTGCGAGCGCCGGGATGCTGGCCTGGATGATCGCCGAATGGATCATGCGCGGCAAGCCCTCCGGTATTGGCATTGCCTCGGGAGCGGTAGCCGGACTCGCCGCCATCACGCCGGCGTCGGGGTACGTGGCGACGTGGGCCTCGTTGGTCATCGGCGGCGCCGCGGGACTGCTGTGCTATCTCGCGGTCCGCATCAAGGACCGCCTCCGCTACGACGACGCGCTGGACGTGGTGGGCGTACACATGGTCGGTGGCTTCATCGGCGTCATCTTGACGGGAGTCTTCGCGAGTCTCGCGGTGAACGCGCTCGGCGTCTCGGGCGGGATGCTGCAGTTCGGTCGTGAAACGGTGCTGTCCCTCGCGGCGCTGGTGTTCCCGTTCGTCATGACACTGATCATCTTGTGGATTACGGAAAAGACGGTGGGACTTCGCGTGAGCCCGGCCGACCAGGTCACCGGCCTGGACGCGAGCGAACACGCCGAGGCCGGCTACCAGTGGGTGTCAGACTCGGACGAGACCGGCCCCCCGAGTAGCGAACGGTCCCCCCTCTCGCCCTCAGATTCACCTCGCGACTTCGAGTAACGCCAGTTCGAGGTCAGCGGCTTGCGCCTCGATGGGCGACGTGGTAGTGGCCAGCTACTCCGCGCGCAACACGAGGGCCACTGGCGTCCGCGCGGCGATGCGGCCCGGCAGTGCCGCGACCAGATTCGCGAAGACCAGCGCACCCACGCCCACCGCGACCAAGGTCAGCCCCGGTACCGCTGGTCGAGGTACCGCGTAAATGCTGTGAGCGAACAACACCCACAGCTCACGCCCGGCCCCGACGCCCAATGGAATCCCGAGTACGACCCCGAGCACGGCGGCCACTGTGGCCTGCCACGAGATCGCTGCCGCAAGCTGGCGCCGTGTCAAACCCAACGCCTTGAGCAGCGCCATATCCCTGCGTCGACGGCGCACCGAAGCCACCACCGTCAGCCCGAGCGAGACCAGTGCCCCGGCGGCGAGGGCACTGGCGAAGATGGTCGGCGTCGTCGCCATCGAGTGGAAGTTGACGATCTGAATGGGACGGAGGTTCGAGATCACACCGCCAGCGAGTCCCGCGGCGTTGGGGATCGCGTTGATCTCCGCGTTGATCTTGACGAGGGACCGAAACGCCATCGACGAAGCCACGCCAGCCTTGACGCGCACCAGGATGGCGTTGGGACCGGGAATGGAAGCGTCCTGGATGTTGAGCAGGGCGACGGGAAAGTCACTGGACGACGTGACCGCGCCCAGGCCCATGCCGCCGTTTTGACCGAGAGCCGGCATGGTCGCCGTACCCACGATGAGGAGGCTCGTGGGCGTGGAGGTGCCATTGGAGAATGTCACGGTCTGGCCCACCCGCTTGTGCAGCTCGGCCAGTGTCGCGGGCCCGAGGACGATTTGATGGGCGCTCTCAACTCCGTGACCCGACAGAACGGGCGGCGCGACCGGCGCGCGTGTCTTCTCGGCCAGCACGGCAACTCGTTGACCGTCGAGCTTGGCCTGCGTAACATAGACGCCCGACCATGCGCCAATTAACGGGTCATGATTGAGAAGTCGAGTGACTTGGGGACCCGGCAGATCCTCAGCGCCGGCGAAACTCGACATCAGTGCGTAGTCCCAGTTCCAACCGTAGAGCGGGGCGTGCGATACCAGGCTGTTCAGGCTCGCCCCGAAGGTCACGGTGGCGGCCAGCACCGTGGCTGCCAGCACCGCGCCGACGATTGCCGAGCGCACCGGCGCCGCGTTGCGTCCTCTTCCTGGCTCGATGGCGAAGCGCACCCCGGTGACGATCGAGACGGGAAGACTCCAACCCGCAATGGAGCGCGCGATGGATGACTCTCGCGGCCACGACGACTGGGTGCCGCGCGAGGTCGCACTGCCCACCTCTCGTCGGGCCAACAGGAACCCGACACCACCCAGCACCACGAACATCGCCAACAGTCCCCAGCCCAGAACGGTCCAGTCGTAGGCGACCCCGGAGTAGGGATACACCCGGCGGACCGGTCCCAACGGCGTCAGTGGTGAGAGCGCCACGGCGACAACGATGGACACCACACCGCCTACCAAGAGTGCCGCCGCCACGCCCAGCAACTGATCAGCCATCATCGTCGGGCGATCGGCCCCCAGCGCTCGCAGTGTCTCGGTCTGGCCTCCGCGCGCACTCAACAAGCGTCCCATCATGAGTCCAGCGATCACGAGCAGCGCGAGTCCGGCGATCCCTCCGAACACCGCGAGTGCCACGGCCACCGGCGTCACGGTTGACTGAACTGCGGGAATGAACTGCGACGTGATCTGAGCCGGCAGGTGCACCGCTACGGGGTCCGCTCGATAGATCTCGGCCAGAACCCGGTGCGCGCTACTCGTCCCCCCGCGCAGCTGCAGGAACATCTCGGTGCCGGTGGCGCACTTGAGCGCGAGCATGCGAGTGAGGGCCGGAGAGAAGACGAACGCCGCGGAGTTCAGGCGACTGATGTCGCTCTGGATGACATCACGGTCGAAAACCACGACACCGACGACCCGAACAGTGGCGACCAAAAACGGCTTGTTGGGCAGGGCGGAGGGAGTGGAGGAGTTGACCTCGGCGTCGGTGTAGAACGGAATGCGAACTACGGAACCGATGTGCAGTCCCATCTCAGAGGCCGCCTGAGCGTTGAGAACGGCCTCGTCGCGACGACGCGGGTCGGCGACTCGGCCGACCACGAGCGTGTAGCGATCCATCGAAGAGAGGTCACCATCCAGGCTGCCGATGAAGGCCGGGGGTGCTTCACCGGCGGTCAGGTGTGCATGCATCCCCTTGATGCTGGGCAGGTCAATGTTGCCGTCGAAGATAATCGACGTGGTGGAGCGCGTGATCAGCGGCAGGCGGGAGATTGCGGCGGAGATTTTCGGGTCGTAGCCGGTGGACATCCCCAGCCCCGGATCGTCGTAGCGAGGGAAAATCCCGATCGTTGATGGGTTGATACTCGCCATGTACGACGGAAACGAGGCCTCGGTGCGCCGCGCGCCCGCGGTCGAGGCCAAAGACAACCCGCCGACCACACCGATCACGAGCACGAGGCCCACGAACTCGGTCCACGTCCGTCCGCGCCCCGCGCCGAGGCGGTACCTCGCGACCCTCAGGGCCCGTCCGGTCACCGAGCTGCCCCCTCTCGCCAACGCCGTTCGGCGCTACGCCTTCAGTCTCGCTGGTACGACCGCTCCACCCAAGGCGGTCAACCCTCCGGTTTCGCGGGTGCTAGTACACCCGCTGCGCGTGACCTCGTAGGCCTCGCACAAAGGTGGGATCGCTCTAGAGAAGTCCGCTGAACCCTCCCGAGTAGTACACATGAGACGCATCGACGCCGCGATCAAAGGAGTGACCAGTGGAGCTGAGTTCCGTACCCATCGAGATGCCCGAGGGCCTCAACGTGATCATCGGTCAGTCGCACTTCATCAAGACGGTTGAAGACCTCCACGAAGCCCTGGCTGGGTCGAGTCCCCAACTCCAGTTCGGACTCGCCTTCTGCGAAGCGTCGGGACCGTGTCTGATTCGTCGATCGGGCAACGCCGACGACCTGATCGATCTCGCTACGAGGAACGCTCAGGCTATCGCCGTTGGTCACTCCTTCATCATCTTTTTGCGTGACGGGTACCCGATCAACGTCCTCAACGCGATCAAGCGAGTGCCCGAGGTGTGTTCGATCTTCTGCGCTACCGCGAACCCGCTCGACGTTCTCGTGGCTGAAACGGATCGGGGCCGCGGAATCGTCGGCGTCATTGACGGAAGCCCCCCCGCGGGAGTCGAGACTCCCAGCGACGAGATCGACCGGAAGAACCTGCTGCGAATGATCGGCTACAAACTCTGAACGAACCGCGCTGAGGGCCTAGACCGCACCGGAGGCGACGATAGGCAGGGTCGGTTTGATCGTTCCGCCGGAAGGTTCGGTTGTGACGGCCAGCGACGAAGGCCCCGGAGATCCCGAAATAGTGAATGCCACGTGGTTGGGCGCTCGTCCCATTAGTCCGATGGAGATGGCCTGCCCCGACACGATGCCCCACAACTGATAGGTCTCGGAGTTGGAGAGCTTGGGTAGTTCAGAGCTCACCAGATACCCGCGACCGTCCGGCAGCACCACGAACTTCGCCAACGGTTGGTGTGTTGAACTGCGCAGTTCGATCAGTCGATGGCCGGGCGCCCGCAGGGCCGACTGCACGTCGCCCGATCTCAGGGCACCTTGCAGATTCGTGATCCGGTTGTTGGCACCCACGAGCTGAAAGGCCAGCACCGCGACGAGAGCCGCGGCGAGCCCGACCGGGACCGCGAGCCGCCAGACCTGGCGTCGCGAGCCGACACGGGCCGCGCGCGCGCGCCGCGGCCTATCTGCGGCACCGTCCATTGACGCCAACGCCGGCACGGCCTCGACGCCGTCCGTGTACAGCCGATCGGAGATCCTTGCCCACAGTCCCTCCGGCAGGGGGTCCACCGTGTTGCCCAAGGCACTGGCCACCTCACGCATCGCGTCCAACTCGCTCTGGCATCGAGGACAGTCGGCGAGATGGCTTACAATCGCCGATCGCTCCTCGGCGTCGACGGCGTCAAGAGCCAGCGCGGCCAGCAGTTCGTTGGCCTCGTCGTGGTTCATGACCGCTCCATATCCCTGGCGCCCGACTCCACGAGCACGCTGCGCATGCGACGCATGCCGTTCCTTATTCTGCTCTTCACCGTTCCCTCGGGCTCGTGAAGGATCTCGGCGACCTGGACGTAGGTGCGACCTTCGAAGTAGGCGAGCTCGATCGCTCGACGCTCCTCGGGTGGCAACGTCGCGAGGGCTTGGGCCACCTGATGGGCGACGGTGAGGTCCCACACCTCACTCTCCAGGTGGTACTCGGCCCTCGCCGTCTTCATCGCGTCGCTCGCTTCGCGCGCGCGCCGCGAGTTCTGAGACCTGATGACGTCGACCGAGCGCGCGTGCGACTGGGCGAGGAGGAACGAGCGCAGTGACCCGCGCATCGCGTCGAAGCGCGCGGGTTCATTCCACAATCGCAAGAAAACCTCCTGGGTCACGTCCTCGGCTTCAGCGGCGTTGCCGAGGACGCGACGCGCCAAACCGAACACGACCCCGCCGTGACGGCGGTAGACCTCGGCCAGGGCGACCTCGCTGTAGCGCCCGACGGCCGTGACGAGCTGAGCGTCGCTCGCTTCGCTCAGATCCGCCATACATCTCCTATTCGGAGCCGACACGCCTTTCAGATGTTCCCACGTCGATCCGGCCCGGGCTCCGACAAAGGGCGGGTCGCGTCCAGTGAGAAATGTTCAGTTGGCCACATCCGAAAACGCGACCGCTCCGAATAGGTACAGGACCTAGCTAGGAGGATGTATGGAATCGGTCAGCAGACGGGGTTTTCTCAAGCAAGCGGGCGCCGCCGCCGTGGTGGCAGTCGCCGGAACCAGCCTGGCGGGAGCACCGGCCGGCGTGGCGGGTGCGCTGGGTACTGCGCATGCCTCGAAGGAGCCGGACCTGCGCCCCGAGGAGGAGTTGCACACCGGCGAGGACCTGGTCGCCCAGGTGGTCAACGCTCGCACCGGTGAGATCAGCCTGTTCATCGGCCACCGCCAGGTGACCGTCCACGACAAGAGCGTCGCCGCACGCCTCGTTCGCGCGACGAAGTAGGAGGCACAAGAAATGTCATCGCACCGCGAAGCACCCGAGATCGCCAAGGACCCGGTCGCCGACAGCACCGACCTCTACGCCTTCGTCAGTCCCGACGCCGGCGCATCCGGAACCGTCACGATCATCGCGAACTACATTCCGCTGGAGGGACCGGCTGCCGGTCCGAACTTCTACGAGTTCGGCGACGACGTCCTCTACGAGATCCACATCGACAACAACGGTGACGGCATGGCCGACGTGACGTACCAGTTCAACTTCACCAGCGAGAACACGATTCCCACGACGTTCCTCTACAACGTGGGGCCGATCGAGTCGCTGGACAGCCAGTACTGGAACCGACGTCAGCTCTATTCGGTCACACGAATCGTCGGCAGCGCCAAGCCTCAGGTCTTGGCGGCGGGCCTCACATGCCCACCGTGCAACATCGGACCGCTGTCGACACCGGATTACCCGTCACTCGCGGCCGCGGCGGTACACAGCCTCGGCTCCAACCGGATGGTGTTCGCGGGTCAGCGCGCGGAGGCGTTCTTCGTCGACCTCGGAGCGATCTTCGACCTCGGCGACCTTCGACCCCTGGCGGCAATTCACAACACGTTTGGCCTGCCCGGACTGTCCTCGACGGCGGGCGTCAACGCCACCGCCGCGGTCAACGTGCACAGCATCGCCCTGCAGGTGCCCATCACGGAGATCGCCAAGGGCGGGGTCGCGCCAACCGATACCTCGGCCGCAGCTTCGAGCGTGGGCATCTGGACGACCGCCAGCCGCCAGAAGGCTCGAATCTTGGACTCGAGCGGAGGCTCGGGGACGATGGCGGGACCGTGGGTCCAGGTCTCGCGGCTCGGCAATCCTCTGTTCAACGAGGTGCTGGTGCCACTGGCTCAAAAGGACAAGTGGAACGCCCAGTCGCCCGTGAACGACGCCAACTACGTGAACGGCGTTGCCCACCCCGAGCTCGCGGGTCTGCTCAACGTGCTCTACCCGGGTTACTTCCCCTTGCTGGCCGCCTACACGAAGCCGCGCGCGGACCTCGAGGCGATCCTGCTCACCGGTATACCGGCCAACGTCATCGCCCCGACGTACTCGACGTTCACGGGAGCGGTCCCGGCCGACATGCTGCGCCTGAACCTCGCGATCCCGCCGGCGGCCTCGCCGAAGGCATTGGGTCTTCTGGCGGGCGACGTTGCGGGATTCCCGAACGGACGTCGGGTCATCGACGACGTCGTGTCGATCGAGGTCGTGGCGATCGCCGGGGCCACGTTGCCCTACGTGGACTCGTCGTTCACTCCCGACGCCGCCGTGGGCGACATCAGCACCGGCGTCACCGGAGCGGGACTGACGTTGCTCGACAGCTTCCCGTACTTGGGAACGCCCTACAGCGGCTACGACGTCCCGGCCTGATCAGATGCACACCTCCGAGGAAACTTCCTACGGCCCGAGTTGGGACGGCTGCGTGATGCTCGACATCGGCGGCTCCTTCGGGGCACTGGTGCTGAACACCCCGTCGTCGTGGGTTGGTCGTGAGATCGATCTCGTGCCCAATGACCCTACGTTGCCGCACACGCACAGCGCCGTGAGGGAGCGCGCGGTCGCCGGCCACACCTCTTACGCGGCGGTCTACCCGCGACTCGCTCAGGGGCACTACGTGTTGGAGGGATCGGGACAGGACGTCACGATCGATGGGGGCCGAGTACTGGAACTGTCCTACGACGCCAACGAGTTCTCGTGACTCGGCGCCGCCCACGTCAACTACATCAAGGGAGAAAACTGTGTTCTTAGGTGAGATCTTCGGACCCGACCTGTTGGTCGTGGTCATCGTGATTGCCGTCGTCATCTTCGGCGGTTCGTCAATTCCCAAGTTGGCGCGCAGCTTGGGGCAGGCCAAGAGCGAGTTCAAAACCGGACTCAACTCGCTCAACGTCACCGCGACCACTGGTGACGACACGACCGCGACGTCAACCTCCCCAACCCAGAGCTAGACATCGCAGCCGCCACCGCCGGTCGCTCCCCCGGCCGGCGGTGGCGCCACTTCGCTACCTCTTCGTGGCGGTACCCGAGCCCGTTGTTACAAGCGCTCGACCGGGACCGGCGACGACGCTGACGTCTCTTGCGTTCAGAGGTTCACCGCAGTCGCTGCAAACGAGCACCGCGGTCGTCACCGAACCGCAACCAGAGTGCACGACCTCAATCGGTGGGCCGTTGGGCGCGGCGTAGGTGTCGCCCCACTGGCGCATCGCCGTCAGAACGGGCCACAGGTCTCGACCCTTGGTGGTCAGTCGATAGTCGTCACGCGGCGGATGGTTCGAGTACGGCACGCGGGTCAAGACGCCCGCGTCTACCAGGGTGCTCAGGCGCGCCTGCAGGATGTTGCGCGAGATCCCCAAGCGGCGTTGGAACTCTTCGAACCTGGTCACACCAAGAAACGAGTCCCGGACGATCAGCATGCTCCACCACTCACCCACCACCTCGAGGCACTGGGCCACCGAACAGTCCATCGACGCGAAGCTCTTTTTCTCCATGTCACTACCTTAGTGCGTTGCATTATGCAATGCACTGCACTAGGGTGCCCCCATGACCCAGTTGGCCTCCCCGGCGCCGTCACTCCCCGTACCCGCGCGACGTCGATCCATCTTCTTGGTCACCTCGCTCGGGGCATTCATGGCCTCGCTCGACCTCTCAATCGTCAACGTGGCCTTCCCCGCCCTACAGCGCGCCTTCGCACACGATCCCCGCGCCAGCCTCGCCTGGGTCGTGACGGGCTACAGCATCATCTTCGGTTCGCTGTTGGTTATCGCCGGACGTACCGCGGACCGCCTCGGCAGCCGTCGCGTCTTCTTCGCCGGACTCGCAATCTTCTGCTTTGGATCGGCACTGTGCGCCGTGGCCCCTTCGGTCGCTCTGCTCATCGCTGGTCGACTCGTCCAAGGCGTGGGCGCCGCGGCGCTCCTGCCCGCGTCTCTGGCCCTTCTACTCGGTGCCTACCCGAAGGAGCGCCGCTCCCAGATGGTCGCTCTGTGGGGCGGCATCGGCGCCCTCGCCGTCGCAACTGGACCATCCTTCGGGGCACTCCTCATCACCGGCTTCGGGTGGCGCTCCGCGTTCTACGTCAACCTGCCCGTCGGTCTCATTGCCTGGCTCGTGGGGCGTCGGGTGCTCGCTCGATCCCCTCGCACCAACACAGCGCCGCCTGACTACCTCGGCGTCGTACTGCTCAGCGTCGCGCTCGCGGCGTTGGTGTTGGCCATCTCTCAGGGCCCGACCTGGGGCTGGTCGAGCGCAAGGATCCTCGCCTCCTTCGCGGTCTCCGTGGTACTGGGTAGCGCCTTCGCGCGTCGCTCGGCGCGCCATCCCGAGCCCGTGCTCGACTTCTCGCTCTTCAAGACGCGGTCCTTCAGCGTGGCCAACACCGTCACGCTTCTGTACTCGATGGGATTCTTCGCCCTTCTGCTGGGCAACATCTTGTTCCTGACCGGCGTCTGGCATTACTCGATCCTGCTCGCGGGACTGGCCATCACCCCGGGTCCCCTCGTGGTCGCGATCGTCGCCGGACCCGCCGGGCGCGCCGCCGGGCGATACGGATTTCGCAAGGTGCTTCTCTGCGGGTTCGTCATCTTCGCGGGCGGCCTGCTGTGGATGGCGAGCCGCACCGGCCTGCACCGCGAGTACCTCACAACGTGGTTGCCCGGCACGCTCGCCATCGGCCTCGGGATCGGACTCACGTTTCCGGTGCTCAGTGCCGCGGCGGTCTCCAGCCTGCATCCCGAACGCTTCGCCGTCGGCAGCGCGGTGAACCAAACGGCCCGACAGATCGGTGGCGCCATTGGCGTCGCCATCCTCGTCGTCATCCTCGGTGCTCCGCACTCACCGAGCACCGCGTTGACGAATTTCCATCACCTCTGGCTCTACATCGCCACGATGGCCGTCGCCGCTGGCCTGGTCGCCACCCAGCTTCGACGCCCCGTTGGTGCGCCAGCGTCCAGCGTCCTCGTGACGACGACTCCATCGAGCCACATTGACTCTCCCCCGAATGCGCAGACACCCACCCGAAGCGATTCCGCGTGAACGCCGCGTCACCCGGCCACGACTACTCGTCGTGGGGGCCGGCGCGGTCCAAACACGTCGCCTGGCACGACCCGATGGTGACCGCGCAGTCCCGCGGCGAGTTGAGCGGGCTGGAGTTCCTGGAGGCCATCCGTGACGGCCGCTTCCCCCCGCCGCCCATCGCGGTGTTGCTCAACTTCACCCTCGTTAGCGTCGAGGTCGGCGAAGTGGTGTTCGAGTGCGTTCCCGACGAGTCGTTCTACAACCCCATCGGCGTGGTCCACGGTGGACTGGTGTGCACCCTCGCCGACACCGTTGCGGCGTGCGCGGTGCAGTCGACGCTGGCGGCTGGGGTGGGTTACACCTCGATCGATCTCAACGTCAGCTACCTGCGTCCTCTCACTACGGACACCGGGGTACTTCGCGCCACCGGACGGGTCACCAAGCCCGGTCGCCGCGTGGGCTTCGCCGACGCCCAGATCACTGACCTGTCGGGGCGACTGGTGGCGACGGCGAGCACGAGCTGTCTCATCATCGAGCCTCTAAGCCCGCGGGCGTTTCTACCCTGGGCCTCGCTCGGATCTACGGCAGGATGAGGTGGAGGTCGCCGAACTCGTGCCAGCGATACCCCTGAACCAGCGCCGCGTTGTACGAGTCGACCAGGAGGTCGCGCCCGATGAGTGCCTCGAGCATCATCAGGTGAGACGAGACCGGCTCGTGCCAGCCGGTCACCATGCCGTCCACGATCCGGACCCCAGTTTCGGACGAGATCACGAGATCCGTCCATCCGTCGCTGGGACGCGCGTCACCGTCGGCACCGATCGAGGACTCCAACGCTCTCACGACGGTCGTGCCCACCGCGATGACGCGATGGCCCGCCCGTCGCGTGGCGTTGACTCGCCCGGCCGTCGTGACCGGCACCGTGAACCTCTCCGGATACGGAGCCTCATCGGCCTCTAACGAGGCCACGCCCGTGTGCAGCACGAGAGGTGCCACGTCGATTCCCGCGGCGATGAGACGAGTGATCATGGCGCGCGTGAAGGGCCGGCCGGCGCTGGGCATCTCCGCGCTGCCCGGCTCGGTCGCGTAGACGTTCTGGTACATCTCGATCGGCCACGTCCGGTCGACGTAGCCGTAACGAATCGGGCGGCCATGGGTCTCGAGCCAGGTCAGCACGGGTTGACCTACGCCCAAGTTCGCCACCCACAGTCGCGCGCCGGTGCCGTATGGTTCGTCCAGCGTGATGTGTCCCCCGCCGCGCAGCGTCAGCCGTCGTGGCGGTGGCGTTCCCGTCCAGCGCTCGGTGGTGCGCCCCGCAATGCGGCGAGGCTCGACGACCCATCGGGCGTCGTCGAGCTGCGTGGACAGATGCACGACGAGCGCGGTGCCGTCGTCGGCCTCCGCGTCGATCGCCGCCGGGATCGTGGCCGATGTATTGATCACCACCAGGTCGCCAGGTTCGAGAAAGCTCGGGAGGTCCCGGAAGACGCTCGAGACCAAGATCTCGCGGCACCGGTAGGTGACCAGCATGCGCACGTCGTCGCGCGAACGACCTCGCGCCTCGGGCGGTTCGGACGCCTCGAGCGAGCGAGGTAGGTCGAAGGAGAAGCGCTCGGGAAGGTTGGTGAGGGCCGTCACTGCGGTGTCCCATCGGCATTCCGGTAGCGCCCGCTCGCGCGATCCGAGTCGAGGAGTCGGCGAAGACTCGGCACGACCGCTGCGGGCTCGGGCCGGTCCGAGATGTCCTCGCCCGGGAACGCCGCCTGATGCATGTCCGTGCGCATGTCGCCGGGATCGAACACGTAGAAGCGAAGCTCGGGTTCCTCCACCGCCCAAATGCGGTGGCTCTGGTCCAACGCCGCCTTGGCCGCGCCGTAGCCGCCCCACCCGTCGTACGCCTCCACCGCGGCGTCCGACGTGATCGAGGCCACAACGCCGTGGGATCGGCGCAAGAGCGGGAGGGACAGTTGGATCATGGCCAGAGGGGCGACGACGTTGACCTCGAACACCCGTCGTAGCTCGTCGAGCGGATACTGCTCAAGTCGCAGCAGCGGAGACGGGCCAAGGGTGCTCGCGTTGTTCACGAGCAGGTCCAACGACCCCAACTCCTGGGCCACCGCGACGAGCGCGGCGCGGTGCGCCGGATCCGTGACGTCGCCGGCGACGGCTCGCACGCTCGCTCCGGCGGCGCTCAGCTCACGGGCCGCCTGGTCGAGCGGCCCCTCGCTTCGAGCGTCGATAACCAGAGCCCACCCATCTCGAGCGAGGTCGAGAGCGAGTTCTCGCCCGAATCCCTTAGAGGCTCCGGTGATGATGGCGACGGGCATTACGACCTCTCTACGCCGACTCGGTGTCGGTCAGACTTCTAGGCTATAAGTTAAAGTAATGTTTAAGTCAAGTCACTCATCGAGAAAGTTGGAGAACGGTGACCGAGTACCTCACGATCGGTGAGATCGCCGAACGCAGCGGCTTCGCGGCGTCCGCCGTGCGCTTCTACGAGCGCCAGGGGCTGGTCCAGGCCGATCGCACCGAGGGCAACCAGCGGCGCTATCGACGCGACGTGCTGAGGCGTCTGGCCTTCATACGCATCGCCCAGAAGGTGGGGCTCAGCCTCGAGGAGATCGTCGAGGCACTCGCCGAACTCCCGCGCGACAAGGCGCCCAACGCCGACGACTGGCGCCGACTGACCCGCGGCTGGCGCGAGCGCATCGACGAGCGCATCACCGTGCTCGAGGCACTGCGCGGGGGTCTCACCAGCTGTATCGGCTGCGGCTGCCTGTCACTGCGGACCTGCGCGTTGGCCAATCCCAGTGACGTTGCCGGACGCTACGGATCGGGACCTCAGTACCTCTTGGAGGAGTGATCCCTCTCGGGACTGTTCAGCCGCCCGGGGTAAAGACCTTGGTGTAGGTAACTATGTTGGACGAACTCGGCACCGTCAGGTGGATGGTCTCACCCCAGTGCGAGAACGTGGTCGCGCCCGCGCCCGTCGAACTCGTCACCGTCTCGCTCAGGGGCAGCGAAGTCTTGTCCGACGCGATCTTCAGAACGCTGGTGACCTTGGCCGACGAAGTGGTCGACGTCACCGACCATTTGATGCGATAGCTACCCGAACCGGCCACCACGGGCAGCAGCGTGGTTCCCTTGGTCTTAGGCAAGAAGGACTGTAGCGCTCCGGTCGTCAGGCTCGTCTTGAAGCTGTTGTAGGGAGTCGAACCGGCGTCCATGACAATTGACTTCGTACCGACGATCTTCTCCTGCGCGGCCGTGAGACCCATGATCCCGGTCAATCCGCCCGCCGTGCCCCGGACGTACGCGAACTTCTTCGTCACGATGATGGCTACGAACTTCTTGCCCGTCGTGATCGTCTCAGTACCGGTCGCCGTGCCAAGGTCGACCACGACCGTGGTCTTGGTCTTGCCCGAATTCTCGCTGACCACGATGTGGACCCCGGTCTGCTTGGCCATGGCCAACTTGGTGGACGCGATCACGCTGCTCGCGGTGGGCGCGCCAGACGCACCGGAGGCTGCGGCGGGCACGTAGGCCAGTGCGGCAGCCACCCCCACCGAACTCAGGACACGCAGGGACCGGCGAACAGAAAGGGGGAACATGACTAAAGCCTAGACGGCTCCGTTGCGGCGAGGTCATCGCCCCGAGGGCGCACACCGAGTTGTGTAGATGGGTGGAACCCTGCGATGGCGAGTAGCGCTTCGAGCGACGCGGCGCGACTAGCCGACCGGCGTGGGCTCGGCCATCTGACGCTCAGTCGCTTTGAACGAGAGTTTGTCGGCGGGTGCCGGGCGGCTGATGAAGTATCCCTGGGCCATATCGCACCCCATCTCACTAAGTAGGTCCAACGTGGCCAGGTCCTCGATCCCCTCGGCGACGACGCGCAGTCCCATCTCGTGTCCAAGATTGATGGCCGCGCGAACGAGGTCGAGGTCGCGTCCCCCGCCTACGCCGCTGAGCTCCGTGATGAACAGGCGGTCCAGTTTGAGTTCGCCGACGGCCAGGCTGGCCAGATAGGCGAGTGACGTGAAGCCCGCGCCGAAGTCGTCAATGGACACGACGATGCCCAGGTTGCGCAGACCCTCGATGACCGACTGGGACAACTCGAAGTTCGAGATGATCGTCGTCTCCGTGATCTCGATCACGAGGTTCTCGGTCGGTACTTGGTAGCGGTCCAGGAGGCCTGTGATCTGCTCGGTGAAGCCGGGCTCCAACAGGTTCGTCGTCGACACGTTGACCGACACCGCCACGTCGACACCGCTGCGGCGCCACGTCGCACACTGGCGAATGGCTTCGTCGAGCACCCACGCCGTCAGAGGACCCATGAGACCCGCCTCCTCGGCGAGGGGAATGAACTTGTCCGGAGGGATCATGCCGAGTTCGGCGTGGGTCCAGCGCAGCAGCGCTTCGACCGCGAGGACGCGACCCGTTCGCAGGTTCAGCAGCGGCTGGTAGTGCAGTTCGAATGCCCCTTCCTGCACCGCCCTGGTGAGGTCCTCGACGAGGCGAATTTGATCGTCGTCCCCGTCCAAGCTCTGGTCGAAGAAGACGTAGGCGGTTTGGCCCAACTTGGCTCGGTACATGGCGACGTCGGCGCACCACATGAGCGTGGACGCCTCGGTCGCGTCGCCGGGGTACATCGCGATGCCGATGCTGGCGCCGACGTTGGCGTTGATGCGGTGCAGCGCGAAGGGGACCTCGAGCTCGTCGACGATCCGCTGGGCTACCTCCGCCGCCTGATTCTCGTTGGCGTCCAGTAGAACGACGCCCAACTCGTCGCCGCCGAGGCGCACGACCGAGGAGTTGGGGCCGACTGAGCGAACCAGGCGCGGGCCTAACTGGCGCAGAAGTTCATCGCCCGCCGGGTGACCGAAGGAGTCGTTGATTTCCTTGAAGTGGTTGAGGTCGACGAAGAGGAAGGCCAGTCGACGCGGATTCTCCGGTGACTCCATCTGATCGGTGAAGAAGGTCTCCAGCACGTGGGTGAGCTGCCGGCGATTCCCGAGGCCGGTGAGCTCATCGGTGTTGGCTTGACGGTGACGCTCCTCGGTCATGATGCGCAACTGTCGAGCCGACATGGCGAGGCGCACCCCGACGAGGATGAGCGTCGCGATAGCCAAACCAATGGCCACCTCGCTCACGTGATTGATCGTGCCGACGACCAAGATGACCAGACAGCCCAGTGCGGCGAGCCCCGGCATCACCATGCCCGCGGTCTTCTCGGGCCGTAGGGGCTCGGCCTTGCGCGGCGCGGTCCACACCGACATCGAGATGAGCAAAATGGCGGCGGGCCACGCCGCGGCATTGACCTCCGCGCCGACCGACGTCGCCAGACGTGAGGACTGGAAGATGTTGAACGTGTCGCCAAGGACGATGATTGCCAGGCCGCCGCCCAGGACGCACCACCCCACGCTCCAGCGACCAACCAGCAGCACGGATCCGCCGATGACCAGCGACAACAGGAGCAGGTCGCCCACCGGATAGGCGAGGTTGACGGCCGTCGAGAGTGACGTTCCCATGGTGAGGTCCAGCACGCGGTGGAACGCGAAGGTGGCGCACAGGGCCGCCGCGCCGAGGCCGGCGACGACGCCGTCCAGCCAGTTCGGGCGCGACAGCCGACCGAGGCCCCGTTGCAACAACGAGACGGTCGCTACGTAGGCCAACGGGTAGAAGAGCAGATAAAAGGCGTCAGCGGTGGACGGGACGGGAGGATTGCCTCCGCCGAGCGACTCGATCGTCAAGAAGGTGTCGCCCATGGCCCACGCCCCGAGTGCCCCCCCGAGTATGAGGACCGCAACGCGTCCGGGACGGCGGGCCAAACCCCGCGCGATGCACGTGGCGGACGCGATGAATTCGAAGGCGACGATGGACCAGCCATCGAGCCACGTCCAACTGCTGTTGGGACCCCGCACCGCCAGAGAGATGATGTAGGCCAGAAGAAAGATTCCCAGACCCGTGTAGATCATCCACGCGCGCCGGTGGGCGCGCTGGTGACCGGCCGCCAGCTCTTCGTCAGTGGAAGTGCTGCGCTTTTTGAATGCGGCGGCCAGGTCGCTCGCCTGAGTGCTCGTTTCCGCGCGCACTCGCGATCCTCGACGCCGTTCTCCGGCCAAGGTGGTCATCAGGTAATCCTCCCGACACTGTGTGACGCCCTATTGGGGTATTCCTGGGTGGAGTAAGCGTTCCAGGGCAACGACAAGTCCCCGTCGACACATTCCCAACAACCTGAAAATTTATTACATACATTTGATTTCACTGGGGATGCCGTAAGCCCATCGAGAGACGTCGCGAACCCTCGTTCTCGTGTTCCTCGGTTGCCCGTTACCCTCACCAGACGTGGAGCTCGAACAAACCGACAACCTCGACGAAGCCCTCGAATGGGCGTACACGCAAGGAGGTCCGGGTGCGCCCGCCGCGTTCCTGCTCGCCCCCGCGCGCTTCGCGTTCGCCGAACGATCGGGTGGGTCGTTCGCACTTACGCTGCACGGCCACGAGTGGTTCGGCGCCGGCTTCGGGCCGAGCCCTCCACTTCGCAACGAGTGGCAGACCTGTTTCATCAGTTACTCGACATTCGGTGATCGCGTGGGCGACCTCGTGCGAGGAGACGAGTGGGACTTCTACGCTCGCGAGCTAGTAGACGTGGAGACCGGTCCCGCGGTGGACGAGGTGACCGACGCCGTGGCGATCAGGGAACTGCTCTCCGAGCACGCCGCGCACTCCAAGGTCTGGCCCGGCGACCCCGAGGTCGTCGCCTGGTACGGGGTTGACGACGAGGAGGGCCTGGCCAGCGTGGCCGCTCTGGTGCGCTGGGAGTCCGGCCTTCACGTCGTGTCGTCGGTGGCCACGCGCTCGAACGCGCGGGGCCGCGGCCTGGCCGAGCGCGTCCTGGTCGGGTTGATGCACGCCGCTGCGGCGCGCGGCGTGGTGTGGCTGGGCCTCGGGGTCGCCCACGACAACCTGGTGGCCAAGCGGCTCTACGAGCGCACGGGCTTCACTCGTCGCGCCGAGTTCTCCGCGTATCGCACGCCTCAGATCGAGGCCGCGGAGGCCTAGAAGCAGGCCGCGAGGTCGAAGAGGAACTGCTGAAGGGTCTGCACCTCGGTCAGGACCTCGGCGTCGGCCTCGGCCAGTTTCTCGTCGGTCAGCAGGCCCCGCGAGACGGCGGTCGCGCGCAACGCGACCTGCAGGGTGCACAGCCAGGCCCACGCCTCGGCGTCGGTGAGGAACTCCTCGTGCAGCGTGGCCACCGCGAGTTCGGCGTTGGTCGCCGTCGCCTGTTGGCGTTGCAGCGTGGTGACCGGGTCGTCCTCGTCGCGGGTGGGGTCCACCGGCGCGGTCAGCGTCGCGCCCCACTCGTGATCCGGGTCGCGCTCGGCCGCCACGACGTGACCGAAGGCCTCACGAGCAATGGCGCGGCCGACGTCGTTGAGGCGCACCTGGACGCGACCGTCGCGGCGCCGCATGAAGAGACGGTTCACGGCCATCACTCGTCCTGCTCGATAGTGCACTGCAGCCCGGCGACCTGGATTTTGACGCAGTAGGACTCGGCGCGCTCGCGCTGCCCGGACCACACGATCGCGCGCCCCTCGTGGTGCACGGTCAGCATCAGCTGGGTGGCTCGGCTATCGGGGTATCCGAAGATTCGCTTGAAGATCACGACGACGACCGTCATCGGAGTAACGGGGTCGTTCCACACGACCACGTTCCAGGTCCGCTGGGTCTCGACGGTATCCCTGGTTTCAACGGCTTCGTCGGTCGACGTGCCGCTCAATGTCGATGGGTCCACTCCCCCAGTGTCGCAGTTCACTAGTTCGGGCGAAAGTGGTCCACTCGTACAATGAGAGGACAACGACGGGAGATCCTATGAGCATGACGGAGTGGGTGATCGAGGCACCCGAACGTCTGCGCAGCGAAATGAACCGTCGCATCCGTGACGCGGCGGGCCTCTCTCACTCCGAGCCGGAGGTCTGCGACGACCCCGACGAGGCCTACACCCCCGTCGACGCGGTGGCACGACTGATCCACGGCGACCTGCCCGCCATGATGATCGGGGGCCTGGCGTCGCTCTTCTTCGAGATGCTTCACCCGCTCACCATGGCCGGCGTCGATCAGCACTCGCGGTACCGTGACGACCCGCTCAGTCGTGTCCTGCACACCGCCAACTTCATTGGCGCCACGACCTACGGTTCCAAGTCGTCCGCTCAGGCGGCTATACGTCGGGTGCGCGCGATCCACGAGCGCGTGCGCGGCGTCGCTCCCAGTGGCGAGGCCTACCACGCCAGCGACCCGCATCTGCTGGCGTGGATCCACAGCGCGGGCGTCGCCATGTTCCTCGCGTCCTACCGGGTCTTCGGGGCCGTGGCGATCACCGACGCCGATGCCGACGCGTACGTCCTCGGAGCCGGGCGCGTCGCTCGTGACCTCGGCGCGATCAGTCCGCCGACCACTGTCGCCGAGCTCAACGCGTCCCTCCTGGCCTTCCGGCCCGAGCTACGACTCACCGACGAGGCCGTCACCGCTCGTGACTTCATCGCGCGTGGTGTGGTGCGCGGATTTCACCAGCGCGCGGCCTACCAGTTGGTCGTCGCTGCGTCCTATTCGCTCCTGGACCCGTGGGCCCGCGAGATGCTGGATGTGCCGATGCGTCGTGAGCTCAATCCTCTGGCGGTGCGACCGGCCACCAAGGTTCTCAACGCGGCGGTGCGACTCGCGGTCCCGCCGGTCACCCCCGCTAAGTGGCGAGCGACAGACCTCCGTCAACCACCACGACCTGGCCGGTGACGTAGGGCGTCGACGCCAGCGCGACGATCACGTCGGCGACGTCGTCAGGGTTCCCTGAACGCTTGAGGGGTGCGGCGGCGGCGACAAATCCGCGCACCGTGTCCCAATCGGCGGTCCACGGCGTGTCAATCAGTCCGGGCGCCACCGCGTTCACCCGCACCTCGGGTCCCACCACTTTGGCGAGCAGCGCGGTCAGATGATTCAGCGCGGCCTTGGAGGCGGCGTAGGGAATTGACGAGCCGGTGGGCCTGACCCCGGCGACCGACGAGACGTTCACGATCGCGCCACGCGTGGCACGTAACTCGTCCATGGCCGCCACGCACAGTTGCCACGTGCCAAAGACGTTGACCTCGAATATGCGACGCCAAACGTCGACGCTTGCCGCCTCCAAGTCGCGGTGAGGAATGAGCTCGGTCGTCCCGGCGTTGTTGACCAGCACGTCGAGGCGGCCGTAGCGGCGCTTCACCTCGCTGACCAGTCGCTCACAGTCCTCGGCGATTGAGATGTCCGCGCGCACGTAGATCGAGTCGGGGGTCGACGCGGCCAATCGTTCACCGGCTTCGACGCTGCGCGACGAATTGAACACCACGCTGTCGCCGGCGGCGGCGAAGCTCAGCGCCGTTGCCTCGCCGATGCCGCTGGTGGATCCGGTCACCACCACGACGCGACTCACGGCGAGCTGCGCCGCAGTCGCCACGAACCGGCCCAGTGCTGACCCGGCTCTAACACGACGATGTCCTTGCCGCTGCGCAGGGCGTCCGGCGGACAGGTCATCGGCTCGACTGCGACGGACGTGCGTCGGCGGCCGCGTTCCAGCGAGTCGCCGGTAAAGAGCTGCACGTAGGGGAAGTTGCGGTCCATGCTGAGCTCGACCGCGCCACCAGAGCTGTCGCGCACCGACACGGTCGCGAGCCCCAGGTCGTCGCGGGTCAGTTCGGTGTAGGTCACGTCGAGTTCGTGCCCGCTCACGGACTTGGCGCGCGTGAAGTCGAGGTCGATGCCGGCCACCGGCAGGATCTCGCCGGTGGGCAATCGCCGGTCGTCGACTGCGACGTAGGCCTTGGCCGGCACCGTCAGTTCCGCTCCCTCGATGGTGGGCGTGGTGACCGCCAGGTAAGGGTGAAAGCCCAGTCCGAAGGGGATCGGGACGTCGTCACGATTGGTGACCGTCGTCGTGACCGTGAGTCCCAGTGAGCCCAGGTGGTAGGCGACAGCGACCTCGGAGAGGAACGGGAACTCCGGGGTGGGGTGCAGTAGCAGCGAGAGGACGCAGCGGTTCTGGTTGACCGCCTCGATGCGGAACGGGCGCCAACGTACCGTGCCGTGAATGGCCGTGGCGTGCTCGACGTCGTCCACGGTCGGTCGCGCCGTGCGCTGAGAGAACGACCACTGGCCGTCGCCCATGCGGTTGGGCCACGGATAGAGCAGCTGGCCGCGCGCGCCCGAGGGGACCTCTTCGCCGGCGTATCCTTCGACGACCGCGACGCCGCCTTTGACGTAGGTGCGCAGCGTCGCTCCCACTTCGGTGACGACGGCGCGCTGGTCACCGTGGGCGATGGCGAGCTGCTCGCCCGAGGGAAGCATCAGTGGGACCACCGTTTCATCACGAGCGCGTAACTCATGACCGTTACTGTACGACGTATGCGAATCCTGCTCACCAACGATGACGGCGTCGGCGCACCCGGCCTCGCGGTCTTGGCGCGCCACGTCGCGCGATGGATCGAGGACTGTCCTCCGGGCGAGGACCGCGACGCCCTCATCGTCGCCCCGCACACCAACCATTCGGGGATGTCCTCCGCCGTGGGCGACGTCTTCGAGCACCCTTCTGTCGCCTATCGGCGCCACCGGATCACAGGCGCCGAGTCCATTCCGACGTACGCCCTCGAGGCCCCGCCGGCTTTGTGCGCGATCCTCGGTGCGTTGGGGAGCTTCAACGTGACCCCTGACGTCGTGGTTTCGGGCATCAACGCCGGAGCCAACGTCGGGCGTAGCGTGCTGCACTCGGGCACGGTCGGCGCCATCTTGACCGGCGCCCAGCTCGGCCTCTCGGGCATGGCGGTCTCCGTCCAGTGGGGCGACGAGGTCCATTTCGAGACGGCGGCGGCGGTCGCCATCGAAGCACTGGAGCACCTGATCGCGGCGCCCGCGCGAACTCTCCTTAATCTCAACGTCCCCAACCTGGCGGCGGCCGACCTGCTCGGCGTGCGTCGCGGACGCGTCTCGGCCGCGGGCATCGTGAAGTCGGCCGGTCCGCTGGCCGGTGGCGAGGCCCTGGGAGAGGAGGGCGAACTGCCGTTGCGCCTCGGTGCGGCGACGCCCCAGCTCGGCGACGTCAGCGACGAAGCGGCCGACGACGACGGCGCGCTGTTGGTCGCGGGCTACGCCTCGCTCACGCCCCTGCGGGGACCACACGAGGACACCGACCCGGCGATCGACGAGACCATACGCGCCGCGCTAGCGGCCATCTCCGGACATCTCGCGGCTCAGCACTAGTCGTCGTCGCGTTGTTGGCGGCGCTCCTTGAGTCGTGAACGAGCCTTCTTACTCTCGAGGCGACGTTCCTTCGACGCTCGAGTTGGTCGCGTCGCGCGTCGTGGCGGGCGCGGTGTGAGGGCGTCGGCAACGCGTCGAGCCAACTGATCGAGCGCCGCTTCGCGGTTGGCCGACTGGGACCGGAATCGCCCGGCACTGGACCTGACGACCGGTCCAAACCGCTCGACCAGGACCGCGCGGTCTACGGCACCGAGCGTGGTTGCTGCCTCCACGTCCAGCGATGCGATGACGCGCGTGAGGGACCTATTGGCGTGCTGGCCTCCTGGTCCCCCCGAGGTGGTGACGCGGATCGCCACGTCGCTGGCCGGTATCACTCGTCGGGGTCCGATTACCAGCGATCCGTCGTCGCGCGCGTGCGCGCGGACTCGTTCGCGGTCTGAGGATCGGCGCGACGCGGAAGGACCCCCCGAGGGAGTCGACGCGGTCGCCACGAAGGCCACGCTACGGCCATTCCGGAGTCGACCGGTAGATTGGTCGAGGAGAAAGTGAGCACGATGACCACGGTTCCGCATTTCATCGACGGCGGAGCGCGCTCCGCCACGGGCGTCATTCCTATTTACAACCCCGCGACCGGCGAGGTCGCCTCGCACGCGCCGGTCGCAGACGACGCCTTGATTGATGAGGTGGTGGCACTGGCGCGCCAGTCCTTTAACTCGTGGCGACTGTCGTCACTGTCGTCACGTACGAACATCCTGTTCACGTTCCGCCAGCTACTGGCGCGCCACGCCGACGAGCTGGCCGCGCTGCTCACGGCCGAGCACGGCAAGACCATCGTTGACGCCCGCGGAGAGCTGGCCCGCGGACTGGAGAACGTGGAGTACGCCTGCGGGCTCACCGAGCACCTGAAGGGCGACTTTTCTACTCAGGTGGCCGACGGCGTCGACGTCCACTCGGTGCGCGAACCGGTGGGGGTGGTCGCCGCCATTACCCCGTTCAACTTCCCGGCCATGGTGCCGCTGTGGATGACAGCCAACGCGCTGGCCAGCGGCAACGTGGTCATCCTCAAACCTTCCGAGCGCGACCCCTCCGTCTCGGTGCGTCTGGGCGAACTGCTCACCGAGGCCGGCCTACCCGACGGAGTGTTCAATGTCGTGCACGGCAACGCCGACACGGTGAACGCCCTGCTGGCGCACCCCGGCGTCGACGCCGTCAGCTTCGTCGGCTCGACCCCGGTGGCTCGCCACGTCTACCTCGAGGCGACGTCGCACGGCAAACGTGTCCAAGCCCTGGGAGGAGCCAAGAACCACATGGTCGTCCTGCCCGACGCGGATCTGGACGTCGCGGCGGACGCCGCGATCAACGCGGGCTTCGGGTCAGCCGGAGAGCGGTGCATGGCGATCAGCGTCGTCGTGGCCGTCGGGTCGATCGCGGACGACCTGGTCGAAAGGATCGCCCAGCGCATTGACAAGCTCACCGTGGGGCCAGGCGACGACCCGGCCAGCGACTTTGGGCCCCTCATCACCCGCGAGCATCGCGACCGCGTCGCGAGTTACGTCACCGGCGCGCCGGCCGACGGCGTGTCGGTGGTACGCGACGGGACGGAGTTGACCTCTCGCCCGGGCTTCTTCTTCGGCCCCAGCCTGCTCGACGGCGTGCGACCGGGGATCCGGTCCTACGACGACGAGATCTTCGGTCCGGTCCTGGGAGTCGCGCGCGTCGACAACTACGCAGAGGCCGTGGCGATGGTGAACGCGAACCCCTACGGCAACGGAGTGGCCATCTTCACTCGGGACGGGAACACGGCGCGTCTGTTCGCGCGCGACGTGAGCGTCGGCATGATCGGCGTCAACGTGCCGATTCCCGTGCCCATCTCGGCGTACTCCTTCGGCGGTTGGAAGAGTTCGCTCTTCGGCCACTCGCACATCTACGGTCCCGAGGGCTTCGCCTTCTACACCCGCGCCAAAGTCGTCACCACCCGCTGGCCACAGCCGTCGGACTCCCAGATCGACCTCGGCTTCCCCACCACCCGGTAGTTCGTGATCGCCGCCGTCGCGCCAGTGTGGAACTGGCTAGAGGCGGGCTTCAAAGAGAGCGCGGCGATGGTGTGGATGACCTTCTGGCCCCTCGTGCTCGGTTTCACCCTGTCCGGGATGGTCCAGAGCTTCGTCGAACGTGACGGCCTGCGCGCGAGCCTGGGGAGAACCTCGCCGGCCTCGGTCTCGCGCGCGACGGCGCTGGGCATGATCTCCTCATCGTGCAGTTACGCCGCCAGCGCGATGTCGCGCGCGCTCTTCGTGCGCGGGGCGTCGTGGCCCAACGCGCTCGTCTTCATGGTGGCCTCCACCAACCTGGTGATCGAACTCGGCCTCGTGCTCTACCTGCTGCTGGGCTGGCCCTTCGTCGTCGCCCAGTTCGTGGGTGGGGTCCTGATGGTGGCCGCTCTGGCCCTGCTCACCGGCGTGGCGTTCTCTCCGGCATCCCAAGCCCGACTGCGCGATCGAGCCGTTGGTGACTCCGTGCCGAGCTTCGAGCTCGTCAACGCCGTGGCGCCAGCGCGTGCGCTCACCGGACGCCTACCGCGGCGCGGCGCGATTCGCGTGGGGTGACCTCACCATGCTGCGACGCGAACTGCTCGCCGGGTTCATCATCGCGGGGTTCCTCATCGTGCACGTACCCGCAGCCTGGTGGTCCGACATCTTCTGGGCGGGCCACGGGTGGCTCACCACCCTCGAGAACGTCCTTATCGCCCCGCTGCTGGCGGTGATCTCCTTCATCTGTTCGGTGGGCAACATCCCGCTCGCCGCCGCGCTGTGGTCCCACGGCGTGGCCTTCGGGGGTGTGGTCAGCTTCATCTTCGCCGACCTCGTGACGTTGCCTCTGCTCTTCATCTACCGGCGCTTCTACGGGGGGCGCGTGGCGTGGCGACTCTTCGGGCTGCTGTGGCTGGTGATGAGCGCCGGCGGTCTGGCGGTCGACGCGATCTTTCACGCGGCCCACGCCATTCCCGCCACGCGCCACAGCCCCGCGCTGCGCGGTGAGTTCCCGTTAGGCGCCACGTTGGTGCTCAACGTCGCCGCCGCGGTCCTGCTCGTGGCGGTCGCGTGGGCCGCGCATCGGCGCAGCGACAGTCACGACACCGCCCGCGACCCTGTGTGCGGCATGACGGTCGACGTCCACTCTCCCGCGGCGGTACGGGAACGTGACGGCACGACCTTCTACTTCTGCTCCCCGCGCTGCGCTGAGCGCTTCGACGCGAGCGCTGTGACCGCGCCGAGCGTCGCAGGGGTCATCGACCCGGTGTGCGGAATGACGGTCGATCCGGAGACGGCCCTCTCGTGGCGCGACACCTCGGGGGCCATCCACTACTTTTGCTGCGAGGGCTGCCGGACGAGCTACGAAGCCTCGTCGCCAACGGTGGGGGTGGAAACCGGGCACGCCCACGGGGGGCCGGGTCGTGTCTAAGCGTCATTCGAGCGTGCGCGCCTACGGCGTCCTGATCGACGCGGGGCGCATCGTCCTGGTGCGCTCGAGCAATCCGCGTCACGACCCGCCGTTGTGGTGGCTCCCCGGCGGCGGCATCGATTTCGGCGAGTCCCCCGAGTCGACACTGCTGCGCGAGTTCCGTGAGGAGACCGGACTGGTGGTGCGCAATCCCGAGTTACTGGTGGTGACCAGCGACATGCGCCGGCGCGACAACGGCGACCAGATCCACACGGTGCGCATCAGCTACACGGTCGAGCACGAGAGCGGTGAGCTGACGCACGAATTGGACGGCACGACCGACCGCGCGGGATGGTTCGAGCTCGGGGACCTGGCGGCTCTGCACCTGGCGGACTACGCGCACGCCGCGATCGCCGCCGCTCAGGCGAAGTAGCGCGCCGGCATCTCTCGCTTGAGGAACTTTCCCGCGGCGTTGCGCGGCAGAGTCTCGTCGGTGAACGCGACGCGCTCCGGGATCATGTACGCCGCGAGTCGGGTCGCCAGAAAGTCGTGCAGCTGGGTCGCGCTCAAGCTGGACCCGCGACGCACCATGACCGCGCCCGCCACCACCTCGCCCAGGCGGTCGTCGGGCAGTCCGAAGACCGCGGCCTCCACCACCGCGGGGTGCTCGTAGATGGCGGCCTCGACTTCGGCCGGGTAGATGTTCTCTCCCCCGCGCAGGATCATGTCCTTCACGCGGTCCTCGATGTAGAGGTAGCCCTCAGCATCGATGCGACCGATGTCGCCGGTGCGCAGCCAGCCGTTGGCCAGCACTTCGGCCGTGTCGTCCGGTCGACCCCAGTAGCCGCGAAACATGGTGGGTGACTTGAGGAAGATCTCGCCGTTCTCGTCGACCCCGAGCACTGTCCCCTGGGGGTCGCGAACCTCGACGTCCATGACGATCGTCGGTACCAGACCGGTCGAGGTCGGATGCGCGACGTAGTCGTCGCCGGTGTTGCCCGGCCCGTAGGCGTTGGTCTCGGTCATCCCGTAGCCGAGGTTCGGTCGTCCGCGCGAAAACGAGCGCTCGACACGCGAGACGAGCGCGGGGGGTGCGGGGGCGCCGCCGCCGCCCACCGAGCTCAGGGACGAGGTGTCGTAGTCGCCGAAGCGCGGACACTCCACGAGGTCCCAGGACTGGGTGGGCACTCCGACGAAGGCCGTCACCCGATGCTGCTCGATGAGCTGGAGCGCTCGCTCGGGCTCCCAGCGTTGCATCATGACCAACTTGAAGTGCCACGAGAAGCACGACATCATCACCGGGATGCAGCCCGTGACGTGAAAGAGGGGCACGATCAAGATGAAGCAGGGCGGGTAGAGCGACGGAGTCGCCGGAGCCTCACGACGCAGGTCGTCAACGGCGGCGCGTGAGGTGAACGCCATGATCGACTGGCAGATCGCGCGGTGCGAAGACACCGCACCCTTGGGAAAGCCCGTCGTGCCCGACGTGTAGAGGATCGTGGCGTCCATGTCCGGGCCGATCGTGACTTCGGGCATCGTCGCTCCGCGCTCGACCACGTCGCTCCATCGTTCGATCCCCGTGGTGAGCGTGCGACCCTCGGGAAGGCGCACTCCGAGAACGTGCACGCCGGCGCGCACGCACGGCCGTTCAGCCCGATCGGTGCGCTCCGCGTCGGCGATGAGGACGCTGAGCTTCGAGTCCTCGATGGCGTACGCAATCTCGTCCTCTACCCACCACGCGTTCAGCGACACCGAGATCGCACCGACCGACACGATTGCGGCGAACGCGACCACCCATTCGGGCAGGTTTCGCATCGCGATGCCCACCCGGTCGCCCGGCCGGACGCCGTAGTGGTGCACCAGCGCGTGAGCCAGGGCGTCGACCTCGACCATGACGTCGTTGAAGCTCCACTCCTCGCCTTCGTAGACAATGAACGGCGCGTCGACACCTCTGGCGGTGTCGAAGAGTTGCTTCAGGTTCTCGGGCGCGTGCCGAAACGCTCGCTGGGTGACGCCGTCGATCTTGACCTCGACCACCTCGAAGGGCTGACCCGCGGCACTGACCTCGGCGATCGCCGCCGCGAAACCTACTGGCACGTGCCTCCCTCCGAGCAGGGAAATCCTACGCGGGCGTCACGAGCACTTACGGCACCTCGACTTCGTCGATGCGGCGTCGCACCTCACCGACGGTGAAAAACATTATCGGCGACCGTGACGGGATATCTCGACGACCCGAAGAACTGCGGGACGGATTAGTCCGGTCGACCTACGAAAGAACGGGAGTCGCGCCGGCGGCCTTCGCGGCCATCCGTTCGACGGTGGCCCCGAGGCGCTCAAGAACACTCGCCAGGTCGATGCGCGCACGCTCGGCCTCCGCGGACAGACCGTCCAGGTGGCCCACGTCCCAGAGGCTCAGCACCGGGTCCAGCACATCTCGCAGGTACTGAGCGAGCCCGTAGATGCCCTCGCGGGCAATGCGCACGGCGTGGCGCGTGAAGCTGGGAATGCCGGTGCCGGGCATCGCGAACGCGCTGACCTGGCGAGCGGCGGCGATCATCATGGTCGACGGATCGATCGCGAAGGCGGCCAGCGCGAGGTCCCGATAGAAGAGGTAGTGCTTGGTCTCGTCACCGGCCACCAGGCCCAGGACGTTGCGTCCGGTCTTGTCGTCCTTAGGTAGATGCGCCCCGGTGTTGCGGTGCGCGATCTGCGTGGCGCGCTCTTGGAACGAGACGTAACAGATCAGGTCGGCCATCGACTCGGGCTCGGGTACCTTGCCGAGCGACATTTGGACGCGCCGTCCGTCCTCGAGCAGCGTCGGGTCGATGCAGCGGCTGATGTGGACCCAGTCGCGCATCACCATCGAATGGCGGTTCTCCTCCATCGTCCACTGGTGGTTCCAGTCCAGGATCGGGTGACCCTTGGGGGCGTGGGACAGCAACGTGTTGGTGTAGTACGGCAGGTTGTCCTCGGTCAGGAGGTTGACGTAGATGGAACTGCGCACGCCGTCGGGCAGCGGATAGTCCGACGGTGACCAGGGATGTTCGCCGAAGTCCTCCCCGCTACCCCAGTCGATCTGCTCGTGGGGGTACCACAGGCGTGGTGCCTCCAAGTGGCGGTTATAGAGACGTTCTACGTCTGGCGCTAATTCGGTAATGAGATCAATACGTCCAGCGCCCAAGAGCTTCGGTGACAAGGCGACACCTTCCATGGCCGCGACGCAGCCGTACTCAGCGTAACCGCATACCACACCCTTCCCCGCGCGGGGACCATTTCTTGTGAGGTACATCACAAAGCCGCCGATAGCGTGGCCTACTTATGCGGATCGTTGACTCTTTGGTTCCGCCCGACTTTCGACGTTCCCTCACTCCACAGTTGCGGCTCTTCTACACCTCCACGTTCTTCTCGAGCCTCGGTCGCGGACTGACCTTGTCGCTCTTCGTGGTCTACCTGCACAACGTGCGCGGTTTCTCCACCACCTTTTCGACGGTGCTGCTCGCGACGTGCGCCGTGGCGGGACTGGCCGCGAGTCCGGTCTGGGGCACGATGACGGACCGGTTCGGACCGATGAGTGTCCTGCTGATCACCTACGCGGCCGAGGCCGGCGCGCTCGTGGGCTGGGCGTACGCGCGAACCGAGCGCGAAGCAGTCGTCTACGGCCTCTTGGTGGCGGTGTTGAGCGGTGGTTGGGGACCCATGTTGACGATGCTCACTCGCATGGTCCCCGACGACCAGCGCCAGCGTGCCTTCGGGGTCAACTTCATGCTGATCAACCTGGGCATCGGTTTCGGTGGTCTGGTTTCGGCGTCCGTCGTCGATCTGCACCGACCCGTGACCTTCACGGCGCTCTACGTGTTTAACGCCGCCGTCACACTCGTGACCGCAGCGATCCTGCTGCCCCTACGCCGTCACGGCGGACCGGTGACGGACCACCACGACGATCCAGTCAAGAGCGCCGAGGGGTGGCGCGTCGTCATTCGCGACCGGCGACTCGTCATGCTGGTGCTCGCCTCGCTGGTCCTCCTCACCAGTGGCTACGGATCTCAAGAGGCCGGGTTCAGTCTCTTCGTCGTCAACAATCTGCGTCTCAGTGTGCACGTCATCGGCGTCATCTATTTCTTCAACACCTCCACGATCGTGCTGGCCCAACTGTGGGTCCTCAATCGGATCGAGGGCCGCAGCCGTGCGCGGGTGATGGCCGTCGTGGGCGTCCTGTGGTTCGTGTTCTGGGCCATCTTGGACGTGACACTGGCGCTGCCTCCGGTTCTCACCGTGACCTCACTCTGCGCGGCCATGGTGGTCTTCGCCATCGGCGAGACGATGCTGTCGCCCACGGGCTCGGCCATTGTTAACGAGCTCGCGCCCGAGCACCTGCGCGGACGTTACAACGCCGCCCTCGGACTGACCTGGGGTGTGTCAGCCAGCACCGCCCCGATCGTCGTGGCCGTGTTCTTCGATAACCACCTGAGTAACTGGTGGCCCCTGAGCATCGGCGTGTTGGCTCTGGCGAGCTCCGCGTCCATGCTCAACCTGCGCCACCACCTGAGTGATCGCGAAGACGGGCGCCGTCCGAAGGTGGCTCCGCCAGCCAACGTGCTTCCGGACCCCCCGCGAGACCCCAAGTAATCTTCAGGCCAGCAAGGACGCTCGACGCCGGCGCCCGAGCGCCGGCGCGAAGGGAGAGATCCAATCGTGCAGACCACTAACGGTCGCGCCGCGCGTCGGACGCTGGCCCTCCTCGGCGTCGCCGGTGCCGTCGGGTCGTTCGGTGTGGTCCTGGCCGGTGCCTCGGTCGGTTCGATTCCGCGCCCTCACTCGTATCGGTGGTGGCTGCACGTGGATGGACTCACTCACGATCGCGGATACCTCGTGCTGTACGCGGCGCTGGCCGTGTTGACCCTCTCCTGGATCGGCGTCGGTGTCCTGGCTCGCGCCGGTGAGCTCACCGTTCGACGGGCCTGGGCCGTGCTCGCACTGTGGGCGACGCCGCTCTTCGTGGGCGCGCCGCTTTTCAGCCGCGACGTCTACAGCTACGTGGCCGGCGGTGTGCTGGCCCGACGCGGCTACAACCCGTACGTGGCGTCCCCGCACCACCTCGCCGGTGGGCCGCTCTACGCGTCGATCGCCCAGGTGTGGCGCCACTCGCCGTCGCCCTACGGACCACTCTTCGAACTGGCGTCGCGCGTCACGGCGATGGCGGCCGGTCACTCCTTGATGGTCCAAGTCATGGCTTTTCGCGCGCTCGAACTCATTGGGGTGGCCACGCTCATGGTGGCGCTGCCGCGGCTGGCCCGGCACTTTGGCGCCGACCCCGGCGTGGCCCTCTGGTTAGGTATCCTGAGCCCGTTGGGACTGATGAGCGCCGTCAGTTCGGCGCACAATGACACGCTCATGCTCGCGCTCATGGCCGTGGGACTCATGTTCGCCACCGGCCGGCACCGCGCCACGGCCGCCGCGTTCTTCGCCTTGGCGGCCACCTTCAAGCTTCCCGGCGTTGGCGGGACTCCTCGTCCTGTACGCAGTCCCGTGGCGTGGCGCCGACCTGCAAATGCGCCTGAGATTGGTGGGTGAGGCCGTCGTTGTCACGGCCGCGGTCTTCGTCGGCGCGACCGGCCTGGCCGGCTACGGCTGGCGCTGGCTCAGCCCCAGCGCCCTTACGATCCCCACCGAACTGCACGTGCTCATCACACCGGTGGTCGCGGTCGGGGTGTTGGTAGCGAGCGCGGCGCACGCGTTGGGCGACCACGCCCCTACCCGGTCAGTGGTCACGCTTATTCAGCACGTCGGCGAGGTCCTCGCCCTCGTCGGTATCGTCGTGGTGGTGTTACGCACCCGCGCCGACGATGTCGTTCGTGCGCTCGGCGTCATCCTGCTCGTGGTGGTCTGGCTCAGTCCCACGGTGTGGCCGTGGTACTTCTGGTGGGGCCTGGTGGCGCTGGCGGTGACCAGCGCGCAGCGCTCTACCTTCCTCGCTCTCATCGCGGGCGCCGCCATGTTCCTCGTGGGCCCGGGCGGCACTCCGATGATCGCCGGCGACGGCTACTTCGTTGCGGGTCCGCTCGTGATTCTCGCCGCCGTCTGGTTCCTCACCTCCGGAAAATGGCGTCCTGTCCTAGCCGGAGTAGATCGTGTCGGCTGACACCATGACGAGGCCGTCGACCACGGCGCGCTGGGTTCGCTCGCCCCTCGCGCCGGGAGTTGTGGTCTACGTCGCCGTGCGGATCATCACCGTTGTCTTCATCGCGCTCGACGACTTGGGCACGCACCGCGGACTGGTACATCACCTCTCGAGGTGGGACGGCAAATGGTTCCTGCTCGCGGCCAACCATGGATGGCCGAGTCACCTGCCGATGGTTGACGGCCACGTGGCGGCCAACCCCATCGCATTCTTTCCGGTCTTCCCTCTCACGATGCGCGCGTTGAGCGACATCACCGGACTCTCGCGCGCGGTGGCGGGTCTGTGGATCAGCGGCGTGACGGGCCTGGTGGCCGTCGTCGCCGTGGGCATGTTGACGCGCGTCGTGGCGAACGACGCAGCGGCGCGACGCGCGACGATCCTCTTCGCGCTGGCGCCCGGGAGTTTCGTGTTCTCGATGATCTACAACGAGGGACTGGTCATCACGCTCTCGGCGATTGGCCTGTGGGCCTTGCTGCAACGGCGCTGGTGGGTCGCGGCGCTCGTCGGCGCGGTCGCCACGGCGACGTCGCCGACGGCGCTCGTCTTCGTGGTGGTCGCCGCGTGGTCGGCGGAGCGCGCCATCGCGCAACGACGCGAGTGGAGCTCCCTCGTTGCCCCCATCGGTTCGCTCGTGGGATTCGCAACCTGGATGGGGTACCTGTGGGCGCACACCGGTACACCACGGGCGTGGCAGTTGACGGAGCGCGGTGGTTGGCACAGTTACCCGTCGCTCATGTACCCAGTGCACGTGCTGGTCAAGTTCGGCACTAATCCGCTGTCACCCACGATGACCGGCCAGATCCTGGTCGCCGGCACGGTGGTCAGCGTCGCGGGACTGGTGGTCGTGTTTCGCCAGCACCCGCCCACCGAACTCGTGGTGTACGCCACCGCCGCCGTCGTCCTCTACGCCGCGTCGGCGCCGGTGGGTTTGCGTCCGCGACTAGTGATGCTGGCCTTTCCGCTCACGATGGCCGCGGCCACGCGCTGGAGCGGCCGCACCTACCGGGTGCTGGTGGTGTCGTCGGCGCTCGCGCTGGCCCTGATGACCTTTGAGACGCTGTGCTCGTGGGCGGTCTTCCCGTGAGCGTCGGCGCACCGTCGCACCTCGCCGAGCGCGCGGGTTGGAGCCTGGTGTGGCTGGCGGTCGCGACGATCGGCAGCGACGTGTGGGGCAACTGGTCGGGCTGGCCGGGCTTGGCGTTCGTCACGCCACTGCTCGTTCTGATCGGGCTGGCGGGCACCGTCATGATCTGGACCGTCCGGGACCCGACGGATCGTCGCTGGAACCGCTTCGGACTGGCGGCGTCGACCGGCACGTTCGCGGTGATCGGTGGCGCCGACATCGCCTCGCGGCACGTCTACTCCACCGATTCGGCGGCGTTCAACGACGTGGCCGCGACGCTACTGGCGCACGGCCACAACCCTTACACCTCGTCCCTACACGGGGTGGCGAACCTGCTGCACGACTCGCCGGCGTACTGGACCTACCTGTTGAACGGTGGGCACGTGACCCAAGTGTCGTATCCGGCGGGCGCCTTCCTGCTGCAGGCTCCCCTGGTCGCGCTGGGTCTTCACCACCTCTCGACCGACTGGCTCGACCTGGCGGCGTGGATCGCGACGATCGTGCTGCTCTATCGCTTCCTGCCGGCCGCGCTGCGCTGGGTGGCCCCCCTGCTCGGCCTCGCCGGCACGTACTTCTTCTCCTTCGCCGACGGCGGCACCGACGCGCTCTTCCTGCCGTTCCTCGTCCTGGCGGTGTGGCGTTGGGACCGATTCGTCACCCCGGGCTCCTCGCGCCTGTACCGGTGGCTGAGCCCGGTGGCGCTCGGCGTCGCGTGCTCGGTCAAACAGTCCCCGTGGTTCTGCGTGCCCTTCATTGTGCTCGCGGTGGCCCTGGAGGCCCGCGCCGTCGGCGCTGGGGTGGCGCGCACGACCACGCGCTACGCGCTGTGGCTGTTCGGCACCTTCGGTCTCATCAACGTGGCCTTCATTGTCTGGGACGCGGGCGCGTGGTGGCACGGCGTCATGTTGCCCCTCGTCTCGCCGCTGGTGCCCGACGGCCAGGGTCTGGTGACCCTCGCCCTGCACGGCGCGACCGGCGGCGTGGACCTGCGGCTCCTGTGGATCGCCGCCGCCCTGCTCGGCGTGACATTGCTCACTGCACTGGCGCTGTGGTTCACGCAACTCAAGCGCGTCTGGCTCTTCCTCGTTCCGATCGTCCTGTTCGTGCCGGGGCGCAGTCTGTCGAACTACCTGTTGGACTTCTTTCCCGTCGCGCTCATCGCCGCACTCAGCGTCGCCAAACCCGAGCGCGAGCCGATTGCGTTGGCGCGTCGCGTACGCCTGGGCCTCGTCGCGTTGCCGTTGGCCGCGACGGCGGCGGTGGCGACACTGTCTCTCGTGTCGGCCCCGTTGAGCGTGCGGGTGGAATCCGTGGCAACGGGGCCGGGCTACGCGTCCTTCAAGTGGATCGTCTTGAGCGTGCGCAATGACACCGGACGGGCGATCACCCCGCGGTTCATGATCACCGTGGCTGGGGGCCATCCCACTGGTTTCTGGCCGGCCACGTCCAGCTCCGGCCATAACCCCCTCGCGCCCGGCGCCACGGAGAAGGTCGTCATTCGACCGGGGTCCTTCACCTGGGCGCCGCACCGCGGCACCTACTGGCTGGTCAGCGCCTACACCTCATCACCGGACGCGGTGTCCACGTCGGCGCCCCAGCGCTGGCCGTACGGGCCGCGCTAGGCCGAGTTCCGAATCGACAGTTCGACCAGCGCCGCGTCGATGCGCCCCGACCAGTCGAGACCCTCGGTGGACGTCCCCTCGTCGTGCAGGGCGCGTCGCTCAGCGCGGAGGCGCCGGGCAACTTCGCCGAGACCAGATGGCAATGAGTGCGCCACGTCGTCGCGCACCCGACGAGCCAACGCCGGCGACGCGCCCTCGGTCGACACCGAGACGGACACGTCACCGTCGCGGTGCACGGCGGTAAAGAAGAAGTTCGAGCGCACCGGGTCGTCCACCACGTTGACCAGCACGTTGCGCTCGCGAGCCTCGGCCACCACGGCGTCGTCAACGTCGCCGCGTCCCGTCGCGCACACCACTAGGAGGGTGTCGGCGAGGTCGCCCTCGCGGTAGTCGCGCGACACCAGGTCAGCACCGGGCGGCAGGTCGCCGGAGACCTCGGGCGAGATGACGGTCACGACCGCGCCGCTCTCCGTGAGCTGGTGCGCCTTGCCGACGCCGATACGTCCAGCGCCTACGACGACGACGCGCCGTCCCGTCAGGTCCAGCACCAGCGGGAACACTAAGCCCCCGCTGCGGTGGCGCCCGACGGCGAAGGCATGAGGCCGAGGTCGAGTCCGGCGACGGCCCCGATCACGATGACCGCAGGAGCCGCGACATCGATCGACGCCAGCTCGGCCAGTCGACAGCGCACCGTGCGCTGTGAATCGGTGGAGGCCCGTTCGATGACCGCGACCGGCGTCGTCGGATCGAGCCCACCCGCAATCAAGTCGCGTGCAATCGTCGCGCGACGGGCCACACCCATTAACACCACCAACGTCGTCGTCGCGTCGGCCAGACGGGTGAAGTCAGTGGCGACACCACCCTCGCTCGTCGCCGTGACAACCGTGACGCCCGAGGCGAGTCCGCGATGCGTCACCGGCACGCCGGCCAGAAGTGGACCGGCGAACACTGACGAAACACCCGGCACAACCTCGACGGCCACGCCGGCTGCGCGTAACGCCTCGACCTCCTCGGCACCGCGTCCGAAGACGAACGGGTCACCACCCTTGAGGCGCACGACGCAGTCGTGGTCGCGCCCCAGGGTCACCAACAGTTGATTGATGGACTCTTGCGTGTCACCGTCTCCGGGCGTTTTGCCGACGTCGACGAGCGCTGCGCCGGATCGCACCAAGTCGAGGACCTCACGGCTCACCAGTCGGTCGTGTACGACAACGTCCGCGCGGGCCAGCAGCGCTTCCGCGCGCCGGGTCACGAGGCCAGCGTCACCGGGTCCTGCGCCGACCAGGTGGACCGTCATTGCGCGCCTATCCGGTGCACGAAGTCACCGAACGCTTCGTCGGCGTGGCCTTCGTCGCGCCAGCGATCAAGCATCGGCGCAAGTGCGGCGGGCAGCTCTTCCAGGGTGAGCTTCTCGGCGTACAGCGAGGCCAGGCGGTCCCCGCGCGGTCCGCCGCCCAGGTAGAGGTCGTAGGTGTTCTTCGTTCGCCCGACCACACCCACTTCGGCCACCGCTGGTCGCGCGCAGCCATTGGGACAGCCCGTCATGCGTAGTTGCAGCGGGCGGCGGGCGAGACCTCGCGCATCGAGGGCGCCCTGGACCGCGTCGACGACCTGGGGAAGTCGACGCTCGGCCTCGGCGAGCGCCTGTCCGCAGGTGGGCAGCGCCGGGCAGGCCAGCGCCGTTCGCTCCACGGATCCCAGCTCTTCGACGGGCCGGACGCCGTGCGCGGCGAGGAGCGCGTCAACCTCTCCTCGCGCGGCGCCGTCGATCCCCGCCACGACGAGGTCCTGTTGGGCGGTGATGATGAAGGACACGTCAAATCGGTCGGTCAGTTCGCGCAGCGCCGTACGCAGCGCCACGCCGTTCGTGTCGCGCACCCGACCGGCCCCGACGCGTATCCCGAGGCGCCAGGTCCCGTCGTGGTCGGCGCGCCACCCGAGGTGGTCGTCGGCGGCCCCGATGAAGAGCTCGGGCGCCTTGCGCAGCGGTGCGCCGAACCGCGACTCGACCTCGCCGGCGAAGGCCTCGAGCCCGATGTCGGCAACGATGTACTTCATCCGGGCCCGGCGCCGGTTGGTGCGGTCCCCGAGGTCACGGTACGTAGCCAGGATCGCGCGGATGAGGTCGTCGAGTTCGGCGTCGGTGACGAAGGTAAGGGGGTCAGCCAGTCGCGCGAACGTGTCGGGCTGCGCGTACGACCGTCCGAGGCCCCCACCGACGACGACGGTGAACCCATCTCCGAGCTCGTCGTCCACGCTGGGGATCAGGCCGATGTCCTGGGCCAGAACGTCCACACAGTTCTCGTCCGGGTGCGCGACCGCAATCTTGAACTTGCGCGGCAGATAGGTCTCGCCGTAGAAGTCGTGCTCGGTTTCGATGGGGTGCTCGGCCACTCGCTCGCCGTCGACGAAGATCTCCCAGTGCGCGGCCGAACGAGGCTTGAAGGTGCGCGCCAACCGCGCCGCCGTCTCGGCCAGGCGCGCGTGGGGACCACTGCCCAGGTCTGGGCACATGACGGTATTGCGCACGACGTCGCCACAGCCCCCAAACGACGTCATCAGATGTGCGTCGAGCTCCTGGGCCAACGGGCGCAGTCTCTGCTTGGCCACGCCGTGGAACTGCACGGCCTGGCGCGTGGTGAGACGGATCGAGCCGTCGGCGATGGTCGTGGCGACGTCGTCGAGACTTCGCCACTGCTCGCGAGTGAGGCGACCGCCCGGAATCGCCACGCGGATCATATAGATGTACTCGAGCGGCAACTTGGCCAACGCGCGCTCTCGACGCACGTCGCGTTGGTCCTGGGCGTAGATCCCGTGAAACTTCAGTAGGTGCTCGGAAGGTCCGTCGACGTTCGGCGCCTCCGAGGACAACTGGGCGGCGAGGTCACCGCGCAGGTGATCGCTGGTGCGCTTGATCTCCTCTTCGGCGGTCAAGACCTTGTCGGCGATGGACATGCGGGGGGCCGCTCTCCTTGGTCGAGGGGTGAATCACGACTAATCCTATCTACATAGTCATAATTCAAACAAGCAGATATTTAAAGGTTTTTAGTGAGAGGTTCTCCTAGGAACTGTCCGTGAGGTCCGCGGACCGCGGACGCGCCTGCGTCGGAGCCCACAGCGAACGATGGGTTTCTCGAACCGCAGGCTCGTAGGCCCTAAGCACTCGACTAAGAAACCTTCCCCCGCTGACGGAAAGGTATTCGTTCGGATGTTCATCGATCAGTGGCGTGCCTCATGTGTCTCGGCACGACAGCGACCATGTCGTCGCTCGCGCGACGTGTTCAAGCGTGAAGCGACGTGATGCTTACTTCGCCCAGGGTACGGCTTCACCCGTACGCTTGAAGAGCCGGAACGAGATGATCACTTGAACTATTCCGGCGAGAAGTGTCAGGTAGATCCCAATGCGTGCACCCTCATTGAAGGACGACCCGCTGTAGGAGTACCGGGGCAACGTGGCCCACTTGATGACGACCAACAGTGCACCGATCGCTGACAACCCGAGAACCGTCACGCCCGGGCCAAACGACGTCTTGGGCATCTCGGAACCCGATCGCAGCATCACCAAATACACGCCGGCGGCGATGATCAAGATCGCGCCGAACCAGCCGAGGAATCCAGCGCCGAAACCGTTCGTCGACCAACTGAAGCCCAGTTCCGACACTCCCAGCCAGGGCAGGAACAACGAGATCAGTGCCACCACACTGGCTCCCGCCACAATCCGATCCAAGCTGTCCAACTTGCTTAAGTCCATTGCCGCCATGCGTCCCCCTAGTTTCCGGCTCGAACCCGACGAACACCCGGAAAGGTCGAGGCGCCAGTCATCACATCACCGACGCAAACGTGCCCCTGCGGACCCCCGCGGAAAGTCGCTCACCTTTATATCATTGGCTCTGCTCGAATTGGCCGATACATCTGCGACCTGCACCGCGCGGTTAGACGAGCAGCAGGACCTTCTTCGCCAGCGACGTCACCTTGGCCAAGGTCGTGCCGGTTGCCCCCACCGCAACCTCGGTCGTCTTCTTCAGCACGGTCACCGAATAGGTGAATCCGTAGGTGGTCGACCCGAGCGCGGTGGAGAACGCCGGATACGGACTGAAGGCCGAGTCGGTCTTCGGATTCTCCTTGTAGGTCTTCGCGGTCTTGAGGTCGACCTGGTAGCCGGTCATCGTGTCGTGGGTCTGGACCCTGACGTAGGCCGCGTGCGGGTTGGCCCCCACTTGGTACCAGCACACGACGGCACTGCCCTGGGTGTCCTTTGACGCTTTGGTCACCTTGAGGCCTAAGGCGGCACCGATCTTGGCCCCGGTCTCGATCGAGCAGATCGATGACGTCGCCCCCGCGGGCGACACGCTCGCGACCCACGGGACGCACAGGCCCGCTAGAACCGTCGCCGCCACCAGCGTTACGCGTACTCGCATGGTCCCGCCCCTCCTCACTCCCGGTGCCCGGTGACGCTACTCGTGGTGGCGACCGGGAGAGTGTGACCCACCATCACCGCAGGCGCCGTCAGCGAGCCTCGTGGCTTCGCTCTCTGGACAGGGCCGGAGGCGACCCGTCGTCGAACAAGTGACCGCAACGCGACGGATTCGCAACGGGGACGTTCCGACACCTGATCGGCAAGCCTCTGGACCCCGTGACACTGTCGACGCCAAAATTGGGAGAAATGGGCCGCAAAACACCGTAAAAAGTCCGGCGAGCAGAATTGATAAATCCTGGTCAAGGGGGTCATAAAATCGATTTTCCCGGAAATGACCGCCCCGAAGGGTGACAAAGCGCCCCTAACCTGGCATCTGGCAGTAGAGCAGTTTCGTTGTCCAGCCGCACCTTTGTGGCCATGTGACCGACCAAACCGCGCCCGCTGGGCCAGGACCAGACAGTCCGCCCAGACGTTGTGCCGAGCGAGAGCGTCCCGATGGCGCTTCGCCGTTCGGGGCAGTGGGCGTTGACCAAGGAGAGCAACATGCGACAGAGGCCGTTGGCGCTGGTGGTAGTCCTGTCTGCCGCCATCTTCCTGAGCGCGTCGCCCCTGGCCGCGTGGGGTGTCGGTCAGCTGTGGAGCACCGCCCTGCCCGCTCCGGTGGCCGCGCACACCTCCACCCACGTCGGCGTCCTCAAGGTTCTGCACCACCGCAACATCCCCGTCTCGGCCACCGAGTTGGGTCTCGTCGTGGCGGCTCGGTCAAAGGGCGTCACGGTGGGTCAGCTGCGCAACGAGTGGCAGCAGGTCGCCAACTGCGAAGTCGGCGGCAACTGGTCCATGACCGGTCCCGTCTATTCGGGGATCGGGTTCCTGAACGGGACCTGGCTGGCCTTCGGCGGGCGCCAGTACGCGCCGCTGGCGGGCCAGGCCACCCGAGATGAGCAGATCCTGGTCGCCATGAGGGTGACCAACGGGCAGGTCCCCGACCAGAACGGTTGCTCGGCCTGGTAGCTCGAACGCGGGTACCTGGCTTCGTGTGGTGCTAACCGCGCAAGAAGAGATCTAGTCGCCAGCTGCCCGTCGTCGCGTAGTCACACAGCGACATCGACAAGTTGCACATCATGTTCAGCACGATCGCCGACACGGTGTCCGCGGGAACGCTCAGCAGAAGACCACGTTGTCGATGATCCTGAAGGACCGTAAACGGGGTCGAGTGCACCAGCGCACTCAGGAACTCTGTCCCCAAGCGCCCGCGCATATGCAGGACGCCGAGCGTGGAGGGCTGCGCGATGCCGTCGCGAGGTGGCGACGTGACGAAGGACGCGACAGCGACTCCCCGATTTGCCCATAGCCCGAAGACATTGACTTTGAGGTCCGGCTCGTCGTCGACGACCTGAGCCAAGACGTTGCACCATCCCCGACCTGACGCGACGGAATCAACCGCCCCGATCGCCGCAGTGCGATCATCGCGAAATCGAAGTTGGCTCTTGACGACCATGGCCGACCCTTACGACGCTTCCGCCAGATCGCTCACGCCCACCCGAGCTCTTCGAGCCGCGGGTCACTGATGCCGAAGTGGTGGGCGATCTCGTGAATCACCGTCTTTCGGATCTGGGCCTCCACCTCGGCCTCGCTATTGGCGTGGCGAGAGATTGTCGATTGGTACAGGGTGATCCGATCCGGCATGACCGCGTTGTAACTGATGGGACTTCGCTTGGTGAGCGGGACACCTTCGTAGAGCCCGAACAGCGACTGTCCGACCGCCTGATCGTCCACCACGATGACCAGGTTCTCGATCTCAGCCAGCAGTTCAGGGGGTAAGGAGGCGACGGCCTTATCCGCCAACTCCTCAAAACGTTCGTGTGAGATCTCAAAGATGTTGGAAGCCTATGGGCCAAGAGAACACGGAGACCCCGTTGCGGCGGGTCGTGATCGACTAGCTCTAAGACGTCAACGCTGCGAATCCCGACCAGTCCTTGATCGACAGCGTCGTCGCGACAAACTTCGTAATCACCGATCCACCGGAATCGTGACCCATGCCCAGCGCGATGCCGTTGGCGCTGAACTCGCTGATGGTAACGATCCCACAACCGGTCGGACGTGCGGTGACCACCGCATACGGATCCGACGTACTCGCGCGGTAAAAGGAGATCCTCATTGACGAACCGATATCCAACGGGCAATACTCGACGCCCGGATTCGCCACCGCGAGCCCATTGATCTTCGCGATAACAGCGTCGATCGTCGAACGACGGGTGACCGTAACGACCGTGACCCGACCGGTCTTGGCGTTGGGACCTCGATCGACCCTGACGACGGCCCGCGTAGCTCCAGGCGGCACAATCGAATAACTGGACTTACGAGGCGTCCACTGGACGATCGCATCCACGCGCAGCTCGAACTGTCCATTAAATGTCACCAGCATCGAGTACTCGAGCTCCGGTTGCTGCAGCACGGACGAACCCGGGAACGTAAAGGTCTTGGAGTAGACGTTCGGAGTACCGGGTCCGCTCCCGGTACCGGTGCCCGACACGGTTGCACCCGCCGGCACTCGGGTCTCCATCCAAGTCAGCATCGACGCTCCCCCGGGCGCGAGGTAGTAGTGGGTTAGATCCACTTGATCGACTCCGGGACCCGCGGCGGCCCCACGAAGGCCGCTGCCCAGCGCTGAGGTCCAACGTGCGAGGCGCGTGGCGCCGACAGGCAAGGTCGTCAGGCCCAGGAGATGGTGCGCTTCATGTTGTGCGGCCGAGAGTCGTTGTGCGTCAGATGGCCCGAGAGACACCGCGCCGGCGGGCAACGCCGCGGCGAGCGAGGCGACGATAACTGTGGAGGCGCCTCTTCTGAGCCACCGATGCCAGCGAGCTTCATGTTGGACAACTCTGGCACGCATACCACTGACCTGTCCGCGTCCTCGCCGCACTTACTGGACGGACGGTTCCTGCGCCGCACAGACCCAGTCGAATGAACGCTGCCTTCGGCGCGAACTGTCTGTCAATCTGTCAATGGGCTCGTCAAGTGTGAAATCTCATGAGATGTCACCTGGAAGTTTCATGATGTGAAATCATCCGAGGAGCTAGGGTCCAAGGACCGTTAGTGGGATCACCAGCACGTCGTCATCCCGCCGATACGCGGAAGAGTTGGTAGTGATCACCCCCATGAAGCTGGGTTCACCGACGCGGTCAAGATCCACTTTCTGCGCAAACCGCAGCAACCCATCGGCAGCCTGCGGTACATCGTCGGGATTCATCTTCACCTCGAATGCACCCCACCGGCCATCACTCAGCGAGACGATCACATCTACCTCGTGGCCGTTGTTATCTCGCCAGTGACTGAGCTGTCCACCGATTCCTTGAGCATAAACACGGACGTCACGAACCACCATGCCCTCGAAGTGAAAGCCGGTTGCATTGAGATCGCCCAATAGGCGCGCAGAGCCCACGCCTAGCGCCCCCACGCCGATGGACGGATCAACCATGTAGCGCTTCTCGGACTTGCGCAGTGGGGTCGTTGAGCGCATGTGAGGATTCCAGGCCTCCACATTTTCGACAACCATCAACCTCTCTAATGCTCTGAGGTAGGCGGCAACTGCATCTCGGTCCGCGGGGCCGTCGGCGCCGCCCACGTCTTTGGCGAGCGCTTGAGCCGTCATACCCGTGCCAACCGCCCGCCCAAGAGCGGTGAGTAGCCGGCGCACGTTCCTTGGATCTCGTCGACCGTCGAGTTGCTGGATGTCGACCTCCACCAGGTTCTTGATGTAATCCTGCATCCACATCTGAGCGTCTTCCGGGGACGCCCCAACTAGTGCTGGCCATCCACCCTTAACGAGACAATCAATGAGGTCCGGGACTGTGACGCCTGGATCGATCGCAGCAGGTGTTGCATCGTCGAACAGGCCCTGTATCGACACCTCACCGGTTGATTGGCTCGTCTCGACCAGGCTCATCGGTCGCATGCGTAGTACCGAGATTCGACCCGTTCCTGTGTGCCTCTGAGCGTCGGGATCCGGGGTTGCCGAGCCAGTAAGAACGAAACGGCCACGCTCGGGCCAGTGGTCGTCTACATCGCGCCGGACAAGGTCCCAGAGGGCGGGAGCCATCTGCCATTCGTCGAGAAGGATCGGAGGCTCCTGTTCGAATAGCGTCTGGGGCGAGGCGGCTACGAGTGCACGGGCGCCCTGGTCCACGTCAAAGCGGAACTCGTGGCGGGTCAACTGCCTTGCCGTCTCGGTTTTCCCGCAAGCCTTGGGGCCTTCGATGAGCACGGCGCCTGCTGCTGCCAGACGACTAGCCAGTTCCTTATCTGCGATTCGTTCGATGTATGCCATGACCTCACGCTCTCAGATGACCGACAAATCCTATACCTTTGGACCGGCTAATCCTATACCATTAGACCGGCAAATCCTATACTATCGGACCGGTAAATCCTATACATCCCTGATCAACAGCCCGATACATGAGGCCAAACTGTTGAATATCCCGCCCAATCGAGGGCTCTGCCAAATCCATGTGCCAAGAAGAAGCCCCGTCGACAGTAGAGAGGTGAAGGAATCAGAGACTTTTAGGGCCACGAGTAACGCGAAACAGGCACGGCGCGAACGGCAACTAGTGCGTCATGACCTATGCACCGCAGGGCAACGCACCGAGACACTCGCGCACCCGGCAATGTCACCTGGTGAAATCGCAATGTCACTTCGTGAAATAAAACGTGTCACTTGATGAAATGTGAGCACGTCACTTGGTGAGATTTCACATCAAGTGTGAAATCTCACGAAATGTCACCTGGAAATATCATGAAGTGACATTGTCCTGGTCAGGAGGTCTTACCGGTTTTCTTGGACAGCGGCCGTGGCCGCATCGGAAACCTGCCTGGCTATCTCCTCTTTCCGTAGGACCATTAGTATCATTCTTGACTACTATTCCTCCTACATGATAAATCACTCAATGTGCTCCGACGGTACTCCTACCCCGTATTCCATACGTGGGCGGCAAAGCAGCCAGCGAGAGCCGCAGCAGACATGGAAGAGGCAATCAAGTACCTGCTCGAGCACGGAAGAGGGGCCGTGCTACCCGACGTGCGTCTCAGGATTCAAGAGAGCGCTCACTTTCCAGATCTCGCAGAGGTCAGGGTTGATGGCCACTTCGAAGGTGAGTGGCGCGCTTACCGCGTTCTCACCTGTTTCGTGGAGGACGACAAGAGCATGCTCATTTGCATAGGCGGAGACAAACACAAGTTCGAGAACGATGAAAAGCGGTCCTGGTATAGCGAGTACGTACCGGTAGCCGACGCAATAGTGAATCGCTTTATTGAAAGAGGAGGAGAAGAATGGACAACCTGAGTGCGACTGACTGGATCCGTGGAGCGGACGACGAAGTTCTCGTGGACTCTCCAATCACGCATCCGGCCGCCGAGTTCCCCGCGCTGTTGGAAGCAGCGCGTGAACGCCTCGCGGCGGAGCATCGTATTGCAACGAGCCTGGGCAAGCTGCGGCAAGCGGTAGGGGTAACTCAGGTAGAAATGGGCCGACGTTGGGGCTGCACCCAGTCTTTCATCTCAAAGATCGAGCGCGATCCAGCGACGGCGGAAATGGGCTCGTTGATCAAGTACGTGCGAGCCTTACGTGGGCAGCTACTCGTCACGATTCTGGTAGATGATCACATCTTCACTGAGGAGCTCGTCAGCGCGGGAGACCCGCGACCCATCGAAACGCTCGAGTAGGTTCTCCGAAACGAACGAGGATTGTTGCGTCATGGCCGACCTTTACGGCCACTGGCATGTCACTTCGTGAGATCGCGAAGTCACTTCGTGAAATAAACCATGTCTCTTGATGATATCTGAGCGTGTCACTTGGTGAGATTTCACATCAAGAACAGCCGCTCGTCGCCCCGCAACTCGAGCACACGTAGCACGACCCGGCGCGCTGCATGGCGTTGCCACACTGGTAACACATGGGCGCGTCGCGCTGCTCGGCCCGAGAGATCGGACCACTGGCCACGTTCGCGCTCGGCCGATCGGCCAGCTCGATGAGCGTTGGCTGCACGTCAGCGCTCAGCGTCGGCGTCGCCTGCTCGGCCACCTCCGGCAGCGTGGGCTGGAGGCGCTCGCTGCTGGAGAGAACGCCAAGCTCTTCACGCTCCGTGTAGCTCAAGTACTCCAGCGCCAGGCGCCGGAAGATGTAGTCCACCAGCGACGTCGCGATGCGCAGGTCCGCGTCGTCGGTCATGCCGGACGGCTCGAACTTCATATTCGCGAACTTGCGTACGTACGTCGACAGCGGCACGCCGTGCTGGAGTCCGAGGCTGATCGAGATGGAGAAGGCGTCCATGATGCCGGCGAGGGTCGATCCCTGCTTGGACACCTTGATGAAGACCTCGCCGGGTCGGCCGTCCTCGTACTCACCGACGGTGACGTAGCCCTCACAGTCGGCCACGCGGAACGCGAAGGTCGTCGAGACGCGCCGGCGCGGCAGGCGCTCGCGCACCGCGCCCACGACCACGTGCGACCCTTCGGTCTTGGCCAACTCCAGGGCGGCCTCGAGCCGAATGATCTTCGCGTAGAGCTCGGCGGTAACGGCGTCGGCGGCCACACCAGCGGCCGTGGCCTCGACGTCCTCACCTGAATAGGTCTCACCCTTCTTCGCCGTCGACAACGGCTGGCCCACCTTGCAGTTGTCGCGGTAGATGGCGACGGCCTTCACGCCCAGGCGCCAAGCCTCGAGGTGCAACTGCTCGACCTCTTCGACCGTGACATCTTCAGGCATATTCACTGTCTTGGAGATCGCGCCGGAGATGAACGGCTGGACCGCGCCCATCATGCGCACGTGGCCGCGGTAGTGAATGGTGTTGTCGCCCATCGAACAGGCGAAGATCGGCAGGTGTGCCGGGTCGAGCCCGGGCGCGCCGACGATCGACTTGTGCTCGTCGATGTAGCCCTCGATCGCGGCGATCTGCGCTTCGGAGTAACCGAGCATGTGCAGGGCCCGCGGCACCGTCTGGTTGACGATGGACATGTTCCCGCCGCCGACCAGCTTCTTGAACTTGACGAGGCCGAGGTCGGGCTCGATGCCGGTCGTGTCACAGTCCATCAGCAGGCCGATGGTGCCGGTCGGCGCCAGGACGGAGGCCTGGGCGTTGCGCACGCCGTGGCGGATCCCAAGGTCGACCGCTTCCTCCCACGCCTGCTGGGCCGCCTGCAAGATCTCGGCCGGGGCCAGCGCCGCGTCTACTTCCAGTGCCGCGTCGCGGTGCATGCGCAGCACGTTGATCATGGGCTCGGCGTTCTCGGCGAAACCCTCGTGGGGTCCCATGCGACCAGCGGTGCGCGCGCTGGTGACGTAGGCGTGGCCCGTCATGAGCGCGGTGATCGACGCCGCCCAGGCGCGTCCGGCGTCCGAGTCATAGGCGAGCCCTGAGGCCATCAACAGCGCGCCCAGGTTGGCGTAGCCCAGGCCCAACTGGCGGAACTTGCGCGAGTTCTCGCCGATCTTCTCGGTCGGGTAGTCGGCCGCGCCGACGATGATCTCCTGGGCGGTGAACACGACCTCGACAGCCGCCTTGAAGGCGTCGACGTCGAAGCGCCCGTCGTTGCGCAGGAACTTGAGCAGGTTGATGCTGGCCAGGTTGCACGCCGAGTTGTCGATGTGCATGTACTCCGAGCACGGGTTGGAGCCGTTGATGCGCGCGGTGTTGGACGACGTGTGCCAGCGATTGATCGTGGTGTCGAACTGCAGACCGGGGTCGGCGCACTCCCAGGCGGCCTGGGCGATCTCGCGCCAGATCTGGCGAGCCTTCAAGGTCGAGATCACGCGACCGTCGCCGCGCGCGGTGAGGTTCCAGTCGTCGTCGGCCAACACGGCCTGCATGAACTCGTCGGAGATGCGAACCGAGTTGTTGGCGTTCTGGTACTGGATCGAGTGGATGTCCTTGCCGTCCAGGTCCATGTCGAAGCCGTTGTCGCGCAGAACCCGGGCCTTGGACTCTTCTCGCGCCTTGCACCAGATGAACTCCTCGAGGTCCGGGTGGTCCACGTCGAGGATGACCATCTTGGCCGCGCGCCGCGTCTTGCCGCCGGACTTGATGGTGCCGGCCGACGCGTCGGCGCCGCGCATGAACGACACCGGACCGCTCGCCGTGCCACCGCCCTCGAGCGCCTCGGCGCTCGCGCGGATCTTGGACAGGTTCACTCCGGCGCCGGACCCGCCCTTGAAGATGATGCCCTCTTCGGTGTACCAGTTGAGGATGGAGCGCATCGAGTCTTCGACGGCCAGGATGAAGCACGCGCTGCCCTGCTGGGGCACGTCACGCACGCCGATGTTGAACCAGACCGGCGAGTTGAAGGCCGCCTTCTGGGTGACCAACAGGTGCTTGAGTTCGGCGCGGAAGACCTCGGCCTCCTCCTCGTCGACGAAGTAGTCGGCCTCCATGCCCCAGGTGGTCACGGTGTCGACGATGCGGTCGACGACCTGCTTGAGGCTCGTCTCACGCTCGTCGGTGCCCAAGGTGCCGCGGAAGTACTTCTGGGCCAGGATGTTGGTGGCGTTGAAGGACCACGCTGCGGGCACCTCCACGTCGAGCTGCTCGAAGGCCACTGAGCCGTCTCGGAAGTTCGTGATTCGTGCGTCACGCCGGTCCCACACGAGGTCGTCGTAGGGGTGCCGATCGTCGGTGGTGAAGTACCGACGGAGTCCAATTCCGAGTCGCTGAGGTGCGATAGCCATAACTTTCTGTCCCCTTGTCCCTGTCCCGAGCCGACACTGCGACGGCACCCCTTGCGCGGTTGGGGACGGGAGGTCAAGCGTAGTGTCGCTTGTCCCCCCAACCACAACATGTAGTGGCAAGCCCACCACGCGTCGCAAGATGCTGTGTCATTACAGCACTGTAATTACACGGCGTCAACTCAATTTTAACCTTTTTTTCACCACCATTTGACGGGTCGCACGGGGCCCGGAAACGACGCCAAATCTCTGTAGCGTGACCCCGGTGGACCTGCTGCTCGCCCTCGACGCCGGGACCTCGGGGGTGCGCGCGGTCGCCTTCGACACCTCCGCGCGGGTCCTCGACAGCGCCTATCGCGAGCTCACCCAGTACTTCCCCTCTCCAGGCGAGGTCGAGCACGACGCTCTCGAGATCGCCGACCTCGCGGTGACCACCCTGCGCGAGGTCGCCGTGCGGGCCCGCGAGCGTGGCGACCGCATCGTGGCCCTCGGACTGACCAACCAACGTGAGACAACGGTCGCCTTCGACCGCGACAACGGCCAAGTTGGCCACCACGCCCTGGTGTGGCAGGACCGGCGCACCGCGCCGGCCTGCGCGGCCCTGGCCGCAGCCGGGCACGAACCGGCGGTGCGCGCGGCGACCGGACTCGTCCTCGACGCCTACTTCTCGGCGACCAAGATGCGCTGGCTGGTCGACCACGGAGCGCTCGACAACGCCGACTCCCCCGCCCTCGCGACAATCGACACCTGGCTGATGTGGAGGCTCTCGGGGGGTGAGGACGGCGGCGTCTTCGTCACTGAGGCGTCCAACGCCGCGCGAACGTCGCTACTGGACTTGGCGACGCGCCAGTGGTCTCCTGCGATGATCGATCTCTTCGGCGTGCCCCGCGAGGCTCTGGCGACGGTGGTCGCGTCGAGCGGTCACTTCGCGACTGTGCACGGCGACGTGGTACCCGAACTCGCCGGTGTGCCGATGACCGGAGTACTGGGCGACCAGCAGGCGGCGCTCTTCGGCCAGGCGTGTTTTGCGCCGGGCATCGTGAAGGCAACCTACGGGACCGGCGCCTTCGTGCTCGCCCACGCCGGCGAGACTCCTCCGACCGTGGTCGACGGTCTCGTGACCACCGTCGCCTGGGACCTCGGTGATTACGGTCCGGCCGCCTACGCCCTCGAGGGATCGGCCTTCGTCGCGGGCGCCGCCGTGCAGTGGCTGCGTGACGAGTTGGGATTCGTTACACACTCCGCCGACCTCGAGGCCCTCGCGCTGAGCGTGCCCAGCAGCGACGGCGTCTCCTTCGTGCCCGCGTTCACGGGGCTGGGCTCGCCCTTCTGGCGCGCCGACGCACGTGGAGCGATCACCGGACTGAGCCGCGGCGTGGGGCGCGCCCACATTGCGCGCGCACTGGTCGAGGCGCTGGCCTTCCAAGTTCGCGCGATGACCGATGCCTTCGGCACCACGCGCGCCGCGCCCACCGAACTTCGCGCCGACGGTGGCGCGGCCGCGATGGACCTGCTCATGCAACTCCAGGCGACCAGCTCGCGACTGCCAGTGCTGCGCAGTCGCTCTCTCGAGGCCACCGCGCGGGGCGCGGCGACCATCGCCGGCCTCGGCGCCGGCGTCTACTCCTCGCTGGACGAGCTCGCCGGACTTTGGGAGTTGGATCGAATGTTCGAACCCGCAGATCCAACCGAGGCCGACGCGCTGTATGCGACGTGGTGTCGCGCGGTCTCGCGCGCGTGAGCCACATCGGCGAAGCCGTTTGGAACCGAAGGATTGTCATACCGTCGCAACATTCGCGTAGATCCTTTCCTGCGTTTCTCCACGTACCTGAGGTTCCTTGGGGCATTACCTGTGAAACGCCTCAATATCGCGTTCCTGAGACCGCATCTGCGATACCACCTCTTTAACCTGTTCTTATGACTGCAAAACGAAATCTCTGGCTCACCATCGTCACCGTTGTCGTCGCGGCCGCCGTCGTCGTCGGCGTCGTCTTCGCCCTACGCGGGAGTCCCTCGAAGCCGTCCACGGCCGCGAACGCGACGATCACGTTTGCCGAGGCCCCCGGCGCCAGTCCCAACTACATCTTCCCGTACATGAGCTGCCAGTACTTCTCCGTGTCAACGATCAACCAGTTCGACGTGCTCATGCAGCGCCCGCTGTACTGGTTCGGTAAGGGCGGCTCCAGCGCGTACGTGCCGTCGCTGTCCTTCGCCCAGAGTCCGGTGTTCTCCAACGGCGACAAGACGGTCACGATCGCCATGAAGAGTTGGAAGTTCGCCGACGGCCAGACCGTCAACTCGCGCTCGGTGATGTTCTTCCTCAACATGTACCAGGCGGACCCCAAGTCCTACTGCGGCTACAACCCCGGCTACGGCATCCCGGACCAGGTGTCGAGCGCGTCCGCCCAGGGCAACAACGTCGTCATCAACTTCAAGACCTCGGTCAACCCGGGCTGGATCCTGTACAACTACCTCTCCGAGATCACCCCGATGCCCGACTCGTGGGATAAGACCTCAGCCACCGCGACCTCCAGCTGCGCGACCGGTGTCTACGGCGCGGCCGCGACCGACACGGCCTGCAAGGCGGTCGAGAAGTACCTCGACGCCCAGTCGGCCAAGACCAGCACCTACACCGACGCGATGTGGCAGAGCGGTGACGACGGCCCGTGGAGGTTGACCGCCTTCGACAGCCTGGGCAACGCCACCTTCAAGCCCAACACCAAGTACTCAGGCCCCCAGAAGGCCCAGGTCTCGACGGTCAAGCTGGTGTCCTACACCACCACCCAGGCCGAGGAGAACGACCTGCAGGCCGGCAAGGTTGACATCGGCTACGTGGACCAGAGCGTGCTGACCCAACCCGCGCCCTCGCCCGGTGCGGTCGGACCCAACTGGGCGTCGCTGGCGAGCAAATACAACCTGGTGACCGGTCCGCTGTGGGACTTCAACTACGCGCCGTTCAACTTCTCCAAGGCCGACCCCAAGGTGGCCGCGGTGAACCAGCTCTACATCCGCCAGGCCCTGCAGCTGGCCGTGGACCAGACCGGCGTCATCACCAAGGTCGACAAGGGCTACGGCTTCCCGACCTACAGCCCGCTGCCCCCGCGCACGCCGTCGTCGATCAGCGGCCCGGTGCCGAACCCCTACCCGTTCAACCTCACGGCCGCCAAAGCGCTGCTCACCTCGCACGGCTGGACTGAAAAGGGCGGCGTCATGACCTGCACCCGGCCCGGCACCGCCACCAATGAGTGCGGCGCGGGGATCACCTCGGGCTACACGCTGAACTTCAAGATCGTCTGGGCCAGCGGCACACCGTCGCTCGATCAGACCTTCGCCGCCGAGATCTCCGACTGGGCCAAGATCGGCGTGACCTTCGCCCAGTCCACCGAGGCGTTCGACAGCGTGATCAAGGACTGCAGCGGCGGCGCCGGCTACGAGCTGTGCTCGTGGGGCGGCGGCTGGGTCTACGCCCCGGACTACTACCCCTCCGGTGAGACCCTGTTTGCCCCGAGCGGCGGGTTCAACGTGGGCACCTACGCGAACGCGCAGATGACCTCGCTGATCAAGTCCACGACCTTCGGCACGGCCAAGCTGACCAGCTTCGCCTCCTACGCGGCCAAGCAGCTGCCCGTGCTCTACCAGCCCCAGGCCATCACCCCGACCGAGATCGTCAAAACGCTCAAGAGCACGATCGGCTTCACGCCCAACCCACTGGGCAACTTCATGCCGGAGTACTTTCACTTCTAACTTCTCGGCCCGCCCGCGTTTCGGCCCTTCCGCGGGCGGGCCGGGCCTTGAACTTGCAACCGCTACGCGGAGAGGGCCCGGCGAATACCGCGCAGCGCCTGATGGGTACGTAGTTCGTTCTCAATGAGCGCGAAGCGCACGTGGGCGTCCCCGCCGTCACCGAATCCCACCCCGGGACTGGTCGCGACATCGGCGTGCTCGATCAGGAAGGTCGAGAACGCCAGCGAACCGAGCTGGGCGAACGCGGCGGGAATCGGCGCCCATACGAACATCGAGCCGCGCGGGGCCACGACGGGCCAGCCCACTCGGTTGAGTCCGTCGACGAGCGTGTCGCGGCGCGACTGGTAGATCGCGCGCAGTTCTTCTGGGTAGTGCGGCGCCTCGTTCATGGCCACGATCGCGGCGATCTGCACCGGCTGAAACGTCCCGTAGTCCAGGTAACTCTTGAGCTTGGTCAGGGCCGCGACCACTTCGGCGTTGCCCACTAGGAAGCCCACGCGCCAGCCGGCCATCGAGAACGACTTGGTGAGCGTGTAGAGCTCGACGCAGCACTCCTTGGCGCGCGGGACCTGCAAGATCGAGGGCGGCGCGTAGCCGTCGAAACCGAGGTCGGCGTACGCGAAGTCGTGGCAGACCACGACCTCGTTCTCTAGCGCGAAGTCGACGAGGCGTTGCATGAAGGAGAGGTCGACGCACGCGCTCGTCGGGTTGTGAGGAAACGAACAGACGATGGCGCGCGGCCGCACCGGCGACGCGGCGAAGGCCTCGACCAACGCCGCGAAGAACGAGTCGCCGGGGTTCGGGTCGACGCCGGGGTCCGGCATCGCCACGGTGATGACGGAGGCGCCCGCGAAACCGGGCCCGGCGAGGTGGATCGGGTAGCTCGGGGTCGGCACGATCGCCGCGTCGCCCGGTTCGAGCAGAACCCACATCAGGTGCGTCAGCCCCTCCTTGGCCCCGATGGTCGTGACCACCTCGGTCTCGGGGTCGATCTCCACGCCGAAGAGGCTCTCGTAGCGCGCGGCGATGGCCCGGCGAAGGTTGGGTATCCCGCGGCTCGCGCTGTAGCGGTGATTCTTCGGGTTTCGGGCGGCCTCGCCCAGCTTCTCCACGGCCACGTCGGGGCTCGGCAGATCAGGGTTGCCGAACCCGAAGTCCACGACGTCGCGTCCGGCGGCGCGCGCCGACGCCTTGAGATCGTTGATCTGGGCGAAGACGTAGGGCGGCAGCCCCGTGACGCGGCGAAACTCCATCAATGAAATGTAGTCAGGGGTTGTCGCGCCGCCAACGAGTAAGCACGGTCACGTCGGTGCCAGGCCCCGCGACCGCCCACGTGGCGCCGGTCGCGGCGAGCGCATCCAACGCCGCGATGGGATCACCGCGCAGCGGTCCCGCGAACGACACCGGCCCGGCCTTCGCCGCCGCGGCGACCTCGTCGGGCGTCTTGTCCCAGAGATTGAGCGTGGCGCCCACCTCTCGCGCCAGGGCGTTGGTGTCGGGGCTACCAGCCCCGATCCACACCTCGGTGAACGTCGACAAGGCCGCGGCCGTCTCGGCCAGCATGGCGCGACGCTCGGCGGCGTCGCGCCGCACCAGCCCGTAGGCGTCGTTCTCGGCGATCGACAGGTGGTCGCCGGTGCCCAGGGCCGCGACGACGCGACCGGGGGCCAGTGCGGCGAGCGTCGTGAACTCTTCCACCATGCGGCCCGTGCCCACCAACCCGATCCGTGCGACGAGTGTTCCGACCACGAGGTTCGTGTATTTCGTCGCGACGACGGCGAGCACCGGCAGCGGCGCGAGGGCCGGACGGGTGGGCGAGCCCATGGGCCAGAGGTGGTCGTAGGCAAACACGCCGTCGAGCTGCGCGTCGACCGCCGCCGCGGCGGCGGCGAGCGCCGGCGCACTCGAGTCCTCGAAGGTCGGAAGGTAGACGCCGAGTTTCATGACGTGCGGTGAAAGGCAGTCAGTGCAGCTCCCATCGCGCCCGATCGAGGACCGAACATGGATTCGGATACCGTGATCGTCGGGCGCGCGTCGTAGCCCTCCACCAGGTCGACCAGGCACTCGCGCGCGTAGGGCAGTACCAGGTCGGAGGCGCGCGACAGCCCGCCCCCGATGACGAAGTGGCCGCAGTCGAGTATCGCGACCAGATTGGACAGGCCCAACGCGAGCCACCAGCCCATCTCGCGCACCAAGGTTTCGGCTTCGAGGAGTCCATCGCGTGCGGCGGCAGTCACGTCCTCGGGACGCACTGCATCGGGACCCCCGAGGCGCCCCACCAGCGCGGGTAGGCGGCCCGCGCTGGCCGCCTCGGTGGTAATGCGCGCCAGGCCACCGCCGGACGCGTACCGCTCCCAACACCCGAATCCCCCGCACTTGCACGGCTCACCCTTGGCGACGACCACCATGTGGCCGATCTCGCCCGCGAAGCCGCTGCGTCCGCGCACCAGCCGCCCGTCGGCGAACACCGCGCCGCCGATCCCGGTGCCCAGCGTCACCATGACGAAGTCGTCGATCCCGCGCGCGGCGCCCCACTCATGCTCACACAGCCCCGCGCAGTTCGCGTCGTTCTCGCTGAAGACGAGCGTCGAGCCGAGCGCGGCGCTCAGTTGCGCCCCGATGTCGGCCCCCGACGCGCTCTGAAGGTTGGGGGCGTACGCCAGTCGACCGTCGCGGCGCATCAGCCCGGGCAGCCCGATGCCGATCGGCACGTCGGTGACCTTCAGCCCGTGACCCTCGGCGAGCTCTCGCACCTGCGTCGTCAGCACGCGCGCCGTGGCCGACCCCGCCACGTCGCCCTCGTCGTGGGGCGTGGCGCACTGCAACTCGCCCAGCACTCGCCCGTCGCGCGCGACGATCAGGGCCAGTGCCTTGGTGCCCCCGACGTCGATCCCGATGGCGACGTCGCTCATTGGCTCCCCTCGGCCCGAGCCTTCAGCTCTACGAGGGCCTGGGACTGGATGCGCTGGGCGGCACGGGCCTTCACGAAACCCGGAAGTGGGACGAGAAGGTCCACCTGGAGGTCATACGTCACCCGGGTGCCGGCGCCGGCGGGTTCGAATCGGTACTGACCCTGGAGCGACGACGTGATGTCGCCACGGGTCTGGGTCCAGCGCAGTTCGGCGGGAGCGTGGGCGTAGTCGTAGCGCAGCGCGTACGTCGTGGAACGGCCGAAGGCCGCCGCGCGAAACTCCACTTCCAGGGGCCGCCCGTCAGTGTCGCGTTCGAGGACCTCGACGTGCTTCAGATCGCTGACCCAACTGGTGTAGTTCTCGAAGTCGGTGACGACGCGGTAGACGACCTGCGGCGCGGCGCCCACGATGATCGACTCAGTCGCTCGCTGGGCCACGACACCTCCTCACCCCACCCTACGTGCGAGCTCGGAAGCGTGATATCGGTCGTACGGCGCGAGGCCGTCCGAGAGTCGACGCGCGAGCAGGTCCCATTCGAACTCGTGCACCGCGACGTCGCGCGCGGCGCGACCGTACTGCGCGCGCCGGTCGGTGTCGGCGAGCAGTTCGCCGATCGCCACCGCGAGGGCGCGCGCGCTCAGCGGATTGTTGACGACGAGGCCGGTCACGCCGTCGCGCACCGCTTCGTGGCTGCCACCCGAACGACCGGCGACCTGTGCGACGCCGGTCGCACCGGCCTCCATGAAGACGATGCCGAATCCCTCCTGTTCGAGACCGAGCCAGCGACCTCGACAGTCCATGACCATCAAGTCGGCCGAGCCCAACCACGACGCCAGGTGGGTGTCGGGAACCCGCCCGAGGAACGTCACCGGCGCCGACGCGCGCTGCGCCAGCTTCTCGAGCCGTTCACGGTCACGGCCCGACCCCCCGATCACCACTTGCATAGATGGAAAGTTCTCGCGCAGTAGCGCCGACGCGCGGATCAGCGTGTCCATCCCCTTACGCGGCACGAGCCGCGAGTACGCGACGACGAGCAGGGTGTCGTCACTGATCCCCAGCGCCGAGCGAACCTGGTGGCGCCGCTCGGCGTCGATCGGGCGGAACCGGCGTGTGTCAACACCCGGCGGCACCTGGACGACCGGCGCGAGGTACTCCGCGGCGTTGCGACGGGCTTCGGCCTCGGGGTAGGTGCCCGCGCACACGGCGACCCGGGCGTTTTTCAAGACGTAGCGCAGGCTCGACGCGACGATGGGAATGCGGCTGGGGATCGCCACCTCCGCGCCGTGCAGCACGACTCCGTAGGGACGCGAGAGGCTCGGGCCGAGGAGTCCCAACGGCCACGCCGGGTCCAATAGCACCAGGTCGGGCTGGTGTCGTTGGATGGCTGCTTCGATCACGCGGCGCGTCTTCAGCGTCGGCAGGTAGAGGGTCTTCTCAGGAATCCGTTCGATGACCAGGCTGGACGCGGCGTCGAATCGCGCGGACTCGCGATGCGAGTTGGCGGTGAGCACGACCGCGCGACCCGGTTCGAGGCGGCGCCACAACTCGTGGAGGTACACCTGTATCCCCCCGGTCTTGGGAGGGAAGTCGTTCGTGACGAGGAGGTGGCGAGCCATCGCGGACCACGCTAGCCAACGTGGCCGTGCGGCCCCGCTACGACGGCTCGGCCCGGTGATGGAATCGAAGCCTCGGCAACATTCCCTGGGCGGTGAAGAGTTGGACGACGTCGACGTCGTGGGCGGTCATGACCAGCTCGTCGGGCGTGTCACCGAGCACGTAGGTCACCAGACAGTCCTGGCAGTCCGGGGTACCCCGGCGCACGCAGTCGGTACAACTGATCGACATCTCAATTTCACTGCTCATCACGACACCCTTCGACACCACCACCCTCTCGGGCGCCTGTGACATCAGGCGAGGTGTGCGGCGATCTCCTCGGCGACCTGGGCGGCGGAAAAGACGACACCTTCGGTGACAACCTTCGGTCCGTGTGGACTCACCAGGACGTAGAAGGGCGGCCACCGAATGTCCAGAGCGGCGATGAGCTCCGGAGAGAACACGACCGGCCGGGCGGCGCGGACCCACTCGTCGGCGCCCTGGGAGTCGGCGCCCACGACCAGCACCGTCAGGTTGTCTAGGCGATCGAGAGACCCTTCGATGAAGTCTCGGCAGCCGTCACACGACGCCTTGACGGCGACCACCAGTGTCCAGCGATCGAAAACGATCTCCACGGCCGCGCCACTGACGTCGTGACCGGAGGTCCGCAACGGCGCCGGACGCTCACGGGGCCGGTCGAAAGAGCGCGGCGAGATCTCGCTCACAATTCGGTGATGACTTCGACATCGCGACCGTGACCGCACCATCGACAGCTCACCGAATCGATCGAGCGCGAGATGACGTGAGGTTCCTCAACCGAGAGATCACCGCCGACCGTGAAGTGATGGAAGGCACGCGTCGAGGTGGTTTCGACCACGTCGAACCGAGTGAGGTTGCCGCACGCCGTGCATCGATACCTCGTAGTCACTGTGTCACGGTACCCGTCACGGCCGCACGCACCTCAGTGCGCGTCCCGGCGCCAGCGAGGGTCGATGTCGTACCCGCGCGCGGATGGATCTTCGTACTCGAAGACCGTGTCCAACGGTGGACGGTCGCTCGTGCCAAGAGATCGCTCGCGCTCAATCAGGCGCACGAGCGCGGCCGGATGGCGAACACGGCCGACCGCGACGGTGCCGGCGCCGGTCTCGAGGAAGATCGACCCTCGCCGGATCAGACGGTCTCGAATCCCCTGCTCGACCCGCACGACCTGAACGTCGCGCAACTCGACCGATTGGCGATACCGCTTGGCCACCCCGCCCTCGGTGACAACGCGCTCACTCGTCACATGAATCTTGTGCGAACGCCAGCGCCACGTGCGCGTGGCCACCACGAGGATCGGAGGACCCACGAGCACCAGCAACGCCCAGCCCGCCTCTCGATGCATCCACGACCAGTAGTGAGCACCTACTTCCACGAGCGCGGCGAGCACGACCGCGGTGACCGCGGGTCGCGCCACGCCACGCGAGACGGGTGTCACCGTGACGACACGCGTTTCGCCGTCACGCCAGGTTTCGCGTCGAGCCACCTCTCCAGCGTAAGAGTGGTCACCGCTCGACGGCGCCACACTGCGTTGTGGGCCAGCCCTAGTGTCGTTGGATGCCCGAGCCCACTGCACGCAAGTGGATCTGGCCGTACCTGGGCATCGGGGTCGCGTGGGGCTGCTCGTTCCTCTTCATCAAGGTCTCTCTCGACTTCCTCACGCCGTTCGGCGTCGCCTTCGGCCGCTCTCTGCTCGGAGCCGTGACCCTGGGAGTCATCGCGCGCGTCACGGGGGTCTCACTTCCCCGCGGTCGCCGGGTGTGGTGGGACCTGTGGATCGTCGCGCTGTGCCTCAACATCCTGCCGGGCGTGCTCTTCGCGGTGGCCGAGTCGCGCACGACGTCGATTCTTGCTGGCATCATCAACGGGCTCACTCCCCTGACCGCGCTCTTCTTCATCGCGGTGGTCTTCCGCGACGATCCGGTCACGCGACAACAGTTGGTCGGGCTCGGCGTCGGCCTCGTCGGGGTGCTCACCGTGCTCGGCGTCTGGCGAGGACTCGGTACTAATCCATGGTGGGCGGTGGCGGCCTTGCTGGCCGCGGTCGTCCTCTACGGCGTGACGTTCCCGTACTCGCGTCGTCACCTCATTCCCCTCGGTCTGGAGCCGGTCGCTCTGGCGAGTGCGCAGCTCATCCTCGCCACCGCCACGCTGCTGCCGACCTTCATTATCGACGGGATGAACGGCCACGCCGTCACCACCAGTGGCGTGACGGGACTCCTCGCCCTCGGTATCTTCGGCAGCGGTTTCGCCTACATGTGGAACTTTCAGGTGATTCACGAGGCTGGCGCGTCCGTCGCGAGCACCGTGACCTACCTGACGCCGGTCGTGGCCGTCATTGTCGGCATCGTCTTTCTCAATGAGAAGGTCGCGTGGTACGAACCGGTGGGCGGACTCATCGTCCTGCTCGGCGCGGCGATCGCCCAAGGTCGCTTCGCGCGCCTCCCTCAGACGTTGCGGAGCTGACGCGCGGCCATGTCGAAATAGGCGGCGAGTTCCTCTCGCTGCTGCTCGGTGAGGTCGCCCGCCACCGACTCGAGCGCGCCGTTCATCGCGACCAGCCAGGCGTCGCGAACCTCTGAAGTGATGAGGAAGCGCGCGTGGCGCATGCGCAGCCTCGGGTGGCCTCGCTCGTCCTGGTAGTTCCGCGGCCCGCCCCAGTACTGAATCAGGAACTGCGCGAGATGGCGACGCGAGTCGGTCAGGTCCTCGGGGTACAGCGAACGGAGCCTCTCGTCGAGCTCCACGCGCTCGTAGAAGGCGTCGACGAGCCGGGTGAAAAACGCGTCGCCCCCGACCTGTTGATACAGCGTCTCGTCCACCGCATCACGCTAGAGGGCCCCGTAGACTTATCCGAGCCCCTCGGGGCACGCGGGTGTAGCTCAATGGTAGAGCTCCAGCCTTCCAAGCTGGCCATGCGGGTTCGATTCCCGTCACCCGCTCTCACGGCGTTTCTCGAAAGTCGAATGACTGGAAGGACTTTCGAGTGACCACGGGTAACCACTAGTGACCGCGAGTGTCCTCTGTGAAGTGCCCATTGGTGCCCAAACCGACTCGCGAGGTGCCCATAGGTGCCCAACATGACGTGTCCGAGGACTCCGTTGTGCGAACCGGGGGTGCCGCGGAACATGCGCCGCGACATTCGGAATCTTTGGTCAGACGGTTGCGAGCGCAGTCTTTTCGTATTACGATAAGACGGTGTGGAGATCCATCAGTAGGCTCGGCGACACAACGTTGCCGACGATGACATTGAGCACGCGCTCGACAAAGGGCTTGTCTACGTTGCATTGGAGCCGGACGCAGATCCTCCGAAATTCCTCTGCATCGGACCAAGTCGGGCGGGGACGCTTCTCGAAGTCATTTGGATCGAACTCGCTGATGAGCGGATGCTCGTAATCCACGCGATGAAGCTGCGGCCCATTTACCACGACCTACTCTCCGAAGAGGACGAAGCGACATGACCAAATCTAAGAACTATCGAACGAAGTCAGGCCGAGTGTTGTCCGATGGCGATATCGAGAAGATGTCTGTCGAACTCGAGTGGAAAGACAGCGACGTCAATGCCCTCAAGCTTCGAAAGCGAGGTCGACCGTTTAAGGGGTCGGGACCCGCGGACGTGGTCCCCGTGCGGCTCGACGCGCAACTCCGCGAAGCCGTTGAATTGAGAGCGGCGAAAGAGCATGTGACCTCGAGCGACGTGATTCGTCACGCTCTCAAGGAGTATCTCCACTGCGTTTGACGAAATCGGACGATTTCGGGCGCCCGGACGTTGTGATGCCATGACGCCCGACCTAACGCGGGGGCGCTTGATCAATTGGTTTGGCTATCAATCCGAGAGCGTCAGCGATGATGCGATCGCGATCTTTCGTCGAGTGCTGATAGCGCATCGCGGCGACAGACGACGAATGTTCGGCACGATGCATTAGTTCAACTGTGGTCGCGCCGGTGGCTGCGGCCAGGGTCAAACCCGTGTGTCGTAGATCGTGCAAGCGCAAATCCGTTCTGCCGACTTTCGCACGGGCACGCTGCCAGGCGACCTGCAGCAGTCCCGACGGCCAATAGGATCGACCGCGGCCCGGGAGACTTCGCACGAAATGTCGTCTAGAAGCCGACGCCACCGCCCGAACCCGAAGACGTCGTCGTGGTGTTCTGTTGTCCGCCGTTCCCGGTACTTGCGCTACTCGATCCGCACGCCGCTAACGCAATGCCAGCGATCGCTGCGAGCGCGATGGGCGCCACACGGCGAAGCGCTCTATGTTTGATGGTGTTGGCGGTCCATTTCATCGGGCCACTCCTCCTGGATTGCCCACCCCCTGGATCTCCAATGAAGGAATGTCAACTCTCCGGGATCACCTACGAGTGTTACGGCAGAGCTCACTCAAGAGATTGCCCCGATTCGCACTTACGGGACCCTGTGGCAACTCATCAGCGGACGCCCCCAACTGACTGGCTCTCGAGATTCGGAGCGGGCCTACATCGCTGCCACAAGTTCTCGGTCGAGTTGAACAAGGCAGTCGATCCGTTTACCGACATTCGCGATTCCTGACGGTCACCCGCTCCACCCGAGGATCTCACCATTGGGTGGAGTTGTCCTGTAGCCAGCGTGGCAGATGCGACCCGGGTAGCCCACAAGATCCCATCGCCATCACTATTGACGTCGAGTGTCTAAACGAACAGCCTTCTCGTTCGGTGGATTGAGTTCGGACTTTGTGCTCTTATTCTTCACGGCACGGACGATCACGACCACGCGACCAAAACCACGAACGACAGGAGCGCTGATGCGAAGTACCACTGACAGAGCCGCGGACACGCCAATACGAGTTGGTTTCGCCGGGCTGGGCACGATGGGATCGTCCATGTCGACCAACTTGGCGCGGGCCGGTTTTCCTCTTACCGTCTGGAATCGAACGCCGGGTCGAGTTGACGCCCTCGTGGAGCTCGGGGCGAAGGTGGCGGCTAATCCCGCTGAGCTCGCTAGCACCAGTGACGTGGTCATGACCTGTGTTACCGACTCACCGGATTTGGAAACCGTCCTGTTCGGCCCCGCTGGACTCGCCGACGGGTTTCGTCCGGGTTCGCTCTTCATCGACTGTTCGACACTCAGCCCAATCAATGCCCGTGAATTCGCCCAACGTCTGGCTTCGATCGATGTAGCGATGCTCGACGCACCGGTATCGGGTGGTTCTGAGGGCGCGAAGAATGCAACGCTCACGATCCTGGTAGGAGGCGACGCGGCTGACTTCGCCCGAGCCCATGATGTGCTTCACGCTATTGGGCGCACCGTCACGCTGCTGGGACCGATTGGTGCGGGACAGTGGGCCAAAGCCGTCAATCAAGTGATTCTGGCGGGGGTGTACTTGGGCGTGGCCGAAGGAGTCACGCTGGGCCTCAAGGCCGGCCTTGACGTCGAAGGGGTCATAGCCGCCCTGGCGGGAGGCGCAGCGGGATCCTGGGTTCTCGAAAATCGCGCCGAGCGGATGATTCACGACAACTACCCCCTCGGATTTAAGATCTCGCTCCACCGCAAAGACTTAGGAATCGGACTTGAGCTGGCTCAGAGCGTCGGTGCCGTGCTGCCGGTCGCCGCATTAGCCGCAGTCTTTGAAGACGGACTCATTTCTCAGGGCTTCGGCGACGAGGATAATTCCTCTCTGGCCCGCACCATTCGTCAACTATCGGGGCTTTAAGGCGCGATGCCCTGGTTGGTGCGTCGGCAGTCGCCGTAGGCGTTGCGAAAGGCGCTCGAATCGGCACGGCGCCTCCCCCTCGAAAGGGAGCACGCGATCGAGCCGACGAGACCCAGTTATTTCGTATTTCTAGGGGATCCCGCCGGAAAAGATGCGGATTGCCCGTTTGCGGATTCGCGACGCATTCGCCGCTATCCGTCGAACCTGGCCGGATTGTGAATGATCCCTTTTCGCTTGTTTCACGTATACCTAGGTGTGATGGTTCCCTCGAGACAGAGACTCTTGTCGTCGAATGACCGCGATCGCAAGGGGGCCAGTGACAATCGAGTCGCCTCCGACGCTCATGCTGGTGCGCTGGGTAGGCTGAACTGCCGCCAGATGCCCAGATTCGACGCCCGGAGCGCTGGAATACCCGGCGCAGAATCGAGTCCACCGCGATGAAAGAACGGCGTTCAGCCCCGGTGCCACTGCGAACCAGAAACGCAACGGACGCCGCCTCCGCGGGCCCCACGGACGAGGCCCTCCTCGCCGGGATCGCCGCCGGTGACGAAAGCGCGACCGTCGCTTTCGTGCGCCGGTATCAGCGCCGCGTCTACGGACTCGCGGTCGGAGTGCTGAATGACTCGGCCGCGGCCGAAGATGTCGCCCAGGAGGCACTGCTGCGCGCGTGGCGCCACGCTCCCGTCTTTGATCCGCGGCGAGGATCGGTCGAGAGTTGGGTCCTGACCATCACGAAGAACCTGTCCATCGACGCGCTGCGTCGCCGTCGCGACTTCGCAACTGATCCCGATGAGCTCATGAACGGAGCGCTCGCATTCGGCGGCGTCAGCGTCGAAGAGGCCGTGGTGTCACGCTCACTGCGGCCCCAGATCCTTCAAGCCCTGAGTGCGCTGCCCGCCGAGCAGCGCCGGGCAGTGATCTTGGCCTCGCTCTACGGGCGTACGGCGGTCGAGATCAGTGAGCTGGAGCAGATACCGGTCGGGACGGCCAAGACGAGGATTCGTGCGGGATTGATCAAGCTTCGGGTCCTCATGGACGACGAACACACGAGGGCGTCATGACGTCCAGTGATCAGTTTTCCCACGACGCCCTTCGCGAGTCGCTGGCCGAGTGCGCCCTCGAGGTACTCGATGGGCGCCAACGCGCCGCGGTGATGGCGCACGTCGAGACGTGCGAGGAGTGCGACGCCGAACTTCGCGCGCTGTCCTCCACGTCAGAAGCGCTCGTTACGGTGCCCGTCGCCCAAGACCCTCCGCTGGGCTTCGAGTCTCGCGTCATGGACCGAATCCGCAGGAGCGACGCACCCGTCGCGCTTCGTCGCTGGCGGCCACTGCACCTCGCGGCGGCGGCCACCGTCTTCGTGGCCGCTGTCGGTGTGGGCTGGGCTCTCGACCACGCGACGTCGTCCTCAAACCCGACGGTGGCGATCCGCAGCCACGTCATTGAGCGCAAACTCGTGTCGAGCGGCCACACGGTTGGTGCGATCTACGTCGACACCTCGCGACCCGATTGGATGTTCGTCAGTATCGACGCGCCGGGGGCACCGTCACGCGTCCGGTGCGAAGTGGTGACCAACTCCGGGCGCCACGATCTCGTCGGCACGTTCTGGCTCAGCGCTGGTTATGGGGCGTGGGGTAAGTCACTCGACGTCCCGTGGAGTTCGGTGCGAACAGTTGAGATCTCCACTACCTCAGGTGTGCGGATTGCCACGCTCGAAGCCTGATTTTGGTCGAGTTAGCGGTGGCCGTCGCATTGAGGCAATCTTCCGGCGCTCCTTTCACGTAGTTCCACCAGCGGGTGACGAGCACCCGCGGACCCGAGGAGGTCGCGCGATGCCGATGGAACCTCACGGAGCGAACGGTCCCCTTCAAGCCCGAATTCGTCCCCACCGATGGTCGGGCTGGGCGGCACTGCTTTCCGTTCTTGCTTCCGTGACATTGGTCTCCATCGCATCCGCGTCCTCGGGTCCCACGGCTCCCATGGAGAAGTCCAGCGCCGGTGGCTTTTCGGGCATCCTGGTGACCTCCAATCACCGCTCCCTCTACGTGTTGAGCGTCGAGAAAGGTACCCACATTCACTGCCGCGCTGCGTGCCTGACGTTCTGGCCACCGTTCTTGGTCAAGACCTCCGTCACCTCGGTCAAGATCGGCAACGGTGTCAAGGGCAAGATCGGTTTCATCAAGCGCAGCGCCACCACCAAGCAGGTGACCTTCAACGGATTCCCGGTTTACTGGTTCTCCGGCGACAGCGGCGCCGGCCAAGTCAACGGGCAAGCAGTCCGCGCATACGGCGGGACGTGGGGGCTCGTGCACGCGGGGTCAACGAGCGCCACCACGACGCGGGTCACGACGCCTTAGAGGCTCTGCCTTGTTGGTACCTGCGGCGCGACCACGGGCGCGACGGCTCAGATCAAAACGCTCTCGACCTTCACCACGACACAGCGTCCAGCGGCTACGGCTGTGACGATGCCAAAGTACTAGCTCAGCGGTCGAGGCCGTAACGGCCGCGCTGCTCGGCCTCCTTCTCGGACTGGATGAAGCGCGCCTCGGCGTTGTCGGACTCGGGGTCCGCGACGGCCCGCGCTTCGCGCTTTGCGACCTCTGAATCGTCGCGGCGTAGTCCCCAGTGCGGATTGAGGCCCCGGCGTGAGACCCGCCCGGACTCGACGTCGTCGTCGTACTCCTGGCGCTCTTCGGCGATCTCTTGCTGCAGCTCGCCCGCACGATCGGCGGGCTTGGGGTCAGGGGTCTCCGTGGCGGACTGCACTGCGGCCATGGGCTCGGATTCGTTGACCGGTTCCGGCGCGGGCGCCGTGTCTGCGTCAGCCGTAGGTTCGGCCATTTGAGGAGCCGACGTGGACTCGGCCACTTCGGGTGCAGTACGCGCGCGTCGTTTGAAGATTCCCATGGGCTCACTGTAGACCTCCACGTCCCCGATTTGCGAGGTCGGGGTGACACGCGTCGTACGCTGGCGTATCCATTCCTCGTCGCCTCGCGGCCGATGGATGAACTCGACGTCGAGTGGGTCAGTCAAGGTCGAGCTGGGGAGCCCGGGCCAGTGACATGGCCCTGCGACGAGATCCCCTCTGGGCGACCTTCGGGTAGATCAACTCGGCCCGGAAGGATCGGCCCTTGGCCTCGCCCGCTCGACCGCCGCGCACCTCGATCCACTCCTCGTTCGTGACGACGTTGAGGACGTGCGCGACGAACACCCACGACTGGCGCCGCTCGCGCGCTCCCTCCACTTCCACGGGGTCGCCAGCGCGCACACCGTTCCACTTCGGTGTTCGAAGTAGGCGTGTCCCCGGGGGCTCCGACGTCACGATGGTCACAACACCTGTTTAGTGCGGCGCCGTCGTGCAACCCGGCGACCGTCACAGCGTTCACCTACCGTGGACCGGTGACCTTCGATCGACCGCTGCCCGCCTACCTGTCTCCCTCTCGGTTGCAGGACTTTCGGACCTGTCCGCGCCGCTACCAGCACGCGTCCATTGACCGAATCCCCCAACCCGCCTCCTACGCGGCGACCAAGGGTCGGCTCGTCCACCACGTCTTCGAACACCTCTACCTGCTCCCCGCCCCGGAGCGCACCGTCGAGGCGGCGCGCGCCCTCGTCGAACCCGCGTGCGCGGCGGTGCTCACCGACGAGGTCCGCAGCGACCTCGCGATGGACGAGGCCATGGAGGCGCGCCTGCTGGCCGAGACCGACGCCATTATCGAGATCTACGTGTCCATGGAAGACCCGCGCGAAGTCGACCACGAGGGTGTCGAGCTGCGCCTCAGCGTCACGGTCGACGGGGTACCGCTGCTGGGCATCTTGGACCGACTGGACCGCGACGACGACGGGAACCTCGTCATCGTGGACTACAAGACCGGTTCGCTGCCCAACCGCCGGTACGACGCGCAGACCTTCGCCAACACCGAGCTCTACGCCGCATTGTGCGAGGCCGGTCTCGGCGAGCGCCCGACGAAGATTCGCCTGCTCTACGTCGCCCAGGGCGAAGCGATCGAGCGCGCGGTGACCGAGCCACTGTTGCGCGCGCGACGAACGTCGGCGGCCGAATCGTGGCAGCGCATCTCTCAGTACTACAGCGACGGCGAATTTCCGGCGACGCCGTCGACGAACGCCTGTCGCTTCTGCGCCTACCGCGAGACCTGCCGGGCCAACGGCGTCCCGGTTCCCGTCTAGGACGTTCGTCCCGTCGATTGCCACGATTCGGCCCGTAGTCTGGGTTGGTGACAACCTTTCGCGTCTCTTTCGACTACCGCTGCCCCTTCGCCAAGAACATCCATCTCCACGTCGTCGCCGGCCTGCGCGCCGGAGCCCCGTGGGACGTGGAGTTCGTCCCCTGGACCCTCAGCCAGGTCCACCGCGAAGAGGGCGACGTCGACGTGTGGGACGACCCGGCCAAGGACGAGCAGCTGCTCGCCCTGGCGGTGGGCGTGTCCGTGCGTGACCAGCAGCCCGATCTCTTCTTAGCCGCGCACGACGCGCTGTTTCGCGCGCGTCACGAGGGCTCCGTGCGCCTCGCCACTCTGGGCGAGATCAACGAAGTTCTGACACCGATCGGCGTCGACCTCGACGCGGTGCGCGCCGACGTCTCCTCGCGTCGCCCGCACGCCGTGATCGGCGAGAGCTTTCGTGACTTCGAGCGCTACGAGGCATTCGGCGTCCCGACGTTCGTCGTCGGCGAGGTGGCCACGTTCGTTCGCTATATGGTCCCGCCAGTCGGCGACGACGCCCAGTCCATCAAGGTGATCGAATCGTTGCTCGACCTCATGGCGAGCGAGCCAGAGCTCAACGAGTTCAAGCGCACCAAGATCCCGTACTAACTACAAACTCAGCCGTAGTCCCAGCTCGACGAGGGCCAGCGCCACCATGGCGAGCAACGGGCCGTACCGGCGGATCGGGTCGCGCGCGCGCAGTTGACCGACCAGGGTGACGGCAGCCGCGAGCGCGAGAACGACGGCCGCGGCCTCATTGACCCGGGCCAGCGCGTTCCCCTGTGACGCCAGTCCGGCCAACAGCGCGATTGCGGCCACGACCTCGACGCCGCCCACTCGTCGGTACAGGGGCCGGGAGAATCCGAGTCGCTCGGCGGTCTGGGTCATGAAGGGGTTGAACACCACCTTCTGCGCCCCCGAGGTCAAGAAGGCGAGGAACAGCACCATCGACAACATGCACGCGGCTACCGCCATCGGGACTCCTTCCGGTGGACCACGTTACCGTCCCCCACCGGGCCGACCGATTTCGGGGACTCGGTAGCGTGAGTCTCGTGTCCAACCGACCCGCCGTGGCCAAGCGCGTCGGCGTCGTGGGCGCGGGCCAACTCGCGCGAATGATGGGCGAAGCCGCCCGATCGTCGGGCGTGCGACTGAGCGTGCTGGCGGCGTCGGCCGACGACGCGGCGGTGGCGACCAGCGACGATGTTCTCTACGGCACGCCGGACGACCCCGCGGCGTTGCTCGCCCTGGCCGAACGCGTCGACGTCATCACCTTCGACCACGAGCTGGTCAACCTGGACCAGATCACCGAGCTGGTGAACGCCGGTGGCGTCGTTCGCCCCGGCCCCGCGGCGTTGCGCTTCGCGGTCGACAAGGCCTACCAGCGCCGTCGGCTGGCTCGCGCCGGCGTGCCGGTCCCGCGATTCGTGACCGTGCGTTCGGGCTCGGCGCCGGGCCTGGGCCGGTTCCTGGACGAGGTGCACGACGACGTCGTCGTGAAGGCGGCGCGCGGCGGCTACGACGGGCGCGGCGTGTGGTTCCCCGAGACCCACGACGACGCGCGACGCCTGGTCGACGAGCTGGACGCCGACGCGGTCGTGGAAGAACGCCTCGACCTCGTGGCCGAGGCCGCCCAGGTCGTGGTGCGCGCCGTCGACGGCTCCGTCCTGCGCTACCCATTGGTCACGACGGTCCAGAGCGAGGGCATGTGCTCGGAGGTGCACTTCCCGGCCGAGGTCGACGACGCCGGGCGCGCCGCCGCCGGCAACCTCGCCGAGCGTCTGGCTCACCTCACCGGCGCCCAGGGTGTGGTCGCGGTGGAGCTGTTCATGACGGCCAACGGTTGGGTGGTCAACGAGATCGCCCTGCGGCCCCACAACACCGCGCACTGGACGATCGAGGGCTGCGTGACCAGTCAGTTCACCAACCACCTGCTAGCGGTGAGCGGACGCGATCTCGGCGACGTCAGCCCGGTCACGCCGGCTGCGGCGATGGTGAACGTCGTCGGCGGCGCGACCCCCGCGACCCCGGACGCAGCACGTGCGATCCCCGACGTCGTCGTCCACGACTACGGCAAGGTTTGGCGTCCGGGACGCAAGCTCGGCCACGTCACGGCGCTGGCCGACGACGCCGATCACGCGCGCGTGAGAGCATGGCGGGGTGCCGTGGCCTACGGCACGAGGACCCGGGAGGGATAGTGGCACCGCTGGTCGGCCTGGTGATGGGGAGCTCCTCGGACCACGAGGTGATGGCCGACGCGGAGGTGGTCCTGGACCGCTTCGACATCTCCTACGAGGTCCACGTCCTGTCGGCGCACCGCACCCCCGAGGACATGCTCGAGTACGGACGCGACGCGCGCGGGCGGGGACTGCGCGTGCTGATCGCCGGCGCCGGCGGGGCCGCGCACCTGCCCGGCATGCTGGCCGCCGTGACCACGTTGCCGGTCATCGGTGTCCCGGTGGCGCTGGCGCGCCTCGACGGGATGGACTCGCTTTTGTCGATCGTCCAAATGCCGCGCGGCGTGCCGGTCGCGACCGTGGCCATCAACGGCGCAACGAATGCTGGGCTACTCGCCGCACGAATTCTCTCGACCGGCGACGAGTCGCTCGCCGAGGCACTCGAGACATATCGTCAGGAGCTCGCGAGCCAAGCCCACGCCCAGGACCGCACACTTCCGCGAAACTGACTCTCACGATTTCCTTATGTGCTCGATCTCCAGGGTCCGCGCGTAACCCCTAGTCTGGACCCGGAACAAAGGAGAACCTCATGGGTGTGTGGAAGCGGTTCAAGACCCTCGGCCAGGCGAAGGCCAACGCGGCCCTGGACAAGGCCGAGGATCCGCGACAGATGCTGGACCTCTCCTACGAGCAGCAGCTCGACAACCTGACCAAGGTCCGGCGCGCCGTCGCCGACGTCGCCACCGCGCGCAAGCGCGTCGAAATCCAGGCCGAGCAGCTCAAGGGCCAGGGCGACAAGCTGGCCGATCAGGCCAAGGCCGCCCTCACCCAGGGCAATGAGCCGCTGGCGCGCGAGGCGCTCTCGCGGCGCGAGGCGATTGCCAGCCAGCTAAAGGATCTCGACACCCAGCACGCGTCGATCGTCGAGCAGGAGACCAAGCTCGAAGACACCGCCCAGAAGCTCCAGACCGAGGTCGAAGCCTTCCGCACCAAGAAGGAAACCATCAAGGCGACCTACACCGCGGCCGAGGCGACCGCCCACGTTGACGAGGCCGTCAGTGGCATTTCGACCTCGATGGCCGACTCCGGCGCCGCCATGCAGCGCGCCCAGGACAAGGTCGCTCAGATGCAGGCGCGCAGCGGGGCCCTTGACGAACTGCTCGCTTCCGGGGCCCTGACCGACCTGACCTCGGACCGCGACGACATCCAGGCCCAGCTCGACCAGGCGAGTGGAACGTCCGACGTCGACGCACAGTTGGCCTCGATGAAGGCCCAGTTGGCCGCGGGCGACACCAGCGCCCTGGCGAGCGGCACGCCCGCTGACGCGGCGACCGACAACAGCGCGCCGGGGGCTTGAGAATGGCCCAGACGAAGTTCGAGAAGGATCGCGGGCTCGATACCCGGATGTTCATCACGGGTCTCGCGCTCGTGGTGCTGTACGGCCTGATCGTATTCGCGCTGCTACGCCTCGGTGTCTCGTTCGGCTTCGTGATCGTGATCGGTGCGGCGCTGCTCTTCAGCCAGTACTACTTCAGCGACAAGATCGCGATGTTCTCGATGCACGCGCACGAGGTCACGCCGCAGCAAGAGCCGCGGCTGCACCAGATTGTCGATCGGCTCTGCACGCTGGCCGACATGCCCAAGCCGCGCGTGGGCGTGTCCGAGATGGACCTGCCCAACGCCTTCGCGACGGGGCGCAGCCCCAGTCACGCCGTGGTGTGCGCCACGCGTGGACTCATGACGCGACTCAACGACGAAGAGCTCGAAGCCGTGCTGGCCCACGAACTGAGCCACGTCGCCCACCGCGACGTGGCCATCATGACCATTGCGTCAGGCGTCGGCATGCTGGCCGGCCTCGTCGGTCGCATGGCGATGTGGGGAGCCATGTTGGGCGGCGGTGGCCGCGGTCGCAACGGCCAGCAGATCGTCCTGCTGGAGCTGGCGACCATGCTGATCTCGGTCGTCATCTACATCATCGCTTACCTGCTCACGATGGCCCTGTCGCGCTACCGCGAACTGGCCGCCGACCGATCCGGAGCGATCCTGATCGGCAAGCCCAGCGTGCTGGCCAGCGCCCTCATCCACGTGACCGGCGACATGGGCAAGATCCCGCGCACGGACCTGCGTCACGCCGAGGGCATGAACTCGTTCTTCTTCGCGCCGGCCCTCGCGGGCAAGAGCGCCGCGTCGCTCTTCTCGACCCACCCCTCCCTCGAGGTGCGCCTCGCTCAGCTGAACCAGCTCGAGCGAGAGATGAACGCCTAGTGGGTCTTCGCGACACGCTCTTCGGTCGCACCAAGCCGGCTCCGCCCAAGCTGGACAATCTCTTCGCGCTGCCCACCGCGGCGCTCACGCTGCAGAGCGAGTTGGACCTGGTCACCTCCGGCGTCGCCGGGTTGTGCTTCAAGGCCTCCAGCGGTGAGGCCGAGCTCACCAGCGACACTGACCTCAAGGAACTGCTCGGCTTCGACGAGGCGGGTGATCACCTCTCACTCACGAGCGACGACTTGGGATTCAAGTGGCTCGTGATCCACGACACCGACATCGCCGGACTGGTCACGCGCATCCACGGCGCTAACACGACGATGGTCGAACACGGACTTGGTGAGCGCTTGCTCTGCGCGGTCTTCGGCTTCGTGCCCGCGACGCCGCCCGGCGAGGGCTCCGTGCGACTGGTGTACCTATTGAAACAGGGCACTTTCTATCCGTTCGCCCCCACCGGGCCCAACCAGCGCGACAACGAGCTCGAACTACGGGTCAAGTCGTTCCTGGGTGAGGACCTGCCCATCGAGAAGGACCTAGCGCGCTGGATGGCGCTGTGGAACCTGCCCGTCACCTAACCGGTGATCAGGTTCGCGAACTCGCCGGCCACCAGGTCGTCGAAGGCCTGCGCGTAGTCGAGGTCTAACTGGGTGACCCCGCCGCGGTCGTGGGTCCACAGTTCGAAGCGCACCGTGCGGTAGCCCAGGGTGATCAGCGCATGATGATTGAGTCCCTCGGCCACGTCGACCTGGGCCTCGACGAGGCGTACCGCGCCCGGGTAGTCCAGCGTCGCCACCTCGCGGACGAGGTGCGCGTCGTCGAGGTGCCACTGCGGGTGCCCGGCGAGCCACTCATTGACGACCGACCCATCGAGGAGGGCCGGACTGGTCACGGGTGCGTCATCTCCTCGGGCACGACGGCCGCGTCGAACTCTTCGCCCGTGAGGAATCCCAGCGCCACGGTGGCCTCACGCAGCGTGGTGCGCTCGGCGAAGGCGTGCTTGGCCACCTGGGCCGCCCGGTCATAGCCGATCAGAGGGTTGAGCGCGGTCACCAGCATGAGCGAGTCGCGCAGGTGCTTGTCGATCTGCTCGTAGTTGGGTTCGACACCCTCGACGCAGAACTCGCGGAAGCGGTCGCACGCGTCGCTCAACAGATCGATCGAGTTGCACACGTTGTGGATGATCACGGGCTTGGCCACGTTGAGCTCCAGGTTGCCGCGCGACCCGGCCATCGCCACCGCCGTGTCATTACCGAAGACCTGGATCGCCACCATGATCATCGCCTCGCACTGGGTGGGGTTGACCTTGCCGGGCATGATCGAGCTGCCCGGCTCGTTCTCGGGCAGCAACAGCTCGCCCAAGCCCGCGCGCGGTCCCGAGCCCAGCCATCGCAGGTCGTCGGCGATCTTGATGAGTGACGCGGCCAGGGTCTTGAGCGCGCCGTGGGCGAACACCAGCGCGTCGTGCGCGGCCAGGGCGGCGAACTTGTTCGGAGCCGTCACGAAGGGCTCGCCCGTGAGTTCGGAGATGACCGCGGCGACGCGGTCGCCGAACTCGCGGTGGGTGTTGAGCCCGGTGCCCACGGCCGTTCCACCCGCCGCGAGCTCGTAGAGCCCGCCGAGCACCTGGCGAAGGCGCTCGAGGTCCGCGTCGAGCTGGGCCACGTATCCCGAGAACTCCTGGCCCAGGGTGAGCGGCACCGCGTCCATGAGGTGCGTGCGGCCGATCTTGATGATGTCGGCAAAGGCCGCGGACTTGTTGCTCAGCGCGTCGCGCAACCGTCGTACCGACGGGATGAGGCGCCCGGTGATCTCCAGCGCCGCCGCGATGTGCATCGCCGTGGGGAACGTGTCGTTGGATGACTGGGACATGTTGACGTGGTCGTTGGGATGCACGGGGTCCTTGGAACCACGCTCGCCACCCGCCAACTCAATGGCCCGGTTGGAGATGACCTCGTTGACGTTCATGTTGGTCTGGGTCCCCGAACCCGTCTGCCAGATCCGCAGCGGGAACTCAGCGTCCAGGCTCCCGTCGATGACCTCGCCGGCCGCCTGCTCGATCAGCCCGGCGCGCTCTTCGTCGAGCTTGCCCAGGTCCCGGTTGACTCGCGCCGAGGCCAGTTTGAGCAACCCGAATGCGCGGATCACTGCCGGAGGCATCGTCTCGTGCCCGATGGCGAAGTGTTGCAAACTGCGCTCGGTCTGGGCCCCCCAGTAGTGCTCAGCCGGCACCTCGATCGGGCCCATCGAATCGGACTCCACACGGACGTTGGTCATGAGCCGCTACTTCTTGGCGCGCGTCGCGGCCTTGGCGGGAGCGCGCTTGTAGAGCGCGACGCCGGCCGTGACCACGTCTCGCGCGCCGGCGACATCCTCGGCTCGAGGGCCGTCGCCAGTGCCGGGCACCTCGAGCAGTAGCGGCAGGTTGCGCACTTTGGGGTGACCCACGAGCGGCGCCAGTCCCGCCGCACCGATCGTGCCCTCCCCGATGTTGGCGTGACGGTCCCGGTTGCCCCCGAGTTCGATCTTCGAGTCGTTCAGGTGCAGGCAGCGAAGGCGTCGCAGTCCCACGCGGCGGTCAATCTCGGCGAGGGCCTTCTTCGTTCCGCCCACCGTCGAGTAGTCCACACCACTGGCCCAGAGATGCTGGGTGTCCACACATAGACCCAGTCGCTCGTCACCTCCGCAGGCGTCGATCAACGCGGCGATCTCTTCGAAGTCGCGGCCGACGGTTCCGCCGGTGCCCGCCGCGTTCTCAATGAGGATCGGACAGTCCTCGTATCCGGCGGGAGCCGCGTCGGCCTCGTCGAGGGCGCGCGACAGTCCCGCCGCGATCTGAGTCACGACCTCGTCGAAGCCAGCGCCCTTGTGACTGCCCACGTGCAGGACCACCCCGGACGCGCCCATCCCGCGGCTCACCGAGAGGTTGTTGGTCAGGCAGTCAACGGAGCGTTGGTAGAGCTCGGGGTCGGCCGAGGCCAGGTTGATCAGGTACGTCGCGTGACAGAAGGTGTGGGTGATCGTGGGGTGGGCGGCCTGGGCCTCGCGGTATCCGGCCAGGACCTCGGGTGCGTACTGCGTGGGCTTCCATGCCCGGGGACTTTGCACGAATACCTGGACGCTGGTCGCGCCGATCTCGACTCCGGCTTCCAGCGAGGGGACCAACTTGCCGCCCCCGCGTACGTGCGCTCCGACGTTCATTACTCTGAAACTACTCGCCACCACCGCGCACTCGTCAGGAGCACGATGACTGATACCTTCACCCCCGCCGCCCGCGCCCTGTTCGCGAGCAAGGCCCTAGCCCACGTGGCCACCGTCGGCGAGGACGGTGCGCCCTACGTCACGCCGGTGTGGGTCGACCTTGAGGGAGACGAGATACTCATCAACACGGCATTGGGCCGCGTGAAGGCCCGACACCTGGCGAACGATCCGCGGGTGGCGATCTGCGTCGCCGACCCAGCCGACCCTTACAACGTGGTCGCGCTGCGCGGGACGGTCACGCGATTCACCACCGAGGGAGCTGACGACGACATCAATCGACTAGCTAAGAAGTACCTGGGCCACGACCGATTCGCCGGCGGAGACCCCAACGAGATTCGCGTCAGCGTGTACATCCGACCGGACCACATCTCCATGCAGCCCGAGGATTAGCGAAAGCTGGTCACCGGGCCCGCCGCGCTCTCCTCGCGGCTCCCCTCGACCAGTCGCTCGCCGGGCGACACCAGGGCCGACGCCTCGTGCGCCCAGACCGTGACCGGCCGCGGCGGGGCCGGACGGTTATAGGCGCCGTGCAGGGTCGCCGCGGCGTTGGCAAAGTTCACCTCGTCGTCGGTGAGGAGCGCTCGCACCACGTCAGCCTGATCCAGCGCGGCGTCACCGGCGACCACGACGTGGTCGAGCTCGATGAGGTGGGCCAGCGTGGCGACGTCGCGCGCCACCAGGGCCGCCGGGTAGTCGCGCGACACCACCACCCACACGCCGATCGGGCGGGCCAATCCGTCACGCAGCGACGCGGCAAGTGTCACCACGTCGCCGTCACGGCACTCGAGCACGAGTGGCGACGCGTCGGCCTCGACCACCGGGCCCACCGCGTCACGCTGATCGAGTCGGGTCTGGAGGTGGCGCAGCTCCATGGCTAGGGCTGCAGGTCCTCTTTGGGCAGGCGTTCGATGTTCACGTCACGAAAGGTCAGGATCCGCACCGACGGTACGAAGCGCACCGTGCGGTACATGTCCCAGACCCAGGCGTCGTTGAGGGTCACCTCGAGCAGGGTGGGGGCGGTGGCCGAACGCACCTCGACGGCGACGTCGTTGGCCAGGTAGAAACGCCGATCGGTCTCTACCGCGTAGTCAAAGGTTGCCACGACCGCCTTGTACTCCTGGACGAGTGCCAGTTCGAGGGTCGACTCGTAGTCGTCAAGCTCTTCTTCGCCCACGCGAACTACGCGCGCTCGGTGACGCGCAACTCCTTGATCTTGGCGGCCTTGCCGCGAAGGTCACGAAGGTAGTACAGCTTGGCGCGTCGCACGTCCCCGTAGGACTCAACTTCGATCTTGGCGATGGTCGGTGTGTGCACCGGGAATGTGCGCTCCACGCCCACGCCGAAACTGACCTTGCGCACGGTGAACGTCTCCTGGACACCACTGCCCTGGCGGCGAATCACGACGCCGTGGAAGATCTGGACACGCTCGCGCGTGCCCTCGACGACGCGGACGTGGACCTTGAGGGTGTCACCGGGACGGAACTCGGGGATGTCGTCGCGCAGCGAGTCGCGGTCGACTAAGTCGGTCGGGTTCATGAGCGGTCCCTTTCGGATCACTGAGGAGAGACCAGTTTAGCCGGTTGAGCCGCGACCCTCCAGCGAGAACTCCGCCAGGAGCTGCTCGTCGTCCGCGCTGAGACCGCCGCGTTGCTCGATCAGGTCGGGCCGTCGCGCCATAGTGCGGGCCAGGGACTGGGCGCGACGCCACCGCGCGATCCTGGTGTGGTCGCCCGAACGCAGCACCTCGGGCACCGCGCGACCACGGACCTCGGCCGGACGCGTGTACTGGGGGTACTCGAGGAGCCCGTCGGAGAAGGATTCGTCGTCGCTGGAGAGGTCGTTGCCCAGCGTGCCCGGCAGTAAGCGCACCACGGACTCGATGACGCACAGCGCCGCCAGTTCACCGCCCGCCAGAACGAAGTCGCCCACCGAGAGTTCGTCGTCGACGACGAGGTCGAGGGCGCGCTGGTCGATCCCCTCGTAGCGTCCGCACAGCAGCGAGAATCCACTCAGGCCGGCCAGGTGTGCGGCGTCGCGCTGGCTGAAGCGCCGGCCTGACGGCGTGAGCGCGATGAGCGGGCGGGCTAGATCGGGCGTCGAATCGACTGTCGCCAGGATGGGCTCGGCCGACAGGATCATCCCGGGTCCCCCACCGAAGGGTGCGTCGTCAACGCTGCGGTGCACGTCGCTCGTCGCGTTGCGCAGGTCCAACACGCGCAGCGACCACCGGTCGGTCTCCGCCGCGCGCCCGAGCACTGACGTCGCGGCGTAGTCAGCCACGGCGTCGGGGAAGATTGTCAGGACGTCGATGCGCAGGCTCATTCGAAGAGCCCCTCGGGAGCGTCGACCACGACGCGGCGGTTGGCCTCGACCCGGGTCACGAACGTGAGGGGCACCAGTTGTCCACTGTCGAGGACCAGCAGGTCGCTCGCGGGATTGGCCTCAACCTCGACCACCGTGCCGTGCTCCACGCCCGCGGTGTCGACGACCTGCGCCCCGAACAGCTGGTCGATCCAGATCACCTCGTCGTCCTCGATCGGGGGCGCCGAGAGAACGAGCCCGCGCAGGCGTTCGGCGGCCTCGCGGGTGGTGACTCCCTCGAAGGACACGATGAAGCGATCCTGGTGCGCGGCCGAGGCCTCGACGACCAGGGGACCTCGTGCGGTGGACAGTTCGCTGTGCGGGTCCAGTCGCTCGACCCGGTCGGTCCACAGGTGGACGATGACCTGCCCGCGCAGCCCGTGGGCCTTCACGACGGCGCCGACTTCGAGCGGGGCGCGCTCGTCGGCCATGACTAGTCGACGATGTCGACCGAGGTCGTCACACCGTCGCGCGCGCCGGCGGCCCCCACGAGGGCCCGGATGGCCTGGGCGGTACGACCGCGCCGCCCGATGACGCGACCCATGTCGCTCTGACTGACGCTGAGCGAGAACACCACTTTGCCCCCGCGCTCGCTCACCTCGAGCTCGACGGCGTCGGGCTCGTCGGCCAACGACTTGGCGATGTATTCGAGCACCGCGGTCGCCGTAGCCGCGCGTCCCGACTGCACGTCGCCATCATCTCGGGTGTCGTCGACGTCGTCGAAGTCGTCGTCGACCTCGGAGTCATCCAAGGTGTTGACGTCGCCGGCGACGTAGTCGTCGTTGGCGTCGCTCATCGCGCCGCCTTGACCGCTTCGAACGCGTCGAGGGCGCCGGAGGTCTTGAGGAGCTTGGCGACGCGTTCCGTCGGCTGGGCCCCTTGGTCGAGCCACCGCACAACCTTGTCGTTGTCGATCAGCAGGACGGTCTCATTGTTGGCCGCCGAGATGCCCCGAGGCTGATAGGTACCGAGGATTTCCAAGAAAGCGCCGGAGCGCGCGCGGCGGCTCTCGGCCGCCACCACACGATAGGTGGGCTGCTTCTTCTTGCCCATTCGCACCAAACGAAGTTTCACTGCCACGTCGAAATTCCCTTCACACCGGTCACGGTATCGTTGCGGGCGCGACGCCCGAGCGTCAAAGTCTAGCGTTGTTTGCGGGGGGTGACCCGACCGCCCTTCTTCTTAGAGCCCTTCGTGGAGCGCGTGGGCGTGTCGCGCATTCCCGCGGCCAGCGCTTCGAATCCCGGCGGTACCGTCGTCGCGTCATCACGTTGCGCGGCCAGCGACGCAGCTCGACCGAGGCCTCCGGGAAGGTTGGGTGCGCCACCGCTCGCGACCTGTCGCATCATCTTGCGCATCTCGGTGAACTGCTTGAGCAACTGATTGACCGCGGCCACCGACGTGCCCGATCCGCGCGCCACCCGGGTGCGTCGTGAACCGTTGAGCAGGGCCGGCTCGCGTCGCTCGCGCGGCGTCATCGATCGCACGATTGCCTCGACGCGATTCAGTTCGCCGTCATCGACGTTGGCCGCGGCCGTGCGCATCTCCTTCGTGACCCCGGGCATGAGTCGCATGAGTCCCCCCAGCGAACCCATCTTGCGGACCTGGGTGAGCTGATTCAAGAAGTCGTCGAGGGTGAAGGTGCCGCTCATCATGCGGCCGGCGGACTCGGCAACGACCGACGCGTCCATGGTCTGCTCCGCGCGCTCGATGAGCGACAGCGCGTCGCCCATGCCGAGGATGCGAGAGGCCATACGGTCCGGGTGGAACAGGTCGAAATCGTCGAGGCGTTCGCCGGTCGAGGCGAAGACCACGGGACGGCCGACCACGCCGCGCGCCGAGAGGACCGCCCCGCCGCGCGCGTCGTAGTCGAGCTTGGTCGCGATGACTCCCGACAGCTCCAATGCCTCGTGGAATCGTCGGGCCGTCGTCACGGCGTCTTGACCGGTCACCGCGTCAATGACCAGGAACGTGTAGTGCGGACTGGTCGCCGAGCTGATGGAACGCACCTCGTCCATCAGCGCCTCGTCGATGCTGAGTCGGCCGGCGGTGTCGATGATCACGACGTCGCGCCCAATTCGCTCGGCTTCGGCCACGCCGCGCCGCGCCACGGATACGGGGTCGCTCGCTTCGCTGAACACGTCGACACCGATCTGGGCACCAAGGACTCGCAGCTGCTCGACCGCCGCGGGTCGTTGGAGGTCCGCGGCGACGAGGAACGGCTGGCGGCCTCGCTGCTTGAACCAGGAGGCGAGCTTGGCGGCGGCCGTCGTCTTACCCGCGCCCTGCAGACCCGCGAGCAGGACGACGGTCGGAGGTCGCGAGGCGTACGTCACCTTGAGCGACTCGCCTCCGAGCACCTCGATCAACTGGTCGTGGACGGCCTTAATCACCTGCTGACCGGGCGCGAGGCTTTGACTGAGCTCCGCGCCGACCAGACGCGTGCGCACGGCTTCGACAAAGGCGCGCACTACGGTCAGCTCCACGTCGGCCTCGAGCAGCGCTGAGCGCACGTCGCTCAACGCGTCGTCAATCTGCGAATCACTCAGGCGTCCGCGCGAGCGCAGCGAGGCGCTGACGCTCTCTAGGCGCTCCGCGAGGGTGTCAAACATCGTCCGCAGGTTACCGTTAGGCGTCGAGCAGCGAATCCACGAAGGCCGCCGGATCGAAGTCAACGAGATCGCCGAGACCTTCGCCGACGCCGACAAACTTCACGGGGATCGCGAGTTCGCGCTCGATTGCGACCACCACGCCGCCGCGAGCGGTTCCATCGAGCTTGGTGAGCACCAGACCGGTGACTGACGCGGCCTGGAGGAACTCGCGGGCCTGACTCAGAGCGTTTTGCCCGGTGGTCGCGTCGAGCACCATCAGCGTCTCGACCACCTGGCCCGGCGCCCGATCGGCGACGCGACGCACCTTGGCCAATTCGTCGAGCAGATTCGTGCTGTCGGCGCGTCGACCCGCGGTGTCGGCCAGCACGATGTCGGCGCCGCGCGACTGGGCGCGGCCCAGCGCGTCGTGCACGACCGACCCGGGATCGGCACCTTCGCGCGCGCGCACCAGGTCCGCACCCGTGCGCTCGGCCCACGTGGCGAGTTGATCGGCGGCGGCGGCGCGAAACGTGTCGCCGGCGGCCAGCACCACCGAGCGTCCCTCGCGACCCAGACGCCACGCCAGCTTGCCGATCGTCGTGGTTTTGCCCACGCCGTTGACGCCGACGAATAGCCACACCGCGACTCGACCGGGGTCAGCGTTCTCGCGCACGCCGCGGGCCGCTGAAAAGGACGACAACAGCGCCGCCCGAAGAGCAGCGGCGACGCCATCTGGCGCGCCGTTCTCCTTCAAGTCGGCCACAATTGCTCCGGTCGTCGCCACACCGACGTCACTACGAAGCAGGACCTCTTCGACGACGTCCAGTTGCTCGGGGCTAAGCCGGCCCCCCGCCATGTGGCGGACCCGATCAAAGACCCCACGCGATGACGCCAGCCGTTCGGCCAACGTCGGCGTCTCCACGGACTCAGCGACGAGGACGGTGGGCATGGGAGCTGGCATCGCACGCGCGCGGGGGCGACGCCGGCGCGCGCGGAAGACGACGAGCGCCAAGACCACGACAACGAGGACGACGCCGATCGCCACGAGGGCGACGGTCACGCCGGAACCTCGGTGGGCCGATTGACCCGTTGACTGACCACCTTGGAGGACCCGCCGGGCGCCATGGTCACGCCGTATAGTGCGTCGGCCGCCTCCATGGTGCGCTTCTGGTGCGTCACGATCAGCAGCTGTGCCTCTTCGCGGAACTCGTCGACGAGACTGAGGAATCGCTGCAGGTTGACGTCGTCGAGCGCCGCCTCGACTTCGTCCATCATGTAGAACGGCGAGGGTCGCGAGCGAAAGACCGCGAAGAGGAACGCCAACGTGACCATCGAGCGTTCGCCGCCCGACAGCAACGAGATGCGCCGGATGTTGCGCCCCATCGGACGTACCTCGATCTCGACACCCGTGTTGAGCGGGTCCTCGGGCGTGGTGAGGGTCAAGCGACCCTGGCCGCCGGGAAAGAGCATGCCGATCAGATGTGAGAAGTGCTCGTTGACGTCGACGTAGGCCTCGGCGAAGGTCGTCATGATCTCGTCGTCCAAGACCCTGATCGCCTCTTGGAGCTCACGGCGCGCGTGGCGCACGTCACCGACCTGGGCGTCGAGATCGCGGTAGCGCTCCTCGAGCGTCGCCAACTCCTCGAGCGCCCACGGATTGATCGGACCCAGCGAGGTGATCCGCGCCTCGAGCTCGGCCACGAAGCCCTCCAGGCTGAGCCCGGCCGGCACCTCCACTGGCGCCGCCGGCCCCAACTCCCACGGCTCGACCCCGAGGTCGCGTCGCACGATGTCGTGGAGGTTCGAGTTCATGACGGCCAGTTCGGCGTGCTCGATCTCGAAGCGCCGCGTCGCTTCAGCGACGTCGGCCAGACGTTCTTCGGTCGCCCGGCGCGCCCGACGAATCTCCTCCAGGCGCTCGGCGCCGGCGCGCGACGCCTCGAGCTGCTCGCGGTAGGAGGAGTCCATCGCCTCCTGGGAGAGCCGGATGTCCTCGGCCGCGCGGCGCACGAGTGCGTCCAGGCGGGCCAGCACCGCGAGGTCGAACTCCAGCGACTCACGCCGCCGGGCGGCCTCGGCGCGCTCGACCGTACGTCCCTCGAGGCGCTCTTCAATTTCGTGACGACGACGCTCGAGCAGACGACGGCGCTCGGCAATTTGAGCCTCGCGCCGGGACCACGCCGCGCCGCGATCCGAGGTGTGGGCTCGCAGCGCGTCGAGCTCGGCGCGCGCCGAGTCGGCCAGTACTCGTCGCTCGCCCGACGACGTGACCGCGACCTCCAGGTCGCGCACTGATTCGCGAAGGGCACCGAGCTCCTCGTCGAGCGTGGCGCACTGGGCCGTGACGTCGTCGACCTCGTGGTCTAGCTGCGTGGTCTCGTCGTCGGCCTCACCGACGGCGCGCGCCACTCGGTCACGCTCACCTCGCAGCCGCTCGACCTCGGCCTCGGCGCTGGCCACGCGCGCGCTCGCACGAGTGGCGCGTTCGCGCAAGACGCGCGCGGCCTGGGAGGCCTCTTCGCGCCGGGCACGCTTCGGCTCGAGCTCTGTGGACGCGTCGTGCGCCACGCGCTGGGCTTCCTCGACGCTGGCGCGTGTGATCAGGACGCGACCCGAGCCGACGCGCCAGCCCGACGACGCGAATCGATCTCCCTCGCGCGTCACGACAACGAGGTCCGGATGAGCCACGGCCACTTCGATGCCGTTGTCGAAGCCATCTGCGACCACGGCGCGCGAAAAGAGTGCGTCGAGCACTCTCGACACGTGCGCGGGGGCACCCGAGCGAGCGCGTACCAGAGTGCGCAGGGCCACGGTGCCCGAAGGAACGTCGAGCGGTACGACGTCGCTCTCGGCCACCGCCAGGATCATCCCGGCGCCGCCACCGCGGCGTAGCGCTTCCAACGCGGCGCGACTCTCACGACGCCCATCGACGACCATGGCGCCGGCGGCCGCGCCGGCGGCCGATTCCACTGCTCGCTCGGCCCCCTCGTCCACGTCCACCAAGTCGAGGAACGCGCCCAACACGCCGTCGAGGCCGTCGAGGAGCGCACGACCACCGGCGCCGGAGAGCTCTTCGAGGGCGCGCGACAGTGCATCGGCTCGCGCCTGGGCGCGCGAGGACCGGTCGGCGGCCTCGCGCCAGGCCTCGTCGGCCAGCGAGCTGGCCACGTCGGCCGACGTGACCTCGGCGTCAACGTCGTCGCGCTCCTGATGCGCGGCGGCGAGGACATCACCGGCGACGCTCGACTCCTCAGCCAACTCGACCAATCGGCGCTGGTCGGCGTCGCGGCTCTCGCGCGCGACACGCAGGCGCTCCTGGGCCCGTCGCTGGCCCTCACGCAGTGAGGCCAGTGAGCGCTCGACGAGTTCAACGCGTTCGTTGCGCGCGGCCAGCACGCTCTCGACGTCGTCGTCGGTGCCCCAGCGGTCTTCGTACGCGCTCACGGCGACCGCCAGCTCACGACGTGCGGACTCGAGCTGCTCCAGCTCGTCGGCCAGAGACGTTTCGTCACTCTCGAGCGAGTCCAACTCGCCGCCGACACGCGCGGCGTCGGCCTCCAGGTTGGCGATCACGTTCTCGTCGGCGGACGCGGCGAGCGCCGCGCGCAGCGAGCGGTCGCGCTCATCAATGAGTGATGAGGTCCCGCGGGCACGTTCGGCCAGCGCCTGCAGAGTCCCCAAGGCCGAGGCGAGGAGTTCCTCGCGCCGGCTGGCCAGGTCGGCCGCCGCGGTTGAGGCTTGCGCGTCCAGCGTGATGACCTCGTCGCGCATCGTGCGTTCGCGCGTCGCCGCCGCCGCGATCTCGTGTTCGAGCGCCACGCGCCGCGCGTCGAAGGAGGCCAAGCGCTCAGCGAAGAGGGCGTGACGCGCCGCGCGCAGCTCGGCCTCGACGTCTCCGAAGTGACGAGCCGACGCGGCCTGTCGCTCCAGGGGCCGCATTTGGCGGCGCACCTCGCGCACCAGGTCACCCAGGCGCTGCAGGTTCTCCTGGGTCGCGTCGAGTCGGCGCTCGGCGCGCTCCTTGCGCCGACGGTGCTTGAGGACGCCCGCCGCCTCCTCGATGACGGCGCGCCGGCTGTCGGAACTGGAGTTGAGGATGGCGTCGAGCTGACCCTGACCGATGATCATGTGCTGCTGGCGGCCGACCCCCGAGTCACCGAGGAGCTCCTGGACGTCCAGCAGCCGACAGGTGGTCGCGTTGATGGCGTATTCGGAGTCCCCGTTTCGAAACAGGGTGCGAGAGATGGTCACTTCGGCGCCGTCGATGGGGAGGCGCCCGGAGGAGTTGTCGATGGTGAGCGAGACCTCGGCGCGCCCCAGGGCCGGGCGCGTCGTCGTTCCCGTGAAGATCACGTCGTCCATCCGCGAACTGCGCAGCGCGCGCGTGCTCTGGGCTCCAAGGACCCAGGTCACGGCGTCGACGACGTTCGATTTTCCTGATCCGTTGGGTCCTACGACGGCGGTGACCCCGGGCTCGAACTCCAGGTCGGTGGTGTCGGCGAAGGACTTGAAGCCCTTCATCGTCAGACGCTTCAGAAACACGGCTCGACGCTACCAATCCCGGCGGTCGGCTCCGGTTCCTAGCTCTGGTCCTTTTCGCAGAAGAACGTACCGCGCTGTCGAAAGGTGACGCGCACGATCGGCTGGCGGCACAGGTTGCACGGTTGACCCTCGCGGTTATAGACCTGATGGAACTGCTGGAAGGTGCCGGGCTTGCCGTCGGGGTCGACGAACTGCTCGTCCTCGAGCGTCGAACCCCCGTACTTGATGGCGTCGGTGAGGACTTCGACGATCGAGCGATGCAGGCGACGGATCTCGATCGTTGACAGCGACTCGGCGGGGCGGTCGTAGCGAAGGCCCGAGGCGAAGAGGATCTCGTCGGCGTAGATGTTGCCGATGCCCGCGATGATGTCCTGGTCGGTGAGCACCGCCTTGAGCGGAGTCGTCCGGCTGCGCACGATGGCGGCCAGGCGGTCCCAGCCGATCTGGTCCTCGAAGGGGTCGATGCCGAGGTGGGCCAGCTCGGGCACCTGGCGGCGCAGGCTCAAGCCCTCGCCGCCGATCGACAGACGCGCGAACTTGGAGATCTCGGGCTCCTCGCCCTCCGGCGGGGGGATCGAGACGTAGAGCTCGCCGAAGGTGCGCGGGTCCACGAAGCGCAGCTCGCCGCCCTGGTTGAAGGTGAACACGACGTGGGTGTGCTTGGGTTTGGGATCCTTGGGGCCGCGCGCCTTCAGAAGCTGACCGCTCATTCCCAGGTGGATGACCAGGTGGTTCCCACCGTCCAGGCCCAAGATGAGGTTCTTGCCCAGGCGCTCGACCGAGCGCACGGAGTGGCCCTCGACCAGGGCGCGAAAGTCCTTGGCCGACTTGTGGCGGCGCACGACGCGCCCGTTGGTCACCGCGGCGGACTTGATCTTCTTACCGATCAGGTCGCGCGCCAGCGACGCGCGCACCGTCTCAACCTCGGGGAGTTCAGGCATGGTGTCGCGCCAGCGCGTCACTCGCCGCAGCGACCTCGGCGGCCTTCTTCGACGTTCCCTCGCCGGAACCGTGCTCGTCACCGTCGATCGTCACGGTCGCGCGGAAGGATCGCTTGTGGCTGGGTCCGTGCGAACTGACCTCGTAAACCGGGCGCTCACGTCCGGTCTCGATGGTCCACTGGGTCAGGCGCGCCTTGGGGTCGACCTGGCTCGGGGTCTCGGCGGCGGCCGCGACGTCGTCGGCGAGTTGGTTCACCACGAAGGTCCGGGCCGCGTCGTAGCCGCGCTCCAGGTAGAGGGCCGCGACCAGGGCCTCGAACGCGTCGGCCAGCAGCCCGGGCCGATCGCGGCCGCCCTTCTTCTCCTCACCGCGACCGAGTCGCACGTGGCTCGCCAGATCGAGGCGCTGGGCGGCTAGCGCCAGGGCGGCCTCGTTGACCACGCGCGAGCGCACCAGGGACCCTTCACCCTGGTCGAGTTGGGGGTAGTTCGTGACAATCAGGTCGGCTACGGCCAGATCAACCACGGCGTCGCCCAGGAACTCGAGGCGCTCATTGGACTCGCAGTCGTTCTCCGCCGCGTAGCTGGAGTGGGTGAGGGCGACTTCGAGCAGGGCGCTCGACGCGGGCAGCCCCACGCGTACGGCCAGGGTGGACGGTTCGGGCAAAACGCTCAGGGCCGCTACGCGGCCTGGAGCTTGGTCGACACGTAGTCGACCGCGTCGCGCACCGACGTGAGACCCTCGAGGTCCTCGTCGTCGATGTGAAAACCCGCGACGTAGCTGTTGAGGCGCTCTTCGAGGGCTTCAACCAGTTCGATCAGGGCCAACGAGTCCGCCCCGAGGTCCTCGAACGAATTGTCCTCCGCGATGTCGGCGGGGCTCTTTTCGAGGATTTCGGCGAGCTGCTCGGTCACCAGGGCGAGAACGGCCTCGCGATCGAGAGGGGACGAAGGTACGGCGTCAGCGGTCATGGCCACTCCTTTGCGGGGCAGTCCCAGACTACCGACGCGCGACCAGGCGCGGAGCCTAGACCGGTTCTGGGCGGATTGCTGTGCGCATCTTGGCGACGACGCCGTCGTCGACGAGCTCGGCTCCGACACGCAGGGCGTTCATGATGGCCGTCGCGTTGGAGGAGCCGTGGCTGATCACGCATACGCCGCGTACGCCCAGCAGCGCGGCTCCGCCCTGGTTGTCGGGGCTCAGCCGATTGGCCACGGGCAGCAGGTGCTCCATCAGGACCCCGCCGGCCGTGCGGGTGGCCTCATCGGTGTCGATCACCTCGAGCACTGCCGTGAAGACGAAGCGCAGGGCGCCCTCGAGCGCCTTCAAGGCCACGTTGCCGCTGAAGCCGTCGGTGACCACAACGTCCACCGGCGACGGAATCAGGTCGCGGCCCTCGACGTTGCCGGCGAAGTTGAGTCCGGAGTCGGCCAATAGTTGGTGCGTCTCCTTCACCAGTGGCGTGCCCTTAGAGGACTCCTCACCGATCGACAGCAGCCCGATTGACGGGCTCGCCACCTGGTAGTGGGCCTGGACGAAGGCCGACGCCATCTGGGCGAACTGGACCAGCATCTCGGGGGTGCACTCGGCGTTGGCCCCGGCGTCGACCAGGATCATCGGCGAGCGCCCGGGTCTCGGGATGGGCGTGGCGATACACGGCCGCACGACGCCGGGCAGGCGCCCCATGCGCAGCAGGGCCGAGGCCATCGTGGCCCCGGTGTTGCCGGCCGAGACCATGGCGCTGGCGCGCTCGTCGCGCACCAGCTCGGCGGCGCGCACCAGCGAGGAGTCCTTCTTCTGGCGCACGCTGGCCGCGGGGTCGTCTCCCATGGCGATGACTTCAGTGCAGGCCACCACGTCCAGGCCCAGCGGGTCGCCCATCAGCTCGGGCACGCCCACCAGGGTGACGCTGAGTCCCAACTCGTCGACGGCGCGGCGCGCGCCCGCGATGATCTCCTTGGGGGCGAGGTCACCGCCCATCGCGTCAAGGGCGATGGGCAGCGTCAACTCAGTTGACCTCGACGGCCACGCGACCCTTGTACCAGCCGCAGTTCGGGCACACGACGTGCGGGGTCTTGGCGGTGGCGCACTGCGGGCAGACCGAGCGCGAGGGCCGAGCCAGGCGCCAGTTGGCCGCGCGGCGACTGCGCGTCTTGGCTTTGCTGGTCTTGCGCTTGGGAACGGCCATAGATCGTCACTTTCATCTTCCGGGCGGGCCCGTCAGTCTGCGTCAAGCGGGTGTTCGCCCGCGAATCGGAGTCCGTCCAGTGTAGCCCAGCGCGGATCCGGCGCCGGCGTGCAGCTGCAGCTCTCCTCGTTACGGTCGATCCCGCACGTGGGGCAGAGCCCCGCGCAGTCCTCGCGGCACAGCGGCGCAAGAGGGAGGTCGAGGAAGATGGCGTCGTGGGTCAAGGGCGCCAGATCCACCACGTCGTGTTCGAGCGGGTAGGCCTCCTCGTCGCCGGGACCGTGGTCGTCGACAAAGCGCTCGCGCACGGCGACGCGGCTGAACCCGAGCACGGGGGTCGAGCAACGCCGGCAGATCCCGTGCCAGGGCGCCTGGACCGTGCCGGTGGCGCTCACTCCCCCGCGATAGCTCTGCAATGTCAGCGCCACGTGCACGGTCGCTTCAGGAAAGACGTCGGTCTCGGCCGGGCCGCGCGGGGCGAACTCGTGACCCTCGTCGAATGGTGCTTCGAACTCCACTGCCAGGACCGACGGCACGTCCCGGCATAGCCGCGCGACCGGCACCAGGTAGGGCGAGGTCACCGGTCGAAGGCGTCCTGGTCAAAGAAGGACGCGTCGTCGGGGGCCAGCGCGGAGCCCGATTCAGGGGTGGCCACGAAGGACTCTTCGGTGGCCGGTTCGATCATCGAAGTCGGCAGACCCTGGGCGCTCAGGCGTTCGCGGCCCGAACGCGTCGTGCGCAGCAGGCGCTCGAGCACGATCTCGAAGTTGCCCAGCTTGCCGTCGATGAAGTCCTCGGCCTGGTTGACCAGGGCGCGGGCCTTGGTCTGGGCGTCGGCCACGATCTGGTCGGCCGCCAGGCGCGACTGACGCACGATCTCGGTCTTGTCGACCATGCGGGCGGCCTCGGCGCGCACCTGGTCCATCAACTGCTGGGCCTTCTGGACCTCGGCGGCCATCAGCTCCTCACGGTCACGCAGTGCCCAGCGCGCCTCACGGATCTCGTCGGGCAGGTCCCGGATCGCCTGGTCAAGCAGGGCCAGCACGTCCTCGCGCGGCACCAGAGCCGAATTGGACAGGGGCATCTGCTTGGCGTTGGCCACCAGCTCGCGCAGTTCGCGCAGGTCGGTTTCGATGTCGCGGCGCGCGTGCTGGCCCCCGCGCCCCGTGACCTCCTCGTCCTCGTCGTAGCCCTCGAAGGTGGTCATGGCTCGACCCCGGAGAAACGGCCCTTTAGACGTACGGCGACCGGAGCGGGTACGAAGGCCGACACGTCGCCACCGTAGCGTGCGACCTCGCGCAGGAGGCGCGAGGCAATGAAGGAGTGGTTCGAGCTCGAGGGGATGAAGAGGGTCTCGACGCCCGACAGGGACCGGTTCATTTGGGCCATCTGCAACTCACTCTCGAAGTCCGAGACGGCCCGCAGACCCTTGACAATGGCCGTGGCGCCTACGTCGCGCGCGACGTTGACCAGCAGAGTCGAAATCGAGACGATGCGCACCGCCGAGATGTGCGCGCACGACTCGGCAATCATCTCGCGACGTTCCTCCAGGTCGAAGAGGGGCTCGGACTTCTGCGGGTTGCGGATCGCCGCGACGACGACCTCGTCGAAGATGTGTGCCGCGCGCTCGACCACCTCCAGATGCCCATTGTGGAACGGATCGAAGGATCCGGGGATCAATCCGACCGTCACGCGAGACCCCCTTCGTGGCGTTCCACCATCGTTACGAGCGTAGTGCCGTAGCGTTTCAACTTGGCGACTACCCACCCGTCGGGCGCGTCCAACCACTGATTGTTCTCAATCACCGCACGCGTCGCGTGCACGCCGCTCAGCAACGCCGCGAGGTCGACGTCGCCATACGGCGGGTCCGCCAGAACGAGGTCGAGGTTGGCTGGCGGCTCCCATCGCGGCAACGTGGCGCGCACGTAGTGGGCCTCGCCGCTGAGGCCCAGTGGCTCGAGGTTCTCGCGCACCGCAGCCAGGCACGCCGGGTCGGAATCGACGAAGACCACCTCGCTCGCCCCGCGCGACAGCGCCTCAATGCCCATCGCACCCGAGCCGCAGTAGAGATCCGCCACCACCAGGTCGACGAGGCCGCCGCGACTCTCGAGCATCGAGAAGATCGCCTCGCGCGCGTAGTCCATCGTCGGGCGCACACCCGGCGGGAGCCGGGCCTTGAGCTGACGCCCCCGGGCCGTACCGCCAATCACCCTCACGACAAGAGGGTAGGTCGCCGCGCGTCAGGACTTGAACAGGTAGCCCGCCTCCTCCTCGTCGACGAAGAGGCGCAGCTCGTCAACCAGGTCGGGCTGGCTCGCCAGGTCATCGGCCGCGACCATCGTTGCGGCCACGTCGCGTGCCGTGACCAGTAGTTCCTCGTCACGTCGCAGCGACGCCAGACGTAGGTCGCTACGACCCTGCTGGCGCACGCCGAGCAGCGTTCCCTCACCACGCAGGTCGAGGTCGGCCTCGGCCAGCGCGAAACCATCACTCGTTGCGACAAACGTCTCGAGCCGCGACACAGCGTCGGCGGTGGGCGGTTCACCGAGCACCACGCAGTAACTGTCCGCGTCGCCGCGACCGACTCGGCCCCGCAGCTGGTGCAGCTGGGCCAGGCCGAAGCGCCAAGCGTCCTCGATCACGATCACGCTGGCTTCGGCAACGTCGACCCCGACCTCGATGACGACGGTCGCGACGAGCACGTCGAGGGAACCGGAGCGAAATTGGTCCATGACCTCCTCCTTGGCGGCGCTGGTCATCTGACCGTGGAGCAGCCCGACGCGCAGGCCTCTGAGCTCGGCGCCCTCGAGACGATCGCGCTCCTGGACCGCGCTGGCCGCCACGACCCGGTCGGACCCGTCAACCAGAGGGCACACGACGTAGGCGCGCCGACCGGCCGCGACCTCGGTGCGCACGCGCGCCCACGCGTTCGCCACCTCTAAATCTCCGCGAGCCCAGGTGGTGGTGACGGGACGCCGGCCCGGCGGCATCTCGTCGAGTACCGAACGATCCAGGTCACCGAAGACCACCATGGCGGCGGTGCGCGGGATGGGTGTGGCCGTCATCACCAGCAGGTCCGGGTCCAGCGCCGCCGCCGAGTGGGCCCGACCTTTGTCGCGCAGCGTGGCGCGCTGTTCGACCCCGAAGCGGTGCTGCTCGTCGATGACCACGACGCCCAACGCCCGGAACGCCACGTCCTCGGTCAGCAGTGCGTGGGTGCCCACCACGATGTCGATCTCGCCACGCGCCAGTCGCTCCAGCACCTCGCGACGCTCACGCGCGCGCAACCGGCCGGTCAGTTCTTCGACGACCAGGCTGCGCTCGCCGCCCAGCACTGCGTCGTCGTTGACGGTGAGTCCCGCCAGGTCGTGGCGCAGCGAGGCCACGTGCTGCTCGGCCAATACTTCGGTCGGCGCCATGAACGCACCCTGATAGCCACCGTCGATGGCCACCAGCAACGTCGCGACCGCGACCAAGGTCTTGCCGGATCCAACGTCGCCTTGCAGCAGCCGGTGCATCGGTACGGGCGACGCCAGGTCGTGGCCGATTTCGCCGAGCACCCGGCGCTGGGCGTTGGTGAGCGCGTAGCGGTGTCCGACAATGAAGCGCGCCACCAACGACGAGTGATCGTTGACGGAGCCGGGAGCGACAACTAGGTCGGCGAATTCGACTCGGTGGGCGATGCCCGACGTGTCTTCCTCCAGGCGACGCCGACGCAGCGCCAGCAGCAACTGCAGGCGTAAGAACTCGTCGAAGACCAATCGCCGGCGCGCCGGGACCACATCATTCATTTCCGCCGGCAGGTGGATGCCCCAGTACGCGGCGGTCCGATCGACCAGATCGAGCCGCGTGCGCAGCTCGTCGTCCAGGGGGTCTAACAGTGGTCCGGCGCGCCGCAACGACTCTCTCGACGAATCCCCCGATCTCCCAACTGGTCAGCCCGGCCTTGCCGGACGCGGGGTAGATCGCCGCAACGCGCCCCACTCGCGTCGGGTCGCGCTCCTCGCCCGTGGGTCCCACGACGACGTCGACGACCGGATTGGTCATCTGGCTGCGTCCCCGGTACTCGGCCACCTTGGCGAAGAAGAGCGCCTGGACCCCGACCGGCAGTTGGCGCTCGCGCCAGGCCTGATTGAAGAACACGACGGTCAGCGACGCGTCCTCGTCGCTCACGGTGACCTCGACCATGGACCGACCCTGGCGCGTACGCCGCGCGACGACGCGCGTGACTTCACCGAACACTGCGACCTCCTCGCCCACCGTGAGGTCAGTGAGGTCGACGCGTTGGGTGCGGTCTAGATAGCGACGCGGGTACGTGGTCAGTAGATCAAAGACGGTGTGGATGTCGATCGAGTTCAGCGCGGCGGCGCGCTTCTCGCCGACGTGGCGCAGCTGACCGACCGGAATCGCGTCGAGTTGGCGCAGTCGCCGCGTCGCCGCGTCGCTCACTCGATGCCGAAGTAGTAGGGGTAGAGCGGCTGGCCCCCGTGGTGCACCTCGACGTTCAAGATCGGATAGGTGTCCGCCAGGAAGTCGGTGATCCGGCGCGTGTTGGCGTGGGTCGCGCCATCGCCCTCGATGATCGTGACCAGTTCGTGTTCGGGCTTCACCAGCGCTGCCAAGAGCTGGTTGCTCGCCAGAGAGATGGAGTCCGCCACCGAGAGCACCCCCGAGCCCGACAAGCCGATCCAGTCGCCCTCACGCACCGGTCCCGCATCCGTCGCCGAGTCGCGCACCGCGCGGGTGACCTCGCCGGCCACGACGTGGGCCATCGACGCGCGCATCGCCTCGCCGTTCTGGTCCGCCGTGGCGTCCGGGTCGTACGCGAGCAGCGCGGCGAAGCCTTCGACGATCGAGGTGGTGGGCACCACCGTGACGTACTGGTCGACGAGGTCGGCCACCTGCTCGGCCACCGGGCGGATGTTCTTGTTGTTCGGCAGGATGACCACCTGCTTGGACCCCGTCGCGGTCACCGCGGCCACGAGGTCCGCCGTCGACGGGTTCATCGACTGACCACCCTTGACGAGGGTGCGCACGCCCAGGGATCGGAAGATGCGGCCCACGCCCTCGCCCGCGACGACCGCCACCACGGCCGTGGCCGGGGCCGTGTCGAGGGAGTCGTCGGGTTCTTCCACGCTGGCTTCGCGCACCCAGCGCTCTTCCAGTACCTGGTCGTTGAGGTCGGTCACCTTGATGTTGCGAGGACGGCCCGCGTCCACGCCCGCCTCGATGGCGGCGCCCACGTCGTCAGTGTGGATATGGCAGTTGTAGAGGCCGTCACCACCCACGATGACGATGGAGTCGCCTAGACCGGTCCACACCTCTCGAAACGCTCCCAGAGTCGCGTCCTCGGCCTCGAGCAGGAACATCACCTCAAAGCGCAGCGCGGAGAGATCCGTGTCGCTGGGCGCCTCGGCCAGCACGTTGACGTGGATCGACGAGGCCAACGGGGCCACCGGCAACGGGTCGCCGGCCACGACGTGACACAGCGCGTCCATCAACAGCAGCAACCCCGTGCCACCCGAGTCGACCACGCCGGCCTGCTTCAGGATCGGCAACTGGTCGGGCGTGCGCGCGAGGGCCTCTCGACCCCGGTCGCGGGCGCGCCGCACCAAGGTGTTCGAGGTGCGCCACGCCCTCGCGGGCCCCCTCGGCCGCGGCGCGCGCCACCGACAGGATCGTGCCCTCGACGGGGCGCACCACGGCGTGGCGAGCCAGGTCGTCGGCGTGCTCCATCGAAGTGGCCAACTGGTCCGGGGCGACGCCGCCCTCGGCTCGCCACCCCTCGACCAGGCCGCGCAGCAACTGGCTCAAGATGACCCCGGAGTTGCCGCGCGCGCCCATCAGCGAGCCGTGGGCGATGGCCTGGCCCACTTCGGCCAGGGTGGCCGTAGAGCCCAGCGGCTCCAGCGCCTCGACCACGGACTCGACCGTGAGGGTCATGTTGGTCCCGGTGTCCCCGTCGGGCACGGGGTAGACGTTGAGGCGGTTGATGACCTCTTTATGGCTGCGCAGCAGCTTGGCGTAGGTGACGACGACCGCGCGCAGGTCCGACGCGGACAGCGTCTTCAGGGAGGTCATCGGTAGCGATGCTACAATGGTCGTTCGGTTTCAGCCGCTGAGCGCGCGAGGCTCACGGGCACGAAGGAGCACCAGGATCATGGCATCAGTCTGCGAAATCTGCGGCAAGCAGCCGTCCTTCGGCATGAACGTCTCGCACTCGCACCGACGCACCAAGCGTCGTTGGAACCCGAACATTCAGCGCGTTCGCGCCCTCGTCAATGGGTCGCCCAAGCGCCTGAACGTGTGCACGGGGTGCCTACGCTCCGGCAAGGTCACCAAGCCCGCCCGGCGCGCCGTCGACGCCTGACTCAGAAGCGGTGCTGCCAGCCGCTCTTCGTGAAGGCCGCGCCCTGGTGAGTGCGCGTCAGCGGATCGGCGACAACTCGACCAATGGTGATCGGCTCGCGTAGGTGCCGGTCCTGGAAGATCATGCGCAGGCGGGCCGAGTCCGACGTCGTCATCAGTAACTCATAGTCCTCGCCCCCACTGACCGCCTCATCGATGGTGGCCCCGGGCGCCACGGGAATGCTCGTCAAGCTCGAAGCCCACACGCGACGCGTCGGCGAGGCGGTGCAGGTCGAGCGCCAAGCCGTCACTGAGGTCCATCATCGCGTGCGCCCCAGCGCCGCGCGCGGCGACCCCCTCATCCAGGCGCGGCCACGGTCGTCGGTGCGCGACCACCAGCTCGTCGTCCAGACCCGCGCCGTCACGTCGCCGCCGCAGTCCAGCCGCGGCGCGACCCAACGGACCGGTCACCAAGATCTCGTCGCCCGGTCGCGCCCCGCTGCGCAAGACCGCGCCGCGACTCGGACACTCGCCCAGGACGGTGACCACGACAATGACGTCGGACGCCCTCGTGAGGTCCCCGCCCACCACCGCGCAGTTGGCCACTCCCGCGGCGTCGGCGACGCCGCGGTGCAGCTCCTCGAGATCAGTGCCCACGGGCGCGCCCACCGCCACCACCAGGGCGCGGGGCCGCGCGCCCATGGCCGCCAGGTCCGACAGGGCGGCGGCCACGGCCTTGAACCCCAGGTCTTCCAAGGGAAACAACGTGACGTCCAGGTGCACGCCCCACACCGCCGCGTCGGTACTGAGCACCGTCTCACCGGGCACCGACGCCAGCACGGCGGCGTCGTCGCCCACGTGCACCTCGTTGGCGGGCGTCGTACGACGACCCACTATCTCGGCGATACGCTCCAAGATGTCATCTTCGCGACGATAAGGCTCCTGATCGGGAGTGGGTGGGTCGTCAGGCGCGGGCATGGCTAGGGAGCAGCGTCGCGACCTTGCAACGCGCGAGTACTGAGAGGACGGCAGGTGACGTACCCCACCGGGAACAAACGACTGATTGCATGGGTTGAAGAGGTCGCGGCGCTCACTACACCCGATCGTATCCAGTGGTGTGACGGATCAGCCGAGGAGTACGACGAGCTGTGCGCGCTGCTCGTGGCCAATGGCACCTTCACTCACCTCAGCGAGGCCAAGCGCCCGCACAGTTACTACGCCGCGTCGGACCCCGGTGACGTGGCGCGCGTTGAGGACCGCACGTTCATCTGCTCGGAGCGCGAGATCGACGCGGGACCCACCAACAACTGGACCGACCCGGCCGAGATGCGCGAGACACTGCGCGGCCTCTTCGCCGGTTGCATGGCGGGCCGCACCATGTACGTGGTGCCCTTTTGCATGGGGCCGCTGGGCTCGCACATCAGCCACATCGGCGTCGAGATCACCGACTCGGCTTACGTCGCGGTCTCGATGCGGATCATGACGCGCATGGGCCGCGGCGCACTCGACGCGCTGGGCGACGACGGCACCTTCGTGCCGTGTCTGCACTCGCTGGGCATGCCGCTGGCGCCAGGCCAGGCCGACGTTCCCTGGCCCTGTGACCCCGACCACAAGTACATCGTTCACTTCCCCGAGACCCGCGAGATCACCTCCTACGGCTCCGGATACGGCGGCAACGCGCTGCTGGGCAAGAAGTGCTTCGCGTTGCGCATCGCGTCGGTGCTCGCGCGAGACGAGGGCTGGCTGGCCGAACATATGCTCATCTTGAAGCTGACCAATCCAGCCGGCGAGTCGCGCTACGTGACCGGGGCGTTCCCCAGCGCGTGCGGCAAGACCAATCTGGCCATGATGATCCCCACCCTGGCGGGCTGGAAGGTCGAAACGGTCGGCGACGACATCTGTTGGATGAAGCCCGGACCGGACGGGCGGCTCTACGCGATCAACCCCGAAGCGGGATTCTTCGGCGTCGTGCCGGGCACCAACATGGTCACCAATCCCAATGCCATGCTTTCCATCCAGGCCAACACCATCTTCACCAACGTGGCGCTCACGGCCGACGGCGACGTCTGGTGGGAGGGGCTCGGCGATCCACCCGAGGGCCTCACCGACTGGCGCGGCCAGCCGTGGTCACCCGCGCTGGGCACACCGGCGGCGCATCCCAACTCGCGCTTCACCGCCCCGGCGAGCCAGGATCCGGCGATCGCCCCGGAGTGGCAGGACCCCGCCGGCGTGCCAATCGACGCCATCCTCTTCGGGGGGCGGCGCGGCTCGGTGGTGCCCCTCGTGTTCCAGGCGCGCTCCTGGGACCACGGAGTCTTCCTGGGCTCGATCGTGTCATCGGAGACAACCGCCGCGGCGACCGGTGCCGTCGGCCAGCTGCGCCGCGACCCGTTCGCGATGCTGCCCTTCTGCGGCTACAACATGGGCGACTACTGGGGCCACTGGCTGAGCTTCTCGGATCGCTTCGACGAGGCCACGTTGCCCAAGATCTTCTACGTGAACTGGTTCCGCACGGGCAGCGACGGCAAGTACCTGTGGCCCGGGTTCGGCGAGAACAGCCGGGTCCTGGAGTGGATCTTCGAGCGCACCGCGGGCCGCGGCGACGCAGTCGCGACGCCGATCGGCGACGTGCCCACGCCGGAGGCGCTCGACGTGAGCGGCCTCAAGGTGACAGCCGACGACCTGGAGCAACTCCTGCGGGTGGACCCGGTCGAGTGGCGCGCCGAGGTCCCGTTGATCCGGAAGTACTACGAGCAGTTCGGCGAGCACTTGCCCGAGCGACTGCGTCGCGAAATCGACGACCTCGAGGCTCGTCTGGGCTAGCGGCCCGGCCACAGCTCCCCCGCCGCGACGGCGGCGGATACCCTGAGACCATGCGACTGGACGATGTCCAATCACCCAGTCCCGCCACTGATACTCGCGCCCTGATCATCACGGCGAATCAGTTCGAGGACCTTGAGTTGATCGTGCCGTACTTTCGACTCCTGGAGGCCGGCGTCGGCGTCGACATCGCGGCGCCCACGATGAGCGAGATCGGCGGGGAGCACGGCTACCGACTCGTGCCCGACCTCCTCATCGCCGACGTCGACCCCGCGCGGTACCAACTGCTGTTCATACCTGGTGGCTCGCCCGACGGCGCGCCGGCAACGGTGCGCGACAACGAGGACGCGCGGAGGATCGCCCGCTGGTTCTTCGACGAGGACCGGCCGGTGGCCGCCATCTGTCACGGACCCTGGCTCTTAGCCTCGGCGGGCGTGGTCGAGGGACGACGCCTCACCTCGTACTGGGAGGACGGGGTGCCCGAGGACGTGCGGGCCGCGGGTGGCCTCTGGACCGACGCGCCGGTCGTCGTCGACGCCAATCTGGTCACCTCGCGCTGGCCCCCCGACCTGCCCGTCTTCACCGAGGCGCTGATGGCCTTGATCACACCAGCGCCGGCGGGCGCCACGAGCGCATAGTTACTCCACCGTCTCGGCGTCGGCGACGATGAGCCGCGGACCCGAGGGCCAGTCGAAGTAGCGCCAGGTCCAGTTGATCAGCACGCGCAGACGGTTACGAAATCCCACCAGGTAGAAGAGGTGCAGCCCCAGCCAGGCGAGCCAACCCAACGTTCCCTTAATCACACCGATCCGCGGCAGCTGCGCGACCGCGGCGCGACGACCAATCGTGGCCATGATGCCCTTGTCGTGGTACCTGAACGGTTGCGTTGGCTGACCGTCGAGCACCCGCAGAATCTGTCTCGCGCAGTGACGCCCCGACTGGATGGCCACCGGTGCCAGCTGGGGATAGACCCCAGCGCCAAAGGGCACGGCCGCGGCGTCGCCGATCGACCAGACGTCCTCTCGTCCGACGACCCGAAGGTCCGCGCCCACCGCGGCACGGCCCGCCGGTCCTGGCTCTGTCGACAGTCCGTCGGCCAGAGTTCCGCCGGCGGTCACGCCGGCGGCCCACACCACGGCCGCGGTCTCGAGGCGTTCCCCGTCGGCGAATCGAATGGCACCCTCTTCGACCTCCACCACTGAACGTCCGAACTGGATCTCCACGCCCAGCCGGTTCAGGGCGCGCAAGGCGTAGCGCGAAGCGCTGGTTGAGAACGAGCCCAAGACGCGGTCTCCGAGGTCGACGAGGATCACGCGCACCGTCGCGGGGTCCAGGCGAAGCCCGTCGCGTCGGATGGTGATGCTGATGAGCTCGCTCAGTGCACCCGCCGTCTCGACACCGGTCGGTCCTGCGCCAACGACCACGAAGGTGAGCGCCACCGACCCGGACTCGGCCCTCACGTCGGCGTCCTCCAAGGCGAGCAGGAGCCGGTTGCGCAGATGACGCGCGTCGGCGAGCGTGTAGAGCGGCAGAGCGAAACGCGTCGCTCCCGGCACGCCGAAGTACGCCGCGGTCGCACCGGTGGCTACTACCAAGTGGTCGTAGGTGATTCGTGATCCGTCTTCGAGCACGACGACGTGGTGCTCGGCGTCCACCGACGCGACACGAGCGTGGCGGAAACGGATGTTGTCGGCGTGTCCGAAGATTGTTCGGATGGGATAGGCCACGTCGGCCGGCTCCAACCCGGCGGTCGCGACCTGGTAGAGGAGTGGCAAGAAGGTATGGAAGTTGTGCTTGTCGATCAGGGTGACGCGCACGCGCCGGTTGGCCAGTCCCCGCGCGGTGGCGAGTCCGGCGAATCCCCCGCCAACGATGACGACGTGGGGCCGGTGGTCAGTCGGTCCAATGTTCGACGCCGCGCTTGCGCGTTCGCTCACAAGGCCAGTGTAGAAAGAGCGGCCGCACTCAGGAGCGAGCGAAGCGCCGACCGAGGGCGTAGGTGACCCCGGCGACGCCGAGCAGCACGGCGAGCGCCGCATCGCCTTGGGCGAACGACAGCGCCGCCCCTACCGGGATGACGGCGCCCACGACCCAGAGCAACTGCTGGCGAACGGCGAAGCGCGCGAAGGTGCGACCCTGTGCCCCGAGGGGCACGTGGCGCTGGGTGATCGCGTCGAAGGTCGGTTGGGCCACCGCGGCGCAGAGCCCCAGCCAGCCAGCGAAGAGAGTCTGCACTATGAGCGTGGCGTGCAGCGCAGCGAACGCCGCGCCGGCCGCCGTGGCTAGTAGCGACCAGGCGAGCAAAGTGGATTCGCGCAATCGGTTACGCAGCCGGGTCACCGCCCCCAATCCCGCCAGGGCACCCACGGCACTCAGGCCGAGGGCCAGCGCGAACCACCACAGACCGGCGTGCGCCCGACGAAGTCCGAAGGCCAGGAGGAAGGTCGCGAATCCGACCGCGAATCGCATGATCGCCGTGGCCGACAGCCCCCACGAGACTTCGACGTCACCGAAGGGGTTGAGGGCGTGGCGATCACGTTCATCCTGGGACAACGCGTCGAAGGACTGCTGGACCACCCCGGCGGGACGCTGGAGACGAAGGCTCGCCACCACGGCCGCGGCGTAGGTGACGGCCGCCACGACCAGCACGCTGGTCGCACCGAGTCCCTTGAGGATCCCCGCACCGATCGTTCCGACCACGAGGCCGGCCAGCGTGCCGAGAAGCGTGAGTTGTGCGTTGAAGCCAGCAAAGCCCTGGCCCTCCTCGGTCGCGTCGAGGGGCCAGCCGGCGTGGTCCACGCTCGCACCTCGTTCGCGGAACTGGTCGGTGCGAGCCATCTCGGGCACCAACGCCCCGCGCGTGACGACGTAGAGCTTCGACGAGACGAGAACCAGGAAGGCTTCGGGAAACAGCCACAGGGAGTGCAGGTGCTGGCTCATCGACCAGCAGAGCAGTGCGCGCACGCCGGCCGAGACGGCCACCAACGCCCGACGTCCGCTCACGGACCGGTCGATCAAGGGCCCGAGGAGCGGCGACACGACCGCGAAGGGCGCAATCGTGAGTAGAAGGTACGCCAGAACGCGGCCCTTGGCCTCGGTGGGGCTGACCGAGAAGAACAGCGAGCCCGCGAGCGAGATCGTGACCAACGTGTCGCCCGCCATCATCACGACGTGCACCAACGCCAATCGCCCGAATGCCGTGCGCTGGTTGAACAGGTCCTGGGTCGACGCCCACGCCAGTGCGCCGAGTCCGCGGCGACGACCGCCACGCGGGCGCGGGTGCACGCCCTCGTCGGGCTGCTCGGTCACGTCAGTTGGAGAAGCAGCCGCGCCGGTAGATCGGCTCGGGCAGCGCGCCGGGTCGGCAGTAGGTCAGGCGCGACACGATCACCCAACGACCGGCCGACGGGTCGATGTGCAGCACTTCGGTCACGCTGATCTCATTCGGTTCAGATCCGATCGTCGCCCAGGCGTACGCGAAGTCACCCGTGCAGCCCCACGCCTGGAACGAACGAAGTGCCAGGGCACCAGTGAACGCCTCGCCCAACGCCGTAGTGGTGCACGGCACCGCGAGCGGCGCCGCCGACGTGGTCGCGCGCGCCGCACCAGCGGCCAGCCCCGTCGCGATAACCAGGGCTAAGACGGCGACGGCCGACGCAATCTTCACCACCTCATCTCACCACAGGCGTCGACGACGGTCAGGCCGGCGTGAGCAGAAGTGTGAAGAGTTGGAACATGAAGGCTGACCACTCCTCTTCGGGAATCGGCTCGGAGGAGAGGTCGTCAAGATTCCGACCGAAGATCACGACCTGCAAGATGACGGCTATCGACCGCGATGAAATGTCCGCTCGGACCCAGCCCTGTTCTTGACAGAACTCCACGATCCCCGCGAGCTCGGCGGTCAGTGCCGCCTGAGACGCGCTGATGACCTCGCGCAGGTCGGGCCGGGTCGTGGACGCCGCGACAATCCGCAGTCGCATCGCCCGGCTGGCGCGTCGGTCCGGCCCCGTCGACACGGTCTCCAGAACCCCCTGGATAGCCAACAGAAAGCCGTCCTTGGAGGTGGTCGTCTCGACCGCCCGGCGCACCATGGCCAAGTCCTGCTCAATGATCTCGGAGAACATCATCTCGTACGCGGCCTCGATGACGCCCTCGCGTGACCCGAAGTGGTGGTAGACGGAACCGTAGTTGACCCCGGTCGCGCGGCAGACCTCAGGAATCCGAAGGAGTCGCTCGTCGCCGTCGCGAAGCCGATCGGCGACGGCTTCCAAGACGGTGCGCATCACCGGGACAGAGCGACTCTGCTTTTGAACCATTGGTTAAGGTCCCCGGCTTCCCTCCGACCGAGACAGTGCCCACGGTCCACGTCGACATTAGACGGCGCGTCAAAGTGAATCAATGAACGTCGGCACGCGGCGTGCGAATTCGGTTCGTGAGGACGCAACATCGCGTCGCATTCGCGACTCGCGAACAAAAACACTGCACGTGGCGTGTAAGTGTCGGCGCCGCGCGCACAGAAGAGAGGTGACAGGCACGATCGGGGAAAACCCCGACATCCCTGACGTGGTGTCGATATTCGGCACTCGAGGAGAAGCCATGAGCAATCACATAGAACAAACTGACAACACCGTTCTCTCACCTCGCCCACAAATGCGCGTGTCTCGCGCGGCGGTCGTCGTGGTGGTCGTCGTGGCCCTGCTGATCATCGTGGCCGCCGCGGGCGCGGCACTAGGGCACTCGACGAGGTCGACGGCGGGAACCATCTCGGTCACCGGATCAGGAGCAGTCAAGGGAACCCCCGACACCGCCACCGTCCAACTCGGTGTTCAGACAACGGCGACGACCGCCACCGCCGCCTTGAACGAGAACAACGCACGGGTCAACGCGTTGATCGCGGCGTTGGAGCATCGGGGGCTGCGCCGCAAGGACCTGCAGACGTCAGGCCTCAACCTCTACCAAAATACGAACTCGTCGGGCTACGTCACGGGCTTCACCGTCGTGAACAGCCTCACGGTCACGATTCACCCCTTAAAGAAGGCGGGGGCGGCCATTGACGCGGCGGCCAACGCTGTGGGCAACGGCATCCAACTCAACGGAATCACGTTGTCGATCTCCAACGACTCGAAGCTTCTCGCGGCGGCTCGCGCCAAAGCCATGCGCAACGCCCGAACTGCGGCGTCAGAGGTGGCCTTAGGTGGCGGCGCTCACCTCGGACACATCGTCAAGATCGTCGACCTGGAGAACTCCAACTCCTACGTCTTCCCGATGTACGCCACCGCCCAAGACACCGCAGCCGCCTTCAAGGCATCGGTGCCCATCCAGGGTGGGACCCAGTCGGTCTCGGTGCAGGTCAAAGTCATCTTCGCCCTCTAGTTCTCCGACGCCGGTCGCGTCACCCCGGGCGCGACCGGCGTCGGACCAGTGCGACGCGCGGACCAACCATGAGTGCACCAAGGAAGAGGATTGCGACCACGATGAAGGCCACGGCGGTGCCTTGACCCGAGACGACGCGCAGCACCATGCCCACCACCACCGTCGTCGTGAGCACCACGAATCCCACGCCCACTGCCCCGCCGTCCCAGTGTCGCCGTCGCACCAGCCACCACGCGGCGACCAGACCCACGAGGAACGGCCATGAGGTCCTGGTCATTCCGGCGAGACGAACACCGTGATCGTGCACAACCCGGCCGATCGCGACGAAGACGAGAATCGCCACGGTGTCCCAGACGAGCCACCACGGCCGCTCGTGACCGCGGGAGTGTTCCTCGCTCGTCATGCGCGTGCTTCATCGAGTGAGGGCCGACGCACTTCCGTAGTCGCGTAGCGGTTCGTCACCACGTCAAGGTGACTCCATGACGGCACCGTCACGCAAATCGAGCAGGCCGCCAAACAGACCCTCGCACGTAGGCTTAGGGCGCGCGATCCGCGAGCGCGGCGAGCAGTTGTTGAAGGGGATAGTCGTGTCGTCAATCTTTGACTCCGGCGTGGAGGTCTCTCTACGACTTCGCCCGGCAATGGAGTCGGCGGACCTGGACGCCATTGCCGATCTTCTCGCACCGAACGTCACCTGGGGTCCACCAGGCGCGAAGTCTCCACCGTGTCAAAGCAAACAGCAAGTCCTTCAGTGGTATCAACGCGGAAAGTTCGCCGGCGCAACGGCGCGCATCACCGACCTGGAGGTCAAAGAAGACAAGATCCTCATCGGGCTTGTCGTCCTTGGTCTTGACGACGAGCATCACGGCGACCCCGTGGTTCGATGGCAGGTCTTCACGGTCGCTCACGGTCTGATCACCGACATCGTCGGGTTCGAGGAGAAAGGTGACGCCGTCGACTGGATTGAAGAGGGTTGACACGCGGCGGCGCGACACGAGCGATGTCCCGTCGCGAAAGCCAGTGTCCACTTGATCCCTGCAACGTCTGGCATCATCGAACTTAGGGGAGTCCCCCGGAAGTGCGGATTGAAGGCGACAAGGTGACAAAGAAACTCTCGATTCTGTTGGTCCTTGCCGCCCTCGTCGTGGGCATCGTGTTCTTGGCGATCTCGTTCGATGCTGTGCGACACTGGCTGGCCATCCACACCGGCACGGTCAATGAGCCGGGTGGCTACTACGGATTCTGGTCAGGCTTTGGATCCGACCTGGGTGAAGCCACCCTGATCGGCGCGGTCAGTGTTGGCGTCTACACGGGCGTTCGAAAGGTCAACTGCCACACCAAGGGATGCTGGAGGATCGGCCACCATCAACTCGAAGGCACCCCTTACCACCTGTGCAAGCATCACCACCCAGACGTACCCAACGAAGGCGCGTCGCTCGAGCACATCCTCGCGCAGCACAAACTGTTCAAGGACTCCCAGAAGGCCTCATCGGAGCAGCCACCCACCTGACTGTTGGTCGCGGCGCCCGGTCCAATGACCGAAAGCACAAGAGACGTTTGTCGCGCGAGGCCAGTCAGCCGTCAACGGAACGCTGAGCCAGATACGCCGCCAGGGTTCGTTGATTGGCCACTCGAATGGGCATGATCGACGGGAGTGACGTCACCGGATACGCCCGAGCCGCTCCTTCCGGACCATTGTCTAACAGCTCACCGCCCGTCACTCGCGCGATGTAGCCATGCGCGCACATGGTTCCCGTTGGCGTTCCCTCTTGGATGAACGTGACGAACTCCCTGGAGATCTCGACATTCAGCCCGGTCTTCTCCCTCACGATCCTCACGGCACCCATCTCGGGCGTCTCTCCCGGTGCGCACGGATCACTCGGTAGCGACGCTGTCGCGTCGCCCGCGGCGCCGGGTGGGTGGATGAACACGACCTCGCCGTTGTCCGTTTCGACGACGACCAACGCTCCGTGGTAGTCGTACGACGAACTCTCGGTGGTCACGTCCACACCGTACGCGGGGGCTCTCTCACGTCTGGCGTGCGGGGGCCAGCCTCTCAACGGCGGCGTTCACCTCTCCCCCGACGAAGATCGCCAGTCCGGTCAGGTACAGCCAGAAGATCAGGATCGCCACGCCGGCGAACGCGCCATAGGTCCGGTCGTAAGAACTGAAGTCCGTGGTGTAGAGAGAGAACCCGTAGGACACGAGTGCCCACAGAATGGTCGCGATGATGGCCCCGGTGCTCGTCCACCTCCACCTGCGTCGAGGATGGTTTGGCGCGAGGTAGTAGAGGAAGGAAAAGAGGAGGTTGATCAACACGAGGGCCACCACCCAGCGCACAATCCACCACAGAACCGGAAAGACGGCGCCGCTGACGGGAACCGCTCCTCGTATGACGTTGCCGAGTGGTGCTCCAAAGACCGTCAGTGCTGACGCGCTGCCACCGAGAACGATCCCACCACAAAGGAGTTGCAGCGCGACCACCCTCTTGGCCAAGAACGACCGGTCGGCGGCCAATCCGTACGCCATGTCGAGTCCCTCTTCGACGATCACCATCCCGGATACCGCGCTCCAGAGCGCGACGACCAACGCCAACACCGTGGCCCCCATGTCCGTACTCGTGCGGCGAGTGGCGTGGGTAATTGCGTCGGTAAACACGTGCGCGGCACCGGACGGCAGTGTCTTGGTCACCCCGTTAATCAAGTCCACTACGACCGTGCTCGGCAGGGTCACCAGTGAGGCGATACCCAGTAGGGCAATAATCATCGGAAAGATCGAGAGAAACCAGCGATAAGCGAACGCGCCGGCGGCGACGTTGACACGATCCTCGCTCATGTTTTCAACCGTCGACTTGAGAATCGCCCGTCCCTTGTCATCCCACAGTCGAACATTCAGGTGAGAGATACGGGACCGGAGCTTCATCGATGCTCGACTCGAAGAAAGGGGACCCACCGGTGCCTCGCCCGGGCATTCGTTTGTCCACTCATTGGTGAGCGACGCTGCGGTCTACAACCTCGTGGGAAGCCCAATCGCCTGTGAACTCGCTCGAAGACAGTCATCACTGTTGGACCGGTCGACCGGCCCCGTTCGCAACGCATTGCGTTCACCCGGAAAGACTCGCAGAAGCGCATACCGCGTTGGCCGACGCGATTAGTCCTCGGATTGGGTCCGGGCAACGACACGGGCGAGGATTCCGAGCGTTGCGCGCAGGGCCGCTTCCGAGACCACCGGGAACACTCCCGCGTCCTTCCAATGCTGGTCGGCACTCGACCAGTCGTAGAAGGACGTGACGAGAGTCCCATTCTCCACTGGCTCCAATTGGTAGCCGTACACGTGACCCATTTGCGGACGAATGCGGCCCAGAATCGTCCACGAGATCTCGCGGTCGCGAAGAAACGATGCAATCGTGACCGTCACGTTGTACTGACCCAACGGATAGTCGTTCAAAGCCTCGCGGTCCATGTGGACGATGAAGGTGTCGCCCACACCCTGGGCTGCGGCGCCCGTGAAGGACTGCAGCATTCCGGTGCTGTCGACGTCCACGTGACCCTGTGGGTCGCACAGAATTCGAAAAATGGCGGCCGGCGCGGCCGCGATCGTCCTCTGCACCTGTAGGCGCTCAACTCCCATATCAACTCCTACCTTGGTCTCGGACATTTCGACGTTCTTCCTGTGGTCGTACCTAATCTTGGAGCCGACGCCACGACATGCTTGCCTGGTAGTCCGGCACTCAACTGGCGCAACTCTCTACACGCCGACTCGATAGCGTCACCTGAGTCCGTTACGTCACACTCAATGAGGGGCAAGCTCAACCAGGCCCTGCGTGACCCAGGACCGGAGTTGTTCGGATCCGGCGAACGGCGCCGCGTCCAGTTCGGCCCGTGCCAACACCTCGTCGGCTGAAGCGCCTTCTTTGAGGCCCGCGTAAAGGTAGACCAAGGCGGAGGATCGCGGGCCCGACCGGCACGTCACCAGAGTTGGCCGCGGCAATGTTTCGAGCGCAGCGACTTGGCGTCGTGCTAAGTCCATATCGAGTTCACGTGGTGGATCGGATATGACATTGGCCGATTCGGCCACTGCCGATTGGACCTGTTCGTAGGACATCCCCCCTTCCATCGACGCGAACTCCTCGCCACATAGGTACAACCATGACGCCGCGTTCGCGTCGCGAGCGAAAGCCTCGGGATCGCTTATTGGTGCCCGATTGAAGATGAAGTCCGTGGGACTCTCGAAGTCAGCCATCGAATGATGGTATCCCTATGTTCGCCACGATGACAACGAGTCGAAGCGCCCGACGCAGCGGATGAACTCGTAAGTCCAAGCTTGATTGTTCCAACAGTCGAGACTGGTGAGCGGCACTCGTCAGTTACATAGAGCGAAGCGCGTGTTCCAAGCGAGCTTGACGACGAGCTTGCCCGACATGTCCACCATCGCCCAAGGCCACGCACAAAACGATGCCCTGAAATGATCAGGCGTTCCGATCAACGATTTCGCGATCCGATTCGATCGTCACTCGCGCGTTGAAATAAGAAACCGCTGATCGGAACGCGTGCGAGGTCATAGGCACGATAACAGGAGATTCTGCGGTAATTCTCAGAATGAAAGGTGACCTCCCGAAATTAAAATTGATGGCGACAAAGGAGGAGTTATGACGCTCCAACACCGTTCAACATCTGTCCAGAATGACGATACGAACGTGACCGACGATATGAACGCTCCTGTTAAGGAGACGACCACACGCCCGGTCGCGGATGTGATGGCGAGTGGGCGGCCGGCCGCACCTCGATCTCCTCGTGCCGTTGACCGCGCGCCTGCAGCGTCGCTGGGGTTGATTCTCGGGGGGTTCGTGGCGCTCTTGCTCTCAGCTTGGGCGGGGATCGTCCCCTTCCTTGGCCCAGCGTTTGGTTATTCAGCGGACGGCACGTCGTCGTGGACCTGGGACCGAGTTCACATCCTCGCCGCGCTTGTTCCAGGCGCCGTCGGATTGGTCGCCTGCCTGGTCATTCTGACTCGGGCGCGTCACCTGTTAGAGCGTCGGTCCGACGCGGTTCTCGTGAGTTTCGGGCTCATCCTCGTGCTGAGTGGTATCTGGCTCACGGTCGCTCCCGTCGTGTGGCCCGTGGTGGTGGCGAGCTACTTCCAACCCGCGACTACGCACATGACTCTCGCGTATTGGCTCGGTTACTCGAGCGGTCCTGGAGTGCTGCTGGTCGCCTTTGGCGGATTCGTCATGGGACGCTCACTCGGTGGCTCCTCGAGGCGCCAGATGTCGCCGCGGCGATTCGACAGTCCGGATTTTTCCAACGCGATGTCGTGACATCGAAGGTTCGCGTAATCGAACGCTCCATGCAACCGAGATAAATTCGCGAAGGACGCTCCACCGCCGGAGTGGCGACAACACTCAGGCGGTGGACGCGTCGACATTGCCCGCGAGTCTGGAGCGACCGTCCCGCAGAATTGAGCATCCGTAGGATTCGCTCATGGCGAGTTTTTTGTTGCTCCACAGTCCTGTCGTCGGGCCCACGACGTGGAAGTGGGTCTCTGAGGAATTGCGGGGCATGGGTCACACGGCAGAGATTCTCACTATTAGTCCCTCCGCAACCTTTGGTGGTTGGGAGGAAGTCGTGACACAAGCCGTTTCCCATGTCTCCGACAAAGAAGATGCAGTATTCGTCGCACATAGCGGAGCAGGGCCTCTTCTACCGACGATTGTGGACCGGTGCAACGCCCGAGGCTCATCAATGGTCTTTGTTGACGCAGGTATACCGGCAACGACATCTGCCACTCCTCTAATGCCTGACGTTCTTCTGAAAAAGTTGTCCGCTATCGCCGTGGATGGGCTGTTACCCCCATGGTCCGAATGGTTCGGACCGGACATGATGGCATCACTCGTTCCGGATTCCGAGAAGCGCGAACTCATCGAGTTGGAACTTCCAAGAATCCCACTCAGCTACTTCTACGGATCGGTACCACCTCTTCGGAAGTGGCCCGCGGTTGGAAATGGATACGTACTTCTCAGTGACGCCTACGTGGATGATGCCGAGGAGGCCCGACGACGTGGCTGGCCAGTTGTTGAGTTGCATGGCGAACACCTTGACGTGGTCGCAAGGGCGCCCGCAGTGGCCGCGGCCGTGGCTCAAGTGAGTTCCTCAATGTGACGCGGTAGGGCCGGTGGGGATCGAACCCACGACCGAGGGATTATGAGTCCCCTGCTCTAACCACTGAGCTACGGCCCTATTTTCGAGCACCGATTCATGGCGATGCGTCGGAAATCTCCAACCAAGGTAACAGCATCAGTTGCGTCGAGACCGCTCGCTGGTACTGAAAGGAGAATGTTCAACTAACGCGACAACGGATTGTGACTTCGTCGGAGGTCAGGTCCGCGATGAGCGATTGGTAGTAGTGCGTCTTTGAATTCGAAGATAGGTGGTGAGGTTCGCAGTCCTGATGCGGTGCGACACCGTCGAACTTGTCTGTTAACCGACAGCCGATCCAACGACGTGTTGAGTAGCGATCGGTATCCGGGGTAGCGCGTCTCCCCACTGGTTGAGACGCTTTTGCTTGGCCATGGCGAAGAGCACGAGTACCAAGATGACCAGACTGCCCGCGGTCAGCGCGACGCCGATCATGAAGCTCGACGATGCCCTCGCGCACGCGACTCCCGCGTTCGATCCTTTGACCTGGCTGGCGTACGAACTACACAGCAACACTTGCGAGTGCCCCAGCGACCACGTCCACGTCCCCACGGCCGCCGTGAGGACGCTCAAAAAGACGGTAACTTTCCGAATCACACTCCAGACTTACACAAACAATATCTTTTATTGAGCAGTTGACAGAAGGTTGTGACCGGGTCGTGATGGTGACGCGGGGCGCTTGGCAGTTGCGCGGAATTGGGCTCCCAGAGCAGTCTGAGGTCCCACAGTTGTTGGGACAGCATGTCTCATAGTTTCTGGGACACCTGCTCGGGAGGTGTCCGTGGATCTGGCCAACTACTGCGTGAACGCGGTGCTGGTGGAGGGTCGCTCGCTGCGTGCGGTGGCCTCGGCGACGGGACGTTCGAAGTCCTGGGTTCACCGCCACGTGGCGCTCTATCGCGAGGGCGGCGACGCGGCGCTGGTGCCGCTCAAGCGCGGCCCCGAGGTGGCGCCGTCGCGCACGCCGGCATTGCTGGAAGACCGCATCGTGGTGCTGCGCAAGCGCCTAGCCGAAGAGGGCCTCGACGACGGTGCGCGCACCATTCGCTACCACTTGGGACCCGACGCCCCGTCGCTGTCGACCATTCACCGGGTGCTCGTGCGGCGCGGCTTCGTCACCCCCCAGCCCCAGAAGCGACCAAGGTCCTCCTGGCTGCGCTTTGAGTCGGCGCTGCCCAACGACTGCTGGCAGTCCGACATGACCCACTGGCACCTGGCGAACGACCAGCCCGTCGAGATCGTCAACTTCATCGACGACTACAGCCGCGCGGTGCTCGCGAGCGTCGCGGTGCCGGTGACCACGGCCATGGACGTGGTGCGCATCTTCTTTGACTGCGCCGCTAACTATGGGCTGCCGCGCTCGGTGCTCAGCGACAACGGCGCCATCTACACCGCCTCCTACCGCGGGGCCACGACGGGCCTGGAGATCGACCTCGTGGCCCTCGGGATCACCTTCAAGCACGGCAAGCCCTACCATCCACAGACTCAAGGAAAGGTCGAGCGCTACCACAAGACCCTGAAGAAGTGGCTACGAAAGCGCCCGGCGGCGCTGACACTCACCGAGCTGCAAGCCCAGATCGACCGCTTCGTGCATATCTACAACGAGGAGCGTCCCCACCAGGCGCGCAACTGCCCGCCGATGCACGCGTGGCGCGCGATGGATAAGGCCACGCCGGTGATCGATGGCCAGCCGGTGCTGGCCACCACCAAGGTGCGTCACGACAAAGTCGACAAGACCGGCTGCGTGACCCTGCGCTACCGCGCCCGGCTCCACCACATCGGGCTCGGACGCGCTCACGCGGGACGTCGTGTCCTCATCTTGATGGCGGACCGCGACGTGAGGGTTATCAATGAAGACGGTGACGTGATCCGACACCTCACGCTCGACCCCTCGCGCGACTACCAAGCCCGCGGAGTTAGGCTCTGAGGGTTCGTTTGTCCCAGAAATAATGAGACATCACAGGGCTCCCAGAGCAGGACTCGAACCTGCAACCTAGCGATTAACAGTCGCTTGCTCTGCCAATTGAGCTATCTGGGAAGGCGCCCGAAGGCACACGAGACACTAGCACCGGTCACCTCATTACTGGCTGGCGAACCACGCGCGAAGTCGCTCGGCCGACGGGCTTTCGCGCACCGCGCGTCGGCATCTTTCCAGTCGTTTGGACAGCGCCTGGCGACTGATTCCGCGACCACGGGCGATCTCTTCCAGCGACGCGGTATGAAACGTGTACTGCCAGAACGAGTCGAAGTCGTCGCCGCACAGTCGGCGGAGTTCGTCGATCACCCACGCCGGCGCGTCGGATGGATCGGCCGGTTGGCGCAGGTCAATCGTGTCGTCCATCGCGGATGGTTCGAAGCGGCGAGCTTCGAGGTCTCGCGCCATCTGGATGATCTCGGTTGCCTTGGTCGTCGACACTCCCAACTCTCGTGCGACTGAACGCGCGGTCACCGGATGAGTTGGGGATGCTCGTTCGAGTTTCTGGACCGCCAGGACCTGACGCATCTCGGTGTCGGTCAAACCCGCTTGCTGCTGCACGGCTTGATTCACAAGCTTCATGATCCAGTAGTTCGCGTACGTCGAAAAGCGGGTCCCCTTCTCCGGGTCAAATCGGTGAAGAGCGTTGACCAGGCCCTCGACCCCGGCCGCTTCGAGCTCCTCGTTGCCAAATCGATAGCCACGCTCCATGACTCGCACGCGCACCAGTCCGCAGGTGGCTTGCAAAAGTCGCGACTCGGCCTCTTGACCGGCGTGGCGAACCCGAAGGAGCCGTCGGCGCTCGACTTCGTCTGACACTCCCGTGTCCAGTTCCGTCGCCGCTTCTCGGCCGCGTTGGATGACGGGATAGAGGCGCCGCTCCTCGTCCACGCTCAGAGGGGCCGTCATGTTCAGCCCACCGATGACACCACGCGTCTCACTCACGGGCTTGAAGCAGCGGTGCGCGCCAGCAACCAGTCGCGCAGGTCGTCCTCGGCGACGTCGCTGTGGGCCGACTCGAGAAGGTCTAATCGAGCCATCACGTCGTCAATGGTCGCCTTGGCCGTCTGGGGCGACATCGTGCCGTCGCGCATCTCGCGTTCCACAGCTTTAAGTTCCAGAGGAATCGCTGTACGTAACAGTTGGGCCACCACCGCCGTGACGTCGCTCGCGCTGTAGTCGCGGTCCAAGTCGTCGACGACGAGCTGGCTCAGCACGTGGGCCGCGACGTCGTCGCCGTCACGGAGCATTTCGTCGATCACCTCCGACGCCGGCCGACCCGTCTCGAGCCCTTCGAAGACCGAACGTTGGACCTCGTTCACGAAGTACACGGCGTGTAGCCGTCCGCGAACCTCCGTAGCGCAGTGGTACTGAAGTCGGAGGGCTTCGTAACCGGGGCGCGGCATGGGAGCAGTCACGAGCGGTTCCGTCACCCGCTCTCTCGCGACCGATGCCGTCGTGGGGAGTGCGGCCCGTGACTCGCCGCCTCGCACGATCTCGGAAAGTCGCGCACGCAGCGTCGCTGACTCCAGACGAAGTCGATCAGCCACGTCCATCACGTACTGGTCGCGAACCAACTCGCTGGGGTGCTCGGCGAGCACCGGGAGAGCGGCCTCCCCCGCGCGGGCCCGGCCCTCGGGTGTCGCCAGATTGGCCGCGTCGAGCACGCGGTCGAGCCGAAAACGAAGGAATGGGACGGCGTCAGCCACGGCCCGACGCAAGGCTTCCGGGTCACTCCGGGCCAGGTCGGCTGGATCGCTCCCGGGCGGCAACTTGGCCACCGCGACGTCAACCTCGTGCTGGCGTTCCCACTGATAGACCGAAGCCGCCGCGCTCTGACCGGCCGAGTCCGCGTCGTAGGCGAGAACGATGCGCTTGGCGAAGTTGCGCATCACGCGAAAGTGCTCTTCGCCCAGGGCGGTCCCGCAGGTGGCCACGGCCCGCGGCATCTCGGCCGCAAAGAAGGCCATGACGTCGGTGTAGCCCTCACACACCACGATCTCGCCTGAGCGGATCACGTCATCCTTGGCCCAGTTGAGGGCGTAGAGGGTCCGGCGCTTGGAGTAGATCGCGGTCTCGGGGCTGTTCTTGTACTTGGGCTCTTCTCTACCGTCGACCCGTACCGGTGCGCCCGGCATCACGCGTCCGCCGACCGCGATGGGTTTGCCCGAGGGGTCCAGTATCGGGAAGATCACCCGGGCGCGCAGCGCGTCCTGGCGCCGTCCTCGACGGTTCACGAAGCCCAGCCCGGTCCCTTCGAGCACCTTGGCGCTGAGATTGAGCGACGTCGACAGCGCGTCCCACTCGTCGGGCGCCCACCCGAGCTGGAACTCTCGAGCCAGACCCCCGTCGATGCCACGCTCGCGCAGATAGTCCCGCGCGGGCCGAGCGTCAGCCCCGGTCAGGAGGCGTTGGTGGTACCAGGTGACGGCCCGTGCCATCGCGTCCAGGAACTCCTGGCGCTCCTTGCGGGCCGGGCCGCTGGCACCCTCCTCGTGGAGCTCGATTCCCGCTCGGTCGGCCAACTGACGCACGGCGTCAACAAAGTCGAGGTGTTGGATCTCGCGCACGAACGTGATCTGGTCGCCCGAGGCCCGGCACCCAAAGCAGTAGTAGCGACCTTCTTCGGCGTTCACGGAGAATGACGGCGTCTTCTCAGCGTGGAAGGGGCAGAGACCGCTCCAACGCCGACCTGACTTCTTGAGCGCCACGTGTTCGGAGATGAGAGCCACGATGTCCGTGGCCGATCGCACCTGGGCGATCTCGTTCTCCGAAATGGTCACGACTTGAAGGTACCGCCTGGGCGTCATGGCTCAGCCGAAGGTGTCGCGGCCGTTCTCTAGACTCGCACCCATGTCCGACTTCGCCGTAGAGACCGTCGACCTGGTGCGCACCTTCAAAGATGGCGAAGTGCGCGCCCTCGCCGGTGTGAGCCTGCACGTCCCACGTGGTCAGGTCTTCGGACTGCTGGGACCCAACGGTTCGGGCAAGACCACGATGATCCGCATCCTGTCGACGATCCTGTCACCGACGTCCGGCACGGCCACGGTCAACGGATTCAACGTGGCGACGCACGCTGACGAGGTCCGGCGCAGCATCGGGCTCGCCGGTCAGAGCGCCACGGTCGATGAGAACCTCACGGGCTTCGAAAACCTGCGGATGGTGGGCATGCTGAACCACCTACCTCGCAACGTGGTGATACCCCGAGCGCGCCAGCTCCTGGAGGACTTCGGGCTTAGCGACGCTGCAAATCGAACGTGCAAGACGTACTCCGGAGGCATGCGGCGACGCTTAGACGTGGCGGCGGCACTCGTCGGCGACCCACCCTTGCTCTTCCTCGACGAGCCGACGACGGGCCTCGACCCGCAAAGTCGCCAAGACCTCTGGTCGATGATCGAGCGACTGGTCGAGGGTGGCGTGACAGTCCTGCTCACCACGCAGTACCTCGAGGAAGCGGACCGTTTGGCCCAACAGCTCGTTGTGCTCGACCACGGACACATCATCGCGGAGGGTACGCCACAGGAACTCAAGACACGCCTCGGCGCGACAGTGCTCTCATTGACCTTCGCCAACACGTCTGAGGCCACGCGGGGGGTCGAACTTGTGCGAGATCTTTCAGAAAAGCCCGCCAATATTGACGGATCGACCGTGGAACTGACAATCAACAAAGGCCCGGCGGCCGCGGCCGAGGCGATGCGCCGGCTCGATGGGGCCGGGCTCACCATCACCGGGCTCATGCTGCGCGAACCGAGCCTCGACGACGTCTTTCTCAACCTGACCGGCCACAAGACGGAAGAGGACGCGACCGACACCGAGTTCGCGATGGCCGGTCGGTCCGGACGGCGGGCGAGAACGTGATCACGACAACACCCGCGACGGCGACGGCTCCAGCCCGTCAGAGCTCCCTCAAATGGGCGACGAGTGACGTCCTGGTCATCGCCCAGCGCGACCTTTTGGCCATGATCCGGATCCCTACCGCCATCGTGTTCATGTTCGTCCAGCCCATCATGTTCGTACTGCTGTTTCGCTACGTCTTTGGTGGCGCAATCCTGACGACGGGCGCCACCAAGGGTCACTACGTCAACTTCCTGATTCCGGGGATCCTGGTCCAGACGACCATCTTTGGTGCCATCAACACGGCGATCGGACTGTCCGAAGACATGCAGAAAGGACTAATCGAACGATTCCGAGCCCTCCCGATGGCACGCCTCGCCGTGCTCGGCGGTCGCACTGTGGCCGACCTGGCCCGCAACGTGTTCGTCGTGCTGATCATCACCGGAGTCGGATTCTTGGTGGGATTCCGGCCCAGCGGCAGCTTCTTTTCTTACGTCGCCGCGTGTCTGCTGATGCTCTACTTCGCCTACTGCCTGTCGTGGGGTTTCGCATTTATTGGCCTCATGGCGCCGAACTCCGAGGCGGCCCAGGCCATGGCGTTCCCGGTGGTCTTTCCTCTAACGTTCGCTTCCAACGTCTTTGTCCCGCTGCACGACATGCCGAGCTGGCTACAGGTTTTCGCGCGCAACCAGCCCGTGTCCCAAGCCGCCGCGGCCGTTCGAAATCTCATGCTCGGAACGCCGGTCGGCAACTCCGTGTGGCTGACTCTGGCCTGGGGATTCGGGGCCCTCGTCGTACTGACACCGCTCGCGACGCGGCGCTACAGCCGGACCGACTAGGCCGTGGAAACCGCCCTCGACGCCACGGCGCTCCAGGAGATCCTCGCCACCTCATTCCCTAGCCACGACGTTCCGATCATCGAATGGGTCGGCCACGACACCGTGACCGTCGTATTGCCGGTGTCGCATCTCCACGGCCGCCCGGGTGGAACGTTGTCGGGACCCGCCATGATGATGCTCGCCGACACGACCGCGTGGGTGGCCATCCTCTCGCGCGTCGGTCCGCGCCTGCTCGCAGTAACAACGAGCCTGCACATCGACTTTCTTCGTAAGCCCACCCTCACCGACCTCGTGGCGCAGGGTCGGTTGCTCAAGCTCGGCCGCTCGCTCGCGGTGGTCGACGTGGAACTCTTCTCTCGCGGTGACCGCGAACTCGTGGCCAAGGCTCAGGTCACGTACTCGTTGCCCCCTTCGGAGGGCGATGCCGCGCCTTAGCGCGCTCGGCGCGTCGCACGCACGCCGACCATCGTCATCGGCACGTCGTGCACTCCCCCGGGTGCGGCTTGGCGCAGCTCTTCGCGCGCCCGCTCCACGAGCACGGCTCGTTCGTCGGCGTCACGCACGATGGCTGCCGAATACGTCTGAAGTAGTCCGAGAAGCTCCTCCTCGGTGCGGCGCCACACCCATGCCACCGTGAAGGACTCCACGTCGACGAAGGGCTCCGCCAGATCCTCGTGCGCTTGGGACGCGTGGCGACCCGCTTCATCGGGTGGTGTGCGGTCCTCACTACGTCCCGAGTCGGCAATGTCCTCGAGCCAGTGACGTTCACGGTCCAGGCCGTTACCCAGGATGAACAGTCGCCCATCGTCGCGTAGCACCCGCGAGAATTCGTTGGCCGAGGATGGTTGAGCGAACCAGTGCCAGGCCGACGAGGTGACGACGACGTCGAAGGTGGCGTCAGCAACGGGCAGGTCCTCGGCGACACCGATGAGTACGCGTACCGACGGCGACCGCCGCTCCAGGACGGCGCGCATCCCCGGGTCCGGTTCGACCGCGGTCACGTTCGCGCCCAGCGACAGCAGGTACCGCGTCACCAGTCCGGTGCCCGCGGCGACGTCCAGGACCTCGAGTCCGGCAATCAGTCCAAGGTGCTCGGCCAACCCCGGAGGCGGCGAGGGTCGGTAGAGGTCGTAGAGCTCGGCTACCGCACCGAAGGAACGCGCGCGGTTCACGAGACGCGCAGTCGTCCCGCCAGTTCGCCAACCAGCGCGTCGATGGAAATTCGAACTTGGGCGGTCGTGTCGCGATCGCGCACGGTGACCGCGTGGTCTTCCAGCGAGTCGAAGTCCACGGTGACGCACAGCGGCGTGCCGACCTCGTCTTGGCGCCGGTAGCGGCGCCCGATGGATTGGGTGACGTCGTAGTCACACACGAACTCACGGCGCAGTTGGTTCGCCACCTCGCGGGACAAACCTTCAAGTTCAGGCTTCTTGGAAAGGGGCAGGACCGCGACCTGGAAGGGCGCGAGACGCGGATCCAGGCGCAGCACGACGCGCGTCTCGTCCTCGATGATGTCTTCGTGGTAGGCGGCCAGCAGAAACGCCATCATGGCGCGCGTCGATCCGGCCGCCGGCTCAATCGCGTAGGGGGTGTAACGCTCACCCGACGCCGTGTCGAAGTACTCGAGGCGCACGCCCGAGGCCGTCGAGTGCTGCACGAGGTCATAGTCGCCGCGGTTGGCCACGCCCTCAAGTTCGTCCCAGCCCCACGGGTAGAGGAACTCGATGTCGGTGGTGCCACGCGAGTAGTGCGAGAGGTCTTCGGGCGCGTGTTCGTGACGGCGCAGCTGATCTTCGGGGATCCCGAGGTCGACGTACCACGAAAATCGCTCTTCGATCCAGTAGCGATACCACCGCTCGGCGTCGCCCGGAGCCACGAAGTACTCCATCTCCATCTGCTCGAACTCGCGGGTGCGAAAGACGAAGTTCTGCGGGGTGATCTCGTTACGAAAGGACTTGCCCACCTGGGCAATGCCGAAGGGCGGACGGCGTCGGGTGCTGGTCAGCACGTTGAGGAAGTTGGTGAACATGCCTTGGGCCGTCTCCGGGCGCAGGTACGTCGTCGCACCCTCGCCCTCCACGGGACCGGCCTGGGTCTTGAACATCAGGTTGAAGGCGCGCGGCTCGGTGAACTCCGTGGAGCCGCAGTTGGGGCAGACCCCGTCGATCTTGTCGGCGCGCCAACGTTCCTTGCACTTCTTGCAGTCAACCAACGGGTCCGTGAAGGTCTCCAGATGTCCCGACGCCGCCCACACCGCGGGCGGACCGAGGATGGCGGCGTCGAGTCCCACGACGTCGTCACGCTGAAGGACCATTGCGCGCCACCAGGCCTGGCGCACGTTGCGCAGCATGTTGACCCCGAGCGGGCCGTAATCGTAGGTGGAGCGAAAGCCGCCGTAGATCTCCGCCGAGGGAAAGACGAAGCCGCGCCGCTTGGCCAGATTGGTGACCTTGTCCAGTAGGTCAGGGTCGCGCGCCGTCGAGTCCATCGACCAAGGTTACCGGGTCAGTTCTCGTTCCTTAGCCGGACGATGACCTGGTTGGCGAGCAGTCGCCCGCTCGGCGCGAGGGTCACGACACGGTCGTCGACCTCGACGAGGTGCGCGATCTCGTCGAGTGACGCAAAGGCCTCGACCGGCACCCCGCGACGCGTGCGCAATGCGAGCGACTCGCGTTCGAAGCGCCGTGTCGCGTCGTCGAGCATTTCCACGCCGGCGACGGGACTCTCGCCGCGAGTCATCATTTCGATGTAGCGGTCCGGAGTGCGCACGTTCCACCACCGGCGGCCATCGCGGTGCGAGTGGGCCGCCGAACCGAATCCCACGTAGTCACCTTGGTCCCAGTAGACGTGGTTGTGACGGCACTCGTGGCCGGCCCGGGCCCAGTTCGAGATCTCCTCCCAGAGATAGCCGGCCGCCTCGAGCGTGCGTCCCACCAGCTCGTAGGCGTCGGCGGTGGCGTCCTCATCCGGATGACGCGCCGGGTCGCGACCCAATGGCGTCCCCGGCTCCGGAGTTAGCGCGTAGCAGCTCAGGTGCGGTGGTGGGTATTCCAGGGTAAGCAGGTCATCCAGGGTCGCGGCGACGTCTTGCAGTGTCTCAGCGCGCGAACCCACGATCAGGTCCATGTTCCAGGTGGCAAAACCCGCCTCGGTCACGGCGCGCGACACCTCGCGGTGCGCCATCGTGCCGTGGCGGCGACCCAGGTCGGCCAGCACCGCGGGGCGCGTCGACTGGACGCCGAAGCTCATGCGCGTCACTCCGCCGGCTCGATAGGCGGCCAGACGCCCGGCGCTCGCGTCCTCCGGGTTGCACTCGACCGTGACCTCGGCGTCGCGAGTTCGGGGTATCGCGTCGAGAACCCGCACGAGCTGGTCGGGCGTAATGCGCGACGGAGTTCCGCCGCCGAAGAAGACCGACGTCGCGGTCGGCAAGCCATCGGCGACTGCGTTGCGCACTTCGACGAGCACCGCCTCGACGTAGGCGTCACGTAAGTGATCACGGTCGGCGTAGGTCGCGAACGCGCAGTAGTCGCAGCGGTGCGCGCAGAAGGGCACGTGAACGTACACTCCGAAGTCTGTCGGCGGGAGGGTCACGACGTCCTAGGCCCGGCGAGCGGCGGCGTCGAACGCGCGGCGCGTAGGCGACGCCCGAAGTGTTGTTCGATCGACTCGGTCGCGATCGCGTTGACCTCACCGGCGCCAGCCGGATCACGCTCGCGCAGTGCGGCCCCCAGATCGCCACTGACCAGTCGTCGCATGAGGGTGAGGGCCTCAGCCGAGAGCGGACGACCCATGCGACAGTTCGCGCACAGCGTCCCGCCGATCTGCGCGTCGAAGGCGACGAGAGGCCCCTCGCGACCGCAGTTCACGCACTCGTCGACCACCGGCGCGGAGCCGTCAAGGGCCAGCAGACGCAGCGCGAACGCCGCCGGCACGAGCGTTGGCTCGAACTCCGCGATGTCGAGAGCTCCCAGGACCCGAACCAGGAGCTGGAAAATCCCTTCATCCGCGATGTCTTCGGCCGGGATGGCGTCGACGATCTCGACCACCGCGTAGCCCGCGGTGATGCGCTCGTACGACGAGCGCAGAGTCGCCAGCCGCTCGAGGTGCTCGACGTGTTTGGCGATGAAGAAACCTGAGCGCGTGGCGACCAGGTCGACGCGCACGTAGCCCAAGACCTCGAGCGAGCCGCCCAGGCGACTGGTCGCTCGGCGCGCCCCCTTGGCCAAGACACGCACCTTGCCGTGCTCGCGCGTCCACAGCACCACTGTGCGGTCCGACTCGCCAGTGCGGTAGGTGCGAAGGACGACGGCGTCATCGCGAAACTCGTTCACGTCGGGCCGTCGTCCTCGTCGGTGTCGTCAAAATGCGGGCGGTGCGGGGTCAGTCCGAGATAGCGATTGAGCTGGAGTCCGAGCCACACCATCACCGCCAGCACCAGCGGGACGGCCAGGGGCGCGATGAGGCTCGTGACCCCATTGAGGGCCAGAATCCACAGCAGCACGTACAGTGCCAGCCCGACGATCCACGTCACGCGGCGCACGTTCATGCGTCGACCCCGCCGTAGCGGCGCTCGCGTCGCTGATACTCCTCAATCGCCCGAAAGAGATCCTCACGGCGAAAGTCCGGCCAGAGGACCTCCGGGAAGACCAGCTCGGAGTACGCCATCTCCCAAAGAAGGAAGTTGGACATGCGGTGCTCGCCCGACGTGCGCACCACGAGGTCCGGGTCCTTCAACTCGGGGTGATAGAGCCGAGCGCGAATCGAGCGCTCGTCGATCTTGGCCGGTGAGACGCCATCGCTCACCAGCTGGCGCACCGCGTCGACGATCTCCGCGCGCCCCCCATAGTTAAAGGCGATATTGAGGGTCATCTTGCGATTGTGGCGCGTCAGTTCCTGCACGTGTTCCATCAGGCGCACGACGCCGCGCGGCACCCGACGGTCACGCCGACCCGAGAAGGTGATCCGCACGCCGTCGGCGTGCAGTTCGTCCGTGCGTCGCGTCAGCAGACCGCGGTTGAAGTTCATCAGGTAGCGGACCTCATCGAGCGGGCGGCGCCAGTTCTCGGTGGAGAACGCGTAGACGGTCAGGGCCTTCAGGCCGACGGCTAGTGCCCCGTAGGTGGTGTCGAGCAGCGCCGTCTCGCCCGCGGCGTGACCCTCGGTGCGCGGTAAACCCCGACGCTGGGCCCAGCGACCGTTTCCGTCCATCACGATCGCCACGTGACCGGGCACCGCTCGCAGGTCGAGCGAGGTCGGCAGGTCCGTTGGACGGGGGTCGGGCACAGACAAAACTTAGTTCTTGACCCTTCGAAGCCATCCCGAGACCGACCCCTAGAGTCGGCGCGTGCGCTCCTTCGATCCCGACGAAGATGACCCGTACATTGAACCGAACGTCGAAGACGGCGCGCACGTCGACGACGACGTGGTCCAGATCGATGTGGACGCCGCGCTGGCGCTGCTCGAGAGCGTCACGGCAGACCTCCCGGGCGGCGGCGAGCACCGCGAGGGCCAGCGCGAGATGGTGCGCCTCATCGTGGCGGCGTGGTCGCGAGCGCGTCCCGCAGCGATCGAAGCGGGGACCGGCGTGGGCAAGTCTCTCGCCTACCTGGTGCCGGCGGCGCTCGCCGGACGACGCGTCGTCATCGCCACCGCCACCAAGAACCTCCAGGACCAACTAGCAAACCGCGACGTCCCGGCGGTGGCGGCACACGTGCCGGGCCTGCGCGTCGCGGTGCTGAAGGGCCGCAGCAACTACCTGTGCCGCAACCGCGCCGGCGGCGTCGGTAGTGCCCAACTGAGCTTCGACGACGGCGAGAGCGTGCCACGCGGCGTCGCCAACCAGATGCGCCGGATCCTGGCGTGGTCCAACGAGACCACGACCGGAGACCGCGACGAACTGACCTTTGAGGTCGACGAACGGGCATGGCGGCAGCTGTCAGTCACACCTCAGGAGTGCCTCGGGCGCTCTCAGTGTCCTCAGGGGTCCACCTGTTTCACCGAACTAGCCAAGGACCGCGCTGGCGAGGCCAACCTGCTCGTCGTGAACACCCACCTCTACGGCGCGCACCTGGCGTCGGGCTCCATGCTGCTGCCCGCCCACGACCACGTCGTGTTTGACGAGGCCCACGAGGCAATCAACATTTTCGCGTCCCTGTTGGGCACCACGCTGACCGCGTCGCGCCTGCGATCGCTGGCCGGCGCGGCGCGTCCCCAGCTACCCGAGGACGGGCGTACGCACTGCGACGAGTTGGTCTCCGCGGCGGACCGGTTAAGCGTCGCCCTAGAGACCCAGTTCGCCGCTGGGGACCTCACCGGCCTCGGCGAGGACGTCGCGGCGGCATTGGCGCGCGCGGGAGAACTCGTCATGGCACTGGTCGACGCACTGCGCGCCCTGAACCCCAGAGGATCCGAAGCCGAGGCCCGTCGCACGCGCGCGCTGGGACCGGGGATCCACCTCGCCAACGACCTGGTGCGCCTTTCGTCAGTGCGGGAGGGAGAGCTCCTCTTCCTGTCACGTCGTGACCGAGAAGTCACGATCGAGCTCTCCCTGGTCGACGTGGGTCCGCGCTTGCGTGAGGTCCTCTGGGACAGGGTGACGACGCTCGCAACGAGTGCGACATTGCCCGACACCCTGCCGCGTGACCTCGGACTCGATGACGTGGCGGTTCAGCGTGTGGCGAGTCCGTTCGACTACCCGAACAATGCCCTGCTCTATGTCCCGGCCAACTTTCCCGAGCGCCGCGCCGACGCCGCCGAAGCCGCGATCGTCGATGAACTCGTCACGCTGATCGAGGCGGCCGGGGGTCGCACGTTGGCGCTGTTCACCAACCGCCAGGTCATGATCCGCGTCGCCGACCAGGTCGAGTCACGACTCGAGACACCGGTTCTGGTCCAGGGCACCTTGTCGCGAGGACGCATCATCGAGCAGTTCCGCGACGACCCGGCCGCCAGCCTCTTCGCGGTGACGAGCTTCTGGCAGGGCGTCGATGTTCCCGGCCACTCCCTCAGCCTGGTCACCATCGACCGCCTGCCCTTCAGCGTGCCCAACGACCCCTTGGCCGAGGCGCGCCGGGCGCGGTCGCTGCGGCCCTTCTATGACGTCGACCTGCCGCGCGCCGCCATGCTGCTGGCCCAGGGAGTCGGACGACTCATTCGCAACCGCGACGACCGCGGCGTGGTCGCGGTGCTCGACACGCGACTCGCCCAGTCGAGTTACCGCGGTGCCCTCTTTCGGTTGCTACCGCCGATGCGCCGCACCCGCGACCGCGACCAGGTCGTCGACTTCCTACGAGAACTGGCGGCTCACCAGCCCCTTTCTGACTGACGAGTCCGCCGCGCGGAGTCCACGGCGAGTAACCTAGTATTCCACTAGAGAATGTAGAGAGACCGGAGCCCCTCGCGATGCACCTCGATGTAGCCCTCATTCTCGGCAGCGCCGTCGTGGGCTTCCTAGTCGGCATGACCGGGCTGGGTGGCGGCGCCCTCATGACCCCGATGCTTGTGCTCCTTTTCGGGGTGTCACCGTCGACCGCAATTTCGTCAGACCTTGTTGCCGCACTCTTCATGAAGCCCGCGGGCGTAGCCATTCACTGGCGTCAGCGCACGATTCAAAAGCCGGTCGTCAAGTATCTGTGTTACGGATCGGTGCCCGCGGCCTTCGCTGGCACCTTCGTGATGCACCTGATGGGCCAGAGCGCCGCAGCCGAGAAGGACCTGCAGGTGGTGCTCGGACTGGCCCTCGTCGCCGGAGCCGTCTCGATGACCGCGCGGTCCTTCCTGGTTCGCCACCATCCCGACACCGGCTCGCCCCTTGTGGTGCGCCCGCTCAAGACGGTGCTCATCGGAGTCATCGGCGGCTTCATGGTCGGTCTCACCTCCGTGGGCGCCGGTTCGTTGATCTTGGTGCTGCTGCTCGCGCTCTACCCGACCTTTCGCAACGACCACCTCGTCGGCACCGACCTCGCCCAGTCGCTCCCCCTGACGGCCGCCGCGACCGTGGGGACTTTGATCTTCGGCCACGTGGTCTTCTCGCTCACGGCGTCGATCATCGTCGGGGGTGTCCCGGCGGTCATCGTTGGGTCCTTCATCTCGTCACGTTCGACGAGTTACCTCATCCGCCCGGTGATCACCGGCGCCGTGTTACTCAGCGGCCTCAAGTACCTGGGAATGCCTACGACGGCGCTGGGGATCTCGGCTCTGCCGATCACCGCCATCGTGATCGCCACCATGGTGCGCGTGCATCGCACCCGCATGATCCCCGTGCTCGCTCCGCTCGTCGATTTAACGCAGCCCGCTCAATAACCGAAGCGGTCCAGGATCTCAGCGCGCGACTGCCAGTCGCGCTCGACGGAGACCCGCAGTTCCAAGAAGCAGCCTTCGGGCAACTGACGCCGCGCCTCCGTGCCCACCTCTTTTAACAGCTGGCCACCCTTACCAATGACCATGCCCTTCTGGCTGTCGCGCTCGACGAGGATCTCGACGGTCACGTGGGGCCACTCGAACTCGGTGACCCGGCAGTGAATCGCGTGCGGGAGCTCCTCGCGCATCTTGCGCGCGAGTTGCTCGCGAACCAGCTCGGCGATCCACACCGCTTCGGGGACGTCGGACACCTCTTCGTCCGGAAAGAGAAAGGGTGACTCGGGCATCGCGTCAGCCACGAAGGACACCAGGGCGGGGACGCCCGCGCCGGTGCGCGCCGAGACGGCGAAGTACTCCACGCGCTCGGCGGCGGCCTCCTCGCCGTGATCGGCGGCCAGTGCCTCGACGCGCGCCGCGGCGTTGAGCAGCTGGGCGGCGACGGTGGCGCGCCCGGCGCGGTCGACCTTGTTCACCACGACCACCGGTCGCGGACCCTCACGTCGCGCGGCCTCGAGCATGGTCAAGATGGTCATCGAGTCACCCGGCCCGATCGCGGCCCCGGCCTCGACGATCGCCATCACGACGTCGACGTCGCTGGCCGCGCCGCGCGCGGTCTCGTTGAGGCGTCCGCCCATGGTCGTGCGGGGACGGTGCAGTCCCGGGGTGTCGACGAAGATGATCTGCACCTCGCCCTCGGTGAGCACCCCACGAATCGCGTGTCGGGTCGTGTTGGGACTCGGCGCGGTGATCGAGACCTTGGTGCCCACCATCTGATTGAGCAGCGTCGACTTGCCCACGTTCGGTCGCCCCAGAATCGCGGCGAATCCGCAGCGCGTCACGTCGAGTGACTCAGGTATTCGACGCGCACCTCTTCGATGCGGCGTCCGTGCACGCGCAGCACCGTCAGGCGGTAGTGGCCCGTCTCGAACGAGTCGCCCACCCCCGGCACCCCGCCCGCCAGGTCGAGCACCAGTCCGCCCACGGTGTCCCAGCCGTCGCGCGGCAGCTCGAACTCGTACTCGTCATTGGCGTCGGCGATGTTGAGCCGACCGCTGAGGGTGATCCCCGCGCTGGGCGAACGGTCGGCCTCGACCGGGGCCTCGGCCGGGTCGGACTCGTCGGTTATCTCACCGACGAGCTCTTCGAGGATGTCCTCCAGGGTCACGAGACCGGCCGTGCCGCCATACTCGTCGACCACCACGAACAGGTGGCTCTTGGCCCGGCGGATCTCCGTGAGCAGCGACGCCACCTTCTTGGTCTCGGGGACGAACGACGCGACGCCCATGTGGTCGCGCACGAGCTCGTCACCGCGACCGCGTGTAGCCAAAGCGGCGAGGTGGCGCAGGTTCACCACGCCCACCACGTCGTCGACGCCCTCGCCGAGCACCGGAAGGCGCGACCGGCCCGACTCAATGGCCAGGTCGAGCGCGGCGCGGATGGTGGCGCGGTCCGCCACGTCGACCATGTCGATGCGCGGCACCATCACTTCGCGCACGACGGTGTCGCCGAACTCGATGACCGAGTGGATGAACTCGCGCTCTTCGGAGGCGATGACCTCCTCCTCGTGGGCGACGTCGGCCATGGCCAGGATCTCCGAGTCCGTGACGCGCGCCGAGTCGCGAGACGAACCCACGAGGTTGATGACGCTCTGGGCCACCGCGAGCAGGACACCGGAGATCCACTTGATGGGCCAGAAGCGAAGCATCGCGCTGACGACCGGTGCGGTGACCAACGCCGTGGCGTCCAGGTGCTGGACGGCGAAGTTCTTTGGGATCGCTTCGAAGACGACGAAGATGACGATGACCTCGAGGGCGGTCGCGATGAACACGCCGGCCGCGCCAAAGAGGTGACCGGCCAGGACGCCGACCAACGTCGCCGAGATCAGCTGGCACATCAACACCAGTAGGAGCAACGGGTTGAGGAAGGACTCCGGGGACTCGGCTAGACGCACCAGCGGTCGCGAGCCGCGGCGCCCCTGGTCGCGCAGGGCCCGCGCGCGCGACTTGTTCATCCTCACGAGCGCGGTCTCGGCCATGGCGAAGAATCCCGAGAACATCAGCAGGACAGCCACGACGAGAGCCAGCCAGGTGTCGCCCCCCGACCACATGACGGCGATCACGGGCCGCTCCGGTAGTGGCGGGAAAGGAGCACCTGCTCGCGCGCCTCCATGCGCTCGGCCTCCTCGTCTTCAGCGTGGTCCCATCCCAACAGGTGCAAGACGCCGTGCACGATCAGTAGCGCCAACTCGTCGTCGGTCGAGACCTCGTGCTCGACGGCGTTGCGCGCGGCCACCGAAGGGCAGATCACCACGTCGCCGACGAGTTGAGGTATCTCGGGCATCGGCGGCTCACCGGGACCGTTGCCGCCGGCGTCCGGTACGCGACCGGAGGGTCCGGGCTCGTTGTCGATGGGGAAGCTGAGCACGTCGGTCGGGCCGTCGCGTCCCATGAACTGATGATTGAGCGCGGCGACCGTGACCTCATCGGCGAAGATCAGCGAGACCTCGGCCAACCCGCGCACGCCCTCATCGGTCAGGGCTCCGCGCGCGAGGCTGACCCAGCGCTCTAGGTCGATCGGCACGTCGTGCTGCTCGTCGGCGGCGTAGACGTCGATCACTTGGTCTCGCGCTCGTAGGCGGCGACGATGTCGGCGACGATCTTGTGACGCACTACGTCCTTGGCGCTCAGGTGGATGAAGGAGATGCCCTCGACGTGGCTCAAGATCCGCTCGATGCGCTCCATGCCGCTGGGCTTGCCACCCAGGTCGATCTGGGTGACGTCGCCGGTGACGACGGCCTTGGAGTTGAACCCGATACGGGTGAGGAACATCTTCATCTGTTCCGGTGTGGTGTTCTGGGCCTCGTCGAGGATGATGAACGAGTCGTTGAGGGTTCGGCCGCGCATGAACGCGAGCGGCGCGATCTCGATCGACCCGTTGGCGATGAGTCGCTGGGAACCCTCGGCGCCGACCATGTCGTAGAGGGCGTCGTACAGCGGGCGCAGGTAGGGGTCCACTTTGGCCATCAGGTCACCGGGCAGGAAGCCGAGTCGCTCACCGGCCTCGACAGCCGGGCGGGTGAGCACGATGCGCTGAACCTGGCGCCGGTGCAGCGCCTGGACCGCGGCGGCGACGGCCAGGTAACTCTTGCCGGTGCCCGCCGGACCGATCGCGAAGGTGATGATGGACGACTCGATCGCGTCGGTGTAGCGCTTCTGGCCCGCCGTCGAGGGCCGCACGGGTTTGCCCTTGGCGCCGCGCACCACTTCGTGGCGCAGGACCTCGCTGGGACGCAGGTCGTCCTCGACCATGTCGATGGTCCGGGTGATCTTGGTCGGGTCGAGGGACTGGCCCGCCTCGAGCACCAGGACCAACTCGTCGAACAGGCGCAGGACCTTGGCCGCGTCGGGGCCCTCCACCGTGATCTGGTTGCCCTGCACGCGGATCTTGGACTGGGGAAAGGCGCGTTCGATGACGCGCAGGTGCTCGTCACGCGGTCCCAACAGACCACTCATGAGATGCGTATTGGGTACGAAGGTGGTCGTCGTCACCGCCTGGTCGGCCCCGGCGTCGTAGGTCATCCGGGGGGCCACTCCATGCGCCGACCTCCCAGCACGTGCAGGTGCAGGTGGGGCACGGTCATCTGGGCGTCGGGTCCCACGTTGAGAACCAGTCGATAGCCGGTGTCGCGCACGCCCTCGAGCTCGGCGACGCGTTGGGCCAGCAGCACCAGGTCATCGACGATGCCGCCGTGGTCGCTGGCCACTTCGTCCGCGCTGGTGATGTGATCCTTGGGCACGACGAGCACGTGCACCGGCGCCTGGGGAGCCGCGTCATAGAACGCGTACGCCCGATCGCTCTGCGCGACGGGTCGAGACGGAATCTCCCCCGCGACAATGCGGCAGAACAGGCACTCACTCATTGGGAGTCCTCATCTTTACCCATCGCGGTGCCGGGGAGCGAAAAACCCCAGCCACCGGCGCCGAAGGACATGAGCGCTGCCGCGACGACCGCAGCGGTTTCGGCACGCAGCACGGTGGGACCCAGCGAGAGGCGTCTGCGGTCGCGGTCCCACTCGTCAGGGTCCCACCCACCTTCGGGACCGATGGCCACGGCGCGCACCCCCGACCACTCGGGCGAACCCGCGACGTCGGCGACGCAGACGTCGTGGGGCACGTCAGCGGTGGCGACCGGCTCGCCCACCGTCAAGTCGTGCGTACGTCGGCACTGGCCGGCCGCGTCGGCGGCCACTCGGCGCCAGCGAGCGAGCGTGCGCGTGCGCGCGTCGCCGCTAAATCTCGCTGCGTTGTGGCGCGCGATTAGTGGAACGACCCGCGCCACTCCGAGTTCCGTGGCTTTGGCCAGGGCCCACTCCGCGCGGTCGGACTTGACCACGCTCAGGTACAGCGCGGTATCAGGTTGTGCGGGATCGTTGCCCACGCCGCTCAGGGGCGTGAGCGCCGAGGCGCCCACCGCGCAGATGCGCCATGACCCTTGACCGTTCGTCACGACGATCTCCTCACCCTCGCGCGCGCGAAGGACCCGCCGTAGGTGGTGATCATCGGGATCAGCCAGGACGGGCTCGTCCACGTCGGCCACTCGAAACTGCGCCAGCGCGGCGACACGCCGGGGCCACTCGGCGAGCGTCACTTCTTGGCGCCGCGCCGCGAGAAGAGTCGCGGCGCGTGCTCGCGCACGACCTCGCCGCGGTGAACGGCCAGTTGGCGCAGCAGGTCCGCCGACGTCTCGTCGAGCTCGGACGGCACGTCCACAACCAGGTGGATGAAGAGGTCACCGCGGCCGCGGCCGTGCAGGTGGGTCACGCCCTCGTGGCGGATCCGGTGCACCGTCCCGAATGCGCTCCCGGGCTCGACCTCGACCGTCGCGTGATCGCGCAGGGTCGGCACGTCGATGGTGGCCCCCAACGCCGCCTGCGTAAACGTGACGTGAGCCTCGTGGTGCAGATCGTCGCCCACCCGCTCAAAACGCGGGTCCGGTTGCACCCGCAGGTGCACGAAGAGGCGACCAGACGGACCTCCGCGAGGCCCTGCGGGACCCCGGTCCGCGAGACGCATGGTCGATCCGTCCTCCACCCCGGGAGGGATCTGCACGGTGAAGGTCGAGGTCTGCGTGACGCGACCGTCCCCTCGACAGGTGACGCAGGGTGTCTCAATGCGTTGGCCGGTGCCCGAACACCTCGGGCACGGCGTCGACGTCATCATCTGTCCGAGAATGGAGTTGCGCACGCGGCGCAGTTCGCCCGTGCCCGCGCACTCATCGCAGGTGACCGGCGAGGTCCCCGGTGCGCAGCCCGACCCCTGACAGGTGCCACAGCGCTGGGGCAGCGTTATCGACACCTCGTGGGCGGCGCCGAAGGCGGCGTCGTCCAGCGTGATGTCCACCGTCACCTCGGCGTCGGGTCCCGGCTGTGGTCCGCGGCGCTGGGGACGCCCACCCAAACCGCCGAAGAACATGTCGAAGATGTCCTGCACCGAACCAGCCCCGAACGGATTCCCCGCACCCATGTCGGAGCCGAACCGGTCGTAGTTGGCTCGGCGCTCGGGGTCCGAGAGGATCTCGTAGGCCTGAGAGACCTCCTTAAAGCGTGCCTCGGCGTGCGCGTCGCCAGGATTGTTGTCAGGGTGCAGCTCGCGCGCCAGTCGCCGGTAACTGCGCTTGAGCTCGTCGGGGCTGGCGCCGTGCTCAACCTCGAGCACGGCGTAGAGGTCGGCGCTAGCCACGCTCGTCATCTCCGGCGAAGTGGCTCGACAGGTGCTGGGAGACGACGCGTGCCGCCGCGAGCGCCTCGCGGTACTTCATACGTGTCGGGCCCAGCAGTCCCACCACGCCAGCCGGCTCACCCTCCACGGTGACTGGCGCGACGATGACTGCGCACGTACTCAGCAACTCGTAACCGTGTTCGGTGCCGATGGCCACCGAGAGCCCCCGGTCGAGCATGTCCTGGACCAGGGTGACGACGAGCAGTTCCTGTTCGAGGATGGAGAGCACCTGGCGCACGGTCTCGACACCGTCGAAGACTTCGGCCACCCGCGACGAGCCGCCGATGAAGACCTGCTCGCCGTCGGTGGTGGGACGCTCGGCGTGCAGGGCGCTGGCCGCCTCTCGCACCAGCGTCGCCACGTGGTCGTGGCGTGACGGAACCTGGACTCGCGCGTCCAGGGTGGTCCCGATGAGCAGCGCGTTGAGCTGGCGCGACGCCTCGGCGACGTCGACGTGGGATGCGTCAAAGGTCGAAAAGATGCTGTGCTTGACCACGGAGCCGTCCGAGAAGACCGTGACCAGCATCTGGTGCCGGGCGTCGAGGTTGACCAGCTGCACCGACAGGATCGTGGCGTGCGAGTGCCCCGCCCCGATCACCACCGAGGTGTAACTGGTGAGTTGGCTGAGCAGCGTCGCGGTTCGCTCCAGCACGTCTTCGACCTCGCCGCGAACGTCGGTGAAGAACTCGCGAACCCGGACCTGCTGGGCCGGTCCCAGGGGGCCGGTCTTCAGATGGTCGACGAAGTAGCGGTACCCCTTGTCGGTGGGCACCCGCCCGGCCGAGGTGTGGGGTTGGGCCAGGTAGCCCTCGCGCTCGAGCGTCACCATCTCGGAGCGCACCGTCGCCGGCGAGACGGCGAGGTCCGCGTTGGAGGCGACGGACGACGACCCGACGGGCTGGGCGGTGTCGACGTGCTCGGTGACCACGGCCTCGAGGATGGTGGCCTTACGGGCGTCCAGGTCCGCGCCCGAGGACTGGGGCTGGGGGGCGCGACGGGCCATGGTTCCTCCTGTTAGCACTCAATTCTACCGAGTGCTAGGCGCGTCCCGCACCCGCGGACCACCTCCCCAAGGCCCCGATCGTCAGCGAAGTAGCGTTCGCCGATGCACGAAATCTCCGCCCCTTCTCGCGTCGGACCGCCCCACTCCGGTGAAGAGCGCGCGCAGCTCGAAGCCTGGCTGGATTTTCACCGCGCGACCATCCTGATGAAATGCGCCGGCCTCAACGTCGAGCAGCTGAAGGCGCGCCCGGTTCCGTCTTCTGATCTCTCTTTGCTCGGGCTGTTGCGCCACCTGACCTTCGTTGAGCAGGTCTGGTTGCAGATGGTCTTCTCCGGACACGAGGTGACCAGTTACTACAAACGCGACGACGACAACGACGCCGACTTCCACGACCTGGACGGCGCGTCGCTCGATGACGTGGTCGACCTCTTCGAGCGATCGTGTCAGACCTCGCGCGACCTCGCGGACGGTCACGACCTGAGTGAGATGGCGCTCGCGCCGCGGCACGGCCGCGAAGTGGACCTGCGCTGGATCTACATCCACATGATCGAGGAGTACGCGCGCCACAACGGCCACGCCGATCTCCTGCGCGAACTGATCGACGGAGCGACCGGCTACTAGTCCTCTTCGAGTCGCAGGGCCGCGACGAACGCCTCCTGGGGCACCTCGACGCGCCCCAAGTTCTTCATGCGTTTCTTGCCCTCTTTCTGCTTCTCGAGGAGCTTGCGCTTGCGGGTGATGTCACCGCCGTAGCACTTGGCCAGCACGTCCTTTCGGCGCGCCTTGACCGTCTCGCGAGCGATCACCCGCCCGCCGATCGCGGCCTGAATGGGCACGTCGAACATCTGGCGCGGAATGAGCTCCTTCAACCGTTCAGCCATGCGCCGCCCGTAGTAGTCCGCGTTGGTGCGGTGCACGATGGTGGAGAACGCGTCGACTGGCTCGTGGTTGATCAGTAGGTCCACGCGCACCAGTGAACTGGTGACGTAGCCGCCCGGCTCGTAGTCGAGACTGGCGTAGCCCTTGGTGCGGCTCTTGAGCGCGTCGAAGAAGTCGATGACCACCTCGGCCAGGGGAATCGTGTAGCGCAGTTCGACGCGTTCCGTTGAGAGGTACTCCATCTTGCCCATCTCGCCGCGCCGGCTCTGGCACAGGTCCATCACCGGACCCAAGTGCTCCGCCGGCGTGATGATGGTGATCTCGAGCAGCGGCTCGTCGACGTGGTCGAGCCGGCTGGGGTCGGGAAGGTCGGTCGGATTGTCGATGTCGATCTCGGTGCCGTCGGTGAGGAACGCCCGGTAGGCCACCGAGGGCGCGGTGGCGATCAGCGCCAGGTCGAACTCGCGCTCGAGACGCTCGCGAACGATCTCCATGTGCAGCAGCCCCAAGAACCCGCAGCGAAAGCCGAAACCCAGCGCGTGGCTCGTCTCGGGCTCGTAGGTGATCGACGCGTCGTTCAGCTTCAGCTTGTCGAGCGAGTCGCGCAGGTTCCCCAAGTCGTCACCGTCGATGGGGTAGATCCCGCAAAAGACCATCGGCTTGGGGTCGGCGTACCCCTCGAGGGCCCCGGCGGCTGGCCGGGCCGCTTCGGTGACGGTCTCGCCGGAGCGTGCGCCGCCCACGTCCTTGATCCCGGCGACCAGGTACCCAACTTCGCCGGGACCCAACAGGTCGACGGCCACCATGTCGGGCGTGCGCACGCCGATCTCTTCGATCTCGTGGTTGGTACCCGCCTGCATCATGCGAATGCGCACGTGGTCGCGCAGCGAGCCGTCCACCACCCGGATCGAACTGATGACCCCGCGGTACTGGTCGTAGATCGAGTCGAAGACGAGCGCGCGCAGCGGCGCGTCGGCGTCGCCGCGTGGCGCCGGGATTCGCGCGACCACGGCGTCCAGCAGCTCGGGCACGCCCTGGCCGGTCTTGGCCGAGATCAACAGCACGTCCGCCGCCGACAGACCCAGCACGCGCTCGAGCTCGTCACGGCAGCGATCGGGGTCGGCCGCGGGTAGGTCGATCTTGTTGAGCGCGGCCACGATCTCGAGGTTGTGCTCGAGGGCCTGGTAGCAGTTGGCCAGCGTCTGGGCCTGAATGCCCTGGCTGGCGTCGACCAGCAGCACGGCCCCCTCGCAGGCCGCCAGCGAGCGACTGACCTCGTAGCCGAAGTCCACGTGGCCCGGCGTGTCGATCAGCTGCAGGACGAAACCCTTGTAGTGGACGCGCACGTTCTGGGCCTTGATGGTGATTCCGCGCTCGCGCTCGATGTCCATCGAGTCCAGGTACTGGGCGCGCATGAGTCGCGGGTCGACCGCTCCGGTGATGTCCAAGATCCGGTCCGACAGCGTCGACTTGCCGTGGTCGACGTGCGAAATGATGGAAAAGTTGCGGATTCGGTCCGGCGTCACGGACGACGAGGGAGTGGCCACGGTCCACTCAGGCTACCGCCCGGTCGTTTGCGTCCCTCTGCGAAAGGCCCACCATCGCACGACTGGTAACGTTGTTGAGCCCGCCGCGCACTCGCGGCACGATGAACGAGGACCCCGTGGCCAACATCAAGAGCCAGATCAAGCGCAACAAGCAGAACGTCGTGGATCGTGAACGCAATAAGGCCGTCAAGTCCGAGCTGCGCACGCGCACGAAGAACGCGGTCGCCGCCGCCGGCACCGAAAACGAGGAGACCGCTCTACGCGCCGCCATCAAGCGCATTGACAAGGCCGCCGCCAAGGGCGTCATCCACAAGAATCAGGCCGCCAACAAGAAGAGCGGCCTGATGCGGCGCGTCAACGAGTTGCGTTCCCAGGCCTAGGGCCCGCGGCTAACGCCGCCGCGCGCCGTCGGTCAGTCGAGCCAGGCGCGCCACCAGTACCTCGATCACGGTCAAGTCAGTCACGTCGGCGTCGCCTTCGAGGTCGCGCCCCCCGTAACTCACGCCGCCCTTCAGGTCAACGTCGGCGTTGGTGACCCAGCGCACGGCGGTGGCGATGCGTTCGGCCCCGAGGCGTTGGCTGGTGCGCAGGATCTTTTCGGCGGGATATCCCTTCATGGACAGCACCACACCCGCCTCGTCGCGGTCGCGCACGCCACTGCCCTCTAACCGGGCCATCGCCAGGTAGTGGCGCTGGAGGATGTTCACGATCTGCAGGCCTCCCCGGTCCTGGGAGTCCAGCATGCGCCGGGCCGTCACGATCGCCTTGGTGGCGTCGCCCGAGTCGATCGCGTCGGTGAGGTCCCAGGCCGGGACTCCCCCAGCGTCACCCACGTAGTCCTCGATCTGGCGGACCTTGAGCGGAGCGGAGCCGTAGATGGCGCGCAGCGACCGGGCCAGCGCGTCCACGCGCGCGACGTCGTCGCCGACGCGTTCGGCCACGAACTGAATGGCCGCCGGGTCGGCGACCACCGCGTACTGGGCGAACTTCTCCTCCACGAAGTCCACGCGCGCGCGTTGCGTGGACCCGACATTGACCTCGACGACGTCGCTCGCGGCCTTGACGAAGCGGCTGGACTTGGCCCCGACCACCGCCAGCACGAGCGCGGTCTCGGGGCTGGGGTCCTGCATCCACGCCACGATCGGCGCCGCTTCGTCGGCCGTCAGCAGTTGCGCGTCGCGCACCACGACCACGCGTCGCTCCACCAGGAAGGGTGGCGTGTTGAGGGCCTCGAGGATGCGCGGCGCGACGGACTCGCCGCCCCCAGTGACGTCCTTGGCCGTGAAGTCCTGGAGCGCCACCGCCGGGTCCAGGTCACCGAGGGCGATGGCGACGGCGTTGTGCAACGCGTCGTACACCATGGTGGCGTCCGTACCGACGACCACCACCGGACCGCTCACCGCGCCTCCATCACTGCACACAGCGCGTCACGCACGCGCACCGTGGCCCCCACGTCGTGGGCGCGCACCACGCGACAGCCCCCCGCGATCCCCAGGGCCGTCGCGGCGAGCGACGCCTCGGTGCGCTCCAGGACCGGCAGGTCGAACATCGCGCCCAGGAACGTCTTGTTGGACGCGGAGAGCAGCAGCACCGAACCCAACTCGGCCAGGTCGGCCGAGTCACGCAACAGCTGCAGTGACTGAGCCGCGGACTTACCGAGATCCAACCCGGCGTCGAGGATCACCTGACCCGGCGCGAGGCCAGCGTCGTAGGCCCTTCGCCGCAGTTCGGTCAGGACGTCGCGCACCGTTGCGGTGACGTCGTCGTAGTGCGGGTGCGGGTCGGCCACCCTCGGCGCCAATCGAATGTGGGTTGCGACCACCGTCGCGTCGGCCGCCGCGGCCACCTTCAGGTACTCAGGGTCCGCGAAGCCACTGATGTCGTTGCCGACCACGGCACCGGCTTGGAACCCGGCCGCCGCGACGCCCGCACGCCACGTGTCGACGCTGAGCGGCACATCGAAGCGCCGGTGCAGCTCTTCAATCACTGGGATCACGCGGTCGAGCTCCTCGGCTTCGCTCACCGGCTCTCCGGGGCCCGCGCGCACGCCTCCCACATCCAGGATGTCGGCCCCCTGACCCGCCAAGGTCTCGGCGCGCGCGTAGAGCTCGCCGAGACCGTAGGTCGCCGCCGGCTCGTAGAAGGAGTCGGGGGTGCGATTGAGGATGCCCATCACGAGCGCCCGGTGGGTCACGTCGTGCGAGGTCGCACCCAGAGTCAGGACCAGCGGTCCGGCCGGCTGGTACGAGCGCACTAGTAGAGACGGCTGGCGAGACGCCGACGATAGGTGACGTAGCGCGGGTCCTCGGGCCCGAGGGCGTCGAGAACCTCGAGCAGGCTGGCGCGAGCTCCCTCGTCGCCAGACTGCTCCAGCAGGTGTTCCAACGTGAGATCGAGGTCGCCGTCGAGCGACACGCCACTTCGCTGGAGTCGTATACGCGCCAGCACGGTCTTGGCACCGACCAGATGCGCGAAGGGGGCCAATACCGCCTCGGCCTCGTCGAGGCGGTCGCTCACCCTCAGCAGTTCACCCAGTGCCACCGCGGCGTCGGCATTGCTCGCGTCCATATCCAAGGCCTCGCGCAGCGAGGTCTCGTCACCGGTGGCCACCAGGCGGTCCACGACCGTGGCGCCCGGCGCGAGTCGCTCGACGAACTCACGCACCGCGCCCTCGGGCACGGCGCCCACGAACTGATCGACGATCTGGCCATCGCGCAGGGCGAAGACCGCCGGGATCGACTGGACGCCAAAGGCCTGTGCGACGCGCGGATTGGCGTCGATGTCGACCTTGGCCAATTGAACGGCTCCGTTGGTCTCGCCGATCACCTTTTCCAGGATGGGTCCGAGCGTCTTGCACGGGCCGCACCACTCCGCCCAGAGGTCCACCACGACCGGCACGGTGCGCGAACGCTCGATGACATCGGTGGCAAATGTTGCGTCCGTCACGTCACTCACGGCGGCCAGCCTAACGGTGCGTCTCACGAGAAGTTGGCGTGCGCGAGCACTGTTAGCCTCAGCGCGTATGAGCGCTCCAACGGGAATTGACGAGGACCGCGTCAGCACGTGGATGGGCAGTCGGGTGGCCGCGCGGCCCCCCCTCACCTTCGAGCTCATCGCCGGCGGTCGCTCCAATCTGACCTTCCTCGTGACCGACGTGACGGGTCGCCGGTTCGCGCTGCGCCGCCCACCGGTAAGCCACGTACTGCCCACGGCCCACGACATGGTGCGCGAACACACCGTGATTTCCGCGCTCTACCCCCTGGGCATCCCCGTCCCGCGACCTTTGGGCCTGTGCACCGACGAGACCGTCAACGAGAGGCCCTTTTACGTCATGGAGTTCGTCGACGGCGAGATTCTGCGCGACCGCGACCAGGCCGAGGCCGCGTACGACGAGGCCACCCGCACGGTGATCGGCGACCGGCTGGCCGAGACGCTGGCGCGACTGCACGACGTGGACGTCGACCGCGCCGGACTGGGAGGCTTGGCTCGCCACGAGGGCTACGTCGAGCGTCAACTGCGACGTTGGCGCACCCAGTACGACCAGATGCACGTCGACGGCGTCGACGACGGAGGTCTCGTGGGGGCGGTGGGCGACCAACTGGCGTCGTGCGTGCCGGCTCAGCAGCGCGTCTCGGTTGTGCACGGCGACTACCGACTGGACAACACGGTGCTGAACAACGACGGCTCGGTGCGCGCGATTCTCGACTGGGAGATCTGCACGCTGGGCGATCCGCTGGCCGATGTCGGCATGCTGCTCGTCTACTGGGCCGAGCCGTTGGATCCGATGTCGGCGCTGCTGACGAACGCTCCGACCACCGCGCCCGGCTTCGCCACCCGCGACCAGGTGCTCAACGCGTACGCGCGTCACTCGAATCTTGATGTCACCAACATCGCGTATTATCGAGCCTTCGGCTACTGGAAGTTGGCCTGCATCCTTCAAGGAGTCTTCGCGAGGTATCGAGCGGGCGCTACCGCCGGAGACCAGGGCAGCGTCGCTGAGTACCCGACGCACATCGCGACGCTGGCGCTGAGCGCCAAAGAGATTCTGGAGCAGACCTGATGGACGACGAGATCTACGACCGCATCATCTACCTGGCCGATCCGGACCTGCACGAACCCGTCCTGGTGGTTGCCCTGGAGGGTTGGATCGACGCCGGACTAGGCGCCAGCACGGCCCTGGGGGCGCTGTTGGGCTCCATTCCCACCGAGGTCCTCGCGACCTTTGACACCGAATACTTCATCGACCAGCGGGCCCGGCGACCGATCGCGCGCATCGTCGACGGCGTCACCACCGAGCTCACCTGGCCCGAGATCCAGTTGCGCTACGGTCGCGACGGCGACGGCGCGGACATGATCTTCCTGGTCGGCCCCGAGCCCGACTTCCACTGGAGCGACTTCATCGACGTCGTCACCGACGCCGCTGGCCGCTTTGACGTGCGTCTCGTGGTGGGACTCGGTGCGTTCCCGGCGCCGACACCACACACCCGCCCGGTGCGCGTGATCGGCACGGTGCCCAAGGCCAGCCGGCACCTCCTCGACACGGTCGGCAGCGTCACCGGCGAGCTCGAGGTCCCCGCGGGCATCAGCGCGGCGTTGGAACTGGGCTTTGCCGAAGCCGACCTGGACGTCATCACCCTGTGGGCGCGCGTGCCCCACTACGTCGCGTCGATGCCCTACCCGCAGGCCGCGGCGGCGCTCATCGAAGGACTGGCGCGAATCGCCGGCCTGACCCTGGACGCCGGACCGCTGCGCGCATCGGCCGAAGAGGCCCGTCGACGCGTCGACGAGCTCGTCACCAACAACCCCGAGCACAGTTCGATGGTCCAGCAGTTAGAGGACGCGGCCGATGAGACCGAGGGCACGTCGCTCGGGACCGAACTTCCCAGCGGTGACGAGCTCGCGGCTGAGCTCGAGCGTTTCCTACGCGGCGAGAGCGCTTAAGCGACTCACGCGTCCACGTCGCCGGCTTCGATGGCGAGGCCCAGACCCAGCGCGTATCCCTCGAGGAAGACGGCCGATTCGCTCTGACGCGGGTGCCGGTCGGCGAACTCGTAGAAGGCGCTGGAGTGGTCGGCCTCGTGCAGGTGGGCCAGCTCGTGGACCAGTACCGCGTCGATCACCCACTCGGGACACTGGCGAAGCCTCGTGGACACCCGGATGTCGCGCGACGCCGGCGAGCACGACGCCCACCGCGAACGTTGGTTGGAGACCCACCGCACCGTGCTCGGGGCCACACCGTCGTTATAGAGATCGGCTAGGACCCGCGCGCGCTCTTCGAGGGCGGCGTCTCCGGCCGACACCTGCGGACGTTGCGCGAGGAGTCGTTCGACGAGATCGTCGACGAAGATCGTACGGTCTCGACCCCGCAACCGCGCGGGGATCTGAACGACGATCCGGCTCCCCGACCAGTGAGCGGCCCCGGTCTTCTTTCGACGCGTCGACGCGCGGATCTCGACCTCCGGCCGATCGAAACGCGGCGGCTCGATGAGGACCGAAGTGTCGCTCGTGGGAACCGTTCGTCGCGCCATCAGACGATGACGTTCACTAAGCGGGGGGGCCGCGACACGACCCGCGTCGGTTCGCGTCCCGCCAGGACGGCCACGACCTTGGGATCGGCCAGCGCCAACGCCGCGGCGTCGTCTTCGGAGGTGTCCGGAGCTGACGTCGAGTCGTGCGCGAACTTTCCCGTTCACCTCGACCACCATCGTCACGGTCGCCTCGCGCACCAGGGCCGCGTCGGCGACCGGCCACGGCTGGAGGTGAACCGTGGTCAGGTCGGGGTGGCGCGACTCCCAGATCTCGGCGGTGACGTGAGGAGCCATGGGAGCGAGCAGCAGCAACATCGTGTCGACGGCTTCGTCGAAGGTCACCCGATCAGCTCCCTGACCCTCGCGGGCCCACTTTGACAGCGTGTTCATCAGCTCCATGAGGGCCGCCACCGCGGTGTTGAAGTTCCAGCGTTCGAGGTCACTGGTCACCTTGGCGATGGTGCGATGCACCGCGCGTCGCGCCGCGAGGTCGCGCTCGTCGGACCCGTCGTGTAAGACGACGCCGTCTTCGTGCGCGAGACGCCACACCCGGTCCAAGAATCGACCGCAGCCTTCGATGACGTCCTCGGACTGGTCGACCCAATCCATGTCGTCCGCCGGAGGTCCGACGAAGAGGTGGAAGAGCCGCAGGCCGTCGGCCCCGACGCTCTCGTAGTAGGCCTCGGGCGCCACGAGATTGCCTTTGGTCTTACTCATCTTGGTGCCGTAGAGACGGATCATCCCCTGCGTGAAGAGGCGGGCGAAGGGCTCGCGAGGAATACCGGGGGCGAAGCCGGTGTCGTCGAGAGCCTTGACGTAGAAACGCGCGTAGAGCAGGTGCAGGATCGCGTGCTCGACCCCTCCGATGTACTGGTCCACGGGCAGCCACTTGTCCACTTCAACCGGGTCGAAGGCCCGATCGGGCGTGAAGGGATCGGCGAAGCGCAAGAAGTACCACGACGAGTCACAGAATGTGTCCATCGTGTCGGTCTCGCGGCGCGCGGCGCGCCCGCAGTTCGGACAGGGCACCAGTCGCCACGCGTCGTCGGTCGCCAGCGGCGACTGTCCGGTGCTGCTCATCGTCACGTCGTCGGGCAAGAGGATGGGCAACTCGTCTTCGGGTACCGGCACGACGCCGCACTCGTCGCAGTAGACGATGGGGATCGGACAGCCCCAGAACCTCTGGCGCGAGATCAGCCAGTCGCGCAGGCGGTAGTTGACCTTGCCAATACCCTGGGCGTGCTCGCCGAGGTACGTGGCCGCGGCCCGTTTCGCGTCCGTGATATCCAGACCATCCATGAAGTCGGAGTTGATGTGCGGTCCGTCGCCCACGAATGCACCCTCGTGCCCGTCCGGTGCCTCCACCGTGCGCACGACGGGCAAGCCGTGCACCGTCGCAAAGGCGAAGTCGCGCTCATCCTCTCCCGGCACCGCCATGATGGCGCCGGTGCCGTAGCTGCCCAGCACATAATCCGCCACGTACACCGGGACGGCGGCGTGAGTAAAAGGGTTGATGACGTAGCTGCCGGTGAAGGCGCCACGCTTCTCCAGATCGACGCCGGCCTCGGGCGACATCTGGCGCTCCAATTCGGTCTCACTCAGGGCCTGGTCGACCAGGGCGCGGACCCGGTCGCGTTCGGAATCGGTGGTGAGCTCGTCCAGCAACGGGTGTTCGGGCGCGACCACGGCGTAGGTGACACCGAATCCGGTGTCTGGCCGCGTCGTAAAGACCCTCAGTGCGCGTGACGGGTCGCTCGCCAGCGTCAGATCGAACTCGACGCCTTCGGAACGTCCGATCCAATTGCGCTGCATCGTCTTGACCCGCTCGGGCCACAGGAGGTCGTCGAGGCCGTGCAGCAACTCGTCGGCGTATCGGGTGATCTCGAAAAACCACTGCTCGAGTTCGCGCCGCTGCACCCGGTCGCCCGAGCGCTCGCACGTTCCGTCAGCGAGGACCTGCTCGTTGGCCAGCACGGTCTGGCATCCCGGGCACCAGTTCACGGGCGCCTGCGCCCGATAGGCCAAACCGGCCTTGAAGAACGTGAGGAAGATCAACTGCGCGTACTTCATGATCTCCGGGTCGTGACTGACCACCTCTCGGCGCCAGTCGTAGACGGCGCCCAGCTTCAGGACCGATGACTTGAGCTCCGCCATGCGCGCCTCGGTGAAGAGTCGCGGGTGGCTCCGCGCCTTGATCGCGGCGTTCTCGGCGTTGAGGCCAAAGGAGTCGAATCCGAAGGGCGACAGAACCGCCTTGCCTCGCATGGTCTGGTAGCGCACGATCAGGTCGCCGAAGGTGTAATTACGCACATGACCCTGGTGCGCCGGACCGCTGGGATACGGGTACATGGTCAGGGCGTAGAAACGCTCTCGGGGGTCGTCGTTGTCGACCTCGTACGTGCCCGACTCAGCCCAGTACGCCTGCCACTTCGCCTCGACGGCGGCCACATTGAATGGTCGAGCCATTGTGACAGTCTAGGAAACGCGGCGCCGGAGACCCCGTTGCACACCGGAGGAGAACTTGGATCGACTCACCTACATCCTCGTCCACGGCGCGTGGCACGGTGCGTGGTGCTGGCGCGACGTCACCGCCGAGTTCGACCGGCGTGGCGTTGCGTGGCGCACAATGGACCTGCCCAGTGGCCATGACACGGGTACGGGTTCCAGCGACTTGGCCGACGACGCGAGCGCAATTGTCACCGCGACTCAGGGCGTTGGACCCGTCGTTCTCGTCGGCCACAGCTACGCGGGTGCCGTCATCGCCGAGGCCGGGGCCAACATTGACGAGCTCAACTCACTCGTCTTTGTCGCCGCGCTGATACCCGGACCCGGACAGAGCGCCAACGAGGCGTCGAGGGAAATTCGAATTCGAACGAGCCTCGATGAGGCCATCGTCGTTGACGGTCCGCTCCTGCGCATCAATCCCGAACGCGCGGCCGAGGCCTTCTACGGTGACTGTTCGCCGTCGGACCAGGAGTGGGCAACCGGCCACCTCGGAACCCAAACGCTGGCTAGCTTCCTCAGCGCTCGCCAGGCAGTGGATCCCTCGGTCCCGCGTCGATACATCCTTTGCGATCGCGATCGGGCCATCGATCCCACTCTCCAAGAGTTGATGTCTCAGCGATGCGACGACGTCATTCGCCTGTCGAGCGATCATTCACCATTCCTCTCGCACGCGGAGGAATGCGTGAACGCAATCGTTGGGTGAATCGGTAACTGCACCTGCTCACAGCACACACGGCGACCAACGCAACGTCGTCTGAAGTGTCTGCGGCTGGGCTACGACCGGGCGACCCCATTGCGACGAGCCCGCTGGCACACGTAAGTGCGCCACAGGCTCCACAGGCCAAACACCGTCGCGATGAGTGAGATCCACGCCCAACCACTTCCGCGGACTGCGAGGACCGCCGAAATGACGACGAGCTCCAGCGCGATGATGGCCACCATGCCGAGGGCGTAGGGGCCGTACTCACGCGCGGCGAGATTCACCTTGTCCGACTCCTCGTCACTGCTGGACCAGAAAGCGCGCAGCACCGCCCTCTTTTCAGCGAAGCTGCAGCTCTGGTAGGTAGTGAGGTTCACCGCATCGATCGTACTTGGGACGATTGGCGAACGAATGAGAATCAGTCGCGAGAAGTCACGCGGCAACCGCGTGGCAGACAAATTGGCCACAACCTTTGGCAGGGTCGTTACGGGATCACGACCACACTGCGCAGTACTTCACCGCGGCGCATTCGCTCGAACGCGGCTTCAACGTCGCCGATGCCGATCGTTTCAGAGACAATGCGGTCGAGTTCTAGGCGACCCTGGAGATACAGGTCGACGAGCATGGGAAAGTCGCGACTCGGCAGGCAGTCCCCGTACCACGACGGCTTGAGTGCCCCACCCCGTCCAAAGAACTCGATCATCGGAATGGCGGGCATCATTGCCTCGGGCGCGGGCACACCCACTTGAACCACCACACCGGCGTGGTCGCGCGCGAAGAATGCCTGCTCCAACACTTCCGGAAGCCCAACAGCCTCGACAGTCACGTCCGCCCCAAAGGACCCGGTAGCCGCGCGCACCGCGGCCACGGGATCGTCGCGACTCGAATTGACGGTGTGCGTCGCCCCGAGAGACTTGGCCCACTCCAACTTGCGATCATCCACGTCGATGGCCACGATGGTCGTCGCGCCCGCTAGCCGTGCACCCATGATTGCGGAGTCTCCGACACCACCGCATCCGAACACCGCCACGGACTCGCCCGGGCGGACCGCGCCGGTGTACAAGACGGCACCGATTCCCGTCATCACGCCACAGCCGAGGAGTCCGGCAACGTCCGGTCGGATCCGTGGCACTTCGGTGCACTGCCCCGCCGCCACCAGGGTCAACTCCGCGAAGGCCCCGATCCCCAGCGCCGCCGAGAGTGGCGTACCGTCGGTCAGGGTCATGCGCTGCGACGCATTCTTGGTCGAGAAACAGTACTGAGGTCGACCCTTCTGGCACGAGCGACAGCGACCGCACACCGCACGCCAATTGAGGATGACGAAGGCACCCGGTTCGAGTCCCTCAACATCGGGTCCCACTTTCAGGACTTCTCCTGCCGCCTCGTGGCCTAGGAGAAACGGGAAGTGTGACGATATGCCGCCCTCTCGATAGTGGAGGTCGGTGTGACACACGCCACACGCTTGAACTCTGACCAGGGCCTCGCCCGGGCCCGGATCGGGAACGAGAATCGTCATCGGAGAGACGGGAGCGCCCCTCTCCAGTGCGACCACACCTACCACCTCATTTGTCATTACGCCCTTCCCACAAGCACGATCGCCGGGTCACTTCTTTGCAGCCTGATCACCACCACGCCGCACCCGATCGTGCGGCGAGCGCGATGCGAATTCGGAGCTCTCCACGCTGGGACCGAACCAATTACTGGCCGACGCGTCCGTCAATTCGCTCGCGCAGCAGGTCGGCGTGACCCAGGTGGCGCGCATACTCCTCGATCATGTGGATGACCACGTCGCGCACCTCGACTCGCATGTCGGTGTCGGGAGGAAAGGCCACCGACGCTCCTAAGTCGTCAGCGCCGGCCAGAAATCGCTCGGCAAACGCTACCTCGTCGCGCCACACTTTCCAGGCGTGGTTCACGCAGATCTGGTCGCCGGTCGCTTCGTCGAAGTCAGCGTTGGGCTTCTCCTCGTTAAAGAACAGTGGGTTCCGATCGTCTTGCGCAAGGACCTCGCGGAACCAGAATCTCTCAACGTCAGCCAAATGGCGCACCAGACCGAGCAGCGAGAGATCCGAAGGCGGCACCGAGCGCGCGGCCAATTCTGCGGGGGAGAGCCCGGCACACTTAAGCGTGAGCGTCGCGCGGAAGTTTCCTAGGTAGCCCGCGAGTGCTTCACGCTCGCCGACATAGTTGACGAGCTGCCGCGGGTCATCTTCGGGCGCCACGAACATGTTGGAGAAGCCGAACACACGCTCAGGTAGTACCTCGCTCATGAAACCCTTTCGACAATTCGCACCGTAGGCGGTGATTGCGCCGTGCGCCACTGGAACCAGCAGTGCCCACTGATAAGATTTCGATTCCCTGGGGGTATAGCTCAGCTGGTAGAGCGCTTGACTGGCAGTCAAGAGGTCAGGGGTTCGAATCCCCTTACCTCCACCAAACGGGGGTCCGAGTAGCTCTGACAACGTGGGGATCCGTTGCCGTGGACTGATGGAGGTCAGAATAGTGCCCGAGGTATCCAGAACCGTCGAGGTCACTCGCCGAATCGAAGCTGCTCCTGGTCCCCTCTTCGAAATACTCGCTACACCGCAACGTCACAAGGACTTTGACGGGTCCGAGATGATACGAGGTGCCGTCACCGACCGGACCATTTCGGGTGTCGGCGAAACCTTCACGATGAAGATGCACCGGCTCGGTCGCGATTACCTGATGATCAACCGCGTCGTTGACTTCGAGGCTGAACGGCGGATCTTTTGGGAACCCGCTCCGGGTGATATTGAAACCGCGGGCGGTGATGCGTCGAGGGTGGGTGTTCCGTCGGGTTACCGATGGGGCTACATTCTCGCGCCAGAGAGTGACTACGTCACGCTCGTAACTGAGGTCTTTGACTGTGGCCCCGAAGAGAATCATTGGATTCTTCAAAAAGACGACGGGTCGTGGATAAACGGAGCCAACTCAGTGTTGAGATCCATGGCGGAAACCTTGGAGAAACTCGAGGCACTCGTCGCGAGTAGACGCAACGTCGACAAGTAGACCGGTGAAGTTACTGGCGGCTAGCGGTCCCCAACCGCCAGCAAGACCTCGGTTGCAATGAGGCGGACGTGATCCAAGTCCTCCATATCGAGGACTTGGAGATACATCCTCGACACTCCCAGCTCACCGTAGTGAAGGATCTTGTCGATCACTTGTGCGGGCGTGCCAGCCAAACCATTCTCTGAGAGCTCGGGGACTTCGCGCCCGATGTTGGATGCGCGACGTGCGATCTCCGCCTCGTTTTGGCCACAGCAGACGACGAGCGCAGCCGAGCGGATGATGGAGGAAGGATCTCGACCTATCGCCGCGCAGGCATCGTCGACGACGTCGTATAGAGACTTACATGCGTCGTACGAGGCGAAGGGAACGTTGAACTCATCGGCGAACGCAGCGGCGATGCGCGGAGTCGTCTTGCGACCGTGGCCACCGATGATGATGGGCGGTCGGGGCGTCTGAACCGGTTTGGGCAGCGCCGGGCAGTTCGACAGGGAGTAGTGCACCCCCGGAAAGTCAAAGGTCGCTCCGACCTGCGTCGCCCAGAGTCCGGTGATGATAGCGAGCTGTTCCTCCAACCTCTCGAAGCGCTCCCCCAGGGCGGGGTACGGAATGCCGTACGCGTCGTGCTCTTCTTGGTACCAGCCTGCTCCTAGGCCGAGCTCCACGCGTCCGCCGCTCATCGCGTTCACTTCGGCGACGGCAATCGCGAGGGGACCAGGATGGCGGAAAGTCGCCGCGGTCAGGAGCGTCCCGAGGCGGATCCGATCGGTATCGCGTGCGAGTCCCGCCAAGGTGATCCACGCGTCAGTCGGACCGGGCAGGCCCGAGACCTCGCCCATCTTTAGATAGTGGTCCGAACGAAAGAATCCCCCGAAACCTCCGTCCTCCGCCGTTCGCGCTAGAGCAAGGATGTCGTTGTAGGTGGCTCCCTGCTGCGGTTCGCAAAAGATTCGAAGTTCCATGCGGCGATTCTTTCATTCATCTGCATGGTGGTCCAAGTGGGCTCACGGCGATAATGAAGCGGACCGCCTTGAGCCGCGTTACCTACCCGAGGATCCGGTCATTCGACAAAAGGGTCTAGGCGTACGAGAGTTTGAAAATCGGATGATTCGGAGCGATTCGTTCGAGTTCGGAATCTGGAGACGCGGCGCTCACGCCGTCAAAAAAGATCCCCACCTCCATTTTCCAGCGCTTCAAATACGCTCGGAGTACTTCGGTCTTCTCGGCGTCGTCCAGCTCCGCCGCACGGAAGGATTGGACCTTACGTCCCACACGGAGTTCTCCGTTCCCCGCGGCGCGCAGATTTCGCACCCATTGAGTGACGCCACGTGGGGCCACCAAGTAGTGACCTCCGTCGTACGAGAGCAGATTCACAGGATTGGAGCGCCACTCTCCACTAGTGCGACCGCGCACCCACAAGGTTCGCGAACCCCCCACGCTGACGCCCATGCTGGTGGAGGCCTGCACAATCCGATTGAAGATGTGCTTGGTGAACCAGCCGGGCCTAACGTACCGATCGTTCGACGATGGCGTCACCACGTCCGCATTTTGTCACGCTGCTAGGGCGCAGCGGACCGGCCCTAGATTCGAGGTGATCCTCACTCGATGAACGTGTTTACAAGACCCACTGGAGTCTGCCCCGCCCGGGACCACACCGACGAGCGTAAATTGGTGGTCGTTGGGCGACAAGAAAGCCCGAGTAAATTGTCGAGTTCGTGTGATTAGAAGTTTAGGGATTCCCGTTTATCTTTAGATATTTCGCACTACAATTAACACGGTTCTAGATTCACCAAAAGCGAGAAAATAGTTCGCGAAGATGTTCCACGTCTGAAGTCACTCCATCGGCAATGAGCCGATGGATACGTATCGAAAAGTTTCTGGGCGCTGACACCTGAGTACGTTCGCCTTGTCCTGAAGGTGTTAGTCGTGAAAACCGAAACAGATACAGCCTTCGAGCAAGTCTCGACGTCACCTGATGCGAGCGGCCCTCCGCGCCAACGAAGAGGCCGTTATCCACTAGGCGGTGGCCCTCCATCTGGTCAACCACGGTCCATTGCCCCGTGGGTCTACCTGGGCCTCAATGTGCCCTTGGTGGTGGCCGTCTTTTTCCTACCCCAATACCACGTCTACCTATGGGGAGCCCTCGGACTGGGCTCAGTCGCGGCGATCGTCACCGGAATTCTTCGTAACAAACCCACTCATCGGGTGCCGTGGGTGGTGATCGCGCTCGGCGTGACGACATTCGCCCTCGGCGACATCACGTACGACCTCCTGACTGAGTTCTTGCATGAAGTGAATCCGTATCCCTCAGTGTCTGATGCTTTCTATCTCGCCACGTACGTCCTACTCGCGGCGGGGCTGATTCTGATGGTTCGATCGCATCGGCGAAAGGGCGGCGGTGCACTCTTGGACGCGCTGGTCACGACCCTGGGGCTGGGCGCATTGTCCTGGATCTATCTGATCCAGCCGTACGTGCATGCTCAGGGCATGACCGTGTTGGCCCGCCTTACGTCGATGGCCTACCCCTTAGGTGACATATTGCTGCTCTGCGTGCTCGTCCACCTAGTGCTCACGGTAGGGGCGAGAAGTCCGTCGGTGCGACTGTTGGTCCTCGGCGCGGTTGGTGTTCTCGGGTCCGACGCCATCTACGGCTGGATTCAGCTGCACGGATCGTGGAAAGTGGGAGGTCCTACCGACCTGGGATGGGTGCTCTTCTACATCTGTTGGGGAGCTGCAGCGCTACACCCGACAATGGGCGACCTCACCATGGAACGGAGTTGGCGACCTCGACGGTTGAAGCCGCTCACTCTCGCCCTACTGGGCGTCGTGGCGCTAGTGGCCCCCCTGGCCCTGGTTTATCGCGACGTGGCGGGAATCCCCGCCGACGGTGGCATCCTCGCCAGTGTTTCCTCGGTGGTCTTCGTCCTGGTGATTCTGCGCCTGACTGGCCTTGCGCGAGGCCAGGCCGGCGACGCTCGCCGTGAACAAGCGCTTCGAGGATTCTCGGAGCACCTCGTTGCGGCCACTGAAAGTGCCGACGTGTGGAACGCGGGAGTCAAAGCCGTGCTCGCCATCGGAGCGTCCGGCGTTGTCGGATGCTTAGTGACCAAAAGAGACGCCAAGCAAGACGAAGTGATTGCGTCCACGTGGTTCGAACTGATGGGCACCCGAGTGCTGGTGGCCGAATCGGAGTCGCACCGCGACCAGAGATTGGTCTCGCAAGCGGATGGCGAATCCTTGCTCGCCTGGCCTCCCGGGACAATCTGGACACAGGTCCAATTACCCGAACACGGTGGCCTCTGTGAACGAATGCTGCTCGCCCACGACCGACCGCTCCCGGAAGACCTCAGGGCCATCCTTGACGGGATCGCCGCCCAACTGCTCCTGGCGCTTGAGCGCGTCGCGTTCGCTCGTCTGGCCAATGAGGCGAGAGACGAACGTCGATTCCAGTCCATGGTCCAGTACTCCTCGGACCTAATCACGCTGCTGGGTACCGACCTCCGCGTCGTATACCAAAGTCCGGCGATTCGTGCCGTGCTGGGCCGTGCGCCAGACGAGTTCGTCGGAAAACCGCTCAGCGACATCGTTCACCCCGACGATGTGGCCGCCGCCGAAACACAGTTGGCCAAGGTGCTGACGGGGGGCCTTGGTAGCACATCGGACTTCGAGTGTCGGGTGGCCCACGCCGACGGACAGTGGCGAATCATCAACGCCGTCATCACCAATCTCTTCGATGAACCCGACATCAGCGCCATCGTGCTCAACAGTCGAGACGTCACGGAGCGCCACGCCCTCGAGCAAGAACTCAATCACCAGGCGTTCCACGACACTCTGACCGGACTCGCGAATCGTTCCCTGTTTCTCGACCGACTCTCACACGCCATGGAGAAGAGGGATCGTGGCGACAACCCGGTGGCCGTGTTGTTCTTGGACCTCGACGATTTCAAGGCGGTCAACGACAACTTCGGGCATCCGGCCGGCGACCAACTGTTGGTTTCCGTGGGTGAACGCATTCGCTCTGCGACTCGCCCGAGTGACACAGTCGCGCGCCTTGGCGGCGACGAGTTCGCTGTCTTGGTGGAATCGGGAATCATGCCTGGGGCCGCACAAGACGTCGCCAGCCGTATCACCGAGGCCTTGGCCCCGACGTTTCGCATTCACACCCACGAGGTGGCGGTAGGGGCCAGCATCGGAATCGCGGTCGTCCAGCAGCCGCACGAGACGCCCGACGATCTGCTCCGCGATGCGGACCTGGCAATGTACGTCGCCAAGCGAAACGGCAAGGGACGAATCGAGATGTACCAGCCAAACATGCACGCTGAAGCGTTACGGCGATTCGAGACCGAGGTGGGTATCCGCGAGGGACTCGAGGCACACCAGTTCGAGGTCTTCTATCAGCCCATCGTCAACGCCCACACCGGTCAACTGATCGCCGCCGAGGCCCTGGTGCGGTGGAACCACCCTTCCCGGGGCCTCCTCGCGCCCATTGAGTTCATCGGCATCGCCGAAGCGACCGGACTGATTATCCCGCTCGGTGAGCAGGTTCTCGATGCCGCTACCCGCCAAGCTCAGGCGTGGTTGCAGAGCGGATTGGTCGAGCAAGGCTTCTACATCAGCGTCAACCTCTCGGTTCGCCAACTCCAAGAGCCGAATCTCGTCGACAGAGTTTCTCAGGCGCTGAACAAGTCCGGTCTACCTCCGGAAGCGCTCGTCCTCGAAGTCACCGAGAGTTCGCTCATCGACAACCTCGGCGACGTTGTTCCCCGCCTGCTCGCCTTGAGGTTGCTCGGCGTACGCCTCGCGGTCGACGACTTCGGTACCGGCTATTCATCACTCAGTTACCTCGCCGACCTGCCGATCAACTTCGTCAAGATCGACAAGTCATTCATCGATCGGATCACCCCGGGCGCGGAGGGTTCCGCCGTCGTGCGCGGAGTGATCGATCTCAGTCGCGCCTTGGGATTCTCGTGCATCGCAGAAGGAGTCGAGCGCGAGGAGCAACTTTCCATTCTCGACGAGCTCGGCTGCAACGCGGTCCAGGGGTTCCTCTTCGCCCGACCCGCGAGCGTGACGGATATCTCACGGGACCTCGAACGGCTGCGACACGGATTGATCGCCCCGGCTCTGGCCGCGTCGTCTCCGTCGTAGTGCCGCGTCTCGCACGTGTCTCGTCGACAGATCTCCGGCGGAGTTTGGTGATGACCGAGCGAAGCTTCTAGAGCGACCGCGGATCAACTCCCGCGCCACCGCGAGAATCGCTCTCATACGCGGCCAGCGCCACGCGTAGGACCTCAAATGCCTCCGGTGCCCCCCACAAAAGTGGACCCTCGCCACCCTTCAGCCACGAGACCCAATGTCGCCCGGAGTCGCGAAAGCTACTCGCCCAGTCGTCGTCGAGCGCGTGATAACTGCGCATCACCCCGTCGAGGTAGACCTCCAGGCTGGGCTCTTGAATCCCTCGACCAGTGCATCGATTCACTCTGGCAAAGCCTCGCTGTCCGGTGACCTCCCAGCGCTCGTCGTTGGTGTAGTAGTCCGATCGCAGATACATCTCCGAGGCCAGCGTGATGTCCCACACTCCGCGGATTCCGCTTTCGTGCTCCCAAACAACAGTCGTGGGTGCGTCAATCTCTAACCCGGGTATGACCTGGGTCGAACCCACCCACGCGCGCACCTCCTTGATTGGACCGAAGAGCCAGAGTGCCGTCGACAGTTTGTGCCATCCGTCGTCGAACAACAAGATCCCGCGTCCGAGCGCTGCCTGATCGAACTGCCACTGGTAGGTGTCGCCCGACACGTCCCAGCCGCCTCGACCGCTCGCCACCAATTTGAGGTGATAACCACTGACAGGTCCAAGCTCTCCCGAGTCCACGATCTCCTTCAGCCGGCGTAGCGGCTCGTAGAAGAGGTAGTTCTCCATCACTCGCAGCACCCGTTGACTCTCTCGGGCCGCGTCCCGCATGCGCTGGGCGCTCTTCAGATCACTCGTCATGGGCTTTTGGAGGTTGACGTGCCAACCGTTCTCCAGGCATTGGATGGTCGCGGACTCGTGCAAGACGATAGGGAGAAGGATCTCAACGGCGTCGACGGTGACGCCGCTGGCGGCTAGATCGTCGATGGTCGCGTACGCGCGAGCGTTGGGCCAGTCCTGAACGCCGCGTTCTCGACGTGCCTCTTTCACGTCCACGACGGCGACGACCTCGACGTCGGGGTTGTCTAAGTACGCACGAACGTTCAGGTCATAGATCCGCCCCACACCGATGAACGCAACGCGAAGTGGAGTCCCCACGGGTGTCAGGCGCATCTACGGGCTCGTCGTCGCTCGCCACCGCGCGAAGCGCCCGCGACCCTTCAATAGGTGCGTCGCGGTGGAGTCCTCATGCACGTTGGCCACGAGAGGTGACGTAGCCAACCCCACCGCGCCCGCGATCATGGCGACCAGCGCCAGCGCCTCGAGCACGACGAAAAGGGGCCCTCCCCTGAGCGTTTCATCGAACAAGACGTGACCGACTGCGATGGAGACAAATGGATTGACCAATATGAGAGTGCTCTGCGAGGCGGCGAACGGCCCCACTTGAAAGGCGCTCTGCATGATCACGAACGAGGCCAGTCCCAGGACGCACAACACGTAGAGCTCCCATGAGGTGAAGAGAGCACCCCACCCCTTCAACAGGACGTCGGTCATGGATTTCGTCACCGCGGCCAAGAGGGCGAAACCCACGGATGCCCCGGCCCCGAGCAAGAGGGCTCGCCGCCAGGCCGGTCCCCTCGAGCCGAGCACGGTGAGCGCCACCACGACCGCGCCCACCGTGAGCCCCGCTTCCCACCACAGCGACGCACTCGGAATCTTCACGCCGATCTTGGGCGAGGCCAGGAAGAGGAATGCGCCTAGGCCGCCCGCGGTGGCGGCGGCCGCTATCAGGTCGCGCGCCCGCACCGGTGTGGCGTACCAGAGCCACAAGACCAGCACCAAGATGACGAGTTCGGTCACGAGAATCGGCTGGACCACGTCGAGCGCGCCGAGGTGCAGCGCAGCCGCCTGGCACGCGTACCCCGCGGCCATGATGGCGAAGCCGAGAAGCCAGATGGGGCGTTGGACCATATGACGGATGAGACCGAGGGACGGTCCGTTCTGTGACGGGGCGTCTTCGACACCCAGCCGCTGACAGATGCTGGCGACGGCGTTGGCGAGCGCCGCGAGAAGTGCCAGGAAGACAACCACCGTGTGAGCCTACGTTCGAGAGACACCAGCACCACGCCGTGCGGGCATCACGGTCCCAGATCGCGAGGGCTTCAAACCCGCGAATAGATTGAAAGAGCACTGGAAGGAGGAGTATGACGTTTGACCTGAGTGAACTCCTGCGCCAGCGTCACGGCGAGAACTTCCAGCTTCACGCGAAGTACCTCAACCCCCAACTCACCAAAGTCATCAAGACCCTCGGCTTCGACCGCCTCTACGTGCGTGGAGAAGGCTGTTACTTGTTTGACGACGACGGCAAGCGCTACCTCGACCTGCTGAGTGGCTTCGGAGTGTTCGCGCTCGGTCGTAGCCATCCCATGATCAAAGACGCCTTGCGCCAAGCCATCGACGCCGACCTGCCGAATATGGTTCAAATGGACTGCGCGCTGCTGCCCGGTCTGCTGGCCGAGCAGTTGGTCCAGCGAAGCCACTCCGGCATTGAGCGCGTCGTTTTCGGCAACTCGGGAGCCGAGGCCGTGGAGGCCGCTATCAAGTTCGCGCGAGCCAGCACCGGACGCAGCCGGATCTGCTACTTCGATCACGCGTACCACGGGCTCACAATGGGCGCACTCTCGATCAATGGCTCCGAGGAGTTCAAAAGCGGGTTTGGACCCCTCATTCCCGGAGCGACGCGCGTCCCCTTCGGCGACGTGGATGCCCTGCGCAGGGAGCTACGAGCTGGTGACGTCGCGGCGTTCATCGTCGAGCCCATCCAAGGAAAGGGTGTCTACGTCCTGGACCGCGAGAGGTGGCGCGAGATCGAGTCGGCCGTGCACGAGGCAGGCGCCCTCTTGATCTGTGACGAAGTGCAGTCGGGAATCGGTCGAACGGGCAGGTTCTACGCCTTCGAGCACTACGGGTTGACCCCGGACATCATCACCGTCTCAAAGGCCCTGTCCGGTGGATTCGTGCCGGTGGGCGCGATGCTCACCAGCGACAAGATCGTTCGCAGCGTCTATAGCTCGATGGATCGGGCCATGGTCCATTCGACAACCTTCAAGGGGAACCAACTGGCGATGGTGGCCGGGCTCGCCACGTTGTCGGTGTTCGACGATGAACACATCGTCGAACACGCCGCCGCGATGGGCGACCTCTGGAAGTCCAGGCTCGGCGAGCTCGCGGCGCGCCACGAGTTCATCAGCGACATTCGGGGCGAGGGTCAGATGATCGGTATCGAGTTCGGTCGACCGGACTCGGCCGGGGCCCGGCGCCGCTGGAGGGTGGTCGAGGCCACCCGCACCGCGATGTTCTCTCAGACCCTCGTCGTTCCCCTCTTCCACCGCTACGGAATCCTCACCCAGGTGGCCGCCGACAACATCAACGTGATCAAACTCCTGCCACCGCTGATCGCTGGCGAGGAGGAGATCGACCTCTTTACCAACGCCCTGGACGAACTGCTCAGCGACGCGGAACGCTCCAGTGGGTGGCTGGTGGAGTTCGGGCTCACCATGGCCAAGGGCGCTTTCAAGCGAACTCGTTCACCGGAGGGCGTCTCCACGGACGCGTCGTGAGTCCCCAGCTCCAACGCGGCGATCGAGTCGTCGTCACCGGTGCGGCGGGATTCATCGGGTCGGCGGTAACCCGAGCACTGTTGCGCCGTGGCGCCCAGGTGGTCGCCCTCATCGAACCAGGCGCTTCGACGTCCAACTTGGATGAACTCGACGTAGAGCTCCAAGAAGTCGACATCACCTCGTCCGAGCAACTGCGCGGTGTCTTTGGCGGTGCGCGCTTCTGCTTCCACCTGGCCGCGAAGTTCGGTTTCTGGCCGAAGGACCCAAGCACGTTCTACGCCGTCAACGTCGAGGGAAGTCGCAACGTGGTGGCCGCTGCCACACAAGACGGTATCGAGCGCATTGTCTACACATCTACGGTGGCAACGCTGGGACTCTGGCAGACGAAGTCGGGACGGGCGTCGAATGAGGACGACGTGTGTGATCTCACTCACCTGTTCGGAAACTACAAACAGTCCAAGTACGTGGCCGAACACGAAGTACTGCGCCTCGCCGCCCAGGGCGCCCCCGTAGTCCTGGTACTCCCGACGATGCCCCAAGGGCCTTTCGACTATCGCCCCACGCCCTCTGGCAAGGTCGTCTTGGACTACCTCAACGGACGCATCCCAGGTTTCGTGACGACCGCCATGAACGTTGCCCACGTAGACGACCTCGCCGAAGGCCACCTCCTCGCCCTCGAACAGGGGTCTCAAGGCGTCAGCTACATCTGTGGCGGCGACAACATGTCAATGGAGCGCATGCTGCAGATTCTCTCGACCGTTTCCGGCCTGCCCAAAGCTTCTCGACATTTTCCTTCCGTGTTCCCGCTAATCGCGGGCCGCGCATCGCAGTTCGTCGAGGGCACACTCCTCGGGCGAGAACCGCGGGTGCCACTGGAAGCGGCCCACATGGCCAGCACGACAATGACGTTCGACGACACCCGCGCGCGCCAAGACCTTGGCTACACATCACGCACCGCGGACCACGCTCTCTATGACTCGGCGCGGTGGTTCGTCGACAACGGCTACGTCAGTGCGGAGAGGGTTGCGCAACTGCGCTGGAATCCACCCGAGTAGTCGAGGTATCCAATTCGCCGAATCGATCGCTATCTGCTGGGTCTAGGAGACCAGGCAGGCACAGTGTCTTGTGGTCGTAGGTCGTCCGCTCAGTAGATCTGGGTGGGAGCGCTCCTACGTTCCGGGCACGACGACCTTTGACCAATGGCGCCCTCCGTCAATCGTTCGCAGAAGCAGCGTCCGACCACTGCCGTAAGTCCACGTCATCCAACCTTTGGCGGCCGTGCTGAACTGGACGGACGTGAGAGTGGGCTCTCCGGCGGCGTTCGGCTTGACCACGCTCTTGGCGTCACTTTGGATCGTCGTCCACGTGGCTCCCGCATCGTTGGTCGCCAAGATGCTGCTCTCGGTGGCAAAGCGCCAGACGGAGGGCGTGACGACGTCAGCCTCCCAGTGGCGAAACTGCTTGGGCAAGTACACCGGGGCGAAGCTACGACCGGAGTCGTGGGTCACGTAGACGAGTACCTCGTTGTTCTTGCCGCCGGCGTAGGAGATCGCGCCATTGGCGCCGCGGATAGCCGGGTCGCCGCTGAAGCCCCCGCCGTATGCGCGATTGAGCGCCGGGGCGACCGCCGCGCTCTGATTCCATACCCTCCCTCCATCGAGCGTGCGGTAGATGATGGGGTCTGCGATCGCGCAGAACGTGGTCGCCCAGCCACGACTCGCGCTCGAGAAGTAGAGCGACTTGTCGCACGCCACTGACATGTGGCCTTTTGGCGTGCGCGAGCCGGTCATCTCGGCGGTGTCGTCGTAGATCTTCGCCCAGTGGGTACCGCCGTCGCTGGTGCGGTAGATGATCACGGCCATCGAACCAGCCGCGCCATTGAGAACGCTGCATGTGCCGTCTTGCGAGCTCGTGAACTGGAGTCGGCAAAATGGCTCGGGCATCGGACCTTTTGGCGTCCAAGTCGCACCACCGTCGGTCGTAGCCAGAAGCGTCCCGCGAGAAGTTCCGACCGTGGTGCCGCGCGCGACCCACGCATCTCGGGCATTGAGAGCGGCGAAGTTGATGATCCAGTGGTCACCGCCGGTTCGAGACAGTCCGGGTGGCGTCACGTCGCGCCAGCTTCGTCCGCCGTTTGTGGTGAGCTCGACTCCCTGAGCGTCGCCAGACGCCGATGCGCTCACAGTGTCGACCCAGATGGTTGAGCCATTGACGATCTTCGTTGTGAGGATGATCTGGCGACCGAGAGTCGCCGAGGACGCACTCACCGCGGGTGCAACGAGGCTCACCAGGAGCACCGCAACGAACCAAAACCGTCGGAGTCGTCTCATCCGTGAGCCTCCTTCGTGGCTTAGGCGCTCATGTAGGACTGTCTGGATGCTCCCACTTCAGTCAGCCTGAATGACATTCAGAATCGTGGGCGACGCAGTAACAAGGAGAACAAGTGGTGTTTTGCTGGACGTGGCGGCTCAACAAGCAGTGATCACTTCGGCGAGACGGATACTCCGACCGAGTAAGTAGCGGCGGCAGCTGCGCTAGTGAGGAAATCTAGGGCGCCGCTTCAGCGCTTGGTCTTGGACTCGTTAAGCGTGACCGCAGCCCGAAACAACGCCTTCAACGCCTTCTCGTTGACCTTCTCGCCCTCGCGGACGTCAATGGCGCGCCGGGTGTTCCCTTGGAGGCTGGAATTAAAAAGTCCCGACGGATCCTTGAGGGCCGCGCCCTGGGCGAACGTCAACTTCACGACCTCTTTGTAAGTCTCGCCGGTGCAGATCATCCCATCGCGATACCAAACGGGAACGCCCCGCCACTTCCACTCTTCGACGACGTCCGGAACGGCATCCTTCAGCAAGCCACGGAGTCGGCTCAGCATCTCGCCTCGCCAATCGCCGAGCTCGGCGATTCGTTCGTCGATCAGCTGAGACGGAGGCTTGCCCGGTGGCGCGGATCTCGTGGCCATGTTCGTCTCCTCATTGCGGTGACGTTTGACTTCTTTCGGCCACCACCTCGCCAAATGTAACTGACGAAGACTGCGGCACTCGTAGGCCCCGCAGCTCTACCGTCCCAGCGATTAGATAGCTGGCGAGAGTCCACCGTCAAGCGCAATCCCCACGCCGGTGACATAACTCGCACGCGCCGATAGGAGAAACGCCGCGAGGTCCGCGAACTCCGAAGAACGGCCGAACCGACCCAACGGAACTCCCGCCGCTTGGGCGCTAGCCGAGTAAAAGTCCTCGAGCGCGGTGTCGGTCGCTGCGGCCCGGCGAACCCACTGCCCCGACTCGATCAAACCAATCAGGATGGCGTTGACCCGGATGCCTTGTGGACCCACCTCGTGGGCCAGCGCCTTGGTCAGGGCCAGACCCGCCGCTCGGGCGGCCGAACTGGGCGTCGAGTTGGGCGGTGGCGTGCGGGCCAACGTGGCCAGCACATTCAGGACCGATCCCCGGCTCTCGGTCAGCGCGGGCAGGGCTTGACGCGTGAGGTGCACCGCCGCGATGACCTTGAGCTCTAGGTCGTCACGCCACGCGTCGTCGCTCGACGTGGCCACCGACGACCCCGCTGACCTCCCGGCGTTGTTGACCACCCCATCGAGGTGACTAAATCGCCCCAGCGCGGCCGTCAGGAACTCGTCGAGCTGCACCGGGTCGGTGACGTCCGCCTCGAAGCACAACGCGTCACCGCCGAGGCGAGCCTGGGCTTGGCTAAGTCGGTCGCTGTCGCGCCCGCACACCGCCACGTGCGCCCCCTCAGAAACGAGTCGCTGGGCGAGGGCCAAACCCAAGCCGTCCGTGCCACCGGTGATGAGAAAGGCCTTGTCGGCGAGTTCTAGATCCACGGTGTCATCCTAGAAAACCGGCCCACGCATGTGCGTGGGCCGCCAACAGCCTTGGACCAGCAGGACGAAACTATCGACGCCAGCGGATGATGTCACCGACGAGCTCCCAGCGCGCGGGGAACCACGGATCGCTCAGAGTGGCGAACACGTCCCAGCGTGCAATGAAGCGTTCAATGTCTTCTTGCGGCGTGAGCCGTCCGCGGGACGAACTCTCGGCGTGGAGCAGTCGCACGGTCGCCACGTACACCACGCTGCGGCCGAGGCGCTGGGCGCGCAGGCAAAAGTCCGTGTCGTTGTGCACCACGACCAACGTCTCGTCTAGTCCATCGAGCTCATCGAAGAGGGCGCGGCTCACTAACTGACACGCGCCGGTGACCGCGCTGACTTCGCGAGTCGCGAGCAGGAAAGCGTCGGGGACCACGTAATTGCGGTCACGTCGCAGGTGCTGAGGGTACGGCGCGATCGCCACTCCTTCGTGTTGGGCGTGCCCGGCGGGGTCTTCCAGGTAGACACCGACGATCCCCACGCCCGGCAGCGTGGCGACGCCCACCATCTGCTCGAGCCAGTCGTCGGTCGTGATCGTCACGTCGTTGTTGAGAGTGACGATGTAGTCGCCCGTTGACGCGGCCACGCCGCGATTGATCACCCGCGCGTAGTTGAATGGGCCCGGAGCGCTCACGACGCGGTGACGGGTCTCAGCGAAGAAGCGAAGTGTCTCCGGCTCGACCGAACCGTTGTCCACGATCACGACTTCGTACGACGGGTACGTCGTGCGCTCTTCGAGGGCCGCGAGGCATGGCGCGAGAAGGTCGAGGCGGTCACGGGTGGGAATGACGATCGAGACGCTGGGCCACCCGTCCGGCGGTTTGACCCGCCACCGCACGAGCCCGGGAAACACTTCGTCGGACACCGCAAGTCCTCCCCCAGCTCGCCGACCTAAGGCCGCGGTCGTCACCACGGGTAGCGCCAAGTCGTACCGGGCATTGTGGTTCGGAGTCTCGACCACGGTCCGATCGAGGTGCGCCGCGATGGCTCCCGTTTCGATCAGTCGAATCACCGCGTCATGGCGAAACGCCCAACCCGCAGCTTGGTCAAAGCCACCAATCTCTCGCAGTGACGACCTACGAAAGAGCACCGCACGGCCGCTGGCGTCGTAACTAAGCAGTGACACCCATCCCAGGCTTCGCGGCCGAGCGGTAACAATCGTGCGTCCCGCAGCGTCACGCGTTCGCTCGTCAGCGAAGACCAGGTCCGCCGAATGCGTCGCCCCGAGCACGGCCATCTGATTGAGAGCGCCTTCAAGGAGTTCGTCCGTGGCGTCGATGACCATGAGCCAACCCTCACCGGCAAGAGCGTCGTTGGCCCGCGCAATTGCGGCGTCCACGTCGCTGCCGTCCAAGGTGAGCACGTCCACGTCGTTGACATTCATCGGGTGCTGCCAGGTGGGTTCAGAAGATTCGTTGCCGAAGGGAAAGGTCAGTGGCGCGTTGCTGATGATCGGCGTACCCGAGGGACGCAACCGTCGTCGCAACGCGAAGACGGGAGCCGCCATCGCGATGACGATCCTGAAGGCCAGCGAGCCAGGACGAAGGTTCCGCAGGATCGCGAGGCGACCACTCTGCCCACGCACCTCGGCCAGCGTGGTCCAGACCTCGGCGCGGTAGTGAATCCAGCGCCTTCGCGCCTCGGCCACACTGACGTCGTCGGGGGGTGCGCCGGGCGGTCCGCCGGAGCGATCCGGGCGCACGCCCTCAGCCATCTATTCGATGCCCGTGTACCACGGCGACACGCGCGGCGGGTAGGCCAGCTCGAAGAGCCGATGTCCACGGGCCAAGTTGGGGTTGTAATAGGGATCGTGGAGGATCTGAAGTCCCCAGCGATCTCGCATCCACAGAACCTCGCTCATGAAGCGCACGAAGTTCGGTCCGCTCTGGTCGTTGCCGCGTGACACTGACTCGTGGTGCACGAGCTCCGCGCGCGGCGTGTAGGTGACCCGTTCGCCGCCCTCTTGGATCCTTAGGCACAGGTCGATGTCGTTGAACGCCACCTGAAGGCTCTCGTCCATTCCGCCGCAGCGATCCCAGGTCGCGCGACGCACCGCGAGGCACGCGGCGGTGCAGGCCTGGAACTCCGACGCCAGGGCGATACGCCCGAAGTACCCCTTGTCGTGACGCGACTGGAACTGGCCGACGTGGCCGGCTAGCGCATTCGGTCCCAGCAGCACGCCCGCGTGCTGGATCCGGCCGTCGGGGTAGACGAGCTTGGCGCCCACGGCTCCGACACCCGGTTGGAGCAGTTGGGCGACCATCGCCGCCAGCCAGTCCCCGTCGAGGACTTCGGTGTCGTCGTTGAGCATGAGCAGCACATCGCCCGTCGTCTGGGGCACGGCGCGGTTGTGCAACGCCGAGTAGTTGAAGGGCCGGTCGTCGCGCAGCACCCGGACTCGGTCGTGCAGCCGGGCCAGGTACGCCGCGGTGGAGGGCTTGACGGACCCGTTGTCGATGATCACGACCTCGTAGTTGGGGTAGGTCGTGCGTTCGAGGACCGAGTCCACGCATCGCTCCAGCAGACGACCGTCGCGCGTGGGGATCAGGATCGACACACGCGGCGCGGGATCGGGGAGGGCGAAGCGGACTTCGGCGAACCCGGTCCCGTCGACTTCGTGAACTTCGCCGGCGACCCCGCGGCGCGCCAGCGCCGCCGCCACGCAGCGCCGGCCGGCGTCCAGCGCCCACGGCTTGGCCGCGGATGTCTTAGATGTCGAACCCTCGTGACTGCGCCAGTGGTAGAGCACCAGCGGGATGTGGACGATCTCCTCGCGCGCGACCTGCTCGCTGACGCGCAGCACCAAATCCCAGTCCTGGGCGCCGTCGAACTCGCTGTTGAGTCCGCCGAGGCGCTCAAAGAGGCTCCGACGCACCGTCGTCAGATGGCAGACGTAGTTCTGGCCCAGCACGAGCAACGGGTCGAAGTCGCTCTTGAAATACGGCATGAACAGCCGGCCGTTCTCGCTCAGCTTGTCCTCGTCGGAGTACAGAAGCTGGACCGATGGGTTCGCGTTGATGGCCAGCGCCACGTGCAGCAGGGCCCACGGGTTCAGCGTGTCGTCGTGGTCCATGAAGACCAGCCACTCCCCCGTGGCGGTCGCGGCCGCCGAGTTGGTTCCAGCCGAGATTCCTCCGTTGCTCTCGCGCGTGACCAGGCGCACTCGCGCGTCGCGACGGGCGAGGCCCTCGACCACTTCGCGCACCGTAGGGTCAGTCGAGCAGTCGTCGGCGACGATGAGTTCGAACTTCTCGTAAACCTGATCGAGCACCGACCTGATTGCCTCTTCGAGGAACGTCCGGTCGGTGTTGAAGGCGGACATCACGACCGAGAAGGTCGGCTGGTCCTCGAGTAGATCGACGCGCAGCGTCAATCGCCGGCGTAGCTCGTCATCGAAGTGCGCGAAACTCTCGTTCCACTGCCCGTACGGGTCGGCCTCGAACTGTGACGCCGGGCCCGCGGCGGCGTGACCGCGAAAGATCACCGCCAGTGCGTGCACGAGGAGCCGGTAGCCCTTGACCAGAGTGACTGTCATGTTCGACGGCGGTCGTGGAGCCTCGGCGGCGCGCGCTGCTTCGCCGGGCGCCGGCGCGTCGCCACCCGCCACGGGGCGCTCGGCCGGAACTCGTCCGAGGCGCCGGCGAAGGAATCGCTCGGCCACGTTGTCGGCTTTCAGGAGCAGGACCGCCAGGGGAAAGAGGCGCGAGCGCCCGAGCTGACGGAACTGCTCGGCGATCATCTCATTGTGTGCCGAGGTCAGCTCGAAGACCCGAATGGTCTCGCGCAGGCGCCGGAGTTCCTCGCGGTGCTCATCGGACGCGACGTCAGGCGTGCGATCGGGGCGCGCATCCGCATCGTCGGGTGGCAGTGGCACGGTGGGTGATCCCCTTCTTCGGCCCCTCGCAGTGCGGCACCGGTGTCGATATATCTTACCGGGACCCCCGACGGGTCTCCCGGAAGGTCCGCTACAGCGTCGCGGGGAACGCGTCGTCGTCGGCGCGCGTCGTGCCAAGCAACCACACGATGATCACGGCGGCGATCGCCGCCGTGACGACGCCGTAGACGGCGAGCGTCGCGAACGAACCCGTGGGCGGCGACCACCCACCGCGGTGCAGGAAGAACAGGCGCGACCCAGAACGTCCCACGGCGTAGCGGCGCAGGTTGAGGTAGAACGCTCCCATCGTCAGCAGGGCGACGAGCCCGACCAACCCGGCACTGATGAAACGTTGCACCGACCTCGAACGTCGCGACTTCGACCACATGCCCGCGGCGAGGATGGGCACGCCGACGGCCAGCGGCATGAGGTCGCGGCCCTGCCACACGATGCCGAGTTGGTGGACCTGGCGCACCACGAGCACGAAGGGCACCAGCACGCTGAGCACCGCGGTGGCCACCAGCGCGATCCGGACGCGCCACGAGGCCAGGATCAGTCCGCCGACGAACAGGACGGTGATCATGAGGTACCACAGGTCGTAGAACCAGTGCGGCATCGGCGTGTCGAGCCAGCCCATCACGCCCACCGCTTCGCGTATCCAGTCGCGGATGTGGTGCGCGACCAGCCGCATGATCTCGTACTCGGACGTGCCCGGCGCCACTTTGGCTCCGTCTGGCGCGATGTTGAGCGTGTGCTGCGTGAAGATCCAGGCTGCGGCGATCAGCGCTGCCAGCACGATGGCACCAGCGGCCACCTGAACGTCTCGTCGCCGACGCGCGAGCGCCCACAGCCGCTTGGGTCCGACAGCGATGGCGATGATGACGCCGATGATGACCACGAACAGCGGCGATAAGCCTCGGATCAGGACGAGCACCGAGCCCGCGACGCCGATGATGGCGATCAGCCCACGGGGTGGATTGTCCACGTAATCGGACGCGAATACGGTCAGCGCCGTCCACAGGCAGATCGCCGTCACGATCTCGAAGCCGCTGGGATTCACAGACGCCGCGAGGAACCAGGTGATCGGCGTCATCGCGACGGCCACGCCGGCCACGAGCACCCGGCGCTTGCACCAGCGCGCGATGACGTAGGCGGTGAGTCCGAGCATCACTGCGCAGATGAGTGAGCTAGCCAGGCGCATCAGGTAGAGCCCGGTGACGTGCGCCGAGAACCAGGAACCGGTTCCGACGAGCAGGTAGTACAGCGGCGGGTAATGGCCCACGTAGGTGTCGGTCACCACCGGCGCGGTCGAGGTGGCGAAGGCCGGCGCGCACGCCGCGGAGACCGCCCCGCGGAACTGGAAGCACTGGGGGTAAGTCTTGGTGAAATTGACCGAGGTTGGTACGGTCACGTCGACGAGCGCCTTGTCCGAACCCGGCACCTGGTGGCCCAACTGGCCGTGATCGATCGCGTACGCGCGGATCATGTGGGCCTGCTCGTCGGGCGCGGCGACCAGGGGATCAGCGAACGACCAGCAGGCCATCGCAATAAACGTCATCGCGAAAAAGGCGAGAAAAACTTGGCTGGGAGTGAGGTAGAACCGCGGGTGTCGTCCGCGATGCAAGGCTCCCGTCACCGCCCAACCCTAACATTGCGGCACCTTTCTCCTACTCTTCGCGACGGGGGTGACGAGATGAAACTGGGACGTCGACGCGAACACGTGCAGCATCGCGCACGCGGTGCCGTCGCGCTCGGCGTCCTCACGCTCGCCCTCATTGGTCCGGCGGGAGCGAGCACGCCAACGACGCTTGATCCGGGCCGCCTACCGCAGACGAGAGCCGAACCGGCGTTCGACGGATCACTGACCCACCAGATGAGCGTTCTCTGGCGCGCAATTCTGAGCGACAACTCAGCGCACGCGCGTACGGTGTTTTTTCCGGAGACCGCGTACGTGCGCATGAAGACGGGACTGTTGCCGAGTCCCCGCACTGACTACACCGACCGACTGATCGGGTTCTACGACTTGGACCTCGTCGCGTACCACCGACTGGTCACGACTGGCGGCCCGCCCACGTTGGTTCGTGTCGACGCGGTGCGGACCGACGCTGCCTGGATCGCGCCCAACGACTGCGAGAACCTCATCGGGTACTGGCACCTGCCCGGTGTTCGCTTCGTCTACCGCCACGGCACGAAGACCTACTCAGTGGCCGTTGACTCGCTGATCTCATGGCGTGGCGTTTGGTACGTCGTGCACCTCGGTCCCAATCCGCGTCCCCGCGACGTCGGCACGGTGGACGGCTACCAGGTCGGTCCGGGACGCCCCGGGCCTCCGGGCGGTTGCTAGCCGGGAGCCACGACCGCGCCGGTCGGGGCGATGCGCGCCGCCGACGCGCCGAAATCCTGCTGCGAGAGCGTGTTGACGAAGGTGGCCGCGGCGCGCAACGGGTCCACTCTCGGCTGGCCGGCCGGGCTCAGCAACAGTGACGTGAAATGGCCCGCGACGAATCTTCCGGTCGAGCTGAGCGTGACGTGAAGGATGCCCGACATCGCCAGCGTCCCCGACGACGAGAAGTCGTAGTAGTTGGCGAAGTCGCCGAGACTGTAGGCAATGAGGTGTCCTCGGTAGAACTCCATCCCGCGTAGCACGTGCGGACCGCTGGCCAGCACGAGGTCGGCTCCATCGTCGATCGCCGCGTGCGCGAAGGCGTACGGGTTGCCGCGGTTCTCCCCGGCGAACTGCTCGGTGGTGCGCGTCACGTGTGACGCCGACGATCCCTCAGCACCCGAGTGCATGTAGACGACGACCAGGTCGGCCAGGCCGCGTGCTCGCCGGATGAGGGCCGCGGCGCTCGCCGACTCGAGCATGTTGTTGGTGTTGTAGTACGGCGCAAAGTCCACGAAGGCCACCTTGAGCGCACCGTCGCGCACCACCGCGATTTGGCCTGGTAGCCCCGCCTGGGCAATGCCCGCGGCGCGCAGGGCGGCCGAGGTCGACGTCAGTCCCGGCTCGCCGTAGTCACTCGAGTGATTGTTCGCGCTGTTGAGCACGGTGAATCCGACCGCTCGATAGATCCGGGCGAAGGAGGTGGGCACGCGGAATGCGTAGCACTGCGTCGAGCTGGGATCGCATTTGGAACCCCCCGTGCCGGCGTACAGGGTGCCCTCCAGATTGCCGAAGACGATCGGCGCCGCCAACGCCGAACGCATCGGTGTCAGGTAGGCGGCGGGGTCGGGCGGCAGCTGAGGCGTGTTACCGAGCTCGGTGTCACCCACGGCCGAAATGGTCACCGTCGGCGGTGTCGTCGTGGTGGTCGGCGCAAATGTGGTCGTGGGCGCGAGCGTGCTCGTCGTGGAGGTCGGGGTGTCGCCACGCGACGCGCTCACGCCCACCGCGACGCCCGCCGCCGCCACCACGAGCGCCGTGGCCCCGAACCACGTCCGGCGTGCTACCACGGTTGGGCCTCACCCGGGTGACGCGAGATGAACACGGCGAAGAAGTCCTTGGTGCTCGAATACAAGAAGCGTCCAGGTATCTGGTTCGGGTTGGGGACGATCAGCGTCGGGCCGACGGCGCCGGGGCGCGCGTAGGTGACGAAGATCGGCCACGCCGGATTGATGTCGAGTTGCATCGCGCGCACGCAGTGCAGGTCCACCATGATGCGAGCCAGGGTCGCGGACGTCTGCTCCGGCGCGGCGGCGTAGACGAGGTCGCCCTGCGCAGTGACGCCCAGCGCGGTGCGCCACACGGCGGGCACTCCACCGAGAGTGATCCCCCACAACGAGTTGTCAGCCGCGCGCGCCGTGGGGCGTCCGCCGCCGACGAGCAGGTTGAGGTTCTGGCGAGCCATCACCACGTTCGGTGGCGGCGTTGGTCCACCGGTCCACGCCAGGACGTCCAGCTTCCCGTTGCTATAGCGCACCACCGTGGCGAGCCCGCGAATCATCGGGTGATACAGCAAGTGGTTTGTGTAGAAGCCCGCCGCGCTGTCGTACTCGTAGAAACCCGAGTTGAAGGTCGCGAGCAACTGCGGTCGTGCGCTGAGAGGAACCATCTCGGGTCCGCGCGGCAGAGTCAAGTTGGGATCTGGACCCTTGTACCCGGGATAGAGCGCGAGGTCGACGGCCGACGAACGCAGCCAGGCGGCGTACACCCGCACGGCGGGCGTTGCCGGATCAGGCACGAACTGGGCGGTGTAGACGGGCCGACCAGCCCACGTGTCGCGCGCTGCCCACAGCGAGCATTGCCGCGTCGCGCCCGCACCCACGCAGGTCGGCTTCGGACCGGGTGACATCCGCACGGTCGTCGTCGACGTGGTCGTGGTCGACGCCGAGCCGGTCGCCGCCAGGGTCAGGCCCGCCGCGACCAGGGTCGCCACCACAGTGAGCCTGCGCACCATCTCTCCTTCGGGCCTCACCAAGTCTACGAAGGGCGAGGCGCGCCCTCGATTGGCGCTCGCGGGCTGGGATACGGTGACGTGTCAAAGGAGACCCGTGACCTCGACTTGCCGGTGGATGCACACGCTCGGCGCGTGAACAACCGCATCGAGCACCTGGACCTGTCGGCGACGATGTCGCGCGACGAGTCCGAGACGCGCGTGGCCGCCGCCCAGCTGCGCCTCACCCAGCTGCGACTCTTCACCGCCGGTCTGATCGAGCCGCACGAGGTGGGGCCCGGGCTGCTCGTGCTCTTCGAGGGATTCGACGCGGCGGGCAAAGGTGGCGCCATCCAACGACTGGTGGCGGGTCTGGACCCACGACACGTGCGGGTAGTACCAATTGGGGTACCCACCGACATCGAAAAACGTCACCACTTTCTCTGGCGGTTCTGGCCGACGATCCCGGGGCGTGGCGAGATGAGCGTCTTTGATCGCTCGTGGTACGGGCGCGGTCTCGTCGAGCGCGTCGAGCACCTGATCGATAAGGACGAGGTCGCGCGCTCGCTCAACGAGATCGTGGACTTCGAGCGATCCCTCACCCTCGAGGGCACCACCATCGTGAAGTTCTGGCTCCACATCTCGGCCAAGGAACAGCTGCGACGGTTTCGCGAACGCGAGAGCGACCCGCTCAAGCAGTGGAAGCTCACCGCGGACGACTGGCACAATCGCGACCAACGCGCGGCGTACCTGGAGGCTCTGGGTGACATCCTGGACGTCACCGACCAGCCCCACGCGCGCTGGGACCTCATCTCAGGAGAGGACAAACACTACGCACGCGTCGCGGTTCTCGAGACATTGATCGACCGGTGGGTCCACGACCTCAACCGGCGGGGTCTCAAGGTTCCCGAGTCGCGCGGCGAGGACTACCTCGCCTAATCCGACGCCACCTCGGCAGGTCTGGAACACTTCCTAGATGGCACACTACGGCATCACCATCCCCTTTGACGGCGTGACGCTCGCCGAGCACCGCGCGTGGTTTACGCGCCTGGCCGACCTCGGCTACACCGACGTGTGGTCAGCCGAGGTCGACGGGACCGACGGCTTCACCCCGTTGGCTCTCGCCGCGGCGTGGGAACCGCGCCTGGAACTCGGGGTCGCCGTGGCGCCCGTCTTCACCCGAGGACCGGGACTGCTGGCGATGACCGTCGCCGCCATCGCCGAGGCCGCACCGGGTCGGGTCTCGGTGGGTCTGGGTGCATCGAGTCAACCGGTGGTCGAGCGCTGGAACGGCATCGCCTACGACCGCGCGTACCAACGCACGCGCGACACGCTGCGTTTCGTGAAGCGCGCCCTGGCCGGCGAGAAGATCGACGAGGTCTTCGAGACCTTCGAGGTCCACGGATTCAAGCTGGCCCGACCGGTCCCCGAGCCACCGCGTTTGCTGCTCGGCGCACTCCGACCCTCGATGCTGCGCTTGGCCGGACGCGAGGCGGACGGCGCCATCCTCAACTGGCTCGGCGCGGACGACGTCGCCCAGTGTCGGCGCGAGGTCGGCGACAAGACAATCGCCGCGCGCCTCTTCGTGGTACCTAACGACGACGTCGACCTTGCGCGCGCCGTCGGGCGCCGCATGATCTCGTCGTACCTCACGGTGAACGCCTACGCCGAGTTCCACCGGTGGCTCGGACGCGATGAGGTGCTCGCGCCGATGTGGGCGGCCTGGGCCGAGGGTGATCGCAAAAAGGCCAACGAGGTCATCCCCGACGCCGTGGTCGACGAGCTGATCATTCACGGCTCCTTCGACGCGTGCCGCGAGCACGTGGCGCGCTACGTCGAGGCCGGAGTGCAGGTGCCCACACTGGCCATCGTGCCGGTTGGCGTCGACCTAAGCGAGGCCGTCGCGGGCCTCGCGCCGCGTTAGACCTGATCTGCCTCGAGGAACTCCAGCACGTCGGCGAACTTGGCGCGCGCCGCGGCCTCGCGCTCAGGGATGAAGTCGCTGGGCACCTCACGCGGGCTGTAGCGCTTGAGGGCGTGACGCGCGACGGTCTGGCGATGCACCTCGTCGGGACCGTCGTAGATGCGCGCGGCGCGAGCCCAGCGGTACATCAACTCGAGGGGCATGTCGGCCGAGTACCCCAGCGCGCCGTGGGTCTGGATGGCCCGGTCGATCACGTTGTGCAAGACGGTTGCCCCGTAGTACTTGATCATGGCGATCTCGTCGCGTGACGCCGACGCGCCGACCTGGTCCATCTTCCAGGCCGCGTGCAGGGTCATCAGGCGTGCCGCGTGCATCTCGGCGGCCGAGTCGGCAATCCAGTTGAGCACGGTCTGCTTCTCGGCCAGCAGCGAGCCGTGCGTGTAGCGGCTCAGCGCGCGCTCGCACATCATGTCGAAAGCGCGCTGGGACTGACCCAGCCAGCGCATGCAGTGATGGATGCGCCCCGGCCCCAGTCGTGCCTGGGCCAGCAGGAATCCCGAGCCCTCCGGACCGATCAGGTGATCGGCGGGCACGCGCACGTCCTCGTAGGTGATCTCGGCGTGGTTGCCGAAGCGTCCGTAGGTCACCTCGGGGTCGTCCATCGAACCCACGTCGCGCACGATGGTCACCCCCGGGGTTGACACCGGCACGACGAACATCGACGACCCCTGGTAGGGGTGCACGTCGGGATTGGTGACGGCCATCACGATCAGGATGTCGGCCACCGAACCATTGGTCGTGTACCACTTGTGGCCGTTGATAACCCACTCGCCGCCGTCGCGCGTCGCGCGTGTGCGCAGTAGGCGCGGGTCGCTACCCGCGGTCTCGGGCTCGGTCATCGAAAAGCCCGAGCGAATCGTGCCCTCCAACAGTGGAGTGAGCCAGCGTTCGCGGATCTCGTGATGGCCGGTCATCTCCATCCCGGCGGCCAACAGCTCGGCGTTGCCGCTGTCCGGGGCGTTGTTACCAAAAACCACCGGGCCGTAGGGGCTCTGGCCCAGGACCTCGTGCATGAGCCCGAGCTGCACCTGGCCAAAGCCCATCCCGCCGAGCTCGGGCGTGAGGTGCGCGGCCCACAGACCTCGGGCCCGCACTTGGTCTTGCAGTGGTCGGATGATGCGGATGAGGGCGTCATGACCGAGGTGCAACGTCTCGAGGGGAAAGATCTCTTCGCGCACGAATTCGCGCATCCACACCAGTTGCGCTTCGAACTGCGGGTCGGTTGAGAAGTCCCAGGCCACGGTGCCCCCTTTGGTCGCAACTCTACGTCGCGCTCCAACTTCGTCCCTCGGGACCTATGTCCCTCCCTACACTGGTCGTGACCAGAGGGAGCCATGGGCAAGAAGAAAAGTCCGAAGCGAGTGCGTATCGGCGTGGTCGACACCATGTTCGCTCGCTACGACATGGGCGCAGCGGCGCGTGACGAACTGTCGCACTGCCCGGGTTACGGCAAGACCTTCGAGGTCGTGGCGCGCACCGTGCCCGGCTTCAAGGACCTGGCCGTGGCCGCCAAGGTCCTCATCGAACGCGAGCGCTGCGCCATCGTGGTGGCGTTGGGCATGCCGGGGTCCGCGCCCATCGACAAGCAGTGCGCCCACGAGGCCTCCACTGGCTTGATGACCGCCCAGCTCATGACCTCGACGCCGATCCTGGAGGTCTTCGTCCACGAGGACGAGACCGACGACCCCGTCGAGTTGGCCACCCTCTTCGAGAACCGCTCGCGGGCTCACGCGCGCAACGCCTACTGGATGATCTTCGAACCCGCCGAGTTGGCCTCGCGGGCCGGGCGTGGCATCCGCCAGGGCTTCGCCGACGCCGGTCCCCTCCCGGCCGGAGACACGCCCTCGCCTCAGTAGGCTTCACGCCGTCAGTCTGAGGAGGACACATGCCCGACGCCGTCATCGTCGCCACCGGACGCACCCCGATCGGTCGGGCCTTCAAGGGTTCCCTCGTCGACCTGCGGCCCGACGACCTCACCGCGCTCGTGGTGCGCGAAGTTTTAGAGAAGGTCCCCGAGCTTGATCCCCACGCCGTCGAAGACCTGTTGGTGGGCTGCGGGCAGCCCTCCGGCGAGTCGGGGTTCAACGTCGCGCGCGTGGCCGCGGTGCTGGCCGGACTCGACGACGTGCCGGGTGTGACCGTCAACCGCTACTGCTCCTCGTCACTTCAGACGATCCGCATGGCCGCCCATGCGATCCGCGCCGGTGAGGGCGACGTCTTCGTCGCCGCCGGCGTCGAGACCGTCTCGCGCTACGGGGCGGGCGCCTCGGACGGACCGCGCGCGGTGAACCCGCTCTTCGAAGAGGCCATGGCGCGCACCGCGCGGCGCTCCGAAAAGGTCACCGATGCCTGGACGCCGCCCGAAGGCCTACCCGACATCTACATCGCGATGGGCCAGACCGCCGAGAACGTGGCTGAGTGGGAGAAGGTGTCGCGCGCCGAGATGGACGAGTTCGCCCTGCGCAGCCAGGAGCGCGCAGTCAAGGCCCAAGCCGATGGCTTCTTCGAGCGCGAGATCATCCCGGTCACCCGGCCCGACGGCGTGGTCGTGACCAAGGACGACGGCCCGCGCGCCGACACGACTCTCGAGAAGCTCGCGGCGCTCAAGCCGGTCTTCCGCGAGGGCGGCACCGTGACGGCGGGCAACGCCTGCCCCCTCAACGACGGTGCGGCCGCCGTGATCGTCATGAGCGACACTCGCGCGCGCGTGCTCGGCATCACGCCCCTGGCGCGCATCGTCTCGTCGGGCGTCAGCGCACTCAACCCCGAGATCATGGGCCTCGGCCCCATCGAGGCCTCGCGCCAAGCGCTGGCACGCGCCGGGATGAGCGTCGAGGACATCGACCTGTTTGAGATCAACGAGGCCTTCGCCGCTCAGGTCCTGCCCAGTGCCCGCCACTTGGGTATCCCCATTGAGAAGCTCAACGTGCGCGGCGGGGCCATCGCGCTAGGCCACCCCTTCGGGATGACCGGCGCGCGCATCATGACGACGCTGCTCAACGCCCTCGAGGACGGGGACAAGCGTTTCGGTCTCGAGACAATGTGCGTTGGCGGTGGCCAGGGCATGGCCATGATCGTCGAGCGACTGACCTAGTTCGTCTCCACGTGGGCGTCTTTGGATGCCTGCAATGTGTACGTCAGCGCCAGGCGCTCTCGACCCTCTCGCAGCCGGAACTCGCCGTCAGGGCCTTCCACCATCGCGTCGCCGAGTGCGTTCCACGGGGCGCTGTCGTGCTCGACGAATGAATTCAATCGCAAGCCGGCGTCGGCGAGGGCCGTGAAGATCTGGGCCAGGCCGTGGTTGAAGTGCACGATGTCGGGCGAGGCCAGGGGCTCGTCGTGCGCCACGTAGCTGAACGGGCTCGAGAAGGCAACGCCGGCGGTCTCGAAGTACGGGAACTCAATGACCAGCAAGCCATCCTCGCGCGGGTCGGCCAGCGACCACAGGACCGGGTGGCCCTCGCGCAGGAAGAGCCGACCGCCTGGGCGAAGCAGGTCGGCGACCACGCGAGCCCAGCGGCGAACATCGGGCAGCCAGCACAGCGCCCCGACGCCGGTGTAGACGAGGTCGAAGCGACTCGGGCCCAAAGCGGCCACGGACTCATAGAGGTCGGACTCGACGTAGTCGATCTGCGCTCCGCACTCAGTGGCCAGGGCCGCCGCGGCGTCCAAGGCCGGGCGCGAAAAATCGAGTCCAGTGACGCTCGCCGCGCCCAGGCGCGCCAACGACAGCGTGTCGGTGCCAATGTGGCACTGCAGGTGCACGACGTCGAGGCCGTCCAGTGGTCCGAGTCGCTCTCGGTCGAAGGCCACGACGCCGGACAGATGAGCCGGGTCCGCGCGAAACTGCTCCAAACCGTATCCGCGCACGTGGTGGGGAACCCGGCTGTCCCAATTGGCTCGGTTGACCGCCGCGTAGTCGCGCGCCATGTCGACTCCGTGCGCCGGTGCGCCCGTCGTGTCGCTGCTCACGCGGACGGTGTGGGTCCCGGGTCGGCGCCGGTTGCGCGACCCGTGGGGTCGCTCGTGAGTGCGGCGTGCTCGGCGTCGTCGACCGCGCGCACCTCGTCGGGCAGGAGCACCGGTATGGAGTCACGGACCTCGTAGACAAGGCGCCGGCGCGGGTTGTAGAGCAGGTCCCGACTCTCGACGTAGAGCAGCGGCCCGTGGTCGACCGGGTCCTCCAGCAACGTCAGCAGAAACGGGTCCAGTCCCACGCTCAGTCCTCCTTCATCATCGCGCGCACTTCGTCAACGTGGGCGGCCAACGCCGCCTCGTCGGGGGCCTCGACGTTGAGGCGCAGCAACGGTTCAGTGTTGGACGGACGCAGGTTGAACCACCACGATCCGTAGTCCGCGCTCAAGCCGTCCAGCTCATCGACGCTGACGCCCTCCGCGCTCAGGCGCGCGGCTAGCCGCGCCACCGTCGCCGCGGGGTCCGTCACCGTGGTGTTGATCTCGCCGGAGTCCGCGTAGCGGTTGAAGGGCGCCACCAGTTCGGACATCGTGCCGCCGGAGCGGCTTAGCAGGTCGAGCACGATCATGGCGGTGATGATCCCGGAGTCGGCGTTGTAGTTGTCGCGGTAGTAGTAGTGACCGGAGTGCTCGCCGCCGAAGATGGCGCCGGTGTCGGCCATGAACTGCTTGATGTAGCTGTGGCCGACACGCGTGCGAATGCCGATCCCGCCGTTTTCTGCGATGACCTCGGGCACGGTCTTGGAGCAGATGAGGTTGTAGAGGATCGTGGCGCCGGGGTGTCTCTCGAGCATGGCCTTGGCCACGAGTGCCGTCGTCGTCGAGCCACTGATGAGTTCGGCACGCTCGTCGATCAGAAAGACCCGGTCGGCGTCGCCGTCGAAGGCCAGGCCGAGATCGGCGCCGCTCTCGAGGACTCGGCTCTGGAGGTCGACCAGGTTGTCGGGATTGATCGGATCAGCCGGGTGGTTGGGGAAGGTGCCGTCAAGCTCCGGGAAGAGCATCTCCAGCTCGATCGGCAGACCCGCGAACACGCGTGGCGCGACGAGTCCGCCCATGCCGTTGGCGGTGTCGGCCACGACCTTGAACTCGCGCAGTTCGGTCAGGTCGATGAATGAGTGCACGTGGGTGACCCACTCGACCATCAGGTCGACGTCCCGACGCGCGGCCATCGGCCCGTCGGCGGGGGTCGTCGCGTAGAGGGCCGCGGCGGCGGCCACCTGGTTGAGGCCGGTGTCACCCCCCACGGGACGGGCGCCGGCCAGGCAGAACTTGATCCCGTTGTACTGGGCCGGGTTGTGCGACGCGGTGAACATCACGCCGGGCGCGTCTAGGTGTCCGGAGGCGAAGTAGAGCATGTCGGTCGACGCGAGACCCATGTCGAGGACCTCGACGCCCCGGGCGCGCGCACCCTCGCCGAAGGCGGTGGCCAGCGCCACACCCGACGGGCGCATGTCGCGCGCGACGATGAGTCGCGGCGCGTCGATGAAGTCGGCGTAGGCCGAGCCGATGGCTCGGGCCGCGTCCTCGTTGAACTGATCGGGGTAGGTTCCGCGGACGTCGTAGGCCTTGAAAATCGTCGTCGGGTCCACCGCGGTCACACTACCGGTGCGGCAGGCGTCGCCTCCGAAGCGCGATGACCAGAGCGACCAGCGCGCCCAGCACCGTCGCGTCGGTCACCAGGTTGCCGATCGTGAGCGCCGGTGTTGAGCCGTACGTCAACGTCACGTTGTGACTCGTCGGCACGACCACCATCAGGTCGGGACTGACCCGATACGGTCCCGCCGCACCGCTCACGTGCCAACGCGGGAAGTACGAGACCTTGACCTCCACGGGGGTGCCGACCCGGCCCACGTGAAAGGAGAGCGACTGGCTCTTGACGCGCACGTGGCTCACCGTCGTCGAGGAGACCGCGACGGTACTCATCGTGCTCACCGACGTGGCACGCGGCCACGACGTCGGCCCGCTCTCGGCGCCCAGGACCGGCCACAGCGCGGGGTGCAGCCACCAGTTGACGTTCGCGTTCAGCCACGACTTACGGCTCGAGATCCCGGGGATCACGTTGGGCAGAGTCGTGAGCGGCACGACCATCGGCGCGTGGTGGATGTAGTAGATGTGCCACTGGTCGCCGGGCGCGGGCCACTTCTTGGTCTCACCGATCGGGGTGAGCGCCGGATCGGCATTGGCCGCCTTGATCGTGGCCGGTGAGAACGCCAAGTAGTACTTGACCCCCAGGATCTGCAGGTGCTGGACACCCAGGGCCACGTCGAGCGGCCCGTACGGCAGCCCGACCTGAGGGTTGGAGGGCGACACGCTGAGCTCGGCCTGATCGAGGAAGTGATACGGCGTGGTCGGCGAGGACTCGAAGAAGAGGCCCTCCATCGAGTCCACGCAGTTGTTGGTCCAGTACGGCAGCAGCATGAGGGCCATCGGCGAGCCGAAGCGGTTCTGGTCCGAGTTGTACTCCCACATCGCGCGGCCGCAGCCGTAGCGCTTGGAGAGTGCGGCCATGGTGGTCATGATGTTGTGGTACTCGGGCCACGCGGCCTTGGCCTGGTAGCCCGAGTAGTTCCACTGGGCCCAACCCGAGACCTGGTTGCCCGTCGTGGTGAGCCCCAGGGCCGAGGCCGCCGGGGGCACCAGACCGGGGACGGTGGAGGCCAGACCCAGCACGATGACCGCGACGGTGGCACGCTTGGTGCGTCGCGCGCGACGCTCGGCCGGATCCTCAGAGGCCAGCTCGCGACGCCACTCGCTCATGCGCTCGCGCAGGCTGAGCTCCTCGGGGTCCAGCTCATCGGCGTTCGTGACGGCGAAGTCGTCGTCGCCCTCGTCCGTCGGATCGAGTGGCACCCGCGCGTAGGCGAGTCGGCCGTCGCCGAAGAAGACAAACAGCCCGCGGTGGCCCTCGCGCGCGGCGTTGGCCCAGCGCGCCAGGACGAAGCCGACGAGCCATCCGACGATGAGGTGGATGGAGATGAACCAGAACGGCACGAGTCGCTCGTTCCAGATGACGCTCTGGGGGTCGAAGACGAAGGCGGCGAAGGACAGCGCAGTCAGCGTGGCCAGGATCATGCCCAGCCGGTCACGCACGACGAAGGCCACGACGCACGACATCGCCGCGCCGATGATGACCCATCGATCGCCGGCGGCCCCGCCGGACGAGGTGAACCACCCGAGCGTGGTGAAGATCGCGTGGATCGTGGAGGTGTCGACGTTGGAGTACCCCATCGAGTTGGTGAAGCTCTGACTGGTCGCGAAGCTGAAAAGCCACCAGGCCGAGAACCCCGCCGAGATCACTCCGGCCACCACCGCGAAACGCAAAGGTCGCGCGACGTCGCCGCGCACCAGCTCATCGCGCGGGTCGCCGTGACCGTAGCGTTGGAAGACCTCGAAGACGACCATGACCAAAATGGCCCCGATGGCGAATATCCACGGCAACACGTGTCCCGCCAACGTCACGCTCAACGCCAGCGCCGCCAGCCAGTACCCCTTGCCGGTGCGCATGCCGCGCGCGAACAGCCCGATGGTCAACAGCGCGGCCGCCAATGAGAAGGAGAACGCGTACTCGCCCGCCATGGTGGAAAAGAGGTTGCCACCGTCGATCGTGTACGACGCGTCAAAGAGGAACGGCAGCGTGGCCAACGCCAGCGCTGCGGGCACCGGCCGCGGCGCCTTGAAGAGCTTGCCCATGATGTAGGCGCTCGCCGGCATGAGCAGCGAGCCCATGATCGTGGCCAGCTTGAACGCCTGCGCGAAACCGATGACGTAGCTGCCCAGGGTGGCGAAGTAGTCGGGCAGCACGAAGTAGTAGGAGTAGGCCGGCATCCCGTCGTACCACCCCGGATACCACGGGGTGAGGTTGAACAGGTTGCCCTGGGAGCGAAGGTACGCCGGTAGCGCCAGGTGCGAGGCCGTGTCGCCGCCGGTGATCAGCGATCCGGACAGGATCAGGTTCGGGTGCAGCTCCCAGAAGGTGATCAGCATCACCAGTGCGACCGCGGTGATCTCGGTCAGCCGCAGTGGAGTCAGATAGTCGCGAAGTCGCTGCATCAGTGGCTGCGCTGAACCAGCAGGGCCGTGAAGGCCACGGCGTTGAAGGACGCGTGGGTGATGACGCTCGGCACGAGCCGACGGGTGCGAACGACCAGCACCGCCAACACGATCCCCAAGAGGGCCAGGCCCGCGAACTGGAGGGGCTCGCCGTGGGCCAGCGCGAACAGGACCGCGCTCACGACAACGGCCAGGACGGTGCCCAGCGCCGGGGAGCGCGTGCCGAACGCCTGGCGCAGAGCACGAAAGAGCACGCCTCGAAAGAACCATTCCTCGAGCAACGGGGCGATGAGCACCGACATCACGCCGAGTGCGACGAGCGACGCGCCGTGGGACGCCCCGAAGAGGTGGTGGACGGGCCGCGAGAGACCCTTGGCGTGGAACGGCGCGTAGGCCACGGCCACCGCCACCTGGCAGCCCACGCCGAGCAGGATAAAGAGGACGTCACCCGGGCGCACCCGCCAAGGACTGTCCAAGGGAACCAGGCGTCCCGGCTGGGCGGCGTACACGATCGCCCCGCCGAATCCGACCCACAGACCGGCCAGGCTGAGCGCGTTGGCCCACCACGGCGGCTCGGTTGCCGACGCCACGGCCGAGAGACCTCCGGGGTAGTGCGCCAGCGACGCGCCGAGGGCCACGAGCAACGTCGCGACGACCTGGCCGACGAGGTATCCCACGGCGCACGCGACCAACACCGTCCGGGCGCCTCGGCGCGACGCCGGGACGACCGCGGGAAGATCGCTCACGAAGGACAATGCTACTGAACGAGGGTTTTGCACAGGGTCGCAGACAGTTACTCACAACCTGCCCCTAGATTGGACGGCGTGACTATGCCGCCCAACGACCGGTCAGGACGCAAACGAGCGCTGCCGGGCACCGACACGCCCCTGGCGCCAGACTCGCGCCGGCGGATGTACCTGCTCATCGCGGCGGCCTTTATTTTGGCCCTCTTCGTCTTGCCGTCGATCCTGCACAACAAGAACGTCAAGCCGCTCACGTACTCGGCGCTGTTGCACGACGCGCGCACCCATCTGATCAAGTCCGCCAGCATCAACAACGTCTCCGGGGTCATCACCGGGCAGTTGAAGAACGGCGTCTCCTACACAACCAACGGCCCGGCCCCGGCTCTCACCGACGAGGTCAACGCCCTCAAAGCCGGGGGCATCAACGTCAAGTTCGCCAACCCGTCGAGCATTTTGGGGCTGATCCTGCCGTACCTGCTGTTCGCCCTGCTGATCGGCGGCTTCCTGATCCTGATCAACCGTCAAGCCAAGGGCCAGCTGAACTCGATGATGTCGGTCGGACGCTCGCGGGCCAAGCAGTTCAACCAGGACCGACCAACGACGACCTTCGCCGACGTCGCGGGCTACCTCGGGGTCAAAGAGGAGATCAGCGAGGTCGTCGAGTTCTTGAAGAATCCGGGTCGCTACACCGTCATCGGGGCCACGGTGCCCAAGGGCATCTTGTTGGTCGGTCCCCCGGGAACGGGCAAGACCATGCTCGCGCGCGCCGTCGCGGGCGAAGCCGGCGTGCCCTTCTTCTCGGTCTCCGGTTCGGACTTCATGGAGATGTTCGTCGGGGTGGGGGCGAGCCGCGTGCGCGACCTGTTCAACACCGCGCGCAAGCAGTCGCCCGCCATCATCTTCGTTGACGAGATCGACTCCATCGGCCGCAAGCGCGGAGCCGGACTGGGCGGCGGCCACGATGAGCGCGAGCAGACGCTGAACCAGATGCTCAGCGAGATGGACGGCTTCGACGCCTCCGAAGGCGTGGTCGTGATGGCCGCGACCAACCGTCCCGACGTCCTGGACCCGGCGCTGCTGCGTCCGGGACGCTTCGACCGCCAGATCGTGGTGCCCCTGCCCGACTTGGAGGAGCGCCTGCCGATTCTCCAAGTCCACTCCAAGGACAAGCCGCTCGATTCTACGGTGGATCTGGCGCTCGTCGCACGCGGGACTCCCGGCATGAGCGGAGCGGACCTGGCCAACCTGGTCAACGAAGCCGCGCTGCACGCGGTGCGACGCCAGTCCGCCGCCATCAGCATGATCGACTTCGAGTCAGCGCGCGACCGCGTCCTGATGGGCCAGGAGCGCGGCACCATGGTGCTCAATGACGAGGAACGTCAGCGCATCGCGTTCCACGAGAGCGGGCACGCCTTGTTGGCCTACGTGCTGGACAAGACCGATCCCCTGCACAAGATCACGATTATCCCGCGCGGGATGGCGCTCGGCGTCACCATGACCCTGCCCGAGGAGGACCGCCACATCATGGCGCGCCAGCACCTCGAGGACTCGCTGTGCATGCGCATGGGTGGTCGCGTCGCCGAACTCCTCGTCTACGGCGACCTCTCGACCGGCGCGGCCGACGACCTGCAGCGAAACACTGACTTGGCGCGTCGGATGGTCCGCGAATGGGGTATGTCCAAGGAGCTCGGTCCGATGGCCTGGGGACAGAACAACCAGGTGTTCTTGGGCGAGGACCTCATGCACACGCGCGACTACTCCGACCACACCTCCACGATGATCGACGACGAGGTCGAGCGGATTCTGCGCGAGCAGGAGGCGCGGGCGATCGAGGTGCTGACACTGCACCGTCGTGGCCTCGAGGCGCTGGCGCACGCCCTGCTCGAGCACGAGACACTCGACGGCGAGTCCGCGGCGCGCCTCATTGACGAGGCCCACGGCGAGCCGGTCCACGACCGCTCTACCAAGACGGTCAGCTCACTCACCGCCCAGAGCGCGCCGGCCGCGATTGGCGACGCACCCGCGTCGACCCCAACGGCGCCCGTCCCGGTGGCCGCTTGGCCGCCGCCGACGCTACCCTCCGTCTGACTCCACCACCACGTCGACACCCGCGGGCGTCGAGTTCAATGTCGCGACCACAATGACGTCGGGACGTGACGCCTTCACTTCTAACGCGAGGCCATTCAAGGACGCCGCGTTCGTGGCGTGAATCAAATCGATTGTGGTGTGCGCGCCGACGCTTATCGGCGCGATCGCCAAGGTAACCGACGAGCTGAACGCCGCCGAACCAACTGTTTGCACATGGAAGGAGGGCACGAACGTGATCTCGACCGCGTGGTCTGAGGTGTTGGTGAGTGTCGCGGTGGCGTAACCAACACCGAGGTCGGCCACTTCGAATAGTGCGCCCGGCGTAGGCGCCGGCGTGAGAGCCACCCCGGCACTGGTCCCCACCGCCAGCGTTGCCACGATCGGCTCGTTCGCGCTCAGCGTCACCTGCGCGAGGCCCGCCGCGGGTATCGCCGGATTCGGCGTAATCGTGACGTCCGTACTGGCGAAGGCGCCGACGCTCACCGACTGGTCGGGCACGTGAAAAGAGCCCAGAGTGACGTGGACACTCACCTGCGCCGGCCGAGGTCCGGGATTGGACAGCCGGATCTGCGCCGTCGCGTTGTTGGAGGTCGTGACGCTCGGGAACCACGCACTCGGGGACGGGAGCGACGCGCCGATGTCCAGCGAAGCGACCGTCAGAGAGTTTTCTACCGCGGCGATGACCAGCGTGCCGCGCACCACGTTCACGTGCACGCCCACGTTCCTCGTGTTGACGATCTGGCCGCCGAGGTTGAGCTTGACCTCCGCGTGCGCGGCCACCGGGAGTCCCTGGAACGACGCGGGGGCCGCGAAGCCGCTCGGCGTGTTGACCGTCACGTTGACCACTGCGGGTGTCGCGGTCGGGTTGTAGAAGTTCAGCGCCGCACTCGAGCCAACCGTCGTGTCCAGTCCGGACGCGTACCAACTCGTCTCGCCCTGGGCTAAGCACGGAACGACCGACGAGTGTCCGGACGTAACCTCGTCGGCCACCACGCCACCACCGTTGATCACTGCCGAGACCCCGAAACTGTGACCCGACACCAACTGATCGGGCGCCAGCGTGGCCCTGGTGTAACCCGCCAGGTGCAGCGTCGCGTCGGCGCGGTGGTGAGTGTCCGAGACGATCTCGACCGCGACGGTGCGGGTCGAGCGGTCGGTGTTGAGGAAGGTCACAACACCCTGGACGCCGCCCGAGGCGTCGCTCAGTCCCGTGCAGTAGAGGGCACTCGACTCGACACCGGCGGGGGCGTAGAGCCCGGTGCGCAGTTGAGCCGGATTGGAGGTCTTCACGACAGAGGTAGCCGTCGCCGTGGCCGCGAGAGCGAGTACCAGGACGACGATGAGGAGTCCGCGGCGCTTAGGCATCGTCGCGCCTCGCGTGACGTCCCGTTGGTGCGGCGCGCAACTGCACCAGTTGATTGAGTCGTCGGCCCCCGAAGCCGGTCGCCGCGCACAGCCAGACCAGGAGCGTGAGACCGGCCAGAAGTCCGTTCCACGGAAAACGGTGCAGGACGATCTGGCCCACGGGCGCGGACGACGTCGCCGTGACCTGGTACTCGCCGGTCCACGTCGTGGGCGACGCGACTCGACTCGCGGCCACGCCGTTCACGAGCAGTTGGAAGGCGCTAGCCGGCGCGAGGCCGGCGATCACGTCCCCGCCCGGCGCCAATGGCCCGGCGACCCCGAGTGCGCTCAGCACTGGCGTCAACGAGCCGCTCGACGTGCGCTGGCTCACGACACCGTGGAACAGCGAGTTGGCGAACACCTCGACTGACGTTGTCTGGAGTTCGAGTGACAGATCGGTCTGGCGCGTGAGCGCTTCCACCAGGTCGACCGGCACGGCTCGGAGCGGGACCTGCTGGACCCCCGCGACCTCGGGGGCGGCCGAGTTCATCACGACGATCGACGACACGCCCGCCGAGGCCAGCAGTTGGCCGAGTCGTACCGTGCCACCTTCCAACGCGAGTCGCACGTCGCGCACGAGGGCGACGCCCGCCCCGGCGCCCGGGGGCGTGAAGAGGGTCCCCCCACCCGGCAGACCGTCGGTCGACGTCGCCGCGTCGAGTCCCGGTGCGACCGGCCAACCGGCGAGCGGCGCCACCGACGGATCGGCCAGCCACAGCACCCGGTAACCGCCGGCATCCGTCGGCGCGAGGGCCGACAGCGACTCGGCCGCACTGGTCGTGGGCAGGTCGAAGCGACCCGAGGAGAGGTTGGTGAGAAAGGGCACGGCCGCCACGACCAGCGTCACGACCACCATCGCGGCTGCTGCCTGACGCCACCCGAAGCCGGCACTGCGCAGGTCGAGCTCCACCGCGCTCACACCGAGCCCGATCATGACCGCCAACGCCGTGACGTAGAGCGCGAGCAGCACGTCCAGGTCCGGGTTGAACGACCCCGTCCAGTGCCGCGCGACCAGCGCCGCGAGGACCAGGGTCAGCACGGCCACGCAGGCGGCCTTGGTGGCGATGCGTCGCCGCTCGCCGCGACAGATGGCCAGAGAGAGCACCGCCGCCGCGGGCAGCACGAAGCCGGTCCAACCGGCACCGAAGGAGCCGTCGGCCCCGCGCGACAGGAGAGAGAAGCCCGGCGCGGACCACGGACCGCGCGCGGTCCCGAAGACGCCGAGCGCGCTGCGCCCCGCCAAGGCAACGTCCAAGGTCATCGGTGCGAGGAGCACCGCGACGCCGCCCACGACCACCGCGAGCAAACGCAGCGGTCGGCCCAGGGTTTCGTCGGGATCACGCTCGATGACCCGAGCGAGTGCCACGCCGGCGATCACGAGCCCAACGGCCACCAGCGTGGCGGGCGCCATCGCGCTCACCAACGCGATGAGGAGCAGCGCGACCGTGCGTTGGCCTGACGCCGTGGCGCGCCAGCCGCGGCGCCCGAACGGCACCCGTTCGCGGTAGGGCGTCGCCGGGAATCCGGGCACCGCCATCAGTTCGAAGACCCGGCGAAGAATGAACGGCAGTCCCGCGACCGCCGTCAGCACGTCGAGGCGCCCCTGGGCGATCATGTTGACTCCCAGCGGCATCGCGAGGTACGCCGCACTCGCGACCACACGGGCGCGATTCGAGACCCGGCCCTTGAGCAGTCGCGCGACGCCAATCGCCCCGAGGGGTGCGGCGCCCAGCAGCGCCAACCGCGGTAGGACACCCATGCGACCGACCACGAAGGTCCCGGCGAAGGCGAGCACGCCGTAACCGGGCATGGCGGGTAGGCCGGTACCCACTCCGTTGGTCGACCACGACGCGAAGAAGTGGCGCCAGGTCGTCCACCACGAGTCGAGCGGCGCCAGTCGGCCGATCAGGGGCAGGTGCATGGCGACGAGGTTGCGTCCGCCGATCAGCCACAGGACCGCGACGGTGATGATCGCGGTTGCCTGGGAGCGGAAACTGGTCAGGAATCGTGTCGGGCGCCGATGTTCGAGACCCTCGCCCGTGGGGATGTCGTCGAACTCCTCGCTCTCCGAAAAGGCCGCGCCAAAGCCCACGCCGGCGTCGATGTCCTCATCGAGCGTCACCTCAGGTTCGGCTTCGGGCAGGATGCCCCGGGCGCGGTCGAGTCCCTCTCGCACCAGCAGCACCACGAAGCGCTTCAGGCGGTGAGCCCCTCCGACTTGCAGGCGGTGCAGTTGGACGTCGGAAAGCACGCGGATCGCCGTGCGCTGGCGTCGTCGTTCGACGATCCGTCGCCGGTGGGTGAGCAACCAGCGCCACGAGCCGACGATCGCGCCCGCGCGGTCGGTGTCGCGGCCCACCAGGGCAACCGCGAACTCCATCACGTCCATCACCATCAACGTGAGCAGGGTCACCACTGAGTAGCGCCGTCCCCAGCCGGTGGCCACGACCAGCAGTTGGTGGCGACGTTGGAGGTCCTGACGGCTGGCGCGCCGCGTTCCGACGGCCGTCACCGGCCGCTCACCGGTCGCGATGGTCTCGCGGTGCGCGACCCGGGCTGACGGCGCCACGATCACTCGGGCACCCGCGACCTGCGCGCGCCAGCACAGGTCGAGGTCCTCACCCAAGGCGGTGATCATCGGGTCGAAGCCCCGCAGCGTCGCAAAGAGGTCGGCGCGCACGAGCGTGACGCCACCGGGAGCCACGAACACGTCACGTTCGAGGTCCTGCTGGCCGTGGTCGATCTCGCCGGGCTGGATCCGCTCCTGGACCACGCCGAAGCGGTCGCAGGTCTGACCCACGTGGATCAGGACCAACGGGTCGTCGTAGGAAACGACCTTGGGTGACACGACGCCGGCGTTCGCGCGAAATGCCGCCTCCACCATCAGGTGCACGGCGTCCGAGTCGAGGCGCACGTCGTCGTGGCAGAACAGGAAGAACGCCGATCCCTCGACCATCAGCGTCGCCTCGTTGCAGGCGGCCGCGAAGCCACGGTTCTCCTCCAGCACCCGCACGAAGGCCAGCGGCGCGACGGCCGCCACCCGGGCGCTGACCTGGTCGGTGTCGCCGTTGGCGACCACCAGGAGGCTCAGCTCCGGGTAGTCCTGGGCCACCAGGGACGCCAGCGTGGCGTCCAGACCCGGCCCGGGTCCGGTGGTGACGACGACGGCGACGACCGCCGGAGCGCGAGAGTCCATGAGCCCCACAAGGCTACTCAGGCGCTTTCGCACCCCCGAGCCCCCGTGCAACGAGGTCGTCGACTACATCGTGCAGCGACGTGGTCCACTTGATCGTTGGTTCCCAGCCAGTGGCGTCGTGCAGTTTGCGTGCACTTCCGCGTAGCACGGGAACCTCCACCGGTCGGCTCAGCGCGGGATCGGCCACCAGACGAGTGCCCGGATTGATCAGGTCGACCAGCGTCGCCGCGACCTCGGCCAACAGGACGTCGCGGCCCGACGCCACGTTGTAGATCTCGCCCCGGCGACCGTGTTCGGCCACGAGCCGGTAGGCCCGCACCACGTCACGCACGTCGCTGAAATCCCGGCGCGCCGACAGATCACCGACGGAGATCTCGCTCGCGCCCGAGGCCTTCGCGGCGAGGAGACGGCTCGCGAGCGCCGGCACGACGAAGGAGGTGGACTGACCCGGTCCGACGTGATTGAAGGGACGCACCACGACGACGCGCTGGCCCATGGTGCGCGCTGCGTCCAGCGCGACCAGCTCGGCCTCGCGCTTGGAGCGCGCGTAGGGGCTGACGGGCGAGACCGGGTGGTCCTCGCGCAGCGGCAGATCCGCGTCGCCCACGACACCGTAAACATCGGCCGAGCTCACGACCACCACCAGGGCGCTGCCCGCGTCGCGCGCCGCGCTGAGCACGTTGGCGGTCCCCGCGACGTTGACGCGCCACGTTCCCTCCGGATCGGTCCAGGACGCGCCGACGTGCGTCAGCGCGGCCAGGTGGAAGATCACGTCGGGTGCTGCGGCGCGCACCTGGCGAGCGACGGCGTCGCGGTCGGTCACGTCGCACTCGCGGTCAAAGCCCGACACGTCATCGCCACTCTGAATGAGGTGCTGAGTCAGGTGACGACCGACGAAGCCGTCGGACCCGGTCACGAGGGCGCGGATCACGTCGCGACGGCTCGCTCGTACGCCTCGAGGTGGCGTGTCATCATCGCGTCCCAGGTGAACTGCGCGGCTCGAGCGCGTCGGCGATCTCGCGCGGTCGCATCGGGGCCGGCGCGCACGACGTCGTCCAGGACCCGAGCGAGGTCCTCGGCGTCGCCCGCGCGCGCCAGTGCCGCCGTGCCCAGGGCTACTTCGGCCATCACCGTGTCAGCGGTGGTGACGACCGACGCGCCGCAGGCCAGCGCTTCGAGCACCGGCAGCCCGAAACCCTCGCCGCGCGAGGGATAGGTGACCGCAGTGGCCGAGCGCATCAGCGGTGCCAGAAGGCCCTCGTCGACAAAACCGAGTCGGCGCACGCGTGAACTCTCCGGGTGCTCGCGAAGCTGTCGGTCCACTTCGCCCATTCCCCACCCCGCCTGGCCGGCCAGCCACAGTTCGAGCTCAGGGTGTTGGGCCGCGACGTCGACGAACGCACGCAACAGAACGTCGAGGCCCTTGCGCGGCTCGAACGTGCCCACGAAGAGCAGGTAGGCGACGTCCAGCGGTAGTCCCGCGTTCGCGAGCGCGTCGCGGTCGCCGCTCGAGTCAAGACTGAACCTCTCCAGGTCGACGCCCAGAGGTGCTACGACGACCGGGGCGTGACTCGGAACGAGTCGATCGAGCTCGCGCGCCGTCGTTTCGCTCACACTGACCAGCACGCGCGCGTGCCGGGCCGCGTAGGTGATGGCCCGGGTGAAGAAGGCGACCTTGGAACTCTCGTGCCACTCGGGGTGAGTGAAGTAAGTGAGGTCGTGAATCGTCACGACCGCGGGCGTCGATCCGCGATGGGGCATCGTGTAGTGGGGTCCGTGCCACACGTCGGCGTCACGCGAGACGCGGCTCGTGCCTAGTGCCCAGGCCTCGTAGGCCAGCCGAACCACGCGTGAGGGCGGCACGACGGCGGCGATCGCGGCGCCCGGGCACCACTCGGTCCAGCGCGCGGCGTCGTTGCGACGTGCGACCAGGGTGGGACTGACTCCAGCGGGCGCCAAGCGCTGAGCGAGTTCGACGACGTAGCGTCCGGCGCCGGCGACGCGATTCGGCACCGCCGAGACATCCAGGGCAACCTTCATCGCCACCCCTCGAGGTGGTCGAGCGCGCACTGGCGCCACGTGAGGTGCGCCACGGACGCGCGCCGTCGCGTGCGTGCGACCTCGTCATCGGACGTCTCAAGGGCGCGAGTGAGACCGTCGGCCACGGACGCCGCGTCACTGGCGTCGACGAGGACGACCTCAGGGTTCTGCGCGACGCTCGGCGTCACGGACGAGGCCACCACTCGGGTGCCGGTGGCGAGCGCCTCCACGGGCGGGAGGCCCCACCCTTCGGCACGCGGCACGTAGGCCACCACCGCGGCATCGCGGTAGAGCGCGCGCAGCATCGCGCGCTCGACGGTCCCCAGCACGGTGGCGTCGCCGGTGTCGACTGCGCCCCACCCGCCCGGTCCAACCAGCACGAGTGGGCCTAACGCCGACTCATTCGCGCGAGCCATCCGATGCGCAGCCACGAGCGTCGTCAGGTTCTTGCGCGGTTCGCGGGTCCCGGCGTACAGCGTGTAGGGACCCACCACGCCGTGCGGGGCCAACAGGTCGCGAACCTGCTCATGTGACGCGCCGGTCACGTCATGCTCGACGCCGAGGCGAACGCGCACGAGACGCGAACGCGTGAAGCCCTCCGACACGAGACGCTCCTCCAACAGTGGAGACGTCGTGAAGACGCGCACATCCTCGCGCCGCGCGAGAATCTGGAGGCGCGCTTCGTGGAACTTCGCACCGGCCCTGGTGGTCGCCGTGGGTTCGTCACGCCACAACAGGTCGTGCAGGGCAACGCTATGGAGCGCCCGAGCAGTGCCACCCGCGAAGGGTCCGGCCACCGTCGTCGCGTGCACGACCTCCGCGCCACGCGGCACGCCGAGTGGCCACCTCGCCCACGACTGGGTCAGGACCCTCAGCGGCAGGCCGGTCGAGACGCGGCGCAGTGCGAGGTCCGCCACGTCGGACGGCGCTGGACCTCGCGGCGTGAGTCCCACAACCTCGAAGGATGGATCGTCGACCGCGGCCAAACCCGCGACCAGCCCGCGTACGTAGGTCGCAATGCCGCCCGGTGAGGGTCGATAGAGCTGCTCGACACTGATCGCCAATACGCGTCTCACGCCGGCCAGCCTCGCACGACCTCGTGGTACAGGGCCGCGTAGGAACGCGCCGCCGTCGCCGGCGAGAAATCCACGGCGCGGGCCACGCCGGCCGCGACCATGATCGAGCGGCGCGCCTCGTTGGACCACACGTCCGCCAGATTGGTGAGCCATCCCTCGTCGTCGGTGACGAGCGTCGCCGCGCCGCTGAGCAGCTCACGATTGATCCGGGTGGAACGCGCGATGGTGGGCACACGCGCGGCGAGAGCGGCTACCGCGAAGGAGGGAAAGCGTGCGCCGTCAGAGATGTGCAGCACCACTCGCGCATCACCCAGCGCGGCTCGGGCCTCGTCGCGGGATCGCAACATCACGTTGATCGCGCTGGCGCGCACCTTCTGACGTGCCTGCGCGCTCGCGACGGCGACGAGTCGCGCGCCTCGCGACTGCGCGAAACGCTCCAGCTCGGGTGCCAACACCAAGAATCGGTCGACCAGTCCCGTGACGTTGACGACGAGGTCGTGTCCGTCGACGGTGGGTGCGACCAACGGAACCGCGGGGGGAACGACCACGACCTGGCTCCTGCGCGACCCCAAAACCGCCAAGACCTCGTGGCTGGCCGTGCGCGTCGACGCGACCAGGACCGCGCCGCGCGACGCGGCCCTGCGCAAAGCGGTCACGCGTTGGACGATGCGTGTCTCGCCCCGCAGTGCGCGCAGGTCGTCGACCGACACGACGAGTGGTGTCGAGCGCGTGGGCGGTGTCGCCAGTCCGGCCACGTGGATCACGTCCAGCGGTGGGAGCAAGGCGTCCACGGGCCGGCCGAGGCTGCGCCGCCACAACGGTGCCCACAGGGCGCGACCCGCGAGTCGCTGTTCGCCGTCCGACGCAGAGCCCCGCGTGCGGAACCGCACCAGTTCCAAACCCGAGCTGGTTGCGAGAGCGTCGGCGAGGTCGGTCATCGAATTGCCGAGCGACTCGAGCGAGCCGTCAAGGTCGAGTCCGACCCGAAGTGCTACCTCGGCGCTCACCCGTCGAGCGCGCGCCGGCGCACCGCGCTCGTCCACCGGGGCCACAGGTCCACAGCCCACGGGCCGAAAGGCTCCGTTGACGTCGCCACAACCCCGAGCTGGTCGCGTACGTTCATCAGAGCGAGGGCACCACTCTGACCGAAGTGCCCAAAGCTCTCGGGGGGCCAGTCCCCCATCCAGTGGTGCTTCTCGCCGGCGACCTCGGGACCCAGTCCCCACGGGCAGGGCGTGAAGCGTCCAAAGCCGGGCACGACACCGTTGAGGTCCGGGCGATACGGCGTGATCATCCGGTCGCGGGTCGCGACCGCGACGCCGTCGGGCCGCAGCCAGGCAACGGCGAGCGTGGCTAGTTCGCGCGTCGAGCCGACGACCCCCGAGGCCGGTCGATCCTCGAGACGGGTGCTCGCCATGCCCAAGGGTGCAAAGACCCGCTGGTCCAACCACGACGCCGCGTCGCGCTCGCCCACCACGGCGGCCACCGCGGTATCCACGCCGACGTTGGAGTAGACGCGTCGCGTGCCGATCGGCGAGACCGGGTCACCCTCCTCCGGGCCCAGGCCCGAGCTGTGGCTCAATAGATCCGCGATTGTCGCCCCGCGGGGCCCGACGCTCTCATTGAGGTCGTGCAGTCCCCAATCGTGCTCCACCCCGAAGGCGAGGGCCACGGCCAACTTGGACACCGAGGCCCACGTTCGACGTTCGTCGAGGTCACCGGCCTCATCGCGGGACTCGACGATTCCGTCGCGCAGTTGGAACACCATCGCACTGGAGCCGGTCGGCCAGCCGTCCAGGAGGTCGCTAGTCACAACACCCGAGCCTACCGACGCACCCCTAGTGTTTCGAAGGTGTTCACGGTCCTGAGCGGCGGCGTTGGCGCCGCGCGCCTCCTTCGCGCGCTTCGTCTCGTCGTTGACGACACCCAACTCACTGGCGTGGTCAATGTCGGCGACGACGTCGTCCTGCACGGACTCACCATCTGTCCGGACCTTGACACGATCTGTTACACGCTGGCCGGACTGAACAATGACGAGCTCGGGTGGGGACTGGCCGGCGAGAGCTGGCGCGTGATGGACGAACTCGGCGCACTGGGCGGGGAGTCGTGGTTCCGCCTCGGCGACCGCGACCTCGCCACGCACCTGTATCGAACGCAGCGCCTGACGCAGGGCGCGACCAAGAGCGAAGTGACCCGCGAGTTGTGCGCGAGGTGGGGTATCGGCGTCTCGTTGATCCCGGTCACCGATGACACCGTGGCCACCGTGTTCGACACCGCCGGCGGGCGACTGAGTTTTCAGGAGTACTTCGTCCAACATCACCACGACGTCAAGGTCACCGGCGTGACAGTCGAGGGTGTGGAGACGGCCGTCGCGGCGCCGGGGGTGTTGGAGTCAATCGCGCGCGCGGACCGTGTAGTCATCGCGCCCTCGAACCCGCTGATCTCCATTGAGCCGATCCTCCAGGTGCCCGGCGTGCGCGACACCTTGGCCGCGCGCCGCGACGACGTGGTCGCGGTCTCACCGCTGATCGCCGGCGAGGCGCTGAAAGGTCCGGCGGCGCGACTCATGACCGAGCTCGGCCACTCCAGCACCAGCGTGGGTGTGGCCGACCTCTACAAGGGACTCATCGGCACGATGATCGTCGACGAAGCCGACGTTGACGTCGTTGATGAACTGCGCGCGCGGGACTTGAATGTCATCGTGACCACCACCGTGATGTCCAACGAGGCCAACGCCCGCCGCTTGGCCACCGCCGTGAGCACGTGAGCGCGGTCACGCTCACGGCGATTGAGGGCGTCGGCGAGGTTCGCGAGGGTGATGACCTGGCGACCCTGTTGCTCGACGCCCTGGACCGACAGTCCCTGGGCCTCGAGCGCCACGACCTGATCGTGGTCACATCGAAGGTGGTCTCCAAGTCCGAGGGCCGCGTCGTGGTGATCGAGGACACGCCGGAGGCCAAGGTCGCCTTGGTGGAGCGAGAGTCGCGGCGCGTGCTTCGTCGACGCGGGCCGCTGCGCATCACCGAGACCGCACACGGATTCGTGAATGCCAACGCCGGCGTTGATCTTTCCAACACCGAAGATGGCACGGCAGTCCTCCTGCCCCGAGACCCCGACCGATCGGCGCGAGCGCTGCGCGGCGAAGTCGCGCGGCGCCGTGGCGTGGAGGTCGCCGTCGTCGTCACCGACACCTTCGGACGGCCGTGGCGCCAGGGCGTCACCGACGTGGCGATCGGGGTCGCCGGGTTGCGGCCGCTGTTGGACTTACGAGGGACGCGCGACGCGAACGGCCGTCTGCTGGATGCGACCGAGGTCGCCATCGCTGACGAGGTGGCCGCGGCGGCGAACCTGGTGCTCGGCAAGGCTGCGGCGACGCCCTTCGCCTTGGTGCGCGGCCTCGACGAGTCCTATTTCGGCGACGGATCCGTGGCTGCGGACCTGGTACGACCGGTGGCCGAAGACCTCTTTCGCTAGACGCCCCCGAGTCGCACGTCGCCGGAGAGCTCCGAACCGGGGGCCACGTGCTCTTTGGCCCCGACCACGCAGGTCGCACCGAGCATCGCGTATCGCCCGATGACGGCGCCGGGACCGACGATGGACGTTCGTATTCGCGCGCCGTCCTCGACGACCGAGCCGGGCATCAGCACCACGTCCTCTAGGGAGACGTCACGGCCGACAACGACGTCGCGATCGATCACGCTGGACACCACGCTGGCGGACGCGTCGACTCTCGCGCTCTGATGGATCCACGAGCCGTCGACGACGCCGTCGGAGTGTCGTCCGTCGCGACCCGCGAGGCCGTCGGCGTTGGCTTGGAGGTAGGTCGTGGGGGTACCGGTGTCGAGCCAGTAGGCGTCGTCGTGCATTGCGTACAGCGCCCCTGCCGCAGAGAGTTCGGGGAAGGTCTCGCGCTCGACGCTGACGCGTCCGGACGACGCGATGCGCTCGAGCACGCTGGTCTCCATCACGTAGGTGCCCGCGTTGATGAGGTTGGTCGGCTCCTGGCCGCGCGGCGGCTTCTCGATGAAGGCGGCGACGCGTCCGTCCACGGTCGTCTCGACGACCCCGAAGCGCGACGGATCGTGGACTCGGTGCAACGCGATGGTCGCCTCGGCACCTCGTTGCCGGTGAAAGTCCAGCAGCCTGGTGATGTCGAGGTTGGTGAGCACGTCGCCGTTCACCACCAAGAACGTGTCGTCAATACCGGCCGAGGCGGCAGCGAATCGGATGGCCCCGGCGGTGTCGAGCGGCTCGGGCTCGAGGGCGTAGGAGACGCGCACCCCAGCAATCACGTTGGTTGGGTAGGCATCGGTGAAGCGATCGGGCAGATATCCCAACGCCAGCACCGCGTCGGTGACCCCGTGACCCACGAGCTCTTGCATGACCCGCTCGATCATCGGCACGCCCACGATGGGCAGGAGCTGCTTGGGCGTTTGAAAGGTCAGGGGCCGCAGACGAGTCCCCTCGCCACCGACGAGGATGACCGACTGCAATGTCAGCCTGGCGCGGTGGTCGTGGTCACGGCGGTCGTCGGCGGGACCGTCACGGGCAAGCTCGTGGTGGGTCCGGATGAGCCGATCTGGAACATGAGGTCGGTCGTCACCTTGGACGGTGGGGCCGGAGTCACGCCGGCCGGTTCGAAGGCCATCGTGATGCGCAGGTACTTACTGAACTTGATTGCCGCCGGGTTGTTGGTGGTCTTGGGCTTGGACTGTCCGAACGACGTCCAGTAGGCGTATTTCACCTGACCGGTCTGTCCCGCGTACTTCGATCCCGTCGGACAGGTGTCGCCATTGTGAAAGGTCGTCTTGGGGTTCGATGTCCCGGTCGCGGTGGGGACGGCGATCTCGCCCGACGAGACGATCAGACCTGGGAACTCGTTGGCGAACTGGGAGACCGTCGCGTGGTTGCCGGAGTCGGCGGCCGAGACCGGGCTGAGTTGGATGACGTTGTCGGTGCCCACGCGGAAGCCACCCACGTAACTGGGATCGGGGTTCAGGTAGGGCAGGGCCGCACCACAGGCCTCGATACGCAGCGAGGCGTACCAGGTGGTGCCGATCGCCGGAGGCGTCCCAACCGTGTGGTGAGGGTGGAGGTAGTCATAACGCGCCAGCAGCGTCGCGGCGATGCCCAGCACGACGATGACGACCAGAGCGCCGTAGTAGTTCGCCGGGCGCGTTTTGCGATATGCCTTGCCGCCGCCCGACGAGCCGACCCGACTGACCCACCTGCCCGTATTGCTTTTAGCCACGCGGGCCACGCTACTAAAGATTGACGCGGGCTCCCTTGCGTAGGGGCGGAGGGACTCGAACCCTCACTGGAGGCGGTTTAAGCGCCTTGCCTCTGCCAATTGGGCTACGCCCCCGCAGCGTGGTGTGCAGTAACCGTAACGCACTCTTTAAACATGCGTTAAGGAACAAGGTTCGCGCAGGACCCCTGGGTACGCTTGAGTAATGACTCGCGTGCGTCGGGGCACGAGCCGTTTCGCCTGCCTCCTCATCGGAACCACGGTTCTCGTCACGGCCCTGACGCCGATCTCCGTTGGAGCGGACAGCATCACTCAAACTCGCGCCCGTATCGCACGGCTCTCGTCGACGTTGGCCCAAGAGGAGAGGACCAGCGAGATCACCGCCAATGAGTACGACGCGGCCAAGGTCAAACTCCAGCAGATCAACAGGAAGATCACCGCACTGGACGCCCGGGAGGTGGCCAAGCGTGGCGCCATCGCCGTCACGGCCAAGAAGCTGGCGGTGGCCGTGGTGCGCGCCTATGTGGTGGGGGCCGCGGAGGCTCAGATCCTCGGACTCTTCAATCAGAACGTCTCGACCAGCGGCGCCCGACACGTCTACGAACAAGAGGTGATCGGCGACCTCACCACCCTGGAGAACGACTACCAGGCCCAGAAGAAATCGCTCGACGCGACGATTTCCGAGGCGAGTGCGCAACGCGCGAGGGCCCAGCACCAGACCGCGACCATCGAGGGTCTGCTCGTGGCGAACGCCCACAACGAATCGATCACGCGGGCCACGTTGGCCGAGGTCACACACAAGCTCGCCAACGAGATCATCAACTACGAGATCACCATGGGCGTCGCCGCGGCGCGCAAACGAGACGTCGCCGGCGAGGAGCAGGCCGTCGCCGCCGCGTCCGAGGTAGGTGGCCAGGCCGCCGCCAACAGGGTGCTCGAGGCGATTCAAGCGGCCACACCACCCCTGGTCAAAGGGGTCGCCGCGGGCTCAGCCCAGGGCATGGCGGCCCTTCACGCGGCCGTGAAACAGTTGGGAGTCCCCTACGTCTGGGGCGGAGAGTCCCCCGGCCACGGATTCGACTGCTCGGGTTTGGTCCAGTGGGCCTGGGCCCAGGCTGGTTTCTCGATTCCGCGCACCACCCAGACCGAATGGCCCGCACTGCACCACATTCCCGAGAACGCGCTTCAACCAGGCGATCTGCTCTTCTACTTCAATCTCGATGGCGACCACCAGGTCGACCACGTCGTCATGTACGCCGGCAGTGGACCCTATGGCACCTCGACCATTATCTCCGCCGCCCACTCGGGGACCGTTGTAAGTTACGCGCCCCTCTTTACTTTCGGTCTCATCGGCGCCGCACGGCCGTGAGCGAGCCCGGCGCCGTCGCCACCTCGCTGGTCATACCCGCTTACAACGAGTCGGCTCGCCTCGCCGCGGGCTTCGAACGCCTGCGCGACGTGCTGGATGCCATGGACCCCGAACGTACCGAGGTCGTCGTGGTCGACGACGGCTCACGCGACGACACTCTGCGAGTCGCCCACGAGGTCTACGGCCACTTGCCGCACACCCGATTCGTCCAGCAGCCGGTCAACCGCGGCAAGGGCGCGGCCTTGCGACTGGGAATCTCCGTCGCTGTTGGAGACAAGGTCGTCACGAGTGACGCCGACCTGTCGATCCGGCCTCGACACTTCCCCGAGTTCCTCGCGGCTTTGGCCGCGTGCGACGTCGCGCCAGGCTCGAGGGTGAAAGAGGGCTCCAGCGCCTACGAGTCGCCCCTGCGCACCGTGGCCGGCAAGACGTTCAACCTGCTCGTACGGCACTACACCGGAACAAAGATGCGTGACACCCAATGCGGAGCCAAGGGGTTCCGACTCGGTCCCGCGCGAGTCTTGGGACTCCTGGGCTTTTTCGACCGGTTCGTCTTCGACGCCGAGATGCTCTATTTGGCCGCTCGGCTGGACATAACGGTCTGCCCGGTCGATGTCACCTGGGACGACGTCGCGGGCTCGACTGTGCGCGTTGGTCGCGACTCACTCCAGATGGTGCGGGACCTTCGCACAATTCGTCACACGCGCTACGAGAACCCCGTGGTGGAGCTCGCGGGTGACGTTGACGTCACCGAGGTCGCGTCGCACGCGCGCCAGGCCCGGCTCGTCGGCCTCGCGCTCGCGCGCGGCGCCATCGACACGCTGGTCGTGTTACCCCGCGACGGCGCCCTCGGCGGAGTGAGCCTCGCTGACGCCTTGGGGGGGCGACTTCGAACGACGCGACCCGAGGAGTTACGCGGCCGGACCTTCGAGGCCGTCTAGTCGTTCCTCGGCAGCAGCCAGGTCGCGACCAACTCGGGAGCACGCTCGGCCCACTCCTCGGCGGTCACGGCGTAGCGAGCGTGGTCCTCCCACGCGCCATCGATCTCGAGGTAACGCTCCGCCACGCCTTCGCAGCGAACGCCCAGCTTTTCCACGACGCGGCGAGATGCGACGTTGCGCGGAATGATGTTGATCTCCACGCGATGGAGCCGCAAGGTGTCGAACGCGTACTGGAGCATGGTCACGACCGCCTCGGGCATGAGACCCTGGCCGGCCATGGCTTCGTCGATCCAGTAGCCGATATAGGCCGACTGGAGTGGACCACGTTGCACGGACGACAGGGTGATCTCACCGATGAATCGGCCCTGGTGGAATATCCCGAACCCGAAGCCCGTCCCGAGTTGGCGTTCGCGCTCGCGCAGTGAGCACCGACTCGCGAAGCTGCGTTGATCCTCGGCCAGGTGGCTGGAGTGCACCGAGCGCGGTTCCCACTTGAGCAACCAGTCGTGGCACCGCAGGCGCACCTCAATCCAGCTCGGATAGTCGCTCTCGGTCAGCGTGCGCAGGACCACGCGGCGCCCGTGCAGCGAGATCGGCGAATAGATCGTCCCGCGCGTCGTCACGATGTTCGGTACTCCACTCATCCATCTTTCCAGGTGGCGCGCCGTAGCGCACCAGCGTCACAGCGACGCGGCGACACCGTCCAAAATGTCGTTCTCCGAGGTCTCGAGGGAGTCCACACCGAGGCGCCCCATGACCGCGTCGAGCACGTAGAGGCCGGCGGTGAGCACGTCCTCGCGACCCACCACCATCCCGGGGTGCGTCAGGCGCTCGGCCGGCGACTCGGCGCCGAGGCGATCGCGCCACTGCTGGACCGTCGAGCGGGAAAGGACGCGGTGGTGCACGACGTCGCGACGGTACTGCGCCTCGCCGGCGTCGAGTTGCGCCAGCGTGGTCACCGTGCCCGCCAGCCCCACCAGTCGCGTCCGTCCGATCAGGTCGGCGAAGGACGGTTGCTCGGCAAACGCAACGTCCAGCTGTTCGTCGATCATGGCCCGGGCCGCGTCGGCGCTGGCCGCCGTGACCACCCCGCGTCCAAGAGCCCTCTCGGCGACTCGCACGCACCCCAACTGCATGGAGTAACTGTTCATGACGCCGTTGATGACGGCGGCGATCTCGGTGGACCCGCCCCCGACGTCGACGATGGTGGTGGGTCCTTCGATCTCGCCGAGGTCCGACATCGCGCCGGAGTAGGAGAACCAGGCCTCCTCATCGCCCGTGAGGAGGCGCGCCTCGACTCCGGAGTGCTCGTGCGCGCCCGCTAGAAAGTCGTCACGGTTAACGGCGTCGCGCACCGCGGAGGTCGCCACCAGCAGTCCGCGGACCACTCCGTCGCTCTCCATCATCGCGCGATACTCGTCAAGTACCGCAAACGTCCGGTCCATTGCCTCAGAAGTGAGTCGGCGCGACGCGTCAACTCCCTGACTCAACCTCGTGATGCGAGTCTCGCGACGCCGGGTCTCTCCACGTCGCACCGCGGTCAGCAGGCGCGTCGAATTCGACCCGCAGTCCAAGGCTGCGACGACCTCAGTCACGAACCGCCACTTCGACGAGGTCGGGCAGAGCCACTTCCTGGGCGACTAACACCCCGACGGGGTCCTGCGCTCCGGCCAAGAAGTTCGCGAGGTGCGCGTGCAGGCACTTGACTCCGCGCCGCGTCCCGCCCACACCACCTTGGGCGGCGACGAGGTCGGTCCGAACGGTGGCCGCTTGACGGCGTTTGGCGTACTGGGTGTGAGTTCGGCTCAGTTCGTCGGCGTCCACCAGCTCCTCGTAGCGGTGAACTCCTCCCTCGCTCTCGAGACGGCTGACTTCCTCGCGCAGCTGCGCATCAACCAGCCAGAAGAGCGTCGGCATGGGGGTCCCGTCGCGCAGGTGCGGTTCGTTCTCGATCACGACCGGTCGTCCATCAGCGCGCCGGCGAATGACGGCGAAGCGGCCGTCCAGCCCGCGTCCCAGCAACTCCTCGACCGCGGCCACGTCCTCGGCCGACGCGTCCCGAAAGGTCAACGCCAGAACTCGAGGGTGTGCACGAGTCGCGACGCGAATCCCCCGAGTGTTGATCGGTGCGACGCCGCTGCGGAGTGGAGCGGGCCGACCAGCGTCGACGCCGACGACGGAGCGACCAAAGGCTGCGTGCCCGGATCTCCACCGACGGAGCCAGAGTGCGATCCCGGGAGTACCTCAATGAGACTCTGGCCCGGGGCGACGAGCTGATAGTCCTGGCGCGCCAGGAGTGTCGCCGCGGCCTTGGTGGAGATCGACTTGGCCTCGCGCGTGAGGGCGCGCTGTTGCTGACGGATCAACGAGATCTGATTTGCGGTCGCGTCGATCTGCTTCTGCTGGTGCCACAGGGTCGACAACGGGAACCACGCGACCAGCATGACGCCCGCCGTGAGGACCGCCAGCGCGAAGACCCACCGGTGGTGGTCGCGCGTCGCGTTGTTATGGGATGGTGTCACCAGTCGCCCCCGACAAAGACGAGGCACCCGGGAAGCGCGCCTGATCCCCGAGCAACTCCTCGAGTCTCAACAACTGATTGTACTTCGCCACTCGGTCAGATCGCGCCGGGGCGCCCGTCTTTATCTGGCCCGCGTTCGTCGCGACCGCGAGGTCAGCGATCGTCACGTCTTCGGTCTCGCCAGATCGATGCGAGATCACGACGCCGTACGAGTTTCGCTGCGCCATCGCGACGGTCTCGAGCGTCTCGGTGAGGGTACCGATCTGGTTGAGCTTGATGAGTATCGAGTTCGCCACTCCGCGATCGACACCGAGTTGGAGCAGTTCCACGTTCGTGACGAAGACGTCGTCGCCGACGAGCTGTAGTGAGTCGCCGAGTCGCTGCGTGATCGACGCCCACCCGTCCCAGTCCTCCTCGGCCATCCCGTCCTCGATCGAGATGATCGGATAGCGGCCCACCAGGTCGGCCCAGTAGTCGACCAACTCCGCGCTGGTGAGAACGCGTCCCTCACCGTCGAGGTGGTAGGCGCCGTCGTGCCAGAGCTCGCTCGCGGCGGGATCGAGTGCGATCGCGATGTCACTACCCGGCGTTCGACCGGTCGACTCGATCGCCTCGACGAGTACCTTGACCGCGGTCTCGTTGTCCGGCAGGTCCGGCGCGAAGCCGCCCTCGTCGCCCACCGCCGTGGAGAGGCCGCGCGCCGCGAACACCTCGCGCAGCGCGTGATAGGTCTCCACCCCCCAGCGCAGGGCCTCGGCGTAGGACGCCGCACCGACCGGCACGATCATGAACTCTTGGAAGTCGATCGAGTTCTTGGCGTGCACTCCCCCGTTGACGACGTTCATCATCGGCATTGGCAAGACGTGCGCGTTGACCCCGCCGAGGTACTGGTGCAGGGCGAGTCCGGACTCGGCGGCGGCGGCCTTGGCGGTGGCCAGCGAGACCGCCAAGATGGCGTTGGCCCCCAGGCGGGCCTTGTTGGGCGTGGCGTCCAGGTCGATCATCGCCAAATCGACGGAGCGCTGGTCCAACGCGTCGTAGCCCTCCAGGGCGTCGTTGATCTCCCCGTTCACGTAGCCCACCGCGGTGGCGACGCCCTTACCGCCCCACTCGGTTCCGCCGTCGCGCAGCTCCACGGCTTCGTGAACCCCGGTCGACGCGCCCGACGGGACGATGGCGCGACCCGACGCGCCCGACTCCAGGTAGACCTCGGCCTCGACGGTGGGATTACCCCGTGAGTCCAGGACCTGGCGGCCCCGGACCAGCTCAATCGCGCTCATCGGACCTCCCTTTTCGACCTCACGCTACTCGTCGAGCGTCGACGCTCTCTGAGACTCGACGTCGCGAATCTCATCGCGAAGTCGCAGCGCGCGCTCGCGCAACACCCCTTCGAGGTCGACGCCACTTAGACGAGCGGCCTCGACGAGAGAACTCAACGCGTCGCCCCACTCCGGCGCCGTGTCGCCGACTCCGACAACGTCGGGCGCGTTCGCGTCGTCGAGCTCGAGTTGCCCGAGCGCGGCGCGCGCCTGATCGAGGGCCGCGCGGGCGCTGGTCGAGGTTAGGTTGACCGTGACCGCCTTGCGCGCCAGCTTCGTGTAGAGGCTGAGCGACGGCTGTTGCCACGCCACCCCGTCGGTCACGCTGGTGCGGCCCTTCTCATCACGCTTCAGGACCTCCCAGCGCGCCGCGACCTCGGCGGCGTCACGCGCGACGGCGTCACCGAAGACGTGGGGATGGCGAGCGATGAGTTTCTCGCGTTCGGCGTCGGCGATCGACGTCAGATCGAAACGACCCTCTTCGTCACCGAGCAACGCGTGAAAGACGACCTGAATCAGCAGGTCACCCAACTCTTCCTGCACGTGCGCCACCGCGGCGTCCGTCAGTTCGTCGCGAGCTTCGAGTTGCACGAAGGTCTCCAGGGCGTCGAGCGCTTCGTAGGACTCCTCTAACAGGTGGCGCGTGAGCGAAGCGTGGGTCTGGGCGACGTCCCACGGGCAGTCGCGACGTAATCGCCGAGCCAGATCCACGAGGTCGTCGACCGCGATGCCCGCGGTGCGCAGCTGGTCGACCCACAGTGACGTCAGGTGGTCGGCGGCGAAGCTCGCGAGGCGCCGAGCCTCGAGCACCTCGACTCGCTGATCAGCTAGGCCCAGGTGGTAGAGCACGGTGACCGCGCAGTCGGGGGCCACGCGCTCGGCGACCACGGCAAGGACTTCGGGCGAGTACGCCTGGAGAACCAGCAGTGGACCCGGCCCGCGCCACGGCTCCACGCCGTCGAGCGCGTCCACGATGCGCAGGCCCGACGACATGGGGTCACGTCCGAGCACCGCGCAGGCGAGATCGATCACCGACACGGCGGGCTCACATTTCACCGCGACGTCGCTTCGGGCGCGCAACCGCTCGACGGTTGACTCGGCAACCGTGGGAGACCCGGGCACGACGTAGAGCACCTCGCCTGTGGGCGACGACGTGGCAAGTCCCACCAAGTCCTCGACAATGGCGTCGTAGAGATCGTCGAAGGAGGTGGCCCGCTCGTACCACTCGTCGTAGCTGGCGAGGTTAGTGAATTCGGACGCCGCCGGGTGGACCCGAGTACGCAGGCGCGCCACCGGTGCTCCAGCGATCAGGTCACGCGTGCGCGCGGTGATCAGTCCGGCGTCGCTGGGACCAAGTCCCACGACGCGTACGACGGGGCGACTCACTTATACGTCGCCCCGGACGTCCCGGCGAGCACGGTTGCACCCGTCACGTCCGGACTCGGCGGCGTCGCGGGCACGAAGACCGCGGGACCGCTCGACGAGTACCCCCAGCGCCCGAAGGCCGGGTCCACGGCGACTACGGAGTGGGCGAGGATCTGCTGCTTGACCACACCGGCCGCGCTGGCGTTGAGGGCCTGCACGTCGGTGTACACCTGACTCGCGGCCTGGGTGAAGGCAGTGACGGAGCGCTTGGTCACCGTGACGTACAGCGCGTAGGTCTGCCCGTTGCTGGCCGTGAACGAACGAGGGGTAACGGGAAAGGTGTCCAGCGGTGTCGTACCGACGTCGCTGCGAACAGCGGAGTACGCACTCTGGCCGGGTGAGTAGCAGCCCAGCGCCCCACCTTTGGCCTTGGACGGCGAGTCGAGCGAGTACTTAGACACCAATTGGGTCACGCTGAGCCCGCTCTGCTGGTCGGCGTGAAAGGCGGTGACTCGACTCGGTGAGACCACGGCGACGCTGACGCACAGCTGGTCGTAGGCGGTCAGGTGCGAGGTGTAGTAGGTGCGCAGCGACGCCGCGTTCAGTTTGATCGTCGTGTCGAGCTTGCTCACCAGGTAGAGCGACGCGGCCTGGGCCTTGAGTTGCGCGGCGAGCATCTCAGCCGGCATCGCCGCGAGCGCCTGGGCCGACGTTCCGCTGCAACGACCGGCCGCCGCCTGGGTGAGCTCACCTTCTAGGGACGAGCGGGCCACGGCCAGGCGGCTGGGCGTCGCGCGGAAGCCGAAGCGTCGTTGAACGTACTGCACGATCGCCAGTCCCTCGACGCGCAGGCTGGCCCACGCCGCAGCACCGGACGCGCCGAACGTGCCGCCGCCGGCGCCTGAACCGTACGTCGTCGAACCGAAAGTCTCTAAGTAACAGGTCAGCGTAGGACTCATCGAAATGGCCGACAGCTCGGAGCGCACGGCCGCCGCTGACACGCCCGTCGCCCCGACGCGAACTCCCGACGAGGCGCCACTGAGCCCGAAGGCTCCAGCTCCGAGCACGGCGATGATGAACACGGCGATGACACGGCGCACCCCGTCATGCTACCGAGCGGTCTCCGCATCTCCGGACGCGGTGGTCTCGGCGAGCAGGTCGCGCAATCGCCGCGGGGAGACCCCACTGGGGTCGAGCTCGACGCGCAGTTCACGCTGGTCTTCGTCGTAGGCGCGCGAGCCGTGGCGCCGACGCAGCCGCACCTGCTGAGAGAGGCTCAGCGACAACGGCGAGACGCGCACCAGCGGAGCCGAGCGAACACCCGGGCGCGCGGGCATGACCACTAGGGTGCTGACCCCGATCGCGACGCACTCCAGACGCAGCGCGGCCAGTTCCAGCAGGCCCTGAGCGGCCGGCGGCAGCGGTCCGTAACGGTCCGCCCACTCATCGCGCAGGTCGTCCAGCTCCTCGATCGTCGTCAGTGAGGCCAGTCGGCGGTACGCCTCGAGCCGCGCGTCGTCGGCTTCGACGTAGTCCTTGGGCAGGTGGGCCTCGCCGGGGACGTCGAGGGTGACGGTCGCCACCGGCGGCGCCACGTAGCCCTTGGCGTCGGCCACCGCCTCGGCGACCAATTGGACGTAGAGGTCGTAGCCCACCGCGGCCACGGGTCCGGACTGGTCGTGACCGAGCAGGTTGCCCGCCCCGCGAATCTCCAGGTCGCGCATCGCGATCTTGAAGCCGCTGCCCAACGCGGTGTTGTCGCCGATCGTGCGCAGACGTTCGTAGGCCGTTTCGGACAGGACCTGATCGGCCGGGTGGAAGAGGTAGGCGTAGGCGCGCTGGCCGCCGCGGCCGACCCGGCCGCGCAGCTGGTGCATCTGGCCGAGCCCGAGTCGTTCGGCGCGGTCGACGATCAGTGTGTTCACCGACGGCAGGTCGATGCCCGACTCGACGATCGTGGTGCACACGAGCACGTCGTAGCGGCGCTGCCAGAAGTCGATCATGACCCGCTCTAGGGTGCCTTCATCCATCTGGCCGTGGGCGATGGCAACGCGCGCGTCGGGCACCAACTGGGTCACGCGGCGCGCGACCTGGTCGATGTCGTGGACGCGATTGTGGACGTAGAAGACCTGGCCCTCGCGAAGCAGTTCGCGTCGGATCGCCTCGGTGACCGCGGCCTCGTTGTACTCACCGACGTGGGTGAGGATGGGCCGTCGGTCCGCCGGCGGCGTGGTGACCATGGACAGATCGCGAATCCCCGCGAACGCCATCTCCAGCGTTCGAGGAATCGGACTCGCGCTGAGGGTGAGGACATCGATCCCCACCGTGCGCGCCTTGATCGCCTCCTTGTGCGTGACGCCGAAGCGCTGCTCCTCGTCGACGACCAGCAGCCCGAGATCCTTGAAGTCGACTCCGTCGGAGAGAAGCCGGTGGGTGCCCACGACGACATCGAGCGTCCCCTCCTTCAGGTCACGGATCGTCGCCGCCGCCTCCGTGTCGTCGACGAAGCGACTCAGCAGCGCCACGCGCACCGGGAACCCGGCGAAGCGCTCGGACAGCGTCACGAAGTGCTGGCTCGCCAGCAGCGTCGTGGGAACCAGGATGGCCGCCTGCTTATTGTCCTGGACAGCTTTGAAGATCGCGCGCACCGCGATCTCGGTCTTACCGAACCCGACGTCGGCGCACACCAGCCGGTCCATGGGCCGGGGGCGCTCCATGTCGGCCTTCACGTCGTCAATGGCCTGGGCCTGGTCGGCGGTCAGCGTGTAGGGGAAGAGTTCTTCCATCTCGCGCTGCCATTGGGTGTCGGGGCTGAAGGCGTGGCCCGGGGCAACCGAGCGAAGTCGGTAGAGGTCGACGAGCTCCTGAGCCACGAGGAACGCCGCCGCCCGGGCCTTGGCGCGTGTGCGCTGCCACTCGGCGCCGCCCATGCGCGACAGCGTCGGCGAGTCGCCGCCGGTGTAGGGAGTGAGCGCGTCGATCTGCTCGGTCGGCCAGTAGCTGCGCCCGTCCTTGAACTCCAAGATCAGGTAGTCGCGCACTGTGGCGTTGATGGCGCGCGTGGTCGTGCCGGCGAAGCGCGCGACACCGTGCTGGCGGTGAACGACGTAGCTGCCCACCGCCAGGTCGTCGAAGAATCCGTCGACGGTGCGCGAGCGCGTGCGCGCGGCTCGGTGAACTGCGCGCCGTCCGGTCAGGTCGCTCTCGCTCCACACGACGAGCGCGGGGTCCTCAAGGCTGAACCCAGCGGGCAGGGAGCTCTCGAGCACGCTGAGGCGCACGTCGAGCACGGACTCGGGACGTGTGGACACCTCCAGGCCCTCGGCTCGCAACTGGTCGGCCATTCGTTCCAGCCCCGACGGATTGGTGGTGAGAACGACGCCGCGGCGCCCCGGAGACCACTGGCGAACGTGCGCGGCCAGTCGGGCCGGGTCTCCCTGGACCAGGGGCGGCGGCGTGATTGCGGGTGCTTCGTCCAGCACCCCCGTGGGTGCGGCGACGGTCAGGTCGATGCGACCCTCGAGGGCCCGGGCGAACGGCACGTGCAGCAGCGGGATCTCCGACGTTGCCTTCCAGGTCGCGGCGACCGTGGCGGCGAGCTCGTGCTCCTCGTCGAGTAGTTCAACCAGACGACGCTCGACCCGATCGGGCTCGACGACCACGCAGCGCACGTCCGTCACCAGGTCCAGGAGAGATTGAGGTCGCGAGACGAAGAGTGGCATCCACCCTTCCATCCCGTCGAAGAGCTTCGCCTCGGCCAATCGGTCGAAGACGGTGCGACCCCACGGCGCGCTCTCGGCCAGCACGAGAGCGCGTTCTCGCGAACGCTCGCTCAGGATCCACTCGCGGGCCGGGGCCATCGAAGCCTGGTCGAGGTCGGCCAGGGACCTCTGGTTGGCGATGTCGAACGTCGTCAAGCGCTCGAGCTCATCGCCGAAGAGGTCCAGTCGCACCGGCTGGTCGTCTTGCGCTGGCCAGACGTCGACGATGCCGCCGCGCACCGCGATCTCGGCGCGGTGCTCCACCAGACTCTCGCGCCGGTAGCCGTATCCGACGAGCGCCGCGACGAAGTCGTCGCGGTCGAGCGCCGCGCCGCGACGAACTTCCAGGGCGGGACGCGGCTCCTCCGGGGGAAGAATCTGGCTCAGCGCGCGCACGGACGCCACCAGAACGCGGGGTCGCTCGCCGTCGAGCAGCCGACGCGCGAGCACGCTACGTCGGGCCATGACTGCGGTGTCCGGGCTGACGCGTTCGAGCGGGTGCGTGTCCCACCCGGGCCACAGCGCCACCTCCTCGTCGGGACCGAGCAGCGCGACGAACGCGTCGTGCAGCTGCTCGGCTTCGGTCGAGGTCGCGACCACCACCACCGAGCACGACACCTCGAGGGCGTGGGCCGCCACCGTGAGCGGGGTCGCGAAGGCACTCGGCGTAACGGCGCCGCTGGCGTGGGCCGCGCGTACCGCCGGCGCCACGCGGTCCAATACCCGGCGTAGGCCCACCGACTCAGTCACGCGCTGCGTTCACCCGCCTCTGGGCCTCGTCGAAGCCCACGTCGAGCAGGAGCTCCAGGGCGTCGGCCGCGCGCGCGACATCGGCGTCGCGCGCCTCTCGTTGCGCGGCACTGGGCCGGCGCAGCACGTACTGTGCCCCCTGCTCCTTGGACGCGGGCTTGCCAATCCCGATGCGCAGCCGTGCGAACTCCTGCGTCCCGAGCACCTGGGAGACCGAGCGCAGGCCGTTGTGGCCGGCCAGTCCGCCGCCCAGACGAAACTGCAGGCGGCCCGGCTCCAGGTCGAGCTCGTCGTGCACCACCACCAGGTGTGACAGGTCCTCGAGCGACGTGCGCCGCAGGAGTGGTGCCAGCGCGGCGCCGGACTCGTTCATGAACGTCGTCGGAACCGCCAGGGTCACCGGTCCCAGAGACGACTCGACCGTCGCGGTGTCGCAGCGTTGGCGACGTTCGTGGCTGAGGCGCACCCCGCGTCGCTCGGCGACCAGACGCACGGCGTCGCCCCCGACGTTGTGGCGCGACCCGTCGAACTCGGATCCGGGATTGGCGAGGCCCAGCACGACCAGCGAACTGGCCCGGCCCCGACGCGGCCCTTCGCGCGCGCGCCGAAGCGCCACGGCGGACTACTCCGCGGGTTCGGCGACCGGGGCCACCACGTCCTCGACCGGGACCTCGGACTTGGCAACTCGGCCGGGGTGTGTGGTCACGACCGTCGCGGTGGGATCGATGGCCGACTCGACGCCCTCGGGCAGGGTGAGGTCGGCGACACGGATCGACGAGCCGACGGCGAGCTCCGAGATGTCGACTTCGAAGTGGGTCGGGATCCGGTCCGGGCGGCTCTTGATCTCCAGACTGAACATCTGCTGGTCGACCTCCCAGTCGGCGTGGCGAACCTCGACGGCGTCACCGATCAGGTGCAACGGAACCTCGGTGACGACGGGCTTGTTGGGGTCGGTCACTTGGAAGTCGATGTGCGAGACGGTGCCGCGCACCGGGTGACGCTGGATCTCGCGCGCCATCACGAGGTAGCTCTGGCCATCCGCGTCGAGCGTGATCAACGAGTTGAGGCCCTGGTCACCTGAGACCGCGGTGCGAAACGCCTTGGCGTCCACCGAGACGGCCAGCGCGGTGACGCCCTCGCCGTAGATCACGGCGGGAATGGATCCCTCGTGGCGTAGGCGCCGGGCACCACGTGACCCGAGGGCGCGACTGGTCGACGCGTGCAACGTGATCTCGGACATGATGACTCCTCGAGGGACGGCCGGCGCGAGGCCGTGCGCGGGATGACCAGTCTATCCCCCGCCGGGCCGTGCGGTTTAGAGCAGATTCTCGCCGCTGAAGATGGACGACACCGAGGTGTCTTCGAAGATGGCGGATATGGCGTTGGCCACGATGTTGGCAATCGAGAGGATCTCGAGCTTCTCGAATCGCCGTTCCGGGCCGAGCGGCAGGGTGTCGGTCACGATCACGCGCGAGATCGGGGCGTTGAACAGCCGGTCGACCGCCGGGGGCGAGAACACCGCGTGCGTGGCCATCACCCAGATGTCCTCGGCGCCGTGGGACTTCAGCAGATCGCAGGCGGCCACGATGGTGCCGGCCGTGTCGATCATGTCGTCGATCAGCACGCAGTGGCGGCCGTCGACGTCACCGACGATGTGGCGCGCTTCGGCAATGTTGGTGGCGCCGCGCGGCCGTCGGGTCTTGTGGATCAGAGCCAAGTCGCAACCCAGGTGTTGGGCGTAGCGTTCGGCGACCTTGACGCGGCCGGCGTCGGGCGCCACGACCACCAGCTCGTGCGGGTTGGTATGGGCCTTCAGGTAGTCCTCGAGCACTGGCGCAGCCACCAGGTGGTCCACCGGGATATCGAAGAAGCCCTGGATCTGGCCCGAGTGGAAGTCCACCGACAGCACCCGAGTGGCCCCCGCGGTCTGGAGCATGTCGGCGATCAGCTTGGCGGTGATCGGCTCGCGTCCGGCGGACTTGCGATCCTGGCGCGCGTAGCCGTAGTTGGGGATGACCGCGGTGATGCTCTTGGCCGAAGCGCGCTTGGCGGCGTCGATCATGATGAGCTGCTCCATGACCGCGTCGTTGACGGGTGACGAGTGGGTTTGCACAATGAAGACGTGGGCGCCGCGGATGGACTCGTCGAATCGGCAGTGAATCTCCCCGTTGGCGAACTCGCGCAGGTTGGGCTCGGTGAGACTCACACCCAACTGATTGGCGATGTCTTTGGCCAGTTCGGGGTGGCAACGACCGGTCGTGATCACGAGGCGGCGCTTGGCGAGAGACTCCACGGCGCCAGCGTACAAGGTGTCTGGCGTCACCTACGGGGTCACGCGGGTGAAGGCCGCCACGATCGCTGAGTCCTCCACGCGCGACCCCGGGGTCAGCACCACGAACGATCCGACTCGCGCGTCGGCGCCGACCGTGGCGCCCGTCGCCTCCACGCTCGCGACGCGGGCATCCTCGCCCACCGTGGTGTCGCTCAGCACCGCGTGCGGCCCAATCTGGGCGCCCCGCTCGATGACGCACCGGCCCTTGAGGATCGTCCCCGGCAGGAGTGAGACCTCCGGCGCGAGCACGACATCGGCGTCGACGTAGGTGTGCTCGGGGTCCCACATCGTGACCCCGCGACGCATCCAGCGCTCATTGATGCGGCGACGCAACACGACCTCCGCGTGTGCCAGCTGAGCGCGGTCGTTCACGCCGGCGCACTCGCCGGGGTCCGCGACGAGCAGCGCGTCGGTCAGATGGCCCGCGTCGTGCAACTCGGCCACGACGTCGGTCAGGTAGTACTCGTTTTGGGCGTTGTGACGCCCCACGCGTCGCAGCGCCGGCCCGAGCAGGCTCTCGCGCACCACCATGATCGCCGTGTTCACCTCGCGCACGGCGCGTTCCTCGTCGGTGGCGTCGCGATCTTCGACAATTCTCTCGACGGAGCCGTCGCGCCCCCGCACGAGTCGCCCGTACCCCGTTGGGTCGTCCAGCTCGGCCGACAGAACGGTGAGCGCGGCCTGGGAGTCGCGGTGGCGCGCCAGGAGTGCGCGCACGGTGCTCGGTCGCAGCAGTGGCGTGTCCCCGGGCAGGATCAGGACGTCGCCATCGGTGCCGCCCATCACGTCGGCGACCGTGGGCAGCGACACCGAGACGGCGTGTCCGGTCCCGAGTTGCTCGGGTTGTTCGACGAACATGAGTAGCGGGTCGGAGCCGGCGCGCTCGCTCAGCGACTTCTCCACCCACGTCGCGCCGTGACCGACCACCACGACCAGCGCGCGAACCTCTTCGTGGAACGCGGCGTCGAGCACGTACTGCACCATCGGTCGCCCGCAGAGTCGGTGCAGGGCCTTGGGCCGCGACGAGCGCATCCGCGTCCCCTCCCCCGCGGCGAGCACGACGACACAGGTGGGGCGGATCACCTCTCCATTGATAGCAGCCGTCTTCTACGATTCCGTGCGTGGCGCAGGTTCCCTACGACGAGTTCTCGATGTTCCACGAGAACCTGAGCGAATGGGGACTCGAGGTGAGCGTGCCGGAGGTTCGACGCTTCTTCGTCACCGTCGACGGACTGCGCCAACTGAGTGGACTGGCGTGGGGAGTCGGCGAGCCCGACCTGGTCTTGATCCACGGGGGCGCCCAGAACGCGCACACCTTTGACACCGTGGCCCTCGCCATGCAGCGACCGCTGCTCGCCCTGGACCTGCCGGGCCACGGTCACTCGGATCCCGGGCCGTTCGGAAGCTCGTCGGTCGTCGGCCACGCTCGCGACGTCGAACGCGCGCTCGAGCAACTGGTGAGCGCGCCGCACTCGCTGGTGGGGATGTCCCTCGGTGGTCTGGTCGCCTTGGTGGTGGCCCACCAGCGACCCGACCTCGTCTCGAAGCTGGTGCTCATCGACATCACCCCCGGCGTTACGTCCGCCAAGGCGAGCCACGTACTCAACTTCGTGAACGGACCGGCGAGCTTCGACGACTTCGATGCTCTGCTCGCGCGCACCGTTACCCACCACCCCACTCGCTCGGTCTCGTCGCTACGCCGCGGAATTCTGCACAACTCTCTGCAGCGCAGCGACGGCACCTGGGTGTGGCGCCACCAGCAGCATCCCGCGGCCACATTCGAATCACCCGACGCGGGCGACCTGTGGTCCCAGTTGGGCGAGCTCGAAATGCCGATCACGCTGGTGCGCGCCCTCGGGGAGACGTCCGTGGTCGACGACGCCGACGAGGCCGAACTGTGCCGGCGCCGGCCCAACGCCGAGGTCGTGGGGGTCGAGGGCGCCGGCCACTCGATCCAGGGCGACGCGCCGCTTCAGCTGGCCGCCATCCTGGACCGCCTGGCGTGAGCCTCACCCTCTACGGCGTGATCGCGCTGACGTTCATGATGTCGATGTACGCCCTGGAGAGACGCGGCCGCGGCTTCGTGGCGGCCTTCGCGCTGGGCTGCGCGCTGTCGAGCGTCTACGGGTTTGCCTCCGGGGCGTGGCCCTTCGGCGCGGTCGAGGCGGTGTGGACCGTGATCGCCCTGCGGCGCTTTCAGCGTGGTGCCTGACCGACGTGCGCCGTCGACGAGACCCGAGCTGGCGGGGGAGGGCTCGAACCTCCAACCTTCGGATCCAAAGTCCGCTGTTCTGCCAGTTGAACTACCCGCCACCGCGGTACGTGACAATCTTCCGAGATTCTTACAGAATGTCTGAGGATGCTTAATACCAAAGAGACACACTAGGGCCTCACCAAAGCAGAAAGCCGAGCCGTGCCGCCAGGCGCTCCAACCTCTTACGTCGCCATCGTGGACGACGACGCCGCCATTCGCGCCGCGCTCGGTCGCGCCCTGCGCATGGAGAACTACGAGGTCGACCTGTTCGAGGACGGGCTCAGCGCCCTGCGGGCCGTGCAGCTGCGCGCCCCGGACGCCGTCGTGCTCGACCTGCAACTGCCCGACATCGACGGGCTGGAGGTCTGTCGACGGATCCGGCGCGCCGGTGACACCACGCCGATCTTGATGCTCACCGCGCGCGACGCGGTCAACGACCGAGTCGAGGGTCTCGACGTCGGCGCCGACGACTATCTGGTCAAGCCGTTCGACTTGGCCGAGCTGCTGGCGCGTCTGCGCGCGCTGCTACGTCGGCACAACTTCGCCGAAGGCGACGAGGCGGTCCTGAGGTTCGAGGACCTGTCGATGAATCCGGCCACCCGCGAGGTTCGCCGCGGCGATCGATCGATCGAGCTCACCAAGATCGAGTTCGACCTGTTGGAGCTGTTCCTGCGCCACCCGCGCCAGGTGCTCACGCGCGACCAGATCCTCGACCTCGTGTGGGGCTACTCATTCGACTCGGGAACCAACTCGCTGGCCGTGTACATCGGATATCTGCGCCGCAAGCTCGAAGAGGCTGGTGAGATCCGCCTCATCCAGACGGTGCGCGGCGTCGGGTACGCCCTGCGCACGTCGTGACCCTTCGCGCGCGGGTCATTTCGGCGACGGTGGGCGTCGCCGCCGTCGCGGTGGTCGTCGCCTTCCTGTGCTCCTTCCTCGCCACGCGCCACGCCCTCTTGCAGTCGGTGGATGGGTCACTGACCCGGGCGTCGATGTCCCAACAGAACATTCAGCTCGGCGACCGCGAGCCCACCACCGGGGCGTTCTTCGAACTGGTCCTGGCCAACGGGCAAACGGACCCCTCGACCAACGTCCCGATCGACCCGGCAATCACATCCGCGGCCGCCGGACACGGCGGGCGCATCTTGCGCACGGTGTCCTTCGGCGGGGCGAGCTACCGCGAGCTCGTCGTCCCCCTGCCCAAGAACTCGCTCGTCGGTTGCCCGACCGCGGGCGTCTGCCGCATCGCCACCACGTCGGCGGGGCTGTTCCTGGTCAACATCAACGGCCAGATCAGCGAGTTGCGCAACCTCGTGCGCACGTTGCTACTCGTCGCCGCGGGCGGTCTCTTGTTGGCCCTGGGGCTGGGCCTCTTCATCGCTCGCACGGCCCTGCACCCACTCGAGGAGGTGACCGACGAGATCGAACGCGTCGCCGAGACGACGGACATGTCGCATCGCATTCCCGAGGGTGGCGTCGACGAGCTGGGCCGGCTGCGTCGCGTCTTCAATCGCCTCATGAACTCCGTCCAGAACAGTCAGAACCAACAACGCCAGTTGGTGCTCGACGCCAGCCACGAGCTGCGCACGCCGCTGACGTCGCTGCGCACGAACGCCCAGGTGCTCTCGAGGGCGCGCGAGTTGACCGACCACGACCTGCACCAGATCACCTACGACGTGGTGGCCCAGGTCGATGAGCTGGCCGCCCTCGTCACCGATTTAGGTGAGCTGGCCCGGGGCGAACGCAGCGAAGGCCCGGTCGTGGCGTTGCGCCTCGACGAGGCCGTCGACGAGTGTGTGGATACCGCCAGAACCCACGCGCGGGTGAAGGACATCACGATTGAGGCGGACGTAGAACCCTCCGTCATCCTCGGTCGACACGACCGACTGGTGCGCGCCATCACCAACCTGTTGACCAACGCAGTGAAGTTCACTCCACCGGGCGGGCGGATCCGAGTGGGTTGCGCCCAGGGTGTACTGACGGTCAGCGACAGCGGACCGGGTATCGCCATCGAGGACCGTCCCTTCGTCTTCGACCGATTCTGGCGGTCGGCCTCCGCTCGGGGACTGCCCGGTTCTGGACTCGGCCTGTCGATCGTGGCCCAGGTGGTCAACGAGCTCGGCGGCACGGTCACCATCGACAAGGACCCGGAGCTGGGCGGAGCCCGGTTCCGTCTGACCCTGCCCGAGGGCGACGAGGTACCCGCAACCGAGTGAATTCTGCTGATTTTCTTAATTGGCCACTCACTCTTCCTTAGGCCCCCCAGGGACAATGGACCCTTAAGGAGCCCGATGCGCCCCACCAATCGCACCCCCCAGCAACGTGACCGCCGCTTCGCCCGCGCCCGACGCCTGACCCAAACGGTCTTCGTCGGGGCGGGCGCGGCGTCGGCTGTGCTCACCGGCTTCGTCGCCGCGAACGCCAAACCGGTGACGACAACACCCATCACGACGCCGTCAACCACCACGACCGTCACGCAACCCTCGAGCGGAAACGACGACTCCGCAACGACCCCGTCCACGACGACGCCCTCGACCGCGTCCACCGTGCCCACCACGGCGCCGGTGACCTCGACCACCGTCTGCACGACGACACCGTCGGGCACCGTCACTTGCTACTAGCCAGAACGTCGAATGAGATGCGACGCGACACACTCTCCCCGACTCCCCCGCGCGCGCGGCACTTCGCTGGCCCGATCTTGAAGTTTGAGACGTGGGGCCTGACGGGGACCCTGGCGACCGAGGTCCCAGAGGACTTGGACGTCGCGTCGGAGCGGCTCTGGCACTGGATCGGCGCGATCGACGACGCCTGCAACCGGTTCCGGCCCGACTCAGAGGTCTCGACTCTCAACCGGCACCCGGCGGCACCGATGCCAGTGAGCCCGACCTTGGAACTGGGATTGGCCGCGGCGATGCGCGCCTGCGAACTCAGCGCGGGACTGTGTGACCCGACCGTGCTGCCCGCCCTGCTGGCCCTGGGATACGACCGCGACTTCGACGACGTGGCGCGGCGACATGATCTTGTCGCAGGCCCGCCGGCACCCGCACCCGGCGTCGAAGCCATCCTCTGGGACCGCTCGCGCCACACCGTCGCGCTGGCCGAAGACTGCATGATTGACCTGGGTGCGAGCGCCAAGGCGTTGGTGACCGATCTGGTCGCGGACGAGCTCGCCACCCGAGGCGGCGTCGTGGTCGAGATCGGAGGCGACGTCGCGGTGCGTGGGCGAGGCCCTGACGGACCCTGGGCCATTGGCGTAAGTGACTCGCTCACCATCACGGGGCGAGAACCTCGCATCTCGCTCGACCACGGGAGTGTGGCCACGTCGTCCACGACAGCGCGCGCCTGGGTGGCGAGTGAAAGGGTCGTGAATCACATCATCGACCCGCGCACGGGTACCTGCGCGCGCGGACCGTACACGACGGCCACGGTGGCGGCACCCGACTGCGTCACCGCCAATGCGTTCGCCACCGCCGCGCTGCTGTGGGGAGAGGACGCCGGCTACCACATTGCGCAGGCGGGTCACTCGGCGCGCCTGGTGCGCCACGACGGCAGCGTGGAGTTCGTCGGCGGCTGGCCCGCCGAGGCGGTGTACGCGTGACCGCGCTGACGTCGCCATATCTTTGGTACTCGACCCGAGCCACCGGAATGGTGACGATGGTGCTCTTCACGCTCGTGGTCGTCCTCGGCGCCTTCGTCGCGAACCGCGTCGGCGGCGACCGCTTCGGTCGCTTTGAGATCAACGAGCTGCACCGTTCGGTGTCGATGGTGGCGATCGTCTTTCTGGCAATCCACGTGATCACCACGGTCGCCGACAGCTATGTCCCCACCGGAGTGCTGTCGGTGGTCGTGCCCTTCACCTCCTCCTACCGTCGCGACGCCGTGGGCCTGGGCGCGGTGGCCCTTGACCTGCTCCTGGCCGTGTGGATCTCGAGTCTGCTCAAGGCTCGCATCGCCAACACCTCATGGCGATTCATTCACTGGTTCAGCTGGATGGCATTCGCCACCGCCTTGGTTCACGCCTTCCTGACCGGAACTGACGCGCGACACGGCTGGGGCCTCGCGCTGCTCGTCCTCTGCGCAGCGTCCGGCGTGGCGGCGGCCATCTGGCGATTCCTCGCTCGACCGACGCGGGCCGCCGGGCGCACCGCACTTTCGCCGCTCACGGCGAGCGCGACGCTCGCACCGCGCGCGCCGGGCGCACCACCCTTGCGCCCAAAGGTGGTCGCTGCGTCTCGCGGCGCCTCGCGCCCCACGTCGCGCCCGTTGGGGTCAGGGTCGCGGTCGCACTCGACGACGCCGAGTTCGATCGCGCGCACCGATGCGCGCGCCTTCAAGAAACGCCCCCGACCATGATCACCGAGGGATCACTTCCGCGCGTCCTGTACGGCGCATCTGGGCGCCCCCTCTCTCTGTCCCAACACGAATCGGCCTTCGGCGCGGCGACCTCTGGCCCGGTGCTGGATCACCTGGAGGCCTCGGGACTCACCGGCCGCGGCGGCGCGGCCTTTCCCACCTTCCGCAAGGCTCGTCTGCTGCGCGAACACCGCGGACACCACAAGCTCGTGGTGGTCAATGCCATGGAGGGTGAGCCCGCCGCCCACAAGGACCAGACACTCTTGGCGACGAACCCCCACCTCGTCCTTGACGGCGCCGGGATGTTGGCGTCGACGATCGGGGCCAAGGACGTCGCCGTATGCGTCTCGCGCGAGAACGTCACGTCGGTCAACAACCTTCAGCGCGCCATCCACGAGCGCGAGCGCCGCGACGAGCGCGGCATTCGCTTCGAACTGCACACACCGCCGCAGCGCTACGTGGCGGGCGAGGAGTCGGCTCTGGTGCACTGGCTCAACGACAACGAGTCACTCCCCCAATTTCGCGCGACGCGGCCCCACGTGCTGCGCATCGGACACGCCCCAGCGTTGGTGGATAACGCCGAAACCTGCGCCAACGTCGCGCTGGTCGGTCGCTACGGCGCCGAGTGGTTCCGCGGAGTCGGGACCGAGCGCAGCCCCGGCAGCGTTTTGGTATCGGTCTCGGGCGCGGTCGAACGCCCTCACGTCCTGGAAGTCGCCCTCGGTACGCCACTGCGCACGGTGTTGCATCACGGTGGCGCCGACCCCGACCCCCAGGCCGTCCTGCTGGGCGGCTACGGCGGGGCCTGGCTCAGCGCCGAGCACCTCGACGTCGCGTTGGCCGACGAGACCCTGACCCCCTTGGGCGCGAGCGTGGGAGCGGGCGTGGTCGTCGTGCTGTCGCGCTCCGGATGCGGCGTCGCCGAGACCCAGCGCATTGTGCGCTGGATGGCTAACGAAAGTGCGCGCCAGTGCGGACCCTGCGCGTTCGGACTGCCGGCGCTGGCGAGCGATCTGGCGCACCTGGTCAACCCGGGGCGCGACGCGTCTGACGCCTACACACGCCTGATCGAGCGTTGCGGGGTCATCAACGGCCGCGGGGCGTGCCGTCACCCCGACGGCGTCGTGCGACTCGTGCGCTCGGCGCTGCGCGTCTTCGCGGACGACGTCGACGATCATCGAAGAGGTCGCGCGTGCGCGGGGAGCCAGTCCGCGCGTCACTACGCGACGGTGCCACACCTCGAACGTGAGGAAGAGCTCGTATGGGAGTGAAGCGCCGGTCCGGCGGCTTTCTCCTGCGCGTCAATCCGATCCTGTGCGACGGATTCGGTCACTGCGGCGAACTAGCACCCGACCTGGTGCACATCGACGAGTGGGGCTACCCGTTGATCACCACCGAGCCGGTACCGCTCAACAACTTGAGCGCGCTGGAGTCAGCGCGCTACGCAGTGCGCGGATGTCCGCGCCAAGCCCTGCACATCGAGCGCACGGCGGAGACGACCTGAGTTCACGCCTTTGTGGGCCCGTTCGCCCACCGAGTAGAGTCGTACGAGCCATGGGATCACTAATCAAGAAGCGCCGCAAGCGCATGCGCAAGAAAAAGCACAAGAAGATGCTGAAGCGAACCCGCTTTCAGCGTCGCGCCGCCGGCAAGTAACTCACTCGGGCGTCCCTCGCGGCGCCGTGGTGGTCTGGCAAAACCGAACGGGACCCTCAGGACCCTCGACGTCCCAGGGATCGCGCGGCGGCCCTAGATGGCCAGCGACGAACATCGACGAACCCGACCCGGCCAGACGAACCTCGTGGCCCCACTCCGAGCGCAGCCAGGCCAGCACCCGGCCCAGGCGCGGCTCGACCCTGACCGCCGGCTCCTCCAGGTGGTTCTCGCCACGAGGACGCCACCCCGACTCGATCATCTCGTCGTACGCGCGGTAGCACGCGCCGGTGTTGATCGGAAAGTTGGGCCACATCACCGTGACCGGGCGCACGTCGCTGGAGAGCGGCGAGACCCGCTCGCCCACGCCCTCCACCAGGGCGTGCCCCCCGACCTGACAGAAGGGCACGTCGCCACCGAGCTGCAGGGCGACCTCGGCGCTGACGCTGCCGGCCCAGCGCAAGATGGCGGCCGCGTCCGCACTACCTCCGCCGAGCCCGCCACCCACTGGGATGGACTTGACCAGGTGGACACCTGCGCGTCGCGACACGAGGGACAGCGCGCGCGTCACCAGATCGCTCCCGTCACGCGGCACGCCCGCGGCGTAGGGACCCGCGACGCTGAGCCCCTCACCGTTCTCGTCGACCTCTAGAACATCGGCCAACTCCAAGGACGACATCTCACTACGCAGTTCGTGGTAGCCGTTCTCGCGGCGCCCGGTCACCTCCAAGAACCACGTCAGTTTGGCCGGGGCCACCAGGGTCGTCATTTGGCGGCCGCGAGTCGGGCGAACTCTTCAAGGGTGAGCTCTTCGGGCCGACGTGTCGGGTCGACGTCCGCGCGCTCGAAGACGCCCTCGGTGGCCCAGTCGGCCAGCGAACGGCGCAGCATCTTTCGGCGATGCCCGAAGGACGTGCGCACGACCTCGAAGAGCGCGCTCTCGCTGACGAGGTCCGGACTCACCCGAACCTGGGCGCGTCGCACGATCTCGACCAGTGCGGACTCGACGCGCGGACGCGGCAGGAAGACCGAGGGCGCCACTCGCCCGACCACCCGGGCGTCGGCGAAGTACTGGACGCGCAGCGACGCCGCACCGTAGGCGTCCTCGCCGGCCGAGGCGGCGAGCCGCTCGGCGACCTCGCGTTGGACCATGACGACCAGTCTCGTCACGAGTGGCACCGTTTCGAGCAGGTGCAGCACGAGCGGCGTGGCCACGTTGTAGGGCAGGTTGGCCACGACCACCGCGGTGCGCCCCCGCAGGATCTCGTCGTAGTCCGCGTGCAGGGCGTCAGCGTGATGCACCACAACGCCGTGAGGCTCGACCACGCCGCGCAGCGGGGTGATCAAATAGCGGTCGACCTCGAGCGCCTCGACGCTCGCACCCGTCTCGACAAGTGCCAGCGACAGGGAACCCAGACCCGCACCGATCTCGAGCACAAGGTCGCCCGGGCCTACGCGCGCGAGGCGTGCGATGCGACGAACGGTGTTGGGGTCGACCACGAAGTTCTGACCGAGCGCGCGCGAGGGCGAGAGGCCGTACTCACTGAGCAGCGCCGTCAACTCACTCTTGGTGTGGGTCACCAGGAGACTTTGACACGCACCACGCCTCGAGAGAGGGGCGCCAGCTTGGCGAACTGCGTCTCGGAGAGATCGACGACGCGACCATCGCCGCGGCCCTCGCGATCAGTCACCACGCACGTGACGACGCGCCCGTTCGCGAGGTCGCGCACGCGGATACGGGTTCCGAAGGGTAGGTACGACGTCGCACATCGTCCCGGGAAGTACGAGTACCACGTCGCCCAGCCGATTCGGTAGCGCACCGGTTTGCGCTTCACCGTGGTCGTCGTGCGACGCACAGTTGACGTGGTGGTCGGCGCCGTCGTCGTCACGCCCGTCGTCGTCGTCTCGCCGGGGTAGGTCGTCGTGGGTGTGGTGGTCGTGGTCGCGACCGGTCGCGTGGTCGTCGTGTGCCGCGGGCGCGTCGTCGTCGTGACTGGTCGTTTTCTCTTGACGACCGGGCGGTGCAGGCTCGTGGTCACCATGACCGTGGCGTGCCAGCGCACCCGCGTGCCAGCCCGAGGCGAGACACCCGTCGCGGCCACCCACGTACCCGCCGCGCTACCCGGACCTCGGGTGGTGAAGTAGAGCTGGGCGCGGCGCATCGCGGCGTAGACCTGGCGTTTGGTGAGTCCCGCGACCCGTGGCACCCGGCGTAGCGCGTGGCCCGGTGCCCTCGACGTGGTCACCTTGATCGTGGAGTGCCACGCCACGAGCTCTCCCGCGTGAGGGCTCTCGGCCGCCGCCGACTTCCAGGTGCCGTCGGCGCTGCCCGGCCCGCGAGTCGTGAAGTAGAGCTGGGCGCGACGCATCGCGGCAAAGACCTCCGCGCGCGGCAGTCCCACGACGTTGGGGACACGGCGCGCGGCGTGACCGGTGGCGGCCCCGGCGCCCGAAGCGGTGGGAAGAGCCAGGCCCGCCATCAGCACCGCGGCCACGACTGGGAGAGTCCACGGGCGCGCGGGCGCCCGTGGTCGCAATGTCCTCAGATCTCCACCCTCCGCCGGGACCGCGGGCCGACGCCCGTCCCACAACGCTAGGCAACGCCACTGGCCAGGGCAATCCCGACTGGCCTTCTGACAAATCTCCTTGTCAGCGTCTCTTTTACGCGGCCGGGAGTTTGAACAGGCGTGCCGTGTTGGCAGCGGTGGCCGCGCGCACCTCGTTGACCTCTTCTCCGCGCAGCCGGGCCACGAACTCCCCGACCACCGCCACGAAGGCCGGCTCATTGGCCTTTCCGCGGTGTGGGACCGGTGCCAGGAACGGACTGTCGGTCTCCACGTGGAGTCGTTCCAGGGGCACGAGGCGCACCGCCTCGCGCAGGGCCTCAGCGTTCTTAAAGGTCACGATTCCCGATACCGAGATGTCACACCCTGCGGCCAGGCAGTTCTCGGCGTCTCCGGGACCTCCGGTGAAGCAGTGCACGACAGAGCGCGCCGGCGTGCCCTCGTCGCCCAGGACGCCCAACAGGTCATCGAAGGCGTCGCGCGCGTGGATCACCAGGGCCAGGTTCAACTCGTGGGCCAGGCGCACCTGGTCGGCGAACGCCTCCAGTTGCCTGGCCCGCGGCGAGTGCTCGTAGAAATAGTCGAGCCCGCACTCGCCGATCCCCACCAAGCGGGGGTTGCCGCCACGGGCCAGCTCGGCGATCGGTTCCAGGTCGTGAACGGCCTCGTGGGGGTGAAGTCCAACGGTCGCGTAGAGGTCGATCGGCGAGTCGCCCGCGGCGATCTCCAGCGCCTGTCGCGACGTCTCCACGTCGGTCCCGGTGACGATGGCACGCTCCACGCCCGCGTCTCGTGCCCGCGCCAACGTCGCGGCCACGGCCTCGGCGAACGAGCTGTCGGCGCTGACGAACTGGTCCTGGAGGTGGCAGTGTGCGTCGATCCAGCCGCTCACTCGTCACTCGCGATTCGCGGGAAGAGTGAACTGCCCCTGGTCACGGCGAGGCCCCCGGGGTAGCCACCCCAACGCGAACTGTCGGCGAAGAGCTGGTCACTCGGTCCACCGGACAGTCCGATGCGCCGCCAGATCTCCACCGCCACCGACGGCATCGCCGGTGAGATCAACACGCTCACCTGTCGGATGGCCTCTAGGGCGTCACCGAGCACCCGATCCACGTCAGGGCCGGGGTCGGCTCGCCACGGCTCGTGTTGCTCGAGGTACGAGTTGGTGGCGGCGATCAGGCGCCACGTCGCCTCCAACGCCGCGTGCGGAGCGAACGCCTCCCACGACTCGGCGGCGTCGCGCGCGACCTCTTCGGCCACCGCGCGCAGGGGCGAGTCCGGCGCCGGTGCGGGACCCACTCCCTCGGACTTGGAGGCGACCACGCTCGCGACGCGGGCCACCAAGTTGCCCAGGTTGTTGGCGAGGTCGGTGTTGTAGCGCTGGGTGATGCCCTCGAGGGAGAACTCGCCGTCGTTGCCCAACGCGGTGTCACGCAGCAGGTAGTAGCGCAAGGGGTCGACGCCGAACTCGGCGGTGAGGTCAACCGGGGCGATGTCGGTGAGGCGCACTTCGCCCGCGGCGGCCATGGTCTTGGAGAGCTTCTGGCCCCCCACGAGCAGCCACCCGTGAACCTGCACGTGACTCGGCGGCTCCAGGCCCGCCGCCATGCACATGGCCGGCCACCACACGCAGTGGAAGCGGATGATCTCCTTGCCGATGAGGTGATGCGACGACGGCCACCACCGTTCGACTTCCTCTTGGTCGCGTCCGTAGCCAATCGCCGTCAGGTAGTTGATCAGCGCGTCGTACCACACGTAGAACACATGTCCCTCGTCCCATGGCACGGGCACGCCCCACGAGATCGAGGTACGAGTGATGGAGATGTCGCGCAGACCCCCGCGAATGAACCCGAGGGCCTCGTTGCGCTTGGTCTCGGGGGTGACGAACCCCGGGTGATCCTTGTAGTACTCGAGCAACCGGTCTTCGAAGGCGCTGAGCTGGAAGAACCAGTTCTCCTCTTCCATCTCGATGAGCGGCTGGCCGTGTATCGGGCACTTGCCGTGATCGCTGGCCTCGTAGGAGTAGTAGTCCTCGCAACTCACGCAGTAAAGACCCTGGTAGATCCCCTTATAGATGTACCCGTTCTCGTAGATGGCGCCCAGGAAACTCTGCACGCTCTCGTAGTGGCGCGCCTCGGTCGTGCGAATGAAGTCGTCGTAACTGACTTCGAGCGCGTCCCACGCTTCGCGGAACCGACGTGACGTGTTGTCGGCCCACTCGCGCGGAGCCAGGTCGTGACGGGCGGCGGCGTCGGCGACCTTCTGTCCGTGCTCGTCGGTCCCCGTCAGGAACTTGACGTCGTCACCGATTAGGCGGTGCCACCGCGCGAGCGCGTCGGCGTTGACCGTCGTGTACGCGTGGCCCACGTGCGGCACGTCGTTCACGTAGTAGATCGGGGTGGTCACGTAGAATCGGCCCATCTGTCAAGGTTACTGATCGAGTGCGCGATCCCTCTCGTCGCGCAGCGCCAGCGCCATCTGGTACACGTCTCGATGAGCCACGCCCAGGTCGTTGGCCACCACGGTCGACGCGTCCCGCACACTGGCGCCACGCGCGAGATGATCGAGCAGCGCCGTGCGAACCACGCTCTCTTCGGCCGGAGCCTCGGGAGTACCAGCCAACACGACCACGATCTCGCCCAGAATGTCGCGCGCGGCGAACATCGCGGCGACCTCCTGCGCGGTGCCACGCACGATCTCCTCGTGCAGTTTGGTTAGTTCTCGCACCACGGCGATGAGTCGTTGGGGAAATCGCGCACCGAGCTCGCCCAGCGTCGTGGCCAGACGCTGGGGTGACTCGAAGAACACGATGGTGCGCGGCTCGCGAGACCACCGTTCGTAACTCGCCTCGCGTTCTCCCGCGCGGCGCGCCAGGAAACCCTCCATCACGAAGCGCTCGCTCGACAGGCCGCTGACGCTCAACGCCGCGACGACCGACGACGGTCCCGGCGCGGTCGTGACGCGAAGCCCAGCCGCCGCGACCGCCGCCGCGACTCGTGCTCCCGGGTCCGAGATCGTCGGAGTTCCGGCGTCGCTCACGAGAGCGACGACCTGCCCCGCGGCCACGAGAGCCACGACCTCCTCGCAGAGGCTGGCCTCGTTGTGTTCGTGCAACGCGCGGAGCCGGCGGCGCGGCGTAATGGCGTAGGCGCTGAAGAGGGTCCGCGAGTGACGTGTGTCCTCGCAGTACACGACGTCGGCTCGCTCGAGCACCTCGAGGGCGCGTCGCGTGATGTCGCCCAGGTTGCCCAGCGGGGTGGCGACGAGCACCAACTCGCCGACCTCGTTGTCGCCGCGTGAAGGACTCTCGGGCATACTCACCTCAATTTTTCGTCCACTGCGATATCCACTAAGATTGTCACCTATGTCAAAGCGGACCAATAAGCGCAAACTTCGCTCGAAGAAGAAGGCCAATCACGGCAAAAAGCCGAACTGCGGCCGCGGCTAACCAACCCCGCTAAAGAATTCCGTCCCAAGCCAGTCGCCGCTCCGACAGTAACTGCGCCAACTCCGCCGGTCGATCGCTGATGATCGCGTCAACGCCGAGGTCCAGCAATCGGGCCATCTCAGCCACGTCATTAATCGTCCACACGTGCACCGCGATTCCTGCGGCGTGAGCGGCGCCGACGAAACGCTCGTCAACGACCGTAATCTCGCCGAAGGTTGCCGGCACCTGGAAGGCGCACACCTGCGGTACCACCGGTGTGCCCTCGGCCAACGAGAAGAAGAAGGTCGCCGTCTCCTGCGTCGCCCCCGAGGTGGCGACCTCTGGAGCAATTGCCCGAAAGGTCTGCAGGGCGTCGTCCAGGAATGACGCGACAATGACGGATTCCGTGCGCTCCAGCCGCCGCAACTCGTCGTAGAGAAGCTGCTCGTAGGGCTCGACCGCGGGCGCGCTGCGCTTGATGTCCAAGTTCAACAACACTCCAGGAAATACTCTGACGACCTCCTCGAGGGTCGCGATGCCGAGACGAGCGTCGCGCGGAGCCTTGCCTCGCAGTAGATACTCGTCGTCGCGTCGGCCGGGGCTGACGGCGTCTCCTTCGATCCACCAGTAGGCGTTATCCATTTCGCGCAACTCGGACAACGTCAGGTCGGCAATCGGACCGCTGTGGTTGGTCGTACGGTCGACCGTCTCGTCATGGCACACCACCAGGTGGCGATCACGCGTCGCGTGGACGTCGAGCTCGACCGCGGTGGCCCCGCGCGCCAGGGCCTGGGTAATGGCGAACAGCGTCGACGACGGGCCCTCGTGCGCGCCACCTTGATGGGCGTAGGCGATAACCCGACGTTCGAGCCAGTTACGCAACGCGGGCTCCAGAAGAAAAGAGCTGCAGGCGCACGCGGTGCTCCATGTAGAAGGCGAGTCCGGGGACGAATCCCGCAAACAACATGAGGACCAGCACCGCGACGTGGATGTGGGACTTCATCCAAAACTGGAAGCACATCACCATGTAGATGGGATAGAGAACGACGCCGTGGCCGATGCCGACCACGGTGACGAGCACCTTCAAATGCTTCCAGAGGGACAGGTCGAACGTGTGCAGGATGAGGAAGATGCACAAGATGAGCAGGGTCGTACCGGTGACGAAGGACATGAGCCGGTACCGCTGGAACGCTCGCTCCACTAGTGGCCCCAGAGCTTCCTCTTGGTCTTGGTGGCCAGGCTCGCCAGGTGGTCGTTGTAGGCCGCGAGCGCGGGGTCCTCGCCCCCGGGCGCGGCCGCTCGTGCGGCGAGGGCTTCGGCACGCATGCGCTCTTCGAACTCGCGTCGCGCCTCTTCTTTGCTTGCGGTGACAGCCTCCATGTTGAGCAACGCATACCAACCCAACACGCCCAGCACCCCGAACACCGGCCACTCAATTGCGTACATGAAGCTCAGGGCGTTGCCCTGCACCGCGCGCCCGACCTGCCACCACGCGGCGGCGGCGCATCCCGCCAGCCAGGCGATCAGCGTCGCGTGAATGAACAGCGCTCTCGGACCCCACCACTTGGCTTGCACGCGGACATCCTAACGACGCGCGACTTAGAATCTCGAGGTGCAGTTGGCATCGGTGGCGTCTTTCTCGTGGCGTGACCTCAACCAATGGCAGGTGGGTGCGGTACCGACGACGCTCTTGGTCGCCGCGGCGCTGATCTATTTCGTCGGGGTGCGCCGGGTTCCGACGTGGCCGCGATCGCGAACAATATGTTTCGGTGCGGGACTGATCGTGACGTTCCTCGCGGTCGAGTCAGTCGTAGCCGTCTTCGATGATGCCTACTTCAGCGCCCACATGATCCAACACCTCATGCTGGTCATGGTGGCGGGCCCACTGTTTGCCCTCAGTGCGCCGCTGGACCTGGCATACGGCGCCGGCGGTCCCCGGCTTCGCGCAGTGCTGGACGGCCCTGTGATGCGCATCCTCACTCACCCGCTGGTGGCCTTCGCGCTCTACTTCGCCTTCATCCCGCTCACCCATTTGACGAGTCTCTTCAATCTGACCCTCGAGCATGAGTGGCTCCACGACTTCGAGCACCTCGGATTTTTGGTCGTTGGGTACCTCTTCTTTCGCGCCGCCTTCGGGATCGAGAGGGGCATCACCCTGCACCCCGGTCTTCGGATGGTCTACGTGATGGCCGCGGTGCCGGTCGACACGGTGACCGGTCTGGCCCTAGCCATGTCGTCGCACAACCCGTTCGGGTATTTTCGCGTCACGGCACCCACCGGATCGTCGGCGTCGTGGATCCTCTCCAACGTCAAACTCGGCGGGGCCATCATGTGGATCGGTGGCGACGCACTCATGTTGGTGGTGTGCGTCCCGATTGCCGTCGCCTGGGTGCGCTGGGAGTCGGTGCGCGCTCGAGAACTCGACGCCGTGCTCGACGCTCAGGGAATCTGACTACAGGAGTCCGGCGCCGACGGCCAGGTCTTCGAGGTCGACCTCCGGACGCGCGCCGAGGTGCTTGATGATCTCGCCCGCGCACAGCGAACCCAACTCCGCGGCCTCCACGGGGTCGGCACCGAGGGCCAAGCCGTAGAGGAATCCCGACGCGAACATGTCGCCCGCGCCGTTCTGGTCCACCACCACGTCGACCTCAAGGGCCGGCACGGACACGACGCCGGTCAAGGTCGCCACGTCGGCCCCGCGCGGCCCGCGGGTCACGACCGCCAAGACCCCGATCTCGGCCAGCGCGTCGAATGCGCGGTCCAAGTCGCTCACCTGGAAGAGTGACAGCACCTCGTCTTCGTTGCACAGCAAAACGTCGACGTCATTTGTCACCAGTCCGAGAAAGTCACGTCGGTGCCGGTCAACGCAGAACATGTCCGACAGCGACAGGGCCACCATCGAGTCGTGTTCGTGGGCGAAACCAACGACGCGCTGGATGGCCTCCTTGGCCGGAGCCAGGTCGTAGAGGTAGCCCTCCACATACGTGATTTCCGAGCGCGAGATCAAGCGGTCGGTGATGTCGTCGACGCGCAGCTGGTTCGACGCACCCAGGTAAGTCGCCATGGTGCGCTGGGCGTCGTCGGTGATGAAGACGTGACAGCGACCCGTCGCACCCTCATCGGGCCGGGCAATCGCCAGGTCCAATTCCACGCCGAGTGACTTCAAGTCGTGCGTGAACCGGTTACCGAAGTCATCGTCGGCGACTTTGCCGATGTACCCGCACGTGCCACCGAGGGCGGCGACACCGGCGATGGAGTTGGCGACCGATCCCCCGGACATCTCAATGGTGGGACCCATCGCGTTGTAGAAAGTGTCGAGTTCCCGCTCCTCGATCAGGTTCATCGACGCCTTCACGAGGCCTAAGCGGGCGTGGACGTTGTCAGAGTCGCGCGAGATGATGTCCAGCATCGCGTTGCCGATGCCCGTGACCGCGAGGCGATTAGGGCCTGGCTTGAGCCGCAGCGAGACGGGGGTCGGCGGGTCAGTCACGCAGAGAGCGTAGAGCGTTTCGCTCTAGAATTGTGAACCATGCCTTCGACACCGAACCCCTACCGTTTGCCACGTACCGTGGTCCCCTCCGCCTACCGACTCTTCCTGACTCCCAACATCGATGAGGCCACCTTTGACGGGCGCGTCGAGATCGACGTAGAGATTCGCGACGCGACTGATCGGGTCACGATGAACGCCATCGACCTGGAACTCGGCGCCGCCACCGTGTCCATCGCCGGAACCAGCCTGCGCTCGCACGAACTGGTCCTGGATGCCACGTACCAAACCGCCACCTTCGTGTTCGAGGATGCAGTGCCTACAGGGTTCGCGACGATCGAAGTGGCTTTCAGCGGGGTGCTCAACGACCGTCTGCGCGGCTTCTACCGCTCGACGTTCACCGATCAGGTCGGCGTCACGCACACCATCGCCACCACCCAACTACAGGAGTGTGACGCGCGACGCGTCTTCCCGTGCTGGGACGAGCCGTCCTTCAAGGCGACGTTCCAGACGAACCTGACGGTCCCCAGTCATCTGGCCGCGTATTCGAATTCGCCGGTGACCAGCAACACGGATCTGGGTAACGGCCAGCGCACCGTGAGTTTCTCGCCAACTATGAAGATGTCGACTTACCTGGTCGCCTTCGTCGTCGGCCCCTTCGAAGAGACGGCGCCGCTCGACGTGTTGGGTACCCCCGTGCGGATCGTTTACCCGACGGGTAAGGGCCACCTCGCGGCCTTCGCCCTCGACGCCAGCGCCTTCGCCCTCGATTTCTTCTCCCAGTACTTCGACATCCCGTATCCCGGCGAAAAGTTGGACATGGTCGCGGTGCCCGACTTCGCCTTCGGGGCGATGGAGAACCTGGGCTGCGTGATCTACCGCGAGTCGGACCTGCTGATCGACCCGGCGACCGCGTCGTTGGCCGAGAAGCGACGCGTCACGAGCGTCGTGGCCCACGAAACCGCGCACATGTGGTTCGGCGACCTCGTCACCATGGCGTGGTGGGAGGGCATCTGGCTGAACGAGGCGTTCGCCACCTTCATGGAGGTCATGTGCTCGAACGCCATGCACCCGGAGTGGACGCCCTGGGTCGACTTCGGATCGGATCGCGACATCGCACTGCAGATCGACGGACTGCACGCCACGCGTCCCATCGAGACCGAGATCGTGAACCCGAACGAAGCGCTCGCGCTGGTCGGCCCACTCACCTACCAAAAGGGCGGCTCCGTCCTGCGCATGCTCGAGCAGTTCCTGGGCGAGTCGGTGTTCCGCGACGCTATTCGCTCCTACCTGCGCCGTCACAGCTACGCCAACACCGTCACCACTGATCTCTGGGACGCCTTGGAGGAGGTGTCCGGGCATCCGGTGCGCGACCTGATGAACACGTGGATACTCCAGGGTGGCCATCCGCTGATCACCCTGTCAGACGGTGTGATCAATCAAGAGCCCTTCGCCTACCACCAAGCGTCGGGTCCCAGCGCCATCGGCTCATCGTGGAGTGTGCCGGTGCTCGTGCGATCACTGGAGGGTGGACCGGTCAACCGACTCCTGCTGGGCGACCAGCCAGCCGACGTCGCCGGAGAATTGCCCCTCGTGCTGAACGCTGGTGGAGCCGGGGTGTACCGATCGCGTTACGGTTCCGACGAACTGGCGGCACTCGCGCCGCGGCTCGATGAACTGACCGCGCTGGAACGTACGACACTGGTCACCGATTCCTGGGCGTTGCTCACCGCGGGATTGATTCGCTGGGACGACTTCCACCTGGTGGCTCGGAGCCTCGGGCACCAGGACGAGCCGGGGACCTGGTCGATCATCGCCACCGCCGTCGACTTCGTCAATCGCGCCCTGCGCGACGACCAGCGAGCCCAGTTCGCCCAAGTCGTGCGCGAGCTCTTTGAGCCCCAGTGGGCACGACTGGGCTGGGACCAGCGTCCCGGCGACGGCGAGCTCACCGCGCAGGTACGTGCGATCGTCTTGAGAGTCCTGGGCACCCTGGGGGAAAACGAGGCCATCCGGGCCGAGGCACGACGTCGGTTCGAAGCCGATGAGACCGACGGCGACCTCGGAAACGCCATACTGCGCGTCGTCGCCGAGGGCGGCGACGAGAGCGACTACCAGACCATGCGCGAGCGCTACCGGAACGCGCGCACACCCCAATCCGAACAGCGCTACCTTCACGCGCTCGCGGGATTCGACGTGCCGGCCCTCGCGCTCGACCTCGCGTCGCTGTGCTTCTCGGAGGTGCGCAGCCAGGACGCGCCCCTCGTGCTGGCCACGCTCTCGCGACTGCGGGTCTGCGGACCTGAGGTGTGGCGCTACGTGACGAGCCGATGGGACGACGCGTTAAAGAGCTTTCCCACGTATCTGATCCCTCGTCTACTGCTCGGACTGGCGACGTACATCACCGACGATGCGTTCGCCGTCGAGGCGGAGGCCTTCCACCGCGCGCACCCACTGGAACTTCAGCGGCGCCTCATGGAGCAGGCGATTGAGCGCATGCACGTGGGCTTGGCCTTCACCGTCGCCATTCGTCCTCAGTTCTAGTTTGGCTTCATGAACCTCGGAACATTCCTGGGCATCTTCGCCCTCATGTTCCTGCTCGAACTACCCGACAAGACCATGATCGCAACGATCGTGATGAGCACCCGCGCGCGCCCTGGCTCCATCGTGCTCGGCGCGTCGAGCGCTTTCGTCGTCCAGATGGGTCTCGCCGTCGTTGCCGGAGGGCTCCTCACGCTGCTGCCGGGGCGAGTGAAGGACTCCGTCGTGGCTGCGCTCTTCCTGGGGGGTGCGGCCTACCTCCTGCTCGTCTCGGAGAAGTCCGTCGAAGCCGAGGGTCAGCGCGAAGGCGCCGCCGAGCGTGCCGGATCGCGCTGGCGTGAGATCATGACCGCCTTCACCGTGATCTTCGTCGCCGAGTTCGGCGATCTCACCCAGATTCAGGCGGCCAACTTCTCGGCCCGGACCCATCAGCCGCTGGAGGTCTTCATCGCGTCATCGCTCGCCATGATCTGCATCTCCTTCGTCGGTGCCTACGGCGGACAGATGCTCCAACGCGTGGTGCCGCTCAAGGCCATCCGTCTCACCGGGGGCCTGATATTCGCCGGTCTTGGGATTTACACCGTGGTTCAGGTCATCACCGGGTGAGTCGGCGCGAGGAGTTGCTGGCCTACGCCGACGGCGTCAAAGGTTTCATGCCCCGCGAGGAGGGCCTCGCGCTTACCACCCACGCCCTCGAACAGGGACGACGTCGGCCCGGCGCCACGTGGTTAGAGGTCGGGGCGTGGTGCGGCAAGTCCGCGGTGTACCTGGGCGCCGCGGCCGAGGAGTGCGCGGCGGTCCTCTACTCGCTCGATCACCACCACGGCAGCGAGGAGAACCAGGAGGGGTGGGAGCACTTCGACCCGACTCTGGTCGATCCTGCGGACGGTCGTCTTAACACACTGGGGTCCTGGCAGCGAACCATCGCCGACGCGCGGCTCGAACGCACCGTCGTTGGTCTGGTTGGCGACTCAGAGGTCGTCGCCGCGCACTTCTCCGAACCCCTCGACCTGCTCTTCATCGACGGTGGTCACGGCGCCGAAGCCGCCGAGGCCGACTACCTGAACTGGACCCCGAAGGTAACGAGCGCCGGGCTCCTCATGATCCACGACGTCTTTGTCGACCCGCGCGACGGGGGCCGCCCGCCGTACGAGATCTACCTCGCCGCCCTGGCGTCCGGCTTCAGCGAGGTCGCGTCGTGCGGCTCGCTGCGCGTCCTACGACGCGACTGACGAGACCAACGGACAGCCCGGTTCGGGTAGGTCCAACGGTCGCGCCAGCTCGTCGGGTCGAAACAGTCCGGCGGCCGGCGAGGACGAGGTGAGCGCGTCGGCGGCCAACAGAACGGCCGCGGCGGTGTAGGAGGTCCGTTCGCCCTGCGGGAAAGTCTGGCCTCCGGGGTACGCAATGCCGGTCAGGTAGGCGCCATCGGCGCAGCGGTGACGACGCGTCAACGCGAACAGGTCCAGGGCGCGCGTGGTCAGGCCCATGGCGTCCAAGGTGAGAACGCACTCGGCAGTCTCGGCCGCGGTGACCCAGTCACTGGTCGAGACGCACCGCACCCCGTAGTCGTCCATCACGTGCCGCTCCCACCCGGCGTCCAGGCGCCGCGTGGCGGACTCGCCCACGAGTGCGCCCGAGAAGATCGGGTAGTACCAGTCCATCGCGAACTCGTTCTTCGGCGCGAAGGCCCCCGGGTGATGGGCCACCGCGTGACCGAGTCGGCCCGCGGCCAACTCCCAGGCCGGCCGCGAGTGGTCCAGGAGTTCGGCCAGGGCCACCGCGCAGCGCAGCGAGTGCAGGATCGACGAGGATCCGGTCAGCAACGCGTACGACTCCGGGCGTCCCTGCGCGTCGAGCGACCATCGAATGGTGCCGTCTTGGAGTTGCCAGCCCAGCACGAACTCGACGGCGCGCTCGACCACGGGCCATAGCTCCACCGCGAGGTCCGCCTCACCCGTCGCGATCGCGAAGTGGTAAACGCCGGCCGCCACGTACGCGCAGACGTTGGTGTCAAGGCGCGCGTCACGCACGCGGTCGCCGAGGTAGTAGTTGAACCAACTGCCGTCACCCAACTGAGTGTTGGCCAGCCACCGGTAGGCCGCCCGCGCGGCGTCCACGTGGCCGGTGACCGTTAGGGCCATGGCGGACTCGACCTGGTTCCACGGGTCGCAGTGCCCACCCTCGAACCACGGGATCAGTCCACTCGGGTGTTGCAGGTCCGCCAGGTACCGCGCGGTGTCGCCCGCCTCCTCGGCGCTCAACACACCGGGGACGCCGCCGAGCTGGCGGGTCAGCGCGCTCACGTGGCCGGCTTGGTCAAGTACACGACGAGCGACTTGCCGAAGAGTGGCGACGCGATGCGCTCCAACGTGCGCGTGAGCCACGGGGCTTTAACGATGTCCCAGACGAGGAGTCGGTGGTACGCGCGCACCAGGGGGTTGGTGTCATTGGTAGTGCCAACGAGACACTTGAGCCACCAGTAAGGACTGTGCAGACCGTGCGCGAAGTGGTGCCCGGCCACGCTCAGCCCGACCGAGCGAAGGCGTCCTTCGAGAACGCGGCGCCGGTAGACGCGCACGTGACCGCCGGGTACCTCGTGGTACGCGTCCGACAGGGCCCAGTTCACCGCCTCGGGAACCCCGCGCGGCACCGTCACGGCCATCGTGCCCCCGGGGCGCAGCACGCGGGCCAGCTCGGACATCGCGGCGACGTCGTCCGGGATGTGCTCCAAGACCTCGGAGGCAATGACGCAGTCGAAGGTGGCGTCGCCGAAGGGCAGGTGCAGCGCGTCGCCTTGGACGGCGGCCGCGCGGGTTGCGACGTTCGTCAGCTCGCCAGCCTGGGCCATGGCGACGAAGGTCGCTACCACTCCCTCGACCTCGTCGCGACCGGCGTCCAGGGCCACGACGTGGGCGCCGCGGCGCGCGGCCTCGAAGGCGTGTCGGCCGAAGCCGCACCCCAGGTCGAGCACGGTGTCGCCGACGCGGAGGCCGAGTCGTTCGTAGTTCGCGGTCAGCATCAGTCGAAGTGCATGGCGTCGGGCAGTGGCGCACCGTTCAGGATGGCGTCGTAGCAAGCGGCGGTTCCGCGCGCCGTCACCTCCCAGGTGAAACGCTGCTGAACTCGCTGGCGGCCGTTGGCCCCGAGCCGACGTCGCAACGCCTCGTCGTCGAGCAGCCGGGCAATGGCGCCGGCGAGCGCGCCGGGGTCGTTGGGTTCGACCAGTAGTCCGGTCTCGCCGCTGACGCCGACGACTTCGGGCAGCGCGCCGCCGGTCGTTGCCACCACCGGCACCGCGCAGGCCATCGCCTCGATGGCCGGCAGGGAGAATCCCTCGTAGAGGCTTGGCACGACCGCGACCTGAGCCTCGCCGTAGAGTCGCGCCAGCTCCTCGTCGCTGACACCCGAGATCGTGGTGACGATGTCCTCGAGCCCCAGGCGCTTGATGGCCCGAGCCACTCGCCCCGCGGGCTGGGGTCGGCCGATCACCGTGATTTCGATCTCTCGCTCCGCACGGAGCTTGGCGACCGCCTCGAGCAAGGGCACGAGTCCCTTCATCGGCACGTCACTGCTGGAGGTGACCATGAGACGTCCCGGGCGCTGGACGACGTCGTCGTACGGGCGAAAGACGGTGTGGTCGACCCCCACGGGCACCACCGTCAGGCGATCGAGGGCCACACCCATCTGGGCGTGAATGTCGGCCTTGGAGTTGTGCGACACGGTGAGCACCGCGGGCAGGCGCCGCACCACGCGCACCTGCATACGCAGGAAGCCGAACCAGCGTCGCGTCGTGTAGCGCCGCCAGGGGGAGGTCGCGTGATCCAACGCGATCGACCGGTCGACGGTGATCGGATGGTGCAGCGTCTCGAGCAGCGCCCAGCCGTCGCGGTGCAGACGGGCGATGCCCGTGCCCAGGCACTGGTTGTCGTGGATGATGTCAAAGTCTTCGCGACGCGCGCGCAGGATCGGACGGATCCGGCGAGAGAAGGCCAGCGGCTCGCCGAATCCCCCCGTGAGCATGACCGCGAACTCGGTCACGTCGGCCCACGAGGTGAACTCACGGCGCGCGGGTATCCGGAAGGGGTCCGGGTCCCGATAGAGGTCCAGGCCGCGCACCGGGGTGAAACCAACGCCGTCGTCGAGCTCGGGCCACGGTGGCCCGGAGAAGACCTCGACCTGGTGGCCGAGGGCGACCAGCTCTCGCGTGAGGTGACGCGTGTAGACCCCCTGACCGCCGCAACGAGGGTTCCCGCGGTAGATGAGGAACGCCACGCGACGACCGTGGGGCGCCGGCGCGCGCGCCTCGCGCCGAGCGGGCAGTTGTATCTCGCGGGATCGAGCCCACGAGGTCCGCGTCTCGTCAATGGTCTGGCGCAGGGAGCGGGGCACTCAAAATCCGATCGTGGGGTCAACCATTCTCCCCCACGGGCACCGAGGCGCACAAGCCAGGAAAGGCCGGTCGCGCGCTGGATACGCTGTCTCCTATGGACCTGACCTACCCTCCCGAGGCCGAAGATTTCCGCAAGGTGGTCCGCGCCTGGCTCGAAGAGCACCTGCCCGACGGGTGGTTCACCCCGGGATTCGTCCTGGGCGATGCGGACCGTCGCGAGTTCAATCGAACCTGGACTGCGACGCTCTTTGAGGGCGGTTGGATCTGTGCTGGCTGGCCCACCGAGTACGGGGGGCGCGGGCTCAGCCTGCTGGACCAGGTGGTCGTGAACGAGGAGTTCGCTCGGGCTGGCGCGCCGATGCGCGCGGACTTCTTCGGCGACACCCTGGTCGGCCCGACGATCCTCCAGTGGGGATCCGAGGAGCAGAAGAAGGAGTTCATCCCGGGCATCCTTCAAGGCACGATCTCGTGGTGTCAGGGGTTCTCGGAACCTAACGCGGGTTCGGACCTGGCCAGTCTCTCGACGAGTGCCCAGCTCGACGGCGACGAGTGGGTGATCAACGGACAGAAGGTCTGGACGACCCAGGCCCAGCACGCCGACTACGTCTTCTTGCTCGCACGCACCGACCCGTCAGCCAAGAAGCATGCCGGCATCAGCTTCCTGCTGGTGCCCATGCGCCAGCCCGGCGTCGAGGTGCGCCCGATTACCCAAGTCGACGGCTCCTCGGAGTTCAATGAGGTCTTCTTCACCGACGTGCGCTGTCCCAAGGACAACGTCGTGGGCGGCGTCAACAACGGCTGGAAGGTTGCCATGACCACGCTGGGCTTCGAGCGCGGGTCGTCGGCAACCACGGGGTACCGGCGTTTCGTCAAGGAGTGGGACTCGATCGTGCGCGCCGCGCAACGTCGCGGGGCCACCGCCGACCGGCGCACGCGTGACGACCTGGTGCGCTCGTGGCAGAACTGGAAGATCATGGAGATCAACGGCTACCGCACGTTGACCGACGCGCTGAACGGCACCCACCACGCCGCGCTGCTCGGCGCGTGCAACAAGATGTTCTGGTCCGAGGCGCACCGCGCCGAGATGGAGCTCGCGATGGACGTGCTCGGCATGGAGGCTCAGGTGCTCACTGGTCAGGACCCGAACGCCGAGATCGTTTCCGGTCGCGGGCGCGGCGGCGCGAACTACCTGGTCTCGGAGTTGCAGTCGTCCTTCTTCTTCTCTCGCTCCGAGACGATCTGGGGCGGCACCGCCGAGATCCAACGCAACATCGTTGGCGAACGGGCCCTGGGCTTGCCGAAGGAACCTTCGCCCGCTGTGTAAAGGGCCGAAGGCGCTCTATTCGCCTCTGTAGTGTCGGGAGATGCCGGGCGTCTTGGAGGAGTTGAGCGATCGGCTCTGGCCCGGCCGGATCACGCGGGTGACCGCTCTGACCAACGGCATCACCAACGCCAACTACCTGGTCGAGCTGGGCGACGAGCAGGTCGTGGTTCGCGTGCCCGGCAAGGACACGGGACTACTGGGTATCAACCGACTCGCTGAGGTCGAGACGGGTCGCCTCGCCGCCGGGGTCGGTGTCGGGCCCGAGGTGCTCGTCTACGACGAGCCCACCAACTGCCTCGTCACCCGCTTCATCGTGGCGCGGCCGATCCCGGCCGAGGAACTGGCCGACGAACCGATGCTGGGTCACTTCGTGACCGCGCTCAAGAAGGTGCACGCCCTCGGACCCGTGAACGCGGTGTTCGACCCCTACCGGATTGTGCGCGTCTACCGCGACGAGGCCGCCTCGCGTGGCATCACGGCCCCCTTCGACCTCGACGCGGCCTTGGACCTGGTCGACCGCGTGGAGGCGGCGAGGCCGTTCCACCCGTCGGTGCTTGGCCACAACGACCTGCTCAACGCCAACTTCTTGTTCGATGGCTCGGTGCGCATCGTCGATTGGGAGTACGCGGGCATGACCGATCCCTTCTTCGACTTGGGCAACGTGGCCGTCAACAACAACTTCTCCCCCGTGGCGGAACGAGCGTTGCTGGTCCACTACACCGGGCGCGCCGATGAACCGTTGTTGGCCGCGCTGCACCTCATGAAGATGGTCTCGGAACTACGCGAAGCCATGTGGGGCGTGCTGCAGCTCGCCATCTCGGAACTGGAGGTCGACTTCGCCCAGTACGCGCGCGACCACGCGGCGCGCCTGGAACAGCTGGCGACAGACCGCGACGTGGACGAGTTGCTGGCCGCAGCGGCGACGGTCAGCGACCTCTAGGACCGCACCCGCTCGTTGGTCGGGTCGACGAGCGGTTCAGCGACCACCTCGGCCCCCACGTCGTCAGCGAAGATCCCGATACTAAGTCGAGTGCCCGGTAGCGCGAGCTCGGCGGGCAGGTAAGCGTACGCGATCGATCGCGCAACGCTGTAGCCGTAGCCGGCGCTGGTGACGCGCCCGACGGGACGACCCTCCGAGCGCACCGGCTCGCTACCCAGCGCGACCGCTCGATCGTCGTCGAGCAGCAGGCAGGCCAGACGACGCGTGGGCTCACCCGCGGCCGCCAGGGCGTCACGGCCGATGAACTCACTCTTGGACATCTTGACGGCGAAACCGAGTCCGGCCTCGAACGGCGTGTCGGTGGTCGTGATATCGCTACCCCACACGCGGTAGCCCTTCTCGAGGCGCAGTGACTCGATCGCGCGATACCCGCCGGGGCGAAGGCCGTGAGGGTCTCCGGCTTCGAGCAGGAGGTCCCAGAGACGCACGGCGTACTCGCTCGGGCAGTACAGCTCCCATCCGAGCTCGCCCACGTAGGTCACGCGTACCGCCAGGCACGGCACCGGTCCGAGATTGATCTCGCGGGCGTTCATGTACTTAAACGCGCCGTGGGACAGATCCGCGCTCGTGAGCGGCGCGAGGATGTCGCGCGCGCGTGGACCCCACAGTCCCAGGCACGAGTACTGCGAGGTCACGTCCTCGACGCGCACGCCGCCACCCTCGGGCAGGTGGCTGCGCACCCACGCGGCGTCGTGGTTGGCGAAGGACGTGCCGGTCACGAGACGAAAGCGCTCCTCACCCAGACGCGTCACCGTCAGGTCGCACTCGATGCCGCCGCGCGGGTTGAGCAGCTGGGTGTAGGTCACGGCACCCACGTGGCGCGCGACGGTGTTGGCGCAGAGGCCTTCGAGGAACTGCGCCGCGCCCGCGCCGACGACATCGAGTTTGGCGAAGGAGCTCTCGTCGAACAGGGCGGCCGCCTCGCGGCACGCGAGGTGCTCGGCGCCGATGGCCGGTGACCACAGTTGACCCGCCCAGCCGGCGGGACGCAGCGCCTCATTACCCACGGCCGCGTTGCTCTCGTACCAGTTGACGCGCTCCCACCCCGACTTCTCGCCGAAGGACGCGTCGAGGTGCTGGTGGCGCGGGTAGAGCGCCGAGACGCGCAGCGGGCGTCCCGACTGGCGCTCGTGACCCGGGTACTTGACGTCGTAGTAGGTGGCGTAGATCTCGTGGGTGCGCTCCAGGGTGTAGCCGCGGTCGCGGTACTGGGGACCGAAGCGGCGCGAGTCGAGAGCCCAGGCGTCGAGACCCGGTTGGCCCTCAATGATCCACTCCGCGACGATCTTGCCCATGCCGCCGGAGCCGGCGATGCCGTGGGCGCAGAAGCCCGCGGCCACCCAGAATCCCCGCACCGCGCTCTCGCCCAGGATGAACTCGCCGTCGGGGGTGAAGGCCTCCGGCCCGTTGACCAGGGTCACGATCTCGGAGTTCTCCAGGCCCGGCACGCGGGTCATCGCCGCTTCAAACAGCGCGCTGAAGCGGTCCCAGTCGGGCTCGAGGAGTCGCGAGTTGAAGTCCGACGGAATCCCGTCCAGGGCCCACACCGACGGGTTGCGCTCATAACCGCCCGCCACGAGTCCGCCACTCTCGCCGCGGAAGTACACCAGACGCGCCGGGTCCCGCAGCGTGGGCATGTCGCGACTCAGACCCTCCGGCTTGGTGATTGCAAACTGGTGGGCCATCGCGACCAGGGGCACGTGCACGCCCGCCAACAGACCAATCTCGTGGGCGTAGATGCCACCCGCGTTGACCACGACCTCGCACTCGATGTCGCCGCGATCGGTCTCAACGCCGCGAACTCGATTGTCCACGACGCGCACGCCGGTGACGCGCGTTCCGGTAAGGATCGTCGCGCCGCGCTGGCGCGCCCCCTTGGCCAGCGCCAGCGTCAACTGACTCGGGTCGACGTAACCGTCGGAGGGCAGGAACGCCGCGCCGAGAACGCCCTCGGTGCTCATGGGCGGAAACATCTCGCGAGCCTCGTCCGCGGTCACCAGGTGCATCGGCAGACCGAACGTCTCAGCCCACGCGGCCTGGCGCTGCAGCTCCTCAAAGTGCTCGCGCGACGACGCCAGACGCAAGGAGCCGACCTCGCGCCAGCCGGTCTCCAGGTCGACCTCGGCGCCGAGCGTTCGGTAGAGATCGACCGAGGTCATCATCATCTGGGTCAGCGAGAGCGAGCCCCGCAACTGGCCCACCAGACCGGCGGAGTGGAAGGTCGAGCCGCTGGTGAGCTCGGAGCGCTCGACGACCACGACGTCGTTCCAGCCCAGCCGCGTCAGCCAGTAGGCGACCGAACATCCCCCGATGCCACCGCCAATGACCACGGCCCGTGCACGATCGATCACTGTCACCCCCGGGCCGACGAACGCTAAAGTATCTATACCATAAGGCGCTGCAAAGTGAGCGTCGCGACGACGGGAGGTGCGCATGGCGAAGACCCCGACGTGGGCCACCAAGGTCACGAGGTCCAAGGGACTCCTACACACCCAGATCGCGGACTCGGTCGCGGCCGCGATTGCCGACGGTCGGCTCCAACCCGGCGACCAACTGCAGCCCGAGCGCGAGCTCGCCAACGAGTTCGGCGTCAACCGCCTGACGGTGCGTCAAGCGCTCGCCGATCTCCAGCGTCGTCGCCTCATCCGCCGGCGCACCGGCCGCAACGGCGGGACATTCGTGGCCGACCCGATCATCGACTACGACCTGACAACCTTCGCCGGGTTCACCGCCCAGACTCGCCGCCACGGCCGGGTCGCCGGCGCCACGGTGCTGCGCGCCGAACGTGAACGAGCCGACGCCGCCACGAGCGAGTCGCTCCAGCTGGACGCCGACGCTGACGTGATCGTCGTCGATCGCCTCCGACTCGCCGACGACGTACCAGTGCTGGTGGAACACTCCTGCTTCCCGGCCGAGCGCTTTGCGGCGCTGCTCGAGGGTCCGCTCGTCGGCTCGCTCTACGACGTGCTCGACGAGCAGTTTGGCGCGCGACCCCTGCGCGCCGTGGAATCGATCGAACCGGTGCGCGCCGACGCGCGCCTCGCGCGGCTCCTCGACGTGCCGAGGGGCCGCCCGCTACTGGCGGTCAATCGCGTGGCCTTCGACTCCGAGGGCGTACCCGTCGAGAGTGCGCGCGACATCCTGCGCGGCGACCGCGCACGAACGGTTGTCTGGAGCTTCGACCTCCCGCCGCGCTGAGCGGCGAGAGGTCGCAACGTCGATTTAGCTCATCACCTCGTCGGGCGGCATCGACTCGGGCGGGATGACGAACGCCCCGACTTCGGACGGCGGTTCCACCGGGAGAGCCTTGTTCCGTTGCGCCACCGCGTAGTAGATGATCCCAATGATGAGGATGAACCCGAGCACCGTGTACAGGATCGGAATCTTGTTGAGCCAGCCAACACCCAAACTCAAGAGTCCACCCGACTGATTTGGCGTGGGGTTGCCGACCAGGAACGACTCGCGCGGCCACGCGAAGTCGACCAAAGCCAGTCCCCCGTAAATCAGCCCCAAGATGTTGATCGGCAGGCCCCATTTGCCCAGCGAGAACGGAGCCTTCACCTTCGGCCAACCGTGGAATCTCGCCCACAGGATCGCGACGTTGCCCAGGAAGTACGACAGGTAGATCAGCGCGGTGGCGGCGACTGCGACGGTGCCGGCACCCGCGTACTTCAACATGGGGATCGCCGCAATCACGGCGACCGTGACGCAGGCAAAGATCGGCGTGTGCAGGGTCGGGTGCACCTTGCTCAAGGTGCGCGACGCCGGAAGGCGGTTGTCGCGAGCCATTCCGAAGCACAGGCGAACCGTCGCCGCCATGATGCACATGCAACACACAAAGATCGCGGCCGTGACGACCAGCAGATAGATGGTGGACCAGAAGGTGTTGAAGTTCGCCTCAATGATCTGAACCGGACCAAAGGCGCCTTTCACGGCGGTGCGCAGGTTGGGGATGGCCAAGATCATCGCGACCAGGAATATCCCCCCGATTACGAACGCTCCTCCGACGGACATGAGGACGGCCTGGGGAGCCCTCCGCCGCGGGTCGTGGGTCTCCTCGGCGAGCGTGGACGCAGTGTCGAATCCGTAGATCACGAAGAGGCTCATGAACATGGCAAGCGTGAACGACGAAAGATTGATGTGTGTTCCGCCACCGTTGGTCAGCGCGGAAAGGTGCTGGTGACGGTGAACGATCAACATCACAACGGCGAAAATCACCATGCCCACAATCTCGAAGAACACCCCCGTGTTATTGACGATGGCGACGAGCCTGACGCTGAAGATATTGAGGAAAGTGATGAGAATCAACACGATCACCGCGACCCAAATCTGGTCATGCAGCGATGTGACGTCGAGGTGCCAGCCCATGTTGTACAGAATCGGCAGCACCGCCAGGGGGATTGTGACCACAACGGATGTCACGGTCAAAATTCCCGCGAATATGTAGATCCACCCCGTGAACCACGCGTACTGTCGTCCAGCCAGGTATTTGGTCCACTGGAAGACCGAGCCGGCGACCGGATAGTGACTGGAAACCTCAGCGAAGTTGAGCGCGATGATGAACTGACCGAGCGCCACAATCGGCCACGACCAGATGAAGGCGCCACCAACGGTCGCCAGTCCCAGGAAGAAGAGGGTGAAGATACCCGTCGACGGTGAAATGTAACTGAACGCTGCCGCAAATGAACTGAACGTTCCGAGCGTGCGGTGCAACTCCTGCTTGTAGCCGAAGGTGGCGAGGTCCTGTTGGTCCGACTGACCTTCGCTCATGCTCCCCACGGTGCCCGAATCAGACATGTCACAACCCCCCGGTCGATCCCGGCCTCACGGGCCAGGTTGAATGGCAACCTACCAGAGAGCCTCGGAATTATCTAGACCTAATACTGTCGCAGGATCAGGCTCGTTTAGGGGATGTCGCGGTGGCCTAACTACTCGTCGTTCAGGCGTGACTCGGCGCCGGCGCGGCCACGACCGACCGCGCCCTTGCCCGAGTGAGGGCGAGTGCCGCGCCGGTCGCGATGGTGAGGATCGCGCCCACCAACAGGCCGACCCGGGGATTGCTCGCCCCGATGATGAGTCCCATGAGCGGCGCACCGATTGGCGTGGTGCCGAGGAAGGCCATCGCGTACAGGCTCATGACGCGCCCGCGCTGCTCCTGGCTCGAGTTCAGTTGAAGGGTCGCGTTGGCCGTCGCCACGAAGGCCACCGAGAACGCGCCGGTGGGAACCAGCAGGATCTCGGCCCAGATGATGCTGGGCGCGAGCGCGACGCTGGTCATGAAGGCGCCAAAGCCCAGGGCCAGCGACATGAGCAAGGCCAGGGTGGGCCGCGAACGGTGGGCGACGAACAATCCCCCGATCACCGCGCCCACGCCCATCGCTCCCATGAGAATTCCGTAGTGCGTGGCGGTTACCTCGTGAAAGGTCGTACGCGATAGCAACGGTAGCGTCACCGTGAAGTTGAAGGCGAAGGTTCCCACGACGGCGGTCGCTGCGATGACGTTGCGCAGTTCGGGCGTGGCCATCGCGTAGCGAAGACCCTGACGCAGTTGTCCGCGTTGGCGCTCCACCGTGGCCATAGGCAGGAACTCGCTCCCGCGCATCATGAGCAGCGCCACCAAGACGCCCACGTACGAAGCGGCGTTGGCATAGAAGCACACGGCCGTGCCGGTGAGCGCAATGAAGCCGGCGGCAATGCTCGGTCCAATGACCCGACCCGAGTTCATGAGGACGCTGTTCAGGCTGACCGCGTTGGTGATGAGGTCACGTCCGACCATCTCTTGGACGAACGCCTGACGCGCCGGGACGTCGAAGAGGTTCACGATGCCCAAGAGCGCGGCAAGGATCCACACCCTCGTGACGGTGACGTGACCGGTCGTGACGAGCAGCCCGAGCACCAATGCCAACACTCCGGCGCAGGACTGCGTGATGTAGAGAATGCGCCGCTTCTCGTGGCGGTCCGCGATGAGACCCCCGTACGACCCGAAGAGCAGCATGGGCACGTACTGCAAGGCGATGGCGATCCCCAACTCCACTGAAGATCCCGTCAACTGAAGTATCAACCAGCCCTGGGCGACAGACTGCATCCAGGTTCCCGACACCGAGATGAGCTGGCCGACGAAGTAGAGCCGAAAGTTGCGGACGCTCAGCGCCGCGAAAGTTCGCGACGACAACCGACGCGCGGCGCTCACGGCTCGTCCACGAAGCGCTCAAGCAAGGCAACCAGCTCGAGCGCCTTGCGGCGTTCCGCGACCGAGAGCGTGAGCAGTGTTCGCTCGAGGAATTCGGTTTTGCGGTGCCGGATGGTGGACAGTTCGCGACGACCCGTCGAGTTGATTCGCACTCGGGTGCTGCGTCGATCATCGGGGTCGGTCGAACACTCGACGTAGCCCGCTTCTTCCATGGCCTGAACAATCCGGGTCACCGACGGCGGTTGAATCTGTTCGGCCGCGGCGAGTTCGCCCAGTGTCGGACCGTCCAGGTTTTCGATCGACGCCAGCATCGAGGCCTGGGCCGGCGAGATACCGCCAAGGGCCGAGGCACGAAGGCGCCGGTTGAGACGAGTCACCGCGCGACGCAAACGCGCGGCCGTTTCGTGGTCGAGAGAGGTATCCATTAGTTCACCTAACTAAATAATACCGCGCCGCAGGACGATTCGGACATCAAATGTGGATTACAGCTGGCGGTACCTCGGGACGTAACCGCCCGACCCCATCGCCATGGAGTCTTCCGGGTCCATCGAGTCGTCGACCCCGCCGAGAACTTCGGTCACCCAGTCCAAGCGGTCGGTGAGGATCCGCTCCACCCCGCCCTGCAGCGTGCTGGAAGAGATGGCGCAACTCGAGCACGCCCCCTGCAGCTGGACTTCGACGACGCCGGTCTCGACGTCGGCGCGCACCAGGACCAGGTCGCCGCCGTCGGACTGGACGGCCGGTCGCATCAGGTCAATCAGGGCGGTCAGCGCCGTGAGGCGCTGTGAACGTTCCTCGTCGGAGATCTCTGGCACCACTCCAGTCTGCCGCGCGGGAGCGCAGTCGTGACGGCAGTGCTCGGTAGTGTCGTGGCCGTGGAGCCCGTGACGGCCTGGAGCGCCGACGACGTCGACCTCACGGACCTCGATTTCTGGCGCCGCCCCTACGCCGATCGAGAGGCCGGATTCGCGGCGCTTCGCCGAGAGCGACCGATCGCCTTCTTTGAAGACCCCGTGATTGCGGGGACATCGGTGGACTTTCCCCAGGGGCGTGGGTACTACGCCCTGACGCGCCACCGCGACATCGCAACCGCATCTCGCCACCCCGAGGTCTTCCTCTCTGGACCCGGCACGGTGTCGATTCTGGACCTGCCCCCCGAGATGGTCGAGTACTTCTCCGGGATGATCTCGACCGACAACCCCAAGCACGCGCGACTCCGACGCATCGTCTCGGCCGCATTCAGTGCGCGCAACGTCCGCGCCGTCGAGGACGCCATCGATCGGGTCGCCGCCGAGCTCATCGCGAAGGCGATGTCCAGCGGGACTGGTGACTTCGTCACCGACCTCGCGGCGCCGCTACCGCTGCAGATTGTCTGCGAGATGATGGGTGTGCCCCCGAGCGAATTCGCGACGGTCCTTCGCTGTTCCAACGTGATTCTGTCCATGGGCGACCCCGATCTGGTGCCCGAGGGACAGGACTCGGTCCTCGCCGTCCTCGACGCCGGCGTCACTCTCTCGGGTCTCATGGACGAACTAGGCGCTCAACGGCGAGCGAGTCCGGGCGACGACATCACGAGCGCCCTCGTCAACGCCGAGATTGAGTCCGAGCGCCTGACGCACCAGGAGCTCGCGTCCTTCTTCGTTCTTTTGGTCGTCGCCGGAAACGAAACCACCAGGACCGCGCTGGCCCACACACTCTGGGCGCTGACCGAACACCCCGATCAAAAGTCACGGCTGGTTGCCGACTTCGACTCACTCGCCGCCACCGCGGTTAATGAGATTGTGCGGTGGGCGTCGCCGGTCACCTGGATGCGGCGCACGCTGGCGACCGACTACACCCTCTCGGGCGTCGATCTCGAGGCCGGCGACAAGGTGCTCCTCTACTACTGCTCGGCCAATCGCGACGAGGACGTCTTCACTGACCCGTTCGTCTTTGACGTGGGTCGCAGCCCCAACGACCACTTCGGCTTTGGAGCGCCGGGTCCGCACTTCTGCCTGGGCGCCCACTTGGCGCGTCGCGAGATCGCCGTTCTGTGGCGCCAGCTCCTCTCGAGCTCACCGTCCATTCACGCCACCGCGGAGCCCGCTCAACTCCTGTCGAGCTTCATCAACGGCATCAAGTCACTGCCGTACGGCTTCTCGTAGGCGCGTCAGTTCGACTGGCGCGCGGCCACCGCTTCGTCGTAAGCGCGTAGCGCGCGCGGAGCCCAGACCGTCCCGGGGCCACCGTTCATCGAAATTGCCACGCCCAACGCCTCAGCCAACTGCTGGCGGGTCGCCCCGGCACGCAACGCCCCACGGGTGTGCGCGACGATGCAGCCGTCGCACTCTCGCGTGACCGAGATGGCAACGGCAATGAGCTCCTTCTCCATGGTCGACAGTTCGCCCGGCGCCATCGACGCCCCGGACATGTCGGCGTAACCGCGCATCACGTCGGGGATCATGCGACGCAACTCCACTGACGGTTCACGCAACTCTTCTCGAATGACGTCCATGTGGTCCATAGCCACCTCCGTTCGCGAGCGTAGCGAACACGAAAGCGCGACTCGCCGGGACTGAGGTCCCGTTTCCTAGGATGACCCGATGAGCGAGATCGACGACCTGGTGGCCAACAACCGCGCCTACGTTGAAGGACACGGCCATCGAGTTCTGGCCACGTCGCCGCGGCGTCACCTCGCTGTGCTCACCTGCATGGACTCGCGCCTCGACCTGTTCGGGGCAATAGGCCTGGACCTCGGAGAGGTCCACCTGATCCGTAACGCCGGCGGGCTGGCCACTGACGACGCGATCAGGTCGCTTCTCTTGAGCCAGCGCCTGCTCTCGACGCGCTCGGTCATGGTGATCCACCACACCCGCTGCGGCCTCGAGGGCTTCGAGGAGGAGGACTTGGCGGCTGAGCTCGAGGCCACGATTGGTCAGCGCCCGCCCTTTCGACTCGGCGCCTTCCGCGACGTCGACGCCGACGTGCGCGCCACGATGCGCACGCTGTCTGCTTCGCCCTTCGTCGACAACACCGACATCCGTGGGTTCGTCTTTGACGTCGACGACGGGGGCTTGCGCGAGGTCCTACTCGACTAGCAGTTTCTTGAAACCTTGGCTGTTCTGGTCGTAGCCATTGGCGACGTAGAAGCGGTGCGCGTCGCCGCGCACGTTACGACTGGTCAGCTGCATCCGGTAGCAGCCTCGCTCGCGCGCCACCGACTCGGCCGCGGCCAACAGCGCCGATCCGACACCGCGGCTGCGGTAGTCATCGCGCACGTGGACGCTCTCGAGCTCCGCGCACCACCCGCCGGTGTGCTGGAAGTGCTGGAAGATGAGCACCTGGGTCACGCCGACCACCTCACCGTCGGCCTCGGCGACCAGGACCTCGCCGCGCCGAGCGCGTGTCTCGAGGACCGCCGACCAGTACACGTCCTCGCGTTCGACATCCTCGGCCCCGACCGCCAGCGTTCCGGCTGCGACGAGGCGAGCCGCAGCCGCGACGTCGCCGCGCTCCATGGGGCGTACGCGAGGGGTCATGTCCGCGGGTCGATGGGCGTCAGCACGCCGAGCGAACGCTCGATCACCTCGGCGGCATCCAGACAGGTGTCCTCGCGAAAGAGGGTGCCGATGACCTGAACTCCCGTGGGCAGGCCGTCATTGATGCCCGTGGGCACGCACGCGGCGGGCAGGCCCAACAGGTTCGCCGGCAGGACGAAGCGGAAGGCTTCGACGACCTTCATCGCCGACTCGGCGCTCTCCACGTCGAAGCCGTGGGCGAACGGTGGTTGCGTCCACGTCGGACCGACGACCAACGGATACCCCTCCATGAACTCGCGCCAGGCGCGCGCGATGCGGTAGCGCGACTGGTGCATGAGGTAGTGGGTCTCGGCCGTGGCGGGCGCGAACTCGACCGAGGTGAGATCCAAGAAGCGCTGTCCCCCCTCCCCCAACAGGGTCGCGAGCAGCGGTGCCTCTACGGCCAGGTTGGTCACCACCAATTCGGTCCAGGCTAGGTAGGCCTCGAAGAGCTGGGGTGGCTCCACCTCCTCGACCTCGTAGCCGGCGCCCGTCAACGCCCGGCCGGCTACGCGAACCGCCTCCGCGACGCCGGGGTCGGTGTCGCCGCCGAAGGGCTCGGGCACGAGCGCCACCCGGCGCGCGACGGCCGGTCCCTCGAGAGGCGCGTCAATAGCCTGGGGATCGAAGCGGTGCGAGCCCTTGATCGCCTCCAGTCCGGCGCGCACGTCACCTACGTGCCGAGCCAGTACGCCTTCAACGCTCATGACCTGGCTGTGCAGTCCGGGCTCGAAGGGCGTGGAGCGATTGCCCTGGGGAACTCGACCCCGCGACGGCTTGATCGACGCGATGCCGCAGGCGTAGGCCGGGTTTCGCAGGGAACCCCCGAGGTCATTGCCCAGACCGATCGGACTCATGCCGGTCGCGATCGACGCGGCTTCGCCGCCCGAGGAGCCGCCAGCGGTCAGTCCTCGTCGCCAGGGATTATGTGTGGCGCCGTAGAGGGAGGACTCGGTAGTGACCCGCAGTCCGAGGTCGGGCATGTTGGTGCGCGCCAGCATGACCGCACCCGCCGCGCGCATCCGCTCGACGGTCGGGGCGTCGACGCTCGCCATCCAATCGCGCAGCGCCTCGGACCCTTCGGTGGTGGCGTAGCCGGCCACGTCGAGGTTGGTCTTGACCGTGAACGGCACACCGTGAAAGGGTCCCAACTCCGCGCCGCTGGCCAGCGCGTCGTCGGCCAGCGACGCGTCGCGACGCACCTCGTCGGGGCGCACCTCGACAATCGCGTTGACCCGAGCGTTGACGCTCTCGATTCGGTCCAGGTGCGCGTCGACGACCTCTCGCGAGGAGACCTCGCGATCGCGAATCATGGAGGCGAGCGTCACCGCGGACGCGCGCCACAACTCCTGTTCCACACTGACTCCCTCGACGCGTCGCGGTCAGTCTGCCACGAGCGCAACACAGTGATGCTCAGCCGAAGCGGCCCTGGATGTAATCGAGGGTGCGTGGGTCAGCGGGGTCGTGGAAGATCTTCTGGGTCGAGCCGAATTCGATCAGCTCACCGGCGCGGTCCGAACCCATGAGCAGGAACGCACAGTCGTCCGAGACGCGCAACGCCTGTTGCATGTTGTGCGTGACGATCATGATCGTCACGCGGTTCTTCAACTCGCCCATGAGCGATTCGATCGCCTGGGTTGAGATGGGGTCGAGCGACGAGGTCGGCTCGTCCATCAAGAGGATCTCCGGCTCGACCGCCAGGGCGCGCGCGATGCACAGGCGCTGTTGCTCTCCGCCCGACAGTGTGACGGCGTGCGCCTTCATGCGTGTGGTGACGCTGTCCCAAAGGTTGGCCGCAATCAACGCCGACTCGGCGGCGTCGTCGAGCAGCGACTTCTTCTTGATGCCGTTGAAGCGCAGCCCGGACACGACGTTGTCGTAGATCGACATCGTCGGGAACGGGTTGGGTCGCTGGAAGACCATACCGATGCGGCTCCGCAGCAGGGTGGTTGGCAGGCCGCCGCGATAGACGTTGATGTCGCCGAGGGTGATGTCGCCCGAGACCACCGCGCCCTTGGTCAGGTCGTGCAGTCGGTTGAGCGCGCGCAGCAGGGTCGTTTTGCCGGACCCCGACGGGCCGATGAGCGAGGTGACCTTGTTGGTCGACACGTCAAAGGTGACGTCACGCACCGCCGTGCGACCGTTGAACGACACCGCCACGTTGTTCAGACTCATGGCAATCTTGTGGGCAACCAGCGTCGATGCTGCCACTGGCGTACCCTCTCTGGTTTCTGTTGTATCCATTAGCTGCGTCGTTCCCTTCTCATTCTGGCCGAAACCAGTCGACTAGCAAAACTGAAGACCATCACCAAGAACACCAGCGTCAATGCGACCCCCCACGCGGCCGCACGCTGACTCGGGTACTGGGACCCGGAGTAGCCGTAGGTGAGCAGCGGCAATGCGGACATCGGGTGCAAGGGATTCCAGTTCCAGGTGTTCGAGACGGCCGGACCCACGACCAGCAAGATCGGCGCGGTCTCACCAACCGCACGCGCCAACGCCAACAGCACCCCGGTGAGGACGCCCGGCATCGCCACCGGCAGGATGACGCCCCGCGAGACCTTGGAGCTGCGCGCCCCGAGCGCCAGACCGGCCTCCTTCAGGGTGGTCGGCACACCGCGGAAGGCCAGCTCGCTGGCCTTGGCGATTACCGGAACCATAAGGACGGCTAGTGCGACGATGCCCGCGAGCCCGGAGTAGGACTTCATCGGCACGACCACGTACTCGTAGGCGAAGACCCCGAGGAGGATCGACGGCAGGCCCGTCATGATCTCGACAATGGCGCGCAGGAAGTTGCCGACGCGCGAGGTGGTCTCGGAGAGGTAGAGACCGACGACGACCGCGAGGGGCACGGCCACGAGGCCGGCGCAGATGTCGAGCACCAGAGTGCCCTCGATGGCGTTGCCGACGCCACCGATGGCGTTCTGAGCGATGAGGCTGGGCTGCTGGGGCAAACGGTGAAGGAAGCCCCATGAGATCGACGGCAGACCCTTGGCCAGCAGGGCCCAAATCACTGAACCCAGCGGGACGAGCGCTATGAGGAACGCAGCCACCATCAGGCTCGAGAACAACTTCGACATGAGGGTGCGCCGGCCGATCGTCTGGGAGGCCCGGCGCTGGATCTCATGGCGGCGTTCCAGTATGGGATCGGGCGGCAGCTCGACCAGGGTTTCGCTCATCAGCGCGCCACCGCCTTCTTGGTCAGGGCGCGCGCGCCAGCGTTGACCCCGGCGGTGATGACCATGAGGATGAGAGCGAGCGCGGCCAATGCACCACCCTCGGTACCGGCGGCGTTGCCGAACTCGGTCGCGATCGTCGAGGCCAGCGTCGCGCCCGGCGCGAACAGCGAGTGCGGTATCTCGGGATTCGATCCGACGACCATGGCGACCGCGATCGTCTCGCCGAGGGCGCGGCCGGCGCCCAAGGCAATCGCGCCCAGAATGCCCGTGCGAGCCGTCGGCAGGACGACCCGGGTAAAGACTTGACTGCGCGTGGCCCCCAGCGAGAGGCCGCCCTCGATGAGGTCGACCGGCACCGTCGCGATCACATCGCGCGAAATCGCCACGATGGTCGGCAGGATCATGATGGACAACACGAAACCGGCCAGCAGGATGCTGAAGCCTTCGTGAGGACCGTTGAAGGGCCAGCGGCCACCAGTGAGGTGCGACAGGAACGGCTGCACGTGGTTGATGAACAGGGGTACGAGGAACCACAGTCCCCACAGTCCGTAGACGACGGACGGGACCGCCGCCAGCAGTTCGACCAGGGACGCCGCGGCCGGGCGGAAGCGCCTCGGGATGAGGTACAGCAGAGCCAACGCCGACGCCAGCCCTACCGGGACGGCGATGATCAGGGCGACGAGGGTCGTCGAGAGGGTGTCGACGATGAGGGGCAGCGCACCGTAGGGACCGCTACCGGCCACCCAGGAGGACCCGGTGACGATGTGGTACCCGTACGTGTGAATCGCCGGCCACGCGGTCTTGACGACGCTCCAGACGAACAACACGATGACCGCGCCGAAGAACAACGCGGTCCCGCGCAGCAGGTAGAAGTACGGACGGTCCGATGCGGCCGAGCGACGAATTCGCTCGGCCACATCGGAGGGGGGGGTGGGACTCGCCTCTTCGGCTGATGTCGTCATAACCCCGTCAAATCATTCCTTTTCTAGTTAGCTCAGACCGAGCGAGACCTTGTTGTAGGTCATCGAGTTGATCTGGGCCTCGGCCACCGAGACGACGTACGACGGCAGCGGGACGTACCCCTGGAGTCGCGCGACGTTCTGACCACCACCGCTGCCACCCTGGACACACCAGTCGAGGAACTTGGCGGCCAGTTTCTCCGCGTTGAGCGACGCGGTCACACCGCCATTGGTGCCCAGCCCGTTCCAGTCCTGACGCACGATGGCCCAGCTGTAGCCGGCGATCGGGTAGTCACCCGAGCCCTTGCCGTTGACGATGGAGAAGTCGCTCACCACGCCGTTCGAGCCCTCCGCCGGGGGTGTCGAGGCGAACGCCGCGGCGTCCGCGGCGATGCTCGTGGGATTCAGCTTGACGTGCTGACCCTTGGCGTTGATGATGATCGCCGCGGGCAGCGTGTGCTGAAGCAGAATGTACGAGTACTCCACGTAGCCAATGCCACCGGTCGTGGACTCGACCGTGGCTGCGACTCCGGCGTTCTTCTGGCCGCCGAGGCCGTTGCTGGGAACCTCGCCCTGCTGGAACGTCGTGCTCGGGAAGACCTCAGTGCCGCTGGGCGTCTTGAAGTTGGCACCCTGGGTCTGGTTCAGGTAGTCCATGAAGATGAACGTGGTACCCGAGCCGTCCGCGCGGTAGACCGGCACGATCGTCAGGTTGGGCATCGCGCACTTGCGCGAGATGATCTTGCCCGCCTTGTTCTTCCTAATCGTCACGATCTTCGGATTCAGCTTGCAGATCGCCGAGTTGTTCCACTTCGTGATCGCTCCGTCGTAAATCGACGCGAGGACCTTGGAGTTAAGGACGACCGGGTACTTGCTGAAGTGCTTCTTCAGCGACGGCAAGTTGTACATCAATCCTTCACCGCCCAACACAACCGGGACCTGAACGTAACTGGTGAGTGTGTGGGCCGCGTCCGCGCCGGTCAGCAACGATGAGTCGAGATTGGTGCCGTTGACCACCGTGCCCATGGGGACGTCGGACGCGCCAATGGCGTAGGTCGCCGCGATGACGCCCTTCTTACCCGCGGTCGAGCCCACCGGTGAGTACAGGGGAATGGCCTGGGGGGCGTTGCCCGCGCCTGACACCTTGGCGGCGTCGGACATATAGACGGGGATCGCCGCATTGAAAAACGGCTCGTCGAAGCTCGATCCACCACTGGCCGGCGCGAGCGCGTTCGCGCCATCGGACGACGAAAAGGTCAGGTCACCGGTCAGCGTCGCTGCGCCGGCGGTGACGGCGACCATGGAGATCAGTCCGAGGGCGGCGATCGCCACTCCGACCTTTCTCACGAAGTTGTTCTTCATATTTGGCTTTCCTCCTAAAGAAAGTGAAACGAGTTCGGCCCGGAGACTGTCCACGGAGTTCCGTGGGAGTTTCTGTCGCCAGGGGCAACCTACGAAAGGTAGGTAAACAACGAGTGAACTCCCGGGTGGGATGAAGTGAAATGAAGGGGAAATCTAAAAAGTTCTGAGAACCCGATCAATCACAACAGCTGTCGCGCCACCCGCACGACCGGCATCGCATGTGCGCGTGCTCGGGCGTAAGCACCGTCGCACAGTGAGGGCACTCGGCGAGGACGGCGTAGCGACTCGCGCACGCCGTCGTGGGCGGCGCCTCCGTCACGCGGTGCTCGGCGTCGTTCATCCGTCCAGTGTGCCCGGTGCGCGGCGCGACACACGCGATGTCGACAGGAGGGTGACGGGGGGTGACCTACAATCGGTGCGTCCAATGGAGCGGCGAGGCGAAACGCAATGCGCATAGGGGTTCTGACCGCCGGGGGTGACGCGCCCGGGCTGAACGCGGCCATTCGGGCCATCAGCCACATGGCCCTGCGCGACGGCCACGAGGTGGTGGGAATCGCCAACGGCTGGGCTGGCCTGGCCGTGGGCTTCGCCGCACGCAACCTTTCGGCGGCCGACCTGACGGGCGTCCTCGGCCAGGGCGGCACGCTGCTCGGGACCGCCCGCTACGACCTTGATGACCCGCCGGGTGGCCGCGAGAAAGTCTTGGCGACCATCGCCGAGAACCTGGACGGGTTGATCGCGATCGGCGGCGACGGCACGCAGCGCATCTCGCACTGGCTCGCCGAGCGAGACGGGCCGGTCGTCGGGGTTCCCAAGACCCTCGACAACGACCTGCCCGGAACCGAGTACTGCATTGGATTCGACACCGCGATTGGCTTCGTTGCCGAGTCGCTCGACCGTCTCTACACGACGGCGGCGTCGCACCACCGGGTGATGGTGGTCGAGACTATGGGCCGCACCACCGGCTGGGTGGCAGCGATGGGCGGTCTCGCCGGGGGTGCGGACCTCATCATCATCCCCGAGTTCCCGATGACCATGGGCCAGATCATCGACCATCTGGTCCAGCGACGTGACCGCGGCACGGCGTACTCGATCGTCGTCATCGCTGAAGGAATCAATCTGGCCACGCTCGGTGGTCACGAGTCCGGCGACCTCTCGGGTGAGGGCGTGCGCAGCGTGCGCCTCGCCACGCGCGGTGTCGGACAGTTTCTCGCCTCCAAGATCAGCGATTCCGGCGGGTTCGAGGTTCGCACAACGGTCTTGGGCCACCTTCAGCGCGGCGGCAGCCCCACCGCATACGACCGGATCTGGGCGACGCGCGTCGGAGCCGCCGCCTACGAGGCCGTCGTCGCCGGGCAGTTCGGAACCATCCCGGTCATGCGAGGAAATGAGATCCACCTGGCGCCCCTCGAGGCCGTCGCGCACGGCCAGCGTCGCGTGCCTCGCGAGCTCTACGACCTCTGCGCGGCGTTCTTTTAATCGGTTTTCTACTGCGCGGGATCCGCGTGCAATTGACCCTGCCGGTAGTGGGTGCGACAGAGGACTTGGTAGTGCACCACCCCCGCATTGACGTCGCCGTGAAAGAACTGATCTCCTTCGCGCGCAACAATTCCATTGACGATCCGCGCGTTGCACCGGCCCTTGCGCCCGCACCAGCACGACGAGGTGAGCGGCAGCTCGTGGGCCCAGTCGGCAATGGCAAAGAGCCTCGCCGAGCCCGGGAAGATGTTCAACAGGAAGTCCGCCGAGAGCCCGAAGGCGTGCACGTCGACGTCGCGTTCGTCGACCAGCTGGGCCAAGGCGTCGACCTGGTCGACGCTGGCGAACTGGACCTCGTCAATGACCAGGATGTTGACACCGTCGGCGACGAGCCGCTCGATGTTCGACGTGATGTCCGAACCCGGCTCGACGGCCTCGGCCAAGGCCTCGATGCCGATGCGACTGGTCACCATCCCGTCGTCACTGCGGTCGCCGAACGTCCACAGGCCCACGTCGCTTCGGCCTTCTCGCAGTTGCCAGCACAACTGCAGGGCGAGGGTCGACTTGCCAGCCGCCATCGTCCCGTAGGTAAAGGTCAACTCGGCCATCGGTCCTCCATCGAACGAACCACGATAACCCGGGCCCACCTCACTCTTCGTGCGAGCCCGGCACGTCCGAGGCGTCTCGATATGGTGGGCCCGTGGACTGGACGGTGCGCGCTGTGGCCTACATTCGCAACGACCGTGCCGAGCCCCTCGACGACAACTGGGACGACGTCGTCAGCACCGTCGAGCTCGCCGACGGCGTGCCCGACGAGGCGCTCGACGGGTTGGCGGACTTCTCCCACGTCGAGATCGTGTTCTTCGCGGACTGGGCCGAGGACGTTCCACCCGGCCCGTGGCACCGGCGTCCCCGGGGAAATCCCGCATGGCCTGACGTCGGCATCTTCGCTCAGCGCAACAAGGACCGGCCCAACCGATTGCTTCTCACGACCGTCGAGATCGAGTCACTGAGCCCCCGGTCCTTTCGCGCGCGCGGTCTGGACGGAATCGACGGAACCCCCGTCCTGGATATCAAGCCCGTGTTTCGTTGGAGCGTGCCGCGCGGCGACCTGCGCACACCGGCGTGGAGCGAGGAGCTCGGCGAAAACTACTTCTGACCGGCCGTAAAAGGCCGGCCGCTACTCAGAGAAGCGCCCAAACCAGGCCGTCAACTCGTCGTGGGTCGGACTCGTCGCCGGCCCCAGTCGACCGATCGCCACAGCGGCCGCACCGTTGGCCCGTCGGGCCGCCTCCAACACCGGCGTACCGTTCGCGAGCTCAGCCAGCAGAACACCGTTGTGCGTGTCACCGGCGCCGTTCGTGTCAACGACTCGAGCGGGAAAGCCCGCGACGCGCACGCACGGCTGGGTCGAGGTCACGATCCAACATCCGTGTTCTCCGTCGTGGATGACAACGCCGTCGCCGCCGGTGCGAGCGAGCAGCACGTCGGCCGCGGCCTCGATGTCTGACGCGCTGGACAGAGTGCGCGCCTCGACGTTGTTGCATAAGAGCCAGTCACACCGGCGCAGAACGGCATCCACCAACTCGGTCGGGATGTCCGCGACTCGCGCCCCGGGGTCGAAGGCCACGACGACGCCGGCATCGAGTTCGTCGAGCCACTGCACGACCGTGTCGCCGATCTCTGGATAGACGAGGTTGTATCCCGAGACGTAGACGTAGTCGCCCTCGGAGACGGCGACGGTGTCGAGGTCACGGCGCGTCAGGTCGAGTTCGGCGCCCTTGGCGGTGACGAAGGTCCGCTCTCCCTCGTAGTCGACGAGTACCAGGCAAAAGCCGGCGTCGCGGTCGGGGTCCGGGTCGACGGGTGTTGCGACCTCCTCACGGCGCAGCGCCGCTCGAGCCAGATCGCTGAGCGGACCGGTTCCCAGTCGCCCGCCGTAGACGCTGTCCAGTCCGTGACGATGGGCCGCGGTGGCCACTGTGAAACCACCACCGGTGGTGATCAATGCATCCGAGGCCAGGCTGTCGGATCCGCGCGCGGGTAGTTCGGCGACCTTCACCAGAACGTCGATCATCACCGAATCGAGGACGATGAGTCGCGACGACGACGCCATGGTCACCTCACCCTACTGAGCTGACCCCCATCGAGCGCCACGATCACGGCGCAGCCGCGCGACTAGGCGACGTTGCGCGGGAAGTGACACGCGACCGAGCGACCGGGAGCCAACTCGACCAGCACGGGCTTTTCAGTGGTGCAGCGATCCTGGGCCACCGGGCACCGCGGATGGAACGGGCAGCCCGACGGCTTGTCGGACGGGTTCGGTACATCGCCGGTCAGCACGATGCGCTCTCGCACGGGGTGCGTCCCGTCGTCGAGCTCGGGCACGACCGAGAGCAAGGCCTCGGTATAGGGGTGCAGCGGGCGTTCATAGAGCGTCTCGGCGTCGCCGAGCTCGACGATCTCGCCGAGGTACATCACGCCGACCCGGTCCGACACGTGGCGAACGACTCCCAGGTCGTGGGCGATGAAGAGATAGGTGAGCGACAGTTCGCTTTGGAGGTCCGCCATGAGGTTGAGGACCTGCGCCTGGACGGACACGTCCAGCGCCGACACGGGCTCGTCGGCCACAACCAGGGAGGGATTGAGGGCCAACGCCCGCGCGATGCCGATGCGCTGGCGCTGACCGCCGGAGAACTCGTGGGGGTAGCGGTTGACCGACGCCGGGTCCAAGCCCACGATGCGCAGGAGCTCGCCCACGCGCGCCTGGACGACCTCGTCGTCGCCGTATCTGTTGATGCGCAGCGGCTCGGCGACGATGTCGCCGACGCGACGGCGTGGATTGAGCGACGAGTAGGGGTCCTGGAAGACCAGTTGCATCTGGCGCCGGTGGGGCCGCAGTTGTCGCCGCGACAGCCCGGTGATCTCGACGCCGTTGAACTCCACGTGGCCCGAGGTCACCGGCATCAACTGCACCAGACAGCGCGCCAGGGTCGACTTGCCACAACCCGACTCGCCGACGATGCCCAGGGTCTCACCACGTCGGACCTCGAGCGAGACCCCCGCGACCGCCTGGACGATGATGCGGCTCCCCGACTGCTTGGAACGCAGCGTGAAGTTCTTGACCACGTCAGTCGCGCGAAGCAGCACGGTCTCGCTCACGAGACCACTCCGGTTTCGGCGACCCGGCGACGGATCTCCATCTTGCGCGTGGGGTCGAGCCAGCACGCGTCGAGGTGGCCGTCGTCGCCGCGCAGTGAGGGTCGCTGGTCGCACATCTCGAAGCGGTAGGCGCAGCGGGGGGCGAACGCGCAACCCGGGGGCAGATCGAGCGGTGACACCGCAACGCCGGGGATCGTCACCAGGCGCGTCCGCTTGCTCTCCACGCGCGGCACGGCGCCCAGCAGTCCCCAGGTGTAGGGGTGGCGGGGCGTGCGGATGACGTCACGGCGACCTCCGACCTCGACGGGCCGACCGGCGTACATGACCACGACGCGGTCGGCCATCTCCGAGATCACGCCCATGTCGTGCGTGATCAACACGATGGATGAGTCGTAGGTCGCCTGGAGTCGTCGCAGGAGTTCGAGGATTTGGGCCTGGGTCGTGACGTCCAGGGCCGTCGTGGGCTCGTCGGCGATGAGCAGCTTGGGGTGACACGACAGGGCCATCGCGATGACGACGCGCTGGCGCATGCCACCGGAAAACTCGTGGGGGTAGAGGTGCACTCGCCGCGCCGGGTCGGGAATGCCCACTTCGCCGAGCAGTTCGACGGCGCGCGCATGGGCTTGGGCCTTGGTGACCTCCTCGTGGGCGCGGATCTGCTCGACGATCTGCCAGCCCACGGTGTAGACGGGGGTGAGCGCGGTCATTGGGTCCTGGAAGATCATCGCCACGTCGCGTCCGCGGATCGAGCGCATCTCGTCATCGGGGAGCCCCAGAATCTCGCGGCCCTCGTAGCGCACGTGACCGCTGATGGAGACGTTGGCGTCGCGCACCAGTCCGAGCAGGCTGTACATTGCGACGCTCTTGCCCGAGCCCGATTCGCCGACGATGCCCACGACCTCTTTGCGACCGACACTGATCGAGAGGCCGTCCACCGCCTTGACCAGACCCTCGCGCGTGTTGAACGAGACTCGCAGGTCCTCCACCTCCAGAAGTGGTGTGCTCACGGGCGCGTCAGACAAGGCGAACCCTCGGATCCAAGAAGGCGTACGCGATGTCAACGACGGCGTTGGCCAGGACGACGAAGAACGCCCCGTAGAGGACGGCGCCCATGATCACGGGCAGGTCCAGGTTCTCCAAGGCGTTGAAGGTCAACAGGCCCACACCCGGCAGACCGAAGACGACCTCGGTCAGCAGCGCCGCACCCCCGACGAGTGCGCCGACGTCGAGGCCGAAGAGCGTCACGACCGTGATCAGCGAGCACCGCAGGGCGTGGCGCACGAGAATCCGTCGTTCGGAGAGCCCCTTGGCGCGCGCCGTGCGAACGTAGTCCTCGTTGAGCGCGTTGACCAACTCTGCGCGCAGCACGCGCGCGTAGATCCCCGCGTAGAGCGAGGCCAACGTCAGCCACGGAAAGAGCAGGTGCAGCGCCCACTCGCCCGGGTTCTGCGTCAGGGGCACGTAGCCGGACCCCGGCGCCCACGAGAAGACCGACGAGTGGAAGCTTGCTCTGCGTGAAGTAGAGGACGACCTCTCCCAGCCAGTAAGCCGGCACCGAGATCGCGCCGATCCCGAGAAAGGTGATAATCGGGTCGATGATCTTGCCCCGGTTGGCCGCGGCAATCACGCCACCGGCGATGCCGACGATCAGCCAGATCACCGCCGCCCCGAAGATAAGCGACAGCGTGACGGGGGCGGCGTTGAGGATCTGGGGCACCACGCGGTCGCCGATGTTGACGTAGGACGAGAGGTCCTGCTTGATGAACAGGTGGTCCATCATGAGCAGGTATCGGATTGGCAGCGGCCGATCCAGACCGAAGGCGTGGCGCACCTGCGCCAGGATCTGAGGTGTCGCGCTCCGACCAGCGATGCGCGCCGCCGGGTCCACCCCGGGCGTGGCGAAGAAGATGAGAAAGACCAGCACGCTGATGGCGAACATGACCAGGACGGCCGCGACGAACCGGCGGACGATAAACAGGGCCACCTAGACCGACCCTCGCAGCTTGGCCTTGGGATCGAACGCGTCACGCGCCCCGTCGCCCAGAATGTTGAGCGAGATCGCCGTGATCGCGATCATGATTCCCGGGGCGATGGCCACCGCCGGACGGGTGTACAGCAGGCCTAGTCCGTCGTTGATGATGGTCCCCCAACTCGCCGCCGGCGGCTGGACGCCGATTGACAGGAACGACAGCGCGGACTCGGTCAACAGATTGAACGCCACCATGAGGGGCAGGAACACGATGATGCTCGGCGCGACGTTGGGCAGGATCTCCTTCAGCAGGATCCGGGTGTCGGAAGCCCCCGACCCGATGGCCGACTGGATGAACTCACGTTCACGCAGGGAGATCACGATGCCGCGCAGCGGACGCGCCACGTACGGCACGTAAATGGAGGCGATAATCAGGATGGGAACCAGCAGCGAGCCCGCCCCCACGTGCACCGGTCCGAACTGGATGCCGGTCGTGAGCAGTACCACCGAGAGTGAAATGGCCAGCAGGTAGATGGGGAACGCCCAGATGATGTCGAAGATCCGCGACAACACCCAGTCGATCGGGCCGCCGAAGTAGCCGGCGACGACGCCGAGCACGGCCGCCACGGCGCAGCAGATGAGGGCGGAACTCGTCCCGATCAACAGACTGGTGCGACCGCCGTAGAGGAGTCGCGCAAAGACGTCGCGACCTTGGTTGTCGGCACCCAAGAAGTAGTGCGAGAAGTCCCACGTCGGCCCAATCGGCGTGACGCCCAGACCCGTGCCCTGCGTGTTCTGTTGCAGGACGTGGATCGTTCGTCCGTGCAGGCGGAACATGCCCTGGATGTTGGAGGTGAAGGGATTCTCGTGAGCCACGTAGTGCGCGTAGAGGGGTGCGCACAGACACACGGCGACGACCGCCAAGAAGACGAAGAACCCGATGACCGCGGGACGATTTCGCCACAGTTGGCGAAGCGAAGAACGCCAGGGGCTTTCTGGTCCCCTGGCGCTCTTCGCGGTCGAGGCGACTGACGAATCAGTCACCGTCGTAGCGTCCGACCCAGCTACTTCACCCACAACTGATCGACGTACATGTAGAACTGGCGAGAGAACTGGTAGTTCCCCACGCGGTGGCTAACGAAGTCGATCAGTTTCGGGTTGAACAGCGGCACCCACGGGGCGCCCTGAGCCATCATCTCCTCGTCAATCTGGCCCCACTGCGCGTTCGCGGCGGTGGGGTTGGTGAGGCCCAGCGTCTCTGCGGCGGCCATCTTGGCGTCGAGAGTGTGGTTGCAGTAGCCCGCGATGTTGATGGAGTTGTCACTCGCCGGGTGGAACTGCGCGCAGCTGAGCAGGATCTTGAGGAAGTCCGAGGCCGCCGGATAGTCCTGGTACCACTGCGACAGACTGATCTGGACCTTGTTCTTCGTGTTCTGGATGTAGGTGAACTGGATGTTGGCCGACAGCGGCTTCACCGTTGCCTTGTAGCCGATCGAGTTCAGCACGCTCTGGACGTACTGGCCCACCGCCTGGTTGACCGTGTCGTTCGTCACCACGATGCCCACCGACATGCCCTTGGTGCCCGACTGCTGGACCAGTTGCTTGGCCTTGGCCAGGTTGGGACCCTTGTAGGTCGACCCCGTGCCCTTCTGGTAGAGGCAGTAGTCGAGGTGACCGGGAAAGCCGGGCGGCAGGATGGTGCACGCCGGCTGGGCCAACTGAGTCCCGCCGTAGAGAGCGACCGCCGAGTTCTTGTTGATCGCGTAGTTGATCGCCTGGCGCGCCTTGAGGTTGTTGAACGGGGCCAAGTTGGTGTTCATCACGATGTACCAGATCGCGGTCAGCGGGTTCACGTGCAGCTGAGTCGAGTACTTGGTCGAGAGTTGAGACAGTCGGTCCGAAGGCAACGCGTCGAAGACCCAGTCGCCCTGGCCGTTCTCGACCTGGGTGACCTCCGACTCAACGGTGTTACCAAAGACCATGTCGATCTCGTTGGGGTAACCCTTGGGCTGGGCGGCCGCGGACCACACGTGGAAGTACTTGTTGCGCACCATGGTGAGCTGGTGGTTCGGGTCGTACTTGGAGAAGGTGTAGGCACCGGTGCCGGGCAGCGGAGTGGAACCGGCGTCCTTGCCCGGCGAGCTGGCCGGAAGGATCGTTCCGAAGGGCACCGCCAGCTGGTCGAGGAACTCAGCGTCGGGGGCCACCAGGTGAAAGACCACTTGATCGGTCGCCGCGTTGACGACGACGCCGCCGGCCAGCGTGCAGGTCGCGGGCTTAGCCAGGCAGGCGTTACCGCCGACGATTGAGTTGTACCAACTACCTGCGTTGGGGTTCGACACCTTGAAGAGCCGTTGGAAGGAGGCCTTGACGTCGTTGACCGTCACGGTCTTGCCATTGGAGAACTTGATGCCCTTGCGCAACGTGAAGGTGTAGGTCTTGCCTCCGTTGGTGATTGTCGGCATCGCGGTGGCCAGGTCGGGCACGACGTTAAAGGACGAGGCGCCCGCCACCTTGTCGAAGGCGACGAGGCCGTCGTAGGTCGCCTGATAGAGCTGCCAGTACTGCAGCGTGTAGTTCACCTGCGGGTCCAACGTCCCTCCGGCGGTCGACGCCAGGAGTTTCAGCGTGCCTCCGGCGTGCGCCGGGTTGTACGTGAACGCCGACGGCGACGCACCGGACGACGAGACCACCGTCAGTCCGAGTGACCCCACGACGCACGCGGCGGCCAGTGTGCGAATCCAGGTTCTTAAATTATTGCGAGTCACAATTCCCCCTCTTGCCTATGAATATTGCCTTCCTGGTACTGCGTCCTGCGTACTGCGTCCCTTACGTGCAGTCGTTGCGCGCGCCATCTAGTTGTCGTGTTGTTCGAGGAACGCTGAGACCACCGCGAAGTAGCGATCGGGCGCCTCGACGAAGGGCATGTGGCTGGCGTTCTCGATGATCTCCCAGCGCACGTTCGGAATGTTGTCGGCGAAGCCCTGGACCGATTCGGGGGTCGCCTCGTCGAACTCGCCCGTCACCAGCAGTGTCGGCGCGACGATATCCTTCACCTCGTCAATCACGCTCCAGTTCTTCAGTGTCCCGATGCAGAAGAACTCATTTGGCCCGTTCATCGTGTGGTACACGGTCGGGTCCTCATTGAGCATGTTGAGAGTCGCCACTACCTCGGGCGGGTTGGGCACGACGCGACAGACGTGGCGGTCGTAGAACACCTGTGTTGCGGTGACGTACTCCGGGTCCTCGATCGTCCCGTTCGCTTCGTGAAGGTCCAAGGCTTCGCGGACGTCGACCGGTAACTGCGAGCGCAGGCGATCGGCGCCGGCCACCCAGAGAGGGATGGAGGCCGGCGAGTTGGAGAGCACGAGCGACTGCAAACCCGCGGGACGACGGATCGCGTGCTCAGCCCCCAGCATCCCGCCCCAGGACTGACCCAACAGGTGGTACTTGTCCTTGACCCCCAGGGCACCGAGAAGGTTGTCCATCTCGGACAGGAAGAGGTCCACGGTCCAAAAGTCGGCGCCGCGCTCGGGCAGGTGAGTGGATCGCCCGCCACCGAGCTGGTCGTAGTGGATGACGGGAAGTCCGGACTCGGCCAGCGCCGTGATCGCCAGGACGTAGTCGTGCGTGCACCCGGGCCCACCGTGGGCGACGAGGAGGGGCGTCATTCCCGACCCGAGGTCGCCGGTCACGCGATACCACGTCTCCCACTCGCCAAAGGGAATCGTGCCGGAGCGTGACGGCTCAGGAATCATGGTGCGACCTTACACAAGCGAACGGGGATTCGTCCCGGGACTTCGCGGGGCGCGGTCGACCGCGAGGCCAAGCCGATCAAGCAATGGTCGACAGTGCTCGAGGTCAGTCGGGTGTGGCGTAGCGCGCGACCGTGAACGCCATCGTCATCGGCACTGAGGTGGCGAAGACGATCAACATGGCGGTCACGACAACCAGGGAGGCTCCGCGGGTGCCCCCACGCACGAAGGCGAACTCAATCATGCCGCCCTGAATCACGTAGACCAACTGCGCCCACTTGTAGACGTTGCGGAAGGTCGTCCAGGAGAACACCTTGACGCGCGAGAGTGAAACCCACGCGGAGCCGAGCAAGACGAACCCGACGGCGGCCAGTGCGGTGGCGATACCCAGCGGTGCCTTGCGTGGCGCGTAGGTGGCCATGAGGATTCCACCGGAGACGATGGCCGCGAGGGCCAAGGTGGACATCCACGCGATGGGCGGGTACGTGCGGTCGACGTCGTTGGACGTTGTGGTCATGGTCGTGTCACTCATCGCGAAGCCAATCTCGTCATGATGATCAAAGTGAGTACCTGCATCAACCCCGTGATGCCCGCCGTATAAATGAAGCGCTTCATCAGCCGTTCGATACGTTGACCGTTGGGCACCGGTTTGTTCATCTCATAGATCACGGCGATGTTCGCGGGCTCCAAGACGCCTAAGGCGATGACCGCCATGATGCCCACAACGATGAAGGAGCCAATGAGCCAGGCGTGGTTGGCGCTCGAGGCTGAGAGGTTCCCCTCCAGGCGGGCCACCTGAAACCCAGCGCCGAGATTCATCGTCACAATCGCCGGCATGATGATCACCATCTTGGGCATGAAGCGACCGACGAACTCGGCGCGCGCCGCAACCGACATTCGGCCCATAATGGGACCGAGGACCAGCCCGACGAAGAGGTCCAGCGCGGTCCACAAGGCACCGCCCACCACGTGACTGAACATCAACAGCCACTTCCATTCAGTTGCGATTGCCACCGTGACGATGACCAAGGCCAGCCCCGCGAACGGCAGGCCCGCGAGCGGCACCACCGCAATTTTCGGTCGGTCGGCTGGCGGACCGTGTTGCGCCGTTGTATCTAGTACTGCGTCGACCATGTTTCCCCCCGGTGGTCTGCCCCTGGATGGACTCTATTGCGTACGCGCCGTGATTGCTGGAGACTGCACGGCGAAGCGCCCGTCGCTTGTCCGTTATGTCACAGGCCAGAACCGGGCCGTGAAGTGACGCAACGCGGCCGGCTCGAAGGTCATGCGGTAGCCCGGGAGGCTCTTGGCGTCGCGCGCGACCGCCGTGACGACCTCGATCACGTAGTCGATGTGACTTTGGGTGTACGTGCGCCGCGGTATCGCGAGGCGCACCAGTTCCATGGCCGCGGGACGTTCGGTTCCGTCGGGCTGGCGGCCGAACATCACCGTGCCGATCTCGCAGCTGCGAATACCGCCCTTCTGGTAGAGCGCGATGGCGAGCGACTGGCCGGGGTACTCGAGCGGCTCCAGGTGGCCGAGCAACTCCTTGGCGTCCAGGTAGACCGCGTGCCCGCCGATCGGCAAGACGACGGGAACACCGGCCGCGTCGAGGGCTTCGCCCAAATAGGCCGTCGAGCGGATCCGGTAGCGCAGGTAGTCCGGGTCCACCGCCTCCTTCAGCCCTTGGGCGATGGCTTCTAGGTCGCGGCCGGCCAACCCTCCGTACGTGGGGAACCCTTCGGTGAGGATGAGTAGGTTCCGGCATTTTTCCGCCAAAGCGTCGTCGTTGAGCGCCAGCCAGCCCCCGATATTGCCGAAGGGGTCCTTCTTCGCGCTCATCGTCATGCCGTCGGCCAGCGAGGCGACCTCGCGAACGATGTCGGCGATGTCGCGCTCCCCTTGGCCCGCTTCGCGCTCGTGGATGAACCAGGCGTTCTCGGCGAAGCGACACGAGTCGAGGAAGAGTGGAATTTCGAAGCGTCGACAGACCGCACTGACCGCACGGATGTTGGCCAGCGACACCGGTTGTCCGCCGCCCGAATTATTGGTAATCGTCAAGAAGACGACGGGCACGTCGGCCGAACGCTGCGTCAGCAGGGCCTCGAGAGCGGCGACGTCCATGTTGCCCTTGAACGGGTGCAGCGTCGCCGCGTCGCGACCTTCCGCGATAACGAGGTCGACGGCCTCGGCTCCCGTGGCCTCGACGTTGGCTCGGGTCGTATCGAAGTGCGTGTTGTTGGGGACGACGCGCCCGGGACCGCCGAGCACCGTGAAGATGATCTTCTCGGCGGCGCGGCCCTGGTGCGTTGGGATGACGTGCTGGTAGGGGAAGAGCTCCTTGACGGCCGCCTCGAAGCGGAACCACGAGGGAGACCCCGCGTAACTCTCGTCGCCGTGCTGGATCGCCGCCCACTGATCGCGCGACATGGCGCCGGTGCCCGAGTCGGTCAGCAGGTCGACGAGCACGTCGTCGGCGTGAAGGTTGAAGAGGTTGTAGCCCGCGGCTTCGAGGGCTACGCCGCGCTCTTCGGGCGTGGTCATTCGCATGGGTTCGACCGAATGAATACGAAACGGCTCGATAATCGTGCGAAAAACCTCGTCCATGGGCCGAGGCTAGCGCCGGCGTTGACCGACCTGGATTGGCGAGGCCGCCAACTACGCCGCGACCAATTCACCCTCGCGGGCGGCGAGTTCACGTGCCACGTCGCGCGAGGAACCGACGAGAGGCGTCTGGAACGCCAGCTCATCATCGCGCCGGTGAAGACGCATGCCGACGAGTGGTGCGCCAATGGCGATCGTGAGTCCGATGAAGCCGAAGACGACTTCAAGGACGATGGTCAAGGTGTTCATGGGATCTCCTCTTCTGTTTGGATGTTGCGCGACCAGTGTGCGGTGCTCGGTCAAGAAGCACTCGTGGAACGTGCTAAGTCGCGCTAAGAATCGCGAGCACGGTGAAGAGATGACGAAGTGCCGGATAAGAGGTACCGCCAACGAACGCGACGGTCGGTCAGGTGTCGGTCAGCTCTAGGCCTCGCGTCTCGGGCAGAAACCAAAACAGCGCGGCCACCGCGATCGCGGGAATGAACGTGACGTCGGCGGCGATCGCGAATCGGTTTCCCACATCCGCCACCGCGCCAAAGGCCAGCAGGCCCGACACCGCACCCAAGACGCCGGCCGCGAGGAACCAGCCGGCGGCCGTTGCCCGCACGGTGGTCGGGAAGAGCTCGTTGATGATGGCGCCGCCCGTCGGGGCGAAGAGCGAGCCGAACATGACGCCCAGGACGTAACCCAACACCAGCGCCGGTTTAGAACCGGCGTAGGCCAACACGCCCGACAGGCCGAGTCCCACCATGCCGATCGCGCCGGTCAGCCGGCGTCCCACGTGATCAGCCATCCAACGTCCCACCAACAGTCCCACCAATCCCGTGGCCCCGGCGCTCACCACCATGGCCGCGGTCACGACGCCCGACAGGTGGACGACGTTCTGGGCGTCGAGGAAGATCAGACTGTTTGCCGGTCCCGTGATGAACGACAGCGCGAAGGCGATGGCGACGAGGATGAGGAGATGCGCACGAAAGCGATGTTCGATGGCACCGAAGATGAACCGCGTTCGTACACTCGACGCGCGCGCGACGGCGAAGCGATCGGGTTCCTGGGTCCAGCGCGCGATGAGCGGCAGCAGAACCAGTGGTACCGCCGTCAGCAGGAACAGCCCGCGAAATCCGAGTGTGTGGGTCGTGAGACTGTGCACCACGGCCGTGATGCCAGCCCCTAACCCGTAGCCGGCCGACACCAGGGCGAGGGCCTTAGCGCGACCGTGCGAATCGGTCTGCTCCGCGGCGATCACCTCAGCCAATGCGTTCGTGGCGCTCAGCAACGGCCGACCGCACGCGAAGATCACGACGAACCACCAGTAGCCGGGGCTGGCCGCGGCCAACGCGGTTAGCCCCAAACCGATGGCGACGGTGACGAGGAGCGCGCGGCGTCGACCGAACCGATCGGCGAGGGCCGCCAGCGGAAGTCCGCCCAACGACGCCAGTCGAATGATGGCGAGTCCCGCTCCAAGCTTGGTCCCGGAGAGCCCCGCCTGATCGGCAATGGTGGCCCCGTGTGACAGGTGGCCGAATGTGCGTGCGACGTTCCCCAGTGCGGCGACCACACCGAACTGGGCCACGCCCGACGCGAGCGATGCGATGACCGCGCCCAGGATCGCGCGATCGTTCCATCGGTAGACGCGCGGCGAGGTCACGAGGAGTGTCGAGTCGTGATCGGAGAGTCGTCGTGATTGTGCGCCCAGGGTCGAGTCTCGCTCGGAGTGCGAGTCACACTGACCACGAGGACGCGCACGGCATTCGGGTCTAGCAGGGATCGACCCATTTCAAAAAATGGCGGCTTCGCGAGAGGTTGGCCTTCAGAGTTGGGCAATCCACTCGTCGGTCGTCACAACAGTGGCCTGGCGCGGGAAGACCTTTTCCATGAGAACGCGGTGAACCTCGTCATCAGCATCCGCACAGCCGTCGCTCAGGATGGTGATTTGGAAGTCCAGGTCGGCGGCCTGTCGTGTGGTCGAGAGAACAACGCCGCTGGTCGCGATACCGGTAAGGACAAGCGAGTCGATATCCATCGCACGCAGTATCACGTCGAGGTCGCTCCCGGCAAAGGCGCTGACCCGGCGCTTTACCACCGTGACGTCGCCCGGAAGTGGTGCCACTCCGGGATGCACTTGGGTGGTTTCGCTGGCCTCGGTCATGTCGTTCAAACTGCCGATCGCGGAGAATGTCTTGTTTCGAGGGCTGACATCTCTCCCGCCGTCCCGGAGAGCGACTCGGACGAAGATGACCGGCACGCGAGCCTGTCGAGCGGCGGTGAGGGCAGACGAGATCGTAGCCAGTAGGGGCGAGGACCTCTCGGCAAATCGCTCGACGATCCCGTTCTGCATGTCCATTACGAGCAACGCGCTGCTCATTGATCCACCCTTCCAATCAGTGCCCCCGGCAGGATTCGAACCTGCGCACACGGTTTAGGAAACCGATGCTCTATCCCCTGAGCTACGAGGGCAGCGGGTGGAGAAGACCCTGGAGAAGACCCACCGGACGAATCGTACCGGCCATTGATGACGTGTTCTCGCCGTCGTTGTGCCGGTCGGCCGGTCGTCGAAACTTTGCCCGGCCCCTAAGCGATGCGACTCTTGCACTTAGAACTTCCATCGTCTGTGGTCACGCATACTGACGTCGAGGCCACCAAAAGGCGAGCCCGGACAGTGCGAAGAGTGTCGGCAGGAGCGGGGCATCGCCTTCTTTGAAATCAAGGACATTCACGATGTGACGGATCGGACATGTAGCGCAATGATCTCGGCAGAAGGCTGATCGTCGCTCTGGTTGGCCAGTTCTCTCTTGTATCGATTCCACTCTCGCCGTGCCTCGGCGTCACTAACGCCTTCCTTGAAGGCTCGAAACGTGAACTCGGCACGATCGTCAAGTGAGCCCGGCGATGGCGGCACGTAGGGCTTCCAGCCAGCAAAACCACCCGCCAGATTCAATTCATGGGTCCACATGAAGTTGCTTTTGGTGGCAAGTTCCGGCCGGAGTCCGCGCCTCTCGCATACAGAGCAGACGAGGAGGTACCCCGCGGCCCTCGTAGCAACTCGCAACGTGCGAAGGTGGTGCACCCCACACAACGAACAGAGAACCGGAATCTTCGAAGCTGCTCTCTGAGCGTTGCGCTCCTTGCGTGCCCGGCATTTTTCCTGCCAGGCTGGAGGAGACGCCTGCCAAGCTTCGAGTTGTGACTGGCTGACGCGACGGAAACCGGCCCGGCGAAGGTCGCCGCCAGAAACGCCAAGCTTGAGACCCGCGGCACCCAGAGTGAGATTCATGGCCGTAGAGTAGCGAACGGGTGTTCGCTTCCCAGTTGATGGATTGCGCCGCCTTTCTCCGACTACACGGTCACGGGATGTCTAGCCAAACTGTATAATAGTTATACGCCAAACTGTATGGTATAGTCTAGCCAAAATGAATAATAGTATCACGCCGAACTGCATAGCAGATTAATGCCGAGTCGTCCCTTATACCTCTTTATCAGGAAGTGGGCATAGGAATGGTTTATAACCCGCGGGTAGTAGACGATGAGCTGGCGCGCCGGTTGGAATCGGCGCGTATCGTCGTGCTCGAAGGTGCGAAAGCGGTAGGGAAGACCGAAACTGCGCTCCAGGTGGCCAAGAGCGTCGTCCGCCTCGATACGGATAGTACGGCACGGCTGGCCGCGTCGACCGATCCAACCTTGGTATTGGAAGGTGAGGGGCCCAGGCTCATCGACGAGTGGCAGGTTGAACCATCAATCTGGAATCAGGCACGCCACCTTGCTGATGATCGGAAGGCGCCGGGTCAATTCATTCTCACCGGATCAGCAGTGGCGGATGACGACCCGAATAGGCACTCAGGAGCAGGGCGATTCTCCTTCATTCGTATCCGTCCAATGACTCTCTTCGAGAGTGGGGAGGGCACGGGCGTCATCTCACTGACGGAGCTGCTTGCCGGCCAACCGGCTCGCAGCACGGAGGTGAGGACGTCATTACCCGACCTCGCAAGGCTCATCGTTCGTGGTGGTTGGCCAGCTCAGCAGGATGTCACCGTTGCCAGCGCGGCCCAAGCGGCACGCGACTACCTCACGCAGATCACTCAAGTCGATGTAAGCCGCGTCGCGGGGAAAAGACGGGATCCCGAAAAGGTTGGGCGCCTTCTCTCGTCACTCGCTCGAAACGTGGCCACGGAGGTCTCAGACTCTACGCTCGCTCGCAACGCCAGCGGATCGGGTGAGGAGATGTCTCGCTTGACGGTCGCTGACTACGTTGATGTGTTGACGCGCTTAATGGTTCTCGAAGAACTACCCGCGTGGGCACCGCACCTTCGATCGAAGACTCCTCTCCGACAGGCACCGAAGCGCCATTTCGTTGACCCGTCACTCGCCGCAGCCGCTCTTGGAGCTGGGCCTGAGCGGCTGATGGTGGATCTCGAATTTCTTGGATTGATGTTCGAATCTCTCGTCATCCGCGATCTTCGAGTCTTGTCGCAGCCATTGAACGGAGGGGTGTTCCACTACCGAGACAAGAGCGGGCTCGAGGTTGACGCGATAGTTCAACTGGCAGACGGACGCTGGGGAGCATTTGAGGTGAAGCTCGGCGGCGAAAAACTCATAGACGCGGGCGCCACGTCTCTGCGCAGGTTCGCCGCGGCTATCGACACAACGAAAACGGGTGCGCCTTCGGTGCTGGGCGTCATTTGCCCTTCTGGCTACGGGTATGTTCGCGAGGACGGCGTCGCTGTCATTCCTATTCGTTCACTCGCTCCGTAGTTGTTGACCGGCATTCTCAATCGGAGCTCTTTTCCAAGTGATGAATCGCCTGATCGGACACGCGTCCTTCGCGTCGCCACAATCTTCCCGAACATCGTCGAACGATCGACAAGTCTGATCCAGTGATAGACCGGATTCACGAGCACTAGCCATCCAGTCTCACGGAGATTTTTGGATTAGCAAACCGATGCTCTTGCCCCTGAGCTACGAACGCGACGTCGAACTAAAACACCCCACGGGGAGTCCGTCCCCGGTCGTAGTTATTTCGAAACCGACGATCACCTGACAAAGCGGACGAGAGGCTCCGCAGACCCATTGGGGGCGGCGTCCCATCCGATCACAGAGGTCGCCAAGCTTCTTCGCACGAGGTGGCATGAGGTGTCGCTCTCCCCCGGGCACATCTCGTCAGTAGTGACGGCGTGGTTTGAAATTGGAGAACCGTTCAAGACAGTCAGAAGTTCGCCAGAGTTATGGTGAGCATGAAAAGCCCGGCGTGGAAGAGGCGGAATGCGCAAACTCTGGATAGTAGGAGCCTTGGTCGCTTCGCTGGTGCTGGCGGCGTGCGGAGCCACCGCATCGATCAATCAAGCGATCTCGTCCATCGGGGCGTCACCCTACTTGCAGGTTCACGTCACGGCGTCCGCCTCCGGCGCCGGCACCGCCCAAGCGCAGGGCATCCTCTCGTCACTCGGAGTGGACATGCTCTACTCGAGCACGACGGGATCGGCGCTCTCTGACTCGACCGGACACACCAACGCCGAGTTCATCTTCAAGTCGGGTTCTGCATCGGTCCTGGACGTCCGTGGAGTCGGAACGAACCTCTACGTCGAGATTGACCTGACGGCGATGGCCAATATTCCCGGTATCGGCGTCACGCCCCAGCAACTGGCCGGGGCACAGCTTCTTTTCGGAGGTCGTTGGTTCGAGATCTCTGAAGGCCTGCTGACGTCGTACCTGCCCACCACCACGGTGAGTACTGCTCAGACTTCGAAGGAGCAGGCCGCGGCGCGCGCGATAGTTGACGCCCTGAGCTCGCTCATTGAGCGCACTCCGTACAAGACCCTCGCTGGTGGCGGGTACTCCCAAACGGGGACGCTGCTCTCAGTCGTACGCGCCGTGCTGCCCACCGTCAAGGGTCTCGACCCTGCGGCGCAAGCACCGACCAACGTCAAGGGCACGTACACCATCGGTTTCACCATGTCCGGGTCGACCGCCACGGGGGCTTCCATCAAGATCACGGCGCCCAACGGCTCCAAGGGCAACGCCTCCGTCGGCCTGCACGCGTCGCTCAGTCACAACGCGACCTCCGTGGTCGCGCCAAGTGGCGCGACGAAAATCACGCGCGCACTGCTCTCACAACTGCTGTCCCAGGTGACGAAGTCGGGCTCGCTGTAGGACAGATCCGACGCCGGAGCGTCGGGCTACGGATGGTGGATCAGTAGTTCGCGCCGCACCTTGTAGTCGTCGACGTCAACGTCGCCGCGCGCAAACCTCTCGTCCAAGATCCTTACAGCCTCGTTCATCGGTGCGGTCGCACCGGCAAGAGCACGTGTCGACTCCTGCGTCCGCCCGCGCGTGAGCACGGCGACCGCCGCCACGACCACGAGGCCCAGCAGGACGAGAAAGAGAAGTGGTACGCCATGGCCCGGTCCGGGTCCAAACCCGAATCGCACGAACTGCGCGTGCAGCAATTTCATCTGGGGAATCGACGGAGGTAGTGGCGGCATGGTCTGGGTCAATCCTTTCGACGTCCGTCATTCAACGGAGTCGTCGCTCCCATCATCCACGCGAGCGGAACCTCACGCGCCGTTTCTTACGATATTTTTCAACTTCCTCGATCTCGCTGGGCAGCGTTCGTCGATGAAGACGCCCTCACAGTGCCAATCAGGTACTCCCGCTTTCGCCCTTCGCCGGAAGCTCGACTGGCACCACTGGATGCGTGAGTCACTCGGGTCATATTTCGTCGGACTGCGCTAGTTATCCACGAGTCCCGATTCGGACCCGCCGTCATCGCCGGTGCGTGACGTCGGAGTCGAAATCGGCGCGGGCGACAAGGTGGATGCTGCCGCGGCAGCTCTTGAAGTTGCTCCTTGGTGCAGATTGTGTCCCAGGGCGACGATGCCCAATGAGACGATCACGGTGATTGCGACGGTCGAGATCCACGAGCCCACCACCCGACGCCGCCTCATGGTCCTTGCTCCTTGTGTGTTCACTTACGAATATCTAGTGACTCGACATGAGGCGCAGGTAATGGCGAGCTGAGATCTACTGCAGAATCCACGTAACGCCTGAACTAGCCTCGACTCCGCAATGGCCCTCTCGATCGGTATCGTCGGACTACCTAACGTCGGCAAGTCGACAGTATTCAACGCCCTGACCCACAATCACGTGCTGGCGGCCAACTACCCCTTCGCCACCATTGAGCCCAACGTGGGCGTCGTGGCGGTGCCCGATCCGCGGCTCGACGTCCTGGCGAGACTCTTCGACTCCGAGAAGGTGGTGCCGGCCTCGGTGACCTTCGTCGACATCGCGGGAATCGTCCGTGGCGCTTCGGAAGGCGAGGGACTGGGCAATCAATTCCTGGCGGCGATTCGAGAGGCCGACGCGATCTGCGAGGTCGTGCGGGTCTTTCATGACGACGACGTGATCCACGTCGACGGCAAGATCGATCCCGCGGGCGACGTCGCGACGGTGGAGACCGAGCTCATCCTGGCTGACCTACAAACCGTGGACAAGGCACTGTCCCGGCTGGGTCGCGACGCTAAACGCGACCACGGGCCGAGCGCGGCCATGCTCGAGGTCCAAAAGGCGCGCGACGCGCTCAACGAGGGGCAGGTGATCTCCAAGGTCATCGGCCAGCTCAACCCCGAAGCGCTCGCCGATCTACATCTGCTGACCGCAAAGCCCTTCATCTACGTGTTCAACGTCGACGAGGAGACCATCGGCGACGCCGCTCGTCACGCAGAGCTCTTGGCGTCGGTGGCCCCCGCCCCCGGCGTCGTGCTCTGCGCCAAGGTCGAGGCGGAGTTGACCGAGCTCGGCGACGCCGAAGCCATGGAACTCCTCAGCTCGTTCGGCCAGGAGGAGTCCGGGCTCGCCCAACTGTCGCGGGTGGGCTTCGCGGCGCTGGGACTCCAGACGTTCCTCACGGCCGGACCGAAGGAGTCGCGCGCCTGGACAATTCGGCGCGGCGCCACAGCGCCCGAAGCCGCGGGCGTGATCCATTCCGATTTCCAGAAGCACTTCATCAAGGCGGAGGTCGTTGCCTACGAGGACCTGGTGGCGGCGGGCTCGGTCGCCGCACTGCGCGCCGCGGGCAAGGCGCGCGTCGAGGGCCGCGACTACGTCATGCGTGAGGGTGACGTCGTAGAGTTCCGCGTCGGGGTCTGAGCCGGTACCATATTGCCGGGCGTGAACGACAGAGGTCGGCGCCTGGCGTACAACACGACTCTTAAGGAGCACCATGACCTCTGCCGACCTCGACTTCAAAGTTGCTGACCTCTCGCTGGCCGCCTTCGGCCGCCGCGAGATCGTGCTGGCCGAACACGAAATGCCCGGCCTGATGGCCATGCGCGCCGAGTTCGGTGGCTCCCAGCCCCTCGCTGGCGCACGTATCTCCGGCTCGTTGCACATGACCATCCAAACCGCGGTGCTCATCGAGACCCTGGTCGCGCTCGGCGCCGACGTGCGCTGGGCGAGCTGCAACATCTTCTCCACCCAGGACCACGCCGCGGCCGCGGTGGTGGTCGGACCGGATGGCACGCCCGAGTCGCCGTCTGGTGTCCCGGTCTTTGCGTGGAAGGGCGAGAGCCTCGAGGAGTACTGGTGGTGCACCGAGCAGTTACTGCGCTGGCCCAACCACGACGGCCCGACGATGATCCTCGACGACGGAGGTGACGCGACCCTGCTGGTGCACAAGGGGCTCGAGTTCGAGCGGGCTGGCTTCGTGCCCGCGCCCGAGAGCGCCGACTCAGAGGAGTACCGGGTCATCTTGGGCGTATTGGAAGGGATCGTGAGCGCTGGCCAACCGGTCTTCGAGCCCATGGCCCGCGACATCGTCGGCGTCTCAGAAGAGACCACCACCGGCGTTCACCGCCTCCACGAGATGGCGCGCGACGGCGTCCTCCTCTTCCCGGCCATCAACGTCAATGACGCGGTCACCAAGTCGAAGTTCGACAACAAGTACGGCTGTCGCCACTCGCTGATCGACGGCCTGAACCGCGCGACGGACAACCTCATCGGCGGCAAGGTCGCCGTGGTGTGTGGTTACGGCGACGTGGGCAAGGGATGTTCGGAGTCTCTGCGTGGTCAAGGCGCGCGCGTCATCGTCACCGAGATCGATCCCATCTGCGCGCTGCAGGCCGCGATGGACGGCTTTCAGGTCACCACGCTGGAGGAGGCATTGCCCATTGCCGACCTGGTGATCACCGCGACCGGCAATCGCGACATCGTCACGGTCGAGCACATGCAGTCCATGAAGCATCTCGCCACCCTGGGAAACATCGGGCACTTCGACAACGAGATCGACATGGCGGGCCTCGCGGGCCTTCAGGGCGTGGTGCGCGAGAACATCAAGCCCCAGGTCGACAAGTGGATCCTGCCCAACGGACGGGCCATCATTGTGCTCTCCGAGGGACGCCTGCTCAATCTGGGCAACGCGACCGGCCACCCGAGTTTCGTGATGAGCAACTCCTTTACCAATCAGACGATGGCTCAGATCGAGTTGTTCACCAACCACGGCGCCTACGGGCGTGACGTCTATGTACTGCCTAAGCAGCTCGACGAGAAGGTGGCGCGCCTGCACCTGGACGCGCTCGGGGTGAAGCTCACCACCCTGACCAAGCGCCAGGCCGAGTACCTCGGTATCCCGGTCGAGGGGCCCTTTAAGCCCGACTCCTACCGCTACTAGCTGTCACACCGGGGCGATAGGGTCGTCGCCATGACGACAGGTATTCGCTTCGGTTCCGTATCACTCGACACTGATGACCCGGCGAGACTGGCCGACTTCTGGGCGGGCCTGCTGGGCGGAGAGGTGGCCTTTTCGGCTGACGATTTCGTCGCGGTCAAATTGGCCAACCTGTGGCTCACGGCGGTCCGGGTGGAGAACTACGTCGCGCCTAGCTGGCCCTCAGACGAGGTCGCCAAGCAGATTCACCTTGACCTGGCGGTTGACGACCTGACGAGTGCCACCGCGACCGCGATCGGCTTGGGGGCGACCCAACCGGACCACCAGCCGGGGGACGGCAGTTACTTCGTCATGCTCGACCCTGCCGGTCATCCCTTCTGCCTCACGACGCAAATCCCAGAGGATTAGGCATTTTCTTTAACTCCTCGAATGACTTGACAACAACATCGATTTAATGTCATAGTGACATCATGTTGATGTCAGAGTATCTGTCGAAGGTTCAGAGTGGTCTTGTGACCCTGGGCGAGCTTGGCGGTCCAGAGACGGCAGCCGTCGCCGAGCGCCTAGCCAACGCGCTCGAGCCCACCATGCAGGCCGCTTTTCTGGAGTCGCTCAACGAGTTGGTCCAGGAGTTCAATCTGCGGTTCCAGCAGGCGGTCACGGTAACCCTGGGCTCTGACGAGGTCCAAATCACCCCGCTCGCCGCCCCCACCGTTGACGCGGCCGAGCTCAGCGCGCCCGCCGCACCCCCGGGAGACCTGACCGCTCGCTTCGCCCTGCGCTTGAGTGACGATCTCAAGAGCCGATTCGAAAAGGCAGCCGCCGCGTCCGGTCAGTCGGCCAACACGTGGATCGTCCGCGCCTTGGATCGATCACTGCGTGACGAAGAACCCGGCAGTCCCGGACCCTGGCGCCGCGAGATGCGCGGACACGGCCGTAGTTGAGAAGAGAGGACGAAATGACCAATCACACCAGTCCCACCGCCGCCCCCAACGAGGTCGGCGCCAATCCCAACGAGCGCCGCGAGACGTTTCACGCGCCGGGTTCCATCAACGCGCACATCACGACCCGCAGCGGCGACGTCGTGGCCACCCACTCGGACGAGCCCACCGTGAGCGTGACGTTGCGCGCTTCGGGTGGAGCGGCGTCGGAGCTTCTGGCCAAAAGCGAGATTCGATTCGACGAGACCTCACGGACGCTCTACGTCGTGAGCGCGGCGGCCAATGTGGAGGGCCGTGCCGGCACGCCATTCGGTCTCGGATTCGCTCGGCGCCGTTCCCTCCTCGGCTCCGCGATGCGCGACGTCGACGTTTTCGTCGTACTGCCACGATCGTCGAACGTCGAGGTGAAGACGGCGTCAGGTGACTGCACCATCATTGGCGAGTCTGCTGACGTCAACGCGTCCAGCATGTCGGGTGACGTTCGCGTCGACGACGCGGTCACGATCAAGGTCCGCACCGCGTCTGGCGACATCTCCGTGGGCCGAGGGCGATCCAAGGTATCGGTCGCGTCGGCCTCCGGCGACGTCGTCGTGGAAGAGGCCGCGGGATCGACCAAGGTGGAGAGCGCCTCGGGCGACGTGCGCGCCCACTCGTCGGGCGAGACGAGTGTGGCCACCGCTTCGGGCGACGTCACCGTCGAGGCGGCCGGGCCCGGCCGCCTCAGCGTGCGTTCGGCATCCGGTGACGTCAAGGTCGCGGTGCGCGCTGGTCTGGGCGTCGACGTGGTCGCTCACTCGGTGAGCGGAAGCCTCTCCAGCGCGATCCCCCTCACCAACGAAGCCGACGGTGAGGCCGGCGAAGAGGTCAACGTCAATGTCGCCACCGTTTCGGGCGACGTCAAGATCCTGCGGGCCTGACTCACCATGGCCATTGGAACCACCACCATCCGACGTCGTGTCGCTACCGCTTCTTCGACCGAAGGTGGCCACGCCCGTCGTCGGACGTGGCCACCAGTTCGCGAGCGCTACTCGACGTTTTTGGGCGATCCTTTGGGCCTGGGAGACCGGCCCGACAGTCCGATGCCTAATCGCCCTCTGCCGCGGTGACCGTAGGCGTGATCTCTCGCTGAACGTTCCGCGCCAGGTAGCACGTTCGGTAGTGGCGCCGCGCTGTTGAGCCAAGCTCGAGTCGGTGACTTTGTGATGGACATTTCTGTTCCTCCACTCTCGTGGTACCGAGGAGATCTCGGCACCTCTCCACAGTGACGCCCCGATCTAAGGACGCAGCGCGGCGCGGCTAAGTGGTCACTAATTTTGTTCGCGAGCCTTCGAGCGCGCGACGATAGAGAACGTGACGGCGCCACTCCCAGTCGGGCACAGACGGATGATCGAAGTCGTCATCGTCGTGGTGCGTGAACCCGAGCTTCTCCATGACGCGGCGGCTCCGCACGTTGCGCACCGTCGTGAAGCTCACGATCTCTCCACGCGGTGGTGAGATGTTGTCCCGAGCCCACGCCAACGACGCCCGTGCACCCTCGGTGGCATATCCCCGTCCCCACGACTCGTGCGCGAGGCGCCACCCGACCTCGACCGCCGGAGTGAAGTGAGCCTCAAACGCGGGAGATGACAGCCCGACGAACCCGATGAACTGCCCGGAGGCGCGCTCTTCGACCGCCCACAGCCCGAATCCGCGCGACCAGTCGCGGAGCAGGCGATCCACGAACGCGTCGGACTGGTCTCGCGTCAAGGTGTCCGGGAAGTGTTCCATCACGCGCGGGTCCGCGTTCAGTGTCGCGAAGCCATCGCGGTCGCTCTCGCGCCAACCCCGCAGGATGAGTCGGTCGGAGTCGACTACGGGAATGTCGCTCACGTGTCCATCTTGACGCCGCGGGGCGCCGCCGGTCACGCCGGGGGTAGGGCGAAGTGAGGGTTCTTGATGAAGCCGACCAGGGAGCCGTCGGGCAGACGCACCGTCGCGGTGATGATGCCGTCGCCGACGTCACTTGGCGCACCGTGCACGGTGGCCCCAGATGCGCACGCCGCATCAACCGCCGCTTCGGGGTCGTCCACGCCCCAATAGGTGTGCGCACCTTCGGTCACGTCGGCGTCGGGTAGGAGTCCCAACTCATAGCCGGCGACGGAGAAACCGACGTAGAAGGGTTCATCGAAGTAGGGCGGGTAGCCCAGGAACTGCATCCACCAGGCGGTCGACGCCTCCAGGTCAGACGTGGGGTAGATGACAGTTCGAAGGCCCAGGAGCGACGTCACGCGCCGACCCTACCGCGCACCGGTCACACCCGTGAGGCTCGAGGAGTCGATCTTCGTTTCGGCGTCTACACGAACCTGCTCGGCCTCGTCGCGGTGACCCTCACGGGTAGAGAGCGAGTCGTTCACGCACCAACGCGACGAAGCGACTGTTGTCCACCGTCACGCCCACGCGCAGCGAGCTCTGCGCAAAGCCGAGGCGACGATCGAACCACGTAGCGCCGCGCGAGTGGTCGCCGCGCGTCTCGACCTCCACGGCCGCGCCCTGTTTGGTGATTGCCGTGGGGTCGATCAGCTCGTAGACGGCCATCGCGTCGTGCATGAAGACATCCCGGGTCCCGTACCAGCGGGCGTGGAATGCCGCGTACGGCTCGAGCATGTCGGCCACGCGTTGGCCGACGCCGGTGCCCAGCGCGCGCAGGAAGTCGAGGTCGCCATCGTTGAGTGTCGCCTGGTGGGTGAGGTCCAGCGGCATCACGGTGAGCGGCCAGGGCGCCGCGAAGACCCGGGCCGCGGCCTCGGGATCGGCCCAGACGTTGAACTCGGCGGCCGGCGTGACGTTGCCGTGAAAGGATGACCCGCCCATTACCACCACGCGCTGCACGCGCTGGGCGGCCTCCGGGTGACGTTCCAGCAGGATCGCCAGATTGGTCAACGGGCCGATGGCGACCAGCGAGAGCGGTCCGGCGTCGAGCAACTCCCACATGAGGTCAGGCCCGTCGCGCGCGTCGAGCGCGATCGAGGGCTCGTCCCACACGAGGTCACCCAGTCCGTCGTGGCCGTGAACACCCCCCTCGCGGTCGATCGGTCCGGTGAGCGCGGCGTCACTGCCCGCCGCGACGATCACGTCGGTCCGACCTGCGAGCTCGAGGAGGCGCCGTGCATTGAGCGTCGTAGCCGCGAGAGAGACGTTGCCCGCCACCGTGGTCAGCGCGAGCACGTCCAACTCCGGGCTGGCCAGGGCCAACAGGATGGCGACCGCGTCGTCCACGCCCGGATCTGTATCGATGACCACGCGCGTCACATCCACGACTCGACCTCCTCGCGAGTGGGTAGCGCGCCTTGGGCCCCTCGAGCTTGGGTCGCCAGGGCGCCGGCGACGACCGCGAAGCGCAAGGCGTCCGCGGGCTCGGCGCCTTCGGCGTCGCGCAGCGCGTACGCGGCTATAAACACGTCGCCCGCGCCGACCGTGTCAATCGGCGTGACCTGAGGCGGACGGGCCCGGGCAACCTCTCGCCCGTGCGACAGGTAGACAGCCCCTTCGGCTCCCAGGGTCACGACACAGTGCGCGAGACGGTCCACGTCGAAGGAGGCGGCCTCGACCTCGTTGGCAATGACCACGTCACTGGAGTTGAGGAGCGTGTCGTCGAGTTCCGCCACGGGAGACGCATTGAGGATGAACCGGCGCGCGCGGCGCGCGGCCTCAGCGACGACCGTGGGTCCAACCTCCATCTGGGCCACGACAACGTCGAAGAGCTCGAGGCGCGCGTCGGACAGGTCGAGGTCATGGTTGGCGCCCGGTGAGACCACGATCTCGTTCTCACCATCGGCGGCGACCGTGATGAAGGCAGTTCCGCTAGGTCGACGACTACGACGCACCTGCGAGGTGTCAACGCCACGATCAACCAACGAGCCCAGCAGCCACTCACCGGCCGCGTCATCGCCCACCGAGGCAATCATGGTCACGGCGCCTCCGAGGCGCGCCGCCGCTGCGGCCTGATTAGCACCCTTCCCACCGGGCAGGCGTTCGACGTCACCGCCCAGGACCGTCTCGCCGGGACGCGGCAACGACGTCGTGCGGACAATGAGGTCGACGTTGCAGCTCCCAACGACCCCGAGTCGGGGACGGTCAGACTCGCCCACTAGGGCTGATATCTGTTGGTGAAGTACGTCGAGGGCGCGGCCACCTTGGTGATCAGCTTGATGCCCTTGAGGGCCCGGGCCAGCGTCGTCCACTGCGCGCTGGTCTGGGTGAAGTACTGACCCGACGAGTTGGTGAGGATCGGAACGGTCAGCGACCAGCCCAACTTGTTGTAGGCATCGCTGTAACCACTCTTGGGATACGTCATGTCGAACTCGCCCGCGGCGGCCGCTGGGTTGGCCGCCGCCCACACGGTCGCCTTCTTGACGGCCGAGAGAAACGCCTTGACTGTCGCGCCGTGGGCGTTCGCGTACGAGCGCGTCACGGCGTAGGTCCAGATCGGCACGTCGGGAGCTCCCGCCTTGGTGCCCAGCAGCTCGGAGAGGTGTCCCGGCTTACCACTGCCGGCCCAGCCGGGCAGCTCGTAGTTGTTCGTGTTCGTCGAGAAGTCGACCCGGTGACTCAGCAGGAAGGTCAGGTCGTAGCCGGTGGGGTCAGTGACGATCTTGACCTGACTGGTGGTGAGCCCGGCGTAGTGAAGGATGAAGGGCAGCATCGACTCGGTCCAGGTGTCGCCGTAGGAGAAGATCCGCTTGCCCTTCAGCGTGGTCTTCAGCGTCGACGCGCTGAGACTGGTGCCCGGCAGGGCGAACAGCCCCCAGTTGTTGTGCATGGAGTAGTTGGCCACCGACAGCACCGGAGCGCCGGCGCCCACCGCGATGACCATGTCCGAGGTCGTGAGCATGCCGATGTCCGCGGTGCCCACCGAGAGCATCTGGGTCGTCGTCGAGGTGTTGGGCGGGAACACGATCTTGACGTGCAGGCCGGCCTGGGCGAAGTAGCCGCGGTGTTGCGCGACGACCAAGGGCACCAGTTCGAAGTCAGGCCCCGGGAAGTCGTAGGCGAAGGTCACTTGCGTGAGCGCCTTGGCCGAGGCGCCACCGCCTGACAGCGCGAGCGTCCCGAGAATCAATGATCCCGCGACGGCCCCAATGCGCACACGTCTGAGCTTCACGGCGCTCCTTTGATTGGACTGGCGACGATACTACCGCCGACGCATTGAAGCCTTCGGGTCAGCGGCGCCAGCGGTAACGCCGTGCGACGCTGCGACGCTGCCAGGGCGTCGCTAAGGTCTCGACGCCGATGATGAGCAGGAACCACGAGATGCCGATCGCGGTCATGAGCATCGTCGTGCCGTAGACCGCGGCGGTGTTGAAGTTGGTGTTGGCGTGCTCTTGATAGATCGCCAGCGACGCGCCCTCGGACCCGAAGAGCTCGCCGATGATCGCTCCCCCGACGGCGTAGGTCGCACCGATCTTGAGGCCGGTGAAGATCGGCGTCGCTGACGCCGGGACTTCGACGTAGAGGAAGGTGCGCCAGCGTGGTGCGCCGTAGACCCGGGCGAGGTTGACCAAGTCCTTGTCGACGTGACTGAGTCCGTCCAGGACGTTGACCGTCACCGGGAAGAAGACAATCCACGCGACGATCACGATCTTGGGCCCGATGCCAAAGCCGAGGATGAGCACGAGGGGCGCGGCGAGCGCGATGGTCGGCACCGCCTGGGAGAGGACCAGAACCGGGTACACCAGGCGTTGCAGGACCGACACCTTGGCCATCACTGAACCGAGAACCAAGCCGAGCAAAGCCCCGAACGCGAAGCCGTAGACGGTCTCTCGAATCGTCCCCAGCACCAAGGGCCACAGCGTGCTCCAGTTGCCGGTGACCGAGCGAATCGCCGCCATCGGACGCGGCGCGATGTACGGCTGCACGTGGAACACGACGATGATGGCCTGCCAGATCAGCAGAAGCAAGACCAGCGAGAGCAGCGGCACGCCCACGTTGCGCAGGACCTTGCGCCTCACGACAGACCCTCGTGCAGCAGGCGCATGATCTGGGCCTTCAAGGTGACGAACTCCGGCTCGATGAGAGTACCCAGATCGCGCGGTCGAGGAAGCGGATTTTCCATGTCGGCCACCACGCGACCCGGACGTGGCGACATCACGAGAATCCGGTCCGACAGGAAGATCGACTCGTCGACGTCGTGGGTGATGAAGAGCACCGTGCGCCCGGTCTCGCGCCACACCTGCAGCAACCACTGCTGCATCTCCAATCGGGTCTGGGCGTCGAGTGCCCCGAAGGGCTCGTCGAGTAGCAGCAGTGGCTGGTGCGTGACGAGCGTTCGCATGAGGGCGACGCGCTGGCGCATGCCGCCCGACAGCGCGCTCGGGTAGTGCCGCAGGAACTCGCCCAGGCCGTACCCGGAGGCCACGCGCCGGGCCTCGGCACGGTCCTCGGGCGTCACCCCACGGGTGAGGCGCGCGGCCATGGTGATGTTGTCCTCGACCGTGCGCCACGGCATCAGCAGATCCTTCTGCAACATGTACCCCACGTGCCCGGTGGTCCCGGTGACGTCGTGACCCCCGACGCGCACCTCACCGTCGTCGGGTTCGAGCAGGCCCGCGATCACGTTGAACAACGTCGATTTCCCGCAACCTGACGGACCGACGAGGGCCACGAACGATCCATCGGCCACGTCCAACGTCACTGGCGCGAGCGCCGCCGTCTCGCCGAAGGTCTTGCCCACGTCGCGCAGCTCGAGAAGAACTGGAGGGCTCACCGCTCAAATGTAACGCCGTCGCCCCGCCGGCGAATTAGCGATAGCCCGCCATGATGTCATCGACGCTGCCCGCGAGGTCCTGCGGATTGGTAGCGCGTACGAACCACTCCGTGCCCATGACCGCGGCGAACTCCTCGCGCGTCATCTTCATCCAGAAGGAGTCGGCGAGTTGCGACTCGTGCGCACCGAGTGCGTCGTACTTCGCATCGGTCACCGCAGAGACGTCGATGGCGGCGTCGATCTGGTCGTCGGGCGTTCCCAGCTCGATCTCCTCGCCGTCAACGCTCAGGTCCACGGGGTCCGGCTCGCGCACGATGCCGCGCTCCGCGTCGGCCTCGATCTTCTCTCGTTCCTCGCGCTCCCATCGCTCGCGCCACGTGGCCATGATCGACTCGGGGATCGCGTTGAAGTACACCGTCGGTTCGTAGTCGAGTTGCGCGACGGCCGCCATGGTGATGCGGTGGGCCTGCACGTGATCGGGGTGGCCGTAGAAGCCGTGCTCGTTGTAGGTCATCACCACCTGGGGCCGCTCCTCGCGCATCAACTCGAGAAGGCGCCCGGCGGCGACGTCGACCGGCGTGGCCCAGAACGAGCGCGGGTCGTCGTTCTGGGGCCACCCGCGCATTCCCGAGTCGCGATAGCCCAGGCGCACCAGGCGCGTCACGCGCAGCGCCGTCGCCGCGCGCTCGAGCTCCTTCGCACGCAGTACGGCCACGTCGTCGGCGTCGTGATCGCCCTCGCCGGGCTTGACGCCACCGGGGGCGTCACCGAACTCGCCGTTGGTGCAGGTGACGAGAACCGTGCGCACCCCCTGGCTGGCCAGCAGCGCCAGGATCCCGCCACTGGAGGAGGCCTCATCGTCCGGGTGCGCGTGCACCGCCATGAAGGTCAATGTGTCACTCATGTCAGTCCTCCGAAAAGGTCGTGCTCGTCACCCGTCACGGGGTGACGGCTCCAGGCGCGCTGGTAGTACTCGACGCCGAAGAGCATCGAGAAGAGCTCCTCGTCCATGGTCACCAGGTCGGCGTTGTCCACCTGGGACGCGTGCGTGGCCATGGCGCGCTGCTTGAGGTTGGCGTGTTGGGCTACGTCCATGGTCGTGGCGACGACGTCGTCGTCCACGCCGATTCCGCGCATCACCCACACCGGCATGAAGACCCCGCGCTCCTTGGCCAGGGGTATGAAACTCTCCAGCACCCGCTTGGGCGCCACCGGGTAGTAGAGCCGCTCGACGCTGGAGGACAGTTGAATGGCGCGTTGCGTGACGGTGTTGGCCATGATGTGGTCGGGGTGGCCGTAGAAGCCGTTCTCGTCGTAGGTGACAACGACGGTCGCGTCCACCTCGTCGAAGAGGGCCGCCAAGGTGCGCGCCACGGCGTCGGCGTCGGCGTGGACGAACGCGCTGGCGCGAGTGTTCTGGGCCCACCCGGGCAGGCCGGAGTCGTCGTAGCCAAGGGTGACCACGCGCGAGTAGCCCACCAGTTCGGCCGCTTGTTGCAACTCGGCGGCGCGCGTCGCGCGAGTCGCGACAACGTCGTGGTCGGGGTGTGAACCGGGGCGCCCCGCGCCATCAATTCCGAGCTGGCCGTTGGTACAGGTGATGAGCACCACGCGCCCGCCGCGCGCCGCGTAGTGCGCGGTGATACCGGCCGTGAACAGGGCTTCGTCATCGGGGTGGGCGTGGACGCACACGAGGGTCGGCGCCATACTCATCCTGCGAGCCTATGAGGTGGCCAACTGGGCGATGCGCACAACGAGCAGCACTCCCGCGAGCGTGAGGTACGTCCCCACACCGCGCAACAGCCACGTGCGTCCGCGCGTTCGCGGCAGGGGCTCTAACAGCGCGAGACGCGGCGTGCGCCAGTCGAGCCGGTCGCCCGCAAACACGGGGCGAGGTCCCGCGCGGCGCAGCCCCAACGGCAGTCCGACAAGGAGGCCGATCGCACCGATCGCACCGAACGCCTTGAGCAGGGTCACGACCGGGGCCGACGGGAAGAGCGTGGAGATCATCATCACGATCGAGAGCACGGTGAGGACCGTCACGATCACCACGGCCAATGCGTTGAGCCAACGCGGATTGACCCACGGGCCGAGGGCCGCGCGATCGTTGGCGAGCAGCAGGACGATGATCGTCGTGCTGGGCAGCATCAAACCGCACAACGCTTGCACCGCCAACGTGATGAGCCCGAGGGGCGCACCGGGCACGAGCGTCACGACGCCCGCTGCCACCAGCAGGGCGCCGAAAGCCCCGTAGAAGTCCCGACCTTCGCGGAAGGGGACGTTGAGTCCTTGGTTGAAGCGATTGGAGAGGTCGCCGAGGGCGTAGCTCGAGGCGAGGGTCACGACAGCCGCACCAATGATCGACGCGTTGAGCAAGATGAGCGCGAAGAGCGTTCCGGACCCGTGACCCACGTGCTGGCCGAGGCCGCGGGCCACCGCGAGCGCGTTGGTGTAGGCGTTCGTTCCGCCGTGCGAGGAGAGCCCGGCCGCGGTCACCCCCATGAGCAGGGTCGCGACGATGACCACCACGAACGATCCAATGACGGTGTCGGCACGCTCGTAGTTCATCCAGCGTGGCGAGATCTTCTTGTCGACGATGTTGCTCTCCTGGAAGAACAGCTGCCAGGGCGCGACCGTGGTGCCGATGATCGAGATGATCAACAGCACGCCGGCCGAGGAGAAACCTCCACGCACGTGCGGCACCACGAGGCCGTGGGCGATGCTCGCACCCGAGAGGTGTGCGTGGATGATCAGAGGGACGACCACCGCGTTGACCGCGACGAAGAGCATCATGAATCGCTCCCACCGGCGAAACGAACCCGTGACGGTCATGGCGAAGAGAGCCACCGCGGCCACCGGCACGGACGCGAAGGGCGATACGCCGAAGTAGCGCATCGAGAGCGAAATGCCGATGAACTCGGTCACGATGATCAGAGAATTGAGGAACAGGATTGCCGAGATGGAGAACGTGCCCCAGCGCCGTCCGATTCGCTCGCGGATGAGGCGCCCGTGACCGACGCCGGTGACGACACCGAGTCGCGCCACCATCTCTTGATTGACCACGAGCACCGGGATCAACAGAGGCAGCGTCCACAGCAGGCTGTACCCGAAGTTCTGACCCGCCTGGGCGTAGGTCGAGACTCCCCCGGCGTCGTTGTCGCCAACCATGACGATGAGGCCGGGACCGATGATGGCGAGCAGCGCGAGGAGACGACCGCGGTAGCCGCGGCGCTCGCTCGTGTCGTGGTCAGAGAGGGTCCCGAAGGCCCCTCGTATCTGGTTGTCGCTCGTCAGGCCGGACACGGTTCCTCCTCTCTGATCGTCGTGGGCGGTTATCGAACAGCCACGAGACCGAGGGATTCAGTGACCTACAAGGTCCGATCGCGAGACTGCCGAGACGTACTGCGCGGTTGAGCTGGTACTGGGAGGTTTCAGTCGGACCCCCTTAGAACGTGACCCGAGGCCTGACGCGCGGTCACTCCTCGACCGCCGTCATACCGAACTCGCGACGCCAGCCTTGGGGCAGCAGCGTCTCGAGGAGGTCATCGACCGTGACGACTCCGACCACTTGGTCGTGCTCGTCGTCGAGCACCGGCACCACGGTCAGGTTGAAGTCGCTCATCTTGCGCGCGACCTGGTGCAGGTCCCACTGCGGGTGCACGTGGGCCAGGGGCGTGCGTGCGACGCTCAGCGCGGTCTCGGATTCGCGCGCGCGCACCAGTGACGCCACCGACGCGGCGCCCACGGGGTGGCCCTCCTCGTCGAGCACGAAGACGGACGACAGCGACTCGGCCGGCACGGAGGAGAAGCGGATCGCCGCCAGCGCGTCGCCGGCCGTCGCGCTGGCGCCCACGGAGATGAAGTCCGGGCTCATGAGTCCCCCAGCGGTGTCGGCGTTGTAGGACAGCAGGTTGCGCACCTTGGCCTGCTGAATAGCCGGCAGCCCCTCGAGGATGGGACGACGCCGATCCTGGTCGACCTCGTTGATCAGGTCGGCCGCGTTGTCGGGCTCCATCCGCGCGAGCAGTCGTGCCGCCTCGGCGTCGGTGCGGCCCTCAAGGAACTCGAGCTGGTGGACGGTGTCGAGCTCTTCGAAGACGTCAGCCTCGAGCTCGCGGTCCAGGCCCACCGCCTCGATGATCTCCTCGCCCTCTTCGTGGCTGGCCTGCTCGACCAGGTCGGCGATCTGGGCCGGGTGGAGTTTGGCGAGCTTTCGATACGGTATACGCAGCCGCGCGGTGGGCACGTGCCCGACGAAGGGCTCGATCGAGGCGAAGTCGACGATCGAGTCACCCTTCACGCGTTGGCCGATGCTCGGGCCGAGGAGCCGTCGCAGCAGCGGGCGCGGACCGGCGTCGACACCGACCACCTCCCACTTGCCGTCAATCTCGGCGATCTCGATCTCATTGGCGGTGATTAGGCGACCACGCACCAGGTTGATCGAGTGACGCGCCAGCAGGTCCTCGGCCAGCAGCATCTCGCCGGGGCGCCGCTCAAAGCGGCGCAGGTCGACGCGTTTGCCCTCGAAGGTCAGACGGCCCTCACGAAGGCCCCCGATCTTGCGAATCGGCACGAAGAGGTCCCGGCCCTCGATGCGGATAACGGCACCAACGATCGGCGGGTGCGCGTCCTCACCGAGGCGAGCGACCAGGTCCTGGACGCGACCGATCCGTTCGCCGCTCGACTCGTAGAACGGTCGGCGCAGAAACGTGGAGAGGTGAAGGATTTCCGTCATAGTTGCAGCCCCGTGGGCCGCCAACAGGCTACCCGCCGGTGGGCCGGGGTGACCAGGGAGGACGAGCCTCGCGCGGGTCAGCGACCGCTAGCTCAACCGGTACGACGCGAGGACCTCGGCCACGTAGTCGAGGTCCTCGTCGGTCAGGTCCGCGTGCGTCACGTAGCGAGCGCGCGTGGGCGCGATCGTGTCACCCAACACACCACGTTGGATCAGGTCAGCGACGATCCGGCGCGCCTCGGGATGATCGAACGTCACGATGTTGGTTTGGCACGACTCGGGGTCGTAGTTCGCCTCGGGCAGCGCCGCTGCGAAGCACTTGGCCAGTCGTCGGGCACGCACGTGGTCCTCGGCGAGACGCTCGACCATGGTGTTGAGCGCGACGACACCGGCGGCCGCGACGACACCGGACTGGTGCATGGTGCCGCCGAGGCGCTTGCGCTCGAGGCGCGCCGCGGAGATGAAGTCGCTCGACCCTGCGAGCAGTGAGCCGACCGGGGCGCCCAAGCCTTTGGTGAGGCACGATGACACCGAGGTTGCACACGCCGCGTACTCCGCCGCGCTCGTGCCCGTCGCCACTACCGCGTTGAAGAGACGAGCGCCGTCTAAGTGGATGGGCCGGTCGACTGCGGCGGCCAGCGCGCGCAGGTCGCCAATCGGGTACGGCGCACCGCCGGCGGCCATGTGCGTGTTCTCGGTCGTGATCAGCGACACGTGGGGCTGGTGATCTCGTTCCGAGTCGAGCACTCCCAGCACGTCGTCGACGTTGAGCACGCCGCCCGGATCGTTCACTGGCGAGAACTGCACGGAGGCGTTGCGCGCCGCGGCGCCGTACTCGTAGCGATAGATGTGGCTGTAGTTCCCCGAGATCACGGCGTCGCCCGGTCGCGTCAGCACGCGTAGCGCGACTTGATTGGCCATGACCCCCGACGGGACGAAGACGGCGGCGGGCTTGCCCACCATCTGTGCGTAGAGCTCCTCGAGCGCGATCACCGTCGGGTCCTCGCCAAAACCGTCGTCACCGACGACCGACTGGGCCATGGCCTCGCGCATCGCCGGTGTCGGCCTCGTGTGGCTGTCGCTGCGTAGCTCGACCGTTTTTGTCATGGGTAGAGGCTACCGGCCGCTCATAGACTCGCCCCGATGACTGATGAGACGTTCGAGTTCGCGACGAACCGGCCCAACGTGCACGAGCACCTCGGCGTCGAGATCGTCGAGGTGAGCGACGAGCGCGTCGTGTTGACCCTGGAGGTGGGGCCCAGGAGTCACCAGCCGTTCGGGCTGCTCCACGGTGGGATCTCGGCCCTGCTCGCCGAATCGGCGGCCTCCATCGGCGCTACGCACAACGTGTGGCCCGAACACGTTGCGGTGGGCACCGAGCTCAACTGCTCACACCTTCGCTCGATGACTGAGGGGACCTTGACGGCGACGGCGCGCCCGTTGCGAAAGGGCCGCCGAGTACACGTGTGGGCCATTGACCTCACCGACGACCAAGGGAATCTGATCTGCGCGGCCCGGTGTTCACTGCAGATCGTGGCGGCACCCTCGTCCACCTAGGTCCAGCCCCTAGACTTTCATCCAGCCGACGAGAGGATTGACATGGGCGTTCGGTTCAGGGGGTGGGGCATCGCGGTCCCCGACCGGGTGGTCACCAACGACGAGCTCTCCAAAACCCTCGACACGTCTGACGAATGGATCACTGAGCGCACCGGCATCCGCGAACGGCGCATTGGCGGGTCGTCGCGCACCTTGGGTGCCCTGGCGGCCCAGCGGGCAATGGACGACGCGGGCGTTGGCCCGGGCGACATTGACTTTCTGATCCTGGCCACCACCACTCCGGACCGGGTCGTGCCCGCCACCGCGCCCATGTTGGCCACCGACATCGGCCTCACGTGTCCGGCAATGGACCTCAACGCCGCGTGCAGCGGATTCATGTTCGCGCTGCGCACCGCCGAAGGCCTGCTCGAGACCGGCAACAAGCGCGTGCTCGTGGTGGGCGCTGAACACCTCTCGCGCTGGGTCGACTGGGAGGACCGCAACATGGCGGTGCTGCTCGCCGACGGCGCCGGCGCCACGGTGCTCGAGTACGACGAGGGCGACAGCGACATTCTCTCCTTCTCCCTGGGCACCAACGGCGAGTGGGCCGACCTGCTCACCTGCGAGCACGGGGGCTACATCCAGATGGACGGCAAAGAGGTCTTCCGGCGCGCGGTGCGCGTCGTGGTGAGTTCGGCCGAGGAGGCGTTGGCCAAGGCGGGCGTTACCCCCGACGAACTCAGCCTGGTCATCCCCCACCAGGCCAACATTCGAATCATCCAGGCGGCCTGTCAGAGGTTGGGCGTGGACATGGAGCGCGCGGTGGTGGTCCTGGACCGTTACGGCAACACGTCCAGCGCGTCGATTCCGCTCGCCGTGGCTGACGCGATCGACAACGGCCGGGTCAAGCCGGGCGACCTGGCGCTGCTGACCGGCTTCGGGGCCGGGATGACCTGGGCCTCGGCTGTCGTGAGGTGGTCTCCGTGAACGGTCCGTCGCTGATCATCCTGGCCGCCGGGCGCGCGCGCCGTTACGGGGGTCTCAAGCAACTCGCGCCGGTGGGCCTGCACGGCGAGGGCGTGATCGACCTGCTGGCGTCCGACGCCTACGCCGCGGGCTTTGACGAGATCGTCATCGTGGTGAACCCCGACACCGGACCGCAGATCGAAGAGCACGTCGCCGCCCAGTGGCCGCGCGGTCGACGCGTGGCCTTCGCGGTCCAGGAGAGTCTGCGCGGCACCGTCGACGCGGTGCTGTCGGCCACCGAGCAGCTCGACCTGACGCGACCCTTCGGTGTCTCCAACGCCGACGACCTCTACGGTCGCGACGCCTTCCTACGGCTAGGCACGCACCTGGCGACCAGTCCCAACAACTGCCTTATCGGCTACGAGCTCGATCGCGCGTTGGTCGGCGAGCTGCCGGTCTCGCGAGGGGCCTGTCGCGTGGTCAACGGTCACCTCACCGACATCGTCGAGCGCCGCAACGTCCGCGCCACTCTGGAGGGCTACCTGGCCGAGGACGGCCAGGAGCCGTCGATCCTGCACCCCTCGACGACCGTGTCGATGAACCTGTGGGGCTTTCATCCGTTGATCCTGCCGCTCATGCGATCGGCCGTGGCGACCCATGACTTCTCGGTCGAGCCGGAGATCCAGTTGCCGAGCTTCGTGGGTTCGATCCTGCACAAGACGCCACTGCGCTTCGACGTACTGCAGACGAGTTCGCGCTGCATCGGCGTGACTCACGCCGAGGACCTCCCACTGGCTCAAGTATTGGTGGCCAAGGAGATCGAGGCGGGCGAGCGCCCAGAGTTCGCCTTCGCCTGAGTCGACGCCGTCACGAATTGTGACGGCTTGAAAGCAACTATCGAAAAGTTCCTACGGGTGTCGGCCGAGGAACGCCACCATCCGGTGCGTCGCGGGGGCGTCGTCGGGGACGTTGACGATCTCGCCGAAAGGCATGCCCTCCCCGCGGTACTGCGGCGGCAGTGTGCGTTCGGCCCGTGCCAACGTGTCGAGCGCCTCCTCGTCGCTGAAGGGAACGTCTTGGCCGGTGGCGACCGCCAGGTCCCAGCCGTGGGTCAAGTACTCCATGAGCGTCATGTTGAACACCATCTCGGCGGGCTGCTCGCCGCCCATCATGCGTACCGTGCGATCGAGCCCGTGCTCGCGCCAGCCGGCGACGACGCGGTCCGCGACCGTGCGAAACTCGCCGCCCGGATCGGACCCGACCTCCCAGGCCGACGGATCGCCCTCGAACCTCCGGTCGTTCGCACTCGCGTCGAACACCTGAATCCAGCCGACGAGGTGATTGGTCAGCGTGCGAACGTCGTACTCCGGACACGGTGTGGGTAGATCCCACTGATCGTCACGCACTCCCGCGACGAGGTCACCGGTCTTGGTCAGCACTCCTTGCAGCAGCTTCAACTCATCCATGCGAAGAGCGTACCGACGCGCCGTGGTCGCTCATCGGGCCCACTCGCCCAGCGCCTCCAGTGCCTCTGACTCGCTGAGCCGCTCGGCCGCGTCGCGGATGCCGCGATCAGCCCAGAAGGGGAATGGCGTCTCGTGATTGATGTGACGACCCGACGCAGTGTGTTCCTGCTCGACGCGGGCGAGACGTTCCGGCGCGAATCTATCGGCGGCGCGGATCAGCGCCGGCCACAGCCGACGGTGGACCAGGGTGACCTTGCCGTCGATTACCCGACACACCAGCACGTCGGGTGACTCCTGCAAGAAACTGAGGACCCGGTAGATTTCGCCGCCCTGGGGGTGTCCCCACCAGCTGCCGTGAATCGGCTCGCCGGCGATCACCTCCGACATGCGTGCGACGGGGCCTTTGGCCGATGCGAGTACGACACCGTGCACCTCGACGAATGCCAGTGCCTCGGTCGTATCCATATCCATCACCTCGCGCGGTCGACGATGCGAAACGTTAACGGTGACGGTGCTTCATCGTCGGGTGATGTCAGTGCCAGTCGCGCGACGGCGTGACCGCTGCGAGCGCCAGAGGCTCGACGAACTCCGCGCTCAGCGCCAGGCTCCCCTGGCCACGTTCCAACTTGCCGCGGATCACTAGTGCCGGGTTGGTGCGCGCGACCAGTGACCAGCGCGCCCAGGCGCCCTTGGAGAAGATCACGTTGATGTGGCCGGTCTCGTCTTCGAGGTTGAGGAAGACCGCGCCCTTGGCGGTCTCGGGATGCTGGCGGTGCGTGACCACTCCGGCCACGCTCACGCGAGCGCTCTCGGCGCCGGCCAGGCAGTCGGCGCGGGTGATCCCTCGCTCGTCGAGCTCGGCGCGCACGAGGGCCATCGCGGTTGCCTCGGGGGTCAAGCCGAGCGACCAGAGGTCGTCGGCGACGCGCTCCATCTCGCTCGTCACCGGTAGTGGCGGTGCCACGATGCCGGTCACCACCCCGGCCAGGCGGTCGGGCGTTCCCTGGGCCGCCGGGCCGGCCGACCAGGCCAGCGCGCGTCGGCTCTCGCCGAAGCCGTCGAGCGCGCCGGCGGCCGCCAGCGCCTCGAGGTGGCTCTCGCGGCACCCGGCCCGGCGCGTGAGATCCTCTGGTCCGGCCCAGGGCGCGCCCGCGACGATCCGCTCGGCCAGCTCGTCACCGATCCCGCGTACCGACGCGAGACCCAGGCGCACCATCGGCGCGTCGAGTGATCCCTCGAGCATCGCACCGGCTCGCGAGCGGTTGACGTCAGGACGCACCACGACGACGCCGTGGCGGCGCGCGTCGGCGACCAGGCTCTGGGGCGACCAGAAGCCCAGCGGCTGGGCGTTGAGCAGCGCCACCAGGAAGGCCGCCGGATAGTAGGTCTTGATCCACGCCGAGCAGTAGACGAGGTGGGCGAAGGAGACGGCGTGCGACTCGGGGAAGCCGAAGTTCGAGAACGCCGACAGCGCGTCGAACAGCTGGTCGGCGCCCTCACCGGTGATGCCGTTGTCGGCCATGCCCGCGTAGAAGCGGCTCTTGAGCTTGAGCATGCGCAACTCGGAGCGCTTGGCGGCCATGGCCTGGCGCAGCTCGTCGGCCTCGGCCGGTGAGAAGCCAGCCACCGCGACGGCCATCTCCATGAGCTGCTCTTGGAAGAGCGGCACGCCGAGGGTGCGCGCGAGGATGGGCTCGAGGCGCGGGTGCAGGTAGGTCACTATCTCCTCGCCGCGGCGCCGGCGCAGGTAGGGGTTCACCGCGTGGCCCTGGATCGGACCGGGACGGATGAGGGCCACCTCGATCACCAGGTCGTAGAAGCAGCGCGGGCGCATGCGCGGCAGCGTGGCCATCTGGGCGCGCGACTCGACCTGGAAGACCCCCACGGTGTCGGCCTCGCAGAGCAGGTCGTAGACGGCCTCCTCCTGGGCGAGCAGCCCGAGGTCGATCGGCACCTGGTGGAAGTCGCGCACCACGTCGACCGCGCGGTGCAGGGCGTCGAGCATGCCCAGCCCCAGCAGGTCGAACTTGACCAGGCCGATCGCCGCGCAGTCGTCCTTGTCCCACTGCAGGACCGTGCGCCCGGGCATGCGGCCCCACTCGACCGGGCAGACCTCGGTCACCGGTCGGTCGCACAGCACCATGCCGCACGAGTGGATACCCAGGTGTCGGGGCCGGTCGAGCAGTTCGGTGGCCATCTCGACGATCTGGGCCGGCGCGCCCGACGACACCGAGGTCATGGTGTGACGGTCGACCCCGTCGCGCAGCGCGCTGGCCTCGGCCTCGTCGAGCCCGAAGGCTCGGGCCACGTCGCGCAGCGCCGAGCGCGTGCGGTAGGTGATCACGGCGGCGACCTGGGCGGCGTGGCGTCGTCCGTAGCGCTCGTAGACGTACTGGATCACCTCCTCGCGTCGACCCGACTCGATGTCCACGTCGATGTCGGGCGGGCCGTCACGCGCCGGGGAGAGGAAGCGCTCGAAGAAGAGGTTGAGCGCCACCGCGTCGGCGTTGGTGATGCCCAGTGAGAAGCACACGGCCGAGTTGGCCGCCGAGCCGCGGCCCTGGCAGTAGATGTCGTGACGTCGACAGAACTCGGTGATGTCCCAGACGGTGAGGAAGTACCCGGCGAAGCCGAGCGTTCCAATCACCGAGAGTTCGTGGTCGATCTGGCGCCACGCGCCGGGCACACGCTCGGCCCCGCGCGGTCCGTAGCGCTGCGTCGCACCGCTGGCCACCACTACCTCCAGATAAGCCTGCTCGTCCATCCCCGGCGGCGTCGGATACGCCGGCAGGTTGGGCGCCACCAGGCGCAGGTCGAAGGCCAGCGCGGCGCCGAGCTCACCGGCTCGGTCCACTACGCCGGGCCAGCGCGCGAAGCGCCGGCGCTGTTCGGCGTCGCCGCGCAGGTGCGCGAGCGGCGAGGCGCTCACCCATCCCTCCATCTCCTCGAGGCTGCGCCGGGCGCGGATGGCCGAGAGCACGCTGGCTCGAGCGAAGGCCTCGGGAGTGGCGTAGTGGACGTTGCCGGTCGCGATGACGTCGACACCGCGGCGCACCGCGATCTCGGCGAGCGCGTCGTTACGCGCCACGTCGTCGGGCGCGCCGAGGTCCCACAGCTCGACCGCCACGTTCTCGCGTCCAAACCGATCGACGAGACCGTTCAACGCGCGCTCGGCGGCGCGCGGTCCCTCGGCGAGCAGCGCGCGCGCCAACGGACCCTTGCGACAACCCGTCAGGACCAACCACTCGCGCGCGTTGGCCGCGAGGCCCTCGATAGTGCAGCGCGGTGCGCCCTTCTCCTCGCGCGCCAGCAGGGCCTCGGCCAGGGTCACCGAGAGGTGCCGGTAGCCCTCGGGCGACCGCGCCAGGACGACCACGTGCTCGCCCGACGGGTCGCGCACCCCGACGCGGTCGTCGTCGCCGCTGAGCGTGATCTCCGCGCCGAAGACGGTGGCCAGGCCAAAGGCCCTCGCCGCCTCGGCGAAACGCACCACGCCGTAGAGGCCGTGGTGATCGGTGAGCGCCAGCGCGCCCAGCCCCAGGCGCGTCGCCTCGGCTGCGAGCTCTTCGGGGTCACTCGCCCCGTCGAGGAAGCTGAAGTCCGAGTGGGCGTGCAGTTCGGCGTAGGTCGCCATCAGTCGTAGATCCCCGTGAGCCACCACCGACCCGACTCGGCGACCAGCAGCGCCGCCTGGCCGGTGTCGAGCACGACCTGCAGGTGCGCGCGTCGCCGCGCCGCGGCCCACCACCGCTCGACGATCGGCCAGGGACCCGCGAACCACACGACCTCGCGGCGCGTGCGTGACAGGACCGCCACGACCGGGATCGCGCTGAGCAAGCCGCGCGCCGAGACGCGCACGGCTTTGCCGTCGGCGCCGCGTAGCTCCACCGCGACCGGGTGCGCGAGGGTGGTCGCCGGCAGGGGTGCGCGCAACTGGCCGGGCCAGGGCGCGTCGTCGCGCAGCGCCTCGGGCGAACCCCAGGGGACCAGCGTGGCGCGGTCCTCGGGGCCGCGCCCACCGTGCAGCGACGCCACCACGATCGCGTCAGCACCGAGGCGACGCCGGACCCGGTGGGCCGCGGCCTCGGCGCGGTCGTCACCGGCGCCGCGCTGGCCGAAGAAACCGCGCTGCTCGCCGAGCACTACGGTCTCACCGCGCAGGTGCGCCAGACGTGCGGGCAAACGCGCGTCGCGCTGGCCGGAGAGCTCACTAGCCTCCCCACGCGCCACCTGGTGTAGGTGCAGCGCGTGGCCGTCGAAGCGTTCGGCCACGCGCGCCGCGTCGAGGTCGGCGAACGCGCCCACCGTGTGCAGACCCAGACGGCGACAGGTAGTGGCGAGGTCCTTACGTCCCAGGACGTCGAGCGACTGCGCACGACGAAAGGCATCCGTCGCGCCGCGCGGCACCACCACCGCGCGTCGCGCCGCCAGCTCGGCGCAAAAGAGTCCGTCGGCCACGCCGAGACGCGACTCTAAGCCGGTGACGTCGTGCACCGTCGTGGCTACGGCGTCGAGCACCGCTCCTTCGCCACCGAAGAACCGACTCGGCCCGCGCACCGGCAGCGCGTAGAGGCCCAGGCGCACCGGCTCGGTGAACGGACACAGCACCACCAGCGCGTCGAGCAGCGTGAGGTACGTGCGCAGCGTCGATCCGTCGGGCGACTCGTCGCCGAGCACCGGCACCCATACCGCGAGCAGGCGTTCCATTCAACCGGCCGCCGCGCGGCCCTGGCCGTCCGGTAGCACCACCACGTGATCGGCGCCACGCTGGGCCGCGCCGCGTCCCGTCACGCGCACGTTCAGGTGACGCTCGTCGAGGCGCGACGACGCGTGCCAACGCGCACCAGTGACGAGGAAGGTGAGGTCCGTCGGCAGCGGCCACGTTCCGCGAGCCTCGCCGAGCACAACCAGCACGGTCGAGCGCTCCCGGGCGCGATCGGTCAGGCGTCGCGCCGCCAGCAGCGACGCGCGCGACGGCGGCCGCAGCACCAACAGGTCGACCCCGTCGAGCAGGTCGGCGGCCACCTCGGCCCACGCGCCGCGCGGACGCGGCACGAAGAGCACGCGACGAAGGTCGAGGCCAAGGTCGGCGATGGCGACGACGCCGGGTCCGTCGACGCCGACCACCCCCACCCAGTGACCTCGCGCGCTCGCCTCACTCACCAGACTGAGCGCCACGCTCAACCCACCCCAGCCCGGCGGCGCCTGCACGGAGATCGTCGAACCGCGCCGCAACGCGCCCGCCGGCACGAGCGCGTCCCAGGGCGCACCGAGCGCGAGGCGACGTCCCGTCGCCAGCGTGACGGGGCGCAGGGTGGCCACGAGGTCGTCGGGGAGGGTCGGTCGGGGGGCTAAAGCGAACACTTGTTCGTAAGAGTAGCCAGACCCCACGACACCCGCCACTGCGTCTTTGGGGGACGAAAAGCCCGTAATCTGACCAGTAATCGGCGCTGCGAGTCCCCCTAAGACCCGTGGGTCAGCCCAAGCTCGAGACCCAAGGAGAAGCCATGTGCGGACGCGTCGCCCTCTTCACGCCCCCCATTCGCCTGGCCCGACTTCTGGACGCCGCGCTCGCCGCGGGCATCGAACCCGACGGCAACCCCAGCTGGAACATCGGACCCCAGCGACGACTCTTCGCCGCGGCCGACGTTGAGGGAGCGCGTGTGCTCGATCGCTACCGGTGGGGGCTCCTGCCGAGCTGGGCCAAGGATCCCAAGATCGGCAACCGCCTCTTCAACGCGCGCGGCGAAACCGTGGCCGAGAAGCCATCCTTTCGCAGCGCCTACGCCAAGCGGACCTGCGTGATCCCCGTCGACGGCTTCTACGAATGGGATCACCGCCCCGGTAAGGATCGCCAGCCCCACTTCTTCACCCGAGTCGACGGCGACCCGCTCCTCTTCGCCGGTCTCTACGAGTACTGGCGCGACCCCGAAGGTCCGCGTGACGCCGAGGCGACGCGCACGTGCACCATCATCACCACTACACCCAGTGACGATCTGGACGGGCTGCACGACCGCATGCCCGTCGTGTTGGAGCGCGACGACGTTGAGACGTGGCTTGACGTCGCTGACCACGGACCCGAGGAGCGCGCGCTCCTGTTGGTGCCGGCCCCCGCCGGCACACTGACGCACTTTGGTGTCGACAAGGCGGTGGGGTCAGTCAAGAACGACGGTCCGGAGTTGATCGCGCCGGCGGAGCCGGGAGCGCTCTTCTAACTCAAGTTCGCTTGCGCCCCGCGTTCCAAGGGTGGCCCGGCGGAATCGACCAGCGCGGTGCGGTACCGAACCTCGACCAGCGTCTCAGCAGCGAAGTCAATGGTCTTCGTCGCGCCGTCGACGCGCCAGCCACAGGCCTCGTAGAACGCGCGCGCCCGCGGGTTTCGTTCGAGCACCCACAGGACTGCGCCGCTGAATCCTCGCTCGCGGAGTCGTTCCTTACCCTCTGCCATCAGGCGCGCGCCGACCCCGGAACGCCAGCGGTCCGGCTCGACGTAGAGCCCGTAGATCTCGCCCGCACCGAGCGTGTCTTCGTCGTCGCACGGACCGATTGTGACGAACCCGACGACTGCCCCGTCTTCCAGGGCGATCCACGTCGCGAGGTCATCGGGCCCATCCGCGTCGAATTTGTATCGGCTAGCCCGCACTTCGATATCCAACGCATCGAGGTACTCGTCAGGGATGACGCCGCGATAGGCGACGCGCCACGAGCCCATGTGGACCTCGGCAACCGCAAGCGCGTCGCGCCCACTCGCTCGGCGCATCTCGAATGTCTCGTTCACGGTCACCCTGACAGTGTCGCGCCCCGAACTTCGTGAAAGTGGGGCTGAATAGCCGAGAACCCCGAGTGACCAGTGAGCCGAAGCTCCCCAGCCCCTCGGGGTTCCCGAAGGCACACCACCCGATGACCCGTGTCGGACAGGCCTCCGCGTGATGGCGGGCACTCCACGTCATTCGCCGTACGAACAGCGGACCGAACTCCGCTGCCCGGTGAGAAAGTCCGTCCCTCTTGCGAGGTCCCTTCCTTCTCCGTCAATCCACTCTCTCGAGTTGACTGATCGTCGACAGGTACTCCGTGAACTACGAGTGACACTGTGCCAGAGCCGTCACACGCTGTCCAATAGAAATTGGCAAATCCGACACTTTTGCCCAGAACCGGACCTTTTTTCTTTCCTTATCCCCAGGATTGTGAACACAATCAACGAGATAACCCCATTTTTCCCACAGATGAGCGCTTCGCCGAGCCTCTCGCTGGCTTCGCGAATCCCAGGGTCATTCTCGCGAAGTTCCTCACAATCGCCCCCGCAGGGTAGGTCTGGGGTCAGTTTGGACAAGATTGCCAAGGTCCCGCTCGCGAAAGGCCCGCACGCGGGCAAACTCGACAGTGGAGGTGGTGATGCACGGTCTCGGCGACAACAACGACGAAGCGAATCCAGCGGGATCACGCGCCGGCTCCGCCGAAGGATTGGACGATTACGGAATCGATCTCTACTGGGTGCCGATTCGCGCGCGCGGATCCGTCGTGCGACTCTCGTCGACCTCATACGAGACAATCGACGCGCTCGTCGCGCGGCGTCCGCGGTGCGAGCTTTTTCACTCGGCTCTCCGAGTGCGCCTCCCTCAGCGCTCAGTGATCATCGAAATGACGCACCTTGCGCGCGATGACGACGAGCGAGGTGTCATTGCCGAAGGACCCGTCGCCCTTCGCGGCGCCGGAAGATTTGGAATCCTTCGCTACGAGGTTCGTTGTTGGTTGGACGGAGAGGTTCGCGCGGACCCCGCGGCGAGCCCGATCCACCTCACCTCGGACGCGACGCCAACGCGTCGGCTCTTGGATCTGGCACCCTACGTTCCAACGCTGGTGTGGGGGCGCGACGAACTTAAGGTCGGCGACCCGTGGAGCTCAAACTCAGTGGTCTCGTGGTTGCTCGAGTGTTCGGGACTGGACGCCGCACACATCACGCCGCCGGAAGGTGGCCGGGCTCCTGGCTGGTGCGCTGGCATCAGCGCCGCGCGTCGCGGCCCACTGACGGCGTCGGCGCCCCCACTGGCTCGACTTAGGCGCACGATCCGGATCCGACTGGCCGCTCCCCGGCGCATCGCCGCACCAATCGTCATCGAAGAGTTGTCGCCGTCTCGCTAGTGCGCAGTCGAGCACTTAGCAGCCTCCAGTGGTGTCACCCAACTGGTATCGCAGGGACGGGCTCTAGCACCGACGGGGCGACGCCGAGGAGGCGCGCGAACCGAGGCGGCAGCCACCAGTTGTAGCGCCCGAAGAGCACGACCAGTGCGGGCACCAACAGGGCACGCACGACGGTGGCGTCGATCAGGATGCCGATGCCGAGTCCAGTCGCCATCACCTTGACGTCGGTGATCGGTGCGGACGCCAGACTCACGAATGCGAGGAACAAGATGAGAGCGGCGCAGGTGACGAGCCGGCCGGTGCGGCTCAGGCCCTCCACCACCGCGTCCTTCGTCGACAGCCCTCGGTCGTACGCCTCGCGCACGCGGGTGAGGATGAAGACCTCGTAGTCCATGGAGAGTCCAAAGAGGAACGCAAAGACCGAGATCGGCACCCAGAAGGTGATCGCACCGGTCGCCGGAATGGAGAAGATAGCCGACGACCCGTGCCCGTCTTGCCAGAACCACGCGAGGATTCCGAACGTGGCGGCGAGCGACACGATGTTGAGCAGGACCGCCTTGATCGCGAGCACCACAGAGCGGAAGGCCCGGGCCAACAGCAAGAACATCAAGATCACCAAGACGAGCAGCAGTAGCGGGACATTGCCGTAGACGGCCGAGTTGAAGGCTTGCTGACCCGGCCCCTCCCCCGCCACGCCGATGACGCCCGCTCGACCACGCAGGGTCTGCTCCACGCCAATCACCGGGGCCATGGTGGCGTTGTTGACGGTCTCGATGGAGGGGATGACGACGAGGTCCGAGAGGTGCGACCGCGTCCCTGCGTTACCGGACGCGAGGACGGCGGTATCGACTCCCGCCACGTGGGTGAGTCGGGCCTGCACGGACGTCGCGGCGCTCGACGTCACGAGAACCTCCATGGGTGTGATCACACCCGCGGGTATCCCGCCCGCCTGCAGCTCCTGATACAGCGCGTGCGCCGTACCGCGCTGCGCCTCGGCTTGGGCCGAGGTTTGACCTAGGCGAATGTGGAAGACCGGTATGACGGCGATGCCGAGGAGCACGATGGCGACCCCGGCGCTGCGCCAGGGACGCCGGGAGATTCCGCGCGCCCACGACGTCCAGCCGCGACTCGCGTGACTCTCATTACGCAGTCGGGGCCAGTCCACCCTCGGACCCACGCCGGCCAGGATCGCCGGCAGCAGCGTGAGAACCACCATCACCGAGACGAGAGGGATCAACATTCCGCCGATGCCGGTACTGCGCAGAAACGGCACGGGCAGGACGAGCAGTGATAGCAGACCGATCGCCACTGTCAGGCCGGACAGAAACACCGCTCGGCCCGCGGTCGCCATCGCGTGTACGACAGCCTCTTCGTTGTCCATTCCCTTGGCGCGCTCCTCGCGCCAGCGCGTTACCAGCAAGAGCGAGTAGTCAATCGCGACGCCGAGTCCAACGAGCGAGACGAGGAACTGGACGATGAACGACACGGGCGTCAAATACGACAGGCCTAGCAAGACGAGGAAGGTAGTGAGGATTGCCACCGCGGCAATGAGCAGCGGAACGAGCGCCATGAAGGAAGCGAACACGAACGCGAGCACCGCGAGCGCGCCCACCCCCGCAACCAATGTCTCAATGAGGACGCTCGGACCCTTGGTGCTGCCCCCTGAACCGAGCGCGACGATTCCCGTCAGTCCGACGTGGTACCCGGACAGCGCCGACGTCACGCTGTGCTGCGCGGCGACGATTGCCTTGTCGGGGCCGAACCCGCCGCTGATCGGCACGAAAAGGTAGGCGAACGTCGTGCGGCCGTCGGAGGTCACGAAATGTGGGTCGCGCGTGTTGGCAACGTCAACGAAGCGGACCTCGGGGTTGGCCCGCTGCGCCTTCGCGAACGCCGCCGCGATCGTGGCGCCGTCGCTCTGGACACTCTGTCTCGCGGGCACGGTGACCACTAGCACTCCGGGCGAGACCGTGCCGCCATTGCCGTAGAGGTGGAGGATCTTCTGCCCGGTCTCATAGGCCGGCTGCCCGGGAAGCGAAAAGTCGTAGCTCAGGCGACTGGTGAGCTGGGACGCGGCGAAGCCGCCAGCCATGAACAGCACCAACCAGATCAGCATCACCCGTCGCCGGTGGCGGATCACCGCGCGAGCCAAACGCTCGAGCCTCGATCCACGGACTGCCTCGGCGTGAACCATAATGAATTTCCCTTCGGGGGCGAACCACTCCTGAAGGAATAGTTCTATCACGAACTAAAGTCAGATACACTGAATCTATGAGTCCTGAGGGTTCCCAATCCGAGTCCGGGCGCCCCGGGCCCGTGGGCGCGCACGCCGGGAACTCGGTCGGGTTCACCCTGTCCCAACTGGGATTCGAGACGGCGCGACGGTTCGCGACGGTGGTGGGTGAGCTGGGACTCGAACCTCGCCACTTCGCTCTTCTGCGCGCGATCGACAGTTCGGAGGGTCAGTCCCAGCAGTCGTGCGGAGAGCACCTCGCCATTCCGCCCAGCACCATGGTGGCGATTGTCGACCACCTGGAGGCGTCCGGCCTTCTCGAGCGTCGGCTTCACCCGACCGACCGTCGAACCCGAACCCTGCACCTGACGGACGCCGGCGCCTCACTTCTCGCGGTCGCTATGGAACGAGCGATGGCCCTGGAGTCGACGATCTGTGCGGCTCTGACGGCCGCCGATCGAACCCAGCTACTGGCGTTGCTGCGTCACGTTGCCGCGAACCTTGACGTGTCGTCCAATGCCCTGCCCGATCGCGGAAGCGGTGAGTCACCTCACCGAAGCCACGCATAGCCGCTTCAAAGCACCGCGCGGCAACACCACGAATAAGTGATGGACGTACCGAGCATATGTGTTACCATATGGTCCATGGGTCGCCGCGAAGTGCTGGTGCAACTAGACGACGATCTCGTCACGCGGCTCGATCGACTTGCCGCCGAACGCGGAACCAGTCGTTCCGAGCTACTGCGCAGGGGCGCAGTAGCCGTACTCGATGCCGAAGAGGTCCGCCAGGCTGATGCCGAACTTCAGGCGGCTTATCGCTTCACCCCGCAAGACCCGATCGTCGTTGAAGTCGCCGCTCGGCTGGCGAAAGAGACGCTTCCGAATTGGTAGCGAGAGGCGACATCGTCTGGGCCGATCTGGGAAGTCCCGCTGGCCGGCGCCCGGTGTGCGTGCTAACTCGAAACGCTGCCATTCAGGTCCTCTCCGCCGTAACGTGCGCACCAATCACGCGAAGGGTTCGCGGAATCCGATCCGAAGTCGAGGTCGGCCCGGATGAAGGTCTTCCCGAAGAAAGCGTGATCACGTGCGACAACATTGTGACGCTTCCGTTTTCCATGCTCGCCGCCAGCCCAGTCGGGAATCTCAGCCTCGCCAAAAGAGCCGCGCTAGACCGCGCCCTTCGCTACGCGCTCGATATTCAGTACTGAATGAATCCCCCTTGGAGACCGCGTGACATGCCCGTCCTCTGCTTTTGGGCAAAGGTGCATCGATCTCACCCTAAGCATCAAGAACGGCAGTCACTGAGCAGTCCGCCCCACTCCGCGTTCGTAGGGCGGCGCCTGTGCAAGCTCGTTCGTCCGGAATACGTGTTCGGTGACGAGATTGATGTCGATTTCGCCACTGATCACTCGTCACTTCAGTGTCAGAATCAAAACGCGACCCGGAAGGACGCCCATCATGCGATACACACTCATGCTTCACTACCCCGAACCGACCGTCGAGGAACTCAGCCCCGAAGCGCTCGCCGAGGGAATGCGGGCGTTCCACGCGTACGCGACGGCGCTCGACCAAGCCGGCGTGCTCGTCAGCGCTGAGGTACTTCAACAGTCCAACGCCACGACGACGGTCACGTTGATCGGTGGCGAACTGGTCGTTCAGGACGGGCCGTTCGCCGACACCAAGGAGCAGATCGGCGGCACGATCATCATCGATGTCCCCGACATCGACTCCGCCATTGAATGGGCCAGACAGTCACCATCGGCGGCGTGGGGTCATGTCGAGATTCGACCGACGGCCACGCGCTTCGTAAACGGTTCGTGGCAGGGCGCCCAACCAGTCCAATGAGCTCCAACGACTCTCGCGCGGCCGCAGAACGCGCCGCGCGGGAGTCGTACGGACGGCTCATGGCCGTGCTGGCATCGTCGACGCGAGACCTCGCGTTGGCTGAGGACGCACTCGCGGACGCCTTCGAACGGGCGTTGCGCACCTGGCCCACGAGCGGTGTTCCCGACAACCCGCAAGGATGGCTTCTCACCGTGGCGCGCAACCGCATTCGCGACGTGATCGGATCCGCGGCGGTGCGCACCGCGGCACCGCTCGACGATCGTCCCGCGGCCGCGCTCTTCGAACCCGATTCAGACCAACTGCCCGATAAGCGGTTGGAACTGCTGTTCGCGTGCGCGCACCCGGCGCTCAGCCCGACGGTGCGAACCCCGCTCATGCTCCAGGTTGTTCTCGGCTTCGACGCGGATCGCATCGCCCAGGTCTTCGGCGTTCAACCCGCCGCCATGGCCCAGCGACTGGTTCGTGCAAAGCGCCGCATCCGCGACGCAGGCATCCCGTTCCGAGTTCCGTCGCACGCGGACCTGCCCGCACGCCTGCCCGCAGTTCTCGAAGCCATCTACGGCGCGTACGCAATCGACTGGCTCGACCAGCACGATCAGATTCGTGTATCCATCGCCGACGAGGCTCGGTGGCTCGCCGTGCTCACGGCCAGCCTGCTCGACACCGAGCCCGAGGCGTGGGGACTCGCGGCGCTGCTCACGTTCGCCCAGTCCCGTGCTCCCGCCCGCGCGAGTACGCCGTGGCCGCCCCTCGACGAACAGGACACTTCTCTCTGGGACCAATCGCTGATCGCCGAAGGTGAAGCGCTCCTGCGGCGCGCGCACACGCTCGGTTCGCCGCTCGGTCGGTTCCAGATCGAAGCCGCGATTCAGTCCGCGCACTGCGACCGGGCCCGCACCGGAACGATCGACCGCACCGCCATCATTCAGCTCTATCGCGGACTCGTCATGATTGCGCCCACCGCCGGCGCCATTGCGGCGTTGACAGCACTCACAACCTGAGTCAGTAGAGGTGTACTGGTCACACGACGTCTCGACCCCCGACGTGTGTGGGCTGCTCAAGTCACTGCGGAAGGAGTGCTCTCGGTCCTCGACGAAGTGGCGCTAATGGGAAGTCCATTATGCGCTCGACTTGCTTGGTTCATGGAGTTGAGCTGGTTGACTACGCCGACGCGTTGCCGCCCATCCAAAGGATTGGCGGCAACGCCGTTTGAACCATTGTCATCGCCTTTGCGTGTTTCGCCGTGCATCGGAATTGGGCGAACTGTGCACTCAACCAATGGGGGTGAATAACCTCCAATGACCCTCGGAGACAACTTCGACAGCACCGTCGTCCACTTTGATGGCGGTCTGGTCGTCAATTGCGTACGTTGACACAGGTACGCCCTTAGCCCACTTCTCGGCGTTCGCCATCGTGTGCTCTTCAAAGATCGGGTTGGGGTTGTCAATGTGAACCCACATCGTGAAATCAACCAGGCCAAGTGCCGACTCGCTCCCCTGTGTCATGTCACTGCCTTCCGGCGCGAACTGAACGTTCGATTCGGCATCACAGTTGAAGGGAGTTGTCACGATGCTCCCCGCACTGACGCCGACATAAACCAAGTTTTCGAGCGTCGGCAATAGATCAACCAGGCCCGACTTGCGCATCCAGTGACTCAGGTACATCACGTTGCCACCCCAGACGAGCAGCGCGTCAGCTTCTTGGAGAGTTGGGACCCAGTTCTCTCGCCTAACGCTCGGCAGAGCCGTAAGCTCGAGCAAGCCCAGTGATTTCCATCCGATCTCGCAGAGAGGACTCTTCGCTTCCCCCCGGATCGCCTCGATAACCCTGCCGCCATCGGGGAATGGGTGCATCCCGGTCGGAACGAAAATGGCTGTTGAGTCGGATACAGGTTTTCCCAACAAGTCGACGAGCGCGCCGTGGATGCTCGGGTTCGAGATACCACTGGAAGTAAGTAGGAATTTCACGGCATCCTCCAAGAGCTGGATCTAAGCGGATTGGATCACAACATGGGAATCCTACGTATCCGTTGGCGTGGCGATCATCCAGCTCATGCTCATGCGATCCAGTCAAGTCGACCGGGACGATCCGCAGGCCTGGTCGGCCGGTGCGTTCTCCTCGATGTCCGCAGCGAGTCGCGCATAGGAGTGACCAACTCCTGAGCAGGTATCGCCTTCGGCCACTTTCGTAGTGTTGTTGCCGGCTCGACACTCCCCATCCGTCGAGAGACGCATGGGGAGTGTCGTGAGTACGTGTCCGGCGACGATTCTCATTTCCGTGCGCACGCTGCGGTTCGAGCCATCGGCCGAGGGTTCAGGTCCAGTGGGCATGGTCAAATCACCGAAGCGAATCATGGGTCAACGAGGGCCGCGCCGAAGAGTTCGCGGCAATTCTTCAAGGAGTCCTCGGTCCCGCGCTGGAATTTAGAGAATGAGCTCACGCGATTCATGGCGAACTCCAGTCAACCCTGAATTCGAGTGAGCCTGTCGGTCAACCACGCGTTGGAGTGACGTGCGCCTGCGGCGCCACCGTGACCCCCTGCGCGAAGGACTCGGCGTCTAAGTTACAAATCTCGTCAGTCATCGTGGACGGTTTTGCGAAGCAAGAGAGACCAAGCCGCTAAGCAAGGCTTCGAAGAAGTTGTGAAGTCTCATGACCCCCCTGAGGAGCGTGTCACATTAGTGGAATCAGTGGGATAGAGGTCCCGAGGCCAGCGGGACACGGGTCCCGAAGCCGGGCCGAGAAGTGAGACAGATGTCCCGAGGCCAAGACGCGACAGAGGTCGCGAGACAACACAAGGCTTCGAAGAAGTTTCGGGTGGAGGTGATGGGATTCGAACCCACTGCCTCTACATTGCGAACGTAGCGCTCTACCAATTGAGCTACACCCCCGAGGGAGCACTCATTCTAGCCGAGGGCGAATCGAGACTCCCTGCGCCAGCCACCAGACTCCGCCTCGTCGTAGTGCACGTCACGTAGTCCGGTGACTGTGCCGCCGTACCCATCGTCGTAACCATCGTCGTAGGTGTTGTCGTAAAGTGGCTCGACGCTCGAGATCGCGCGGGAGCGAGAGCGTCCGCTCCACACAGACGCCTCGTCGAGCCAACCCTGGGAGATTGCGTAGAGCGCAAGTGCGGCGTAGCCGGCGAAGGCGACCCAGGTCAGTATGGCCCCATCGACGAGCAGCGACGAACCTGCCAGAAGCGCGAGGCTCGTCATCACAACGACCGCCGACACCAGGGAAGTGGCGATGAGGCGACGCTGCGCCTTCATCGACCGGCGACGCACTACCGGCTCGTAGCGCTCGTACACCTCGACCTCACGCGGCACCGACGCGTAGGCGCTCGCGTAGCGATTAAGGGTTTCGGCGCGCTCAACCGGTTCGTGACGCTCGTAGTCGTAGTCTTCGGCCCACTCCTCCCAGGAGCGACGTGTTTCCAGAGTGCCGTACGTGTCACCGGCGTGAACGACCGTCAAACGCGACGAGCGTGGGTCGACCAAAGCGCGCTCGGGCTCCGGCTCGCTCAAGCGATGCGCGGGCGAGACCGCGTAGCCACGATGGCTGAGAACCTCGTGCTCCATGTGAAACGACTCGATAGACCTCTCGCCCCCGCGGTCACGCAGGCGTCGAATGGCCACTGGCGCCAGAAGGGCCACCCAGAGTAGAGCGATGATGACGAGGACCATCCGACCTACGCCCCCGGGATGTCCCTATGCATTGGCCGTAAATTTACCGGCGTTTCAGGGGAATTTGGTGGATGTTACGCCTCGTGGAGGCCGCACTCCTCTTGGTCGGCGCCGGCCCAGCGACCGGATCGTCGGTCTCCCGGATTGGCGGGACGTAGGGTCACCGCGGCGCAACCGATCGACGCGTAGCCCTGAGCCCACAACGGGTGCTCGGGCAGGTTGTTCGAGCTCAAGTAGTAGGCAACGTCGTCATCGGTCCAGGTGGCGAGCGGATTCACCTTGATCAGGTGGAACTTGTCGTCCCACGCCACGATCTTCGTTGTGGCCCGGCTGGGCGCATCGACGCGCTTGAGCGCAGTGATCCACGCCGCGCGACTCTCCACCGCTCGCTGGAGCGGCTCGACCTTTCGCAGTTCGCAGCACCGATCCGTGCCGCAGGGCCACGCCGATGCCTCGGGTCCAGGATGGGTCCGGGTGAGGTTGAGCGACCACTCACGTTCGATCCGGTCAACGAACTGCAGGGTTTCGGGGAAGTGACCCTCAGTGTCCAAGAAGACAATCTCGGTGTCGGGGCGCAACTCGTGCACCATATGGAGCAGCGCCAGGTCCTCGAAGGAACACGCCATCGCGACGTCGTCGCCGAAGCGATCGAAGACCCAGTTGAGGATGTCGCGGGGCGACGCCGACTCGAGACGAGAGTTCTCGGCGTCGAGCTCGTTAGTGAGGGTGGAGGAGGGGGTGGTCATACGTTGAAAGGTGAAGTCTAACATTCCCGATGGAATTAGTAGACTTTCAACTGCGACCCGTACCCTATGACCACGACACCACTACGCCCGCCACGAACAGTCGACCACCTCGACCTGTTGGAATCGCACGCCATCTTCATCCTGCGCGAGGTCGTCGCCGAGTGCGAGCGTCCGGTACTTCTCTTCTCGGGTGGCAAGGATTCGGCCGTCCTCCTGCACCTCGCGGTCAAGGCCTTCGCTCCCCAGGGCCTGCCCTTCCCGGTCATGCACGTCGATACCGGTCACAACTTCCCCGAGGTCATCGCCTATCGCGATGCGACCATCAAGGCCTTGGGCGCGCGCCTGATCGTCGCGTCCGTGCAGAGCTCAATCGACCGGGGCAAAGTGGCCGATCCCGGGCCTCTCGGCTCACGCAATCGCCTCCAGACCGTCACGCTGCTCGACGCGATCACCGAGCACGAGTTCGACGCGGCCTTTGGTGGTGCCCGCCGCGACGAAGACAAAGCCCGCGCCAAGGAGCGCATCCTGTCCTTCCGTGACGCCTTCGGCCAGTGGGACCCGCGCCAACAGCGTCCCGAGCTCTGGCAGCTCTACCAGGGTCGCGTGAACCCGGGTGAGCACCTGCGGGCCTTCCCACTGTCGGACTGGACCGAGCTCGACGTCTGGCAGTACATCGAGCGCGAGGAGATGGACCTGCCCAACATCTACTTCGCCCACGAGCGCGACGTCCTGCTGCGCGACAACATGTGGCTCGCCGTGGGACCCTTCGTCGAGCCGCGCGAGGGCGAGGACGTCGTGCGCCGGATGGTGCGATTCCGCACGGTGGGCGACGCGAGCTGCACCGGTGCGGTCGACTCGACCGCGGCGACGGTGTCGGCCATCATCGACGAGATCTCCGTGGCGAACGTCTCAGAGCGCGGGGCCACTCGCGCCGACGACCGCTTCTCCGAAACCGCCATGGAGGATCGAAAGCGCGAGGGTTATTTCTAGATGCACCTCGCCACGCAGGACCTGCTGCGCCTGGCCACGATCGGTTCGGTGGATGACGGAAAGTCGACCCTGATCGGCCGACTGCTGGTCGACACCCGACAACTCTTCGACGACCAGCTCGACGCCGTGGTCCTAGCTTCTGAACGTCGCGGCGTGGGAGACCTGGACCTCAGCTTCGTCACCGACGGCCTGCGCGCGGAACGCGAGCAGGGCATCACCATCGATGTCGCGTATCGCTACGCGGCCACCCCGACGCGCAAGTTCATCATCGCCGACTGTCCCGGGCACGTTCAGTACACGCGCAACATGGCCACGGGCGCCTCGACCGCGGACCTCGCCCTGGTGGTCTTGGACGTGGCCCACGGCCTCAAGGAGCAGACCCGACGGCACCTGTGCATCGCGGCGCTGCTCGGGGTGCGAACGCTGATCGTCGCGGCCAACAAGATGGACCAGGTCAACTGGTCATCCTCGGCCTATCGCGGCGTCGTCGACGAGGTCGAAACACTGGCTGGCGAGCTGGGCTTCACCGACGTCACGGTCATTCCAGTCTCGGCCCTGCTGGGCGACAACGTGGTCGAGGCGTCAGCGAACTTCGACTGGTACGACGGACCCACTGTTCTCGAAGCGCTGGAGGCGTCGCGCGCGGGCACCTGGACCTCGGCCGGGCACGGTGCCCGTCTGCCGATCCAGTGGGTCCTGCGCCAGACCGGGGGCGGTCGCACCTACGCCGGAATGGTGAGCGCCAACTCGTTGCGCGTCGGTGACGCCGTCACCCTGCTGCCCGCGGGAATCGCCACGACGGTCACCGAGATCCTCACCGGGCGCGGCGCTCAGGAAGAGGCCGCGGTGGGCCTCTCCGTGGCCGTGGCGCTGGCCGACGAGACCGACGCCGGACGCGGTGACCTGCTGGCGGTGGCGCCCCTGCCGCGCGTCACGCGCGAGATCGAAGCGACACTGTGCTGGTTCGGCGAGCACGCTCTGACACCGGGCCGGCGACTACGCCTCAAGCACACGACCAACGTGACGCCCGCGAGGGTCTCGACGCTCGAGGGCGTGGTCGACGTCGCCACGTTGGAGGTTCTGGACACCGACGAGCTCACGACGAACCAGATCGGGCTGGCCACGATCCACACCGCAGACCCCGTTGTCGTCGACGACTACCGCGACAATCGAGTGACCGGGAGCTTTGTGCTGATCGACGAGGTGACCAACGCCACCGTCGCCGCGGGAATGGTCGGGCGAGCCGCGTTCCTGTAGCGACGGCGTCTGAGTTAGAACTGCACGATCATCGCGACGAGAGCGACCGCGACGATCACCAGCGTGGTGTCAATCGAGCGCGTGAGCTGACGACCCCGCTCGGGTGAGGCCACCCCGCCGTGAGAGATGACCTCGCCAACGACCCGCTCAAGCGGCAGGGTGCGCGCCTCGAGATGACCGGCCGCGGCCAAGTAGCACAGGATCCCCACGCCGATCCACGGGCGAGTCAACGACACTGAGCTGTCACCGACGAGCGACATCGCGAGCCCCGTGACGGGCAACACGTGAAGGACCCGAGCGGCCCAATTTCGACGAGTCGGGAACCGGGCTCGCTGAACGTCGCCGTCCGCTCCGCGCGCCACCGATTGCGCCGCGCTGCGCATCGCAACCAAGACGGTCAGGGTCGCGACGGCAGCCAGCACGTGGACGAGGAAGATCAGGTCGTAGCCAACGGTGGTGGCGATCACGCGAAACCCATCAGTGACTCGGCGGCCCGGTAGGGGTCCGTGGTGCCCGCCACCAGCGCGTCAACTTGGGCCTCGTAGGCCGCGCCGTCGGCAATGACGCCGACGCGCTCGCGCAGCATCACCGCCAGCACGCGCTCCAATTCAGCTCGCGCTTTGGCTCGCCGGGTGTCGTGAGAACGTCCGTCGACGAAGTCGCGGTGTTGAAGGATCGCGTCCATAAGCTTCTCGACACCATCGCCGGAGGTGGCGACGGTGTCAAGGATCGGTGGACGCCACGGGCGCTCGCCCCCGAGGTCGAGCATCTGCGCCAGGTCGCGTCGTGTCTCGGCGACGCCGGCTCGGTCGGCCTTGTTGACCACGAAGACGTCGGCCACCTCCAACAGTCCGGCCTTGTTGGCCTGCATCGCGTCACCCCAGCCGGGTGTGATCACCACGATCGTCGTGTCGGCCGACGAGGCCACCTCGACCTCCAACTGGCCCACGCCGACGGTTTCGACGAAACTCAGTGGAAATCCGACGGCGCCGAGGACGCGCAGCGCGTCGGGCACCGCCAGGGAGAGTCCGCCAAGGTGACCGCGGGTCGCCATCGAGCGGATGTAGACGCGCGTGTCCGTGGCGTGCGCCTGCATCCGAATCCGGTCGCCGAGGATCGCTCCCCCGGTAAAGGGCGAGCTCGGGTCAACGCACAGGACGCCCACCTCATCAATCGCCGAACCGTCGAGCGAGCGCGTCAGCGCTTCACCGATCAGTTGGTCGGTGAGCGTCGACTTACCCCCACCCGGTGCTCCGGTGATCCCGACGACGTACGGTGCCGGCGCGGTGTACGACAGAGCCGCCGTCGCGCGCTGGCTCTCGCCGCCCGACTCCACGTAGGTCAGCAGGCGCGCGAGCGCGCCACGCGAACCGGCGCGGGCCTCGACCAGAAGTTCTCCGGGTTCGCGCGCGATCACGCGGTCCGTTCGACGTGCGCTCCGAGCCGGGTCAGATGGCCAACGAAGTCGTCGTAGCCGCGTTCGGCGTGCTCGAGACCGGTGACCGTCGTCTCGCCGTCGGCGACCAATCCGGCCAGGACCAGCGCGGCGGCGGCACGGATGTCCGACGCGCGCACGGTCGTGCCAATCAGTCGACTGACGCCGCGAATCATTGCGTGATGTCCTTCGGTGGTGATGAACGCTCCCAGCCGCACCAGCTCGTCGACATAGCGGAACCGCCCGACGAAGAGGTTCTCGGTGACCACCGAGACGCCATCGGCCACGCTCAACATCGCGGTGAGCAGCGGCTTGTAGTCCGTGGCCACGCCGGGGTACGGCAACGTCGCCACGTCGCAGGCCGAGAGGCGCGCCGGGCCGCGAACCGCGACGCCCTCTCCCGTGAGGTCGACCACTCCGCCCATCGAGGTGATCTTTCGCAGCAGCATCTCCATGTGGTCTGCGCGCGCGTCGACCACGCGCACTTCGCCCCCGGTGATCAGGGCCGCGGCCAGGTACGTCGCCGCGACCACCCGGTCAGCGACGACTTTGTGAGTAGCCGGACGCAGCGCCGCCACGCCGTCGACCGTGAGGCGCGACGTGCCGAGGCCCTCGATCCGCGCCCCCATCGCAATGAGGTGCCGGCCGAGGTCCTCGACCTCCGGCTCGCGCGCCGCGTTGTCGATCACCGATCGGCCGTCGGCCAGCACGCAGGCCATGAGCAGGTTGTCGGTCGCGGTGTGGCTCGGGTACTCGAGGGTGATGCGCGTCGCGAGCAGGCGGGGTCGCCCGACCGTCGCGCCGATGGAGCTGCGGTCGTTGTGGAATGTCGCACCCATCGCCGAGAGTCCGTCGGTGTGGAAGTTGATCGGCCGCTGACCGAAGTCGTCGCCACCGGGCAGGGCCATGTGGGCCTCACCACAGCGAGCGAGAAGTGGACCCAGCACCACGATCGACGCGCGCATGGCTTCAAAGAGGTGCGCCGGCGCGACGGGGTGCAACTGGGAGGCTTCCGGAACCGTGATGACCAACTCATGCTCGCCGCGCGTCACGGAACATCCGAGCGCACTCAACAGTTCGATCATCATGGTGACGTCGGTGATGTCCGGGACGTTGGTGAGTCGATGCTCGCCGGTCGCCAGGAGACACGCGGCCATCTCTTTGAGCACCGCGTTCTTCGCACCGTGGGCCTGGACCTCACCCACGAGGGGTCCAGCGGGCTTCACGACGAGAGAACTCACTCCCCAAGTATGGCCGGTCGGTCGCCGGGGCCCGCGGGGCGGCGGCTACGCTCGCGTCGTGCTCAAGCCGTCGCGGCCCGACCGCAATATTGCACTCGAGTTGGTCCGCGTCACCGAGGCCGCATCCATCGCCGCCGCGCGCTGGGCGGGACGCGGAGACAAGCTCGCCGCTGACGGCGCCGCGGTCGACGCGATGCGCTTCGTGCTCGGGGCCGTCGAGATGGACGGCGTCGTGGTCATCGGCGAAGGTGAGAAGGACAACGCGCCAATGCTGTACAACGGCGAGCAGGTCGGCGACGGTCGACCGCCCCTGGTGGACGTCGCCGTGGACCCGATTGACGGAACGACCCTCACGGCCATGGGTCGCAACGGCGCGCTCGCGGTGATTGCCCTCGCCGAGCGTGGCGCAATGTTCTTCCCGGGTCCTGTCGTGTACATGAAGAAGGTGGCCGTTGGTCCGAGTGGTCGCGGTGTCGTCGACGTGAACGCGTCGCCCACGGACAACCTGACTGAGCTGTCCAAGCGACTGCACAAGCCGGTCCAAGAGCTCGGCGTTGTCATCCTCGACCGACCCCGCCACGACGATCTCGTGGCCGAGGTCCGCGAGACCGGGGCGAGGATCCTGTCGATCACCGACGGCGACGTGGCCGGGGCGATCGCGACGGGCTGGCCCAACTCCGGCGTTGACGTCCTATTCGGAATCGGTGGTACCCCGGAAGGCGTCATCGCCGCCGCCGCAATGAAGGGCCTAGGCGGCGAGATCCAGGGAGTCCTGCACGCGCGCGACGCTGACGAGCAGCGCGCGGCCGAGGCCCTCGGCTACGACTTCACCCGCGTGCTGCACACCGACGACTTAGTGGCCGGGGACAACTGCTTCTTCGCGGCCACCGCGATCACCGACGGCGATTTCCTGCGCGGCGTGCGCTTTCACGACTTTGGCGCGACGACCCAGTCCATGGTCGTGCGCAGCCGATCCGGCACCGTGCGCACCATCGAGACCTTCCACCGACACAACAAACTCGAGGAGTTCACGACCGCCGGCCTGTGAGCGTTGCGGTTCTCGCCGTCGCGACATAAGGTCCTGGTGAGGGACCGTGTTAGCGGGACCGGAGGAGGTCGCTGTGCAAGTAGCGAACCTGTTGACTACCAAGGGGCGCGACGTCGCCACCATCTCCCAGGAACGCTCGGTCAGCGACGCCGTGGCCCTGCTGAAGGAGCGAGGGGTCGGAGCGCTCGTCGTCACCAGTCTGGAAAAGCCCCTCGCCGGCATCATCAGCGAGCGCGACGTGGTGCGGGCACTGGCCGACCGCGGCGGCGCCGTCCTTGACGAGCGCGTCTCGGACCTCATGAGCAGTGAGGTGACCACCTGCGAGGAGACCACGTCGGTCACGGCCCTCATGGGTCTCATGACCGAGAAGCGCATCCGTCACGTGCCCGTCGTGACCGACGGCCGCGTGGTAGGCGTCGTGTCGATTGGCGACGTCGTGAAGGCGCGCTTCGACGAGCTCGAAGGCGAGAAGCGCGAGTTGCTGGACTACGTCTCAGGTCGCTGAGGGTCGCCCGGCCGAGCTGAGTCGCAGTTCGGCCCGGGCCAGGTCGGCGCGAGCCACGGCCAGCGCGTCGGGCTCGTGCCCATCCCCCACGGCCTCGGCCGCGAGAGCGAGTTCGGCACGTTCCTTCGCCGTTTGAGCACGCGCCACGTCAATGTCATTCGTGCGCTCGGCCACGCCGGCCAGCACGGTCGCCCTCGTGTCATTGGGGTCGTCGCCCGGACCGACCTGGAAGTAGCCGCCGTGAACGGTGAAGGCCAGTTCGCCGGCGTCGGTGTCGACGCGCACCACACCCGGCACGAGGTCGCCCACCGTGGCGGTCATCTCGGCCAGCACGGCAAACTCGCCCTCGCTGGAACGCGCGAAGAGTGCTTTGGCGTCGCCCGCCCACAGTGCCGCCTCCGGCGTGACGATCTCGACACGCAGCGTGCCCACGTCAGCTCTTTTCGAGCTCGGCGGCCTTGCGTTCGACGTCGGCTGCGCCACCGACGTTGAAGAAGGCCTGCTCGGGGTATTCGTCGAGGTCGCCGTTCACCAGATGCTCGAAGGACTCAATGGTCTCAGCGACGGGCACGTTGATCCCATCGATCCCGGTGAACGTCTTGGAGACAAACATCGGCTGAGCGAGGAACCGTTGGATCTTACGCGCGCGCGACACGGTCACCCGGTCGTCCTCACTGAGCTCGTCCAGTCCGAGGATCGCGATGATGTCCTGGAGCTCCTTGTTGCGCTGCAGGATCTGCTGAACGCGACGGGCTACCGCGTAGTGGCGCTCACCAACAATCTCTGGCGCCAAGATGTTCGACGTCGAGGTCAACGGGTCCACCGCCGGGTAGATACCCAGCGCCGCGATCTGGCGGCTCAACTCCGTGGTGGCGTCCAGGTGGGTGAACGTGGTGAAGGGTGCCGGGTCGGTGTAGTCGTCGGCCGGCACGTAGACGGCCTGCAGCGAGGTGATGGAGCGCCCCTTGGTCGAGGTGATGCGCTCTTGGAGCTCACCCATCTCGTCGGCCAGGGTCGGCTGGTAACCCACCGCGCTCGGCATACGGCCCAGCAGCGTGGAGACCTCTGAGCCGGCCTGGACGAAGCGGAAGATGTTGTCCACGAAGAGCAGCACGTCCTGGTTCTTCACGTCGCGGAAGTACTCGGCCATGGTGAGCGCCGCCAGGGCCACGCGCAGGCGCACCCCCGGCGGCTCGTCCATCTGCCCGTAGACCAACGCGGTCTTGTCGATGACACCCGACTCGCGCATCTCGATCAGCAGGTCGGTACCCTCGCGGGTTCTCTCGCCCACGCCGGCGAACACCGACACGCCCTCGTGCTGCTCGGCCACGCGACGGATCATCTCCATGATGAGGACGGTCTTGCCCACGCCGGCACCGCCGAAGAGACCGATCTTGCCGCCGGTGACGTAGGGTGCGAGCAGGTCGATGACCTTGATGCCGGTTTCGAACATGGTGGCGCGTGGTTCCAGCTGGTCGAAGTCGGGCGCGCTGCGATGGATCTCCCAGTGGTCCTCGACCGGACCGATGTCGTCGGTGTCGAGCGACTCGCCGATGACGTTGAAGACGTGCCCGAGGACCGCGTCACCCACCGGCACGGTGATCCCTCGGCCGCTCTGGCGAACCGCGGCGCCGCGCACCAGACCGTCAGTGGGCTTCATGCACACGCAGCGCACACGGCCTTCGCCGATCTGCTGGGCGACCTCCGCGACGACGGTTACGGTGTGGCCCTCGATCTCGATGTCCATCTCCACCGCGTGGTTGATCTCGGGCAGCGCGTGCGGGGGGAACTCGACGTCCACCACCGGTCCGGCGATGGCGACGACGCGCCCCTCCTCCAGGGTGTGTTCGGTGGCCGTTGTCATTGACTACTCACTTTCTCGAGCGGAGCGCTTCGGCGCCGCCCACGATTTCCATGATCTCGGTGGTGATGCTGTCCTGGCGCGCGCGGTTCATGATCCGTGACAGGGTCTGTCCGAGCTCGTCGGCGTTTTCCGTGGCCGCGGCCATGGCGCGCTGCTGGGACGTGTGAAAGCTGGCCGCGCCCTCGAGCAGCGCCGAGAAGATCTCGCTCTCGAGCGCTCGCAGCGCGAGGAAGAAGAGGAGTTCGGCCACCTCGGGTTCGAACTCGGTGTACCCGGTGAGCCCGGTCGCCACGGGCTCGACGACCTCGGGCGCGGTCAGCGGCAGGAGCTGCTCCACCTCGACCGCTTGGCTGCCGGCCGAGAAGAACCGGGTCGAGACCAGCAGGACCTGCTGGGCCGCGCCGTCCATGAAGGGCGTCACCAGCGTGGCCGCGACCTGGCGGGCGTCGGCGAAGGTGGGCCGGTCGGCGAAGCCGACGAAGCTGTGCTCGACCTCGAAGCCTCGAAAACGAAAGAACGGCGCCGCCTTCTTGCCCACGGTGAAGAGCCGCACCGTCGTGCCGTTGTCGCGCAGCGAACGAATCAGTCGCTCACCGGCGCGCAGGGCCGAGGAGTTATAGGAACCCGAGAGCCCGCGGTCGCCGGCCACCACGAGGACCATCGCGGTCTCGACGACGTCGGGCACGCCCAGCAACTTCTCGGCGGCCGCCGGGTCACCCTTGGCGGCCTCGTAGACGATACGACGCATGCCCTGGCGGTAGGGGCGGTTGGCCAGGATGCGCGCCTGGGACCGCGAGATCTGTGAGGCCGCGATGAGCTCCATGGCCTTGGTGATCTTGCGGGTCGCGCGCACCGACTTGATGCGCTGGCGCAGTATGCGTTCCTGTCCTCCGGCCATGGTCTGTTCTCTCGCCCCGTGGTCAGTTGCTCGTGGCGAACGAGTCGGTGAACGCCTTCAGCGCGGCGTCCATCTTGTCGGTGTCGGGTAGCGCACTGGTGGTGCGTATCTGGTCCAGCAGGTCGGCGTGCTGGGCACGGAAGATCGTGAGCAGTTCGGACTCGTAGCGGCGCACGTCCTCCACCGGTATCGAGTCGGTCCACCCGCGGGTGCCGGCGTAGATCACGACGCACTGCTCCTCCACCGGCATCGGCGTGTTGAGGCCCTGCTTCAAGATCTCGGTGAGGCGGTATCCCCGGTCCAGCTGGGCCTGGGAGCTCTTGTCCAACTCGGACCCGAAGGTCGCGAAGGACTCGAGGTCGCGGAACTGGGCGAGGTCGATCTTGAGCGTCCCGGCAACCGAGCGCATCGCCTTGATCTGGGCGGCGCCGCCGACGCGCGACACCGAGTTACCGACGTTGATGGCCGGTCGCACACCCGAGTAGAAGAGATCGGACTCCAAGAAGATCTGGCCGTCGGTGATCGAGATGACGTTGGTCGGGATGTACGCCGAGATGTCACCGGCCTTGGTCTCGATGATCGGTAGCGCGGTCAGTGATCCCCCGCCCATCTCGTCACTCAACTTGGCGGCGCGCTCCAGCAGGCGACTGTGCAGGTAGAAGACGTCGCCGGGGTACGCCTCGCGGCCCGGTGGGCGCCGCAGCAGCAGCGAGATCTGTCGGTAGGCCTCGGCCTGCTTGGACAGGTCGTCGTAGACGACCAAGGCGTGCCCGCCGTCATCCATCCACTGCTGGCCCATGGCGCAACCCGCGTACGGCGCGAGGAATTTGAAAGGGGCGGGGTCGCCCGCCGAAGCCACCACGACGACCGTGTAGGCCATCGCGTCGTGCTCCTCGAAGGTCTTGACCGTCTGGGCCACCGAGGAGTTCTTCTGGCCGCAGGCCACGTAGATGCACTTGACCCCCTGACCCTTCTGATTGAGGATCGTGTCGACGGCCACCGTCGTCTTGCCAGTCTTTCGGTCGCCGATGATCAGCTCGCGCTGACCACGACCGATCGGGGTCATCGCGTCGATGGCCTTGATTCCCGTCTGCAGGGGCTCCTTCACGGGCTGGCGACCGATGATGCCCGGTGCCTGGACCTCCATGCGGCGCGACTGGGGATTGACGAGGTCGCCCTTGCCGTCGATGGGCACACCCAGGGCGTTGACCACGCGACCGAGCAGGGCGTCGCCGACGGGCACCGACAGAATGCGGCCGGTGGCGCGAACAACCTGCTCCTCTTCGATCGAGTCGACCGAACCCAGCACCACCGCGCCGATGGTCTCCTCGTCGAGGTTCATGGCGAGCCCCAACGTGCCGTCTTCGAATTCGAGCAGTTCGTTGACCTTGGCCGAGGGCAGTCCCGACACCCGCGCGATGCCGTCGCCGACCTCGACGACCCGCCCGACCTGCTCGGCACCGACCTCCGGATTGAAGTCGGAGACGTGTTTGCGCAGGGCCTCGGTGATCTCGGTGGCGCTGATGGTGAGCTCGGTCATTCGCTGTCCTTCTGGTTGGTCTTAGAGAGTGGTGCGGTAGAGGTTGGCGGAGGTCACGTCGTCGCGCAGCGCGCCGAGTCGACTCCGCGTGGTCGCGTCGAGGCGCAGGTCGCCCACCTCCACCAGGATCCCGCCGAGAAGTTCGGGCTCCTGGGCGACCTGGAGTTCGACGTTCTGGCCGGTGAGCGCGCGCAGTGACGCCACCAGAGTGGCCTCGTTGGCCTCGTCGAGTGGCCGCGCCGTGTGCACGCGCGCCACGCGCCAGTCGCGAGCCTTGGCGACGTAGTCGACCAAGAAGTCGAGCGTGCCGACCACGTCGCGCGGTCGTCCGCCTTCGATCACGTAGCGGGCGAGTCGCATCGTCGGATCCGAGACGCGACCTCTGAGCAGCTCGACCGTGGTGGCGAGCCGGACCTCGACCGGCGCGTCGCGGTCCAACAGGAGGCGTCGCAGTTCCACGCTGGCTTCGACCGTGCGGGCCCAGCGAAAGAGCTCATCTTCGATCGTCGCGAACAGCGACGTGTCGACGTCTTCGAGCAGCGCGTCGGCGAACCCGCCCACGCGCCGGCGCGAATCAATGAGAGAGAGGGCGTCGTGGCCGAAGTGACCGGTGTTCACCAGTTCGCGTGCGACGAAGGCCAGTTCGTCCCAACTGTGGGCGACCTCCTGGGCCGGCGCGACGGTCGCGGCGTAGACCGCGATGCGCACCGTGGTCGTGTCGAGCTTGTCGGTGATCAGCTCGCTCACGACTGCGCCGCGCACGGGGCCGGCGATCGACGTGTCGCCCAGCACCGCACGGAGGTCGCCACGACCGAGGACCGCTTGATCCAGTTGGGTCAGTGCTGCGGCACACGTGGCGAGGGACGAGGCGTCGAGCGTGCCCAACAGGGCCGCGGCGTATCCCTCGATGCGTGCCAGCATGACTAGCTCGCCGCGCCCTTCTGGGCCTCGGCGTTGAGCGCGGCCACCGCCTCGCGCAGCAGGTCCTCGTGGGTGCTCTGATCCACCTCGCGTCCCACGATCTGGGAGACCAGTTCGAAGACGATCTCGCCAATGCGCGCCGACGCGTCGTCTATGGCCCTTTGGCGCGCCGTGGCGATTTCGGCTTGGGCGGAGGCAACAACACGCTGGTACTCCGCCTCGCCGCGACCCCCGGCCTCGGCCTTGACCTGATCGGCCAGGGCCTGGGCGGCGGCCGTGATCTCGCGCGCCTGCTCGCGCGCCTCGGCCAGCACGTGCACGCGCTCGTCATCAGTGGCAGCGGCTGCGGCGCGCGCTTCCTCGGCGGCTTCCAGCGAGGCACGAACCAGCTCCTGGCGCGACTCCAGGAATTTGTTGAACCGCGGGAGGATGTACTTCGAGGTGACGACCACAATCACGACGACAACCAACAGCTCCACGAAGAACGTGGCGTTGGGCAGTAGGAAGACGGACACTGCGGTCATCTCATATCTCCTTCTCGTTCCAGTGAGTGGCGTGAGGTTCCGGCCACCATTGCGGTTTGGGCCCTGACTACTGCTTCTTGAAGACGTAAATGAAGACCACCATGAACAGCAGGTTGATGAAGTACATGGCCTCCACCAGACCCACGGTCAGGAAGAAGTACGTGCGCGCCTTGTTCTCCACCTCCGGTTGACGGGCGATGGCCGCGATGGTCTGGCTACCGGCCAATCCGTCGCCGACCGCGGCGCCGATGGCACCCCCGCCCAGCGCGATGCCGCCTCCGACGAGCGCGCCCGCGGTTCGAACCGCGTCACCGATTGCTGATGTATTTGCCATGGTTATGTCCTCCTGGATTGGTTAATGAGACAGTTCGAGCTGGCCGACCGGTGCTTCGTCGTGGCTCATGGCCATTCCGAAGTAGATGATCGTCAGCAACATGAAGATGAAGGCCTGGACCAGCCCCAGGAGCCCGGTGTCGAAGAGCTCCCAGCCGATTTGAAACGGTACGTAGGTAAAGAACGGCAGCAAGACGACCATCACGACCACCATCAGACCGCCCGAAAAGAGGTTGCCGAAGAGTCGGAAGGTCATGGTGATGGGCTTCGTAAACTCCTCGATCGCGTTGATCGGACCCATGGCCTTGAAGGGCTGGAAGTAGTGCTTGACGTAACCCTTGACCTTGCGCGCCCGAAGGGACTCGACGTGGACCCAGATGATCACGAAGACGGCCATGGCCAACGGGAGGTTGACGTCACTGGTCGGCGCCGGAAGGATCGGCTCGGAGACTCCCGGGTGCATCGCCGTGGGAATGAAGTCCAGCCAGTTACAGATGAGGATAAAGAAGAAGAGGGTCATCCCGACGGGTACGAAACGTCGGCTTTCGGGTCCAATCGCCGAGTCCGCTACCTCGGTCACCTGCTCGAGGATCCATTCGTAGGCGGTCTGGAACTTCCCGGGTACTCCGGCCGTTCCCTTGCGGGCTAGCCAAAACCCCATGTACAGGTAAATCGCCGCGGCGACCAATGTCGCCATGACAATGTCGGTGTCGATCGTCAGGCCCAATAGGTGGACTTGGGGGTGCAGGCCGATGTGGATCTGCTTGGCCGCGAACAGCGTCCTCACTGCAGTCCTCCCTGGCCCGTCACCACGCGCAGCACGTTGATGACAAAGACGATCTGATACAACACGAGCCCTGCAACCATACCGATTCCCAGCGGGGCGTCGAGGAAGACCACGACCAGCACAATCGCGGTGATCACGGCCAGACGCCCGGTCGTCTTGCCACCCAGTTGGCGCCGAACGGCCTTGGTCGTCTGCTCACCCTTGAGCTCGACCCGCGAGGCCTGGCGGTCCAGGTAGCGCAGGTTCATAATGGCCAGTCCGACGCCGAAAATCTCGCCCAGGGCGCCCACGTACCAACCCAAAACGACGGCCACCACGAAACCCGCGGCACCCACGATCAGGGCGGATATGACCGTGCGACGTAGCAGTCGGGGCAGCGTGGTGACGGGGAGATTTTCGAGCACGGACAATGGGTTTCTAAAGGAAACGCCGGACCAGCTTGACAACGCTCACCACGGCGGCGACCGTCCCCAACACTATCCCGAAAAACAGACCCCACGGAGAGGTGGACAGCCAGCTGTCGACCCCCAGTCCGGCGACGACACCGACCCCGATGCACGTGGCGATTGTGGTACCCATGACGGCGAACGCCGCGACACCTGCCAGGTTCGAAAACCCCGATTGCCTGGGCCGCTCGCCCGGGGCGTCCTGTGGCACTTGGCCGTCTGGCTGGTCGGCCGGATCGGTCACCGGCGCGCGCTCTCCTCGGGGGCCTCGGCTACCTCGCCACGTCCCGTCCAGCGATTGAGCAGCGGGCTGAACCACGTGAAGAGTCCGATGAGCAGCACGGCCACCCCAAGGGGGATGAAGACGTTGAAGCCCGGGGCGAAGAGCGGAAAGAGCACGAAGCCGCACAAGAGCGCCGTCCACAGCCACAGAATGATCACCGTGCGCCGGTGTCCGTGGCCCAGTCGCATCAGTCGGTGGTGGATGTGGTTCTTGTCCGGGGTGTGGAACCCCTGACCCGAGGCCGTGCGTCGTACGAAGGCCCACACCGCGTCGATGAGGGGCACACCGAGGATGAAGACCGGGATGAGCAGCGGGGCGAAGAAGAAGAACGTGACGCCGCTGGCCGGAGGGGTGCGCCCACCGATGACCATCGTCGAGGCGCTCATCAAGAGCCCCAACATGAGCGCCCCCGCGTCGCCCATGAAGAGTTTGGCGGGATAGAAGTTGTCGCGCAGGAAGCCGATGCAGATTCCGCACGTCAAGGCGGCGATGAGGGGACCAACGTTGGTCACTGGCAGCAGCCCGAGGTCCTCAAGCCGCAGTCCGTAGACGCACAGGGTTCCCGATGCGATGGCCACGATCCCGGCCGCCAGTCCGTCGAGCCCATCGATGAGATTGATCGCGTTGCACAACGCGAAGACCCACACCGCTGTGATCACCGGCAGGATCGACGGACCCAACACGATGAATCCGGCGAAGGGCAGCTTCAGCTGGTACATCGTCGCGCCACTGAAGTACAGGATCGACGCCGTGAGGAACTGACCAGCGACCTTGGCCGGAGCGCTCATCTCGCGAAAGTCATCGACCACGCCGATCACGAAGATGACGCCGGTGGCCAAGAGCACGCCGAACATCTCGTGAGATGAGGTGATGACCGAGCGCAGCGACGGGATAAGGTCGGCTACCACCAGCGCGACGCAGAATCCGATGAGCATCGCCGCGCCGCCGCCGTAGGGCGTCACCTTCTGGTGCACCTTTCGATCGTCCGGTTGGGCGACGTAGCCCACGCGCAGCGAGATGGCGCGCGCCGGGCGATTCGCCACCAACGTCACCGCAGCCCCGACGAGCGCCACGATGACGTAGAAGACGAGGTTGTGCATTGCTACCCGGTGAAGCCGGCGTAGGGGTCGAAGCGAGCGCACAGCGCCGCCACTTCCGCGCGCACGCTGGCGAGGTCCGCGTCGTCGTCGCGATGTCGCAACGCACGCGTCATGAGCGAGGCGACCGTCGCGAACTCATCTGCCCCCATGCCCGCGGTCGTCTCGGCGGCGGTGCCGACGCGCAGGCCCGACGTGACGAAGGCGCTGCGCGGGTCGTCGGGGATGGTGTTGCGATTCGTCGTGATCCCGGCGCGGTCGAGAACCTCCTGGGCTTCCTTGCCGGTCAACTCAGCGTCGAAGTCGCGTAGGTCTAGCAGGACCATGTGGTTCTCGGTCCCGCCCGAGACCTGACGGAATCCTTCCTCGTGCAGCGCCGACCCGAAGGCCACCGAGTTGGCGACGACCTCGTGCGCGTACGTCGAAAAGCTCGGCTGAGCGGCTTCGTGGAAGGCAACGGCCTTGGCCGCGATCACGTGCTCGAGCGGACCGCCCTGGAAACCTGGGAAGACGGACGAGTCGATCTTCTTGGCGTGCTCCTCCTTGCAGACAATCGCTCCACCGCGCGGGCCGCGCAAGGTCTTGTGAGTGGTGAAGGTCACGGCGTCGGCGTAGGGTGCCGGGTTCGGGTGCGCTCCACCCACGATGAGTCCGGCCACGTGCGCCGCGTCGACCATCAACAGCGCGCCGACCTCGTCGGCGATCTCACGGAAGGGAGCGGCGTCGATCTGGCGGGTGTACGCCGTCGCGCCGGCGACGATCAGTTTGGGCCGGTGCTCCTTGGCCAGGTCGCGCACGTTGTCAAAGTCAATGACCTCACCGGGGCGGTCCGGGTCGTCGGAGCGCGGGGTCACCCCGTAAGCGACGAACTTCCAGATCTTCGAGGTGATCGACGCCGGGGAGCCGTGGGTCAGGTGACCACCCTGGTCGAGGCGCATGGCCAGCACCGTGTCGCCCGGTTCGAGGAGCGCCTGGTACACCGCCAGGTTCGCGTTGGCACCGCAGTGCGGTTGCACGTTGGCGTGTTCGGCCCCGAAGAGCGCGACCAGGCGGCGACGGGCCAGATCTTCGACCTCGTCGACGATTTGGTTGCCGCCGTAGTAGCGCCGTCCCGGGTAGCCCTCGGCGTACTTATTGGTGAGCACAGATGCGGTAGCCGCAAGCACGGCTGGCGACGCGAAATTCTCGCTCGCGATCAACTGCACCGTGGAGGTCTGGCGACCCCACTCTCGCGACAACAGTGCCTTGACTTCGTCGTCGTCGGTAATCCAGGCGTCAAAGGGCGATGAGCCCACGCGTCCTCTCTTCCTACGCGATCAGGTTCGCGTCGAGTGCAGTGAGTTTTTCGAGGCGGCGCAGGTGACGTCCCTCGCCGGGTGTCGCGGTGAGCCACGCCTCAAGGGCGTCGACGGCGACCGGAACGCCGATCAGTCGCGCGCCGAGGCACAGGACGTTGGCGTGGTTGTGCTCGCGCGCCAAACGCGCCGAGGTCGCGTCGTGAGCCAGGGCAGCACGCACGCCGGGCACCTTGTTGGCGGCGATGGAGACCCCGATCCCAGACCCGCAGACCGCGACGCCAAGGTCGGCCCGGCCATCGACGACCGCGCGGCCGACGGCCTCGCCAAAGTCCGGGTAGTCAACCGCGTCTGTCGAATTGTGCGTCCCGAGATCCACCACGACGTGGCCCCACGAAGTGAGCGTCGCCTCCAACACAGCCTTGAGGTCGAAGCCGGCGTGGTCCGAACCGAGAGCAACGCGCATCGAAACAACCCTACCCGTGAAGCCACGCGTGACCCAGGTGCGCGACGCGCATCACGCTCGCGCCGCGACGTGTTGGCAACGTCACTGGACGTCACGGTGCGCGCTCTTTCTCCCTGACCACGCGAGAAAAGCGTCGCGAAGGGCCCTCGGTAGTATCAGCCCATGGACCTTGCGTCGCTCGCACCGACGTACCGCTCGTCGTTGGACACCTCGAGCGCGCAGTTTGCGCAGAATCGCGACGACGCGCTCGAACAGTTGGCGGTCATCGACGAGTTGCTCGACACGGCCGAGGCCGGGGGCGGCGCGGAGGCCACCGAGCGCTTGCGCTCGCGCGCCAAGATGCCGGTGCGTGAGCGCATCGCCGCCGTCTTGGACCCGGATTCGCCGTTCCTGGAGATCTCGGCCCTCGCCGCCTACGGGTCGGACTACACCTTGGGCGGCGGCATGGTGGTCGGCATCGGAGTGATCGCCGGTGTCGAGTGCGTGGTCATGGGCAACGACCCCACCGTGCTCGGGGGCGCTCTCACTGCGTACTCGGCCAAGAAATGGTCCCGAGCCTTGGAGATCGCGCGCGACAATCAGATCCCCTACGTGAGCTTCGTCGAGTCCGCAGGAGCCGACCTGCGCGTCGGCAGCGGAGGCGGGGGCCGCATGGCGACCGCGCATTTCGCCGAGAGCGGGAGGTTCTTCTACGACCTGATCGAACTGTCCAAGATGCGCGTACCCACCGTGTGCGTGGTCTTTGGTTCCTCGACCGCCGGTGGTGCCTACCAGCCCGGCCTGTCGGACTACACGATCGTGGTCAAGGAACAGTCGAAGATCTTCTTGGCGGGACCGCCTCTCGTGAAGATGGCGACCGGAGAGGAGTCCGACGACGAGACGCTCGGCGGCGCCAACCTGCACGCCGAGGTGTCGGGGCTCGGCGACTACTTCGCCGACGACGAGATGGACGCCATCCGCATCTGTCGCGAAGTGGTGTCGCATCTCAACTGGCGCAAGCACGGGCCGGGGCCGTCCTTCGTGGTCGAAGAGCCCGCCTACGACGCCGAGGAGCTGCTGGGGGTGGTCAGCCGCGACCTGCGCCAGCCGGTCGACGTGCGCGAGATCGTCGCGCGGGTCGTGGATGGATCCCGTTTCGAGGAGTTCAAGGCGCGCTACGGGCCGACCATGGTGTGCGGCTGGGCCTCGATCCACGGGTACCCCGTCGGTGTGCTGGGCAACAACGGCGTCATCCACCCCCGGGCCGCGGAAAAGGCTGGCCAGTTCATCCAGCTCTGCAATCAGGTCGACGTCCCGCTCGTCTTCATCCAGAACATCACCGGCTACATGGTGGGACGCGAAGCCGAAGCCGAAGGCATCATCAAAAAGGGTTCCCAGATGCTGAACGCCGTTGCGAACTCGACGGTCCCTCACCTCACGCTCATCGTGGGCTCCTCCTACGGTGCGGGCACCTACGGGATGTCGGGGCGGGCGTTCGGCAACCGCTTCACCTTCCTGTGGCCCACCGCGAAGGTCGCGGTGATGGGACCCAAGCAGATTGCGGGCGTCATGAGCCAGGTGCGTCGGGCCCGCGCCGAGCGTCGCGGCGAGCCCTTCGACGAGGTCGAGGACGCCAAGATCGTCGAGGCGGTCGAGGAGGCCCAGGAGAAGGGTTCGCTGGCCCTCGCCGCCACCGGAGCGATCAGCGACGACGGCATCATCGACCCGCGTGACACCCGCACCGTCCTGGGGCTGTGCCTCTCCGTCGTGCGAAGTCGCAACATCGAGGGCGCCACCGGCTACGGGGTCTTTCGCCTGTGAGCACCACGCTGCTGATCGCCAATCGCGGCGAGATTGCCCGTCGCGTCATCCGCGCCGCTCGATCGATGGGGATGCGCTGTGTCGCGGTCTTCGTCGACGCCGACGCGGACGCGCCGTACGTGTCCGACGCCGATGACGCCATACGACTCGAGACCGGCTACCTCGACGGTGCGGCGATCATCGCCGCGGCGCGGCGATCGGGTGCGGACGCCGTGCATCCGGGATACGGATACTTGGCCGAAAACCCGCTCTTCGCCACCGACGTAATCGAGTCCGGCTTGCGGTGGATCGGACCACCGCCCGAGGTCATTGCGGCGATGGGCGACAAGTTGGCGGCCAAGGCCAGAGCGCTCGAGGCGGGCATTGCAGTCCTCGCCTCGAGCGAAGACGTCAGCGGGTCCGACCTCGTGGGCTTCCCCCTCCTTATCAAGGCCGTCGCCGGCGGTGGTGGCAAAGGCATGCGCGTCGTCACCGACCCTGCGCACCTGGACGAGGCGGTCGCGGCCGCTCGCCGCGAGGCCGCGGCGGCGTTCGGTGACGACCGGGTCTTCCTCGAACGCTACGTCGAGCGCTCGCGTCACGTGGAGATACAGATCCTCGGCGACAACTACGGCGCGCTGGTGCATCTCGGCGAGCGAGAGTGCTCGATCCAGCGCCGCCACCAAAAACTGATCGAAGAGTCCCCCTCGAGCGCGCTGGACGCCGAGCGTCGCGCCGAAATGGGTGAAGCCGCGTTACGCCTCGGCCGACTGATTGGCTACCGGTCGGTCGGCACGGTGGAGTTCCTGGTCGACGACCAAAGCGGCGACTACTTCTTCTTAGAGGTGAACACTCGACTCCAGGTCGAACACCCGGTGACCGAAATGGTGACGGGCGTGGACCTCGTGCGCACCCAGCTCGCCGTGGCCTTCGACGCACCTCTCGAATTCACCCAGGGTGACGTGACAACGAGCGGATGGGCGGTCGAAGCGCGACTGTGCGCCGAGGATCCGGTTGCGGGCTTCCTGCCGGCAACCGGGACGCTCGCGGCGTTCGAGCCCGCGGATGAACCTCGAGTGAGATGGGAGTCCGGCGTGGCCGCGGGCTCGCGCGTCACCGTTGACTTTGACCCGCTCTTGGCCAAGGTCATCGCACACGGCCCCACACGTCACGAGGCCGCCACCACGTTGGCGCGCGCACTCGAGCGCCTGCACCTGGGCGGGGTGACCACCAACCGTGACTTCCTCGCCGCCACCCTGCGTCACCCGGGATTCCTGTCAGGTGACACCACGACTGACTTCATCGAGCGCTATGAACCAGCGCGGTCTCTCGACCTCAGTGACGACGAGCTGCGCCGCGCGGCGGTCGCGGGGGCCCTGTGGATCCAGGGTGCGAATCGGGCCGAGGCACCGGTCTTGCGCCAGGTGCCCAGCGGATGGCGCAACGCGCGCCTGCCGCGCCAGCGCGTCTCACTTCGTCACGCCGACGATGTCATCCATGTGGAGTACCGAGTTCGGCGCGATGGCTCGTTCGACTTTGACGACGGTTCGAGCGCCCGCGTGCACGCGTGGAGTGGGGACGAGATTGACCTCGAAGTGGACGGATGGCGCGCGCGGTCGAGGATCACGCGCAGCGCCGACGCACTCTACGTCCAGTGTTCGCGCGGCACCGTGGAGTTCACGGTTGTGCCGCTGTTCAACGCTTCTGGAGTTGAACCCGCGCACGGCGGGCTCAACGCCCCGATGCCGGGAGTGGTGATCTCCGTGCGCGTGGCCCCGGGTCAGGTCGTCGAGTCCGGCGAGACGCTGATCGTGATGGAGGCGATGAAAATGGAGCACGTCGTCACCGCTCCGTACGCGGGTACCGTCGGCGAAGTGCATGTCAAGATCGGCCAACAGATCTCCAGTGGTGCGGCCCTGCTCACTCTCGACGGGATCGATTGATGCCCGCACCCATCCGCATCGCCAACTGTTCGGGGTTCTTCGGCGACCGGATCTCGGCCGCGCGCGAGATGGTCGAGGGTGGCCCCATCGACGTCCTCACCGGCGACTGGCTGGCCGAGCTCACCATGCTGATTCTCGCGAGAACACGTCTCAGCCACCCGGGGGTGGGCTACGCGAGAAGCTTCCTTACCCAGATGGAACAGGTCCTAGGTCCGTGCCTGGAGCGCGGCGTGAAAGTGGTCTCCAACGCAGGCGGACTGGAACCCCAACGCTGCGCCGAAGCCGTCGCCGACATCGCCGAGCGCCTAGGACTCTCGCCTCGGATCGCCGTCGTGACCGGCGACGATCTGTTGCCTCGACTCGATGAGTTGGTAGGCGCGGGAATCGACCTCGCGCATCTGGAGACGGGTGACCCGATCGGTGACACGTCGCGCTTCGTATCGGCCAATGCGTACCTGGGGTGTTTCGGCATCGTTGAAGCCCTCAACCGGGGTGCCGACGTGGTGGTGACGGGTCGCGTCACCGACGCCGCGCTGGTGTGTGGCCCCGCTGCCTGGCATCACGGATGGACCCGCGACAACTTCGACGCTTTGGCCGGGGCCGTCGTCGCGGGTCACGTCGTCGAGTGCGGGGCCCAGGTCACCGGCGGCAACTACTCCTTCTTCGCCGAAGTGCCCGGCATGGACCGCGTCGGTTTCCCGTGGGTCGAGGTCGCCGAGGATGGATCGTCGGTCGTTGGAAAACACGACGGGACGGGCGGCGAGGTTTCCGTTGGCACCGTGACGTCCCAGCTGCTCTACGAGATCTCATCACCGACGTATCTCGGCCCGGACGTGTCGGCCCGTTTCGACACGGTCACGCTCGAGCAGGTCAACCCCGACCGAGTGCGGATCTCCGGGGTACGCGGCGAGCCCCCGCCCACGACGCTCAAGGTCGCGATGAACGAGCTCGGTGGCTATCGCCAGGATCTGACGGTGGCGATCACCGGGCTGGACGTCGAGGCCAAGGCGGCGCTGGTCGAAGCGGCTTTTTGGCGGGCCTGTCCCCACTCGCCCAGCGAGTTCGCGAGCGTCACCAGTCGTCTGGTGCGCACCGACAAGCCCGATCCGACGACCAACGAGGAGGCCGTGGCGCTGTGGCGCCTGACGCTCAAGGACCCCGATGAGCACAAGGTCGGACGCGCAGTCGCCAACGCCGTGGTGGAGCTCGCCCTGTCCACCATCCCGGGCTTCTTCATCGTGGGTTCGGCGCCGTCGGGCGGATCACCCTTTGGCGTCTACCGGCCCACGCTGGTGCCCTCGTCGCTCGTGCCGCAGTACGTGAGTGTGCTCGGAGAGTCGACGACCCAGGTCGACTCGGTCGCGCCCACGGGATCAATCAGCGTCACCGCCTCTGGCAGGTCCCAGCGCCGACGTACCCGACGGGCCGACCGCGCACGTACCGCTCGGTCTCGTGGTGGGCGCGCGCTCGGGTGACAAGGGCGGCACCGCCAACCTCGGCGTGTTCGCGCGTCGCGACGACGCGTGGGTGTGGCTGGACTCGTACCTCAGCGTCGAGGAGTTACGCCGACTGTTGCCCGAAACGGCTTCCCTGGTCATCGAGCGACACCGCCTGGCCTCGATTCGCTCGCTGAACTTCGTCATCCACGGACTGCTGGAAGAAGGAGTCGCGGCGTCGACTCGCCAGGACGCGCAGGCCAAGGGGCTCGGCGAATGGCTGCGCAGCCGCGTCGTCGACGTGCCCGGTTCTCTGCTGGTGGACCCGTGAGCGCGCTCGAACAGGTGCGCGCCGACCTCCGCGAGGAGCGCGCCGCACTGGACAGCGTGCTCAAAGGTTTGGACGACTCGTCCTGGGGCCTGCCCACGACGAGCCCCGGTTGGACCGTGGCCGATCAGGTGGGCCACCTCGCGTACTTCGACGACGCCGCCGCGACGTCGATCATCGATCCTGAGGCGTTCACCGCTCACCTTTCGGCGCTGATCGCTGGGGCGAGCGCGGTCGGCATTGATGAGTTCACACTCGACGCCTTTCGGTCGATGGCCGGGTCGCAGGTCTTGGCAACCTGGCGAGCCAACGGCGCGGCGCTCGACCTCGCCGCGGCCGGCCTCGTGGACGGCCAGCGCGTCACTTGGTATGGGCCGACGCTGTCGGCGATCTCCTTCGTCGCGGCGCGCCTCATGGAAACGTGGGCTCACGGCACCGACGTCGCTGAGGCGGTCGGAGCAGCGCACGAACCGACGCCGCGCCTGCGGGCCATCGCGCGCCTGGGCTTCGCGACGCGTCGCTGGTCCTACGTCGTGCGAGGCGAGGAACCGCCACCTGGATCGGTTGCGGTTGACCTGGCCGGCCCCGACGGCGAGAGATGGACCTGGGGAGAGCCCGACGCATCTGACATCGTCACCGGCTCCGCGCACGACTTCTGCCTGGTAGTCACGCAACGCCGGCACCTCGACGACACCGGACTCACCACTGGTGAACTCGGGCGCCACTGGCTCGAGCGGGCCCAGGTCTTCGCCGGAACCCCGAGCATCGGTCCACCTCCCGGGGGTCGCCGTGACCTTGATTGACCTCTCGACGCGCGACGGCGTCGCGACCGTGACCTTGAGTGACGAAGAGCATCGCAACGCGCTGTCGCGAGCGCTCGTAACCGAACTCGCCGCGGTACTCGACGCGCTCGACGCGGACAGCGACGTGCGTGTCGTCGTCGTCACCAACCGCGGCCGGACATTTTGCGCCGGGGCCGACCTACGCGAAGCTTCGATCTCGGGTGGTCCCGGGGTTGACCTGGGATCGTTGTTCACTCGCATTCAGCAGTCCGAGAAGCCCTTCGTTGGCCGGATTGCCGGCCACTGCATCGCCGGAGGGGTCGGACTCGCCGCGGTGATGGACATCTCGGTTGCGCTAGACACGGCGTCCTTCGGGTTCAGCGAGGTTCGCCTCGGCCTCGCCCCCGCGGTCATCTCGGTGGTCTGCCTCCCCAAGATGCGTCGGGCCGACGCTCTGAGTCTCTTCCTGCGCGGCACCCGGTTCCCCGCGGCCGACGCCGCCGCCGCAGGCGTCATCAACGCGGTCGCGACAACTGAGGACCTCGACGCGGCGGTAGACGCGGTGGTCGCTGACCTCTTAGAAGCAGAGCCCGCCGCGCTCGCCGCCGCCAAGCGGCTCGCCTACGACGTCCCCACGATGAGCCGCGACGCCGCGTACGGGTGGACGGCGGAACTCTCCGCGCGGCTCTTCACCTCCGACGCCGCCCGGGAGGGAATGGCTGCGTACCTCGACAAGCGTCCGCCCCCGTGGGCTCCCCGCGCCGACGATGTGACGTGACTCAGGCGGGCTGATCCGGCGGCGACTGTACTTCGCCGTCCATCGCCGAGAAATCGGCCGTGCGCGGTGCCTCGCGAGGCAGCTCTCGCTGGGGCGCGACGGCGCCGGCGAGGATGACGAAACCGACGAAGATCGCGATGCCGCCGACCCCCTGACACACCAGCGACGCGATGATCAGCTGGTTCGACGTGCCCTGGCCGTGGGCTAATGAGACTTCGCACAGCACGATGACGGCGATGAAGAGCGCCTGGAGTCCGAGCGCGTAGAAGGCGCGCTGCGCGAGGGGGACTTGGTCGTCGCGGAACTGCACACGGGTGAGCCACCACCACGCCACCAACGCGGTGGAGTTAGAGATGACCGGGATGATAATGACGCCCTCTTCAGCCAGGGACTGTCCGCTGTTGAAGTATCCGAGGTGCACCAGCATCAAGAAGTAGCCGAGCGCTCCGAAGACAACGAAGCCCCAGCCACCAACGATCACGGCGCGCGCTCTGACTTGCAGAAGGCTCACGTACGAACCCTAACCTCGGCGACGCGCCTCGACGGGCACCGCGGACCAATCAGGCGACGGCCGCGGCGATGTCGGTCAGGGTGATCGATCCCTCTCGAACAATCCTCCAGGCGTCGCCCTCGAACTCGACCACCGTCGACACTGGGGCGTCTCGCCGACCGGCGTCCAGCACACCAAGGAGTTCCTCGTGTCCGGCGAACGCGGATAAGACATCGTCAGCTGTGACGCACGGCGCGGCACCATGCGCGTTGGCGCTCGTGAGAGCAAGCGGTCCGCTGCGTTCTAGCACCTCGGTCAACGCGGCGTCGTTGGGAACTCGGAACCCCACTCGGTGGTTGGCGCTGCGCACAGTCGCGCACAGTGCCGCGTTCGCGCCAACGACCAGCGTCAGCGCACCCGGCCAGAACGCGCGGCTCAGACGACCCGCACCTTCGGGCCACTGGGTGATCAGCTCGGCGAACGACTCAAACGAGGCGGCTACGACCGGCAACGCGACCGACGTCGGACGTTCCTTGAGTGCGAAGAGCGCGGCCACCGCTTCGGTGGCATCGATGGAGGCGCCCACGCCATAGACCGTGTCGGTCGGCAGCGCCACGATCTGGCCCCGAGCCAGCGCCGCCACCGCCTCGTCGAGGCTCAAGCGGGTCGTCACGGTCGTCGCGCCACCAGCACGCGAGGTGACCCGGCCAGGTCGACGTGGTCCGTGGCGTCGACGAGTCCCGCGGACCACGCAACGTCCAAGGCCGCCGGACCCTGCGCGTCGCCGTGTTCGACCACGACGTGGCCGCCCGGAGCGAGCCACTCGACGACGTGGGTCAGAACGTGCGCGACGTCGGCGAACCCCGGACGTCCGGGCGCGTCATCGGCGACCAGTGCCACACGCGGCTCGTAGGAGAGGACGGGGTCGAGGTTGGCCAACTCAGCCGCGCCCACGTAAGGCGGATTGGCGACGACGAGGTCACATCGACCGGCCAGTGACGGATCCAAGTCGTCGAACCACGACGAGCGCACAAACGACGCCGACGTCACGTGATGCTTGACGGCGTTACGGCGCGCGACCTCGAGTGCATTGTCCGAGACGTCGACACCAACCAGGGTTGCGCTCACGCCGCGCGCACCGAGTTCGCTGACCAGCGCCAATCCGATCGCTCCGGATCCGCAGCCCATATCGAGGATCAACGGTGCGGATGACGCGCCGCGCGCCAGCGCCGCCAGGGCGAGATCGACCAGTCCCTCGGTCTCGGGTCGCGGGATGAGCACACGATGGTCCAGGTCCAGGTCTAAACCGCGAAAGGGCCAGTGGCCTATCACGTACTGCAGGGGTTCACCGGCGAGGCGCCGTCGTGCGGCCGCGGCGAGGTCGTCGCGCGCGGACTCGTCGCCGCCGGGCACGTACTCCTCGACCAGCCAGCGCGCCTCGCGCCGTTCCAAACCGGACGCGACGAGCTCGTCGATCAGAGCCGGTCTAGCGTCCGTCACTCTCGGCCAACTGTCGGGCCCGCCGGTCGGCCAGCAGCGCGTCGACGTGCTGGTCGAGGTCACCCGCCAGCACCGAGTCGAGCGTGTAGGTCGTCAGGTTGATGCGATGGTCGGTGACCCGGTTCTCCTTGAAGTTGTACGTGCGGATCTTCTCGCCTCGACCTCCGCCACCCAGTTGGGAGCGCCGCAGGTCGCCCAACTCGTTGGCCTGGGCGTCCTGGGCCGCCTTCAGCAGACGCGAGCGCAGCACGATGAGGGCCTTGGCGCGGTTCTGGATCTGGCTCTTCTCGTCCTGCATCGACACCACGATGCCGGTCGGCAGGTGGGTGATGCGCACCGCTGAGTCGGTGGTGTTCACGCTCTGGCCCCCCGGGCCCGAGGACCGGTAGACGTCGATCTTGAGGTCGTTGGGGTCGATGTCGACGTCGACCTCCTCGGCCTCGGGCAGCACCGACACGGTGGCCGACGACGTGTGGACCCGGCCCTTGGCCTCTGTGGTCGGCACACGCTGGACCCGGTGCACCCCGGCCTCCTGGGCCAGGCGGTTCCAGGCGTCGTCGCCACGTACCAGATAGGTGCCCTCGTCCAGCCCGCCCTGTTCGCTCTCGCGCTCCTCGACCACTTCGAACTTCCAGCCGCGCAGCGCGGCGTAGCGCCGGTACATCTCGGCGAGGTCGGCCGCGAAGAGGTTGGCCTCCTCGCCGCCCTCGGCCCCGCGGATCTCCAGGATCACGCTGCGGCCCTCGTTGGGGTCGTGGGGCAGCAGCAGCGTCTCGAGCGCGGCTTCGAGCTCACTCACGCGCTGCTCGGCGCCGGTGACCTCCTCGCGCCACTGCTCGCGGTCCTCTCCGGCGGTCTCGGCGAACATCTCGCGCGCGGTCGCCAGGTCCTCGCGGGCGGCGACCAACGCGCTCCAGGCGTTGGAGATCTCGGCCAACTCCTTGTGGCGGCGCGACAGGTCGCGCAGACGCTTTAGGTCCTTGGCAATGTCAGGTTCGGAGAGCTCGGCCTCGACGCGGTGCAGCTCATCGACGAGGGCGCCCAGCGTCTCGTCGAGTGAGCGCACTTGGGGGTCGAAAAAGACCTAGGCCCGCGGGGTGCGGGTCTTGGTCTTCTGGGCGTAGCGGCGCTGGAAGCGCTCCACCCGGCCACCGGTGTCGACCAGCTTCTGCTTGCCGGTGAAGAAGGGGTGGCACTCGTTGCAGAGCTCCACCTTCATGACGGGCTTGGTCGACTTGGTCGCAAAGGTGTTGCCGCACGAGCAGGTAACGGTGGTGTCACCGTAGGTGGGGTGAATGTCTGACTTCATAAATACTCCTTCTCGCGACGAGACAGTGTACCGGGAGATCAACTGGTGGGATTCGGGCCCTTGGCGATCTCGGACAGGAACTCGTCGTTGGATTTCGTCGCCTTTAGGCGATCGATCAGTAGCTCCAGGCCGGCGGCCTCACGGCCTTCGGAGGCTAGGCCGTTGAGCACTCGGCGCAGGCGCCACACCTGGGCCAGGGCTTCGCGGCTGAAGAGCAGCTCCTCGTGGCGCGTGGACGATCCGTTGACGTCGATGGCCGGGTAGAGGCGGCGCTCGGCCAGGCGCCGGTCGAGCTTGAGCTCCATGTTGCCGGTGCCCTTGAACTCTTCGAAGATGACCTCGTCCATCTTCGAACCGGTCTCCACGAGGGCGCTGGCCAGGATGGTCAGCGAGCCGCCCTCTTCGATGTTGCGCGCGGCGCCGAAGAACTTCTTGGGCGGATAGAGCGCCCCGGAGTCCACGCCACCGGACATGATCCGTCCGGTCGCCGGAGCGGCCAGGTTGTAGGCGCGGGCCAGGCGGGTGATGCCGTCGAGGATGATGACCACGTCGCGGCCCTGCTCGACCAGGCGTTTGGCCCGCTCGATGCACAGTTCGGCCACGTGGGTGTGCTCCTCGGCCGGACGGTCGAAGGTGGACGAGATGACCTCGCCGTGCACGCTGCGGCGCATGTCGGTGACCTCTTCGGGCCGCTCGTCGACCAGCAGCACCATCAGGTGCACCTCGGGGTTGTTGACCTCGATGGACTGGGCGATCTGCTTCATCACCGTGGTCTTACCGGCCTTGGGCGGGCTGACGATGAGGCCACGCTGGCCCTTGCCGATCGGCGCGAGCAGGTCCACGATGCGCGGCGTGAAGTCCTGCTTGCCCTCGTTGGTCTCGAGCTTGAGCTTCTCGTCCGGGAACAGTGGGGTCAGGTCCTCGAAGCGCGGACGCAGACGCGCCACCTCCGGGTCGAGTCCCTGGACCGAGTCGACGCGCAGTAGCGCCGGGTACTTCTCGTTGGAGGCCGCCGGGCGGTAGCCGCCGATCAGGGTGTCGCCCTTGCGCAGGTTGAAACGGCGAACCTGGTTGATCGAGACGTAGACGTCGTTGGGCGAGGGGTGAAAACCCTTGGTGCGAAGGAAGCCGTAGCCGTCGTCGCGCAGGTCGAGCAGACCCTCGACCTCGATCAATTCGCCGCTGTAGGGCTGGTCGGCGTTGGGCTGGGCCTCGCCGCTGAAGCGCTCGCGCCCGGTGGTGCGGTTACGACGGTTGCGGCGGTTGCGACCGCCGGGCTCGGTAAAGTCACGCGGCTGACGCTCGTTGCGCTGTGCGGCGCCCTGGCGCGAGGGAGGCGCCTGCCGCTCCGAGGGCAGCACCTCGGCCGTGGGAGCGGGGGTCGGCGCGGCGACCGGCTCGGCCGCGGCGTCGGCGGCGAACTCTCCGATGAGGTCATCGAAGTCGTCCTCCGGAGTAGCGACAGTACGCCTCGAGCGCACGGCCCGGGAGGCGGCGGCGCCGTTGGAGTCGGGCCCGCCATTGGAGTCGGGAGTCCCGGGGGTGGGATCGCCCATGATCGCCTCGATCAAGGCGGTTTTGGACGCGCGCGTCGCGACGTCCACGCCCTTGGTCTTGGCGATGGTGAGGAGGTCGTCGCGAGACTTGGACTCCAAGTCCGTTCGGTCCGGAGAAGGCTTGATAGCCATGAAGGTCCTTTCTCCCCGCCCGCGTCTATTCGTGGCAACGGAGAAGAAAATAGGGAAACGTCGTCATCGGAAGGAGTTCCGCGCGCTGGCGAAGGGCCGGTCGCGGACGACCTAACCAGTGTAGCGCGTCGCGGCCGCGTTACGGCGATTCAGCCCAAGTGAGCCAAGAGAGCCTCGACGGTGGCGTCGACCACCGGTGGCGGCGCGCTCGCCGCCACCGCGGTGTCGGGGTCCTTCAAACCATTGCCGGTCAGCACGCACACGACGGTTGATCCCTCGGGCACGCCGAACTTGACGAGGCCCGCGACCGAGGCCGCCGACGCCGGCTCGCAGAAGACCGACTCGTGGCGTGCGAGGTAGTGGTAGGCGTCGAGGATCTCCTCGTCGGTCACCGCGCGAATGTCGCCGAGCGACTCATGGATGACCTCCAGGGCCGGCACCCAGCTCGCCGGGTTGCCGATGCGGATCGCCGTGGCCACGGTCTCGGGGTTGGCGACGGGGTGGCCCAGCACGATCGGCGCCGCGCCGGCCGCTTGGAACCCCCACATCTTGGGCAGGGTCGAGAGCCGGCCCGCGTCGTGGTACTGGGTGAAGCCCCGCCAGTAGGCGGTGATGTTGCCCGCGTTGCCCACCGGTATAGAGAGGATGTCCGGGGCGCGACCGAGCACGTCGACGATCTCGAAGGCGGCGGTCTTCTGGCCCTCGATGCGATCGGGGTTGATCGAATTGACAATGGTCATTGGCAGGTGCTGGGTTAGCGTCCGCGCGAGGTCGAGCGCCTGGTCGAAGTTCCCGCGGATCTCCAGCACGGTGGCGCCGTAGACCATCGCCTGGGCCAGCTTGCCCACGGCGATCTTGCCTTCGGGCACCAACACGACGCACCCGAGGCCCGCCTTGGCGGCGTACGCCGCCGCAGCCGCCGACGTGTTACCCGTCGAGCCGCAGATGACGGTGAGCGCACCCTGCGCTTTGGCTTTCGTGATGGCCATCGTCATGCCGCGGTCCTTGAAGGACCCGGACGGGTTGAGGCCCTCGCACTTCAGCCAGACGTCGGCGCCGAGGCGTTCGGAGAGCCGATCGGCGTGGAGCAGCGGCGTGTTGCCCTCCTGCAGTGTCACGACCTCGCTGACCGCGCGGAGGTCGAACCACTCGGCGTACTCGGCTAGCAGCCCGGCCCAACCGGTCACGCGTTACCTCGGCTCAACACCCGGATGCACGCGCCGACCGAGTCCACCGCGTCCAGTGCGCGCAGTTCGGCCACCGTCGCGTCGACGTCGGAGGTCAACGCGTCGTGGGTGAAGAAGTTGAGCCGAGCGTCCTCGTCGACGCCGGACTGCTCCATTGACTGGATCGAGACGTTGTGGCGTCCAAAGACGGCCGCCACGCTCGCCAGGACCCCGGGTCGATCCTGGACGTCGAGGCTCAGGTAGAAGACCGCGCGAAGGTCGCCGACCGGCACGCTGGTTAGCGACGGGTTGACACGGAAGGGTACGTCGTGGCGGCGGCTCACCCGGTTGCGCGCGGCGTCGAGCACGTCGCCCAGCACCGCGGTGGCGGTGGCGTGACCACCCGCCCCCTGGCCGAGCCACATGAGCGGACCACTCTTGGCGCCTTCGACGAAGACCGCGTTCATCGCCCCGTGAACCGCCGCCAGCGGGTGCTCGACTGGCACCAGGGCGGGGTGGACGCGCCGCGACAGGCCTGAGTCGCCCACCCGTTCGGCTATGCCCAGGAGCTTGATCACGAAGCCGGCGCGCTTGGCGAACTCCACGTCCAGTGCGCGCACGCCGGTGATGCCCTCACGAGAGATCTCCTCTCCGGTGAGCGAGGTGCCGTAGGCCAGCGACGACAGGATCTGCACCTTGGCCGCGGCGTCAATTCCTTCCACGTCCGCGGTCGGGTCCGCCTCGGCGTAACCGAGGGCCTTGGCCTCGTCGAGCGAGTCGGCGTAGTCCGAACCCACGATCGTCATCTGGGACAAAATGAAGTTGGTCGTCCCGTTGACGATTCCCATCACCGTTTCGATGCGCTCGCCCGCCAGCGACGTGCGCAGTGCCCGAAGAATCGGCACCGCGCCACCCACCGCGGCCTCATAGAAGAGGTCCGCGCCGTGCGCGTGCGCCAACTGGGCGAGTTCGGTTCCCGCCTCGGCCATCAACGTCTTGTTGGCGGTCACCACCGAGACGCCCCGGGTCAGCGCCGCCTCGATGATCTCGCGGGCCGGACTCACGCCCCCCGCCACTTCCACCAGGATGTCGAGGTTGCGATCGAAGAGTTCCATCGCGTCCGTCGTCACCAAAACGGGCTCGATTCCTGGACGAGCCTTGGTGGCGTCGCGCACCGCGACCCCGACGAGCTCCAGCGGCGCGGTCGCCGCATCGACGAGGGCGTCGTGGCGCGACGAATCGGTCAACAGCTCGATGAGGGCGCTTCCGACGAATCCAGCGCCCACGACCCCCACGCGAACGACGGGAGAGTCCATGGGACCAGGTTAATGCGACCTTTCAATGGCTCCCTAGACCTCGAGGCGAGCGAGGTCGTCGAAGCTCTCGCGACGCAGCACCTCGCGCGCGCGACCGTCGGCCACGAAGACGACCGGCGGTCGCGGAACGCGGTTATAGTTCGACGCCATTGAGTAGCCGTAGGCACCCGTGACGGGCGTGGCGATGACGCTTCCCACGCCCGTCGACGCTGGCAGGTCGGCCTCGTCGATGAGAACGTCGCCGCTCTCGCAGTGCTTGCCGACCAGGCGCACTCGCTGCGGTCGCGACGCGAGCGGCGCGCTCACGTCGAAGGCCTCGTAACCCGATCCGTAGAGAACCGGACGTGGGTTGTCGCTCATGCCGCCGTCGACCGCCATGTAGATCCTCGCCTCGACCGGTTTGACGGCGCCGACCCGGTAGAGGGTGAGCGCCGCCTGGGCCACGACCGCCCGGCCCGGCTCCGCCAGCAACCGCACACCCGGGTCCAGTCCGTAGGCGCGCGCCGAGTGGCGCACCGCGTTCGCCCACTGCGTGATCGAGGGCGCGGACTCTCCCTCCACGTACGCCACACCCAGACCGCCACCGATGCACAGCTCGTCGAACTCATCGTCGCGTGTGAAGTCGGCCAAGATCTCCATCGTCTCGCGGTACCCGAGGTCCTCAAAGATCTGCGAGCCGATATGCGCGTGCAGTCCGTGCAGCGTGACACCGGGAAGTTCGCGCACCGCCGAGATCGCGCGGCGCGCGTCACCGGACGCCAGGGAGAAGCCGAACTTGGTGTCCTCCTGACCCGTGCGCACGAACTCGTGGGTGTGAGCCTCGACTCCCGGCGTCACCCGAATCAGGCAGTCGATGGGGTGTTCGCGTGAGGTCAACGTGGCGAGATGACTGAGCTCGTCGAAGTTGTCCACGACCAGCCGGTGGACGCCGAGGGCCACCGCGTTCTCCAACTCCTCCGGCGACTTGTTATTGCCGTGGACGATGATCCGCCGGGCCGACACGCCGGAACGCAGTGCCAGGTCGAGCTCCCCGCCGGTCGCCACGTCGAGGCACAGTCCCTCCTCGGAGATGAGACGAGCCATTGCGCCACAGAGAAATGCCTTGGTGGCGTACGCCACACCGTCGTCGAAGCCGGCGGCCGCCTCGCGAGCTCGCGACCGCAGCGTTGCCTCGTCGTACACGAAGAGAGGTGTCCCGTAGGTCGCCGCCAGTTCCTGCAGTGACACCCCGCCCACGGTGACGTCACCGTCGTGCACGACCGCCGTGTCGGGCAGTAGCGAGACCGGCACCGGCGCGTCACTCATAGGAGAACTTTAGGTGAGTGATCTGACGACCTCAGAAACCGAAAGTCGGCTCCAGTAGTGTGGAACCGCGGCCCTCGTAGCTCAGAGGATAGAGCATTGGCCTCCGAAGCCATGTGCGCGAGTTCGAGTCTCGCCGAGGGCACCAACGCCACTGCGCGAGTCGCTACTGTGAGCCTCAGCCGCGACGACGTGCGGGCCAAGGAGAGTACGCGTGTTTGACCTTGACCAATTCCTCAGTGACTGTCAAGAGGCAGTTCTCGAAACGCAGCCGACCGTGGCGGTCAAGGAGGTCGTCCAGCGTGCGGTGAACGCCGGCAACGACGTGCTGACCACCCTGTCCGGGGACCGCGCAGGGATCTTCCCGATCTACCTGTCCGATGACCTGTCGGTCTTCAACGTCGTGTGGGCGCCAGAGATGCGCATCCCGCCACACAATCACCTGATGTGGGCGACGATTGGTCTGTATGGCGGTCAGGAGGACAACACGTTCTATCGCCGGGCGGGCGCCGGACTGACGACGTCGGGCGGGACGCAGTTGCGTTCCGGCGACGTGACGCTCCTGGGGCACAACACCATCCACCAGGTGATCAATCCCCTGTCACGCTTCACCGGAGCGATCCACGTCTACGGGGGCAACCTCGCCACGTGCGTGGGCCGAAGTGAGTGGAATCCCGCAACGCTGGAGGAGTCCCAATACGACTTTTCCAAGACGACGCAATATTTCGAAGAGGCAAACCACCGGATGGCGACGGACGGTGTGGGTAATGTCGCCTCGGACTCAAGTCTCCAACCAGATCAGCCCTAACCAACCTCAGGTCGGAGTATCGGCCTCTGATCTCATGTGTGCGAGTTCGTGGCTCGCCGAGAGCAGGAGAGTCACCAACCTGTCCTACAACTTTCATCCGACCCTTCTGTCGGGCGTCGCTCGAGCACTTCGATGAGACATAGTTGGGGCGATGTCCAGATCCTGCGTCCAAACAACGTGTGAAGCCAAAGGTCAAGCCACCGAATCAGTGATCTGCCCCACGTGCGAGCACACGACACTTCCATTTGTCGATACCCACGACATCGACGGAATACGACGCGCTGATGTGTCCACACGAGTCTTTGAAATGTCTAGTCATGACGAAGACGAGCTACCGACTGAGAATGACGTCGTTGTCTTCGAGACCGGAGCCGCTTGGTACTCAGGTTCGAGAAGAAAACGAGCGACTCGCATCGCAATTCGATTCGCGATCCTTTGCTTGACGGTGGCTTTGTGCATCGCAAATGCCGTTGCCGGACGCCTGCCATTACTGATGTGCCTTGGTGCAATCCTGGCGCTGCAAAACATCGCGATCTTGATTCGAATCCGGAGATTGAATGGTCCGGTCACCGAGGATCCCGACGTCCAGTACCGCATTGCCACGATGCTGAAGGACCTATGTTCGAAGGCAGGGTGGGCGCTACCTTTGGTCTCCATTCGCCGAACGCCCCACATAGCTGGAGTCCTGATCACGCGAAGTCAAGTGAGCCTGGTCATTTCACCTGAACTCATCGAAGCGGCCGATGACGATGCGATGCGCTCCATCCTCTCTCATGAGGTTGTTCATCTGAGCGTCGGCGACGTCGGGACGTATCGCCGCCGATCGAGGTTTTTCTTCGTTGCCGCCTACGAACTCGGTGTTGCGGGACTCATCTTCCTTGGGCATAGTCATGAGATTGCCTGGACACTCTGGCTTGCCTTCACGGCTCCGGGCCTTATGGTTGTTGCGCTGCTCATGGGCTTCACGTTTCGTTCACATGAAACTCGAGCAGACGTGCTGGGCACGGAAGCCACAGGTGACCCCGAAGCGATGATTCGCGGACTCCAACTGGTCTACCAATTTGCCCAACGGGATCGCGACGTCGTGTTCGGCCGCCCTCCCCTGCGTTGGCTCCTATTCACCTATCTGATTCCCGGGACAACGCACCCACCGCTTGCGCAAAGGATTGCTGGGCTGCGTGAAATGTCAATGACTGGGTCGCAGGCTCCGCAGACACCCTGAGGGTCGGCTAGGCCCAGCAGCACCGGTGGGCGCCGGCTCACTGGAGATGAGCTGGCGCGAACACACCCAAGCTTTCCCAAACTGCGACAGCTGCACTCCGCGGAACTCGAGCGACTCGGGGACGGAACTCTCACGAGGCGGAACGCCGCTACCGGGAACGACTCGTTTCGGTGAGTCGTTCCCGGTAGCGAACGCGTTCGTTACTGTCCCGTGGTGACGAGGCGAGCGGCCTGGAGCGTCGACGACGTGTTCCAGGCGTAGTGAACCTTGATGTGCACGCGGGCGTACAGGTAGTTGCGAACCGCAGTCGCGCGGCGCTTGGCCAGCGTGAGGTTGCCCTTCGCGTACCCGATGAAGGTCACCGACGAGTGGGTCGTCAGTTTGTGCGACAAGGCGATCAACTGAGCTCGAGCGGTGGCGCTCAACGCCCAAGATCCCGACTTGAAGTTCACGCGAACCGGTCCGGGTATGGGCAACTTGACGACGGTCACGGCGGTCGCGGCCGACGAGATGCTCAGATACGTGGTGTCGGCCGCCTTTGTAACGATCACCATGCAGGTGCCGGTGCTCGTGAAGGTCAGCGTCGAACCTGAGACCGCGCAACCCGTTGCGGTGCCTCCGGTGGAGACGGCAAAGGTCACGGCGCCAGTACCCGATCCACCCGACGCCGTCAGGTGCAGGGAACGGCCCAGCGTTCCCTTGACTGACGTCAGCGTCAGCGCCGCCTGGACGGTGCCGATGGAGATCTGGGTCGCGTCGATGACGGTGAGCGAGTCTCCCGTGAAGACCAGTGTGTAGGTGCTACCCGCCACGCCGGTGATCGACAGTCCACTGAAGGTGGCGACGCCGGCGCTGAAGGCCGCAGTCGCGCCCGCGCTGACTGCTCCACCGGTGCCGGTGTAGATGGCCGCGGTGACGTTGCCCGAGGTGACCGAGGTCACCAGGTTGCCGCCACTGTCATTTACTTTGACGACCGGCTGTACCGGAAGGGCGAGTCCGCTGCCGGTCTTGGAGCTGGGCTCCGTGGACACGACCAGCTTCGACGCCGCACCGGTGGTCACGGTGATGCTGTTGGACACCGCCGCGGTGAGAGACCCGTCGGTGAACGTCAAGGTGTAAGGGCCCACCAGTGCATTCAGCGCCGTACCGGAGAAGGTCGCCACACCGGCGACCGCGACAGCGGTCGGCAACGTAACCGAGACTCCGCCGGTCGTGATCTTGGCCGTGACGGTCGACGTGTCAGTGGTAACGACGTTGCCCGCGGCGTCCTCAACCTTGACGACCGGCTGCACGGTAAGTGCGGCCCCGCTGGCGTCGGTGGCCGACGGCTGGGTCGTAATGACCAACTTGGTGGCGGTTCCCGCTGTGACGTTAATGCTGGTCGACACCGCGGTAGTCAACGTGCCATCGCTGAAGGTCAGCGTGTAACTACCCACCACGGCGTTCAGTGTGAGGGCACCGAAGGAGGCCAGGCCGGTGGACGATGAGACGGACGCGGTGTTGTTGACCGCGGTGTTTGGGCCCACGGTGACGGTTGCGGTCACCGTCGACGTATTCCCGGTGACGACGTTGCCGCCCGCGTCCTCGACCTTGATCACCGGCTGGACGGCTAGGGCCACGCCCGTGGCGACGGTCGCCGAGGGCTCGGTGACAATAACCAGCTTCGTGGCCGCTCCGACATTCACCGTGATGTTGTTCGACACGGCGACGGTAAGCGCTCCATCAGAGAACGTCAACGAATAGACGCCGGCGACTGCGTTGATGGCCAGACCGGTGAATGTTGCAATTCCCGATGATGCCGTGGCGTTCGGGTTCGTGATGGTGCCACTTCCAGCGGTCAGCGTTGCCGTTACCGTCGACGACGCAGAAGTCTCGATGTTGCCACCGCTGTCTTCAATCTTGACGACTGGCGGCTGCGACAGTGCCGCACCGGCCTGCACGGTGGCGGACGGCTGAGTTGTAACCACCAGTTTGGCCGCAGGGCCGAGAGTCACAGAAATGCTGGCCGAAGGGACCGTCAACGACCCGTTGGTATCGGTGAATGTCAGGGTGTAGGAACCGGCGAGGGCGTTGATGGCCAGACCACTAAAGGACGCCACGCCGTTCACGACGAGCGCGGTGCCGTTGGTGACAGTGCCGCCACCACCGGTGACCGTGGCGGTCACTGTGCTGGTGTCCGCAACGACCGGATTGTTCGATGCGTCCTCGATCGCGATGTGGGGCTGGGTCGCGAGAGCGACACCGCTGCCCACCGTGATCGACGGCGCCTGTGTGATCGCGAGGTGCGTCGCGGCCGTGGACATGGTGATCGTGGACGACGTCACGGTGAACGCATCGCCACTGAACTGAAGCGTGGTAGTGGCGGCAGAGGTCCCCGTCAAGATCACGCCGCTGAAGGTAGCGACGCCGGCGGCAAAGTTCGCGCTGGTGGAACCGGTCAATGTCGGTGCACCGGTACTGATGACAGTGACGGCGCCGGTGGTGACCGAGGTGTCCACGTTGCCCCCGGAGTCCTCAGCTTTGATGATCGGCTGAGGCGAGAGAGCGACACCAGAGACGGCACCCGCTGGCGGAGGCGTCGACATGACGAGCCTCGTGGCGGCGTTGGCCGTCACGTTGATGGTCGCTGACACCGTCGAGGTGACCGACCCGTTCGAGGTGTCGGTGAAGGTGAGTGTGTACGGTCCGGCCAGAGCATTAAGGGCCAGGCCACTGAACTTGGCGACACCCGCGAGCGCTGTCATGGTGCCATTCGAGACGCTGACACCTCCGGAGGTGATGGTCGCCGTAATGAGATCGGTGTTGCCCGCATCGACGGCGCTTGATCCGTCTTCGAGAGAGATCCAAGGTTGGGTCGCGAGAGCTGCACCGCTGGCGTCGGTCGTCGAGGGAGCTTGCGTGATGACCAGGTGCGTCGCAGCGGCGGCACTGGCGGTCTCGACGAATCCGACGACTGCGCTGGCTCCGATGAGCGCCCCGGCCACGATGAGCCGACTAACGATACGACGGCCGCGATTCAATGACGTAATTTTCCTCATGGTTAACCTCTCGCTTGCGTAGAACCGACCCCCATAGCGACCGTAGTGGTTATCGACGCATCGGTGACCGCGACGGAACGGGTATGAGAGTTGGCAAAGCCCATGTTCCCTTGATTGTCAAACAGATGTAACAAGTGTGCACCGACGAAATCAATTTTGAGAATTGTTTCGAAACGTCGTTCAGACTTTTGACACGTGACTTGGTTCACATACTTGTCGCAACCCATCCCCACGTACTTGTCGACAGGAGTCGTGTTCTTACATCGAAAGTTGATTTGTTTCGCTATGCAGATATACGAAATGTCAAAGGCTCACAACCGTAACGGCGAGAGATAGCGGCTACGACTCGACGATGATCATGCGTACCGTGTCGGTAATCGCAGCTCCGCCGGTCGCTGAACCCGCCATGACCACCACCGGATCGCCCGGCTGCGCCAAGCCCGACAACTTCAATTGCGCGATGGCGAAGTCACAGAGTTCGTCAATGTCAGTGGCCGGCGACAGATAGATCTCCTGAACACCCCATGAGCTGCGCAGCTGGCGCGCCGTCTGCTCGCTGGGCGTGATCGCCACGATCGGCATCGGGGGACGAAACCGCGAGATCGCTCTCGCCGTCAAGCCGGAACGCGTGCAGGCCACGATGGCGACAGCCTGTTCCTCCATCGCCGCGCGCCATGCCGCGCCGGTGATGGCTCCGGTAACCCGTTGAGACTGGCTGCTCGTCGACTCGAGGTGCTGGACGCCTAGCGACGCACCCCACGACGCGTAGTCAAAGGACGCTTCCGCACGGCGCACGATGCGGTCCATGGTGAGCACAGTCCCCACCGGATCGTCACCGATCGCGGTCTCGCCACTCAACATGACTGCGCTGGCCCCGTCGAGCACGGCGTTGGCGACGTCGGTCACCTCCGCGCGGGTGGGAACCTGCGCGTGGGTCATTGACTCGAGCATCTGAGTGGCCACCACGACGGGGCGCGCGTATCGCACGCCGTGACGTGTGATCACCTTTTGAAGGTGCGGCACCTCTTCGATGGGTAAGCGAACGCCGAGATCACCGCGCGCCACCATGATGGCGTCGGAGGCGACGATGATCTCGTCCAGGTTCTCCACGCCTTCGCTGGTCTCGATCTTGGCCATGAGCATGACGTCCGGGCGTTCCAAGACCGACCTCGTCGAGACGATGTCGACGGCCGAGCGCACGAAGGACACGGCCAGGATCTCGAACGACTCGCTGCGCAACGCTTCCAGGCGCTCGCGGTCGTCGTCGGTAGGCAGCCGGTCGTTCAGGATCGACGACGGCAACGAGAGTCCGGGCTTACCCACGACGTTGCCACCGGAGATGACCCTGGTCTTGACGTTGCGCCCCGACTGGACCACCTCCAGCGAGAGTCCCCCGTCGCCGATGTGGATCGGATCGCCCACGCGCAGCAGCGAGAGGACGTTGTCGCGCTCGACGACGATCCTCTCGGCTGTGGAGGTTTGGCCAAAACCCTCCACCAGTTCGATCTCGGTGCCAACGGTCAGCTCGACCGACGTGGTCCCGAAGGAGCCGGCGCGGATCTTGGGTCCCGGAATGTCGACCATGAGCGCCATGTCGGGCACCTGGGCGCGAATGCGGCGCAGTCGCGTGAGATTCGACGGAATGTCACCGTGGGCGAAGGACAGCCGAAAGACGTCGACACCGGCCGCTACCAGCGCGCGAATGACATCTTCACCTTCCGAGGCCGGTCCGATGGTGGCAACGATTCGCGTGCGCCGCACGACTTCCCTTCGACGATTTCACCAAGTCTACGGTCTGGACGAACGCGGCCCCTTGGCCGAACGACCCGTTGCGCCGATCGGCGTCACTGCGAGTTGGTGCGCGTGCGCGCCGGCACGACGACGTCGGTGCCTTCGACCTCGACCACGCGCAGAGCCATCTGATACGCGACGCTGAGCTCGGGGCTACGGATGACGTCGCCCGCGCGCCCGTCGAGGACCACCCCGCCGTGATCGAGCAGTACCAGTCGGTCAGCGAACTGACCGGCGAGGGTGAGGTCGTGCAAAGTGGCCAGCACGGTGAGTCCCGCGTCGGCAACCTCCTTCCTCAGCAGTTCGAGCAGTTCGATCTGGTGACGCAGGTCGAGCCCGGTGATCGGCTCGTCGAGCACCATGACGGGAGTTGACTGGGCCAAGGCACGTCCCAGGACCATTCGCTGACGTTCGCCGCCCGACAGAGTCACCACGTCGCGGCCCGCGAACTCCTCGAGGCTTAGGCGCCTCATGACGTCGTCGACCACCAACCAGTCGCGGGGGCTCGCCCCGCGAAGCAGTCCGTGGTGCGTCGTGCGTCCCAGCGACACGTACTCGCGCACCGCCATTCCCGCGGGAACCTCGGGGTGCTGGGGCACCAACGAGACGATTTTTGCGCGCGCTCGCTCGTTGAGCTCGCTGATGGCCCGGCCGCCGAGCGAGATCGCGCCTGAGCTCACGCGGCGTAGTCCGGCGACGGCCTCGACCAACGTGGTCTTACCGGCGCCGTTGGGGCCGATCACGGTGCACCAGGTACCGGCTTCGACGTGCAGGGAGACAGCGCTGACGAGATCGCGACCGCCGGCGCGCACCGTGAGGTCGGTCACTTCGACCGCGTTCATCGTGCGACCGGTCGACGCACGCTCAAGATGATCACGAAAACCGGCGCACCCACCAGGGCCGTCACCACCCCGAGCGGCAACTCCGACGGCGCCACGACCGTGCGCGCCACGGTGTCGGCCAAGACGAGGAACGCGGCCCCGACTAACACGGATATGGGCAAAATCCGCCGATAGGAGGTGCCCACGAGAAGTCGCACCACGTGCGGGACAATGATGCCCACGAATCCAATCAACCCCACGGCCGACACAATGGCGGCCGTGCCGAGCGACGACGCCGCGACGACCAACAGGCGAACCCGGCGAACGGGAAGTCCCAGCGAGCGCGACTCGTCTTCGCCCACGCTCATGACGTCCAGCGCTCGTCCCGCCGCGACGCACACCACGGTGCAGACCGCCACGTACGGCAGGACCAGCAGCACCGAATGCCAGTCCGCGGACGACAGAGAACCTAGGAGCCAGATGTAGACCAGGGTGATCGATTTGGACGACGACTGCTGGAGATAGGTTTGGGCGCTGGTGAGCAGGGAGGCCACCGCGACCCCGGCCAGAATGAGCGTTGAGGGGGTGGCGCGCATGCCGCGACCCCCAATGACCCAGGTCACCCCCACGGCCACCATCGCACCGACGAAGGCGAGCAACGGCGTCCACGACGGAGTGGACACTCCTGATCCGACGTCCACGATCGCTATCGTCGCCCCCAGTCCGGCCCCGGCCGCCACGCCCAGGAGATAGGGGTCGGCCAGCGGATTACGAAAGACACCCTGATACGTCCCGCCGGCCACCGCCAACATCGCACCGGCGAGAAGCCCGAGCACCATGCGCGGAGCCCGCAGCTGCCACACGATTGTCGAATCAGTTGACGTGAGCGTGCTGTGACCGATCCCGATGTGGCTGAAGAGGTCCCCGACGATCCGCGTGAGTCCGATCGGCGTCGGGCCGACCACCAGTCCCACGACCACCGCGAGGGCGAGCGCGACGAGGGTCACGATGACCACCACCGCGACGCGTCGCCCTCCCGGCGGATTCATGGGCTGTTCTTAAAGCTTGGGATCGGCGAGAACGTGCTTTACCGCGGCCGTGAGCTGATTCATCAGGATCCCAAGCCGGGGTCCCCAACGAGACGCGATGTCGTCGTTGAGGTTGACGACGTGACCGTTCACGACTGCGCTCACCTTCGAGAATCCCGCGCGCTTGGCCACGGTGGCGAGGTTTTGGTGACAGCACTTGGTGTCGGCGAGGAAGATCAGCTGGGGATTCGAGCTGACGATGTATTCGGCGCTCAACTGCGGGTAGCCAGCGTCAGCAGACGTGGACTTGGGGTCGGCGATGTTCACCAAACCCAGCGCCTTCATCAGCGAACCGACGAACGTGGAGCTGGTCAGCGAGTAGAACGTGGGGTCAAGTTCGTAGTACACGTGAACCACCTTCGTAGGATGCGCCGGTACCGAGGCGATATCCGCATTGATCGTCCTCTTGAGTGACGAGGCCAACGCGTCGGCCTTCATGACGTGACCGGTCAAGGTGCCGAGCTGACGTATCTGGCTCAGCGCGTTGGCGACTGAGGTGGCGGCGTCCTGCTCGACAACCCTCACTCCTAGGGCCGTCAACTTCTCCTTGATGGTGTTCGCGTCGTAGGAGATAATGACCAAATCCGGCTTGGTCGAGGGATGCGACGCTGTCCGCGGACAGATCCCGATGATTGCTTCGACACTCGGATTCAACGAATTGATCCGCTTAGACGGAAGGCCGGTGGTCGGGTAGTTGGAGTCCTTATCGACTGCTTTGACTTGGGGACCGGCTCCAATGGCGTAGAGCGTCTCGGTCGCCGTCGGCGACAGTGAGACAACACACCCGGGCGGGGCGGTGGCCGCGCGGGCCATCACCGCACTCGATAACGCACTTCCCGACGCGAGTAAGGCGGTGGCCAGGACAAGGGTGACACGTTTGAACATGGGTTCTCCTTTCCGTCGAAGTGGATGTGGGCGACGGATGGAGATCCGAACGACCGCTCCTTACCTCGAGAGCTGTCTTTCACTTCTCCTCGCAGCAGGCGACCTGGCTCGGTGGGCTTCTCACGAAGGCCACTCACAGTTGCGGGACAGCGTTGGGATCTCACCAACTTCGCTGCCGCGAGGCAATCACCACCATATCCCCTTGGCCTCTACGGGGTCAGCGGTTCGCACTGTTCGAGCACGAGATGCACGCTCGACGTGACGGTTACAGATCTCCGCGTGGACGGCCGGCGCCAGGCCCACCGTTGGCCGAAACAGTGGCGGACAGCACGAAGGGCCCGAGGGCTCGCGCCCTCCGGCCCTTCGTTGATGAAACGTCTAAATGCTGAGTTCGTGCTCGATTGCTGCGAGCTCCTCGGCCGTCCCTTGGATCTTGGGTCCCTTGAACCACTTGCGTGCCGATACCGCGTACCAGATGCCGGCAAAACCGATCACGACCCCGACCGCGACCGGCGTGAAGTTGAATGCCAACAGTGAGGAACCCGCGGCTGCCGGGGTGTACTGCGGCAGCGAGAACAACACACAGATGAACGCGACCCAAATGATCGCCACCCAACCAATGAACGGACCCCACTTGCCGAGCTTCCACGGACCCGGCACGAACGCTGACGGATTGATCCGGCGCAGAAAGACCGGGATCAGATAGGCCACGTAGAGGCCGATCACCGCGATGGACGTGATGGCAAAATACGCCACGGAACTCTTCATGGCCGACGACGCGAGGATGAAGGCGCCGACCGCACCGAACCACGCGGAGTGGACCGGCACGTGCGTGCGCTTGCTCACGTTGTGCCAGTAGTTCGAGAAGGGAATGGCTCCGTCTCGCGAGAAGGCGTAGATCATGCGAGAGTTCGCCGTGATGGACGCAGTACCGCACAGGAACTGGGCGACGATGACCACGAGGATCAAGAGTTCACCCAGCACGCGTCCCGTGGCGTGTTCAAAGATCAACACCCACGGGGCACCGGCGGCTCCGCCAGCGCCCGTGTAGGAGAACGGAATCGACGAGTAGCCCGTGTAGTGGATTCCACCGAGGGTGAACGGGAAGATGTGGGGAATCGCCGCACTCACACCGACCAACAGGACGAATCCAGCGGCCCACGACACCCAGATCGACGTCACGATTCCCTTCGGACCCGATATCGCCGCGTCGTGCGTCTCCTCGGTCACGTGCGCCGACGCGTCGTAACCGGTGAAGGTGTACTGCGCGACCAACAGTCCGAGCAGGAAGACGTAGAAGGGTGTCGGAGAATCCGGACATTCCTCCGAAGGCGTGCGCATCCCTTGGACCCGAAGAGGAAACTCGCACTCTGGTGCTGTGGGACGACGGAGCGATGAAGAGAAGGACCACGATGATCGTCACGCCCAGCAGGTGCCACCACACGGAGATCCGGTTGAAGCAGCGACACGATGTTGACACCGAACGTGTTGATGACGCCCTGGATGAAGCAGCAGACCACCCGTAATGACAACGACGTGACCGGACGAGGTCCAGTAGCGTCTGACTGGTCAGCAGCTGCGAGGAACGCGCCGACGCGAATACCCGCACCGAACGTGATGCCCGCAGTGACCGCCACCTGGCCCAATAGGTTGAACCAACCGGTGAACCACGACCAGATCGGACCGCTCTTGCCGGGTGCCAGCTTGGCCGCCCAGTAGTAGAGGCCCCCGGCTGTGGGGAACGCCGAGCAGATCTCGGCCATTGACAGACCGGCGAACATCACCAGCCCGCCGACGATCACCCAGCCCCAGATCATCGCCGGCGGCCCACCGTGAGCGAGGCCGTAGCCGTACAGGGTGAGACACCCTGACAGAATTGAAATGATCGTGAACGAGATCGCGAAGTTCGAGAACTTGCTCATGTTGCGATTCAACTCCTGGGCGTAGCCCATTTGGTGAAGTCGCTCTGTATCGGAAATCATGTCCAGCGGTCGATCGAGCCCTTCCGGCATACAGTCCCCCAATTGTGCGCGGCGTACGCCGCATCGGCGCGAGCCTATAGTGCAAACCCCCTGGTTGCAAGAATCATCTAGACCATTACTTCACGACCTAAATGGGCCCTTTGGCGGTTTCACAGCTCGAGGTCACTCGATCGAGGCGCTTGGCTGGCGGTGCCGCATCGGGCTGACGCGGGGGGTGACGACGGTGCTGGATCAGATGGTTCCGACGCCGCAGCGACGTAACCGGGTGATTCGTACAGAGGCATTTCAAGCCTCACGACTGCACGCTCACGAACTACCGGACCCCTTCGCGGCCTCAGAATAAATGTGAAGCCACGACTACCATGTCCCCTGTCAACGATTCGGGGGAACGAATGAGTACCTCAATACTGGGCCGACCGACGCAAAAAGAGCTCTTCGGCCTCATCGAGAGCGGCGACATCGACACGGTCATTCTCGCGATCACCGATATGCAGGGCCGTCTCCAGGGAAAGCGCATTGACGCCTCATTCTTCGTCAACGAGGTCGCCAACGGCGTTGCCGAGGGATGCAGTTACCTCCTGGCCTCGGACGTCGACATGCGCACCGTCGAGGGGTTCGCGCTCACTTCGTGGGAACGCGGCTACGGCGACATCGCCTTCAAGCCCGATTTCTCCACGGTTCGACTCATCCCCTGGTTCGAGAAGACCGCCATTGTCTTCGCCGACGTCGAAACGGTGCACGGAGAACCCGTCGCCGTCTCGCCACGCCAGATTCTCAGGGCCCAGAGCGACCGACTCGCAGCCCACGGCTGGAGCGGTTTCACGGGCACCGAGTTGGAGTTCATCGTGTTCCTCGACACCTTTGAGGAGGCCTGGTCGCTGGGATATCGGGGTCTGACTCCAGCCAATCAATACAACGTCGACTACTCGCTGCTGGGCACCAGCCGCGTAGAGCCCCTCCTCGGGCGCCTGCGCCGCGACATGCGCGACGCCGGCATGATCGTCGAGTCCGTCAAGGGAGAGTGCAATTTCGGCCAGCACGAGTTGGCGTTCAAATTCGCCGCGATGGTGGACAAGTGCGACGAGCACAGCCTGTTCAAGCTGGGGGCCAAGGAGGTTGCGGCACTCGAGGGCTACAGCCTGACCTTCATGGCGAAGTACAACGAGCGCGAGGGTAACTCGTGTCACATCCACCTCTCGCTGCGCGACGATGACGGCACCCCCGTGTTCGCGGGCGACGAGGAACACGGATTCTCCAAACTCTTCCAACACTTCCTGGCGGGACAACTGGCATTCTCGCGTGAGCTCTCGATGTTCCTAGCCCCGAACATCAACAGCTACAAGCGATTCGTGATCGGGTCATTCGCGCCCACTGCACTGCTGTGGGGCGTGGACAATCGCACGTGCGCATTCCGAGTCGTGGGTCACGGGCCGTCGATTCGCGTCGAGAGTCGCATCCCCGGCGGCGACGTCAACCCGTACCTGGCGCTCAGCGCGCTCGTTGCCGCCGGTCTCCGCGGTGTTGAGGAGTCGTTGCCACTTCCCCCCGCCTTCCAAGGCAACGCCTACGAGGCGCCCGCGGCGCGCGTGCCGACCACACTGCACGAGGCCACCGATCTGTTCGAGTCGAGCGAAGTCGCACGCCACGCGTTTGGTGACGAGGTCGTGGACCACTACGTCAATGCGGCGCGCGTCGAGATCGCGGCCTATGACTCGGCCATCACCGACTGGGAGCGCTACCGCGGGTTCGAGCGACTGTGAGCACGTCGCTCACCGTCGTCAACCCCGCGACTGAAGAAGAAGTCACCTCGGTCGCCATGCTCACGGTGGACGAAGTCGACCGCGTCATCGAGCGCGCCGCGGCCGCGGCCCCGGCGTGGCGCAACGTCACGCCAGCGGACCGGGCGCGACTGTTGCGACGCTTCGCCGATGTTGTCGACGCCCACAACGAGGAGCTCGCCAGTCTGGAGGTGGCCAACTCCGGCCACACGATCACCAACGCCCGCTGGGAGGCGGGCAACGTCCGTGACGTGCTCGCCTACTATTCGGGCGCCGTCGAGCGACACTCCGGCAAACAGATCCCCGTCGCCGGTGGCGTCGACATCACCTTCTATGAGCCCCTGGGCGTGGTCGGCATCATCGTGCCCTGGAACTTCCCCATGCCGATCGCCGGCTGGGGCCTCGGCCCCGCGCTGGCCGCGGGAAATACGGTGGTGCTCAAGCCCGCCAGCCTCACGCCGCTCACCGCGATCCGCCTGGGCGAACTGGCCCTCGACGCTGGAATCCCCGAGGGGGTGTTCCAAGTGGTGCCCGGGGAAGGCTCGAAGATCGGACAGCGATTCGTCACCCACGAAGCAGTTCGCAAGGTCTGCTTCACCGGTTCTAACGAGGCCGGGCGAAGGATCATGGAAGGCTGCGCCGCCCAGGTCAAACGCGTCACTCTCGAGCTCGGCGGCAAGAGCGCCAACATCGTGTTCGCCGACGCTGACCTCGAACGCGCGGCCGCCGGGGCGCCGTACGCGGTGTTCGACAACGCTGGTCAGGACTGCTGCGCGCGGTCGCGCCTGCTCGTCCAAGACAAGGCCTACGACCGCTTCATGGAGCTCTTCGAGGCAGCGGTCAAGGCGGTCAGGGTCCAGGACCCAGCACAGGAGTCCAGCGAGATGGGTCCGCTCATCACCGCGGCCCAGCGCGACAGTGTGGCCGCCTACGTCGACGAGAGCGACGTGTCGTTTCGCGGCACCGCGCCCGCGGGACCAGGGTTCTGGTACGCGCCAACCGTGCTCGACGCCGGGGACCGCACCGGGCGCGCCTACCGCGAAGAGGTCTTCGGGCCAGTGGTTTCGGTGGTGCGCTTTTCCACCGAGGATGAAGCCGTCGCGATCGCCAACGAGAGCCCCTACGGACTGTCCGGCTCGATCTGGTCGCGCGACGTCGGTCGGGCACTGCGCGTCGCGCGCGGCGTCGAGACTGGGGCGTTGTCGATCAACTCGAACTCCTCGGTGCGCTACTCGACCCCGTTCGGGGGCTTCAAGCAGTCGGGTCTGGGCCGCGAGCTCGGTCCCGACGCGCTGCTCGGTTTTAGTGAAGAGAAGAACGTATTCATCTCAACGGAGGAATGATGGGACGACTCGACAACAAAGTGGCGATCATCACCGGGGCCGCGAGTGGCATCGGCCGGGCCACGGCCACGGTCTTTGCCGCCGAGGGCGCCAAGGTCGTCGTCGCGGACATGGACGAGACCGCCGGCCCCCAGCTGGCCGATGAGCTCGGCGGGCTCTTCGTGTCAGTCAACGTGGCGAACGAGGACAGCGTCAAGGCGATGTACGCGGCGGTCGTAGCCGCCTACGGCGGCGTGGACATCCTGTTCAACAACGCCGGTATCTCGCCGAACGACGACGACTCGATCCTCACGACAGGACTGGACGCGTGGCGCCGGGTCCAGGACGTCAACCTCACGTCGGTGTACCTGTGCTGCAAGTACGGGATCCCGTTGCTGCTCGAGCGTGGTGGCGGTTCAGTAATCAACACCGCGTCTTTCGTTGCCGTGCTGGGTTCGGCGACCTCCCAGGTCTCCTATACCGCGTCCAAGGGAGGCGTGCTGGCCATGAGTCGCGAGCTCGGCGTCCAGTTCGCACGCCAGGGTGTGCGGGTAAACGCCCTGTGTCCGGGACCGGTCAACACGCCGCTCCTCCAAGAGCTCTTCGCCAAGGACCCCGAACGCGCCGCACGCCGTCTCGTACACATTCCCATGGGGCGCTTCGGCGAAGCTGACGAGATCGCCAAGGCCGTCCTCTTTCTAGCAAGCGACGACTCCTCCTTCGTGACCGCGTCGACCTTCCTGGTCGACGGCGGCATCCACGCCGCCTACGTCACGCCACTCGACTAGGTCTCGCAAGTGGACGCCGAAGCACACCGAGAGGTGGCAGTCGCCACCTACCAGCGATGCTGGGTGTTGCTTGATCAGGCCGCGCGGTCCAACGACGATGACGTCGAGCTGCTGACGACAGCCTTCGCTTCACGCTTCCACTGGGGTCACGCTGGCGGTCCCCAGGAGTGGATCGTTGGCGACTGGATGATCTCGCGCGCGGCCGCGGCCACCGGCCAGGGTCAACTTGCGGTCTGGTTCGCTACTCGCGCCGACGGCGCCGCCCAGGTAACTCAAGTCCCGGACTGGCTCGCGGCGTCGACGGCCGAGGGTGTCGCACGCGCCTACGCAGCCAACGGAGATGGACATCGGCGCGACCTGTGGATCGAGAAGAGTCAGAAGCTGGTCGCCGTGATCGCCGACGCGGAGGACCGCGAGCTCATCGCCAGCCAGCTCGCGTCGGTGCCGCGCTGAGTTAACTGCGCGCTGAGCTCATCGCTTAGATCCCCGGCGCGTCGATCATCCCGGGCATGAAGTACTCGCTCAGGTACTTCTCACCTTCGTCACAGGCCACCGTGATGACCACCGTGTCCGGCGCCATCTCGGCGCGCAGTCGCTGAGCCACCAACATGTTCGCCCCGGTGCTCGGTCCCACCAGCAACCCTTGCTCGCGCGCCAGACGTCGCATCTCGGCGACCGAGTCGTCGCTGTTGACCGACATGACGCGGTCGACCATCTCGTGGTGACGCTGGTAGATCGACGGAATGAAGCCATCGGAGATCCCCTCGATGCGGTGCAGACCCGTGTCGCCGCACTGGATCGTGCACGACTCGGCCGGTTCCAGCGCGACCAGCACCACGTCGGGGTTCGCCGCGCGAAATGCCTGGCCCACGCCGATCAACGTGCCCCCCGTGCCGACGCCCATGACGAAGGCGCCCGGCTCGCTGCCCGGCGGTAGTTGGGAGAGGATCTCCGGTCCGAGCCACGTACGGTTCTCCTCAACGTTCCAGGCCGACTCGAACTGCTCGGGCGCGAAGTAACCCGGCAGCGCACCCAGACGCTCCGCCTCGGCCAGAGCCTCGTTGACGTGGAAGGTGCCGACATTATGAACCTGAGCCCCGAAGGCCACCGAGATTGCGGTGCGCTCGGGACTCAGACCCTCGGGCATCACCACGAGCATCTTGTAGCCCTTCACCGCAGCGACCATGCTCATGGCGTTGCCGGTGTTGCCGCTGGAGGCTTCCACGATCGTGTCACCGGGCTTGAGGAGACCTTCGCGCTCGGCTCGCTCGATGATGTAGCGGGCCATGCGCGCCTTGATCGACCCGGACGGGTTGAGGTACTCGAGTTTCAGCCAGATCCCGTCGACGTTGATCAGGGGCGTGGCACCGATGGCGTCCAGCACGCTGGCGCGCGGTCCACTATCCATCGCGTCCGCCTTTCATTCGTTTCGGGACCACACTATGACGCGCGCGCGAGCGTCCTCGCGCCTACGTAATGTGGAAATTCGTGAACTGCCACGGGTCGTCGCGGTCCAACACCCGACCCGAGTACCTGTCGAACCAGTCCGTGTGCGTACTGAGAGGGTCCCAGTCGATCGGACCCGACCAGGTCGTGCCCACGTAGGGACGAGCCACGGCGAGAACGTCGCGCCAGGGCAGCTCGTCGGGCACGCGCACCCCCTCTCGTGGAGCACGCAGGATCCAGTCGACGGCACCGAGAATCGACGCAGCCACTTGGACGGTGGTCGCGTTCTGGTGCGGTGCGACGGCGCGCGCCTCGTCAATCGTGGTGAGCATGCCGGTCCACCAAGAGCGGTAGGGGTGGCCCATGACCAGGACACCGAGCTCGTCGCGTCCCGAGACGATGTCGTCGTTGAGGATGCGCTGGCGCTCGGGATACACGTACTCGTTGCCCTCGAGTTCGACGAAGCTGGCCCACGCGACGTCCGATGGGCAGTAGGCGTAGTGCACCGTCGGTCGATAGACCGCGACACCGTTGTCCCACACCGTGAGATGGTCGCAGATGGTGAACGCCTCGCCGTGGCGAATGACCATGCCCACGATCGGGCCCGACGGCACCCGCGAATGGACGAGCGCCTTGTGCGCCATCTGGGCGAGACAGATCTGGTTGAGCGGACCCTCGCCCGAGTGAGTGAGGCCCAGGGCAGGCATGGTCTTCTCGTGCGTGCCCCAGCCGAGCTCGGCCGGCGCGACGCCCTCTTCGTAGAAGCCGTCGACGCTCCAGGTGTTGACGAACTCACCCACCTGCTTGGGCTCGGTGGTGATCTGGGTGTCGCGTTCGGCGACGTGGATGGTGCGCACGTCAAGTACGTGGGCTAGCGCGGCGTAGTCCTCGCCCTCGAGCGCGGCGTTCAGACGCTCGCGCCGATCCGCCAAGAGCCCATCACGCAGGACGGCCTCGGCGATCTCGACGAGCGCCTGCTTGGTGAAGTGGCTCACGAGTCCCGGGTTGGCCCCGTGCTCGACCACGGCTGACGGGCCGTCATTGTCGCCCCAGCGTGCCAGTTGACGCCGCAGCGCCATGTGGCGCCAGTACAGGGTGCGCTCCTGGGGCGGGGTGCTCGCCGGGTCGCCGTAGGGGTCCCAGACCTCCACGCTCGTGTTGAGGTAGCGCACGTTGTGGTCCCGGCACCACTCCAGCAGCTCGGTCAGGTCGATGTTCCAGGCCAGGTCGATGAGCAGGTCGCCGTCGCCGAGGTGACGGCCCAGAGTGTCGGTCAGGTTGTCGCGCGTGATCTCGAACTGCTCGTAGCGCACGCCGCGCGCCAGGGAGGACGCGATGCGGTCGCGATTGGACCGGCTCTCGATCACCGTCACCGTCGTCGGGTCCCAGGAGAAGTGGTCCAACAGCATGGGCAGGACGCACTGGGCGACCGAGCCGCATCCGAAGACGACGACCCGGCCGGGCTCGAGACGGTCACTCAATCGGGGGCCTTTCGACGTGGGCGGAACACGAGACTACCGCGGTCGCGCTGCGGGTTCGTCCGACTACGAGACAGTCATGCCGCCGTCGACGCGAACGTCCGCGCCCGTGATCGCCGACGCCGCCGGCGAACACAACCAGACGATCGCCGCGGCGACCTCGACGGGTTCGATGAGCCGTCCGATGGGCTGTTGGGCCGCGAAGGACTCCGCACTCTCGAGTCCGTAGACGCGAGCCGACGCGTCCAGGATGGGCGTGCGCGTGGAGCCGGGACTGACCGTGTTGGCGGTCACTCCGAAGTCGGCGAGGTCCATCGCCACCGCGCGAATGAGTCCGATGACTGCGTGCTTGGCCGCCGAGTACGCGGCGAGGTGGCGCAGCCCCAGCGAGCCGGCGGCCGACGCCACTGCGACGACCCGCGCGTTGGCGTCGGCGCCGTTGGCGATCAAAACCGGAGCGGCCGCCTCGATCAAACGTCGCGTACCCAATACGTTGATCGACCACACGGCGTCCCACGCCGCGTCGCCCACCTCCCACAGAGGTGCGCCTCCGGCCACGACGCCCGCGCCGGCGACGACCACGTCGAGGCGCCCGAAGTGACGCGTCGCCGTCTCGACCGCCAGACTCATGTCGGTCGCGCTGCGCACGTCACCCACGAGGCCCAGCACGGCGTCGCCGTGGCGAGCCACGAGCGCGTCGAGGTCACCCGGCGTCGCCATGGCGTACGGGACGTCGGGCACGTCTCGACATCGGTCCACCGCCACGACCTGGTATCCGTCGGCGACGAGGTGGTCCACCGTGGCCGCCCCGATTCCTCGGGCCGCCCCGGTGACGACCGCGACGCGCTTCACGCGCCGAGCCTTCGCGAGAAGCCCTCTGGTGTCACGACGTCGGCGCGCGTGAGGTCGCTGGGGCAGGGGCGCGCCAGGGCGCGCATCGTGGTGTCCAGTCCCGAACGAAGGATGTCCAAGACGTTCTCGACCCCCGATTGGCCGTTGGCCGCCAGTCCCCACAGTGAGGCCCGGCCGATCATCACCGCGCGCGCACCGAAGGCCAGGGCCTTGGCGACGTCTCCCCCGCGGCGCACGCCGCCGTCGAGCACCACTTCGACCTGGTCACCGACCGCGTCCACGACACCCGACAGGGCGCGTATCGACGCAGGAGTGCCGTCGAGATTGTTACCGCCGTGATTCGAAACCGACAGCGCGCTCGCGCCCGCATCGACCACACGTCGCGCGTCATCAACGCGTGACACGCCCTTGACCATGAAGGGACCGTCCCACTGCGAACACAGCCAGGCCACGTCCGACCACGAGGGCGGCGGCGTCGCCATCCATTCGCCGTAGGCCTGGAAGAAGGTGGGTATCGGACCACCTGGCGCGGTCATGTTGGGGGCCCCCAACGTTGGGAGGTGACCCGAGCGCAGGTACGACCAGAGCCAGGCCGGGCGGGCCAGGGCCTCGGGCGCCAGGCGCACCATCGCGGTCAGGTCCAGTCGTTCGGGTATCCACGGGCTGCCCCAGTCACGGCCGTGGGCGAACGACCAGTCGAGCGTGAGGATGACGCCGGCGACGCCGGCGGCGCGCGCTCGCTCGAGCCGGTGGACCATCGCGTCGCGGCTGCCCGACCAGTAGAGCTGCATGAGGACGGTGGCTCCCGTCGCCCTCACGTCCTCCACGGAGCGGCTGGCGAAGGAGCTGAGACCCAGCGCCACGCCGCGAGCGGCGGCGGCCCGGGCCACCGCAACCTCGCCGTCGGGACGCACGGCCTGGACACCGGTCGGTGAGATCAACACGGGCATGGCCATTGTGACACCCATGACCGTTGTTGTCAGGTCGCGCGTCTCGGCCAGGTCGGCCACGTGGGGAGCGAAACCCAATTCCGCGAAGGCGCTCACGTTGTCGTCCATCGTCGCGCCCTGCTCGGTGCCGGCGACCAGGGCGCGGTAGACCGAGCGCGGGAGTCGTCGCTCGGCGCGGCGCTGGGCCTCGGCCACCGACTCGAACCACGAACTCGCCACGCGCACCCCCACGGCCCGAGCCGAGACTACCCGGCTCGCCGAGCGGTCCCCGTTCCTAGCGCGTGCTGAGCGCGACACGCACGCGACGCGAGTGGTCCGACCCGGACGTGGGCGCGACGCCGCGACGCTGGGCCAGTGCCTCTTCACCGTGTCCGAACACGCACTCGGGATCAGGGTCAGTGAGTTCTAACCCGGTAAAGAACTTGGCCGCCATGCAACCGCCACGGCACGCGTCGAAGGAACCGCACGACGCGCACGCCCCGGCACTGCCTGGTGATCGCAGCGAGGCGAAGAGCTCGCTGTCGCGCCACACGGTGGCGAAGCCGGCGTCACGCACGTTGCCCGCGAGAAACTCGTCGTGGATGACGAAGGGGCACGCGTAGACGTCGCCCACGGGGTCGATGAGACACACGACACGTCCCGCGCCGCACAGGTTCAGGCCGTCCAGCGGGCTCCCGAGGGCCGAGAGGTGGAAGAAGGAGTCACCGGTCAGCACGTCGGGCCGGTCACGCAGCCATCGATAGAGTTCGCGGCCCTGGGCCAGCGTGGGGTGCAGTGTGTCCCACACGTCGGCGCCGCGACCCGAGGGTCGCAGTCGCGTCAGTCGTAGCTGAGCTCCGTAGTGACTCGCGAGCTCGGCCATCTCATCGAGCTGGGTGACGTTCTCGCGCGTGATCACTACCGAGATCTTGAACTGACCAAAGCCCGCGGCCGCCAGTTCGTCCATTGCGCGTCGCGCGGAGGCGTAACTTCCCGAGCCGCGCACGCGGTCGTTGGTTGCGGAGTCGACGCCGTCGAGGGAGACCTGCACGTCCAGGTAGTCCATTGCGGCGAGCCGGCGGGCTGCCGCGGCGTCAATTCGGGTTCCGTTGGTGGAGAACTTGACCCCGACCCGGCGCGACACGGCGTAGTCGATGAGATCGTAGAAGTCGCGGCGCATCGTCGGCTCGCCTCCTCCGACGTTGATGTAGAAGATCTGCATCTCGGCGATCTCGTCGATGAGTGCCCCGGCCTCGGCGGTCGTCAGCTCGCGCGGGTCGCGTCGACCCGACGACGACAGGCAGTGCACGCAGGCCAGGTTGCAGGCGTACGTGAGTTCCCAGGTCAGACAGATCGGGGCCGCGAGTCCGTGCTCGAAGCGGTCGCGAAGAGAGGAGTCAACCACCACGAATGATCCCCGAGTTGGCCAGCGAGTCCAACGCCCGGCGGTGGTTCTCGCGCGACGGCTCGTCGATCAGTTCGACGAGGGCGTCATTCGCACAGCGGAACTGGTCCAGCCGCGATACGAGGGCGACCAGGCTCGGAGACTTCAGAAACACCAAACGGCGGTTCACGTGGTGGTAGGCCAGGGCGCCGAACGACTCGTCGCGCAGCGACACCTCAGGACTGAGGTGCCACGGTCCTGATCCGTCAAAACTGGTCTCGTGAGTCGTCACGAATTAGTAGACGCCACAGAGGCCGTCGATGGAGACCTCTTCGACGAGTAGTTCCTCGACCTCGTCGACGCTCTGGTCGGCTTCTTCTTCGGTCACGGTCTCGATCGACACGTCGCCTCCTTGACCTCACCATTCTGTCCGGTCTGGTCAGGGATTCGCTGCACGGTGCCAGACTGCGGTGTGACCGCGCCGTCGCCCCTCGTCGCGCCGATCCCCGTCGGCACCCCCGTCGCCCTCGATCCCGCTGCTCACTTCTACGGCCCCGATCTGATAGCCGGTGGCGTGCCGTGGGCGCTGCTTCGACTGCCCGGGGCGTCGCGCGGCGTGGTCGATCGGTGGCGGCGCGGCGACGTGGTCCGGCCCGGGGAGGAGCTCTTTGCGCGGACCCTGGTCCAACGCGGACTACTGGAAGCGCGCTATCCCGTCGTGCGCGCCACCGACGACGTCGACGTCGTCATTCCAGTACGCAACGACCTGCGCGGCCTGAACCTGCTGCTGCGCGACGTGGAGACCCTGAACGTCACCGTGGTCGACGACGGGTCCACGGATCCCGAGCGCGTCGCGGCGCTGGTGAACGCTCACGGCGCACGCCTCAATCGCCATGAGGAAAGCCGTGGACCGAGCGCGGCGCGCAACGCCGGGATGCGCGACACCACGGGGCCCTTCGTGCTCTTCGTCGACGCGGACGTCGTGCTGGGCAACGCCATTGACTTGCTCACACGGCTTCGCGCGGAGTTCGCCGATCCCACGGTGGCGGCGGTCGCGCCCCGGATCCGGGGAGTGGTCGGTGAGAGCGCCCGCGACCGCTTCGAGCATGACTTCGGTGCGCTCGACCTCGGATCGCGAAGCACTCTCGTGGGGACCGGTGGACCCGTCCCGTACGTGCCCAGCGCGTGCCTCATGGTTCGCCGCGTGGCCTTCGGTGAGGGTTTCGAGCCCGACATGCGAGTGGGCGAGGACGTGGACTTCGTCTGGCGCCTCCTCGACCAGGGATGGCTGGTCCGCTATCTGGCTGACGTGACTGTCTTTCATCCGGCGCGTTCGACGTGGCCCGCGTGGGTAGGTCAACGGGTGCGCTACGGGCAGTCGTCGGCCGAACTCACGCGACGTCACGGCGCGCGCGCGGCGCCACTGCGCGCCGACCGGTGGACGCTGCTCGCCTGGGCCGGCGTGGTCGCGCGAGCCCCCTGGCTCACGGCGCGCGCCCTCAGCGCGGTGCGCGACACGCTGGAGCGCCGGCTCGAGACCTCGACCGAACGCCCGCGCGAGGTGGCCGGGGCGCTCGTCGCGCGGTCGATGCTGCTCTCCGGTGGGCCGATGGCGCGCGCCATCGTGCGCACCTACGGGCCGGCACTGCTGGTCGCGGCGCTGCACCCTCGGATGCGTTCGCGCGCGCTGGCTGTCTGGGCGGTCGGATCGGCCTTTCGCTATCGCTCGACGCGCCCGCGGCCGACCGACGTCGCACTCGGCGTGGCCGACGACCTGGCCTACGCGCTGGGTGTCGCCGTCGGGGCGTGGCGTGCGCACTCGCTGGCCAGTTTGACGCCGAGATTGAATCCGTCGACGATCACGTGGCGACAGATGATTGGCGCGCGGCCGGAGAGCTAAAAGCGAACCACGCCGCGGATATTCTCGCCGGCTTCGAGGTCCAGGTAGCCCTGGTTGACCTGGTCGATCGTGTACTCCTGGGTCACCAGTTCGTCGATCATCAGACGACCCTCGTGGTGCAGGCGCAGGAGCTTGGGGATCTGGACGCGTGGGGGCTCGGAACCGAAGACGGTTCCGCGCAACTCCTGGTTGTAGAGCGAGAGCATGGCCAGGTTGAGGTCGACCTGGGTCTGGGAGAAGGGGGCCAGGCCCGTCGCGACAACGATGCCACCCTTCCCGGTGATGGAGCGGGCCTGCTCGACCAGCTCGCCGGTCAATCGTCCGGGAGTCAAGATCACGACGTCGCAGTTGCGCCCAGTTGTGAGGTCCCCCAGGAACGTGAACGCGGCGTCCAGTGTCGTGGCGGCTCCGTGGGTCGCTCCGATCTTCATCGCGCGCTCGACCTTGGTCGGGTTGGTGTCGATGGCGATGACCGCGCGAGCCCCGGCGTGCACGGCGCCCTGGATAGCACCGGAACCCACGCCGCCGCAGCCGATCACGGCCACGACGTCACCCGGGCGCACGTTGCCGCGGGTGGCGGCTGAGCCGAATCCCGTCGACAGCCCACACGACAGCAAGGCCGCGGCGCGCAGGTCGTACCACGGGTCGATCCGGATCAGCGACGCCTCGTGAACCACCATGTACTCGCTAAAGGTCCCTAGCTGGGCGTAGCGGTTGAGCGGCTGGTCGCCGAAGTGGTGACGCCAGGTGCGGTCCGACATCATCGGGCCAGCCAGTGTGTTGGCTCCCAGATCGCAGAGGAATGGGCGGCCCGATGCGCAGTAGTGGCATCGCCCGCATGAGGGGATGAACGAGCTCGCGACGTGGTCGCCCACCGCCACCGTCGTCACACCCTCGCCGACCGACTCCACCACGCCGGACCCTTCGTGGCCCCCGATGATCGGGAACATGGAGTCGACGCCAAAAAAGGCGAGCACCTCGGGCGGCGCGGTCATGTCACCGGTGCGCGCGTGCTCGTCGGAGTGACACAGGCCCGCGAAGGCCATCTTGACCTTCACCTCGTAGGCGTGCGGTTCGTCGATGTCGATCGTCTCGGTGCGCCAGGGTCCGTTGACCTCGGTGGCGATTGCGGCCTTCACCTTCATGGTTGCCCCCTTCGACGGCATGTGTACTTTACCGACCCCGCTACATCTGCTCCGGGGCGTCGATTCCGAGCAGCGACAGGCCCAGCGCGAGGGTGCGCGACGTCAGATCACACAGTGCGAGACGCTCGTCGCGCACCACACCCTCGGCCGAGAGCACCGGGCACGCCTCGTAGAACGCGGTGAAGCGCTGGGCTAGGCCGAACAGATACGTGCACAGTCGGTGCGGCTGATTCGTATTGAGCGCCGCCGCGACCGCTTCGGGCAGCCCCAACAGTCCAAGCCCAAGGTCGCGCTCGGCAGGGTGGGCCAGGTCGAAGCTCGCCCCCGGAGTCCACGGAGCGCCGAGTCGGCGAAAGATCGAGCGCAGCCGCGCATGGGCGTACTGCAGGTAGGGGCCGGTGTCACCCTCGAAGGCCAGCATGCGGTCGAAGTCGAAGACGTAGTCGCGCTGACGCTCGGTCGCCAGGTCGGCGTACTTGATCGCCGCTCGTGCGATCTGCGTCGCCAGGACGTCGCGCTGGGCGTCGTTGAGGCCGCTGGTGCGCGCCTCGAGGCCAGTGCGGGCCCGCTGGGTGGCCTCATCGAGTAGGTCGAGCAGCTTGACGGTCTCGCCGCTGCGCGACTTGAACATCTTGTGATCGGTTCCCAGCACATTGCCGAAGCCCACGTGCTCGCAGCGCACCGTCTCGGGCAGCCATCCGGCCATGCGGGCCACCGCGAACACCATCTCGAAGTGCTGGGACTGAGGTGTGCCCACCACGTAGAGCAGCACGTCGCCGTGTAGATGTTCCACCCGGTCGCGTAGCGCCGCCAAGTCGGTCGCGGCGTAGCCAAAACCCTCGTCGCGTTTCTGAACGATCAGCGGCAGCGGCTCGCCCTCCCGATTGGTGAAGCCCGGCGCGAAGACGACGAGTGCGCCTCCGCTCTCGACGAGCAGCCCCTTCGCGTCGAGTTCGCCGACCACGTCGGCCAGGCTGGCGTTGTAGGAGGACTCGCCGCGCACGTCGTCACGCGACAACGTGATGTCCAGCCTCTCGTACACCTCGCCGAGATACGTGATCGACTGGTCGACCAGCAGCCGCCACAGTCGGCTGGTCTCGGGCTCGCCAGCCTGGAGCGCCACGACACGCTCGCGGCTGCGCTCGCGGAAACCTTCGTCGGTGTCGAACTTCGCGCGCGCATCGCGATAGAAGGTGTCGAGGGCCCCGATGGACAGCGAGGAGACGGCTTCGGACTCTCCGAGGTCGACCAAGTGTTCGATGAGCATGCCGAAGGGAGTCCCCCAGTCGCCCACGTGATTACGCGCCAGGACCCGGTGACCCGCGAAGCGATAGAGCCGGGCCAAACAGTCGCCGATCACCGTCGAGCGCAGGTTGCCGACGTGCATCTCTTTGGCCGCGTTCGGTGAGGAGTAGTCGATCACCACCGTCAGGGCCTCGGCGACTTCGACGCCGAGGCGCTCGTCGCCGGCCAGGGCGCTCAGCTGTGCATCCAGGAATTCCCTGGTGAGAGTGAGGTTGAGGAAACCCGCACCCGCGACCTCGACCTCGGCGATTCCGGAGAGGTCCGCCCTAGTCGCCACCTCATCGGCCACGTCGCGCGGAGCTCGGCCCAACGACTTGGCGAGAGCCAGCGCTCCGTTGACCTGGTAGTCACAACGCTCCGACGGACGCAGGACCGGATCGGCTCCGGGTTGAAGGTCGTCGAAGACCGGCGCCAGTCGCAAGAGCACGGTGTCGTAAGTGGACGTCACGCCACTCAGTCTCCCACGAGCGACTGACGGGTCGCGTCCCGAAACGTGGGCGCAGTCGAGGAGGCAGAATGGATGCATGACCACCCCCTCACTCGACTCTTTCAACGCCCGTCAGACCCTCGAGGTCGCGGGTCGTTCCTTCTCCTACTTCTCGCTACGCGCCGATGCGCTGAGCGCGCTGGGTGTGGACCGCCTCCCGTTCTCGATCAAGGTTCTGTTGGAGAACCTGCTGCGCCGTGAGGACGGCGTCCACGTGCGTCGCGAGGACGTCGAGGCCCTGGCCCGATGGGGTGAGACTCCCACTCGTCACGGCGAGGCGGCCGGTGACGCGGCGCGCGAAATCGCCTTCACCCCCGAGCGCGTGCTGATGCAGGACTTCACCGGGGTCCCGTCGGTGGTGGACCTCGCGGCGATGCGCGACGCGATCATCTCTTTGGGTGGTGACCCGGCCCGGATCAACCCGCTGGTGCCGGTCGAGTTGGTCATCGACCACTCGGTGATCGCCGAGAGTTCCGGTCTGCCCACGAGCTTTGAGGAGAACGTCGACATCGAGTACCAGCGCAACATCGAGCGCTACACCTTCCTAAAATGGGCCCAAGGATCCTTCGAAAGGTTCCGGGTTGTCCCCCCGGGAATGGGCATCTGCCACCAGGTGAACCTCGAGTACCTAGCGCGCGTGGTCTTCGACCACGACGGTCAGGCATTCTTTGACACGGTGATCGGCACCGACTCGCACACGACGATGGTCAACGGACTCGGCGTCCTGGCGTGGGGAGTCGGCGGAATCGAAGCTGAAGCCGGCATGCTCGGTCAGCCGACATCGATGCTCATCCCGCCGGTCGTCGGTCTGCGCCTGACCGGTGAGACGCGCGAGGGCGTCACCGCGACCGACGTGGTCCTCACCATCACCCAGCTCCTGCGCAGCCACGGCGTCGTCGGCAAGTTCGTCGAGGCCTACGGGCCAGGCGTGGCCTCGCTGTCGCTCGAGACGCGAGCGACGATCGGCAATATGTCGCCCGAGTACGGGGCGACCTGCACGCTCTTTCCCATCGACCAGGTCACCGTGGACTATCTGGCCTTCACCGGGCGCACCTCCGAGCACCTCGCCCTCGTCGAGGCGTACGCACGGGCCCAGGGTGTCTGGCACGAGGCGTCAGCGCCCGAGCCGGTCTACTCCGAGTACGCCGAGCTGGACCTCGACACGGTTGAGCCCAGCCTCGCCGGTCCGCGCCGACCCCAGGACCGCGTGGCCCTCGCCGGCGCGCGTCACGCATTTCGCGAAGCGCTCGTGCGCGAACCGATCGAGGTGCGCGGCGTCGACGCGGCCGACGTGCTGCGCGACGGCGCGGTCGTGGTGGCCGCCATCACCTCGTGCACGAACACGTCCAACCCTTCCGTTCTCGTCGCCGCCGGTCTGGTCGCGCGCCGGGCGGTCGAACGCGGGCTGACGGTCAAGCCCTGGGTGAAGACCACTCTGGCTCCCGGGAGCCGGGTCGTCATGGACTACCTGGAGCGCGCCGGCCTCGTCGAGCCGCTGGAGAAGCTCGGCTTCTACCTGGCCGGCTACGGCTGCACCACCTGCATAGGCAACTCCGGTCCCTTGCTCGCGGGGGTGTCCGAGGCGACCGTCGAGCACGACCTCTCGGTGGTGTCGGTCCTATCGGGGAACCGCAATTTCGAGGGTCGCATCCACCCCGACGTCAAGCAGAACTTCCTCGCCAGCCCGCCATTGGTCGTCGCGTACGCGCTGGCCGGCACGATGGACATCGATCTCACCAACGAGCCCCTGGGCGACGCGTCCGACGGCGCGGAGGTGTACCTGAAAGACCTGTGGCCCAGTGACGCCGAAGTCGCGGCGGCGGTACGCGACTCGGTGACGCCGGAGATGTTCACGCAGCGTTACGCCGCGGTCTTCGACGGCGACGAGCGCTGGGCCCGGGTACCGGCGACCGACACGGTCACCTACGACTGGGACGACCGATCGACCTACGTCAAGCTCCCCCCATACTTCGCGGGACTCACCATGGAGCCGGGTCCGGTGACCGACGTCGCGGAGGCACGCGTGCTGGCCAAGCTGGGCGACTCGGTCACGACCGACCACATCTCACCGGCCGGCTCCATCCGTCCCAACGTGCCCGCCGGGCTGTACCTCACCGACGGGGGCGTTGAGCGCCAGGACTTCAACAGCTACGGCGCACGGCGCGGCAACCACGAGGTCATGATGCGCGGCACGCTGGCCAACGTGCGGCTGCGCAACCAGCTGGCTCCGGGCACCGAAGGCGGCGTCACGCTCAAGCTGCCCGAGGGTGCCGAGATGTCCATCTTCGACGCGGCGATGGCCTACCAAGCCGAGGGGACCCCGCTCATCGTGCTCGGGGGCAAGGAGTACGGCAGCGGCTCGAGCCGCGACTGGGCCGCCAAGGGGGTCAAGCTCCTCGGGGTGCGCGCGGTGCTGGCCGAGAGCTTCGAGAGGATCCATCGTTCCAACCTGGTCGGCATGGGGGTGCTGCCCCTGGAGTACCAGCCCGGCGACTCCGCCGAGACCTACGGACTCGACGGCACCGAGACCTATTCGGTGGAAGGACTCGATCCGCTCAACCGTGGCGAGACCGTGGCCCACGTGCACGTGACCGCGACGCGCGCCAACGGTGAGGTCGAACGCTTCCACGTACGACTGCGCATCGACACGCCGACCGAGGCCGAGTACTACCGCCACGGCGGCGTGCTCAACTTCGTGCTGCGACAGCTGGCTGCTTAGGACCCGTCCAGCGCGTGGCGCACCGCGGAGTCCACGCTGTTGTGGAAGCGAACGTGGCGCAGCGTGTCGTCGGGAAAGTTCGTGATCTCGCGCTCGACCGCGTCATTGGCCCGCGCGACCGACACGCTGACGTCGTGAGTGAGGTCGCTCACGACCTGGGCCAGGGTCACCAGTCCCGTGTAGTCGAAGTCGGTCATTGCGACGGCGTCGATGACGAGGTGCTCGGTCTCGGGGTTCTGCACCATGAGCTGGTGGACCTGGCGCCGAAAGGCTCCGGCGTTCGCGAAGTAGAGCGACTCGTCAAAGAGCACGACGAGCACGTGGGGAACCGGCTCGACTGACTTCTCCTCGAGCGGCTCCCAGCTGGTCGTGCCCGTTCGCTGACCCAGCACGAGCATCCGTGGCCGCGCGGTGCGCCAGGTCCGGTCCAGGATGGCCAGTCCCACGGCGATGGCGAGCCCGATCTCGACGCCAAGGATGATGACGCCCAGGCAGCTCACCATGGCCAGCGCGAACTCCACCCGGCTGGTGTGCAGGACCTTGACGAGTTGTGGGATCTTCACGAGCCGGGCAGCCACGAACATCAGCACACCGGCCAGCACGGCCAGTGGGATGTCGCGCGCGTAGGTGGCCAGCGGCGAGAACGCGATCGCCCCGACCACCGCGACCAGACCCACCATCTTGGTTCGACCGCCCGCCAAGCCGACGACGGTGGTGCGGGCCGGACTGGCGTTCACCGGAAAGGCTCCCACCAGCCCCGCCAGCACGTTGGCCGCGCCCACGCCAATGAAGTCTCGATCGATGTCGTCGGCCGCGCCGATCTCGTCAGACGACGATCGCGCCGTCGCTGCGCTCTGAGAGATGATCACGACGAGCAGAGTGAGTGACGTGGTCACCACGACCCCCCAGGCGTGCAACGAGAGGGTGTGGAGACGCCACCGCGGAAGTCCCGCGCTCACCGTACCCAATGCCACGACACCGTGCGACGTCAGCGACAGCGCCACCGAGAGCAGAGTTGCCCCGACCACTGCTACCAGCGCCGTGGGCCAGCGCGGGTTGACGCGCTCGCCCACGACCATCACGGCCAGGGTTCCCACGGCCAGTCCGATTGACCACCCACTGACGTGTCCCAGGTGGTGCACGAGCGAGTCGAGTCGCGACGCCACGGACTCGCCGCCGGAGGTCACGCCGAATACCCGCGGCAGTTGGTGGACGACGATGATCACACCGATGCCGGCCATGAAGCCGCCCACGATGGGCAGAGAGAGGAAGTCGGCCAGCCAGCCCAGACGCAACACTCCGACCGCGGCAACGAGGAGACCCGTCACGACCGCGGTCGCGGCGAGCAGCGACAGGTACGACGACGTCGACGGCGCGGCCAGTCGCACCAGGGCCACCGCGAACAGCGGGGCGATCGTGGAGTCCGCGCCGACCGACAGGATCGGGTTCGATCCGAGCACCAGGAAGGCGGCGCCCGCGGCGATGAAGGCAATCAGCGCCGTGAAGGCGGGAACCCCGGCGAGCTGGGAGGTGGCCAACTGTTCGGGGATCGCGATGGCGAGCAGCGTGACACCGGCGAGGATCTCACCGCCGAGATTGGCGCGCGTGAGACCGGCCAACATGTGGCCGAGTCCGCGGGCCGGAACGCGCTCGGTGACCTTGACGCGCTCGGCGGGATGCTTCGAGCCGTGGCCCATCGCCCAACCCTACGACGCGACTACGCGACGCTAGATGGTGTTGATGACGCGGTAACCCTCGGCGAGGCGAGCCTTGCCCATGCCGGCAGCCCGGGCCGTGCGCCGCGACCACTGGCGCACGAACTTACCGATGTCGTCACGGTGACCGACCTGGCTCTCGTGACGACGCAGCGCGGAGATCTTTTGCTTGAAGGTCTTGGTGATGTCGACCACCATTGTGGGCGAGACGCCCGCCAGCCACACCTCCGACACCGTGTGCGGCTCGAAGCCCTCGCGCAGTAGTTCGGGGAAGGCGTGGGGATTGCGTGCATCCGGGTAGACCGCGCGCAGCGTCGCCTCGCCCGTGGCCAAGTGGTCGGGGTGGCTCGCGTAGATCCGGTCGTAGTTGCGTTCCGGGCTCTGGGTGATGACGAGGTCCGGTCGGAACGACCGGATCACGCGGGCAATCTCGCGGCGTAGCAGGAGCGTGGGCTCGACCTGACCGTCGGGCCAGCGAAGAAACGTGAGCTCGGTGACGCCCACTTCGGCGGCGGCGTTGCGCTGCTCGTTCTCGCGCACGGCCGTGCGCTCCTCACGCGTGCTGGTGGAGTCGTCCCCACCCGCGTCGCCCGACGTGACCAGGCAGTAGGCGACCTCGACGTCTTTCTTCGTCAGGTAGGCCACCGTCCCGGCAGAGCCAAAATCGACGTCGTCGGGGTGCGCGACAACGACCAGCGCGCGGCGAATGCTGCCGTCGTGCTTGAAGACGGGCAGCGACGTCTTTTTGCTCACAACACCGAGTCTGCCATCGTCGGCTCCCAATTCGCCAGGTCCGACAGCCGCGGGTCGTTGGAGAACACTTCGACGACCGGTCGCTTCAGCGCGAGCCGGCGCATCATCACTCCAGCCTCGACCACCTGATTCCACAGCAGCAGCGATACGACAACGCCGGTGGACCCGGCGCGAGCGGTGCGGCCCGAGCGGTGCAGATAGGCCTTCTGGTCCTCGGGGGGGTCGAAGTGCATCACGCAGTCCACGGCGTCGATGTGCAGACCTCGCGCGGCGACGTCGGTCGCCACGAGCACCGCCAGGCGGTCACTCATGAAGTCGGCCAGTGCCTTCTCGCGCTGGCTCTGGCGCAGGTCGCCGTGGATGGCTGCGGCCTGCACACCCTCCTTGACGAGTTGCTCGACCAACCGGTCAGCCCCACGCTTGGTGCGACAGAACACGAGGGTCTTTCCGAAGGAGCGACAGATCGTTGCGGCCACCTTCACGCGGTCCATCTGGTGCACGTTGAGGAAGTGATGAACCATCGCCGACACCGTCTGGGTGTCGCTCGCCACTTCGTGGAACACGGGATCGGTGAGGTAGCGCTTGACGAGGCGGTCGATGGCTCCGTCCAACGTCGCCGAAAAGAGGAGCGTCTGGTGGGGCTTGTCGGCGATGCGCCGCAGCACCCACTCGACCTGAGGCATGAAGCCCATGTCGGCCATCCGGTCGGCCTCGTCGAGGACCAATACGTCCAGGTCCTGCACGCTCACCTCGCCGCGGTCGCCCAGGTCGATCAGGCGTCCCGGTGTGGCAATGACCAGGTCGCTGCCCTTTTGAAGTGAGCGAACCTGGCGCTCGATGTCGGCGCCGCCGTAGACGGAATTGACGCGCAGTCCGAGGGCCGCGCCGAGAGGCTTGAGGACCTCGTGGACCTGGACGGCGAGCTCGCGAGTGGGCACGAGGACCAGACCACGCGGTCGCGCCGGACGCTCGCCCGACGCGGCGGCCGGGCTCTCGGCGAGGCGCTGGAGCATCGGCAGGCCGAAGCCGAGCGTCTTGCCCGATCCGGTCTTGGCCTTGCCGCAGACGTCACGGCCGTCGAGGGCGTCCTGGATCGTCATCGCCTGGATGGGGAAGGCAGTGGTAATCCCCTGACGGGCTAGCTCTGCGCACAACTCTGCGCGCACGCCTAGATCCTCAAAGGTTTTGTTGGTGGCGTAAGTGTCCGGCGACGCCACGGCCCGAAGGGCTTCTGTACTCACGGAACAACGGTCGTTTCTCGGTCGGACCCGAAACCGCTCGTTCGTGTGGGGCCCACGCTCATCTCTAGAGCTATCCCTAGTCTAGGGGCAGAACGCCGCACGGAGGCGAAGGAGGACGATGGCCCGACTGACCGAAGGAGCGCGAGCCCCCGCCTTCACCCTCAACAACCAGCGCGGAGAGAAGGTCTCACTGCGCGACTTCAAGGGCCAGCGCGTCATCGTGTACTTCTACCCCGCCGACGACACCCCGGGCTGCACGAAAGAGGCGTGCCAGTTCAACGACGAGCTCGCGGGACTGCGCGAACTCGGCGTGCACGTCTTGGGCGTCTCACCCGATGAGCGCACCTCGCACGCTGCCTTCGCCGCAAAGTACGGGCTCGACTTCGACCTGCTGAGTGATCCATCGAAGAAGGTCATGGAGAAGTACGGCGCCTGGGGTGAGAAGATGCTCTACGGCAAACGCGTGACCGGCGTCATTCGCTCGACGTTCGTGGTCGGTCCGACGGGAACCATCGAGCACGCCTGGTACGGCGTGCGCACCGACGGCCACGCCGCGCGCGTTCGCGCCGCGATCGAGAGGCTAGCGGGCCTGCTCCGCGCGGACCGAACGAATGCGGTGCCACACTCCCCACGCCAAGAGGATCACGATCACCGCGACAATGGGCCACTGGGCGGTGTGAAAGTCGTGGCTGACGTGGTGCCAATTGGACCCAGCCGCGTACCCGAGGCCGGCCAACAGCGCCACCCACGCCGCCGACCCGATTGTCGTCAGGATGGCGAACGGCGCGCGCTTCATCTCGGCCATGCCCGCGGGCACCGAGATGAAGCTGCGTACGACGGGAATGACTCGACCGAGCAGCACGGAGATAGCGCCGTACTTCGCGAACCACCGCTCACCGGCGTCGAGGTCCTTGTGCGAGACGAGGATCCACTTGCCCCAGCGGTCGACGATCGTGCGTCCGGCGCTGCGTCCGACCTCGTAGGCAATCACGGCGCCGATGAGTGACCCGATGGTGCCAACGACGATCACCTCCCAGATCGTGAAGCGCGCGTGGCCCGTGATCGCCGTGGTACACAGCGCTCCGGCGAACCCGTAGAAGATCTCCGACGGCACCGGGATGCACGCCGAGGAGAGGATGGAGGCAACGAGGAGACCCCAGTAGCCGTAATGCGAAACGAAGGATTGCATCGGACCATTCTGGCCCACCGCGAGAGAGAGCCCGACCATCTAGCGCGAGCGAGACCTGCGAGAATGCGCCATTCGTCCGACCAAATCGATGGTCGCGTAAGACCTTCGTAAGAAGTTGGCGGACATCCCATTGGAAGCGGGCTCGCGCTTCGCGAAATGCTCAACGTCACAACGGTGAGGCGGCTTCCGCGATCGACTCGGCTACCTCGTCGATGGCTCACACGAGCCGTGGACGCTGTCGCCTAGCGCTGGTGAACGCTGCACCAGTAGGTCGTCCGCCCGCCGATCGTGGCCGACAGCATCGGCGCACCGTCGCGCGGGCAGAGCCCACCGGGAAAGCGGGCCTCCATGTGGTCCCCGGTGTGAGAGCCGCCACGGCGACCAAGCGTGCGCATCGTTTGGCCGAACGCCCGAAAGAGACTGGTGCGCTGCTCCGCCTCGAGGCGCCCCACCGGCGTACGCGGGTCGATCCCGGCGCGAAAGAGCATCTCGTCGGCGAGCAGGTTGCCGACGCCGGCCACCGCGCGCTGGTCCAGCAGACGGGCCTTGATGGCCGGACCGTCGCCGCGGGTCACGTGCAGCACCGCGTTGAACTGAGTGCGCGTGAGTCCCAACGCGTCAGGTCCGAGTTGGTCAAGGTCCGGGTCCACCTCGAAGCGCGCGAGGCGTCGCGGGTCGTGCAGGAGCAAGCGTCGCCCGTCATCGAAGTCGAGGCCCCCGCGGATCCACTCGGCCCGGTACGCGTGCGGGCCGTAGAAGAGCCCGTCGATGCCCGCGACGTCGTCGAGCAGCAGCACGCCCGTCATCCCGAACCGCACGCCCAGCGCGACGCCGTCGGTCTCGAGAACGAGGAGCTTGCCCCGTCGGTCCGTGCCCGTTACTTGCAGTCCGCGCACGGCGCGTGACCACGACGACGTCGAGGCCAACTTCTTGGCCGCGTAGGCGTCGGCGAAACCCCGGGTGATGCGCGCCCCGATCACGCGGTCGGCCAACCGGCGGTAGGACTCGATCTCGAGGGCTTCGGGCATCGGGGCGCAGCGTACTGCTCGCGGGCATCGTCAATCGACCTCTGTAAGGTTGGCCCGTGGTCGACAAGCCCCAGTGGAAGGAACTTTTCTCGGAGGTGGTGACGTCGGGTCTGTGCACCGGGTGTGCCGCCTGCGTCGTCGCGTGCCCCTATGACGTCTTGAAGTACGAAACCGCCGGGAGCGCCTACAAGCCCTGGCACGTCGATGAGGACGGCGGTCGCGACGACTGTACGCACGGCCAGAAGGGCTGCACGATCTGCACGCGCGCCTGTCCACGTTTCCGCAACTGGGAGAGCGAGATCGACACCCACCTCTTTGCGCGTGAGCGCACCGACGACGAGGTCTACGGCGTGGGCGACGTCCTGCTGGCGCGCGCCACCGACCCCGAGTTCGTCGAGAACGGCCAGGACGGCGGCTTCGTGTCCGCGCTGCTCACCTACGCACTCGAGAACGACGTCGTAGACGCGGCGCTGGTCAGCGGGCTCGAGGGCGACGGCTCGTCGTGGCAGGCCGTTCCGCGCGTCGCGCGCACGCGCGAGGACGTGTTGGAGACGGCGAAGTCGCGGTACACCTATTCGGCGAACCTGATGGCCTACCACGAGGCCGTGGAGGGCGGGGCCGAGAGAATCGCGGTGGTAGGTATGGGCTGCATGGCCTCGGCGCCGGGCGTGATGCAGGTGCGCAAGTCGGGCAAGATCGCGCGGCGCCTCAGCCTGACCATTGGGCTCATGTGCTCGAAGACCTTCGACGACGCCATCTTCGAGGAGCTCTTCGAAGCTCGCTACGGCCTCAAGCGCGCCGACATCGTCAAGATGAACATCAAGGGCGTCTTCCAGCTCTGGACCCGCGACGGCGGCTACCTCGAAGTCCCGCTCAAGGAGGCGCACGCCTACACCCGCGAGGGGTGCACGCTGTGCCCGGACTTCGCGGCCGAGCACGCGGACATCTCGACCGGCGGCATTGGTGCGTTCAACGACTGGACGCTGGTCATCGTGCGTACCGACAAAGGCCGCGAACTCATGAGCGCGTTGGTCGAGCACGGCGTCATCGAAACGCGACCGGGTGACGACGATCCGGGTGCCGTGGCCCTGCTGCACAAACTGGCTCGCGTTTCCCGCCGGCGTTGGCCAGAGAGCGCCGCGCCGAGCCCTCGGCGCATCCCCCTGGCCTCGTCGTAACGTCCCGGTAGAGTCGAGCCGTGGCGGCCTCCCCGACCTTCACGACGATTCTCCTGGTCCGACACGGAGCCACGGCCACCACCGGCCACGTCCTGCCGGGCCGCGCGCCGGGTCTGCACCTCTCCGAACGTGGTCGCGACCAAGCCGTTGCCGTCGCCGCGCGTCTCGGGGAGCTTCCCAAGAGACCCGCCGCACTCTACGTGTCGCCATTAGAACGCGCCCGCGAGACCGCCGCACCCATCGCCAAGACACTGCGCCTTCGAGCCGTTGCCGAGCGCGGACTGCTCGAGTGCGACTTCGGAACTTGGACAGGCAAACGTCTGTCCGCACTGTCTCGACGTCGCGAATGGCGCGCCGTCCAGACGAGCCCGAGCACCTTTCGCTTCCCCGAGGGCGAGTCCTTCGACGAGATGCAGCACCGCGTCTGGACCACCCTGGAACGGCTCGCGCGAAAGCACCGCAACCGCACGGTCGTCGTGGTGAGTCACGCCGACCCGATCAAGGCCGCGGTGACGCGTGCCCTAGGCGTGCCCCTCGACCTGTTCCAACGCACGGTGATCTCCACGGCCTCATTGAGTGCGATCGCGTTCACAGACGCAGCGCCGATTGTGCTGTGCGTGAACGTGACCGGCACGCTGGCCGAGCTGGGACCGTCGTGAACTACGTCTTCGATGCGCCGGGCCGGGTGATGGTGGGCACTCTGGGCGAAGTCGGCCAGCGGTTATTCCTGCTGCAGGCGCGCCAGGGGCGGCGCTTGGTGATCGTCAAATGCGAGAAGCTCCAGCTGGTGGCGCTGGTCGAGTGGCTAGCACGGGTCCTCGACGACCTGGGTCGGCCGGGCCACCTGCCCGACGACCTGGCCCTCGAGCCCGAGTATGAGGTCGATCTCGTCGCCGGTGACATCACCGTTCTCCTCAACGAGGCCGATCGCACCGTCTCGGTGTCGATCGCGTCCGTGGAGGAGGACGACACCCTGGAGCTCACGCTGAGCGCCGAGTGGGCGGGCGCCCTCGCGATCGCTATCACGCGTCTCGTCGAAGCGGGTCGGCCACTGTGCCCCCTGTGCGGGGGTCCGCTCGATCCCCAGGGTCACGACTGCCCGAGAACCAACGGCCACCGGCCCCCGATCCGCTGAGCGTGGACCGCGCGGCCCAATTCCGACTCCTGCGCGAGGGCGACGTCGAGGTCCTCGGGCGCGTCGTGGGATCGTCCAACCAAGCGCTCTTCGTGTCCGTCAGCCTGGACGGCGAGACGGGAAACGCCTGTTACAAGTCGGAGGCCGGAGAGCGCCCCCTGTGGGACTTCCCCGACGGGCTCTGGCGCCGCGAGGTGGCCGCCTACGAGCTCGACGTGGCGCTCGGAACGGACCTCGTGCCCACCACGGTCGGTCGCGACGACCTGCCCTATGGTCCCGGTTCGCTCCAGTGGTGGGTCGGTGACAACGGAGAGGACCACTACTTCACCCTGCGTGATCGCCCCGAGTTCGCCGACTGGTTCGCTGGACTAGCGGCCTTCGACGTCGTGGCCAATAACGCGGACCGCAAGTCCGGCCACGTCCTTTACGACGAGACGCGACTCTGGGCGATTGACAACGGCCTGTGCTTTCACGAGCAGGACAAGCTGCGCACCGTCGTATGGGAGTACGCCGGGCTCGAGGTCGCCCCCGACCTGATCGAGCGACTCGACGCCTTCGCGCATGGCGCCGGGGACAACCTCGCCGAGTGGCTGAGCCCCCACGAGGTCGCGAGTGCGCGATCGCGGGCCCGTGGGTTGGTGGCCTCGAGCGAGTACCCGACACCCGATGAGGACCGCGACTGGCCGCCCTACCCGTGGCCGCTGGTATGAGGTCGACACCGATGTCAGTGAGCGGGCGGATGTCGCGGGCCGAGTATCTTCGCCTCAACGGACGCGACACGAGTGACGGTGCTCGCTCGGGTGAAGGGACCCCCTGATGGACGAAGAAACCTGGAACAACGTCGACGGCTACTTCGCGCTGTTGGCGCACGAAGACGACGCGCTGCGCCAAGCCGTGGCCTCGAGCGGGGCAGCCGGACTGCCCGACATCCAAGTGACCCCGACGCAGGGCAAACTTCTCCAGATCCTGGCGCAGTGCGTCGGCGCTCGACGGATCCTCGAGGTCGGCACCCTCGGCGGTTACAGCACGATCTGGATGGCCCGCGCACTGCCAGCGGGCGGACGCCTCATCACCCTCGAGCTGGAAGAGACGCACGCGACGGTGGCGCGCGAGAACCTGTCGCGCGCGCGGCTTGATGACCTGGTCGAGGTGCGGACCGGCGACGCCAAGGAGTCGATGCGGGCGCTGGTCGAGGACGGCGCGGAGCCGTTTGACCTGATCTTCATCGACGCCGACAAGCAGAGCAATCCGGTGTACTTCCAACACGCGCTACGACTGGCTCACTTTGGCACCCTGATCATCGTCGACAACGTCGTGCGTGGCGGCGCCGTCGCTGACGCGGCGAGCGATGACGACCGTGTGCGAGCGACGAGGGAGCTGCTGGAGCAGGCGTCCGTCGACCCCCGGATCGACGGAACCGCGATTCAGACCGTCGGCGCCAAGGGCTACGACGGCTTCGCCATCTTCCGGTTCCGCTAACTGCGACGATCCGGCTCGCGTTCAGAGCCGGTTGCTCTCTACAGCATCGGCACCAGGTCACCCTCGTACTCGGGCACGCCGGACTCGAGGAGGAAGAAGGAGGCAACGGCCCCCGCCCCAAAGAACCCAGCGGCCCAGGAAAAGGCGATCGCGTAGCCGTGCAGCGTGCCCGCCGTCAGCACGGTCAACTCGTTCGCGCCGTGCGGTGAGACCAAGTAGCGAGTGGTCACCGTCACGGCGATCGTGTTGAGAAGTGCCGTGCCGACCGAGGCTCCGACCTGTTGGGAGGTGTTGACCAACGCCGCCGCTGCTCCCGCGTCGCCGCGGTCGATACCCGCGGTGGCGCTCGCGGTAGCCGGCGCCAGGATGAGCCCAAGCCCCAGTCCGGTGACCACCAGACCCGGCAATACGGTCCCGAGGTAGTCGGCCTGCGGAGTCAACTTCGTAAAGAGGATCATGCCCAGCATGACCAGAATCAACCCCACGGGGACCAACGGCCGGGGTCCGACCTTGGCTAGGAGTCGCGCGCTGGCCATCGTGGTCGAAAATGCCAGAGCCCCGACGAGTGGCAGGAAGTAGACGCCGGTGCGCAGCGGCGAGTAGCCCAATGTGTTCTGCAGGTAGTACGCGAGGAACAGAGGCAGCGAGAAGATCCCGAGACTCGTCACGAAGAGCGCGAGTTGCGACCCGCCGCGCGTTCGTTGCAGCAGGAGTCGCAGGGGTACCAGCGGATGCGGCGAAGTGCGCTGCTCGCGCACGAAGAGGCTGAGCAGGACGACGCCGGCGACGAGGCTGCCCCACGTCGTCTCGTTGGCCCAGCCCACCAACACCGCGTGCCCGAACCCGTAGACCACGAAGAAGAGACCCGCGCTGGCAATGACGGTACCCAGCACGTCCACGCGAGTGCGCGGCTCGCCGCGCGACGAGTCGACGAACACCAGGATCCCTACTGCGGCCACCACGCAGAGCACGACGTTGACGTAGAGACACCACCGCCACGACGACCATTGTGTGAGCGCCCCACCCAGGATGAGGCCCACCGCGAAGCCCGATCCGCTGACGGCCCCGAAGAGAGAGAACGACCGAGCGCGCTCCCGGGGGTCACGAAAGGTGGTGGTGAGGATGGCGAGCGCCGCCGGCGCGACCAGAGCGGCGAAGACACCCTGGAGGGCCCGCGCGGTGACCAGCGCGCGAAAGCTGTGCGCGTCACCGCCCAGGACGCTGGCACCCGCGAAGCCAACCAGACCGATCAGCATCGTCGGGCGTCGTCCCCATCGGTCGCTCAGGCGCCCGCCGAGGAGAAGAAGCGAGCCGAACGCCAACGCGTAGGCGGTCACGAGCCACTGGCGGTCGCCGCGCGAGAATCGCAGGTCGCGCTGGGCCCACGGCAGGGCGATGTTGATGACCGTGGCGTCCAGAACGACCATGAGCTGGGTCAGGCTGAGTACCGCGAGAGTCCACCAGCGCCGGGCGGGCCACGGAGACGGAGAGCTGGGCGTCACGTTCCCTCAAGCCTAAGGACGGTCGGCAACCCGGGTGGGCGAGCCCGAACCGGTCAGGCGCGCGCCTTCAGCGCCTCGATGAGAGCGGGCAGGACCTTCTGGATGTCGCCCACGATGCCCAGGTCGGCGATCTGGAAGATGGGCGCCTCGGGGTCCTTGTTGACGGCCACGATGTTTTTGGACCCCTTCATCCCGACCATGTGCTGGGTCGCGCCCGAGATGCCGAAGGCCAGATAGACGGTGGGCTTGACGGTTTTTCCCGTCTGGCCGACCTGGTGGGAGTAGGGCACCCACCCGGCGTCCACGATCGCTCGACTGGCTCCCGCCGCGCCGTGCAGCAGTGTCGCCACCTCTTCGACCAACGCGTAACGCGCCGCCTCGCCCAGACCGCGCCCGCCCGAGGCGACGACCGCGGCGTCTTCGAGCTTGGGGCCCGTGCGGGCCTCGACGTGACTGGCCGCGATGACCGCGCTCCCCGAGGCGCCGACCTCGCCCGGTGGTGCGGCGACGACGGCGGCCGCTGATCCGCCCGCGGACTCGGGGACGAAGGACTTCGCACGCACCAGCACGATCCCGGGGCCCTGGTCGGTGAAGCGAGCGCTGACGGTCTGGGAGCCGCCGAAGATGGGGTGCTCGGTGACGAGACCTCCATCGTCACGCAGTCCCGTGACATTGGTCAGGACCGGGCGGTCTAGGCGCGCCGAGAGGCGACCGGCGATGTCGCGCCCGTCGTAGCTCGACGGGATGAGGATTGCGTCGGGCGCTCCCGCACTCACCAACGCGGCCAAGGCGGCGGCCACCGGCACGCCGGGCAGGGACACCCCGAGGGTGCCGACGTCGTACAGAGTTGTCGCGCCGTACTCTCCGGCCTGCGCGGCGGCCGCGACGGAGTTCTCGCCCCAGGTGACGGCCGCGACCGTGTCGGCCAGCGTACGCGCGGCGCTCAGCAGTTCCAACGATGTCGACGTGAAGGAACCATCTCCCGGCTCGGCGACGACCCAAATCAGTGACAGTGCCATGGCTAAATGACCTTGACCGATTCGAGGAAAGCCACGATGCGCTGCGCGCCGTCGCCGTCGTCGACGTGCTTTTCACCCGCGGCGCGCGCTTCGGCGGCGACCACCGAGGTGATCTCCTGTCGAGCGCCCGACCAGCCCACCTGGCCCTCGAGCCCGAGGTCGGTCACGCTGAGGATCTCGACGGGTTTCGTCTTGGCCGCCATGATCCCCTTGAAGGAGGCGTAGCGCGGCTCGACGACACCGGCGGTCACGGTCACGACGCAGGGCAGCGGTGAGGTGACTTCGTCGTAGCCGGACTCGGTCTGGCGTTCGACGGTCACCGTCGAACCATCGACGCTGACCGCCTTGGCGAAGGTAATGGAAGGCAACCCGAGCAGTTCGGCCGCCTGCACCGGCGTGGTGCCGGTGTAGCCGTCGGAGGACTCGGTCGCCGCGAGCACCAGGTCGGGGCTGAGACGCGAGATCGCCGCCGCGAGCACCTTGGCGGTGCCGAGTGCATCGGTGCCACGAAGTGTGTCGTCGCTCACGACGACCGCGCGCGTTGCGCCCATGGCGAGCCCGTTTCGTAGCCCGGCCACGTCGGTCGACGAGCCCATGGAAACCAGGGTCACTTCACCGCCACCGGCACGGTCCACTAGTTGCAGCGCCATTTCGACGCCGTACGTGTCAGCCTCGTCGAGGATCTGTTTGCCGGATCGATTCAGGGTGTGGTCGGGTTCCAGCGACTGGGGCGCCGCCGGATCGGGTATCTGCTTGGCGCAGACGACTACGTGCATGGGCACAATCTAGGCCAACGTGGTACGGCCCTCGGGGGGGCGTCCGACGAGGGCCAGGGCGCTCGCCGGATCGTCGGTGATCAGTCCGTCCACCCCGAGCTCAATCATCGCGAGCAGCTGGCGCTGATGATTGACCGTCCAGACGTTGAGCGAGAGGCCCGCGTCGTGAGCGGCCGCCACGCCCTTCGAGCTGACCGCGCGGTAGTGGGGGTGGACCGCGTGCAGCCCCGCATCGCGTGCGACGCCGACCGACGCCACGACGTCTCGCCCGCGGTGCACCAGCCACCCCACGCGTACGCCGGCGTCGAGGTTGCGCACCGCCCGACAGGTCGCCAGGTCGAAACACGAGATGATCACGTCAGCGACGCGCCCCGCGCCGAGGACCACGTCGACGACCTGCCGCGCGATGTCACCGGCGTGATCGGCCGGCGCCGAAGGGTGTTTACCCTTCTTGATCTCGACGTTGACCACCAGTCCGGCGCAGGCGTCGAGAGCGTCGGCCAGCGTCGCGACGTAGTCGGGAAGTTCGGCCGTGGGCGTCGCCGCCAGCGCCCGACCATCGATGATGGCGTCGTGGTGGACGACGATCTGCCCGTCCGCGCTGCGGCGAACGTCTAGTTCCACCCCGTCCGCACCCAGAGTGTGCGCTGCGCGAAAGGCGCCGAGAGTGTTCTCTCGCTCCGTGCGGTGCAGGCCCCGGTGAGCGAGGATTACGGGCACGGGCACGAGTCTGGCAGTGAAATGTGCTCCCCGACCCGCCCGATCCCTTGAAATTACCTATAAAATCAGGTATTATCGTCTCTCAGCCGCCAACGCCCCCCCGGCACGCGGCGCTCACAAACAGAAGGATTTCGCCGTGTCGTTGATTTGGAACCGTACCCACGCGTGGGATGACGCCGACTGGCGCGCCCAGGCGGCCTGTCGCGACACTGAGCCCGAGCTGTTCTTCCCTATCGGCACGACGGGCATGGCCACCGACCAGATCGAGTCGGCCAAGCGCGTATGCACCAAGTGCGACGCGCAGAAGGCGTGTCTCGAGTTCGCCCTGGCGACGAACCAGGAGTCCGGCGTCTGGGGCGGGACCACCGAAGACGAGCGCCGCAAACTGCGCAAGCAGTGGCTGGCCGCGCGCCGGCGCCAAGCCTCTAACTGATCCCGAGCTCCGTCGGGACGGTGACGCGCACGCTCGTGCCGCCGCCGTCGCGCGCCGGCACCGTGCTCATCTCGATCGTTCCGTGAAGTTGCGAGCGAACTAAGTCGCGCACGATCGACAGACCCAGACTGGTCGGCACGTCGAGCGAGAAGGCGTCACCAAGTCCGCGGCCGTTGTCGCGTATCTCCGCGACCGCCTGACCTCCGAAGTGTGAGAGGTTGAGCGTGACCACCCCGACCTGCGCGTCGTCCTCGCCATCGAACTCCGTGAACGCGTGCTCGACGGCGTTGGTCAGCAACTCTGCGAGGGCCACCGCCAGGGGCGTGGCCAGATCGGTGGAGAGCACGCCCAGCTCCCCGTTGACGACGATCTCCACCGGGTGCAGCGCCAGCACGGTGTCCTCGACCATCAGCACCAGGGATCGCACGATCTCGTCGAAGACGACCTCCTCGCCGGGCTCACGCGACAGCACCTCATGGACCACGGCGATCGATCGCACCCGCCGCTCGGCCTCTTCGAGCGCCACGCGAGTCTCGGGTTCCTCGCTACGGCGCGCCTGGAGTCGCAGGAGCGACGAGATGGTCTGGAGGTTGTTCTTCACGCGGTGGTGCACCTCGCGCACCGCCGCCTCCTTGTTGAGCACCACCCGATTGAGCTGGCGCAGGTCCGACACGTCGCGCACGAGCGCGAGGACCCCGGTCACCTCGCCGCGGGCCAGCAGGGGCACGCAGTGAAAGAGGATGGCGACGTCGTGGCCGACGTCGATCTCCTCCATGGCCGGCAGCGCGTACTCTAGGGACCGCTCGACCACGCGCACCCGTAGCCCCAATTCGGCCAGGGTGTGACCCTCGGCCGGGGCGTAGACCCCGAGTCGGTGCAGGGCGTTGGTGGCGTTGGGCGTCGCGAACTCTACGCGCGCGTCGCCGTCGATGAGCACGAGGCCGTCGCCCACGCGAGGCACACCGGGCCCGGCGACGCCGTCCTCACGGAACGGGAACGTGGCGTCGCTGACCATGTCGCACAAGCGCTCGAAGATCGACAGGTACGCCTGCTCGTACAGCGACGCGGGACCGCGCAGGGGGCCCTGCAAGCGAACGAGCACCGCAACGCTTTTGCCGGTGAATCGAACCGGGATGAACCAGGCGGGCAGGGGCTCGGCCACCGCGTCGAGCAGCGCCTCGCCGACCTCACGCACACCCGCGTCGAAGGCACGGCCCACCTGGGGCCACGTCGACGCGTCGTGCACCGAGCCCACCAGGTCGTCGGCCAACGCGGTCGCGCTGTTGTTGGGTCGCACCTGGCCCAGGACGACGAGGTGGTCGTCGGGCCCGGACGGACCCACCGTCGGGGCCATCAGCAGCATGTCCGAAAAGGAGAGGTCCGACAGCAGGGACCACGACGCCGTGAGGCCCAGGAGGTGGTCCACGGCGGCCTCGGAAAGGTTGGTGTGCGACGCCGCCAACTCGGCCAGTGTGGCCACTACGTGGACCTGAGGGGAACCATCGCGCGTCGGCGACGCGAGTACGAGGCGAGCTGGCTGACCCCGCGCGCTTCGAGCAGGTCGGCGAGATCGCTCGCGCGCAGCGCGACGCGCTCGAGTTCGTGGGCGTCGCTGGCGGTAGTGAAGGTGACCCCGCGCGCCGCCAGTCGATCGATCATCCCCCCCGACGGGTACTGCTCGGCCACCGGCTTGGTCCAGCCCGCCGAGGAACATTCGATCGAGACGTCGGCCGTCGCCGCGGCGTGGACCATGAGGTCCCAGTAGTCCTGGGGGTGGCTCGCCCAGTGTCCGGTCACCTTGATCAGGTCGGGGTGGGCCAGCACGTCGACCGCGTTGCTGGCGGCGAGCTCCTCGAAGGCAATCGTGTAGTCCGCCCAGGCCTGATCGACGTCACGGTGCGACCACTCGGCCAGCTGCACCGGGTCGTCGTAGTCGTCGAAGGCCCAGGTGCCCAGCCAGTGCACCGAGCCGATCAGCACGTCGAAGGGGAACTGCGCGTAGTACTCGGAGATCACGTCCATGCGGCCGCGCACGTAGTCGACCTCGAGGCCGATCTTGACCGGCAGGCCCTCGTCCTGCGCCAACTTTGCCAAGGTCACGTACTCCTCGAGCGAGTTGCGCGAGGTGAACTCGAAGTAGTCGGTCATGGCCTGGGCGGTGCGCTCGTGCGGGCTCTTGGTCCAGAATGACCCGTAGAGGTCCAGCACGTCGCGGAAGCGGTTGGCGTGCTCGGTCAGGGCCAGTTCGGTCACACCTTCGGCGGCCGCCGCCTCGCAGTACGCGGCAATCTGGTCGAGCCGGTACCACACCGACGACTCGTCGTGGGGCCACAGGTGCAAGTGGTAGTCGAGCACGAGGTCGACTACGACTGGCCGAAGCCGACGACTCGCTCCCCCGCGGGGCTCGCGAACTCGACGTAGGCCACGCGCGACGCGGGCACACCCACGCGCCGTCCGCGCTTGTCGCTCAGCCACAGCACGCTCTCGCTGCTCAGCGCCTTCTCCACGTCCTTGGTGACCTGAGCCATATCGGCGTCGTCGGCCAACTCAACGTCGAGCTCCTTCATCGATTGGACAATCCCAATGCGTATGTTCATGGCGCTTTCCTGTCCTCTCGAGACCAACCCATGCTACGGCTCTGGGCAACAATGGAGGACGTGACCCCACCTGACTCCGAGCGCAGCCGTCGCTGGGCCGCGACTATGGAGGGCTACGACGGTGGCGCCGACGACGTCACCGTCGCCCACCGTGACTCTCACGCCAGCGTCGCGGTCAGCGAACCCGACCGGTCCGGCGTCGCGGGAACGCGGCTCGAACGCGAAGAGTTAGCCGACGCGCACCTGGCCGCCGGGGCCACACGCGCCGAGAGTGCCGGCCACCGGGCCCGCCAAGAGGAGCCCGACGCCTACCGCACCTGCTTCGAACGAGACCGCGACCGGATCCTGCACTCGTCGGCGTTTCGCCGCCTGGCCGGAAAGACCCAGGTCTTCATCTTCCCCGAGGACCACATGCGCACGCGCCTGACGCACGCCCTCGAGGTCGCCCAGGTGGCCACCGGAGTGGCCCGGGCGACCGGGCTCAACGTCGACCTCACCGAAGCCATCGCCCTGGGCCACGACTGCGGCCACGGACCGGGCGGGCACGCCAGCGAGGAGGCCCTGGATCCCTACGTCGAGGGCGGGTTCGACCACGCGCGATGGGGAGCTGAGGTTTCCTTAGCGTCGCTCAACCTGTGCGCCGAGACGCTCGACGGCATCTCGCACCATTCGTGGGCCCGCCCGGCCCCGGCCACACCCGAAGGCGAGGTGGTGAGCTGGGCCGACCGCGTCGCCTACGTGTGCCACGACTTCGAAGACGCCGTGGCCGCGCGCATCGTCGACCCCCGCGACCTGCCGCGCCTGGTGCGCGAACGCTGCGGCGAACGGCGCGGTCAGCAACTCGGGGCCTTCATCACCGCCCTCATCACGACGGTGCGCGACACCGGCGTCATCGGAATGGACGCACGCCACGCCGAGGCCCTCGCCGAGTTCCGCGCGTTCAACTACCGGGCGATCTACATGCGCGGGCCCTCCCAGGTCCAAGCCGCGGCGGTCGTCGACCTACTGCGCGCACTGGTCGACTACTTCGCCGAACATCCCCAGCTGATCCCCGACGAATCTCAGACCGAGCTGCGCGCCGGTGAGGCGGCCGCGCTACACGCGGCCGTCGGCTACGTGGCCGGGATGACCGACCGGTTTGCGTGCCGCAGCGCGGTGCGCCTGCTGGGGTGGCCCGACGATCGTCTGCCGTCGGGCCTCGACCGTTAGGGGCGCGTCGCGGCGTCCAGGTCGACGATCATCGGAGGCCCGCCGCGCATCCATTCAAGGCGCAGCTTGGTCGCGCCGATCGCCGAGCGAGGATGCGTGAAGATCCAGAAGCGGTCCTCACCGACTGCGTCCACCACGGCGCGACCGACGTCGTCGGGGTCGATCCCGGCGTTGACCACGGCCGAGGAGATCAGCTGCATCGACGTCAAGGCCGGATTCTCGCGATACTCGCTCAGCTCCTCGGGAAGGTTGCGCATCGACTCGTGGATGCGCGTGCGCACGAATCCCGGGCACAGGACCGACACGTGCACGTTGGAGCCGAGAATGAGTAGTTCCTGGAAGAGCGACTCGGACAGCCCGACGACGGCGAACTTGCTCGCGCAATACGCGCCGGTGTAGGGGACACCACCGAGCCCCGCGAGCGACGCCGTGTTGACCACGTGTCCCTCGTCCTGCTCGATGAAGTGCGGCACGAAGGTGTTGAGGCCGTTGACGACGCCGCCCACGTTGACATCCATGACCCAGTCCCAGACCGCCTTGGGCGTCCCGATGGCCGGCCCGCTGCCAACCCCCGCGTTGTTGAACACCAGGTGGACGCCGCCAAACTCGGCCAACGCCGCGTCGCGCAACGAGACGACGTCCTGTTCGACGGTGACATCGGCCCGCAGCCCGAGCACGCGCGCGCCCCCGGCCTTGAGGACCGCGACCGCGTCGTCCAGTGGACCTTCTTCAAGGTCACCCATCACCACGTTGAGGCCCGCGCTCGCGAACCGGCGCGCGGTGGCCAGTCCGATGCCGCTCGCCCCGCCCGTCACCACGGCCGTCTTTCCTGTCAGTTCCATGTCGCCCCCCGGACCACGTCGTGTTCGACGCTAGACCACCGCGTCGACGGCTCCATCGCTCAGCCGACCTCGAAGCCCCTTGGCGCCGAGCGTGCATCAGCGTGCCCACGGTCTCGCTCGTGACGGACTCGAGCAACGTGGCAGGGTGATGAAGAGCTGCGCGGTCGTCAGCGCGTCGCCCATCGCCTCGTGTGGTCGGTGGACGGGCAGACCCAGGTGTGCGGCCAGAGCCGAGAGGTCGCGCGGCACGCGGGGGCGCTGGCCCAGCCCCGCCCAGAGCCGCGCGAGCTGATAGGTGTCAATCACCGGTCCCCGCAGACGCACGCCCTGACGCGTCAGCGCTCGTGACAGGAACGCCTCCTCGACCCAGGCTTCGTGGGCCACGAGGACTCGACCGGTCATCGCCGCGAGGAGCGACTGCACGGCGTCGTCCTGCTCAGGGGCGTCAGAGAGGTCTCGGGTGCGCAGTCCGTGCACGAGTACCGACGCGGGTGCCAGGGGCTTGGTGGGGCGCACCAGACCACTCACGGCCGCGCCCACCGCGACGCGCCCAACGTCCACCGGCACCGCCGCGAAGGAGATGATCTCGTCGACTTGCGGGTCCAGCCCGCTGAGCTCGAGGTCGACGACGCAGTAGTGGCCGAGACGCCACGGCGTGCGCTCGCGGTCCAACGGCGCGCTCGCGTACTCGCGGGCCGCGAGCGAGGTCGGGGTGCGCCGCGCCCACACCCGACGCATCACCAGTTCCACGCGAGGTCGTTGGCGATCCGTCCCTGCACGGAGGCCACGGCCCGGAACGCTTCCTTCAGGTAACTGCGCACGAGGGGGCTGAGCGACACCGGGTCCACCAGGTCGTCGGGCGCCACGCTCTCTTCCAGCTGGGCGACCTGGTGGTCGAGCCGCAACTGGCTCGCTAGCGCAAACGCGTCATGAAGGGTGCGCGTGTCGTCGGCGCTGAGGATGCCCGCGTCGCGCGCGGCGTCGAGACGCGTCGACGTCGACGCACTCGTCACACCCGCCGCGAGGCCCGCCCAACGGGCCAGGTCGACGATAGGAAGTGCGACGCCTGACTTCAGGTCCAACCGGGCCCGATCAGGACGGTCGCACGTCGGTGCCCCCTAGGTGACCCTCAGTTCCTGTCGGTACACCCGTGATGGTCCCTGGGCGACGATCGTCGCGGCGAGGTCGGCGAACACCCGCGACGCCTCGGCGGCAGGGTCGCTCACCACCAGGGGCTGTCCCGTGTCGCCCCCGTCGCGCAGCCGCGGGTCGAGCGGGATTCGCGCCAGTAGCGCCACGCCCAGCTCGGCGGCCAACTGGGCGCCACCGCCGGCGCCGAATATCTCGTAGCGCACGCCATCGTCGCCCGTGAACCAACTCATGTTCTCGATCACGCCGCGCACGGCGAGCTTCAGCTTGCGCGCGGCGTACGCCGAGCGTTGGGCCACGCGTTGCGCCGCTGGTTGCGGAGTGGTGACGACGTACATCTCGACGCGTGGCACGACCTCGGAGAGAGTGAGCGCCACGTCGCCAGTGCCGGGAGGCATGTCGATGAGGAGGAAGTCCGGCTCGTTCCACCACGCCTCGGTGACCAGCTGCTCGATCGCCTTGTGCAGCATCGGGCCGCGCCAGATGACGGGTTGCTCGTCGGGCACGAAGTACCCCATGGACACGCAGTGCACGCCATTGACCAGCGTGGGGATGACGAGGTCTCCGAGCACCACGGGGTCGCTGGAGGCACCCATCATCTTGGGAATCGAGAACCCGTAGACGTCGGCGTCAAGCAGGCCTACGCGGTGTCCGGCGTGGGCCAGCGCGATCGCCAGGTTGACCGTGACCGAGGACTTGCCCACTCCCCCCTTGCCCGATGAGATGCCCAGCACTCGCGTCGATGAGGAACGCTCCAGGAAGCGCGCGGTGGCCGGCGCGTCCTGGTGGCCGCCGTGGGTCTCGGCGGTCATCTCAGCGCGCAGGTGGTTGCGAAGGGCCAGTCGTTCGTCCTCGTCCATCGCGCGCACGCGGATGATCGCGCCCGGGGCGAGGCGCGTCAGCTCGGCCTCCAGAGTCGCGCGATGCGGCCACTGCGTGACCGGTAACACCAACTCGACGCGGTTCGCGGCCTCATCGACCTCGCCCAAGAATCCGAGCTCGTCGAGCGGTCGGCCAATCTGGGGTTCGACGACGGCGCCGAGCAGATCACGCAGCGGTGGGCTCACAACTCTCCTTTAGGGCGTCCCTGAGGCTACCGTCGCATCGAAGGCCCACCGCCGTAGACTTTTCGCCAGTGCCGAACACGCCGATGGACAACAACCTTGATCCAGCGCGATTCACCGCGACAGTGACCAGCCTCGCCCACTCCTTCGGTGACAACACCCGGCGCAAGATCTTCCTCTACCTGCGCGAGCACCCCGGCGCCACGGCCACCGAGATGGCCCAGCACTGTGACGTGCACGCCAACGTCGTGCGTCACCACCTCGAGCGACTGACCGAGGGCGGCTACGTCACCTACGACAGCCTTCGTAAGACCACCGTGGGCCGCCCGGCCAAGGGCTACCGGGTCGTCGACGAGGGCCTCGTGGTCGACGGCGCAATGCGCCGCGACGCCCTGTTGGTGGCACTCCTGGAGATGGCCCTCGAGCGCCTCGGACCCATCGAGGCCGACGCCCTCGCCCACCAGGTCGGTGTCGACTACGGCCGCGCCCTGGGCGCCACGGTGGCCCCGGTCGACTCCACCCGAACGGTCCAGGCGGCCATGGCCTCGATCGCCGGGCTGCTCACCGCGCACGGATTCGCGGCCCGGCTGGAGGTCAGCGAGACGACATCCTCGGTGGTCTCGGAGAACTGCCCCTTCGGGGCAGTGGCGACTCACCACCCGGTCCTGTGCGCGCTGGACCACGGCCTCATCGCCGGACTCTTGGAGGGTCTCGGCGCGGAGCGCACCGAAGTCACCCTCACATCGCGCGCGCTCGGCGACGACGCCTGCCGGGTTACGGCCTAATCACCTGCACCGGTGAGCGACGAGAGCGCCTCGTCGCGAGCCTCGCTCGCCACGGTCGCCGCCCAGTGGTCGCGTCTCGGCGTCATCGGGTTCGGCGGACCCGCGACCCACATCTCACTCTTGCGCCAGCTATGTGTCGAGCGACGTCGCTGGATTGACGAGACCGAATTCCAAGACGCCATAGCCGCGACGAACCTCCTGCCCGGACCGGCCTCGACTCAATTGGCGATCTTCTGCGCGTGGCGTGTGGCCGGCCTGGCGGGTGGAGTCGTCGGCGGGCTGTGCTTCATCCTGCCCGGCCTGGTCACGATCGTCGCGCTTGCGGCACTGGTCTTCGCCCACGGAGCCCCCGCCGCGGTAGCCGGCGCCGCGGCGGGTGCCGGGGCCGGCACGCCCGCGGTGGCGCTGCGCGCGGCGAGGGACCTGATGGTGCCGAGCCGCCGCCGAGCCGGGGTCGACTGTTCTGCGCGGGTGCGCTGGGTCCTCTACTGCGTGGCGGGCGCCGCGGCCAGCGTCGCCGCCGGCGTCTACCTGGTCGCCGTGATCGTCGGGTGTGGCCTCGTCGAAATGGTGGTGCGCTCACCCTCGCGCGCATCCGGCCACTCGGGTGCGCTCGCCCTCGGAGCGAAAGTCGGGGTGACGTCGCTGGGCGCGCTCAGCTGGGTCGCGTTCAAGGTGGGCGCCCTCTCCTTCGGCGGGGGCTTCGTGATCGTTCCCCTGATGCAGCACGATGTGGTCACGACCTATCACTGGATGACCGGTGCGCACTTTCTCAGCGCCGTCGCGCTCGGCCAGGTGACCCCGGGACCTGTCGTGCTCACCGTCGCCGCCGTGGGCTACGCCGCCGCCGGCTTGGCGGGGGCCCTCGTGGCCACGGCGGTCGCCTTCGCGCCCTCCTTCCTCTTCGTCCTGGGCGGCGCTCCGCGCTTTCACGTGGCGCGATCGAGTGCGCGCGCCGGCGCCTTCCTCGCCGGCGCGGGACCCTGCGCGCTGGGCGCGATCGCAGGCTCGGCCGTCACACTGGGGCGCGCGCTCAGTCATCCCTGGCAGGTGGCGGTGCTGGGCGGGGTATTGCTCTGGCTCTTTGCCGCGCGCCGCGGGGTGGTCAGTGCGTTGTTGCTCGCCGGTGTTACCGGAGCCCTAATTGTGGGCCTGGGCTAGCCCGAACCCATCCCGAGGCGGGCGAGGAACGGTGCGGCCACGGCGCGCTGGGCGGCCGAGGGCGACAGGCTCAGGAAGACTCGGAACTCGCGCACGGCGAGGGCGCGGTTGCCGGGCGTCGAGGCCGCGGCGATGGCGTAGTAAAGACGTGGCGCGGCCGAGCGCGGCGCCAACGAGATCGCCCGTCGCAGGTCCGAGATCCCGAGGTTCGTCAGGGTGACGTTATGGGCCGCACTCCCCGCGGAGAAGTCGAGCCACCCCGTCTGGGTGAGCGCCGTGACGTTTCCGCTGTCGAGATTGAGGACCTGCTGATAGGCCGATAAGGCAGCGACGTAGTCGTTGTTGGCCGTATCGGCCTGCGCTTCGTCTAACAGCTGGGTGATCTTCTGAGCGCGATCGAGCGTCACGGCCCCGGTGCTGGAGGTCCCCGGCTGACGGATCGTCAGCGTCGCGATGAGCAGTATCGCCAGAACCAAGAGAAACGCGATGAAAGCGATCAACAGGAGGCTGCGACGACGCTTGCGCGGGCGCGGCGCCTCGACCACGATAAGCGAGAACGCCTCGAGGGCGGCGCGCGCGATGGTGAGCGCGTGGGTCTCACGCTCCTCGATCTCGGCGAACTGCTCGGCTGAGAGCTCGCCAGCGGCGAGCTCGCGCCGCGCGTCGGCCAGTGATGCTTCGCGCAACGCAATCTCGTCGCGACGCTGATGCTCGTCGCGCGTCATCGTCGATGCACTTTCCACGCCGCCTTCTCGTACACGCGCAGGCGGCGGCTCGACGTCGCTGAGTCCGAAAGCCTCGAGGGCGGCGCGCGCGCGAATGAGTGCGCGTGATTCACGCTCCTCGATCTCGGCGAACTGCTCGGCTGAGATCTCCCCGGCGGCGAGCTCGCGCCGCGCGTCAACCAGCGACGCCTCGCGCAAGGTGATCTCGTCGCGCCACTGGTTCGCGTCGCGCGTCATCGTCGGCGTACCAGTCGCGTGACCACGGCGCCGGCCAAGAGGATCAGCGCGACCGGCCCCGCCCAGAGCAGGACCCCCAGGCCGCTCGTGGGTGGGCTGAGCAGCACCGACGTGCCGTAGGTCGCCTCCAGCGAAGTGAGGATCGCGGTGTCCGAGTCGCCGCGGGCCACCCGTGTGACGATCTCGTGGCGCACCGCGATCGCGGTGGTGGCGTTGCTCTGGGCCACCGAGAGGTCCTCACAGCTCGGACAGCGCACCAGTGACTCGAGGTGGGAGATCCGCGCCGCCGCCGCCGACGTGCGCGGCGTCGCGATCGCCACCAACGCGCCGACCGCAACCAGCGCCACCAGCCACAGGCGAAAGGAACCGAGAACCTTCATGAGGTCACCCGAGCCACCACACGTTGAAGCTGGGCCGCGCTCACCGGACCGAGCAGCGTCACCGCCACCCGCCCGTGGCGGTCGATGACGAAGGTCGTGGGCGGCGACAGCACGCCGTAGCGGTTGGCGATCGCGCCGCCCGGGTCCACGATCGACGCGTACAGCGATCCGTAGTGGCTAGCGAAACCTTGGGCCGCGCCCAGCGAGTCGTCATAGACCACGCCGACCAGGGTGACACGCGCGTGACGCTCGCGCCAGGCGAAGGTGGACAGTTCGGGGGCCTCGGCGACGCACGGTGCGCACCACGATGCCCAGAAGTTCACCACGACCACGCGGCCGCGCTCAGAGGCCAAGTTGAAACTGCCTCCACCGAGCTCCGTGCCCCGGATTGGTGGCGCGGCGAGCCCGAGAAGCGGGCTGGGGGCGTTCGAGGCCTCGCCCACTGGGTGGCGTGTCGCCAGGAACAGCGACAGTGCGACCACGAAGGCCAGCCCGGCGAGCCCTCCCACCCGAACCGAGCGTTTCACGCGGCGACCTCGTCGACGTGGCGCCGGCGCACGAAGGAGGCGGCCGCGCCGAGTCCAATGACGAGCCCCCCGATCCACAGCCACGACAGCAGCGGCTCAACCGTCACGCCCAGGACCACTGATCCCGACGGTAGGTCACTGCGAATCTGAGCGCCAGAGGTTGACCCGGTGCCGCCGACGGCGTCGAAGGTCACGTACACGTCGCGCGTCAGCGTCGAGTCGATGGCCGGCGTCCCTACGGTCTGGCCGCTGCGTCCGTTGAAGGTGGTGACCGCCGGGGTGAGGAGGTGGTGGTCCACACTCACCAGAACCTGGGTCGCGTTCTCCAGCCGGGACCGGACCACCTTGAAGCCGTGGAACGTCAGGTACTGACCGTCGACGACCGTGGCCTGGCCCGTCGCAAGGGTGACTTCGCTGCGCGACGCGTAGGCCGTCGAGCACACGACCCCGAGGGCCAGGATCACGACGCCCAGGTGCACGACCATGCCGCCGGTTGACGGTGCACGCAGTCCCCGGCGCCACGATCCACGCCTCGCCGCGGCGACAAACACGCCGCGCAACGTTCGCAGCGCCGCGCCCGCGGCAGCCGTGGCGAGAAAGCACGCGACCAGCACCGTCGGACGACGCACCCCGGTCGCGACCAGGACCGCGACGACGACCAGCCCGACCCACGCGCTGACGCGCACGCGCTGCCACAAGACCCTTAAGTCAGCGCTACGCCAACTGACGAGCGGAGCGAGGGCCATCAGGCCGAGGGCCACGACCCCGACCGGGGCGGCCACCGTCGCGAAGTACGGCGTGCCCACGCTCACCTGACCGCCGTTGACCGCCTCGTAGAGGAGCGGGAACGTCGTACCCAGGAGCACCACCGCGGCGAAACCCACGAAGAGCACGTTGTTGGCCACGAAGAGCCCCTCACGCGAGAGGGCGTGATCGACCCCCACCGCGCTGCGCAACCGGTCACCGCGCCAGGCGATGAGCCCCACGCCGCCGGCGAGACACACGAAGAAGAAGCCGATCAGCAGCGGTCCCAGCGTGCTGGAGGAGAACGCGTGCACGCTCTGCAGCACGCCCGAGCGGGTGAAGAACGTCCCGAGGACGGTCAGCGAAAAGGTCACCACCGCGAGCGACAGGTTCCACACGCGAAACAGACCGCGCCGGTCCTGGACGATCACTGAGTGAACGTAGGCGGTCGCGGTCAACCACGGGAGCAGGGCCGCATTCTCTACGGGGTCCCATCCCCAGAACCCGCCCCACCCGAGGACCTGGTAGCTCCACCAGGCTCCCATCACGATCCCCACCGACAGTGCGCCCCACGCGAGAACCGTCCAGCGGCGTTGCTCGAGCGGCCAGCGGTCCTGGACCCGGCCGGTGATCAGCATCGCAATGGCGAAGGCGAAGGGCACAGTGAAGCCAACGAAACCGGCGTAGAGCAGCGGCGGATGCATCGCCACGAGGGGGTTGTCCTGCAACAGCGCGTTGGGTCCCGCGCCCTGGGTCACGTGCGCCGCGCTGGCAATGAAGGGGTCGGCGGGGCCGACCATGAGGAACGTGAAGAAGGCGGCCACCGCGAAGAGCACCGCAGTTGCCCACCCGACCACCGCGTCGGTCGCCTGACGGCGGTAGTAGAGGACCACGCCGAGAGTTGCCAGGGCGAGCAGTAGCGCCCATAGCAGGAGCGAGCCCTCGAGGGCGGACCACATGCCGGTGATCGAGTACAGGAGCGGGGTGAACGTCGCGTTGTTCTCGGCAACGTAGGCCAGTGAGAAGTTATGCGTGATCAGCGCGAACTGCATGACGCCGATCGCGCCCGCGATGCCACCCAGCGCGACCAACGCCCAGGCCAGGGCGTGGGCGCGCCGGCGCGTACGCTGGGCCAGCACCTCGCTCGCCAGCCCGCCGAGCGCACCGGCGAAGGCCAGGTAGAGCGCGGCGCGCCCGAGCCAGGTCAGCGTCACCGGGCCGTCCCGTTGGGCGCGCGCACGCGACGCGGGTGCTTGGCGATATATGACGAGGTGTGCTTGACGAGGATCTGCGAGCCGACGAAGGTCCGCGACGTCGACGTAGCGAAGTGACCGACCACCACCACCGGAATGTTGGCCTGGAACAGTTGAGGAGGCGTCCCGTGGCTGTCGACGAACACCTCGTGGCCACCGCTGCCGGTGAGGGTGAAGGCGGCGCCGCTCGACGTGCGCTCGATGGTGTGGGGCTTGACGACGCCCTCGAGTCGAAACACACGCGTGCCCAATGACGCGCGATGCGCCAGGGCCTGGTCGACCGTCTCGAAGTAGTTGAGCGAGCGCAGCAGTCCTTGACTAAGGAGCGCCACGACGCACAGCGCCAGGACGACGAGCACGATGATCACCCGGCGGCGGCTCCGCCGCACCACCGGCGGCGCGTCGACGGGCGTCAGGTCCAGTGCGTCCTCAGTGCGGGTCACGGCGACCTCGCCACCAGATGGAGAGCGCGTAGAGCGCCAGTCCCCCGAGGGCGAACGCGTACCCCGCGCCGACGTAGCCCATCAGAACGCGCCCTCGCGCCGACGCTCGTCGAGCGCGCGCTCGACCACTCGGTCGGTCGCACCCTCGCGCGCCACCTCCAACCGGTAGCGCGCGCGCAGCAACCAGGCGTAGGCAAGCGAGAACGAGACGAAGCTCAGGAGCAAGGTCCAGGCCATGCTGCCGTGAATGGTGAGCGTGCGATTCGCCGTGAAGACCGTTGCGTTCTGGTGCAGGGTCTTCCACCACAGCACCGAAAAATGCACGATGGGCACGTTGATCGCGGCCAGTAGCACGTAGACCGCGCCGCGCCGCGCTCGTTGGCCGGCGTCATCGGTCGCGCGCCGCAGTGCCAAGTACCCGAGCGCTAAGACGCCGAGGACCGCGGTGGACGTAAGCCGAGCGTCCCAGACCCACCACACACCCCAGGTGGGGCGACCCCAGATGGACCCGGTGATCAACGTCAGAGCGATGAAGACGACGCTCACCTCCATGGCGCAGTGCGCCACACGGTCCATCACGGCCGCGCGCGTACGCGGCCACAGGTAGAGCGCACTCGCAATCGCGGCGGTGCCGAAGGAGAGGTAGAGCGCGACCCACGCGACGGCCGGATGCACATAGACGAGGCGCGCCCAATTCCCCTGCACCCGGTCGGGAGGGGTGACCCACAGGCCCAGCCACACGGTCAAGGCCAGCGACAGGATCGTGACGGGCCCGAGCAGTCGGTTGACGAGCGTCTTCATCACGATTCCTCCAGGACACCGTAAAGCAGAATGCCGACCGCCACGTAGGCAGCAAGAGCGACCGTGACGATGACCCACCACTCCCACAGCGCCCCGCCGTGCAGCGCGGCGACGAAAGAGCGTTCCCCGGCGATCAGCAGCGGGGCGAACGCCGGCAAGGCCACGAGCGGGAGCAGCGTCGCCGCGGCCCCGCCCGCGCTGAGCCCTCCATAAAGGGTTCCCGCGGCCGCCAGGGCAGCCAGGGTCTCGACCACACTGGGTATGGCCACGACCGTGCCGTGCAACGTCGTATGGAGGAACAGCACCGCGCCCACCAGCAGGACGACCGCGGTGAGCCACAGCTCGACCGCCAACGCGAGAGCCTTGCCTAAGAAGACCCCCCCGGGGTCCAGGCCCAAGGTGGCCACCGACGCCCGGGTCCCGGGACGGCGCTCGATCGACACGCTGCGATTGATCATCAGGAGCGTCACCAAGACCACGACGAGATAGAAGAGACCGGGCGCAGCGTCCGAGTTCCCTGCGTGCGCCGGACCCAGCGCGAGACCGCTCAGCAACAGCGCCATCACGCCGAACGGCAGGACCTGCCAGAGCAGGACCCGGCTGCGCACCTCGATGCGAAGGTCCTTGCCCGCGACGAGCAGAGCGGTTCGAATCACGGCGAGTCCCCCGCGAGGCGTCCTCCAACGAGGCACACTGCGCGCGGGCGCAGGTGCTCTGCGCGCAGGGGGTCATGCGCGCTGACCAACACTGTCGCACCGGCGTCCACCACGTCGCCGATAAGACCATCGAAGAACTCGCGCCCCTCGTCGTCGAGCGACGCGTAGGGCTCGTCGAGCAACCAGAGCGCTGGCCGGCGCACTAGCAACCACGCGAGGCCCAAGCGACGGCGTTGGCCCGCGCTCAGTCGCCGCGCCGGTGAGTTGGCGCGCCGCGACAGTCCCACACGATCGAGCGCCGGGTCGATTAGATCAACCGGTCGCTCCAGCGCGCGCGCCGCGAAGATGAGGTTCTCTCGCGCGCTGAGATCGTCGTAAAAGGATCCCTCGTGGCCCAACCAGCCGACGCGTCGCCGCAGCTCGCGCAGGTCGCCGGACGCGAGGTCGACGCCCGCCACGACGCCCGTGCCGCGTGACAACCGCACCAGTCCTCCGAGAAGCATGAGCAGGCTGGTCTTGCCCGCGCCGTTCGGTCCCGTCACGACGGTGAGGCTGGCACCGGGCACGTCGAGCGTGACGCCGCTGAGCAGTGGGAAGTCGTTGAGCAGCACGACGGCGTCACGCAGGGTGACCACCGGTGCCGCGCTGTTGTCCATGGACTCAGCGCGCGAGCGCTTGCAGGTCCGCCGCGACCATCATCTCGACGAGGCCGAAGAAGTCGACCTCGCACTTCCAGTCGAGCACCGCGCGCGCCTTAGTGGCGTCGCCCACCAAAAGGTCGACCTCGGCGGGGCGCCGGAACTGAGGATCCTCAACCACGTGGTCCTCGTATCGCAGGCCCGCCGCGGAGAAGGCCACGTCGCACAGCTCGCGCACCGAGTGGGTGACGCCGGTGGCCACCACGAAGTCGTCGGGCTCGTCACGACGCAGCATGGTCAGCATCGCGCGCACGTAGTCCCCGGCGTAGCCCCAGTCGCGCTGCGCGTCCAGGTTGCCCAGTCGCACCTCGGTGTCGAGTCCGCGCTTGATGCGCGCGACGCCGTGGGTCACCTTTCGCGTGACGAACTCCAGGCCCCGCCGGGGAGATTCGTGATTGAACAGGATGCCCGATGACGCGTGCAACCCGTAGCTCTCGCGGTAGTTCACCGTGATCCAGTGGCCGTAGACCTTGGCCACGCCGTACGGGCTGCGGGGATAGAACGAGGTCGACTCATTCTGGGGCACCGAGCGCACCTTGCCGAACATCTCCGACGAGCTCGCTTGGTAGAAGTGGATCTCGGGGTCGACGATCCGGATGGCGTCGAGCAGTCGTGTCACCCCGAGTGCCGTCGTCTCGCCGGTCAGCACCGGCTGGCTCCACGAGGCCTGCACGAAGCTCTGGGCGGCCAGGTTATAGACGTGGTGAGGACGATGTTCGCGCAAGATGTTGATCAGCGAGACCTCGTCCATGAGATCGCCAGAGACGAGAGTCAGGCGATCCTGCAGATGCCCGATCCGCTCCATGTTGACCGTCGAGGTGCGCCGCATCACTCCGATGACCTCGTAGCCCTCGGCGAGAAGGAGTTCGGCGAGGTAGGAGCCGTCTTGGCCAGTCACACCAGTAATCAGCGCACGCTGGGCCAAGGAGTCCTCCGACGAATGGGTCGGCGAGGGCCGACCCCGTCCGACAACTCTACTCCTGGTCCCTTGGGGCTCCGAAGTCCGTAGGGTGTCGCGGTGGCTCGCGTCGGCGTCGTCAGTTTTCGCCTCGGGGGCACGGACGGAGTCTCGATCGAGGCGGCGAAGTGGTGCGCCGCGTTGCGCGCGCTCGGCCACGAGATCTCGACAGTGGCCGGCGAGGGTCCTGTTGACATTGTGCTTCCCGGCCTCGCGATCGACGCCACGTCGCCGCCCACGCATCGAGAGTTCGATGAGTCGATCGCCGGTGCGGACGTGGTGATCGTGGAGAACCTGGCGTCCCTCCCGCTCAACCCGGGAGCGCGCGAAGTCCTCTACGACGTTCTGGCGGGTCGACGCGCGATCTTTCATCACCACGACCTTCCGTGGCAGAGGCCCCACCTCGCGCACCTGGACGGTCCACGCGCGTCGCCCACGTGGCGCCACGTGACGATCAATAATCTGTCGCGCCGCGAACTCGCGGCGCGAGGACTGCACGCCACCACGATCATGAACACGTTTGACTGTGACCCGCCATCGGGTGATCGCGACGCCACGCGACGCGAGCTCGCGATCGGAAACGAGCGGCTCGTCCTGCTGCCCAGTCGCGCGCTCGCGCGTAAGAACGTTGCGGGAGCGCTCGAGCTCGCGGGAGCGCTCGGCGCGACCCTCTGGATCCTCGGGCCGAGTGAAGACGGCTACGAGGAGGAGTTGGGACGGCTGATTGCGCGCTTCCGGGTGGACGTGCGGCGCGGGCAGTTGGTCGGGCGCACCGTTCACGACGCCTACGCCGCCGCGGACCTAGTCGTCATGTCCTCGACCTGGGAGGGATTCGGAAACCCCGTGCTGGAGTCGGTGACGCACCGACGGCCCCTCGCCCTCTACCCCTACCCGGTCGCGCGCGAGATCGTTGACCACGGGTTCGACTTCTTCGACCTCGGCGACGTCGCGGCGATCATGACCGAGCTCGACGCGCCCGACGCGACGCGACGCGAGCGCAACCTCGACGTCGCGCGTCGCGACTTCAATATCAACGATCTACCGGGTCGACTGCGCGAAGTCGTCGACCCCTGAACCGTCGTGGCCCGACCGCTATCGTTGCCCCAATGGCAATCGCGGAGGACCGGCCTCAGCAAGCGGAGCGTCGAGATCAGCTGCTCGACGTAGCGCGCTCCATCTTCGCCGAGCGAGGATTCCAGTCGACCACCATGGACGACATCGCCAAAGAGGCGGGTTTCACGAAGCCCATCCTCTACCAGTACTTCGACTCCAAAACTGACCTCTACCACCAGATCGTCGCCCAGACGGCGCGCAAACTGTTGGCGTCACTGTTCGCCGCCGTGTCGTCGGAGTCTTCGCCTCGGGCAAAGATCGAGGTCGCCTTTCGCGTCTACTTCGAGATGGTGGTGAGCGAGACCGACGCGTTTCGCATCCTGTTCATCCACGCGCACGAAGGCGAGACGGCAGCTGAGCTGCGTAACCTGGAAGCCGGTCTGGTTTCGTTCATCGAGCCCTACATTAACATCTCCATCAGCGACGACCACCGCCAGCAACTGGCGGCGGGCGTCGTGGGTATCGCCGAGGGCGCCGCGGTGGCGTGGCTCTACCAGCAGGCCTCTCAGGGCTGGCCCGTGCCGTCGCCGCAGGAGGCCCAACGGCTGGCGGCTAGAGCGGCGACGCTCGCGTGGGGTGGGCTGCGCGCCGTTCAGCAGGATTAGGCGAGCCGCGGGGGCAGAGCAGTGTTCGCGCCGTGCCTCACCCGCGGATCGTCACTCGATGACGGTGATGTAGGCGCCCACCAACTCAGCGGTTTGCTGGTCCACGGGGCCCTCGCGGCGATCGCCGTGGCCGTCCTGAAAGTGCGCGAACGCCGGGGTGGACGAGATGGGGTTGACCTCGTCGTCCCCGTGATCGTGAAACGACAGGTGCACGAACGAACCGTCCGCGAGTCGCACCACGATGTAGCTGACGTTGTCGGGCTTGGCCTCGGCCAGTTCAGCGAACACCCCCTCGATGCGTCGCTGATTCTCATCCGCCGCCTGCGGCGACGTGGTCGCGTAGCGCGTCAACAGTCGCTTCTGCATGGGTCGATCTCCTCTCGCACCAAGTTCGCACCCGGTGCCGTCATTGGGACAGTACCGTGGCACGGCCCGTCTACGACACCGACGCGGCGGGAGCGAGACTGACTCGTCGCGCGGCTAATCGTCGACGAGTGCAGCGAACTCCTGGGCCAACTTCCAGAGCGACCGGGCGACCGCGTCGTACACACCTTGATCCGCACCGGCGGGGTCTTCGACGTCGAGTCGCCCGTCGAGCGCCAGCGCCGCGACCGCCGCCAGTTGCTCGTCCAATGCAACGCCGGGCGAGGCGTTCTGTGTGAACTGGCGCACCTGGACGACGCGTGACGCCTCGCCGGGCGCGAGGCGCCGAGTGAAGGTGACGTTGCCGGCCTCGGCACCTAGCACGACGTCAGCCCAAGCGATGTCGGGCACGGTGACCTGGTGGCTCCAGTGAGCGCTGTAGCGGTGTTCGCCCAGCTCGGAGATGGACAGAAGAGCGTCGCGGGTGCGCGAACTCATGGTCGAGCCCTCGATGGCGTGGGTGCCAGCGGTGCGCACACCCCAATCGAGGCCACGGTCCTGGGCGATCGTGGCGAACATAAAGCCCAGCATGGCCGACCTCGCGACGTTGCCGGTGCAGACGGCGAGGATCCGCACGTCGCTACTGGATGTGTCGACCGGTGATGGCTCGCGCGATGACGAGACGTTGGATCTCGCTGGTGCCTTCGAAGATCGTGTAGATCTTCGAGTCGCGGTGCCAGCGCTCCACCGGGTAGTCGCGCACGTAGCCGAACCCGCCGAGGATCTGGATCGCCTCTTCGGTCACTCGCACCGCGGTCTCGCCCGCCACCAGTTTGGACATCGAGCCCTCGCCGTTGAGGTATGGCTTGCGGTTCGCGGCCATCCACGCGGCGCGCCACACGAGGAGGCGCGCTCCGTCGATGCGGGCCTTCATGTCGACAAGCTTGAAGGCAATGGCCTGATTGTCGACGATCGCCCGGCCGAACTGCTGGCGCTCTTTGGCGTAGTCGAGCGCGTACTCGTAGGCGGCGCGCGCAATGCCCAATGCCTGTGCCCCCACCGCCGGGCGCGTTGCCTCAAAGGTCGCCATGGCGCCCTGGCTCTGAGAACGCTGGCCCTCTCTCGCGCGCGCGAGCTTCTCGTTGAGCTTCTCGCGACCGCCCAGCAGACAGGCGCCGGGAACTCGGCAGTCCTGAAGAATCACCTCGGCCGTGTGGCTTGCGCGAATGCCCATCTTGGAGAACTTCTGGCCCATCGAGAGCCCCGGCGTGCCCTCGGGCACCACGAAGGACGCCTGACCCCGGCTGCCGAGGGCCGGCTCCACCGAGGCCACGATGACGTGGACGTCGGCGATGCCCCCGTTGGTGATCCAGGTCTTCGTGCCGTTGAGCACCCACTCGTCGGCGGCCTCGTCGTAGACCGCGCGGGTGCGCAGGGACGAGACGTCGCTACCGGCGTCGGGCTCAGAGACCCCGAAGGCGGCCAGTTTGATGTCGTCCGGGGTCCCGAAGCACCGCGGGATCCACTCCATCTGCTGCTCGGGCGTCCCGCTGGCCATAATCGCGGCCACGCCGAGCGACGTTCCGATGATGGCCATGCACAGTCCGGCGTCGCCCCAAGCGAGCTCCTCGAGGGCGAGAACGATCGACAGGCCGGTCTTGTCGGCCATAGCGTTGGCGAAGAAGTCGAGGCTGTAGATGCCCAGGCGGGCAGCCTCTTGAATGATGGGCCAGGGCGTCTCTTCGCGCTCGTCCCACTCGTGGGCCGCGGGTCGCATGACGTTCTCGGCGAAGCCGTGCAGCCACTCAACCAGCGTGCGCTGATCGTCGTTGAGTTCCATCGAGAAGTCGTTCACGGCGCCGCCCCGGTCGAAAGGTCCCTCCAGGTTACTCCTCAGTAACTTGAGGCCCGGGCGAACCAGCCCCCAACAGAAAACGACCGGCGCAGAGGCGCCGGTCGTATTCCATAATTCGTCGGACTAGTTGATCTGGACTCGCTTAGCCAGGGGCCCCCGGTCGCCCGGCTCAATGTCGAAGGCCACCGACTGGCCTTCGACGAGGGTGCGTCGTCCATCGCCTTGAATCTCCGAGTAGTGCACGAAGACGTCGGGCTGGCCTTCGACTGCGATAAAACCCCAGCCCTTCTCATCGTTGAACCACTTCACGGTTCCTACAGCCACTATGGGCCTCCTTCTGCTGCCGACCGGCCTCCACCGGTCCGGAGGGAACCACAACGGCAACCTCGCGGTCCACGTTACCTGGTCCCGACCAGGATGCCAAGAGACTTCTCAGCGCCGGATCTGGGTCCCGCCGGCCGCGTCCTCCACGGTCCATCCGAGACTCACCAGCTCATCACGCAGGCGGTCGGCCTCGGCCCAATCCTTGCGCGAGCGCGCGGCGTCGCGCGCCGCGACGAGGGCCGCGCTGGCGTCGTCGACGACGTCGGCGTCACCTCGCAGGCTGAGGCCCAAGGCGCCGCACAACGCGTTGACGGCTTCGGCCAACGTCCTCGCGGTATCCGCGTCCCCTCGGTCGGCGGCGGCGTGCGCTGCCGTCACCGCATCAAAGATCTTGGCCACCGCGTTCGGCGTGTCGAGGTCGTCGTCCAGGCTCAACGCGACCGACTCGTACAGGTCGCCCGCGGCGCCCTCCCAGGTGAAGGAGGATGCGCGCTCGAGGACCGTTCCGGCGAGCGCGGCCAGGCCGAAACGTCGCGCCAGGCCGTCCAGTCGGGCCAGTGCTCGCTCGGCGTCGGAAATCGTGGCCGCGGTGACCTCGATCGGCGAACGATAGTGCGAGCGCAGCACCAGGAGCCGATAGGCACGTGGATCAGTGTCGGCGAGCAGGTCATTCATCGTGGTGAAGTTGCCCAGCGACTTGGCCATCTTGTCGCCGCCGACCATGACCATGCCGTTGTGGGCCCAGTAGCGCGAGAACGGGTGGCCCCAGGCGACGGCTTGGGCCCGCTCGTTCTCGTGGTGCGGAAACATGAGGTCCAGGCCACCGGTGTGAAGGTCGAACCCATCTCCGAGCAGTTGAAGTGACATGACCACGCACTCGGTGTGCCACCCGGGGCGACCATCCCCGAAGGGCGCCGGCCAGCGTGGCTCGCCGGGCTTGGCGTTCTTCCAGAGTGCGAAGTCGAGCGGCGAACGCTTCTCCTCGACCGCCTCGACGCGCGCACCCACGCGCAACGAGTCGAGAGGCTGACCGGCGAGCAGGCCGTAGTCAGGAACGCGCGAAACCTCGAAGTAAACGCCGTCGCTCGTCTGATAGGCGACGCCACTCTCCAAGAGCTCCGTGATCAGGTCAATCATCTCGCTCAGGTAGTGCGTCGCGTGGGGCGACTCGTCGGGCCGCGCCACGCCGATGGCGTCCATGGCCTCATTCCACTGCGTCTCGAACTCCTGGGCCACGTCCAGTTCGGTCCGACCTTCGTCGCGCGCCCGGTTGATGATCTTGTCGTCGATGTCGGTCACGTTGCAGACGTACGTCACGTCGAGTCCGCCGAACGTGTACCAGCGGCGCGCGACGTCCCACACGAGCGTGAATCTCCCGTGCCCGATGTGCGGCGGGCCGTAGACCGTCGGACCGCAGACGTACATCGACAGCCGTCCCGGATCGCGCGGATGCAGTTCGACGACCTCACCGCGCGCGGAATCGTAGAGGCGAATCACGGTCCTAAACTAGGCCAACCATGAACGACGCCCTGAGCCCGCGAGCGCCCCGCGTGCCCGACAAGCCGACTGTCGACGGCCTCGAGGCAACGTGGATCGAGCGCTGGGACAGCGAGGGCACCTACCGATTCGACGCGGACGTGACGCGCGCCGACGTCTACTCCATCGACACGCCGCCGCCCACCGTGTCGGGCAACCTGCACATCGGTCACGTCTTCAGCTACACCCATACCGACGTCGTGGCGCGCTACTGGCGCATGCGCGGCAAGCACGTCTTCTACCCCATGGGCTGGGACGACAACGGCCTGGCCACCGAGCGGCGTGTCGAGAACTACTTCGGTGTGCGCGGCGACGCCGACCTCGCCTACGACCCCGACTTCGATCCCCCCGCCACGCCGGGCAAAGAGAAGGTCTCGATCTCGCGCAAGAACTTCGTGGAACTGTGCCGTCGCCTCACCGTGATCGACGAGGAGGCCTTCCGGCACGTCTTTCGGACCTTAGGTGCCTCGATCGACTGGACCATGGAGTACACGACGGTCTCGGCCCACGCCCAGGAGATCTCCCAGCGCGGGTTCCTCGAGATGCTGGCGCGCGGAAACGCCTACTCCACGGTGGCGCCCACGCTGTGGGACGTCGACTTTCGCACCGCCGTCTCCCAAGCCGAGCTGGAGGATCGCGAACGACCCGGACACATGCACCGCGTGAGCTTCCATCGGCCCGACGGCGGTGTCGTCCAGATCGACACCACTCGACCCGAGATGCTGCCCAGCTGCGTCGCGCTCGTCGCACATCCCGACGACGCGCGTTACACCGACCTCGTGGGCACGACGGTGGTGACGCCGCTCTTTCACGTGTCGGTTCCGGTCGTGGCCCACGAGCTCGCCGACCCCGACAAGGGCACGGGCATCGCCATGATCTGCACGTTCGGCGACGTGACCGACGTCACCTGGTGGCGCGAGCTGCGCCTCCCCACGCGGGCCCTGGTGGGCCGCGACGGACGATTCCTGCCCGCGACCTTCGGCGAGGGCGACTATCCCTCGCTCGACGCGGCGGCCGCCAACGCCCTTTACGCCCAACTCACGGGACGCACCGTCAACCAGGTGCGCGCAGCCGTAGTGGACGCCCTGCGCGCGAGCGGTGACTTGATCGGCGAGCCCACCGCGGTGACGCACCCGGTCAAGTTTTACGAGAAGGGCGAGCGGCCCCTCGAGATTGTGACCTCGCGCCAGTGGTTCGTCGAGACGCTGGCCCATCGCGCCGAGCTGCTGGCGCGCGGCGAGGAGCTGCACTGGCATCCGGACTACATGCGCCACCGCTACCGCTCCTGGGTCGAGGGTCTCAACGTGGACTGGTCGATTTCGCGCCAGCGCTTCTTCGGCGTGCCCTTCCCCGTGTGGTACCCCATCGACGAGGCCGGCGTGATCGACTTTGACAGTCCCCTGCTGGCCTCGCTTGAGAGTCTGCCGGTCGATCCGTCGACCGACGTCCCCACCGGCTACGACGAGGTTCAACGCAACCAGCCGGGCGGGTTCACCGGCGAACCGGACGTGATGGACACCTGGGCTACGAGCTCGTTGACCCCCGAGATCGCCGGCCATCGCGGCACTGATCTGTTCGCCAAGGTCTTCCCGATGGACCTACGTCCCCAGGCGCACGACATCATCCGCACCTGGCTCTTTTCGACGGTGGTGCGCAGCGAGTTCTCCCACGACGCCCTTCCCTGGCGCCACGCGGTGATCTCGGGGTTCATCTTGGACCCCGACCGAAAGAAGATGAGCAAGTCAACGGGCAACGTGGTGACTCCATTGCCGCTCTTAGAGAGCCACGGTGCCGACGCCGTGCGCTACTGGGCGGCATGCGGCCGTCCCGGCGCCGACACCGCCCTCGACGAAGCGCAGATGAAGGTCGGGCGACGCCTCGCGATCAAAGTCCTCAACGCCTCCAAGTTCGTGCTGGGACGCCTCGAGGGCGTGACGGTGCCGAGCGTCGAGGCGGTCACCGTGCCGCTCGACCGAGACTTCCTGGCCCTGCTCGCCGGGGTCGTCACCGACGCGACGGTGGCATTCGACGGCTACGACCACACGCGCGCGCTGGAACGCACCGAGGCCGCCTTCTGGTCGTTCTGTGACGACTACCTCGAACTGGTGAAGATCCGCGCCTACGCCGACGCCGCCGATCCGGCGACGCTGTCGGCGCTCGCCACGCTGGCCGTCACGCTCTCGATCTTCCAACGCCTCTTGGCGCCGGTGCTGCCCTTCGCCACCGAAGAGGCGTGGCGCTGGTGGCACGAGGGTTCAGTTCACCTCGCACCGTGGCCACGGGCCGAGGAGCTGGGCGACGTGGCGGCACCCAGCACCATCTACGGGCCGGTGTGCGACGTCCTCGAGGCCGTTCGCCGCGCCAAGAGCAGTGCCAAGGCCTCCCAACGCGCCGAAGTAGCGCGTTGCGTGGTGCACGCGCCGGCGGCCGTGCGCGACGCCGTCGGCGTCGCCGCGCGTGACCTGTGCGCCGCGGGTGTCATTGCCGACCTCTCCTTCGAGGACGCCGGTGAGCTGCGCGTCGAGGTCACCCTCGCCGGTTAAGCCAGCACCCGCCCGTCGTGGGCGTCGCGCACTCTCACCGCGTCGGCCGTGACCTCGTAGAAGGCGAACTGGTCGTAGACGTAAGCCAGGTGCCGCGCGAAGTCCAGCGTGACGTCGGTGAGGGCGACGCCCTCCTCGTCGGGCCACTGACCCGACGGGTCTCGCGCGCGCGACGCGCGCGCGGTGATGCCGCGGCGCCCTAGGAGTTCTTGGAGGTCGGCGCGACGCGAGGAGTTGACGTCGCCGCTCAAGACCGCGGAGAAGGGATTGTCAGAGGTCACGACGAAGAACGGACCCGCGTCGACGGCGACCTTTCGGGCGTCGACCCACGTCGAGTCGACGCTGATGAGCAACTCGGTGGGCGGGACCCGGTAACTGGCGACGCGCTCGGGCGTGAGGAGCGGGCGCGGCTCGCTCACCGCGCTCGCGAACACGACCGCGGCCCGCGTGGTGGCGGACGTGCGCGGACTCGCCGTCACGTCGAAGGAGTGTTGGGCGAAGGGCAGCTCCACGTAGTAGATCGGGGCCAAAGCCACCTCACGAAACCGCGAGACGAAGTCACGGGCCACGTTGACGTCGACCAGCGTGTCGTTCACTCCCTGGATCACGAGGAACGGTGGCGCGTCCTCGTGGACGCGGTGGTAGGGCGAGAGCGCGCGGTAGAGCGCCTCATGGCCCTCGTAGGGTTGCTGGACGACGCGTCGCTCGAGCAGGTGGAGCAGGCCCCTTCCGAGCCCGTGCCAGTGGGTCTCGTCCCCGGTCATCTCCAACACCCCGGAAAACGGGATGCATCCGCGCACCGACCAGTTGGTGACGTCGGCCAGGTCCTCAGGACACCACTCGGGATCGTCCGGTGCCAACGCCACCAGGGCGGCCAGGTGTCCGCCGGCCGACAGGCCCGACACCACGATCCGGTCGGGGTCGCCGCCGTAGGAAGCGACGTTGCACTTGATCCACGCCAGGGTGCGCACAACGTCCTGGATCTGGGCGGGCCAGGGGTGACGTGGGGCCAGACGGTAGTTGCACGTGACGACCACCCACCCTCGAGCGACGAACTCGTGAAGCATCGGCCGGCCCTGCTCGCGCTTGTCGCCGAAGGTCCACGCGCCCCCGTGGATGTAGAAGATCACCGGCGCGTTGCGCGGAGTCGTCGAGGTACGCCACACGTCCAGGCGGTGCCGGGCCTCCGCGCCGTACTCCACGTTGCGCACGAGCTGCATGGAGCGCGGGTGGAAGGAGAACTGCAGCGCCGTGCGCCACCACGATCCAAAAGCGTCGTCGCGCGGACCGGGCAGGTCGAGTGGTCGGCGAGGGCTTTGACCGAGCAATCGCCGCACGACGCGGCGCGCTCCTAGGACGATCCCGACCAGGGCCAGGTTCTCCGCCACGGCCAACATGACCAGCACAGCTACGAGGTCGCCGAGCCAGACGGTGCGCGGCCAGCCCCACCAGTGCAGCAGCCCGACAAGCGCCCCCTCGACGACGAGGGCTTGGACCGGAAGCTCTCCGGCCGCCCACCCGACGGGAAAGGCCAGTGCGGCAAAGACGCCGCGACGTCCAGGACGCAGGGCCGTCGCCGCGGAGAAGACGAGGAACGCGGACACCGCGGCGACGACGTAGGCCATGCACCATTGTGGTCGGCCCCGTGCAACGACGCCAAACTCCATAGGCTGAGCGCGTGCGTGAGTTGCCACCGTCACTGGAAAGACTGCGCGGCACCGTCGGGCTATGGACCATTACGCACGAGTGGACCGCACCCGATCAGTTGAGCAAACTCGCGCTCAACGTCGAGACGCTCGGGTACGCGGCGCTATGGCTCAATGAGTCATGGGGCCGCGAAGCGCTCACGGGCGCCAGCCTTCTGCTCGCCCCCACGTCGGACCTGGTCGTCGCCACCGGCATTGCGAATATCTGGGCCCGCGACGCGGTGGCGACGGTTAATGCGGCGCGCACCCTCAACGCGGCCTTCGGCGACCGGTTCGTCCTCGGACTCGGCGTGAGTCACCGGCCCTTGGTCGAGCGACTTCGCGGCCACGTCTACACCGCGCCCGTGCGCGCGATGCGCGAGTACCTCGACGCCATGGACGCCGCGCCGATGCACGCCGCCGAGTCCGGCCACCCCTACGCCCGAGTCATCGCGGCCCTGGGGCCGAAGATGCTCGAACTCGGAGCGTCACGAACCGACGGCGTGTTGCCGTATCTGGTGACCGTCGAGCACACCGCGGGAACTCGGCAACTCATCGGCGACGCCTTCCTAGCCGTCGAGCAGGCGGTCGTTTTGGGTCAGGACCGCACGGAGTTCCTTCGTAGGGCTCACCAGCACCTCGAGCACTACACCGGACTGGAGAACTACACCAACCACTGGCGTCGATTGGGATTTGACGAGACCGACTTCGTGCGCGGCGGCTCGGACCGGCTGTGTGACGCCATGGTCGTGCACGGTGACGAGTCCGTCATCGCGTTGCGTGTCGCCGAGCACCGCGCCGCCGGAGCCGACCACGTCTGTCTTCAGGTTCTGGGAACCGACGTCACGTCGGCGCCGCGCGAGGAGTGGCGTCGCCTAGCACTGGCGGTGACCAGCCGAAAATGATTCGGCTGTGGCGAACTGCCGCGAGTGCACGATTCGATCAGCGTCCTTTGTAAACTTCCTTCAAATCATTTGGACTGCGGCAGTCGGCGCCGAGCGAGTGGTCAGCGAAATCGAGAGGGAGTGATGGACATGGTCCAAGGTCGCGCCGCGTCAACGCGTCAGACACTCATCGACGCGACCGCCAAGCGTCTCAGTGAGTTCGACGAGAGCGAGTTGCGCATCGCCGACATCTGTGAGGACACTGGATTCAGTTCGTCGGTGATCTATAGCAACTTCCGATCGCGCCAGGGCCTGATCGACGCCACCTTCCTGTCGATGTACACCGACCAGGTGCGGCGCTACGTCCAGCTCCTGCGCGAATACACGAAGAAGGCGGACTCGCTGACCTCACTGTTGGCGTTCTACCGCGACGGCGACGCTCAAGCGGGAACCCAGGTGGCGCTCGAGCGATTCCGACGAATCCGGTTACGCGTGTCCACGGCGGCGGTCGCGCGCCCCGAGCTCCAGCGAGAGTTCGTCCTCGTCCAAGAGGAGTACCTGACGTCCATGGCCGAGCTCATCGAGGAGGTCCAGGAGCGTGGCGTCCTAGGCCGGCGCCTCAGCGCGCGCCAACTGGCCGTCCTGCTTGAGGGCTTTAGCTTCGCTCGCGCCCTCAACGACGTATCACTCCACCCCGAAACAGGCGAGTCGTGGATGCAGATACTGATGTTGCTACTGGAAAACCTGTAGCGCCTACTCCGACGGTCCGAAGATGACCACGTCCGGATCCGGGCGTCGGCCGCCACGCACCCACCGGGTCAGTAGGGCCACGACGCCCAACCCGACGAATTCGGTGAACCCGATCCCGATCCACCCGATCGTCACCAGAAAGAGTCCAACGAAGAGACCCCTGACGAACCCGTCGTGCACCATCGCCGCGATCCAGAGCAACGGCCACGCAAAGAACCAGCTCACCAAGGGCGCGACCAGCACCGCCGCGATGCGACGCCGCCAGCCCAGATAGAGACCGAATAACGCGGTCACCCCCACTCCCGCCCACGTCGCCGACGAGGTCGACGTCCAACGCGATTCGAACAGGAAGATGATGACGGCCATGGCAATCGACCACATAATCATCGCCAGCGTCACGTTTCCTCGCGTGCGCTGGCGAACGTTGAACACGACGTTGCTCACAGAACCAAACTAGCCACCGAGTACGAGCCGTTCGGCCAGCGCCCGATACGCTACGGCCGTGGGCTTGGGCGCTGTCGCACTTCTTGGTTCTGGCGAGACGGCCCCTGGGATGACCAAGGTGCACCGAGACCTCCTGCAGCGCCTGGAGCAGGTCCGCGCGGTCAACCTGGACTCGGCATACGGCTTTCAGCTCAACGTCCCACAGATGACCGAGAAACTGGTCGACTACTTCGCGACGTCGCTCAACACCAGCCTGGAGCCACTTTCGCTCCCCTCGTACGCGGAGGCCACACCCGTCCAGCGAGCGATCTTCAAAGAGGGTGTCCGCTCGGCCTCCTACGTCTTCGCCGGACCCGGCAGCCCTAGCTGGGCCTTGGACCAGTGGAGTCCGCTCGGACTCGCCGACGACCTCCACGCAGTGGCTCAGGCCGGTGGCGTGCTGTGCTTCGCATCGGCAGCCGCTCTGACCCTCGGCTCGCACACGGCGCCCGTCTACGAGATCTACAAGGTCGGTGTACCCCAGCCGCACTGGTTGGACGGACTCGATCTGATGGGCCGGATTGGACTCTTCTGCGCGGTGATTCCCCACTTCGACAACCGCGAAGGAGCGAACTACGACACGCGCTACTGCTACCTGGGTGAGCCTCGGCTGCGGGTGCTCGAAGAGCAGTTGCCCGACGGCGTCGCGGTACTGGGAATCGACGAGCACACCGCCCTGATCATTGATCTGAACACCGACCGCCTCACGGTGCGCGGACGGGGTTCCGCCTACTGGAGGGTCCAGGGTGACGTTCGACCACTGGCCAAGGGGACTTCAATACCGATGAGCGAACTTCGACACCAGGGCGCAACTAACCCCATCGCACCGGCTGCACCGGTCGCGGAGGAGCCAACCGACGAACTGAGCGTTCTCGCCGAGCGCGCCGCAGCTGGTGGTCCCGACGCCCTCGACGCCATTGCGCAGTTAGCGCGCCGCGCCGTCGGAGGGGGAGAGGGCCGAATTGATCCCTCAACCCTGGTCGAAGCCCTGCTCAAAGTGCGCGCCGACGCTCGAGGGCGTGGTCAGTACGAGATTGCCGACGGAGTGCGCGCAGCCTTGGTGAGCGCGGGCGTCGACGTCATGGACGGACCCGACGGCTCGTCCTGGGCGCTTCACTGAATCACTCACCAACCCCAACTGAAATCCGCGCTGGCGCTGAGACGCTTTTGCGATCAGATGCGCGACTAGCCGTACAGAGTCGTAAATCCAAAGCGGCCCCCTCCCGAAGGAGGGGGCCGCTTTGCAACTAGCTCAGAGCGTTACTTCTTGATGCTGAAGGCCACCATGGCGGACCCGTTCGCGTTGAACACGTGCAGCTTGGCGGTGCCAGACTTCGTGCCCTTCTTGACCGTGACCCTGACCTTGATAACCGTGCTCGAGTTGCTGATCTTGCGCACGCTCACACCCTTGTGGTTAACCGTCACGCGAGCGCCACCAAGGTTGCTACCGAGGATGGTGAAGGTGACTGTCTTTCCGATGCGAGCGGGACGTCCGTGGACTCCCGTGATGTGCAACTGCGGAAGCGCAACCGGTCCGCCGTTCAGCGGGAAGGAAACTGATCCGCCGTCCGGGTTGGTGAAGGTGACCGTGCTGAACGTCCCCACTGTTGCGGCCGACGTGGTAGTCACGAGCAAGACCGCTGCCGTTCCCGCCGTGTTGATGCTCACGAGAGTGACGGTGTAGGCCGGCGAGTTCGTTGCAGAGACCGTCATGCCCGCCTGGAATCCGGTACCGGTGATCGTGACCTCAAGGTTCGTGGAGAACGTCGGCACGTTGTACGTACCGGTCACCACGGGCACTGGGTTGATCGTGAGCGAATTCGCGTCCGACACCGAGCCGTCACCTACCGGGTTCGTCACCACTACACCGGTCACGATGGGGGTGTTACCGGTGAAGCTCACAGGCGTCACAGTCACCGTGATTGTGTCGCAGTTGTCCGCATAGGTCGTGCAGGTGTTCGTCGAGTCCGTTGACTTTGTCACCACTGCTGACGGGTTGGCAGTGGTCCCGAAGGATCCGAGTGCTGTATTCGTCAGCGTCACCGTGGCACCAGTCACGAAGTGCGTACCGGTAATGGTCAACTTCGTCCCAGTCCCTTCGAGCACCGCCGACGGACTAACGCCTGTGACTGGGGTTACCGTGGGCGCTGCGCTGACGAAGAAGTCCACGGACCCTGCGCCACCGTTGCTATTGGTAATCGTGGCGGTTACATCAACGTCGCTTCCACCCGGGCCCGGCTGAACACTGTTGAGGAAACTCACCGTGCCGTAGATGGCGTTCGGCGTGACTGACGTCTCCGTAAAGGAGCCGTCGGCCGCCGGGATCGTTACCGTTGCTCCCGGCGCGAACCCGAATCCGATGATCTTGACCGGAACGTTCGCCGAGCCCGCCGCGATGTCCGGCGAGAAGTTGCTGTTCCAAACGTAGAACAAGGCAAACGGATCCAACTGAATCGTCACAGACGGCGTCACAAACGTCGACGTGCCATTTCCAAGTGTGAACACGACGGTGTCGCCGCCGAAGCTCGTGTTGTAGGAGCCCCCCGCGATCGTGGCGGACGTCGCGCTCACATACGTCGTCGAACAGTTGTTCGAGTAGACGGGTGAGAGCGTCGGGTCATAGATCACGTAACTGCAAGTCGAGAGGTCCGCCGGGATTGCCGTACCGGTGACGGTCAGCAGCACCGAAGAGAACTCGGGAACAATTGTCGGCGAAATCGCGGTTGCGGTGGGCTGTCCGCTGACCTTGACTGCGGTCGCCAAGGTACCGGCTCCGAAGGTGTTCGGATCCGACAATGTCAGCGCATCCGTTCCATTCAACGCAGCCGCACCGACATTGATCGTGACTGTCCGCGTTGTGGGACTGTCCGTGGCGACGTTCGGAGTCTCCGTGCATGTCACGGCCGGATCCGACGTAGCGCATGACATTCCGGCAACCAGATTCGTACCAGTGACGCCGACGACCTCAGAGCCGCCCGCGGTCAAAGTGGCGACCGTGGTAATAGCCGTGATCGTGGGACCGGGGACAACGGCAATCGTACCTGTGAAAGTCTTGATCCCGTTGGTGATCGACACGGGAACGCTGGCACTAGCCGCAACACCTGGCGCCACCGAAATGGTGGTCGTGATCGTGCTGCCTGTGTCGTCCGTCACTGTCCCGAATGTCACTCCGGTGGTCGTTGACGTAACGGTCCACGCGGAGTTCGCGCCGCCAGTAGCTGAACTGGTCGTGAAGACAATCGGTGCAGCCGAGGCGCCAGTGCCGACTCCGTCGGTTGACAATGAGTACCCGGTGATCGTTCCAGGAGTCGTCAAGCCGAAGAAGTCATCGATGGTGACTGCTTGGCCCGCTCCGTTCGTGATGACCGCCGAGACCGTGCCAGTCGTGGCCTGCGGAGACGAAAGGTCCGAGACCGTTGCGCCGGAGGAGTGGTTATCGGCAACTGCTGGTGTCACACCGACAATGTGGCCGCCTCCGTCGACACTCGTGACCGTGAAGGTCTCGGGCGTCAGGTAGAAGGGGTCGGCATTGACGGTGATCTTGTTGCCAACAGCCAATCCTGCATTGTTGGTCAGTGACAGTGCGTTTTGTCCAGGTGTTGCTGCCGCGTTCAACGAGTACGAGTTGAGCGAGGTCTCAACGGCGGGCACAGTTACAGCCAGTGTCGCGGTATTCCCGTTGACCGCGGTAACAGTCCCCGTGATGCCGTTCTGAACTGTGGGACCAGTGTTGCCGAAGAATACCGACGCGCCCGTGGTGAAACCGAAGCCAGGAACGTAAGCGTTTACCGAGTACGTCCCTGGGACCAGTCCGGTGGGTAGCGCCGTCATGGAGGGCTCCGCCAGGTAGGCCGTCGCCGGGTCGGCGTTGATCTGCACCGCAGTCGACTCCGTGTAGGTTCCGTTGTTCGCACTCAGCACGTAGTCGCTCGCCGGTGGGAATGGGAACTCGACCGTCAATCCTGCAGCGTGCGCTGAAGCGGCACCAGCGGAGATGGTCAGGTTGTTTCCCACAATGGCGGAGTACGCAACAGTCTGGGAGTTCGCGCCATCAGAGATGATCACGGTACCCGACGCGGGCATACCAGTAACACTGGCTACCGACAGAGAGGTGCTCAAGGAGGTACTGGCTGCGGTCAACGTGGTGGTTGCAAAGCGTGGGACAACGACAAGGACTCGAGCGGTGTTGGTCCCGTCAACGGACAGGACCTTGCCTGACACGGTCTGGCCGTGACCTGTGACCGTGATGGTCGATCCGGTGGTCAGCGGGAAGCTGGAACTGCCCTGGACGAAGACCACCGCGCTCGTGCCTGGTGTCAGTGAGCCTGACTCGTTCAAAATCACCGGCGCGACTGGCGGTGTTGAGCCCGCCGTCAGTGACGCAGCAGGAACTCCAATACCGATGAGGCCCGTACCCAGCAAGGTGTTGGAGTCCGGGTTGTGCACGGTGATGTCAACCTGGCCGGTTGAGGCACCTGCGGCCACATCGAGCGTCAAAGTCATCGTGGTGCTGTTGACGAACGTCGACGTAACTTCTGTCGTACCCGACGGAGCGGCGATGGACAACGTCGCACCTGATTCAAATCCGGTACCAGTCACTGTCGCGGTCACCGTCGAAGTTCCCGAAACGGGTATTCCGAGTTCGTTTGGTGTCACACCCGTAATGGTGATGGGAGTCGCCGCAGCGTTCACCGTGTACGAACCAGTCGTTGATCCGAACGCGGGGAATGGCCAAGCACTTGTGATCGTGAAGGCGTAGGTGCCCGCGACGACAGTGCTGCCGTTGCTGTTGTCAACGGTAAAGGTGATAGAGGTGTCGGAATTTGTGTTCTCGCTGATCTGAACCGGAGATCCTACGTTTCCGTCGAACTCCACGTCGGAGAACTGAAGGTTCTTACCCGTGACCGTCACGGTCGAAGAAGCGCCTCCAGCGGTACCCGCATTCCCGATCACTGACGTGATCTGCGGTCCGTTGTCAATACCAAGACCAAGCGTCATCGTCGAACTACCGTTGTCATCGGTCAACGTCACCGGGAAGAAACCCGTCGGGGTAGCTGAGGTGGAGCTGATCTCAGCGGTCACGAACGTGCCCGAAGAGTCCTCTTGCACGTTGGTAAACGAAACGCCCGGTGCCGTCGTCGTCAAAGTGACGTTGCCTCCGAGTTGCTGGTCGGCTGCGAATCCTGTGCCACCAAGGTAGAAGTTGCCGGAGAAGCCCTGGCCGATGATGGCGTAACCAGACGAACATGTCGGGCTCGGGTAATACGCCGCAATGGAGCAGGTCAACGTCGGAGGAGTCACCGCACCCGCGACACCTGTGCCCATGACGGCGACCGGCAGTGCGGCGGCGACCAGCACGGCCCCCGCCGCAACGGTCTTTATGAAAATTCGAGGTATCCGTCGCAAAGTATTCATTACGAACCCTTCGGTAGTGGCGGCTTTGGTGTTCACTTCACTCCATTCACAGGGGCCGACTCCCATCGACCTGATCACTTTGAGGAACAGCGTTACAACGACAAGCGATTAAGGCACCCGCCACGTGGCACGCCACGGCCGTTACCTCTTTGGTCAGTATAGATAAGGCCGAAACCGGAACGCGAATACTGAATCTTCGTTTTCATCAGGTGGTTTTTTACTCGGCGTCGTGCGCGAACCATATGAAATCCCTGATAAAAGCATAAGTAACCGTCACCAATCCCTCACAACACGCCGACGACGCTGTGCTATTCCAAATCTTCACGGAGTCGTAATCGCTCAATTACCGTGGGGGCACCTCGCGCACTCGCTGAACTACTTCTCAGGTTCGACGTCGCGACACGCTCCTGTCGAGGTTCCGTCCTGCGAGCGAGAGCGGTGCAGCCACCGACAAGGGTCAGGCAATGGCGCACCTGTTGGGTCCGAGCTCGAGTGCGGCGTCCTCGTCACCCAAGACCTCGCGACCGGAGTTGATGAGGACAATGCGCCGATAGTTCGGCGGGCGGTCCGTCACGTGGGCGAGAGCCCACGCGACGAAGTCCTCTTCGGAGAGTGCCAGCGCGGGAAGCGTCCTGCGAAGTGCCCCCAGGGGGCGCGCGACGAACTCACCGGCGCGCACGGTGACGCCCTGCCCGTAGTGCGCCGGAAACACGACGACCTCGTCGCTCAGTGGCAGCACCCTCTCGTGCAGACTGCGGTAGAGCTGGTGAGCGAAGCCCTCGGCCTGGTCGGCCAGATCGGGTCGCCCGACGCTCTCCAAAAACACCGTGTCGCCAGTGAAAATGGCCGAGTCACCTAGTTGGTACATGGTGGATCCCTCGGTGTGCCCCGGCACGCTCACCGACGAGACCGTGAGCTCCACGCCCTCGGCGAGGCCTACGACGCGACCGTCGTGGAGGGGCTCGAACTCGAAGGTGAAGTCGTCGGACGCGTTGAGCCACAGCTGGGCGCCGGTGGCCTCCACCAGCGCTCGCGCGCCACTGATGTGGTCAGCGTGCAGATGCGTGTCGAGCACGTGGGTGATCGACCATCCGCGTTCGCGCGCGACGTCTTGGTAGCGCTCGATCTCGAGAGACGGATCGATGACCACGCACTTCGTGCCCGCGCCGACAACGTACGAGAGACAGCCCTTACCGCGGCGACGTAACTGCACGACGTTTGCGCCGGCGAACTCCCCCGACTCGGTGTCGTACGTCGACGCCCACGCGTTCATGCCCCCCTCGACGACTTCACTCGCGACACCGTGTGCGGCGAGCAACTCGGCGCCCTGACGAGCGCGAGTCCCACTCGCACAGATCACCGCGACGCGCGCGCTCCCGGGTACCTCGTTAACGCGCGACTCCAGTGACCCGATGGGGATGTTGTGCGCTCCCTCGATGAACCAGTCAGCTACTTCATCGGGCTCACGTACGTCGAGCAGATAGAAACCCTCGGATTGATCAAGCAGGGGAATGAGATCGGTGCACGAGAGCGCAGAAATAAGGTCTTTACCCGCCACCGCACGAGTCTAGGAGTAGATTTTGGCCTTACCGATGCCCCCCTCGGTCCCACCATCCGGAGAGGAAATGGACGAACTGCGCCTCGTGAGCCCTGAAGAAGCCCAACTGCTTTTCCGCGAGGGCGCTCTCCTGCTGGACGTGCGCAACGACGACGAATGGGCCGAGGGTCGCGCTTCGGGAGCGACCCACGTGGCGCTGTCCGAACTACCCGACCACGTCGACGATTTTGACGCGACGCGGACGATCGTGTGCGTGTGTCGATCGGGAGCGCGCTCGCGCCGCGCCGCTCTCTTCCTCATCGAGCACGGCTTCACCGCCGCGAACCTGGAGGGCGGAATGATCGCCTGGGCCGAGGCCGATGGTCCCCTCGAGTCTGACGGCGGCGAGCCGACGGTTGCGTAAGCGCGTGTCGTGACGACACCACCGGGACCATTGACGACCTTGAGCGCGGCGGTGCGTGATCGGCGCTTGCGCGTCTCGGACCTCGTGGGCGTCGCGATCGACCGATTGGCTGCAGCGGCACCACTCAATGTGCTCGCCGAAGAGACCTTCGACGAGGCGCGCACCGCAGCCTCCGAGATGGACCGGCGCGCCGCGCCCACCGGTCCCCTCGCCGGTGCACCGGCACTCATCAAGGACCTCGAAGACTGGAAGGGCCACCCAACCCGCAAGGGTTCGATGGCGCTGTGTGACGCACCGAAGGCGATCGTCAACGGCGTCGTTCCCCAACGACTGGCCGACGCCGGTGTCGTGGTCGTGGGTAAGTCGACGTTGCCTGAGTTCGCCATCGAGGGCTACACCGCGAACCTATTGACCGGCGTCACGCACAATCCCTGGGACGAGGCCTACTCACCTGGAGGTTCCAGCGGCGGCTCGGCGGCCGCACTTGCCGCGGGAGCGGTGTTGGTGGCAACGGCGACCGACGGCGGCGGCTCAGTCCGCATCCCCGCGTCACTGTGCGGCCTCGTGGGGATCAAACCCACCAACGGTCTGGTGGGCCGGTGGCCAGCTCCCGACTGGATCGACTACTCCACCGACGGGCCCTTCGCCACCGCCACCGATGACTTGGCTCTGCTCTTCGACGTCATGGCGGGGCCCGTTGCGGGCGATCCCGGCGCGCCGCCTCGCTCACTCGTCGATCACCTCGTTCGATGGAGTGATTCGCCGACCCGACTCTTTGCGGCCGAGCGGACCTCTCCACTGGGTCCACTGCCTGACGGCGTGCGCCTCGCTTTCGTCGACGCGGTAGGCGCCGTGGCCGAACTGTTGGGTCTGGAGGTCGAGTGGCGCGACGCTGACGGGTTCTTTCCTGATGGTGATCCGGACCTCGACTGGTTCACCGTGACGACCGCCGAACACGTCGCGTCACTGGGCCTTGAGTGGGTCGAAGCTCACATGGTTGAGTTTCACGTGTCGACTCAGGAGTTCCTCGGCGCGGGTCTTCGGGTCTGTGCGCAGGAGTACCTCGCCGCGCGTCGGCGCCGATACCTCTACGTGCGAACGCTCGACGAACTCTTGGGAGATGAGGGGCTGCTCCTCACGTCAACGGTGGCGAGTGACGGCTGGCTCGCCGACGGTCGCCTAAGCACCGATAGCGAGGTCCACGGACTAGCGCCTGACGTCTACTCCACCGCGATGCAGAACGTCACCGGAAACCCGGCGCTGAGCATCCCTTTTGGACATCTGCCCACCGGGCTGCCCTTCGGACTGCAGATCACCGCGCCGCACTTTCACGACCGACGGCTGCTCGGCGTCGCGTCGCTCATCGAAGCGGCCCATCCCTGGGCGCGCACGGCTCCGGGCTACGAGCCCCTGACCGAGGCGTTCAACCTATGAGAGACGTTTCGCGCGCACGGTTCGCTGTGACCCGCACCACTGTCGCGGGCATCGCTCTGGCCCTGACCTTCCTGGGCAGCCCCGCGGGGCCGGTCGGTGCTCTGGGGCTCCTGCCACCCGCCAACCCGCCGATCAACATGCGGCCGGTGCCGAACTTCCTCTCGAGTGGAACGTGTGGACTGCTCGGCGTCGGCTACAGCTGCGCCAATCCCTGCGTCAGCGTGGTCAACAGCTCCGGCACCGAGCGGCTGGTCTTCCCGGCCTTCGACGACGCGCCACGCTGCGTCACGTTCCTGCTGCGCTCAGTGAACGCCGCGCGGGCGAGCGAAGGCGTCGGCGCGCTCAGCCTGCCGAGCAACTGGCACTCGCTCACCGTGCCCGAGCAACTCTTCGTCCTGGCCGACATCGAGCGCGTCGACCGCGGCCTGCCGCCCTACCTAGGCCTCAACCGGACACTCAGCGCGGCCGCCCAGAGCGGCGCGCGCCAGCGCCGAGACCCCTCGATCGCCCCCGGCTTTGCGATTGCGCACGCGCGCGGCACCGCGGAGTACGGCAGCACCTGGGCCTCGGGCTACTCCGCCCTGGCCGCCGACTACATCTGGATGTACGACGACGGCTGGGGCGGCACCTCGACGCCCAATTCCGCGTGCACGTCACCGACCGCCGCGGGCTGCTGGGGCCACCGCGACCAATTGCTCGGCTCCGACGGGGCGTATAACCCGGGCGTGGGTCTGGGCTGTCGGGTCTGTGAGATGGGTGCCGGCTTCGCCGTCGTCGCCGGCGGCGGCGCCTTCACCGACCTGGTGGAGCGACCGGCCGGGCGCCCGCCGGCCATGTACTTCACCTGGGCCAAAAACGTGCTCCCGTTCCTCAGTTCCTGACCGGACTGGGGTTGGCAGATGCCTGGTACCGTCACGCCGACGCGAACCTGAAAGACCTGTCCATCTGGGTCGGTCCCGTTCGTCGTAGGAGTACACGACGAAAGGAGAGTTATGCGGTACTTGCTAATGATCTACGGGGATGAGGCCGGTCAGGCCGCGATGAGCCCGGAGGAAGGTGCCCAGATGATGGCGGCCTACGACAAGTTCGGCGAGGAGTACGGCGCCAAGGGCGTGCTGCGCGGCGGTGAGCGGCTTCGCCCGACCTCCGACGCCACCACCGTCCAGGTGCGCGGCGGCCAACTGACCGCCTCGGACGGTCCGTACGCCGAAACGAAGGAGCAGATCGGCGGGTTCTACCTCATCGAAAGCGACAACCTGGATGAGGCGGTCGCGGTGGCCGCGGCCATCCCGGCGGCGAACTTTGGCACCATCGAGGTCAGGCCCATCTGGGAGATGTAGACGCGACTAGCGCCGTCGCCACCGCGTTCACGCGCGAGTGGGGACGCGTCGTCGCCACCCTGATCCGGGATACCGGGGACTGGGACCTCGCCGAGGAGTGCGCCCAGGACGCGTTCGCACGCGCCCTGGAGCGCTGGCCCGTTGACGGGGTTCCGCGCGTTCCGGGAGCCTGGCTGACCACCGTGGCCCGCCGTCGCGCCCTCGACCGGCTGCGACGCGGCGGCGTCGAAGCGGCCAAGTACGAGGAGTTGACCGTGATGTCAGAACCCGGAGTCACTCAGGGTCACGACGACATCGTCGACGACCGCCTACGCCTCATCTTCACGTGCTGTCACCCGGCGCTGTCGATCGACGCGCAGGTCGGGCTGACACTGCGGACCCTGGCGGGCCTCACCACCACCGAAATCGCCCACGCCTTCCTGGTGAGCGACGAGACCATGGCCAAGCGACTGGTCCGCGCCAAGGGCAAGATCCGTCACGCCGCCATCCCGTACCGCGTGCCGCCAGGACACCTCCTGGTCGAGCGCACGAGCGCCGTGCTGGGTGTGCTGTACCTGCTCTTCAACGAGGGCTACGCCGTCACCCGCGGTACAGAGTTGATACGACACGACCTGTGCGCCGAGGCCATCCGACTCGCGCGGGTGCTCATCGAGCTCATGCCCGACGAGCCCGAGGCCCGGGGACTGCTCGCCCTCATGCTGCTGCACGACGCGCGACGCGCGGGACGCGTCAACGCGGCCGGGGATTTGGTGCCACTCGAGGAACAGGACCGGTCGACCTGGGACCTGTCGATGATCGACGAGGGACGCTCGATGTTGGAGTCGGCGCTGCGTCAGCGCCGCGGCGGCCCGTACCAACTCCAAGCGGCGATCGCGGCCTGTCACGCCGACGCCGCGCGCTCCGCGGACACCGACTGGGCCCAGATCGCACTCCTCTACGCCGAGCTCGGCGCGATCGTGCCCTCGCCGGTCGTGGAACTCAATCGTGCGGTGGCCGTCGCCATGGCGCACGGACCGGCCGAGGGTCTGGTGCTCGTCGAGCGCTTAGAGGAGAGCGGCGCACTGGCGAACTATCACCTCCTGGCCGCGACGCGCGCCGATCTGCTGCGCCGACTGGACCGGCGCGCCGAAGCCGCCGAGGCCTACCGACGCGCGGTGCGCCTCGCCGGCAGTGACGCGGAGCGCCGGTACCTGGAGCGGCGCCTGGCCGAGGTCGAGGGCGTCGCGACCTAAGCCGGCTACCAGACCCCGGGGATCAGTCGCCACGCGACTCGCGCGCGGTACTCGTTGTAGTCACCGCTCGCCGACAGCAGTCGCTCTTCAGCCACGCAACGCCCGACGTTGCAGCCGAACACGAACACCATGACGAGGACGTTGCGTAGCGAGATCGACTGCAGGACGTAGCCGATCCCGAGGAGCAGGTAGGAGGCGTAGATCGGGTGACGCACGATGGAGTACGGCCCGCGCAGGACCAGCCCCCGATCGGCCGCCGCGAATCCGAACGATCGGCCCAGGGTCAAGAACGAGATCACGGCGATGGCCAAGCCGATCAGTTGCAGGTCGAGTCCGGCGCTGACACCCCAACCCGGGTGGGCTCCGACGGGCAGGAGGAGGACTCCGCCGAACGTCCCGCCGAAGGCCAACAGCCAGTCGCCCAGTCGACGGCTCACGACGCGCGCCGGTCGCCGAATCAGGTACGCGAACACGACCCACATCTGCACCACGAAGAAGGCCACACCGATCAGATGGTGCGTGCTCAGGTAGACCCGCAGCGTCTCGACGGCGAAGTACGCCGCACCGGCGGCGCCGTTGATGTTGATGAAGATCCGAATGATGCGAATGGCCCGATCCGAGAAGAATCCGGGCTCGAACCATTGCGCTATGTGCGGTCGCACCCGGGCCACCACCGACGCCACGCCCGCGACCTTGCTTCGCGACGTCACGCGGTGGTACTGAGCGTCGTACATCAGGCGCCCAACCCTCGAAGCGGCGTCACACCGTGGACGCCGAGGCGTCGCGCGAGGAGCGAATCCACGCTGAAACGTCCCGCTCCGAAGAAGGCCGCGACGAGCGCAAGGACCGCGATGACGATGTTGAGTTCATACCCCGGGGTCGGCGTGGCCGAGAGAAAGCCGTACTGCCAGGTGGCCGTAATCATCGCCATCACCATGTCCGCGAAGAGTGCGAGACCGGCCACGCGAGTCGCCAACCCGAGCGCCAGGGCGAGGGCACCACCGAATTCGGTGACCCCGCCCAGGACGGCGAAGAACATCCCGGGTCGCAGGTGCAAGGAGGCGAAGTAGACCGCGGTGTTGTGCAGTCCCGGTCCGTTGAACGTCCCGAACAGCTTGCCCGCGCCGTAGTACATGAAGACCCACACCAGCACGACGCGAACAATGAGCAACATGAGATCGGTGGGCAGGTCCTGGGCACTCGGACGCAACAGGACGTTCACAACCCCACGTACTCGCCGCCGCCCCACCGGCGCACGATCAGCCACGCTCAAGTCACCAACCCGTCGGCGACCTCGGCGTCGGAGCCGACTCCGGCGCTGAACGCGTTCGCGGGAATCGCTGCGGCTGGCCAGCCGCGCGGCGCCGGCGCATCCGACTCCCGGTCCAGGGGACGGAACGGTGCGACGAGCTGAGCGAGCATGACCCTCAGGTGCCGGGGCCGCGTGGCCGCCTGCTCGACCACAATCGGCCGGCCCGGCAGACCGGTGTCGGCCCGGATGGTCTCGGGCGTGGGGAACACCGCGCGCCCGGTGAACTGATCCCAGATGGTGAGCGCGAAACCGAGGTTGATGTCCTGGCGCCCGTTGAGACGATGGTGAATCCGGTGGTAGTTCGGAGAGACGAAGATGCGTCCTAACGGCCCGAAGCCCAAGTTGGTGTTCGAGTGCTCGAAGGCGACGAATCCGGCGTAGACGACGAGAAACGTCGTGGAGATCGCTCCGTTGGCCACCAGGACCACGCCGGGGATCAACGCGATCAGGTACGAGACGTGAATCAGCGGGTGCGTGCGGAACACGGTCAGCACGCTCATGTCCTCTTGGGAGTGATGCAGCTCGTGGAAGCGCCAGAGCATCCGGATGTGATGGTTCGCCAGGTGCGCGAGCCAGTTGCAACCGTCCATCGCCACAAAGATCAGCGCGATGACACCCCAGCGCGGTGCCGCGTCGAGGTGCGGCATGACGATCCACGGCAGCGACCGGTGCGCGACCTCGGCGAAGGAAAGTGACAACGCCACGACGAGGGGGGCGACGATCGTGGCGTTGAGCACGGTGTACAGCAGGTCCTGGCGATACCCTCTCGCAAAGATCGGCCGGCGCTGGGCGGGGCGCAGTCGTTCGACGATGAGGAAGACGCCCAGCACGATCAACGTGGCCGGGCCGACGAGCACGACACGCAGACTGGTCATCGACGCCGCGAAACTCGTCCCGCCCCAGTGACTCAGCCAACCGATCGTGACGAGCACCATGGCGACCACCGCGATCGAGCACGCCGGTAGGTACACCCGGGTGGAGAGGGCTCGCAGACGTCGGGCCACGACCGGGCGTTTGACGTGCCCTTCGGTGGACGCCGAACGACTGGAACCTACGACGAGAGTTGACATGTTGACCCCTCCGTGCTCAATGCGTTGACTAGAAGCCGATCCCGCCGCCGCCGCCCGCGGTGGTGGTGGTGGTCGTGCCCGCGGCCGGAGCCTTGGTCACGACAACGGTCCACTTGCCCCACTTATCGGTGATGTTGCCCTTCACCTGGCCCGGGGTCTTGTCGTTGGAGAACCAGTAGAGAGCGTGACCGGCGTACGTCACCTGGAGACGGCCACCGGCACGCTTGACGGTGCCCAACTTCGCGGCGTTCACTCCGGTGCCCGCCGTGGCGTGGGTCACGCCCACGGGCAGGAGCAACTCGGGCCAGATCTTGAGACAGGCGGACGTGCACGCGACGGCACCGGGCCTGAGCTTGTACACCGTCTTGCCGCTGACCAGAATCGTGCCGAACTGGTTCGTCTTGAGAGTCGAGACCACAACCTTGCCAATGCTCCGACTGCCCAGTGCGCCAGACGACGAGGCCGCAAGGACTGACAGCGACATCCCGGCCGCGATCGTCGCGGCGGCCGCGGCGACGCACCCGGCGCGCCGGGCGATCTTCTTCGTCTCGTGTTGGGTGAACTGAACCATGTCGTTCTTCTCCTCATTCTGACGAGCCACGACAGTCGGGGACGTGCATCCGAGCGAGTGACTCCCCGGATTGGTCGACCCCGTTGCGCGACCCGTACTAAGTACTACGCGGCGAGGGCCAAAAGGGTTCACTTCTCGTGAGAAGTGACGCTCCTCACCCTCGCGAGGGCCGTCTGCAAAGTGCGCGAACGACCCGTGGTCCGTGCCCCGTTCGAACGACCAAAAAAGGGGGCCTGGACTTGAACTGTGCAGTGACGTATCCGAGGGCGCAACACGTCTCCGACGTCGCATCCGGAGCAGTCCCAACGGGATTCGAACCCGTGCCTCCACCTTGAGAGGGTGATGTCCTAGGCCACTAGACGATGGGACCATGAAGCACGCGCGCGAACGTCCACGCACGCTCTTCGCTCGGGGGCAAGGATTCGAACCCTGAATAACTGGACCAGAACCAGTTGTGTTGCCAATTACACCACCCCCGAAGGGCTCGGCAATCTTAACCGACCGGTTACGGACCCCCGGGGGGCAGGGTTACCTGCGGACCCTTCGTGGTCCACGTGCTCAGCGTGTGATAGCCCACCAACCGGCCGACGCCGACGGCGAACGTCTCGCGCACGTAGTACCACCAGAGCGACCCACCCGACGAGGGCGCGTGGCTCACCGGCGCCGGGTAGGGCGTGAGGCCCTGGTCCGACGCGATGGCCATGGCGCGGTACTCGTGGAACGGATCGGTCACGCTGAGGACGGTCTTCAGGTGGTGGTGTCGCATGGCCGTGATGACCGACGACACGTTCTGCCAGGTGTCGCGGCCCGATCCCACGATGATGTCCGAGCTCGGCACGCCGCGCGACTCCAGGAAGGACGCCGAGACTCCCGCCTCGGTGTGGGTGTCGCCGGCCAACTTGCCCCCCGTGACGACGATCCACGGCGCACGGTGGTGCCGGTAGAGCGCCAGCGCGTCGTCGAGGCGCGCCTTGAGCTCCGCGGAGGGCTTCCCATCGTTCTCGGTCGTGCCGAAGACCAAGATCGCTTGCGCGTCCATCTTGGAGTGCTCGCGACCGGTGTGCCAAATCTGCACGAACCCCACCGCGAAGTAGATGAGGATGGCCGACACGACCAGGCTGGCCAAGCGAAGAAACAGCTTGAGGGGTCCCAGGATCACGCCGTCGCCCGCTTCAGCGCGCGAGCCAGGCGCTCGATGGTGGCCTCGCGTCCGAGCACCTCCATCGACTCGAACAGCGGCGGGCCGACCAGCGTTCCCGTGACGGCGCAGCGCAGCGGCGCCTGGGCCTTGCGCAGCGCGAGTCCGAGCCGTTCGCCCATCGCGTTGGTGGCGTCGTGCAGCGTCGGGGCCCGCCAGTCGACCGTCGCGAAGAGCTCGATCGCCTCGGTGAGCATCGAGCGGCCCAGGGGGTCGTCGGCGATGACTTTGGCGAACGCGGCCTCATCCACGTTGGGTTCATCGAGGAAGAAGAAGGAGACCATGCCCGGGATCTCACCCAGGGTGGCCACGCGCTCGTGCACCAGCGGCGCGACGCGCTCGTAGAGCGCGGCGTCGAACTGCTCCTCGGTCCAGGGAGGCTCCCGGTCGGCGGGACGCCACGACGCGGCCCACGGCGCGACCCACGGAAGAGACGCTTCGACGAATTCGGCCGGTGACAGCGCGCGCAGGTACTCGCCGTTCATGTACGTCATCTTCTTGACGTCGAAGAACGCCGGTGAGTGCGACACGTCCTCTAAGGCAAACTGTTCGACCAACACGTCGCGTCCGACGATCTCCTCGTCGCCGCGCGGACTCCACCCCAACAGCGCCAGGTAGTTGACGAACGCCTCACTCAGGTAGCCCTGGTCGCGGTAGCTTTCGACGGCCACGGGGTCTTTGCGCTTGGAAAGCTTCTTGCGCTGCTCATTGACCAACATCGGCAGATGCGCGAAGGCCGGCGGGTCCACGTGGGCAGCGCCGCTGTCGTTGAGTGCCGCCCACATCAGGACCTGCTTGGGTGCCGTGGGTAGGAGGTCCTCACCCCGGATCACGTGCGTGATACGCGACGCACGGTCGTCGACCACGTTGGCCAACGGATAGAGCACGACGCCGTTGGACTTGACGACGATGAAGTCCTCGTAGCTGGCGTGGGGGAACGTCACGTCACCGCGGATGAGGTCGTGGACCACCGTGTCACCCTCATCAGGGACGCGAAAGCGCAATGTCGTCGACGCCGAGCGCTCCACCGCGCGGTCGCGACAGAAGCCGTCGTAGCCGGGCGTCGGGCGACCCTTGACGCGCTCGTCGATCATCTCGCGAGTGCAGTCGCACGCGTAGAGGTAGCCGGCCTCATACAGCGACTCGGCCGCCGCGGTGTGCTCGGCGAGCAGTTGGCTCTGGTAGGTGGGGCCCTCGTCGTAGTCGAGACCTAGCCAGGCCATCGCCGAGATGATGCCCTCACTCCACCGGGGTTCGTTGCGCGAAGCGTCAGTGTCCTCGATGCGCAGGACGAAGACTCCGCCACGCTGGCGCGCGAAGAGCCAGTTGAAGAGGCTCGTGCGCGCCGAACCGACGTGAAAGAACCCGGTGGGCGACGGCGCGAAACGCACGCGAGTCGGCTCCACGGCTACTCCTCGAGCGAGAGGGCGCCGTTCGGGCAACTGGCGACGGCCTCGCGAAGACGCTCGTCGAACTCCGGCCCCGGCTGATCGTTGAGGACGTACATGAACCCGTCGTCTCGCACTTCGAAGACCTCCGGCGCGATGCCCATGCACACGGCATTGCTCGTGCACAGGTCGTAATCCACGATGACCTTCATGAGTCCTCCCGGCCGATGAGCCCATCGTAGCGGCGTGATTCGCAGCGGCCTTGGCCGAAGGCGCTGCCTACACTACGTGCCAACAACGAGCGACGAAGGAGTCAACATGGAGCGGCGTTCGATCGGCTCTTTATCGGTCTCCGTGGTGGGCGTCGGCTGCAACAACTTCGGCTCACGTCTCGACCAGGCGCGCACGAGTGACGTGGTGAGCGCGGCGCTCGACGCCGGGATCAACCTGTTCGACACGGCGGACATCTACGGGGGCACCCAGTCAGAGGTATTCCTGGGTCGGGCGCTGGGAGCGCGTCGCGACGACGTTGTCGTGGCCACCAAATTCGGCATGCCGATCGACGACCGGCACTACGGCGCGCGACCCGAGTACGTGCGCTCGGCGTGCGATGCGTCACTCGCGCGCCTCGGCACCGACCGCATCGACCTGTACCAGATGCACGCCCCCGACGACACGGTGCCCTTCGCCGATACGCTCGGGGCCTTGACCGAACTGGTGGCCGCCGGCAAGGTGCGCGAGATCGGTTGCTCCAACCTGAGTGCGACCCAGCTCCGCGAGGCACACGCTGCAGCGGGCGACGGCCCGGCGTTCGTCTCAGTCCAGAACCAGTACTCGCTCCTGGCTCGCGACCCCGAACGCGACGGCGTGTTAGACGCCTGCGAGGTGCTCGACCTGGCGTTCCTGCCGTACTACCCGTTGGCCAACGGACTGCTCACCGGCAAGGTCCAGCCCGGCGCGCCGGTTCCGGAAGGCACGCGCCTCTCGGCGATGGCCCCCGAGCGCAGCGCCCACTGGCTGAGCGAGCGCATCGTGAACCGCGTTGGCGACCTCTTGGCCTACGCCGACGAGGTGCAGGTGCCGCTCCTCACCCTGGCGTTCTCCTGGCTGCTCAGTCACGCGCCGGTGAGCTCGGTGATCGCGGGCGCCTCCAATCCCGATCAGGTGCGCGCCAACGCGGCGGCGGCAGTCGACCTCGACCCGGCGGTCCGGGCTCGGTTGGATGAGCTGAGCGCCGCGTAAGGCAGCGCTCGGTCTCGGCTACGACGCCTTGACCGTCGCGAGGATCTTGGTCAGCGTGTCCTTGGCGTCGCCGAAGACCAGCATGGTCTTGGGGTTGTAGAGCAGTTCGTTCTCGATGCCGGCGAATCCGGGGCGCATGGAACGCTTGAGAAAGACGATGTTCTGCGCCAGATCCGCGCGCATGATCGGCATGCCGTAGATGGGCGAACTCGGGTCCTCGAGCGCCGCGGGGTTCACGGTGTCGTTGGCACCGACGACTAACGCGACGTCGGCGGTCTGGAGCTCGGAGTTCGCCTCGTCCATCTCCTTGAGCTGCTCGTAGGGGACGTTGGCCTCGGCTAGCAGCACGTTCATGTGGCCGGGCATGCGACCAGCCACCGGGTGGATGGCGAAGGTGACTTCGATGCCCTTCGCCTCGAGCTGCTCGGCCAGTTCGCGAACCACGTGCTGGGCCTGGGCCACCGCCAGGCCGTAGCCGGGGATGATCACCACCTGGCTGGAGTAGCTGAGCAGCACGCCGACGTCTTCGGGCGAGCCCGAACGCACACTGCGACCGTCTTCGCGGTCGGTCGCGCCGCTAGCCGTGATCACCGACCCGAAGGCCGAGAAGAGGATGTTGGGCAGGCTGCGGCCCATGGCCGAGCTCATCATTCGCGTGAGCAGCATTCCCGAGGCGCCCACGAGGGTGCCGGCGACGATCAGCAGATTCGAGCCGAGCGTGAAGCCCGACGCGGCCACCGCCAGGCCGGTGAAGGAGTTGAGCAGCGAGATCAGCACCGGCACGTCCGCGCCGCCGATTGGCAGCACGAAGGCCAGGCCGAGGACGAACGCCAACGCGAACAGGATCCACAGCAGCGTGGTCGAGTTGTTGACGAGGATCGTCACGATCAGAACGGCCGCGCCCGCGCCGATGACTGCGTTGAGGAACTGCTGGCCCGGGTAGGTGACGGGCCGGCCGGTCATGAGCTCTTGGAGCTTGGCGAAGGCAATCGCCGAACCGGAGAACGAGACCGTCCCGATCAGCACGCCCAGCAGGACCTCGAGGGTGACGTAGGTAGCCGGCTTGGTCGAATGGATGTGGATGAACTCGGTGATCGACACCAGTGCCGCAGCCCCACCACCGACCCCATTGAAGATGGCAACCAGCTGGGGCATCGCGGTCATTTGGACGAATCGCGCCACCGGTACGGCGACGATGACGCCGATCCCCATGCCCAGACCGATGAGCGGCAGGTGGTACAGCGCGTGGCCGTCGACGTACTTGAAGAAGGTCGCCCCGACGGCCAGGGCCATGCCGCCGGCCGCGACGAGGTTGCCCTTGCGCGCGTGCTTCGGGCTCGAGAGCCCCTTGAGCGCCAGGATGAAGGTCGTCGCCGAGACCAGGTACAGCAGGTTGATCAGCGTGTCACGGCTCACGGAGCCACCTCGTCACTCTGGGCCGGTGGCGCCGTAGGCTTTTTCGCCCGGAACATCTCGAGCATGCGGTCGGTGACCACGAAGCCCCCGACGACGTTGAGCGTGGCCAAGATGACCGCCAAGAAGCCGAGCACCTCTTCCAGGTGAGTGGTGGCTGAGCCCAGGACGATCATCGAACCCACGAGGATCACGCCGTGGATGGCGTTGGATCCGCTCATGAGCGGCGTGTGCAGAACGCTGGGCACCTTGGAGATCACCTCGATGCCCACGAAGATGGCCAGCACCAGGACGGTGCCGTACTGCAGCAGGGCGTTGCCCATCAGGCGTTCTCCTTCACGTCGGGGGTGAGGGCGACGGCGGGCACGCCAAGCGCCTCGGCGGTCGCGGCGTGGGCGATCGAGCCGTCACGCGCGATCGTCACGCCGACCACGATCTCGTCGGCCCAGTCCGGTGCGAACTGGCCCTCGTGGCCCAGCAGCGCGACGAGCTTGAGAACGTTGTTGGCGTACATAAAGCTCGCATGCGCGCCCATCTGCGCCGCCGGATTCGCCAGCCCCACCACGCGTACACCCTGGTGCTCGACGACTTCGCCGACGCGGGTGAGTTCGCAGTTGCCGCCACCGTCGGCGGCCATGTCGATGACGATCGACCCCTCGCCCATCGCCTCGACCATCGCGGTCGTCAGCAGGATCGGTGCGCGTCGTCCGGGCACCGCGGCGGTCGTTATCACGACGTCGGCGTTAGCGACTTCACCGGTGAGCGCCGCCTGCTGGGCCAGCCTCTCGTCGTCGGTCAGCTCTCGCGCGTAGCCCCCGGCCGCGTCGGCGGTGACGCCCAGTTTCACGAAGGTGGCCCCGGCCGACTCGGCCTCCTCTTTGGCGGCCGAGCGCACGTCGTAGGCGCGCACGCGTGCGCCGAGTCGGCGCGCCGTGGCGATCGCCTGCAGACCGGCAACGCCCACACCCATCACCAGGACACGCGCCGGGCGGATCGTGCCCGCGGCGGTGGTGAGCAGCGGGAAGAAGCGGTCGAAGTAGGTGGCGCCGGCGAGCGCGGAGCGATACCCCGACACCGTGGACTGGCTCGAGAGGGCATCCATGTACTGGGCCCGCGAGATCCGCGGCAGCAGGTCGAAGGACATGACCGTGATCCGCCGGTCGTTGAGGGCCCGCACCACGTCGACGGCCAGCAGCGGTGAGAGGAAGGAGAGGTGCGCCGAACCCTCGGGGAGGGTGGCGACCTCGGCAAGCGTCGGGGGATTCACGCGAAGGCTCAGTTCGCCGGCGGGAGCCTCGAGAACCGTCGCGCCGGCGCCGCGGTAGGCGTCGTCGCTGAAGTGCGCACGCTCGCCCGCACCGGCCTGGACCTGGACCTCCCAGCCCTCGGCGACGAGGGCCTTCACCGCGTCGGGGGTCAGGGCAACGCGGGTCTCACCGGCGCGTGACTCTCTGAATAGCGCAATTTTCATAGTCATTTTCTATCAGCCGGTGACGGCGTCACTTCTCAGTAGTGGGCCTCCGGAGCACATTCATGACCAAAGTCACATTGTGCTCGAGCGAAGAAACTGGTCGATGGAAGTGGCGATCTCGTCGGGCGCGTCCAGTGGGGTCCAGTGGCCGACGCCCTCGAGACGGCGGTAGGTGAATCCGTTCTCGCAGTAGAGCGCCGACTCGGTCATCTGGCGCTCGGTGAGCGCGAAGTCGCGGCTCGACCACACTCCGAGCGTCGGAGCCTGGATCGTCGGCAGCACCGGAGGGTCCGTGACGAAAGCGTCCGGCGCCAGGTTCGCCCGGTACCACAAGAGGTGCGTCGTCATCTGGCCGTCTCGCTCGAGTTCGGCGATCACCGGTTCCACGCGCGGGTGTCGGAGCCAGCCGCGCATCGCCTCGTAGTCGTGGTGGCGCAGGAACGCCTCGCCGAGTCCCTCATAACTGAACAGCAGCGTGTACCAGCTGCGTTGCTGCTGATCGATGCCGCCCGAGCGAAAGGCCGTCGGATGCCCGACCGACAGGGCGACCAGGTGCGAGACCCGCTCGGGCAGGTACGCGGCCACCGCCCAGGCCAACCCGGCTCCCCAGTCGTGGCCCACCAGCGCCACCGGAGCGCCCACCACGTCGATCAGCGCAGCGACGTCGGCCACGAGCAAGTGCATCCGGTAGTCGGCGACGTTGATGGGCTTGGTCGAGCGACCACACCCGCGCAGGTCCGGCGTGACGACGCGATAACCATTCGCCACCAGACGCGGACCAACCTCATCCCACACAGCCGCGGTGTCGGGCCAACCGTGCAGCAGGAGCACCGTCGGCCCCTCGCCGTCGACGTCGGCGACGATCTCCACGTCACCGTTCATGGCGCTGACTCGAGTCACGCGAGCGACGGTACTCCGAGTAGAACGGGCCCGTGGAACTCTTTCGCTCCGCCGTGAGTTCGCCCGTGGGCACCTGGGTCGTCGAAGGTGACGAGCGCGTCGTGACCAAGATCTTCATGCCTCACGAACCCACGGCCGCCTCTCCCGGCGTCGCGCCGCACGCCGTCAAGGCCGCGGCCGACCAACTGGCCGAGTATTTCGCGGGGCGGCGTCAGAGATTTGACGTCACCCTGGCAAGCGTCACGGCCACGCGGTTCCAACGCGACGTCTGGGACGCGCTGGCTGACATCCCCTACGGCGAGGTGCGCACGTACGGCGACGTGGCGAGCGCGGTGGGACGCCCGAAGGCGGTGCGCGCCGTCGGCAACGCCAACCACGTCAATCCCTGGCCGGTGCTGGTGCCGTGCCACCGGGTGGTCAGCGCGGGAGGCCTCGGCGGCCACGGCGGCGGTCCCGACGTGAAGCGGTTCCTGCTCGACCTCGAGGGCGTGCGCCACTAGTCCTCGGGCGAGGCGTCGCGGGTCCCCCACCCGCTGTGCAGCGTGGCGCGGCTTCGTCGGTCCTCCAGGACCGATGCGGTCACCAAGCGTAGGTAGATCCTGCGCGCGATCCAGAACATCATCGCGGCCAGCGGCAGCTCGACCACCAGGAACCAGAGGCTCTGGTCGATATCGCTGTAGCGCGCCGTGGTCACGTCAAACCACGCGTCGACGAGCAGCAGCGTGCCCGACGCGCAGGCGAAGACGATGAGCACGGCGCGGCGCCGCCACGCCGCCCACGCGGCCAGGAGCAGTAGGGCGACCTGGGCGGTGTCCATCCCCACCCAGGCCAGGTCCCAGTGGTTCGCCACGTAGTGGCGCGGAAGGGACACCCCCAGGTAAACGGTCCAGGCAATCTCGGCGACGGCCACGACCGCGAAGGTGCTGAGCAGGGTGTCGCGGGTGGTCGGGGCGCGCGCCATGGCCCGTTAACCCCGCGGGCGTCGCGCCCGACTCTCGCGACGGCACCGAGTCACGAAGTGACCCTAGGAGCCGCCGCCGGGCCACCGACCACCGGCCCGTCGCGACGCACGCGCATTTCGATCGTGGCGCCGTCGTCGACGGCGACGAAGCGAGCCGACCCCCCGTGGAGGGTGACGACCTCGCTGACGATGGCCAGGCCCAAGCCCGTGCCACCCAGGCGACGGCTCCGGGCGGTGTCCGAACGTGCGAACCGCTCGAAGAGTCGCGCGCTCTGCGTGACGTCGAGCCCTTCGCCGTCGTCACTGACGCGCACCACCGCGTCGTCACCGTCGTAGTGGGCTTCGAGTTTCAGCGCACCCGTGGCGAAGCGCGTCGCGTTGTCGACGACGTTGCGAATCATGCGCTTGAGCAGCGCCGGGTCGCCCACCACACGCGTCGGTTGCACCGCGGACGTGTCGACGGTGAGGTCGCTCATGGCGCGAACCCGGCGAGCCTCCTCAAAGAGCAGGTCGTCGAGGTCGACGTCCACGCGGCGCACCTCGATCTCGCTCTCGTCGTTGCGGGCCAACCAGAAGAGATCATCGATCAGCCCGTCGAGTCTGCGACCCTCCCGAACGACAGTGTCGGCGATGTCGGTCCAGTTCGCGTGCTCCGGGTCATCGCGGGCGCGCTCGACCGTGGCCAACAGGGTGGTGAGCGGACTGCGCAGCTCGTGGCTGGCGTTGGAGACGAACTCCTGCTGGAACTTCGAGGCCGCCTCCAATCGGTCGAGCATGGCGTTGAGGGTCCAGGCCATTCGCGCGATCTCGTCATCGCCACCGGTGACCGGGACCCGCTCGGAGAGGTCGCGCGCGGCGATGGCCGCGACGCGGCGACGGATGGCCTCGACGGGCGCCAGGGTGAAGCCCACGCCGAGCCAGATCAGCACGCCGGCGATGAGCATGAGTAGCGGAAAGGAGATGGCCACACTGGCCATAAGTACGGTCTCGCTGTGGGCGATGGGCGCGCCGTAGACGAACCCGAAGATGAAACCCGGACCTCGACTGGTCGTGATGTAGGACACCTGACCCTGGCCGAGCTGCGCGCGCGTCGCCGCCGTGCGCGTCGTCTTGACGAGTCCAATCTTCAAACCGTTAGATGAGGTGAAGTCGGTCAGGGCGCGCGCCACCACCGGAACGTGCACGATTGTCGTGCTGGCGGCCCACACCTGGGTTCCGGTCAGGTTGGTCACCTGCACCACGACGTTGCCCTGGTTGCCCAGCGCCAGCACGCCGGGACGCAAGTTCGCCGTGGAGAGTCGGTCCTGGGTCTCGGCGATGACGCCGTCGATCTGATTGTTCGCGCCGTGGACCAGGGAACGGTGCACCAGGTTGACGATCGCCAGTCCCGTAAAGGCCAGCACGACAGCCAGGGCCACCACGAAAGTGAGGGTGAGTCGAGCCCGGATCGAGAGTTGGGTTTTCACGTCAGCCGTTGACGCGGTAGCCGATCCCGCGCACCGTCGAGATGATCGACGGCGACGGCGTTTCGTCGAGCTTTCGGCGCAGGTAACCCACGTAGACCTCGACGATGTTGGGGTCGCCGTCGAAGTGCGCACCCCACACGCCGTCGAGGATCTCGGACTTGGCCAGCGTCTGATCGCATCGGTGCATCAGATACTCGAGCAACGCGAACTCGCGCGGGGTGAGTGACACATCTCGACCGTGGCTGGTGACGTGGCGCGCAACCGGGTCGAGGGAGACCGGACCCACGACGACGGGTTGGGGATAGCCGCGCGCGGGTCGTCGCATGAGCGCGTGGATCCGAGCCGTGAAGACTGAGCGTTCGAAGGGCTTGCGCAAGAAGTCGTCAGCGCCGACCTCGAGACCTTCGACCTCGTCGAGGTCGCCCAGCTTGGCCGTCAGCATGAGCAGCGGCGTCTCGACGTGCGCGTTGCGCAGGTCCAGACACACCGAAAAGCCATTGCGCCGGGGCAGCATCACGTCGAGCACGATGACGTCAAACTCCCCGGCGAGCGCGGCGTCGAAGCCGGACTCGCCGTCGTGTCGCTCGACGACGTCGAAACCCTCGTCGGTGAGGATGTCGGCGACGGCGCGCGCGAGGTTGACGTCGTCTTCAACGACGAGCGCTCGACGGCGTTCGTCACTCATTTGAGGTAGAGGTTACCGTCCGACTCTTCGACGACCGTGAGCTTGGACAACCCCCGCGTGGCCGGTCCCCCGAGCACCGCGCCGGTGTCCAGGGCGAAGGTGGACCCGTGGCACGGGCAGGCGAAGACGTGATTCGAGGCGTAGTAGCCCACAGTGCAGCCGGCGTGGGGGCACACGGCGTCATAGGCGAGGAACGTTCCGGCGTTGGGCTGGACGATGATGCCGGGGTCGCCGGTCGTGGGAATGGTGAAGGTGGCCGCGTTGTCAACCGGCACGTCCTTCGCTGGGCCGAGCAGCGTGCCCGACGTCGTGGGCGCCGTCGTCGGCGTCGTTCCACCGCCGGGACTGGTCGTGGTTGGAGAACCAAGTTGGCTCGGTGCGGTTGGCGCGGGTGCGCGACCCAGGACGCGTCCGATCGCCGCAGTCGATCCGGCCAGCAGCGCCGCCGCACCTCCGACCGTCACCGCGGCCGCGCCGCCGAGAACGAGCGTTCGCCGGTCGACCGCGTCCAGGTGCCCGCGCGTCACCAGCGGTGGCCGTTCGCTCAACAGCACCGGACACACCGCGGCGTCACACGCCAGGCCCTCGCGTGCGCTGCAGCGGCCCTTCGTGTAGTGGCCGCAGAGCTTCTGCACCTGCGCGAAGGGAATGGACACGAGTACCGGCGAAGGAGCTCGCTCGGTCTTGGCGGCCCGCACGGCGATCCACGAGTCCACCGACAGTCGAGATCCACTGCCCGCGATGATGAAGGGCAGCCAGGCGAAGAAGAACACGATGTCCGCGCCCACGTAGTACGGCGAGGAGTGAAAGCTCACCGTGAGAAAGAGGCTGAAGGCGACGATGGCCCCGCCCACCGCGGCGACCCGCGTCCACAGACCCAGCAGCGCGCCGACACCGATGGCGATCTCGGCGAGGGCGATGACGATGCCGAGGGGCTTGGCGAACTGAATCAGGTGGGTGAGGAGGAACTTGATGGGACTGACGCGCGTGGCCGCGATGAGCTGTGCCTGGATGGAACTCGAGCTCTGAGAGTTGAGGAAGTTGGGATTGGCCAGTTTCTGGAGTCCCGCGAAGAGAAACGTCGCGCCGAGGAAGCACCGAAGTGGCAGAAGGGCCCATTCGGCCTGCGTCCAGGCCCGCACCGGCGCGCCCAGTGGCAGTCGCCGCTCGGGCGCGCGGACGTGTCGCACCGGTCGAGTGGTCGGCATACGCCAATGGTGACACACGAAAACGGCGTCATCTCCTGGAGCGCGCCGACTTTACGGAATCCTTATCGGCGAAGACGGAATCTTTATGAACAACAATGGTTCGATGCCCGTCGCGACAATTCTCTCGTTCATCCTGCACGAGATACATCGTCTTCCCGGTTCCGTCGTCTACGGGATGGTGGCGCTGCTCGTCTTCGGTGAGGCGGCGCTCTTCATCGGATTCATCCTGCCCGGCGAAACCGCGGTGCTCGTCGCCGGCGTCGTGGCCAGTCAGGGCCGCGTCAACATCGGTGCGCTCTGCGCCCTCGTCGTTGCCGCCGCCATCGTCGGCGACTCGGTGGGCTACGCCGTAGGGCACCGCTACGGCGAGCGACTGTTGAGGATTCCATTCATGGCGATACGGTCCGCGGAGATCGAGCGAGCCCTGGAGGGGCTGCGCCGCCGGGGGCCGACGTACGTGTTCGTCGGGCGCTTCACCGCGTTCCTGCGCGCGGTCATGCCCGGACTCGCCGGGATGAGCAAGATGCACTACCCACGATTCCTCTGGGCGAACGCCTTGGGTGGCCTGATCTGGGGAGTTTCCTTCAGCCTGCTGGGCTACTTCGCTGGCAACGCCCTGACGAAGATCGAGAAGTGGGCCGGGTGGGGCAGCCTCGGACTGCTCATTCTGGTGGTGGGTCTGTGGACTGTGTTCTTCCTGCGCCGTCGCGCGCGAGCGCGGCGTGAGTCAGGCCCAGAGGGCACGTAGTTCGTCGCTTGCCGACACGCGCCATCCGCGCGCATCACGCGACACCAGTCCCGCCGGCGCCCCCGTGGGTCCGAGTCCGCTCACGAGAGAACGCAGGTACACCTCATCAGCGTCGGCGCCGACGAGCTCGCCAGCCAGTTCGTGAATCGGACGCGCCAGCGAGAGGGTTCGCGTTCGCGAGATAACCAAGGGGCCCACGAGGTCGTCGGCGCGCAGCGTCGCCTCGATCCGGCTGATCTGTTGGTTGGCACTTGCGGCGTCGTCGACCGCGCGTTTCCGCCAAGGCGGTGCGGTGCCGGCAACGAAACCCCGCTCGACCATCCCGGCACCGTCTGCGAACGCCACCACGCCGTCGACCACGTCGCCCATGGCTCCCACGACGCGTCGCGCGTGCTCGACGACGTAGGGCTCCACCCACGGCAGCAACCAGGCTTCGAGTCCGAGCCAAGCGGGCCACGCGGCGTCGACGAGGGCCACGCTCACGCGCAGGCCCGCGGAGTGCGCGTGCGCCATAGCGGCTCGGTAGCGCGCGAGCGCCTCATCGTTCACTTCGCCCCGTCGCGGCTCGACACGCGCCCACTCCACGCTCAGTCGCACGCCGTCCAGGCCCAAGCCGGCCGCGAGATCGAGCACCGTTTCGTAGTCCGACCACAGCGCGCAGGCGTCGCCGGGCCCTGCGTGGCGCCCTAGCGCGATGGTCGGCGAATAGCAGGTCGCGGGCTCGCCCGTGCGATCGAATCCCCCTTCGACGGCGTAGCCATCGAGGGTCGCCATCACCCGCGGCCGCGTACTCACGACGTCAGTCTCGCACGGTGATTCGAGTCAAGAACTAGCGTCGGACCCGGCGACCGCGAGGCGCCGCGAGGGAGGAACATGGCCGACGAACTGCTCATCGAACGGCGCGGACACGTCGAGTTGATGACCATCAACCGTCCCGACGCCCGCAACGCGATCAACCGGGCGACCGCCGAGGCGATTGACGCTGCACTCGGTGTGGCCGACGCCGACGACGGCGTGTGGGTCGTGGTGCTCACCGGTGCCGGCGACAAGGCGTTCTCCGCGGGAATGGACCTCAAGGCCTTTGCGGCCGGCGAGGTGCCCTTCACTCCCCACGGTTTCGGTGGCATCACCCGGCGGGAGTTCGCCAAGCCCCTCATCGCGGCGGTGAACGGTGCCGCGCTCGCCGGGGGGTTCGAGATCATGATCAGTTGCGACATGGTGGTGGCCGCCGACCACGCGCGCTTCGGGATCCCCGAGGCCACTCGCGGTTTGGTGGCCGGTGCCGGCGGGCTCATCCGGCTACCCAAGCGCGTGCCATTGACGGTGGCCCTGGAGATGGCGCTGACCGGCGACCCGATTGACGCCGAGCGAGCCTACGACCTGGGACTGGTCAACCGGGTGGTGCCGGGCAACCAGGTGGTCGACGCCGCGATGGCGCTGGCTGAACGGATCGTGCAAAACGCACCGCTGGCGGTGCGGACCTCGAAGCGGGTCATGCGCGAGGCCGTCGAACTCACCGAGGAGCGGGCCTGGACCCTCAACGACGACGCTTTCGCCGCGATCGGTCGCAGCGCCGACGCCATGGAAGGAGCGGTGGCCTTCGCAGAGAAGCGACGACCGAACTGGCGCGGCGAGTGACGGTGGACGTCGTCGTCGTTTAGTGCAAGTGGTAGACGACCGCGGAGGTCACCGCGGCCGCGATAACGACCACCGGAAAGGGCGCGCGTAGCAGCAAGGCCATGAGCGCCGCGGCTAGTCCCGCGAGGCGGTGATCCAAGACGATCCTGGTGCGCACGACCAGGCCCTCGGCGACGACCAGCGCGCTGAGCAACGTGACGGGGATCAACGCGTTGATGCGCTGGAAACGAGCTCCGGACAGCCACCGTTCGGGTACCAGGTGACCACCGAGCTTGATCGTGAAGCACAGCGCGCTCGTCGCGATGAGGACGGTCCAGTCACTCACCGCGCGCGCCACCCCACAGCGATCGCGACGATCACGGTGGCCACGATCTCGAGTCCCGCGGGCAACAGCGGGGTCATCAGGATTGCGAACGCCATCGCCGCGACGGCGACGCCGCGAAGGAAGTTGTTCTCTAGGCGCGGCCACAGCAGGCCCAGGAACGCCGCGGGCACGGCGGCGTCGAGTCCCCACGACGCGGGCGACCCCAGGGCGTGAGCCCCGACGGCCCCGGCCAGGGTGAAGATGTTCCAGAACAGATAGACACCCGTCCCGGTGAGCCAGAAGCCTGCGCGCATGGCCTCCACGCCGCGCGGCGCCTGGGACAGCGCGACCGCGGTTGACTCGTCGATCGTCACGTACGCCGCGGCCACGCGACGCCACCCGCGGTTATGCAACAACGGCGCCATCTGCATCCCGTAGAGCGCGTTGCGTGCTCCGAGCAACGTCGCCGCACCGATCGCACTCGCCGGCACTCCACCGGCCGCAACCACTCCCACCGCGGCGAACTGGCTAGCTCCGGTGAACGTGAGAAGCGAGAAGAGGCATGTCTGAAGGATCGAGAATCCGGCGGCCACGCCCGCGGCGCCGAAGGCGATTCCGTAGGTGCCGACGGTGAGCGAGACACTTAACGCGTCGCGCACCGTCGCGCGCGGGAGGGACGCCATCGGACCATTGTGGCCGAGTCGTCCATCGTTCAGCCGCGCCAGACCCCCACCCGACCCCGGGCACTACTGTGGACATAGGCACGACAGAGGAGACAACCGTGTTCCTAGGTGAGATTTTTGGACCGGACCTGTTGATCGTCGTCATCGTGGTGGCGGTACTTGTCTTCGGCGGCTCGGCGATTCCGAAACTGGCCCGCAACTTGGGTTCGGCGAAGACTGAGTTCGAAAAGGGACTCAAGACGGCCAAGGCCAAGGACGAGACCACGACAACCTCTGATTCCACCGAGACGAAGGCTCCCGAGACCGACAAGTAGTCCGTGGACCTGCTGGACCTCGCCGACCGCCTCTGGCGCGGAGAGACCAGCACCGCGAGTCACCACCCTGTTGTCTTCAGTGGCGAACTGTGCGAGATCGCCGACGGCGTGGCCTTCGTGCCGACCTTCGCGAACAGCACGGTCTTCACGACCGACGACGGTCTCTTCATGGTCGACACCGGCTCGCAGTTCACCGCCGCGAAACTGCACGCCGAGACCCGACGCTGGACCAGCCAGCGACTGAACACCGCTGTCTTCTCCCACGGTCACATCGATCACGTCTTCGGCGTCGGGGTCTTCGAAGACGAGGCGGCCGAGCACGGGTGGGTCCCGCCTCGCGTGGTCGCCCACGAACACCTGTCTCGCCGCTTCGATCGCTACCGATTGACCGCCGGCTACAACCAGATCGTCAATCGGCGCCAGTTCGGGCTGGACAACCTGATGTGGCCCACCGAGTACCGGTACCCCGACGAGACCTACGTCGACGTCCACCACCTCGACGTTGGTGGCTTGGAGGTCGACCTGCGCCACGAAAAGGGCGAGACCGACGACGCGACCGTCACGTGGATCGCGTCGCGCGGTGTCCTGTGCACCGGGGACCTCTTCGTGTGGTCGAGTCCCAACGCGGGTAATCCTCAGAAGGCCCAGCGGTACCCGCGAGAGTGGGCGCAGGCTCTACGCCGCATGGCCGAGCTCGGCGCGGAGGTTCTGCTGCCCGGCCACGGGCTGCCGATCCTGGGTGCGGGCCGGATCCGCCAGGCCCTCACCGAGACCGCCGAATATCTCGAGAGTCTCGTGGAGCAAACACTTCGTCTGATGAATGAGGGCGCCCGGCTGAGCGACGTCCTGGTCTCGGTCGCTCCGCCACCGCACCTGGCGGACCGCCCGTTCCTGCAGCCGGTCTACGACGAACCCGAGTTCATCGTGCGCAACATCTGGCGCCTCTACGGAGGTTGGTGGGACGGCAACCCCGCCACGCTCAAACCAGCGGACGACCGGCGCGTGGCCCTTGAACTGGCCGACCTGGTCGGGGGACCGGGTCGACTGGCCGATCGCGCGGAGGTACTCGCGGCCGAAGGAACCGACCCGGCGTTACGCCTCGCGGGCCACCTCGTCGAGATGGCCTGGCTGGCCTCGCCCGACGACCCCGCGATCAACGAGGCGCGACGCCGCGTGTTCGGTGCACGCGCGGAGGCGTCCACCTCGACGATGGCACGCGGCGTGTTCGCCTGGGCCGCGCGAGAGGATGGCGAGGCGCCGTCGTGACGGTCAAACCCGCGTGATCACGCCGTTCTCGACTCCAGGGTCGCCGCAAAGTTGAGTAGTGTCTGGGCGTGGAAAAACCCACCCTGCCCCCTCAGGGTGTGACGACTCCATCCCACCGGAAGCGCCGTGTTTGGGGGGTCGTTGCACTCCCCTTGGCCGCACTGGCCCTCGCGGGCTGCACGGTGCCGTCCTTCGGGGCCAAGGCCGGTCCCACCAAGACCTCTCGTTCCACCTACCACCTGTGGCAGGGCTTTTCCATCGGCGCGGCGATCATCGGCGCGTTGGTCATCGTGCTGATCCTGTGGGCCGTCGTGCGTTACCGGCGCCGCAGCGACGAGATCCCACCCCAGAGCCAGTACCACCTACCGATGGAGTGGACCTACACGATCGTCCCGATCCTGATCGTCTTCGGCCTCTTCGCCGCCACCATCGTGGTGGAGAACCAGGTCGTCGCGAATCCGAAGACCGACGTCACCATCAACGTGAACGCGTTCCAGTGGGGCTGGAAGTTCACGTACCCCGGGACCAACGCGTTCGTGGTCGGCCAGACGACCCAGAACCCGACCATGGTCATGCCGGTGGACACAAACGTGCACATCAATCTGACCTCGACCGACGTGATTCACGGCTTCTACGTGCGCGCGTTTAACTTCTCGCGCTACGCGCTGCCCGGTATCAAGAACCAGTTCACCTTTCACGCCCTGGCGACGGGCACGTTTGATGGCCAGTGCACCCAGATCTGCGGCCTCTACCATTCGCTGATGTTCTTTCGCATCCAGGTCGTGACGCCGGCCAAGTACCAGAGCTGGCTCGCTTCCTTCACCGACGCGGCGGCCGCCCGGGCGGCCGCGAAGGCGACCGGTCAGCAGACGTCCTCGGTCGTCCCCTCCAAGTCCACGTCCAGTCACGGAGCGCAGTAGATGGTTGACGTACTCGAGCGCCCGGGCCACGTCGAAGAGCACGGCCACGAGGAACACCACGGGCCGACGGGCCTCCTGAAGTGGCTGACCTCGACCGACCACAAGGTGATCGGCCTGTCCTACACGATCACCTCGGTCATCATGCTCGTCATCGGCGGAGCCTTCGCCGAGATTGTGCGCGCGCAGCTCACCTCGCCGAATGGGCACGTGGTCTCACTGGCCCAGTACAACGAGCTCTTCACGATGCACGGCTCGGTGATGATCTATCTGTTCGCCGGCCCCTTCGCCTTCGGCGCGCTCGCCAACTTCATCGTGCCGATCCAGATCGGTGCGCCCGACATGGCGTTCCCCCGGCTGAACGCGCTGTCGTACTGGCTGTACCTCACCGGCTCGATCACCATGCTCTCTGGCTTCTTCGTCGCTGGCGGCGCGGCCAACTTCGGGTGGGTCGCCTACGCGCCGCTCTCCAACTCGGCCAACACCCCCGGAGCGGGAGCCGACCTATGGATCGGGGCGTTGCTGCTGACCGGTTTCTCGGCCATCTTCACCGGCGTCAACCTCTGCGCGACGATCTTCTACCTGCGAGCGCCTGGCATGACCATGTTCCGAATGCCGATCTTCACCTGGAACCTCCTCATCACGGCGATCCTCATCCTCCTCGCGTTCCCGGTGCTGACCGCCGGACTGATCATGCTGTACTGCGACCGGCACTTCGGCACGCACATCTATTCGGTGGTCGGCGGAGGGGTTCCGGTGCTGTGGCAACATATCTTCTGGTTCTGGGGCCATCCCGAGGTGTACATCCTGGCTATTCCGTTCTTCGGCATGGTGACCGAGATCATCGCCGTCTTCTCGCGCCGGCCGGTCTTCGGCTACAAGGGGATGATCTTCGCCACCATCTCCATTGGCGCCCTGTCGCTCGGCGTGTGGGCCCACCACATGTTCACGACGGGTGTGGTCCTGCTGCCCTTCTTCTCGATCATGAGCCTGCTCATCGCGGTGCCCACCGGGATCAAATTCTTCAACTGGATCGGGACAATGTGGCGGGGGCAAGTCTGGTTCTCGACCGCCATGCTGATGGCCTTGGGCTTCCTCGCGACCTTTCTCATCGGCGGCCTCACCGGGATCTACCTGGCCAGCCCGCCGCTCGACTTCTTCACCCACGACACCTACTTCGTGGTGGCCCACTTCCACTCGGTCGTGATGGCCCTCGTCCTGGCCGGCTTCGGCGGCCTCTACTACTGGGGTCCCAAGATCACCGGGTACATGCTCAACGAGCCGTTGGGCAAGATCCAGTTCTGGTTCCTGTTCATCGGCACGCAGGTCTTGACGCTGCCCCAATACCTACTCGGCCTCGACGGAATGCCCCGGCGTGTCGCCGTCTACCCCAACAGTCCGCAGTGGAAGACGCTGAACGTTTGGAGTTCAGTGGGCGCGGCGATGATCGGGGTGTCCACCATCATCTTCGTGGTCAACCTCGTCTACAGCTGGAAGCGGTACCCGGCCGGCGACAACCCGTGGGACGGCCAGACACTCGAGTGGTTCACCACGTCGCCGCCGCCGCACCACAACTTCTACCGACTGCCCCAGATCCGCTCAGAGCGACCGACGTGGGACTACAACCACCCCGAGCACCGCTCGCTCGCGCACGGACACCACGAGGAACCCGTGCCCGAGGAGGTGCCGGTCGCGTGAGGGTCGAAGCCAAGCTCCTCTTGGGCCTCGGTCTCTTCTTTGGTTTGATGTGCGCCGTCTACTGGAATTGGAGCCTCGAGAACGCCGGCGGCGTGATGATGTTCGCCGGCATGCTGCTCGGCTTCCTGCCCGGCGGCTACTACTACTGGTGGAGCCGGCGCATGAAGCCCCGGCCCGAGGACGACCCGAACGCGACGCAGTCAGGGGGCGCCGGCGTGGTTGGCGCGTTCCCGGGCACGTCGATCTGGCCCTTCACGATGGGTATGGGTGCGTTCCTGTGCATCCTCGGAGCGGTGTTCGGAATCTGGCTGCTCCTGCCGGGCCTCTCACTTGTGGTGTGGGCCCTCTTCGGCGGCACCGCCGAAGGAAGGCGCGGCGGCCCGCACTGAGTCGGCGCGACACCACGTCGCGCCTCGTACGACACTGAGGTACCGCGCAACGCCCGCGTTACCCTTCTTCGGTGCTCGAACGCTGGACGCGCGCCGTCATTCGCTGGCGAGTCGTCGTGGTGGGCGCGTGGGTCATCGTCGTTGTTCTCGGCGTACTGGCCTCGTCGCGACTGCCGGCCCTGCTCACCACCTCACTGAGCGTGCCCGGCTCGTCATCCGCGGCGGCCAACGACGTCCTGGTCCACCACTTCGGTGACAACGTCGAAGGGACGTTCACCGTCGTTGTCTCTCCCGTGCACACCGGCGCGTCGTTGGTGCGCGACGAGCGGGTAATCGAGGCCGCGGCGCGGTCGATCCCCGGCGCCAGTGTGTCCCTGGAGCGCTTGACCTTCGGCGTGCTCTACGCCAACGTCACGACCACGCAGCCGCTCGCCGCCGCGTCGGCGCAGACCGCCACGCTGCGCGCCGCGCTGCACGAACGGGGCCTTCCCGGAGCTCTGGTGACCGGTCCGCCCGCCCTGCAGCACGACCTCACGCCGATCCTCCAAAGTGACCTGAAGCGCGGGGAGGTCACGGCGCTTCTGGTGGCGCTCGTGTTGTTGATCGTGGTGCTCGGTCTCAGTGGAACGCTCGTCGTGCCCTTCGCGGTCGCCGGGGGCACCGTTGCCGGCGCACTCAGCGTCGTGTACCTGCTCGCGCGCCACCTGTCGATGGTCCTCTACGTCCCCAACGTCGTCGAACTCATCGGGTTAGGACTGGCGGTCGACTACTCGCTGCTGGTGGTGCACCGGTACCGGGCCGAGGCGCGCTTCGGCGACCTCGACGACGCGCTGGTGCGCACGATGTCGAGCGCCGGGCGCACGGTTGCGTGGTCGGGACTCACCGTGGCCCTCGGCGTGTGCGCACTGTTGCTCGTGCCGGTGCCCTTCGTGCGCTCCCTCGGTGTCGCGGCCCTGTGCGTCCCGTTCGCGGCCGTGGCGGCAGCCCTGACCCTGCAACCGGCGCTGCTCTCGCTGCTGCCGGCCCAGTGGCTGCACGCGGTGGGACCGCGCGGACTGCTGGACCCGGATCTCTCGGGCGGTCTGTGGACCCGGGTCACCGGCGTCGTCGTTCGCAGACCAGCCGTGCTGCTGCTCGCGGCTCTTCTCGGACTGGGCGGCTGCGCCGTCGGTCTCGCCTGGCTCCAGGTGACGCCCGCCTCGGAGACCGCTGTTCCGCGCGCGGTGGAGTCGGCGCGCGCCCTCGCCTTGGTGCGCGCGCGACTCGGTCCGGGCGTCGCCACGCCCATCGAGGTCGTCATCGACACCGGTCGTGCACACGACGCCACGTCACGGGGCCAGTCACGCGCTCGCTTGCACCTGGCCCAAGCGATCCTGCGCGATGCGGACGTCCTGGTCGTGGCGATCGGTGACAAGAGCCCTTACGTCGACGCGACGGGCCGCTACGCGCAGATCTTCGTTGTCGCGCGCGGCGACTTCGGGTCCGTGTCGACACAGACGCTGGTGCGCCACTTGCGCAACGATCTGATCGCCCGCGCACGGTTCCCCACCGGCACGATCCTCAGCTTGGGCGGTGCCCCCAGCCAAGGGGCGGACTTCCTGAACGCCGTCTACGGGTCCTTTCCCGTCATCATCCTGCTCACCCTCGCGCTCGCCCTCGTCGTGCTCACGCGGGCCTTTCGCTCCCTGAGCCTGGCGGCCGTGGCCGTCCTCCTCGACCTGATCTCGGTGGTGGCCGCTTACGGGCTCATGGTGGACGTGTTCCGTACCGGTGTCGGCGCTCGGCTCCTCGGCACCTACCACGTCGCCCAGATCGAGGGCTGGGTACCGGTCTTCATTTTCGCTGTCCTGTTCGGGCTCTCCTCGGACTACGAGGTCTTCATCGTGTCGCGGATCCGCGAGGCCCGCGACGCGGGGGCCGGCACCGCGCAGGCCATCGCCGAAGGCCTGGTGCGTACCGGCGCCGTGGTGAGCGCGGCGGCGCTGATCATGATCGGCGCACTCACCGGTCTGGTCTTCGGGCGCATCGCCGGTCTCCAAGAGCTCGGTGTCGGGTTGTCCCTCGGGATCTTGATCGACGCCACGGTGGTGCGCGGTGTCGTGCTGCCCTGCGTGATGACGCTCCTGGGCGAGCGCACCTGGTGGCTCCCACGTCCGGTGGCGCGCCTGTTACGTGTCACGGCCCCGCCCGGAGGCGGGGCCGTGACCGAGTCGGTGCACGCTACTTGACGATGCGGATCGCGAAGTGAATCGACGGAACCTGGTACCCGAGAGCGAGGCCCGGGTCATCGCGGTTACCCGAGAGCAGAGGCACCATGCCGTAGTAGGTGCCCAGGTTCGGTGACAGCGAGTAGAGCAGCGGGTAGAGGTCGATGATGTGGATGCCGGGACCGCCGGTCGCCGTCAGGTGGATCGCCATATACCCGTTGGAGTGGAACCCACAGCCGTACCCGACGTAGCTGTTGTCGTAGTCAACCGCCAAGGTGTTGTCGAGCTGAGTCCAGCCGACGCCCAGGACGCTGATCGTAAACTCCTGGCCTTCCTTGAAGGTGTACATCCCGGATCCAACCTGGCCGCCAACTCCATTCGCGAGCGAGACCGTGTCCTTGGCGGTGGCGACGCCCATCGAGAGCAACTTGCCGGCCTTGTTGTAGAAGGGCATGATGCTCTCCTTCACGTAGAAGGGGACCTGAACCTCGACCAGGCTGCCCACGCCGGGCACCCGGTTGCCGGCGGCGTCGGTACCCATCGCGCCCTTGATGACCACGACGGCGTGCCAGCCACCGAGGGTGTTGATACCCGGGTGGTTCGGAATGGTGACGCTCTGGTCCAACGTTCCGTTGGTCACGACCCCGCCGCCGAGCGACGTGTAGGTATAGCCCCAACAGGTTCCGGTGCAGTTGACGCGGCTGCCGGTGACCGAGACGAGATCTACTTCGGCGCCTCCGTTGGCCGAGGAGGGCAGTCCCGTGACGTGCAGGGCGGTCTTGGTTGCCACTGGTCCGCGGTTCGGTGACAGCGTGGCCACCGCCGAGCTCGCGGGGTCGAGGGCGGAGGGCTGGCTCGCCTTGGAACCGAGAGCCGCGTTGTACATGGTCGTCAACTGGGTGGCGCTCACGTTGGGCGTGACGCTGGCCGGCCAGGTGATCGACGGCTTCGGCAGTGCGTGGCCCTTGGTGACAGTGAAGACGCGCGCGGCGCCGATGTCGTCAGTGATCGGTGACTGGATGGGGTTGAGGTACTGGAAGCTGATGGCGTCACCGACGACGACGATGTGGCGGCCGACGCCGCCCGACGCCCGAATCGTCACACTCGCGGTGCCCCGGGTCCAGTTGCCCATGATCTCGCCGGCGTAGTGGTTGTCCCAGAGGATCGAGCCTCCGCCGCCGTAGGGATTGGCATCCATGGAGGTGTAGGTGACGGTGATGGGCGTGCCGACCGGCCCACTCTTGGGAGAGATCGTCACGGTGCGCAGCAGGTCGAAGGACCCGTTGGCGACCCCGACGTTCCCGGCGACCGCCCAGATGTCGTGGTTGCCACCGAAGTCCCTGGGCGCCGTTGTCTTCAGGCTGAAGTTGCCGCTGGCGTCCGTCGTCACCGTGGCCAGGTTCACGTACATCGAGTTAGAGCCGTTGAGCAGTGAGCCCGCGGAGGTTGGCGAGTAGACCGATCCCAGGTAGTTCACCGTGTTGGGCTCCGGGTCGACGCTCCACGTGGCGGTATTGGTACCCCATGTGAGCTGCAACGTCGTGCTGGGGGTGAGTCGCGAACCCTTGATCGTGATAGGCGTACCCGTGACGCCGGCCTGTGGACTGGTGGAGAGCTTCTGGTAGTTCGCTGAGGCCGTGAAGGTCGCGGCCGTAATGCCGCCATAGGGCATCTTCGTACCCGGAAGACCGCTCGGCGCCGTGAGTTGCATCGGGTTGGCCGGTGGCGCCGACGCGGCACCACTGGACGTAGCCAGCATGACGATCGGCAGCGTGACAGCCGCGACGAACCGTACGGCGAAGAAACTCCGGGACCTCTCTTGTCGAGTCGCTTTCATTGTTCCTTCTTCCTTCCCGCATCCCCCTCTAGGGACTTAGGTGAGTGACTTTGTACCCTGGTACTCACTTCGTTGTCACGAGTCCCGAGTGAACATTGATGCTCGAATCGTTCACTCGGGACTACGCGGACACGCGAATTGCTTTACATCTGCAAGGCGATTACTTCAACGTGACCGGAGCGGCCAGCAACGTCAGCACTGACATCGTCCCGCTCGGGCTGAACGTTCCGGTGGCGCCGGGGATGGCCTTGGTGACGACCACGATCTTGATGTGGTGGAACGTGCGCAGCACGTACTTGCCGCGGACCAGGACGCGTCGGTGGGTGACGACGGTGACCCTCTTGGTCACTGCCGGCACGGCGATGGTCTTCATGGTGATGGTGTAAGGGACGGCACCCGTCGGGCTGTATTGGCCGGCACCGGAGCCGGTCTGGAGCACACCGGTCCATATTCCGAGGCCGCCGTGGTTGGCGTAGGCGAGCGGAATGACGGTCGCGTAGCCGGTCACGGTGATGGTCGCACTCGAGACGTTCGCCGACGTCAGGGCCGCGCCGCCGAAGGCGGAGTCATTCGCCGACACGCGAAAGACGATTCCGTCACCGACGACGAAGGACGACTGGATGCCGCAGCTGTTCGCAGTACCCACCGTGTCGACGGTGAAGTAGATCGGGCCACCGGTGTTGCCCTGAATCGGTGCCGCGATGGTCACGTTGTACGTCGCAGCCGTGGCGTTGGCGTAGTCGGTGGTGTCGGTCGGGACGAACGAGGCACCAAACGCGACCGCACCGGCCGCCGTCGGAGCCCACGAGCACGTCGCGAGGAAGGGAGTGATCGTCGACGTTGCTACCGACGAGCAACCGGTAATGGTCGCTCCACCGGCGGTGAAGGTGACCTTGCCGGCGACGCTGGTGGTAGCGACGAGGGGTGGCGTCGTGCCGGGGAAGGTTCCCTTGGCGCCGCTCAACACCACGGTGGGTGTGGTGGTGGCAGCCGAGGCAGACCCCACGCTAAACACGGCGATGCTGCCGAGGGTCATGGCCCCAACAGCCAGTACTGACATCAACTTCTTCATGGTGAGGTCCTTGCTCTTAGGTTGGTTACTAGCGAATGACCGACAACGTGCCCGTGAGGTTCGCAGTGAACGCGTCGCTCTCACTGGACCCGGCGGTCGTTGACTGAACGGAGAAAGAGCCCTTGAAGCTCAAGGTGCCCTTCGCGCCCTTGTACTTGCCCGTGCCGCCCGTGACGGTGGCGACACCATTGACGACGACGGTCGTCGGCGCGGCCTGACCGATCGCGCAGGCCTGGGTCTTGCTGGAGATGACGACCTTGATCGTCACCTTGCTGCCCGCGCCCGACAGGTAGCCGGTACCCGAGAACGGGTCACAGGAGTTGGCGGCGGTCCCCGCGCCGTGGCCCGACATCGCGCTCGACCCGAGGAGGGTCCCGGTGCCGTGTCCAACCACGTGGGTCGCCGTCACGCCGGTCGAGCTCCAGAGGAGGCCGATCGTGCCGTGGTAGCTGCCCTTGAACGCGACCCTCTTGATCACGTGGGCGACAATCGTCGCGTGCGAGGCCGGTGCGGGTGTCCGAACCGCGGCCTGGGAGGCCGCGCCGATTCCGCTCAGCACCAGGGTGCTCAATGTGCCTACTGCTATCAATCTCGTGAATGTCTTCATAAAACCAACCTAGGTATCCGTCGGTCGCCGGAACTAGAGACCTAAGTCCTTTCATTAGAAATATGCGTACTAGTTTCAAATTCTGATAGCGTAAAACTATGACGATGGTGGAGGGCCTGACCGTCCAGCAACTGCGCTATTTCGTGGCGGTGGCCGACGAGCAACAGTTCACGCGCGCCGCGGAGCTCCTCAATGTCGCCCAGCCGTCACTCAGCGCGCAGATCAACCGACTCGAGCAGTCATTGGGTGTCTCGCTCTTTTACCGGAGCGTTCGGCCGGTGTCTCTGACCGACGCCGGCGAGGAGTTGCTGCCGCTGGCGCGCCGCGCGCTGGCCAGCGTCAACGACGTCATGCGCGGCGTCGCCGAGGTCGAGGCCCTACGTCGAGGGAAGGTGACCGTTGGCGCGACGCCCAGTCTGGGCGCGACCCTGCTGGCGCACGTGCTCGCGTCGTTCCACCAGCACTACCCGGAGATTGCCCTCACGGTGGTCGAGCGCAACTCGGAGGAACTGGCCGAACTGCTCGAAGCCGGCGCCCTGGACGTGGCTCTGGCCATCGTGCCACTGGCGCGCGCGACTCTCGAGGTGACCGTTCTGGCCACCGAGCAGCTGGTCGTCATGGTGCCGACCAACCATCCCCTCGCCCGGCTGAGTGAGGTGCGATTTAGCGACCTACGCGGGGTCTCAATGATCATGTTTCGCGAGGGCTACGACCTTCGAACGACGACAGTCAACGCGTTCGCTCGAGCCGGTTTCGAGCCGAGCGTTGCAATCGACGGCGCCGAGGTCGCGAGCGTCCACTCGTACGTCACCGCCGGGCTCGGCGCGGTCATCGTGCCGAGCATCGTCGCGCTCGGCGTGCCCGGAGTCAAGGGGCTCCGTCTCACCTCGCCGACGCTCGAGCGCACAGTCGGGCTAGTGCGGCCCAATCACCACGCACCCACCCGCGCCACCGCTGCATTCATCGACGAGATCACGTCGGTGACCGCGCGGGGCGACTGGCCGAAACCTTTGGGGCGCGGTGCGCGTCGTATGGTGACGCCGACGAAGGCGCCCGCACGCCGCACGCCGAAGGCCTCGCGCACTCCGAAGGGTCCCAAGCGTCGTGCCTAGGATGGTCGAGGTCGCGCGCTCACCGCGCGAGCACATCACGGTCAGGGACGAGGAGTAGCAGTGGCGGTCGCGGAAAGCTCCACCAAGGTGGTCCTCGGAGGAACTCGTGGCGGTCCGGAAACCACGACACTGCGCTCGGACCGGTGGTGGGTCCAGCCTGTCGCCACGGTGTCGGTGCTCAGCGCCTTCGTGATCTATTCGACGTGGGCGGCGTTCCAGAACAAGAACTATTACGTCGGCGCCCTCATGCATCGCGACGAGATCAGCCCCCTGTATTCGCCGTGCCTCACTGGATCCTGCGCGCCGGGCGCGGCCCACGGAATCTGGTTCTCGTGGTGGACGATCTCGCCGGCGCTGTTGATACTCATTGTCCCGTTGGGCTTTCGCCTCACCTGCTACTACTACCGGCGCAGTTACTACCGGGCTTTCTGGTGGTCACCACCCGCCTGCGCCGTCGCCGACGCGCACACTAACTACTCCGGCGAGACCCGGTTCCCGCTGGTCATGCAGAACCTGCACCGTTACTTCTTCTACGCCGGCCTGGTGTTCAACGTGATCCTTACCTACGACGCCGTCCGTGCGTTTCGCGAGCCGGGGATCGGCTGGGGCGTGAGCGTTGGCACGCTGGTGCTCGTGGTCAACGCGACACTGCTGTGGCTGTACTCGCTCAGCTGTCACGCCTGCCGCCACCTGTGTGGTGGTGGGGTACGCAGCTTCTCGGCCCACCCGCTGCGTTACCGCTTCTGGAAGATGCTGACCCCGCTCAACTCCAAACACATGAACCTGGCGTGGGCGTCGCTCATCTTCGTCGGTTTGACCGACGTCTACATTCGCCTGGTCGCCTCCGGTGCTCTCACCGACTACCGGATCTTCTAAGGACCTCGATCGTGACCCCCTACGAACACCACGAGTACGACGTCGTGATCATCGGCGCCGGCGGTGCGGGGTTGCGCGCGGCCATCGAGGCCGAGCAGCGTGGGCTGCGCGTGGCGGTCGTGACCAAGTCACTTCTCGGCAAGGCGCACACGGTGATGGCCGAAGGCGGGATGGCCGCGGCCATGGGCAACGTCCAGTCCGAGGATAACTGGATGGTCCACTTTCGCGACACGATGCGCGGCGGCAAGATGCTCAACAACTACCGCATGGCCGAGTTGCACGCGAAGGAGGCGCCGGACCGCGTCTACGAACTCGAGCAGTGGGGCGCGCTCTTTGACCGCACGGCCGACGGCAAGATCCTCCAGCGTGACTTCGGCGGCCACCGCTACGCGCGGCTGGCGCACGTGGGTGACCGCACCGGTCTCGAGCTCATCCGCACGCTTCAGCAAAAGGTCATATCCATGGGCACCGACGTCTTCATGGAGTGCAAGGTGCTGCGGCTCCTGCACGACGACGATGGTCGCATCGCCGGGTGCGTGGCGTACTGGCGCCCCACCGGTGAGATCGTCACCTTCGCCGCCAAGGCGGTCATCCTGGCCACTGGCGGTGTCGGCAAGTCCTGGAAGTTCACGTCGAACTCCTGGGAGAGCACTGGCGATGGGCACGCGATGGCGCTCTGGGCCGGAGCCCAGCTCATCGACATGGAGTGCATCCAGTTCCACCCGACCGGAATGGTCTGGCCACTCAGCGTGCGCGGCCTGCTCGTCACCGAGGGCGTGCGCGGCGACGGCGGAGTGCTGCGCAACTCCGAGGGCCAGCGCTTCATGTTCAACTACGTCGCCGACATGTTCCGCGCCGAGACCGCCGAGACCGAGGAGGAGGCCGACCGCTGGTACGACGACCACGACGCCGGCCGCCGCCCGCCCGAACTGCTGCCGCGCGACGAGGTCGCGCGCGCCATCAACACCGAGGTCAAGGCGGGGCGGGGAACTCCCCACGGCGGCGTGTTCTTGGACATCGCCAGTCGGCGCTCTGCCGAGTTCATCCGCCGACGCCTGCCGTCCATGTACCACCAGTTCATGGAGCTGGCGGGAGTGGACATCACGCGTGAGGCCATGGAGATCGGCCCGACCTGCCACTACATCATGGGCGGCGTCAAGGTCGACGCCGAGACCGCCGCGACGCGAGTCCTGGGGCTCTACGCCGCGGGTGAGGTGGCCGCGGGCCTGCACGGAGCGAACCGCCTCGGCGGCAATTCGCTGAGCGACCTCGTGGTCTTCGGTCGTCGCGCGGGGGCCGCCGCCGCCGACTACGTGGTGAGTGGCGACGTGGCGCACGGTTTGAGCGACGCGCGGGTCGAAGAGGCGGTGACCGAGGCTCTGGCGCCCTTCGAACGCGAGAGCGGCGAGAATCCCTACGACATCCAACGCGACCTACAAGAGATGATGCAGGTCAACGTCGGGATCATCCGCACCGCCTCGGAGATCGACCTGGCCATTACGAGCCTCGAGGGCCTCGCCGAACGCGTGCGTAACGTCAAGGTCTCGGGACCACGCGCGTACAACCCGGGCTGGAACCTGGCCACCGACCTGCCGAGCATGATCAGCGTCTCGCGCGCCACCGCGCTCGGTGCGCGCGACCGCCACGAGTCGCGCGGGGGCCACACCCGCGAGGACTTCCCCAAGGCTGTCCCCGAGTTCGCGACCTTCAACCTGGCCACCTCGGCCAGCGACGGGCGCTGGGACGGCCCGTACGAGACGCAGCGTTCACCACTTCTGACCCTGCCCGACGAACTCCGAGCCTTGCTCGAGGAGGCGACGTAATGGCCGACGTGACGATGCGGATTTGGCGCGGCGACGCCTCCGGTGGCGACTTTGAGACGTTCACGTTAGAGCCGAACGAGGGTGAGGTCGTACTCGACGTCATCCATCGCATCCAGGCCTCCGAGGCGCCGGACCTGGCGTGTCGGTGGAACTGCAAGGCCGGCAAATGCGGCTCGTGCTCGGCCGAGGTCAACGGCCGGCCTCGCCTGATGTGCATGACCCGCATGGACCAGCTCCCCGCCGGACCGGTGACGGTGGCGCCGATGAGAGCCTTCCCGATCATTCGCGACCTCGTGAGCGACGTCTCGTTCAACTTCGCCGTGGCCGAGAAGATCCCGGCCGTACAGTTACCCCCGATGCCCGAAGGCGGGTACCGCATGTCCCAGCGTGACGTCGAACGCGGCCAAGAGTTCCGCAAGTGCATCGAGTGCTTCATGTGCCAGGACGTGTGTCACGTCATCCGCGACCACGAAGACAACAAGACCAACTACGCCGGCCCTCGCTTCTTCATCCGCGTCGCCGAACTCGAGATGCATCCCCTGGACACCAACGACCGGCGTGACTACGTGCGCGAGGAGCTGGGTCTCGGCTACTGCAACATCACGAAATGCTGCACCGAGGTCTGTCCGGAGCACATCAAGATCACCGACAACGCGATCATCCCCTTGAAGGAACGGGTGGTCGACGCCCACTACGACCCCGTTGCGTGGCTGGGACGCAAGATCCTGCGGCGCCAGAAGCGGTCGTCGGACGACGCCGCGGCGCAACCCGCCCCCTAGGTCGTGGCGGACTTCCTCACCGACGAGTGGTTCGCCGGGCTGAACACCTCTCTGGCCGCAGCCGGGCCGGTTCCACTCGACACGAAGGACTCCGTACGTGTGGTGCTGGATTTCACCGATGCGCCCAGCGCACTGCCGCACGCACTGACGTTCACCCTCTCGCGTGAGAAGGCGTCGGCGGAACCGGGAGACCACCTCGCCGCTGACGCGCTGCTGCGCCTGAGCTTTGACGACGCGCGAGCCTTAGTCAGTGGCACCCTCAGCAGCGCGAGCGCCCTGCGCGGTGGGCGCGTGAAGCTGAGCGGCGACCTAGACGCGGTGGTCGCGCTCGTCGAGTGGTTGAAGAAGGCCCACCCGCGCGCCGAGGGCTGAGGGTGCAGTTACCTCTGCTCGAAGACGACCGGGGTGAGCCCGGCGTCATCGAGGCGCACATGATGCACGAGGGCCAACCGGGCGTGGCTCCCGCCGCTGTCCTGTGCTTCTTCAACGAGGTCCTGGAGGCGTTCGCCGCGGCGGGTCGGTTACGCGAGGTGTACACACTGCGAAGCGAGATCGGCAGCAACCCCGTCTACGAATTCGCGACGCCGCGGGGTCCGGTCACCGTGGTGCACCCCGGTGTTGGGGCCCCGCTGGCCGCCGGGGTCGTCGAGGAGGTCGCCGCGCTCGGTGTTCGCACCTTCGTCGCGTGCGGAGGGGCGGACGCGCTGGTCGACGACCTCGCGCTGGGCCATGTCATGGTCGTCACGTCGGCACTCCGCGACGAGGGCACGAGCCTGCACTACGCGGCCCCCAGCCGAATCATCGAGGCAGACCCCGTCGGGGTGAGCGCACTGGAGACGGCCCTGACCATTGCCAACGTGCCGTTCTTCTTGGGACGAACGTGGACCACCGACGCGCTCTTTCGCGAGACGCGCTCGCGCGTCCAACGTCGCCTCGACGAGGGGTGCTCGATGGTGGACATGGAGTCTTCTGCCTTCATCGCCGTCGCACGATATCGCGGGCTGCGATTCGCCCAGCTTCTTTACGCCGGTGACTCGCTGGCGGGCGACACGTGGGACTCGCGCCACTGGGACCGCGCCGGATCGGTTCGCGAGGGCCTTTTCGAGGTGGCCGCGACCGCGGCGCTCGCTCTGCACGACGTCGCCACCTGACACGGCGTCGATAGGCTCGCGGGTCGTGAGTGCCCCGGTAACGCGCGTCTACATCGAAGAGACATCGCGCAGCGCCTTCGCGGTGGCGCTGGAGTGGCCCGGCTGGTGCCGGCGGGCCAAGACCGCCGATCTCGCTCTCGACTCGTTGATGGACTACCAGGACCGCTACGCCGACGTCGTGTCAAGCACGTTCGATCCGGGCACGATCAAGGTCGTCGCCACACTGGCGGGCAACGCGACCACCGACTTCGGTGCGCCCGACGCCCGTGGTCCCTGGGACGCGAAGCCCCTCACCCGAGCGGAGACGTCGCGCCACCTCGGACTGGTCGAGGACTGCTGGCGTTACTTCGACCAGGTTGTCGTCTCCGCTCCGAGCGCGTTACGCAAAGGTCCGCGCGGCGGGGGTCGGGACCGCGACGCCGTGGTCAATCACGTGCGGGAGGCCGAGCGGGCTTACGTCTCACGGATCGGCACGAGGGTCCCGCCTCGAACACCGTGGCCCGAGCTGCGTGATGCGATCCTCGTGCAACTGCGCCAAGGATCGACAAATCCGAAATGGCCTACCCGCTACGCGATTCGCCGTCTCGCCTGGCACGTCACCGACCACGCATGGGAGATTCAAGACCGCAGCAACTGACGCGACCGGGGTGGCCAGAAAATGGCCACTCAGAATGTCTCGACGCTTGGGTTCCCTTGAAGGCGGTGCGCCGAGCTAGCACTGGCTGCATCGAGCTGCGTCACGGTCCGCCAGTATCCGACCCCGGCCAGAGACCTGACCTCTTCGCGTCGAGCACCGCGCGCTCACCCGCGGGTTGCATCCTTCCTTCCGCCATGAGCAACTCCACGCGGCCAACGTTCGACGGGGACCACTTGCTGTTAGGTCGTCGGGGCGAGAACCAAATGCGAGTCCTTTCTTCGTCGACTCTCGCGACCTTCGAATCGATCCATCCCCAACAGACGGCCTCGCACACCAGCTCCTCGTAGTCGACCTTGGCGCGACCTGACGACTTCTTGAAGAAGACCACCCACACACCGTCGCCGCGAGTGTGGTGGCGACGCAGCCACGAGCGCCATTGGCTCAAGCTCAGAGTCTCGACCTGGTCGGGCTGATTCACCGCGCCGAGTTTAGGAAGCGCCGACAGACCGACGCCGCCCTCCGCACTCGAGCCCGGATACGGCGTCGGGTCGGATTGTTCCCTCGACACCCAGTCGTACAAAGGAACTGATCCGGCCTTCAAAATTGGTGGATGGTGTCGCGACCTAGAGGACCACGGTGTCCAGCAGTCGATTTGTCCTTGAGGCTGGTTAGAGTCGGTCGCAGGTTCCGTCGGGACGGTGGATGTGACACTAGAGAGACAAGGCTCGGTCGATGAGTCGTACTCCGAGGGGCCTCTAATCGTGCGCGCTCGTCGATTATGGCGGGGCACGTGGTTCGGCGAGTGGCGCGGACTCTGGGCAATCCTGCGACAAGGGTGGTCACGCGGAACTCGTCCGTGGTTCGCGGTCGGCGTCGCTTCGGCCACCACCGTCGTGTACGCGCTCGCGGAGAATCACTCGCTCAGGTCGTTCCTGTGGAGGGCCGGAGGGGTGTCGGCTGCACTACCAATCAAGGTCGAGCTCGCGCGACTTCCCCTCTCACTGTTTCTCGCGACCCCCTATCTGCCCGTGTGGGCCGCGTGCGCCCAGATCCTCGCGGTCTTCGGCATTGGAGAGTTCGTCCTAGGCCGCCGCTTGACCATCGTGCTTGCGGTCCTCGGACACTTCGGTGCCACGCTGGTTGCTCGCGTCGTGTTGGACGCCGTACACACCCACGTGTTCGGCCTGACGCCGGCACTCGTTCACGTGCTCGACACGGGACCCTCGGCCGCCACGACCGCTGTGGGCGCGTGTCTCTTGATCGTGGCTCGGATGAATCGGAGCGCGGAGCTTCTCGGCGCAGCGCTCGTGGCTGCGTATGTGATCGCCCCGGGAGTCGACGGCGTGGAACACCTCGTCGCACTCGGGTGCGGTCTTGTCGTGGGGGTCATCTACCGTGTGGTCGCCTCGCGCTTCTCCTCCAGGGCCATCCCTCCGCGGCGGCGCACGGCACGTGGTGCGCACCTCACGCGCCGCTTGCCGTCGACCTGAGTAAACCGTTGCATAGGCGGTCTGTGGTGGGCGCTCGATGACTCTGCCAGGGTCGAGCCGGTCGGAATCGAGCGGACGACGCCGTACCCCTTTTGACACCGCACTTCTCCACGTTTCCGCGATTCTGGCCGTAGCAAGTTGTGTGATCGCCCCACAACATGCTGGGGCCGACGGCGTTCGTCCCCTGACCCAAAGTTCCGTTTTCGCGGTCGGACTTGCGCGATGCACATTCGTTGATCACACTCGCCGCGTCATCAACTACTCGACGACGCCACCATCGGTCTTGACCACCAGTCGCACCCTGGTCACCGAAATTCGTTACCCAACCCAGCCCATTCCGGGAGAGCCCGTGGAACAAGCGGGTGCACCCCCCGTCGGGCAGAGCGGCGGTTACCCAACGATTGTCTTCGCCCATGGTTACGACGTGACGCCGGACACCTACGCGGCGCTATTGGACTCGTGGGCGGAGGCGGGCTTCGTGGTGGTGGCGCCCTTCTTTCCGGATGAGGAGTCGTCAGAGGTCAACGCGCAGCACGGCGTGAACACCGAAGGTGATCTCGTGAACGAACCTGGCGATCTCGCATTCGTGACCAAGGCGGTCATTCAAGCATCGACCACCGCATCAACCGAGTGCCCCATCGTCGACGGTCTCGTGCAGGCCTCCGAGATTGCCCTCGCCGGACACTCCGATGGCGCCACGGCCGTCGGGATGCTCGCCTACGACCACGGTGTCGATCCCCAGGGCGTGACCTACGCCAGCCTGCGCGCCGGCATCCCCTATCGCGCGGTCGTCGTTCTGTCCGGCGACGAGGACTCGGCTCAGTCGTATCGAACCGAAGCCAGTCGACCCAATCTTCTGGTGGTTCACAGTTTGACTGACCAGTGCAATCCCATTCGCAACGGCGTGAAGCTCTACAACGCGATCCACCAGCCCAACAAATGGTTCTTGGAGCTACGCACCGCGCATCATCTGCCCCCATTCGATGGCGCGGACGCGTCCGCCTTCAAGGTGGTGGTCGCCACGTCCGTTCGATTCCTGCATATATCGCTCGAAGGCATGAGGTTCCCCACCCGCTTCTTGGCGTACGCGAATGAAGAGCCTTCGATTGAACGGACATACGTGGGCGGACTCGGAACGGCACTGGTCAATCCGCCGAGACTGCCCGAGAGCTGCGGTCCGAATTGACAGGTAGTCGCAAGAGAGTCTGCGTGCCAGATCAAGCGCAGCCGCGACGTGAGCGTACGGCCCTTTTGTCAATGCACGTATGGGTCGCCTCGGGATATTGAGCTCTACAGGATTGGGTTCGTTCAATGCTCTGAGTTGCGAACGGAGTGAACCCCGCTGACTGTAGTTTGACCTCGTGATTTCGACGCCTCGGCCAGGAACTTGAAGTACCGAGCCGGTCGAAGGGTGACGTCACTCTGATCGAACGAAAGTCAACAAATATGAGGAGAGTGTCATGTTAGGAGACAAGGAACAGCACTTCGAGGGCAAGGGAACGGACCTGGGCTCACTACAGTCGCACATCGAGGAGTACCTGAAGAAGGATGCATTCACCGTTCAGACGTCGGCGCCTAGCGACCAGGGAACGGTCATTCAGGCCAAGAAGGGCGGCTTCCTTCGCGAGGTCGTAACCGCCGATCGAGCCCTAACGATCACGATCTCGGGCCAGCCGAACGACTTCAAGGTCCGCTTTGGTATCGGCAAGTGGCTCGAACACCTCGGCGTCGCAGCGATCGAGACACTGCTCATCTCTGAGTTGTTCCTCTTGATTGATGTTGCCGAGTCAGCGTGGACCATGGAGATCGAGAACAAGCTCATTGCGGACGTCAAATCGTTCATCGGCTGAACTTTTCCATCACCACTCTTGGAGGGCGTGACGGGCCGCGAGATATCGCCGTCGCACAGAACAAGCGCCCAGCGACGAGAAAGCGCGCCGGACGGTGCGCCCGAGCGAGACGGTTGAACGATTCTCGCTTCAGTTAATCGCTGCCGGGAAAGTCCATCGGGACGTCCTCGAGTAGTTCGTTTCGGATTGACGCTTCTACGAAGTACTGTCCACCGGCGCGGAACAACTTGAACGCCTCCTCGTCGGCGTAAAAGGAATCCAGCTCCTTCTGGAATGTTGCCAGGTCCGGATAATCCGTTTCGATGACGATCTCGTTGCCGACTCCGGCCACGGGAGACAGGAGCCGCGACGCCGCCCACCCCCGCGCGCGGCAGACCTCTTCGAGCTTCTTGAACGTCTTCAGATAGTCACCGAACTGGCCGTATTTGATTATTCCGATTTGACGGGCTCGATACGCCATTGACTCCCCCCTTTTTGGTATGAGACCCGAGTATTGCGCACCATCTGGGCCACAGCAACAGGCTGATGAGTCGACTCGACGGCATCCTCGATTCGAGGTACTTCACTGTCGAAGGGTCGTTAAATGGCGCCGCACGACTCCCCGACGCCGCAGGAGTGAACAAAAAACACTAAATCAGGCCGAGTGCTCGAACCTCATCGCGTTCCGCAAGTAACTCATCGGTAGTGATCTTGACTCTCTCGTTTGCAAAGTCATCACGCCTAAAGTCTTCCTTGACCGACCACGAACCCACACCATCTGCCGTGACGGGAAAGCCGAAGGTTAGGCCTTCGGGAGATCCGTACTCGCCGCGACTCGTCACACCTACCGAGACGCAGTCGTCGGCCGGCGTCGCCGCCCGCAGCCCCACCACGGTGTCGATGGCGGCATTGGCCGCTGACGCGGCCGAACTGGCACCACGCGCTTCGATGATCGCGGCGCCGCGCTTCTGCACCGTCGTGAGGAACTTCCCGCGCAACCACTCGGTGTCGCCGATCACATCGGGGACGGCCACTCCATCAATCGTCGCGTTCGCGAAGTCCGGGAACTGCGTCGCCGAGTGGTTACCCCAGATCGCGAGATTCTTCACGCCCGCCACGGGTGCGCCAGCCTTCTTGGCCAGTTGCGTCTCGGCGCGGTTTTGGTCGAGGCGCGTCATTGCGAACCAACGGTCCGCCGGGACTTCAGGAGCGTTGGAGCGCGCGATGAGACAGTTCGTGTTGCACGGATTGCCCACCACGAGCACCCGCACGTCGGACGAGGCGTTTTCGGCGATGGCACGGCCTTGGGGCTTGAAGATGCCACCGTTGACGTCGAGTAGGTCGCCACGCTCCATGCCCGCCTTGCGCGGGATCGAACCAACGAGCAGCGCCCACGACGCGCCACTGAAAGCAGTGGCCAGTTCGCTCGTCGCCTCCACTCCCGCCAGCAGTGGAAAGGCGCAGTCATCGAGTTCCATGACGACGCCCTCGAGTGACTTCATCGCGGGTTCGATCTCGAGGAGCCGCAGGACGACCGGCGTGTCGGGCCCGAGCAGCTGACCGGACGCAATGCGAAACACCAACTGGTAGCCAATCTGGCCGGCGGCTCCGGTGACGGTGACGTGGACGGGGGTGGCCATGACTCCTCCTAGAGACGGTCAACGATCGCCGAGGCGAACTCCGAACATTTGACTTCGGTCGCGCCGTCCATCTGGCGCGCGAAGTCGTAGGTGACGATCTTGTCGCCAATCGTCGCTTCGAGGGCCGCGACGATGTCAGTGGCCGCGCCAGTCCACCCCAGGTGCTCGAACATCAAAACCCCAGACAGCAGCACCGAGCCCGGATTGACCTTGTCCTGGCCCGCGTACTTGGGTGCGGTGCCGTGCGTGGCCTCGAAGATCCCGTGTCCGGTTACGTAGTTGATGTTGGCCCCCGGGGCGATGCCGATTCCGCCGACCTGGGCCGCCAGGGCGTCGGAAAGGTAGTCACCGTTCAGGTTCGTGGTGGCGATGACGTCGAACTCGGCGGGCCGCGTCAGCACCTGCTGCAGCGCGATGTCGGCGATGGCGTCCTTCACCAGAATCTTGTCACCGGGATTGCCACCGCAGTCGTCCCAACCCACCGCCACGTCAGCGAACTCGTCGCGCACGAGCTGGTAGCCCCACTTCATGAACGCACCCTCGGTGAACTTCTGGATGTTGCCCTTGTGGACGATCGTCACCGAAGGACGGTCGTGGATCTGCGCGTACTTGAGCGCCGCGCGCACCAGTCGCTCCGAGCCGCTCTTGGAGATCGGCTTGATGCCCAGACCGCTCATCTCCTTGATGTTCCAGCCGTAGGTGTCGTGCAGGAACGCGCGGAGCTTCTCGGCCTCGGCGGTACCCGCCTCGAGTTCGAGCCCGGCGTAGACGTCCTCGGTGTTCTCGCGAAAGATCACCATGTCCACCAGCTCGGGGTGCTTCACGGGAGAGGGAACCCCTTTGAACCAGCGCACGGGCCGCAGGCAGACGTACAGGTCCAGCAGTTGGCGCAGCGCCACGTTGAGCGATCGGAAACCCCCGCCGATCGGGGTCGTCAGGGGACCCTTGATCCCGATGAGGTAATCACGAAAGTCGGTCACCGTCTGCTCGGGCAGCCAGTCACCGGTCTCGTCGAAGGCCTTCTGACCGGCCAGGACCTCCTTCCAGGCGATCTGCTTACCGTGCTTGGCCGCCGCGGCGTCCAGAACCAGGCGCGCCGCGGGCCAGATATCGACGCCGGTGCCGTCGCCTTCGATGAAGGGGATGATGGGGTTGTCGGGGACGTTGAGAACACCGTCGGCGCTCATTGTGATCTTTTCGGGCATCTCCTCATTCTACGAGGACTCTCTGCAACCCCCCGAGGGACAAAGGTCCTGGGTCAGGTGGAAAAGAGGGCGCGGTGGATCTCACGCGTCGCGGTCGAGCGGTTCAAGGTGTAGAAGTGCAGGCCCGGCGCGCCATCGGCGAGCAGCTCGCGGCACAGCTCGATCGCCGCGACGATCCCCTCGGCGCGCACCGCCGTCGGTCCGCCGTGTTCATTGGCCCCCACGAGGCGCTCGACCAGTTCGTCGGGGACGCGACCCCCCATCTGAGCCATCCGGTCGATTCCCGACAACGTGGTCACCGGCATGATCCCCGGGAGCACCGGCTTGGTCACCCCGCGCGATCCGAGGTCTTCGACCAGGGCGGCCCACTCGCGCGCGCGAAAGAAGAACTGGGTGACCGCGAAGTCGGCCACGCGTAACTTCTCGGCGAGGAACCGTCGGTCCAACTCGAAACTCTCCGAGTCGGGATGACCCTGGGGGTGCGCGGCGACGCCAATGGCGAAGGGTCCGACCTCGCGCGCTAGCTCGACGAGATCGAGCGCGTGAACGAACTGGGACGCCTGTTCCGGACCGTCGGGGGCGTCACCGCGTAGCGCCATGAGGTTCTCCACGCCCGCGGCGCGATAGTTCGACAGAATCTCACGCATCTCGGCGCGGGTGTGACCCACGCAGACCACGTGGGCCATGGCCGTGAGGCGCCCGGCGCGCTCAATTGCGTTAACCAGGTCGAAGGTTCGTTGTCGCGCCGCGTGACCACCACGGTAAGTGACCGAGACGAAGGAGGGCTTGAGCGGCTCGAGGTCGGCCAGCGTCGCGGAGAGGATGGCCGACTCCTCGTCGGACTTGGGTGGGAAGAACTCGAACGACCGGGTCGGGCCGGCCGCGAGCAGCGCGTCGATGCGCACGGATCAGTCGGCGCGTCCGAAGTCGTCTTCGAGTCGAACGATGTCGTCCTCACCGAAGTAGGTGCCGTGCTGCACCTCGATGAAGACCACCGGCGTCGCACCGCGATTCTCGCAACGATGGGCCGCGCCCAGCGCGATGTCGATACTCTCGCCCGGTCCCAACTCGACCTCGCGGCCGTCGAGCACGACGGTGGCGTGACCGCTCACGATGAACCAGTGCTCAGCGCGCTTGTGGTGGCGCTGGTAACTCAGCCGCTTGCCCGGGGCCACGACGATGCGCTTGACCTTGTGGTCGAACATCTGGTCGTCGAGCACGGTGAAGCTACCCCACGGGCGTTCGTCATATTCGCGTCCCAAGTCGTCAACGCTCATCAGTGCACCTTCTCCGCCGCGAGAACCGCGTTGCGCAACAGCATGGCACGAGTCATGGGACCCACACCACCGAGGCGCGGCGTGATCCAACCCGCCACCTGCGCCACGTCGTCGGCCACGTCGCTCAAGAGCTTGCGACCGGACCAGCTGGTGCCCGCGCCGACGACGGCGGCCCCGGGTTTGACCATGTCCGCGCGCAGAAGTCCGGCGACGCCCGCGGCCGCCACGACGACGTCACCCTCGCGCGTAAGCGCGCCGAGGTCGTTCACGCCCGTATGCACGACGGTCACCGCGGCGTTGCAGCCGGGTCGCTTAAGTGCGAGCAAAAGGGCCAGCGGACGACCGATCGTCACGCCGCGACCGATGATGACGACGTGGTGTCCTTCGACGGGCACGTCGTAGAAGCGCAAGAGCTCAACGATTCCCGCCGGCGTGCACGGCAGCGGGCCGGGCGCGCCCATGACCAGTCGCCCCAGGTTCGTCGGGTGAAGCCCGTCGACGTCCTTGGCGGGATCGACGCGACCCAGGACCTCCTCTTCGTTCATTCCCGCCGGCAGCGGCAGCTGCACGAGGATCGACTGGATCCGGGGATTGGCGTTGAACCGATCCACGACCGCCTCGACGTCGGCCTGGGTCGCGCTGGCCGCCAGGTGCTCGTCGAAGGTGGCCACGCCGATCTCAGCGCACTCGCGTTGCTTCATCGCGACGTAGGTCGCGCTGGGTCCGTCGTCTCCCACCAGCAGGGTGCCCAGCCCCGCTGGTCGACCTTCAACGATCAAGCGAGCGGCCCGATCTGCGAGCTCCATCTTGACGCGCGCGGCCACGACCTCACCGTTGAGCTCGACTGCGGTCATGGGTCTCCTAGTGACGAAAGTGGCGCTCGCCGGTGAGCATCATGACGATACCGGCCGCGTTGGCCGCGTCGATGACCTCCTGGTCGCGCACCGAGCCGCCGGGCTGGACCACCGCGGTCACGCCCGCGTCGATGAGTGACGCCAGTCCGTCGGAGAACGGGAAGAAGGCGTCGGACGCTGCGGCCGCACCGCGGGCGAGCTCGCCCGCCTTGGAGGTCGCCAGGCCCGACGCCACCACGCGCGACTGTTGGCCCGCGCCGACCCCGACGGCCACACCGTCGCGGGCCACGACCACCGCGTTAGAGGTCGTTCGCGCGCAGACGCGCCAGGCCACGAGCAGGTCCGCGAGCTGCTGAGCCGAGGGAGTCGTTTCCGTGACGCAGCGCCACTCACTCACTGGAACCAGCAGTTCGTCAGGACTCTGAACCAGCGCGGTCGAGCCCAGAACCCGTACCGAACGCCCGAGCGGCTCGGGCGCGGGGGCGCTGAGCAGTCGTGTCGCCGCGCGACGCTTGGCCAACGACGCAATGGCCGGCGCGTCAAAAGACGCGGCGATGATCACGTCGGCCTGCGGACCCGCGCTGATCAGTCCCGCCAGGTCTTCGTTCACGTGACCGCCGACGGCCACCACCCCGCCGAAGGCACTCAGCGGATCGGCGGCCAGGGCGCGCGAGAACGCGTCGGTCGTCGTCGCGGCGATCGCCACACCCGCGGCATTGGCGTGCTTGATGATGGCCACGGCCACGAACCCTGGTGCGTCATCCGTCAGTTCGTGCACCAGGCGCCACGCCGCGTCGGCGTCGAACAGATTGAGGTAGGAGAGTTGCGATCCCCCGTGCTGAACCACGCCGTCCCACCAGGGGGTGGTGCCGGCCAGCCGGTAACGCGCGCCCACCTGATGCGGGTTCTCGCCGTAGCGCAGGACCTCGGCGCGCTCGAGCGTCAGGTGCAGCGACTCGGGCACGACTTCGTCGACACGTTCGGGCGCGACGCCGACGACACCGCCGGTGTCGAGCCAACGCACGATCTGCGCGTCGTAGGCGGCGGTATGGGCGAACGCCGCGCGCGCCAGGCGGTGGCGGGTGGCGTGTCCGAGTCGACCCGCTTCGCGTAGTTCGGCGAGAACCTCCGGGTACTGGCGAGGACTCGTGACGACGCCGACGTGCTGGTGGTTCTTGGCCGCCGCGCGAATCATGGTCGGGCCGCCGACGTCGATCATCTCGATCGACGGGTCCGACGAAAACGGGTAGAGGTTGCAGACCACGAGATCGATCGGGGCGATTCCGTGCTCGGCCAGCGCGGCCAAGTGTTCCGGATCGTCGCGGTCGGCCAGGATGCCCGCGTGCACCGCCGGGTGCAAGGTCTTCACCCGGCCCCCGAGCATCTCGGGATAGCCGGTCACGTCAGCCACGTCGAGGTGGGCGATGTCCGCGGCGCCGAGCGCGCTCGCCGTCCCCCCGGAGGCGAGGATCTCCACGCCCAGCCCGACGAGATCGGCCGCGAAGTCCACCAGCCCGGTCTTGTCCCAGACGCTCACCAGGGCGCGCATTCAGTCCTCCAGCGTTTCGGCGACGCTCGCGGGTTCGCGGCCCTCGGCCAGCGCCGCCATCACCCTACCGACGACCAACGGATAGAGCGATCGCTCCACGGCCTTGATGCGCTCGTGCAGCGTGGCTTCGTCGTCGCCCGGCTCGACGGGCACGTGACGTTGGGCGAGCACAGGCCCGTCGTCGAGGTTCGCGGTCGCCAGGTGCACCGTGCAGCCGGTCTCGGTGGCCCCCGCGGCGAGAGTGCGCGGCACCGCGTGCCAGCCCGGAAACGCTGGCAGCAGGCTCGGATGGGTGTTGAGCACCCGACCCGGAAATGCGGCGAAGAAGCCCGCGTCGAGCACGGTGCCGAACCCAGCCATGGCCACGAGGTCGACGCGCGAAACCAGCGCTTCACTGATCGCGCTCGTATACGCGCCGCGGTCAAAGCTGTCCGAAAAGCCACCGAAGAGTGCTCGGTCAACTAGCAGGTCGCCGACGCCGGCGTCGCGCGCGACCTCGAGTCCTCGACAGGGCCGGTCGGCCACGACCACCGCGACGTCCACGGATTCGAGCATCGCCTCGAGGATGGTTCCGGACCCGGACACCATGACGCCCAGACGCGTGCGGCTCACTGCGTCAGAGCGCCTTGACGATCTCGACCATCTTCTGTCCGGCCTCGGTGGGGTTGGCGCACACGTGCACCCCCGCGTCGGCCAGGGCGTCCATCTTGGCGCGCGCCGTTCCCTTCGAGCCCGACACGATGGCCCCCGCGTGGCCCATCTTTCGACCGGGCGGCGCGGTGACGCCGGCGACGTACGCGACGACCGGCTTGGTCATGTGCTGTTTGATCCACTCGGCGGCCCGTTCCTCCTCCGATCCCCCGATCTCGCCGATCATCATGACCGCGCGCGTCTCCGGGTCGTCCTGGAACGCGCTCAAACAGTCAATGAAGTTGGTGCCGGGGACCGGGTCACCACCAATTCCCACGCAGGTCGTCTGGCCCACGCCCTGCTGGCTGAGCTCGTGGAGAGCCTGATAGGTGAGCGTGCCCGAGCGCGAGACAATGCCCACCGGCCCACCCGCGAGCGCGATGTCGCCCGAGGTGATTCCGATGTTGCATTTGCCCGGGCTGATAATGCCCGGACAGTTGGGGCCGAGCAACCGTACACCGGGATGCTCTTCGACCAACCGGTTGTAGGTGAGAGCCTCGTCCTGGGCCGGGATGCCTTCGGTGATGCACACGATGAAGGTGATGCCACCCGCGGCGGCTTCGAGGATCGCCGCTGGTGCGAAACGCGGCGGGACCACGACGAACGACGCGGTCGCCCCGGTCGCGGCGACGGCCTCGGCGACGCCGTCGTAGACCACGATGCCGTCGACGTCGGAGCCGCCCTTGCCCGGCGTGACGCCCGCGACCACCTTGGTCCCGTAGTCGCGGTTGCGCAATCCGTGGAATCGACCCTGGCCGCCGGTCAGTCCCTGGACGATGACCTTGGTGTTCTCGTCGACGAAGATGCTCATGCGCCGCTCGCCGCACTCGCCAGGGCGACGGCGCGTCGCGCCGCGTCCAGCATGGTCGGTTCCGTGATCAGCGACTCGCTGAGGTGGGGCTTGAGGATCTCGCGACCGGCGACCGCGTTGGTGCCGTCGAGGCGCAGCACGATGGGCGAAGTAATCGCCACGCGCTCGAGGGCCTCGAGCACTCCCTGGGCGACCTCGTCGACGCGCGTGATGCCTCCGAAGATATTGACGAGGATCGCCGTCACCTTCGGGTCCGTGTTGATCACCTCGAGCGCGGACGCCATGACGTCCGCGTTGGCCCCGCCGCCAATGTCCAAGAAGTTGGCCGCGCTCCCGCCCACCTGGTTGACCACGTCCAATGTCGACATGGCCAGCCCGGCGCCGTTGGCGATGATGCCGACCGTGCCGTCGAGTCCGATGTAGTTGAGGCCTCTCTCCTTGGCCATCTTCTCGCGCGGGTCCTCGGTCTCAGTCGCGCGGTACTCCTCCCACTCCGGATGACGGAAGGATGCGTTCTCGTCCAAGGTGACCTTGGCGTCCAACGCGTGGACGCGTCCGTCGGGAGTGAGGATGAGTGGGTTGATCTCGGCCAGGTCGCAGTCGCCCTCGGTGTAACAAACGTAGAGCTTGACGAGCAGCTCGGCCGCCTGCGCGCGCGCCTCTTCGTCGAGGTCGGCCTCGGCGACCCAGCGACGCGCGGTTGCCAGGTCGAGACCAACCACCGGATCGATCTGGAGAAAGGCAATGGCGTCGGGGTTCTCCTCGGCGACCACCTCGATCTCCACCCCGCCCTGGGCGCTGAGCATCCCCAGGTGAACCTTGTTCGCTCGGTCGAGGGTGAAGCTGGCGTAGTACTCGCGCGCGATGTCGCTCGCGTGTTCGATCCAGAGGCGACGCACGACGTGGCCCTTGATGTCCAGACCCAGGATGGCCTCCGCGTGCTGGCGAACTTCGTCGATGTTCGACGCGAGCTTTACGCCGCCGGCCTTGCCGCGCCCACCGACCTTGACTTGGGCCTTGACGACGACCGGCAGGCCCAGATCCTCGGCTACGACCACGGCGTCGGCCACGGTGTCCGCGACGCCTCCGGGCGACACGGCGATGCCGAAGCGCGCGAAGTACTGCTTTCCCTGATATTCAAAGAGATCCATCGACGATTACCTCTGACTGTCCTCGCGACAATCTAATGGAACCTCCGACACCCCTAGGAAGCCGGCTCTCTCTCGTCCAGCGTCGCCGCGAGCCACTCGCCGATCTCGGAGAGCGACGCCCCCGGCGTGAAGACTCGCGACACCCCCGCGCTCGTCAGCGAAGCGACGTCGTCATCCGGGATGATGCCGCCGACCACCACGAGCACGTCGCTGCGGTCCGCGTCGGCCAGCAACTGGATGACTCGCGGCACCAGCACGCGGTGCGCACCCGACAGGAGTGAGAGTCCCACGGCATCCGCGTCCTCCTGGACCACCGTCGCGACGATCTGCTCGGGCGTTTGGTGCAGGCCGGTGTAGACCACCTCGAATCCGGCGTCACGCAGGGCCCGCGCGATGACCTTGGCACCGCGGTCGTGTCCGTCGAGTCCCGGTTTGGCGACGACGACACGGTAGGGGCGCTTCATCGTGAGGTCATCTTACGGCCGGTTCTCAGCCCGCTTCTGGCCTCGTCGCCAATCGGGAGTCAAGAGGGCCGCGAGTAGCGTGGGATGTCGTGACGACGGCGACGACCCCCGATCGCGGGCCGTTTCGGGCTCTGGTCTCGGCCATGCGACCCCGCCAGTGGGTCAAGAACGGACTCATCGTGGTCGCACCCGCGGCTGCCGGGACCCTGACGCACGCTGACGTGCTGCGCCATACGGGGGCCGCGTTTCTCGCCTTCTGCGCGGTGTCCTCGGGCGTCTACCTGGTCAACGACCTGCGCGACGTCGAGGCCGACCGCGAACACCCCACCAAGCGGCACCGCGCCCTGGCCGCGGGTCAGCTGTCCGTGCCCGTGGCGATCGCCAGCGCCGTGGTGCTCTTCGCAATCGGGTTCGTGATCCCGTTCTTCCTGTGGCAGCCCGAGGGGCTCTTCCTGGTCCTGGGCCTCTACCTGGTCAACTCGCTGGCCTACTCGTTCTACGTCAAGAACCTCGTGATCATCGAGATGGTGTCGGTCGCGTCGGGCTTCTTCCTGCGCGCCTACGCCGGGGCGGCGGCGTCGCACATCTTCGTGTCGACGTGGTTCCTCGTCGTGATCTCCTTCGGTGCCCTCTTCTTGGTCGTGGGTAAGCGGTCGTCGGAGTTGGAGAAGGTCGGCGCGGGCATCACGCGCCGGGTCCTGAGCGAGTACAGCCGAGACTTCCTGCATTCGGTGCTCACCCTCAGTGCCGCGGTCGTGGTCACCTGCTACTGCTTGTGGGCCTTCGACACGTCGGCCACCGGGCTGAGCTCGGCCCATCACTACATCGTGCCCATCCGACTCTCGGTGGTGCCGGTGGTGATTGCGGTGCTGTTCATCATGCGATCGGCCGAAGCGGGTAACGGCGCGGCGCCCGACGAGCTGCTCTTTCACAATCGCGAGATCCAGGCCATGGTGCTGATATGGGCGGTGCTGCTCTGGGTGGGCGTCTACTGATGACGCGTCAGCGCCTCACCGGCTGGGGGCGCACCGCCCCCAGCGTGGCCGACGTCGTGACTCCCGACGACGAAGCAGGTGTCGTCGACGTACTGACTACGTCACGCGCCCTTATCGCGCGGGGCCTCGGACGCAGCTACGGCGATGCGGCCCAGGTCGGCGGTGGAGTGGTGGTGAGCAACCTCGGCCTTGGCGGTATCGGGACCATCGGTGACGACGGCGTCGTCAGTGTCGGGGCCGGCGTCTCGTTCGACGAGCTTCTAGCGACGTCGATTCCTCAGGGGTGGTTCGTCCCGGTCACCCCGGGTACCCGCCAGGTCACGCTGGGCGGCGCGGTGGCGGCCGACGTGCACGGCAAGAATCATCACGTTGACGGGTCGTTCGGCGCACACGTGCGCTCCCTGCGGTTGGTCACGCCGAGCGGCGCGTTCACCGTGTCGCCCGACGAAGACCCCGACCTCTTCTGGGCCAGCGTCGGAGGCATGGGCCTCACCGGCGTCATCACCCGCGTGAGCGTCCAGATGTTGAAGATCGAAACGGACCGGGTCCTCGTCGATACTGAGCGCTTCGAGAACCTTGACGCAGTGATGTCCGCGATGGTCGACGGCGACGCCGGCTACCGCTACTCGGTCGCCTGGGTTGACTGCATGACGCGCGGCGCGCACATGGGTCGGGCCGTGCTCACGCGGGCCGACCACGCACGAGCCGCCGACGTGGCAACGCCCAACCTCGAAGCTCCCCGAGGCGCGCGTCTTGCTGTCCCCGTGGACGCCCCCAGCGGTCTGCTCAATTCGCTCACGGTGCGCGCGTTCAACGAAGTATGGTTTCGCTCCGCGCCTCGCCACGAGGTCGGCGAAACCCAGTCGCTCGCGACCTTCTTTCATCCCCTCGACGGTGTGCGCGACTGGAATCGCCTCTACGGACGGCGCGGCTTCGTGCAGTATCAGTTCTGCATACCCGATAGTGCCGCCGACACAATCGTGCGCGTGATCGAGCGTCTGGCCGACTCACGCGTGCCGAGCTTCCTGGCCGTACTGAAACGCTTCGGCGCCGCCACGCCCGGTCCGCTCTCGTTTCCGGCACCGGGCTGGACCTTGGCGCTGGACCTGCCGGTGGGACCGTCCGTGTTGCCCGGCGTGCTCGACGAGCTCGACGAACGGGTCATCGCCGCCGGCGGCCGGGTGTACTTCGCGAAAGACGCCCGTCTCGATCCGGCCAGAGTGCGCGCCATGTACCCGCGCCTCGACGAGTTCCTCGAGGTGAAGAAACGAATCGACCCGGAAAACCGCGTAACCAGCGACCTCGCGCGACGCCTCGGGCTAGAAGGAGAGTGACCATGGAGAACGCCTTCGGCCAACCCCAGAACGTGGTGGTGATCGGCGGCACGTCGGACATCGCCCGGGCGTTGACCAAGCGTCTGTGCGCAGCGCGGACCCGCACCGTCGTCCTGGCCGGACGCGACGACGCGCTCCTGGCGGCGGCGGCCGACGAGGCGCGCGGCTACGGCGCGACGAACGTTGACACCGTTGTATTCGACGCCGAGGACCTCGCTGACGCGGCTCGCTGCGTGTCGGAGGCCTTCACCAAGGCTGGCGACGTTATCGACCTGGTCGTCGTGGCGGTCGGGCAGCTCGGCGACCAAGCGATTGACGAGGACGACCCCACCAGGGCCGCGTCGATGGCGGTGGTCAACTTCGCGTGGCCCAGCGCCGCGCTCGCCGAGATCCGCCGACGCCTCGTGGCCCAGGGACAGGGCCGCGTCGTGGTCCTGTCGTCGATCGCGTCGGTGCGCGTGCGCCGCAACGCCTACCTCTACGGCGCGGCCAAGGCCGGCCTGGACCGCGTGTGTCTCGGCATGGCCGAGTCGCTCGAGGGCACGGGCGCGAGCCTCCAGATTGTCCGACCCGCCTTCGTGCACTCCAAGATGACCGCGGGACGCACTGCGACGCCCTTTTCGACCGGCGTCGACGAGGTCGCCGAGGCCATCGTGCGCGGAATGGCTACCGCCGAGCCCGTCATCTGGAGCCCGCCGCTGCTTCGTTACGTCGCCCTGGTGTTACGGGTACTCCCGACGCCGCTGTGGCGCCTGGTGGCTGCGCGCGGCTAGCCCGACGACCCGGTGGTGGTGGTCGTCGTCGTACTGGACTGTGGCGGACGCAGGGACATCGTGAAGAAGTCCCGCGCCCACCAACTCGTGAAGTAGATGGTCGGCGGTTCGGTCATCGAACCGAGCAGGCTCGTGCCGTTACCGCCGTTGATCGGTGCGTTGAGCGCGCCGGTGAAGCTGGAGTACTGGACCCAGTCGGTGTTGATATCCAACTCCATTCCGTAGCGCGCACCGGCGCGCACGAGCACGTTCGCCAGGTCGCTGATCGACATCGCCGGCCCGCCCACGTAGACGAGGGCCCCGGTTCTCGTGACGCCGAGTCCGGAGCGCCACACGTTGAAAGTCCCGCCGAGGGTCTTGCCCCACTTGTCGGTGTTCTGACTGGCCAGTCCGGGTACGGCCTTGTAGTTGTTGACGATCAAGTCCAAGTTCTGACGTACGGAGGCGACCTGGTTGTCCATCGTGAGTCCGTGTCCCCACTCGCCCACCGTCATTGTTCCGTCTTTAAAGATCACCACCGACGCCGCACCGTTACGTAGGGGAAGGATCGTTTTGCCCTGGGTGTAGTACCCGCCGTTGGCGTCTTGCATTCGAAAGCCCGCGTTGAACGCGGCCACGAGCGTCTCGGAGTTCTTCGCGCTGACCGGAGCGGTGAAGTTGAAGGGACCACCCGTGCCCGGAATGAAGGAGCCGGAGTAGAGCTGGGCTTTCAGCAGCGTGGGGTCCATCCACGCGACGCCGACCACGAAGCTGGTGTGCACCGGATCCGGGCGCACGAATGCTTCGTAAACGGTCGGCACTCCGTCGGAGGTGCGTCGGCCGGCGACGTGCCAGACGCCCTCACCCGGCAACGGGTTGGCGACCGGCGACACGATGTTGGTCGGCGCGGGCAGGTGATGGATCCCCGCGGGAATCACCACCTTGGTCGGACCCTCGCCAAAGATGTGGGTTCCGACCGGCGCACCACCCTTTTTGGCCGGGTGGAGCTTGTACCACTCGGTCTCGGCCCACGTCACGACGCCGCCCAGCCCGTGCTGGCGCCCCCACTCGGCCGCCCGGGCCTGGAGTGACGCGCCGTAGGAGGGGTTGTGCAGGGCGAAGGCCAGCGTCACGCCCAAGTACCCGACGATGCACAGCGTGGCCGCGGCCAGAATGACGATGGCGCGACGCCGCCAGTAGACGTAGGCGGGCAGCCGGTGGTGCTGCGGGGGGCTGGGTGGCCGGTACACCGGACGCGCGAGGTCCATAAAGCGACAGTCTCTCACGCATCCGTGGGGAGCCCGTCAGTGCCCGCGCACACTTCTTAGGTTCGTCTTAGGTTTCTTCCGCGCGACGCAGCGGCGTCATCGCCAAGACCAAACTCTTCACGCCGTGCTCATCGAATCGCACGGTGGCTCGAGCGCGCGAACCGTCTCCCTCGACACTGGTGACGACTCCAGGGCCATAACGATCGTGCACGACGAGGTCCCCGACAACGAGACCAAGGTTCTCCGCGCCGGTCGAACGCACCGGCGGCGCGGCACCGGACCCGAACGCGCGACCCGAGGTGAAGTCAGTGTCGCGACCGAGGAATCCCTCGTCGAGGTCGACGGGACGTCGCATCGGCCGCGTCGCCGAGAGGTCGTTGACGAGCTCCGCGGGGATCTCGGTGAGGAAGCGACTCGGTATCGCCGGCGCGTGCTGACCCCACAACGTGCGGCTCCACGCGTGGGTGAGCACGAGGTGGCGCATGGCGCGCGTGATCCCGACGTAACACAGCCGGCGCTCCTCTTCGAGTTCGTCGTCGTCGCCCATCGCCCGACGGTGCGGGAAGACCGTCTCTTCGAGCCCGGTGATCACGACGGCCGGGTACTCCAGTCCCTTGGCGATGTGCAACGTCATGAGCGAGACCGCACCGGCCTCGCTGTCGAGTTGGTCGGCGTCCGAGATGAGCGCCATGCGTTCGACGAAGTCCATCAGCGAGTCGTACTGAGAGGCCGCCGACGCGAGCTCGCCCAGGTTCTCCAGCCGCGAGTACGCCTCGTCGCTGTTGTCGTCGCGCAGCGCGTCACCCATCCCGGTCTCGCGCACAATCGCGTCGATCATCTCGCGCGGCGTCAGATCGTTGGCCAGCGCGCGCAGTTGCTCGAGCAGGAACGCGAATCGCTCCGCCCCGTTGAGCGCGCGACCGGTGAGTCCCGCCGCGCGGGCGAAGGGAGCCGTCTCGGCGAAGGAGACGCCGTGCTCGGCGGCGTAGATACCCAACTTTGCCTGGGCGGTCGCCCCAATGCCGCGCTTGGGCTCGTTGATAACGCGACGCGCCGACGCTTCGTCTCGCGGATTCACGATGAGTCGCGCATAAGCCAGTGCGGTCTTGATCTCCTTGCGGTCGTAGAAACGCATCCCTGACATCACCCGGTAGGGAACGCTGGCTCGCAGGAGCTCCTCTTCCAACACCCGGCTCTGCGCGTTGGTGCGGTAGAACACCGCGATCTGGTTCCACCCGAGACCGTGCTCGGTGCGCAGCCGGCGCAGCTCGCTAGCCACCCACCGGCCCTCGTCGTACTCGTCGCCCGCGCGATAGAGCCGGATCCGCTCGCCGGCCTCGCCCACCGTGAACAGGTGCTTGGCCCGGCGCCCGACGTTCTTGGCGATCACCGCGTTGGCGGCGTCCAGGATCGTCTGGGTCGAGCGGAAGTTCTGCTCGAGCACGATGACCGCCGCGTCGGGAAAGCGCTGCTCGAACTGGAGGATGTTGCGCACGTCGGCGGCGCGGAACCGGTAGATCGACTGGTCGGCGTCGCCCACCACGCACAGATTGCGATGCTCGGCGGCCAGCATGATCACCAATTCGTTCTGGACGCCGTTGGTGTCCTGGAACTCGTCGACCAGCAGGTGGCGGAAGCGCTTTTGATACCCAGCCAGCACCTCGGCGTCGAGGCGGAACATCTCGACCGTGTTGACCATCAGGTCGTCGAAGTCCATGGCGTTGGCGAGACGCAGGCGCTTCGCGTAGAGGGCGTAGATCTCGGCGATTCGCCGATGCAGGGGGCCGTCGTGACGGCCGGCGTCGGCGTACGCCTCGGGCGAGAGCATCTCGTTCTTGGCCGCCGAGATCGCCGCGGCGACGCTGCGTGGCGAGAGCCGCTTGGTGTCGAGGTTTAGCTCCTTCATGATGCGCTCGACGGCCGTCTCGGCGTCGCCGGCGTCGTAGATGGTGAAGCCGCGCTGGTATCCCAGGACGTCGGCGTGGGCGCGCAACATCCGCAGGCCGGCCGAGTGGAAGGTCGACACCCACATCTGTCCGGCCTCGGCGCCCACCAGGTCGATGACCCGCCGGCGCATCTCGTCGGCCGCTTTGTTGGTGAAGGTGATCGCCAAGATCTCCCACGGCCGGGCGTCACCGGTGGCGAGTAGGTGCGCGATGCGTCGCGTGAGCACGCGGGTCTTGCCCGATCCCGCCCCCGCCACGACCAGCAGCGGCCCGCCGCGATGGACCACCGCGGCGCGTTGGGGTTCGGTCAACCCCTCCAGCAGCGAATCGGGGTCGAGTCGCGAGACCTGCTCGCGCGATTCCCAGAGCAGCTCGTCCGAGAACGGGTCTCGGCTCACTCCCACTCGATAGTGCCCGGCGGCTTGCTCGTCACGTCGAGCGCCACGCGATTGACCCCTTCGACCTCGCGGATCAGACGATTGGCGATGCGCTCAATCACGTCGTAGGGCAGGCGGGCCCAGTCGGCGGTCATCGCGTCGTCACTGGTCACCGCGCGGATGATGATCGGGTATGCGTAGGTGCGCCCGTCGCCCATGACCCCCACCGTACGCACCGCCGGTAACACCGCGAAGCTCTGCCACAGTTCGCGGTACAGCCCCGCGCGCTTAATCTCGTCGACGACGACGTGGTCGGCCTGGCGCAGGATCTCGGCGCGCTCGCGCGTGACTTCACCAACGATGCGCACACCCAGTCCCGGTCCCGGGAACGGTTGACGCCACACAATCTCTTCCGGCAGGCCCAACTCCTCGCCCACTCGCCGCACCTCATCCTTGAACAGGGCACGCAGTGGTTCGACGAGTTCGAAGGCCAGGTCCTCGGGCAGCCCTCCGACGTTGTGATGACTCTTGATGTTGGCCGCGTGGCCGGAGCCTGATTCGATGACGTCGGGATAGAGCGTGCCCTGGACCAGGAAGCGCGGTCCCTCTGCCCCGGCGCCGAGTTCGCGCGCCACCTGCTCGAACTCGCGGATGAACAGTTCGCCGATAATCTTGCGCTTGGCTTCGGGATCGACCACCCCGGCTAGGGCGTCGAAGAACCGATCTTGGGCCTTCACGTGGATCAACTCCACACCGAACTGGCTCGTGAACGTCGCCTCGATCTGCTCGCCCTCGCCGAGGCGCATAAGCCCGGTATCCACAAAGACGCAGGTGAGCTGGGTTCCCACCGCCTTGGTGACCAGTGCGGCCGCCACCGCGGAGTCGACCCCGCCCGACAGGGCACACAGCACTCGCTCGGTGCCGACTTGGGCGCGGATGAGCTCGACCTGCTCTTCGATGATCGACGTGTTCGTCCACGTCGCGGGCAGGGCGGCGGCGTGGTGCAGGAACGAGCTGAGCAGGTCGGCGCCGCGCTCGGTGTGGGCCACTTCGGGGTGGAACTGGACCGCGTAGAGGCCCCGTACCGGGTCCTCCATCGCCGCGACCACGCCCGGTGAACGAGCGGTCACGGCGAAGCCCGCCGGAACCGTGGCGATGGCGTCACCGTGGCTCATCCAGCACGTTGTGGTCGGCCAGTTGTCCATCAGCATCGAGGGACCCGGCTCGCGTCGCAACTCGGTGCGCCCGTACTCACTTGATCCGGTGTGCGCCACGTGGCCACCGAGCTGTTGGGCCATGAGTTGTGCGCCGTAACAGATGCCCAGTACCGGGACGCCGAGCTCGTAGATCGCCGGGTCCAGCGACGGCGCCGGCGTCTCGTAGACCGACTTGGGACCACCCGAGAGGATGATCGCGCCCGGCGCCTTGGCCCGGACCTCGTCGGCGGTGATGGTGGAGGGAACGATCTCGGAGTAGACGTGCGCCTCGCGCACCCGTCGAGCGATCAGTTGGGCGTACTGCGCCCCGAAGTCAACGACTAGGACGCCGCTCAATGCCCCATGCCCACGCCCTGGGAGCGTTGCAGCGCCTTGCCTTCGGTCTGCAGGGACGGGGCGAGCATGATCTCCGCCTTCTGGAACTCCTTGAGCGTCTCGTAGCCGCACGTGGCCATCGACGTGCGCAGCGCGCCGAAGAGGTTGAGACGTCCGTCGTTCTCGTGCGCCGGCCCGAGCAGGATCTCCTCGAGGGTGCCGCGAACGTGCGTGCGCACGCGCGTGCCACGCGGCAGCGTGGGATGAAAAGTGGCCATGCCCCAGTGGAAGCCCCGCGCGGGTGCCTCCACGGCGCTGGTCAGCGGCGAGCCGATCATCACGGCGTCCGCGCCGCAGGCGATTGCCTTGGCGATGTCGCCACCTTTGCTCATGCCGCCGTCAGCGATGACGTGGACGTAGACACCGGTCTCGTCGAGGTGGCGCATGCGCGCACCGGCGACGTCGGCGATCGCCGTCGCCTGGGGAACCCCGATGCCCAACACCGCCCGTGAAGTGCAGGCGTTGCCCGGACCGACGCCGACGAGCACTCCCGCCGCACCGGTGCGCATCAAATGAAGGGCGGCCTGGTAGCTCGCGCAACCACCGACAATGGTTGGGAGCTCGAACGCGCGAATGAACTTCTTGAGGTTGAGCGGTTCGACGGTCTTAGAGACGTGCTCGGCCGACACGACCGTTCCCTGGATGACCAGTATGTCCAAACCCGCGTCCATGATGGTCGGCGCCATCCACTCGGTGCGCTGCGGAGTGACCGAGCCCGAGGTGACCACACCCGCCGCCTTCATCTCCTGGATGCGTGCGGCGACCAGCTCGAGCTTGATCGGCTCGAGGTACATCTGTTGCATCCGCGCCGTGGCTTTGTCGTCATCCAACTCACGGATCTCGTCGAAGAGAGGTGTGGGATCCTCGTAGCGGGTCCACAGCCCCTCGAGGTTCAAAACGCCGAGCCCGCCGAGTCGCCCAATCGCGATCGCTGTGGTGGGCGAGACCGCACCGTCCATCGCGGAGCCCAGCATCGGCAGCTCGAACCGGTAGGCGTCTATCTGCCAGGAGATGTCGACATCCTCGGGGTCGCGAGTGCGCCGTGAGGGCACGATGGCGATGTCATCGAAGCCGTAGGCCTGCCGGGCCGACTTGTAGATGCCAATCTCTACTTCCGCCATACAGACCTCCGCACGCGCGCCGCCGGTGACGCTTCGTGTGCACCAATCTACCGGAGCGCCTTAGGCCCCCAGTCGTTCGCCCGGCCAGGCGACCCCGAGCGCGACGCAGAGCAACTCGGTCAACACGCGTGCCGTCGCGCCCCAGACGACCTCGCCGGGCACCTTGAAGAAGTAGATGGGAAAGTAGCCCTCGTCGTCCGCGCCGGGACGCCGGACCGCCCGTCGCCACATCTCCTCTACGAAGGCGCCGTCGGCGACGAGGTCGGCGAGCGCCACGCTGAAGACTCGTTCCACCTCGGTCGGGTCGGCCACGAGCGTGGGCGGGTTGGCAAGCGTGGCGACGACCGGCCAAATCGCCGACTCGGAGGCGAACGACGCGATTGGACTGAGCCAACCCTCCGGTGTGGCCTCGCGCGGGTCGAGTCCCACCTCCTCGTGGGCCTCGCGCAACGCGGTCTCCACGGGTGATTCGCCCGGATCGCTGCGACCACCGGGCAGGGCGACCTCGCCGCGGTGGTTGCGCAAGGCAACACTGCGGCGCGTGAGGACCACGTGGGTCTCGCCGCCGAGCTCGTAAAGAGCCACCAGAACCGCCGAGCGCCGGGTCGTGGGGGTGGGCGCAGCGTCCACCACTCCCTCGAGCTCGCGCAAACTCTGCGGGGCAGCACCGGTCCGCCCTGACGCATGTAGGCGCTCCACGACGGTGGCCAGATCGAGGCCGCGTCGAGCGTCAGGCTCCAGGTACGCCCACGGCGCGGGTCCGCCGGTCCGCACGTCGGCCGGTTCGGGAATGAGCTGAGGATAATCGTGATCCTCGAAGCGCTCGCGCGAGGACGAATGGCGGGTCATCAAATCTCTCGTAAAGTTGAACTGGCCGTTTCGCCCGACCCTACCGGCCCACCTACAGGAGTCCCCCCGATGAAGAGCCTCGCTCGGTTTAGCGTGCGTCGACGGTGGTGGATGCTGGGCGCGTGGGTCGCGTTGATCATCGGGATCAACGCGGCTTCCTTCGCACTGGGATCGGCCTTCTCCAACACCTTCACCTTGCCCGGCACCGACTCCACGCACGCCTACCAGCTCCTCACGACGGCCAAGGGGGCGTCAGGCGACGTCGACCAGATCGTTCTGCAAGCCAGGACGGGTCCGGTGAGCTCACACGAACACGAGATCAACGCGATGCTCGCGCGCGTCGCGAAGCTGCCCGCCGTGTCGGCGGTCATCTCGCCCTTCTGTTCGGGGATCGCGTGTGCCGGTCAACCCCAGGTCAGTCGTGACGGCACGATTGCCTACGCCATTGTCCACTTCTCGGAGCCGGGATTCCGTCTCTCGAATGCTCAGATTCAGTCCGTTGAGACTGTCGCGAGCACCGCGCGCTCGTCGAGCCTCAATGTCCAGTTCGGCGGGAACGCGTTCGGCCAACTCGACTCGCCAAAAGGTTCCAAGGGTGAGGTCTACGGTCTCGCATTAACTGCGATCGTCCTTATCTTCGCCTTCGGTTCCTTCTGGGCGATGCTTCTGCCGCTAGGCATCGCGCTGTTCGCGCTCGGGGTGGCGACCGCCGCGACGACTCTGCTCAGCCACGGGCTGGCCATCGCTCAGTTCGCGCCCATTCTGGGCTCTCTCATCGGCCTCGGAGTGGGGATCGACTACGCGTTGTTCATCGTCACGCGTAGTCGCCAGGGACTGCGCCGCGGACTCAGTGTGGAAGACGCCGTGGTCACAGCGATCGACACGTCGGGTCGCGCCGTCCTCTTCGCAGGGTCGACTGTGTGCATCGCGTTGCTCGGGATGCTCTTCCTGCGGCTCTCCTTCCTCAATGGCGTCGCCGTGTCGGCGACACTCACGGTGGCGATCACGATGCTGGCGTCACTCACGCTCCTGCCCTCGCTGTTGGCCTTCCAGAAGTTCCGCGTACTGAGTCGACGCGAACGTCGCGCGCTCAAGGAGCACGGACCGGAACCCACGATGGTCGCGGGTGGCTGGCAGCGCTGGGCCCGCTTCGTCTCGCGCCATCCGCGCACGCTGTCAGCGGCGGCGCTGGTGGCCATCGTGCTGATCGCCGTGCCGTTCTTCTCGCTGCGTCTGGGGAGTTCAGACCAGGGACTGAACCCGCCCTCGACCACCACGCGCCAGGCGTACGACCTGCTCGCCACAGGGTTCGGCCCGGGCTTTAATGGGCCGCTGTCGGTCGTCGCGTCGGTCCACGGTGCGGCTGACCTCGCGGCGATGCAGCGTCTGGACGGCGCCCTTCACGGCAAGCCGGACGTGGCTTCAGTCGGACCGGTGATCCCCTTGGCCCACGGGACGGTCGCGCTGATCACCGTGGTGCCCAACTCCAGCCCGCAGGCCGTCGCCACGACAGACCTCATCAATCAAATTCGCGACCACTACATCCCTGCGGCCACTTCCGCCTCGCACACCGCCATCTACGTCGGTGGACTCACCGCGATCTTCGGCGACTTCGCCACGGTGCTCAAAGCCAAGATCCCACTCTTCGTCGGGGTGATCGTGGCCCTGGGGTGCCTGCTCCTGATGGTGGCCTTCCGCAGCGTGCTCGTGCCTTTGGTGGCGGCGGTGATGAATCTGCTCGCCGCCGGCGCCGCCTTCGGTCTGGTCGTCGCGGTTTTCCAGTGGGGATGGGGCTCGTCGCTGATCAACGCGGGGGTTGGACCAGTGGAGTCGTTCCTTCCCATCATCATGATCGCGATCCTCTTTGGACTCTCGATGGACTACCAGGTCTTTTTGGTCTCGCGCATGCACGAGGAGTGGCTCAACACCAACGACAACGAAGAGGCCATCGTGCGCGGCCAAGCCAACACCGGGCGCGTCATCACCGCGGCCGCCCTCATCATGATCTGCGTCTTCTCCTCGTTCGCCTTCGGCGGACAACGCATCATCGCCGAGTTCGGGATCGGACTGGCCGGGGCGGTCCTGCTCGACGCGTTCATCCTGCGCACGGTGCTGGTGCCCGCGCTCATGCACTACTTGGGCCGGGCCAACTGGTGGATGCCGCGGTGGTTGGAGAGAGTCGTCCCGCACGTCGCGGTCGAGGCGACCGAGTAGCTACTACGGCGTCGCGGTCGAGTCCGGGTTCCGGGCCAGGTTGACGTAGAAATCGCCAATGGTTTCGGGTGCGATGTCGACGTAGGCCGAGCCCGACGTGACGACCTGGCCGATCGACGCCGCCCAGAAGATGCCCACGAGGGTCTGGGCGTCGAGGCTCTCACGCACCCAGCCGAGGGACTTGGCGTCTTCGACCAGGGCGACCCAGCGCGCGAACTGAATGTCGAGCAACTCTCGGAACCTGGTGCGTGAACGCTCGTCGTTCCACACGTCCAACAGGAGCTTGACGATTCCGCGCTTCTCGTCGAACTGTCCCGACGACCACGCCCGCTCGATGTTCTGGCGCACGGCGTCCCAGAACTCCTCGGCGTTCTTCATCGAGATGGCCGTCTCGGCGCGCGACAGGATTTTGTGGAGCGGCTCGGTCATGACGAAGTAGTTCGCCATCTGAGCCTCGGCGATGACTTGGACACGCGACTCGAAGTGGTAGTAGATGGTCGGCACGCCGATGTGGGCCTGCTCGGCCAGGTCGACGACTCGGAAGTTCTCGCTGCCGGCCTCGGCCACTATCTTGGACGCCACCTCGATGATGTGGCGCCTCGTCATCGATTCCTTCTTTTCCACGCTTCACCACTTCGATCGACCGCGCCCCCACGGGCCGTAGAGAAACGAGACTAGGTCTCGCGCGACTGGCGGCTACGAGAAACAGGTCCGCCACGAGGTTTTCCATAACGACGTTAAGGAAAATTAAATTACGCGCACGAACGACCGGGAATGCAAAAAGGGCCGGGCCTTGCGGCCCGGCCCCACTGCAACTTCAGTACTTACATCATCCCGCCCATGCCACCCATGCCGCCGTCACCCATGGGGGCGGCCGGTGGCTCGGGCTTGTCGGCAACGATCGCCTCGGTGGTGAGCAGCAACGCGGCGATGGACGCCGCGTTCTGCAGCGCCGAGCGGGTCACCTTGGCCGGGTCGATGACGCCCGCCTTGACGAGGTCGACCAGTTCGCCGGTCGTCGCGTCCAGGCCGACCGAACCCTTGGCCTCCGCGACCTCGCGCACCTTGACCGCGCCCTCGTAGCCGGCGTTAGCGGCGATGTGGCGCAGCGGCGAGGACAGCGAGTTCGACACGATACGCGCGCCGGTGGCCTCGTCACCCGTGAGTTTGGCCGCCAGAGCGTCGACCGCGGTGCGCGCGCGAACCAGCGCGGTGCCGCCGCCGGCCACGATGCCCTCGTCGATCGCCGCGCGCGTCGCGCTCAGCGCGTCCTCGATGCGGTGCTTCTTCTCCTTGAGCTCGATCTCGGTGGCCGCGCCGACCTTGACCACGGCAACGCCGCCGGCCAGCTTGGCGAGACGCTCCTGGAGCTTCTCGCGGTCCCAGTCCGAGTCGGTGTCGTCGATCTCACGCTTGAGCTGAGCAACCCGGCCCGCGACGTCTGCTGAGTCGCCGGCGCCATCGACGATGGTCGTTGCGTCCTTGGTGACCACGATGCGCCGCGCGCGACCGAGCAGGTCAACGGTGGCCGACTCGAGCTTCAGGCCGATCTCCTCGGAGATGACCGTGGCGCCCGTGAGGACCGCCATGTCCTGGAGCATGGCCTTGCGCCGCTCGCCGAAACCGGGAGCCTTGACCGCGACCGAGGTGAAGGTGCCGCGAATCTTGTTCACGACGAGCGTGGCGAGCGCCTCGCCCTCCACGTCCTCGGCGACAATCAGCAGTGGCCGACCCGACTGCATGACCTTCTCCAACACGGGCACGAGATCGTGCACGGCGGAGATCTTCTGGCTCGTGAAGAGCAGGAGTGCGTCTTCCAGCACGGCCTCTTGGCGCTCCGCGTCAGTGACGAAGTACGGCGAGAGGTAGCCCTTGTCGAACTGCATACCCTCGGTGAGCTCGAGCTCGATGCCGAAGGTGTTGGACTCCTCGACGGTCACGGTGCCGTCTTTGCCCACCTTGTCGATGGCGTCGGCGATGACCTCGCCGATTGCCGGATCGGCCGCCGAGATGGTGGCGACCTGGGCGATCTGGGTCTTGTCGGCGACCTCTTGGGACTGGGCGGCGATCGACTCGACCGCCGTTGCGACGGCCTTCTCGATGCCGCGCTTCAGCCCGGACGGGTTAGCGCCGGCGGCCACGTTTCGCAGCCCCTCCTTGATGAGGGCCTGGGCCAGTACCGTGGCGGTCGTCGTGCCGTCACCGGCGACGTCGTTGGTCTTGGTCGCGACTTCCTTCACCAACTGGGCGCCCATGTTCTCGAAAGGGTCTTCGAGTTCGATCTCCTTAGCGATCGAAACGCCGTCATTAGTGATGGTGGGTGCGCCGAACTTCTTGCCGATGACCACGTTGCGGCCCTTGGGGCCGAGCGTCACCTTGACCGCGTCGGCCAATTTGTCGACTCCGGCCTCGAGGCCCCGGCGGGCCTCTTCGTCAAACTTAAGCAGCTTGGACATGTCTCTTCCTTGTTGATCGACGGCGGACGCCGTCTCGGACTACTTGGTGACAGTGGCCAGTACGTCGCGGCCCGACAGAATCAGCAGGTCTTCACCGTCGACGGTGATCTCAGTGCCGCCGTACTTGGAGTACACGACGGTGTCGCCGACGTTAACGCCGGTCGGAATCAACTCGCCGGTGTCGGCACGACGGCCCGGGCCCGCGGCCAGGACTTCGCCCTGCTGGGGCTTCTCCTTCGCGGTGTCGGGAATAACCAGACCCGACGCCGTCGTGGCCTCGGCACTGTTGGGGCGGACCACGATGCGGTCCTCGAGGGGGTTGAGCTTCATGTTGTTGAGCCTCCTGGGCGATTAGCACTCGGAACTTGCGACTGCCAATTTAGCAGCCACGCGCAAAGAGTGCCAACCCGGGGCTGGGGCCCTTTCTATGCTGGGTGCCAGCCGGCTAAGGAGCGACGTTGACGGCCCCATCCCCCGATCGTCGGCGCCCTTGATGGCCCTCGAACCGGTCCAGCGCCATGACCTGACCCTGCTGGCGGTGCTGCGCGGCGTGTCGTTCTTGGGCGACTTCGCCGCTCTGACCGCGCTCTTTCTACGCCTGGCCCCTGCGCACCACGCCTGGGAGATTGCCGCGCTCTCGATCGCGGCCTCACTACCCCTCGTGGCACTGGCCCCGCTAGCTGGCAGCGTCGTCGACCGCTCCCCGGCCAAGCGACTCCTGGTGTACCTGGGACTCGGACAGGCCCTGATCTGCGTCGCATTGGGTCACTGGCACGGCCTGGACGCGACCCTCCTGCTCATGGCCGCGCTCAGTTGCCTCGTTGCCTTCTCCATGCCCGGCTACACAGCCCTCGTACCGGTAGTCGCGGGTGAAGAGAACGTCGCCCGGGCCCAGGGCGTGCTCCAGTCAGCCCAAGCCATCGCCTCGGTCGCGGGGCCCGTCGTCGGCGGCCTCCTGGTCGGTGCCACCGGCCAGAGCTGGCCCCTCTACCTCGACGCGATGAGCTTCGCCGTCGCGGCCGTCGTCACGACCCTGCTCCACCGTGACCGGCGCCCGTCACCGGCGACAGTGGTCGCCGATGTCAACGCACAAAAGGAGGGAATGTTGGCGGGCATCCAACTCATCTTCGGCGACGGACTCCTGCGCGTCATCTTGGTGACCGTCGGCGTCTTCATGCTCTCACTGGGGATGGTCAACATCGCCGAAGTGTTCTTCGTCACCCAAACGCTGCACGGCTCGGCCACCGAGTACGGACTCGTGGGCGCCAGCTTCGGCGTGGGCGCCGTGGTCGGGTCGCTCCTGGCTCAGCGGCTGGCCCAGGAGCATCGTCGCCTCGCGCGCACCGTCCTCATCGCCATTGTCGTCATCGGCGCCGCGCTCGTGGTGGAGGGCCTAGTGACGCGCATCGGCCTCGTCTATCCGCCGATGGCGGCGGCCGGAGTGGCCGCGGGGTTCGCCAACGTGGCGGCGATGACCCTCTTCACGGTTCGCACCCCCGAGCGCCTACGGGGCCGAATGTTCGCTGCGTTCGGCGGTGTCTTCACGTCGTGCGAGCTCGCGGCGACCGCGTTGGGAGGCGTCGTGCTCACCGTGATCGCGCCGCGCACGGTCTTTCAGATCGGCGGGATCGCGGCGACCGTCACGGCACTGGTGCTCGGTCCCCTGGGCCTGCGTTGGGATGCCGCGCGTGGTGGCCGCGCCGTGGGAGAGATTGAGTCCTAGGGCGCGAGTCGTTCGCGTCGCCATACTCCGTCGTGTCGCTCGTAGGCGACGCGGTCGTGGAGCCGGTCATCGCGGCGCTGCCAGAACTCGAACGCGTCGGGTGTGAGCCGGTAGCCGCCCCAGTGCTCGGGGCGTGGCACCTCTCGGCCCTCGAAGCGCGTGGTCATCTCGGACACCAGTTGCTCGAGTTGCGCTCGACTGGTGAGCGGCTCGCTCTGGGCGCTGGCGTGGGCGCTGAGCTGGTGCGCGCGGGGCCGCGTCGCGAAGTAGGCGTCGGACTCGTCGGGGGTCATCGGTGCCACGTCACCCTCGACGCGCACCTGGCGCCCGAGCGGCTCGCAGTACCACAGGAGCGCGGCGTGAGGATTCGCGGCGAGCTCTCGTCCCTTGCGCGAGTGGTAGTTGGTGTACCAGCCGAAGGAGTGGTCGTCGACGTAGCGCAACAACACCATCCGAGCGCTGGGACGTCCCGACGAGTCGGCACTGACGAGCGTCACCGCTTCACGCTCGGCCATCACCTCGAGCGCCTCGTCGAACCACCGGCGAAACTGCGACACGGGATCGGGGTCGCAGGTCGCGACGTCCAGGGGCACCCAGCGTTCGCTCACGACACGTCCGCCAACGCCCAGTTCGGCCGCGCCGAGATGTCCAGACCGCTCGGCCCGGATATGGCTAGTCGAGTGTGCGCGGCCGCGGCCACCATTGCCGCGTTGTCGGTGCACATCGACGGACTCGGCAGGTGCGCCGCAATACCGAACTCGCTGGCCAGCGCGCGCACCCCGGCGCGCAGCGCACTGTTGGCCGCGACCCCACCCGCAAGGGCCACGCCCGCCACCGAATGGCGCGACAGTGCGGTCGCCAGTTTGCGCAGCAGCTGCTCGGCGACCGCCGCTTGGAAGGCCGCGGCGACGTCGACAACGGGGACTTCCCGGTGCGTCGTCGTCTGGCGTACCACCGCAGTCTTGAGGCCCGAGAAGGATAGGTCCAGGTCGTCGCCGGTCATCGACACCGGCAGGGCCAACGCGGTGGCGTCGCCGGATGCGGCGAGTCGGTCAATCTCCGGACCTCCCGGGTAGCCCAGGCCGAGCCACCGGGCGACCTTGTCGTACGCCTCGCCGGCCGCGTCGTCGATGGTCTCGCCCAGCACCTCGTAGTCGCCGGGCCCGCGTTGGAGCACGAGGAGGCTGTGACCGCCCGAGACCAGCAGCGTGAGCAGGGGCCACTGCAACTCCGGATCTTCGAGCAGTGGTGCGAAGAGGTGACCTTCCAGGTGGTTGATGCCCACGAGCGGCACACCCCAGGCGAGGGCGTACGCCTTGGCGGCCGAAAGGCCGACCAGCAGTGATCCGACGAGGCCCGGCCCGGCGGTCACTGCCACGGCGACCACGGCAGGGTGGTGTGGGTCGAGACCCGCGTCCACCAGCGCGCGCTGGACCACCGGCGTCAGGGTCGTCAGGTGGGCGCGACCGGCCAGCTCCGGGACCACCCCTCCGAAAGCGCGGTGCTGGTCGATCGAGGATTCGACGACCGACGAGAGCACCTGGTAGTCGCCCGTGACCACCGCGGCCGCGGTCTCGTCGCAACTCGTCTCGATGCCCAGGATCGCCGTCACCGCACCAGCGTAGGGAGGCGACCGGCTAGGGCGCGAGTTCGGCCCACAGGACGAGGGCGTCCTCACCTGTGAGCTGGTAGTAGTTCTTGCGCACGCCGACCGGTTTGAACCCGTAGCGGTAGTACAGGCGCTGGGCGCGCACGTTGGACACGGCCACCTCCAAGGTCGCGCGCACGACACCGCGCGTGCGAGCGTCGTCCCACGCGTCGTCCAGCAGCGACGTCGCGACGCCGCGACCCTCGTCGCCCGGGCGAACCCCGAGGGTGGTCACGTGCAGTTCGTCGGGGGCGAACATCACCCCCAGGTACCCCACGACCCGGCCCGCGTCGACCGCGACGGTGTAGCGGCGGGTGTCGGGCTGGCCTAACTCATCGAGCAGCATGCCGCGCGTCCAGGGCTCGGGGAACTGGTCTCGTTCGATCTCGAGCAGGGCGCCAATGTCGCGACGCTCGGCGAGCCGGATGGTCCAGGACGTCACAGTCGCTCGCGCGTGACGAAGTTGGCAACCGCGTCCGCGTCGCGCAGGTAGAGCGGCGCCACGACGTCGACCGGCGCGCGATTCGCGCCGAGGTCGAGCGCGGCGGCCATCGATGGCACGCGCGCGGAATTGAACGAGACAAGGGGCGCGTCCGCGAAGAGTTCGACGTAGCGCGCCGCGCCATCGCCAACCAGCGTGACCGCTACCGCACCGGTGATCAGGTGATCGGCCACTTCCTGGGGCCTCACGATGGCCATGTCGTGGACAGCAGTGACGTTCTCGCCCAGTTCGAAGCGCTGCACGAACACTTCGTGGCGCCGCGCGTCCACGACGGCTAGGAGCCGCCCGCGCACGCCGTCGGCGAACGCCCCGTGGGCCAAGAGCTCGAGCGACGTCACCCCCACGCGGTCACAGCCCACCGCGTGGGCCAGGGCCCCCGCCGTGGCCAGGCCAACACGAAGTCCGGTGAACAGGCCGGGACCTTGATCGACCACGACACGGTCAAGGTCACCGGGCGACAGGCCGAGCTCGTCGAGCATCGAGACGATGCCCGCCGACAGGACCTCGGTGTGGCGCCGGTTCTCGTCCAGAACACGAGTGAGTTGCTCGTCGCCGGCGCGAACGCCAATCGCGCACGCCGTCGTGGCCGTCTCGATGGCCAGCAGGTTCACCGCGCCCACCCGTCTAGCTGCTCGCTGCGTTGCGCGGCCGTCGCGCCGTCCACCTCGAGCCAGCGATCATCGTCGCCGACGGTGAAGCCCACGGTGAGGACGTCACGCCCGAACACCGGAGCGGCGAGTTCGCCCCATTCGACGAGCGCGACGGCCGACTCCTCGACCAGCTCGCCGAGCGCAAGGTCGATTGCCTCATCAACACTCTCGATGCGGTAGAGGTCAGCGTGCAGGAGTGTCGCCACGCCGAAGTCGTTGTGGCAAGCGTGCTCGCGTACCATCGTGAACGTCGGGCTGGTCACGCGCTCGGTGACGCCGAGCCCTCGGGCCACGCCCTGAACGAACGTCGTCTTGCCCGCGCCGAGGGGCCCCGAGAGCAACACCATGTCGCCCGGCGACAGCAGGGCCGCGAACTCTTCACCCGCTTGAATCGTGGCGGCCCCTCCGCGGCAGTGCCGTCGCCAGGTCACCGCGGCTCCACGATGCCGCGCAGCACGCGCAGGTCGGCCCGCACCACCTGAGCCAGACTCGGAGTGCGCAGCACCGCAGCCGGATGGTAGGTGGCCAACGCGGGCCCACCGCCGATCGTGACCACCCGGCCGTGGATTGAGCCCATCGGCTCGCGCAAACCAAGGACCTCGCGCGCGGCCGTGGCGCCGAGAGCCAGCACGGCGCGCGGCTGGACATGCTCGAGCTGGGCGCGCAGCCAGGGACGACAGGCCTCGAGTTCGTCCGGCGCCGGCACGCGGTTCTCGGGCGGGCGGCACTTGACGGTGTTGGTCACGAAGCACTGGTCGCGCACCAGTCCCACCTCCTCACCCAATAGGCGAAAGAACAGGTTCCCACTGCGCCCGATGAAGGGCTCTCCGCCCTCGTCCTCGGTGCGCCCCGGTGCCTCACCCACGATCATGACCACGGGGTCATCCGGCCCGGTTCCCACGACCACGCGCTGGCGTGTCTCAGACAACCGACAACGCGTGCACGTCACCATTTGCGACAGGTCCAGGGCCATCAGGTCGGCACCAGGACGCGCGGCACCCTGGCCCCGACGCCGCAGAGGATCTCCCACGTGATTGTGTTCGCGCGCCGTGCCCACTCCTGCGCGGTGATCTCCTCACCACCCTGGCGTCCGAGCAGGACGACGTCGTCGCCCGGTTTCACGTCGTCGTCCCCGCAGTCAACGAGCAGCTGGTCCATCGTCACGACCCCCGCCAGCGGGTAGCGCCGTCCACCGATGAGGACCTCGGCCCCCCCGTCGAAGAGGCGCAGCGGGTATCCGTCGGCGTACCCGAACGGAATCGTGGCGATGGTCGCGTCGCGCGTCAGTGCGCGCCGGCGACCGTAGCTCGGGCGTTCGCCGGCCGACACGCGCCGTGCGGCCACCACCTGGGCGTGCAGGCTGAGCGCGGGGGTGAGTGTGACCCCCTGGGCCGAGACCACGTCGCCCGTCCAGTCACTCGGTGCGTAGCCGTAGAGGGCGAGACCCACTCGAGCCATTGAGCGCCGAGCTTCGGGGTAGGCCAACGCCCCCGCGCTGTTGGCCGCGTGCAGGACGCGCGGCATCACGCCGCGGCTCGCGAGCCTCGCGACGACCGCGTCGAACTGTTCGATCTGACCCCTGGTGAACACTCGGTCCTCGTCGTCGGCGCCGTCGGCCACGCTGAAGTGGGTGTAGAGGCCCTCGAGGTCGATCGACGTCGACGCGAGCAACACATCGACCACCGCGTCGACTTCGTCGGGCGCCACACCCATGCGATGCATTCCCGTATCGACCTTGACGTGCACCCGGTGTCGTCCACCGCGCGCCTCGGCCGCCGCCACCGCGGCGCGCGCGCCCGCGAGCGAGCCCACGGTCAGCGTGAGGTAGTACTCCAGCGCGTCGGGCACGCTGGCGGCCGGGACCTCGGCCAGCAGGAGAATCGACTCTGTGAAGCCCGCGTCGCGCAGTTCAATGCCCTCGTCGACGAGGGCAACCGCGAGAGAGTCGGCGCCGGCGCCCAACAGGGCCTCGGCGGCGAGGGGGCCGCCGTGCCCGTACCCGTTGGCCTTGACCACCGCGCACAGGTCGCTCGGTCCCAGCACCGTCTTCAGCGCGGTGACGTTGCTAGCGAGCGCCGCCGCTGAGATCTCCGCCCAGGCGGGCCGGCGCACTCCCTCAACCGGCACGACGGGCCTCGCGCGAGTCGGCGTCCACGCTTACTCGACGGTCACGGTCTTGGCGAGGTTGCGCGGCCGGTCGACGTTGCGACCGAGTCCGCGCGCGACGCAGTACGCGAACAACTGCAGGGGCACGATGTCGACCATCGGTGCGAAGAGAGGCTCGGTGACCGGCACGCGCAGCACGAAGTCGGCCACCGCGTCGATCTGATCGTCATCGTCGGACGCCACCGCCACCACGCTCGCGCCCCGCGCCTTGACTTCGGCCAAATTGGAGAGCATCTTCTCGTGCAGCGCCAAGTCGGTGGCCACGGCGACCACCACGACGCCGGGTTCGATCAGGGCCAGCGGGCCGTGCTTGAGCTCACCAGCCGGATACCCCTCGGCGTGCAGGTAGGTGACCTCTTTGAGCTTCAGCGCTCCCTCCAGCGCGGTCGGGAATCCGACGTGGCGGCCCAGGAAGAAGAAGTCGTGCGCCCCAGCGAGCGCGCGAGCGACCGCCTCCACCTCGCTGCGTCGCGTCAGGGCGCGCGCGACCTGAGGGCCCACGGCGTTGAGGCCCAGAAACAGCGCGTCTACGTCGGGCGCCGAGAGTGTCGCGCGCAGCTGGGCGAGGCGCAGTGCGAGCAGTTCGAGCGCCGCCAGTTGGGCGACGTAGGCCTTGGTCGAGGCGACGGAGACCTCGAGCCCGGCGCGGGTGTAGATCACGGCATCGGCCTCGCGGGCCAGCGACGAGTCCACCACGTTGGCAACGGCCACGACGCGGGCCCCTCGACGCTTGGCCTCGCGCAGGGCCTGGATGGTGTCGATGGTCTCGCCGCTCTGGGAGACGCCGATCACCAGGGTGCCGACCTCCACGACCGGGTCGCGGTAGCGGTACTCACTCGAGATGTCAACCTCGACGCCGAGTCGTGCCCAACGCTCGAGCGCGTACTTGGCGACCAGGGCCGCGTGATACGACGTACCGGCCGCGACGATGACCACGCGGCGCACGTCGCGCAGTTCCTCATCACTCACGCGCAGCTCATCAAACGTGATCGTTCCGTCGCCGCGGCGCCGATCGAGCAACGTCGCGCGAAGCGCGTCGGGTTGCTCGTTGATCTCCTTGATCATGAAGTCGTCGTGGCCGCCCTTTTGAGCGGTCTCGAGGTCCCAGTCGATCGCCAATTGACGCAGAAGCACGGGCGCCCCGTCGAGGTCGACGGCGCGAAACCCCTCGGGACCGAGTCGCACGACCTCGTCGTCGTTGACCGCGTAGAACGCACCCGCGCGGTCCAGGATGGCCGGAACGTCGCTGGCCAAGTAGGTCGCCCCCTTGGTCGTGCCGACCACCAAAGGCGAGATCCGGCGCGCCGCCACGATCACGTCGGGCTCGGACGCGTCGACGACGGCGAGCGAGAACGCGCCGCGCACCACGAGCAGGCTCTCCCGCACCGCGTCCATCAAGTCCAGTCCCCGAGCCCGACCCTCCTCGACGAGGTGAGCCAGGACCTCCGAGTCGGTCACCGACGTGAAGGTGTGACCGCGTTCTTCCAGCTCGGCGCGCAGGGGACGATGGTTCTCCACGATCCCGTTGTGGATGATGGCGACTCGGCCCGAGCAATCCAAGTGCGGGTGGGCGTTGACGACTTCGGGGGCGCCGTGGGTCGCCCAGCGCGTGTGACCGATGCCGGCGCGAAAGCCCTTCGGGGCGCTCGCGCACTCGTCACGCAGTGCGGCGACCGACTCGGTGCCCGCCGCCGTGCGCGCGCGCCACGTCTCGCCCGAGCGCACCAGGACGACGCCGGCCGAATCGTATCCCCGGTACTCCAGGCGTTGCAGACCGTCGAGCAGAATCTCCAGAGCGTCGGCCGAGCCGACGACTCCAATGATGCCGCACATGACGTCAGCCTACTCGTCGACTTTTTGGCACCCTTGAGGCGATCGACCTAGTCGACGTGGTCACGTCGCAGCCGCGACGTGAACGCGTCCACGACATCGGCGTCGAGGGCCTCGACCATCACCCGCACGAGCGGTTCGGTACCCGACGGGCGGATCAGTAGTCGCACGTCATTCGCGTTGACGCGATATTCGGCGACGACCTCGTCAAACAGCGCTCGAACCGCGACGTCGTCGAAGCGGTCGTGGGTGACATTCACCAACGCCTGGGGTACGCGACGCCACGCCGCGTTCGCGAGGTCGAACAGTGGTCCGCGCCGCACGACCAGCTCGCATAGCAGCAGTCCGGTCAGTAGCCCGTCTCCCGTGGGAGAGAGATTGCGAAAGAGCAGGTGTCCGGACTGCTCGCCACCGAAGTCCCAGCCACGCTCTTCCAGGGCCAGCAGGACGTTACGGTCACCGACGTCGGTCTCGACCACCGTCACCTCGCGCGCGGAGAGCGCACGATGCAAGCCCAGGTTGGTCATCGAGGTAACGACCAGTCCCCCCTCGAGGCCGTTGCGTTCCAGGAGGTCGAGCACGAAGAGCACCATCAGGTCATCGCCATCGCGAACCACGCCCGTGGCGTCGACCGCCACGAGCCGGTCCGCGTCGCCGTCGAAGGCCAGGCCCAGATCGGCGCGACGCTCCCGCACCGCCGCCACGAGGCTCGCCACGTTGGTCGACCCGCTCGCGACGTTGATGTTGTGCCCGTCGGGGCGGTCGTGCATCATCGTCAGGCGCGCGCCGCTCTGGGCGAAGAGCTCGTGAGCCACGTGGCTCGCGGCGCCGTTGGCGCAGTCGATAACTAGGTGCAGTGAGGAGAGGTCCTCGGGCACCAGCGCCCTCAAGTGCGCGACGTACTCCCCTTCGGCACTCGCGTCGATCGGCGGTGCGGCCGCCAGCTCGCGCTGCGGCGACGCGGCGCCATTGAGCGCGACTTCGACGGCGCGCTCGGTGGAGTGGTCGAGCTTGCCGCCGCCGGGACCCAGGACCTTGAGCCCGTTGTCGTAGTACGGATTGTGCGACGCCGAAACCACCACGCCCACGCCGCCGCGCTGACGCGCAATGACCGCGACGCCCGGCGTGGTGAAGTAGCCCAAGTTGATCCCTGTCGCGCCACCGTCGGCCAAACCGGTGAGGACCGCGGTGGCCAGTGGAGGCGAGCTCTCCCGGGTGTCGTAGCCCACGAAGACCGGTAGTGCGAAGACCTCGGCGACAGCGCGACCGAGTCGGTACGCGAGGTCGAGAGTGATCTCGTCGCCGAACCGCCCCCGAATGCCATCCGTGCCAAAGCGCACGGCCACGGCCATTACCTCTTCGAGTACTGGGGAGCCTTGCGCGCCTTCTTGAGACCGTATTTCTTGGTCTCCTTCTTGCGCGCGTCACGGGTGAGCAGGCCCGCCTTCTTGAGCGCGGGCCGAACCGTCTCGTCGACCACGAGGAGTGAGCGCGCGATCCCGAGGCGCAGCGCGCCGGCCTGGCCCGCCACGCCACCACCCTCGATGGTGGCGTCGATGTCGTAGGTCTGCTGGGCGTCGAGCAGGCGCAGCGGCTCCATCACCATCTGGCGATGGGTCGCGGACGTGAAGTAGTTGTCGAAGGCCCGCGAGTTGATCGTGATCGTGCCGGTGCCCGGACGCAGGCGCACCCGCGCGACGGACTCCTTACGACGGCCGGTGGACTGGATGGGGGGCGTGGACACGAAGAACTCCTTAACCGCGGCGAATCGCCGAGGTGTCGTACGCGGTGGGCTGCTGGGCCGCGTGGGGGTGGTCCGCGCCCGTGTAGACGAAGAGCTTGCCCATCTGCGCTCGCCCGAGTCGGTTCCTGGGGACCATGCCCTTAACGGCGTCGAACACCAACTTGGTCGGGTCCTCGTCCATCAGGGACTGCCACGAGGTCGATCGCAGACCACCCGGGTAGCCCGAGTGGTGATAGGCGAAGTTCTGGCGCGCCTTGTTGGCGGTCACGACGACCTTGTCGGCGTTGACGATGATCACGTAGTCACCGGTGTCCACGTGCGGAGCGAAGAACGGGCGGTGCTTGCCGCGCAGCAACGTCGCGGCCACGGTCGCGAGCCGACCCAAGACGAGGCCCTCGGCGTCGATCACGCGCCACTCGCGCGTGATCTCATGGGCCTTGGGTGAATAAGTGCGCACAGGACTTCCCTAAAACTTGCTTGACGGTCCCGAAAAACGGATCCAGAGGACCCCCAAGTCTAGGAAACCTGGGGTTCGCACGCAAATCTCCGCAGTTCTAGGCCGGCCAAGCCCTACCAGATGGACACGCGCTCAGCGGGCTCGAGCCACAGTGAATCGTCAGGGCCGACGCCAAAGGCGTCATAGAACTCGTCGACGTTGCGCACGATCTGGTTCACGCGGAACTCTGGCGGCGAATGCGGATCGATCGCCAGCAGCCGCTCGGCCTCGGCCGGGCGATACTGGACGCGCCAAACCTGGGCGTAGGACATGAAAAAGCGCTGGGCGGCACTGAGTCCGTCGATGACCGGCGGTTCGGCCCCGTCTAACGAGATCAGGTACGCCTTCCACGCGATACCCACGCCGCCCAGGTCGCCGATGTTCTCGCCAATGGTGAGGGCGCCGTTCACGTGCTGGTCCGGGACCTCGAGCGGTGCGAGGGCGTTGTACTGATCGATCAACGAACGGGTGCGCTCCTCGAAGGCGCTACGGTCGGCCGTGTCCCACCAGTCCGCGAGGCGACCCGTACCGTCGAAGCGCGATCCCTGGTCGTCGAAGCCGTGGCCGATCTCGTGGCCGATCACCGAGCCGATCCCGCCGAAGTTGGCTGCGTCGTCGCGCGCCACGTCAAAGAATGGTGGCTGCAGAATCGCTGCGGGGAAGACGATCTCGTTGAATCCGGGGTTGTAGTAGGCGTTGATCATCTGCGGCGTCATGAACCACTCGTCGCGGTCGACGGGTGCGCCGATCTTGGCCATCTCGCGACGAAACTCAAACTCGCTGCCGGCTCGTACGTTGGAGATCACGTCAGAGGGGTCAGTGACGAGCGTTGAGTAGTCGCGCCACCTCACGGGGTAGCCGATCTTTGGCGTGAAGGCGTCCAACTTCTCCAGCGCGCGCAGGCGAGTCGGCGCACTCATCCACTCCAGGCTCGTAATGCTCTGTCGATACGCCTCCACCAAGTGCGCGACGAGGGCGTCCATGCGCAGTTTGGCGGCTGGCGGGAAGTGCCGTTCGACGTAGACCCGACCGACCGCCTCGCCCATCAATCCGCCGACCAACCCGACGCCGCGCTTCCATCGTTCGCGCAGCTGCGGCGTGCCCGTCAGCGTCCGACCGTAGAAGTCGAAACTCTCGTCGACGAAGGCGCTCGAGAGGAAGGGCGCGTCGCCCGCGATGATCCGGTACGACAGCCAGTCCTTCCAGGCGTCGAGGTGCTCGTCATTGACCAACTGCGCCACACCACTCGTGAAACTCGGCTGGCGAAGGACGATCTCGTCAAGGGCCGCGGGGGGTGCGTCGAGTCCGCCGGCCCAGTCGTCGAGGCCGGGTGTCGGGTCGCCGGGGTGACCTCGCCCCTCGGCGAAGAGTTCGGCCGCGGCGGGCCACGCCACCAGGTTGTAGGTCTTGACGCTGTCGCGCGACTCCACGTTGTCCCAGTGGTGACTGGCGACGCGGGTCTCCAGCTCTAACAGCCGCGAGGCGCGCAGAGCCGCGTCGTCCAGGCCAGCCAGTTCGAACATCTTGCGCAGGTGCACTTCGAAGGCGTCGCGCACCGACGCGAACTGATCCTCGCGGTAGTAGCTCTCGTCGGGTAGTGAGATCCCACCCTGCTCGAAGAACACGAGGTAGCGCGAGGGATCGCCGGGGTCGTTGTTGACGAACACCTGGTAGATCCCGTCGGTGCCGTGGCGCTGTAACTCACCTATCAGCGCCAATAGTTGCGTCGCCGATTCCACGGCGGCGACGCGGGCCAGTCGATCACGCAGGGGCTGCGCACCACGTTCTTCGATACGATCCTCGTCCATAAAACTGGCGTAGAGATCGCCGAACTTACGGGCCTCGCTTCCGGGCTGGGCCGTACGGGCCTCCTCAACAATCTCGTGGATCGCGGCCTCAGACGCCTCATCCAAGATCGTGAACGAGCCGTATCGTGACTTGTCCTCGGGAATGGCGTGGCGTCCGAACCACTGCTGGTTGACGTGACGAAAGAGATCGTCCTGGGGACGGATCTGATCGCTCAATTCGTCAAGGTCAATGCCGGATTTCTGGGGTGCGCTGTCCATTCGCTACACATTATCGACGCCCCCCGAAAACAGATGTGGCGTACACGCCATGACCGTTGGCCTCACTTTGCGCGACGCACACGACGACGCTAGTAACACCCCTCAGGGTCGTTCGAAGCGCTCCGGGTACCCAATGGCGACGAGGGCCAGGCCCGCCGCGGGTGCCGGTGCCGGTAGGCCGTGGCGTTGCGGGGTCTCGAGCCGCTCGGCAATCACGTCTTCACTGAGGCGACCTTGACCCACGGCCACCATCGTTGACGTCAAACATCGCACCATGTTGTGGCAGAACGACGCGGCACGAATCGACAGCCGCACGGCCGTCGACCTGTCCGGCGCGAGCGTCCACGTGTCGGACAGCCGCTCCCACGCAAGTTCGTGGACGTCGCGCACGAGGGGTTCGTCGCGAGGCGATCCGTCGGGGCGCCGACAAAAGGATCGAAAGTCGTGCATCCCCAGCGCCGCCGTCCCAGCCCGATTCATCGCCGTGACGTCGAGCGGGCCGGCGACGGCCCACGACCACGCGCTGGTCAGGTCGAGGGTCGGCGTCGGCGTCTCGAGCACGAGGTACCGATAGGAACGCCACGTGGCGCAGTAGCGCGCGTGGAAGTCGTCGCCCACCACCCGCGCGGACAGGACTCGGATCCGTCCGGCCAGTAGTCCGTTGAGCGAGCGCGCCAGTCGCTCGTCGTCGGGACCACGAACGTCGCCGAACAACGGGGCCTCCAGGTCGACGTGAACGACCTGGCCAAAGGCGTGGACCCCGGCATCGGTGCGGCCCGCCCCGACGAGGGTCGGGGGTTGGCTCAGGCGCAGGGTGACCGCGAGGGCCGCGGCCAGCTCTCCGGCGACCGTGACGGTGCCGGGTTGGAGGGCGAAACCGTGGAAGTCCCGGCCGTCGTAGGCCAGGTCGAGGCGCCAGCGTTGCGTGGCGCCGGGTGGCTCAGACGAACTCAATGCGCGCCATCGGGGCGTTGTCGCCCTGACGCGGCCCGAGCTTCAAGATGCGCGTGTAGCCGCCGGGACGCTCCACGTAGCGCGGGGCGATCTCGGTGAAGAGCTTGTGGGTCATGTCCTTGTCGCGGATCAGCGCCACGATGCGGCGCTGGGCGTGCACCGAGCCCTCCGGCGCGTTCTTGGCCGTGGTCACGACGCGCTCGACCACCGGGCGCAGGGCCTTGGCCTTGGCTTCAGTGGTGACGAGGGACTCGGCGGCAATCAGCGAGGCGACGAGGTTGCCCAGCATCGCCTTCTGGTGGGCGCTGTCGCCCCCGAGGCGCCGGCCACGAGTGGGAGTACCGCGCACGATCAGTCCTCGACGCGCAGCGACAGACCGCGCTCTTCGAGCCGGTCGGTCACGTCCTTGAGCGACGTCGCCCCGAAGTTGGTGATCGAGGTGAGGTCGCGCTCGGTGGCGTTGATCAACTGGGCAATGGTGTTGATGCCCGCGCGCTTGAGGCAGTTGCGCGAGCGCTCGGTGAGCCCGAGCTCCTCGATGCGGATGTCGAGCTCGCTGGCGGCGGCCTGGGCCGTGCCCACGTCACCCAGCTCGAGCGACGGCGCCTCCTCGTCGAAGCCGGCGATCAGCTCGACCAGCGAGCCGAGGGTCTTGGCCGCCGAGGCCAGGGCCTCACGCGGTGAGATCGACCCGTCGGTCTCGATGTCGATGACCAGGCGGTCGAAGTCCTTGCTCTGCTCGACGCGCACCGGCTCGATCTCGAAGCTCACGCGGCGCACCGGCGAGAAGATCGCGTCCAGGGGGATGACGCCGATGGTCGAGGAACCCTTGTTGCCGTCGGCGCCCACGTAGCCCTTACCGCGCTCGACAGTCAGCTCCAGCGTGAGCACGCTCTTGGGTGAGGTGAGGTACGCCAAGTGCAGGTCGCCGTTGAGGATCTCGACGTCGGCGGTGGTTGACAGGTCCGACGCGGTGACGGGACCCTCGCCGCGCTTGTCCAGGTGCAGGGTCACCGGCTCGTCGCTGTGGACCTTGAGCAGCAGGTCCTTCAGGTTCAGACAGATGTCCTGAACGTCCTCTTTGACGCCCTCGATCACGCCGAACTCGTGCAGGACGGCCTCGAACTTGACGCGCGTGGCCGCCGCGCCCGGAATGGACGAGAGCAGGGTACGGCGCAGGGAGTTGCCCAGCGTGTGGCCGAAGCCCGGGTCGAGCGGTCCGATCCCGAAGGACTGGCCGCTGTTGACCTCGTCGCCGAGGGCCTCAATGGTGGGTCGCTGAATGATCAACATAGGTACTCCTTAGGGGTGGTCAGGCGTTATTTCGAGTACAGCTCGACGATGAGCTGCTCGCGGATGGCTTCGTCGATCTGCTCGCGTGCGGGCACGATGCGCACCGTGACGGCGAAGCCGTTCTCGGCGGTCTCGAGCCAGCCGGGTACGGCGCGGTCCAGTACGTCCAGGTTGCGCTTCACGTTGAAGTTCTCGCGGGTGACGGCCTTCAAGGTGACGACGTCACCCGGGCGCACCCGGTAACTGGGGATGGTGACGCGCTTGGCGTTGACGCTCACGTGACCGTGGCGCACCAACTGGCGGGCCTGGCTGCGTGAGGCGCCCCAGCCGGCGCGGTAGGCAATGTTGTCCAGGCGCAGCTCGAGGAACTGCAAGAGGTTGGTGCCGGTGATGCCCGGGCGCCGGTTGGCCTCTTCGTAGAGGTTGCGGAACTGCTTTTCGAGAACGCCGTAGGTGCGACGGGCCTTCTGCTTCTCTCGCAGCTGGGTCAGGTACTCAGAGCCCTGGCGCTGGCGGTCGCGTCCGTGCATACCCGGCGGATAAGCACGGGTCTGGCGGTCGGAGTTCTCCGAGACGGGGCACTTGAGCGAAAAGCAGCGCTCGCCCTTGAGGTAGAGCTTGGTGCGCTCGCGACGACAGAGTCGGCACACGGGTCCGGTGTATCGAGCCATGGTTCTCTAGCCCCGCCGACGCTTCTTGGGGCGACAGCCGTTGTGCGGCAGTGGCGTCACGTCCTTGATGGCCACCACCTCGATGCCCGCGGCGGCGAGCGCGCGAATCGCGGTCTCGCGACCGGAGCCCGGGCCGCGCACCAGCACGTCGACCTTCTTCACGCCGTGCTCCATCGCGGCGCGCGCGCACTTCTCGGCCGCCGACTGCGCGGCGAAGGGCGTCGACTTGCGCGATCCCTTGAAGCCGACGTTGCCCGACGACGCCCACGACAGGACGTTGCCCTCGGGGTCGGTGATGGTCACGATCGTGTTGTTGAACGAACTCTTGATATGCGCGACGCCAAAGGCGACGTTCTTGCGTTCCCGGCGCCGGCCCTTGCGGACCGTGTTGGGCTTGGCCATTACTTAGCTACCTTCTTCTTGCCGGCGACGGTGCGCTTGGGACCCTTGCGGGTGCGCGCGTTGGTGCGGGTGCGTTGTCCGTGGACCGGCAGGCCCTTGCGGTGGCGGATGCCCTGGAAGCAGTTGATCTCCATCTTGCGCTTGATGTCCTGGGCGACGTCGCGGCGCAGGTCACCCTCGACGGTGACGTTCTGGTCGATGTAGGTACGCAGCTTGTTGACCTCGGACTCGGTCAGGTCCTTGACGCGGGTGGACTCGTCGACGCCGGCGGCGGCGCAGACCTGTTGGGCGATGGTGGGACCCACTCCGAAGATGTAGGTGAGCGCGATGACCACGCGCTTGTCGCGGGGGATGTCGACTCCGGCGATACGGGCCATTCTCTTCTCCTAGCCCTGGCGCTGCTTGTGGCGCGGGTTCTCACAGATCACACGGACGTGACCGGCCCGGCGAATCACCTTGCACTTCTCACAAATGGTCTTGACGCTCGCGCGGACCTTCATTTTCGAACTCTCTCTTTGGAACCGGAGCTATTTGTAGCGGTAGGTGATGCGTCCACGGGTCATGTCGTAGGGCGTGATCTCCACTTGGACCTTGTCGCCGGGCAGGATGCGGATGCGGTGCATGCGCATCTTGCCGGAGCTGTGGGCGAGGACGGTGTAACCGTTCTCCAGCTCCACGCGGAACATGGCGTTGGGCAGGGGCTCGACGACGGTCCCCTCGACGGTGAACGCGTCTTCCTTGGGCTTGCTCAGGTTCTGTCTCCTTGTTGGGCACTGCAGGGCGCGGTGGAGCCAGGCTCCGCCACGGATGGACCCTCGGACACGCCAAGAGGTCGGCTGACCATTCTACCGTTTTTTGGCTTCAGCGCAAAACTCGGCTGTGGATCAGTGCGACGCAGACGGGTCCTAGAGCCCTTCAATCATACCGTGAGGGACCCAGATAATCGACGGGGAAGGATTCTCGGGCGCTGGGCGACCGAAAACGGACCGTCATTCGGCTCGCAAGACCAGCGCCGCCGAGGTGCGCGCCGCACTGCGACCAGGCAGGGCGGCCACCACGTTGGCGAAGATCAGAGCCCCGACCGCAACCAAAACAACCGACAGGGCCGGCACGGTCGGATCCGGCACCGCGTTGATGCTCCGCGCGAAGAGGATCCACAGCTCTCGACCGATGAGGACGCCGAGTGGAACTCCCAAAAGGACACCGAGGCCCGCGGTGGTCGAGGCCTGCCAGGCAATGGTCGAGGCGAGTTGACGGTGGGTGAAGCCCAGCGTCTTGAGGAGCGCCAAATCTCGTCGACGCCGCCGCACGGACGACGCGAGAGTGACCCCCAGGGCCAGGACCCCGCCGAGGGCTAAACCGGCGGCGAGCAGCACCGGAGTTGAGCCGACACTTCGGTAGTTCACGATCTGCACGGGGCGCAACACCCCCAGCACGCCGACGGTGTTACCGACGGAGGTCTTGTCGTGGTCAAAGACCTGGTTGGCGACTCTCGCGACCCTTTCCAGGCCCGCGCGCGCGACGGCAACGCTCACACCCGCGCGCGTGCGCACGAAGATCAGCTCGGGCCCATTGAGGTTCGGATCCGGATTCCCGCCCGCAAAGTTGATGTGCGTGAAGTTGAGGGGCAGCAGTGCTCCGGTCCCCATCGTGGTGTGCTCAGCCACGAAGCTCGCGTAGCCGACGGCGGGCAGTGTCGCGGTGCCGACAATGGTGAGTCGGGTTGGCGCGAGGTAGTAGCCCTTGTTCTTCGATGAACCGAGACTGACCTCGACGGTGTCGCCGATCTTCTTGTGCAGTAGTGCGAGTGTCGCGGCGCCCATGACGATCTGATGCTTGGACCTCAGTCGGTGGCCCGAGAGTATCGGCGGCGTCACCTTCGCTCCAAGATTTTGCATCAGGATCGGGACTTCGTGGTTGTCAATCTCGATGTCGGTGTAGTCCGCTCCACTCCACGCCACCACGGACGGATCATGCGAGAGCGCGGTAATCGCAGCAGGTGGCACATCGTTGGAGGGGTTGAGAAGGTAGTTCCAGTTCCACCCGTAGAGCGCCGGACGAGAGATCAAGGTCGAGAACCCACTCGCGAAGGTGAGTGTGGCGACCACCATCGCCACTGCGAGGACGGTGCCGCCAATCGCCGAACGCACGGGCACCGTCGTGCGACCACGGCCCGGGTCCACCGCGAAGTGGAACCCGACAGTTGCCGCGACGGGCAAGAGCGTCGCCGGCGCGCGCTCGGAGATGCGAGGACCGCGCCCCGCGAGTGGGCTAGGCCGAGAAGACTCTCGCTGCACCTCACGCAGCGAGCGCGCCAAGACGAAGAGACTGAGCCCGACCAGTAGCACCACGGCACCGACGCCTAACACCGTTGCGTCCAGATTGAAGCCGCGCCCGGGATAGACCACACGCACCGGTCCCAAGGGCGCGAGCGGTGAGAGCAGCACCGCCACGCCCAACGCGAGCACGGTGCCGACGCCGACCGCGGCGAGAACTCCCGCGACACCCTCGACGACGCTGATCCGGGGGCTGGCGCCGAGCGCGCGCATGACGCGTCGGTCTTGGTCGCCCCGGCGCACCAGGCGAGAGATCGCCTGAGCCGCCAACACCAGGCACGCCAGTGCGGCAATCGCGCCGAAGGCTCCGAGTGCGACGGACTCGGGTTTGATGGCCAGTTCAACTTCGTGGGTCACGGTGGAGGTGACGTGGAATTCGTACACGTCGCCACGCGGAACGAGACCGATCAACTGATGCTCCACCGTCGCGAGACCGCGCGAGCCGTTCTTCAACTGGATCCCGTAGAGCGCCGGGGTCAGTTGGTTGGGCACGACGCGGGCCAATCGCTCCGTGAGCGCGGGGTCCATGAAGATGAAGCCGTAGGTGCGGTCGATGTCGTCCTGCACCAGCTGCGTGTTGAAAGTGGCAAGGGCGACCAATCGGAGGTGCAGCTCTAGTGTCGGCTTCACCCGAGGGGTCCCGAATCCGGGAAGCTTCGACTGGGCGTTCGTATAGATACCGAAGGGAATCACCTCGCCAACGTGATAGCCCAACTGCTGGGCGGCGCCGGACGTCATGACGATCTCATTGGCTCGACGCTGATCCCAGGCCCTCCCTCCCAGCACCGCCAGGCGGTCCTGGTGCGACATCATCCCGTCCAAACTCCCGGCGGTGTTGATCGACGCCACTGTGTTGAGTCGAGGCGCACCCTTCGCCGTGAGCGGGACGATCTTCGGGATGAGCGCCGAGACGACGTGAGAGACGTCGGGTATGCGGCGGATAGCGGGTGCGATATTGGCTCCCGCGCCCCCATTGCTCGCGTTCTGATAGACGGCCATCGTCAACGTCGACGCGTCAGTGCTCGCGAGGAAGACTGGGTACGAGGACTGGGTACGACGCGCGGCGGCGACCGACGCCATCGCGACGCCACCCAACAGGCCGATCAGCAGGACCACCGTGAGATACGCCGAGAACTGGCGGGCGAAGGTCGCGCGGTACCGGTACCAGGCGACGTGCAATACCTGTCTCATGTCCTGTGGCGCCTCCGCGGACACCCGGTCGAAGGGCGCCCCCAAAATACTGCTGGACGGAGTACCGACAAGCCAGCAGGCTGACCGCCGACCCCGGGTCGTGCTACCACCCCGGACGTCAAGCCCGACGCCCGGCCTACTCGGAACGCAAGACGAGCGCCGCGGGTGTGCGGGCCGCGCTACGGCCCGGCAGGGCGGCCACTGCGTTGGCGAAAACTATCGTCCCCAGGCCGACCAGGACCACCGCTAGCACTGGCACGGTCGGATTCGGCACCGCGTTGATGCTGCGCGCGAAGAGGGTCCAAAGACTACGACCAGCGACGACCCCGAAGGGGATCCCCACGGCGACGCCGACGCCCGCGGCGACCGACGCCTGCCAGGCGATCGCCGCGGCGAGCTGGCGGTGTGTGAAGCCCAGTGTCTTGAGCGTCGCCAGGTCTCGGCGCCGACGTCGCACCGACGACGCCAGGCTGATCCCCAGGGCCAGGACTGCCCCGAGGGCCAGACCGCCGGCGAGGATGACGGGCGTGGAACCGATGCTGCGGTAGTTGACAATCTGCATTGGTCGAAGGACCCCAAGCACGCCCAAGGAGTTCCCGAGCGCGGCCTTGTCGTGGGCAAACGTCTGATCGGCGATGCGCGCGATCCGCTGCATATCGGCGCGACCAGCCGAGGCGCTCACGCCCGGTCGCGTACGGACGAAGACGAGCCCGGGGCCGTCCAAGTTGGGGTCCGGACTGTGGCCGGAGAACGCGACGTTGGTGAAGTTGGTCGGCAACAGGGCGCCGCGACCCATTGAAGTGTGTTCGGCGATGAAGCTGGCGAAGCCCACGGCGGGCAACGTCGCCGTGCCCACGATTGTGAGCGGGGTGGGCGCGATGTAATAGGGCCTGTTCTTGGGCACACCGAGGCTGACTTCCACCACGTCACCGATCTTCTTGTGCAGTTGGGCGAGCGTGGCGGCGCCCAGCACAATCTGGTGCGACGACTGCACGCCGTGACCGGAAAGAATCGGCGGTGCGACCTTGGCCCCCACCCTCTGGAGAATGATTGGTACCTCCTGATTGTCGATCTCGATGTCGGTGTAGTCGGCCCCGCTCCATTGGGCCACGGTGGGGTCATGGTTCAGCGCGGCCAGCGCCGCCGGCGGCACGTCGTTGGTGGGGTTCAAGAGGTAGTTCCAGTTCCACCCGTAGAGAGGCGGATGCGAGATAAGCGTCCCGAGCCCGTTCGCGAAGGTGAGCGTGCTGACAACCAATGCGACGGCGAGCGCCGTGCCGGCCAGGACCGAGCGCACGGGAACCGACTGGCGACCCCGACCCGGATCGAGTGCGAAACGCACGCCGACGGTCCCCGACACCGGCAACAGAGAGCCGCGAACACGCCCGCCCGACACTGAGCCGAACCTTCGCAGGGCGCGGCGTCGCGCGGACACGTGCGAGGCTCCGCGTATCGACCACGCGAAAGCGACGAGGCTCAACCCCCCGAGGAGCGCCGCCGCACCGGCCAGCATCACCGTCGCGTCCACGTTGAATCCACGGTCGGGATAGACCGGACGCACCGGCCCCAGCGGCGACAGCGGCGACAGCACTACCGCGAGAGCGAGTGCGAGGATCGTGCCCGAGCCGACCGCGATGAGCGATCCCACCAGACCCTCGAACACGTTGGAGCGCAGACTGGCGCCCAGCGCGCGCATGACCTCGCGATCCTGGTCGCCTCTGCGAAGCAGTCGCCAAACCGCCTGGGCCGCGAGGACCAGACAAGCGAGAGCGGCAATCGCCCCGAAAGCCCCGAGCGCGACGGACTCGGGCTTGATGGAGAGTTCCACCTGGTGCGTCACCGTGTCCGCCACGTGGAACTCGTAGACAGCACTGCGCGGAACGAGTTTGATCAACTGCGATTCGACCGCCGCGACGTCGGTGGCTCCGTGTCGTAGTTGGATGCCGTAGAGCACCGGGGAGAGCCCCCCTGGCACCACGCGCGCCGCGCGCTCGATGAGCGCGCGATCGACGAAGATGAAGCCCCACGTCTGATCAACGTCGTCTTGGACGATCTGGGTGTTGAACCCCGCGACATCGACCAGGCGAGCGTGCACCTCGAGCGTCGGCTTCACCTGGGGCGTGCCGAATCCCTTCAGGGCCTGCTGCGCCGGTGTGTACAGACCGAAGTTGATGGTCTGACCCACGTGGATACCAAATTGGCGCGCGGCACCGGACGTCATCACGACTTCGTCGGCTCGACGCTGGTCCCACCGTTGACCGTTCAACAAGACCAGGCGATCTTGGCTCATCATCATCCCGTCCAAGGAGCCGACGGCGATGGTCGAGCCCAACGTCGAGAGCCGAGGCGCCCCGTTCGCGGTGAGTGCCGCGATGGGAAGGGCGACGGCGGTGACCACGTGGCTCACGTCGGCCAACTGACTGATCTCGGACTTGATCGAGGTCTGCCCGATGGGGGTGCCGTTGGATTGACCGTAGACGGCCATCGTGAGCGTGGAGGGGTTGGTACTCGCCAGGAACACGGGGTACGACGACTGGGTTCGCCGGGCCGCAGCGACCGACGCCAGGGCCACGCCCCCGATGACGCCGATGAGCAGCACGATCGTGAGGTACGACGAGAGCTGGCGGACGAAGGTCGCGCGGTACCGATACCAGGTGACGTGCAGAACCTGTCTCATCTCGATTGGCGCCTCCGCGGGCACCCGTCCACGGGTGTCCCCGACATCCTGGCGCGTCACACCTCAGGCAACGAGCAAGGTGACCGCACGAGGTGGCCTCGTGCTAGCACCCCGGAACTAGACGGTGAAGACCTCGGGGCCGTCGTCGGTGACGCAGATGGTGTGTTCGAAGTGCGCCGACAACGAGCCGTCCGCGGTCATCACCGACCAGCCGTCGTCAAGCATGTAGGTCTCGGCGCCGCCCACGTTGACCATGGGCTCGACCGCGAAGACCATGCCTTCTTTGAGGGTGGGACCGGGTGAACCGGGCCAGTAGTTAGGCACCTGCGGGCTCTCGTGCATCGCGGTGCCGATTGCGTGGCCGACGTACTCGCGCACGACCGAGTAGCCAGCCGCCTCGGCGACGCTCTGGACCGCGCGGCCGATCTCGTGCAGGCGTTGGCCGACCTTCATCTGGTCGATCCCGGCCCACAGGGCTCGCTCGGTCACGTCGATGAGACGACGGGCCTCTTTGCTGATCTGCCCGACCGGCGCCGTATAGGCGGCGTCGCCGTGGTAACCCTCGACGATCGCCCCGCAGTCCACCGAGATGATGTCGCCCTCAACCAGCACGTAACTCCCGGGGATGCCGTGGACGATCATGTCGTTGGGGCTGGTGCAGATCACCGCGGGAAACCCGTTGTAGTTGAGGAAGTTGGAGCGAGCCCCGCGCCGCTCGAGCACCTCGGCGGCGACCTGGTTGAGCTGGGCGGTCGTCACGCCGGGACGAATTGCCGCGCGCGTGACTTCGTGCATCTCGGCGACGACCTTGCCCGCGCGGCGCATCTTGGCCAACTCGTCGGCCGAGCGCCTCACGCGAGGTCCCGGGCGCCGATCGCTGACTCGATCTCCGCGGTCACCGCGTCGGGCGTCTGGTCTCCATTCACAGTCACCAGTATTCCGCGCGAACGATAGAAGTCGAGCAGTGGCGCGGTGTCGCGCTCGTAAGTCTCCAGGCGACGCCGGATGGCCTCGGGCCGGTCGTCGGCGCGCTGGACCACGTGGCCACCGCACTTGGCGCACACGCCGCTGAGCGCCGACGGGTCCGTGTCGCGGTAGATCGTCCCGCAGTTCTCACACACCCGCCGTGACGACAGCCGGGCCGTCGCCAGCTCGATCGGCACGTCGAGATTGATGCACAACCGCACGCCGTTCTCACCCAGCAGGACCTGCAACGCCTCGGCCTGGGCCAGGTTGCGCGGGAAGCCGTCCAACAGTGCGCCGCCGGCGGCGTCGGGAGCGGCGAAGCGCTCCTCGACCAAGCGGATCACCAGTTCGTCCGAGACCAGGGCGCCAGCGTTGAGGATGGAAGCAACCTCGTGTCCGAGGGATGTCTCAGCCTTTACCGCCGCGCGCAGCATGTCGCCGGTCGACACGTGGGGAATGGAGTAGAGCACGGCCAGGCGATCACACTGGGTGCCCTTGCCCGCGCCCTGCTTACCCAGGACCACAAGATAGAGAGGCATGGACATGCTTAGCGCTTCAGGAAGCCTTCGTAGTTGCGCATCATCAGCTGGCTGTCAATCTGGCGCATCGTCTCGAGCGCCACGCCCACCGCGATCAGCAGGGTGGTTCCGTAGTAGGGGAAGCGGTTGATGTTCCAAAACGCCATGAGCAGGCTGGGCACCACGGCCACCGACGCCAGGAAGACGGCACCGACCACGGTGATGCGGCTGAGCAACTTGGCGAAGTACTTCTCGGTGGGCAGCCCGGGTCGGATTCCCGGCACGAAACCGCCCTGTTGGCGCAGCATCTCGGCCTGTTGGTGCGGCTCGAAGGCGATGTAGACGTAGAAGAAGGTGAAAGCCAGGATCAGTAAGAAGTCCGAGAGGATGTAGAAGAAGCTCGTCGGGTGCAACGAACTGTTGACGAAGTTCGTGAACCCCGCCCACGGCACGACGTTGGACATCAACACCGGGATGTAGAGCACCGACGACGCGAAGATGATCGGGATCACGCCCGCTTGGTTGACCTTGAGCGGGATGTACGTCGAGTTGCCACCCATTTCGCGTCGACCCACCACGCGTCGCGCGAAGGTGATGGGAATACGGCGCTGCCCGTTGTCCATGAAGACGATCAGCACGAGCAGGGCGATGGAGATCACGACGATCGTCCAGAACTTGACGGGGCCACCCTCGGCCAAGACCGCGCGACCGCCCGAGGGCAGCCCGGCCACGACGTTGGCGAAGATGAGCAGGCTCATGCCCTGGCCGACGCCGCGCTGGGTGATCAGTTCGGCCAGCCACATCACGAAGGCGGTGCCAGCCGTCATGATCAGCACCATGAAGAAGCCCAGCCAGAGCGAGAACTTGGGGATCAGGTCGATGTTGAATCCGAGCAGCGCGGAGTCGTGACCGTGGAATGCGTAGATCAGTCCGGTGGACTGGAGCAGCGCGAGCCCAATCGTGAGGTAGCGGGTCGTCTGGGTGATCTTCTTTTGACCCACCGCCCCTTGGTCACGCCACTCAGTGAGCTTGGGGATCACCGTGGTCAGCAGCTGGATGACGATGGAGCTGGTGATGTAGGGCATGACGCCCAGACCGAAGACGGCCAGGCGCGTCAGCGCACCGCCGGAGAACAGGTTAAGGAAGCCCAGCACGCCGCTGGCTCCGGCCTTGGACTGCAGGAGCTGTACCTGGGACCAGCTCACCCCGGGGATGGGCAGGTTGGCGCCGAGTTGGTAGAGGCAGATGATCGAGACCGTGAAGAGGACCTTGTTGCGAAGGTCCGCGACGCGAAAGATGTTCGCGAGTCTCCTCAGCACGGGCGGCCTAGCGGTTCTGGTGCTGGTTGCCCGACGCGGGCGGGCGCACCGAGAAGGGGAGTTCGAGCAGGGTCACGGTGCCGCCGGCCGACTCCACGGCCGCGCGCGCCGACGCCGAGGCGGCGTGCACGCTGAGATTGACGGGCGTACTCAACGTGCCGCGCCCCAGGAGCTTGACGAGGTCACCCTTCTGCGCCAGGCCGTGCGCGACGAGCACGTCGGGATTGACCTCGCTCAGGCCGAGGACGGTGAGCGAGTCGAGGTTGACCGGGGTGTAGGCGACACGGAAGGGGTTGGTGAAACCCTTCTTCTTCGGGATGCGCTGGATCAGTGGGTTCTGACCACCCTCGAACTGGGCGGGAATCTGGCGGCGGGCCTTTTGACCCTTGGTGCCACGACCCGCGGTCTTGCCACCCTTACCGGCGGTGCCACGACCCACGATTTTGCGACGCGTGGTGGCGCCGCGCGGGGCTTTGAGTTCGTGGAGCTTCATTTAGACCTCTTCAACTTTGATCAAATGGGGTACGCGAGCGATCATCCCACGGATTTCGGGGCGGTCGGGCAGCACGTTGCTCTGGCCGATGCCGCGAAGTCCCAGGGCGCGTAGCGTTCCGCGGTGCTTGGGCTTGGTGCCGATGGCCGAGCGCGTCTGGGTGACTTTAAGCTCGCTCATCAGGAAACCTCCGGGACCTTGAACAGGTCGCCCTCGCGCTGGCGTTCACGGTAGGCGCGTAGCGTACCGGCCGGAATCACGTGCTCGGCCGCCTGGTTGCGGCTGGCGGCGACCTCTTCGGGCCGGCGCAGCTGCTTCAGTCCCTGGATCGTGGCGTGGGCCACGTTGATGCCGTTGGAGGACCCCAGTGACTTGGCGATGATGTCCTTGACGCCGGCCATCTCCAGGATTGCGCGCGCGGCGCCGCCGGCGATGACGCCGGTTCCGGGAGCCGCGGGCTTCATCAGCACCCGACCGGCACCGGACGCGCCCAGCACCGGGTAGATGATGGTCGAGCCGGCGAGCGGCACCTCGAAGAGGTTCTTACGGGCCTCTTCGATGCCCTTCTGAACGGCCAGCCCGGCCTCCTTGGCCTTGCCGTAGCCCAGGCCGACGCGGCCCTTGCCGTCACCGATCACCATCAGGGCAGTGAACGAGAAGCGTCGGCCGCCCTTGACGACCTTGCTCACGCGATTCACCTTGATGGTGCGCTCTTCGAACTGTTCGACGTCGGCCATTAGAACTCCAGTCCTGCGGCGCGCAGGGCGTCGGCGAAGGCCGCCACGCGGCCGTGATAGTCGAATCCGCCCCGGTCAAAGACGACGGTCGAGATGTCGGCGGCCTTGGCGCGCTCGGCGAGGACCGCGGCCACGGCCTTGGCACCCTCGACGTTGGCGCCCGACACGCCGCGCAGGGCCGGCTCCACGGAGGAGGCGGCGGCCAGCGTGCGGCCGGCGACGTCGTCGACGATCTGGGCCGAGATGTGCTTGTTGGAGCGACTCACCGCCACGCGGGGCCGTTCGGGCGTGCCCGACAGGCGACGGCGGATGCGCGCGTGGCGCCGCAGACGCAGTTCACGGGTGGAGCGGGCCATTACTTCGCCGCCTTTCCGGCCTTGCGCGCGACGCGCTCGCCGAGGTAGCGCACGCCCTTGCCCTTATAGGGCTCGGGCTTGCGGAGTTTGCGGATGGAGGCGGCGACCTGACCGACGGCCTCTTTGTCGGCGCCCTTGATGATCACGCGCGTGGGCACGGGTACCACGAAGGAGATGCCTTCGGGCGCGGCGAAGGTCACGGGGTGCGAGAAGCCCAGCGCCAGGTTGAGCTCGTGGTCGCCGGCCGCGGCCGCGCGGTAGCCGACCCCGATGATCTCGAGCTCCTTGCTCCAGCCGTCGGTGACACCGGTGACCATGTTGGCCACCAGCGTGCGCGTCAGGCCGTGCAGGCTCTTCTGACTGGTCTCTTCGCTGGCCCGGGCGACGTTGAGCACGTCGCCGTCCTGGGTGATGGTGATCCCCGCGGGTAGCGTGCGGCTGAGGGTCCCGTTGGGCCCGGCCACCGTCACCACGTCATCAGCCACGTTGATCGTGACCGCGGCGGGCACGGTGATGGGATTACGGCCGATGCGACTCATGAGCACACCCCCGAACGACGACAACGGCTACCACACATAACAGAGCACCTCGCCACCCAGCTTGGCCTTGCGCGCTTCGCGGTCGGTCATGAGCCCGTGGCTCGTCGACACGACGGCGACGCCGACGCCACCGAGCACCTTGGGCATCTGGTCGGACTTCTTGTAGATGCGCAGCCCGGGCTTGGAGATCCGCTTTATCCCCACGATGGTCTTCTGGCGGTCCTCGGAGTACTTGAGCGTGATTTCCAGCGTCGAGCCGGGCTTTCCCTCGACCTGGGTCGTGCGGTAGCCCGCGATGAAGCCCTCGCGCTCGAGCACCTTGGCCAGGTTCTCCTTGAGCTTCGAACTGGGCATCTTCACGCTGTCGAACATCGCCGAGTTGGCGTTGCGGATCCGGGTCAGCATGTCGGCGATGGGGTCGGTCATTGTCATATCGATCCCCCTACCAGCTGGCCTTCGTGACGCCGGGCACCTCGCCCGCATGCACCATCACGCGCAAACAGATGCGACAGAGCCCGAACTTGCGGTACACCGAACGTGGTCGTCCGCAGCGCTCGCAGCGCGTGTACGCGCGCGTCGAGAACTTGGGTGTCTTCTTCTGCTTGATGATGAGAGCCTTCTTGGCCATATCTATCGGGTCTCCTGCTTGAAGGGGAAGCCGAAGGCGCGCAACAACGCGCGCCCCTGCTCGTCGTTGACCGCCGTGGTGACGATCGTGATGTCAAATCCGCGCGGCGCGTCGATCTTGTCGTAGTCGACCTCGGGGAAGATCAACTGGTCATTGATGCCGAAGGTGTAGTTACCGCGCCCGTCGAAGGACTGCGGCGACAGGCCGCGGAAGTCGCGGATGCGCGGCACGGCCAGGCTGAGGAGCCGGTCGAAGAACTCCCAGGCGCGGTCGCCACGCATCGTGACCTTGACGCCGATGGGCTGCTCCTCGCGAAGCTTGAAGTTCGCGATCGACTTCTTGGCCCGGGTGATGACCGGACGCTGGCCGCTGATCGTCTCGAGGTCGCGCTGGGCGCCCTCGAGCAGCGAGGCCTGCTGGGTGGCGCGACCGACCCCGGAGTTCAGCACGATCTTCACCAGGCGCGGAACCTGCATGATGTTGTCGAGCCCGAGCTCCTCTTTGAGGGCGGCGCGGATCTCCTGGTCGTAACGGACCTTCAGGCGTGGTCGGGTCGTTGTCACAGCACCTCCCCGCACTTACGGCAGACGCGGATCTTCACGCCGTCGTTGTCCTGGTAGCCGACCTTGGCCGGACCCTTGTGATTCGGGCACCACAGCGCCACGTTCGACGCGTCCAGGGGCATGACCTTGTCGATGATGCCGGCCTGCATGGTCGAGCCGCGCTGCTTGGTGTGGCGCTTGGCCACGTTGAGCCCGTCCAGGACCACCTGGTTGCTCGCGGGCAGAGCCTCTTCGACCGTGGCACGCTGACCGACGAACTTGCCGGCGATGACCAGCACGTCGTCTCCCTTACGAATCTTCATTACAAAACCTCCGGCGCGAGCGAAATGATGCGCATGAACTTCTTGTCGCGCAGCTCGCGGCCCACCGGGCCGAAGATGCGCGTCCCGCGTGGTTGGCTCTGCTCGTTGATGAGCACCGCGGCGTTCTCGTCGAACTTGATGTACGAACCGTCGGGCCGACGCTTCTCCTTGGCCGTGCGCACGACGACGCAGCGCACCACGTCGCCCTTCTTGACGGCCGCGCCCGGGATGGCGTCCTTGACCGTGGCGATGAAGACGTCACCGATCGACGCGTAGCGCCGCCGTGACCCGCCGAGCACGCGGATGCACAGGACCTCTTTGGCCCCTGAGTTGTCGGCCACCTTGAGGCGCGACTCCTGCTGAATCATCGCGCGCGCTCCACAATCTCGGTGAGGCGCCAGCGCTTGAGCTTGGACAGCGGTCGGGTCTCTTGGACGCGGACCAGGTCGCCGATCTTGGCCTCGTTCTTCTCGTCGTGGACGTAGAGCTTCTTGGTGCGTTGGACGGTCTTGCCGTAGCGCGCGTGACGCACCCGCTCGTTGACCGCCACGACCAGCGTGGAGTTCATCTTGTCGGAAACGACGACACCCTCGCGCACCTTGCGCGGGTTCGTGCGACCGGTGTCAACGGGGCTCATCGGTGCGCTGGCCGGCGCGGCGACCTCGGCCGGGGCCATCTCGGGGGTCTCGACGACGTCGGCCACGTCGGTGACCTCGCTGGTTTCGGGGGTTGGAGTGTCACTCATGACGGCTCACCTTCACTGAGGGCCTCGGCGGCCGCGATCTCGCGCTCGCGCACGAAGGTCGAGAGCCGGGCGATGTCGTGGCGCACCGCGGACAGGCGCGACGAGTTGTCCAACTGGCCAGTAGCGAGTTGGAAGCGCAGGTTGAACAGCTCGCGACGAGCCTCGCCCAATCGCTCGAGGAGTTCGTGGTCGCCCAGCATTCGCATCTCGGCGACGTGCTCTCTGGTCTTGGCCATTAGATCGTCACCTCCGGGGTGCCGTGGGTTCCGGGTCGGATCACGAACTTCGCCTTGATCGGCAACTTCTGGATGGCGCGTTCCATGGCGGCACGCGCCAGGGTCTCGTCCACGCCGCCCAGCTCGAAGAGGACGCGGCCGGGCTTGACCACGGCCACCCAGAACTCGGGGTTGCCCTTGCCCGAACCCATGCGGGTCTCGGCCGGCTTCTGGGTCACGGGCTTGTCGGGGAAGACGCGGATCCACACCTTGCCGCCGCGCTTGACGTGGCGGGTCATGGCGATTCGCGCGGCTTCGATCTGGCGCGCGCTGACCCATCCGGACTCCTGGGCCTGGATGCCGAAGTCGCCGAAGGACAGCTCGGTGCCGCCCTTGGCCATTCCGGCCCGGCGCCCGCGCTGCTGCTTGCGGTGCTTGGTCTTGCGAGGCATCAACATGGTTACTCCGCGTCCTTGCGGAAGTGCGGCGTGTCGGTGTGCTCCTGGGTGGTGCGCCGCTCGATCTCTTCTTCGACGCTGAGCTGACGCTCGACCTCGTCGGTGGTGGCCAGCAGGTCGGCGGGGTCGACGTCGACGACGACCTCTTCGACGCTCGGGTCAATGTCCAAGACGGCTTCGTCGCTGGGGATCTCGGTCTCGTCACTCGCCGGACCGGACTCGACGCGACGGCGACCGCCGCCCGCACGGACCACTCCCTTGGGCGCGTTGGCCGATGAACCGACCGGCACGGCGTCGCCGGCGGCCATGGCGGCCTCGCGCACGATCTTCTCGTCGTTGGTGAGCTGGTAGGGCAGGATGTCGCCCTTGTAGATCCACACCTTGACGCCGATGCGTCCGGTGTTGGTGCGCGCCTCGCGGAATCCGTAGTCGATGTCCGCGCGCAGCGTGTGCAGCGGGACGCGGCCCTCGCGGTACGACTCGCGCCGCGACATCTCGGCGCCGCCGAGGCGGCCCGAGGCCTGGATGCGAACGCCCAGTGCCCCGGCCTTCTGGACGGTCTGAATGCCGCGCTTCATGGCGCGGCGGAAGGCCACGCGACGAATCAGCTGGTCGCAGATGCCCTGGGCGATCAGCGCCGCGTCGAGCTCGGGCTGCTTGATCTCTTGGATGTTGAGCGAGATCTTGTTCTTCTGGCCGGTGATGCGCTCGAGGTCCTTCTTCAGGCGCTCGGCCTCGGCGCCGCGGCGACCGATGACGATGCCCGGACGCGCGGTGTGAATGTCCACGCGGATGCGGTCCGAGTTGCGCTCAATCTCGATGCGGCTGACGGCCGCGCTCTCGAGCTGGCGCGTGAGGTAGTCACGAATCTTCCAGTCCTCGATGACGAGGTCCTTGTAGCCGCGCTCCTTGAACCAGCGCGACTTCCAGTCCGTCGTGATTCCGAGCCGGAACCCGTAGGGATTGACCTTCTGACCCATTACTCGCCCGTCTCTTCTGTCGCGTCGGTCGACGCCTCGTCTTGTGTTGGCTCGACCGATGTTTCTTCGGCCTCGTCGGTCTCGTCGGCCTCGGTTGCCTCGTCTACATCGGACTCGACCGGCGACTCGACGACGTCGTCGCTCGTGGTCTCTTCGACGTCGACCTCGCCGGTGTCGACCTCATCAACCTCGACCTCGTCGACTGGTGCCTCGTTGACCGCGACCTCTTCGGCGCGCGCGCCGCGCCGCGTTGCGGGGCGCTGGCGTGAGGACGCAACCCGGCGCGAGCGTGACGCCGCGGCCTGAGCGCTGCGCGACGCGCGCAGCACTTCAAGGCGATCGTCGTCGAGGCGCGACACGATCACGGTGATGTGGCACGCGCGCTTGCGGATGCGACCGGCGCGACCTCGCGCGCGCGGCGTGAAGCGCTTCATGGTGATGCCCTCGTCGGCGTAGGCGGCCGAGACGTAGAGCTCGTCGGCCGACTGCGCGTCGTTGTTGACCGCGTTGGCCACAGCCGACGCCAAGACCTTGGCGATCACGTCGGCGGCCTCGCGGGTGGTGCCGATGAGGATCTCGCGGGCCGTGTTGACGTCCTCGTTGCGGATGAGGTTGAGCACGACGCGGGCCTTGCTGGCCGACATGTGGTACCCGCGCAGGGTCGCGCGGGTCCCCGGGCGTTCGTTCGTCTTCGGACCGGGCATCAGCGCCGTCCCGTCTTCTCTTGGCCCGCGTGGAAGCGGAAGGTGCGCGTCGGGGCGAACTCGCCGAGCTTGTGGCCGACCATGGACTCGTTGACGAAGACCGGCACGTGACGACGGCCGTCGTGCACCGCGAAGGTGTGCCCGACCATGTCGGGGATGATGGTCGAGCGCCGGCTCCAGGTCTTGATGACCCGCTTCTCGTTGGCCGCGTTCATGGCGTCCACCTTCTTCAGCAGGTGGCTGTCGATGAAGGGACCCTTCTTGAGACTGCGTGACATGACTACCTCCGTGAGCCGCGACCACGGCGGCGGCGAATAATGAGCGAATCGGACGCCTTGGGCAGGCGCGTGCGGCCCTCGGGCTGGCCCCAGGGCGAGACCGGGTGACGTCCACCGGAGGTCTTGCCCTCGCCACCACCCAGGGGGTGGTCGACGGGGTTCATGGCCACGCCGCGGGTCTGGGGGCGCACACCCTTCCAGCGGTTGCGACCGGCCTTGCCGATCTTGATGAGCTCGTGCTCGGCGTTACCGACGACACCGAGGGTGGCGCGACAGTCGATCGGAACGCGGCGCATCTCGGTCGAGGGCAGGCGCAGGGTGGCGAAGCCGCCGTCCTTGGCGACCAGCTGGACACTCATGCCGGCGCTGCGGGCCATCTTGCCGCCGCCGCCGGGACGAAGCTCCACGTTGTGGACCGTCGAACCGGTCGGGATATAGCGCATGGGCAGGGCGTTGCCGGTGCGGATGTCGGCCTTAGGGCCTGACTCGACGACGTCGCCGACCTTGAGGGTGTTGGGGGCGAGGATGTAGCGCTTCTCGCCGTCGTAGTAGTGCAACAACGCGATGCGACAACTGCGGTTGGGGTCGTACTCGATGGCGGCCACCTTGGCCGGCACGGCGTCCTTGTTGCGCTTGAAGTCGACGATGCGGTACTGCTGCTTGTGACCTCCGCCGCGGTGGCGTGACGTCTTGCGCCCGTAGCTGTTGCGCCCGCCCGACTGAGGCTTGGGCGCCAGCAGCGACTTCTCGGGACGGTCCTTGGTGATCTCGGAGAAGTCCGAGACCGTCTGGAAGCGCCGGCCGGGGCTGGTTGGTTTGCGGTGTCGCAGGGCCACGGTCGTCCTCAGTTCTCGAACAGGTTGATGGAGTCGCCCTGGCGCAGGGTGACGATGGCGCGCTTGGACGACGAGCGGTGACCGGTGACGTTGGTGCGCCGGTTGCGCGTCGCCTTGCCCTTGCGGTTCAGGGTGTTGACGTTGACGACCTTGACGTTGAAGGCCTGCTCGACGGCGTTGCGCACGTCGATCTTGGTGGCCCGCGGGTCGACAACGAAGACGTAGGTGTGGTTCTCCATCAGCGCGTAGGTCTTCTCGGAGACCACCGGGCGGATCAGGACGCTCATGGCATCACGCATCAGTCGTGCTCCTTCGCAGCGGGCAGCGTCTCGTCGGTGAAGAGGACCCAGTCGGCGTTCAAGACGTCGTAGGCGTTGAGCTCGCCGGCGTCGATGGTGGTCACGAAGTCGAGGTTCTTGAACGAGCGGTACGCCACGACGTCCTCGCGACCCAGAACCACCAGGACCTTGCCGAGCAGTCCCAGGGCGACGAGCGCGCCGAGCGCGTCCTTGGTCTTGGGAGTGTCCCAGGCGGAGAAACTGTCAATCAGCGCTACGCGCTCTTCGGCGGCGCGGTCCGACAGCGCGGACTTGAGCGCCAGGCGAATCATCTTCTTGGGGGTGCGCTGCTCGTAGGAGCGCGGCTTGGGTCCGTGAGCGATGCCACCACCGGGGTACTGCGGCGCGCGGATGGTTCCCTGGCGCGCGCTGCCGGTGCCCTTCTGACGGAACGGCTTCTTGCCGCCGCCGCGCACCTCGGTGCGCGTCTTGGTCGACTGGGTGCCGGCGCGCTTGGCGGCCAGCTGGGCCGTGACCACCTGGTGGAGCACGGCGACGTGCGGCTCGATGCCGAAGATGGTGGGCTCCAAGGTCACGGTGCCGAGGTCGGCGCCGGCGAGGTCGCGTCGCGTCACGGTGCGCGCGACCGGCTCGGGTCGGTCCTTCTTCACCGGACCGCGCAGGTAGTCGACGTCGCTCATCGCGTGCCTCCGGCCTTCATCGGGTTCTTGACGCTGGTGCGCAACACCACGACGCCGCCGCGCGGTCCGGGCACGGCGCCCTTGACCAGCACGAGCATGCGCTCGACGTCCACACCGATGACCTCGAGGTTGGTCGTGGTGACCTGGATTCCGCCCATGCGTCCGGCCATGCGCGTGCCTTTGAAGACTCGCCCCGGCGTCGCGCAGGCGCCGATGGACCCGGGCGCGCGGTGGTGCTTGTGATTACCGTGGGCGCCACCCTGGCCCTTGAAGTTGTGGCGCTTCATCGCACCGGCGAAGCCCTTGCCCTTAGAGACCGCGGTGGCGTCGATGCGCTCACCCTTCTCCAGCGTGTCGACCAGGATCTCCTGACCCACTTCGTAGCCGCTCACGTCGTCGAGACGCAGCTCGACCAGGCGCTTGCCCGGAGCGACGCCGGCCTTGTCGAAGTGGCCGCGCTCGGGCTTGGAGAGCGCCGTCACGCGCTTGGTGCCCCACGTGACCTGCAGGGCGCTGTAGCCCTCCTTCTCGGGGGTCTTGACCTGGACCACGCGGGCCGGGCTGACGCGCACGACGGTCACCGGGACGGCGCGGTTGCGCTCGTCCCAGACCTGGGTCATGCCCACCTTCTCGCCAACGATGGCCTTGGTCGCCACGTGATGCCTCTCTCTAACTGTTCCGCGTATCGGTTCATCCGACACACAGACGCCCCGCCGGGCTGGTGACCCGAACGGAGCGCTCGACTGGTTCGGTCCGGTGTTCCCTCGGGCAACCGGACACGTCATTTGTTCGCCGGGCCGAAGCCGCGACATTCCCCAATTTCGGGGGCCTTTCAGGTTACACCGTTGCGCCCCGGCGGCGCAAAGCCACCGGGGGCGACGCTAGTTCTGGCGGATCTTGATCTCGATGTCCACGCCGGCCGGCAGGTCGAGACGCTGGAGCGAGTCGACAGTCTTGGCGGTGTGATCCACGATGTCCAGCAGCCGCTTGTGCACGCGCATCTCGAAGTGCTCGCGGCTGTCCTTGTGCTTGTGCGGCCCGCGCACCACCGTGTAGCGGTGGGTCTCGGTCGGCAGGGGCACCGGCCCCTGCACGCGCGCGTTGGTGCGCTCGACCGTCTGGACGATCTTCGCGGTGGACTGGTCCAAGACGCCGTGATCGAAGGCCTTCAGCCGGATGCGGATCTTCTGTCGGTTGTCGGCCATGTCTCTCTTACTTCAGGATCTTGACGACGCGGCCGGAGCCGACCGTGCGGCCGCCTTCGCGGATGGAGAAGGTCAGACCCTCTTCCATCGCGATGGGCTTGCCGAGCTCGACGGTCATCTCGGTGTTGTCGCCCGGCATGACCATCTCGGTGCCCGAAGGCAGCTCGATGGTGCCGGTCACGTCGGTCGTGCGGAAGTAGAACTGCGGACGGTAGTTGGCGAAGAACGGCTTGTGGCGCCCGCCCTCCTCCTTGGTCAGCACGTAGACCTGAGCCTGAAACTGCGTGTGCGGCGTGATGGAGCCGGGCTTGCACAGGACCTGGCCGCGCTCGACGTCTTCCTTCTTGGTGCCGCGCAGCAGCGCGCCCAGGTTGTCGCCCGCCTGGCCCTGGTCGAGCAGCTTGCGGAACATCTCGATACCGGTGACCACGGTCTTCTGGGTCGGGCGCAGCCCGACGACCTCGACCTCGTCGCCAACCTTGATGACGCCCTGCTCCACGCGACCGGTCACCACGGTGCCCCGACCGGTGATGGACATGACGTCCTCGATCGACATCAGGAACGGCTTGTCGGTCGAACGCACGGGCTCGGGGATGTAACTGTCCACGGCGTCCATCAGCTCGATGATCTTGTCGCCCCAGGCCTCGTCGCCCTCCAGGGCCTTGAGCGCCGAGACGCGCACGATCGGCGTGTCGTCGCCCGGGAAGCCGTAGCTGCTCAGCAGCTCGCGGACCTCGAGCTCGACCAACTCGAGCAGCTCCTCGTCGTCGACCATGTCCGCCTTGTTGAGGGCCACCACGATGTAGGGCACGCCCACCTGGCGCGCCAGCAGCACGTGCTCACGCGTCTGGGGCATCGGCCCGTCGGTCGCCGAGACGACCAGGATCGCGCCGTCCACCTGGGCGGCGCCGGTGATCATGTTCTTGACGTAGTCGGCGTGACCAGGCATGTCGACGTGCGCGTAGTGACGGTTCTTGGTCTCGTACTCCACGTGCGCGATCGAGATGGTGATTCCGCGCTGGCGCTCTTCGGGGGCCTTGTCGATCTGGTCGAAGGGCGTGAAGGTCGTGCCGCCCACGCGCTCGGACAGGACCTTGGTGATGGCGGCCGTCAGCGTCGTCTTGCCGTGGTCGATGTGACCCATCGTGCCTACGTTGACGTGCGGCTTGTTGCGCTCGAACTTCTGCTTTGCCATTGTCGGGGACTAACTTTCTCTCTCGTGACGGGTTGGGGACTCCGTCGGGTTTGTTTCGGCCCTCCCCGACCACGGTTTGGACCTGGTTTTTGCTGGTCGCCCAGCGTTCTTACGCGCCCGTGGCCTTCGCGACGATCTCCTTGGCGATCGCGTCGGGTACTTCTGCGTACGAATGGAACTGCATGGTGTACGTCGCGCGCCCCTGGGTGCGTGATCGCAGGTCAGTAGCGTAGCCGAACATGTCGGCCAGCGGCACTTGAGAGGCGATCACCTGGTAGTTACCCCGGTGTTCCATGCCCTCGACGCGTCCGCGCCGGCTCGATAGGTCGCCGATCACGTCGCCCATGTAGTCCTCGGGCGTGACGACCTCGACCGACATGATCGGCTCGAGGAGCACCGGGTGGGCCAGGCGTGCGGCCTTCTTCACCGCGATGGATCCGGCGATCTTGAAGGCCATCTCCGAGGAGTCCACGTCGTGGTAACTGCCGTAGGTGAGGCGCACGCGCACGTCGACCACCGGGTACCCGGCGAGCACACCGGAGGTCAGCGCCTCCTGGATGCCCTGGTTGACCGGCTGGATGTACTCCTTGGGGATTGCCCCGCCGGTGATCTCGTCGAGGAACTCGTAGCCGCCGCCGGGCCCGGTGGGCTCCAGCGTGATGACGACGTGGCCGTACTGGCCGCGGCCGCCGGTCTGGCGGATGTAGCGCTCCTCGACCTTGGTGACGGTCTTCTTGACGGTCTCGCGGTAGGCCACCTGGGGCTTGCCGACGTTGGCGTCGACGGAGAACTCGCGCTGCATACGACTGACCAGCACCTCGAGGTGCAGCTCGCCCATGCCCGAGATGACGGTCTGGCCGGTCTCCTCGTCGCTGCGCACGCGGAAGGTCGGGTCCTCTTCGGACAGCGCGTAGAGCGCCTTGGAGAGCTTCTCCTGGTCGACCTTGGTCTTGGGTTCGATGGCCACGTGGATGACCGGCTCGGGAAAGACCAGCGTCTCGAGTTGGATCGGGTGGTCGACGTCGCTCAGGGTGTCGCCGGTGGTGACCTGCTTGAGGCCCACGACGGCCACGATGTCGCCGGTGCGGATGGTGTCGAGGTCCTCGCGGTTGTTGGCGTGCATCAGCAGCAGGCGGCCGAGCCGCTCCTTGCGCGCGCCCTTGGTCGTGTTGACCACGGTGTCGCCCTTGTTGAGGGTGCCGGAGTACACGCGCAGGTAGATCAGCTTGCCGACGTAGGGGTCGGTCATGATCTTGAAGGCCAGCGCGGCGAACGGCTCGTCGTCGCTGGGCTTGCGCTCGAGCACCTCGTCCTTGCCGGGCTTGGTGCCCTGGGTCGGCGGAAGATCCACCGGCGAGGGCAGGTAGTCCACGACGGCGTCGAGCATCGGCTGGACGCCCTTGTTCTTGAAGGCGCTGCCGTTGAGGATCGGCACGCAGTGGTTCTCCAGCGTGCCCACGCGCAGCGCGCGACGGATGTCGGCGGGCAGAACCGTCTCCTCGTTGAGGACCTTCTCCATCAGGTGGTCGTCGAAGCGGGTCAGCACGTCGAGCAGGGCGTGGTGGTACTCCTCAGCCTGGGCCTTGTACTCCTCGGGGATCTCGATCACGTCGAAGCTCTCGCCCTTGTCGTCGTCGTGGTAGACCACGGCGTTCATCTCGACGAGGTCGACGAGTCCGATGTAGCCGCCCTCGGAGCCGATGGGCAGCTGCACCACCGCGGGCACGCAGTCCAGGCGGTCGCGGATCATGTCGACGCAGCGGAAGAAGTTCGCGCCGATGCGGTCCATCTTGTTGACGAAGCAGATGCGCGGCACGTGATACTTGTTGGCCTGGCGCCACACCGTCTCGGTCTGGGGCTCGACACCGGCGACGGCGTCAAAGACGGCCACCGCGCCGTCGAGCACGCGCAGCGAGCGCTCGACCTCCACGGTGAAGTCGACGTGGCCGGGCGTGTCGATGATGTTGATGCGGTTCGAGTTCCAGTAACAGGTGGTCGCGGCCGAGGTGATGGTGATGCCGCGCTCCTGCTCCTGCTCCATCCAGTCCATGGTCGCGGCGCCCTCGTGGACCTCACCGATCTTGTAGTTCTTGCCGGTGTAGTAGAGGATGCGTTCGGTCGTGGTGGTCTTGCCCGCGTCGATGTGGGCCATGATGCCGATGTTGCGGACCTTTTCGAGGGGGTATTCGCGCGCTGTCATTACAGGGGGGACTTTCTTCTTATTACCAGCGGTAGTGGGCGAAGGCCTTGTTGGACTCGGCCATCTTGGCCATGTCCTCGCGCCGCTTGACCGCGGCGCCTACGCCGTTGCTGGCGTCAATGATCTCGTTGGCCAGGCGCTCGCTCATCGTCTTCTCACGCCGCTTGGCGGCGAAGTCGGTCAGCCAGCGAATGGCCAGGGTCGTGGCGCGCCGGGGGCGCACCTCGACCGGGACTTGGTAGGTGGTGCCGCCCACGCGACGCGGGCGCACCTCGAGCTCGGGCCGGACGTTCTCCAGCGCGCGCTTGAGCGCGGCCACCGGGTCGGCGCTGGTCTTCTGCTCGACCTGCTCGAGCGCGGTGTAGACAATGCGCTCGGCGATGGTGCGCTTGCCGCGCTCGAGGATCTTGTTGGTGACCTGAGTCACCAGGACCGACTTGTAGATCGGGTCGGGAACCAGTTCGCGGCGATCGGCGGGGCCCTTGCGCGGCATTAGCTCTCCTTCTTGGCGCCGTAGCGGCTACGGGCCTGCTTGCGGTCGCGCACACCGGAGGTGTCGAGCGCTCCGCGGATGATCTTGTAGCGCACGCCCGGCAGGTCCTTCACACGACCCCCGCGCACCAGGACGATCGAGTGCTCCTGAAGGTTGTGGCCGACCCCGGGGATGTAGGCCGTGACCTCGACGCCGGAGGTCAGGCGCACGCGCGCCACCTTGCGCAGCGCGGAGTTCGGCTTCTTGGGCGTCACCGTGTGGACGCGCGTGCACACGCCGCGACGCTGCGGGGCGCCCTTAAGGGCGGGCGTCTTGGTCTTGGAAACCTTGTCCTGGCGGCCCTTTCGGACCAGTTGGGCAATGGTGGGCACGCGGAACCTCTTCTAGTTGTACATCGCTCGTGGGACGCGCCGAGAGAGACCGGCGCGCGGACATACCATCTTAGGGCAATTTCGCCGAGACCGGCAAGCCGCCCGGCCCGAGGGCCGGTCGCCTCGCTACAGCGCCTGACCGCCCAACTCGTCCTCGGGGTTGACCACGTCGTTCTCGGGCAGCGCCGACTCGTCGTAGCTGGCTCCGATGTTCTGGAAGGCGGCCATGTCGGCGCTGAAGGTGTCGTCGCCGGAGAGCTCGCCCAGCAGGCTGGCCAGGTCGAGGTCGTCGTCGCTGACCTGGGCCCAGGCCGGCAGCAACTCCGCGCCCGGCATGTCCAGGCGCAGCTCGCGTCGGTTGTAGTACTCCAGGCCCGACCCCGCGGGGATGAGCTTGCCGATGATGATGTTCTCCTTCAGGCCCACCAGGTGGTCGCGCTTGCCCTCGATCGCCGCCTCAGTCAGCACCCGGGTGGTCTCCTGGAAGGAGGCCGCCGAGAGCCACGAGTCGGTGGCCAGCGACGCCTTGGTGATTCCCATCAACTGGGCCCGGCCGTCGGCGGCCTCGAGGCCACTGGCCTCGATCTCGTCGTTGGTGTCGTTGAAGAGCTTCACGTCGACCATCGCGCCGGGCAGCCAGTTGGACTCGCCGGCGTCGACGATCTGGACGCGGCGCGTCATCTGGCGAACGATCAACTCGATGTGCTTGTCGTGGATCGACACGCCCTGGTCGCGATAGACGTTCTGGACCTCTTCGACGAGGTACTGCTGGGTCTCGCGCGTCCCGCGGTACTTCATCATGAGCTTGGGGTCGAGCGGGCCATCGTGCAGCGGTGTACCGACCTCGATCTCGGCGCCGTCGTCGACCAGCAGGTGGCGAGCGATGGAGATGGACTCCTCCTGCACGTCACCCTCGTTGGAGACAATGGTCACCTTGCGCTCGCGGCCGATCAGCTCGACGCGCACGACGCCCGAGTACTCGGCCACCTTGGCCGCGCCCTTGGGGGTGCGGGCCTCGAAGAGCTCGACCACGCGCGGCAGACCGTGGGTGATGTCGCTCTCGGTCACACCACCGGAGTGGAAGGTGCGCATGGTCAGCTGGGTGCCCGGCTCGCCGATTGACTGCGCGGCGATGACGCCGACGGCCTCGCCGAGCTCCACAAGCTGGTGGGTGGCCAGGGACAGTCCGTAGCAGTTGGCGCACACGCCCTGGACCGCGTCGCAGGTGAGCGTCGTGCGCACGCGCACGCGGTCCACCGCCACGTCGTCGCGCAGGCGATCGACGTCGTCGGCCATCAACATGGTGCCGGCCGTGATGACCGAGCCGTCGACCAGGGTCACGTCCTCGGAGAGCACGCGGCCCCACAGCTTGGTCTCGAGGTGAGCGCGCTGGGCCCGGGTGTCGGGCGCGACGTGCTCGATCCACATGCCGCGGTTGGTCCCGCAGTCGAACTCCTTGACGATGAGCTCCTGGGCCACGTCGACCAGACGTCGCGTCAGGTAGCCCGAGTCCGCGGTGCGCAGCGCCGTGTCACCCAAGCCCTTGCGGGTGCCGTGGGTCGAGATGAAGTACTCCAGCACCGACAGTCCTTCGCGGAACGAGTTCTTGATCGGGCGCGGGATCATCTCACCACGCGGGTTCGACACGAGGCCCTTCATGGCCGCGATCTGTCGGATCTGCTGGGAGTTACCACGCGCGCCCGAGTCGACCATCATGCGGATCGGGTTGTCGGCCTTGGCGTTCATGGCGCGGTCGGTGGCGTCACCGACCTCCTTGTTCGCGTTGGTCCAGATCTCGATCTCCTGCTGGCGCCGCTCGTCGTCGACGATCACGCCGCGTCGGTAGTTGGTCTCAACCTTGGCGGCCTGCTCCTCGTACTTATTGAGGATCGCCGTCTTCTCCGGCGTCGTGACGACGTCGTCGATCGAGATCGTGAGGCCCGACTGTGTCGCGAACCGAAAGCCCAGCGACTTGATGGCGTCGAGCGACTCGGCGACCTCCTGGCGGCTGTAGCTGCCCGAGATCTCCTCGACAATGGTGCCGATCGGCGTGGCGTTCTTGCCGATGAGCTCGTTCACGTAACGGAACCCGAAGGGCAGCGCCTCGTTGAAGAGCACGCGCCCGGGCGTCGTGATGAGACTGCGTGGCTTGCCGTTGGACTGAATGCCGGCGTCTTCTAAGCGCGTGTCGAGCGAGGAGCCCTCCGGCGGGCGGATCTCGATCGGCGTGCGCAGACCCAGGGCCTTGTCGGCCAGGGCGCGCTCGAGCTCGTAGACGTGGCGGAAGACCCGCGGGTTCTCCACCTGCGTGTCCGAGGGCAGAGTGAGGTAGTAGGCGCCGAAGACCATGTCCTGAGCCGGCTCGGTGATGGGACGTCCCGTCGCCGGGGTGAAGATGTTGTTGGTCGACAGCATCAGGATCCGGGCCTCGGCCTGGGCCTCGGCCGACAGCGGGACGTGCACGGCCATCTGGTCGCCGTCGAAGTCGGCGTTGAAGGCCTTGCACACCAGCGGGTGGATCTGGATCGCCTTGCCGTCGACGAGCACCGGCTCGAAGGCCTGGATGCCCAGTCGGTGCAGCGTCGGTGCGCGGTTGAGCAGCACCGGGTGCTCGCGGATGACCTCTTCGAGGACGTCCCACACCACGGTCTTTCGACGCTCGACCATACGCTTGGCCGACTTGATGTTCTGGGCCACCTGGGTCTCGATCAAGCGCTTCATGACGAAGGGCTTGAACAGCTCCAGGGCCATCATCTTGGGCAGGCCGCACTGGTGCAGCTTGAGCTGAGGTCCGACCACGATGACCGAGCGGCCCGAGTAGTCAACGCGCTTGCCCAGCAGGTTCTGACGGAAACGGCCCTGCTTACCCTTGAGCATGTCGGAGAGGCTCTTGAGGGGCCGCCCGCTCTGGCCGGCGACTGGACGTCCGCGACGGCCGTTGTCGAACAGGGCGTCGACGGCCTCTTGGAGCATGCGCTTCTCGTTGTTGACGATGATGTCGGGCGCGCCCAGGTCCAGCAGGCGCTTTAAGCGGTTGTTGCGGTTGATCACGCGTCGATAGAGGTCGTTGAGGTCGCTGGTCGCGAAACGGCCACCGTCGAGCTGGACCATCGGGCGCAGGTCCGGCGGGATCACCGGCACGGCCTCGAGGATCATGGCCCGCGGGTCGTTGAGACGCCGACCCTGGTCGTCACGACGGTTGAAGGACTGGACAATGGCCAGTCGCTTGAGGAACTTGGCGTGACGCTGCGCGCTGAGCGGCTTGCGGCCGTCCTTGGCGTCGATCATCTCGCGCATGACCTTCTCTTCGTCGTCGAGGTCCATGCGCTCGATCAGCTGCATGATGGCGTCGGCGCCCATGCCGCCCTCGAAGTACTCGCCGTAGCGGAACTCCATCTCGCGATAGAGGACCTCGTCCTCGACGATCTGGCGCGAGTGCAGCGCCTCGAAGGTGTCGAAGGCCTGGCGCGCGAGTTCGCGCTCCTCGGCGAAGCGCTGACGCACCCCGTCGACTTCCTTCTCGGTGCCACGCTGCAGGGCGCGCAGTTCGGACTCCTTGGCCCCATCGGCTTCGAGCTTCTCGGCGCGCGACTCGATGTCCTTGAGCTTGGCGTCGATGGCCTTGGCCTCGCGCTCGGCGACCTCGACGAGCTCGTCGGCCAGCGCCGCGCGCAGCTCGGGCAGTTCCTCGTGGCGCTGGTCGACGTCGACGAAGGTGACCATGTGGGCGGCGAAGTAGATGACCTTCTCGAGCTGCTTGGCCTTGAGCTCCTCCTTGGGCGCGGTGCCCATCAGCAGATAGGCCAACCACGAGCGCGTCCCACGCAGGTACCAGATGTGCACCACCGGCGCCGACAGCGCGATGTGACCCATGCGCTCGCGGCGCACCTTGTCACTCGTGACTTCGACCCCGCAGCGCTCACAGACAATCCCCTTGAAGCGGACGCGCTTGTACTTGCCACACGCGCACTCCCAGGCCTTCTGCGGCCCGAAGATCTTCTCGCAGAACAGACCGTCCTTCTCCGGGCGCAGGGTCCGGTAGTTGATCGTCTCGGGCTTCTTGACCTCGCCCGAGGACCAACTGCGGATGTTCTGGGCCGTCGCCAGGCCGATGGACAGCTCGTCGAACTGATTGACGTCCAGGGGGCTCATGACAACTTCCTTTCGGCGGCGCGGCGCGCGTCTTCCTCGTCACTGCCGCGCTCGGGACGACTGATGTCGATACCCAGCTCGCGGGTGACCGAGAAGAAGTCCTCCTCGGTGTCGGCCAGGTCGACGTGCTGCTTGTTCTTGTCGCGCACCTCGACGTTGAGGCACAGCGACTGCATCTCTTTGATGAGGACCTTGAACGACTCGGGGATCCCCGGCTCGGGCAGGTTCTGACCCTTGACGATCGCCTCGTAGGCGCGCTCGCGGCCCTTCATGTCGTCGGACTTGACCGTGAGCAACTCCTGGAGCGCGTAGGCGGCGCCGTAGGCCTCCAGGGCCCAGACCTCCATCTCACCGAAGCGCTGACCACCGAACTGGGCCTTGCCGCCGAGCGGCTGGGCCGTGATCATTGAGTACGGGCCCGTCGAGCGTGCGTGGATCTTGTCGTCGACCATGTGGGCCAGCTTCAAGATGTAGGCGTAGCCCACCGAGATCGGGTTGTCGTAGGCCTCGCCGGTGCGGCCGTTGTAGAGCTCGACCTTGCCGTCGAGGTCGCCGGCGAGCAGACGCTTGCCGTTGGCCCCGTCGACGTTGAGCGACGCGAAGGTCTCCTGGATCGTCGGCTTGTCCTTGGCCCACTCCTTCTCGTCCCAGTGGGCGCCGTCGAAGGACGGGGTGGCCACGTAGACGGCGGGCTCGGTGCGCGGACGGGTCTTGCGGTAGGGACGCGTCGCGGGGTCCTGCTGGTCGGCGTGACCCGAGGTGCCCACGGCGGGGTTGACCTCGATGCCGGCCCAGCCGTGTCGCGCGGCATATCCCAGGTGACTCTCGAGCACCTGACCCACGTTCATGCGGCTCGGCACGCCCAGCGGGCTGAGGATGATGTCAACGGGGGTGCCGTCAGCGAGGAACGGCATGTCCTCTTCGGGCAGGATCTTGGAGATCACGCCCTTGTTGCCGTGACGCCCGGCGAGCTTGTCGCCCTCGGAGATCTTGCGCTTTTGGGCGACGTAGACCTTGACCAGCTGGTTGACGCCCGGCTGCATCTCGTGGTCCTCGTCGCGGCTGTAGACCTTGACGTCGATGACCTTGCCGGACTCGCCGTGGGGCACCTTGAGCGAGGTGTCGCGAACTTCGCGTGCCTTCTCGCCGAAGATCGCGCGCAGCAGGCGCTCTTCCGGTGACTGCTCGGTCTCACCCTTGGGTGTGACCTTGCCCACCAGGATGTCGCCGGCGTCGACCTCGGCGCCGATGCGCACGATGCCGCGGTCGTCGAGGTCCGCCAGGATGTCGTCGGGCAGGTTCGGGATGTCGCGGGTGATCTCCTCGGCGCCGAGCTTGGTGTCACGCGCGTCGATCTCGTACTCCTTGACGTGGATCGAGGTGAGGACGTCGTCGCGCACCAGGCGCTCGTTGAGGATGATGGCGTCCTCGTAGTTGTAGCCCTCCCACGGCATGTAGGCGACCAGCAGGTTCTTGCCGAGCGCCAACTCGCCGTGGCTCGTGGAGGTGCCGTCGGCCAGCAGGTCACCCTCGGCCACCGTCTCGCCACCCACGACGAGCGGCTTGTGGTTGATCGAGGTGTCCTGGTTGGAGCGACGGAACTTGTTGAGGTTGTACTGCTTCTTGCCCAGGGGCTTGCCGTAGCGGTCCTCGACATCCTTGTCGTACTCGACGACGATCCGGTCGCCCGAGACGAACTTGACGACGCCGTCGCCCTCGGCGATCAGCACGTCACCGGAGTCCAGGGCCGCGCGGGCCTCCATACCGGTGCCCACGAAGGGCGCCTCGGGCATGATCAGCGGCACGGCCTGCTTCTGCATGTTGGCGCCCATGAGCGCGCGCTGGGCGTCGTCGTGCTCGACGAACGGGATCAGCGACGTCGCCACCGAGATGATCTGCTTGGTCGAGACGTCCATCAGCTCGACCTCATCGGGCTTGACGAAGTCGATCTCGGACGTCGTCGACGACGACTTGTTAGACGCACCCACGCGCAGTCCGGTGCCAATCGGGCCGCGGCGCACCAGAACGCGGTCGGCCTTGATCACGCCGCTCTCGTCGACCTCGGTGTTGGCCTGGGCGATGACGTAGCGCTCCTCTTCGTCGGCCGTGAAGTACCGGACCTCGCCGGTGACCTTGCCGCCGGCGACGACGCGGTACGGGGTCTCGATGAAGCCGTACTCGTTGATGCGCGCGTAGTTGGCGAGGTAGCCAATGAGCCCGACGTTTGGGCCTTCGGGCGTCTCGATCGGGCACATGCGTCCGTAGTGACTCGAGTGGACGTCACGCACTTCGAGGCCGGCGCGCTCGCGGCTGAGGCCGCCGGGTCCCAGCGCAGACAGGCGCCGCTTGTGGGTCAGGCCCGACAGCGGGTTGTTCTGGTCCATGAACTGGCTGAGCTGGGAGGTCGCGAAGAACTCCTTGATCGCCGACATCACCGGACGGATGTTGATGAGCGTCTGGGGCGCAATGGCCTCGACGTCCTGGGTGTTCATGCGCTCGCGCACCACGCGCTCCATGCGCGACAAACCCGTGCGCAGGGCGTTCTGGATCAGTTCGCCCACGCTGCGGATGCGCCGGTTAGCGAAGTGGTCCTGGTCGTCGATGTGGTACGTGGTCTCCTTGGCGGTGCGGTCGCGCGCCAGGTTGAGCAGGTAGGTTGCGGTGGCCAGCACCTCGGCCTTGGCCAGCACGTGCAGCGCCGGGTTCGGACGCTCCAGCACGTCGCCGAAGAGTTCGAGGTTCTTGGCCACTTCGGTGCCGAGCTTGCGGTCCAGCTTGTAGCGGCCCACGCGCGACAGGTCATAGCGCTTCTCAGAGAAGAAGGCGCCCTCGAAGTACTGGCGGGCGGCCTCGACGGTCTGAACCTCGCCCGGACGGGCGCGACGGTAGATCTCAAGCCAGGCGGTCTCCTGGCTGGCGCGCGCGAAGTTCTCGGGCGTGTCATCCAGGTTGTACTTGTCCATGTGACGCGCGATCTCGGTCAGCGCCTTCTTCCAGTCCGCGTGGTACTGGTCCTCCAGGAAGTCGAAGTGCGCGACGAAGCGCTCGAAGAACGGTTCGTCCATCGTCGTGTCGAGCGCACGCAGCAGCGAGAAGATCGACACGCGGCGCTTACGCGCGATGCGCGCGCCGGCGTTGGCGGCCTTGTTGCGCTTCTCTTCGAGGTCGACCTGGAGCCACTCGCCACGGCTCGGGTGGATGGTGCCCTCGAAGGCGACCTTCTCGTCCTTGCCCGGCTGGAAGAGCACGCCCGGCGAACGCACCAGCTGGCTCACCACGACGCGCTCGGTGCCGTTGATGATGAAGGTGCCCTGCTCGGTCATGATCGGGAAGTCACCCATGAAGACCGTCTGCTCTTTGATCTCACCGGTCTCGGAGTTGAGGAAGCGAGCGCGCACGAAGATCGGCTGGCTGTAGGTGGTCGCACGCTGGCGGCACTCCTCCACCGTGAACTTGGGCGGACTCTTGAGGTCGGCGTCGTCGGGGTCGAACTCGAGCTCGAGTGAGAGGCGCCCCGTGAAGTCGGTGATCGGCGAGATGGCCTCGAAGGCCTCGCGCAGCCCCTGTTTCATGAACAGGTCGAAGCTGTCACGCTGTATTTCCAAGAGGTTTGGCAGGGGGTATGCCTCACCCAGGGCCGAAAAGTTAAAGCGCTCTGGGCTAGTAGACCGAGACGTCAACGGTCAATCCTCCGTGTAGGTGGGCGATTAGAGGGCGTATCCACGCGCAGCGGCGCCGTCCGGAGACGACAAAGCAAGGCGCAAGGACACGGTGAGACGATTCTAGCGGGAAATTGGGCAGACGCGCAACTAGCGCTCCCCATTGTGGGCAGCGCGACCGCCGGAGCGGTGGCCATACCCTAGGCAGAAACCGCGGCCGGGTCAAGTACCGCAGATCGGGCGCCGCCCCGGCCGACCAGGCGGTCGGGGCGACACCCAAAAAGCGGTGAAACTACTTGACCTCGACGGTCGCGCCGGCGGCTTCGAGGGCCGCCTTCGCCTTGTCGGCGTCGGCCTTGGAGACCTTCTCGAGCACGGGCTTGGGGGCGCTGTCCACGAGGTCCTTGGCCTCCTTGAGACCTAGGCTGGTGAGGGCGCGGACCTCCTTGATGACCTGGATCTTCTTGTCGCCGCCACCGGTCAAGATGACGTCGTAGTCGCTCTTCTCCTCGGCGGCGGCCTCGTCGGCCCCGCCTCCGCCAGCGGGCGCAGCGGCCACGGCCATCGGAGCGGCCGCGGTGACGCCGAACTTCTCTTCGAACTCCTTCAGAAGCTCGCTGAGCTCGATGACCGACAGCGCGGCGATGCCGTCGAGGATCTGGTCCTTGGTGATAGTTGCAGCCATGGTGATTCCTTTCTTAGGTGGTGCGGTTTACTGATCGGCCGGTTCGTCCGCGGCGTCCGGTGCGGGCGCCTCGGAGGTGTCGGTCGTCTCGGCGGCGGGTGCCGCGTCCTCGACCTCGGCCTCCGGTGCGGTCGCCTCCGTGGTGTCGGTCGTCTCGGCGGCGGGTGCTGCGTCCTCGACCTCGGCCTCCGGTGCGGGCGCCTCGGTGATGTCGGTCTCGTCGGCGGCGGGTGCCGCGTCCTCAGCCGCGACCTCGGCGACGGGCGACGCTGGGTCGTCGCTCGCCGCCTCGACGGCGTCCTCAACCCCGGCCGGAGTCTCGGCGACCTCGGGCTCGACGACGCTCGGGGCGACGGGGCCGCCCTTGGAGTCGATCAGGGCCGAGAGGCCGTAGGCGAAGTTCTGGGGCAGGGCCTTGAGTAGCCCGGCCATGGTGCGCATCGGCGAGGCCAGCAGTCCGGCCAGGCGCGCGAGCAGCACGTCGCGGCTGGGCAGGTCGGCCAACGCGCTCAGGTCACTCAGGGTCAGGGTCTTGCCGTCGAGCACGCCGCCCTTGACGATCAGCGACGGGTACTCGCGCGCGAAGTCGCGCAGCGCCTTGGCCACGGCTGTGACGTCGCCGTCGATGAAGGCAATGGCGGTGGGGCCTTCGAGGAACGGACCGATGGGCTCGGCCGAGGTGCCCACGATTGCCCGGCGCACCAGGGTGTTCTTGAAGACCTTGTAGTCCGCACCCAGCGTGCGCAGCTGGCGGCGCAACGATGAGATCTGAGTCACGGTGAGCCCGCGGTACTCGGTGACGACGGCGGTGGAGGAGGCGGCGGCCCGCGCGACGACCTCGTCGACGGTGGCGACCTTGTCGGGCCGGACCTTGCTCATCTCGCTCCTTCACCGGATGCCGCCCGGTACGGGCCGGGACATCCGAGCGAGCCGAGCCTCTCGGCCGACTCGAACTCCTCGTCGGGCGGGCCGCTAGGCCCTTTACGTGGTTTCCCACACCGGATGTCTCTGGCGTTCTACGTCTGTGGCACTGCTTCGTGCGAGGGGTCAGCCTACCCGGCGAGCCTCAACACGTCAAAACGGTTACGCGGGTGTCAGCACCTCGTCGGCGTCACGCGCACGCGTCGGGTCGATCTTGACGCCGGGTCCCATCGTCGACGAGACGGTCACGCTCAACATGTAGCGCCCCTTGGCACTCGCCGGCTTGGCGCGCACGAGCTCGTCCAGTACCGCCTGGACGTTGCGCACCAGGTCGTCGCGGCTGAAGCTGACCTTGCCCACGCGCAGCTGCACGTTGCCGATCTTGTCGGTGCGGTATTCGACCCGTCCGCCCTTGAACTCGGTGACGGCCTTGGCGACGTCAGTGGTCACCGTGCCGGTCTTGGGATTGGGCATGAGCCCGCGCGGACCGAGCACCCGGCCCAGCCCTCCGACCTTGCCCATCAGGTCCGGCGTGGCAATCGCCACGTCGAAGTCCAAGAATCCGCCAGCCACGCGCGTCACGAGGTCGTCGGCGCCGACCACGTCGGCTCCGGCGTCACGCGCGGCCTGGGCCGCCTCGCCGTCGGCGAAGACCGCCACGCGGTTGGTCTTGCCCGTGCCCGCGGGCAGCGACAGTGTGCCGCGCACGATCTGCTCGGCCTTGCGCGGGTCGACCCCGAGGCGCACCGCGAGCTCGACGGTCTCGTCGAACTTGGCGGTCGACAGGGCCTTGACCTTCTCGACCGCCTCGACCACCGGCAGGGTTCCCTCGCGGTCGACCCGGGCCAGGGCGTTGGTGTAGTTCTTTCCGTGCTTCACGACTCTCTCCTAGCCCGCCACCGTGATGCCCATCGAGCGGGCTGTGCCCGCGACCTGGCGCGTGGCCATCTCGAGGTCATCGGTGTTGAGGTCCTTCATCTTGATCTTGGCGATCTCGGCCAGTTGCTCGGTGGTGACGGACGCGACCGTCTCACGACCGGCGGTGTGCGCACCCTTGGCCAGACCGGCGGCCTGGCGCAGCAGCACCGGCGTCGGCGTCGTCTTCAGCACGAAGGTGAAGGTGCGGTCCTCGTAGATCGAGATGTCCACCGGGATGACCGTGCCCCGCATCGACTCGGTGGCCGCGTTGTACTGCTTGCAGAACTCCATCGTCTGGACGCCGTGGGGCCCCAACGCGGTGCCCACCGGCGGCGCCGGGGTGGCCATGCCGGCCTCGAGCTGAATCTTCACGACTGCGACGATCTTCTTCGCCATTGGTGTCTCCTTAACCGATCTAGAGCTTGGTGACCTGGGTGAAGTCGAGCTCCACCGGGGTCTCGCGCCCGAAGATATCCACCAGCACCTTGACCTTCATCTGGTCCTCGTTGATCTCGGCCACGTGGCCCGAGAACGTCGCGAAGGGGCCTGACTTGATCTGGACGGTGTCGTTGACCTCGAACTCGTGGGTCGGCATGCGCCGCTTGATGACCGGCTGCTCGACGCCCTCGACGTGCGGGCGGATGATGTTGTCGACCTCGCGGCGCGTCAGCGCGGTCGGGCGGGTCTTCTCGGCGCCGACGAAACCGGTGACCCCCGGCGTCGAGCCGATGACGTAGAAGATCTCGGGGTCCGGCTCACAGCGCACCAGCAGGTAGCTCGGGAACATGCGCTTGGAGACCGTGGCCTTGCGACCACCCTTGAACTCGGTGACGTCCTCTTCGGGCATGTAGATCTCGTAGATCGACTCGGACAGCTCACGGCTCTTGATGATGTTGTTGAGCGCGCCGATGACCTTCTGCTCATGTCCGGCGAAGGTGTGCACGATGTACCAGCGACCGGGACGGTCGTAGGCGCTCTCGACAATGGGTTCCTCGTCGAGGATGTCGACGTCTAAGACGTCGCCCTCGGCGTTCTCGTCGATGTCGTTGGTCTCGAGGTCGTTCACGGGTGCCTTACTTATGGAAGAGGAACGTGACGAACTTGGAGAAGCCGAATCCCAGTCCGAAGATGAGTGACGTCATGAAGACCAAGACGCAGAACACGATGGTGGTGTAGTTGATGACCTCGGGGCGCGTGGGCCAGGCGACCTGGCGCATCTCCTCGCGCACCTCGCGCAGGAATCCCGCCGGCGTGGTGCGCGGAGCCTTGCGACGCTGGACGTCTTGAACCGTGGTCTGACGTCGCGACGTGGCGGCGCCGTCGGCGCCCACCTGGCCCTGTCGCTGCATCATGCGCTTCTGTTCGCGGTTCATCTCACGTCTCTGTTCAGATCTACGGTCTGTTCGGCACTACGGTTCGAAGTTCCCTCCGAGCAGGGCAGGAGGGACTCGAACCCCCAACCCCCGGTTTTGGAGACCGGTGCTCTACCAATTGAGCCACTGCCCTCTGCGGCGCCTGCGGGCCGTAGGGAACGTCCAGCCTACCATCTGGACCGCGCGGCATCCCTAGCGGGTCTCCTTGTGCAGCGTGTGGCGCCGGTCGAATCGGCAGTACTTGTTCATCTCGATGCGCTCACGGTCGTTGACCTTGGACTTCATCGTGATGTAGTTGCGCCGCTTGCAGCTCTCGCAGGCCAGGGTGACCTGGACCCGCTTCTCGTTCTTGGCCATCGTCATTCTCCTCTCCGGGCGAACCCGGTGCTGCCTGGTAGCGGCGGCGGGAGTCGAACCCGCGACACCACGATTATGAGCCGTGTGCTCTAACCACCTGAGCTACGCCGCCTGGCGAGCCCTCTGTCGGGGTTGAACCGACGACCCCTTCCTTACCATGGAAGTGCTCTACCACTGAGCTAAGAGGGCATCACGCCGCTGTGGCGCGAGAGAGAAGTCTACCCACCCTCGCCCCAGGGATTCCAACCCCCCCGGCTACCGTGGCTGCCATGAAGGTGCGCCTGGTCGAGGTCGACGACGCCCCGGCGATGCTGCGCATCTACAATCCGGAGGTCCTCGAGACCACCAACACCTTCGACCTGGTGGCACGGACCCCCGACGAGCAGGTGGAGTGGATCGAGGCGCACCGAGCCGCCCACCCCTGCCTGGTGGCGGTCAACGAGGAGGACGGCCTCGGCGAAATCGGCGCCCGGGGCGAGCGACTGCTGGGTTTCGCGGTGCTGTCGACCTTTCGCGATCGCCCCGCCTACGCCACCACAGTCGAGAACTCGGTCTACGTGCTGCGCGCGTCGCGCGGACGCGGCGTAGGCGAGGCCTTGCTGCGCGCCCTGGTCGATGCGGCGCGCGACCTCGGGTTCCACTGCCTGGTCGCGCGCATCGTCGGAGAGAACGAGGGCTCGATCCGACTCCACGAGAAGTGCGGCTTCACCCTGGTCGGGACCGAGATCGAAGTCGGGCGCAAGCACGGCCAGTGGCTCGACGTGGTCGAGTACCAGTACGTGATGGACGCGGCGGGCTAAGCGTCGACCTCGACCCGGGCTAGGCGCTCGGGCCAGGACCACTGCGTCCAGCGCCCCATGGGCGCGACGAGCACCGCACCCAAGAGCGCCACGGCCATCGCGGTCAGCAGGGGATTGGAGTGGATCAGGCCGTCGAGCAGCTCGCGGCCGCCAGGGATGCCGATAAACGGCGCGGTGATCGAGAGCGCCAGCAGCCAGAAGTGCTCGCGGCCCTTGTAGCTCGCCGCGAGCAGGATCAAGCCCCACGCCAGATACCACGGCTGGACGACCGGCCCCAACTCGACCAGCAGCACCAGCGACACGGCCAGCGAGCGGACCCACCCGCGCCTCTCAGCATGGACGATCAGCCACCACGCGAGCGCGGCGAAGACCAGCAACCCGAGCAGTCGTGTCACCGACAGGACGCCGGCCACCGAGACCGACGCGAAGCCCATGCCGTGTAACCCGTAACTGATGGCCAGGCCCACGCTGGTCGCGGGCGCGGCCCACGACCTCACTGTGCCGTTGGTGAGCAGGTTGTTCACCCAACCGAAGCCGAACCCCGCGAGCCACGTCCACACGCTCAGCACCGCGGCGGCGACCAGCACCGTCACTCCAAAGGGTCGGGCCCGTTGTCGCCAGGTCGCGTTCGGCGGATGCCACGTCCAGGCCACGTAGGCCAGTCCCAGCGCCGCGGGCGCCTTGCTCGCTGCGGCGCACGAACACAGCACCAGCGCCCACACGGGTCGGCGCGTCACCGCCAGCGCCACACCGGTCACGAGGAGTGCCGCCATGATCGCGTCGTTGTGGGCCCCGCCGATGAGGGTCAGCAGCACCAAGGGATTCAGCGCCGACAACACAAAGGCCTCGCCGGGATCGCGACCTAGTCCGCGTGCGAGCACGGTCACGCTGTAACCGATGAGCGCCACCGCGCCGACCTCGAGCAGGCGCAGGCCGACGACGGTGGCCAACTGGTGATGGTTGGTCAGTCGTGCCAGCGACCCGTCGATGAACAAGAAGAGCGGCCCGTACGGCGCGGGGGTGTTGCCCCACAGCGGGTCCACGGGGTTCGTCCACGCGTTGGATGCGCCCGACCCTCCGGCAAGCGTGAACGGCCCGTAGAGGTATGGGTTGAGGTGGTGGCTGGTCATCTCGCCCTGAGCGGCGTAACTGAAGACGTCGCGGCTGAAGATCGGTGGCGCGATGATCATCGGAATCGACCACAGCAGCAAGATCCACCACAGCGAACGCATCGGCGCACCGCCGTGCAACTGCATGACCTCGGCCAGGCGCAGCCAGACGCGCATCAATAGGACCAGACCGCCGTAGACGAGCACGACGGCAACGATGTACTTGGTCTCGCTGGGGACCCCGTTGTAGCCGGCGACCGGCTCGCCGAAGAACCACGTGCCGGTCAGGTTCCACTTGAAGGGCGAGTTGGTGAACGAGCACCCGGCGAGCACCATGACGAGGCCGACGAAGCCGAGCATCGCCGGTTGCCAGAGGAATCGCCACCCCTCGAACGGACCCGGAGAGAATCGACCGAGCGGCGTGTAACGCCGTTCGAGGAGCTGGACCCCGGACTCCAGCCAGCCAGCGGAGCGCTCGTAACCGCGACGCACGGCACCGGCCGGAGACTTCAGTCGGTTCACACCGCTCCCTTCCAAACAACGCCAGGGTACTAAAGGTGCTTACAACGAGGCACGGCCCGTCCCGCGTGGGACAGACCGTGTGGTGGGCCGGGAGGGATTTGAACCCCCGTAGGCAAAGCCGTCTGGTTTACAGCCAGATCCCATTGGCCGCTCGGGCACCGACCCGCCGAGAATGTTACTCGTTGTCGCACGCGTGACTCCCAACAACACAACATCTACGATGCACTCGTGCCGACATTTGACGTGGTGAGCGAGCTCGACGTCCAAGAGGTGCGCAACGCCGTCGATCAGACCAATCGCGAGGCGGGCACGCGCTTCGACTTCAAGGGCACCGACGCCCACGTCGAGTTCTCCGAGAAGGAACTCACGCTGAGCGCCTCGACCGAGGATCGGCTACTCGCCCTGTACCAGGTGCTCCAAGAGAAGTTCGTCCGGCGCGAGGTCTCGCTCAAGACCCTCGACCCGGGAAAGATCGAGCAGGCCAGTCAGGGCACGGCGCGCCAGAAGGTGGCGCTGCGCGCGGGGATCTCCCAGGAGATCGGCAAGCAGATCAACAAGATGGTCAAGGACATGGGGCTCAAGAACCTCAGCTCTTCAGTCCAGGGCGACCAGGTTCGGGTCACCGGAAAGAAGCGCGACGACCTTCAGGCCGTGATCGCCGCCTTGAAGGGGGCCGACCTCACCGTGCCCCTGCAGTTCACGAATTTCCGCGACTGACGGCGGCTCTCTCCTCGGCGCTCAAGTGCGCGTCAATCTCCTCGAGCGAGTGCACGTGGAAGATGCGATTGAAGACGATCAATTTCAGCACCCAGAAGAGCCCGAAGCTCACCACGTTGGTGCCCGATACCAGGAACGTGTTGACGACGTGTGCGTAGTGGTGCGTGTGGACGATGTGGCGCGCCCAGGTCGCACCCAGGATCGACACCCCGATGCCCAGACCGGACATCATCCAGAACGGGACGATCTCCTTGCGGAAGTGACTGCGCCCGTGCTTGCCCCACGTCCAGCTGCGGTTGAGGTAGTACGACGGCAGGGTGGCGACCAGGTTGCCGGCGACGGTGGCCCAGATGACGCCCTTGATGATGTGGAATCCGTAGAAGATCGCGATCGATGAGAACGAGACGATCGTCGACACTCCCGACACGGAAGTGAAGCGGATGAGTTTGCGCCCCTGGTGGGTCTTAGTCCACGCGAGGAACCGTTTGAAGAGCGACGGCACACGAGGAGTCTACTTCGCACGGTTCGCACCTTTGGTGCCCCATGCCACAATGGACCAATGTCCGAAGCCCTCGACCGACTGGTTGACCTCCTCGACCTCGAGACCATCGAGGTCAACGTCTACCGCGGCCAGCACCCCCTAGAGGAACGCCAGCGCACCTTCGGCGGGCAGGTGGCGGCCCAAGCCCTCATCGCCGCCGGACGTACGGTCGAGGGACGGCGTGTCCACTCACTGCACTCGTACTTCCTGCGCCCGGGCGACCCGCGTACTCCGATCCTCTACGAGGTCGACCGGATCCGCGACGGGCACAGCTTCACCACGCGACGCGTCGTGGCCATCCAGCACGGCCGGGCTATCTACAACATGCAGGCGAGCTTCCACAACGATGAGGCGAGTATCGATCACCAGATCGAGATGCCCGCCGTCGCCGGTCCCGAGTCGGTGCGCCCGCTGTACGAGCGGGTGCGCGAGGAGTGGGGCGACGCGGACGAATGGTTCAAGCGGATCCACCCGATCGACCAGCGTTTCCTGGGCGAGCTGCCGTGGAGTCCGAACCGCGACCGCGAGCCGCGCCAACGATTGTGGATCCGCGCCGACGGGGAGCTTCCGGATGATCCGATGCTGCACGCCGGCGTGATTGCTTACGCCAGCGACATGAGTCTCTTCGACGCGATCTTGGCGCCGCACCGCGTTCGCTGGGACGACGGCTCGTTCATGGGCGCCAGTCTCGACCATTGCATGTGGTTCCACCGCCCGGCGCGCGCCGACGAGTGGTTGCTCTACGACACCGAGTCGCCGATCGCCCACGGGGCGCGCGGACTCGCACGCGGCTTCCTCTTCAATCAGGCCGGCGAGCTGTGCGTGTCGTTGGTCCAGGAGGGCCTCGCCCGCACGGTGCACCCGGCAAAGAAGCGCGCCAACGCCTAGGTCGCCTCAGTTCGGCGCGACAATCGAATGGCGCTGGTTACCGCTGTGCCATGGGCACGTAGTCGCGCGCCTCGCTGCCGATGTAGAGCTGGCGGGGACGCGCGATCTTGAGGTCCTGGTCGAGCAGTTCCTTGTAGTGCGCCAGCCAGCCGGACGTGCGCGGAATCGCGAAGAGGACGGTGAACATCTCGGGTGGGAACCCCATGGCCTGATAGATCAAGCCCGAGTAGAAGTCGACGTTCGGGTAGAGCTTGCGCGAGATGAAGTAGTCGTCGCCGAGGGCGATCTCCTCGAGTTTGAGCGCGATGTCGAGCAACGGGTTCTTGCCCGTCACCGTGAAGACTTCATCGGCGGTTCTCTTGATGATGGTCGCGCGCGGGTCGAAGTTCTTGTAGACGCGGTGGCCGAAGCCCTCGAGGCGTGTGTGGCCCTGCTTGACCGTCTCGATGAAGGCGGGGACGTTGTCGATCGAGCCGATCTTGCCCAACATCTTCAGCACCGCCTCGTTGGCGCCGCCGTGACGAGGGCCGTAGAGCGCGGCGGTGGCCGCGGCGGTGGCCGAGTAGGGGTCGCCGTGACTCGACGCGACAATGCGCATGGCCGTCGTGCCGCAGTTCTGCTCGTGGTCGGCGTGCAAGATGAACAGCACGTCCAGCGCTCGCGCGAGGATCGGATTGGCGGCGTAACGCGGCTCGGCCACCTTCCACATCATCGACAGGAAGTTCTGCGTGTAGCCCAGCGAGTTGTCCGGGTAGACGAAAGGCATCCCGACCGAGAACCGGTGGGCGGCGGCGGCCAGCGTGGGCATCTTGGCGATCAGGCGCACGATCTGGCGGTGCAGGATCTCCGGGTCGTCGAGGACCTTGGCGTCCTTGTAGTACGTCGAGAGCGCGGCGATCGCCGACACCAGCATCCCCATGGGGTGCGCGTCGTAGTTGAAACCCTCCAAAAAGCGCTTGCGGACGTTCTCGTGGATGTACGTGTGGTACGTGACCTCCTCTTCCCACGCCGCGGCCTGGTCGGCGGTGGGCAGTTCGCCGTAGAGGAGCAGGTAGGCGACCTCCAGATACGTCGAATTCTCCGCTAGTTGTTCGATTGGATAGCCGCGGTATCGCAGCACCCCGGCGTCGCCGTCGAGGTAGGTGATCGAGGACTCGGCGGCTGCGGTGGCCATGAAGCCGGGGTCGTAGAACCACACACCCGGCACGACTTTGGAGAACTCCTTCGCGGCGACTCCCCCGTTGACGATGGGGATTTCTAAGGTCTCACCAGTCCGGTTGTCGGTCACTGTTATCGAGTCCGTCACGGTGCCTCACTTGAACCTAGGGAGCCTTCCCACACTATGCCAACTCGTCAGTAACCCTTCGTCGGGTCCGCCCTCGTGAGTGCGTGGAGAGCGAGAAGCGAACGTCGCGGTGAGCTCGGCGCACGACTCACGGCGACATCAACACGAGCCGGCTCGCCGGCCAACATGGCGAGTGAACGCGACGTGACGTGCACCCACCCGAAGGCGAAAGCCGACGGGGTTGCGGGGTCCGCGCTGGACAGCGCAGCGCCCGAGACCGTGAAGCTATTCGAGGTCACGATGGCCGAACCGTCGACGGCCGTGAGTGTGTAGACGCCGGGCTTAGTGAACGCAACCTTGGTAAAGGTGGCGATGCCCGAGGCGTTGGTGGTCGCAGTCAAGCGACTGTGGGCGGTGAAACTTCCGGGTCCGCTAGCCAGGACCATGGTCACGGTGTCGTGGGCGACGGGAGTTCCTAAACCGTCGAGGACCGTCACCTGAGCATGGGTCGCCACGCCCGTGGTCGTGTTGGTGGGCTGGCCCGAGAAGGTCGCGCTGACCGCGACGGCCGGCGAGAGGATCACCAGATAGGTGCGACGACGGGTGGCCGCGGCGGCTCCGCGCGTGCCACTCAGAGTGACGGTGAGCCGGGCGTGCTCACCGGGCAGCGTGACGAGGTGACGCGGCAAGAACGCGTACGAGCGATCGGGCCCGAGAATGACCGACATCGCCTGATGCTGGGGCGCCGTCTGCGCGCCCGAGAGGGCTGTCAGCGTCACGGTGAGGGTTACGGGCTGGAGAACGAAGGCGTCGTTGGTCACCGACACGCCGAGGCGAAATGTGCTGACCGGCGGCAACACGATCTGTCCCGCCGGCGCCGGCAGCGGTGACGGCGTCACCTCGATGGCCGAGATGGCCACGGCGCGTTGGACCTGGAGCGCCGATGCGTTGCTCAGCGCGCCCAGCGTCGTGGGCAAGGTCACGACGGACGACGGCGTCGACGTGGACGCGAGCTTCACTCGTCCCGGCTCTTGCCGCAGGGAGTTGCGTACTGCGTTCCACGCGCGGTCGGTCGCCAACAGCGACGATCGCGCCGCCACCGACGTCAGGCCCGTCGAGTTGAGGGTCCTCCACGGCAGGTCCAGCGACGTCGCGACGGAGTCGAGAACCACCTGATAGTCGGCGACCCGCTGATCGGTTAGCTGGTCCACCACCGTGTTGAGATCGTGGGCGATGCCGGGCCGGCGCAGCAGATTGGCGTCGCTGGACCACGTCGGCAATATGAGAGCCAGCTGTTCCAAACGGGCGGCGAAGACCGGCCGGCTGAGCGAGGCGCCGTGGGTCAGCAGATAGCCCAGGTGGTCTCCAAAGAGTTGCTCGGATCCCAGCAGCGAGTTGGTCAGGCGCGCGAAGCTCCGGTTCTCACTGCGACGAACGGCGGTGGAGTTGTGGGCGGCTCGATTGACGTCACGCGCGAAGAGCAGCACCAGCAGCGTGGCGACCAGCGCCACCAGCAAGATGACGTTCTGACGACGGCGCTGCGCGTGCGTGCGGGCCACGGACCTCGAAGTTACTGGCCCCTCGTCAGAGCGGCCGATTACACGTCGTCGTCGAACTCGAGTTCGATGATGTCCGAGACCCCCTCGGGAACTCCGGACTCCGGGTCAACGCCCCATTTGGCGTCGTCGAGCGGTCTGGCCAACTCGGTTACCGGTCCAATCGGCGCGACCTGCGTGGCGCCCGGCGCGCCGCCCAGGCGCCGGACCCGATTCGCGGTGACGATCAATCGCGATTCGAAGGAGCTGACCATGGAGTTGTAGTGACGAACCGCCTCATTGAGGGCCTTACCCACCTTCGCCGTAGGTTCGGCGACTTTGCCGATCCGGTCGTACAGCTCGGTGGCCAGGGCCAAGATCTCCACGGCGTTGAGGCGCGCGTGCTCGTTGCGGACCACCATCGCGACCGTCCACAGCAGCGACAGCAGGTTCGTGGGGCCAGCGATGAGCACGCGCTCGCGCGCGGCGAAGGCCTGCAGGTCGCGGTCGTTCTCGAAGGCCGCCGCGATAGCGGCGTCGCTGGGCACGAAGCACACCACGAACTCGGGATTCGGACTCAGTCCCTCCCAGTAGGACTTCTCACCGAGTTTGCGCAGGTGCCCGCGCAGGTCAGCGGCGTGCGCGACGTAGAGGCGACGGCGCGCCTCGACGTCGTCGGTGGCCATGGCCTCTTCGAAGCGGTCGAAGGGGAACTTGGCGTCGATGGCCAGTTGGGTGCCGTTGGTGAGATTCACCACGCAGTCGGGTCGTTGCGCCTTGCCGGCTTCGGTGGTGCTCGACACCTGCAACTGGAAGTCGACGTTGGGCCGCAGGCCCGACTGCTCGAGCACGTTGGCCAACTGCACCTCGCCCCAGTGTCCGCGGTGATCGCTGCGGCCGAGGAGCTGATTGAAGCGCTGCGTCTCGATCGCGAGGCGCTGTTCGGATTCGAGCAACTGAGCGACCCGGCCCTTCACATCGCTGATCGCGTCGGTGTGCTCCTCGTTGTACGTCTCCAGCTTGGTCTTGTACTCACCGAGCAGCATCTCGAGGGGACGCAGCGTGTCGCCCAACTTGGCGTCACGCTCGACCTGGATGTCCGCCTGCTGCTTGCGAAACTCCTCGACGGTGCGGCCGAGCACTCGGTTCGACAGGCTCTCGAGGTACACCTCGATCTCTTCGCGCTCCTTTGCGTGCTCGTCGCGCTCGCGAATGAGCGACGCGTTCGACTCAGCTAACTGCGCGTCGCGCACCGCCACGTCCTGGCGCGCCGCCGCCACTTCGTCACGCAGACCCTGGGCGCGACGGGTGGCCACGATCCACGCGACCAGCGCGCCGAACACCACCCCCGCGATCACCCCGAGCACCACGTGCATCGACCTCCTACGTCGCCACCACCATAGAGATACCGTGCCACACCCCGATATCCTGGCCACGTGTATCGCCTGTTCGGACTTCATCACCCTCACGTCGCGCCGACGCCGGTGGACGCCGGACTCGACGCCGAGTGGCACCAGAAGATCGTGCGCCTGTTCGCGTTGGTCGGTGAAGCCATGGCCGAGGCCACCCACGCACTGCTCGCCGGCGATCGAGAGTTGGCCAAGCGCGTCGTCGAACACGACGTTCTTATCGACGCGATGGTCGACTCCATGGTCGCTACCGCCGAGATGGAGCTGCTCGAGAATCCTTCGCTGCCCCTTCAGTCACGTCAAACCCTGCTGACACTCCTGCGGATCTTGCCGGAGGTCGAACGCAACGGCGACCTCGCCGAACACATCGCGCGGCGCGCCGCGCGCGGTCTGGGCAGCGAGATGTCGCCGCGCAGCCGCGGCCTCGTCGAACGGATGGGGGAAGTGGCTTCAACGATCTGGCGCGAGGCGACTGACGTCATCATTGACGGCAAGACCGAGGCGGCCGGCGCGATCGAGGTCATCGACGACGAACTCGACGACCTGCACGTCTCGCTCACCGCGGAACTCACCTCCGGCTCGATGGCGCTGCCGGTCGCGGTGGAACTGGCCCTGCTGGCGCGCTTCTACGAACGCTTCGGAGATCACTGCGTCAACCTGGCGCGACGCCAGGTCGGTCGCGACGGCGGCGACTAACGCCGCGCTAGCAGCGCTTCGGCGATCTGCACCGCATTAAGGGCCGCGCCCTTACGCAGGTTGTCCGCGGTCACGAAGAACGACAGCCCGTTTTCCAGCGTGGCGGCGCGTCGGATCCGACCCACGAAGGCCGCATCGCGGCCGGCGCCGAGGCGCGGCGTTGGCAACTCGCAGACTTGGACCCCGGGCGCATCCGTCAACAACGCCGTGGCCTCGTCGGGCGATATTGGTCGCGAGAAGCCCGCGGTAATCGAGAGCGAGTGACCGGTGAAGACCGGCACGCGCACGCACGTGGGATCCACGAGGAGATCGGGGATCTCGAGGATCTTGCGACTCTCGTCGCGCAGCTTCTTCTCCTCGACGGTCTCGAGCGAATCGTCGTCGAGCAGCGCACCGGCGAGGGGCACCACGTTGTAGGCAATCGTCGCGGGGAAGATGACGCCGGGACCTAACGGCAATGCCGACCCGTCGAAGGCCAACGAGCGCACGTCGGGGTCGCCGGGGCCGGCGAGTTGGCCGGCGAGCTCTTCGATCCCGTCTCGCCCCGCGCCGCTCACGGCCTGGTAGGTGGTGACCACCATCGAGCGCAGTCCGGCGGCCACGTGCAGGGGCTTGAGCACGGGCATCGCGGCCATCGTCGTGCAATTGGGATTCGCGATGATCCCCTTGGGTACGCAGTCCAGCGCGTGCGCGTTGACCTCCGGCACCACGAGTGGCACCTCGGGGTCCATCCGCCACGCCGAGGAGTTGTCGATGACAATCGCACCGGCGGCGGCGAGGCGAGGCGAGAGCTCCCTCGACGACGTCGCGCCCGAGGACATGAGGGCCACCTCGATCCCGGCGAAGTCCGCGGTCGCGGCGTCCTCGACTTCGATCGCCCGGCCGCGCCAGTCCAGCGTCGAGCCGGCGGATCGGGCTGAGGCGAAGTAGCGCATCGACTCGACCGGGAACTCGCGCTCGAGCAAGATCGCGCGCATGACTGTTCCGACCTGACCGGTGGCTCCGACAATCGCGACGCGCATGAGAAAAGTCTAGGTCGAGGCCCCGTCGAGCCCGAACGCGGTGTGCAACGCGCGCACTGCATCGACGACACTGTCGGCGCGCACGACGCACGAGATGCGGATGGAGCTCGTGGAGATCATCTCGATGTTGATGCCGCTCTCGGCGAGCGTCTCGAACATCAGCGCAGTCACGCCGGGGCTCGACTTCATCCCGGCACCGACGAGCGAGACCCGACCGATGTCGTCATCACTCGTCAGTGTCGCGGCGCCGATTTCGCTCTGGATCGCACTGCACGCTTCGCGCGCGGCGACCAGATCGGTTTTGGCAACGGTGAAGGAGATGTCGGTGAGTCCGTGCTCCCCGGTGTTCTGGACGATCATGTCAACATTGATGCCCCGATCGGCCAGTTCGCGAAAGAGGCGCGCGGCCACACCAGGTCGGTCGGGCACGCCGCCGACGGTGACCTTGGCCTCCGATGTGTCATCGGTGACGGCCGAAACGACGGCTTGCTCCATGGCGGGGTCCTCCTCAACGATCCATGTTCCCGGCTCCCAGGTAAAGCTCGAACGAACGTGCAACGGCACACCGTGGCGACGCGCGAACTCAACCGAGCGCAGCATCAGCACGCGGCCGCCCGACGCCGAGATCTCCATCATCTCGTCGAAGGAGACACGCGCGATACGACGGGCGCGAGCGTTGACCCGCGGATCGGCCGAAAACACGCCGGTCACGTCGGTGTAGATCTCGCAGACGTCGGCCTTCAGAGCTGCGGCCAGGGCAACGGCGGTGACGTCGGACCCCCCGCGACCGAGCGTGGTGATGTCGCGCTCGACCGACACGCCCTGGAACCCAGCCACGACCGGCACCAATCCAGCGTCCAGGGCCTCGCGCACCCGGTCGGGTCGCATCTCGAGGATCTTCGCGCGGGTGTGCTCGGTGTCGGTGATGATCCCGGCCTGGGAGCCGGTGAAGGAGGTCGAGTCCACCCCGCGGTCGGCCAGGGCCATGCACAGCAGCGCCATCGAGATGCGCTCGCCCGCGGTCAAGAGCATGTCGAGCTCGCGCGGCGGATGGGTCGGCGAGACCTCGCCGGCCAGGCGAATCAGGTCGTCGGTGAACTTGCCCATGGCCGAGACGACCACGACGACGTCATCACCGGCGTCGCGGGTACGCGCGATGTGGGCGGCGACGTCACGGATGCGTTCGGCGTCACCAACCGAGGTGCCACCGTACTTTTGAACGATGAGCCCCATGGGGTCCAAACTACCGGACGTCCAAAGGGGTTTCCCGGCCTCCACTAGTCTTTGCACCCATGGCCACGAGCAAACGCGAACGTCAAAAGGCTGCGCGCCGCGACAAACTCGAGCGGATGCAGCGCGAAGCGCGGCGCTGGCGCACGCTGCGCCGTGGCGTGATCGTGGCCGTCGTAGCGGCCATCGTCATCGGCTCGGCCGTCCTGTTGTTCTCCGGGTCCAAGTCACCTACCACGACCACGACGACGGCCACCACCAGCACTACCACGACCTCGACCATCCCCAAGGTCGACCAGACCAAGCAGACCGCGGCCAATGCGCTGGCCGTGCGAGCGGGCTGTCCGGCATTGCCCTCGACGCGAGCGAACACCTTGACCTTCAAAGCCGCGCCTAAGAACGCGATCTCGGCGACGGCCACGTACTACGCGCACTTCAACACAACCGCCGGGGCCTTCGTCATCAAGCTCAACCAAACAGCCGCGCCCGTGACGGTGAACAGCTTCATCTTCCTGGCCCAGCACAAGTTCTTCAACTGCGTCATCTTCCACCGCGTCATCCCGGGCTTCGTCATCCAAGGTGGCGACCCGACCGGTACCGGCACAGGCGGCCCGGGTTACTCCATCCCCGACGAACTTCCCAAGACCGGCAGCCCGACCTACCCGCTGTACTCGGTCGCCATGGCCAACGCCGGACCCAACACCGGCGGCAGCCAGTTCTTCATCGTCATCGGCCCGAGCGGCGAGACGCTGAATCCGGCCTACTCGCTCTTCGGCCAGGTGATTAGCGGCCAGAGTGTTCTCAAGACGATCGGGGCTGAAGGGACATCTGCCGGAACCCCTCTGGTGACCCAGCGCATGCTCACCGTCACGATCAGCCAGACGCCGTGACCGAGATTCCCAACGCCGACGGCTCGAGCCCGGCGCGCCAGCGCTTCGACGAGGCTCCACCGACGATCATCGACCCGCAGAAGCGCTACAGCGCCACGATGGTGACGTCCAAGGGCACGATGGAGATCGCCCTCGACCACCACGCCGCGCCGTCCACGGTCAACAGCTTCGTCTTCCTCGCCCGCTGGCACTACTTCGACGGCATCGTCTTTCACCGCGTGATACCCGGCTTTGTCTTGCAGGGCGGCGACCCGACGGGCACGGGCACCGGCGGCCCGGGGTATCGCTTCGACGACGAACTGCCCAAGCCCGGACGCTACGAGCTCGGATCGCTGGCCATGGCGAACTCCGGACCGCACACCAACGGGTCACAGTTCTTCATTATCTCGGGCCCCGACGGCGTTCGGCTTCCCCCGCTCTACTCCCTGTTCGGCAAGGTGGTCAATGGACTGGACGTCGTCGAGACCATCAACGCCGTGGGCTCGTCGTCGGGTCGACCGCGCGAGGACGTCATCATCGAGTCGGTGACCATCACCGAGGTCGACGCCTAGAGCACCGCGGACTGCGCCCCGCGCGTGATCACCACGTCGGGGCGCACCACACGCCACACGCCCTCCACGCCGAGCACCGCTCCGTCGGGCCCGAGCACGACGAACGTCTCGTCCGAACCCAGCAGATCGCGCGTGCGCGCCAGCTGGTCGGCTGGTGCCGAGTATCCGAGGACCAGCCCGGACCGGTAACCCAGGCCCACGGTGGGCGCTCCGCCGCGCGGATCGATCATCACCTCGCCGAGCGCCGTTGCCACTGACCCAACGGCGACGAGCAGTCGCGCTGCGTCAATGGCCGCGCCGACCGGCGTCTCGCGCCACACCGCACGCGCGTGGAGCGCGGAGCCGTCGACCAGTACCACGACGTCGGCGTCGGTGATCCGTTGGGCGAAGTAGGGCTCGGCGGACGACGCGCGGTCGACCACCATGACGCCTTCGATACGCGCGTCGAGCACGGAGAGCGCGTCCGCCACGGTGACCGCGGCGTGGGTCGCGCCAGTGAAGGCCGCGGCCGTCGGCACCACCACGACGTCGGTATCACGCCCCAGCACGAACTCATTCGAGTTGAGGACCGCGCACGCCGAAGCGAGTGAGCCGGCGGCCAGCGTGGTGCGTTCCACGCGACGATTCTCGCACGGGGACCTCGCGACACCGGACAGTAGAGTGCCGAGATGAGATTCGCGGTCGTGGGTGTCGTCGGATCGGGCGTGATGGCCAGCGGCGTCGCCGAGGTCTGCGCGAACGCCGGGGTAATGGTGATCGTGCGCAGCCGCTCGAGCGACGGCGGCGACTCGCTCCTGGGAACACTGGACCGCTCTCTGGCGCGCGAGGTGCAGAAGGAAAATCGCTCGCGTGCGGAAGCCGACGAGGTGCGCGCGAGGGTGTCGGTGACCGAACGCTTAGAAGACCTGGCTGAGTGCGACCTGGTGATCGAGTCGATCGTCGAGGAGATGCCGGCCAAGCGCGCGTTGTTCGATGAGCTCGACCGCATCGTGCGCCCCGACGCGATTCTGGCGACGAACACGTCGACGCTCTCGGTGTTCGAGTTGGCGATGGCGACGTCGCGACCCGAGCGGGTCTGCGGCATGCACTTCTTCAATCCAGCGCAGGTCATGTCCCTCGTCGAAGTCGTGCGGCCGATGAGCGCTAGTGACGAGACAATCGAGGCGGTCGCGGACTTTGCGCGCGAGTGCGGCAAGGACCCGGTCGTGGTGAAGGACCAGCCGGGTTTCGTGGTCAACGCACTTCTCTTCCCCTATCTCAATGACGCCGTGCGCCTGCTCGAGCTGGACGTGGCCTCGACCGACGGGATCGACACGGCGATGAAGGGCGGGTGCGGGTTCCCGATGGGCCCCTTCGCCCTGCTCGACCTCATCGGTCTCGACGTCGCAGTGGCGATCCTGGACACGCTGCACGCCGAGCACGCCGACGCGCACTTGGAACCTCGTCCGACTCTTCGTCGCATGGTCAGTTCCGGACACCTCGGTCGCAAATCGGGCGTCGGCTTCTACGACTACCGTCAGTAGCGGATCGGGGGACGACGTGAGCGAGCCGTCCAAGCCCTGGGTGATGCGGACCTATTCGGGCCACTCCAGCGCGGTGGCGTCCAATGCGCTCTATCGCGAGAACCTCGCGAAGGGCCAAACCGGCCTGTCGGTGGCGTTCGACCTGCCGACCCAGACCGGCTACGACCCCGACGCGCCCGCGGCGGCTGGCGAAGTGGGCAAGGTCGGCGTTCCGGTCGCGCACCTCGGACACCTGCGTGAGCTCTTCGACCAGATCCCCCTGGCCCAGATGAACACGTCAATGACGATCAACGCCACGGCCGCGTGGCTCTGGGCGCTCTACCTGGTACTGGCCGACGAGCAGGGCGCCGACTGGACCCGCCTCACCGGCACGACCCAGAACGACATCGTCAAGGAGTACCTCAGCCGCGGGACCTACGTCTTCGCCCCGGGACCGTCCAAGCGGCTGATCGTCGACATGATTGCCTTCGGCATCGAGAACGTTCCGGCCTGGAACCCGATCAACGTCTGCAGCTACCACCTCCAAGAGGCCGGGGCCACCCCGGTCCAAGAGATCGCGTACGCCCTGGCGACGGCGGTGGACGTGCTCGACGCCGTGCGCGACTCAGGCAAGGTCGACCCCGAGCGACTGCCCCAGGTGGTCGGGCGTATCTCCTTCTTCTTGAACGCCGGCGTCCGATTCGTGGAAGAGGTTGCCAAGGTGCGAACGTTCACCGCCCTCTGGGACGAGATCTGTCGGACCCGTTACGGCGTCGAGGACCCGGCGCTGCGGCGGTTCCGCTACGGCGTCCAGGTCAACTCGCTCGGCCTCACCGAGCAGCAGCCCGAGAACAACGTCACGCGCATCGTCCTCGAGATGCTCGGCGTGACACTGTCAGCTGACGCGCGAGCGCGCGCCATCCAACTCCCGGCGTGGAACGAGGCGCTGGGTCTGCCGCGACCATGGGACCAGCAGTGGAGCCTGCGCGCCCAGCAGGTCCTCGCCTACGAGACCGACCTGCTCGAGTACCCCGACCTCTTCGCCGGGTCCCAGGTGATGGACGCGCTCGTGTCGGACCTGTCGACCGCCGCGCACGAGGAGCTCGACGACGTGTTGTCCCTCGGTGGAGCCTTCGCCGCGGTCGAGGAGTTGAAGGCCCGCCTGGTCGCGAGCCAGGCCGACCGGCTCGCACGCATTGAGTCGGGCGCCCAGGTCGTCGTGGGCGTCAACCGCTACACGGAGACGGCCATGTCGCCGCTCACCTCGGATCCCACGGTCGACGCGGTGCTGACCGTGGACCCGGCCGTCGAGCGCGAGCTCGCCACCGAGGTCGCAGCGTGGCGCGCGCGTCGCGATCCAGTGGCCGTTCAGTCGGCGCTGGAGGAGTTGAAGCGCGTTGCGCGCAGCGACGATCCGGGCGACAACGTCATGGTGCCGAGCTTGGCGCTCGCAAGGGCCGGCGGGACCACGGGCGAGTGGACCGACGCGCTGCGCGAGGTCTACGGCGACTACCGCGCACCGACTGGAGTGCGGGCCGGAGTGAGTGCCCGCGGCGATGCCTTCGCAGCTCTGGTTGAACGCTCTAAGGAACTGGCCCGGCTTCGGGGTTATCCCCCGCGACTCCTGGTCGCCAAGCCGGGTCTCGACGGTCACTCCAACGGGGCCGAACAGATTGCGGTGGCCGCGCGCGACGCCGGCTTCGAAGTTGTCTACCCCGGAATACGTCTGTCGCCCGACGAGATCGTCGCGGCCGCTCGCGACGAGGACGTAGACGTAGTCGGCATCTCGATCCTCTCCGGCTCGCACCTTTCGCTGGTGCCGCGAATCCTCGACGGCTTGAGGGCTTCGGACGTGAACGCCGCCGTGGTTGTGGGGGGCATCGTGTCCGACGCCGACGCTCAGGAACTGCGCGATGCCGGAGTCCTGGCGGTCTACACACCCAAGGACTTCGCGTTGGCGGCCATCATGGCCGACCTCTTGGGGTTCGTCGAAGCTCAGTGACGCCGGTAGGGGCGCCGGTTGGAGAACGGGGCAACGTCGAACCACCGGCCGGAAAACCGCCACGCCGGCGTGAGCGAGACCGGGTCGCGGCGCACCGGTGACGCGAGTACCTGCTCGGCAGCGGCGACCAGTGCCGCCAGCTCGTCGGGATCCAGCGACGGGCGCGGCGCCAGTCCGTAGTTCACAGCGGCACGTTTCCGTGCTTGCGACGAGGCAGGTCTTCGCGCTTGCCACGCAGCAGATCAAGTGCGCGGCTGATCACTCGACGGGTGTCGGCGGGGTCGATTACGTCATCGATGATTCCGCGCTCAGCCGCGATGTACGGCGTGGCGTAACGCTCCTCGTAGTCCTCGAGAAGTTCGGCGCGACGCGCCAACGGGTCGATCGAACCGGCCAAGTCACGCCGGTGGACAATCTCCACCGCGCCCGACGATCCCATGACCGCGAGTTCGGCGGTCGGCCAGGCGTAGGCCAGGTCGGCGCCGATCGACTTGGAGTTCATGACGACGTAGGCCCCGCCGTAGGCCTTGCGCGTGATGATCGAGATGCGCGGCACCGTCGCCTCGCAGAACGCGTAGAGGAGCTTGGCGCCGTGGCGGATGATCCCGCGGTACTCCTGGTCCACGCCGGGCATGAAGCCCGGCACGTCGACGAAGGTGACGATCGGCACGTTGAACGCGTCACAGGTGCGCACGAAACGCGCAGCCTTTTCGCTCGAGTCGATGTCCAGCACGCCGGCCAGAATCTGCGGTTGGTTGGCCACGATGCCCACGGTGTGGCCGTCGACGCGCGCGAAGCCGCACGTGATCTGCTGCGCGTATGTCGCGTGCACCTCCATGTAGTCGCCACCGTCGACCACCGCCGTGATGACCTTCTTCATGTCATAGGGCTGGTTGGACGACAGGGGCAACAGGTCGCGCAGGTTCTCGCACAGTCGGTTGGGGTCGTCGCCGGTCATGATGCGCGGCGGCTCTTCGAGGTTGTTCGACGGCAGGAATGACAGGAGGTAGCGAACCTCGTCGAGCACGCTCTTCTCGTCGGGCATCACGAAATTAGCCACGCCTGACTTGGTGGCGTGCGTCTGGGCGCCGCCGAGCTCTTCGAGCGTCACGTCCTCGCCGGTGACGGTCTTGACCACGTCGGGGCCGGTGATGAACATGTGACTGGTGTCCTTGACCATGAAGATGAAGTCGGTCAGCGCCGGCGAATAGACGGCGCCGCCCGCGCACGGGCCGAGTATGACCGAGACCTGAGGCACCACGCCCGAGGCCTGGGCGTTGCGCCGGAAGATCCCGCCGTACGCGTGCAGCGCGGCGACACCCTCTTGGATCCGCGCGCCGGCGCCGTCGTTGAGTCCGATGATGGGTAGCCCCGTGGAGGTTGCCAGGTCCATGATCTTGTGGATCTTGGCGCCGTGGGTTTCGCCGAGCGCGCCGCCGAAGACCGTGAAGTCCTGGGAGTAGACGCACACCTTGCGCCCGTCGATCGTTCCAAAGCCGGTAATGACCCCGTCGGTGTAGGGACGCGACTCCTCGAGGCCCATGCCAGTTGCCCCGTGGCGAGTGAGCATGTCCAACTCGGAGAAGGAGTCCTCGTCGAGCAGGTACTCGATGCGCTCGCGAGCGGTGAGTTTGCCCTTGGCCTGGTGGCGTTCGATGGCCTTCTCGCCACCAGCCAACCGTGCCTGTCGCTTGCGCTCGGCGAGCTGCGCCAGACGCTCGGACATTGAATGATCCATGGGGGCCCAGGTTACCTATCGCCGCGCGACACGGTCGGGGCCGCGCGTGATGGTGCGCCGGTGGTCGCACTCGGCGCAAAACCGCGCGACGTTACTGGCTAGTAGGCGCAGGTCACGTGACGGGGCGCGCCGGATCCTCCACCAACTCGATCAGCGTGCCAAAGGAGCTCGACGGGTGGAGAAAGGCAACCGTCGTACCGCGCGAGCCCGGTCGCGGTGCCTGATCGATCAGCCGCGCGCCGCTGGCGCGCGCCGCGTCCAGAGCCTGTGCACAGTCGTCCACGCGGTAGGCCACGTGGTGCAGACCCTCGCCGCGTCGCGCGAGGAAGCGGGCGACCGGCGAGTCGTCACGCGTCGGAGTGAGCAGTTGCACGTACGAATCTGCCACGCGCACCAAGGCCTCGTCGACGCCGTCGTTCTCGACTCGTTCGCGGTGCTCGACGACCGCGCCGAAGACGTCGGCGTACCAGGCGATCGCCGCCTCGAGGTCGGTAACGGCGATGGCGACGTGGTCGATCTCGGTGAGCAGCACTCAGCCCTCCCGGTCGTGACGGCGAAAGATCGTGAGTCGCTCGCCGAGGCGTTCGCGCGTCGCGAGGTCGCTGACACCCAGGCCCTCACTCGGGGCCGCGCAGAGCACGCCGATCTTTCCCTCGTGTTGGTTGCGCATGACCTCATAGGTCGCCTCGCCGACGTCCTCTAAGGCAAAGACCGCCGACAGCGGCGGCACGACACGGCCGTCGATCAGCGTCTGGTTGGCCGCCCACGCCTCGCGGTAGTTGGCGAAGTGCGTACCGCGAATGGTCTTGAGCTTCATCCACAGGTGGCGGTTGTCGTACTCGATCATGTAGCCGCTGGTCGCTGCGCAGGTGACGATCGTGCCGCCTCGTCGCGCGACGAAGACACTGGCACCCATCGTGGCGCGTCCGGGGTGTTCGAAGACGATGTCGGGGTCCGCACCGACCAGTTCACGGATGTCCGCGCCGAGGCGACGCCACTCGGACTCGTCTTGGGTGTGCTCGTCCTTCCAGAACCGGTAGTCGCGTTCGGCGCGGTCAATCACGTGCTCGCAGCCCAGCTCGCGCAGCGTGTCGGCCTTGCGCGCGCTCGAGACCACGCCAATCGGCGTGGCGCCAGAGTTGAGGACGTGCTGGACGGCGAAGGAACCGAGGCCACCCGACGCGCCCCAGATGAGCACCCGGTCACCCTGGGTCACGGGTGCGCCGTTACGTGACACCAGCATCCGGTACGCGGTCGAGTTGCACAGGGCGTTGACCGCCGACTCCTCCCACGTGAGGTGTCGGGGTTTGGGCATCAGCTGGTTCGCCTTCACCACGCTGAGGTCGGCCAGACCTCCGAAGTTCGTCTCGAACCCCCAGATTCGCTGGTTGCTCGCCAGCATGGAGTCGTCGTGGCTGGACGGGTCCTGGTCGTCGACATGGTTGCAGTGCACGACCACCTCGTCGCCGACCTTCCAGTTGCGCACCGCCGAGCCCACCCGCACCACGACGCCGGCCGCGTCGGAACCCACGACGTGGTAGTCGAGGGCGTGGCGCTGTCCCCAGTACGACTCGCGACCCAACCGGTCGAGGAAGCCGAACGTCGGCAGCGGCTCGAAGATGCTCGTCCACACGGTGTTGAAGTTGATGGACGACGCCATGACCACCAGGAGGGCCTCGTCGGGGGCCAACTCCGGCACGGCCACCTCATCGACGTGGAGGCTGGCGCGCGGGTCCTTGTCGGCGGAGGCGACCCCGTCGAACATCGTCTGCTCGCCGCGCCGCACGACGGCCGCGCGGTAGGTCGTCGGCAACGGCGTCGCCACCAACACCTCGGGTGCGGCTCCGGCGCGCACCGCCTCGAGGATCTCACTCATCTCCGTGAGGATAACGGTCGCGTCACGCGGCCCGAAGGCTCGCGCGCGACGACGTCTATCGTGAGTAGGTCGCGCGGGCGAATGGAGGACTCATGCCACGCAGTGTCATCGTCGCGGGGAGCCGCACCGCCATCGGCAAGCTCTCCGGGCAGTTCGCGAGCCTCAGCGCGATGGACCTCGGAGGCGCCGCCATCAAGGGCGTCCTCGACGCAACGCAACTCGACCCCGCCACCATCGACGCCGTGTTGATGGGCCAGGTCCTCCAGGCCGGTCAGGGACAGATCACGGCGCGCCAGGCCGCGGTCAAGGCCGGAGTCCCCATGACCGTGCACGCCACGACGATCAACAAGGTCTGCCTCTCGGGACTCCAGACCATCTACCTGGCGGACCTCATGGTCCGCTCGGGCGAGGCCGAGATCGTCATCGCCGGCGGCATGGAGTCGATGACCAACGCGCCCTACCTGCTGCCCGGGGCCCGGGCCGGCTACCGCCTGGGCGACCAGACGGTGATCGACGCGATGATGTTGGACGGGCTCTACTGCGCGTTCGACCACTGCGCCATGGGACTATCCACCGAGAACCACAACCACGGCCAAATCTCTCGCGCCCGCCAGGACGAGTTCTCGGCGCGCAGTCACCAGTTGGCCGCGGCGGCCGCGGCGGCCGGTCGCTTCGACGACGAGATCGTGGCGGTCGAGGTACCCCAGCGCCGGGGCGACCCCCACACCGTCACCACGGACGAGGGCGTGCGCGCAGAGACCACGGTCGAGTCCCTGGCCAAGCTGCGTCCAGCCTTTGACCCGGCGGGCACGATCACCGCTGGCAACGCGTCCCAGATCTCCGACGGCGGTGCCGCGGTTCTGGTGATGTCGGCAGATCGCGCCGCTGCGCTGGGCCTGGCGCCGCTGGGCGAACTGGTGGGGTACGGCCAGGTTGCCGGTCCTGACGCCTCATTGCTCACGCAACCCTCGCACGCGATACTCCTCGCGGCCAAGCGCGCCGGGCTCGATCCACTCACGATGGACCTCTACGAGATCAATGAGGCCTTCGCCGCAGTCGGTCTGGCGTCGGCCGACGACCTCGGGCTCGACGAGGAGAAGATCAACGTCAACGGCGGCGCCATTGCGCTCGGCCACCCCATCGGAATGTCGGGCACACGCCTGGCACTCACCGCCCTCAACGAACTGCGCCGTCGTGGCGGCGGTGTTGCCGCGGTGGCCCTGTGCGGCGGTGGCGGCCAAGGCGACGCGGCCATCCTTCGCGCGCTCTAGCCGGGCACGAACTTCGCGACGAGCTCGTACGGCCCCAGGCCCACCGGGACGTCCTCAGGGAGCGCCAGCACGTAGGCCGCCCCCGTGGGGAAGTGACCGCGACGAAGTTTGCCGGGCAGACTCACGGCCAGTTCGGTGACCAGCTCGAACACGGTCGGGTTATGGCCGACCACCAATAGCGAGGTCGTCACCGGATCGAGCGCCGCCAGGTCGATCAGAAGGTCCTCTCCGGTGACGTCGCGCTTGCCGTTGTACATCAGCTCGCTGGACTGGACTGACGCGACGAACTCCAGGCCCTCGAAGGCGCGTTCAAAGGTCTCGAGGGTTCGCGCGGCGGCGCTCACCAACGCGGAGACCGGGCCGTAGGCCCCCAGCGCGCCGGCGTCACTCGCCCACTCGCGCAGGCGCGCGCACTGGGCCCGGCCACGCTCGCTGAGCGTGCGCGCGAAATCCGTTTGGCCCGCGGACGCGGGCGAGGACTCGCCGTGCCGCACGATGGTGAGGTAGCGCACCCGACCAGTTTGACCCACGCGGTTAGTGATCGGGGTCGTCGCGTGGTTTAGCGTGGACGGGTGCACGCCGCCCTCACCTACTTCCAGGCCGTCGTCATGGGACTGGTCCAGGGTGTCACCGAGCTCTTCCCCGTCTCGAGTCTCGGCCACGGCGTCCTGGTGCCGGCGCTGCTGGGGTGGCACAACCTGGTGAACAGCCAGTCGAAGTCCGAGTCCTTCTTCCTCGCGTTCCTCGTCGGCCTGCACGTCGGGACCGCCGTGGCCCTGCTCGTCTACTACCGCGACCGGTGGGTCACCTACTTCAAGGGTCTCGGTCGTCAGGTGGCGGCGGTGCCCGAGCGCGGCGTCGCCTCGCTGTGGCGACTCTCGGATCCCGACGTCGACGCCGACTACCGGTTGCTGGTGCTCCTGGCGGTGGCAACGGTGCCGGTAGGTCTGACCGGACTCATCTTCGAGCACAAGTTCCGCGTTCTCTTCGCCAAGCCGTTGGCGGCGGCGATCTTTCTCACGATCAACGGCGTCATCCTGCTCTACGGCGAACGGCTGCGTCGCTCCCGCGGTCGCCACGTCGCCCATCAGGAGCTCGCGACGTTGAGCGTGCGCGCGGCCTTCCTCATCGGATGCTCGCAGATCCTCGCGCTATTCGCCGGCATCTCGCGCGCCGGCTCGTCAATGGTGGCCGGACTGCTCGGCGGACTCGACCACGAAGACGCCGCTAACTTCTCCTTCCTCTTGGCGACGCCGGTCATCCTGGCCGCGGGGTTGCTCAAAGTCCCGGACCTCTTCGGGCCGCTCGGCGACGGCTTGCGCTACCAAACATTGGTCGGCGCGCTGTGCGCGGGTGTCGCGGCCTACCTCGCGGTGCGCTTCCTCACGCGCTACTTCACCACCAAGACCCTGACCCCCTTCGGGATCTACAGCCTGGTGGTGGGCGTCGCTTGCGTCATTCGCTTCGCCTAACCTCGCCGCACGGCGACGGGGTTGTTGGATTCAGCGAACGTCGAAGCGGTCCAGATTCATGACCTTGTCCCACGCCGCCACGAAGTCGCGCACGAACCGGTCCTGACCGTCGTCGCTGGCGTAAACCTCAGAGATCGCTCGCAGTTGGGAGTTCGACCCGAAGACGAGATCGACGCGCGTGCCCGACCACTTGGGCTCACCCGTCACGCGATCACTACCCGCAAAGGTCTCTTCGTCCTTGGACGTCGACGTCCACTGCGTGCCCATGTCGAGCAGGTTCACGAAGAAGTCGTTGGAGAGAACCCCCGGACGAGTCGTGAACACACCGAGTTCGGACTGGCCGGCGTTGACGTTGAGCGTGCGCAGCCCCCCCACCAGGGCCGTCATCTCGGGCGCGGTCAGCGTCAGCTTGTGCGCGCGGTCCAACAGCAGCTCTTCGGCGCGTTGGCGGTGTCCGTCACGCAGATAGTTTCGGAACCCGTCGGAGGTCGGCTCGAGGACGGCGAACGACTCGACGTCGGTCTGCTTCTGGGTCGCGTCGGTGCGGCCTGGCGTGAAGGGAACCCGGACGTCGTGTCCTGCTGCCTTCGCCGCCCGCTCGACGCCGGCACACCCGCCCAGCACGATGACGTCGGCTAGCGAGACCGACTTGTCACCCTTTAGCGAGGAGTTGAACTCCTTGCGAACCCGCTCGAGGGTCCGGAGCACCTTCGCGAGCTCGGCCGGGGCGTTGACCTCCCAATCCTTCTGGGGCGCCAGGCGAAGACGCGCGCCGTTGGCTCCCCCGCGCTTGTCCGTGCCGCGGAACGTCGCCGCGGAGGCCCACGCGGTCGCAACCAGCTCTGAGACGGAGAGTCCCGACGCCAGGATCTGCTTCTTGAGCTCCGCGATCTTCTTGGTGCCGATTACCCCGTGCGTGAGCGCGGGAACCGGGTCCTGCCACGGCTGCGCCTTGGCGGGGACCAACGGGCCGAGACCGCGAACGTAGGGTCCCATGTCGCGGTGCGTCAGTTTGAACCACGCGCGGGCGAAGGCGTCGGCGAACTCCTTGGGGTGCTTGTAGAAACGCCGCGAGATCGGCTCGTACACCGGGTCGAACCTCAGGGCCAGGTCCGTGGTGAGCATGACCGGAGCGTGCTTCTTCTTCGGGTCGTGGGCGTCGGGCACCGTGTCCGCGCCGGCGCCGTCCTTGGGCGTCCACTGTGACGCGCCGGCGGGACTCTTGACCAGTTCCCACTCATAGGTGAACAGGTTCTCGAAGAAGTCGTTGTTCCACTTCGTCGGCTCGTCGGTCCAGGCGCCCTCTAGTCCGCTGGTGATCGCGTCGTCACCACGGCCGCTGCCGAAGCTGTTCTGCCACCCGAGACCCTGCTCTTCGAGCGAGGCCCCTTCGGGCTCGGCGCCGACATAGCGGTCGCCGCTGGCCGCGCCGTGGGTCTTGCCGAAGGTGTGACCGCCGGCGATCAGCGCGACCGTCTCCTCATCGTTCATCGCCATGCGTCGGAAGGTCTCGCGAATGTCGCGCGCCGCGGCCAACGGATCGGGGTTGCCGTTGGGGCCCTCGGGGTTCACGTAGATGAGACCCATCTGCACCGCGCCGAGGGGAGTGGCGAGGTCGCGGTCGCCGCTGTAACGCTCGTCACCCAGCCACGTGTCCTCCGGCCCCCAGTAAACGTCGTCGTCGGGCTCCCAGATGTCCTCGCGGCCGCCGGCATATCCGAAGGTCTTGAACCCCATGGATTCCAACGCGCAGTTGCCGGCGAGGATCATGAGGTCGGCCCAGGAGATCGTCTGGCCGTACTTCTGCTTGACACCCCACAGCAGTCGACGGGCCTTGTCGAGGTTCGCGTTGTCGGGCCAACTGTTGAGGGGTGCGAAGCGCTGCGCGCCGGACCCCGCACCGCCGCGGCCGTCACCGATCCGGTAGGTGCCCGCGCTGTGCCACGCCATGCGAATGAAGAGCGGTCCGTAGTGGCCGTAGTCAGCGGGCCACCAGTCCTGAGAGTCGGTCATGAGCGCCGTCAGGTCTTTACGCAGGGCGTCGAGATCTAGCGTCGCGAACGCCTCGGCGTAGTTGAACTCGTCACCCAGGGGATTGGACTGCGAGGGGTGCTGGTGGAGAATCCCCAGGTTCAACTGGTTCGGCCACCACCGCTCGTTGGCCAGGCTGTCCGATGCGTCCGTGTTCGCGCCGCCCGAGACGGGGCACGTGCTGTCGTTGTCCATGCTGTCTCCTTTGGTCGCATCATAAGTGACCGGCTCGTCGATGCTCCTGGCCGTATCGGCCGCGACGGGCGACGGGCGGTGCCGCCGCGCAGTGGGACTCGTGGGCTACGTCGCGTCGTTGGTCGGAGTCTTCTGGACCCTCGCCCAGTCGCACGTGGGCAGCCCGGCACAGCAGCAGTCCGGGTCCGCGCAGAGCTCGAGGCGAACGCCTCCCTCCACCACGCAGCCACAGTCGGCGCAAGAGAACTGCACGCGCCGAGATTACGTTCGTCAGTCGGTGAGGGTGCGGCGACCGTCGATTGCGCGACCCAGGGTCAGGTCATCGGCGTACTCCAGGTCGCCACCGACCGGCAGGCCGCTCGCCGGTTGGGAGATGACGAGGCCCGGCGCGCGCAGGAGTCGGCTCAGGTACATCGCGGTGGCGTCGCCCTCGACGTTGGAGTTGAAGCACAGGATGACTTCGCGCACCGGACCGTGCAGTCGGGTGAGCAGTTCCTGGATCTTGAGTCGATCCGGCGTCACTCCCTCCAGGGGATTGAGCACACCGTGAAGTACGTGATACGTCCCGTGAAAGGACCTCGAGCGTTCGACGGCGACGACATCGGGCGGCGTCTCCACCACGCAGATCACCGTCTGGTCGCGCCGGTCGTCGGCGCAGATGGGACAGAGCCCGCCGGCCTCGGCGATGTTGCAGCACCGATCACAGAAGGCCAACTTCATCCTCATCTCGTCCAGGGCCTGGGCGAGGCGCGCGACGTCCTCGGCGGGTTGGCGCATCAGCCAAAAGGCAATGCGCTGGGCGGACTTCGGTCCGACGCCGGGGAACCTGCCGAGTTCGTCGACGACCGACTGAAGTGCGGGTGGGTAGCTCACCGCACCTCCTCGGATCCGGGAAAGAACTCGTTGATGAGATGGTCAGCGGCCGACTCGACCACCACGGCCGACGCTTCGCCGGCGTCTTCGTCGTCGGGTTCGTCTCGCCGAGTTGCGGCCGCGGCCCGCGACGTCGAGGCTGTCCGATCTGACAGATCGACACCGTTGGACGTCGCCAGCGTGGGGTCCACCGTCCACTCGACGTGGAGGCTCGCCTTGAACTCGTGGTCGAGGGCGCGCTGCAACGCGGCGGCGTAGTCCTGAACGCTGCGCCGCACCTCCTCGCTCGGCAGGGCAATGGTCACGCGGCCCGCCTCGTACGAGGTAACCCGAGCGGGACGCAGCAGCATCTGAGCGGCGCGTGAGGTGCGCGAGACGACGTGCGTAACGAATCGCTCCCGAACCTCCTCGACGCTCAACGTGTCGTCACCGGTCACGACTACCTCGACGACATCGTCAACGATGGCCGCCTCCGCCGGCGCGCTCACCGGCGACGAAGTCGGTGGTGTTGCGGTCGCCGTGTGCTCTGGGTCTGGGGTACGGGTCACGGACCCGATGGGGCGAAGGACCGGCGTCGGAGCCGGCGCGGGCGGGGCCGAGGCGCCGCGCTCGAGCCGTGAGAGCCGCTCACCGAGCGCTTCGACCGTGTTGTCGAGCTCCGGGTGGACCAGGCGTACCAGCGCCACTTCGACGACGGCGACCTTCTCCGGCGCGCTCTTCATCTCGCGCAGGGCGCGTCCGAATGTCTCGAGAATTCGCACGCTGCGCGCCAGGCCAAGCCGCTCGCCCCACGCCGTGAGCCGCTCGCGATCCTGGTCCACCGCGTCGGCGACGTCGGGGGCCACTTGGAGCAAGAAGACCTGACGAACCTCTGCGGCGAAACTCTCCGTCACCTGTTCGGGGTCCCACCCCTCGCCAGTGAGTTTGGCGAGTTCGCGAAGGGCCGCCACGGCGTCCGCGTCGGCGAGTGCACCGAGCAGCCCATCGAACACCGGTCCGACGTCGTGCGTCGAGCCCGTTGCGACGAGCTGGTCCAGGGCACTCAGCGCATCCCGAGCCGATCCCCTGCCGAGTCGAACAGCCGCGTCCAGCGTCTCTTCGTCGGCGGGCAGGCCGGCGGCCTGGCGTACGTCATGCAGCAGCGAGCTCAGCGTCTCACCGGAGAGCAGACGGAACTCCAGGTGTTGGGTGCGTGAGCGGATCGTCGGCAATACCTTGTGCGGGTCGGTCGTGGCGAGCACGAACACGACGTGCGACGGCGGTTCCTCGAGCGTCTTCAAGAGCGCGGCCGACGCCGCCTTGGAGAGCTGGTGGACCTCGTCGAAGATGTAGACCTTCCAGCGCCCGGGGGTCTGGTGCCAGGCCCCCGCGGTGATCTCGCGGATGTCATCGACTCCGTTGTTGGACGCCGCGTCCAATTCGGTGACATCGAGTGAGGATCCACGAGTGATCGCGACGCAACTGGCGCACTCATCGCAGGCGTCACCGTCGACCGGGCGCTCGCAGTTAAGGGCCTTGGCGAGGACGCGGGCCGCGGTGGTCTTGCCCGTGCCGCGCGGACCGGAGAAGAGGTAAGCGTGCACAACACGGCCGTTTTTGACCGCGCCTTGCAAGGCTCGCACGACGTGATCCTGGCCCCGAAGTTCGGCGAATCGTCCGGGTCGAAAGCGCCGGTACAGAGCAGTGGCGCCCGCGGAGTTCGTCGCTGCGGTTGGCTCGATCACCCCTCGATGCTAACGGTGGGCTGTTCTACGCCGAGGTCCACAGCGATGGTCAGGCTGACCGTGGCACCCGACTCGATCCGCTGAGAGCTGCTGGCTTCCACCCCTGACTCGGTTCACGGACGGCCGTCGCACGGGACCCGACCACCGCGGTGGACCTCGGCGCGAACAGGCTACCGCGCCGAGGACGAGCAACCTCTGGAGTAGCGTGACAAGCCGGCGTGCAGATCAAACATCACGTTGCACGCCTCGGAGGAGTGCGAGAGCGGCCGAATCGGCACGATTGGAAATCGTGTGAAGGGAAACCTTCCGTGGGTTCAAATCCCACCTCCTCCGCCACGGGCCCCCGCCAAGGTGGAGCCCAGCCTCGAGCGACACACTCCGCGGTTGGTTCTGTGTGCACTCCGGGCCTTCTTCAAACTTTCAATCCCGTCCACCCGACGCTTGAGCGAGTGCAGAGAATGCAGGTGTCATGCGACCGAGCTCGGACGAATCCAGTCCATTTTGGCGCGCGACGTCACGCCACTGGCTCACGACCGACACGACGTGCGCCACTACTTCTTCCGCCTCTGTTTGATCGAGCCGGAAAAGACCGGCGACCTCCAAGACCAGCGAGACATCGAGATCGCCGCGCGTCTCGTCGATCGTCGTTCGAAGATTCGTGGCGGCGGGTTCCGGATCCGGGTTGATGTCGAACGCGGGCGAAAGGCGCCACGCATCGCCGTGAACATGAAGGAAACCGTGATTCCGCAAATGATCGTCCACGTTTGAAATCAGTACAGAGAAGAGGATCCTTCGCCAGAGTTGGCGTAGATCAGCGGTGGTTTCGCTTGAGTGTCGTTCAATGACGTCCGCGATCTCAAGGTACGACCGTTCATCGCCCTCGAAAGCCTCGAGCATGGTCAGGGCGCTCACGTAACCGGTCCGATGCTCCTTCGCGGTACGGTCGAATCTCTCGATGACGTGGACACTCCGATCGGCCAACCACAGGAGTTCGGACGGGGGGAGATCGATTCCCGCTTCTCGCCCGAGGTCGAAGGCAACCTTTTCCCAAGCCATGACGTTCCAGGTGTCGCGGTTCGACGACGGAAATTTCGCAATCGCGATCCGGCCATCCTTCTGTCGAACGTGGGCCTTCGGTCGGGCCCCGCCCAACGATCCGCCCGCCTGAATCAGTCTCTGTAAGTCGGGCAGATCAGCGGTATCTTTCTCAGCCCGATCGGCCAGGGCCAGCAACGTTGGAATATCCGTGAGAGCGGGCACGCCGTCAGCCTGCGTGGCAAGGAATTGCCCCGTTCCCGCACCTTCGCCCTCTCGAAACCGCAGCGCACCCTGGCGCAAGTCATCACGAACTCCCAACAAGAAGTCGACTTCGCCCAAGACGCGCGGTGGTCGTTCTTCTTGGCGAGCAATCGTTGCTTCTCTACGCACGATGAGCCTGCGTCCCCAGGTGTCCGGGGCGCAGTCACCAAAGGCACGAAAGATCTTCGAGTGGACGTCCGTTTGCGCTGGCGCACTCACAAGGGGTAGGCCCGGATCAAGTGCGTATGCACTTGAGTTCGCAAGAAACGAACTGTCGTAGTGAAACGTTGATGACTCGGCTCCACGCCCTCGGTGGCTGTAGAGATTTCCGGCGTGGACCGTCTGGCCGTCAATCTCTACGTGCACCGACACGGTGGTCACCGTGGTGACCTTCGAACGCGCTCGGGCAACACCTCATCGACCCGGAGACGCCCGACGTCACTCTCGTAGGGATTCGCTGCGGCGGTGATCAGCTCCAGCACGCCGAGGGCACGAGCTACCCGTAGGAAGGTGTCGAGCGTCGCCCCTCGCCCCTTCTCCAGGCGAAAGACGGTGTCCGGAGAGACGCCCGCGCGGTCAGCAACCTCGACCACGGTCAGCGCGCGTAACTTGCGCCAGGTCGCCAGATCCCTTCCCAACGACGAAAGGGCGCGCGCCACCGCGGGTGGGGTCATCTTGGTACTCATGTCTTCAACTCTAACATACTAATAAAAAGAGATTACCCGGTTTTACCTCTTGATTCTAGTGGATTAGATAACTCTCTCACCCGAAGCCACCGGCCACCTTCTCCCGGAGCCGATCGGGCTCCCACGAAGACTGCGACGGCGCGACACCAGTTTCGGCGGACAACGGCGCCACCCTGGCCTCGATTCCCCAGCGGTACCCACCGAGGGAGCCGTCGCAGCGAAGAACGCGGAGGCACGCTATGGCGTGCGCCCGAACGGCGGCGGGCGCTCCGATGTCCGTGGCCACCTGCGAATAGCTCCTCGTCTGGCCGTAACCGACGACCAGACGAGGCACGTACTAATGATTTGTAATACCATCTAGATGGCATTACTATCTAGAGATGTCCCAGGAGAGTTGGCCTACCGAGTGGCTCAAGGGAATCCTGCCCTTATGCGTGCTCTCAATCGTTATGGAGGGCGAGACATACGGTTACGCCATCGCCCAGGCGCTCCAGCGCCAAGGCATCCCCAACGTGAAGGGCGGAACCCTTTACCCCCTGCTCAACCGACTGGAGCAAGAGCGCCTGGTCGAGACTCGCTGGGCGGCGGGTCCGAGCGGTCCCGGACGCAAGCTCTACGCCCCCACCAAGCAAGGGCGGATGTGGTTCGAAGAGAACGCCGAGCGCTGGTTGGAGTTCGCACACTCCACCACTGCGTTGCTGCGCCGAAACACGAAGGGGAACAAGACATGACGGATCTCAATGAGCGCTATCTGGCGCGACTCGCGTTCTGGCTCCGAGCCGGAGGAGCGGATGGTGCTCGCGCCATCTCCATACTCTCGGACGTTCGCGCACACCTAGGCGACTCCGGCGAGAGTCCGTACGAGGCGTTCGGACCACCAAGGTTGTACGCCAAGGAGTTCCGCGCCGGTTCGTCATGGAGTTGGTCACGCCGCGCGGCGGGCGGCGTCGCCCTCGTGGCGCTGGTCACCGCGTGCTTCTCGGCGGCCGATGACGTCGCCTACCTCCACTCCCAACGCCCGCTGTGGTGGAGTGCGCCTCAGTGGGTTGTCGTGGCCACGACAGTCGTACTCCTCCTCCTTGGTTGGCAGGCGCTCTTGTACTTCACGGGTCGACCAATTGCCTCGTTGGCCGGTGACAGTGTGGACGCGCAACGTGCGTGGAAACTCCGTGGCGCGCGTCGGCGTTACGTCTCGATTGGGCTATTGGTTGTCGTCGTCGTGGCGTCGGGCATCTGGGGCGTGCAACTCGGTCACGCCTATGTTGAGTCGTCCAAGCTGCGCGTCACGCCCTACGTGTACAGCGCGACGGGAACCGTGGCGAACTCTTCGGACTCTGGAGTCTCGGTGCGCACTGTCATCTATCTCGATGCCCGCGGGCCGTGGACGTCGCTCAACGAGGCGGCCCTGTCCTCGGGGCAAGATCCCAGCGCACTCGAAGCCAGCTCACTTCAAGGATTCGGGTCTCTCGCCGAAGCCCTACGAGTCGCTCACAACCACAACTGGAGCCTGAGTCAGGACGAAGTCCCGGGCTTCACCCTCCATTACGGGAGTTACTACGTCCTGACGTGGTCGGGTGCCCTCTACTCGGGACTGGTCAACCAGGCGCCGGCGACCCAGGAGTATCTGGTTCTCACCTACGACGTCGAGGGCGTGGGATTGAAGACGCTGCAGATCCCGCTCTCGGTCAACAGCAACGACTAGGCGCCTGTCGCCTCAGCGGATAAGAGCGCCGACTTGGCCCCGATCCCCCACCGGTACCCACCAAGGGAGCCGTCACTGCGGATAACACGGTGACAAGGAATGGTGAGCGCCGCACTATTGGCGGCACACGCCGACGCCACCGCTCGAACGGCGCTCGGCGCGCCGATCTGTGCCGCCACTTCTGAATACGTTCGCGTCTCACCGGTCGGAATCTGTCGCAACGCCTCCCACACGCGTATTTGAAAGGCGGTGCCGACTACGTCGAGGGGCAGCAGAGTGGGATCGGCGTCGCCCCGGACGGCACCAGCCAGCACGCTCGCCACCTCGACCAAACCAGCGTCATCGCGCTCGACGGTGGCGAGTGGGAACTCCGCAGCGACATCCTTTTCGAGGGCCGCCTCGTCGGGGCCAATGCGCACCGCGCAGACGCCGCGCTGCGTGCACGCCGCCATGACGACGCCGATTGGCGTGGAGACCGTGGTGTAGCGCAGGTGCTCCCCCCGCGCGCCGTCGCGATACTGACGCGCCGTCATACCCAATTGGGCCCCGGCGTGTTCGTAGAACCCGCGAAAGGACCCGTAACCCGACTCGATGACCGCGTGGGTGACCGACGTCCCGTCGCGCAGGGCAGCGCGTGTTCGCGCCGCTCGGTGGGCGCGCCGGTACTCGCTCATCGACACTCCGACAATCTCCGTGAAACTGCGACGCAGCTGGCGTTCGCTGTACCCCACGTCGTGGGCAATCTCGGTCACACTCCTCGCGTCCGGTCGCTCGAGCTCGCGGCAGGTCGCGATAACTGCGGATACCACCGGCGCCTGAGCCCGGGCATCCTCTGGACGGCACCGCTGACAGGCTCGATAGCCCCGCGCGGCCGCGTCGGTCGGCGTGAGGAAGAACTCGACGTTTCGGCGCAGCGGCCGGCGCGCCGAGCAGCCCGGTCGGCAGAACACGTTGGTCGTCCGCACCGCGTAGACGAACAACCCAGCCACCGACTCGTCGCGGGCCTCAACGGCCCGCCACCTCGCGTCGTCCAGTTGCTCCATACGCAGCAATCTAGGGACGGCATCGGCCGCATGCTTTCCGCTGGCGGACATCAAACTTTGTGGTTCACGAGCGCGCCGGTCTCGCACCAAGCGCTCACAGCTCCCACAGCAGTCGGTAGTAGCGAATCTTCTCGACGTCGGGCGCGACCCCGTACGCCTCGTACACGGTGTCCTCCCAACCCGGGCCGTAGTTCCACACCGTGCTCCACGACGCCACCGCGAGGTCGGCCCACCGGTCGCCGACGCCCAGTCGGTCCAAGTCGAGGTGCGCCACCCACTGGCCGCTCGCGTCGATCAGGGTGTTCGGTGCACACGCGTCACCGTGGCACACCACGAGGTCTTCACTGGGCGTACGTTCCAACTCGCTCAGCGCGGCGTCCAGCGTCATTCCCGCGAACTCGCTGGACCACTCGTGCTCGTCGAACGCTCCGTCCGCCGCGCGTGATTTGATCTCGGCCAGCCGCAACGCGGCGGACCACCCGAAGGGGCAGTCGTCGCGAGGTAACTCGTCGTGCAGCGCGCGCAGTCCCGCACCGATCGCCGCGGCGGCGGTGCCCGGGTCTCGCCGCCACTGCGGCGACACGGCATTCTGCGCGTCAATGGCCTCGGTGACGAACCACGATCCCTCGGCGTCGTGTCCGCGGTCGAGCACCCGCGGCACCGTTGAGTACGCGCTCGCCCACGCGAGGCGCTCGAGCTCGCCGGACACGTTCTCGCCGCTCGCCGCGGGCACCCACTTCAGGTAGGGCGACGCGGGGCCGTCACCGACGCGCAGCGTAAGCCCACCGACTTCATTGACCCAGACGACCTCGTAGGGCCGACCATCGACCAGGAGACGCACGGTGTCGCACAACACGACCGGTTCAGCGGGGGGACCGGCCACCATCGTCACAGTCTTCCAGCGTGTGAGCCGAGCGACCTCGAGACCTCAAGGGCTCCGGCGCCACCGCGTCCTCAGCGGCCGAGCACCGGGTTGTTCGCCGAGTGCCGGTTGAGTGCGGCGTACTCGGCCACGCGCACCCTCACCCCCACCACGTCGCCGACCCTCGGGTCGAGACGCTGGGCCTCGTCGTGGGTCAGCTGCACCCAGGTGGGCACGCCGACCGCGTTGGCGACCACGACGCGCACCTCGAAGCCGAGGCGCACCACCTCGGTGACGGTGACCGCCGTCCCGCGGTCGACGCGGCACAGCTCCAGGTCGTGGGGCCGCACCGCGGCCCGGCCCCACGTGGTCGTCGGTCCCAGGAAGGCGTACACGAAGTCGTTGGCCGGATAGTCGTAGACGGCGGCCGGTGTCCCCGTCTGCTCGACGCGACCCTCGTTCAGGATCACCAGGCGGTCGCCGATCTCCATTGCCTCGGACTGGTTGTGGGTGACCAGGATGGTCGTCACTCCCAGCTCGTGCTGCAGTGAGCGCACCCAGGTGCGCAACTCCGCGCTCACCTGCGCGTCGAGCGCGGCGAAGGGCTCGTCGAGCAGCAACACCTCGGGCTTGATGGCCAGCGCGCGGGCCAGGGCCATGCGCTGGCGCTGGCCGCCCGAGAGCTGGCGCGGGTAGCGGTCAGCGAAGGACTCTAAGCGCACCAGACTCAGCAGGTCGTCGACCTCGCTGCGGATCTGACCCTTGGGGGTCTTGCGCACGCGCAGGCCGTAGGCCACGTTGTCAAAGACCGTCATATGGAAGAACGGCGCGTAGTCCTGGAAGCAGAACCCGATGCGACGCTCGCGCACCGGCACCCGCGTCACGTCGCGCCCGCCCAGCACAACCTGGCCCCCATCGGGGACCTCCAGTCCGGCCACCACGCGCAGCAGCGTCGACTTGCCCGATCCCGAGGGTCCGAGCAGCGCGGTCATCGTCCCCGTGGGGATCTCGTCGGACACGTCGTCGAGCACGAGGTCAGGACCGAAGCGCTTGGTGATGTTAGTGAGCGAGATGCTCATGGCGTCTCCTTTCGCGCTGTCGCGCCACGCTCAGCACCGCCAACACCGCGATGGACGCGAGTGCGAGCAGGCTGGCGCCCACGAAGCCCTGGTAGGCGTTGAAGTTGTCGAAGTTGTCGCCAATGTCCAGCGTCAACGTCTGGGTGTGCAGAGCGACGTTGCCTGACACGATGAGTACGGCGCCGTACTCGCCGATCACGCGCGCCATGGTGAGTGACACGCCGTAGGCCAACGCCCAGGTGATCGCTCGCAGGGTGATCGTGAAGAAGATCCGCACGGGCCCTGCACCCAGCGTCGAGGCGGTCTGCTCCTGGCGGTCACCGATCTCGCGCAGCAAGGGGATCACCTGACGCGAGACCAGCGGGAGCGAGACGAAGACCGACGCCATGATGATGCCCGGCAACGAGAACATGACGTGCCAGCCCAACCGGGCAATCGTCGGCCCGAACCATCCGCCCTGGGCGTAGGCCAGCTCGAGGACGAGGCCGATGATGATCGGCGAGACCGCCAGCGGCACGTCGATGAACGTGTCGAGCACCCGCGTCGCGCGTGACGGGTGGCGCGCGATCCACAGGGACACCCCCACCCCGAAGATGACGTTGAGAGGTACCGCGATCAGCGCCACCTTGAGCGTCAACCAGACCGCGGCATCCATCTGCGGGTCACCCAACGCGCTGAAGAAGGCGCCGATGCCCCGGGCCAGGACCCGCTGGAAAACGAATCCGAGCGGCAGGCCCACGAGCAGGAGTATGTAGGTCAGGACCGCGACGCGTACGAAGAGAGGTGAGCGTCTCATCGCCGGCCGTGGGTCAAGCGTCGTGACACCACGCCGCACGCCGTGAGCACGCACAGCGCGATCACCAGCAGCGCCACCGACACGGCGCCGGCGCTGGTGGTCTGGCCGGACGTGGTGAGTGAGTAGATGTAGGAGCTGGCCACCTGGGAGCGATACGGCAGGTTGTTGGAGATGAACACCACCGAGCCGTACTCGCCGATGGCGCGCGCGAAGGCCAAGCCGGTGCCTGTGAGCAATGCAGGCGCCAACACGGGCAGGGTGACGGTGCGAAAGACGCGCGTCGGCGTCGCGCCGAGCGTCGCGGCGGCCGACTCCGCGTTGAAGGTGAGTGACTCGAGGACCGGCTGCACCGCACGCACCGTGAAGGGCAAGGTGACGAACATGATGGCCACGGTTACCCCGATCCACGTCCCGGTCACGTTCACGTGGAAGGGCGAGGCCGGCCCGTACAACGTGTAGAGCGTCACGCCGGCGACGACGGTGGGTAAGGCGAAGGGCAGGTCGATGACCGCGTTGAGCAGTCCCTGGCCGGGGAAGCGGTCGCGCACCAGCACCCAGGCGGTGGCGAGTCCGGCCACCGCATTGACCAGGGATCCGACGAGCGCGCACAGCAGCGTGAGGCCGAGCGCGTCCACCGCTTCGCGCTGGGTCACCGCATCAAAGAAGGCGCCGGGTCCGCCGGCGAAGGCCTTGGTCACCAGCGCGGCGAACGGGATGAGCACGATCAGGCTCACGTACATGACCGCCAGGCCCTTCGCAGAGCGCCGCATCAGGGCGTGACCATCGAGGGGTCGCCGTGACAGCGGCCCCTCGATGGTCCCCGTTGGGGTCAGCTCAGGACTGGGTGCCAGCAAACTGCTCCAAGTACGTCACGATTCCCTTCGACGGATAGGTCGACGTGCCCGGGGGGAAGACGACCTGCGTGCCAAAGAACTCGGGGTCGACGCCGGGCCAACCTTTCTTGTTGATCTGAGCCACGGTCTGTAGGTCGGTCGGCTTCTTGAACGCCGGGAAGTTGTTCTTGGTCTGGGACCACACGCTGCGCAGAACCGAGCGATATCCGAGACTGGCGAAGATTCCCTGTCCGGCCGCCGAGTAGAGGTAGCGATAGAACGCAGTGGCCCCCGGGTTGTCGACCCCGGTGTCGGTCAGGGCCAGCGGGTTTTCAATGAGCAACGTTTGGGGAGGCGTGACGATCTGCACGGGGTCACCCGCGGCGACCGCCGCCAGGGCGTCGTCCTCATAGGCCAGCAGCACGTTGCCGGTGCCGGCGAGGAACGCGGCCAGCGACGCAGATCCGCTCGTTGGCTGGGCCACGGTGTGGGCGATGAGGGACTTGAGATAGCTCTGCGCCTTGTGGGCGGTGTGACCCTGAGCGATGATCGCCGCGTATCCCGCGAGCAGGTTCCACTTCGCACTACCCGAGGTGGTCGGGTTGGGCGTCACGACCTGTACCCCAGGCTGCACGATGTCCCACCACCCCTTGACGCCGAGCGGATTGCCCTTGCGCACCACGAAGACCACCACCGAGTCCGTGACGATCCCCTTGGTCGGGTAGGTGGTCTGGCGACGCGCTCCCGTCAGCGCCGGGTTCACGTGGCCGAAGGTGACCTCCTGATTGGTCCAGTTGTGGGGCACTTTGCCGTGCCCGACCAACGTCGTCACGTTCGAGGGATACGAGAGGTTCACGATGTCCGCGGCCTGACCGTTGATCACGGCGTTGGTTTCGGTGTCCGACGCGCCGAAGGAGTTCGTGAAGGTGACGTTGCGTCCCGCGGCGGTCGCTTGGAACGTCGTCTCGAGTGCCTTGTAGGCAGGACCGACGATCGAATAACCCACGACGTTGACCGTCGTGTGCGCCAGGGTGGTCGTCGACGCCGGCGTCGTCGTGGTCGTCGTGTCGGCACCGGCGCCGGCGCTCGAGAAGGACAACGTTGTCGCAGCCAAGGCCGCGGCGCCGATCGCTCGGGGCCAGTGGGAACGGGGGGGCAACATCAGAACTCTCTCCTTTGGTTAATCACTACATTCTCTAGTGAATTAGTAGAGATTAGCCAAACCGAGGAGTCTCGTGGTCCCACGATCACGCCCCCTCCAAAAGAGGGGGCGTGATCAGGGATGATGAATCACTCCGGAACGCGACTCCCCGGGAGGGGATCCCGGGGAGTCGCGCGGGGAGCCGAAACTAGCTAGCGGCGATGCCCTCGAACGGCGTGGGAAGACCCCAGACCGTCTGCAGCTCATTGAGCGAGCCGTTCTGGTTCACGGCGAACACGTCGAGCGCTCCGCTGCCACCACTGCCGACGTAGAGGAACCGACCGTCGGGCGAAGCCGCGGAGTCCGTCGTGCCGGGGTGGGTGTTGGCCGCGACCTGAGCGAGCAGCGACGGCACTCCCTGGGGAGAGACCGTGAAGGAGCTGACGTCTGCACTAGCGGCATTAGAGCCGTAGAAGACGCCCCGCGCGCTGGAGACCCAGCACAGCGCACCCTTTCCGTCGGACACCGAGCCGAGTGCGGTCAGCGATCCGTCGGAGTTGATCGAGTACGTGCTGATCCAGCTGCCCGCGGCTTCTGCCCCGACCAGGTCGCCCTGCGCGTCGAAGGTGAAGGCGAACGGGTTGGCGTGCTGGGCGGGCGTCACGGTCGGCGAAGCGGACAGCGAGCCGTCCGCACCGACGCTGAACACGTCGTACGCGTTGGCCACACCGAAGGTGTTGGCGGACTGCTTGGTCGTCAGGATCAGGAAGCGGCCGTTCGGGCTGTACCCGATCTCACCGGGGCTGTGCACGAAGTCGGGTGGCGTCGTGTTGTTGAGTCCGAGCGAGCGCACCGAATTGGGAACTGCCGTCAACGTTGCTCCGCGCAGTGAGAACTCGGACACCGAGCCCAGACCACCTGAGTTGAGGACCGCGACCAAGTCACCGTGGCTGGTCACTGAGTCGGGGAAGTCGCCGCCCGAGGGCACCTGTTGGATCAGTTGCAGCGACGCGCCGTTCACGGAGAACACCGACACGGTGTCCGAACCGGGGTTGACGGCGATGAGCTCGCGATTTTGATCGACGAGGGTGAGTCCACCTTGGCTGGCCAGGGGATCGGCCGCGGCGCCCGCCGCGGACTCTCCGGTGCCGCCCGTCGCGTATGAGCCGGCGAAGGCAAGCGTGCCGTCGTTGGCGCGCTGATAGGCCAGGACGGTGTTGGTTGCTTGATCGGTCTCGATAAAGACCGCGTGACCGCTCGAGGCCGGGGCGTTCGTCGTGGCGCCGGCTAGTGAGCCGGTTGTCACGAGGGCAACTCCTACCGTCAGGCTGGTCGCTGCTGCAATCCGCAGCAGTCGGGTTCTCTTCATGGGGGGTTCTCCTTAGTTTGGGCGTTGATGCCATAGAACGGTCTCGCCCTCACCCACGGCGTTACAGCCGACGTGGTCGCTACTCTCTCTGCGTGGACGACGCCGAGCTTCTCCAGCGCCTCCGCGGGGGAGACGAGGCAGCTTTCACCGAGCTCGTGCGTCGCTATCACCCGGCGCTCGTGCGCCTGGCGCGCTACTACGTCGGCAGCGACGCCAGCGCCGAGGACGTGGCCCAGGAGACGTGGATCGCCGTGATGCGCGGCGTCGATCGGTTCGAAGGACGCAGCTCGTTCAAGACGTGGCTCCTGCACATCTGCGCCAACCGGGCGCGCACCATCGGGGTGCGCGAGTCGCGCACGATCCCGGTGGCTGTGGGCGACGGACCCACCGTGATGGCCCAGCGCTTCGACCAGGCCGGCGTCTGGCGCGACCCGCCGGTCCCCTTCACCGAGGGCGTGGACTCTCGCCTCGACGACGAGGAGATCCTGGCCACCGTACGCACCGCGATTATGGACCTCGGTGAACCCCAGCGCACGGTCGTAACGCTTCGCGACGTGCAGGGACTATCCACTGAGGAGGTGGCGCAACTCACGGGGCTCTCTGACGGCAACGTTCGCGTCGTCCTGCACAGGGGACGAGCCAAGGTCAGGGACGCAGTGGAGACGGCAATGAGAGAGGCAACAGCATGAGACTCCTGCCCCCACCCCTGGTCTGTCGCCAGGCCGTCGAACTCATGAGCGACTACGTCGACGGTGGCCTGACACGGCGCGACCGCCGGCGCCTCGAACGCCACCTGGCCAACTGCGACGCGTGCACCGAGTATCTGGCGCAGCTGCGCACGACCATCGCCGCCAGCGGCCGGGTTGAATTGGAGGACCTCTCCCCCGAGGTGCTCGACGGCCTGGTCGATCTCTACCGACAGTTCCGCGCCGACGAGGAGACCCCGTGACCGTATCGCCCGATGCCCCCATCGTCGTCTATGGCGCATCGTGGTGCCCCGACTGCACGCGGGCCAAGCAGTTTCTCACCACGCACCGCGTGCCCTTCACGTGGATCGACCTTGAGGAGCACCCCGAGCAGACTGCGGTCGTCGAGGAGAGAAACGACGGTAAGCGGATCATCCCGACGATCGTCTTTGCGGACGGCTCACACCTGGCCGAACCGTCCAACGACGAGCTCGCCGACGCGGTGGGATTAACGCGAGCCGCGACGCGCTGCGAGTACGACCTGGTGATTGTCGGAGGTGGCCCGACTGGCCTCACCACCTCGATCTACGGTGCGCGCGAGAACCTCAAGGTCTTGATCGTCGAGCGTTCCGCACCGGGCGGACAGGCCGGTGTGACGGAGCGATTCGACAACTATCCCGGTTTCCCTGAAGGAGTCGGCGGGACCGAGCTGGCCGACCGCATGACTCGTCAAGCCGAGCGGTACGGCGTGGAGATACTGTCAGCGGTCGCCGTCACGAAGGTGAGTCGCGACGGACCGATGATCCGCGTCGACCTGTCAACCGGCGAGAACGTGAAGGCACCAGTGGTCCTGGTGGCCACGGGATCGACCTACCGACGGACCGGCGCCCAGGGCGAGGCTGACCTCATCGGCGCCGGCGTTCACTTCTGCGCGACCTGCGACGGGCCCTTCTACCGAGGGGCGGCTGAGCTGACCGTCATCGGCGGTGGCAACAGCGGACTCGAGGAAGGACTGTTCCTGACGCAGTTCGCCGATCACGTCACGGTCCTCCAAGCGCTGCCCGCGCTCAGCGCGAGCAAGCTCTTGCAGGACAAGGTGCTGAGCCACCCCAAGATGTCGGTCTTGTGCAACGCCAAGCTCCTCTCCTTCGACGCCAACGAAGACGGCAAGTTGCAATCGGTCACGATCGAGCGCGAGGGAAACACCGAGACGCTGCCCACCAGCGCTGCCTTCGTTTTCGTCGGCCTGGACCCGAACACCGGGTTTCTCGATGGCGCGCTGGAGACCGATGAGCGCGGATTCATCCTGACTGACCACGACTTTCGGACCAACGTCGATGGGGTGTTTGCCGCCGGCGACGTTCGAGGGGGTTCGACCAAGCAGATTGCGTCAGCGGTCGGCGAGGGAGCGGCCGTCGCGATTCAGATCCGCTACTACCTCGACGCGGCGATGGCGGCCGCTGTCTAGGGCACGCTGCGACCTAACCCCTGGCGAATCCGTTGGACTCGTCTGGCTGCCATCGCTGACCTGTCAGGGACGCCGGGCCTCGAAGAAACTCCGCAGTAGCGCCGCCGACTCCTCGGCCATGACGTCGTACGTGACATCGACTTCGTGCAGAAGCCGCGGGTCACTGAGCAGGTTGTAGCGCGAGCCGACTGCGCCCGCCTTCTCATCCACCGTCCCAATCACGACACGGCCCACGCGCGCCGCCAACAGGGCACCCGCGCACATGACGCACGGCTCGAGGGTGACGTATGCGGTGACGTCGTCCATTCGCCACCCCGATCGCATGGCCGCCGCGCGACGCAGGGTCACGATCTCGGCGTGCGCCGTCGGGTCGCCGTCGACCTCGCGGCGATTTTCGCCGACAGCGATCACGTCGCCGTCAGCGACCAAGACGCAGCCCACCGGTACGTCGTCGTGTGCCGCCGCGTCCCGCGCGGCGTCGAGGGCAACGCGCATATGCCCCACATCGACTATTGGATCGTCCACGACACCGCCTTCGCTCGAAACTGTACGAGGTGTGTCCGAGCGCGGCCCTCGACCTGGAGAGCGCAGGAGCCTCGCGGTAGACTCGCCGACGGAGGGGTGCGAGAGCGGCCGAATCGGGCAGTCTCGAAAACTGCTGTGTCTACGGGCACCGTGGGTTCAAATCCCACCTCCTCCGCCACAAAGAGACGGGTGGCCTGCGCCACCCGTCTCGTTGTCTCCAAAGAGGGTTCGGGCTCGCGCAAGTACGATGACGGGTGAGTTTCGACCCTGAAGGAGCGCCATGGTTTCGTCCGTCCAGTCATCACTCGGCACCGAGCGCAAGGTCGTCACCGAGCTGCCCGGACCCAAGTCGCGCGCTATGCACGAACGTCGAACGGCGGTCGTCAGCGCCGGCCTCACGGTCGGCTTTCCCGTCTACATCGAGCGCGGCGAGGGCGCCATCCTCCAGGATGTCGACGGCAATCTCCTGCTCGACCTGGGCTCGGGAATCGCAGTGACGGGGATCGGTCACGCCGTGCCTGAGGTGGTTGACGCCATCAGCCGGGCAGCCGCGGCCTTCACCCACACCTGCTTCATGGTCGCGCCCTACGAGAGCTACGTCGAGGTCTGCGAGGAGCTCGCGCGGCTGACCCCGGGTGACCACGCCAAGACCTCCGCACTCTTCAACTCCGGCGCCGAGGCCGTCGAGAACGCGGTCAAGGTTGCGCGACTCGCCACTGGACGCGCCGGCATCGTGGTGTTTGATCACGCCTACCACGGTCGGACCAATTTGACGATGGCCCTCACCGCGAAGAACATGCCCTACAAGGATCGATTCGGACCGTTCGCCCCCGAGGTCTACCGCGTCGATATGAGTTACCCCTTCCGCGATGGGTTAAGCGGCGCCGAGGCCGCCGCGCGTGCGATCGGCCAGATCGAGACCACGGTCGGGGTCCACAACGTCGCCGCGATCCTCATCGAGCCAATCCAGGGCGAAGGTGGATTCGTCGTGCCGGCCGACGGCTTCCTCCCGGCCCTGTCCGACTGGACCACCCGCAACGGTGCCGTGTTCATCGCCGACGAGATCCAGAGCGGGTTCTGTCGCACCGGCGACTGGTTCGCGGTCGAGCACGAGGGGGTGGTGCCCGACCTCGTGTGCACCGCCAAGGGACTCGCGGGCGGCATGCCCCTGGCCGCCGTCACCGGACGCACCGAGCTGATGAACGCTGTTCACGAAGGCGGCCTGGGTGGCACCTACGGTGGCAACCCTGTAGCTGCGGCGGCGTCGCTGGCGACAATCGCCACGCTGCGTGACCGTAACCTCGCGGACCGCGCTCGACAGCTGGGCGACACCATGCTCGCCTCGCTGCGTTCGCTCCAGCAGGACGTTGCGATCATCGGCGACGTGCGCGGTCGCGGCGCCATGATCGCCATGGAACTGATCCAGCCCGGCACCCTCACACCCAACGCGGCGGCGGCCAAGTCCATCGTCTCGTACTGCAACCAGCACGGTGTCGTCGTGCTCAGCTGCGGGACCTACGGCAACGTGATCCGCCTTCTGCCTCCGCTGATTATCAGCGACGAACAGCTCCGCGACGGCCTCGGGGTACTCAGCGCCGCGGTTCGCGCCGCCGGCTGAGTCACGGCCACGAGGGGGCTCCGACCTCTTCGGTACCATCGTGAGGGGCCGTACGCCAGGGGATTCATGAGCCGAGTGGGAGTCATCCGACGTCGGTTGAGGCACGCCATGGTCCTGGTCAGCGCGGCGGTGGTGTTCGCGGCGTGCAACTCGAGCCCGGTGGGCGCGCCAGTCGTTGGTCACCCGTCGATCAGCATCGAGGTCCCCCTGTCGATGGCCGCGTGCACTGGCAGCGGCTCGTGCGTGGCGCTGGGCACCTCGGCGTCGGGAATCGGTCCCGCAATCGCCGCGCAGTTCCGGCGCTCCGACGGGACCTGGGCGGTCCTGCGCACGCCGCCCGCGGCTTCTGACACCTTCGTAACCTCCTCGTGCTGGCGAACGGGCTGCCTAATCGCCGGTACGTCGCCGTCCTCGGGCGACCTCGTGTGGCGATACCGCGCGGGTGACCCGACTCTGAGCGTGGTCGCTCCGCCGCCCCTGGGCACGGTGGTGACCGCGCTCAGTTGCTTCGGCGCGCAGACGTGCGTCCTCATCGACGCGACCGGCGCCGCTGGTGACAGTCGTCTCAGCGTGACCACCGACGGCGGTACATCGTGGAGCACGCCGGCCGACATCACGTGGAGCACCGGACACGATGTCTTTTCGATTGCGTGCACCGACGCACTGAACTGCGTGGCGGTCGCCAAGCCCGCGGGCCAGTCGGGCGGAGCACCCGCGTCACTCGTGGAAGTAACGAACGACGGCGGCATCACCTGGGCTGCGCCGTCGATCCCTTCCAACGTGACCACAATCGGAGCCGTGACGTGCTTCGGCCACCACTGCGACGCCCTCGTCGACGTCGGCGGCACCACCGAGTGGGCCTACTCTCGCGGGTTCGCATCGCGCTGGACTCTTCACCGGCTGTCGGGCGTGGCGGCCGCGATGGCCTGCACGCCGACGGGCCACTGCGTCATCGTCGGAAGTCTTCACAGTGCGCCGTGGCTCGCGACGACGAGCGGATCGACGTGGTCCACGAAGTCTCTCCGGTACGTTCCCTCGCCGTTCAGCGCTGCGGCGTGCGGCACGTCGTTGTGCGCGGTCAGCGCTCCCAGCACAGTGGCGACTCTGACTCCGTAATCGCGAACAACGCGCCCGTGAGAATCGCTTGATGACGTGGTATGGGACAATGTCCTCGTGTCCACCCCCGCCACTAGCCCGACACCGCCCGGCTGGTACCCCGATCCGGGCGGGGAACGCCAGTGGCGCGTCTGGACGGGTCGAGAGTGGTCCCGCGTCACGCGCTCCTACGGCGAGCCCTCCACTCACGCGTCCTTGAGTGAGTCGCTCGGGTTGGTGTCTGCGGTCCAACGCCTCGTGCGCTATGGCGTCATCGCCGTTTTCGCGGGTCTCGGGCTCTTGGTGTCGATCGCCACCCACTGGCCGGGCTCGGCGCACCCCATCAACGCCACATTGGCCTCGACTCTGGTGACGACGTCGGTGGTGCTGCTCATCATCGGTTCGGCGAGCTACGCAGTGGCCGGACGTGAGCTCGTCGGCCGGTGGTCGCCGGCGGTACTGGTGCCCTTCCTGAACGTCCTCGTCGTTAGCTCGCTCGTCTCGCACGTGCTCGGCGAGACCGGTCCGCTGCGGCGCGTCGGTGTTGACGTGGCGCTCCTCGTGCTGTTCGTCCTCGGAAGCCGTTCCTATCCGTTACTCGCCATTATTCCGGCGGCCGTGAGTCTGGACCTGACCACGGCCCTCACGCGTCTGAACGGCCAGCTGGTCGGAACGGCGCCAGCAAATCTCGCCCCGTAGGATGACGGACGCGCCGACGTGGCGCACCGCGAAGGAGACCGCAGTGTCGCACGAGGAGTGGGGGCCGCTGGCCGGACTCATCGGCACCTGGGAGTCGGGCTACGACGGCCGGGACGTGTCGTACCACAACGAGCGCGGCAAGCTCAGCGAGACGCCGTATCGGGAACGCTCGACCTTCACACCTTTCGGTCCGGTCGGCAGCGGCGACCAACACCTCTACGGACTCGACTACCGCACCGCGATCTACGGCGAAGGTGAGGACACTCCCTTTCACACTGAGGTCGGATACTGGGTCTGGGACGCCAGCGAACACCAAGTGGTCCGGTGTTTCGTCATGCCGCACGCCCAGGCCGTCATGGCCGGAGCACGCGTCGAACCCGGCGCGAGAACCTTTCGGCTCAGCGCGACGATCGGTTCTGACACCTACGGCATTCTGTCCAATCTCCACTTGGACGTGGTTGCCCACACCACCCGGTTCGACGTGACCATCACCGTCGACGCCGACACCTACAGCTACGACCAGACCACCGTCGTCGAGCACAAGATGTGGCCCTCGGTCGTCATGCACACCGACCGCAACACTCTCAGTCGGGTGCGCACCAACGACTAATCCGTCGCGCCGGTATTGCGAGGCAACGTCATTAGTGATTTTTGAAAAACCTCGATCGCTCAACTCGGACTCGATGACTCGGTAGATTGTGGCGACGTCGCCGTCGCCTGGCGTTCGCGAGAACGGAGCCTCCAGTGAGTTACCCAGTCGACGAGGTACCTTCGACAACGCCTCCGAATCGCCTCCCCGTTGTCTGGGTGGGTCTCTACTTGGAACCGCCGCAACAGCGCCGCTGGACGGTGCTGCTGAGGTTTTTCCTCGCCCTTCCTCTCTTCTTTGCGGGCGTCGGAATCGCCGTCGCTGCTGCCATTTGGGTGATCGGCACGTGGTTCTCCGCACTCTTCACTCGCCGAGTCCCGGTCGGACTGCATCGAAAGCTTTTGGGCGTGCTGCGTTTCCAAACTCGACTCTCGGCGTACCTGGCTCTGCTGACCGACACCTGGCCGGGGGTGCACTTTGATCCCCAGCCTGACGACCCGATCACGCTGAACGTCGAGCAGGTGGAGCTGCGACGTTCGGCAGTCTTCTTCAGACTCCTCCTCGCGATTCCGGCGTCAATCGTCTCTTCGCTGCTGACGAGCGGTCAGGTACTCCTCGTTGTGGTCATGTGGATCGTCGGCTTGGTCCGCGGCCGAACGCCAACGACGCTGCACCAGAGTGTCGCCCTCGCGCTGCGGTTCTCGACGCGAATGTCAGCGTTCATGTTGTTACTCACGCCCGCGCAGCCCTTCCGAGGAGCTTTCGGCGATACAGAGTCGGTCAACTTGCCTCGGTCCGATCAACCCAGCGCTGCCGCACCCGAGATCGACGCGGTATCCGTGCCGGCGCCAGCTGCACCGGACCCTCGCCCCGAGCCCGCCCAACAGACACTGCCCACCCGCTGGGTTGTACGTCGAGCGGTCAAAGTCTGGCTCATCGTCATATTGGTCCTGGGGCTGGGTGGCCAAATCGGACAACGGGCGTCGGGCACCGGAGTCTGGACCGTCTTCCGCGCAATCAATGATCGGACAGTCGTGGTCACGTCGTTCAACTCGACGACGACCGTGATCGTGAACTTCAGCCGCGCTGCGGACAGTTGCACCTCTACGGCGTGTCTGCAGGTCCAAGCGAGTCATGCCGCGTCACAGGAGGCCACGGTCATCCGGACCTTCAACGCCAACTACACGCCGGTCGCCACCGCCGACGCGCAGTACGTCGCGTACCGCGACCAACTGCTCGTCGTCGACGGCATCTTCGTGGAGCTGTCGCACTCGAACCAATCGTTAACGAGTGACAGAGCCCTGGTGTCCACGTTGTTGACGAACTACTTGAAGCTGGGCACCACCGGCACCACCCTCGAGAACGCTCTGTAGGGCCCGACGGTCGTCTCCTCAGTTGACGTATTTCTCGTAGCCACTAATCCAGTTTGACGAGAAGACCTTTCGGGCCGCGGCCAATGTCACCGACCCGTTACACACGAGACGGTGCATCGCGTTCTCCAGGGTGTCCTTACGCCCCGCGTTCCATGTCGTCTTCCACGGCTCGGGCCACAGGTTCTTGACCGACGTGGGACTGCCCCCCACCTCGAGCGGGATGAGGTGGTCCTCCTCGTAGTCGCTCGCTCGGGTGTCCCCGCCGAGGTTGTAGCCGCTGTCGAGTTGACGGAATTTGAGCGCCTCGGTGTAGGACTCGGAAGGTCGAACCGAGCTGGAGTATCCAGGCACGCAGATCGTCGAGTGAATGTTGGCTTGGGTCACCCGGGTGTTGACGGCGCCCGGCGTCAGCGTGGGGTTGGGCAGCCCCGGGTTGCGTGCGCCCAGAGCGGGCGCGGCGATCACCACGGTCGCCACGACCGCCGCAGACACGATCCATCGACCGCGGGCGTGAACGGAGCGCGACGTCGTCACGAGATCCCCTCGGCCCGGATGCGATCGGCCACGCCACGCCAACCCTTGTAGGCGCTAGTCGTCGTGGGAGCCTGGTCGAGCGCGCGCAGGACGTTCTCAGCGAAGTCATCGTGGCGAGAGATCATCGTCGGCAGATCCGTCACGTAGGTGCGGATCGTGAAAACGATCGCCCCCGTCATGGTCAGGCGGCGCAGGGTCTGGCGCTCGACACGAAAGTACCACTCGGTCATCGGCCCATCGACGGTGTCACGCGCGGCCTCCGGCTGGTGCAGGTCGGGGTGGTCGAGCAGCGTCCAATTGAGCCGCCAGAACGGCCGGTCGGGTTTCATCCGGTCGAACACCGATGTCGTCGGACGGCTCAATTCGTCCTGATACCCCGGGACCGGCCCATGGATCTCGTCGAGGGTCGTGCCGATCTTGGTCGCGAGGAGCCACCGCGACGGAAAGCAGACGCAGGCGGCCGTGAGGCGCCAGGCGTCACTGTGCTCGAGCACGCACAGGTCCTCTTGGATGAGTCGACTCGCCGCCACGATCGGGTGTTCGGCGCTATCCAACGCGCGCGGCAGCTCCGGATGATGCGCGCCCAACCACGCGACGACCTCGCTCGCCAGCTCCTGACTCGCCGCGTCGCCTTCGGGGCGCGTCGCGACGACGGTGTCGCGGTGCTCACGAATAAGCCGGTCCTTGAGCGCGAGCTGCTCGTCGCGCTGGTCGTCGACCTCGAGCCAGTTCGCGAGGTTGAGGGGGCGAAGCCCCACCGACAGGCGCCAGCCGCGCTCGTCCAGCGGGACATAGTCTGGGCGACCAGTCACTTCGGGTCCCCCCGTTGGCGGAGCCACCAGTAGATGAGGAGGGCGAGCGCGGGGACGCCGACCACAATCGCGCGCGCCGCCGGCAACGGGCTGCCCGCGTGCACGTTGGCCCACACGGGCACCGTCAACGGACGTAGCGCTGCCATACCTCGGCCAGTCTTGCCGAGTCTCTACGTTGTCGCGCCCGCCGGAGGTGCCGTCAACTTCTCGAGACGTGCCACGATCTCCGAGATCGCCTGGTCCTGGGCCAGGAGATGCTTTTGGATCTCCTCGGCCTCCTTCAGCACGGCCTCGGCGTCCTTGTAGGTCTCCTCGGACCGCTTATCCGCCGCGGCCGCCTGGATGTTCTGGCCCACGATGATGATGGGCAGCAGCACCAGTTGCAAGAAGCTGCTCGAGAGCCAGACCACGATGTAGTAGGTGCCCTGTTTGATGGCGTCGGGCAGCGCCAAGAGCGCCAGCACCGTGAAGACGTACGCGGCCCACATCGTGCCCACCACCAGGGTGATCCGCAGTCCGAACTTCGCGTTGAAGCGCACGAAGGGGTTCGGGTTCGTCGTGCGACGCATGTCCTCGGTTTTGATGGGCTTGCGCTGGGCCAACTCCTGCGCCCGAGGATGACGTACGTACTCATAGATCGTGGGCATGGGGTGATTTTCCCACCCGGGCACGAGTTACCGGGGGACGGTCTTAACCCTTGACGAGATCGGGCGAGGTCTCCATACCTTTGCGCCAGACGGACCGAGCGATGATCTTGGTGACGTCGGCGCGGTCGCGATACTTCTCGGCGACGTCGCGCACCTCTTCGAGTAGTCCCTCCGAGAGCACCGTCGGGTTCAACCCGAGCGACGCAAAACGATCGCGACTGACGTTGAGTTCATTCTCGACGGCCTCGCGGCGCGGATTCGGTAGGTTGGCCACCTCCGCGCCCGTGAGCTTGGCGATCAGTTCGGCCAGGTCGCGCACTCGGTAGGTCTCAGTCACCTGGTTGAAGACGCTGACCTTGTCACCGGTCTTGGGCGGGTTCTCCAGGGCGATCTGCACGCAGCGCACGGTGTCGCGAATGTGGATGAAGGCGCGGGTCTGGCCCCCGGTTCCGTGCACGGTGAGCGGGTGGCCGATGGCCGCCTGCATCAAGAAGCGGTTGAGCACCGTGCCGTAGTCGCCGTCGTAGTCGAACCGATTGATCAGCCGCTCGTCGCGCAAGGTCTGAGGTGTCTGGGTGCCCCAGACGATCCCCTGGTGCAGGTCGGTGATGCGCAGTTGGTCGTTGGCCGCGTAGAAGGCAAAGAGGAGCTGGTCGAGGGTCTTAGTGAGGTGGTAGATCGAACCAGGGTTGGCGGGGTGCAGGATCTCGCGGTCGATGTCACCGTCGGGTGTGGGCACCTTGACGGTGAGGTAGCCCTCGGGGATCGGCGCCGAGCCGGACCAGCCGTAGCCGTAGACACCCATGGTGCCCAGATGCACCAGAGCGATGTCCATACCGGACGCCACGATGGCCGCCAACACGTTGTGCGTGGCGCGCACGTTGTTGTCGATGGTGTAGCGCTTGGCGATCGTGCTGCGCATGGAGTACGGCGCGGCGCGTTGCTCACCGAAGTGGACAATGGCATCAGGACGGATCTCGAGCAGCAGGGCCTCGAACCGGTCGAACTCTTCGGCCAGATCCAGGTGTACGAATCCGATCTCGTTACCGGTCAGCTCCTTCCAGACCCGAATTCGTTCGCCAATCGGACGGATGGGGGTCAGCGAGTCCACCTCCAGCTCGATGTCGATCTCGCGCCGGCTCAGGTTGTCGACGATGGTGACGTCGTGTCCGACGTCGGACAGGTGCAGCGACGTGGGCCATCCGCAGAATCCGTCTCCCCCGAGAACCAGAACCTTCACCGTCAACTCCCTTTATCTGGGGCGCTCGCTGGGCGCCCCTCGGGACGTCGACGAGCGCATCGAACCGGTATGCACCCTACCAAAGGTGTCGCGACGGTCCTCGTGGCTCGCGCGAGCAAATGCGACGGCGCGCCGTCACAACTCGCCGAGACCCGGCACGTGCGGCCGAGGACCAACTCCCACGTTGCCGTATCGGTGATTGGTCACCGAGACGCTCTGCTCGAGCAACCATCGCGAACCTTCGACGTCGCCCGCCTGTGCGAGAGCGCGCCGGTCGATGCTCACGCCGCGCTCCAGCAACCGTTCGACCGGCGCCGACTCGGCGCTCAACCAGCGAACTCGCGTTCCGTCCGAGCACCGTTCGACGAAGGCGTCGAGGGACTCACGCACGTCGACCGCGACGCTGGTCGCGGCCTCGCCGACACTGGTCTCGATTGCTACGCCCAACACCGACGAGATGATCTTGAGGTAAGACGCGTCGAGACTTGACCACCCCCCGTCGACGCGCACCACGGTCCGTGGGGGTCGCCGGTAGCGGTGCACATTTCGCTCCACCCGAAGTCCGGCCGGGTCCAGTGCCGCGCCACCGCGTGTCGTCCACCACTCGCGCAGGTCACGCTCGGCCGCCACGAGGTCGTCAACGCCCCGCCATCGGCGAAGTGCGTTCACGTAGTGCAGTCCGCCCGTCTTGGCGGTGGGCCCGACCGAACTGCGCTTCCAACCACCGAAGGGCTGACGATTGACCACCGCCCCGGTCGTCGTGCGATTCACGTAGAGGTTGCCGGCGGCCACGTGCTCGAGCCAGTATTCGCACTCGGCCGTACTGAGTGAGTGCAGGCCGGCGGTGAGTCCGTACGGGACCTGGCTCTGCCAGTGCGTCGCGGTCGCCAGGTCGGGCGCCGTCATGATGCCCAGCACGGGACCGAACCACTCATTGAGGTGGCTCCACGAGCCCGGCCGAACCCCGAGCTTCACTCCCGGACGCCAGAGGTAGTGCTCGTCGAGAGCCATAGGCTCGACGAGCCACTCCTCTCCCTCGTCAAGTTGGGTCAGCGCTCGAGAGAGGGCCGCCTCGGGTGATCGGATGACCGGTCCTACCACTGTGGCCACATCCGTCGCCGGCCCAACGCGCAAACTGGTCACGGCGTCGCGCAACTGTCGCAGGAATGCCGGATCGGCCAGCAATGACGCCTCCACGATTCCCAGACTGGCGGCGCTGCACTTCTGGCCGGCGTGACCAAAGGCCGCGGTCACTAGATCGCGCACCGCGAGGTCGACGTCGGCGCAGGCCGTCACGACGATGGCGTTCTTCCCACTCGTCTCGGCCAACAGGTTGATCTCGGGACGCCAGTCACTGAACAACCGAGCCGTGTCGAACGAGCCAGTGAGGACCACACCGTCGACGTCGGCGTGCGTGACGAGGTGTCGGCCGACCTCGTCATCGCGAGTGGGAATGAACTGCAGCACGTCGCGCGGCACGCCACCGTCCCAGAACGCTGACGCCACCTCGAACCCCGTCGCGACGGCCTCGGGCGCCGGCTTGAGGATCACCGCGTTACCCGCGGCGAGCGCGGCGGCGACGCCACCGACAGGAATCGCCCACGGGAAGTTCCACGGGGGCACAACGACCACCAGGCCGAGAGGCGTCGAATCACCCAAGTGGCGCCCCCGCTCGGCGTAGTAGTGGATGAAGTCGATACCCTCGCTCACCTCGGGGTCTCCCTCGGCGAGGGTCTTACCCGTGTCGCGCGCCATCACGGCCAGCAGATGGTCTCGACGCGACGCGACGACCCCCGCCACGCGGGCCAGGATTTCGGCGCGAACGACCGGACCGCGCGCTTCCCAGGACGGTCCCGCCGAGCGGGCGGTGGCGACGGCCTCATCGACGCTGGCAAGGTCGGCGACCGCGTAGCGGTACCACTCCGCGCCGCCGGCCCCGGGGTCGCGACCTTTCTCGTAGTCCGACGCGGGCTCACCCACCCACGGCGACGCCGAGGACATCTCGGCGAGAGCCCGCGCGGTCGCCCGGGCGTAGTCGGGGTCGGCGGGGTCGCCGTCACGCGCGTTCTCAAACGTGGAGAAGTCCTGAATCGGTGGGTGGAAGCGACGCGACGATGTGCTCACGTCGTGGCGGCGGGCGATGGAGTCAACGAATCGTCGGCGCTGCTCTTCGAAGACTGCGTCGTCTCGCCCGATCGCGAACGCGGCGCTGAGGTAGTTCTCCGGCGCGGTGTTCTCTTCGAGCCGGCGCACCAAGTACGCAACGGCGGACGCGAAGTCGTCTCGGCGCGTGGCGGGCGTGTAGAGCAGCACCGTCTCGCCCGAGCGAGCCAGGGCCAGCGCCTCCGCGTTGGCCATGCCCTCGAGCATCTCGACGTCGACCTGCGTCGCGACTCCGCGGACTCGGGCGACTTCCAACGCCCACGCGAGGTGGAAGAGGTTGTGGCTGGCCACGCCCACTCGAACGGCCTCCGACCATTGGGGGCGAAGTGCGACGTCCAAAAGCCGCGCGTAGCTGGCGTCGACATCGGCCTTGGTGTCGTACGGGGCGGCGGTCCACCCGTGGACTTCGGCCTCGGCGTGCTCCATGGCCAGGTTGGCCCCCTTTACGAGCCGTACCTTGATGGTGGCGCCGCCGCGCGCGTGGCGTTCGTGCGCCCACACCAACAGTTCGTCGAGCACGCCGTGCACGTCTGGCAGGTACGCCTGCAACACGACACCCGCCGACAGTTCCATGAACTCCGGCTCCGAGAGAACACCGCGAAACGCCTCCATGGTGAGGTGCAGGTCGCGAAACTCCTCCATGTCCAGGTTGACGAAGACCCCGTCGCGCGCTGACGCCCGATAGAGCGTGCGCAGTTGCGAGCTGACTCGGTGCACCGATCCCGCTCGGTCGATGGTGACCAGCTGGCTGACGACCGAGGACAGCTTGACCGACACGTAGGTGACTTCCGGGCGCGACATCATGTCCACCACCCGGTCCAGTCGGTCCCCGGCCTCGGCTTCGCCGAGCACCGCCTCCCCCAGCACGTTCACGTTGGCCCCGAGACTCTGACGCCGACGACGCTGCAGGTGACGACGCAGAACCCGCGCGTCGGCGTCGATAATGAGGTCGCTGGTGAGGTAGCGGATTCGACGATGCACGAGTGCCAGGATCGGGCCCGGGACGACACGTGACAATGAACCAACGACGTGCAGTCCCGCGAAATTCCAGAAGCCAAACCCGGCGACGGACGCGTGACGGACCGCGTCTCGCAGGGCAGCCGCGGCGCGGGGCCGCGACGTGAAACGCATCACCTCGTCGGTCAACGTCACCGTGACACCCAACGCGTCGCGGTCGCGTAGGAGCCGCGCGAAGCGCCGGCGCGCGGCCCGCTCGCGGTGCGACAGAAGGGACGTGGCGTCGTTGAGCAGAGTGCGAGCACGCTGCGTCGCGACATCGGTCAGCTGATCGAGTGACGAATCGGTGATCACGTCGGTCATCGAACCCGGGCCCCGGCGTGACCGACGACTCCACTCCCTGCGACCAACGGCTTCACCCCCGGATCAACGACCCTTCACCGTGTCTACTACCGCCACCACGCTCAACGAACCTCCGTCACGTGCTCGGAGACGTCGAGCAACTCCACCCACGTTCGTCCCGGAGTGAGCGCGATGACTTGGCCCCGGCGGTTCTTGTACAGAGTGGGCTGGCGTAGGGAACCCCTCGACCAGCGAGCCCGGACCACCGAGTGCTTGGTGAAGACCTGGGCAACGCCCGAGCCCAGGAGCTGCGCCTGGGCTCCCTCGACGCCCACCCCACCCAGGTAGTGCACGTACATCACGATCACGTTCTGAGGCGAGACCCGCCGTCCCGTCGCGTCACGGTCGAGCGCGCCGAAGATCGACCGGTCCCACGACGCCGTCTTGGCGTTCCAGGTGTACGACGTGGCGTAGCCGCTGGCAAAACCCACCGTGAACGACCGCACCGGCGTCGAGAAGCTTGGGTGCTGACCGCGAGTACGTGAAGAGCGCCCGCGGCGGGCGCGGCCGACCTCCCTGACGAATGAGGAGCGACACGTTCGCGAAGAGGTTGTGCGGTGGGGGTCGGTTGGAGCCTCGATACATCATCGCGCCGGCGTTGGCTTCGCTGAAGAGTTTGACCGGCGCGGTCTTGATCGAGTCGATCGCGTACTGGGCTCCGCCCGAGAACACGAAAATCCCGCCCAGCGGATACACGACCTCGCGGTCGGTGCGGCGCACGGAACGCACCGGCCCCACCCGCGCGGGCGCGGCCGAATTGAACACCGCGGCGAGTCGCGTGATCCCGCCCTCGACGATCTCCTCGTACACCGCGTCGGCTTGCCGGATGCCGTACTGAGGATGCGCCTCGTAGGTGTTGTCGATCTTGACGGTCACCGCTGGTCGCCTCGCCGTGATGTGCGCGGGGTCGGCCAATCCCGTCAGCGGATCGGTCGGGCGCGGCCGAAGCGTGGTGGTCGTCGTCGGCGCGGTGGTCGAAGTGGTATCCGCACGACCGATCGTTGCGCCGTACCCGAGCGCTGTCAGGGCCACCAAAAACACCGCAATCGTGCGTCGCACGCCGGAACTCTACCGGCATAATTCCGCGTTCACGGGTCGCCAGTCGAGCGTTTCTGCGAGTCGCACCAGACATTGTCCGAGAACGCCGAACGCCAACTGGGTATGCTCCTCCCGAAGTGGTGACGACGACGGACACTCTCGAGGGCGACTCGCCCAGCAACCTCAACGAGGGTGCCGCCGCTGTAGTGCTCGACCGTGTGGACAAGTCCTTCAAGACCCCAGCCGGCGTGAAGAAAGTGGTCATTGACCTCTCCCTAACGGTTCGACCCGGGGAGTTCTTCTCGCTGCTCGGCCCGTCCGGGTGCGGCAAGACCACGACGCTGCGGATGATCGCGGGGTTGGAGAAGGTCGACAGTGGTCACATCTACTTGGCCGGCGTGGACGCGACCAACCAGCCCGCCTACGCGCGCAACGTGAACACGGTGTTCCAGAACTATGCCCTCTTTCCCCACCTCAGCGTCTTTGACAACATTGCCTACGGGCTGCACCGCCAGCACGTCCCCAAGACCGAACTGCGACGCCGCGTCGGTGAGGCGTTATCGCTGGTGCACATGGACGGATTCGCCATGCATCGGCCCCAGCAACTGTCCGGCGGCCAGCAGCAGCGCATCGCGCTGGCCCGTTCGATCGTCACTCGCCCGACCGTGCTCCTGCTCGACGAGCCCCTCGCCGCCCTCGACCTCAAACTGCGCGAGTCAATGCAGGAGGAGCTGAAGCGTCTGCAACGTGAGCTGCAACTGTCGTTCATTTTCGTGACGCACGACCAGGCCGAGGCCTTCGCGATGTCCGACCGCGTCGCGGTGATGCAGGACGGCCACCTGGTGCAGGTTGGCTCGCCTGAAGAGCTCTACCTGCGCCCGGCCACGCGCTTTGTCACGACCTTCGTAGGGCGGGCCAATTTCATCCCCGCCTCGCTGGTCGAAGGGGCGTCGACGTCGCGGCCCGATGACATGGCGTCGCGCCAGCTCAGCGAGTCCGAGGGGGCGGTCGCCACGACGGGCGTCGAGCCCAGCGTCTTCGTGCGTCCGGAGCGCCTGCGCATCGTGGTGGGGACTGCAATTGACAACGTCGACGGCCCCCGGGTCCGCGGCACCGTGACTGACAAGACCTTCTCCGGCGGGCTGACCACCATTCGCGTGACCATCCGAGGCGACGTCGAACTCACCGTGACCTGCGACAGCGCCTCGAGCGAAGCCCGCGACGCGACGGTGGGCGAGCCGGCCGTCGTGACGTGGCGACCTGAGGACGCTACGCTGCTCGACCGGTGATAACTTATCGACCAGTCAGTTTTGTTGTCACGACGGTTCCCCGGCCGTAGCCCTCATTTACTAAAGGAGACGCCGTAACCATGAAGCACGACCACAGCGAAGAGACCCTCAGGATCCTGGCCCCCGAGGGCCATCCCCTCACCCGACGCAGTTTCATCTCACTCGCGGCCGCCGGCGCCGGCGCGTTGACGATCGGTTCGGAACTCGCCGCGGGGGCCGCGTCGCTGTCGAAGTTGGAAGCCGCGGCGCGCGCGAGTCTGACCACCGCCGGCAAGACGACAAAGAACCTGTACCTCTACACGTGGGGACAGTACGACAACCCAACTACCTTCACGGCGTGGCAAAAGGGCACCAACATTCCGATTCAGATCGGCAGCTACAACTCCAACGAGGCGATGATCGCCAAACTCGAACTAGCCAAGGGCACCGCCGGCTACGACATCGTGGTGCCGACCGGTGGCTACATACCGGAGATGGTGGCCAAGGGTCTACTGATTCCGCTCAACAAGTCCCTCATCCCGAACTTCGCTCACCTGGACCCGGCCCTGCTCAACTTCGCCTGGGACAAGGGCAACAAGTACACGATTCCCAAGGACTTCGGGACGACGGGGTTCATCTACGACAAGACACTCATCACCCGCAAGATGGAAACCTGGGCCGACTTCGTGGCGGCCGCGGCGCTGCCCCAGGTCTCGGGTCGCGTGTCCATCCTGGACGACCCGAACGACGTTCTGGCCATCGCGCTGTGGAACGAAGGAGTCGACTGGAACACGCTCGACAAGGCCAAACTGCGCCACGCCAACAACTGGCTGATCCAGCACTTGGCCCCGCACGTGAGCAACCTCGACTCCTACCCCGGAGGCACCGGCGGGCTGACCGGCGGCACCTACGTCCTCTCCCAGGCGTGGAACGGTGACGCGCGTCAGGCCCTGTTGAAGGACCCCACCAAGTTCAAGTGGGTCGTCCCGTTCCCGAAGTCCGAGATCTGGGTCGACAACTGGGCGCTCGCCAAGGGAGCCAAGAACGTCGACACCGCGCACGCCTTCTTTGACTACATCCTGGACCCGACGGTGTCGGCCAACGAGATGGTCTACACGGGATACAACACCGCCGTCGCCAACGTGCGCAGTTACCTCCCGAGCAACCTGGCCCAGGAGAGCATCATCTTCCTGACCAAGCCTCAGGAGAAGCGACTGGTGCCGTACTTGGTCAATAGCACCAACAACCTTCGCACTCAGTTGTACGACAACTTCAAAGCCGCTATCGCCTCGTAAGAACGTCGACGAGTTCGGAGCCGTGGACGGGAGTCGGGCGTGCTAGGTCGCGGTAGCCTTCGCAGTTTCACTGGGCTCACCTACGCGTGGTTCGCTCTGTGGTTCCTCGCACCGACGGGGATCATGCTGCTCTACGCCTTCGGGCGCACCGCGGCGGTGAACCAGTCGGGACTGGTCAAGCTCAATCACCTTGGATTCGGCAACTTCTTCCAGGCGCTGCGCTACCCGACCGGACCGGTCCTGGTGATCAGCCTGGAGAACGCGGTGCTGGCCACGGCGCTCTGCGGGCTGATCGCATATCCCGTGGCGTACTTCATCGCCCGCAAGCTCGGCCCGCGCATGCGGGTGCTCGTGCTGCTGCTCGTCGTGCTGCCGTTCTGGACGGACTACCTGCTGCGCATGCTCGGCTGGCGGATCTTCTTGAGCCCGCTCGGCTTGCTCTTCAATGCCATGAACGCCGTGGGCTGGCACGTCACCTACGTCTCGCTTCTCGACACCCGGACCGCCGTCATGATCGGCCTGGTCTACAACTACGTGCCGCTGTTCATCCTGCCACTGGCGGTGGTGCTCGAGCGCATCGACCCGCAGCTGCTCCAAGCGGCCGACGACCTCGGGGCCAAGCCCTGGACCATCTTTCGCACCATCACCTTTCCGATATCGATGGCTGGCGTCGTCGCCGGCACCGTCCTCGTGTTCGTTCCAATGTTGGGCGACTACGTCACGCCGACGTTGATGGGCGGGGCCCGCGGGCTCATGATCGGCAGCCTGGTGGCGTCGGAGTTCAACGAGGGCCAGAACTGGTCACTCGGCGCGGCTATGGCCATCGTGCTGATTGTGGTCATCGTGCTCATTGTGCTGGCCTGCTGGCTGCTGGCCGTCGGCACGCGATATCTGCTCAACCGGTCTCGCCGGCGCTCCCTCGAACGAGTGTGGGCCCCCGCGTGAGGAAACCCAAGACCAACAAATGGATTCTCGGCGTGATCACCACGCTGCTGGTGGCGTTCCTCTTCCTGCCGCTGGTCGTCGTCGTCGTCTTCTCGTTCAATAACGGATTTGACGCGTTCCAGTGGGGTGGTTTCAGCACCGCCGCCTACGGTCAGGCCGCCCACGACGTGACGCTGGTCACCGCGTTGCGGATCTCCATCGAAGTAGCCGTCGCGACGGCGTTTCTGAGCATGGCGGTCGGGCTGATTGGTGGACTCGCCAGCACCGGGCGGCGCTGGCCGCATCGGCTGCTCTTCATCCTGTTCGTCGTGATCCTCGCCACGCCCGAGATCGTCGGCGCCAGCGGCGACCTCCTCTGGTTCGTGACCCTAGGCGTCTCCAACGGCTTCACGCGTCTGATCATCGCCCACTCGATCTTCGGCAGCGCCCTGACCGCCCTGATCGTGCGCGGACGTGCTCTCGGTCTCGATCCGGCCGTCTTTGAAGCTTCCAACGATCTGGGTGCGCGCACGATCACCATGCTGCGCACCATCGCGGTGCCGCTGCTCGCACCGGCGTTGATCGCCGGCGGGCTGCTCTCCTTCACGTTCAGCCTCGAGGACCTCGTGACCTCGGTCTTCGTCAGCACTGCCCAGACAACGCCGCTACCGGTGTTCATCCTCGCCTCACTGCACTCGCAGTTCCACACCGACATCTTCGCAATCGCGGTCCTCGTGTTCGCCTCGACGACCGTGATGTTCATCGTCGCGCTCGCCATCATGGGCGGAGGATCGCGTTCTCGACTTCGTCGGGGACTGCGCCTGCTCGGGGCGGCCCCGGAAGCCCCAAGTGCGTAGGCCGCAATCGAGTTCCACTCCGTGGACGTGACCTCGATCGTCAACGGCGGCGTGTCCTTTTGGCACGCCCAATTGGGGCCCTCACCACAGCGCGAACCCTTGGCAGGGTCGACGTCGGTCGACGTGTGCATCGTCGGGGCGGGGCTCACGGGACTGTGGACGGCCTACTACTTGAAGCTGGCTGAACCGTCACTGTCGATCGCCATCGTGGAGCGTCGCTTCGCGGGATTCGGCGCGTCCGGACGGAACGGTGGTTGGCTGAGCGCCACCGTGGCCGGCTCACTGGACCGATACGCCGCGCGCCGTGGGGTGGACGCCGCACGGAGCCTGCAGCTCGCGATGGTCGACGGCGTCGACGAGGTCATCGCGGTCGCCGCGAGGGAAGGAATCGAGGCCGACATCGTCAAGGGTGGGGTGCTGCGGGTCGCGCGCACCTCCTCTCAACTACACCGCCTGCGCGTCATGGGCGAATCAGCCGACCGGTGGGGCGACGCTCAGGTGTTCCTCTCCGCGGACGAAGCGCGCGCACGGGTCAACGTCGCGGGCGTCGTTGGTGCAACGTTTAGCGCGAATGGGGCGCGACTGCAACCGGCCAAGCTGGTGCGCGCCCTGGCGCACGTGGTCGAGCGTACGGGAGTGAACATCTACGAGTCGACCCGTGTGAGAGAAATCCGACCCCGCGAGGTGCTGACCGAGACCGGGGTCGTCACCGCTCCCATCGTGATTCGCGCCACGGAGGGGTTCACGGCCTCGCTCCCGGGTTTACACCGGCGCTGGCTGCCAATGAACTCGTCGATGATCGTCACCGAGCCACTGGACGTCGCCACCTGGGACGAGATCGGGTGGGGTAACTGTGAGACCCTTGGCGACACTGCCCACGCGTTCATTTACGCGCAGCGCACCGCCGATGGGCGCATCGCTATCGGCGGTCGTGGCGTCCCCTATCGCTACGGCTCGCGCGTCGACCGCAATGGCGAGACGTCACCGGTGACCGTGGCCCAGTTGCGTCAGGCGCTGACCGACCTCTTTCCTGCACTCGGCGACGTGCCCGTGGAACACGCGTGGTCCGGAGTGCTGGGCGTCCCGAGGGACTGGTGCGCCACGGTCGAGTTCGACCCGGCGACCGGGATGGGTGCGGCGGGCGGCTACGCCGGCCACGGCGTGACGGCCACCAACCTCGCGGGCCGCACGCTGCGGGATCTCATCGTGGGTCACGACACTTCCCTCACCCATCTGCCCTGGGTGAACTGGCGAACGCGGTCCTGGGAACCCGAGCCGTGGCGCTGGCTCGGGGTGAGGTCGCTCTATCTCGCCTACCGAGCCGCGGATCGGGCCGAGATCTCGGGACGCCCGACGACGTCGCACCTGGCGCGCGCCGCGGACTTCATCTCTGGTCGCTGAGCGTCGCGGGGACTCCCATGAGGAGCTGATCGATGAACGCGTGGAGGGTCTGGCGCATGGTGGCAATGTCCATCTCCCGGGAGTTCGACAGGACCTGCACCGCGAGGCCGTCGACCATCGAGATGAGCATGTTGGTGAAGATCAATGGATCGCCCTCGCGGATCCGGCCCTCGGCTTGCGCTTGACGGATCAAGCGCGAGACCACTGCGCGCCAGTCGACATCGAGGATGTCGATCTCGCCCTGCAGGTCGGTGTCGCGAATGGAGATCGCCCAGAACTCCGCCCAGACCCGCCACGCTCGAAGGCTCTCGCGATCGTCGGGCAGGTAGGAGTCAACGTAGGTGCGCAGCAGCTCCAGTGAGTCGTTCGACGAAGCCAGAAGATCCTTTCGGCGCGCGATCGAGTGGCGCACGTTGAAGGCGAAGGCCGCGCGGAGCAGCGTCTCCTTATCGTCGAAGTAGTAATGGATCGTCCCGGTGGAGAATCCCACGTCCTTGGCGACGTCCGAGATTCGTAGAGCGCCGACGCCGCGTTTGGCGACGACCTTGCACGTCGACTTCAGGATCTGTTCACGCCGTAACGCCTCAACACTCGGCCGGGACATTCGTGACCTCCGCAGTCGTCGTTGGGACGTGAAGGTTCAGTTTACGTAGGCACGCCGACGGCCCGTACCCCCGAGGCCCGTGCGCCCTGGAAGACTCGAGACGACACCGGAGACGCACGTGACCCGTCCGCTAATACCCGAGACGCCGATGGACCGACGCCAGTTCCTACGCCGCACTGGCCTGGCGTCCGCCTGGGCGGTGGCGGGCGGATCCGGTTTCCCACTCATCGCGTCCGCTAGCTCCACCGCACCCGCGGGATCCGACCTCGGGGCGGTGCGCCACGTTGTCTTCCTCATGCTGGAGAATCGATCGTTCGACCACTACTACGGCACCTACAAGGGTGTTCGAGGATTCGACGACCACGCGAGCGATTCGTTGGGGGTCTTCGCACAACCCGACGCGGCCAACACGACGCGGTCCCCCGTGGGAGTTCAGCTCCCGTTTCACCTCAACACGCGAACACACCTCGGCGAATGCACGCATGACATCACGCACCTGTGGTTGTCCCAGCACCAGAGCTGGCACGGCGGTGCGATGGATGGCTTTGTCTCGACGCACACGTCGCCCCAGAATGACGGCTCCGTTTCGGGCCTACTCACCATGGGGTACTACACGCGGGCCGATCTGCCCTTTCATTACGCCCTCGCCGACGCCTTCACGATCTGTGACCACTACTTCTGTTCGGTGTTAGGGCCGACTCACCCCAATCGGTTGATGGCGCTCTCGGGCAGCATCGACCCCTCCGGCACGCACGGTGGACCGGTCTTAACCACCAACTCGTCACCGGACATCCTCTTCAGCGCCCGATGGACTTCCGTGCCCGAACTACTCCAGGACGCCGGCGTGAGTTGGAAGACCTACACCCCGCCGGGCCAGGGCTACATACCCACGGCGCCAGAACTCGGTTTCGGCGACGCGATCCTCCAGTACTTCGCGGCCTACCGAAAGCCGTCGTCGCACCTGTTCCAGCGAGCCTTCCTGCCGACCTATCCGAATGACTTCGTGCACGACGTGCGCCACAACACGTTGCCGTCCGTGTCGTGGATCGTGCCACCGAACGGCTTCGACGAGCATCCGCCGGCGCCCCCGGCCTACGGAGCGTGGCTGATCAGCCGGGTACTGTCCGCGCTCATGTCGAACCGCGAGGTGTGGTCACGCACGGTGCTGTTCATTACCTACGACGAGAACGGAGGGTTCTTCGACCACGTCGCGCCACCTACGCCCCCGCCAGGGACGCCGGGCGAGTTCGTCACCGCGACGCCGTTGCCCGCGACAGCGCGCGGGCTGGCCGGTCCTATCGGGCTCGGGTTCCGGGTTCCCCTGCTCGTGGTGTCGCCCTTCAGTCGAGGCGGCTACCTGTCATCGAACGTCTTCGACCACACCTCGCTCATCCGATTCCTCGAGGCCCGCTTCGGCATACGCTCCCACGAGATCTCCGCGTGGCGTCGATCCACGGTCGGCAACCTCGTGTCAACACTGCGTCCGCCTCACGCGAACCTCACGGCGCCTCGGCTGCCGGCAACGTCTGGCTACCTAGGCGCTGCGTTCCGCGTCGATGGCTGCAACCCGGACGACGTCGCGGAGACGAACACGCTCTTTCGACCGTACCCGCAGTCACCGACGCAGGTGATGCCGACACAGGAGATCGGGACGCTGCACCCACTCGCGTAGGCAGTGGCGAGTCCACGGACCATCGACGCCAGATACGCTGCCGCCATGCCTGAATCTCGCTCGCGCGCGTCCGTCCCCGGCGCCCGGCCCGGTGGCGCACGTACTGGGACCAGGACGTGAGCACGCCAGCGCTTCGCCAATCCCGCACCGCCCAGACCCTCGACGCGCACTTCGCCGAGATCGCCCCTCGGCACCTGCGCGAACTCTTCGCCCAAGACCCGGGGCGCGGCGAGCGTCTCAGCGCCGAGGCCGAAGGGATCTACCTCGACTACTCCAAGAATCGCGTGACCGAAGAGACGATGCGACTGCTCGCGCAACTCGCCGACGAGACCGGGGTGGCCGAGCGGCGCGACCAGATGTTCCGCGGTGAGCACATCAACGTGTCCGAGGACCGCGCGGTGCTCCACGTCGCCCTGCGCATGCCGCGCGCGTCATCGCTGGTTGTCGACGGCGTCGACGTCGTGCGCGAGGTGCACGTCGTCCTGGACAAGATGACGACGTTCGCCGAACGGATCCGTTCGGGCGAGTGGACGGGCCACACCGGCCAAAGAATCCGCAACGTGGTCAATATCGGCATCGGAGGCTCGGACCTCGGACCGGTCATGGCGTACGAGGCGTTGCGCTTCTACTCGCGCCGCGACCTCACGCTCCGCTTCGTGTCCAACGTCGACGCGACCGACTTCGTGGAGGCCGTGCGCGACCTGGACGCCGCCGAGACCCTCTTCATCGTCTCGTCCAAGACCTTCGGCACGCTCGAGACGCTCACCAACGCCCGGTCGGCGCGCGACTGGTTGGTCGATCACCTCGGCGACGAAAGTGCGGTGGCCCGTCACTTCGTCGCCGTATCCACGAACGAGTCCAAGGTCGCGGCGTTCGGTATCGACCCGCAGAACATGTTCGGCTTCTGGGACTGGGTCGGCGGCCGCTACTCCATGGACTCGGCCATTGGCCTGTCGACGATGATCGCCATCGGTCCGGATCGGTTCACTGAACTCCTCGAGGGCTTCCGAGCCATGGACGAGCACTTCTGCACGGCGCCGTTCGAACGGAACCTGCCCATGCTCATGGGTCTGCTCGCGGTGTGGAACCGCGACTTCCTCGGGTGCCCGACGACGGGGGTCATGCCCTACGACCAGTACCTCAAGCGGCTGCCGGCCTACCTCCAGCAACTCACGATGGAGTCCAACGGCAAGCACGTGTCGCTCACTGGCGAGGCCCTCGACTTCGACACGGGAGCGATCTACTGGGGCGAACCCGGCACCAACGGCCAGCACAGCTTCTACCAGCTGATTCACCAGGGCACCACGATCGTGCCGGTCGACCTCATCGGATTCGCCCGGAGCCTCAACCCGCTCGGTGCGCACCACGACACCCTGACGTCCAACGTGTTCGCCCAGGCCGAGGCGCTCGCCTTTGGCAAGACCGAAGCAGAGGTCCGCGCCGAGGGTGTCGCTGCGCACGAGGTGGCCCATCGGGTCATGGAGGGGAACCGACCGACCAACGTGCTGCTGGCCGAGGTCCTGACGCCGCGTCTGCTCGGTTCACTCATCGCGCTCTACGAGCACTCGCGTCTTCACCCAGGGCGCGGTTTGGGGCATCGACTCGTTCGACCAGTGGGGCGTGGAGCTCGGCAAGGCCCTCGCCAGTCGGATCATTCCCGAGCTCGCGGCCGACGCCGACCCCGTCCTCACCCACGACTCGTCGACCAACGCGCTCATCTCGCGCTATCGAGCACTCCAGACCAAGGGGACCTAGATGCCAACCGACCAGCCAATGCAGATCGCCATGGTGGGACTCGGCCGGATGGGGGCCAACCTCGTCCACCGACTCGTGCGCGACGGGCACCGGTGCGTCGTCTACGACGTCAACGCGCAGGCGGTGAGCAACCTCGAGGGAGACGGCGTCGTCGGGGCGTCGTCGTTGCACGAGCTCGTTACCCTCTTGGACACTCCGCGCATCGTCTGGCTCATGCTGCCGGCGGCCATCGTGCAGGCGACCTTGGACGACTTGGTCGGCCAGACTCTCGACGCGACGACGTGGTCATCGACGGCGGGAACTCCTACTACCGCGACGACATCCTGCGTGCGAAGAGCCTGGCGGCGAGCGGCGTCCATCTGGTCGACTGCGGCACCAGCGGTGGCGTGTGGGGACTCGAGCGTGGCTACAGCCTCATGATCGGCGGTGACGATGACGTGGTCGCGCGACTCGACCCCATCTTTAGGACCATCGCGCCCGGCGACGACGGTGTCGCGCCGACGCCCGGGCGCGGCGACGCCGGCGGGACCGCGACGCAGGGTTACCTGCACTGTGGTCCGCACGGGGCGGGACACTTCGTCAAGATGGTGCACAACGGCATCGAGTACGGGATGATGGCGTCGATCGCTGAGGGGCTCAGCATCATCAAGCACGCCAACGCGGGCTCCATGTCGGTGAGCGCGGACGCGGAGACGGCGCCGCTGCGCGACCCGGAGTTCTATTCGTTCGACATCAACGTCGCCGAAGTGGCCGAGGTCTGGCGCCACGGATCCGTGGTCAGCTCGTGGCTGGTCGACCTCACCGCCGCTGCTCTGGCGCGCTCGCCCGAACTGGCCGAGTATTCCGGCCGTGTGTCCGATTCGGGCGAGGGGCGCTGGACCGTGGAGGCGGCGATCGACGAGTCGGTTCCCGCGCCGGTGATCAGCGCGGCCCTCTGGCAGCGCTACGAGTCGCGCGGCCACGGTGAGTTCACGGCCAAGGTCCTGTCCGCGATGCGCTCCGAGTTCGGTGGGCACGTCGAAAAACCGTCCTGACATGCACAACGAGCTTCGCGACTTCCCAGACGACGGCTCGCTCGCGCGCGCCGCGGCCGACTACGTCGCCGACGTCGCGCGGCGCTGCGTCGAAGAACGGGGGCGGTTCGGATTCGCCGTGAGCGGGGGCCGTACACCCTGGGCGATGTTCGCCGCCCTCAGCGACCGCGAGATGCCGTGGACGCGCACCACCGTCTACCAGGTCGACGAGAGGGTCGTCTCTAACTCGGACCCCGCGAGGAACCTGACGAAACTGCGCCAGAGCCTGGCGAGTGTCCCAGCCGTCGTGGAGCCCATGGACGTCGAGGCCGAGGACCTTGACGCGGCTGCTGAGCGCTACGCACAGTTGCTTCCCGCGACACTCGACCTCGTGCACCTCGGGCTGGGTGCCGACGGTCACACGGCGTCGCTCGTGCCCGACGACCCCGTGCTGGACGTGAGCGATCGACTGGTCGCACTCACTGGCGTCTACGAGGGCCACCGACGAATGACGTTGACCTACCCCGCGCTGGCCGCGGCCGCTCAAATCCTGTGGCTCATCACCGGCGCCGACAAGCGGCACGCCCTCGCCGGTCTGCTCGCCGGCGATACCACCATCCCGGCCGGGCGCGTCGAGTCGCCGCGTTCACTGATCATGGCCGAGCGATCGGCGCTCTGAGTCGTGGGCACTGACGCCGAGAAGCAACTAGCCGCCCAGGCCGCGGCAACACTCGTGGACGATCGGATGCGCGTGGGTCTCGGAACTGGGACGACGGTCGCGTTCCTGCTCACCGAACTGGCCCGTCGCGGCTCCACAGCACGCTTCGTCGCGACGTCGCCGCGAACTGAACACGCGGCGCGAGACCTGGGGCTGGCTATCGAGGAGTTCGACTCGTGGGACCGGCTGGATCTGGCGATCGACGGAGCCGATCAGGTCTCATCAGACGGGTGGCTCATCAAGGGCGGGGGTGGCGCCCACACCCGCGAAAAGATCGTCGCCTACGGCGCCGACCGTTTCGTCGTCATCGTGGATTCGTCGAAGCAGGTGGTCACGCTGCACCCTCCGGTGCCGCTCGAACTTATGACGCTTCGGGCTCGCGGCGACGCTGGCCGAACTGGCCACGGCGAAGATCCGCGGTGTGGGGGTGAGCCCCGACGGCGGTGTCATCGCTGACCTCTTCGGTGACGTCGGTGATCCGGCGGCTCTCGCGCAACGCCTGGACGCCCAACCAGGGGTCGTCGCCCATGGTCTCTTCGCCCCCGACCTCGTCGATGAGATGATCGTGGGCGAGGGCACGACTGTTCGCCACGTGACCGCGGGAGGTCCGCCATGAGTCCCCATTCGAAGCTGGCCGACACCGACATCCCCGACGATCACATCATCGTGATCTTCGGTGCCACGGGCGACCTCGCGAAACGAAAGATCCTCCCCGGGTTGTTTCACCTGGCCGCCGCGGGTCTGCTGCCCCACCACTACCGGATCATTGGCGTGTCGCGCTCCGCAGCGGTCGAGTCATCGGACGCCTTCCGTGATCAAGCCCTCCACGCCGTCCTCGAGTACGGGAGCCACAAGCCCGACGCCGGCGAATGGGAGGAGTTCCAAAAGACGCTCTCCTTCGTCGTGGCCGACGCCACGGAGTGGTCGCACCTGGAAGACGCGATCATGGCCGCCGAAGCCGAGTTGGGCGCCAACGTGCGCCGGCTCTTCCACCTGGCGGTGCCGCCGAACGCCGCCCAGGACATCATCGAGATGCTGGGCACCTCGGGACTCAGCCGGAACTCTCGGGTGATCTGTGAGAAGCCCTTCGGCGTCGACCTCGCCTCGGCCCAGCAGCTCAACCGGGTGATTGCAGCGAACTTCGAAGAGACGCAGGTCTATCGCATCGATCACTTCCTCGGCAAGGAGTCCATCGACAACATCCTGGCCCTGCGATTCGCCAACCGGATGTTCGAGCCGCTCTGGAACCGCGACCACGTGTGCTTCGTGCAGATCGACGTGCCCGAGGCAATCACCATCGAGGGCCGCGGCGCCTTCTACGAAGAGACGGGGGCGTTTCGCGACATGGTCGTGTCGCACCTGTTCCAGGTGCTCGGCTTCCTGGCGATGGAGCAGCCGGTCAGCCTGGACGCCAGCCCGCTACGCGACGAGGTCCATAAGGTCTTCCAGACCCTGCAGCCCATCGATCCCAAGTGGGTGGTGCGCGGCCAGTATGACGGCTACCGCGACGAGGCGGGGGTCGCTCCGGACTCGGACACCGAGACCTTCGTGGCGCTGCGCGCCGAGGTCGAGAACACGCGCTGGAAGGGCGTGCCCTTCTACCTGCGCTCGGGCAAGTCCCTGGCCCAGAGCCGCCAGGTCATCACCATCGGATTCGACGAGCCGGTGATGCGCCTGTTCCCGCTCGGCCCGAACTCCTCGTCGTGGCGCGGCAACAAGCTGGTCGTCGACTTCCAGGACCCCGGCTCCATCCACGCGCACTTCCTGGCCAAGGAGCCCGGCCCGCAAATGCGTCTGGACGCGGCCGAGATGACGTTCCTCTACCGCGACTCGTTCCAGGCCGCGCACAACCTCGAGGCGTACGAGAGGCTCATCCTTGAGGCCATGCTCGGCAACCGCGCGTTCTTCACTCGTTCGGACGGCATCGAACGTCTGTGGGAGGTAGCCGCGCCGCTACTCGCCGATCCCCCACCAGTGGAGCCGTACGCCCAGGGCTCGTGGGGACCCGCGTCGATGGAGCGCATCGTGGCACCCATCGAGTGGTGCCTGCCCTAGGCGCGGCGGCGGCGCGGTTACGAGATCGAGAAGTAGTTGCGCATGGGGTCGAGGTAGCTCTTCTGCCATCCGCCGTTCTCGTATCCCAACTGCTCGCTCGGGACCCCGGAGTGGCGAATTCGCACCAAGGTGCCACCCTCAGCGGATTCGAAGTTGACCTCGATCTGCGAATCGGGGTCGTCGTCGGTGAACTGAGTCGTTCGCCACGATTGGACGATTCGCGCATAGGGCTCGAGCTCCAGGTTCTTTCCATTGATGTAGCCGTCCCAGGCGGTGAACTCCCCACCCACGTTGGGGTCGATCGTCGCGACGCCCCCGGTCATGGCGGTGTGCTCGTCGCTCGACAGCCACGCGCGGTAGAGCTTTTCCGGTGGCGCCGGCACGACGCCGGAAACTTCAAAGTCGTAGGTCATCTCTCTCCTTGCTTCGACGACGTTCGCCCGATCACGTGCGGCCCGTCCCCACGCGATCGTAGGGCGATGACGAACTCGTGAGTTCGGCGACGGGCCACGCCAATCCCACGGCGTGCTCTCGTACCCACCGGCACGTGCCGCGGATAATCCGAGGTTGTCGCGGGGATAGGACCCGGAATCCCTTGCTCATTAGGGTTGAGATATGAATCCAGCTATTGAAGATCTGGCCGATCAGCTCATCGCGGCGCGATTTCAACAGGAGCCGCTCGAAGCCGCCCTTCTCGGCCTGCCCGCGCGGCGCGGCGAGTTGGCGGACCTCTCGTCGTCAGGCGAGGCCCTCCTGATGGCGACGTTTTCGTCGATGGCCTCGGCGGCCGAAGTCCTCTATGAAGCCATGCGCCTCGACGACGTGGTCTACAACGAGACCGACGTGCTCACGCTGGACCTCATCCGCATGACGGCAGAAACGACCGCCCTCTCCTTGTCCGTCCCGCTCCGAGAGTTCACGATCACTGACATCTTTGAAGCCCCGCTGGCCGGGGTGCTGTCGGCGCTGCCCATGCTGGCAGTGGACACCCCGGAACGGCACGACGACCAACTGGCTCGCCTCGCGGCGTTGCCGGCGTTCCTGGAGCAGTCGGCGCAACGGCTTCGTGATGGCGTAGAGGCGGGCCTCTTGCCCGTAGAGCGCGGCGTCCGTGCGGCGCTGGCCCAGATCGATGTCATCACCAACGATCCTCAGGTCCGCGCACTGCGCTCGGACTCTGAGAGGGCCTCCGACGAGTTCGCCGCGGCGCAGGGAGCCGTCCTCGATGAAACTGTGCGTCCGGCACTCCTGCGCTACCGCGAGGTGTTGGCGAACCAGATCCTGCCTTTCGGGCGACCGGATGAGAAGCCGGGACTGTGCTGGCTACCCGGTGGTGAGGACATGTACCGACGCTGTGTGCGGTACTCAACCTCCACCGAACACACCGCCGAGGATCTCCACGCGACCGGACTGGCCATCATCGAAGGCCTCAACGAGGAGTTCGCTGCATTGGGATCCGAGTTGTGGAACACGACCGACGTCGCCGAGATCCACGAACGCCTGCGCACCGACCCTTCTCTGCGATACGAGAGCGGTAAGGAGATAGTCACCACGGCCGTCGAAGCGGTCCGGCGGGCCGAGCACGCCGCACCCGACTGGTTCGGATTGATCCCGACGACGGCCTGCGCGGTCGAGCCGATACCCGAGGCACTTGCGGAGGGTTCGCCACCCGCGTACTACTTCACCGGGGCCCTCGACGGGTCGCGCGTGGGCACGTACTTCATCAACACGACCAAGCCCGAGCAGAGGTTCCGTCACCTGGCCGAGGCCGTCGCCTTCCACGAGGCGGTCCCAGGACACCACTTTCAGTTGACGATTGCCCAGCAGCTCGAAGGAAGTCACCTGGTGCACTCCGTGTGCGCCGACGTGGCGACCGCGGAGGGTTGGGGGTTGTACGCGGAGAGGTTGGCCGATGAGATGGGCCTGTACACCAGCGCGGTGGCGCGCTTGGGCATGGTGAGCACAGACGCGTGGCGAGCCGCACGTCTCGTCGTGGACACCGGGTTGCACGCGTTGGGGTGGTCGCGCCAGCAGGCGATCGATTGGATGGGCGCCCACGTTCCCATGGGCTCCCTCGAGGTTCACTCCGAGGTTGATCGTTACATCGCGGTCCCGGGACAGGCGTTGGCGTACATGGTGGGCCGCCTCGCGCTGGAGGCACATCGGCGCGACGCCGCAGAACGACTCGGCGAGCGTTTCAATATTCGCGGGTTCCACGACCTGATCCTTCGCTCGGGCCCCGTCCCGCTCCCGGCACTCGCCGCCGCCGTCGAGCGGTGGATCGACGTACAGTCGCTCGCCTCGAATTAGCGCAACAAAGCCAAGGACACGTCGACACTGTGCGATCTGGAGCACGGCGCGAACACTCGACAAGTCGCAGGCGTCTCGCCTCACGTCGGGGACGGCGGCGGATAGAGTCGGCCACGTGGAGAGCCTGACCAAGGTGAAGGCGCAGAGCGACTTCTACGACGACGTTCACTATCGGCGTACGAACAACAAGGCCGAGACTCTTTGCGGACTGAAAGTCACGGACAGCCCTCCGAAAGGCGACGTCTCCTGCGTCCAATGTCGTCAGTTCGCGGCGGGTGACTTCTAAGCGCGAGACGTCGAGGGCTTTCACTTGGTGAAGGGCCGAGTTGACGTTGGTCCGTCTCAATCGCGGAAGGCTGCGAAGCAATTCAAGTTGGTTGTTGCACATGCTCCCAGAGGATCGACGATGGAAAAAGATGAATCTCTGACCGAAGCGGACGACACGCTCGATGACGATTGCACGTGCGCGGTGGAGTGCGATCACGAGCACGACCTGTTGGAGAATGTTTGGAAGCCCTCTTGCGATCCTTCGTGTCCGGTTCACGGGAGCCACCTTCTTGAAGGTGGCCGGAGCGCCATCGATCCGGAACGTCCATCGCGGACAGACAAATTCACTTGGTACCCGGGCGATGTTCGGATCCTGAAACCTGGTGATCCTGAATATGACAGTGACGACTACATGGACGTCTAAGGACAAGTCCTTCGCGGTAGCGGTCCTCCATCGATCGCATTTACTTTGGAATGGGCCGCAACAGCGAGAGGATCTAGACCGATTTGACGAAGCATCCGGATCGCACGGGCAAAAAAGTGCGGCTGGAGGGATTCGAACCCCCGACCCTCGGTTCCGTAGACCGATGCTCTAATCCGCTGAGCTACAGCCGCATTACTGGAGTTCAATCCTAGCCCACGGGTCTTCAGTGCTTCCCCGGCTTACCGCGTCGGCGTACCGTGCTCCTTCCCAGTTGGACCACTGGAACTGGTCGAGTCTGCGAACAGGTGCGAGGCGCCGCGCAACGGCGCCTCATTGCCGTGGGCCGTCACCTCGCACGGCACCGTCGTAAAGCGCGCCGGCGACACCCGCTTGGCGTTGCCCCCAGCCAAGTGCAGCTGCGTCGCCGCGAACTCCAGAGCGAATCCGCGCAAGGCCTCCTCCAACAGCTCGTACCACCGGTCCGGATCCTCGGATCGGGCTCGCTCACCTAACAGTTGGTCGTAGGTGCGCCCGTCGCGAAAGTTGGCCGCGCCGACGTCGCGCACCCGCTCCAGCTGGCCATCGCGTTCCAGCGCGAGACCGACACCAGTACCCAGAGCGACGACGACCTCGACGCCGTGTCCTTCGCAGCACCCCAGTGCGGCGAGCGTGGCGTCATTGACGACTCGCACGTCGCGGCGCGTGGCCTGGATCAGCGCGTCCTGCAGTGCGAAGTCGGCCCACTCGGCGACCAGTTGGGGGTCGACCTCGGTCGTCACGCCACCCGGACGAGCCAGATTGCCGGGCTTGACGACGTGGCCATTGGCGAACTCGCCGGGGAATCCCACACCGACGCGGTGCCAGTCGGTTTCCTCCACTCTCGCCGCCAAGGCCTCTACGAGCCTTGACGGCGAGCACGGATAGGGGGTCGGGCGACGCTTGGGGGCATCGAGGAGTTGGCCCGTCTGGTCCACCGGGCAGTACTTGATGGTTGTGGCACCGACATCGATAGCCAAGATCGTGTTCTCGTCTTGATGGACCCATACCGCCATTTACGAATCGTAGTAACCCGCGCGTTCTCCACGGGAGCGCAGGTGACGCGTCATCCACCACGGGCGCAAGCGAACGACGGAGACCGGCCGACGCCCAGCGACCACGTGAGCCGTCCCCGGGGTTCCCATTCGCAGTGGCGTCACCGGACCGTTCGTCGAGTCGACGAGTTCGGGTAGGTACGTGCGCACCGTGGGGTCGCTCAAACCAGCCAAGACCATCCGTGCCCCGTGGTTGTTCACGATGGTCGCCGCTCGAGGACCCCAGCGCGCCACAAGCTGGGCGAAGTCCTGCACCACCGTGACCAGGGTCACGTCCAGTCCGCTCAGGGTGGCCGCGAGCTGATCAAGGTCGTCCAGCGGCGCCACCGTCGCGGCCTCGTCCAGTAACAGCAGCAGGCGTTGCTGGTGCCCAAGGTCGACCAGGCGCTGCTGTTCTTCGAGCACCGTGCGCAACGCCCCGCGAAACAGCGGCTCGTAGTGGCGCAGCTCACCGCGCGGTGCGCACAGGTACAAGGTGTGAGGTCCGTGGACCACGTCGCGCACCCCCGCCAGGGGCTGGGCGAAGCGCCACGGCAGGAGCATGGTCTCGGCGGTCGTGAGGACGCCGTCCAGTGTTTTGGACTCGTGGCTGAGAAAGGCCCGCACGACGTCGCCGCTGTCGCCCGCATCGTCCAGCCACGCGTCGAAGGCGCGGTCTTCGACGACGGCGGCGACGTCGAAGATCGTTCGCGCGGTGCTCGCTGCACAGACCAGCAGCGCGGCCACCAACTTGGCCGCCAGTGAGTTCCAGAACTCCGTGTCACCGCGTCCGGTCGAGGAGATCGTCAGATCGTGCGCGACGCGCAAGGCGTGGCGCATTGAGACGACCCCCTCCAACGGGTCCCAGGTGAGACCCTCATCGCGTGCCGGCTCGAGAACTTGGACGTGGCCCAGCGACTCCCGCCAGCGCTGCGTGGCGCCCACGACATCGCGCTTCACGCTCGTGACAACGGCTGGCCCCGACCAGCGCAACAGCGAGGGCACGACCAGCGACGAAGTCTTGCCCGACTGGGTCGGACCGACGACGAGCAGCGAGGAGCGCGACTCCAGCACGAGGTCGACGCCGATGCTGAATCCGTGCCAAGTGCGTCGCCCGAGTACCGGTCGGTCGCGAGTGGTCACGACGGACCCTCACGCATCGCGGCGTCGGTGTCGATGAATGAGAGGTCGCGTGCATCGGGCGTGACGCGCACGACGGAGCGATACGCGCCGTAGCGCACCAGGGCACTGCCCTTAGGCAACGCGCGCAGATAGCGCTCTTCGAGCGGCGCCAGTCCGAGGGCGACGGCCATCTCGCGCGCCTCGTCCGGGGGTTGACGAAACAGCCAGGCGGTCTCGCACTCACGCAGCAGCCCGCGCGCCCGCTCTCGCTGGGCGCTGCCCTGGTCGCCCGCGGCCGCGACGTCCGAGAAGCGGTGCAGCACCAAAATGTGGCTCAGGCCGCGCGCTCGGGCGAGCTTCCAGGACCCCTGCAGCCAACGCATCGCGTGCGCCTCGGCCAGCAGCGCCCAGGCCTCGTCCAGCACCAGGTAGCCGAGTTCGCCACTCGCAGCCGTGACGCGTTGAGCGGCCGCCACCGCCGACAGCGCGGACACCGGCAGCGAGCTCGCTGCCCACTGCGCTGAAAGATCCAGCACAACCACCGCGGTCCCCAGACCCAGCGGTTCACCCGCGCCGTCGAAGAGTCCCGCCAGGTCCCCGTGCACGAACCGGTGCAGCGTGAGCGCGAATGATCGTGCCGGCGAAGGTCGCGGATCCTCCAGCGCGCCCGCCGCGCCGTCGAAGAGAGCGCGCAACACCCGGCGGGTTCGCGTGCGTTCGCGCGAGCGCCAGGCGTCGTCCAGCACGTAGAGCTCCTCGGTGGTGAGGTCCGCGCCCTGAGCGCTGGCCACCAGGGCACGCACGAGCGCCAAAGCCTCGTCGTCGTCCTCCGGGAAAGGGTCGCACCATCCGTCACGCCCGAGGACTACCGGCGTGACGCCGTAGCCGCGTGCCAGGTCCGAGTACTCGCCCTTGGGATCGACGACAACCACTCGACGACCACGTTCCAAGGCCCGATCCACCATCATCTTGACCACCGTGCTCTTGCCGGCACCGATGGATCCCGCCACCACGACGTTGGGATTCGAGACCAATCCCTCGGCGTACGCGTCAAAGGGATCCAGGACGAACGGCCCGCCGTGTTGGGATACTCCGAGGCGTCGCCCCGAGAGACCGGTGCCCGCGTCGTGGGCCGGCAGACGCAGTGCCGCCAGGTCGGATGAGGTTGCCCAGTGGGTCCACACACGCGTCACCAGCCGGGCCCGCCGGGCAGCTGACGGCAGTACCACTCGGCTTGGCGGCCCCGACCGCGGTCGGCGCGCAACCCCGACTCGTGGAGGGCCCGGCGAACCCGCACGACTTCGACTCCGAGCTCGCTGAGCGACTCCGCGCGCACCGTGACGAACACGGCGAGGCATATCAGAGCCCTACCCGCAGACACTTGCGCTTCGCGCTCGCGAAGGCGCTCGAAGGCGTGCTCGACGCGTGCGGTGCGTCGAAAGCCAGCAGCCGCGCTCGTCGCACCGTCACTGCGGTGGCGGTGCACCGCGCGCTCGGCGAGGCGCAGCCCACGCGGAGAGGACACCACAGCGGCGTGCACGGCTACGCAGATCTGATCACTGGCCAATTGCGCGCGCCCCAGCACTGCGTGACCGGGGGCCGACGCCGTGAAGTCGCGTACCCGAAGCGTGGCCCGCGCGCCGTCACGCGTCCTCACGTAGCCCCAGCGTTCCAGCAACCACCCGGGGTGACCCGCCGCGTCGACCGTCGCTGCGACGAGAGCGTCATCGCGCGCCCACTCCGACGGCGGTGCCGCGTCTCCGTCGATGGCGAGCAGCGTCGTCGGACCCGCCGGCGCGGTGCGCACGTGCAGCGACACGTGACGGTCCTCCCCCGCCGAGGCCAGGGCGTCGACGAAGCGGGCCAGCGCGTCGGCACTCTCCAGGTCTCGACCGGCCAGGTCCAGGCGACCGACGTGAGCCAACCGATACCCGCGCACCGTCGCGTGACCGCGCGCCGCGACGCGAACGCCCGCCTCGTCTCGCTCGACGTCGACGGTGCGCCAACGAGGTCGCAGGGCGAAGCACGTGGCGACGCCGACGTACTCCGCGACGGTGCCGCCGCTAGACAACGGAATGGCGCCGAGAGACAGTGCGAGTCCCACGAGCAGCTCAATGAGGGGTGAGCGGGCGCGCACGACACCGTCGCCAACCAGGCCGAGTCCCGAAATGACCAGCAGGGCCTGGTGCCGTCGCACGCCGATCCAGCGGGTGTCGACGTCGCTGCCCGCCAGGCCGGCCGCGCTATTCGTCAAAGTGCCAGCCCACCACCGGTCCGTCCTTGTCAAGTCTGTAGGCCACGTGGCCCCCGCGCGGACGCGGCGTGCCAATCGGTGGCGGAGGCGACTCGGCGTCCATCGGTGGCAGTTCAATATCCCCGTCACCCTCCCACGTCGCCAGACCGAGGTCGTCGGGCCGCGAGGGCGGACCAGGGTCAGCGACCTCGGGGGCGAGCGCTCGCGCGGCGGCCGCGACCGGCGAGGACGGCACCGTTGCCACTGCTCGCGTGGCTCGCTGGCGAAGCCCTTCCATCTGGTGCAACGCCGACTGCTCGACAAACGGGATGACCCGGAGTACGACGAAGGGGGTGGCCGTCGCGAGCAGGAGCGTGACGGCGCCAGTGATGATCTGCGTCGCGGAGTCGCCGGTCAGCTCGTTGAGCCCCAGCACGAGGACCACCACGATGAAGAACTTGCTGGCCGCCACGGCCAGAAACGTCTCCGCAAGGCGCCAGCCGATGCGTCGCACCGAGGGAAAGGTGGCCAACGGCACGATGACCGGGACCAGTACGAGGAGGACCGCGAGCACCACGGTGCGCAGCACCAGCTCGCACCACAAAAGCACACACCCGATGACGACCGCCGCGCCGAGAATCAGTAGGCCAAACCCCGGGGTGGTCGACGGCAGGGCCAGCACTTCCTTGGCCAGGCGCGACTCGTGGGTCGCCACCGTGAGCGCGGCGGACGAGGACAGCTGATCAACGGCGGTGAGGATGAGCGTGGCGAGCGGCCGAGCGATGGCAATGGCAAGAACGCAGGCCGGCGCAACCCCGAGGTAGAGACGCCATAGACCGGCGGCATCCCCGTGGCGCAGGGCCGACAGTGTCGACACCATTAAGCCAACCAGCATCAGGGGCGCGGCGAGAACGACCAGCGTCGGAAACTCGGTGGAGGCGGCGTGAACGACCGTCGCCGGGTCGCTCGCGCGCGTGAGCACCGCGCCCGCCGCGTCGAGGAGCCACTGGACACTGCCCAGGACCCACGAAGTGATCGCGTTGAAGAGGTCACCGAATGAGGCCTTGGCCACGGAACTGGCGACGCACGTCACCGGCGAGAAGATGCACAGGACGTTGGCCATCAGTGGACGGCGAGACCAGCGTTGAAGAAGAAGTTGATCAGGCTCGGCGCCGCACCAATGAGCACCGCTGCGACCAGCGAGGTCAGCACGGCGCGACGGCCGGCCATGGAGTGGTGGAGGTTCTGAGTGTGGCTGCCCACCGCCCACAGCGCCGCGCCGATGAGCAACGCGACGAGCGCGCCAATCAGGGCCCAGGATGCAATTCCGTTGGCCAGTTGTTGGAGCGCGGCGCCCCCCGGCAGGTCGCTGGTCGAGGGGGTGAGCGTAACGCCGGCGTTCAACATGGGAGCCACTTTCGTTGAGAGACACGCAACGGTCGGCGCCGCCGCGTCTTGCGCCGCGTCTGCGAGACTGGGTCGATGCTCGGAGTCCTGAACCCCCTCGTCCACTGGACGACCCTCTACGTGTACCTGGCTGGCGGCGGCGTGCTCCTCGTCGGGCTGCTCCTGGGTGTGCTGGTCAACCGATGGCGCGGTCACCGCGCGATCGCCCAGCGTCTCGGCGCCCTCGGATCGCGACTCGGTGTCGACCCCACCACCGACAGTGGACGAGTGGAGACTGCCCTGGCGTACCTGGAAGAGGTGACCGGCGTCGCGGCCGCGACCGTCGGCGAGTCGAGTGCCGACGCGGTGCGCCTGCGCCGTTCGATGGACGCGTTGCCGTTGGGACTGGTGCTGTGCGACGAAGCCGGCGGTGTGCTGTTTCGCAACTCCCAGGCCGAGACGTTGATGGCCAGCCGATACGGCGACGCCATCGCCGCCCAGGCGATCACCGACATTCTCGCGGAGGGATGGCGCGCCGGCACTGCGGAGAAGACGATCGACATCTACGGCCCTCCGCGGCGCACCTTGACCATCCGAGCATCGGTCATCGACGACGGTCGTCGACCGCTTGGCGTGCTCGCCGTCATCGAGGACGTTTCGGAGAAGCGGCGCCTCGAAGACGTTCGACGTGACTTCATCGCCAATGTGAGCCACGAGCTCAAGACTCCGATGGGTGCCCTGGGCCTGCTGGCCGAGACCCTCCAGTTCGAACGGGACCCGGCGGTGGCCCAGCGCCTGGCCGGACGCATCAATACCGAGGCTTTTCGGGTCAACCGGATCATCGAGGACCTCCTGGATCTTTCGCGCATCGAGGGCGAGGGGTCACCGCTGCGCGAGCCGGTCCCCGTCACGCTCTTCGTCGCCGACGCCCTCGAGAGAATTCGCACGGCCGCCGAGCAGCGTCGCATCACCCTGGACTTCGTCGAGCCCGAAGCGGGCTACGTCATCATCGGCGACCGTCGCCAGCTCATCTCTGCGGTCCACGCCCTGCTGGAGAACGCCGTTGTCTATTCGCCGGAGGGTGGCAAGGTCACCGTCAGCGTGCGACGCCGCGAAGCCGAACGCACGACCGACGACGGCGAGACCTTCGGGCCTTTCGTGGAGGTCGCCATCGCCGACGAGGGCGTCGGCATCCCGACCAAGGACCTGGAACGAATCTTCGAGCGCTTTTACCGGGTGGACCCGGGTCGGGCTCGCGAGACCGGCGGGACGGGCCTCGGCCTCAGCATCGTGCGCCACGTGGCCCAGAACCACGGCGGCACCGTGTTGGTTGACTCGCGTGAGGGTGAGGGTTCTATCTTCACCCTTCAACTGCCCACGACCACCTCGTGAGCACGTCGGCTCACCCGGTCAATGTCCTCGTCGTTGAGGACGAGGAGTCCTTCATTGACGCGTTAAGCGTGGGACTCCAGCGCGAGGGATTTGAGATGTCGATCGCGCGCGATGGCGTCGAGGCGATGGCCCTCTTCTCACAGCATCAGTTTGACGTGGTACTGCTGGACCTGATGCTGCCCAAGGTCTCGGGGTTGGACGTCTGTCGCTCGATCCGCGCACAGAGTGACGTGCCGATCATCGTGGTGAGCGCCAAGGGTGAGGAGGTCGACATGGTCCTCATGCTCGAGCTCGGCGCCGACGATTACGTGACCAAGCCATACCGCCTGCGCGAATTGGTCGCGCGGATCCGCGCGGTGGTGCGACGCCGTGACTCTCACGAGCACCCCATGGACGAGGAACGGCTTCAGCAGGGTCGCGTTCGCCTCGACGTCGAGTCACGCCGCTGCTATGTCGACGCACGCGAGGTGAAGCTGCGCAAGAAGGAGTTCGCGCTGCTGCGACTCCTCTTGGAGAACCCCGGACGAGTGCTGACGCGCGAAGTCCTCATCGACCGCGTGTGGGGAAACGACTACGTGGGCGACACCAAGACCCTCGACGTGCACATCAAACGGCTCCGCGCCCTGATCGAGGACAACCCCAAGAGCCCGACCTTCATCACCACGGTGCGCGGGGTCGGGTACCGCTTCGAACTCACCAAGAGCGACGAGTAAGCGTGGCCGAGCCCCCCAGGTAGGGGGCGAGCACCTCGGGCAGCTCCACGGTTCCGTCCGCAGTGTGGTACGTCTCGACGAGCGCGGCCCAGATTCGCGACCAGCCCAGCACCGATCCGTTCACCGTGTGCACGAGGGCCACCGAACCGTCCGCTGACCGGTAGCGCACGTTGCCGCGACGCGCCTGGTAGTCGCCGAACCAACTGACCGAGGAGACCTCCAACCATTTGTCGACACCGGGGCTGTAGACCTCCAGATCGATGGTGCGCGCCGACGCAGTTCCCAGGTCACCGCAGCACAGGTCCAGGAGTCGATACGTGAGGCCCAACTCTCGCAACATCGCCTCGGCGCGCGCTAACACGTCCGCGAAGGCCTCGTCGTGCTGGTCCGGGGAGCAGTACGCGAACAGTTCGACCTTGTCGAACTCGTGGACGCGAAGCAGCCCGCGCGTGTCGCGTCCGGCGGCTCCGGCCTCACGTCGAAAGCACGGGGTGTAGGCGGTGAATCGCACCGGCAGCCGCTCCTCGTCGATGATCTCGCCACGGTGCATCGAGGTGAGCGGCACCTCGGCCGTCGGGATCGCCCAGAGGTCGTCGCGAGGGATCTCGTACATGTCATCGGCCGACTTGGGCAGGTGGCCGGTCGACATCATCGTCTCGGTCAGCGCGAAACTCGGCGGACGAATCTCCTCGTAGTCGGACCCGTTGCGATCGAGTGACAGCGCACTCAGGGCTCGCTCCAGGCGAGCGCCGTCACCACGAAAGAGCGGGAACATCGATCCGGCGATGCGTGAACCCGCCTCGAGGTCCAGGATCCCCAGATCGGCACCAATCTCCCAGTGCGGCACTCGCTGATACTCGTCGTAGATGGGCGCCGACTGACCCTCGTCGAACCCGACCCACCAGCGGCGCAGCTCAACGTTGTCGTTCTCGTCGGCCCCGTCGGGGGCGTCGGGCGACGGCAGATTGGGGATCAAGAGGAGCAGATCGCGAAGGCGCAAGGCCACCTGGTCAGTCGCCTCACGCGCGGCGCGTTCCTGGTCCCCGAGGAGTCGGCTGCGCTGGGTCAGCTGGGTCGCGGTCTCGTCTTCGCCGGCTTGGCGGGCGCTCGCCACGGCACGCGAGAGTCCCTTCACCTCGGCGCGCAGCGCCTCGGACTCGGCGAGGAGTCGGCGATGCTCGACGTCCAGGGCCACGACGTTCTCAACGTCGCTTGCGGGTACCCCGCGACGAGCCAGGGCCGCCGTGACCAGGTCCGGCTCGCGACGAAGTTGGTGCAGGTCGATCACTGGTGGCCAGCCTACCGAGACCACTTCGCGGTGTCGGGTGAGCCGATAGGTTCGGGGGTCGTGAGTCACGCCGTCGAAGTCACCAGTCTGGGCGTGTCGTTCGGCGAACTCGTCGCGGTGAGTGACGTGAGTTTGCGCGTCGACTACGGCGAGGTCGTCACTCTCCTCGGTCCGAACGGCGCGGGTAAGACCACGCTCGTCGAGACACTGCTGGGATTTCGCCAACCCACCGCGGGGACCGTGCGCCTGCACGGGCGCGACCCGCGGCGCTTCCACGCCGAGGTCACCGCGCGCACGGGGGCGCTCCTGCAGCGCGGCGGCGTGTGGTTTCCGATGACGCCACGCCAAGTACTGCGACTCACCGCGAGCTACTACGACGCGCCGCGCGACACCGAGGAGCTCCTCACCGCGCTCGACCTCGCACGCTGCGCCACGACCCCGTGGCGACGCCTCAGCGGCGGCGAGCAGCAGCGCACCCTCCTGGCCTTGGCCCTGGTGGGGCGGCCCCGCGTCCTCGTGCTCGACGAGCCCACGACCGGCGTCGACGCCGAGGGACGACAGGTCGTGCGGGGCCTCATCAGTGACGAGCGCGACCGTGGGTGCGCGCTGCTGGTCACGACCCACGAGCTCGGTGAGGCCGAACGAATGTCCGACCGGTTGATCGTCATGAGTCACGGCCGCGTGATCGCCCAGGGCACGCTCGGCGAGCTGGCCGGAGAGCCCGAGATGATCGTAGAGGTCGGTGGGCCCGTCGACGCGGTGGAGTTGTCGGGTCTGCTGGGCGCTCCGGTGACACTCGACGGACCGCTGCGCCTGCGTTGCGCCGTTGCCGCAACCCCCGAGCGCGTCGGCCTGGTCACCTCGTACCTCGCCACCCACGGAATTGACATGATCGCCTTGCGCACTCGCGCCACGCTCGAGGAGCGCTATCTCGACCTGGTCGCCGAATCCCAGGCCGCTCGATGAAGGCGTGGTGGGCTCAGACCCTCGCTGAGGTGACGATGACGCTGCGCCGCGGCGAGACGCTCCTGCTCACCGTCGCGATACCGGTGATACTGCTGATCTTCTTCTCGTCGGTGCGCGTGACGTCGTCACCGACCGTGCATCGAGTTGACTTCGTGACGCCGGGGATCCTCGCGCTGAGCGTGATGTCGACGTCGCTCGTGGCGCTGTCGATCGCCACGGGCTTCGAACGCTCCTACGGCGTGCTGCGGCGTCTGCACGTCACGCCCCTCGGACGGCGCCGACTGGTGGCGGCCAAGATGGCCGGCGTCGGCGTCACCGAGATCCTCCAGGTGCTCATCGTGGTCGGCGTGGGACTGGCGCTCGGTTGGAACCCGCGTGGCGGCGCGCGAACCGCGGTGGACGCCGCCGCCATCTTGGCGCTGGCCTCGGCGGGTTTTGCCGGGATTGGCCTGGCGCTGGCCGGACGACTGCGCGCCGAGGTCAACCTGGCCGCGTCAAACGGCCTCTACCTCGTACTGCTCTTGTTTTCAGGTCTGGTCATCCCGGCAACGTCACTGCCGGCACCGATCCAGCGCGTCGCCACGGCGCTGCCGTCCGGTGCGCTGGCCGAGGGCCTGCACCGACTCTTCGGCCAGGGCCGAGCCCCCACGGGAGGCGACTGGATCTGTCTCGCGGCGTGGGCCCTCGCCGCGCCGTTGGTCGCGGCTCGGACCTTCTCCTTCGACTAGGTCGACTTCAACGCGGCGACGTCGGACACCAGACAACTCGTCGGGATGGCCCCGTAGTAGACGAATCGCACCACGCCCGTCGCGTCGACGAAGGCCGTCTCGGGCACCGTCTGGAACTTGAACTCGCCAGAGGTCACGTCGCCATTCGGGTCAAAGGCCACCGGGAACGTGACCGCGTCGTGCGCGACGAAGTGTTGGGCGGAGCCGCGTGCGTCGAGGGCGTCGACGCCGACCACTCGAATCGGCGCCAGCGAGTGAGACCCGAGGTACGTGGCGACCTCGGGCATCTCGCGCTGACAGGGACCGCACCAACTCGCGAAGAAGATGATGACCCCGGGGTGGTGCTGCGACCATGGCGCGTGTACCGTCCCGGCCGAGAGCCCGGGAGCCGCGAACGCGGTAACTCGGTGACCGACGAGGGCGCTGGAAGCCTCGCACGGCGTGCCCGCAACGCTCCCGCCGGTCAACACCGACACGACGATCACGGCCACGAGCGCGAGCGCCCCGAGTACCGAAAGTCGAACGACGTTCTTCCTCGACAGGCGAGCCCGCGGCGTCTCAGTGGTAACGGACAAGGACGTCGACGGCCATCAGAACGAAGAGCGCGGTGAGGTAGGTGATCGAGAAGTGAAAGAGCCGCATGGCCTCGCCGACGTCCGCGCGGTCGTTCACCGCGTGACGATACAGACGCAGCGCGTAGAAGACGAAGAGCGCGCCCAAGCACGTGGCCGAGATCGCATACACCCACCCGAGGTGGGCCGTGGGGCCGAGGAATATCGTCAGGGCCCACAGGACCACGGCGTAGATCAGGATCTCCAGGGTCGTGCGACGTAGCGACGCCACGACCGGCATCATCGGCACGTTGACCGACGCGTAGTCGTCGCGGTAGCGCACGGCCAACGCCCAGAAGTGCGGGGGGGTCCACAGGAAGATGACGAGGAAGAGCAGGACCGGAGTCCAACTGAGCGAGTTGGTCACCGCGGCCCATCCCACCAGCACGGGCACCGCACCGGCCGCCCCGCCGATCACAATGTTCTGGCGCGAACGGCGCTTTAACCAGATGGTGTAGACGAAAACGTAGAAGAGAGTCGCCGACAGCGCCAGCCACGCCGCCAGCACGTTCACGAAGATGGCCAGCGTTGCGAAGGCCACGGCCTCCAGAAGAAGAGCGAAGGTGGTCGCCGCCTGCGGAGTCATCACACCGGTGACCAGTGGACGGCGTTGCGTGCGCTTCATCACCGCGTCGATGTCGCGGTCGATCACCATGTTGAACGCGTTGGCGCCACCGGCCGCCAAGGTTCCGCCTACCAAAGTCGCCACGACCAGCCACAGGCGCGGGACACCCTTGGCGGCCACGACCATGGTGGGGATCGTGGTCACCAACAGCAGTTCAATGATGCGCGGCTTGGTCAGGGCGACGTAGCCGCGCACGACCTCGGCGGTCGTGCGCTGGCGAGGGGCCGCGATCGTCATGGAGCGAATACTACGAGTTGGGCCATTCCGTAGAGTACGGAGATGCTTGCCGCGCGCCGAAGGGTGACCATTCCGGCCTTCCGCTGGTTCGCGCTGGCTGCTTTCGTCTCGATGATCCTGATTGTCCTGACCGGGGCGGCAGTCCGCCTGACCGGGTCGGGGCTGGGTTGTCCGGACTGGCCGACCTGCTTTCGCCACCAATTGGTCGGACCGATGTCGTTTCACTCGACGATCGAGTACACCAACCGGGTCGTGACGATCCTCCTGATCGCGGTGACCGGCGTGACCTTCATCGCGGCCGCCCTGCGCGAGCCGCGCCGCCGTGACCTGCTGGTCCTGTCCGGCCTGCTCGTGGGCGGCGTGGTCGCCGACGCGGTGCTGGGCGCCTTCGTGGTCTACTCCAAGCTCAATCCCTGGCTGGTCTCGCTGCACCTGCTCCTGTCGCTGTCGATGGTCGTGGTGGGCGCCGTCCTTTACCACCACTCCAAGTACATCTACGGCCCCGGGGCGCGCGCCGACGTGCGCGACCCGCACTTTCGCCTCATCGCACGCCTCTTGTGGATCCCCTTTGTCGCGGTGCTCATTGCCGGCACCATCACCACCGGCGCGGGGCCGCACGCGGGAGCCAGCCAGGGTCAGCTCGTCGCGCGGCGTCTGCCCATCGCCTTGATCGACGCGACCTGGATCCACTCAGCCGCAGCGGTGCTCTTCATCGGACTGGTCAGCGGCATGCTCATCTCGATCTGGCGCGCCGACGTGCCCGAAGCGCTGCGCCTCGGGGTGCGCCGCTTGGTGGTAATCGCCCTGGTCCAGGCGGCCATTGGCCTCACCCAGTACCTCACACACCTTCCCGCCGCCCTGGTTGAGCTCCACGTCGCCGGCGCCGTCTCGCTCACGATCGGCGTAACCCAGTTCCACCTACGCCAGAGCGCTCACGACCGCGAACCCGGGACCCGCCGCGCAGCGACGTAAGTCCTGGTAAAGGGACTTTGGTCCCCTAACGCGAGGCGTCGAGCCCTGGCAGAGTTAGGGTCGATATGGGGGAAGAGCAAGGGGCATCGTGAATCTTCTCTCTCATTTCGGCGCGCTCGTGCCGCTGGACCATCCGGGGCATTACATCCACTGGCACTGGATCTATCTCAGTGTGGGCAATTTCATCGTCATCTGCCTGATGGTCGCCACATTCATTGCGGCGCTCCTGCTGCCGTTTCCGGGTCGGCGCTCGCGCAAGGAGAACCGATGAGCACCGAACAGATCGATCGCCAGTGGACCACGCGGTTGCGCAAACGAGTGGCCGGCAAGCTCCCGCCAGAGAAGGTTCTGCCCGACACGCAGCCGGCCTACGTGGCCTCGTGGATCTACGTATTCGGCGTGGCCACCCTCGCCGCGCTTGGTGTCGTCATCGCCACCGGTTGCCTGCTGGCGATACGCGGTCCCCAGTGGTGGCACCAGTCCTACGTCGGGCACTTCGTCAATTCGATGCACCTGTGGAGCGTTGAGATCTTCTTCTTCGCCATGGTCGTACACCTGTGGGGTAAGTACTTCATGGCGGCCTGGCGCGGCGGACGCTCGCTGACCTGGATGACCGGGGTGGTCCTCTTTCTCACCTCGATCGCCACCGCCTTCACGGGCTACGCCTCCCAGACCAACTTCGATTCGCAGTGGATCACGACGCAGGCCAAGGACGGCATCAACTCGACCGGCGCCGGGGCCTACTTCAACGTGCTCAACCTGGGCCAGATGCTGATGTGGCACATCGTCCTCCTGCCGCTGGCCGCCGTGGCCCTGACCGCACTGCACGTCGTGCTGGTGCGTCTCAAGGGCGTCGTGCCACCCTTCGAGGAGAACGCCTCCGTCGGGACCCCCTCGTGAAGAAGTTTCGCCCGGACGTCGACGCCCCCGAGTACAAGGGTGGCCACGCCCCCTACGACATCATCAAGGAGGGCACGATCGCCCTCGTGGTTGTGGCGCTACTCACCGTCATCTTGGCGACGGTCTTCGGCTCGCCCGACGAGAAGCAGGTCACGATCAAGACGTGGTCGACCTCGATGCCGGTGGACTTCGCGACCACCGCCATCAGTGAAATGAACGGCACCAGCGGAACGGCCGGGTACGGCCCGCCGTACAACCACGCGTCGACGGGTCAGCAGATCGGACCGCTGAAGTTGGCCCAGTGGATCGGTGTGCGTGTCCCGCTCAACACCACCAAGGACTTCGTCATCAATCCGTTGAAGTCGCTGCCGCCTAGCCAGCCACTGTCGTCCAGTTTGAGCGCGTGGACGAGCGCGAGCGCGGCGACGCGCAGCGGTTGGGTCGGCGCCTACACCAAGGTCGCGCCGAAGATGGCCTTCACGTCGGGTCACGTCGTCGTGCCCAGCGCCAACGACGGCCCGCTGCCGGTGATGATCGACTCACTCACCCAGATGGCGCGCTCCGGCGCGCTCGACCAGGCGTTGGTGACGGGGCACGGCTTCTACACCACGGACTTCACGAAGGTGTTGCTCTTCCTCAGTGACGGCAGCTACTTGGCCAACAAGGCCGACGCCCAGCACCTAACCGGTGAGCAGTGGGGCATGATGAACGAGACGGGTGGTTACCCGGGTCAGGCCTGGCTGTGGCTCTACACCTTCTGGTACCAGGTGCCGCCGTTCGCGTCCAGCGGCAACGCCGACGCGCTGGTGTGGGGACTCATGATGGTCCTGTCGGTGGGCCTGCTCGCGGTGCCCTTCATCCCGGGACTGCGAACCATTCCGCGCAAGTCGAAGGTCTACCGACTCATCTGGCGCGAGCACTACCGAAGCCAGCCGTAAGCGCCACGCGTTGAGTTAGCGCGACGTCCGCCGCTACGGTGGACCCAGATCAACGACGAGGACGACCATGGCCCGCATGCCCGCGGCGTTCATCGGACACGGCAGCCCGATGAACGCGCTCGAAACCAACCGCTACACCGACGCGTGGGCCGCGTACGGCCGCGCCCTGCCGAAACCCACCGCGATCCTGGCGATCTCGGCGCACTGGTTCGTCAACGCGACCGCGGTGACCTCAGCGGCGAACCCGCGCGTGATCCACGACTTCTACGGCTTCCCGCGGCCGCTCTTTGACTTCACCTACCCGGCGCCCGGCTCGCCGGAGCTGGCCCAACGCGTGGCCTCGGTGGTGGACCCGGTGTGGGTCGGGCTCGATGAGGACTCCTGGGGAATCGACCACGGCACCTGGTCGGTGCTGGCGCACATGTTCCCGGCCGCCGACGTGCCCGTCGTGCAGCTGTCCATCGACGCTGCCAAGCCCGTGGAGTATCACGTCGATCTGGGCCGGCGGCTCGCGCCGTTGCGCGACGAAGGCGTGCTCATTCTGGGCAGCGGCAACGTGGTGCACAACCTGCGCGCCATGACTGGCGACGCCAACGTGGCTTACGACTGGGCTCAACGATTCGACGACGACGTGCGCGAACTCATGGTGGACCAGCCGGCTCGCTTCGACGAGCTCACGAGTCACGACGACTATCCGCGTTGCGCGCCCACCGCGGATCACTTCTTGCCCCTGGCCTACGTGGCCGGCTTGGCCGACGCCGCGGGCGAAGTGCCCGAGGTGCTGATCGGGGGCACCACCATGGGATCGGTGTCGATGACCGCCTACGCACTCACCGGAGTCGACGCGAGCTGAGTGATTGGGCCTAAGCCTGGTCCTTGGGCATCCAACGGAAGGTGAAGCGGCACAGCAGTGCGGCAATCACCGTCCATATCCCCAACACCAGTGCGGCGCGTCCGAACTCGAAGCTGTGGGCGGCCTCGGCGTGCGCGTAGGCGCGCGGCAGGAACACCCCACGCATTGCCTGCGCCATCCATTTGAGCGGGAACAGCGTCGAGACGTGCTGCATCCACGCCGGCAGCTTCGTGTAGATGAAGTACACACCCGAGGTGAACTGAAAGAAGAGCACCAGCGGCGCGGCCATCGCCGACGCCGACTTGCCGTCGCGCGCCAGCGTGGAGAAGGCGACCCCCAGCAGCGAACTCACCACGAGTCCCAGCAGGCTGATCCAGACGAACTCAACCCAGCGACTCGCGGCGCTAGGCAGGTTGACGTGATAGGCGAGGTGGCCCAGCGCGAGGAGCACGATCGCCTGGAAGAAGTAGATGAAGAGCGACGAGCCGAACTTGCCCACGAAGTAGACACTGCGCGGGATCGGCGAACCCACCAGGCGCTTCAGGGTTCCGTTGGTCCGCTCCTCGGGGATGGCGATGGCCAGCAACTGGAAGGAACTGTAGAGCAGGCCCGAGGCCAGCATGCCGGCCACGAAGTACTGCGCGAAGCTCACGCCGTACGCCAGCTTCTGGTTGTTGAACACCGACCCGAAGATGGCCAACAGAAACACCGGCAACAGCATCGAGAACATGACGGTTCGTCGGTCTCGCAGCAGCGACCTGATCTCGAATCGCGTCCGGTCCCAGTAGAGGGCGACGAGACCCATCACGACGCCGAGTCCACGAGCTTCAGGTACGCCTGCTCGAGCGTCGGGCGAAGAACCTCCAGGCCGGGAACCTCGCCGCCGAATCGCGCGCTGAGCGACGCGACGAAGGCGGCGGGGGTCGCGGTCGTCTCTTCTCGCACGATCTCGTGCTCGCGCCATCGCACCACGATCTGGCCCTCGTTGCGGCTCCCGAGATCAGCCGGGGTGGTATCGGCCACCTTCTTGCCTCGGTTGATCACCACGACGCGGTCGGCGAGGGCGTCGGCCTCCTCCAGGTAGTGCGTGGTGAGCAGAATCGTGACCCCCTCGCCCTTGAGTCGCTCGACCAACGTCCAGAACACGCGCCGCGCCTCGGGGTCAAAACCGGTGGTCGGCTCGTCGAGGAAGAGCAGTTCCGGCTGACCCACGACGCCCAGTGCGACGTCAAGGCGCCGGCGCTGGCCGCCCGAGAGGTGGCCAATGCGCTCGTCGGCCTTGTCATCGAGGCCCACGAGCGTGACCACGTCGCGTACCGCGCGCGGTTGCTCGTAGAAGCGCGAGAAGTGGTGAATCGCCTCGTTGACGGTGACGTCGAGCAGGTCGTCGGCCGACTGGAGGACGATCCCGATGCGCTGGCGCCAGGCGCGGTTCGCGTGAGCCGGGTCCTCGCCCAACACGCTGACCGAGCCGGCGTCGCGGTGTCGGTACCCTTCGAGGATCTCGACGGTGGTGGTCTTGCCGGCCCCGTTGGGACCGAGCATGGCCACGCACTCACCGGTCGCCAAGGTCAGGTCGAAGTCGTCAACCGCGGTGAAGTCGCCGTAGCGACGAACCAGTCCCGTCACCTCGATGGCGTTCACGCGACTCAGAATAGTTAACGATCTGAATCTGCAAAGTCGTCGGCGCCGCGCCAGCGACCCATGAGATCGACGAAGGGCGCCAGACCCATCGGGCCGATCCCCAGGGCCGCGGCGTGGAACCCCTTGAGCTCGAACTGGTCGGCGAGGCGCCGACGCGCGTCGTCGCGCACACTCATCCAGGTCCGCTCGCCCAGCTTGTAGGCAATCGCCTGACCCGGTACCCCGAGGTAGCGATCGACCTCGGAGACGGCGTAGTCGTGCGGCTCTATCGCCCAGCGCTCGACGAGCGCCACCGCACGATCGGGCGTCCAGCGCTGACCTCCTGTTCCGGTCTCCCCCAACGCGTCGTCGTATCCGTCGGGGACCGGGTACCCGAGGTGCAGGCCGAGGTCGACGACGATCCGCGCCGCGCGCAGGGCCTGTCCTGACAGGTAGCCGAACTCCTCAGCCGGACTGAATTCGTTGAGTTCGTCCATGAATCGCTCGGCGTAGAGGGCCCATCCCTCACCGACGCCGCTGGTCCAGGCCATGGAACGCTGAAATCGGCTCAGCTGGTCAAGCCGGAGCACAATGCTGGCGTCCTGGAGGTGGTGGCCGGGCACCGACTCGTGGTACCAGGTCGAGGCGATGCGCCACCACGGAAACCTCGTCGCGCCCATGGTCGGGTACCACGTCGTCCCCGGCCGTGTCAGATCCTCGCTCGGGCCGATGTAGTACGGCGCAGCGGCTGAACCCTCCGGAGCGATCCGCGCGTCACAGCGCTGGACGCGCGGGTCGATGTCGAAATGCACGCCGTTAAGTGTCCCCACCGCGGTCTCGATGAAGGACTCGAGCCGCGCCAGCAGCGCGTCCTCGCCGACGATGGCCCCGGCGTCATCACGATCGAGCACGTCGGCTACCTGAACGAGAGACGTCGCCGACGGCGCGAGGCGCTGACCGAGGCTCACCATCCGATCGTGAATACGGTGCAGCTCATCCACCCCCCAGCTGTAGAGCTCGTCAAAGTCCACTTCTGTCCCGTTGAAGTACGACGACCAGAGCGCGTAGCGATCCGCACCCGCGGCGTCGCTCTCGCGACAGCGAGGTGCGTACTCCTCGCGGAGCCAAGCCGACGTCTCGCCCAGCGCGTCCTGAGCCACGGACGCGGCTCCCGCCAGCCCGGAATCCTCGAAGTCGACGCCACAGTCCTGAGCCACCCGACGCGCGAAGGCCACATAGGAGCCGTCGGCGTGGAGGGCCGCCTGGTCGGCGATGCCCAACGCTTGGCGTCGCGGGGCCACGTGCCCCGTGTCCGCGGCCTCGTCCAGTCCCTCACGCCACGACAACATGGCGCCCTCGACGGCGTCGAGACGGCGTCGGATGACTTGCGCGTCGTCGGCCGACGCCGTCGACATCAGTTCGAAGACCTGACGCACCTCGCCGACCGGTGAGTTCATCACCGACACCGTCGAGACCGTCTCGAATTTCTCGAGTAGTCCTCTCGTGGCCTCCAGCCGCTCGGTCATGACGGCGTGCGCCACCTGATCGGCGAGGCCGGACACCTCGAGGGTCTCGAGAGCAGCGAGCGCCTGTCGCACGGCGTCGCGGCTCTCACGGGCCCCGTCCATCGAGAAGTCGTCGAGGCGGTCGTCAAAACCGGCCACACCGATGTACGTCGCGAACGTGGGATGACGCGCGGCCTCCGCCTCGACGTACCCGTCAGCGAAGTCGAACATCTTCGAACGACTCGACTGATCACTCACTGGACCCTCCCCGCCAAGTCCTCGCGAGTCTAGATTCGACCGGCTGCGAGGGCTGGGGCCAACGATGGCGTGGAGACGATGGGGATCGAACCCACGACCTCAGGCTTGCAAAGCCCGCGCTCTACCAACTGAGCTACGTCCCCGCGGGTGACCACACTACCAAGCGACCATCACGCGGAGTGATGGCGACGAAGGTCTCGCGCCCGTTGACGGTCGGCGCGTAGGAGTTCTCGTTGCACGTCCGCCCAGTAGAGCGGCGCCTCCTCCACCGGAGCGACGTCACGATCAGCCCGCGAGAAGATAACGAAGGCGATCGCCCACATAGGCGCGTACGCGCCCAGCTTGGCCACGAATCCCGCGACCTGCTGATCTTGTAGCGCGCTGAGGTGCAACCTCTCCTGGTGGTGCAGGGCCGGATAAAGAGGATGACGCGCAAAGATCCACACGACCGAGAGACTGGTCACCACGATCGACGACGCGAACACGAAGCCGGCGCGCGCAATCGGCGACAAGACCCGAGTACCGGGGACGACGTGGATGACCGGCAGCCACAGGAGCAGCCCGGCGCCCAGCGTCGCCACAACGATGACGTCGCGCCCCACGGCCGAATGAGCACCCCAGTCGACCACCGGAGTGATCAGCGTGGCGGTTCCCAGCGCCGTCACCACCGCCAGGCCCAGGCCGGGGTGCGAGAGCACGCGCATGGCCCGGTCGACCGGTGCCGGACGGGTCAACGACTCGAACACCGACGTGGGAGTCGCGCGCAGGAGCAGCGGGGCGACCGCCAGCATGATGACCAGTCGCTGCAGGGTCGCCACGGTCAGGGACACCGACGCGGCCAGGTCGCCAACCGGCCAGACGACGACCACGACCAGCAACAGAAGCGCCAACTCAGCGCGACGACGCAGTCGCTGATCCGTAACGACGAGATGGTGCGCCAACCCCGCGACCACGATGAAGGACACTTCACCGAGGTGCCAGTGGAAGGGCAGCCATCCAGTCACGTCGCGGTCGGCATCCGCCCTTGGGTCACGGCCTTGGTGAAGGCACGAAAGTCCTTCGCGTTGAGCTCGCGGTACGCGAGCGCGAAGGCGCCCACGGACCGCGCGAACTGACGTCCGTCGCCCACGTAGCCAGCAATCTCGGACGCGCGACCCGATCGGGCGTGGGCCCGGGCCAATACCCACGCGCACGCTCGACCGTAGGAGCGAAGCTGCGATAGTGACAAACGATCGAGGGCCACCGTGGCGCGCTGATCGTAGAGCTGGCGAACGTAGAAACTGCGACTCGAGTCGCCGACGTCAATCGAGTGCCATCCGAGCAGCGCGTCGGGTGTTGCCTGCATGAGTCGCTGACCCTCGACCACGCGCTCGCCCGCGTCGAAGGACTCACTCGTGTCGCGCGCGACCGCGATCACCGATCGCTGGGCCTCTTTGACCTGCAGGAACAGCAGGTCTGCGGCATCACGCCCAGTCAGCAAGGCGGCGAAGCACTGAGTGCCGACAGAGCCCACGCCGCGCACCAGGTGAGCTGCGTCAACGAGGGTGAACTGGCTGGCCAGCACTCGTCGGTCATTCGACAGAGTCGCCGCGTAACCCTCCAGCACCCGCTCCAGATCGTCGCGGGTCAACAGCACGCCGTGGCTCACGTTGCCCAGCGCCGACACGTGAGGCGGGTCCAAACGAATCGTCGGACGGCCGTTCACGACGTCGACCAGGCGGGAGAAGGTACGCGGCTCCTTGCTTCTGGCGCGCCGAATCACGTCGTCGACGCTTCGAGCAGCCCCGTCGGTGAAGAACCCCCGCAGCTCGCCGAGTCCGGTCTCGACGTCCAGCGCCGCGTACCAGACGTCGAGTCGCGGCGAGGCGGCGAAGACCGCCAGCGACCGCTGGTAGGACGACGCAGCATCTTCAGCGAGCGCCGTCAAGGCGGCACCGTTGTTGCCGCCCTGTCCGGCCACCACGACGAGGGACGTCACCAGGCGCTTCACGTCCCACTCGAACGGCCCACGATCGGTCTCGTCGAAGTCGTTGAGATCAAAGACGGGCCGACGTTCGGGCGAGGAGAAGACCCCGAAGTTGGCCGCGTGGGCGTCCCCGCCGATCTGCACCTCGAGCGTCGTCGTGGCCCCCCGGGCGAGGTCGTCGGTCATGAGCAACGCCGCCCCGCGCAGGAACGCGAACTCACTTGCGCCCATCCGCTGGAATCGCAACGGCAGGAGGCTCGTCACCAGATTTTCGCCTTGCCAGAGAAGCCGAGCGACCGGGTCATAATCCTTCGGTCGCCCGGGCACGTCGGCCAGGGCTCGGCGAGGGGTGTCCGAACGCACCCCGCGCCCCGCCTCGCGGCCCTCCTCCGCGGGGCTCGCCGTCACGGCGCCGGAACCAGCTGTCGGGCGCGAGCGGCCCGCCAGCGCGGACCGAGTCGTCCAGCGATCAGTACTGCGACGACCGAGTCGCACACCAGCACCGCCCCCGGGAAGACCACACCGCCGGTGGTGAAGTGGCGCAACGTGAACAGCGTGATGGCGGCGTTGAAGACTCCGGCCACGAAGATCTTCGATGACTCGGTCTCCGGGGCTCGCCACGACTTGCGGATCGTCGGCAGCGCCGCCACCTGGTCCGCAGAGATGAATGCAATGAGCGCGATGGTCGCTTGACCAACGACTCCCCAAAAGAGGATGCCCAGCAGCGAGATGACGCCGCAGACAATGTCGAAACCATCAATCCGCCACACGCCGTGGCGGCTCACGAAGGACGCGACCACCACCATGAGCGGCACGACACCGAACATCAGCGTCATGTAGGCCGCCGGACCCACGTGCTGTTGAAGCTCGTCAACGAAACCCAGCACACCTTCGAGTCCCCAGAGCCCCCACGACACCCGGTTCGGCATCGTGTCGCCGCGCAGGGTGGAGCGGATGTAGTCGTACACGCCGTAGAGGGCAATCGCCGCGGCCAGGTAGATGAAGCGCGGATCGATCACCGTGCCAGTCTGCCCGGAACCCGCCTCAGCCCGTGCCGGTAATGTCGGCGCTCGTGGACCTGCGCGACTTCCTGGGCTTGACGCGCGTCGATGACACCACCTGGTCGTTCACCGTGACCGAGCGGCTGATCACGCCGGGTCAGTTCCTCTACGGCGGCGCGGGACTCGCCGCCGGTCTCGCCGCACTCGAAGAGGCCAGCGGACGCCCGACAGCCTGGGGCAGTGCCCAGTACCTCGCTCACGCGCCCACTCACGCAACGGTGAGCGTGACAACGGAGCTCGCGGCCGTCGGGCGCCACGTGACTCAAGCGCGCGCCATCGCGCTCGTGGACGGTCGCGAGATCCTGACCGTCAACGCCGCTCTCGGCACGGGGGACCTGGCGTCACCCTTCGCGTGGACGCAGATGCCCGACGTCGCACGGCCGCTCGACTGCCCCGCTCGTCACCTGCCCGCGGCGCTGGGTGCCAACCTGTTCGCCCACATCGAGAGCCGCACCGCGCTGGGACGTCGCTTCGAGGAACTCGACGGCACGCCGGGTTCGCCGAACTCCGCGCTGTGGGTCCGTCTCCCGGGCCACCTGGAGCCGTCGGCGGCAACACTCGCCATCTTCGGCGACTTCGTCTCCGGCGGTGCGATGGAGCCACTGGGGCTTCGCACCCACGGCCGCAGTGTGGACAACACGCTGCGGATCGCGACGCTGGAGCCGACCGAGTGGGTGCTCTGCGACATTCACATGCACTCTCTTCACGCGGGTTTCGGCCAAGGCACGGCGTTCCTGTGGAGCGAGAACGGGACACTGTTGGCAACGGCGAGTCAGTCATTCGTGGCGCGCATTCGCGACGGTGTCACTCCGTAGCGTCCATGGGCCTCGTGTAGATTGGTTCCCCTGCGGGGCTATAGCTCAGTCGGTTAGAGCGCGTCACTGATAATGACGAGGTCGTAAGTTCGATTCTTACTAGCCCCACCACGAGATGTGTTATCTCGGCTGATGGTTGACATTTCAACATCAACTGACAGTTGACAAAACAACACCTGATCCCTTACACAACAACAGCTGACCCTTGACATCAGTCGGCCATTCATCTCGACTGCACTTCGAGGAGGTGGCCCGTGTTGAAGGAGATCAGCAAGATGGAGCAGCGCTACGACGCCGTGCTCATGGTCATCAAAGATGGATATTCCGTGAGCGAAGTCGCTCGCAAGGTGAAGGTCTCGCGCCAGACCCTCTACAAGTGGCTCGCCGACTACGAGACGAGCGGACTGAAGGGCTTGGACGATCGCTCGCACCGACCGCATTCCATGCCCCACCAACTCGACGGCGCCCGCGAGGCGGCGATCATCGCGATGCGCCTGGCCCACCCGCGCTGGGGGCCGGTCAGGATCGCCCACGAACTACAACGCACCGGCACAGAACCGCCCGCCTTGATGACGATCCACCGGGTGCTCGCACGCCGCGGTCTGATCGTCGCGCGTGCCGAACGAAAGAGACTCCCAACCCGCAAGCGCTGGGAGCGAGGTCGAGCGATGGAGCTCTGGCAGATGGACGTGGTCGGCGGGGTATTGACCGAAGGCGGCCTCGAGGCCAAGATCCTCACCGGCATCGACGACCACAGCCGATTCATCGTCTGCGCCGGCGTCATGGCCAAGGCCACGCTGCGCCCGGTCTGCGCGCACTTCGCCAGCGCCCTCGAGCGCTACGGCGTGCCCGAAGAGATCCTCACCGACAACGGCAAGGTCTTCACCAATCGCTTCGGCAAGGGCGACGGCGAGACACTGTTCGACCGAATCTGTCGCGAGAACGGCATCGCGCACCGTTTGACCGCGCCGCGCAGTCCCACCACGACCGGCAAGATCGAGCGGTTCCACCGCACCCTGCGCGAGGAGTTCCTCACCGGGCGCCTGTTCGCGTCGCTGGTTGCGGCCCAGCGCGAGCTCGACGACTTCATCACGCTCTACAACACCGAACGACCGCATCAGAGTTTGAAGATGGCGACACCCGCCACACGCTTTTACCGACGCGACGAGTCACCGCCGGGACCCGCACTCCTCATTTCGGATCCGCGAGCGGCCCGAGGCGGAGTCGAGTGGGTCGCGCGAACGGTGAACATCAACGGCGTCGTGACCGTCTCGGGCCAGGCCTTCTCCGTCGGCAAGCACCGCTGCGGACGGGTCATCGATGTGAAAGTCAGCGAACGCACCCTCGAAGTCTGGGACGGGAGCGAACTCATTAAGGCCGTCAAGCGACTCACGACGGGCGAAGTCCGAAAGAAGAAGGCAGAATCAAGAGAAAGGGGCTAGCGCAACGAGTTCTTGTCAAGGATCAGCTGATGTTGATTCGACAAGGATCTGGTGTTGTTTCACAGCCCCACCACGAGAGAGTCGGACAGACGGTCCCCGTTCGTTTGGCCGCTGTTCGAACGACTGTCGAGACTGATTAGTTGGTGTCAGACGCCCAGTTGCCGTGAAAGCCATACGGCACGCGCACGGGAAGGTGCACCACGGCCACGGGGTCTCCGGTGAAGTCCTGCGACGCCAGGACAAGCAGATCCGTGGCACCCCTCTCTGGGTCGAGAACCAAACTGAGCACGTAGCCGTCGTCCTCTCCCGACGATGCGCTCTCCGGGACAAAGACCGCCTCTCCGGCCCCTCCACGCAGGTGATGCATCTCGCTCGTCCCGGCCACCATGTCGTGCTTGAACAGCGTCGAACCCATTGTCACTCCCGCTTCACCATCGTCGCTGGTCTTGATGGCGGCGCTGTATCCGTAGCGATGCTGGCGACCAATCACCCGCTCATCAACCCTGGGGAACTCTTGTGCGCGGTCGTCGAGTAGTTCGGTCGTGACCTTGCCCAACGCGGGGTCGATCCGCCACCTCTCCAACCGCGGGGTACCTTCGTTCGGCCCGTAGATGTCGGTAGCGAACATCTTTCGATGGCGTATCAGGTCCACGACGACCGCCCCGTTCTCGTCAAAGGCGTTCATCGGATGAAACACGTAGCAGGGGTCCACGTCGCACCACACCACGTCGTCGGCACCTCCCTCGAGGGGAAGGAGGCCAACCCTGGGCCGATAGTCGTCCGTCCACCGGTACGGGAAGGTGTATCCACCCGTCAGGGCCTCCACGCTGAACACAACCGGGAGGTCATAGATCACGACGTACTTCGTGGTGAGGGACATGTCGTGGACCGACGTCATGCCGCCCACCGGTATATCGACGATCTTGCGCACTCGTCCGTCCACACCAACGACGGTGTACTGCACCTGATTACCCCAACCCCAGTAGTACGAGATCGCGTGCAGTTCGCCGGTGTGTGGGTCGCGCTTCGGGTGCGCGGTGTAGCCCCCCGGAAGAGTGCCCTGGAAATCGCTGGGCCCGACGGTCTCGAGCTCGTCGTTCAGTTCGTAGGGGCGAAAGCCCGCCTCGACGATCGCGTACGTCCGGCCGGCCTGGACAATGACGTTGGTGTTCGCCGCGAAGTCCATCCCATCGACGATTGGTCCGGGACGTGGCTGTTCACCGAGCGCGCGCGCAACCATTTCTGAGCGAACCCAGCGGTTTCGGTACCAGGCGGCGCGGCCGTCTTCGATCCGTATCCCGTGCACCATGCCGTCGCCAGCAAACCAGTGGTACGTACCGTCATCGGGCGCTGAGATCGGATTCGGACCGTTTCGAAGGTACCGTCCATTGAGACTCGATGGCAACGAGCCCGTCACGTCGAGGTCGGTGATGGTCTCTTCGGTCGATACCGGTGCGTTGTTGCCGAGGAGATACGGATTCCAAGTCAGCATGTGCACTCCCGCCGTTACGTCAAGCGAATGTACACCTCAAGTCCCCCCATTGGCCCGAAGTACTCGACCCAAAAGGCCGTCGACCGAAATCGAACGACCTCATCGCTGCCTTGACCAACGCGAGCCACCTCCTCGACTTCAGGTCGAGGAGGTGGCCTCAGTTGACGGAACTCAGTGCCGCGATTCGTGCAGTGACCTCGAAGAGTCACGACGCCGCAAGATCACGGCCGCGCTTCGTAGACGATGTTGAACGGCGTCTCGCTGACCCTCCGGAAGCGAAGGAATCCCGCGGCGGTGACCACGTCGCGGATCCGCGCCTCGCCAGCCTGTGCGCCGAGAGCCAATCCCACGTCCTGTGACAGGGACGAGGGGCAGCACAGCAGGGTTGAGAATGAGTAGTAGGCCCGCCCGACCGGATTCAGATTGTCCGAGAGCTGGTCACCGGCTGCCGGCTCCACGATCATCCAGGTGCCGTCGGGTGCGAGCGACTCGCGGATATGCCGGGCCGCGCCCACCGGATCGCCCATGTCGTGGAGGCAGTCGAACATCGTGACGAGGTCGAAGTTCTGACCCTTGAACGTGGAGGCCGGGGCGGCGTCGAATCGGACTCGGTCCGAGACGCCCGCGGACTGCGCACGTTCGCGCGCGGTCTCAATCGACCCCTGGTGAAAGTCCGAGCCGACGAAGGTCGATGCAGGAAACGCCTGGGCCATGAGGATCGTCGACGCACCGTGCCCGCACCCGACATCGGCAACGGAGATTCCGCGCTGGAGCTTCTCGGTGACACCGTCGAGGGCGGGCAGCCACGTCGAAATCAAGTTCGCGTTGTAGCCAGGCCGGAAGAAGCGTTCGCAGCCATCAGGAACGTCCGCAACGTGATCGCCCCACGCGATACCGGCACCCGTCTTGGCCGCCTCAATGATCCGCGGCGAATCGTGTAGCGAGCCGAGGGCCAACTGAAAGAACCCGGGGAGGAACGCGGGGCTGCTCTCATCGGTCAGAGCGATGGCGTGCTCCGGGGGCAAGCTGAATTTGCCCGAGTCGGGGTCGTAGGTGACGAAACCGCCCGCGGCCTGAGCGCTCAGCCACTCGCGGATATAGCGCTCGGCGGTCCCAGTGCGCTGAGCCAACTCCTCGGAGGTGAGCCCATCGGCGTCGGCGAGGGCGCGGTACAGCCCCAGCCGGTCGCCCATGACGACGAGGGCGGTGTTGAGGGTGGTGCCGATATCGTCAACCGCCCGAAAGACAAAGGCCATCAACTTGTCGAAGTCGATGGCGGGAGTTTGCGTTGTTGTCATCGTTCCTCCTTGGAGTGCGATTTCTTCGGTCGAACGACCGAACTTTTGAGAACGTAGCACCAAGGTTCAATAACGTCAAGGACTTTTTGGTTAGATTATTCGGTATGACCTCGGTCGAGCGCCCGAAGATGACAATTGCGAGTGAAACGAGGCGCACCTCAGGTGCCACCCGGGCCACGATCCTGGAGGCTGCGCGCCTGTGCCTCCTGGCCGATGGTTTCGCGGGACTCTCGACGCGCGCGGTGGCCAAGGCCGCAGGAGTTTCGCTCAGCCAGGTCCACTACCACTTTGGCTCCAAGCAGCAGTTGGTCCTGGATCTGCTCGAAGCCGAGAGTGGCCGCCGCCTGGCGCGCCAAACCGATATGTACGCCGCGGATCAGCCGCTCTGGCTGCGCTACGAGCAGGCGTGCGACTTTTTAGAAGACGACCTGGAGTCCGGTTTCGTCCGCGTCCTCCAGGAGATGATCGCCGCGGGATGGTCGGACCCAGCGATCGGCCAAAGTGTTCGACAACTTCTTTTGGGTTGGCTCGATCTCATCACCGAGGTCGCGCGCGAAGCCGAACGGCAGTTCGGTCCACTCGGGCCGTTTCCGGCAGACGAGATCTCAGCTCTCGTCGGCCAGGCGTTTTTGGGGGGTGAAGCGATGCTCCTCCTCGGGTTCGATCGCCGACAGTGGCCAATTCGCAGTGCGCTGCGTCGGATTGGCCTGCTGATTCGTAGGTTTGAAGAAGGGGACCATTGATCGCTCGTCGACGCACGTTCGTGGTGGCTCATGCTTCCGGCATCCCCGTTCGATCCCCACGAACACCGTGACCACGGAGCAACGTCGGATAAGTTGCCCTCGAATGCTCTGTCGGCCTCGTGCACTCACGCCGCTCCTACTGGCGTTGGCCCTCCTCGCGGTCCTCGCGACGCCCGTGCGGTCGTCGAGCGCCGTCAATCGCCCCTTGCCCCAACTCCTCGCTCGGGTCCCCGGAACGTCAACCGTGTACGTCGTCGCGACGTTCACCTGCGCCCGCCCCCTCTGCCTTGAGTCGTACCGCACCACTGTGAGTGCCACCAGTTACGCCCCCGTCGCACTCCCCCCAATCTCGCCGTTGTCGAGCAGCACTACCGGCACGCTCAGCAAACTGGTCTTCGCCACAGCGAGCGTTGGATACGCCATCGTCGGCACGGGTCGGTCAAGCACTCTGTACGCGACCTTTGACGGAGCCCGTACGTGGCACCGGCGGGTCGTGAGCGTCCCCGGTGTCATCGAGTCGGTGGCGGTCACGACCACGAGGATCTATCTCGAGGTCGCCAACTGCGCGGTGACCGTTCCGTACTGCCAGAACTTTCGCTTCGCGAGCTCGCCGCTCAGCGCCGACCATTGGGCGAGCCGACAGATCCCCGTCAGTCGCACGAGCGCGGAGGGAAGCTTCTTCGGCCCGGTCGCCGCCCGGGGCACCGACGTCTGGGTGACCGAGACTGGCTCGAGGGCCTTCGTCGTCCATTCGCGAAACTCGGGTCGCAACTTTACGCTCACTGCATCGCCCCAACTGTTGAGTGTCACCGGGTGCGCGCTCACCGTGGCCTCACCGACGACAGTGTGGGCGCAGTGCTCGACGGGGATGCTCAAGGGTTTCTGGTTCACGAGCGACACCGCACACTCCTGGACCTACGTCGCGACGCCCAAGCCGGTGTCCGGGACCGGCGGCGGCTTCTTTGACCCGGTGTCGGGGAACCTCGCGTTCCTGGCCCGCGGTGGCCCGACCAATGAGTTGGAGCGCGTGAGCAACCACGCGCGCACGGTGACCTCGGTCGGCCACCTCGCGTGTCCCGACGTTCTGTCAATGGTCTTCGTCGACGCGAGTCGCGGGCTCGCGGCGTGTGAGGACTTCACCTACTCGTTCCTCGAAGTGACGAGTGACGGCGGCGCGACGTGGCGCCACGTCGCGATCACGCCGTAACGACTGCTAGCCGAGTCGACCTGGCGAGAGCAACCGGCTCTTCGTGCTCACCCGTTGGGTGCACACCGAGATCGACATTTTGACGTAGGTCGACTTCACGAACGGCAACAGCGACACCAAGACGCCGTCGGCGCTCTTGGCCCGGCAACTGGCCGGCGAGAAGTTCCCCGTCTCGACCACGCCATAGTTGACGCTCACCGACATCCCCTTGGTGAGAACGTGACGAGCGGGCATCTGACCCATCGACGCGTTGCCCGCCGTCGGACCGACGGGGCGATGGCTCGGACCCACGACCGGTTGGATGGCCGGGGTTCCCCAGATGGCGCACGTGCCCGCCGAGTTGGTGAAGACAATGACGTGGTAAATCGTGCCCGCGGCACCGTTGGTCGACCCGCGGCTCACCACCATCTGCGTGGGCTTGCACGACGGCGTGGCCGTGGCCGACGCCATCGATCCGGCGCCGCCGACGAGCACACCGCCCGCAACCGCCACGACCGCGATGAACGTCTGCACTTTTCTCATCTCGTTCCTTCCCTTTGATGGTGTCCTGTCCGACCGCCTCCGACACTTACACGGCCGCGCACGCTGGCGCGGAGACCGCGTAACCGGTGCGTTAGCGTTTGACTGTCGAGAAGGGACACCATGGCAACCGACCGCACCACCCTGACCAGCGTTGAGCGCGAAAAGGCGTCCGTTTTCCACTCCTGGTCGGCCCAAGGCAGCATCAATCCGATGATGGTTCGCGACGCCCAGGGCGTCTACGTCACCACCGAAGACGGCACCACGTACCTCGACTTTTCCTCTCAGTTGGTCAACACCAACATCGGCCACCAGCATCCGGCGGTGGTCGCGGCGATCCAGGATCAGGCGGGGCGTCTGGCGACGATCGCGCCCCAGCACGGGTACGAGGCGCGCTACCACGCCGCCGAGATGATTCTCGACCGCTCCTTTGAAGGCGCCGCGAAGGTGTTCTTCACCAACGGTGGCACCGAGGCCGTCGAGCACGCGGTGCGCATGGCGCGCCTGCACACCGGTCGTCACAAGGTGATGGCGACCTATCGCAGCTACCACGGCGCGACGTCCACTTCAATCAACTTGACCGGCGATCCACGGCGTTGGCCCAACGACCTCGGCACCGCCGGGGTGGTGCACTTCTTCGGTCCCTACCTCTACCGTTCGACCTTCCACGCCACCACCGAGGCCGAGGAGTGCGCACGCGCCCTCGAACACCTCGAGTCGACCATTGACTTTGAGGGTCCGTCCGCCATCGCGGCCATCATCCTGGAGACCATCCCGGGCACGGCCGGCATCATGGTGCCCCCGCCCGGGTACCTGGCGGGCGTGCGCGACATCTGCGATCGCTACGGCATCGTCATGATCGTCGACGAGACCATGGCCGGCTTCGGACGCGCCGGCGCGTGGTTCGCCTACCAACTCTTTGACGTCAAGCCCGACCTGGTGACCTTCGCCAAGGGAGTGACGTCGGGCTACGTGCCCCTCGGCGGGGTGGTCATCAATGAGGCAATCTGCGCGACCTTCAAGGACCGGGTCTACCCCGGCGGACTGACGTACTCGGGCCACCCGCTGGCCTGTGCCACCGCCGTCGCGACGATGACGGCGATGCAGGACGCTCACGTGGTCGAACACGCCGCTGAGATCGGCGAGACGGTTCTCCGACCTGGTCTCGACGAGCTCGCAGAACGCCACCGCGTCATCGGCGAGGTTCGTGGACTCGGCGTCTTCTTCGCGCTGGAGCTGGTGACGGACCGTGCGACGCGCGAGCCCTTGGCCCCGTACGGGAGCTCCTCTCCCGCGATGGCCGAGTTGCTGGCCGCCTGCGCCGCCGAGCGCCTGCTGATCTTCTCCAACTTCAATCGGGTCCACGTCGTGCCGCCGTGCACGATCAGTGCCGACGAGGCCCGCGACGGCCTGGCGCGCCTGGACCGCGCGTTGGCCGCGGTGGACCACCACTACACCGGCGCCTAGTGGTTCGCGATCGCCACGTCGAGGACGTGATCGAAGGTTGACCGTGGCGAGGTGGACGACCCGACGGTTCCGCGCGACCAAGGTGGCGGGCGTCGACGGCACCTTCTGGACCGCCAAGCTGCTGTCGACGGCGATGGGCGAGTCGACGTCAGACTTCCTCGTACACCGCTTCAACCCCGAGCTGGCAGTGCTCGGCGCGGCGGTCGTGTTCGTGGTGGCCCTGGTGAATCAGCTCTACGCCCCGCGCTTCCTGGTGCTCTCGTACTGGTGGGCCGTGGTGATGGTGGGAGTCTTCGGCACCATGTGCGCCGACGTGGCCCACGTCGCGCTCCACGTCCCCTACACGGTGTCGGCCGGTGCGTTCGCGCTGGTGTTGGCGGGCGTCTTCGTCTCCTGGTACCGGGTCGAGGGGACCCTGTCGATGGGCTCGGTCAACACCGCGCGGCGCGAGCTCTTCTACTGGGCCGCCGTGCTGACGACCTTCGCGCTGGGCACCGCCGTCGGTGACTTCACGGCGTACACCCTGGGACTGGGGTACCTGAGCTCCTTCATCCTCTTCGCGCTCCTGATCCTCGTGCCGGCCTACCTCTACCGGGTGCGCCACCTCAACTCCGTCGCGTGCTTCTGGACCGCCTACGTGCTGACCCGACCGGTCGGCGCGTCGTTGGCCGACTACCTCGGCAAGCCGACGTCGGTCGGTGGGCTCAACCTCGGAGCGGGCAAGGTCGCGCTGGTGCTCAGCGCCGCCATCGTCGTGGTGGTGGCCCAACGCGCGCGCGTCGTGGCCCGGTCACGACACCGCTAGCCCCCGGTACCATCTGCGCCATGCCCGCCATCACCGTTGACAATCCGCTAGAACTTCCCAAGGTCGTCGCACCCGCCGACACCGATCGCGTCCGTCGCGTCAAGTCCGTCACGACCGCGCCGCGCGGCCTGGAGGGCGAGGGATTTCCCGTGCGCCGCGCCTTCGCCGGCGTCGACCTGGCGGACCTCGATCCCTTCGTGCACATGGACCAGATGGGCGAGGTCGACTACGGACCGGGCGAGCCCAAGGGCACGCCGTGGCACCCGCACCGCGGGTTCGAGACCGTCACCTACATGCTGGAGGGCACCTTCCAGCACCAGGACTCCATCGGGGGCGGCGGCCTGATCGAGAACGGCGCGACGCAGTGGATGACCGCGGGCTCGGGAATCCTGCACATCGAGCGACCGCCGGACGCCTTGATCGACTCGGGCGGACTCTTCCACGGCGTGCAGCTTTGGGTGAACCTGCCGGCGCGCCTCAAGATGACCAACCCGCGCTACCAGGACATCGAGGCTCAGCGCGTCGCACTGCTCACCAACGAGAACGGCGACGCGGTCATCCGTGTCATCGCCGGGTCGTTCGGCGACACCCCCGGCCCTGGCGACACCCACACACCGATCTCGCTCGTGCACGTGTCACTGCTGCCCGGTGCGCGACTGGCCCTGCCGTGGAATCCGGGCTACAACGCGCTCACCTACGCGCTGGCCGGTCAGGGCACCGTCGGGCTCGAGAGCACGGCGCTCGACGCGGGCCAGATGGCCGTGCACGTCGACGGCGACTACCTGGTGCTCTCGGCCAATGAGGTTCAGGACTCGCGAACCCAGGCCTTCGAGGTGCTGGTCCTCGGCGGCGAGCCGATCCGTGAGACGGTCGCCGCCTACGGTCCCTTCGTCATGAACACGCGCGCCGAACTGCAACAGGCCTTCGACGACTACGAGGCCGGGCGCCTCGGCCAGATCCCGGCCGATCACATCTGATCAGGCGCCTCGCGGTGCACCAGGAAGGTGCCCGACGCGCGACTAATCAACTCGCCTTCGCCGTTCGTGATCGTGGCCTCGGCGTGAGCCACCTGACGCGCGAGGCGCACGACCTCACCGCGTAACTGGTAGGCGGATCCGATCGAGGCGGGACGCACCAGCTCGGTGGCCAGTTGGATGGTGGCGGCGGCGCGGTCGCGCCCGGTCAGCGCGGCGTTGATGGCGAAGTTCATCGCCGCGTCGAGCAGCACCGCGTGGACACCGGCCTGAACCGTTCCGTGAGGGTTGGCGGCGAGCGGCGTCGGATCGAAGGTGCCCTCCGCCCACCCGAGGTCCTCGCCGTCGACGCCGTAGGCGCGGAGCTGTCCGCCGAGCGCCGCGATGATCTCCATGCCGCCGTCACCGAGCCAGCGGTCCATGTCGCGCGGCGTCACGCCCGTGACGATACTCGCGGGTCCGCGCGTAGGATTTGCCCGATGCGGGGACCGGCCAAGGAGACAACATGAGGGACGCGGTCATCGTTGACGCCGTGCGCACACCGGGTGGCAAGCGAAACGGCAAACTGCGCGGCTGGCACGCGGTCGACCTGGGCGCCGAGGCCCTGAGCGCGTTGGCCGCGCGCACCGACCTGGACCCCGCGCTCATTGACGACGTCATCGTCGGCTGCGTCAGCCAGGTGGGCGAACAGGCCTTCAACGTCGGGCGCAATCTGGTGCTCGCCGCCGGCTGGCCCGAGTCGGTGCCGGCCACCACGGTGGACCGACAGTGCGGGTCGTCCCAGCAGGCCTTGCATTTCGCGGCCCAGGGCGTCATGGCCGGTGCGTACGACGTGGTCGTCGCGGCGGGCGTCGAGGCCATGACCCGGGTTCCGATGGGCAGCTCGATCGGCACGGACGCCGGCTTTCCCTTCGGTCCCTCAGTGCGCGCGCGCTACGAGCCGGTGGGCGGGCTCAAGAATCAGGGCGTCGGTGCCGAGATGATCGCCGATCAGTGGCACATCAGCCGAGAGGACCTCGACGAGTTCTCGGTGGAGAGCCACCGGCGCGCCGCTCGTGCCACCGCCGAGGGCCGTTTCGACCACGAGATCGTCGCCCTGGCCGTGCGCGACGACGAGGGGCAGGCAACCAACGACGTGATGACCAGTGACGAAGGGATTCGCGCGGACACCAGCGTCGAGGCGCTGGCCAAACTCAAGCCCGCGTTCTTAGAGGACGGCAAAGTGACGGCGGGGAACTCCTCGCAGATCACCGACGGCGCGTCCGCCGTGCTCGTGATGACCGAGGAGCGCGCGCGCGAACTGGGCTACAGGCCACGCGCACGCTTCCACGCATTCGCCCTGGCCGGGGTCGATCCGGTCACCATGCTCACCGGTCCCATCCCGGCCACCACGAAGGTGCTCGAGCGCGCCGGACTCACCCTCGACGAGATCGACCTGGTCGAGATCAACGAGGCCTTCGCCTCGGTGGTGCTGGCCTGGCAGAAGGAGCACCACGCCGACCTCGCCAAGGTGAACGTCAACGGTGGGGCGATCGCGCTGGGCCACCCCCTCGGAGCCTCGGGGGGCAAGCTGATGGCGACGCTGCTCAACGAACTCGAACGCACGTCGGGCCGGTACGGACTGCTGACGATGTGCGAGGGTGGCGGTCTGGCCAACGCGGCCATCATCGAGCGACTCGGCTGAGCCTTCGGGGTAAACCCTGAACCCTCGGGGTCGCGTCGGGGTTGACCCCCATAGCCTGCGCGCACGGCACTCGTTACGTTGGCCTCATGAGCACCAGCACGACGCCATCCGCCACACCCGTCCTTGAACTTCGCCACGTCAGCCGCAGCTACGGCACCGGCGACACCGAGGTGCACGCGTTGAATGACGTCACCGTCGCGGTCGCTCGCGGCGAGATGGTCGCGGTGATGGGACCGAGCGGTTCGGGCAAGTCCACCCTGCTCACCATCGCGGGGACGCTCGAACAAGCGAGCGGCGGCGAGGTGCGCATCGACGGGACCGACGTCTCAACCCTCTCGCGAAATGACACGGCGCGGCTGCGCCGACGCACCATCGGCTACGTGTTCCAAGACTTCAATCTGCTCGCCGGATTGACGGCGCTCGAGAACGTGTCGCTCCCATTGGAGCTCGACGGCGTCGCCACGGCGTCGGCGCGCGAAGAGGCCGAGGCGTCACTCGCGCTCATGGGTCTCGCGGACCGTGGTGAGCGCTTCCCCGACCAGCTCTCGGGAGGCGAACGCCAACGCGTCGCCATCGCCCGGGCGGTCGTGGGTGGCCGTCACCTGCTGCTGGCCGACGAACCGTCGGGCGCACTGGACCAGGCCAACGCCGAGGCCGTGATGGGCATGATCCGCGACGCGTGTCACGCGGGCGTCGCGGCCGTGGTCGTCACCCACGACGCCCACCTGGCATCCATGGCCGACCGCGTGATACACCTGCTCGACGGTCGCGTCACCGACGCATCCGAGGCAGTCGCGCCCTCGGGCGCCGGCGCGCGATGAGCGACCTCAACCAACCGGGTCGACCGGCGCGAAGGGCTGTACGACGTTGGACGTGGCGGCTGTTTCGCCGTGAGTGGCGCCAGCAGATCTTGATCATCGGCCTGTTGTCGCTCGCCGTCGGTGCGACCTTCGTGGGCGCAGCGGCGGCCACGAACATTCCGCCCCCCGCCAACGCCGGCTTTGGGACTGCGGGATATCAGATCACGCTTCCCGGTTCGGTGAACCTGTCGGCGCAGCTCGCCATGGTCTCGCGCCACGTCGGACCCGAGGACGTCATCGCGAACCAGGCGTTGACCTTCCCCGGATCCGTCAACTCATACGACCTGCGCTCCCAGAACCCCCACGGGGCCTTCGGTACTCCGATGCTGAAACTGGTCAGCGGGCAGTATCCCTCTGGTGCCGGTCAGGTCGCCGTGACCAGTGGCGTCGCCACGCAGTTCAACCTCCACGTCGGCTCGTCGTGGACGCTCGGAGCGACGACGCGCGAGGTCGTCGGGATTGTCGAGAACCCCCAAAGCCTTCTCGACGACTTCGCGCTCGTCGCTCCGGGCGAGCTGACCCACCCCACGCAGGTCACGGTGCTGTTCGACCGCAACCCGACGGGACTGGGCAGCCTTCAGCAGTTGGTGCAGGAGCCGCCACCGCCATCTTCGGGGATCTCCAGCCCCGCGACCCTCGTGGTGTTGGCCTCCGCACTCGGGCTCGTGATGATTGGGTTGGTGTCGATCGCCGGCTTCACGGTCATCGCCCAACGGCGCCTTCGCTCACTCGGAATGCTGCGCGCGTTGGGCGCGACGGACCGTCACGTTCGATCGATCGTGCGAACCAACGGACTGCTCGTCGGGGTCACCAGCGTCATTGTCGGCTCCGTCCTCGGGCTGGCCGTGTGGGTCCTGTACCGACCTGACTTGGAGCGAACCCAGCACCACGTCATCGGACTGTGGCACCTGCCGTGGGTCGCGATTGTCGCGGCACTCGCCCTCGCGCTGCTCACCCCGCTCCTGGCCTCGCGGCGCCCGGGCCGCACGGTCGCGCGTGTCCCTATCGTGGCCGCTCTGGCCGGTCGGCCCGAACCACCCAAGAGCATCACGCGCACCGCGCTGCCCGGCGTGGTCGTCATGATCGTGGCCTTCCTGCTCATGGGTGACGCCGCACGCAGCCGCGGAGCGAGCACGGCGCCACTGCTCCTCGGATTCCTCGCGCTCGCGGCCGGCGTCGTGCTGCTCGCTCCCACCTTCATTGCCTCCCTGGCCGGGGTGAAGCGTGCGCCGCTGGCCGTGCGCCTGGCGATGCGCGACCTCGTGCGCTACCGCGCGCGGTCCGCTTCAACGCTGGCCGCGATCAGCATCGGAGTCCTCACCGCCATGGTCGTCATGGTGGCCACCACCGCGCGCTACGCCAACGTGTTCGACTACGTCGGACCCAACCTCGCCTCGAACCAGCTGCTCATCTACGAGAGCGGACGCAATGGTCCCGGTGCCAATCCCGGGCCGTCGATCGTGGCGAAGACGGCCGTGGAGCGTGGACTGGCGACGTCGTTGCACGCCAGGAGCAACGTGACGCTGTATACGACCAGCGCCCACCTCGTACACAATGCGGCGGGCCGCCACTGGAACGGCCCGGTCTTCCTCGCCACGCCGGCTCTGTTGAGGGCCTTTCACATCACGTCGAGCCAGGTCGACCCACGCGCCGACATCCTGAGCGTGCGTCCGGGGTTGAACACGATCGCGAACATACTCCTCGTCTACGGCAACTACTTCGGGAGTGCGCCAAAGACCGGTCCGTCGCCCGTCCAGAACTCGAACGGTTGCCCGCCCTCGAACTGTGTCGCCAACCCGATCATCCAGAACGTCAGTGCGCTACCCCCAGGCACCTCGGGGCCGAACACCGTGATCACCGAGCACGCGGTCAACACCTTGCACCTTGCCAAGTCAGAGGGCGTCGCGGGCTGGCTCCTCGTTACCCCCCAGCCACTGACTACCACGCAGGTTGCGGCCGCGCGTCAGGCGGCCAGCGCCGCGGGCATGTCCGTCGAGTCCAAGAACAGCCTCCCGACCTCCGGCGAAGTGGTGGATTACGCCACCGGTGCGGCGTTGCTGATCGCCCTCTTCGTCTTGGCCATGTCGATCGGACTGATCAGGGCGGAAACCGCGGGCGATCGGCGCACCCTCACCGCCGCCGGCGCCAGCGGGTGGACCCGACGCTCGATCACCGCGGCCACCGGTGGCGCGCTGGCGTTGTTGGGGGCCGTGCTGGGAGCGGCCGGCGCCTACGTGGCATGCGCCGCGTTCTTCTCCAATCAGAGCGAGTCCGGCAGCATGCTGAGCGACCTGACCCAGGTGCCCCTGCTCAACCTCGGGTTCATCTTCCTCGGCTTGCCGATCCTCGCCGTGCTCGGCGGGTGGGTGCTCGCTGGACGCGAGCCGCGCAACGTCGGTCGCGCGCCGGAGTAGTCAGCGGTAGCGCGTCGCGAGATAGAAGGCAACGAAGAGCGAGGCCAGTCCGACGCCCAGGTACCAGGACGAGACCGAATCGGGCAAGACCGACAGGTAGTTGAGCGTGATGACCATCACCCCGAACAGAAGCAGGTCCAGCAACAGCCACCCGTACCAGTGGGGGCTGTGATCGGCGTTCGGTGGCTTAGGCGCCGTGTAACGGCCGCGGCCTTGGGCCGAGACGTAGCGGCCCATGGATTTGGAGTCGCGTCGCTTGGATCCGCTGGCCATAGGACCACGATGCTACCGGTCGCGATTGGGCCCTTTGATTACGGACAGACGGTGAGGTCGACGGGCGACCCGTATGGCTGGGTGGTCCCACCCGCCGGAGTCTGGGAGTCAACGAGTCCCGACGTGGCGGTCGAGCAACTGGGGCTCGTCGAAACGGTGGTCTGACCCGGCACGAATCCTTGATTAGTGAGGATCTGATCTGCCTGCGACGCCGTTTGTCCAATCACGCTCTTCAAGATCACTGGGCACTTACCTGCAGACGTGATCAAGGTGACCGGTGTTCCGGACTTGACCTGACTGTACGGCGCGGGCGTGGTGTTTACTACCAGGCCCTTGGCGACCGTATTGGAACATTGACTGGTCGTGCTCGAACTGACCGTCAGGGTGGACTGATACATGGTCTGAGTCGCCAGCTGGACGGTGTCACCGATGGTACTCGGCACCGGGATCAGCGCGTTGGACGACAGGATGTTCAGTATCACGGTGTCGCCGGTGTGGTCTTGTGTGCCCTTCTTCGGCGTTTGAGAGATCACCGTACCCGGCAGGCCGGTGTAGTTCGGGGGCCTATTCGGAACGAAGTGGGGAGTGAAATTCAGATGCAGGCCCTGTAGTTCGTTCTCGGCGTCAGCCGCACTCATCCCTCGAACGTCGGGCACAGTAACGGGCGTGACGTTGGGACCAAAACTGAGCACGAGGTGGATCACCTGGCCCCTACGGAAGTGGGCTCCCGCCGGCGGCGTCGTCGAAAGAACCGAATTCTTTGGCTTCGTCGAGAGGATGGAAGATGTTTTGGGGTTCAGCCCGTCAGCCGTCAATGTCGTGATGGCTCGGTCCGCACCCCACCCGATGACGTCGGGCACCGTGGTGATGGCCTTCTTTTGGGCCAACAGGAAATAGGCCAGCCCGCCCGCACCCAACAGAAGTATCACCACCACCGCGATAATGGCGGTGCGGTTGCTGCCACGACGTCGCACGTCTGTACGCGGTCCGGTCATCACTGGGACCGCCTGGGTCCGATCGACGTTGACGGCGGCCACGACGCTCGTCGCGTCCGGCCCGAAGAATGCCTGGTCGCGCGTCGCGGCACGCACCGGCTGACCCTCCGTGAAACGGGTGAGGTCAGCCCGGAACTCGTCGGCGCTTTGGTATCTGCGCGACGGCGACTTGGCCAGCGCCTCCATCGTGATCGCCTCGAGGTCGTGGGGCACGGAGTCCGAGAAGTCGACCATGGGTGGCACGACGCCGTGGACGTGCTGGCTGGCCACCTCAACCGGCGTGGCGCCGACGAAGGGTGGACGACCCACCAGCATCTCGTAGAGAACGACTCCTAACGAGTACACGTCGCTGCGACCATCGAGCGCGGCACCTTCGGCCTGCTCGGGCGAGAAGTAGGTCGCAGTGCCCATGACCGAACCCGCTTCGGCGAGGTGGTCCTCGGAGGCGACAGCCTGGGCGATGCCAAAGTCGGTCACCTTGACCTGACCCTCGGTGGTGATCAGGATGTTGCCCGGCTTCACGTCGCGGTGCACCACGCCATTGCGATGCGCGTAGCCAAGTGCCGCGGCCACCTGCGCGGCCAAGTGCGCCGAGCGCGACGGTGTCAGGACGCGAGATCCACGCAGTACCTCGGCCAGAGACGTTCCTTCCACCAACTCCATGACGATGAAGTACGTGCCCTCTTCCTCACCCCAGTCGAAGATCGGCACGATATTGGGGTGCGACAGGTTGGCCGCCGCCTGAGCCTCTCGACGGAATCGTTCCACGAAATTGGGGTCGGCCGAAAGCTCCGAGTAGAGGATCTTGAGGGCCACTGGACGATTCAGCAACAGATCCTGGGCGCGGTAGACCATGGCCATGCCCCCGCGGGCAATGAGGTGGGTCACCTCGTAGCGATTGGAGTAAATACGTGGGTCCGTCACCGTCTCCATATCGCGCCTAGCCTACGCCTTTCGTTTTCCTGAATCTTCTTCAGTCGGGACAGGTCGTCGACGTGCCGTAGGCGCGGTGATGGGCCTGGAGCGCCAGGGCGCCCTCGACGAGACACTTGACGATCGGTCCCGCTATGGTTGCGCCCTCGGTCGTTACGGGTTGGAAGGGCATGACCACGGCAACCGCGATTGTCGGGTTCGACGCCGGAGCGAACGCGATCATCCAGTCGTCGAGCTCGTGGGCGGCGTTGCCAATCTGGGCGGTGCCGGTCTTGGCGGCGACGTCAAGGTTCGCCGGGAACCCCACACCCGACGCGGTGCCGACCTGGACAACCTTCACCATCAAGGCGTTGATGAAGGCGGCTTCGGTCGAGGTAAGCGGCGTGAGGTACGGCGAGTCCTTCCAGTGCTGCAGGATTGAACCATCGGGGGCTGTTATGTAGTCCATGAGGTGCGGGGTCATCATGACGCCGTGGTTGGCGATGGCCGCAGCCACGAGGGCGTTCTGCAGGGCGGTCTCGCGAACGTTCTGTTGTCCGATCGCCGAATATGCATCCGCTGGCAGGTTGAACTTCAGCGTCGCCGCCGACGGGAAACTGCTCGCCTGCACGTTCGGCAGGTCGAGCGGCGGGGAACTGTTGAAGCCGAACTTCTGTGCCGTCGACGAGAGCAGAGCTCCGCCAAGGTCCATGCCTACTAGGGCGAACCCGGTGTCGCACGACGGTGGCAGCATCTCGGCGATGGTCCCCCCACAACTGCCGAAACCGAAATTGGACAGGGTCTTGTTGGACTGCGGGAGACTGATCGTGGTCTTGACCGGATAGAACTTGTTCAGGAGATCCGGCCTGCCGAGCAGCACCGCCGAGGTTGTCACGACCTTCATGGTCGAGCCGGGCGGGAACGAGTACTGCGTAGCCATCAGCGCAAGCGGTTCAAAGAAGTGAGCGTTGGGGGTCGTGATCTTCTTCCACTGAGCCTTGGCCACCGCGAAGGTCGTCGACTCCATGGGCGCCGGGTTGTAGCTCGGGTTTGAGTACATCGCCAGCACCGCGCCCGTTCGAGGGTCGAGCACCACCGCAGCGCCATCCTGCGCGCCGATGGCAGCACGGGCCACGCGCTGCAGCTGCGGCTCAAGGGTGAGAGTGAGCGAGTCCGCGGCGGTCTGGGGCGCAAGCAACTGGGCAAGGCTCTGGGGCGGCTGAGCGTGCGCGGTGAGATATGTGTTGTATTGCGCCTCAAGCGCCCACGGCCCGTACGAGGGTGATGAGAAGCCCACCACTCCGGACGTCAAGGCCCCGAGCGGGTACACCCGAGTCCACGGTGAAAACCCGTTTGTCGTGGGGACTGACCGCGCCAGGATGGTTCCGTCGGCGGCCACGATCTCACCGCGCGGAAAGAGCGCCTGTCCTGAGATGTTGCGCGGATTAATTGGTGACGCGCTCAGGGCCTTGGAGCGAAAGAACTGGATGTTGACGGCCTGGATCGCCACTACCAGAAACAGGACCAGGATCCCGGTCGCGACGACGTTCAGACGGCGCGACACTACCCCGCCCCCTTCACGGTTGTAGTGGTCCGATGCCTCAGAGTCGTAGTGGTCCGGCCCTTGACGGTGGTGGTCGAGTGACCGGGAAGCGTCGTGGTCGGCAGCGTCTGAATCGGGTGGCTCCCGGCCGTCTTCCACTCGTCATGGAGGTAGTTCGCGTAGTTGACGGCGGCGGAGAAGGACGGCTCGGAAATTGTGGCCTCCAGGGCTGAATAGTCAACCGGACGCAAATGTGTCGACGGGTATGAGGTTAGTGAGACCAACTGGGGCTTGTACCACAGGACCCCGTTGGGCTGGCCCCGGTATATGGCAATCGTTCCGGCGTCGTCACCTATGTAGTAGCCCGAGTACGCGAACCAGTGCATCACCGCGATGAACGCAGCAGCGATCGCCATCAGCGAGATAAAGGTGATTCCCACCCGCCAGGTGAAGAGGCGGCGGCGCCTCGAGGTCGTGCCCGACGTCCCCGCGACGACCGTTGGGCGCGCGCTCATGGTCTTCTTGATTGGCACCGGAGCCAACGACACTTCGTCGAACTCCACCACGATCGCCGAGATGTTGTCGCGGCCCCCGGCGTCGATCGCCGCCTGAACCAGATGCCCGACCACGTCCTCCAGTGGCTCGTCGGCGCTGGCCAGTCGCGCCAGCGCCTCGGCCGGGAGCTCGTTGGACAAGCCGTCGCTGCAGAGCAGCAGTCGATCCCCCGGCAGGGCGGCGATCGTCTGGACGTCGATATCCAGTTCACCCTCGATGCCCAAGGCCCGGGTCAACTGGTGTCGACGCGGGTGGGTGAGCGCTTCGTCGGGGGTGAGCCGACCCATCCGGACCCACTCCTCGGCAACGCTGTGGTCCTCGCTCAACTGGCGCAGCGCGCCGTCGCGCAGTTGATACGCGCGCGAGTCGCCCACGTTGAAGAGCGTGGGGAACACGGTGCCGGAACTGTCGTGGGTGAGTCCCACCGCGATGATCGTGGTGCCCATACCCGTTCGCTCCGGATTGGCCCGGGCGTCCGCGAGGACAACGCGATTCGCGTCTTCAATGGCACGATTCAGTCCTTCGACGGTGGAGTCGTCGTTGAATCCGCGCTCGACGGCCTCAATCGCCAGGGTCGCCGCCACCTCGCCGGCCGCGTGGCCACCCATCCCGTCGGCGACGACCGCGAGCGAGGAGTCGACGAAGACCATGTCCTCGTTCAGGTCACGGATCTGCCCCGTGTCCGTAGCCGCGGCGTAGCGCCATCGGGTCAACGAACCACCTCGAAGAGGACACCGCCGACCTGCACGATGTCGCCCTTCTCCAGCAGCAGTCGACCCTTGATCATCTCCTGATTGACATAGGTCCCGTTGGTCGAGCCGAGGTCCTCGATGGTGAGGTCACCGTTGTCGTTGGCCAGACGCGCGTGCCGCGATGAAAGATACGTATCGGAGATCTGTAAGTCGCAGTCGGCACTGCGTCCGATGGTGACCGCGAGGTCGACGTCAACACGCTCGCCGGCGTGGTCCAGCGGTTCGATGTACTCGAGCGCCAACTTTCCGCCGCGGCGACGCCGGGTGTCAGTTGTTCCTTCGGACACCGGACGCGACTGCACTGCGGCCACGCGAAGCACCCGAAGGAAGAACAGTCCGGCCACCACCATGACGAGCACCTGCAGCGGTCGCACGACCGCGGCGTAGTTGGTGGACGCACCCAGCGTCAAGCGAGCTCGATCCGCAGGTGGATCATGCCAATGGTGACGTCATCGCGTGGCGATAGAGACACCGCGGTCACCCGGTGTCCGTTCACGTAGGTTCCATTGGTCGACTGCAGGTCCCGCACCGCGACGCCGTCGGCGGTGCGCCAGAACTCGGCGTGGCGCCGCGAGACATTCGAGTCATTGATCACGATGTCGACGTCGGGGCTTCGCCCGACCACCAGGGGCCGATCAGCCAAATTAAACGATCGGCCGTCGCCGGAGATGACCCGCGGCTGGCTCTCACCACCGACAAAGTCCGTTTTGACCGCCATATCGCCGAGTTTGAGGTCGTCGTCGATGAACACCTCGACTTTGACCGGACCCACGAAGTTGTAGCCCTCGGCGAAGGCGTGTTGGCGAACGGTCTCTTCCAACTCGGTGACCAGGGCCTTTTGGAACCCTTCGAAGCGGTCCGCGTCGTCGGGCCCGAGCCACACGAGCACGGAGTTCGGACTAATCGGTCCTTGGTTGGTCAAGCGTCGCGTGAGGTCAACTTCGCGAATGATCCTCGCGCCGATCTCGATCGGCTGTAACGCGTTCTTGAAGGGGCGCGAAAAACTACGTTCGAACAGCCGCTCGAGGCGGTTCTCAACTCGCTTGAGGGCCATGACAATTCCAATGGTACTGGTCGTTCGCGCACTTCTAAAGGCGCGAATATTCGTCAAACGGCGCTTCGACTAATCTTCCTTGGTCCCAGGGCGAGTGGCGAAATTGGCAGACGCGCAGGCTTCAGGTGCCTGTGTCCGAAAGGATGTGGGGGTTCAAGTCCCCCCTCGCCCACTACGAGAGGTCCGAAAGGACCGCATCGCGACGGACGGCCCTCACCGATGAATGTTATTTTGCCTCGTAACCCCGCTCCACACGATGGGAGACTTCATGGGGAATGCGCTTAGAAGGTACGGCGTGTGCGGTGCGATTGCACTGGGGGCCATCACGGCGATGTCGACGCCGACCGGTGCGCAGAGCAACTCAGTTCAGCCAAGTTCGACCGTGGCCGGGGCGTCAATGATCGCCCTGTTCACGCTCGAGTACGGCGACACGATCGCTGATCCGGTGTCGTCTCCGGCGAACATTGGACCGGTCTCGTTCGGGCAGTTTTGGCTAGTACCGCTGACTGTGGGGGACAGCGTGCAGGTGGGCGTGGATCTCACCTCGCCGTCGTCGAACTATGCGGTGGGCGTGTGGCCGCCCGGAACGACCGACGCCACCGTGACAACGGTGGCGCCCGTGGCCGGAGGCGACGTGCCATTGTGGTTCACCGCGCCTTTCACCGGCACCTTCGTGATGCTGATCGGACCGGCGGCCAACGAGACCGGCGACAGCGGTGGCCCGTACAGCTTCGCCGTGGCAGCGTTCCACCATGCGACCGCATACATCTCGCCTTCCTTGACGCTGCACACCACCAGCTCGCTATCGGTCAGCGTGCGGCGCCAGGACGGCAGCCGCGTCACGGACCCCAACCTCAGACTCCATCTGTTCGGCGACTGGAAGAACGGGCCCTACGTAGGGCCCTCGAGCCACCCACTGGGCACGTCGGGGGTGTCAGGCGGCACGGCGAAGTTCCGCTTCCACCTTCCCGCAATGCTCCGCCACCACACGATCCGCGTCTACGTCGGTGGGGGTGGGACGGGCTGGGGCGTTGTGTTGAGCAAGAAGTCGATCGTGCACGTGACCTGATAGGGATGTGGGGCCGGCGTCAGATGGTGCTCGCGGCAATCAGCCCCTCAAGCACAGCCTCTTCGACGGTGCGCGGCGCTAGGCAGTCGCCCACGCCGATGGCGCTGATCCCGCTCTCGAGCAGTGATTCGAGAAGCTCGTTGACCGGCTCGGCACCGCACGCCAACACCACGCCGGCGACGTCGGACAGGATCACCATCTCTCCGGTGAGCACGTGCTGGAGATACACGCTGTCGTCGTCCATTCCGAAGATCCGAACCAGAGGGACGATGTTGATGCGCTCGCGCGACAGGGCCGCCAGGTGCGCGTCGCGCACGTACTGCTGGAGGCTTTCGCCCGCCGCGTAGCCGGTGACGCAAAGGGTGACTGAGTGGCCCCGCGCCGCCAGGGTCCGGGCTACACCAATAGCGATCCAGTCGCCTTGGGTGTCGATCACGACGGTGTGACCGGCAGGCGGTGACTGGCCTCTGAGAACCTGCCACGCGTCAAGAATGATCGGGTCACCCACCACTTCGATCGAAGGGCGGTAGGGCCTGGCGCCGGTGGCCACGATGACGACGTCGGGTCGTTGGTCGGCAACCAACTCGGTGGTGACCTCACTGCGGGTGATGATCTGAGCCCCCGCGCGACGCGCCTCGCCCAACAGGTTGAGTGCCACGCCGCCGAACTCATCTCGCTCCGGGAGCAGTTGCGCCAGGAGGACTTGGCCTCCGGGCAGGCCCTCCGCTTCGTGCACCACGACTTCGTGTCCGCGCGAGGCGGCCACCGCCGCGGCCTTCAGTCCCGCGGGACCCGCCCCAACCACGAGCACCCGGCGGGCAACGCTGGCCGGTGTCAATTTGGCGAAGCGTCGCTCCCGTCCCGTCTCGGGATGCTGGATGCACGAGATCGGGAACCCGAGGTGGAAGTGCCCGATGCAGGCTTGGTTGCATCCGACGCACGCACGGATCTCTTCGGCGCGTCCCGACTGCGCAAGTCGCGCGACGTCTGGATCGCTGATGAGCGCGCGGGTCATGATGCACGCGTCCGCGCGTCCCTCAGCCAAGATTCGCTCTGCCTCCTGGGGCTGATTGATGCGACCCGCCGCCAACACGGGGACGTGCACGCGAGCCTTGAGTCGATCGGCCAGCGGCACGGTGTAGCCGTTGGCGAAGTGCATGTCCGGCGCGATGTGGTCCGATCCCGCGAGGCCCGCCGACGTACCCACCGTCACGCTCAGGTAGTCGACGAGACCCTCCTCGGCGAGGCGCACGCATGCGTCGAGGGCGACCGCCTCGTCGAGACCGGCCGGGTCCTCCTCGCCCAGGGACATCCGCAGGCCGACGACGAAATCGGCACCCACACGGCGCCGCGTCACGGCGAGCACCTCGCGCAGGAATCGCAGCCTGTTCTCCGCGCTTCCTCCGAACTCGTCGTCGCGGCGGTTGACGCGCTCGTTGAGGAACTGCGCGGGTAGGTATCCGTGACTGGCTACGACCTCGACCCCGTCGAGACCCGCACGCCGCACCCGATCGGCCGCCGCCGCGTACCCGTCGACGATCTCGGAGATCTCAGCTAGCCGCAGCGCCCTCGGCATGACGCGGAACCGCTCGTTAGAGACGGGCGACGGGGCGAGCGCCACCGGACGCGAACCGTCCTGGGATTCCATCACCTCGCGTCCCGGGTGGAAGAGCTGCGCGAAGACCTTCGCGCCGCGTTCGTGCAAGGCACGGGCGAGGCGCTCGTACCCGTCGATGCACGAGTCGTCGGTCGCCATCAGCGTGTGTGACGTGTAGCGCGCGGACTCGTGGACACCGGCCACCTGGATAATGATCAGCCCGACGCCGCCCTCGGCGCGCGCCTCGTGATACGCGATCAGCCGGTCGGTGACCTGGCCGTTCTCGGCCATGACCGTGTCGTGTCCGGAGGACACCACACGGTTGCGAAGGACGCACGAACCGATGGTGAGGGGTTCAAAGAGGTGGGGAAACGCCGCCACGGATCGCCTCCCGTTCCGCGGCGATCGGTACGCCGCCACACGCGACGCACTCTACCCATGGCGGTGAGGAAACCATGAGCGGCCATGCGCCGGAGCGCCTACTTCCAACGCCGGGCGCGCCGCGTGAACTCCTGGGCGTAGCCCATGACCGAGAACGACGACATGAACACCTGATAGATCAGCACGAACAGGAAGAGCCCGACGAGATTGCGGCGCACTTTCAGTCCGAGAGGTCGGAAGACCCGCCGGTTCTGATAGTGGAAGAGCAAGCCGTACACGAGGAAGGTCATCGGCAGCACGGCCACCGTCATCGGACCCACGAACCAGAAGATCCCGAAGCACGCGAGCACGAGACCGGGGAGCCACAGGAAGACGTACGCCGTGTCGAGGAAGGGGATCAGGAGGTTGAAGCCCGTGAGGACCTTGGCGTAGCCGTTCTGGTGTCGCCACGGCGGCACAGTGCGAAGACCCTCGATCATGCCTCGGGCCCAGCGTGAGCGCTGACGCGCCAAGACCTTCAGCGTCTCGGGGGCGCTCGTGAACGCGACGGCCAACGGCTCGAAGAAGACGCGGGCGCCGTTGTTCATCATCTTCCAGGTCAGGACGATGTCCTCGCCAATGGCGTCGGGCCAACCCCCGGCGTCGCGCACCGCGTCACTGCGGTAGAGGCTGAACGCACCCTGGGCCACCAGGGTGTTCTGAAAGAGTCCCTGCATTCTCTTCACGGAGGCGATACCCAAGAAGTAGTCCCACGCCTGCAGGCGGCTCCAGAAGGTGCTGCGGCTGTTGCGCACCAACACGGCGCCCGCTACCGCGTGCACGGCGGGCGGCGAGGAGACCAGTCGGGCCACCAAGAGTCGGAGCGCCGAGCGTTGCAACAGGGTGTCGGCGTCCACGGTGATGACGAGACTGCTCGTGACATTGGCCAGCCCGAGATTCAGCGCGTGACTCTTGCCAGGCGTGGCCTCGGATAGGACTTCAATCGCGAATCCGATTTCGGCCGCGGCCGCGCGCGCCACTTCGCTGGTGTGATCGGTCGAACCATTGTCGATGACGATCACGCGAAGGGGACCCTCGTAATCCTGTTGGGCAAGCGACCGCACGGTGTCGCCGATCGCGGCCTCTTCATTACGCGCGGCGATCAGAACGGTGACCGGCTCACTCGGCGAGGTGAAGCGTAGTGGTGGCTGGCGATCGAAGGCGAGGCCCGCCATCAGGAAGGCCACGACAAAGCCGGGCAGGAACGCGAGCAGCGACACGATGAGGATTGCCGGAACGATCGTGACGTGCACAGCTAGTCCCGTAACCCACGGCGCCGAGATCCACACCGACGCGCCGGTCCACACGCACGCCGTGACGACCGCAATCGCGAACTTCCAGCCGACACTGAGATAGCGACCCGGCGGAGTGGGTGCCGGGACCTGGAAGCTCGTGTGCATCCCACTGGTCGGCGCAGAAACCTCGCCACCGCTCGTGGACACGTCGGGTGCGGGCGCCAGAACGAGAAACTCCTGCTCGAGACTTCGTGACGTCTGGTTGAGTGAGTTGGCGTGGGCCAGATCTGCGCCAACGTCGATCGAGGAGCTCGCGCGACGTCTCTTGACTCGGCGCGGAGTCGAGGGTGTGAGAGGTGTAGTTGTCAACGGATGCCCTTGCGTCGATAGTGCCCACAGCAAATGTGGCGCACCAAAATCAACGTCAACACAACCACGTCGCAAGTGCGGCTCAAACCCGGCGTCGGCCGGCCAACCGCGCGGGTTACGACCGGTGCCCGCTCTCATTCGGGGCGCCGCACGCTGGCCCAGTGGCGCTCGCTGCGCGCAACCGAAGACGATCCAGGGTGAGGGCCAGTCGGTTCAGATGGTGGTCGACGAGCTCGCTACGACCTCAGCGGCGCGGTCCCTCCGAGACCAGGCGTGCGACCTCGTCGAAGCGGATATCGAAGGGCCCCGCTGAACGCAGCACCCACGTGACGCCCGCGCGGTCCCAGCGCTCGGCGTCCGTGGAACCCAGATCGCCCGCCCAGAGCGCTATCTCATACGAATCAAGGTCGGCTCCCTCGGCCAGCAATTGGTCGCGCAACTTCGCGACGTCGTCGGGTTCGCTCAACTGAATGACGACGACCCCCTGGTACTTCGCGGCTCGGCGCAGTGGCGCCGGATGGGGCCAACGCGCCGCCAGCCAGATTGGTACACCGCTCGGGCGCCGGGGCACCGGCTCGAAGGTCACGCCGTCCACTCGGTAGAACTCGCCTGAGTGGGTGACTTCGCGCCCGGACAGAAAGCCGGTCAACGTCTCCAGGCCCTCACTGAGGGCGCGACCTCGGGCCCGATCGTCTGCGAACTCGGTGAAGCTGGACCGCTCGCCGATGTCGGCGTCGTCACCGAGACCCAGGCCGAGCACCAGCCGACCGCCGCTCAGTATGTCGAGAGTCGCGGCTTGGCGCGCCAGGACCGCGACTCGCCGACGGGTGAGCGGGGTAATCATGGGTCCGATCAGCAACGTGGACGTGACCGTGGCGATGGCCGCCAGGCACGTGTACGGATCGAGGATCTGTCGAACGGGGGGCACGTAGTCCAGGTGATCCCATAGGAACATGCCGTCCCAACCAGCGGCTTCAGCTGACGCCGCCACGTCCATCAGTCGATGCGGATCGGCAAGTTCGTCAAACGGGGGTAGGAAGAGGCCGTGACGCATCTTTAGTCACTCCCCCCTTCACTAGCGCCGCACGACACCGGCAATGTTGCCGCGCACCGCGATGCGAAACGACGGCGCCAGTGCGGCGGTGAGTCGCGCGCACCGGGTCACGCCAGCGAGAGAAAACCCGACGTCACGCACAAACCACAGGCGCTGATGATGAGCATGCCCGAACAGATGGCCACAATGACGAACGTGGTCCCGCGTCGGCGTCCCCTCGCGATAGGTGCCGGCATGTACCAGTCGGGCAGGACGTCCACAGACGGGTCGTGTTGACCACGCCAGGGCACAGCGTCCGGATCAAGCGGCGCGTGCGGATTAGCCGCCAACGCCAGCGCCGTCAACTCCTCATCCGTCGGCGCTGCCGAATCCGATGGCCCAATGGGATCGAGCATCAACGTTCCCGCCTCCGTGAAAGGAGCACGTGAGGCTCCATCATGCCCTCGGTGTCGCGGTGCAGAAGGCACTGTGACGAATCAACTGGCACCATCCTTTGGTCGTGAATCCACCATAATCTTCGTTGGTGGCGCCCACCCGGGCGCGCCATCGGGCGCCGTAGAGGAGAGGGTGTGGCCAACGAGATGACGCGCCGAGGAGCCGCGGAGGTCTTCAATCCCCTCGACCCCGCATTCGCCCAAGACCCGGGTCCGGTGCTCGCCGCCGCCCGACGCGACGAGCCGGTTTTTTTCGCCCCGGCGGTGAACGCGTGGGTGGTAACTCGGTTCTCGGACGTCGAAGCGATACTGCGTGATCCACGTCGCTTCACGAACAAAGACATCTTGTCGATCGATGAGCTGCTGAGCCCCGAAGTCAAAGCCCTCGTCTCTGGTCGGATACCAATGGAGGGGACGCTCTCGGGACTCGACGGCGACACGCACACGCGACTTCGTCGCGTGCTGAGTCACGCATTCTCGACCAAGCGGATCGCCGAACTCGAGCTCGAGGTCACCGACCTCACGTGGGGACTGCTCGAGCCATTGCGACGTCGCGGGACGTCGGATCTGGTCGATGAACTGTGCTACCCACTTCCCTTGGTGACCATCACCCGACTCATCGGAATTCCCGACGAGGAGTTGCCTCTCTTCCGCCAGGGCGTCGAAGATTGGGGATATCTCACGTTGGCCTACGTGCTGGGCGCCGACGTCACCGAGCAACTCGCAGCGGCCCAGCGGCTCATCGACCTGCACGACCGGATCGAGGAACTCTTCGACGAACGGCGCGTGAGTCCCCGAAATGACCTGCTGAGCGAGATCGTCGCACGCGAACACACTGAGAACCTGTCGCGTCGCGAGATGCTGAGCCTGGTGCCGGGCCTCTTCCTGGCCGGACACGAGACCATCGCGCAGTCACTGGCCATTGGGCTCTACCAACTTCTCTCGGATCGCCAGTGGTGGCAAGCCTTGGTCGACGACCCCGAATGCGTCGAGTCGGTCATCGAAGAGATGTTGCGTCGCGACGGACCGGTGTTCGGGATGATGCGCAACGTCACCGAGGACTGCGAGATCTCTGGAGTCGCGGTGCCGGCGGGAAGTCGCCTCTACCTCTGCTACTGGTCAGCCAACCTGGATGACGCGCGCTACGACGATCCCGAGGAGTTCGATATGTCGCGGGCCAGCCGCCTGCATCTCGCCTTCGCACGCGGGATCCACTACTGCATTGGCGCACCGCTCGCGCGAATGGAACTGCGCGTCGCGCTGACCACGCTGGCGCGTGAGCACCCGGATCTGCGGCTCGAGGACGGATTCGTCCCGACCTACAGCCCGCGCTTCTTCCTGCGCGGCGCCACCGATCTTCGGGTGGTGCAACGCCATCGATCAACTGACTCTGACCGCCCGCCGCACAACCTAGGTGACGCGCGGTCGGGCACTTAGTGGTCGATGGTCTCGGGGTCTTCGGCGAGCCACCTCGACGCGTGCCGCGCAGCCCACCTCTCGCTGATCTTTCCCGTGAACATCGACTTCAGGGACTGGGGGTGCGTCACCGCCAGGACGATGTGTCCGGCGACGGCGATGAAGACGGCGAGCGCGAAGATGTCGTGCGAGAACGTGGCCCCGGTGCGCCAGGAGACCGGAAAGAATCGAAACCACTGCAGGATGTAGCCCGAGACGAAGAGCACCGCGATGGCCGCCGCCGTGAAGATGGCGTTGGCCTTCTGTCCGGGATTGAACTTGTCGGCCTTGATCGGCGTGCGCCCCAGGGTGCGCAGCCACTCGATCTCATTCCTGGTCCAGTAACTGACGCGACGTACGTCGGCCCGCATCCGACGGCCCCACGGCCCGGCGAGCGACACGAGTATCGGTACGGGCAGCGCCAATCCGCACCACAGGTGAATCATCTGGATGTCGTGTCGCGGGAAGACCACACCGAAGAAGGAGCCGTAGTAGAGGGGGATGGCCGTGAACATCAACGTCAGAAAAAGTGCGGCGTTGACCCAGTGGGCGGTGCGCTGGACGCCGTCGAAGCGCAGCAACACGCGCATCGAGGTTGTTCGCGTGGCTGTGTCGCTGGTCACGTCAGGTTCGGGTTGGGGTTCGTGGCGCCCGTCGCCCCGTCGAGCCACCCGTTGACCGGATAGCCGTTGAGCTCCCAGTAGCCGGGTTCGACGTTCTCGACCAGGCGGATGCCCGACAGCCACTTGAGCGACTTGTAGCCGTACATCTGGGGCACGACCAGGCGGACCGGCCCTCCGTGCTCGCGCGTGACCGGGCCGCCGAGCATTTCGTAGGCCACGATCACGTCCGCCAGGTGCGCCTGCGGGATCGTCAGGCTCTCGGTGTCCAGTGCGTCGTAGGAGTCGAAGCTGACGGCCCCCGCACTCGGCTGCACTCCGGCGCTGGCCAGAAGGTGCGACAGCTGCACACCCTTCCAGTGCACACCGGGCACGCGCCAGCCGGTCACGCACTGGAAGTCCTTGACCATGGTGTACGACGGCATCGCCTCGAGTTGCGCCAGGGAGAACGTAGCGGGACTATCGACCAGCCCGCTGACCTTCAGGCGGTAGCCGCGCCGGCTGATGTACGGGAGGGTCCCAGTGATCGTGTAGATCCGGAAGTGGTCCCCTCCCGGCAGGAGGCTGCCGATGGAGCCCAGCTTGTTCGCAAACAATCTTTGCGCGTCGGCGCCAAAGGCGATCCCCGCGGCACCAAGAGCGGCCAGGCCAATGAAGGCCCGGCGTCCGACCCGGACCTTCCCGACGTTCGACTCGGCGTGTTCGCTCATGCGCTCTCCCGCCATTCAGTCTCGCCAGGATTGCCAAGCGTTACAGGGCACCCGACGGGCACGGTGGCTAGGGCCACGCTAGGCGTGCCGAGTAGTTCGTCCCCGGAAGGGTTGCTGGCGCGGTGTGCCCGGAACCCGCCACGACGCCCACAGCCTGGTCCGACGGGGTCGTCACCGGTTCGCGGGCGAACCGGTGACTCGGCGACTACGCGCTCTTGGCGGCGGGGTAGGACCCGTAGTTCGGATTGTTGGTTCCCGGTGTGCCGAAGTAGAACTCCAGCGACTTGTGTGGCTGGGCGCCGTAACGCCCCGAGAGCACGGGAAACACCGTGACGTGGCCGCACGACATGATCTGGTGGAACCGCCCGAGCGTGACGAGGCTCGCACTGGTGGCGCTGGGCCACGCAACGCCCACGCGCGCGATGGTCACGCACGCGGCCGGCCGGGCTCCCATGGGCACGTCGTGGTCGGCTATCCAGAACGAGGCGACGCCGCCGTGGGCTGCGAGGTTCACACGCGGCAGCGATCCGGTACGGCTCAAGCCCAAGACGCCCCCTTGGCTTCGGGTGTGCGTGACCACTTGGGGGATCGTCTTACCGGTGGTCGAGATGAACGACACCGTGGGAAATCCCGTCATCGAACACGCGTAGTTGCTGACGTTGCGAACCCAGAACAGTTGGGTGAACGTGCCCATTCCTCCATTGGCACCCTCCAGCGAGACCTTGACGGCCGACGCGGTGCACGGCGCCACGGCCAGCGCTGACCCGCGCGCCACACCGGCACCACCGGCACCACCGCGAATCGGATTTCCGTATCCCCCGACCGCCGCCGCGACCAACAGTGCGGCCACCGTGGTCACCAGCCCGACGCCATAGGCCAGCCGGCGCCGCATCGTACGCCGTCGAGCCTCCTTGATCAGCAGTTCCAGCGGATCGGTCGCGATCCCGAGATCGGACTCTCGTGGTGGGGCCATCGTCATGTCATCTCCCTGCCCTGCGGTCGGTCAATGGTACTAGTATTCATAGTACCATGAGATTCCCGAAAGTCAACAAGGAAGAGTCGGTTTCCCTTCACGACCAAGTGGCGGCAGAGATTCGTCGGGCGATCGCTGAAGGAGAGGCCGCTCAAGGAGAGCGACTCCCACCGGCGGTGGACCTGGCGACGGTACTGGGTGTGAACAAGAACACCGTGATCCGCGCGCTGCACATTCTGCGCGACGAAGGGTTGCTGGACTTCACTCGGGGACGCGGCGTGCGCGTGGTCGGGTCGCCACAACGCGGCGCGGTGTTGGAGCGAATCGACGAACTATTGGAGTACGCGCGGGGCCAGGGTTACCGGCGCGACGAGGTCGTGGCTCTGATCGAAGCGCACAGCTAAGGCAACGGTCGGGCGATCAACCCGACGTGATCGCTAGAACTGACTCGGCAGTGCCGCGACGATTGCCTGGGCGATGACCAAGTACCCGGTCTTGTTGGGGTGGTCATCCGGTCCGAAGGGTCGCGCGGCGCACATCCAGGTCAACTGGCAGACGAGGGCGACGTTGGTCGGCACCGTCCCATAGGTCGCGAGCGTCGTCATTGAGGTGTCAGTGGACTTGAAGCGCGTGGGAACGTCCGCGACCGAGACTCCCGCCGCCCGGTACGCCGTACTCAGCGCTTGATTCATCTCGGTCATGATCGTGAGGCTCTGCTGGGCTCGGGCGGGACCCGGTCCGGCCTTGATGTAGCGATAGAGGAACGGGTCGGCGTACGTGAGACCCACGAAGCGAACGTGGGGGCCGGCGGCACTCTTGAGTTCGCGCAGAATCGTCGGCATGTCCTGGCGCACCGCGGCGATGCCCTGGTTGGCGCATTGGGTGTCCAGCGGCACGACCCACAGGCACTTGCGCAGGTCATTGAATCCAATATCGATACTGACCAGCCCCGGGTCCGCGCGATGGGCCCTCAAGAAGTCGGTGGCCATCGACAACTGGGTGGTCGGGAGCTTGTAGCAGTGGTCGCCCGCGCCCACCATTGATTCGGCGGTCTCGCCCATGCATCCGATCTTGTCGAGGGTCACCGTCGTGCCACGAGTGGCTTCGAGGTGCACGACGTCGTCCGTATACCCCTCGGTAGTGAAGGCGCCGTTGTGCTTGACGTTGCCAGTGGGTTGCACACCCAGCGAGGCCGATGCGCCGATGGCCAAGTAGAAGAGTGACGTCGACTGGTCGCCGGTCGCGCGGTGAGAGTTGACGACGACGACCCCAGTGCCGACCGCGAGTGCGACGCACAGTGCGACCACGAGCAGACCACGGTGACTACGCGATCGCCGCATCTCTTCACCTTTCCGATCTGCCGGGGCCGAGTGGCACCGGAGCCGCACCAAACCCGCTAACGGCAGTCTCTCCGAACTCTTGGCCGGTCTTTGGCTCCGGTTCGATGTCGTACAAGCCAACGGGCAATGGTTTCGGTCAGTGTCCATTCTATTGAAATGGTGCGTTTGAACCTCTGCAATCCGAAGGTATGAACGGGGTTTCACTCACGCCATGACAATCAGGTGAAGTTCTAGGACGCCCTTTGGCGACCGTCACCAGGCACTTCCTAGGATGTTTGCGTGGAGAAGAGCGACCTGAGACGGTCGCGTGAGTCGTGCGGACCGCCCCGGGGTCGAGCGGAAGAGACGAGACTTATCTATGCCGGATGACGATTCCAATCCCCTGCTCGCTCTGCCGACGCGCGAGACCAAGCCCCGAGAAACGGGGATCACGGTCGTCATCGACACCGGACTACCCACCCGCTACTTCAGCGACCTGATCGAGTCGCACGGCGAGTTCGTCGACTTCATCAAGTTCGGCTGGGGTACGTCTCTGGTCACCAAGGACATCACCGACAAGATCAAGGTTCTCAACGACGCGAACGTCCGGTACTACTTCGGCGGATCGCTGTTCGAGAAGTCCTTGCTCCAGGGCCGCTTCGACCGGTTCCGGGCCTTCTGCCACACGATGGGCTGTGAGTACGTGGAGGTCTCCAACGGCACCATCGACCTCGAGGAAGTCGAGAAGGCCCGGTACGTCGCGGAGTTGTCCCGGGACTTTCGCGTCATTTCCGAGGTCGGACTCAAGGACAACGCGCGCTCTGAGATGATGGCACCGGTCACGTGGATCGAGTACCTCAACGCCGATCTCGTCGCGGGTGCGTACCTCGTCACTTTGGAGACACGCGAATCAGGTACCGGCGGTCTCTGTCGCTCCAACGGGGAACTGCGGCACGGGCTCGTCGAGGAGATCCTCACGTCGGGCGTCGACGTCAACCGACTCATCATCGAGGCGCCCTCGATCTATCTGCAGAACTACTTCGTCGGCCGCGTCGGTCCCAACGTCAACCTCGGCAACATCGCGGCGACTGACGTCGTCGGGCTCGAGACGATCCGCCAGGGACTGCGGAGCGAGACCTTGTCGAGATTCGAGTCGACGAGCGTGCCCCAACTGCTGGAGGACCAATGAGAGAGAGCCGCGACGTCTTTCACTTGGCCATCCCCGCGTACGACCTCGACGAGACGGTGTCCTTCTACGTCACCCAGTTGGGGTGCAAGTTGGCGCGCCGCTACGAGGACCGCGTGACGTTTGACTTCTTCGGCGATCAGCTGGTCTGCCATCTCTCGCCGGCCCCGGCCGAGCGCGTACCGGTGTCGGAAGTCCCCATGTACCCCCGGCACTTCGGAGTCACGTTTCGCGAGTCGGTCGATTTCGACGCCGTCTACGACCTGTGCCGTCAACGCGACGTTTCCTTCTACGCGGACGTCTCTCTGCGCTTCGAGGGACGCGTGGAGGTCCACCGCACCTTCGTCATCTGCGATCCGTCATCGAACCTTCTCGAGTTCAAGCACTACGCGGACTCTCGAATGATGTATTAGGCGCGTGCCCGAGAGCCCCGCCACCGTGACGCCGACGTCAGCGCTCGCTGGGCTGATCTCGCGTCAGGCGCTCGTGCGAGGCGATGCGACCTACCTTCGCGCGGCGCGCGACAACCGGGCTATCTCGTATGCGCAGCTGGCCGAGGAGTGCGAGCACTGGCGTGCACGGTTCCGCGACGCGGGCGTCGAGGCCGGTGACCGGGTGGGCTTGGGTGTGCGAGATCCCCTCGCGTTCGCGACAGCCTTCCTCGGTGGCATCGCGGCAGACCTGTGGATGGCACCGGTGGATCCCACGACGGAGTCCGCGAATCCCGATCGCTTCGCTACCCACGCGCGCCGCGTCGCCATGTCGGTGTACCTGTCTGACGCCGACGAACTCGGACAGGTGACGATGCGGCCGCTCGACGCCGCGAGCGGCCGGTTAGGTGACGAAGGTTCTGGCGGGGTGGTGATGGCGTCGTCGGGGACCACCGGAACGCCCAAGATCGTCCGTCTTCCCACTGAGCACTTACTCGCGACCGCCGCGCTGGTTGCCGCGCACCACGAGCTGTCCCCCGCCGATCGAGGGTTCAACCCCCTCCCGCTCTTTCACATCAACGCCGAGGTGGTCGGGATCCTGGCGACGCTCAGCGCCGGCGCGTCACTCGTCCTGGATGATCGTTTTCACCGGACCAATTTTTGGGACGTGGTCCAGGGCCACGAGGTGACGTGGATCAACGCGGTGCCCGCAATCATTTCCCGGCTGATACCACTGCGAGACGGCGAGCGCGTCGCCCACGGCGTGCGCTTCGTGCGGTCGGCATCGGCTCCGTTGCCCACGGCATTGGCGACATCCTTCGAGGACCAAACCGGGCTGACGATCATCGAGACCTACGGCATGACCGAGGCGGCGAGCCAGATATGCGCCAATCCCCTCGACGGCCCTCGCGTCGGATCGGTGGGCCGACCCGTGGGCGTGCGCCTGCGGGTCATGAGCGACGCCGGCACCGAGTCCCCGGCCCACGACGTGGGACAGGTGGAGATCACCGGACCGACCGTCATCAGCCAGTACGACGCCCCCGGGTACGAAGACCGATTCACGTCCGACGGGTGGCTGCGCACCAACGACTTGGGCTACCTCGATGAGGACGGCTACCTCTTCCTGGTCGGCCGCAGCGACGACGTGATCAACCGCGGCGGCGAGAAGATCTTCCCCCGCGAGATCGAAGAGGTGCTCCTGGCCAATCCCGACGTCGAGGTCGCCGCGGTGGTGGGCGAAGCCGATGACGTCTTCGGGCAGGTGCCCATTGCCTACGTGCAGTTGAGTGGCGTCGACGCCACCACGGCGACTGAGTCGATCTTGCCCACGGTCAAGGAGCTGCGCGAGGCATTGGTGGTCGCATTTTCTCGATCGCGCCGGCCCAAGACGCTCAGGGTCATCGAGAACCTGCCGGTGCACGCCACGGGAAAGATCCAAAAGGGAGCTCTCAGCGGCGAGCAGGTCGCAATCCTCCTGAGCGAGAGCGTGGGGTGAGGGCACTCGCGCATCTCGTGGCCGCGTCGAAGCGCCGATGAGCGATAACCCCGCGCCGTCGACGGGAACCCGCCAGCGACTCGATCACATCGACGCGATGCGTCCGATCAAACAAGCCGCGGTCATATCGACGCACTCGATCATCTTCCTCGCCCCGGTGACCGCGGGACTGGCTCGCGTGAATCTGCTGATCTTCACGCATTTCTCGCGCGAGGCGTTCCTCTTCGTCTCGTCGTGCATGCTGGCCTACAGCTTCCAGGGCATCGACACCGTCAACCTGCGCCACTACTGGCGTCGCCGACTCCTCGCGGTGGGCCTGCCGTACCTGACGTGGACGCTCATCTACTTCGTGTGGGTCTCTCTGCTCACCGAGTCGGGTTTCCCCTACTACCACTTCAGCGGCGAGAACATCTTGAGTGCGGCCGGCGTGCACCAGCTGGTGCACTTCACGCTCACCGGGTACTACCACCTCTACTACCTGCTGGTCCTGCTCGAGTTCTACGTGGTCTTTCCGTGGGTGCTGCGCGGGGTTCGACGCCTGAAGAACCGGCACGGGACCCTCATCCTCGCGGCCCTCGCTTGGCAGATCATCAACAGCATGTTCTGGCCCGACATCTTCTCACCCGCCGTCCACCTGCACCTCGCGAACGCCTCGTCCCAGGCGTTCTGGGAGACGCGCCTCATCACCTCGTACGCCCTCTACCTCGTCGCGGGAATCGTCGTCGCCATGCACCTCAACGACGTCCACGACTGGATCTGCTCGCACGGGTACCTCATCCTCAGCGTCACGATCGCGTCGGGCGCGGGCGCGGTGGCGCTCAACTACTGGCACGGCAAGGGATTCCTGCATCGAGTGCTCGTTCCCGGGGTCAACCCCTTCGCCGTCACGGCCATCCCCTACAACGTGGGCGCGATCCTGTGCGTGTACATCTTCGGGGTCTTCCTGGTCAGCCCGCGCCGCAGCCTGCGCACCCGAGCCGTGGTCAAATCCGGTTCCGACAACTCCTACGGGATCTACCTATCCCAGCTGATCTGGATCCCCCTGCTCGGGCGCCTCATCGCCGTCACGCACCCGCACGTTCCGTGGCCGTACGTCACCTTCACCGCGGTGGCGTTGGCCTACCTGATGGGATTTCTCTTCACGGCGCTCGCCGCGCGCACGCCCGTGGCGCGCGCCTTGACGGGGCGCAGTCAGGAGACGTGGCGCAGCCTCGTGCCGCGCCGCGGTCGATTCGCCACGTCGGCGGCCACCGAGACGCTCGACGACGGACCGCTGGACCTCACGGTGCCGGACTAGTCGAGGCTCAACTCGGGACGCAGCGCGACCACGACCGGCCACAGACTCGCGTTCGCCACCTTGTCCCAGGGACAGCCGGTGACAGGTCGGCCTTCGGCGTAGGCGCGGATCATCCGGATCGGACCACCGTGGGCCACCACCAGGGTGCGCTGACCGGGCCGGTGACGGCCCACTCGGCGCGCGGCGCGCACCGAGCGCTCGTAGAGGTCGCGCAGCGACTCACCCTCGGCCGGGCGAGCGTTCTCGTCCGCGACGACCGCGTCGACGATCCCCTCGACCGAGGGAACCAGCACGTCGAGCGGCTGGCCCTCCAAGACACCGAAGGAACGCTCGCGCAGCCCGGGGTCGACGCGCACCGAGAGCCCCAGCGCGGTGGCGACGATGTGGGCGGACTCCATCGCCCGCTCCAAGTCCGAGCAGGCAACGGCGTCAACCTGGCCCGCCAATTCGGCGATCGTGTTACGCACCTGCGTCCGGCCCAGGTCGGTGAGGACGGATCCGGGGCTCTGGCCCTGGACAATGCGCCGGCTGTTCCACGTGGTCTCGCCGTGACGCATGAGCACGAGGTGCGCCGTTAACGCCGCGTCGTCGTCACCCCGCGCGCTCGCGTCGGCTCCCGTCATCTTCGACAACGTAGTCGTCGCACCACACGTCACGGCCCGTCACGCGAACCGCCACGGGCTACGCCGTGTTCCACCCCGGGGGCAGGACCAGCACGATCGAGTCGGCGATCGCCTGGTAGCCGGCGTCGTTGGGGTGAATGTTCGGCCCCAGAGGTGCCGGCAGGCACATGTAGGTGAGCTGGCAGACCATCGCGACCCCGGCCGTCAACGCACCGAAACCGGGAAGCATGACGACGGTCGAGTCACCCTGCAAAAATGCTTTGGTTGTCAGGGCCACGGGTATGGAAAACCGTGAGTAGACGTCCAACAGGGTGTCGTTCATGCGGTTCATGCCACGAACGCACATCGCGCGCGACACCGCGTCGCGCATGCCGCCGACCGACGCGGCCAACAGCGGGTTGAAGTGGTTGAGGCCCACGAAGGTCACGTCAGGCCCGGCCGCGGACTTGAGCGCCGTCAAGATGAAGGTGAGCTGGGACTGCAGGTTCACCAACCGACGTGTGACGCACGCCGCGGAGTTCACCCCGAGGCGCAGGCAGGGGTGAATGTCGTTGAACCCAATGTCAATCGTGACGAGCCCGTGGTCCGCGGTATGGCTGCGCAGGAAGTTGACCGCTTCGGTGAGCTGCGTGTCGCCGTTCAGGTAGCAGCGATCGCTCCCGTAGATCATCGTGTTGGTGGTCTCGCCGGGGCAGCCGTACTGGGTCAGCACGAGCGCCACACCGTGCTGCGCCTCGTCGGCCACGAGGTCGTTGGCGTAGCCGTGATCGGTGGGCTGGGGGGACGCGTTGATCGCCGAGGGCTGCACGCCCAACGAATCAGACGCGCCCAGCGCAAGGTAGAAGATCGGGGTATCGGCACCGGCCGACGACGCTGCGCCGACGCCCGCGAGGCCGAACGCCGCCGCGACGACGCCCAGTGCGAGTACGGCTCGCTTCGCCCGACCACGAGGCAACTTCATTGGCGCAACTCCTACCCCCGACAGGGCCCCACCAGCGCCGCGTGAGTTGCGCCAACGCGTACCTTTCGGGCGTCGGCTGGCTCACGTACGACTGGGGAGACCGATCGGCCGCGCCTCTCGGCGCGGTCGACTTCGCAAGATTTTAGGAAAGGGAGGCGCGATTCTCTCGGCAGGGGCGCGATTGTCACACACTCGTCGACGCAATGCACGCCTTCGCCTGCAACCATCCGATAGCGCCTCTGACCCCGACTTTCGCACGCCAGGGATCGACCTCGCGCACGCCCTCGAGCGCGACGTCGTCAGAAATTAGCGAATTATTACGTTGACGCTGGCTCGTGGCCGCTCGCGAGAGGTGTTCGGCGCGGCGTCAGCGTTCGGGCGACCAACGGGCCAGACGGTGGGTGAGGCCCGAGACGCGACTCACCGACGTGGCCACCGCTCGAGTGATCGCCTCGAGCGACGCGAGCACGGTCACGGCCTCGCTCGCTCGCGTAATCGCGGTGTAGAGCAGTTCGCGAGAGAGCAGCGGCGACTCCACGTTGGCCAGCGCGACGACGACCTCGTCGAACTCGCTGCCCTGGGACTTGTGGATCGTCATGGCCCACGCGGTCTCGAGGTAGCCAACGCCGCCCACGGGCATCACGCGTTCCTCATCGAAGTGGATGACGCGACGCCCGTCGTGCTCGACCACCACGCCCAGGTCACCGTTGCTCAGATTGAGCGCACGCTGATTACGCATCACCAGCACGGGTTCGCCGAGCGAGAACCGCTCGCCCGCCACGACCGGGAACCGCCGCCGATGGTGCGCACCCACCCGCGCGTTCCACCAGGCGACGGAGCCCCGGCCCTCGAGCGTGGCCGCCAGCACGCTGCGACGACGCAACGCTCGCAGCGCCCCCGTTCCGTCGCCCTGTGCCGCGAGCTCACCGACGTCGCCGGCGTGCTCGATGACGCGTCTCACGGTGGCGGGATGTTCGACGTCACGGTGGTGCCCGATCACGCCGCCCTCCCCCAGGAGTCGCGCAACATCGTCAACGTCGCCGGAGTTCACCGCCGCGGCGAGATCGAGCAGGGGTTGGTGCCCGGTGCGATGCACGGTGCTCAGCGACGAAACGAGCGCCTCGTCGCCGGCCTCGGGGTTCACCGCGTCGGCCAGCACCGCGCCGACGTTGACCGACGCCAGTTGGTGGGGGTCTCCCACCAAGATCAGCCGGGGCACCAGTGACTCGTCGCCGTGGGTCGCGCGCAACAGTTGATCAAGGATGGAGAGGTCGGCCATCGACACCTCGTCGACGACCACCACGTCGTGGGGCAGGGCGTCCACCGGATCGGACCTCGTGGGATGCAGTTCCAAGAGGCGGTGCAGCGAACCCTCGCGTTCGCGGTCGCGCCCAAGGCGAGCGAAGTCCGCGCCCGCGAGGGCCCCGTCGATCGTCTCGGCGACGCGTCGCGCGGCCTTGCCCGTCGGTGCCGCCACAGCAAAGGTGAGCGATGCCGCGTCTCGCGAGGACAGCGCGCGGTCCAGCACTCGCAGGACCTGAGCCACCAGCCAGGTCTTGCCGGTGCCCGGGCCACCGACGACGAAGGAGACACGACGGGTGAGACAGCGCCACGCGACGTCGGCCAACTCGGGGCTCGGTGTGCCGGCCGCGGCTAGTTCGCGCGCGACCGAGTCCGCCGCTTCGTCGAACGCGGCGCGGTCCAGTCCCCCCGGCAGGTCCAGGGAGGTCGCGCGCGCCTCGGCGAGGGCGGCGCCCACGCGAAACTCCGCCACCGCCAAGCGTCGAAGGTACAGAAAGCGCCGGTCGACCACCACCAGTGGGGCACCCACGCGCTGAGGCTCGACGCTCGCACCAAGGAACTCACACAACCCCGGCTCCCGCTCGAGCATCCCCAGCACGTCGCGCGGCGCCCAGCTGGCCGCGCCCAGCGCCACCAGTGTCCCGGGCGCTTCCAGGTCGAGCGCCACGTGGTCCTCACGCACCGCTTGGGCCAGCCCGCTGACCAACGCGCGGATCAGTGGATCGGGGGAGCCGGACGCGAAGCGGCGTACCACCACCTCGGCCACCAGGTCGTCGGACGTCGTCGCGATGGGCGCGCTCACGACGTTGCCGCCAGTGCGTCGGAGGCCGCGACGACCGCCGCGGGCGAAATGGGCCAACTGAAGAGTCCGTCGTCGGCCCCGGCGGTGACGTCGCCCACCACGCGCACGAAGTAGTAGTCCACCCCCGCCAGGTGGCGCTGCGGGTCATAGTCCACGAGGCGCGAGCGCAGGAAACGGTGTAACGCGACCGCATAGAAGAGCGCCTGGAGCGCGTAGTGGTGTTCGGTCATGTGCGCAAGCATGTTTTCGGGCGCGTACGGTCGGTTCGCCCCGGTGAGCTGATCGGTCTTGTAGTCCACGATCCGGTAGCGACCGTCCTGTCCGCGCACGGTGAGGTCGAGGCTGCCCACCAGGTATCCCTCGCTCAGACGGTCCTCGAAGGCGATCGGCGAGTCCAGGTACGTCGCGAAGAGCCCGAGACCGTCGGAACCCGACGAGTCGTGCTCGAGGACAGCGCCAATCGCTTGGACCAATCGGGTCGCCGATGCGGTCTCGCCCAAGGCCAACAGGAACCGCATCTCCGTGGCAACGTCCGACACGTCCACCGAGCGCAGAGAGCGTCCCTGCAGCGTGGCGTTGAGCGAGCGGTCCACGACCTGGTGGAGCGATCGCAGAATCGTCGAGTGGGCGGTGTCAACCTCGCGCCCACTCACTCCGTTCTCGGTCAACGCCTCGTCCAGGAGCTGCTCGAGGGGGGCTCGCGTTTGAACGAATCGTTCGAGCACCCGGTGGACGACGACGCCGAGGCGCGTGCCCGACAGCGGTCCGAACACGCCGGCGACGTCGGGGCGTACCGCGTCGTCGCTCAAAGCAAGTTCGTCTTCGGTGACCTCGGCCTCGTCGGCGCCGGCCACCTCCTCGAACTCAGCGTCAACGCCCGCGCCGCTCTCCTTGAGGTCGCGCGCGACGTCGCTGTAGGACCACCGACGCCGCTGCACCGCGAACTGGGGGGCGCGCTCCACCGCGGGGACCTCGATGACGTGAGGGCTCGCGAGCTCCTCGTTGCCCGCGACCCACTCGGGCACCGCGTCGCCGGTGGCCATCACTTCGACGTGCGAGCTGGTCGCGAAGTGAGCACGCACCGCCGCCACCGGGTCCTTCTTGGCCTCGCGGAACTCCGCGTCACCCTGAGCCGTCCAGCCTGATCCCACGAACATCTCGAGCGTCTCGGCCAAGGACCTATTGCGCACGGCACTGGAGCCACTCTCGGTCACTTCGCGATCGAGCAGGAGCCGCGCGAACTCGCCGGACAGGGGCGTCGCAAAGCCCAGTCGCATCCACGCCACGCTGGCGACGCGCGCGCGAGTCAGGGCGACGTACAAAAGACGGCGCTGTTCGCCGGCGTCGGCCGCTTCGGTGCGTCGGTCACGCTCGAGGGCCTCGTCAGTACTTCCCCAGGACATGCCCGAGCCAGCGTCGACCACGGTGCGCCCGTCGCTCACCCACCTACGCAGGGCCCGATGACCCGACACGGCGACGGAGTGGAACCGCTGAACCAGGTCAGGCAGCAGCACCACGTCGAATTCGAGTCCCTTGGCTTTGTGAACGGTGAGCACGCGAACCGCGTCGCTCTCCGTCTCGAGGCGGCGTGTGACGGTGTTCTCGTCGGCGTCCAGGGCGCTGGCGGCGGCGTCGAGCCAGCCCAGCACCAACGCGGGCATCGTGATCTCATGACACTCGCGCGTCATCAGTTCGCTCAAGTGTGCGAGGTCAGTCAGATGGCGCTCGCCGTCGCGTAACGCCGCCACGACGGTCTGCACCTCGGCACTACGCACGTAGCGGGCCAGCGCCGAGACGCCCTGCGCCGCGAAGGCCCCCGCGAGTCGCGTCACCAGCCGTCCGACGCCATGGTCGGATGGGTCTTCGGCCCGGGGACCGCGGAACCACGTCGCGCGCAGTGCTTCAGTGAGGGTCGCGTCCTCCGGCGACGTCAGCGCAGCCAGAAGATGGCGCAGCTGGCGTGCAGCGGCGCAGTCGTAGATCGACACGTCACTGGTCGTCGTCGAGGGGATCCGCTGGCGCGCCAGGAAGCGATGGACCCGACGACATCCCTCGTTGCTCGTGCACAACACCGCGATCTCACTCAGGGCCACCCCGGACGCGCGGGCGCGCCCGATATACGCCGCGAGTTCGGTGAAGGTCGGGTCGGACGCGCCGCGACGATAGGGCGCGACGCGCAGGTGAATCGAAGCGTCACGCTCACCAAAGGCGGTCACCGGATGTGCTCGCTCGGGTTTACGCGAGCTCGCGGTCTCGTAGGCGATAAGCGGCTCCTCGGGCACCGCGTCCAGGTCGTAGTGGAAGTCGGTGCCGGCGAAGATCTCGTTCACCGCCGCGACCAGCGACGGCGTCGACCGGTAGTTGTGCGTGAGCGTCGCCATGGGCACGTCGCGCGCGCGACAGTCCTCTCGGACCTCGAGGAATGTCTCCACGGTGGCCGAGCGGAAGCGGTAGATCGCCTGCTTGGGATCTCCGACGAGAATCAAGCGGCACTGCTCGGCGGCGAGAAAGACGTCACGAAAGACCAGCCACTGCAACGGATCGGTGTCCTGGAACTCATCGATCATCACCACCTTGAAGGTCGCGCGTAGCTCGGCCACGAACCGGGCGGCGTCGGCCCGGTCGAGGCGGTCCGCGAGACTCACGAGCAGGTCGGCGAAGGACGTGCGCCGGGCGTGACGCATGAGGGCGCAGAATCGCTGCACGACGTCGAGCGCGAGTTCGCGCTGGCAACGCGCGGCGTGCATCACCTGATCGACGTCGGTCCCCTCATCGGGCCGGGGCAGGATGTCGACCGCGGACCCACCACCACCGGTGCGAACACCAGCTTCGTAGAGCGCGTGGGCCACCGCGTCCAACGTGTCGCGATGGCCGTAGGTGGTGATGAGCGTGACCTCACTCGGTCGACGCAACGACCACCGGGCCCAGCACTCGGCGAGGGCTTGGCGCCATAGTCGTCCGTCGTCGCCAACGCCCGTCGCCGGTCCCTCGGTGTTGACCGCGGCGAAGGAGTGGATGGTTCGCGCCTGCAGTCCGTCCAACGTCGCGCGGCACAGCCGGGCCCGTCGCAGATCTCGCTCGCGCGTCGCACCGGCGTTCCACCGCAGCGACCACGCCGCGCGCCAGTCGGCGTCGTCGTCGTCACTGGCCCGGCCTTCGAGGAACGCAATGACCTCGTCGAGGTGCTCGCGAACCCGACCGCGCAGCTCACGCGCGGCGTCACGCGTGAAGGTCACCAGCAGGATCTCCTCGGGCGCCACCTGGTCCTCGACCATGAAGCGAACGCTGAGGTGCGCGAGAGTCCACGTCTTGCCGCTGCCCGCGCTGGCCTCGATAAGGAGGGGCGAGGGAACCTGGTCGGTCTCGTTGTCACGCAGTGGGCTCGCCAGTACGTCGAAGGAGCTCATTCGCGTTCCCCCATCGAGGCGACCACCGTTGTCCAGGGCGTGGTTCCCGGATGCACCTGCACGGACACGGCGCCCAACACCTGGACGAGGTCGATCGACGCGGCCGCGACGGCACCGTCAAAGACCTCCATCAGCTCGGCGTACTCGAGCGGGATCAACAGCCGGTTCTCCGGTTCGAGCGACTCGCCCCGGGCCGGTCCCGCTCCGAAACCGGGGTTGAACCACTCCTTCTCGGGCGTGTCCACGACCTGGGCCAAGCCCAGGTCCAACGACCGCGCACCGAACGCAATCGAGGTGGCGCCGAAGTGCAGCGGTACGCCGTCGAAGCGGCGCCCGTAGATGCGCAGCAGACCACCGAGCAGTCGCTGCGCGGCGCCGACGGCGTCTTCGGTCGTCCACGACGCGGTGAGGAATGGTCGGGCGTCCCCCATGCGTTGCGCTTCGCCGCGGTTTCGTCCTCGAAGCAGTACGCCGGTCACGGCCGCCCCCGTCTCGACGGTGAGAACGGCCAGGTCAATCACGAGCGCCACGACGCGCGACGCGAACCGCGTCGACGACGTGTAGCGCACCAACAGGGGGCCCACCGCACTCTGGTACAGCTCCACCGGGCCTCGAGTGATGCTGTGGCGTTGACCCTGAATGACCGAGGGTCGTTCGCCGAGTGGGTCCCTCGTCGCCTCGATCGCCGCCAGTGAGTCGCGAACGTGCTGAGCGAAGTGCTCGATCTCGGATACGTTGACCTCCGCGGCGACGGCGGCGCGGAGTCCCGTCACGACCCCGGCGAGTGGCGAATCGGGACCCGAAGGCACGACGGGCGACACGGCGTTGTCAACCGCGTCGCGCAGGAGTCTCTCCTTGACCGACCACTCGGCGAGCGTCCCGCCGAGGTCCAAGTACGGGACGTCGGGAATCTCCTCGCGCGGGCCCGCGTGCACCGCGGCTGCCCCGAGGACGTCGCGCAGGAAGACACGTTGCGGACGTACGAAGTAGTCCGCGAGTCGACGAGCGGCCACCGTCGAGTCCGATTCGCGCTCGTCGCCGCGTAGCCGGGCCAGCGCCACGTCGGCCTCGGGCCGCGCCGGGTCCCGAGCGCTAAGCGCCGCGGCAACCAACACGTGCACCGGATCCAGTGATGTGGTCGCCGCCGCGTCGGCGTTTGTCTGGCCCAAGGAGTGTCCGTGTCGGGGATGGCGTTGGTCGCTCACCAGACCCGCCGGATCCAGGACGTCCAGCAGTTCGGCCAGCGGCAGTGTCGTGGGAAGTGGCGCACCATCGACGACATTGCGATCGTTCGTCACGACGAGGACGCGTTGGCGCGTGCTGGCCAGAAGATCCAGTAACGCTGCGCGGAAGTCCCGACGCGGCTCCGGGTCCGTCGCTCGATCTTCACCCATACCCGACGTGCGGCGACTCGATTCCGGGAGCGCCTCGTCGTCGAGACCGATGATGCAGGTGATCTCGAACGGGATGGCTGACGACGCGGTGAAGTCGAGGAAGGTGACGCCACCGCGTCCGACGAGGGTGGATCCCCCGGGACGCGCCAACGACTCCACCAGCTCGCGCGCGTTGGCGAATGTCATCGGCGTGTGCGACGAGGTAGCTAATGACTCGAGGCTGGCGAGAAGCTGGTCGAGTCCAAAGTCGCGAGCTCGTTCGTCGCGCGCCAGAAGTGCGCTCCAGCGAGTGAAGACGTCCGCCCACGCCCCGAGCTCGAGTGGCTGCGACGCGTCATGTGCGCTGGTGCGCAGCCATTCCACTAGTTCGTGGAATCGTGACACCGCGCTGAGGTCGTCGGCGACTCCCAACGTGGTGATGTCGATCGCCTCGTCATTTCGCTCGACGTCGAAGACGCTGGCCAAGACGGTGCGGTCCACCAGGCGCGACCAGGTGCCCGTGTCGTCGTCGGGTTCAAAGAGCTCAAGTTGGGCGCGCGACGCCCCGTCCAGGCCGAGCGAAACCCGGCCCTCTCGGGCGAGGTCGAGCAACCGCTGCGCGTCGCGCCGACTAAGTCCCAGCCCCGCGCGCAACGACGGCTGACCCAACAGGACGGCCACGTCGTACACGGTGAGGTCACCGCCCACCGTTCCCAGGAGCTCACGAAACGCGTCAAGCCGTGGGGACGCACGCACCACGTGAGGATCAGCCACCTCGAACTGGAGTCGCGGGGCCGTTGAGTCAAAGTCGTCGTCGGATTGGAAGAACTGGGACAGGATCGGCGCGACCCTCGCCGCGTCCGGCGACACGATGCGCACCCGGTGCGGTGCGAGACCAGTCTCAGACAGCGCCCTCAACAACGCGTCGCGCGCAACTTCGACCTGGCGAGCCACGCCCACAGCGCGGTGGACCTCCACGAACCGCGTTCGCGATTTAACGACGTCGTCACTCGCGCCCGCCAGCGCGCGCAGTGCCCCATCACGAATCTCCACCTCCGGCCCGTCGACCCACGTCTCGGCGTCCGGCGCGGCGCGGGTCCGCCACTGCTCCAAGTGAGCCCGGGTGGTCCCGCCCCAACGTCCCATCAGCGAGAGATCCTCGGGCTCTAACTGCGCGAACGGCTCCGTCAGTTCGCGCGACGCCACCGCCAGGTAGAGGTCGACCCGGAGGTCCTCGGCCAGTGCGCGCGCCACGTCGCACAACAATCCACTGGAAAACGACGTCACCGAACCAATGAACGCGACCCGCGGACCAACGAGCTCGAGTCGAGTGACGCCGACACCCGCGAGTTGGGCCGCGGGCCATAACTGTCCGGCGTCTCGGCGCCGCTCGAGTAGGCGTCGCTCGCGACCGAGGGAGGGTCCCGCGAGGAGCTCGTCGAGTTCGTCGGCGCGATGGGTAATCATGCGCTCGAGAGCCGCGCCGCGCGCCAGGGCGTCGGACATCGAGATCGGTGACTCGCGGTCATCACCCATGAGCCCGACGGCGAGAGCGGCGACGGACCAGCGATCCAGGGCCCGCTGTTCGCCGTACAGGACCCGCCCGATCAACCCTGACGGAAAGATCGTCTCGACGTTGGCTACGACGCCGTCGACACCGCCGTCGCGACCGGTGCGCCGCGCGACGGCCTGTTCGAACCACTGGCCCACCGCAGAGTTCGGCACCACCACCGTGTGACGCACCAGCGGGTCCGGCGTCGCGCTCTGGTCCGCGACGTAGCGCTCGACCAGGGCGTCAAGGTCCCCGCTCAGGAACAGGCCGAGGCCGGACATGGCCAAAGGTTACCTAGGGTCTGTCACCACACCTCGCGCAGCGCGGGAGCTCGGCGCTGCGCGATTTCAATGGTGTCAGACGCGCGACGAGTAGAGCTGACGCAGGCGCAGAGCCACGAGACGTTCGACAATCGGACGCGGCAGAGGCGTGTCGTTATCGAAGCGCAACGTCCCTTTGGACGTCTTGTAACCACGTAGCTCGCGCGTCATCTGCGGGATGACCGACCCGCTGTGTGGGAAGTAACTCAAATGGTTGCGAAACGCCGCGAAACCCGCCACCACCTGTCCGTCGACTCGGTAACCGGGAATGCCGTAGGAGATGCACTCCTGCGCGTCGGGCAGCAGCTCGTGCAACGTCTCGCGCAACTCGCACAGAGTGCGCCGCTGGGTCTCGTCCAGACCCAGCAGGTACGCGTCGACGTTGGCGGAAGTCACGAGCCGAGTATCTCTTTGGTAACCCACACTGTCAAGAGCGGATTGTGGCCCCGCCGACACGGGGCAGAACTAGGGCGTTGACCAGGAAATATCGGACACATCACCAGCCAACGACGCGCGACTTTAAGGTGAGGAGACTTTCGTCAGCGAGGAACCATCGTGAAGATACTGATAGTGGGCGGCACGTCGTTCGTCGGGCGAGCCATCGCCCAGTCCGCGTCGCGGCAGGGGCACGACGTGACCGTCATCAACCGCGGCATCACCCCGAGCGACCTGCCCGACAGCGTCGAGCACCTGATCGGCGACCGCGGCACCGACCTGACCGCACTCAGCGGTCGCTCATTTGACGCGACCATCGACACGACGGCCTACCGACCGAGTGACGTGGCGCGCCTGGCCGAGGCTTTGGGTGAACGCGGTGGCTACCACCTCCAGATCTCCTCCATCTCGGCCTACCGTGACCCGCAAGCCCCCGGCGCCACCGAGGAGAATGCCGAGCTCCACGGCGAGGACGGTCTCGACCTTGATGGACCCATTACCGGTGAGACCTATGGGCCGCTGAAGGCAGCCAGCGAGCGCGCGGCCGCGAAGTACTTCGGCGCGGCCGTGGCCCTCGTGCGCCCGACCTACGTGATTGGCTCGCACGACGCGACGATGCGCTTTCCCTACTGGGTCGAACGCGCACGCCGCGGCGGTGTCGTCGCCGCGCCGGGCCCGCGAGCGACCAATTTTCAGTACGTCGACGCGCGCGACTTGGCCAACTTCGTCGTCGGTCTCACTGGCGCCGCCACCGTCGGGGCCTTTCACGTCGCCGGACCGAACCCCGCGGCCGACTACGTCGACGTCATCGAACGCGTCGTTCGCCGGGTCGGGCCCACTGACGCCACGGTGCAGGTCGTCGAGGCCGACCGGATCCTGGCCGCGGGTCTGGCCGCGAAGATGCCGCTCTGGTCCGGCGGAACGTCCGAGACATTGCTCGCGCTCAACAGCGCCAAGGCAGTGGAGCACGGACTCTTCCTGCGCGCGCTGGAGGACAGCGTCGATGACGTTGTCGAGTGGTGGGGCGATCGGGCCTGGCCCGAGCAGTGGCTAAGCGATGAAGAGGAGAGTGCGCTCCTGGCCTAGCGGGTCACTGGACTGGCCCGTAGCCGCGCCAGAGGTTGATGTGCCCGATCCCGACTTCGGCGTCAATGCTCAGGTGGGGGGCGCGCGCCAGGGCCGCGCCGGTGAGTGAGTGTGGGTTCGGGTTGAAACCGGCCGTCTCGAACCCGTTCGCCATGAAGCGCCCGGTCCAGAGGTTGCCCGCCCCGATGTGGGTGTGCAGATCGATCACGGCGTTGGGCGGGACCTCGATGGTCAGGTTGCCGATGGCAACGGTGGCGACGACCCGGTACCCGGACGCCGGGAACTTCACCCCGCGCAGGTCGACCGTCATCGAACCGAACTCAGTGCGGTAGCTGTGGCGCACGTCCGACAGGCTCGTGGGGTACCAGATTCGCGCGCCGTTGCCACCGGTCATGGGCACTCCGGTGGAGGCCAGGAAGGCGAGGATTCCCCCGGAGACCAGGATGACGACCGAGAGCCCCGCGAGCACAAAGACCGCGAACGCCCGACGCAGTGAGCGACCGCGCGACGGCGAGCGCAGCGCGATGGCGGCCATGACCGCCAGGAAGATGATCCACAAGAAGAACAGGTCACGACCCACCGCCGGCCCGTGGCCGAAGGGGTGGTTGGTAAAGGTGGTGAGGGCAATGATCGTCACCACCGCGAGCGCCGCCAACAGGCCCGCGTTGACCCAGCGAGACGACTTCTCCACGGGAAGGTCGTCGCGGTCGCGGGTCCAGGGCTGGGTGGCGTCGCGCGGGATCAGCGCCCACATGGCGAGGTAGAGCAGGATCCCGAATCCCCACGCGATCGTGAGCAAGACGAAACCGATGCGCACCAGGTTGGGGTCGAGGCCGAACCGCTCGCCGAGGCCTCCCGCGACGCCGCCGAGGATCCGGTGCTTGGCGCTGCGGTGAACGTGGTTCACGCCGGGCCCCGGGGCCGCGCCGGGATCGGGCGTCGTCGAGGTTTCCGGTGAATCCGGAGGTGATGCGGGGGCGTCTAACGAGGGCGTGCTGTCATCCATGAGGCCCACGGTACGAGGTGAGCAACGTTGGAACCATCGGGAAGAACCCTGAGACGCGTAGTCCTCGTCAGGGTTCTCCCCCAGTGACAACGCACCCACCTGGTGCCAGACTTGTGAGGAACCCCCAACCTCAGGAGCTCGCAGTGATCGATCCGGACCGACTGGACGGCTACCCGCCCACGGAGGGTCACGCCACCGGACCGAAGGAGCACTCACTGATCCTGGGAGTGGCCCAGCCGCCGCTGCATCGCGCCACCCGCGGCGCAATCCTGGGGGGAGTGTGCGCCGGTATGGCCGTGCGTCTGGGCGTGCGCGAGCGCACCATGCGTTTTCTGTTCGTCATCGGCACCTTGTTCTACGGCGCCGGGCCCCTGCTCTACGTCGCCCTATGGCTCTTCCTTACGCGAGCTGGTGAGACGGCGTCGATCGCCGACCGCCTCTCCCAGAAGCGCCGCGCGATGCTCGTCACGGTGTGGTCGGCACTCATTGTCTTGGCGATCCTGCTCTCCACGCGGTCACTGGCCTGGCAGGGCACGGGCGGATTCGTGTGGTCCGTCGTGTTGAGTGGCATCGGCCTGATGTTCGTCTGGCGCGGCGCCTCCAGCGACGAACGCGCTCATATCGAGGCCATCCTTGATGCCTCGCCCGTCGTGGGTGGCGCTAAGGCGCGCGGGGGCCGGGCGCTGATACTGCGCGTGATCCCTGGGATCGTTCTCGTCGTCGTCGCCCTCATCATCTTGTCGCGTGTCGGCGGCGTGTGGGGAGCCGTGGTGCCGGCGCTCGTCGGAGCGGCCGTGCTCTCGGGCGGTCTTCTCATCCTGCTCGCGCCGTGGTGGCTCGAGAACGTGCGCGACCTGACCAAGGAGCGTCGCGCCCGCGTGCGGATGGAGGAGCGCACCGCGCTCATCGCCCACGTGCACGACTCGGTCCTGCAGACTCTGACGCTCATTGAACGCAACGCCGGCAGCGAGGCCGACGTCGTGCGCCTGGCCCGGTCCCAGGAGCGCGAGCTCCGCGGGTGGCTGTTCGACCCCGACGCCCTCAACGCCACTCGCCGCGCGACCGAGACACTCGACTCGATGCTCGCGAGCATTCAGGCCGACGTTGAACGCGACTACAACACCCCCGTCGAGCTCGTCACCGTGGGCGACTGTCCCGTCAACGACAACGTCCTGGCGCTGGTCGGCGCGGCGCGCGAAGCCTGCGTCAACGCCGCCAAGTGGTCGGGCGCCGCGAACGTGTCGGTCTACTCCGAGGTCGAGGCGTCGTCCGTGTCGGTCTTCGTGCGAGACACCGGCCGCGGTTTCGACCCCGACGCGGTCGCCCCCGACCGCCAAGGTATCAAGGTGTCGATCCGCGACCGGGTCGCCCAACACGGGGGCACGGTCCATATCCGCACCGGCGCCGGCTCGGGCACCGAGGTCGCGCTGGTCATGGCCCGTCCGGCGCAGTAGCCGTGGGCCAGCCACGCGTCTTCCTGCTCGACGACCACGAACTCATCCGCTCGGGCATCCGCTCGGAGCTCGCCGGCCAGGTTGACCTGGTGGGCGAGGCCGACGAGGTCGACGCCGGAGCCCAGATGATCTTGGAGCGCTCCCCCGACGTCGTGCTCCTCGACGTGCACATGCCCGACGGCGGCGGTCTGGAGGTACTGCGGCGCGTGCACCACGTCGACCCGTCGGTCGCCTTCCTCGCGTTGTCGGTCTCCGACGCCGCCGAGGACGTGATTGCCATCGTGCGCGCCGGCGCGCGCGGCTACGTCACCAAGAACATCTCCGGCGCCGACCTGATCGACGCGGTCTACCGGGTGGCGGCCGGCGACGCCGTCTTCTCTCCGCGCCTGGCCGGCTTCGTTCTCGACGCCTTCGCCGAGAGCGATCCCGCCCTGGCGGCGCTCTCGAGTGACCCCGAGCTCGATCAACTCACTCCGCGCGAGCGCCAGGTACTGCGACTGATTGCGCGCGGATACGCGTACAAGGACATCGCCACCGAACTGTCCATCTCGGTCAAGACCGTCGAGAGCCACGTGTCGTCGGTGCTGCGAAAGCTCCAGCTGTCCAACCGCCACCAGTTGACCCATTGGGCCACGGAGCGCCGCCTGTCCTAATCAGACGTGGCCGGTAAGCGCGAGGGCCCCAAGGGCTACCGCCACCGACACCGGAACCGCCAGCACGCCCACCCGGCTCGCACGAGCCAGCGACGGCTCGGTCCCCGCACCGCGCGCCGCGCGCAGCCAGATGAGCCAAGCCAGCGATCCGGTGACCGCCAGGTTGGGTCCCAGGTTGAGGCCCACCAACAAGGCGTACGGGTGACTGACGTGGTGCGCCGCCAGTAGCGCGGCCGCCGGCAGGTTGTTGATCAGTGCCGAACCCAGGACTGCCACGCCCGCCGTGGGGATCGACCCGAGGTGAAAGAGCCGCGACGAGGTGCCCAGAGCGCGACCCAACGTGCCGAACGCCACGGCTAGACCGAATAACCCAATCAGTGTCGCTAGCCCCAATGTCGCGCGCACGACGCGCACGGTGAGATCACCAGTCACGAGACGAGCTGCCGTCGCCGCGACACCGATGGCCAGCACGGCTAGTGCCGGTGTGCGGAGGGCGAGGACCGCCCCCGTGCACGCCACCACGGCCACCGCGCCGAGAGGCCGCACCGGGTGACTGACCGGCGCTGGCGCCAACGACACCGCCACCACGTCGCGCCGCTCGACCAACGCGACCACCGCCGCCGTCACGGTGAGGGAGCCCACCGCCGGCAGCCACATCCGCGACAGGAAACCAGCGCCGGTGAGGTGCAGCGGTCCCAGGACGATGAGGTTGGTCAGGTTCGAGCCCGGCAGAAAGAGTGAGCCGGCGTTAGCCATCATCAGCACGCCGTAGAGCACGGGGGCCTCCCCCGCGCCGCGCTGGCGCGCGGCGTAGATCAGCACTGGTGTGAGGAAGCACACCGCGGTGTCGAGGTTGAGTAGCGCGGTGACCACGCCGGTGATCACCGTCACGGCGGCGAAGAACAACACTCCGCTCGACGTCACACGTGCGAGGCGCTGACCGAGGCGCGCAAAGAGCCCGTCGGCGTCGGCGACAAGGCCCACGAGCAGCAGTCCGGTCACCAGCACGAATGGTGACCACACCTGATCAAGTGCGGCGCGCGCAGTGTGCGCGTTGGCCAGCGTTGCGCCGAGCCCACTCAGTACACCGAGCGTTGCGAGGACGAGGGCCGGGCTCGTTCTAATCGATCGCGCGACTGCGTGCACGACTGCTCAGGCTACGGGCGCGGGGTCACGTGACGATGGAAACCACGACCGAGCGCCGTGAACGACCGCCCGTATACTTCCGATTGTGGCACTGGCACTCCTGTTTTGGCTAGTCATCATCCTGGTGTGCATCCTGGCCGAGATACATTCCAACGCCTTCATCGCGGTCTTCATTGGGGCCGCGGCGATCATCCCCTTCTTCCTTGCACTCTTCGGGGTTCTCTTCGCCGCCCAGGCCATTCTCTGGCTGGTGCTGTCGGCCGTGATGCTCACGGCGCTGCGACCGATCGCGCTCAAGAGATTTCGCAGCGGCGAAAAACCCGACCTCTCCCAGCCGGGCCACACCGCACTGACCGATCAGACGGGGGTCGTCGAGGTTGAGGTCGGTGACGACGTACACCCTGGTCGCGTACTCGTGCGCGGCGAGTCCTGGCGCGCAGTCACCGACACACTGGGCGGAATCGCGCGCGGCGAGCGAATCGTCGTGCGCAAAGCCAGCGGCACGACGCTCTGGGTCGAGCGGGGTTAGCCGCCAGTCGGCGGCGCGCTCGGCGCGTCGCCCATCACGCTCTTGATTGCCTGGACCGCACCCAACAGCCCGGCCGTCTCCACCGGCACCACCAGTTTGGCGTTGGGGCTCTCAGCAAACTTCGACAAGGTGTCGAGCTGCAAGATGGCGACCAGAGTCGGGTCCGGCGCTTGGGCCTTGATCGCTGCGTAGACCAGGGCGACCGCTTGGGCGCGGCCCTCGGCTTCGAAGATCTGGGCCTGTCGCTGACCCTGGGCGCGCAGGATGAGCGACTGCTGGACCCCCTCGGCCTCTTTGATCGCGGCCTGGCGCTGGCCGTCGGCGACGTTGACGGCGGACTGCTGTTGACCCTCGGACTCGAGGATTCGGGCCCGCTTCTCCTGGTCGGCCTGCTTCTGCAGCGCCATGGCCTGGAGGATCTGGTCGGGCGGGGTGATCTCGAGGATCTCGACCCGGTTGATGCGCACGCCCCACTTGTCGGTGGCCTCTTCCATCTGGGTCTGCAGCAGCGTGCCGATGCGCTCACGCTGGGAGAAGGCGTCGTCCAGCGATATCCCGCCGAACACCGCACGCAACGACGTGCGCGCGAGGTTGTCGACGCTCACCAGGTAGTCCGAGTTAGTGAAGAGCGCGAGGCGAACGTCCACCACCTGACTGAAGATCGTCGCGTTGACAATGACCGCCACGTTGTCCAGCGTGATGACCTGCTGGCGGTCACCGGTGCGCGGGGTCTCACGCACGTCGACCAACCGCATGTCTTCGATGTAGGGAATGATGAAGGCCAGACCGGCCTCGCGGATATTACGGAACTCACCGAATCGCGTCACGACCCCGACGAAACCCTGATTGACGATGCGCACCGCCTTGGCCACCGTCACGATGGCCAGCAGCACGATGATTCCCGCCACGATGGCGATCGTGATCGTGGTTGTCACCGCGACCTCCTATCCGGGTCGCCGCGACCAACGCGGGGCCCTCCAAGGCGAGTGTACCGAGGGCCGCGAAGTACGGCCCGGTCGCCCTAGCGCCGTTCGATCAGGTCCATGTAGTCGTCGCGCCACAGGTCGAAGTACTCCTCGGGCAACAAGACGGCGTGCGTTGGCTGGAGGTGCTCGACGAAACCACGCTCGTGGCTCACCGCCACGATCGTTCCCTTCCACTTGCGCATCATGATGCCGAGGGCCTCGACGCTGGCCGGGTCCAGGTTGTTGGTGGGCTCGTCGAGCAGCAGCAGGTTGGCGTCGCTGGCCGCCAGGATCGCCAGCGCCAGCTTCGCGCGCTCTCCGCCCGACAGGGTGCCCGGCAGTTGGTGGGCGGCCGATCCCTTGAGGCCGAAGGCGCCGAGCAGCGAGCGGCGCTGCGCGTCGGTGGGCACCGTGGTGTTGGCCAGGTTCTCAAAGACCGTCTGGTCAAAGTCCAATTGCTCGTGCTCCTGGGCGAAGTAGCCAACGGTCACGTTGGCGCCGAAGCGGATCGTCCCCGCCTGGGGGCTCTGGGTCCCGGCGAGGCAGCGCAGCAACGAGGATTTGCCCGCGCCGTTTCGTCCGACGATCACGATGCGGTCGCCGCGGCGCGTGATGAACGTGGTGTCGCGCAGGACCTGAAGCGACCCGTAGTTGACGCGCACCTGGTCGACGGTCATCGGCACGTCACCGCTGCGCGGCGGCGTGGGCAGGTTGAAGGTCACCTTGCGCTCGCGCTTGGTCACCTCCACGCGCTCGTCCTTCAGCCGTTCGACCTTGCGGTCCAGGACCTTGGCCAGGCGCGCGCGCTTCTCGGTCTGTCCGCGCATGGAGTCAGCCAGGGTCTTGAGTTGGGTGATCTTGGCGTCCTGGGTGGCGGCCAGCTTCTCCTCGCTCTCGCGCCGGGCGGCTTCGAGTTGGAGGTACTTGGTGTAGTTTCCCTTGTACTCGCGCAGCTGGCCCTCGCGCAGCGACAGCACGCGGTCGATCGAACGGTCGAGCAGCGGCAGGTCGTGGCTGATCACGATCACCGCGCCGGGGAAACGCTCGAGCTCGTCGAAGAGCCAGCGCTTGGCCGCGCGGTCCAGGTGGTTGGTCGGCTCGTCGAGCACCATGAGGTCGGGCCGCTCGTAGAGCACGCGCATGAGGTCGACGCGTCGACGCTGGCCGCCCGAGAGCGAGTCGAGGTCTTCGAGTAGCAGGCCCTCGGCCAGACCCAGCCCCGCGGCCAGGCGCGCCACCTCGGACTCGGCCTCGTAGCCACCGCGGTCGCGGAAGACCGACTCGAGTTCGGTGAAGCGGCTGATGGTCTCTTCGGTGGGGTCGGCCGCCAACGCGTGGCGCGCGTGCTGCATGTCGGCGTCGATGCGGTCCAGGCCCCGCGCCGACAGGACGTGGCTGAGCCCGATCGGCTCGACGCCCAGTCCCCCGGCGATGGGCTCCTGGGGCAGGTGGCTGAGGGTCCCCTGGTGTGACACGGTGCCGGTGACGCGCAGGTGCTCGGGGTGTTCGCCTAGTAGGACGGCCAGCAGGGTTGACTTACCGGTGCCGTTGCGCCCGACCAGGCCGACCTTCTCGGTGTCGCCCACGGTGAACGAGACGGGCGACAGCAGACGGCGCGCCCCGATCTCGATACCCAGTTCTCGAACGATCAGCATGAGGACCCCGTGCGACGGGTCTTGGCGGTTCACCGGAGGCGACCGCGGCCGTCGCGAGCCGGTTCAGTCTAGGCGGGCGCGCAGCGGCAACTGGTTAACAGGTCAGTCGACGTCGTTCTCCGGCACGACCGCGGCGGTCGCGAGGCTGTGGCCCTCGTCGAGACTCATGAGACGCACACCCGTCGCGTCGCGACCCTGAGAGGAGACCTCGCGCACGGACGTGCGGATGAGCACGCCGCCACTGGAGGCCAGCAGCAACTGATCCCCGAGGGCGGCCATGAAGGCGGCCACCACGAAACCGCGCGCCGCGGTCAGCTTGATCGCGCGCACACCCTGGCCGCCACGGCCCTGACGATTGAACCGCTCGACCTTGACGCGCTTGCCGAACCCGGTGTCGGTCACCAGCGTGAGGTCGGCGTCGTCGCGCACCACGTCGAGGGCAATGGCGCGGTCGTCGTCACGTAGCTTGATGCCCCGCACGCCACTGGCGTCACGGCCCATCTCGCGAACCTCCTCCTCCGAAAACCGGATGGCCATGCCGCGATAGGTGACGACCATCAGGTCGTCGTGCCCGCCCGTGGCGACCACGCGCACGACCTCGTCGCCCGGGCGCAGCTTGATGGCAATCCAGCCCTCGCGCCGGGACTTGTCGTACTCGCTGAACGCGGTCTTCTTTACCTGACCCTCGGCGGTGGCGAAGACCAGGAACTCGTCCTTGGGAAAGTCGCGCGTCGTGACGATCGCCTGGATCGACTCGCTGGGCAGGAGGTTCAAAAGATTGACGATCGCCGTGCCCTTGGCGGTGCGCTCCTTCATCGGGATCTCATGTCCACGCAGACGGAAGACCCGGCCCATGTTCGAAAAGAGCAGCAGGTACGACAGCGTTGTGGTGTGGACGATCTGGTCGACGAAGTCCTCGTCGCGCAGCTTGGCCCCCTGGACCCCTCGTCCGCCGCGGCCCTGGACGCGGAACGAGTCGGCCGCGACTGACTTCACGTAGCCGGCCTGGGTCATCGTGACCACGATGTCCTCATCTTCGACTAGGTCCTCGACGCCCAGCTCGCCCGGGTCGTTGACGATCTGGGTGACGCGCGCGTCGGCGTAGGAGTCGCGCACCTCGGTGAGCTCGTCGGAGATGACCCGGCGCAGTCGCGAGTCGTCGGCCAGGATCGCGGCGAGCTCGGCAATGGTCTCGCGCAGCTTGGCCATCTCCTCGTCCAGCTCGCGACGCCCGAGGCGCGTGAGACGTCCGAGGGTCATGTCCAGGATGTGGTTGGCCTGCTCCTCGGTGAACGCGAACGGCGCGGCCATCAGCGCGGCGCGCGCGGCGGCGCGGTCGTCGGACGCGCGAATGGCGGCAATGACCGCGTCGAGCATGTCGATCGCCTTGAGGAGTCCCTCGACGATGTGGGCGCGCGCCTCGGCCTTGCGCAGGCGGAACTGCGTGCGGCGCGTCACCACGGTCACCTGGTGGGCGACGTAGTGCGTGAGCGCCTGGGCCAGATTGAGCGTGCGCGGCACGCCGTCGACCAGCGCCAACATGTTCACGGCGAAGGTCGTCTGGAGCGCGGTGCCCTTGTAGAGCTTGTTCAGCACGACGTTGGCGTTGGCGTCGCGCTTGAGCTTCACGACGAGACGCGCCTGGCGACCCGCCGAGTCGTTCTGGACGTCGGAGATGCCGTCCAACTCGCCGTTCTTGACAAGGTCGAAGATCTTCTGCTCCACCGACTCGACCGAGACCTCGTAGGGGAACTCGGTGACCACGATGCGCACCGCGCCGCGCAGCTCTTCGATCTCGGCAACCGCGCGCATTTTGATGCTCCCGCGCCCTGTGCGGTACGCGTCGAGCACACCCTGACGACCCAGGATCTGGGCCCCCGTCGGGAAGTCCGGACCCTTCACGAAGGCCATCAGGTCGTCGGGCGTCGCCTCCGGATGCGCGATGAGGTGCAAGGTGGCGTCGATCACCTCGCCCAGGTTGTGCGGCGGGATCTTGGTGGCCATGCCCACCGCGATGCCCTGGGACCCGTTGACCAGCAGGTTGGGGAACCGCGACGGCAGCACGGTGGGCTGCTGGGTCGAGTTGTCGTAGTTGGGCTCGAAGTCGACGGTCTCCTCGTCGATGGACTCGAGCATCTCCAGGGCCAGCGGCGCCAGGCGGCACTCGGTGTAGCGCATGGCCGCGGCGCCCTCGTCGGGCCCGGTGCCGCCGAAGTTGCCGTGGCCCGAGATGAGCGGGTGGCGCATCGAGAAGTCCACGACCATGCGCACGAGTGCGTCGTAAATCGCGGTGTCGCCGTGGGGGTGGTAGGTACCCATGACCTCGCCCACGACCTTGGCGCACTTGGCGAAGGGTCGGTCGGGCCGCAGACCTTGGTCGAACATCGAGTAGAGGATCCGGCGGTGCACTGGCTTGAGGCCGTCGCGTACGTCGGGCAGGGCCCGGCTGACGATGACCGACATGGAGTACTCCAAGAAGGAGCGCTCCATCTCGAGGTTGATCTCGATGGGCTCGATGTAGCCGAGGTCGGCGGGAGGCGGGGTATCGCTCGGGGGGGTGCGGCGGGGCATGTCTCTCCTAGATGTCCAGGAACCGGACGTCTTTGGCGTTGGTCTGGATGAAGTGGCGGCGCTGGGGGACATCGTCGCCCATCAGAATTGAGCAGACCTCGTCGGCTAGCGCCGCCTGCTCGACGGTGATCTGCAGCAGCGCCCGCTGGGCGGGATCCATCGTCGTATCGCGCAACTCGCCGAAGTCCATCTCGCCGAGCCCCTTCAGGCGCTGGAAGTCGTTCTTGTGATCGGGGTGCGCGACGAGGAACTCGTTCTTGGCCACGTCGTCGCGCAGGTAGACCTTCTCCTTGCCAACCAGCGTCGAGTACAGCGGCGGCTGGGCGACGTAGACGTGACCGTTGTTGACCATCTCGGTCATCTGGCGGAAGAAGAACGTCAGCAGCAGCGTGCGGATGTGGCTGCCGTCCACGTCGGCGTCGGCCAGCAGGATGATCTTGTCGTAGCGCACCTTGGAGACGTCGAACTCGTCTTCGACGCCCGCGCCGATAGCCGCGATGAGGGCCTGGATCTCGGTGTTCTTCAAGATCTTGTCGGTGCGGGCCTTCTCGACGTTGAGGATCTTGCCGCGGATCGGCAGGATGGCCTGGGTTCGCGGGTCGCGCGCGTCCTTGGCCGAGCCGCCGGCCGAGTTGCCTTCGACAATGAAGAGCTCGCACTCTCGCGGGTCGCGCGAGGAGCAGTCGACCAGCTTGCCGGGCAGGCCCGCGCCGTCCAGCGCGTTCTTGCGCCGGGTGAGGTCGCGGGCGTGGCTGGCCGCGACGCGTGCGCGCGACGCCTGGACCGCCTTGTTGACGATCTGACCGCCCTCGCGGGGGTTTTCCTCGAGCCAGTCGGCCAACTTCTCGTTGGTGGCGCGCTCGACCAGTGAGCGAATCGAGACATTGCCCAGCTTGGACTTGGTCTGACCCTCGAACTGAGGCTCGGCCATGCGCACTGAGATGATGGCGGTGAGCCCCTCGCGGATGTCCTCGCCGCGCAGGTTCTCGTCCTTCTCCTTGATCATGTTGCGCTTGCGCGCGTAGCGGTTGACCACGTTGGTGAGGGCTTTGCGGAACCCCTCTTCGTGCATGCCACCCTCGATGGTCGAGATGCCGTTGGCGAAGGAGAAGATGGACTCGTAGTAACCGGTGTTCCACTGGAAGGCGACCTCGACCTCCTGGCCCTCCTCGGCCTGGTCGAACGAGCCGACCTTGCGAAAGAGCGACTCTTTCGCGTTGTTGAGGTGGCGCACGTAGTCCACGATGCCGCCGGAGTACTTGTAGGTCTCCTTCGTCTCACGACCAGGCCGCTCGTCGACGAAACGTATCTCCAAGTTCTTGTTTAGGAACGCCATGATCTGGAGTCGCTCGAGAACGGTCTGGGCGCGAAAGTCCACCTCGTCGAAGATCGTCGGATCGGGCGTGAACGTCACCGTGGTGCCCGTGCGACCGCGCGGCGACGGACCGGTGACCCGCATGCCGCCCACCAGGTTCCCGCCGTCCTTGAAGGTCAGAACGTGGTGCTCGCCGCGATAGTCGATCTCGAGCACGAGCTCCGTCGAGAGGGCGTTCACGACCGAAACCCCCACGCCGTGCAGGCCCCCCGACACCTTGTAGCCATTACCGCCGAACTTGCCGCCGGCGTGCAGGGTCGTGAGCACGATCTCGGCCGCCGAGCGGCCCGGGTACTGGGGGTGATCTTCGGTCGGGATTCCTCGACCGTCGTCGGCCACCCGGCAGCTCCCGTCGGCCAACAGCGTCACGTCAATGCGGGTCGCGAAGCCGGCCATGGCCTCGTCGACGGCGTTGTCGACCACCTCGGTGATCAGGTGATGGAGCCCCGCTGGACCGGTCGATCCGATGTACATTCCGGGCCGAACACGCACCGGCTCCAGACCCTCCAGCACGGTGATGTCGCTCGCGTCGTAACTGGCGGATCTCTTGGCTTTTTCGGCCACGAAGCTGTCCTTTCGGTAACCGGATTGGAGCGCGAGAGCGCAGCCGAACTCAGGCTTTTTGTACCTGTTCATCCTACCAAAATCGGTGTCACATTCGAGCGCTGCGACGGCCTCTGGAGGACGAAAAAAGTGACTGGTGGGCGGCCCTACGAAGGGTCGCGCACGACGGTGCGAAGAGCGTTCGGCGCGGCGTCGCCGAGTGGCGCGAGACCAGCCACGATCGACGCACTGTCGCGCGTCAAACGCTCGGCGAACGCACCCGACGGCACGCTCACGACCAGTACCCCACTCTTGATGAACTCGGGTCGACAGTGTTCGGCGAGCACCGGATCGACGACACTCGGCCACAGTCGTCGCACCTCGTCGACGAGTCGAAGGTCGACCTTACGCAGTCGTCCCGCCACGCTGTTGAGCACGTCGCCGAGGCGCGCCGGACCCTCGTCGCGGCGCCTCACGAGCGCCCCGCGGTGAGGTCGACGACCGCCGCCGGCGACATCCCTGACGGCAGCGGGGAGGCCGTCGTCACCAGCGTCTGGCCCACCGGCAGTAGGTGCAGCAGCCGTTCGGCGCGCGCCGGGTCGAGCTCGCTAAAAACGTCATCGAGGAGCAGGAGGGGGTCGACGCCGCGCCGACTCTGGACCAGCCGGTGTCCAGCCAGCCGCAGCGCGAGAGCCAGGGATCGTTGCTCTCCCTGGGACGCCTGACGGCGAGCGTCGCGCTCATCCAGGGTCACCGCCACGTCGTCGCGCTGGGGACCGATGGTGGTGTGGCCGCGGACGCGGTCGTCGTCGCGCACGCGCACCAACGCTTCTTCAAGTGGTCCCGTCCACGATCGCTCGTACGCCAGGGCGACCACCTGATCCGTCTCGGCGAGCTCGTGGTAGGCCTCGGCGACGAGTGGCCCGAGCTGCTCGACCAATTCCTCACGCAACACAACGACCTCGCCCGACACTTCGGCGAAGTCGTGCGACCAGACGTCGAGCTCGTCGCGTTGGGCGGCGTTAGGTGAACGTCCTTCGAGTGCGCGCAGCACTGCGTTGCGCTGGCTGAGCACGCGATGAAACCGTTCGACCACCTCGCCGCTCGCCGGGTCGACGTCAGTGAGCAGGTTGGTGAGAAAGTCCCGGCGATTCTCTGGGCCCTGGCGTATGACGTCCACTCCTTCGGGGGTGAAAACGGTGAGCGGGAGCACTTCGGCGACCTCGGCGCGCGAGCGCGGCCTCTGGCCGTTGACCAGCATGCGCTTGGTCGTGTGGTGGGAGCCGCGCGTGAGGGTCAGGTCCACTTGAACGCGTCGCTCACGCTGGTAGGTCACACCATGGACCTCCGCGAGGTCCGCACCGGTACGAATCATGTCGCTGGCGGCCGAGCTGCGAAAGGACGTCGCGGTGGCCAGCGCGTAGACAGCCTCCAACACCGAGGTCTTGCCCGTCCCGTTGGCCGACAGCAGCACCGTGACGGCGTGCGGGTCCGGAGTGAAGGTCAGTTCGCGAAAGAGTCGAAAGTCCCGGACGGTGAGTTCGTGGAGTCCCACGACGCACGAACTACTGCACGCGTACCGGCATGAGCAGATACCGGAACCGCACATCTTCCACACCGTGGACCATCGCCGGACGCACCGCGTCGCTCATCTCTAGAACCACTTCGTCGCCCGGTACCGCCTCAATCCCATCGATAAGGAAGTTCGGGTTGAAGGCGATGGTCATCTCCTCGCCGGTGTAGTCAGCGTCCACGTTGTCCTCGACGTCGCCGGCGTCGTGACTCTGGGTGCGCACTTCGACGGTCTTTTCGGCCACCGTGAGACGTACCGAGGAGGTCGAGTCCTTGGCCAGGAGCTTGGCGCGACGCAGTGAGGTGAGCAAGGTGTCCTTTGCCACGCGCAGCTGGTTGGGGTAGCTCGCGGGGATGAGCTGCAGGACCGAGGGATAGTTCCCCTCGATCAGTCGCGAGGCGATGCTGGTGGCTCCCACGCTGAAACAGATTTCGGCCTCGGTGAGGGTGACCCCGATCTGTGCGTCGGACGCCAGTGACGCGGCCGCGCGCTGGAGTTCAACCAGCGCGCGCGCCGGCACCAGTAAGTCCTGGGATCCACCCACGCCGGCGACGCCCGGCACGTCGCGCACCGCGAGGCGGTACGAGTCAGTGGCGATCAGGCGCAGCGTGTCGCCCTCGGTTGTGAAGAGCACACCGGTGAGCAGGGGACGTGCGTCGTCGCTCGCCGCGGCGCGTACCACTTGTGTGATGCCTTGCACCAAGTCGAGGGCGGCGACACTCGTCTCGGGACCCGCGACCGGGGGCAACTTCGGAAAGTCCATTACCGCGAAGGTGCGCAAGGAGAACTTCGCACGCCCTAAGGAGATCTCGACGTTCTCCTCGCCCGCGTTGACGGTGACAGCGCCGGCCTCGAGTGAACGAACGGCGTCGACGATGAGTCGCGCCGGCACCACGGTCGCGCTGTCCTCGATTCCAATGACGTCAACGATGGTGCGCACCGTGATGTCGAGGTCCGTGCCGGTGACGGTGAGTTGATTACCGGACAGTGAGAGCAAGATGCCGGACGAGGCGCCGATCAGTCGGGTCGCGACCACGCGGCTCGCCGCGCTGAGGGCGTCGGCGAGGATGTCGCGCTCTGACTTGAACTTCATGAGGTCTGCCTTTCGTTAACTACGGAGGTTACGGTGTGATATTTATTGAAAGAGGTGTGTGTAGTAGTAGGGCTGTGCAATTGTGGGTTATTCGGCAAGATTCCTGGTCAACGGGGCTGTAGAGGCACCGACTCTGTCCACAGTGTTGTGGCTAACTCCTTCAAGCCTCATGGTTCAACCTTGGAGTCCTGTGCAGCACTTAGCGTCGCCGGGGGGTTGAGCAACAACACAAACCCGAAGTTACCCACAAACTACTCATGGCCATCCCCGAGCAGTCGGCGCTTCAGTTGATTGATCTGCGCGAGGAGCTCGCCGTTGAGTGCGATCTGCTCACGAATTTTCTCCACACCACTGATCACCGTCGTGTGATTGCGGCCATCGAAGATGCGCGCGATCATCGGGTACGAGTAGTTGTCGAGCAGGTCACGGATGAGGTACATCGCGATGTGGCGGGCGCGCACCAGTGGACGTAGGCGCTTGGCGCCTCGCACGTCCTCGACGGTCAGTCCATAAAAGTCCGCGACCACGGAGAGAATGGTCTCGGGCTTCAAGATGACCTGCTCGTGGCCCAGGTTGGTCAAGTGCGCCTTGGCCAGATCCAATGAGATCGGCTCTTGGCGCAGATTGGCGAAGGCCCGCAGCATCGTGACCGACCCCTCGAGCTCGCGAATGTTGTCGCGCACTCGCTGGGCGATCCACTCGGCGACGTCGTTGGGAAGCTCGATGCCCTCACGCTCGGACTTGGAGCGCAGGATCGCAATCCGTGTCTCGAGGTCGGGCTGATCGATCTCGGTCACGAGCCCTTGGAGCAAGCGACTACGGAATCGCTCCTGGAGACCAGCCAGGTCGCGCGGTGAACGGTCCGACGTGAGCACAATCTGCTTGCCTTCGCCGTGCAGCGCGTTGTACGTGTGGAAGATCTCCTCGTGGAACGTCTCACCGCGCGTCTCCATGAACTGGATGTCGTCAATCAAGAGAACGTCGTTCTCGCGGTATCGCTCGTGAAGCGCTAGCTGGGTGCGCGTTTGGATCGCGCGGATGAAGTCGTTGAGGAAAGTCTCCGTCGAGACGTAGAGCACCTTGCGACCCGGGTAGTTCTCCTGCACGTAGTTGCCGATCGCGTGCAACAGGTGTGTCTTGCCCAGCCCACTGTTGCCGTAAATCATCAGCGGATTGTACGCACGACCAGGTGTTTCAGCGACCGACTGGGCGGCCGCAAAGGCCAGGCGGTTCGACGAACCGGGAACGAACGAGTCAAAGGTCATACGCGGGTCGAGTCGCGCGGGCCGATCGACACTGGCCGCGAACGGCGCTGAGGTGGGCGCGGGATCAACGTCGACGTCCGCTTCGGGCGGCGTGCCCACTGCGTTCACGTCGGCGTCACTCAACGTTAATGAGACGCGCACATTCTCACCAAGAACGTGACGCGCTTGTTCGGTGATGAAGGGAAGGTAGCGGTCCTGCACTCTCTTGAGTTGAATCTGGTTTGGTGCACCGATTACCAACTGGTCGTCGTGGTAATCCACAAGACGAAGTGTGTTAAGTCCTGCCGACCAAACGGCCTCAGAAGCGTTGCCCCGCAAGGAGTCTCGTACTTCGATCCACATATCCTCACTACGGCTCACGCGGTCCTCCACAGATCGACTCCGACATTATCCACAAGACGGTTCGGCTGCTCGGGCCCCGCGGGGGTGGGGACCGCCACTGTACTCCTCTTGCTCTGGCCCTGCCAGGGGCTTCGGCGGGTGCAGTAAGATTGCCGGCCAGTGGCGCCGATAGCCCCAGGGGGTGACGCGGCCGCCGAGGAACACTTTGAGATGAGGTTTGAGTGAAGCGTACGTACCAGCCCAATACGCGAAAAAGGGCGAAAACCCACGGCTTTCGTGCGCGCATGCGCACCCGCGCCGGTCGCGCAGTCCTACGGTCCCGGCGGGCTAAGGGTCGCCACCAGCTGACGGTCTGATCGAGGTGCCCGGCCGGGTTCAAACCCGCCGGCGGTTCGCCCTCTTCGCGACGGCGTCGGCTCGGGGCCAGAGTGGCCCACTGCGAGTCAGCTTCGTCGCAGGAGAAGCCCCCGACACCGATGTGGACGTGGCGTACGCGATCAGCCGGCGACTCGGTGGCGCCGTCGTGCGCAACCAGATCCGGCGGCGCTTGCGAGCCATCGTCGACGGACTTGAACCTCGCCCTCGACCCGGATCGTACCTGATCAGATGTGGAAACGAGACAGGAAGACTTACCTATGACGAACTCCAGCACCACCTCATCCAGGCCCTCGAGCGCGCCGGTGTCGCCTAAGCCGTCGCGCTCGGCGCGCGCCCTGGTGTCGCTGATCGACGGCTACCAGCGTCTTCGCGCCGGCCGCGTGGCGCCGTGTCGTTTCTACCCCTCGTGCTCGCAGTACGCGCGCGACGCGATCGCCACGCACGGCTCGTTGCGCGGCACGGGCCTTGCGCTACGACGCCTCAGTCGCTGTCGGCCGTGGGGTCCGCACGGCGTGGACCTCGTGCCGCTGGCCACCGAAGGAAGGAGCGCCTCGTGATGGCGTCTATCACCCACAGCATCGGCTCGGTCTTTCAGCCGATCTTCCACCTCTTCGGGTGGCTTCTGGCCATTTTCTACGGGGTCGTGCCCAACTATGCGGTCGCTATCGCGGTGCTCACGATCGTGATCATGGGGGCCCTGACCCCCTTCACCATCAAGAGCACCAAGTCAATGATCTCGATGCAGCGCCTCCAGCCGGAGATCAAGAAGCTCCAGCAGAAGTACAAGGGGCCAGAGAACCGCCAGCTGCTCAACGAAGAGTTGATGCGTCTGTACCGCGAGGAGGGGGCCAACCCCCTCGGTGGCTGCCTCCCCGTGCTGCTCCAGGCGCCGTTCCTTTTCATCCTCTACAGCGTTATCAAGGGCCTGAGCCACCTCAACAACGCGGGCGCGGCCGCCCCTCGCTACATCCCGACACACTCGAAGATGTACCTGGACTTGATCAAGTCAGGCGGCGAGGTTAAGTCCTTCGGGCTGAACTTGAGCTTGAAGGCCATCGACATCACGTCGCACCACGGCTGGGTCGGCGCGATCCCCTTCTTCTGTATCGCCGCCGCTGCGGTTGGTCTTCAGTACTTCCAGATGGCCCAGATCAACAACCGCAACCGCAAGACCGGTCAGCCCATGCCGAGTCAGCAGCAGGCTATCCAGCGGTTCATGCCGATTATTTTTGCATACATCTACCTGGTGATCCCGGCTGCTGTTGTGTTGTACATGATTGTTTCTACAATCATTCGCATAATTACTCAAGACCTGATGTTCCGGGCGGGAGTGACCGATCCGAGCCGCAACAACTCAAAACCGATCGAACGATCGTTGCCGGCCGGTGAGAAGAGTGAGGTCGAGGAGCCGCCTGTCGAAAAGCCGACGCCAAAGCCAACCGCCAAGCCGGCGCCGAAGCCAGCACCCAAGTCGGGGCCGACGCCTCCGGCTAGCAAACCAGCCCATACCCCCAGGCCCCCACTGAAGAACGCACCCTCACAACCGCGCTCGCGCGCGAAGCGGAAAAGAAAGGCTCGGTAACCCATGGACTGGGTAGAGACCACTGGAAAGTCAATCGACGAAGCGACGGAGCGCGCCCTCGCCCACCTCGGAGTGCACCGCGACGACGCCGAGGTCGAAGTAATCGAAGAGCCCAAGGCCGGACTGTTCGGCCGCGTCCGAGGTGAAGCTCGTGTGCGCGCCCGGGTTCGACCGTCAGGCCCTCGGCCCAAGCGTTCACGCCGTCCCGGCGGCCGCGAGGAGCGAGGACGCTCGGGTAGTTCGCGCACCGAACGACCGCGTGCACCGAAAGCTGAAGCCGGAGCCGCGCGCGCTGAACGGCCTCGGGCTGAGCAGGGCCGTCGCCCCGCGGCGCCAACCAAAACCACCCCACGATCTGAAAGAAGTCCGATGAAGGAGGACAACATGGCCGAAGGAATCTCACTGGCCGAGCAGGGAAAGATCGCCAAGGAGTTCCTGGAGGGACTCCTGGCGTCCATGAGCATCACGGCGCAGGTCGAGGTTCGCGAGCTCGATGAGGAGACCGTCGAGTTGGCGGTGGACGCGTCGCCCCCGACAGAACTTGGCGTCCTCGTGGGCCCTCGAGGCACAACCCTCCAGGCCCTGCAGGAAGTGACCAGGACGGTCGTCCAGTCCAAGAGTCCTGGTCGTACCGACCGGATCCTGGTGGACGTTGCCAAATACCGCGAGAGGCGCGTCGCTGCGCTGACACGCTTCGCCCAGCAGGTCGCCTCCGAGGTGGTCGAGACGGGTGAGGAGCGGGCCCTGGAGCCCATGTCGGCGGCCGACCGCAAGGCCGTTCACGACGCGCTGACCAACTCGGACGAGGTGGTGACACGCTCGGAGGGTGAAGAGCCTCGTCGGTTTGTGGTAGTTAGCCCGACCTAGTCAAGTTGTGACCGAGTCGTGGCTGTCGCGCGCCCTCGAGCTGTCGAGGGCGCGGCATTTCATCGGACCGGCGAATATCGCTGATCAGATTGGACATGCGGAGGGATTCGCCGCCTGTTGGGAGGACGACGCAGCACTCCCCCCTCGCCGGCTTCTCGACATCGGTAGCGGTGGCGGACTTCCCGGACTTGTTCTGCTAACCCGTTGGGGTTCGCCTACCGTTCTCCTGGACTCGATGATTCGTCGCACGGACTTTCTCCGTGAGATCTTTGCCTGGCCAGACGCACCAATTGACGCAACGGTGGTCACACAGAGGGCCGAATCGGCCGCTCGGCAGGAGGAATTCACGGAAAGCTTCGACCTGGTCACGGCCCGCTCGTTTGGCCCTCCCGCCGTCACCGCGGAGTGCGCCACACGATTTCTAGCGGTCGGGGGGCGCCTGATCGTCTCCGAACCTCCGGAAGAAACCGGCTCCACGCGCTGGGAACTGGCCGGACTGACGCGTCTCGGGCTCCGGTCACTGGGCCGACGCCGGCACGGAGCGGCCTTCCAGGTACTGGAAAAGGTTGCGGCGACACCAGACGAGTTCCCTCGATCTGTGGGAACACCGGGAAAGCGCCCACTCTTCTGACTGTTTCACGTGAAACGTCGCAGTTCCGGCGAACGTGGAAGAGACACCCAAAGGCGAGCGAGCCATCGGCGGGGAGTCCTCGAGCCCGGAGGACAAGATGGACACCTTCGCTGAGAATGTTTCACGTGAAACAACCAGAACAATCCTCTCTCACCGTCCCATGAAATGTCGTTGTCCTCCGGGCGGGCTATACCCATTGAGCGCTTCGCCTAAACGGCGCAGAGAGAACGACTCTGATGTTTCACGTGAAACATTGGTACTTGACGCCTAGGGCGAAAGCGAGTTGAATGGCGGTGGACGTCTGACGTGTCGGCGTTGTCGGGGACGGGAAGAGGCCTATGGCGGACGCCAGCACAATGAGAGTGATCGCCGTCGCCAATCAAAAGGGCGGAGTCGGTAAAACAACGACGGTCATCTCTTTGGGGGCGGCGTTGGCGGAGAAGGGTCTGCGGGTCCTCATTGTGGATCTCGACCCACAAGGCAACGCCACGACCGGCCTCGGCGTGGACGGTCGGAGATTCGAACGGTCGATCTACGACGTTCTCGTCCATGACGTGGCCCTCGCGGACATCGTGGAGCCGGCCGGATTCGCCAATCTCTTCATCGCTCCGGCGAACCTGGACCTAGCTGGGGTCGAGCAGGAGTTGACCTCGATCATGTCGCGCGAGCAGCGCCTCAAGCGAGCCATCGACTCCCTGGAGGGCGACTACGACTTCGTCTTCTTCGACTGTCCCCCGTCGCTCGGGCTGATCACGATCAACGCCTTCGCCGCGGCCAACGAGATCCTGGTGCCCGTTCAGACCGAGTTCTACGCCCTCGAGGGGCTCAAGCAGCTCACACGCATCGTCGACCTGGTCAAGAAGAACCTCAACGGAAACCTCCGGATCTCCATGGTGGTCTTGACGATGTACGATTCGCGGATAACCCTGTCGTCGGACGTGGCCGCCGAGGTTCGCAACCACTTCCCCGCTGAACTGCTCAAAACCGTCATCCCACGAACGGTCCGCCTCGCCGAAGCACCTTCGTTCGGCGAACCCATCACCGTCTTCGACTCCAACTCAAAGGGGGCGAAGGCCTACCGCGCTCTAGCAGAGGAGATCACCAATGGCCAGGAAGCCCGGACTGGGTAAGGGGCTCGGAGCCCTCATCCCCGAGAACACCGACGCCCCCGTCGCGGAGGCGCCGCCCGCGCGCGGACCGCTGCGCCGGGTTCCGATCACCGCGATCCGTCCCAACCCGTACCAGCCGCGCCAGAGCTTTGGCGACGAGAGTCTGGAGGCGTTGGCCGACTCGGTGCGAGAGATCGGAGTTCTCCAGCCGTTGATTGTCCGCGCGGTGGAGGGCTCACCGGACGAGTACGAGCTGATCGCGGGGGAGCGACGGTGGCGGGCCGCGTCAATGGCCGGCCTGGAGACAATTCCGGTGCTGGTGCAGGACGAGGTCAATGACCGGTTGTCGCTGGAGCAGGCAGTGGTGGAGAACCTGCATCGTATGGACCTGCACCCGTTGGAGGAGGCGGCCGCGTTTCAACAGCTCATCAACGAGTTTGCACTAACGCACGAACAGGTCGCCCAACGAGTCGGCAAGAGTCGAGCAAATGTTACGAATACGTTACGACTCCTCCAGCTCGGCGAGGCCGCTCAAGCAGCCCTCGCATCCGGGCAGATCAGCGCCGGACACGCCCGCTCGCTGCTTGCGATCACCGACACGGACGCACAGTCCACCATGGTGGCCCGGATCATCAAGAACGAGCTATCGGTTCGGGCGACCGAGGACGCGGTGAAGGTCTTCTTAGAGCCCGAGGCCAAGCCAACACCCGTGGCGGCGGTGAAGGGTCCCGCAGGGCAGCCGCGGCTTCGGCCGGTGCCTGACGCCAGCGTCGCGGAGCTCGAGCAGTTACTCGAGGACTACCTGGATACCCGCGTGCACGTCGACCTCAAGGGTCGCAACGGCCGTATCATCATTGACTTTGCTGACCTGGACGACCTCGAGCGGCTGTATATCGCCATCTCGCAGACCTCGTAACCTTCAACCCTAACCTTCACCTTCTCGTTGAAGTTATCCCCAAGTTGTGGATGAAGTTGTGGGTTACTTGAATTTCTAAGGAATTTCAGGGATTTGATGCCCGAATCCTCGGGGTTTAGGTCGACTTAGGTCGACCTACCTGTGGAAAAACGTCGTGACGACCCGGGCAATGCCCGTCGCCACCCCCAGCAGCGTGGCGCCGGCGAGATCGCCGTGCTCGACGTGCAAGGTGGTCATGCGGGTTTCGCGCAGGACCGGTAAGGCCATCCCCGTCACCTCGACCCGAGTCACCAGGTCGGTGCGGGCGAGTTCGCCGGCGATCTCACCGGCGAGTTGATCGCCGCGGCGCGAATGGGATCGATAGCTAGCCCAGTAATGCAGTCGCAGCCCGTCCAGGTCATCTACCGGGGCGAAGGAGAGCAGTAGCGCGGCGTCGCGTTGATTGGCCGCCGAGGCGCACGACTCCACCGTGCCGGCAGTGACCTCGACGTCGAGCACGCCGTCGAGCGCCTGGCGCACCGTATCGACGAGCGGTCCCTCCCCGCACAGCACCACGATCCCCGAGGTCGGTTCGAAGAATCCGGCCTGGTCACGGGCGTCGGTGACCAGGTGCCGGTCAGTCGCGAACGAGCTCAGGCGTAAGAGGTCATTGAGCGTCGCGCGCGTCAAAGTCCCGTCGACCGGCAGGTCGCGGTTGCGTTGGAAGTCGCGCAGGGCGCCTTCGGTCACGGGCCCGAAGATGCCGTCAATACGCCCCGGATCGAAGCCCAGTTGGGCCAACCGCGTTTGGAGTTCGGCCACATCGTCGCCACGCAGTGGCGCCGGGCGCGCGAAGAGAAGTCGTTCGCCGAGTTGCCACCCGGCTTCAACCAAGCGTGAGCGGGTGGTCGCGTCGACGACGCCGGTGATCGGCAGGCCCCGCGATCGCTGGAAGGCCTCGACCGAGGCTGCGGTGGCATCACCGAAGCTGCCGGGCCTGTCGGCGCTGTCGAGGCCGACGTCGCTCAGCAGTTCGTGGAGTTCACGTACCGGCGCTCCGTGCGCGCCGCGGGCGAGCTGGTCGTCGCGCGCCAAGGGTCACCTACAGGCTGGCGGTGATCTCGTTGAGCAGCGCGCCCTTGGGCTTGGCGCCCACTAGGCGGGCCACCACCTCGCCGTCCTTGAACAGCAGGAGCGTCGGGATGCTCATGACCGAGAACTTGGTAGCGGTGGCGACGTTGGCGTCGACGTCGAGCTTGCCGATGCTGAAGCGCTCGGACTGCTCGTCGGCGAGCTCTTCGAGGATGGGCGCGATCATCTTGCACGGACCGCACCATTCGGCCCAGAAGTCAACCAGGATCGGCTTGTCTGACGAGCCAACGACCTCGTCGAAGGTCGCGTCCGTCAGGGTCGCGATGCTTCCACTCATGTCTACCTCCCGGTTCGACGCCGGCCGCGTCGTAGGTGACCACTGTAGCGGTGAGGGCTCAGTGTCCCTGCGCCTCGAGCCAGCGTTCGGCGTCGATCGCGGCCACGCAGCCCGACGCCGCGGCCGTCACCGCCTGGCGGTAGACGTGGTCTTGTACGTCGCCGGCGGCGAAGAGACCCTCGACCGACGTGTAGGAACTGGTGGCGACGGTCTTGACGTACCCGTTCTCCTCGAGCGCCACGTCGCCCGCCACCAGCGTCGTGTTCGGGATGTGGCCAATAGCGATGAAGACTCCGGTCACGTCGAGGGTTCGCGCCTCGCCGGTAACTGTGTCGCGCAGCGCGAGTCCTTCGACGCGTTCGTCGCCCAACACCTCGGTGACCTCTGCGTTCCACGCGAAGTCGATCTTCTCGTTGGCGAAGGCCCGCTCCTGCATGATCTTGGACGCGCGCAACGCGTCGCGTCGGTGCACGATGGTCACCTTGGAGGCGAAGCGGGTCAGGAAGGTGGCCTCTTCGACCGCCGAGTCGCCGCCGCCGACCACGGCGATCTCCTGGCCGCGGAAGAAGAACCCGTCACAGGTCGCGCAGGTCGAGAGCCCGTGGCTGAGCAGTCGCTCCTCACCCGGCACACCGAGCATCAGCGACTGGGCTCCAGTGGCCAAGATGACGGCGTCGGCGCTGACGCTGGGCTCGACGTCGTCGGTGAGCCAGATGCGAAACGGTCGCGTCGCGACGTCGATGCGCTGGGCCTTGGTGACGCGAAGCTCGGCGCCGAAGCGCACGGCCTGGGAGCGCATGTGGGCCATGAGTTCGGGGCCGGTGACCCCGGTGGGGAAGCCCGGGAAGTTCTCGACGTCGGTGGTCAACATCAGCTGGCCGCCCGGCTGGTCGGAGGTGGAGGACGGCTCGCCTTCGATCACGAGAGGACTGAGCAGCGCGCGCGCGGTGTAGATCGCCGCCGTCAACCCGGCCGGGCCGGAGCCCACCACCACGACGCGCCGGTGTTCGGGCATCACTTCTTCAGTGAGACGGGGCGGCGCCAGCGCCAGATGATCATCCCGGCCACCACGAAGATGACGCCCAGGACGCCGTAGGTCAGCCACTCGTGGCCGGCGAAGAGATACACGTTGAGCAGGCGGGTCAGTCCAATGACCAGCACCAGGACCAAGACGACGCTCGCGACCAGGGCAATCAGACCGAAGGCGAGGGCGCGCCCCGCCATGATCAGCGGTCGCACCACGGAGTCGTGCACGCGGTCGAGCACGTGGTCGAACGCCCCCAGGGCCCGGTCCACCAGGTCGGGACGCTGCGTGGAGTCGCCGGGGTCGTTCGTCATGACGCGATTTTACCGGTCGAGCCGGAGCGCGCGACCCAGCACAGACCGATGATGCCCGGGCCGGCGTGGGTGCCCACCGTCGGACCGATGTCCGAGACCACCAGCGGGTGATCGCTCGCGATGCCCGCGGCCATGGCGAGGAATGGCTCGAGGTCGGGGGCGGCGCCGTGCACGACGGCGAGACGCTTCGAGGGGTTCGTGCGATCGCGCCACATCACAGATCGCGTTGAGCGCCCGCGCGCGCGTGCGCTGGCGGCCCGCCTCGGCGACAACACCATCGCGCAGCTCCAGCAGTGGCTTGATCGAGAGCATCTGACCTAGGAGAGCGCGCGCGCCGCCGACGCGCCCGCCCTTGACCAGGTGCTCCAGCGTGTCGAGCATGGCGCACACGCCGGCGCGCGGTCGCATCTCTTCGGCCCGCGCCGCCAGGTCCTCTAGTGAGGCACCATCGCGCGCACGTTCAGCGACGTCGATCACCATCAGGCCGTGGGCCATCGACACGGCCTGGGTGTCCACCACGCGCACGGGAAAGCCCGGCACCGTGTCGGCGGCCAGCGTCGCGGACTGGTGGGTGGCCGACAGCGCGGCCGACAGGGTGAGCACGATGGCGCCGTCGCAGCCCTCGTCGCGGGCAGCCTCATAGACACGCTGGAAGGCGCCGGGGGAGGGGGCCGCCGTCTCCGGCAGGACCTTGGAGGCCTTGCACCGCGCCCAGAAGTCGTCCGGTGAGAGGTCGACGCGGTCGGTGAACTCCTGCTCACCGAAGCGGATCGTCAGCGAGACCATGTCGACGCCGAGCGCGGCCGCGACGTCCGCGGGCAGGTCGGCCGAACTGTCAGTGATCACGCGCACGTTGCTCATGGTCCTCCTCGCCGCTCAGCCTTGCACCTTTTCGCGCCGACGGGTCAGCCGATGCTCGAACACGCTCACGAGGATGACGAAGACCACCGCGCCGGCGAGCAACGCGAGCGAGAAGCGTTCCACCAGCGCGGCGCCGCGCGTCGCGCCCGACGCCGAGTAGGTGGCGGCGACGGCGGCCGCGGCGCCCAGTGACGCACCGACGCTGCGGCGCACGTGCACGCTCCACACCGCCGGCGCCACCGACACGCCGCGCAGCGCGAGCGCGCCGAGAGCCAACACCGCCGCCCCGGAGTAGGCGATCGCCACACTGGCCGTCAGCCCGGCCAGCGAGTGACGCCCGATCACCAGCGCCAACACGATCGTCGCGGCGTTCTGAATCGCGTAGAGGATGAAGACGTCGCGTGCGCGCTGCATGGACTGGAGCCCTCGCACGCACAGCTGGAACACGGTGAAGCCAGGCAGCCCGGCGGCCAGCACGGCCAGCACGACACCGGCCGCCAGCTGCTTGGTGGCGTTCAGGTGATTGAGCAGGATGGCCACCAACGGCTGGGCCAGCAGGATCAGCACCAGGGCGCACGGGATGATGATCACGAGGGACTGGCGTAACCCGAAGCGCAGCCGTTCGCCCAGGCCCTCGAAGTCGCCCGCGGTCGACAGAGCAGCCAGGTGCGGGGTCAACGCGGCGAGCACCGACACCACGACCACGGCGTACGGCATCTGCATGAAGGCCCAGCCGTAGGTGTACGCGCTGACGGGTCCGGAGCCGCCGACGCCGAAGGCGAAGGCCAGCACGACGTAGAGCGACGCCTGATTGGCCAGCACCATCAACAGTGTCCAGAAGCCCAGTCGCCCCACCGCGCGCAGCGCCGGGTCCTTTAAGTCGAGGCGCAGCGACAGCCGCCACAGATTGGCGCGCGCGAGCGACGGCGTGAGACACGCGAACTGGATCGCCACGCCCACCGTCGTACCCAACCCCAGCAGCATGAGGTCGCGCGTGCCGCCCAGCGACGCCAGCGTGGGCGTGGGGTCCACGAGGTGAAACCACACCAGCACGGCCACGCAGACCAGGTTGTTGGCGACCGGCACCCAGGCCGCCGCGGCGAAGCGCGAGCGCACGTTGAGCAGCGCCGTGGCGATGCCGATCACGCCGTAGAAGAAGACCTGGGGGACGAACCAGCGCAGCAACGACGTGGCGACCGCGCGTTGGAGCCCGAGGGGCGCCGCCGCTCCGTGGCGCAGCGCCGTGAACGCGTCGATGATGGCCGGCGCCCCCCACCACGCGAGCGCGGACGCCACGACCAGCACCAGCAGTGCCGCCGTCACGACGTTGGAGATCGAGCGCCAGGCCCGTCGCTCACCCTCGCGCGCGAGGTATTCGACGAAGACCGGAATGAACGTCGCGCTGGCCACCCCGCCCAGTACGAGGTCGAAGAGCATGTTGGGGATGGTGTTGGCGAGGTTGTAGGCGTCGGCCAGTGGGGTGAACCCCAGCACGTAGGCGAGCACGAGGACGCGCACCAGTCCCGTGAGCCGTGACGCCAGGGTGCCCCCGGCGATCGACACCACGCGTGAACTGTGGGTCTGGTTCACCGGGCGTGACGTCCCTTCGGGCGACGGCGTGCCGTTCGCCACCACCAGACACCGATCACGGCCAACGACCCACCGGTGAGCAGGTAACCCACCACTGAGGTACCGGCGATACGCACCTGGACCGCGGCGCGCGCCAGGGTCAACTGTCCGTCGGGGGTGGTCACGACGACCTGCAGGGTGAGGCTGGACCCGCGGTGGTTGGCGGTGGGCACGCGCAACGACTTGACGGGCGCGTCGAGCGACACCGGGACGCTGGCGCCGCCGGGAAAGGAGATCCGGTCGGTGATGAGGTGCACCACGACGGCCACGGTGTAGTGCTCGGAGCTAAAGAGCGTGACCGGCAGTGGCGTGCCGGGTCCGGTCAGCGTGACCGACCCGGCGTCGACGCGAAAGTGCGCCAACTGGCTCGCCAGCGTGGCGGAGACGCGGTTGATCGCGTCCTGGCGTGGCGTGGGAGCGCCGACGAGCTCGACGCGCGCCAACGCCACGCGTAGCGACGTGGCACGCGCGTCGTTGGTGATGGCCCGGGCGAAGGAGGAGATCGACGACGACAGGGCCGTCAGTGAGGCCACGTTGTGCGCCGACCACGACGAGGGGGTTCCGGGTGCCAACGACTGCGTCGCCGGCGCCGCGTTCGTGCCGATGAGGGCGGTGTTGAAGGACGGCACGAGACTGCTCGGCGTGACGAAGGCGTCGTGGGCGAGTCCCGAGAGCAGGTCGTCCACGTACACCGGGTCGAGCGCGCCGGCGGGGTCGGCGATCACGATCGTTCGCACGGCGGGTGCGTTGGGTTCCTCGTAGTGCAGGAAGGCCAGGGTGTCGAGCGTCATGACGGCGCGTCGTCCTGGCTCGATCGATGCGTTGGTCGCCAGTTGCGCGAGCCCTTGGTCCGTGGCGAGTGCAACCAGACCCGTCGCGCCGGCCACGCGGAAGGGCGCCCCCCACGTGAGCGTGGTGGACGGCGGCGTCGACAGGATGGGCTCGGGCAGCACCACGTCGCGTACGCCAGCCGACGCCAGCGCGGCCAGGCTGCGCGCGGTGGGGTGGCCCGAGATGACGACCGGGGCGTCGACGTAGCGACCGGTGAGTGTGCGCAGCAGGTGCGAGCACAGTTGGAGCTGCTCTCGCACCTGACGGGGAAGACCCACCTGGGATAACGCGCCGTAGTCGACGTCCCCGGGCGGCGCCACGACCGCGCGATGCAGCGGGCTGGTGAGCGCGGCGTCCAGGGCGCTGCGCCACGCGGCGCTCGCGTGGGCCCGCAGGCCCGAGACCGCGTTCAGCGTGCGGTAGTCCGCGGTGATCGCGACCGGGATGGTCGCGTGACGCGCGAGCGCGCGCAGCGCGGACCGCGTGCGTTGGGGGTGGGCCAGTGCGGACGGGTCGAGGGTGTAGACGAGATTGAGGTGGAGGGGACGCGCGACCGTCCCGGCGCGCACGGCCAGGAGCGACCACTCGGTGGTCGCGATCCCGCCGCTGGTGACCGAGTAGCTGATCGGGTACACCCCGTTACAGGCCGCGCCCGAACACCCCAGGTGCAGGCGCGCGGGTCGCGCGGCGCAGGGCCCCGAGCGCCCGGATGGCGCTCGCGTGAAGAGGGTCACGTTGACGGTGACCTCGCGGCGCGAGGTGCAGGTCAGAGCCAGGTTGCCGGTCGTCGATGTCGCCGAACCGCCCGGCGCCGAGCCGCTGAGCAGGGGCGCCAGCGCGCTGCGCGTGATCAGGCGTGAGTAGAGCGAGACCTGGATCACGGCACGTTTCCCGGGATGGGCCAGGCTCAGCGAGAGAGTCACCCGGGCTGAGCCGCCGGCGGACAGCACGGCCACCGGGTCCTGGTGCACCAGCGTGAACGAGGGGGTTGTCGCGGCCCGCGCGGCCGAAGGCCACGCCGTGGTGGCGAGGCTCAGCAGTCCCACGGCGAGCGCCCGCCACCAGGTCGAAGAGCGGTGGACCATGCGTCTACAGGCTACTGACGGTGTCGGCGTTCGCTGGGAGGCCGTAACGTCGTCGCCGTGTCCTCCACCGAACAGGTCCACGATCGGCTAAACGAGATCGCCCGACTTTCCGAGCCGCTGGCGCGCGCCTTCTCGGCGGCGGGTCACCCCCTCTACGCCGTCGGCGGCGCCGTGCGCGACGCCGTGTTGGGCGCTCAGCGCGACGACGGCGCCGAAATCGACTTCACCACGAACGCCACCCCCGACGTGGTCAGCCGCCTGATGGCACCCCTGTGCACTGCGCTGTGGGAGCAGGGCCGGGCCTTTGGAACCATCGGCGGGAACCTGCGCGACGGCGGGCTGCCCGTCGAGGTGACCACCTTTCGCTCCGAGGCCTACGTGGATCACTCGCGCAAGCCGGCCGTGGAGTGGGGCGACTCGCTGGAGGTCGACCTCAGCCGCCGGGACTTCACCATGAACGCCCTGGCCCTGGACGTGGTGGCGCTGGCCGAGGGGCGCACGGACGTCCAGACGCTCTTCGACTACTTCGACGGATATAAGGACCTGCACGACGCGGTCCTGCGCACCCCGACCGACCCCGAGCGCCTCTTTCGTGACGACCCGCTGCGGATGCTGCGCGCCGCACGTTTCGCCGCACGCTTCAATCTGCGCATCGACCCCGCGATCGAGGAAGCCACGACGGTCACGGCGGCCCAGTTGGCCAAGGTGTCGGCCGAACGCGTGCGCGGCGAACTGGACCTGCTGATGGTCACCGAACGCCCGAGCATCGGGCTCGACTTCGTCGTGCGCACGGGGCTGGCCGAGTACTTCTTGCCCGAGTTGCCGCTGCTGAAACTGGAGCAGGACCCGGTGCATCGCCATAAGGACGTGCTCAAGCACACCTGGGCCGTGGTCGACAAGGCGTCGCCGCGACTCACGTTGCGTTTGGCCGCGCTCTTTCACGACATCGGCAAACCCGCCACTCGCGACATCACCAACGAGGGCGTGACCTTTCGCTTCCACGAGGTGGTGGGCGCGAAGATGACCCGGCGACGCATGACGGATCTGCGTTACCCCTCCGAGACGATCGACGACGTCGCCGCGCTGGTCGAGCTACACCTTCGCTTCCACACCTACCAGATGGGTTGGACCGACCGTGCCGTGCGTCGCTACGTGCGCGACGCCGGACCGCTGCTGGAGGACCTCAACGAGCTCACGCGATGCGACTGCACCACGCGCAACGCGCGCAAGGTGGAGGAGTTGGCGCGGCGCATGGACGAGCTCGAGGCGCGCATCGCCGAACTGGCCGAGCTCGAAGACCTGTCACGGCTGCGCCCCGCGCTCGACGGGGTCGCGGTGATGGCGCTGCTGGACCTCAAGCCCAGCCCGGCCGTGGGTCGCGCGCTGGACTTTCTAATGGAGATCCGCCTCGACGAGGGCGAGATCGACCCGGCCGACGCCGCGGAGCGTCTCCGCGTGTGGTGGGCCGACCAGCCCCACTAGGGGCCAGGCGCAGAGGTCAGTCCTCGGGCCAGATGGCGTTGACCGCGCCGTCGTTGGCGAAGGCGCCGACCATGTCGTGGGCGTCGTCGTCGCGGAACTGGATCGGCGGCGACTTCATGAAGTACGCCGACGGCCCGATCAGCGGGCCGCCGATGCCGCGGTCGAGGGCGACCTTGGCGCAGCGCACCGCGTCGATGATGACCCCGGCCGAATTGGGTGAGTCCCAGACTTCGAGCTTGAGCTCGATGTTGAGGGGGACGTCGCCGAAGTTGCGGCCCTCCATGCGGATGTAGGCCCACTTGCGGTCCTGCAGCCACGGCACGTGGTCGCTCGGCCCGATGTGCACGTCGTCGGGGTTCATGTGCACGTCGATCTGGGAGGTGACGGCCTGGGTCTTGGAGATCTTCTTGGACATGAGTCGTTCGCGGTCGAGCATGTTCTTGAAGTCCATGTTGCCGCCGACGTTGAGTTGGTAGGTGTGGTCCAGCGTCAGGCCGCGGTCCTCGAAGAGGCGCGCCAGCACGCGGTGCACAATCGTGGCGCCCACCTGGCTCTTGATGTCGTCGCCGATGATCGGCACGCCGGCGTCGCGGAACTTGCGGGCCCACTCCGGGTCCGAGGCGATGAAGACCGGGATCGCGTTGACGAACGCCACGCCGGCGTCGATGGCCGCCTGCGCGTAGTAGCGCTGGGCGTCCTCTGAGCCCACTGGCAGGTACGAGACCAGCACCTCGGCGCGCGCGTCACGCAGCGCCTGGGCCACGTCGACCGGGTCCACCGGCGACTCCTCGATGACCTCGCGGTAGTAGCGGTTGAGCCCATCGAGGGTCGGCCCGCGCTGGACGTTGACGCCTAGGGAAGGGACGGTGGCGAACTTGATGGTGTTGTTCTGGCCCCCGTCGATGGCCTTGCCCAGGTCGTTGCCGACCTTGGAGGCGTCCACGTCGAAGGCGGCGACGAACTCGAGGTCGCTCACGTGGTATCCGCCGAGCACCACGTTCATGAGGCCGGGCACGTCGTCGCCGGGCTTGGCGTCGCGGTAGTACGTCACGCCCTGAATGAGCGAACTGGCGCAGTTGCCCACGCCGGCAATCGCTACACGAATCTTCTCCACTGTCTTCCTCTCCTACTTCGCCTGACGGGCGAGTGGTTGCTGGGTGTTTCGTTCGGTGGTCAACTTGGAGTCGATCCACGCGAGGTCCAACTCGACGCCCTGGGCGGCGTGTTCCATCACGTCGCGCGCGTAGGTGTCGAGCTGTTCGTTCAGTGCGCCGGCGCGGACTTCGGCCAGGCGTTCGAGGAGGTCGGCGCGGCGACGCTCGAGCAGGATCACCCGCAGCGACGGCGTCAGGTGGCGCCCCAGAGCCATGCGCAGGGAGAAGTTCTTGGAGTCGTCCACGGTGGCCGGGTTGGCCAGCATCGCCACGAACTCGTCGCGGCCGCGCCCGGTGATGCGATAGACCTTGCGGCCACGGCGCCCCAGTCCGGTCGACGCGCGACGCGCGCGCAACGACGCGCGCTCACCGCTGAGCGAGCCCGTCGACAGCGTGCCGAGCGAGGGACGCGGCTCGGTCGAGGGCACCGCCTCGACCAGACCCTGTCGTTCGAGTCGCGCGAGCGCCGGATAGATCGCGCCGAAAGAGACGTTGGCCCACACGCCGAGTCGATCGCGCAGTTGGGAGCGGATCTCGTAGCCGTGGTGATCGCGCTCCATGAGCAGACCCAGGATGGCGATGTCCAACACGCGAACCAGCATATCAGTTCGATATATCGAGCGTGACTAGTGGTGACATTGACCAATTCTGCCCTAGGGGTAAGGTCACCGCTAATGGAGAACCGCTTGGGATCCAGTAGCGCCGACGGAGCCGTCGTCGAGTTCGGCCTCGTGCGCCGGGCGCTGCTGGCCAAGGTGGCCGCGGGCGAGCTGCGCCACGAAGACGTCTGTGACGCGCACCCCGAACTGTTGCGCGCGGCGCGCAACATCGGACGCGCGACCGGCGAGCGATGCCCGGTGTGCGGTGACGCGGAGTTGGTCGAAGTCACCTACGTCTTCGGCGCGCGTCTCCCAGCCGGCGGCACGTGTCCCACGACGCGCGCCGAGCTGTCCAAGCTCGAGCGTCGCGAGGAACCCGTGCAGTGCTACGCGGTCGAGGTGTGCGCCGAATGTCACTTCCATCACCTGGCGCGACGCTGGGCGGCGGGCGCGCGTCGCTCGCGCAAGGTCGCCGCGCAGCGCTCGAGGGTGGGGGAGTGACGCTGAGCGCACCGGCGATCCGGGCGCGCAAGCGTCGCCGCGGCGACGCGCCCCTGGTCATGGTGACCGCGTACGACGAGCCCGGCGCGCGCTTCGCCGACGCCGCGGGGGTCGACCTGATTCTGGTGGGCGACTCCGTGGCCAACGTCGTGCTCGGCCACGCCGACACCCTGCACGTGACGCTCGAGGAGATGTGTCATCACGTGCGTGCGGTCGCAGCCGCCTCGCCGCGGGCCTTCATCGTGGCGGACATGCCGTGGCTGACCTATCACGTGGGACCGTATGAAGCGGTGCGCCACGCCGGGGCGCTCATTCGCGCGGGGGCCCAGAGCGTCAAGCTCGAGGGCGGGCGAGTGCGCACCGAGGCCGTCCGCGCGATCCTCGACGCCGAGATTCCGGTGATGGGGCACTTGGGCCTCACCCCCCAGAGCGTGCTCGCCTTCGGGGGATTCAAGGTCCAGGCCAAGACCCACGAGGCGGCCGAGATGCTGATCAAGGACGCCGCGGTCCTCCAAGATGAGGGGATCTTCGCGCTGGTGGTCGAAGGAGTGCCGAGTCTCGTGGGCTCGCTGGTCACCGAGGCCCTCGAGATCCCCACCATCGGCATCGGCGCCGGTCCCGACACCGACGGTCAGGTCCTGGTCTTCCACGACCTGCTGGGTCTCACGGGTAAGACGCCGGCCAAGTTCGTGCGCGCCTACGCCGACCTGGGTCCGGTGATCGTCGACGCGCTGAGTCGCTTCGCGGCGGACGTGCGCTCGGGCGCCTTCCCGGCCGAGTCCGAGGCGTACGCGAACCCCGACGACCTGCAGCGCTAACTCCGAACGCTCGACGGTTCGACTCCGGGTCCGGTGAGGGTTATCCCCTAGAGACATGCGCCGCAACGTTTCGTAGGGTCGACGTGATGCCCGACGCACCTCGCACGGCCGCCCAGCGGCGCAGATGGGTGGTCCACCTGTGGCTCATCATTGGTTTCTTGGCCGCCCTCATGACCTCGGCCCATTTCCTCGGTCACGTGAGCATTGGTTGGCACTCGATCATCGGACTGGCTTTTGCCGCGCTGATTCTGGTGCACTTTTTTCAGCGCCGGCACCGCATCGCGAGTCTCCTCTCGCAGCTGCCCCGCTGGACGAGCTGGCGGCGCTCAATCGGTCGGCTGGCGTGGTCGGACCTGATCCTGACCTTCATCTTCGTCAATCTGATCGTGTCGGGGATCGTCGACTACCTGCGTCACCAGAACGGCGTGTTCCTCAACCTCCCCTTCCTGGGGTCGATCCGCTGGCACGCACTGTCGGCGATCCTGCTGCTCGTCTATCTGCTGGTTCACGTCATCCGTCGGGCCAAGCGGCTACGCACCTCTCGAGTGAGTTGACGCCGACCCCTCGGGGTCGCGCGAGATGTCGAGCCATAGTCACGAACTCGTGATTGACCCTTGACAAGCGAACGCTAACGATATATCGTTATAGTACGTCACAATAGATGTGACTCGATCTAGGAGGATCACCATGTTTCACGAAGACAGCAACAGCCATCGAGCCAGACGGCTCGATCGTTCCCCTGGGCAGCGTCGGCGCGGAGGTCCCGGCCACGAGCACGATCACGGGGGCCACGACCACGGAGGCCACTTCCGCGGCGGCCCCGGTCGGCGCGGTGGACGTCGCCAACGCCGCGGTGACGTACGCGCCGCCGTCCTGGTCCTGCTCGAAGAGCAGCCGCGCAACGGCTATCAGCTCATTCAGGAGCTGGCCGAGCGCTCGAATGACGCCTGGCGTCCGAGTCCCGGCTCGATCTACCCCGTGCTCCAGCAACTCGAGGATGAGGGCCTCGTCGAGGGCAGCACCGTCGGCACCGGCCGTACCTATGCGCTCAGCTCCGCCGGTCGCACCCTGGTGACCGAGCAACGCGAGCTCTTGGGAAAGCCCTGGGAGAGCGCCGATATTGCCTTCTCCGACGGTGCGCGTGAACTCATGGGGACCGCCCGACAGGTCGCCATGGCGGCGCGCCAGGTGTTGATCGCGGGCTCGACGTCCCAGGTGAGCCGGGCCTCGGCGATTCTGGTCGAGGCGCGACGCGCCCTGTACGGGATCTTGGCCGAGGGCGACGAATAAGCATCACTGCGTCGACGCGAGGGTGATCCAGTTCTGGCCGCCCTCGCGTCGATGCGCCATCCCGGTAAGTTCTTCGCGCGTACAACCAGGTGAAAGAAGGGCCGGATGCCACGAACCACATCACGCACGGCCCTCTCGCTAGGCCTGACCGGTCTGCTTCTCGTGGCCGGCGTTCTCACGTCGGTGGCCTCGGCCGCGACGTCGGTGCGGACCAACATCGGTCCCGAAGGGGTCGTGGTCTACCACGTACCCGACTTGGCCCCGGCGTCGACGACCGCCACGGGTGCGCCGGTGGACGGACTGACCTGTCGGCGCCTGGATAAAGAGGTGGTCCACTACCACGTCCACGTGGAGGTGGAGATCTTCGTGAACGGCGCGCGCGAGCGCCTGCCGGCGGGGATCGGCATCACCAAGCCCTACCTGGTCGAGCACATGAAGGCCGGCCCCTTCCTGGACGTGGGCGTCTACGACTGCTTGTACTGGCTGCACACCCACGTGCCCGACGGCATCGTCCATGTTGAAGCTCCGGCTAAAGGCTCATTCACGCTCGGTCAGTTCTTCGACGTGTGGCGCCAGCCGCTGAGTGCGACTCGTGCGGGTGCTGCGCGCGGGCACGTTGTCATTTTCCAGAATGGTCGCCGCCTCACCGGTGACCCGCGCGCCACTCCGCTCGTACCCCACTCGGTGATCCAGATCGACGTGGGCACGCCGATTGTTCCCTTCCACCCGTTCACGTTCAAGGTGACGGGCGGGTGCGGCGCCGGTTCGAACGGTTGCTCGGCGGGCTAGCCCCGGGGAGCAACAGTGCACGGTGGGCTAGACTTTCTCCTCCCACCACCGTGGGAGCAACAGAACCCTGCTCTGTGATCCGCAGAGCCCGGCTAGCCGGACCAGAGGGAAAGGACATCGGCCATGAGGCCATATGAAACCATGATCGTGTTCGACACGGCCGTCGACGCCCAGTCGATCCAGATCACGCTCGACCGGGCCCTGGACACGATTCGTTCCGGTGGCGGAAGTCCCGGAAACATCGACCGTTGGGGTAAGCGCCCTTTGGCGTACGAGATCAAGAAGCGCAAAGAGGGCTACTACGTCCTCGTGGAGTTCGCCGGCGAGACGTCCACCGTCGACGCACTGCACCGTATCCTCACGCTGTCCGACGAGGTGTTGCGCTTCAAGATCTTGCGACGTCACGAGAGCCGTTCCCGCCGTGTGGTGGCTAAGGCTTAGGTTGCACGAGGAGGACTGATGCCAGACAATTCCATCACCGTCGTCGGGAACGTCACCCGGGACCCCGAACTGAAGTTCCTTAACAGCGGCCAGGCCGCGGTGCGCCTCTCGGTGGCCGTGAACCGGCGCTGGATGAACCGTCAGACCCAGGAGTGGGAGGAGCGCGTCTCGTACTTCGAGATCGCCGGATACGGCCAGATGGCCGAGAACGCCGCGAACTCCATCGTGAAGGGCACCCGGGTCATCGTGACCGGTCGCCTGGAGCAGCGCAGCTGGGAGACCGACGCCGGTGAGAAGCGTTCGATCGTCGAGATCAACGCCGACGAGATCGCCCCGTCGCTGCGCTTCGCGACCGCCGTCGTGACCAAGACCCCGCGACCCGAGGGTTCGAGCTTCGGCGCCGAGCGCCCGAGCGCGCCGCGCACCAATGAGCCGGCGGCCACCTACAACTTCGACGAGGAGCCCTTCTAATGCCGCGTATTAACAACCCCAAGCCGCCCAAGCGCGCGCCGAAGATCGACAGTCGGCGACTGAAGAAGAAGCCGTGCGCCTTCTGCCAGCACGGCGTGGGCACGGTGGACTACAAGGACCTCGCCCAGTTGCGCAAGTACATCTCGGACCGCGGCAAGATCCGCGGCCGCCGGGTGTCGGGTAACTGCCAGCAGCACCAGCGCGACGTGACCGACGCCATCAAGACCGCGCGCGAGCTCGCCCTGCTGCCCTACACCCAGCGCACAGTCACCGAGCGTCGCGGACGTGGTCGTGACGGTGCGCGCGGTCCGCGTCAGGACCGCAACGCCCCCGAGGCCGTGTCCGAAGTTGCCCCCGAGGTCGACGCCCTGGCGGAAGTCGCTGGCGTGCCCGAGCTGACCGAGGATGCGTCGGTGGCCGCGGAGGTCTTCGAGTCGGTCGAGGCGGACGCGGAATGAAGATCCTCCTGCGCAGTGACGTCCAGGGGATCGGCCGGCGCGGCGACATCGTCGACGTGAAGTCCGGCTACGCCCGCAACTTCCTCCTCCCCACCGGCGCCGCACTGGCCGCCAGTGACTCGATGGCGTCCCAGGCGGCTTCCATGCGCAAGTCGCGCGACCTGCGTGACGCCAAGAGCCGCGAAGCAGCCGAGGCCCAGCGCACCGTGATCGAGCAGGCCACCGTCCGAGTGAGCGCGCGCGCGTCCGCCACCGGTCGACTCTTCGGATCAGTGACCGAGTCCGACTTGGTGAACGCGTTGCGCACCGCCACCGGCATCTCGCTGGACCGTCACGCGATTCACATGGTCGAGCACCTCAAAGAGGTCGGACCTGCGACGGCGACGGCGACGTTGTTCGACGACGTGACCGCCACGCTCAACGTGGAGGTCGTCGCCCAGCAGTAAGTTGTTCTGCTGTTGCGACGCCGGGGCGAAGGCCCCGGCGTCGTCACGTGCGGACCGTTGTCACAGGGTGGGTCGATGCTGGAGTGGTGGAGTTAGTCACAGCGATTTCCCCATGTTGTTGCGGTGTCGCCGCACAGGAATCACGATGAAATCCCCACGTTCTTCTTCTTACGCTGCACAAGGCCCATCGACAAGGCTGAGCCACTTATGACGCAGATCGACATCGACCGCGACCGCGGCGCCACGTCCGGGGGACGGGTCCCGCCGAGCGCGCTGGAGGCCGAAGAGTCGTTGATCGGTGCGATGCTGCTGTCGAGCGAGGCGGTGAGCGTCGCCTACGAGACGGTCGCGCCCGAGGACTTCTATCGGCCGCTGCACTCGCAGATCTTTAGCGCCATCATCGCGTTGTCCAACGCCAGCGAGCCGGTCGACTACGTCACGGTTCAGGCCAAGCTCCAAGAACACGGCGCCATGGCCGTCGAGCTGGCGGTGCTCTCCTCGCTGCAGATGAACACGCCGTCGGCGGCGAACGCGGCGCACTACGCCGAGCTGGTGCGCGACAAGGCCCAGCAGCGCCGGCTTATCTCGGTGGCCGGTGAGATCGTCGACGAGGCCTACCGCGCGACCGACGACGTCGTGGGACTCATCGACGACGCCGAGCGCAAGATCAATCAGATCGCCGACGACCGGTCGGTCGACTCGGTCTCCCCGCTGCACACGCTGCTGCTCAACGAGGCCGACATCCTCGAGACCCGAGGCGAGACGCGCGGTCAGCTCAACGGCCTCGAGACCGGGTACCGCGCGCTCGACCAGATCGTCCAGGGACTCCAGCCGGGCTCCATGACCATCGTGGGAGCGCGTCCGGGCACCGGCAAGACGGCGTTGGCGCTGGGGATGCTCGTGCACGTGGGCGCGGTGGTGCGCCGGCCCGCTCTCTACTTCTCCCTGGAGATGAGTCGCCAGGAGTTGGCCGAGCGCATCCTGGCCTCGACGGCGCGCATCGACTCGTCCAAGCTGCGCACCGGGGACCTCAGCGACGCCGACTGGAACCGGGCCCACGAGGCCTTCGGCTTCCTGCAGTCCGCCAAAGTCTTCATTGACGACAACCCCAGCCTCACCGTGATGGACGTGCGCTCGCGCGCGCGGCGCATCAAGCAGCAAAACGGTGACCTGGGCGTGGTGATCGTCGACTACCTGCAACTCATGAGCTCGCGCGGCCGCTCCGAGAACCGCCAGGTTGAGGTGGCCGAGATGAGCCGGTCGCTCAAGATCCTGGCGCGCGAACTGCAGACCCCGGTGATCGCACTCAGCCAGCTGTCGCGCAAGCTGGAGGACCGCGCCGACAAGCGCCCAATCATGTCGGACCTGCGCGAGTCGGGCTCCCTGGAACAGGACGCCGACGTCGTGCTCTTCCTCTTCCGACCCGAGCAGTACGGCGAGGTCTCCAACGACAAGCGCGCCGACGCCGAGATCATCGTGGGCAAGAACCGCAACGGACCGACCCGCACCGCGCACCTGACGTGGCGCGGCGAGTTCGCGCGCTTCGACAACGTGGCCGAGTCGCGCGACCTGTAGGTCCTTGACGGCACGGCCGCCCTGGGCCAGTCTCGAAGGATGTACGAGACGCCCGACGAGATTGACGAGCTCGACCGGTTGATCGGGCGCTCCTTCGCGAACGCGGGGAGCCACCTGACCTCCATCATCCGCCCGGAACGCCGTCTCAGCGCGGCCGATCTGGTCGCGTACCTGGTCGGGGTGCGCCACCTGGCCGTGGCCACGGTGACCGCCGCGGGCGAGCCGCGCACGTCGGGGGCCGACGGCCTCTTCCTGCACGCCAAGTGGTGGTTCACGTCCAGTGCGTCGTCGCTCAAGGCGCGCCACCTGGCGCGACGCCCGGCCTGCAGCGTCACGCACCTGCGCGGTGACGACATCGGGATCTTCACGCACGGCAATGTGCGCGTGCTGCACGGCGCGACACCCGAGACCGAGGCAATGGCGCCCATCTGGCGCGACGTCTACGAGAGCGTGCCCGAGGACTGGACCGAGCGACCCGAGGACGCGCGCTACTTCGAACTAACGGCCACCGCGATGTTCGGGTACGCGCACTCGCGCGAGCGCTTCGACGCCCTGGTGAGCGGGTCCGCGTAACGCCACTTGTCGCGTAAGCGAGCACGAGCGTTCTACGATTCGTAGACGGGAGCCGGCGCGCGAGGTCCCGGAGAGAGGGGTGGTCATGGGACCCCGGGGGCCGGTGTACGTGGATGAAGAGGTCGTCGCGCCCACCCGGCCGCTAGCGCCACCGAGCACCTTTCGCCCGGATATTCAAGGCCTTCGCGCCCTCGCCGTCATCCTGGTGATCGCCAGCCACGCCGGCGTTCCGGGCTTCGGCGGCGGGTACGTCGGGGTCGACGTCTTCTTCGTGATCAGCGGCTTCGTGATCACCGGTCTTCTGTTGCGCCAGCCCGCACACGGTGTGCGCCACAACCTCGCGTACTTCTATCAGCGCCGCATCCGGCGCATCGTGCCCGCCGCGACGGTGACGCTCGTCGTGACCGTGGTGATGGCGCGCGTGCTCCTCGGGTCGAACTTCGACGTCCGGCTGCTCGACGACGTGCGATGGGCCGCGCTGTTCGCGGCGAACTTTCGATTCATCTACACCAGCGCGAACTACTTCATCCCAGGACTGACGCCGTCGCTGGTCACGCACTTCTGGTCGCTCGGCGTCGAAGAGCAGTTCTACCTGTGCTATCCGATCATCGTCTTCACGTTCGCGTGGCTGACGCCGGCGCGCGATCGGCTCAAGATCCTGGGCGCGTTCCTCGTCGGGGCGGTCGCGCTCTCGGCGTGGTGGTCGGCCCACCTCACCCACGTCGCACCGATCACCGCCTACTACTCGCCGTTCACCCGGTTCTGGGAGCTGGCCCTGGGCGGACTCGTCGCCGTCGTACCCGCCGCCTGGGCCCGACGCACCCCGGCCATCAACTCGCTGCTCGCGCTGCTGGCCCTGGTCGTGCTGGGTCTCGCGGTGGTGCACCTCAACGCGCGTAGCGCATACCCCGGGGTGCTGGCGTGGTGGCCGTGCGCCGCAGCCGCCGTGCTCCTCTACACCGGCCAGGCCAGCGTGCGCGGGGCTCCGGCGACGTGGCTGTCGTGGCGGCCGTGTCGCTACGTCGGTGACATCTCGTACTCGCTCTACCTGTGGCACTACCCGTGGTTGATGCTGCCGCTACAACTGTCGCACCCGTACTCGTCACCGTTCGCGCGCGTCGTCGAAGTCGCCGGCGCGACGCTGTGCGCGGTGCTCTCGTACCACTTCGTCGAGAATCCGATCCGTCACTCGCGCCGACTCGACCGCGACCCGGTGGCGGTCGTGCTTCTCCTGCTGGTGTGCGTGGCGCTGACGATCGTCGTGACGTTGCTGCTCGCGCACGTCACCCCGGGGGCGTGAGTCGAACTACCCGTCGATGATCATCGGCGCGCGCAGGCGCAGCGGCACGTGGTAGATCGCCGAGATCTGGTGGGCGATGAACGTGGAGAAGACGTCCTCGCCGTAGACCGTGAAGTGGATGCCGTCCGAGGCGCGCAGCGCGGCCTCGACGCCGTTGACCCGCGCGCCCGCGCGGAACTGTCCCTGGGGGTTGGCCAGCAGCCGCCAGGTCGGCTGGAAGGTCGCCCCCGGGACCCGGGTGACGACCTCGCGGTACTGCAAATTGAGGAAATTTACGCCACTTCGGTAGTGCGGGGGCTCCATGATCGGCAGCCCCACCCACAGGACGTAGCTGCCCGCTCGCGTGGCCATCGTGACCAGCTGGCGCACCCGCGTCTGGTACGCCGCGGCCCACGAGGCCGAGCCGAACGCGCGCGAGGAGCCGTTGACGGCGATGGCCTGCTCGTCGTTGGCGCCGAGGCAGATGATGACGAGGTTCGGGTGATAGCGACGAAGGTCCGCGGACAGGTGGTGGTGCCAGTTGTAGAACCACCCCGCGGACAAACCCGTTGACGACTTGTCGAGCTGCACGAGGCGCAGACCCGGTATCCCCGTCAGTTCGCGCGCCAGTCCCCATCCGAGGTCGTTGCCGAGCGAGTCACCAATCTCGAGGATCGTGCAGTGACCGAGTCCCGTCACGCGGCGCACGGTCGTTGACGTCGAGTTCGTCGTGGACGGCGCAGTCACGTGCAGACCACACCCGCGCGAACGTTGGTCCAGCGATCCGGGGTTGACGATCGCGCGGTCCGCGAGCGCCGATGTCGGCACCGTGGTGGGTGTCGAGCCCGGTGACGTCGTGGTGGAGCCGGCCAGGGTCGTCGTCACTGCCGGGGGCGAGGCGTGGCTGGTGGGCAGCGCGCGGTCGCCGACGACAATGAGCACGCTGAGCACCAATCCCAGGGCCACTCGCAGGGGCCAACGGGACCGATCCGACGTCGCGGGGCCGGTCGGCGTCATCTCGCTGACCTTCGCAGCGCGGCCCAGGGGCCGCGCGACACGGGAGTTGAAGAGAGGGGGGTCACGTCACGTTTCACAGACTGCTCACCTATTCATAGTGGCCCGTCGCGGACCTGAATGTCGCTCAGTATTTTTCTACTTGGGTCACGGCGCAGTGGATGCGACGAGTCGCACGCCCTCGCGTGACCGAGGGGTTCAGAGTCCGGGGAATATTTTTCGCAACGAGACGAGAGTGCCGGCGTCGACGCCGGCCGGGGTGTGCTCCGGGTCGAGTCGTCCGTACACGAGTCGAACGAACGACTCGGCGGGCAGTTCCAGGTCCGGGTCGCTCACGCCACCGGCAAGCAGGTCGACCGCGTCGGCGCCGATCTCGAGCACCAGGTCGCGCTCGGGGTCGCTCGTGCGCACGTGGATGGTGCGCACCTCACCGTCGGGCTTGGCCCCGAAGCGCGTGACCATTCGCAGATTGTCCAGCACCTGCTGCGCGATGCGCGCCGGTACGGTCGCCGCCGGATTGAAGGTGACCTCGATGTCCCAGGTGTGCAGGGCGTGCTCGTTGAGTCGCAGCCCGACGGCGCCGTCAAAGTCCAGCTCCAACGGCCCGAATGACAGGTGAAAGTTGCGTCGTCTCTCGTCGTCCAACGTGTCGAAGCGCTCGAGCAGGCCTGCGTCGGCCGCGAGTGCGTCGGCCATCTGCGCGCTCTGATGCTTCGCGTTCCACTCGTCCCAGATCAACTGGTGTACGCCATCGACGCGATCTCGCTCGTGCACGACGTCGTCGAAGAGGTGCGTGAAGATGGTTGCGCCCGAACCGATGTGCGAGAACACGTCGCCGACCGTCCACTCGCTGGGATAGGCCGACGTCGACAACGCGGCGTCGTCGAGCGAGTGACTGAGCGCGAGTAGTTGCGCCACTGATTCGTGCAGGGCTGCGAGGCGTTCACTCATTTCGTCCTCCGAGTCGACGTTGGGGTGTTCGCGAGGTTGGCCGCGGCCCACGCGCCGAGGGCGTGTAGCGCCGGCAGGAGAGCCTCGCCGGCGTCGGTGAGCTGGTAGGTCACTGTCACCGGCGGCCCCGGCGTGACGAGGCGGGTCACGAGGCCGGCGCCCTGGAGCTCGCTGAGGCGCTCGGAGAGGATGGAGTCGCCGATCCCGCCAATGCGACGCGAGAGTTCGGCGAAGCCCGCCGGCCCGTGGGTCAGGGTGCCCAGGATGACCCCGTTCCATCGCTTTCCCAGAAAAGAAAAGGCCTTCACCAGGGAGGCGTCACACGCTGGCGCGTGCTCAAAGTTGGTCAACTCGGTCGATTTCACCGTCACACTCACCACCAGTCCCAGTCTAGCCGTCACTCTGATTATAGCAGTTACTTTGTTTTAATTAGTAACATCTATAATCAAAGTCCCACCAACCTCGGAGCCTCATGTCACTCTTTCGACTCGACGCCAGTATTCAGCCAGAGGGCTCGCATAGTCGCGCCATCCCCGACATCGTGGAGACCGCGTGGCGCGAAGGTCATCGCGACGCCGAGGTCGTACGCCGTTCGATCGGGCTGGACCCGGTGCCGTCAACGACGTGGGCCCTGGCGGTGTCGGCGAACCGGACCGATCCGGAGCTGCGCACCGCACCCCAGCGTGAGGCCGTCGCGCTCGCGGCGACGCTGGTGGACGAGCTACTCGACGCCGACGCGCTGCTCTTTGCGGTGCCCCTCTACAACTTCGGCGTCTCCCAGCACTTCAAGACCTGGGTGGACGTCGTGATCACCGACCCGCGCATGGCGTCGTCGGCCGGTCGCGCGCTCGAAGGTCGTCCGGCGGTCCTCGTGGTGGTGCGCGGGGGCGCGTACGGTCCGGGCACGCCGCGTGAAGGCTGGGACCACTCCACGGGGTGGATACGGCGCATCCTCGAAGACGTGTGGGGACTCGACCTGCACGTCGTCGAAACCGAGTTCACGCTCGTCGGAGTGAACCCCGCCCTCGACCAGTTCGCCGACCTCGCCGCACAGATGCGTCGCGACGCCGAGCGACTCGCGGCCGAACACGGTCGACACCTCGCGAACCTCACGATGGCCAGTTAGACCCGCGCCAGATCGACGCCGGGACCTTGGGCCCTGCCAGTGCGGGCAGCGTCGCGGATAACTTCAATTGGTGACCACCAGCGCCGTCGAAGCGATCAACCTATCGAAGTCGTTCGGCTCATTGATGGCGGTCGACGATCTCAATCTGGCGGTAGACGCCGGGGAGGTGGTGGGGTTCCTCGGACCAAACGGGGCCGGAAAGTCAACCACGTTGCGGCTCCTGCTGGGGCTGCTGCGCCCGACCTCGGGCGAGGCGCGCCTTTTGGGCCACCCGGCCGGATCGGAGTTCGCACGTCGCCACGTCGCCTACGTGCCCGGCGACGTTGCGCTCTGGCCCCAGCTCACTGGCCGCGAGGCGATCGCGCTGCTCGGACAGTTGCACGGTTCGAGCGACGACGCGTACCGCGACGAACTCTTCCGTCGCTTTGAACTCGATCCGGACAAACGCATCCGCGCCTACTCCAAGGGGAACCGTCAGAAGGTGGCGATCGTCGCGGCCTTCGCCACTCGGGCCGAGGTGTTGCTGCTCGACGAGCCCACCTCGGGGCTGGACCCGTTGATGGAGAGAGCCTTTCGCGACTGCATCGTCGAAGCCGCCGACCGAGGTCAAGCGGTCTTGCTCAGTTCGCACATGCTGAGCGAGGTTGAGCACCTCTGCGCGCGCGTGGCCATGATCCGCGCCGGACGTCTGGTGACCGTCGCCGACATCGCCGACCTGCGCTCGCACGTCGGGCTCGAGTTTGACGTCGTGGGTGATGTGGGCGACCTGCGAAGTGTTGACGGCGTGGAATCGGTGACCCCGATGCCGGACGGAGTCCGGGTGCGTGTGCAGGGACCGCCGGGTCCGTTGCTCGCGGCCCTGGCGACTCGACCGGTGGTCTCGCTTCGTTCGCGCGAAGCCTCGCTGGAGGAGATCTTCCTCTCGTACTACGACGGCGATCCCGCTCCCGCGCCGAGCCCGTGAGGCACGGCCCGTCGACCCTGCGCGGTCTGCTGTGGCGCCAGTCGCGCGTCTCGGTTCTCGTGATGGCGCTCTTCGTGCTCGTCGTCGTTCGCGTCGGAGTCACCTCCTTTAACGCGAGCGGTGGTGCGTTGGGCCTCGCCGGCACGGTGCCGCTGCTGAAGAACCCGGCGATCGTGGCCCTCTACGGCAAAGCCGCGTCGCTCGACACCGCCGGAGCCTTCGTGGCCTGGAAGATGGGCATGTTCCTGGCGCTGGGTGTGGCGTTGTGGGCGGGGCTGTTGGCCACCCGACTGGTGCGCGCGGGCGAGGATGACGGTACCTGGGACCTCGTGGTCGCGGGACCGTCGGGTCGCCTCGCGGTCTTCTGGTCGGTCACGCTGGCGCTCGCCGTGGCGGGCCTCGCGGTGGGTCTGGCGGTCTTCGTCGGGTTGGCCACGGCCGCCCAACGCATGGTCGACACCGTTGACTACTCCTTGGCCTTCACGGGGATCGCGTGGTGCGGCGCCTCGCTCGGACTCCTGGCTTCACAGTTGGCCGCGCCCCGACGCAGCGCGTCCCAAAGTGCGTTGGGTGTGGTGGGCATCACCTTTTTGGTGCGCATGGTGGCCGATAGCTCGTCCGCGGGTACATGGTTCTCCTGGCTCTCACCCTTCGCGTGGATGGAGAACGTCGGATCCTTTCAGCAACGCTCCAGTTCGTGGTTGGTAGCACTGCTGGCGGTTCCAGTGGCCTTCAGCGTGGCCGCGGGTGCGGTGGCCGCGCGCCGCGACGTGGGCATCGCGGTGTGGACTCGACCGGACCGGGCCCGAGCACACGAGACGTCACTGCGCACGTCGTGGCGCTTCGCCTGGCGCGAGCGACGCGCCACGGTCGCGACGTGGACCATCGGAGTGGGTCTGCTGGGTCTCACCTTCGGCTACCTCACCCACGCGCTCGTGGTATTCGCCCACACCGACGCCGCCTACGTGAGGTTGCTGAAGCGGTGGGGACTCGAATCGGTCGTCACGCCCAAGGGATTCGTCGCCGAAACCGGATCGATCGTCAGCGTGATGCTCGGATTCTTGGTCGTGACGCTCGTCGTCATGGTCGGACAGGACTACGAACGTGGCCGACTCGATATGCCCCTCGCGTTCGGACCCAGCCGATGGCGGTGGTATCTGTCGGCACTGGTGAGCGCGATCATCGCGACGGTCGCGCTGGCTCTGGTATGCGGACTGTGCGTGTGGGCGGGAGTCGAAGCCGGCGGCACGTCGATGAGCGTGCTCGACCCGTTGAAGGGACTGCTCAACGCCGCGGCGCCGGTGCCGTTGTTTCTCGGGATGATCGGGGTCCTGGTCGCGGTGATCCCGCGATTCGCCTATGTCATCATGGCGCTATTCATCGGCCTGGCGTATCTGGTGGCGGTGCTGGGACCCTCACTGCATTGGCCCAACGCCTTCATCGACCTGTCACCGTTCCACTACCTGGCGCTGGTCCCGTCGGCGCCGCCGGATTGGAGTGCGGCGATTGTGTTCTTGGTCGCAGGCCTGGCCGTGGCGGTGCTGGGCGTGGCGCGATTCACGCGCCGCGACATCGCCGCGTAACTATTTGGGCTGCATGCGGATGCCGGCGTCGATGCGCACCGCCTCGGCGTTCATGTAACTGTTGGCGATCAGCTCGACCGCGAGGGAGGCGAACTCTCCCGCGGCGCCGAGACGCTTGGGAAAGAGGACCCCGGCGCCCAGGCGCGCCTTGAACTCGTCGGACTGCGGTCCCGCGCCGTAGATGGGCGTGTCGATGAGCCCAGGCAGGATGCAGTTGACCCGGATACCGACTACCGCGAGGTCGCGCGCCAGCGGCAGCGTGAGGCCGACCACGCCGCCCTTGGACGACGAGTAGGCCACCTGGCCAATCTGGCCGTCCTCGGCGGCCACCGAGGCCGTGTTGAGCAGGGCGCCGCGCTGACCGTCGTCGTCGGGGGTGTTGTGGCTCATCGCGGTCGCGGCCAATCGACAGACGTTGAACGTGCCGATGAGGTTGATCTCGATGACCTTGCGGTAGAGGTCCAGGTCGTGGGCCGACGAGTACTCGCCGTCCTTGCCGATGGTGCGCGTGGCCCAGCCGATCCCGGCGCAGTTGACCGTGCTCCTCAGCGGCGCCCGAGATGTAGCGGCTTCGATCGCGGCGATGACCTGGTCGGTATTGGTCACGTCACATTGCGCGTAGGCGCCACCGATCTCATTCGCCACTTGCGCGCCGCGCTCGTCGTTGAGGTCAGCCACGATGACGGTCACGCCGCGCGCGGCCAGCGCGCGAGCAGTCGCTTCGCCGAGTCCGGAGGCGCCCCCGGTGACGAGCGCTGAGGTGTTCGTGAGTTCCATGGGGCTCCTTTGTCGGTCGCGCGGCGAGCGACCCAGGCAAAGTCAAGCAGAGACGCGCGGCGCTGGACCACCCGGAGCCGTAGCGTGACCGGGTGACCTCGCCCTACGAGCTGACGCGCGAGCAACTCGCGCTGGAGCTTCGACGCAGAGCCGCGCTACCGCGTCGACCAGGTCTGGCGGGGTCTCTGGCGCGAGGGTCGGGCCCTGGACGAGGTGAGCACCGTGCCCAAGGCGCTGCGTGAGCGGCTCAGCGCCGCGCACCCGCCCGCGCTGAGTGTGGCGGCCGACGTCGCCAGCGATCGCGGCGCCACTCGCAAGTGGGTCTTTCGCCTCGACGACGGCGCCACCATCGAGACCGTCCTCATGGCCTACGAGGACCGGGTGACGGTGTGCGTGTCGTCCCAGGCGGGCTGCGCCATGGGCTGCACCTTCTGCGCGACCGGCCAGGCTGGCTACACGCGCCAACTGGGAGTGGGCGAGGTCCTTGAGCAGGTCATGGTTGCGGCGCGCGCGGCCGCGCCGCGCCGGCTCTCCAACGTCGTGTTCATGGGCATGGGCGAGCCGCTGGCCAACTACGCGGTGACCGTCGAGTCAGTTCGACGTCTGCACGACCAACTCGGCCTCTCGGCCCGCCGCCTCACGGTGTCGACGGTGGGAGTGGCCCCGGCCATCGAGCGCCTGGCGCGCGAGGGACTGGCGCTGACGCTCGCCGTGAGTCTGCACGCGGCCAACGACGAGACGCGCAGCTCGCTCGTGCCGCTCAACCGCCGCTACCCGCTCGCGCGTCTGGCCGCGGCCTGCGCGGCGTGGCGTGACATCACCGGACGCCGCCTCAGCTTCGAGTGGGCGCTCATCGACGAGGTGAACGACACCGATCGGGCGGCCAGCGAACTCGCCGACTACGCCGCGCCGTTGGGCGCTCACGTCAACCTCATCGCGCTGAACCCGACGCCGGGGTACCTGGTGCGTGGCTCGTCGCCCGCGCGGGTGCGCGAGTTCCGCGACCGACTGATCGAATTGGGCATTGCCGCCACGGTGCGTCAGACCCGGGGCCGTTCTATCGACGCGGCCTGCGGTCAGCTGGCCGAGGTCACGCGGGGTCGTCGCCGTTCGCTGTCGGTGACTCCGGGCTGAGCAGGTCGGTGCGCCAGAAGCCCGGTCGCCACCGGATGAGCGCGAGCGCGCCCACCACGCAGGCGATGCCGCCCGAGACGATGGAGAATTCGACGGAGGTGAGGCTGGCGACGGCGCCGGACTCCATGTCGCCCAGGCGCGGGCCGCCGGTGACCACGATCTGCTGGATCGACGAGACGCGCCCGCGATACTCGTCGGTGATCGCGCGTTGCAGAATCGTGTTACGCAGAATGGTCGACACGACGTCGGCGGCGCCCGCGACGGCCAGGCACACCAGGCCGATGGCGATCACGTGGACGAGTCCGAAGAGCGCCATCGCCGCACCCCACGCGATGACGACCAGCACGACCAGTCGTCCCTGGCGACGTACCCGCGCGACCCATCCGGTGAGCAGGGCCATCACGACCGCGCCGACTCCCGGGGCCGCGTAGAGGAGACCCAGTAGGCGCGGACCACCGTGATCGAGCGTGAGCGCCACCGCGGGAAAGAGCGCGCGCGGCAGGCCGAAGACCATCGCGTTGAGGTCCACCAGGTAGACGGCTTGGGCCAACGCGTGGCGGCGCACGTACCCGAACCCGTCGGTGATCGCTCGCCACAGCGCGGTCGGTGCCTCGGGACGCGTCGCGCGCATGACCGGCAATACGAGGGTGGACAGCGTCAGGACCACGTACGTCACGGCGTCAATTCCGTAACACCAGGCCAGTCCCACGCCGGCGAGGAGAACGCCGGCCAGCGCGGGTCCCAGCGCCATGCCGACATTGAAGATCACCTGGTTGAGCGAGTACGCGGCCACCAGTTGGTCTTCGGCGACGATGAGCGGGATGACCGCGGTGCGTACCGAACCGGCGAAGCCGCCGGCGCCCGCCGATCCCGCAGCGAGAAGCACGACTATCGCCAGGTGCGCGTGGTGCGTCGCGGCGTTGAAGGCCAGGCCGCCCGACAGAGCGCTCATCATCATCGTGCTGACGACGAGCAGGACGCGCCGGTCACCGCGATCGCCCAGCGCGCCACCCCACAGCGAGCCGGCGATCAGGAACGGTAGTTGGATCACGCTCGCCAACCCGACCCACAGACTCGAGTGTGTCTCGCGGTACACCTGGTAGGGCACCGCGACGATGGTCAGGTTGCTGCCGAGAAGTGAGACGAACTGGCCGACGAAGAGCCACCGGAACGCTCGATTGACGCGCAGGGGCCGCACGTCCACGAAGAGCCTCGGCACCCGCTAATCGTACGGGCGGTAATGTGCATTGGTCCTAAGAAGGAGAGCCGACGATGGACGACCAGCTAGTCCAGCTCCTGACGCCCGAGGGCGAGCGCGTCGCGCATCCCGAGTACGACTCCTCATTGGGTGGCGACGAGATCTTCGGGCTCTATCGCGACATGGTCATCGTGCGGCGCATGTGCAACGAGTCGACTTCGCTGCAGCGCCAGGGCCAGCTCGCCCTGTGGGCGCCGGTTCAGGGTCAAGAGGCCGCCCAGATCGGGCCGGGGCGCGCGATGCACCCCATGGACTTCTCGTTTCCCACGTACCGCGAGCACGGGATCGCCTGGTGCCGCGGCGTGCCGCCGGCGGACATGCTGCGGCTCTTTCGCGCAGTCTCCAACGGTGGTTGGGACCCCCAGAAGTATCGCCACTCGGTGCCCACGGTGGTGCTGGGCAACCAGACGCTGCACGCCGTCGGTTACGCCATGGGCGTTCAGCGCGACGGCGCCGACGAGGCGGTACTCACCTTCTTCGGTGACGGCGCCTCGTCCCAGGGCGACGTACTCGAGGCCTTCGTGTGGGCCGCGAGTTTCAACGCGCCCATCGTGTTCCTGTGCCAGAACAACCAGTGGGCGATCTCGGAGCCGTCGTCACTCCAGTCCAAGATCCCCCTCTACCACCGCGCGCAGGGCTTCGGGTTCCCCGGCGTGCGCGTGGACGGCAACGACGTGCTCGCCATGTACGAGGTGTCGCGTCGGGCTCTGGACGCGGCGCGCGTCGGCGGCGGACCGACGCTCATCGAGGCGTACACCTACCGCATGGGTGCGCACACCACTTCGGATGACCCGACGCGCTACCGCATTGACGCCGAGGTCGAGGTCTGGAAGCACCGCGACCCGATCGAGCGCGTGAAGGCACTCCTCGCGCGCGAGTACAAGAAGAAGACGGCGGCGTTCGACGAGGTCGCCGCCGAAGCCGACGCGATCGCGACCAAGCTGCGCGAGGACGTGTTGGCCATGGACCGACCCGACCCGATCACCATGTTCGACCACGCGTACGCCGCCCCGCACCCGTTGATTGACGAGGGCCGCCAAGAGATGATCGATCTCGGCGTGAGTGCGGGAGTTTCGTGATGGCCACGACCACCATGACAATGGCCAAGGCCCTCAACGAGGGCCTGCGGCGCGCGATGGAGAAGAACCCCAAGGTCCTGCTCATGGGCGAGGACATCGGCAAGCTCGGCGGGGTCTTTCGCATCACCGACGGACTGCAAAAGGACTTCGGCGAGGACCGCGTCATCGACGCGCCCCTGGCCGAGTCGGCGATCGTCGGCACCGCGGTCGGCCTGGCCGTGCGTGGGTACCGCACGGTGGTCGAGATGCAGTTCGACGGGTTCGTCTACCCGGCCTTCGACCAGATCGTCAGCCAGGTGGCCAAGCTCCACAAGCGCACCGACGGTGTGTACACCATGGCCCTGGTCATTCGTCTGCCCTTCCAGGGCGGCATCGGCGCGATCGAGCACCACTCCGAGAGCCCCGAGGCGTACTTCGCGCACACCGCGGGCCTGCGCGTGGTCTCGTGCTCGACCCCGCACGACGCGTACTGGATGATCCAGCAGTCCATAGAGCACGACGACCCCATCGTGTTCTGCGAGCCCAAGAGCCGCTACTGGGAGAAGGGCGAGGTTGACTTGGAGTCCACCTCGCGCGGACTGTTCGACGCCGAGGTCCGCCGTGAGGGTGGCGACGTCACCGTCGTTGCTTACGGCGCGATGGTCAAGACGGCGCTCAAGGCGGCCGAGACCGCCGCGAGCGAGGGTGTCTCGGTCGAGGTCGTCGACGCGCGCTCGCTGGCCCCGCTGGACGTCGAGACCATGGCGGCGTCGGTGGAGAAGACGGGTCGCCTGGTGGTGGTTGGCGAGTCGCCGCGCACCGCCTCGATCGGCTCAGAGATCGTCGCGACACTCAGTGAGCGCTGCTTCTACTCGCTACGAGCGCCGGGGATGCGGGTGTCGGGCTATCACGTGCCCTACCCACCCACGCGCATTGAAGAGGACTTTCGGCCCACTCCCGATCGCGTGCTCGACGCGATCGACCGCGTGATGGGATACGAGTCGTGAGCGAGAAGATTTTTGACCTGCCCGACGTCGGCGAAGGTTTGACCGAAGCCGAGATCGTTGAGTGGAAGGTTGCCGTTGGCGACGTCGTGACACTCAACCAGCCGATCGTCGACATCGAGACCGCCAAGGCCACCGTGGAGCTGCCCAGCCCCTACGCCGGCACCGTCGTGGCGCTGCACGGCGCGGTCGGCGACGTGATCGAGGTCGACAAGCCCCTGATCACCTTCGAAGTGGGTGGCTCCGACGCCGCCGCGCCGGAGACGGCCGCCACGGCTGACGACGCGCCCGCGCCCCCGACCGCCGCGGCGCCCGCGCCCGAGGAGAAGAAACGCGAAGCGGTGCTCATTGGCTACGGCGTGGCCGACGAGGACGCACTGCCCACTCGGCGCCACCGCCGCCAGGGTCCGAGCGCGCCACCGCCGAGCGCGCCCGCGCCGACGCCAGTCACGGCCACGCCGGGTCTCGCGCCGCGCTCGACGCCGCCGGTTCGCCTGTACGCCAAGCAGCACGGTTTGGACATTGCCACGATGACCGGTTCGGGACGCGACGGCCTCATCACGCGAGACGACGTGGAGCGCGCACTGTCCGGAGCCCCCACCGCGCGACCGGGTGCGGCGATCGCCGCACCCACTGCGACGAGTCGCTTCGTCGGCCACGACCTCGCGCCGTGGGACTCGGGCCCGGCCGAGGAGCGAATCCCCGTTCGCGGTGTGCTGCGCGCGATGAGCGAGGCCATGGTCCAGAGCGCGTTCAGCGCTCCGCACGCCGCGGTGTGGGTGCGCGTGGACGTGACGCGCACGATGGACCTACTGGCCTCGCTGAAGGTGCACCCGGCCCTCGAGGGTCTGCGCCTGTCGCCGATGACCATCACCGCGCTCGCGCTGTGCGACGCCGTGCGGCACTACCCCGGCGTCAACTCGAGCTTCGACGACGCCGCCCAGGAGGTCATCGTGCGTCGCACGATCAACCTGGGGATCGCCGCCGACACCCCGAAGGGCCTCACGGTGCCCAACATCAAAGGGGCCGACAAACTCGATCTCGTGGGCATGGCCGCGGCAATCAACCAGCTGGTCGACAAGGCCCGGACCAACGCGACCGCGCCGAACGAGATGATCGGCACGACAATCTCGATTACCAATGTTGGACCCTTTGGTGTCGACGCGGCGATTCCGATCCTGCCGCCGGGCACGGGTGCGATCGTGGCGATCGGCACAGTCGCCCCGACACCGTGGGTCGTCAACGGCGAGGTAGTCGTGCGCCAGGTCATGGAGATTGCCATGTCCTTTGATCACCGGATGATCGACGGGGCAATGGCGTCGCGCGTGCTGGGCCACGTGGCCCGGTTCATGGCCGACCCGGCGCCGGCGATGATCGTCGGGTGATTCAGGACCTTCGCCCCTAACGAGCGCCGCCACGGTGCGCCAAGGTAGGGGTGAGAGTTGGGAGAGTCGTGCAGAACCCTCCAACGGCGCACGCGGTAGCGACGCCGCAGTACCCCCACGGGCTGGTGGGCGAGATCACGACGACGACTGGGCGTTCCCTTCGCGTGCGGCCGATTCGCTCGACCGACGCGCCCGGATTGGTGGCCTTCCATAGCCAACTGTCCGATTCGTCGGTCTATCGGCGCTACTTCTCGTGGCACGCCGAGCTCTCCAACACCGAGGTGGCGCACCTGACGACCGTTGACTACGTCGACCGTTTGGCGCTGGTGGTCGAAGAGGACGGCATCCTGGTCGCCGTGGGTCGCTTTGACCGATTCCCCGACACTGATCGGGCCGAGGTGGCTTTTCTGGTGACCGACTCGCTGCAGCGCTGTGGCGTCGGTCGCCAGCTCCTCGAGCGACTGGCCGAGGCGGCGTACGAGCGGGGCATCACGACCTTGGTCGCCGAGACGCAGTCGGACAACCTGGGGATGCTGGGCGTCTTCGCCCATTCGCGGTTCGCCCAGCAGCGCTCCGTCACCGACGGCGTCGCCTACGTGCGTCTGTCGATTGCACCCGAGGACCCGAGGGCGCGCGCGTGATGTTGGTGACCCACGACGCGCTTGAGCACCACGGCCACGCCGAGCCGGGGCACCCCGAGCGACCCGATCGACTCGAGGCGGCGCTCGCCGGGATTGGCGATCTGCACCTGGGCGAGGACCTGGTGAGCGTGGCGTACGAGCCGGCCACGCGCGCCCAGCTCACTCGGGTCCACGACGAGGACTACCTCGAGCACGTGAGTGTCGTGTCCTACGAGGGCGGCACGTTCGACCCGGACACCTACGCGACGTTCGGGTCGTGGGCGCTGGCCCAGCGCGCCGCCGGTGCGGGGCTCGCCGTCATCAATGAGTTGGCGCGGCGCGACGAGGGCGTCGGGTTCGTGGCGACGCGACCCCCGGGGCACCACGCGACGCGCGACCGGGCGATGGGCTTCTGCTTGATCAACAACGTCGCGGTCGCCGCAGCCGAACTCACGGCACGTGGCGAGCGGGTACTCGTCGTGGACTGGGACGTGCACCACGGCAACGGCACCCAGGCGATCTTCTGGGATGACCCCAATGTCCTCTACGTGTCGACGCACCAGTCGCCGCTGTATCCGGGTAGCGGTGACCCGCGCGACGTGGGCGGTCGCCTCGCGCGCGGGACCACGGTGAACGTGCCGGTGCCCCCGGGCACCACCGGGGACATTCTGAACCGGGCGCTGGACGACGTGGTCGCTCCGGTGGTCGACGCCTTCGCCCCCGACTGGGTGCTGGTCTCGGCGGGCTTCGACGCCCACCGCGCCGACCCGCTCGCCGACCTGGCACTCTCGGCGGGCGATTTCGCCGACCTCGCGCGCCGCGTCGCCCAGTTCGCGCCGGCGCCGGGGCGACTCGCCCTCTTCTTAGAGGGCGGCTACGACCTGGACGCGCTGCGCGCCAGCGTGGCCGCGACGTTCGCGGCGTTGACGGGCGCGCCGGGTGACCACGAAGGCCCCACCAGTGGCGGCGCGGAACCCGACGTTGTTCGACGTGTCCTCCAGGAGCGTGACCGCGCCCTCGCCGACCTGTAAGCGGCGCGGGCGATGACGCCTTCGCCGAAGGGCGGAACGGTCAGCCGGCGCGCAGCACCTCGAGGGCTCGGTCGGCGTGCGCGTTCATCCGCAACTCGCTCGAGAACACCTCGCGTATGCGTGAGTCGGGATCGATCACGAAGGTCGTTCGCCGGACCCTCAGCGCGTCCAGCGGGCGCTTGACCCGATAGAGGCGCGCCACCGTGCCGTCCGCGTCGCTGAGGAGGGAGAAGTCAAAGCGATTCACGTTGGCGAAGTCGCTCTGGCGCGACACGTCATCCATCGAGACGCCGACCAACGTCGCTCCCACGGCGGCGAAGTCCGCAGCCAGGTCGCGAAAGTGGCAGGCCTCCCGGGTGCAGCCAGTGGTATTCGCGGCCGGATAGAAAAAGAGGACAACCGGACCACGCGCCAGGTAGTCGCTCAGCGAGCGAGCGACGCCATCCTGGTCGAGCAGGGTAAAGCCGGGGGCGAGGTCTCCGGTGCGTATTCGGCCACGTTACGGGTCGAGCCGGAAACCGACGCCACGGATGGTCAGCAGATGACGCGGGGTTGCCGGGTCGTCCTCGATCTTCTGGCGTAGGCGCTTGACGTGGGTGTCGAGCGTGCGGGTGTCGGAGAGCTCCAGGCCCCACCAGAGGGTGTCGAGACAGACCTCGCGCGTGACCACTTGCCCGAGTCGCGACGCGAAGAGCGCCAGCAGATCGAACTCCTTGCGACTGAGCTCGATCTCGCGCCCGCGTCGCGTGACGGCCCGGCGCGACACGTCAATGCGTAGATCGCCGAAGGTGACGTCGTCGGAGGTGGCCGCGACGATGGGCCGACGCAACACCGCGCGCATGCGCGCGACCAGTTCGCGCAACCGGTAGGGCTTCGTCACGTAGTCGGCCGCCCCGATCTCCAAGCCGAGCACGACGTCGACCTCGCTGGTGCGCGCGGTCACCATGATGACGGGTACGCGCGACGAGTCGTGTAGCTCACGACAGAAGTCGAGCCCCGATCCGTCGGGCAGCATGACGTCCAGCAGCACCAGGTCCGGCTGCGCGCTGCCCATGAAGGCGCGGGCCTCGGCGATGGTGCCGGCGCCGACCACCGAGAAGCCTTCGACCGTCAGACCAACGTTCAGCGCGTCGAGATAGCTGTCCTCGTCCTCCACGACCAGAACGACATTGCGGTGATCGGCGGTGGCGACGTTGCGGTTCTCGGCGGTGGTCATCACCTCACCGGTCCCGCGCGGGGCGTGGCGCACCTGTGGGGGTCCCGGAGGGGGTGGGAGTTCAGGTGAGCCACGCTCCGACCGTACGGACCCCGAGTAACCGGAAGGTGAAAGGAGGGCTATCGCCAGACGGCACCGAGATGAAACCTTGGCGAGCCCGGTGGCGCTCGCCGTAGGGTGAGGCCGAAACTAAGGGGGCGCGATGGGCGACGTCGTCAACGTGAGCCGGGACCAGCACGTGTGGTCTTTCAACGCGGCCGCCGAGCCGGTCGTGATGGTCGAGCCGGGTACCACCCTGGAGATCGAGACCTGGGACTGCTTCACCGGTCAGGTCACGACGGAGGCCGACACGCTGGCGACCCTGGACCTCTCGCGGGTCAATTCGGCGACCGGGCCGATTGGCGTGCGCGGTGCCGAACCCGGCGACTCGCTCTCGGTGACTTTGCTCGACGTGCGCCCGGGTCGGCGCGGCGCGGCGATGTGCATCCCGGAGTGGGGACAACTGATTAGTCAGGTGGCGTCACCCACGACGCGGATCTTCACCGTGGAGGGTGGCGTCGTGCGCATGAACGACACGGTGAGCTTTCCCGCGCGTCCGATGCTCGGCGTCATTGGGGTCTCCCCGGAGTCCGGCGACATCTCGACGTTCTTCGCCGGTCGCCACGGTGGGAACATGGACGATAGCGTTCACGGTCCCGGCGCCACGCTGCACATGCCGGTCTTCCAGTCCGGCGCGCAGGTGGCCATTGGCGACATGCACGCCGCGATGGGCGACGGCGAGATCTCGGGCACCGGCGTCGAGATCGAGGGCACCGCGCGCATTCGTCTCGACGTCGTGAAGGGACACAGCGCGCGCTGGCCGGTGACCGAGACCGCTGACGCCCTCTACACCCACGGCACGAGCGTGAGTGACGTCGACGAGGCCTTGCAGAACGCGTGTGAAGAGGCCGCGCGTCTGCTGGTCGATCAGTGGGGCTTTAGCCCCGAAGACGCGTTCATGTTCCTGTCGGTCGCGGGCGACCTAGGCCTGGCCCAGTACTGCCACCCGTCGCCGAGCAGCGTCATCGCGCGGATGCGGGTGCCCAAGATCGCGGCGGTACCCGGCCCGTTTCGGGTGTAACCCTCAGCCCGACGCGATAGTTCTGCGTCTGGGTAATTAGGTGATCTTCTAGGCGCGCGCCGCTCTCGCTGTCGCACATCGCGCCCACGCCGCCGCCGCCACTTTGGTGGATGCCATCGGCGGGAACGGCCACACGGCACTGACGTTGACTTCGCAGAGAACGTACGTGTCGTGTCCGGTTGCGTCCTTCGCGCCAAAGAGGAAGTCTGCGTCCCAAATGACCGGCAGTGCTTCGCGCTCGAGGTTGAGGATGGTCATCATCTGCGGCACCCACTCCTGCTCGACCTTGATGCGCAGCGCCTGATAGGCGGGGACGTCCGGTCCCTCCATGACCGAGGGCGGAGTCGGCTGCGGGGTTGCTTTCGAGTCGGACTCCAGCAGTCCCCGTGGCCACTGGCGCGCGAAACCCACGACCTCGTCGTGCGTGAAGTAGCAGCGAAGCATCCCATCGGCCAGGCGCTGCTGATACTCCTGATCGACGAGGAAGCCCGACCACTCGAAATACTCCTCGCAGCGCTCCAGAAAGTCCCTCAAGAGCATCGTCTCGGACGATCCATCTCGCGTCTGGGCGTCCTGGACTCGCACGACCGCGTCGGGTCCCACGTCGGCGTTCGTCGTCTCGACCAGCTCGACCTTCCAGACCCCGTTGCCGCCGTTACCGCGACCCTGTTTGATCACGAGCCGACCGTGCTGGGCGAGGCGGACGGGAAATCGCGTCTTCAGGTCGGCGGATGACTCGTAGAGCGAGGCGTCGCTGCCCCAGCCGAGCTCGCGAGTCTCAACCAGTACCTTCTTGGTCCCGAGCCGCAGAATCACGTCGGGATCCGCCGACACGTAGACGCCGTCCGCTGTTGCTTCGCGCAGCAGGTCGTCCAGCCTCGCGCGGTTCTGACCATCCTGAACGGGATTGACCCATACCAGCACTCCGTCGCAGCTGAGAAGCTCGTCGCGGACCTCGCCAGTCGCGTCATCGGCAAAAGGAATGGGCACGATCTCGACGGGTAGCTCCCTCAGGGCGTCGAAGAGGGGAGCGAGCTGTCGATCTGGTCGCGGCAGCGGTGACGCAACTGTTCGGTCCCCTCGCCAGAGGATGCCGAATCGTAGTGGTCGGTCGTCGCGGGTCATCGGCGCTTTCAACCCAGCGACGAGTAGAAGCCCTGGTAGTTCCCGTGAAGGTCCATGTAGCTGCCCGTCGCCGTGCACGACGTCGCCGAGGGACAGACCAGTCCGTAGATTCCGCCGTCGACGCCGACCGACGTCGCGGGCGCGGGCAGGGCGAGGGTCGTGCCCGTCGTCCACACGTTTCCGACCTCGGACCCGACGAGAGCCTCATACTGGCCGTGAGCGTTCAGGTAGGCCGCGCCGACGTGGCAGCGGCCCGCCCTGGGGCACGCCACCGCGACGACGCCGCCGTTGGGTCCGGCCATCTGGGCGCCCGCCGGAAGGCGCAGCTTGGTGGCGGTTCGCCACTGACCGGCGACCTCATTGTCAACGAAACCTTGATAGCGGCCCGTGGCGTCGATGTACTGGCCCCCGGTGGTGCACGTCCCCGGCACGTGGCAGGACAGGCTGGTGAAACCGTAGAAGAACACGTGGGGGTTGGCGCGGGCCGTTGCGGGCATCACGAGCTCGGATGCGCGAGGCCAGGTTGCGTGCGACGACTCGGCTTCGAAACCCTGGACCTGCCCGCCGGATGTCTCGTAGGTCCCCACGACGGCGCAGGACCCGACACCGCCGCACGCCAGCGAGCCCACCGTGACCGACGTGTAGGCGCTGGCGTTGGCCGGCTCGACCAGCACGCTCGCGGTGGGCGCGTCAGTCGCGTTGACCACCAGCGCGTGCGTTGCGTTTTCGGCGTCGATGTAGGTGCCGGCGGCCATACAGGTGTCGGGGCCCGCGCACGCGACCTGCGAGAGGGTGACGAAGGGATTGGCATTGGCGTCGTTAGGCGCGACGACGCCGTGGGCGAGCACGGTCGCGCCTTTGATCGTGACGACGAGTCCTTCAACGGGCGCGTCCGTCGTGTTGGCGGTGTACGAGCCGACCGCCACGCACGCGAGGCTCGACGAACAGGACACCGCACGTAGGCCGGCCGCCTGGGCCAGCGCCGCGGCGTCGTCGGGTAGGGCCACCTGGACCGCGCGTTGCCAGACACCCTTGATTTCGCGAGCGATGAAGGGCACGGTGTCCGACGCCGCGTCGTAGAAGGATCCGACCACGACGCAGTTGCCGACCGACCCGCACGCCACGGAGTACGGGGTGAGGTCGGGCTGGACGAACGAGCCGGCTGGGGGCTTGAGCATCTGGGCGGCGTGCCAGACCCGATGGGTTTCACTCACGACCACGCCTTCGATGTAGAGCGAGGCCTTCGCGTCCTCGCCGGCGGCGACGCAGGTGCCGACACCCGGACAGGCCAGGGCGGGCAGGTATCCGTTGGGCACTGAGGTGGCGCTCGCGGGCAGGCGCACCAGGTGCGCGGGTGTCCAGCGCGTCGACACGGCCGCGGCGGTCGTCGCCACCACCACGCAGGCCGCCACCACCAGGACGACGACGCGCGGGGCCGACGAGCGCACGGGTTCCTCCTCGGGGGCGGGGGCCGAACGTCGTCGCTCTCGCGCCCACCAGCGACGTGGCAACCCAGTATACGGAGGAGGCGTGTTTTGAACCTGGCGCGAGTACCGCCCGCGGGTGCGAGTGTTGTCCTAGATTTGGGCCGGTGAACAAGATCCTGGTGGTCGACGACGACCCAGAGATGACCGACATGCTGGCCACCTACCTCACGGGGGAGGGATACCAGGTGGCAGTCGCGCGTGACGGCGTGGGAGCGCTGGGTCTGACCGTCTCGCACGAGCCGGATCTGGTGCTGCTGGATATCGTCCTGGGAGAAGAGGACGGACGTGACGTGCTGCGCGAACTCCGCCTGATCAGCGACGTTCCGGTGATTTTCCTGACTGGGCGCGGCCTGGAGTCTGAGCGCATCGCCGGACTCAAACTCGGCGCCGACGATTACGTGGTGAAGCCCTTCAGCCTCGGTGAGGTCTCGGCGCGGGTGGAGACCGTGCTGCGCCGCGCGGGCGTCAACCTGGCCCAGCACGAGATTGACGCGCCGACCATGCACTTTGGCGACCTGCTCATCAACGAGACGACCCACGAAGTCCACGTGAGCGGGACCCTTATGGAGCTGACGAGCAAGGAGTTCGCGCTACTGGCCTTCCTGGCGCACTCGCCGCGCCAGGTCTTCACCCGCGAGCAGTTGCTCGAGCAGGTGTGGGAGTCGTCCAGCGAGTGGCAGAACGAGGCCACCGTCACCGAGCACGTGCGGCGCCTGCGCGCCAAGATCGAAGTCGACCCCGACCACCCCAAGTGGATCCTCACCGTGCGCGGTGTGGGCTACCGATTCGAGTCCGAGCCCGGCGCGTAGCTACGCGCGGGTGAGCAACTCATGCACCGCGTCGATCAAGCCGCTGGGCTTGAACGGCTTGGCTAGAAACGACGCGCGCCCGGGCCCCAAGCCGTTGACGATGCTGGGTTCGGCGGTGCCCGACGTCAAGAGGACCCTCAGTCCGGGTTGGCGTACCTGCAGCGCCTCGGCGAGGTCTCGTCCCGACATCTCGCCCATGACGACGTCGCTCACCAAGAGGTCGGGCTCGTCGTCTCCGTCGACGGCCAACTCCGCGGCCTCCTCGCCGGAGGCGGCTTCGACGACGTGGTATCCGTTGCGCGACAGCACCTGGCTCATCAGTCGGCGAAGTCCTTCGTCATCGTCGACCAGCAGGACGGTGGCCGATCCGCGAGGGATCTCGACCACCTCCGGAGCAGCCGGAGACGCGGCGGCGTCACCCGCGAAAGGCAGATAGACGTCGATCGTGGTGCCCTCGCCCGGGGCCGAGGTGCACGCGATGGCGCCATGGCTGGCAACCACGAGCCGCTGGGCGGCCGAGAGGCCCATCCCGGTCCCCTTAAAGGGCCCCTTCGTCGTGAAGAGCGGCTCGAAACACCTGCGCCGGGTCTCGTCGTCCATGCCGACGCCGGTATCGGTGACGGCGAGATGTACGAAGTCGCCAGGCACGACACCCAACTCGGCGGCGTGCGTCTCGCTGAGCGCTGTTCGCGCGACGCCAATCGTGAGGCGACCCCCGTCGGGCATCGCGTCACGCGCGTTGAGCGCCAGATTGATGATCATCTGCTCGAACTGATCCGCGTCGACCTTGACGGCACCGGCGTACTGGTCGAGGCGCCACTCCAGTTCCACCGCCGATCCCAGTACCCTCTCGAGCACTTCGGCGTTGGACGCGATCACCGTGATCGGATTGAACAGCACCGGTTCGGCGATCTTGGTGCGACCGATGGTCTGCAGCTGGCCCGTCAGCAGGGCGGCACGCGACGCGGTCGACTGGATGTCCTTGACCATCTGGAGCGAGCGATCGTCGCGCAGGTTCTGCGACAGGATCTCCGCGTAACCCGACACGAGGGTCAGCAGGTTGTTGAAGTCGTGCGCCAGACGGCTGGCGACCTGACCGCGCATCTCCATCGTCTGGGCGTGGCGCACCTCGGCGCGAAGCTGTCGGGTGTCCGTGACGTCATCGATCAACGTGAGCACGCCGGGAGGTGTGCCGCCCGCTACCGGCAGAGCAGTGGCGGTGACGGTCCAGTGTCGCTGCCGGTTTCCGATGGGCACGTCGTCGATCTCGCGACCGCTGGCCTCACCCGTGTCGCGCACCTCGCTCCAGAGTTCCTCTAACTCGATGCGAACCATCGGCGCGAAGTCGGGCGCCGCCGCCGAGCGGTCGGCGACATCGGGCCAGGAGAGCAGTCGCCGGGCCGGACCGTTCCACCAGACCACGTTGTTCGCGGCGTCGACCTCGACCAGCCCCACGGGTGCGCTCTCGACGAGTACGCGCAGACGCGCCTCGTTGGTCTCGATCGTGCGATTGAGTCGCGTGGTACTGAGCGCCGTTGACGAGAGTTGAGCGAGCAACATCAGGATCTCCTGGTCTTCCTTACTGAACTCGGACCCGTCGAGGCGCTGGACGCCAACGACGCCCAAGATCTGGTCGCGCTCTTCCACGACGGGCACGACGAGCCAACCGTCGCGGCGCCACGGTGCGACGCCGCCGCCAGCGCCCCTCGGATGACCATCGTTGATCGCCGGATCGAAGGGCGCGGTGATCGAGTCTCCATTCTTGGCGGCGACGGCGCGCAGGGGCGAGGACGTCGACTCCCACGTGACGACCGCGGCCTCGGCACCAAAGACATCACGCGCGCTCTCGGCGACCGTGCCCAGAATCTCGGATTCGTCGCGCAGTGCGGTGATGTCAAGTGACGCGGAGATGAGTTGGTGCAGTTGGCTCGCCAGGCGTTGGGAGTGACGAACGGCGTCGCGGGTTTCGCGGCTCGCTTGCTTGTCGTCGACCGAGACGGCGCGCGCGGCCTTCTTCGCGCCCTTGGTCGTGGCTGCCTTCTTCTTCGCCATGCTCAGAGGGGCTTGCCGGAAAAGAGTGCGAAGTCTTCGAGTGACCGGTCAATCTCGTCAACCTCGTACGGTCGTGAGAAGAGGAAGCCTTGGCCTTGGTCGACCTGTTCGGCGGCGAGGAGCTCGCGTTGCGCGGTGTCTTCGACTCCGGACGCGATGACCTGGACTCCGCGCGCCCGGGCCAGTGCGACCAGCTTGTGCAGATTCGCCGTCCCGTGCGCAGCGCTAACCACCGACGCAATGGAATCGCGGCTCACTTTCACCGAGGTCACGAAGAGGTTCGCGAGGTCGTCAAGCGACGAGCGACCGAGTTCGAAGTCGTCGACCGCGAGGCGCACACCGAGGCTCACGAGGCGGGCCAGGCGCGGAGCGGTCGTGGGATCTTTGGCGGTGAGAGTTTGCTGGGCGAATTCGAGCACGAGCAGCGTCGGATTGAACCGGCTGGTGTCGAGCGCCGCCGCGACGTCGTCGACGAACTCTCCATCGGCGAACTGCCGGGGTGCCACGTTGACCGAAACATTGAAGCGATAGCCCTTGCGATGCCAGAGAGCGCCTTGGCGACAGGCCGTCTCGAGCGTCCAGCGCCCGACTGCGGCGACCTGGTCGCTGGCGGCCAGATCGCCCAAAAATGCATCGGGCGAGAGGACCCCGCGTGTCGGGTGGCGCCATCGGATGAGCGCCTCAACGCCAGCAAAGGCGCCAGTTTGCAGGTCTATGGCCGGCTGGTAGACGAGGAAGAACTCTCGGGCGGCTAGGGCGTCGGCCAGCTGGGAGTCGGATTCGCCGGCCCGATGACCCGTTTCGCGTGGGGCCGCGTTCTTAGCCATGAGGGCCCTTTCCTCGGCCCAGTTCAGACCGGGTCGACGGTGAGAGAGGGTTCGTCAGGGTGACGTTACCAGCCGACTTCCTGACATCTAAAGGGCTCGCGAACGCATTCGCGGTTTCAGGCTCCGTTAACGCTCGTCGGCACCTCAATCACAAGAACCCGACGATAAATCATCCTTGACAGGTTCGAAATTGTGAAATTAATAGTTCAAAAGGCTGGATTTCCAACGAAACCGTAACATCACCGCAATCACAATGATGACCCACTCGGTTGACAACGGGCGCTCGCTCCACTAGTTTTGTCCCCGCAAGGGCTTGGACAAGATGGCCGAAAGGTCAGAAGGAATAACCAGATCATGAAGGTTCTCCAGTTCTCAAGCCTCAAGAAGGTTGGCGCCGTTGGTGCTGCGGCCGTACTTGCGTTAGGCGTAACTGCCGCGTTTGCCGGAGCCACAGGCGGGATCAATCTGCCAGGCGGCACCAACAATCCGTATCTACTGTCGGTCGCCAATGTCGACTCGTGCAGTGGTGGGCCACACTCACTCGACGCACAGCTCAACGCGGCGCTCGGCACCAGCATCGATCTCTCGGGCGACACGTTGCTCAATTCGTCCACGGCCGTGAGTGCCCATGACGACAACGTCACTGGAACAGTGAGCGGCTCATCGGTCACTGTGACCTGGAGTTCCGTTGTTGTCGACTTCATCGTCGTCAAGGGCGGCTCCGGATCGAGCGGTGGCGGAGCGAACGTCTACTGGGGTCCGACCGTGATCTCCGGTAACAGCTACGTGCCGCCGCCTGACGCTGGGTTCAGCCACTGGTTGGTTTGCTATCACGTAGGCGAGACGACCACGACGGTTGCTCCGACCACGACCACCACTGAGGCGGGCACAACGACCACGACCGAGGCTCCGACGACCACCACGACGGTGGCTCCGACGACGACCACGACCGTTGAGGGTGGAACGACCACGACGACCGAGGCTCCGACGACCACCACGACGGTGGCTCCGACGACCACCACGACGGTGGCTCCGACCACGACAGTGGCTCCGACCACGACCGTGGCTCCGACGACGACCGTACCTCCGACGACTATTCCTCCCACCACAGTCGCGCCGACCACAGTCGCGCCGACCACCGCGCCGACCACCACGCTTCCTCCGGTGACCACGACGGTTGTGGTGAGTCCGCCCACCGTGCCGACGATTCCTCCAGTGACCGTGCCGGTGAGCGCACCGGGCACAGGAGCTGGCGGGGCTGCTATGACGGTTGACAATGGTGCAGTCTTGGCCGCGAGCGGCGCAACGCTTCTCGCCGGTCTCTTGGGCCTCGGCCTGGTTCTGTACCGCCGCCGCCGCGCCTAGAGCGCAGGAGGCATTGAGATTTAGAGAGAACAATGGTGGGTGACCGCACGTCGCCCAAGGGGAAGCGGCCCACACCGATTTGGTGGTGGGCCGCTTCTCTTGTTCTCGTGGTTGGAGGGGCGGTAGGTGCGTACTACGCGACTCACACCGGCCCGGCCGTCGGACCGAGTCTGACGCACCCCTTTGGCAAGACGTCGCTGACACCCGTGCCGACTACCACGACGACTCCCGTCACCGCGACGACGAGGCCCGTGACCACCACGACTGTGGAGAGAGTGACCACCACCGCGGACTCCGTGACGTCTACGACCGTGCACCATCCGCGCGTGACGCCGACGACCATCCCGGTCTATTCGGGGCGCGGGACGTCCGGATTCGCGAAGCGATCGCGGCCGATCCATCTGACGATTCCCAAACTCGGCATCTCGGTGCCGCTCACCGAGTTGGGACTCAACAAGGATCACTCGGTTCAGGTGCCCACAAATTTCGCCATACCGGGTTGGTACAAGTACGGGCCCAGCCCGGGGCAGGAGAGTTCCGCGGTCATCCTCGGCCACGTCGACAGCTACCTCGGTCCGGCCGTCTTCTATCACTTGGCGGATCTCCGGCTGGGCAACCACGTGATCGTGAAGGCGGCCGACGGCAAGGTGTTCACGTTCAGGGTCATCGGACTTCGCGAGTACTCGAAGTCAACGTTCCCCGATCGTCTGGTCTACGGACCTCGCAAGTACGCGGCACTCCAACTCGTCACCTGTGGCGGTGTCTTCGATCGCCAGACCGGCCACTATCTTTCCAACATCGTCGTCTTCACCGCGCTCATCAAGAAGTAGAACGAGATCGCGACCCGCTGCACCCCGAGACCCTCACAACGCGGCACCAACTTCTGAGCAAAATCGCATCAACACGAGTAAAAGTGAGATTCGACCTGTCACTATGTCGGTGCCTCGCATTACGCGAGCGTCAGTCTCAGTTCTCTCTGAGGTGACCCACCAGCATGCCCTTGCGTGGTGGGTCACGTCCCGGTGACATTTCTTGCGTCGCCGAACTCCTCGCGTCATTGGTCGATTGCCCGCGCGGTTCAATCGTCGAGTGGTCGATATTTGCGCCGTGCGCCGATGTTGTGACGAATCGCTGTTTTAGATCGTGGTGTTGTCGAGCTGGAAAGTGAATCGCCACAACCCTTGCAATCATTGGGTTTACGGGTGTTGAGAGTTGGGCGAAGGTTGAGTTGTCGTAGAGGGCGTCGTGATTCTGGTCTCCGACACTGGAACCATGAAAACGCAAGGGCAATCAGAACTCGGGATCTCCACGTTTGGGATCCGCACACCACGTCGGCCTCGTCGCTCGGTTATCTCTGGATCACTGGGTGCGCTCGTCATTGGCGTGATCCTGTCATCCACCGCTCTGCCGGCATTCGCCCGCTCTCTCACGGCGACACCCACCACGGAACTCACTGCATCTTCCACCAGCGTGCCGGTCACGTCCACGACGGCGGTCACGACCACGACCGTGGCAACGCCGGCGACCACCGTTCCGCGGCGCACTGCTACGACGACCCCGGCAAGCGACAACAAGTCGACCCGGGTCGTTCGCGCGTCAGTTTCGGTGGCCAACCACCCCGCGAACACTCCCACCTTGACGCCTCCGGCAAAGAAGAAGCCAACCACCGTTCCGACGACGGTGCCGCCCGCTCCCACTCCGGTTGTCAAGGCCGCACCCGCGGTGGCGCTCAAGTTGTCAGCCAACATTCCGCCCAACCCCAACTTCCTGTCGTCGGGCACGGGCTCGGTGATCAACGGCGTCGTGACCTACCAGAACCCGTGCATCACCGCACAGGCGACGTGGCCCCACTTCACCGATGCGCCTGCGTGCAACGACTACGTCCTCCAGGCGATCAACAACGCCCGGTCGATCGAGGGTGTCAAGGCGATGGTCCTTCCGAGCAACTGGTACTCGCTGACCACCGCTCAGCAGCTCTTCGTGGTCGCGGACTTGGAGCGCGTCGACCGGGGCTTGCCCGCCTACGTGGGTCTCAACTCTGCGCTCACCGCGGCCGCCCAGCACGCCGCCGCCACCAAGGCCGACCCGGGTATCGCGGCTGGCTTCCCCATCGGGACCGACGCACAGAACTCTCCGGCCATGGGCGGCGCCTGGGCTGGTGGCTACTCGGTCCTGGTCGCTGACTACATCTGGATGTACGACGACGGATGGGGTGGCAGCGCCAACACCTCCAACGTCGTGTGCACCTCTCCCGGCGCCGCCGGCTGCTGGGCGCACCGTGACGAGTTGTTGGGCTACGACCCGGGCTTCAACCCGGGTGTCGGCCTCATGTGCACGACCTGCGAGATGGGCACTGGCTTTTCTATGGTCAATGGCACCTCGGCCTCGTACGTGGATCTGATCGAAATGCCCAAGTCCGGCGAGCCCCCGATGACGTTCACGTGGGCCGACGAGCAGCAGTTCCTCGGCTAGTCCAACTCAGCGTCGACCCGTCAAGCGGCCGGCTCACCGGTCCTCGCACCTGAGGGACTTCATCACCGTTACGTGTACGAGGCAGTGCCAACCACCCTTGACTGCGTGCCCAACAGATGGACCGTCGAGTTCCTGGCGTCCCGCTACCGTGGCCCGGTGAGCAGTCCTCGAGTCCCCGGTGGCGTGGCGCACAAGCTTCCTCGCGACTTGCGCACAACGCTGATCGCCAACCCCTCGGCCCTCGAAGCCTGGAGCTCAATCACTCCTCTAGCTCGTAACGAGTTCATCTGCTGGGTGGAGAACGCCAAGCAGGAGACGACCCGCGAACGCCGCATCCGCCGGACCCGCGAGGAGTTGGAGGAGGGCCAGCGTCGACCCTGTTGCTGGCCCGGTTGCTCGCATCGCGAACGGACGGGTAGTTAGGGACCCGTAGCTGAGATTGGCTGAGGCATCCTGATAGATCCACGAACCTGACGTATGAATTCGGCTATTGGCGCAACGACCTTTCAAACGCAAAGGTACGTCAGTCGATCGGTGCGGGTCGGCCGAAGTGGAATCCCTGCCCCAGCATGGATCCCTCCGCCAATGCGACGCCCAGGCGCCGCAGGGTGTCCGCCTCGGCCTGTGTCTCCACCCCTTCGGCGACCAGAATCGTGTCGCTCTGGACGGCGAAGTGGCACATGCCGGCGATCATTGCCTGGCGCGCCGGGTTGGTATCGACATCGCGCACCAGGGTGATGTCGAGTTTCACGTAGCGCGGACGCAGCTCCAAAATGTGGCTCAGGCTCGTGTAGCCGGCGCCAGCGTCGTCGACCGCAAGTTCGCACCCCGTGAGCTTGCTCATGGCGTGTCGCAGGACGGCGTAGTTCTCGACCTCCGCGTGTTCGGTGATTTCGATCACCACGGGACGATTCGCTCCGGCGACCACCTTCAGGGCGTTGCCATCCAGCAGGGTTTCGGGCGAGAAGTTCACGCTGATGAAGAGATCGGGCGGAAAACCCTCGGCGGCGCTGAGGGCCGCTTTCGCGATCGCCGCCTCAAGTTCCGAGCCCAGTCCGACGGAGTGGGCTTCGAGAATCTTCTCATCAGGTCTGGTGCCGTCGTCGAATCGGGTGAGCGCCTCGTAACCGACGATCGTGTTGCTCTTCAGATCGAACATCGGCTGAAAGAAGGGCCGGAAGCTCGCCTTGGCAATGACGTCGAACACGTGCGCGCGCACGACCGAGCGACGCTCGAAGGAGCGAGCCTGCGCACCGATCAGGGTGCCGGCGTACGCGGCGATCTCCTCGAAGTAGCCGTACCGTGTCGCCATCTGCGCGGCCGCTTCCGGGCTCTTCGTGCCCAAGCCCAGAATCCCGATGACCGAGCCTTCCCAGCGAATTGCGGCGTAAGCGACCTCCACGAAACCCTCGTTGGCGAGGTCCAAGGCCAACTGCTCGCTGCTCGGCCAGAACGCCGGGTCCGTCGGCACCGACACCGGACCCTTGGCGAGCTCGTCCAAGAGATCTGGTCCCAGGGGTATGGTCCGCTCGCTGTTCACGTCCCAAATGTCGGTACCACTCACCGAAATGGGTAACAGCGTCGAGTCATCCAGCAACAACAGAACTGATGCGAGGTCGATGCCCTGCAGTTGGACCGCGGCTTCGGTAAACAGATACGCCGTGGCGTGTACGGTGGCCGCCGATCGGACGGCGTACATCACTTCGATCAACGATGTGCGGTCCGAGTGCGTGCGTGATAGGGCGCTCTCGAGGTGGCGTTCCTTGGATACGTCAGTCTTGACCTCGACGTAGGCGATCAGTTGGCCGGCCTCATCGTGGATGGGGCTGATGGTGGCGTCCTCTTCGTAGATCTCTCCGTTCTTACGCCGGTTGATGAACACTCCACGCCACGCCTCGCCGCCCGATATCGCCAGGGTCATCGAGTCCAGGTGATCTTGGGGGGAGCGGCCGCTGCCAAAGATCATCGGCTTTTGGCCAATGATCTCCTCCAACGAGTAGCCGCTCGTGCGCAACGTCGATGGATTGGCGTAGATGATCGAGAATGACGGATCCATGATCAGCACCGTCTCAGCCGCCTGCTCGATGGCACTACTCAGCAGCTTGTGATCGTTGAGAGCTTGCAGCAGACGCTCCTGCTCGCGGAGTCGACTGAGCCCGTAGCCGAGCTCGGCGGCCAGGCTTTCGAGGACCGAGACCGCGAAGTCGTCGAACGCGTCGGGCTCGGACGCGTAGACCAGGAGCGCGCCGTCGACCTCGCCGTCCACGAACACTGGTAGGGCTACTGCGGTGCGAAGGTTGTGCTCGAGCGCGGTCGCGAGCCACGGCGCGAAGCGCTCGTCGTCGCGTAGGTCACCGACTGCGACGGTCTCGCCGAGTCGCATTGCCTGGCCCGCGGGACCCTGTCCCAAGGGACCGTCGCCCCACTCAACGTCGATCTTGTCGAGGTACTCCTTGTTCTTGACGCTCGACACCAGCTTGAGCGCGGTGTGGCCCGCGTCGTTCACCTTGCGCGCGTACCACGCGAACGCGTAACCACCCTCGAGGGTGGCGATCTCACACATCTCGGTGAGGAGCCGCAGCTCGTGGGTGGCGCGGATCAACGCCCGGCTGCCCGCCGAGAGGGTACTGAGTGCGTGCCGGGCCAATACCTCGGCGTGGACGTCGCGCACGGACATCACTGTCGACGTGATCGCACCCTGGTCGTCGTGGATCGCGCGTGGTCGGATGCTGATCCACTTCTGGTCTCCCGACGCGGTAAGGGCACGCACTTCGTACGCGTCGATGGCGGTGTTGTCATAGAGGACGCGACGAAGTGCCAGGACCTTTGCGTGATCCTCGGGGGCCACGAACGCCAACGACTGGACTCCGACCATGTCGCGCGCGTCGAGGCCTAGAACCTCTTTGACCGACGGTGAGATCCACGCAATCTCGCCCGCGGCATTCACCTGCATGACAACGTCGGAGGCGTTTTCGGCGAGCATCCGGTACTGACCTTCGGCGTGGGCCATGGACTCTAGGGCTGCGACTTCGGCGTCTATTCCTCGCAGGCCAATAATTCGCGTGACCACCTCGTTGTCGCGGCCGCGCAGCATGTGATCCTCGCCCGACATCCAGTGATACGCACCCACCGAATCGCGAAAGCGCACCTCGATTGCGTTCATGGGGTCGCCACGAAGGGCAACTTGGCGGTGGTTGCGAACCACCTCAACGTCGTCGGGGTGGAGGAATTCGAGCGGGTCGTGCCCGATCCACTCTTCGGGTCGCCACCCCAGCACCCGCAGCAGCGAAGGTGATACCCAGCGAATTCGCGATCCCCCGTCGGTCTCGATAACGATGTCGGTGGCGTTCTCCGCGAGCAGCCGGAAACGAGACTCGGACGCGATAAGCGTCTCGCGTGCGACCACCTCTGCTTCGATGTCGCGCAGTGACACAATTCGTCCAGAGGCCTGACGCGAGTCATTCACGAAGGCCTTCGAGTGTGCGGACATCCACACGTAGCGACCATCGGCGTGGCGGAACCTCAACCGACTCACCCGCACGACGTTGTAGTTGCGTTCGGCAAAGCCCAGATCGTCGGGGTTCTCGGTCAGGATGAACTCCGACACGGTTTGACCCAGCAGGAAATGCGGAGCCCAACCTAGGATCTGTTCCACTGACGGTGATACCCACTGAACGACCTGATCAGCGTCGAGCTGCATGACGACGTCGGAGGCATTCTCGGCCAAGAGTCGAAACTCGTGCTCGGAGTTCTCCAGGGCGATGCGGCTGGTCACGTCGTACTCGGCGTCACGCCACGAGGCCACCCGTTGGCGCTCGCCGGTGACTTGGTCGACCACATCGCGCGCCCGAACGGAGATCCAGTGATAGTCGCCTGTCGAGGTACGAAGCCGAACGGTGACCCGTCCGACCTCACCTTGGACGACCACTTCGCGTGCGCTGTCCAGTTGTTCTTGGTCATCGGCGTGGACGAACTCGGCGAAGCGCCGGCCCACGAGATCCTCGGGGCGCCAACCAGCGAGTGGGGTGATCGAGTCCGAGACCCACTGGATGGCTCCGCCGGCCTGACTGAGCAACACGACGTCGGACGCATTCTGGGCCAAGATGCGGAACTTGCGATCTGTTTCGAGTTGAACCTGTCGCCGGGCGCGTTCTTCGTCGATATCGCGGAGGCTGCCAACGTAGCCAGTGACGGCATCGTTTTCGTCGCGGATGCCTCGACCGATCAACGCCACCCAGCGATAAGTCCCGTCTGACTTGCGCACGCGAATCTCGGTTTGGCCGGTGTGACCCTTGGGGTTCTCAGCGATCAGCGTGGCCACGGTGGCGACGTCGTCGGGGTGGCAGATGTCGGCCAGCGATCGATTTTCCAACTCCTCGGGGCGGAAACCCTGGAGGCCTAGGACCGACGGCGACACCCATTCGAGATCAAACCGTGCGTTGGTGCGGAACACGACGTCCGACGCGTTTTCGGCCAGGAGTCGGAAGTGATCGACGAGTTCGTGGCGGGCGGTGACGTCGCGCCAGGTGCAGCACAGAACGTTGTCGATCCGTGTCGCGCGTATGTCGTAGCGCAGACCCGACAGCGGTCCGGTACTCGAGTAGGCAAAGTCGTCGAGGGCCAACGGCTCACCGGTGTCGGCGAGTTTCTCGTACATTGCGAGCAGGCCTGAACTCTCGACGTACTCGAGGGTGTTGAGGCGAGTCCCGATGAGTTCGCCCAGGGTGGTGTGAAGGAACTCGGTGGCCGCGGCGTTGGCGTCAACGTATTCGAGGTCGACCACCCGTCCGGAGTCGTCGCGAACCGGCCGCCAAATGATCATTGGGTCGAGCATCGACTCCATGGCTTCGCCGAGCGTGACCACTCCGGAGTGCAGGCCGAGCAACTCAAGTCTGACGTCGGTCGCCGACGTCGCAAGCTTCGATTTGTCCGTAGAGGGGCCCTGCGTAGGGGGGTGGCGCAGCCTCGGCACGATCCTCCTTCCCGCACGGGTCCGGATCCGCTGATGAGAAACGTGGTCTTTTAATCATAGATGAGTGCGGAAAAAATTGACAAAAGAATCTGTGCGCTTATCGAAGTGTGAGTCGTGACCAGGGATGGCGCACGAGGTATCGATGGGTACTTGTGGTGGATTTGTTCGAGTTGGTGACGCCCGTCGTGACATTTACGAAACGAAACGACGCGAAACAGTTAACTACACTTCGCGAATGCCACCGAGCCTAAGTCGCATACTCGCGATCGACGTGGGAGCGACGACGATCAAACTGTGTGAGGTTCGTGGGGACGGAGTTTTGGCGGGACCTGTCGATCGACAGCCCACTCCGTATCCGTGTTCGCCCAGTCGGCTAGTGGACGTCGTGGCGAAGGAGATTCGAGCCCGATCGTGTTCCTTCGTGGGAGTGGGCTTCCCGGGGGATTACCACGATGGGCGGGTGCTGGAGCCGGGGAACCTCTCGCGACCCGGCGGGATCACCACCGAGATCGACGCTGCCCTGTTCGACGCGTGGAGCGACTTCCATCTCGAGGACTCCCTTCGTCGCGCGAGCGGGCGCGAGGTTCGCGTCGTCAACGACGCCACGCTGGCCGCGCTGGGCTGTTGTGAAGGGGTCGGCCGAGAACTAGTAATCACTCTGGGGACGGGAATGGGTATTGCCCTCGTGGTGGACGCGGTGCCAGTCCGGATCCGTGACGTCGGTTCTGCCCCCTTCGATGGCCTGGCCACCTACGACCAGGTCTTCGGCGAACCCGCTCGAGCGGCCGACCCTGACCGCTGGGTGAAGCAGTTGCGCGACGCGGTACGCGGCTTCGTTGCCGAGTTCGATGCCACGATGGTCCACTTCGGTGGCGGTAACGCCCGCTTCGTCGACGTGAAGTGGTTCGACGACAGCGCCGTGAGCGTTGCAGTGCACGACAATGACGCGTCACTGCGCGGTGCCGCACGACTCTTCGCGCTCTGACGAGCGCCACATCGCGTTCGTACCTCGACCGCTACGCTGCGAAGCGAGCCGAGGAGTCCGGTGAGCACCGTCTTTGAGTCCGAAATACGATCCCAGGGCGACGTTCTACGCGCCCGGATGTCAACGGGCGCGACTCAGGCGGAGGCCGTTGCGTCCGCGTGGCGCGACTGCGACTACGTGCTCGTCGCGGCGCGCGGTTCGTCCGACAACGCCGCGCGATTTTTCCAGTACTTGGCCGGGCGCGAGCTCGGACTTCTCGTGGCACTCGCGGCACCGTCACTGTTCGAGGGCGACCACACCATCGGACTCGCGGGGGCCGGGGTGTTGGCGATCTCGCAGTCCGGACGGTCACCGGGTCTAGCCGACGTCATCATCCAGGCACGCGCGCAAGGTCGACCCAGTGTCACGATTACCAACGACGTGTCGTCGCCGCTCGGAACCGCGAGCGATCTCGTCGTCGACCTGGCCGCTGGACCGGAGCGAGCCATTGCGTCGTCCAAGACCCTTTCGGCCACCTGGCAAGCGTTGGCTCAACTGATAGCGGCACTGGCCGCCGCGCCGCTCGAGGGCCTCGCGTCGCTGCCCGAGGACATCGACCGAGTGGCCGCGTGGGCGTTTGAGGACCGGTGGCCGGTGGCGCTGCTGGACGCGCCCGCCGGGCTCACCGTGGTAGGCCGCGGCGTCGGCTACGCCGCGGCGGCTGAGGTGGCGCTGAAGATCCGCGAAGTAGCGGGACTGCGCGTCGAAGCCTTTGCCGCCTCGGACTACGTGCACGGTCCGATCGGGGCCGACGGCTCGGGGTCGACTCTGTTGTTGGTCCTGACCGATGAGACCTCCGACGAATTGGCCGACACGATGCTCGCGGCGTGCCGGCGCCGCGGAATGGGCACCGCCGTACTGCGGGGTCCCGACCGAGCGTCGCTGGGCGCGGATCAGGAGATTGTGCTGCCGGCCGCGCTCGCCAACTGGAGCCTCGGACTCGGCGAAGTCGTCGCCGGCCAAGTCGCGGCGCTGCGCCTCGGTGAGGCGCGGGGGCGCCCGATCGACACGTCGCCGGAACTCTCAAAGGTCACCTACAGCGCTTAGTTGAGCCCGCAACCATGGGGGTCAGGTATGTTGACCGTGGGGTGCATTCAAGGGGGGTTGTGACGGCGTGGATGTGACGTGGAGTACTCGTGCAACATCGAGACCTCGGAACGATATTCGTCCTCGCCGCTCACCGCGTGACCACTCGAGTGGACCGCTCATACCGTCGGTCGTTCTGACCGCGAGACCGGGGACCTCGACGTCCTTCGGAGAAGGAGTTGCACCATGAGAGGAACGTTGAGGGCGGGACTCGTCGGGTCGGCGCTGGCGCTGGTCGCGAGTACGTTCGTGATGATTTCGTCGGGCACCGTGGTGCTGGCGACGTCCAGCGCGGCGGCAGCATCGACGCAGGCGCCGCTGAACCTGGCTAACGAGCAGGGCCTGCTGTGGCCGTGCACGTTCAACCCATTCAACCCTTCAGACGCGGCCTATTCGGTCGGAGTGACCTATGAGACGCTGGACTTCGTCGACGCGCTCAACAACGCCAAGGTAACGCCATGGCTGGCATCGTCCTACGCGTGGAGCAACTCCAACAAGACGTTGACCTTCACCATCCGCAGTGGCGTCAAATGGACCGACGGAAAGCCGTTGACCGCGGCCGACGTCGCCTACACGTTCAACCTCATCAAGGCGAACGCGGCGCTCGACGTCAACGCGGTATGGACCGTGCTGAAGAGCGTCCAGCAGTCCGGGACCGACAAGGTGGTCTTCACTTTCAAGACGGCCGCGGTGCCCTTCTTTTACTACGTCGCCGGTCAGACTCCGATCGTGCCCGAGCACATCTGGTCCAAGATCAAGAACCCGGTGACCGACCCGGTGAAGAACCCGCTGGGTTCCGGCGGCTACGTCATGTCCAAGTGCACGCCCCAGAACATCAAGTGGACCGCCAACCCGCACTACTGGCAGATGGGACTGGGCGCGGTCAAGGTTGTCAACATGCCGGCCTTCCTGTCCAACAACACCTGCAACGAGTACTTGGCGACCGGGCAGTCCGCGTGGGGCAGCCAGTTCATCCCGAACATCAAGAGTTACTACGTGGCCAAGAAGCCCGGAAACAGCTACTGGTTTGCCCCCGTGGCCAACGTCGTGCTCTTCCCCAACCTGACCGTGGCGCCGCTCAACGACGTCGCTGTACGTAAGGCCATTAGTTACGGCATCAACCGTGCGCAGGTCTCCAAGATCGGTGAGTACGGCTACGAGCCGCCGGCCAGCCAGACCGGCATCGTGACCCCGACCTTCAAGTCTTGGACGTCGAGCTCGGCCATGACCGCCGTGGGTACCAGCTACAACCCGGCCAAGGCCAAGTCGATTCTCGAGGCCGATGGCTACAAGCTGGACTCCAGCGGCGTCTTCGCCAAGGGCGGCAAGGAGCTCTCGCTCACGATCATCACCAACGGCGGGTACTCGGACTGGGTGGCCGCGATGCAGGTGGTGTCCCAGGAGCTGGCGAAGGTCGGCATTAAGGCCACCGTCGACGGCGTGGCGGCGACCAACTTCTACTCCGACGTCTACGCCGGCAAGTTCCAGTTGGCCTACAACGCCGAGGCCGGCGGACCAGCGCCCTTCTACGAGATGCGCCAGTGGTTGTACTCAAAGAACTCGGCGCCCATCGGCACCGCGGCGTCGTCGAACTGGGAGCGATTCTCCAGCCCGGCGGTCGACGCGCTGCTGAATCAGTACACGGCGACGACGTCCAGCGCGACCCAGCACTCGATCATCAACCAGCTGCAGATGGTGATGGCCAATCAGGTGCCGGTGATCCCGTTGCTCGAAGAGGTCGACTGGTTCCAGTACAACTCCAAGCAGTACACGGGCTTCCCGGGTCCCAACAACCCCTACGCCCAGCCCGGCCTGTACAACATTCCCGACTGGGGCGTGGTGCTGTTGCACCTCAAGCCCGTCAAGTAGTGATCTCCGGACTGAGCCGGGGAGATGAGGTTTTTAGTTCGCCGTCTGGGCTTCCTTTTGGTCGCCCTCTGGGCGGCACTGACGGTGAACTTCTTCATCCCCCGGCTCATGCCCGGCAACCCGGCCGAGGCCATGATGGCCCGGTTCAAGGGGCACGTGAACCCCAACGCGATGCACGCCTTGGAGGTGGCCTTCGGGGTTAACACCCACGAGAGCCAGATCAACGCCTACTTCGCGTATTTGGGCAACACCCTGACGGGTCACCTGGGCACCTCGCTCACCGACTTTCCCTTGCCGGTCAGCGAGGTCATCATGAGGGCCCTGCCGTGGTCGCTCGGACTGGTCGGGATCACCACCATCCTGGGCTTCGTGCTCGGCACGACCGTGGGGGCTATCGCGGCGTGGCGTCGTGGTGGCGCGCTCGACTCGGTGCTGCCGCCGGTCTTCATCGTGGTGTCGGCCTTCCCGTACTTCTGGATCGGACTGCTCGCCGTGTGGCTCTTCGCACTCACGCTGGGCTGGTTCCCGCTGCTGGGTGGTTACAACGAGACCGCGGTGCCGGCGCTGACCTGGGGGTTCGTCGGTGACGTGTTGGACCACTCCGTGCTTCCGGCCATGACCATTCTCATCACGGCGATCGGGGGCTGGATCCTCACGATGCGCAACAACATGATCACCGTGGTGGCCGAGGACTACGTGAAGATGGCGCGCGCCAAGGGACTCAAGCCCCGGCGAATCCTCTGGCAGTACGCGGGGCGCAACGCGCTGCTGCCCAATCTCACCGGCTTTGCCATGTCGCTGGGCTTCGTGATCTCCGGTGCCATCCTCGTCGAGTACGTCTTCAACTATCCCGGCGTGGGCTTCATGCTGCTGCAGGCGGTGGAGAATGAGGACTACCCATTGATGCAGTCGCTCTTTTTGCTGATCACGGTGGCGGTGTTGGTGGCCATCTTCCTCTCTGACATTGCCACCGCCGTCCTGGACCCGCGAACACGGAGCTCGTCGTGAGGTTCCTCGCGCCCGTGGGTCGTACCGCGCGCCGAGCACTGAACTTCTTGCGTCGTGACAAGAAGGCGGCCGTGGGCGCCTTCATCATCTTCGGGCTGGCGTTGATCGCGGCCTTCCCGTCGTGGTTCCTGCCCCACGACCCGGCGGCCGAGATCTACACGCCCGGCGCCGGGCTCTCGTGGAACCACCTGCTCGGCACGACGTCCTTCGGCCAAGACGTCTTCAGTCAGGTCATCGCCGGCACGCGCGAGTCGTTCCTCATCGCGATGATCGTCGGCGCCCTGACCACGGTCATCTCGGTCGTCATCGGACTCAGCGCGGCGTACTCCGGGGGGCTACTCGACGACGGGCTTTCGCTCTTGACCGACGTGGTCCTGGTCATCCCGACCTTCCCGCTCATCATCGTGATCACCGCCTACGTGAAGAACGCCAGCTTTTGGATGCTGATCTTCGTGCTGGTCTTCACCGGCTGGTCCTACGGTGCGCGCCAGCTCCGAGTCCAGGCTTTGTCGTTGCGCAACCGCGACTACCTGTTGGCCGCGCGCGCGCGCGGCGAGTCGGGCTTCTACGTGGTGTTCGTCGAACTCTTGCCGCCGATGACGTCACTTATCGTGGCCAACTTCCTCAGTTCGGCGCTCTACGCGGTCCTGGCCGCGTCGGGCCTGCAGTTCGTGGGACTCGGCAACATCAACGATCAGTCCTGGGGCACGATGCTCTACTGGGCCCAGAACAACGAGGCGTTAGCTACCGGCCTGCCCCTGTGGGCATTGGCCCCCGGGGTGGCCATCGCGATCCTCGGCAGCGGACTGGCTTTGCTCAACTACGCGTTTGACGAGATTGCCAATCCGGCGCTTCGACCAGTGCGCGCGCGCAGGAAGGTCACGGTCGCGTGAGCCTGCTCGAGGTGAGCGACCTCTCCGTTGACTACGCAACGCCCAACGGGCCCGCGCACGCCGTGAGCCACGTCAACCTGAGCCTCGGGGCGGGTGAGTTCCTGGCCATCGTGGGCGAGTCGGGTTGCGGCAAGACGACACTGCTTTTCGCGATTGCCCAACTGCTGACCTACCCGGCGGCCGTGACCGGCGGTTCCGTTCTCTTCAACGGCGTCGATATGACCTCTCTCAACCCTGAGGAGTTGCGACAGCGCCGCTGGCGCGACATCTCGGTCGTGATGCAGAGCGCCATGAACGCACTGAATCCAACGCTGAGCATTGGTGATCAGTTGGCTGACGCGTGCCGCGCCCACACGGACTGGGACGACGAGCGCATCGCGGCTCGCTCGGCCGAGGTGCTCCAGATGGTCTCGATCGACCCGGTGCACCTCGCGAGCTACGCCTTCCAGCTCTCGGGCGGTATGCGCCAGCGCGCCATGATCGCTATGGCTCTGCTGCTCGAGCCCCAGCTGGTCATGATGGACGAACCGACGTCGGCGCTCGACGTCGTGGCTCAACGCTCCCTGATGCGCCAGGTTGAAGATCTGCGACAGCGCCTCGGCTTCTCAGTGATCTTCGTCACCCATGACATGAGCGTGGTGAGCCATTTCTCGGATCGCCTCGCCGTGATGTACGCCGGCGAGGTCGTCGAGTTGGGTTCGACTCGCCAAGTCTTCGACCAGTCGCGCCACCCTTACACCCAGGGTCTGATGGAGGCGTTCCCCTCCCTGTTGGGCGCGCCGCGCCCACTCACCGGGATCGCCGGCAATCCGCCCTCGCTGGTCGAGCCTCCGCCGGGCTGCCTCTTCGCGCCGCGCTGCAAATTCGCGTTCGACACCTGCCGGGTACTGGAGCCCGAACTCGTCGATCGCGAGGGCCACGCAACGCGCTGTCACCTGGTGAACCCGGTTGTGGTCGCGTGAGCGAGGTCTTAGCGGTCGAGGAACTGTCGCGGCACTTTCGCGTGGGGGGCTTCCGGTCGCGTGGGACCTTGCACGCCGTCGACGACGTCACCTTCAACGTCGCCGCGGGCGAGATCGTGGCGCTCGTCGGCGAGTCGGGGTCGGGCAAGTCGACGATCGCGCGCGTGCTGGCTGGTCTCTACCCGCCGACGTCGGGCCGCATCGTCTTCGAGGGCCAGGTGCTCGGCACTCGTTTTACCCGCGAGACCCGCGGGCGCATGCCGATGGTCTTTCAAGATCCTTTCGGCTCGATCAACCCAGTGCTGCGCGTCGGTCACGGCCTCATGCGCGCGCTCAAGTTGCACCGACCCGACATATCGCGGGCTCGGCGAGTTGATGAGGCCGTCACCCTGCTGGAGAAGGTGGGACTCAGTCCGGGCGCCGACGTGATGACCCGCTACCCTCACGAACTGTCGGGCGGCCAGCGCCAGCGTCTCGGTTTCGCCCAGGCGTTGGCCTCGCGTCCGTCGCTGATCTTGGCCGACGAACCGGTCTCGATGCTCGACGTCTCGATTCGTATTGGCTTGCTCAACGTGATGAAGGAGTTGCGCGACTCAGAGGGGGTCAGTCTGCTCTACATCACCCACGACCTGGCCAGCGCGCGCTACGTGGCGGACCGGATGATCGTCCTCTACGCCGGGCGCGTCGCCGAAGAGGGACTCACCGACGAAGTCATCGCCACTCCCCAACACCCGTACACGCAGCTACTGATGTCCTCGGCACCGGACCCGCGCCTACCTCTGGCCGACGACGTTGAACAGTCCGACCTCGGCGAGCCGCCCAAGGTCATCGACCCTCAGCCGGGTTGTCGCTTCGCGCCGCGTTGCCCACTGGTTCGCGACGAGTGCTGGCACATCGACCCGCCGCGCGTCGAGGTCTCCGCGTCCCACCACGCGGTCTGCTTCGCCGTGGCCGAGTCGTGGGCGTCTCGCTAGTTCCCCGGCCCCGCGCCCTCATCCTCGGCGAGGGCGACCTGAGCTGGACACCGCGCCGCGTCGTTACCGCGCCCGCCTGGCGCGACACCGTCGACCTCTTTCTGCGAGACGCTGTGGCGGTGCTGGGCGCCAGCGTCGCCGTCGTCACAGAGGGCGAGGGCGATCTCACACTAAACCACGACCCCCGTCTGGACAACGAGGGGTATCGCTTGGTCATCGACAACGCGGTGCGCATCAGCGCCGGGGGAGCGGCCGGCGCTGCGTACGCCCTGACGACCCTGGGTCAGCTGCTCGCTGACGCGCCGCGAACCGTGGAGTCCGGAACCCTTCGCGTACCTCGACTGGCCATCGAGGATTCACCTTCGTGGCCGTGGCGTGGGGTGCACCTGGACGTCGCTCGTCATTTTTTTCCGGTGACCGACGTCTTGCGCTTTATCGATCTGGCCGCCGCGCACCGGCTCAACCGCCTGCACCTGCACCTCAACGACGATCAGGGCTGGCGCGTCGAGATTCCGGGCTGGCCGCGCCTCACCGAGATCGGCGCGTGGCGCTCGTCATCACCGGTGGGTCGCGAGTCCGACGGCGTAGATGACCACGTGCCCCACGGGGGTTACTACCGTCTAAAGGACCTCGTGGCCATCCGCGAACACGCGGCTCGACGCCACATCACGATCGTGCCCGAGATCGATTTGCCGGGCCACGCACAGGCGGTCCTCGCCGCCTATCCGCAGCTGGGTCACGGCGAGAGCGTCGAGGTCTGGACGCGATGGGGGATCTCCGATCACGTGCTCAACGTCAGCGACGCGGCACTGGACTTCGCCGTTGAGGTCACGACGTATGTGGGTGGTCTCTTCCCCTACAGCCCAGTGCACGTGGGCGGTGACGAGTGCCCGACGACGCAGTGGGTCCGCAGTCCGCTCGCGCGTGACGTTATGGCCAGCCACGATTTCTCGGATCCGCGTCAGCTCCAAGGACTCTTCACCGTCCGCGTAGCCGCGGCCCTGCGCGACCATGGCCACGAAGTCCACGCGTGGGACGAGGTGCTAGACGCCGAGGTACCGCCCGGCACGGTAGTGACGGCGTGGCGATCCGACGACGCGGCTTTGGCGGCGGCGCGCCGGGGATTCGACGTGGTTCGCGCGCCGATGCAGTATCTCTACTTCGACTGGTTGAACACGGACGGGCCCGACGAGCCCGTAGCCCAGAGCCGCCCGCCGCGCGCTACCACCTGGGAAAGCGTCTACGGCTGGTCGGTCGTTCCCGACGGCCTCGAGGCCGAGCATGTCCACCACGTGCGCGGAGCGCAGGCCCAGCTGTGGACGGAGTACATCACGACGCGAGAACATCTGGACTACATGACCTTTCCGCGCCTGTGCGCCTTCAGCGAGGTCGTCTGGGGAACCCAGTCATCGCTCGAGGAGTTTCGGCCACGTCTCGTCGAGCACCTCGGTCGCCTCGCGACGCTCGGAGTGAATTTTCGACCGCTGGACTGACGAAGGGTCCAATCAACAATGTGAGTAATTCACAGGTTTGACCTACAGATATGTGAGTTAGTCACATATCCTGGGCGGGTGAACGCATCGCGACGCCGGGCGGATATCGCTGAGCGACTCCGCGTCGAAGGTGAGGCCTCGATCTCGGTCTTGGCCAACCAGTACGGCACGTCCGAGATGACCATCCGCCGCGACCTGGATTTCCTCGAGGAAGAGGGGCTGGCACGTCGCGCGCGCGGCGGCGCCATCTTCCTGCACAGCCGCGCCTACGAGCCGCCGATCCACCAGCGCGCGAGCGTGCAGGCCGAGGCCAAATCTCTGATCGGTGTGGCCGCCGCGGCCATGGTCCTCGAAGGCGAGACGATCATCCTGGACGTCGGGACCACGACCGCGGCGATGGCCAAGGCCCTGCACGACGATCTTGAAATAACTGTCGTCACGAACTCACTTCTCATCGCCAACGAGCTCGCCGTCAAGCCCCGGGTACGCACCATCCTCACGGGGGGCACTGTCCGGCCGGGCGAGATGTCCCTAGTCGGCCCACGAGCCCAGAGCGCCTTCGGCGAGTATCACTGCGACGCAGTGTTCCTGGGAATTGCCGCCGTCTCGACCGCCGGGCTGACCGAGTACAACGAGGACGACGCGCACGTCAAGAGGGCGGCGATCGCCTCCGCTCGACGCGTCATCCTTCTGGCCGACGCCACCAAATTGGGCCGCGTGACCTTTGCCGCGGTGGCGCCATTGGCCGAACTCGACGTACTGATCACGGATGCGCCCGAGGACAACGAGGTCGTGCTCGCGGCCCAAGACCTCGGCGTCGAGGTGCGCTGCGCCGCGGAACCGAAGGAGAGGTAGATGTCGCGTTTTCACCAAATCTTCCCCGGGGTGACCAAACCCCTCATCGCGATGGCTCACGTGCCGCCGCTACCCGGGACACCCCTTTACGACCACGTCGAAGGAGTCGAAGGTCTTATCGACCACGTCAAGCGCGACGTGGACCACCTGGTAGCGGGCGGCTTTGACGCCATCATGTTCTGCAACGAGGGCGACCGCCCGTACCAGTTGCACGCCGGGCTGGAGGCGGCCGCGGTCATGACCCGGGTCGCCACTGAGTGCCGCCCGGGCGATCAGCCCTTCGGGGTTGACTTCCTCTGGGACGCCCAGTGCGCACTGGCGATCGCCGTGGGAAGTGGGGCGGCCTTCATGCGCGAGGTGGTCACCGGCTCCTGGGAGTCCGACATGGGGGCGTGGAGCCCCGACGCTGCGCTACTCATGCGCAACCGACGCAACTTCGGCCGCGACGACCTGGCGATCTTCGCCAACGTCACCCCGGAGTTCGCCTCGTCGACGGGCTCGCGCACGCCGGCCCAGATCGCGGCATCGACCGTGGTCTCGAGCCTCGTCGACGCGATCCTGGTCTCAGGTCCGATGGCCGGAAGCGGGCCAGACCTCGCGACGGTGGCCGCGGTCCGCGAAGTGCTCGATCCAGATGTGCCAGTACTCCTCAACACAGGCGCGCGCGCCGAAACGATCGCGCAGTTCTTTACCTACGCGGACGGGTGCATCGTGGGGTCCTCCCTCAAGCGTGACGGCTACACCTGGAATGAGGTCGACCCCGAGCGAGTGAAGCGATTCGTCGACGCGGCGCGAAGTGCCTAGTCCCACTCTGCTGCTGGGGCTAGATGTCGGGTCGTCGGCGGTGAAGGGCGTCCTCGTGGACCCCGCGACCGGGATTGTCGCGACGGCGTCGCGCGAGGTGACGCTCCACAGCGACCATCCGGGTTGGGCCGAGGCCGACCCCGACGAGTGGTGGCACGCCGTCTGCTCTTTGGTACCCGAATTGCTGGCAACGTCGGGAGCGAGCGCCGCCGACGTGGCGGGTGTGGCGGTCACCGGGATGGTTCCGGCGATCCTGTTTGTCGACGACCAGGACCAGCCACTGCGTCGTGCCATGCTGCAGAACGACGCGCGCGCGGTGAGCGAACAGGGCGAGCTGCGCGACGCAATGAAGGGCGTTGATCTCCTGCGCGTGGCCGGAACTGTCCTTACGCAGCAGTCCATCGCGCCGAGCGCTTTGTGGCTCTCGCGTCACGAGCCGGACGTCTGGGCGCAGACGGCGCATATATATGGCTCGTACGACTACTTAGCCCGACGCCTTGGCGCTGAGTGCCACGTGGAGCGCAATTGGGCCCTGGAGAGCGGCCTTTACACGATGACGGAGGAGCCACTTGAGGCGGTGCTGCGCGCGACCGGTCTCACTTGGCCCGCGCTGTTGCCCGTGCGCAACCCCGGCGACGTGGTGGGTGCGGTGAATGCCGCGGCCGCCGAGGCGACCGAACTGGCCGTAGGTACCCCCGTCGTGGTGGGCGGGGCCGACCACGTTCTGTCGGCCTACGGCGCGGGCCTCGTGAGCGAGGGCGACACCCTCGTGAAGCTGGGCGGCGCGGGCGACATCCTGTGCGTCTCGGAGTCAATGCTGCTCGATCCGCGCCTCTACCTTGACTACTACCCGATTCCTGATACCTGGCTGCCCAACGGCTGCATGGCCACCAGCGGATCGCTGCTGCGCTGGGAACAGGCGCTCTTTGGGGGCGTCTCCTTCGACGTTCTGGAAGAGGAAGCGGCGCGCAGCGCGCCGGGCGCGCTGTTGGCCTTGCCGTACTTCCTCGGCGAGAAGTCGCCGCTGCACGATCCGGAGCTGCGCGGTGGCTTATTCGGGATGCATCTGGCCACCACACGCGGCGACATTCACCGGGCGTTTTTGGAGTCGATCGCCTACGGGTTCAAGCGCCACGTCGAGATCTTCGCGGAGGACGATCTGGTCGTCGGCAAGGTCTTCGTGACGAACGGGGGCTCGCGCTCACGACTGTGGCGCGAGATTGTGGCCGACGTATTGGACCGGAGCCTGGTCTCGATCGTGAACCACCCCGGTGCCTCCTTCGGGGCTGCGGTGGCGGCCGGCGTCGGTGTAGGACTCATTGACGACTGGTCTTACGTCACGGGGGCACTGCGCGAGGGTGAAATCATCGAAGCCACTCCGGGCACCGTCGAGCTCTATAGGGAGAGGTACGCCCAGTTCCTCGCCCTCAGCGATCGCACCACCGAGATCTCCCATCAACTTGCAAGGAGCACGTCATGAGCCAACCCCTCGCCGTCGTCACCGGAGCCGGATCGGGCATCGGTGCGGCGATCGCGACGACGCTGGCCCAACGCGGACTCGAGGTGATCGTCACCGACGTCAACCTGGCGTCGGCCGAGCACGTCGCGGACGCCATTCCGGGCTCTACGGCCATCGCACTTGACGTGACCGATCCCTATCGGTGCGGCGAAGTCGTCGACGAGGTCGTCGCCCGCTTCGGCCGACTCGACGTGTGGGTGTCCAACGCGGGGGTGTCGAAGATGCAGCGATTCGTCGACGTCTCTCCTGGCGATCTCGCGCGCACCTTCGAGGTCAACACCTACGGCGTCTTCTACTGCGGCCAAGCCGCAGCACGCGCCATGATCAAGCTCGGTAGGCCCGGCGTCATCATCAATACAGCCTCGATGGCGTCCAAGCAAGGCGGCGTCCCGTTTCTATCGGACTACGTGGCGAGCAAATTTGCGGTTCTCGGACTCACGCAGGCCATGGCCTTCGAACTGGCGGAACACGGCATCCGCGTCAATGCGGTGTGCCCGGGATTCGTCATGACGTCGATGCAGTCGCGAGAGGTGGATTGGGAGGCCGACCTTCGCGGCATCGACGCTGCCGCGGTGAGCGCGTCCTACGTCGATGCCACTCCGCTTCGCCGTCTCGAAACACCCGAGGACGTGGCGCGCGTCGTCGCGTTCCTCGTCTCCGATGACGCCGCGTTTCTGACCGGGGAGTCGATCTCGGTCAACGGCGGTGCGTTCATGGACTGAGAGGTTGGCCTCCTTGTCCGCCTGACACTGGCCGATCGAATGCCATCCTTCGAAGCCCCGAAGTGATCGACACGTGAAAGATCAGAGCTCCGATTTCGGTCTGCGCCCCGTGTTGGCAGCGTCTCCACAATTAATGGAGGTTTCGTCACGAACTTTTCACATCAGCCCTCATTGAAAGTTGAAGCGAAATCCCTTTGTTTACCTCATTTAGGTTGAGAATCCTTCCCCAATCGCGTCACTCCTCAATATCAACGCCTTGACAATGAACAGCGAAAACGACTAGAAATACCCTCTGCAGGGGCGGAATGGGGTAGTAGTTTCATGTCGGACGCCTCGTACTCGGTACGCCCTGATGGTGCTGTGCCATCGCAGTCATTGATTGCGAGTGATGTGTCTGTCGTCGGTCCCGAATTCGTTGTCAGTGTTCCGAACCGCGCTCAAACGGGACCAGGCGCCAAAGTCCTCAGTGCTCACCTTTTCGAGACCCCTGACGCAGTTCTCTCAACCATTTCGGTGTCGTCCGCCCCGTACTGGAATCGCCAGATCGGCCTCGAAAGTGTCGAACCATCTCGTGTTTTATCGAAGGGACCTGACGCGGACACATCTTTCTTAGACACCGATCTATTTCATTCTTGCCTGAGCTCTATGTCGCTCAAGCAGTGCTCATCGAGTCCATCGCCTGCCAGGCGGTCACGTAAGTCCGTCAAAACGCCACATCAGTCAATTCATTCAACGCGAGCTGATAGCTCGCGGATCGATCGCGAGAGGGAGTCAAGATCGTGAACGCCGTTGTTCGAGTTCGACCAAGTCATCGGAGCATTACCAAATGGCTCCTCGCTCTTGGCGTGTTGATGATTGTTCTTCTGGCGGGCCCCGGCCACGGCATCCTGTCGGCCTTTGCCGACGACATCACGGGTACTCCCGCGCCGAGCGTGGTTAGCGATCAACCCGACTACGCGCCCGGCTCCGTCGTAACCCTCACCGGTGCGAACTGGCCGGCCAACGACACACTTCAAATCTCGGTCGATGACAACCAGAACGCAACATGGAGCTTTGCCGACACTGTAAGTACCAACTCAAATGGCACCTTCACGGAGTACGTGACCTTGCCCAACTGGTTCGTGGCGAGCTACTCCGTTGACGTGACCGATGGCATTGGCAACAGTGCCTCCTCTTCGTTTACTGATGCCATCAAGTTGAAGATCGTCGGAACGGACGGGCATCAGTACTCCCCTCCAAACGTTGAGAACTTATCGAGTCACATCTCTGGCTCCACACTGTCAATCTCTTGCCCGAGCGGCGGCCTTGGCGTGTCCGCCACGGGGCTCGGAAGCACCGATGATGTCCGCTGGACGCTCGCCTTTGGAGCGGCGCCCGGTGACACCGCCGCGGCCCAGAACTCGACCCTGAGCCCAGCTACGACTCTTACTCCGAGCTCCGGCGATCTCACCAACGGCGTGACGTCGTGCGTGACGATGTCGATCAACCTGTCAACATTGACGGCGGGGAGTACTTATAACGGCTCGCTGGTCCAGTCCTTTGCCGCCGGTGGCTCAGTCTCGAGCGCAACTGCCGCCGACTATTACTTCACCTTCACGACGCCGGCATCGGTGAGCTACGACGACTACGGTGACCGAGTCAGCCGGCAGTAGCCCCAGCACCTGGGGCGCGTCGGTGACTCTTCAGGCCGCCGTGACCGCAGCAACCGGTCCCAACCCGAGCGGCGTGGGCACAGTTTCCTTCTTTGATGGCGGTTCGCCGATCTCAGGTTGCTCGGGCCTTGCTCTCACCGGGAATCTGGCGCACTGCACGACCTCGACGCTGTCGGTGAGCGCGCATAATTTGACCGCCACGTACAGCGGGACGTCGAGTGGGACCTTCTTTTCTGGAAGTACGAGTCCCATATTCCACTTGACAGTTGGGCCGGCGCACCTCACCGTCACCGCGGGGAGTCAGACAATCACCTACGGCGGCTCAGTGTCGAGTTCGTCGACCGTAACCGCGGGGTTACTGGGAAGTGACGCCGCAACCGTATCGAGCGCTACCTACATGTACGCGGGAATTTCGCCCACGATCTATGCCAGCTCGACGACCCCGCCAACCAATGTGGGTCATTACTCGGTGACTCCCAGTGGAGCATCGCTGAGTTTCAGCGTTGGATCGTCGTCCAATTACACGATTTCCAGTTATGTCGCGGGAACCCTGATCATCAACGCGGCCACGCTCACCGTCACCCCGGACCCCCAGACCCGCACCTACGGTCAGGACCCGCCGACCTACACCTTCAAGGTGACCGGCTTCGTGAACTCCGAGAACGCCGGTGACGCCGCGGGCTACGCCGCCCCGAACTGTGGAAGCAGCTACTCGCACACGACCTCGGTGACCGCGTCACCGACGATCACCTGCACCGGGGGCTCCGCCACCAACTACGTCTTCGACGACACGGCCACCTCCAACGTGACCGTCAACGCGGCCACGCTCACCGTCACCCCGGACCCCCAGACCCGCACCTACGGCGACCCGGTGCCGACCTACACCTTCAAGGTGACCGGCTTCGTGAACTCCGAGAACGCCGGTGACGCCGCGGGCTACGCCGCCCCGAACTGTGGAAGCAGCTACTCGCACACGACCTCGGTGACCGCGTCACCGACGATCACCTGCACCGGGGGCTCCGCCACCAACTACGTCTTCGACGACACGGCCACCTCCAACGTGACCGTCAACGCGGCCACGCTCACCGTCACCCCGGACCCCCAGACCCGCACCTACGGTCAGGACCCGCCGACCTACACCTTCAAGGTGACCGGCTTCGTGAACTCCGAGAACGCCGGTGACGCCGCGGGCTACGCCGCCCCGAACTGTGGAAGCAGCTACTCGCACACGACCTCGGTGACCGCGTCACCGACGATCACCTGCACCGGGGGCTCCGCCACCAACTACGTCTTCGACGACACGGCCACCTCCAACGTGACCGTCAACGCGGCCACGCTCACCGTCACCCCGGACCCCCAGACCCGTCACCTACGGCGACCCGGGCCGACCTACACCTTCGAGGTGACCGGCTTCGTGAACTCCGAGAACGCCGGTGACGCCGCGGGCTACGCCGCCCCGAGCTGCTCGAAGCGAGCTACTCGCACACGACCTCGGTGACCATGTCACCGGACGATCACCTGCACCGGAGGCTCCGCCACCAACTACAGTCTTCGACGACACGGCCATCTCCAACGTGACCGTCAACGCGGCCACGCTCACCGTCACCCCGGACCCCCAGACCCGTCACCTACGGTCAGGACCCGTGCCGACCTACACCTTCAACGTGACCGGCTTCGTGAACTCCGAGAACGCCGGCGACGCCACGGGCTACGCCGCCCCGAACTGTGGAAGCGACTACTCGCACACGACCTCGGTGACCATGTCACCGCGCACGATCACGTGCACCGGGGGCTCCGCCACCAACTACGTCTTCGACGAGACGGCCACTCCCACGTGACCATTGCCACGCGGCCAAGCTGACCGTCACCCCTGACGCCCAGACCCGTCACCTACGGCGACCCGGTGCCGACCTACACCTTCGTCGTGACCGGCTTCGTGAACTCCGAGAACGCCGGCGACGCCACGGGCTACGCGGCCCCGAGCTGCTCGAGCGACTACTCGCACACGACAGCGGTGACCATGTCACCGCGCACGATCACCTGCACCGGAGGCGCCGCCACCAACTACGTCTTCGACGAGACGGCCATCTGCCCACGTGACCATCACCCGGGCCAAGCTCACCGTCACCCCGGACGACCAGCCCGTCACCTACGGCGACCCGGTGCCCACCTACACCTTCAAGTCGTGACCGGCTTCGTGAACTCCGAGAACGCCGGCACCGCCACGGGCTACACGGCCCCGAGCTGTCGAGCGACTACTCGCCCACGACAGCGGTGACCATGTCACCGCGCACGATCACGTGCACCGGAGGCGCCGCCGCCAACTACAGCTTCGACAAGACGGCCATCTGCCCACGTGACCATTGCCCGCGGCCACGCTGACCGTCACCCCTGACGACCAGCCCGTCACCTACGGCGACCCGGTGCCGACCTACACCTTCGTCGTGACCGGCTTCGTGAACTCCGAGAACGCCGGCACCGCCACGGGCTACACCGCCCCGAGCTGTCGAGCGACTACTCGCCCACGACAGCGGTGGCCATGTCCCCGCGCACGATCACGTGCACCGGAGGCGCCGCCGCCAACTACATCTTCGACAAGACGGCCATTGCCCACGTGACCATTGCCCGCGGCCAAGCTGACCGTCACCCCGGACGACCAGCCCGTCACCTACGGCGACCCGGTGCCCACCTACACCTTCGTCGTGACCGGCTTCGTGAACTCCGAGAACGCCGGCGACCGCCGCGGGCTACACGGCCCCGAGCTGCTCGAAGCGACTACTCGCCCACGACAGCGGTGACCATGTCACCGCGCACGATCACGTGCACCGGAGGCGCCGCCACCAACTACAGCTTCGACAAGACGGCCACTGCCCACGTGACCGTTACCGCGGGCCAAGCTGACCGTCACCCCTGACGACCAGCCCGTCACCTACGGCGACCCGGTGCCCACCTACACCTTCGTCGTGACCGGCTTCGTGAACTCCGAGAACGCCGGCACCGCCACGGGCTACGCGCGCCCCGAGCTGCTCGAGCGACTACTCGCCCACGACAGCGGTGACCATGTCCCCGCGCACGATCACGTGCACCGGAGGCGCCGCCGCCAACTACGTCTTCGACAAGACGGCCATTGCCACACGTGACCATTAACCCGGCCACGCTCACCGTCACGGCATCAAGCGCGACCATCAACTATGGAACGAGCGCTTCGGCGGTTACCCCGGGTTACGTGGGATTGGTTAACAGTGCCACGGCTCCAGCCACGTTGCCGGCCTGCGTGGCAACCATCCCGCTTGCTAGCCAGGTCAATGGGAAGCCGGGTGTTGCCGGAAGTCGCTACACCACGAGTTGCATACGGAGCGCGGCAGATCCGAACTACACGACTAGTTACGCCACCGGGACCGTGACGGTCAAGCCCGTGGCGCGTCAGGTAACTGCGTCGAGTCCGGCGTCATATACGTTTGGAGGTACCACTCCCACCATTACCGCGAGTTACTTGACATTCGTCAATGGTGACACGGCGTCGAGTTTGACGACCAAGCCCACCTGCGTCATCGTTGGTGCGACATATACAGGTTCGTTCCTCAACGGGGGACCGTATGTCACAAGTTGCTCGGGTACTGTTGATGCGAACTACACGATTTCCTATGTCAATGGGTCGTTCACGGTAAATGCGGCTGCCACGGGCTCGCTGTACACAGGACAGCAGCTGGTCCTGATTGGCAACAACCTCGTCCCACAGTCAACTCTTTCGAGCGCGGTGAGTGCCTGCGTATCGCCGGAGTCAGTGACGTACACCCTCGACTCAAATCCGCTCACAGGTGCGCCGGGAACGTACGCCCTGGGTACGGGTCCGGCGACTACTGACGCGAGTGGCAACTCATCCCTCAACATTCCAACCACAGGATGGTTGGAGAATGTGTACACCGTGACAGCAACGTTCGCAGGCACTTCGAACTGCGCGGCCTCTCTGAACGAAGCGTCACTGACCGTCGCATCTGCGGGGGACGCGGCGAACGGAGGTGGTTGGTATACCCTCCCCGGAGTTGGTCGAACGAACTTCGGATTCACCGTGCACAAGGTCCCCAACACGACCAACACCTACAAGGGCCAGTTCGTATCCGTCTCCACTTATTGGCGATTCAAGGGAACCTTGACGACATACGGAACGGTGACGTCAGGCGGTGTCATAACGAGCGGCTCTGCGAGTGGCACGGGAGATCTGTACTGGTGGAACGCCACGTACAACAACGGACTTGGTGGATGGCAACTCATCCAGTCGGGTTTGACTGTGACAATGAACTTCACGCCGTCTTCAACGGGAAAGAAGGCGGGTCCTGGCTCATTTGGTTGGCAGGTCGCGTACTCGTCGCCATTGACCGTGACTTACCCGCTGCCCACCTCAGTGACGACGCCGTTGAAGGGTGGAAACGTCAACGCGTCGTAAGGGAGTCAATCGGACAGCGAATTTTTCTATCCCGACGGTCACTGGATCCGTTGCGATTCGGCGTGTAGCGAGACCCCGCTCGTGGGGCTGAACGGGCGACATTGGTGATCTAGTCGGTTGAGGCGTGGTGGTCGATGTAGTGCTCGAGTCGACGATCCGGGATGAGCCAGGCGACGCCGACGCCTATGAAGATGGCCACACCGCCCCAGTTCCACACCAGGGCTAAGGGGATGGAGACGAGATAGGCCACCATGGAGAGTTTGCCTTTGAAATCTCGTCCCAGGACCTCCTTCAATCCGGTGTCGGGCCTCTGAGACGCCACAATCACATTCTGTAGAACGAAGTAGGCGATGCCCGCCAGAACCAGCACGACACCGTAGGCGGAGACGGTTTGGTCAGCGAAGTGCTGGCGGGCCATCCACAAAGTGCAGAAGGGGAAGAGCGACAACCAGAAGAGGAGGTTCAGGTTGCTCCAGAGCATCGCGCCGGTGACCTTCTTCACTGTCTGCAGCAGATGGTGATGATTGTTCCAGTAGATGCCCAGGTTGACAAAGCTCAGCGCGTAGGCCAGCAGGGATGACGCCGTGGGACGCAAGGCGGCGAACGTGGCCCCGTGGGGCTGTCGCAACGAGAGCACCATGATCGTGATGATGATGGCGATGACCCCATCGCTGAAGGACTGCATCCTCCCTGGACTCATCGGGCTAAGTGTAGGTAATGGCGACTGAGTGCGCGAGCTACAACGCCGCGTCGATCCAGCGGTAACCGACGCCCGGTACGGTCTCGATCAGTTCGCCGTTCTCGTCGCCCAGCTTGACGCGCAGGCGGTGCACGTAGGCGTGTACGTAGCGTGCTTCACTCCCGTAGCCGGATCCCCACACCTCACGCAGGATCATCTGGTAAGTGCAGGTGCGGCCCCGGTGGCGCACCAGGTACGCCAGTAGGTCGAACTCCTTGGCGGTGAGCGCGAGGTTCTCGCCGGAACGACGGACCTCGTGGTGCACTAGGTCGACCTCGAAGGGGCCGCTGACCAATGTGGTGGGCTGCTCCTCCGGCGACACGGCACGGCCGCGCAGCACTGCGCGGATGCGCGCTTCCAGCTCGGGCATGGAGAACGGTTTGGTCACGAAGTCGTCGGCCCCCGCGTCGAGGGCTTCGACCTTGGTCTGCTCCGCGCCGGCGGCGGAAAGAACGATGAGGGGCACGTCGCTCCACTCCCGGATGCGTCGCGCGACGCTCAACCCGTCGAGGTCGGGCAAGCCGAGGTCGAGCACCACCATTTCGGGCGAGTGAAGTGCCGTTAGCGTGAGACCCTCCTCGCCGGTGGTCGCGGTGGTGACCTCGTGGCCGCCCGCCTGCAGGCCGAGACGCAGCGCGCGCAGGAGCGACGGGTCGTCGTCGATGACGAGCACCGTGGCCACGACTAGGCGTCCGACTCGTCGTAGCGCGCGACCGGTAGCGAGAGCACGAAGCGGGCGCCGCCGCCGGGGGCGTCCTCGTACTGGAGGGTCTCACCGTGGGCCTCTACGAACGTTCGTGCGATGGTCAGCCCCAATCCCGCGCGGCCGCTCTCATCGAAACGGGTGAAGCGGTGAAAGACGGCCTCGCGCTGATCCTCGGGAATGCCCGGGCCGTGGTCCGTGACGCTGAGGACAACATGATCGGCGTCGACACGTCCGTCGACGTTAATTTCGCCACCCTCAGGTGAGTAACGAATGGCGTTGTCGAGCAAGTTGATGATCGCCTGGCCGATGAGTAGCGCGTCCGCGTCGACCTCGGGTAGTGCTGCGGGTACCGCCACCTCGACGCGGTGGCCGTTGAGGGACGGACCCAGGGCCGCGACAGCGTCGCGGGCCAGTTGCGCGGGTGCGACCGGCGCGCGACGCACCGCAAAGACCCCGGCCTCGATCCGTGTCATGTCGAGCAGGTTGGACACTAAACGCGTGAGTCGATGCGACTCGACCTCGATGAGCCCCGAGAGCTCGCGGACCTGGTCCCTGGTGAGTTGGTCGGCGCGATTCGACAATGTGGAGGAGGCCACCTGGATCGTCGCCAACGGCGTTCGCAGGTCGTGGCTGACCGCACCCATGAGTCCCTGACGAAAGTGGTCGACCTCTTCGAGGAACTGAGTACGAAGGGCCTCATCACGCAGTCGGGCGCGCTCGAGGGCGAGCGCGGCGTCGTTGGCGAAGGTGTTCAGAACCGCGCGGTCGCCGTCCGACGTCGGCAGACCTCGCAGGGCCAACATCCCGACTGGCCGACCAGACGCGACGAGGGCCACCGAGCGCAACTCGCCCGGCGCACCAGGGTTTGTGCCCACGGCGATCGGACGTCCGGAACCCGCGTCCAGGCCGTGTAGCTCCTCGTCGGTGAGGGGGTCGCCGGCACTCGCGGCGACGCGAAGTCGTCCCTCGTCCAGCACCAAGAGGGCGACGCCGGGGATAGCGAAGACGGTGTGCGCGGTGGAGACAATGGTGGTCAGCAGTTCATCGACCGGCTGGTCACCGACCAGGAGTTCGCTCAGTTCGTTGAGGCGTCGGGCGACCTCCCCGCCTCGCTCGGCCTGGATGCGCGAGAAGTCGAGGCGTGCCACGACCCGCGCGACCAGGAGCATGACCACCGCGTAGACGCCTAGTGCCGTCCAGTTCTGGGTGGTGCCGACGTTGAGGGTTCCGTAGGGGGGGATGTAGAGGAAGTCGAAGGCCAGGAAACCCGCCGCCACACTGAACAGTCCTGCGACGAAACCTCCGACGACCGCTCCGGTGACCACCGGCACGACCAGGATGAGCGCGGCCGTCGAGACCGCGATGTGGTCTCGCAGGGGCAGCATGGCGAAGGCCAAGGCGGCGACAGCGGCCACTCCAACCAGCGAGCCGAGCGGTCCTTTGCGCACGAACTCAGTATGGTACGGCGCCCTCGCGTGGGTTGGCGCTGGAGCGAATGAAGAGATTATGAAGAGCCCGGGGACACTTTGAAGAACCGGTGAAGGCCCGCGTCGGAAGACTCGAGTCATGGCAGATTTCTTCTCGGTACTTGGAATTATTCTCTTCACCGCGGTGATGCTCGGACTCGTGTGGGCGCTGGACCGGGTATGAGCGCCTCCCAGATTGTCCTGTTCATCGTGTCAGTAGTGATGTTCTTCTACATCGGCTACGCCATGTTCAAGCCGGAGAAGTTCTGATGGACTTCTTCCTCACCATTGCCCTGCTGGTCGTCACGCTGGGGCTCACGTGGCGCTATCTCGGCTCCTACATCGCCGCGGTCTTTGACGGCCGTGTGCACTTCCTCGGTTTCATTGAACGGCCGATCTATCGGTTGCTAGGCACGAGCCCGGAGCACGAGCAGTCCTGGAAGCGCTACGCCGGCGCGCTGATCATCTTCTCGGCGGTGTCCATTGCCTTCACGTACGTGATCATCCGAATCCAGGGTCACCTGCCAATGAACCCCCAACACCTGGGCGGGGTGGGGTCAGCGCTGAGCTGGAATACCGCGACCTCCTTCGTGACCAACACCAATTGGCAGAACTACGGCGGCGAGACGACGATGTCGTACTTCAGCCAGATCGGCGCCCTGACGGTCCAACAGTTCGTGAGCCCGGCCGTGGGCATCGTGGCCGCCATTGTGCTGGTGCGCGGCTTCGCGCGCCGCAACTCGGCGACGATCGGCAACTTCTGGGTGGACATGGTCCGTTGCCTCTTCTACATCCTGCTGCCCATTGCCTTCCTGGCGGGCATCGTGTTCGTGGGCGAAGGCGCAGTCCAGACCCTGGCCGGGACAGTGTCCTTTCACGACGCCCTCAACGGCGTGATCCAGACGATTCCGCGCGGTCCCGTCGGATTCATGGAGGCGATCAAGCAGTTGGGCACCGACGGCGGCGGATTCTTCAATCAGAACGGCGCCGTGCCGTTCGAGAACCCGACGGGCCTGACCAACTTCCTGTCGATCTATCTGCTGCTCTCGATCCCCGTGGCCCTGACCTACACCTTCGGCAAGATGGTGGGTTCGGTCAAGCACGGCTTCGCGCTCCTTTCGGTGATGATTGTCCTCTTCGGCGTTTGGGTGGGATTCACCACGGCGGCCGAGAGCCAAAACAACCCGGCCGTGGCCGCCGCGGGCATCCACTCCACCGTGGGCAACATGGAAGGCAAGGAGGTCCGCTTCGGTGTTCCCTCCAGCGCCCTCTATAACGTCGCCTCCACGCAGACCTCGACGGGTTCGATCGACTCCGCCTCGGACTCGTACACGCCCATCGGTGGGCTCGGTCTCCTGACCGGCATGATGCTGGGCGAGGTGACCCCCGGCGGCACCGGCACCGGTCTCTACACCTTGCTCATCTACGCAATCATCGCGGTGTTCATCGGTGGGTTGATGATCGGGAGAACCCCCGAGTACCTGGGCAAGAAGATCCAAGCCTCCGAGGTCAAACTCGCGGGGCTCGGGGCCCTGGTCATGCCGATCATCGTCCTCGTATTCACCGCGATCGCCGTGTCGATCGTCGCCGGACGAGCCGGTCCGCTCAACGCGGGCCCCCACGGCTTCACCGAGATCCTCTACGCGCTGACCTCCCAGGCCAACAACAACGGCTCGGCCTTCGCGGGCCTCACTGGCAACACGCCCTTCTATAACGTCATCGGCGGCATCGACATGCTGATCGGGCGCTTCGCGATCATGATCCCGGCGATCGCCCTCGGCGGCCGGCTCGCGGCCAAGAACATCGTGCCCGAGTCCCTCGGCACGTTCCGGACCGACAACGGCATGTTCGTCGGCCTGACGATTGGCGTCATCATCATCATCGGCGGTCTGACGTTCTTTCCCGCCATCGCGCTTGGTCCCATCGTGGAGCAGCTGAGTCACTTGAGGTTCTTCTAATGACAACGATCACCCAGACCCCACCGGCCGAGTCCGCTCCGCGCGGCGTCGCCACCTCCCGAAGCCTGTTCGATCGCCAGATCCTGCGTCAGGCGCTGAAGGACTCGGTCAAAAAGATGGACCCGCGAGTCCAGGTGAAGAACCCCGTGATGTTCGTGGTTCTCGTGGGCTCGGTCATCACGTTCTTCGAGGCGATCGCGCACCCGAGCACCTTCACCTGGTCGATCACGGTATGGCTCGTCCTCACGGTGATCTTCGCCAACCTTGCCGAAGCCATGGCTGAGGGCCGCGGCAAGGCGCAGGCCGACACGCTGCGCAAGATGCGTTCGGAGACCGCGGCACGTCGTTTGCGCGCCGACGGCTCCGAGGAGTCAGTTCCCGCGGCCGAACTGTCCAAGGGCGACGTGGTGGTCTGCGAGGCCAACGACGTCATCCCCTCCGACGGCGAGATCATCGAGGGAATCGCCAGCGTCGACGAGTCGGCGATCACCGGGGAGTCGGCGCCCGTGATCCGTGAGTCGGGCGGGGATCGCTCGGCGGTCACCGGCGGAACCAAGGTGTTGAGCGACCGGATTGTGGTGCGCATCACCGCCGAGCGGGGTCAGACCTTCCTGGACCGCATGATCAGCCTCGTCGAGGGGGCCAATCGACAGAAGACCCCCAACGAGATCGCTCTGACCATCCTCCTCGCGGTCTTGACCGTTGTGTTCATTCCGGTCGTCGTCACCCTGGTGCCCTTCGGCAACTACGCCGGGTCGTCGGTGTCGGTCGTCATCCTCGTGTCTCTGCTGGTCTGTCTGATCCCGACCACCATCGGGGCTCTGCTGTCGGCGATCGGCATCGCGGGGATGGACCGTCTCGTCCAACGCAACGTTCTAGCCATCAGCGGACGCGCCGTCGAGGCGGCCGGAGACGTCCAAGTGCTCCTGCTGGACAAGACCGGGACCATCACGTTGGGAAACCGCATGGCGTCGAACTTCCTGCCGGTGGCCGGCCACGACGAGCACGAGCTCGCCGACGCGGCGCAGCTGGCGTCGCTGGCTGACGAAACTCCCGAAGGTCGTTCGATCGTCGTGTTGGCCAAGGAGCAGTTCGGAATCCGCGAGCGCCAACTCGGCGACGACCACGTGTTCGTCCCCTTCACCGCCACCACGCGCATGTCGGGCCTCGACATCGGCGATCGCCAGATCCGCAAGGGCGCCGCCGAGTCGGTCAAGACCTGGGTCCGCGACGCGCGCGGCACCATCCCCGCGGACCTCGACGGCGTCGTCGAGCGAGTCTCGCGTGCCGGATCAACGCCGCTGGTCGTCACCGATGGCGTAACGATCCTGGGCGTCATCGAGCTCAAGGACGTGGTCAAGCAGGGCATCAACGAGAAGTTCGAGCAGATGCGCGCCATGGGCATCCGCACGGTCATGATCACCGGTGACAACCCGCTGACCGCCGCGGCCATCGCCCAGGAGGCGGGGGTCGACGACTTCTTGGCCGAGGCCACGCCCGAAGCCAAGATGGCGCTCATCAAGCAGGAGCAAGAGGGCGGCAAGCTCGTCGCGATGACCGGCGACGGCACCAACGACGCCCCGGCCCTCGCCCAAGCCGACGTCGGCGTCGCCATGAACACCGGGACCACGGCAGCCAAGGAGGCGGGGAACATGGTCGATCTCGACTCGAACCCGACCAAGCTCATCGATGTCGTCGAAATCGGCAAGCAGTTGCTCATCACGCGCGGCTCGCTGACCACGTTCTCCATTGCCAACGACATCGCCAAATACTTCGCGATCATCCCCGCGTTGTTCGTCGCGACGTACCCCCAGCTCAACACGCTCAACATCATGAAGCTCCACAGCCCCGAGAGCGCCGTGCTGTCGGCCGTGATCTTCAACGCCCTGGTGATTATCGCTCTGATACCCCTGGCCCTGCGCGGCGTCAAGTTCCGCGCGACCGGCGCCGCGGCCATCCTGCGGCGCAACGTGTGGATCTATGGGGTGGGCGGCATCGTCGTGCCCTTCATCTTCATCAAGCTCATCGACCTCGTGCTCGTCGCGCTGCACGCCTACTAAGAGGAACTGTCATGCTCGTCCACCTTCGTCGCTCACTCGTCCTGGCAGTTCTGTGCCTCGTCGTCTTCGGCTTCGTCTACGCCTTTGCCGGCACCGGGCTCTCCCAAGTGCTCTTCAAGAGCCAGGCGAACGGATCGCTCACGGCCAATGGATCGCTGCTCATCGGTCAGAACTGGTCGAGTCCCAAGTGGTTCCACGGCCGCCCCGACGACACCGGGCCGTACGCGTGCGACGAGACGACCCACTCGGGTGGCGGTGACAACCCGCTCGTCGCCAACGGGTGCTCCGGGGAGTCCGGCGCCACCCAGCTCGGCCCGCACTCCAAGGTCTTGGTGGCCAACACCAAGGCGCTGGTGGCCTACTGGCACAAGTTGGGCGTCAACCCCACCGTTGATCTGGTGACCACGTCGGCCAGCGGCTACGACCCGGACATTTCCCAGCTCGACGCCCTGGTCCAGATTCCGATGGTCGCCAAGGCCACCGGCGCCTCACCGGCGACCCTTCGCGCGCTAATCCTCCGCGAGACCCACCCGGCCCAGTGGGGGTTTTTGGGGTCCAGCTACATCGACGTGTTGCAACTCAACGAGGGCCTCGCGAGACTGGAGCGGTGACGACCTCCGAGAACGCCTCGACCCTGGCGTTGGTCCCGCGCCCCACTGTGTGGCGACGGTATCAGGGACGCATGAGCACCGTGGCCGGGGTCATCGCGCCGCTGGCGGTGGCGTCCGCGCTGATCCCGGTGCGCGGCGACTACGCCTCGCCGGCTGCAGCTCTGACCCTCGTGGTGGTCGTTGCCGCGGCCGCGGTCGTCGGACCCCGCAGCGCGGGGGTGCTGGCAAGCCTTTCGGCGGCGTTGTGGTTCGACCTCTTCCTCACCCGGCCCTACGAACGCCTCACCATCAGTCACGGTCCGGAACTGGAGACGACAATCGCGATCTTCGTGGTGGGGATCTTGATTACCGAGCTCGCGGCTCGCAGCCGTCACCACTGGCGCGCAGCCAATGAGGCCTATCAGTTCGTGACGACCATCCGCGACGTCGCTGAGTCGGGTGCGGTGGGCGCGCGCTCGGTCGAGGTCGTCGAGCGAGCTCGCGTCGCCCTGGTCGAGCTGCTCGGGCTGCATGGGTGTCGGTTCGACGCGCAGCTCGAGAGTCCGCCGTTGGCGCGCATCGAGCCGTCGGGCGAGGTGATTCACGTGGGACTCGTGTGGCCCACTGGCGACATCGGCCTGCCGGGTCCGGAGTGCGAAGTCGTAGCGCGCTGGGGCGGGCGCACGCTGGGCCGATTCGTGTTGACCCCGACGACCGGTCACGCGCTCAGCCGCGAGCGTCTCGTGACCGCCGTCTCGGTGGTCGCCGCGGCGAGTGCCGCCCTGGCCGGCGCAGACGAAGTCGGGCCTTCGGCGACGGACCTTCGGCACCCGCGCTGATGGTCCGCGGCGTGCTGCGCGTCTACCTGGGCTCGGCGCCTGGCGTGGGTAAGACCTACCGAATGCTCGACGAGGGCTGGCGGCGCGCCCAGCGCGGCACCGACGTCGTCGTCGGGTACGTCGAGACTCACGGCCGACCCCTCACGGCGGCACAACTGCGTGATCTCGAGGTCGTGGCGCGAGTGACGCGCGAATACCGGGGAGCCCAACTAGAAGAGATGGACCTCGACGCGGTGCTGGCGCGTCAGCCGGCCGTCGCGCTCGTCGACGAGTTGGCCCACACCAACGTCCCCGGGTCACGGCACGAGAAGCGCTGGAACGACGTGGAGGATCTGCTGGATGCCGGGGATCGACGTCATCACGACGGTCAACATCCAACACCTCGAATCCGTGAACGACGTGGTGGAGAAGATCACCGGGGTCGCACAGCGCGAGACGGTGCCCGACGCAATCGTGCGCCGCGCCGATCAGATCGAGCTCGTCGACGTCACGCCGGAGGCGCTGCGGCGACGTATGGCCCACGGGAACATCTACAGCGCCGACAAGGTCGACGCGTCACTCTCGAACTACTTTCGCGTCGGCAACCTCAGCGCACTCCGCGAGATTGCCTTGCTGTGGCTGGCCGACCGGGTCGAAGACGCCCTCCAGCGCTACCAGGACGAGCATGACATCGACCACACCTGGGAGACCCGTGAACGCCTGATCGTGGGGGTCACCGCGACGGCGACGGACGGAGCACTGCTGCGCCGGGCCGCGCGGATGGCCTCGCGCTCGAGGGCCGAGGTGGTGGCCGTTCACGTCGTGGCCTCCGACGCGCAGCGACGCGAAGCCGACACCGCCGTCGCGCGCGAGCTGGTGAGCGAGTTTGAGGGTCGCTTTCTCGAGATCGTCGCCGATGACATCGCGACTGCGCTGGTCGGAGTCGCTCGCGCCGAACGCGGGACCCAGATCGTGCTCGGCGCGAGTCGGCATCGTCGCGGTTGGCGCCGACTGAGCGGCGTCGTGGAGAAGGTCTTGGCGCAGGCGCGTGACCTGGATGTTCACGTCATCGCGCTCGGTGGCGCACGGCAAAGCAACGACGACACGCGACGAAAATCGACGCCTATCTAGTCGAGGGCGGCGTACGCGGCGGCCTGGACGTCCTTGTGCACCTGGGGCGGGTCGGAGGACTCGAACATCCGCTGTGTGAGGACGATGACGACGAGATCGGCGGTGGGGTCGACGAGGAAGGTGCCGCCGAAGCCGCCGTCCCAGCCGAAGGCACCGTTGTCGTGCACGCGGATCCCGTAGCCCCAGGACTGGTGGTCGAACCACCCCGGGCCGAAGGGGCTGTGCACTTTTTGGGCTGGTGTCAACTGGTCGCGCGTCATGTCGGCCACCTGCTGGTCGCTCAACACCGACACCCCGCCGCAGAGCAGCATGGTCGCGAACTTGTTGAGGTCGTCGACCGTCGAGACCAGCCCACTCCCGCCATCGTCGAATGCCCGCGAGTGGCTGAAGTCGCCGTCGGCTTCGTCAAAGACCACTAGGCCCTCCGGGGTCGAACGGTAACCGGTAGCCAGGCGAGAGGTGTCTTCTGTGAAGAACGCGGTGTCATCCATGTCGAGCGGGCTCAGGACGCGCGAGCGCAAGGCTTCGGAGAAGGGCACGCCGGCCGCACGCGCACACAGCACGCCCAGCACGGCGGCGCTGGTGTTGTAGAGGAAGCGCTCGCCGGGCTGGAAGATCAGCGGCAACGAACCCAGTCGCGCGATCCACGTGTCGGGGTCTGGCTGGATGGACGGAATGGGCGGACCGAGCGTGGCCAACTGCATCTGCTCTTCGGAGGCCGTGTAGATCGGCCACGGCGTCGCCGAGGCGAACATGTCGAAACAGAAACCGAATCCGTAGGTGAAGGTGAGCAGGTCGCGCGTCGTGATCTCGCGATCGATGGGCACCGTCTCGTCCAGCGGTCCGTCGGGGCGCGCGAGCACGCGCGGAGAGGCCAGTTCGGGTAGGAGTCGGCTCACCGGTTCGTCCAGGCCGATCAGCCCCTCGCCGATGAGGGCCAGCGTGCAGGCCGCGGTGAGCGGCTTGGAGATCGAGGCGATGCGAAAGAGCGAGTCGCGCGCGACCGGTTCGCGCCCGTGGCCCAGTACGCCCAGGGACTTGACGTACACCTCGCCATCGTGCTCGATCAGCACCGCCATTCCGGGCACCTGGGTGTCGCCAACGTGGCTCGCCGCCGCCTCCCAGACTCCGTCCATCCTCGTTCGTGTCCCCAGAGTCATGGTCCCTCCCCACCGTTTGGCCCGACCGTACCAGGGGTCGAGTGCCCTTGGCCAGGGTGAGCCGAGCGCCGTAGGATTCACGTACCAAGCCAAGGAGGAAGCCATGGTCACCAGGGAAAAGGCACCGATCGGAGACCCGTGCTGGGCCGATCACATGTCCAACGACGTGGAGGCGACGCGCCGCTTTTACTCGAAGATTTTCGGCTGGGAGGCCGGCGACGCGTCCGAGGAGTTTGGCGGTTACTTCCAGTTCTTCCGTGACGGGGTGCCCGTCGCCGGTGGGCTGCCCAACATGACCGGCCAGGAGATGCCCGATTTCTGGAGCGTCTACCTGGCGGTCGACGATGCCGACGCCACACTCTCGGCCGCCGAAGCGGCTGGCGGGACGATTGTGGCCCCAGCGATGAAGGTCGGCGACCTCGGAACCATGGCGGTGATGACCGACCCGGGCGGCGCCGCAATAGGGATCTGGGCGCCCGACGCCTTCCAGGGCTTCGGAGTGCTCGACGAGGTTCGCGCGCCCAAGTGGTTCGAGTTGCATTCTCGTGACTACGCCGCGGCGGTGCCGTTCTACCAGCAGGTCTTTGGGTGGGACACGCGTGTCGTCGGTGACACGGACGACTTTCGTTACACCACCGCCAATCACGGAGACGCACAGTTCGCTGGCATGATGGACTCATCGAACTTCCTGCCCGAGGGCGTGCCCTCGCACTGGCGTGTCTACTGGGGCGTGGCCGACGTGGACGCGACGGTCGATGAGGTGGTCGCACTGGGCGGGGTGGTGCAGATGGCCGCCTCCGACACGCCTTACGGCCGTCTGGCGTCGGTGGCCGACCCCGGCGGCGCGTCGTTCTCGATCATGAACGCCTAAACCGTTGCCCGCGGCGCGTACCGTGGGCGCATGTGCCGCAATATCACAGTCCTACGGGGCCTCGCGCCTCCGGCCACCCCTGACGAAGTCGAGGCCGCAGCGCTCCAATACGTTCGGAAGGTCGGCGGCGTCACGACGCCGAATCTGTTGTCGTCGCCCGCGGTCACTGAGGCGGTCGCCGCGATTGCGATGGCGACGCGGCGTCTGCTCGCGGACCTGCCGGAGCGTCGCAGCCCGCCGCCGACCCTCCCGCCGATGCGCCGGAGATCCACGGCGTCATAGGCGACGTCGTGAGTGGCTCCGACGCCGCGTACGAGGTACGGCCCGGTTGGGCGGCGGCGGCGGGGTTTCACCTGTCGAGACCGGCCTTGACCCATCGAGGCGCTGAGATGCCGGGTGGTACGCTCGCGTCTCAGTGAGCGCGATCCGGGTCGTCTTAGCGGAAGATAACGCGCTTTTGCGCGAAGGTCTGTCGCGAATGATTCGCGACGACGAAGAGTTCGAACTGGTCGGCGTCGCGGCCGACTACCCCGAGTTGATCCAGCGCATCAACGACCACCAGCCCGACGTCGTGGTCACCGATATCCGCATGCCGCCGACCGGCACCGACGAGGGCATCCGCGCGGCGGCGTGGTTGCGCGAAAACCAACCGTCGGTGGGCGTCGTGGTCTTGAGCCAGTACACCGCGCCGGCCTACGCGCTGGCGTTGCTGGAAGAGGGCTCAGCGGGTCGGGCCTACTTGCTCAAAGAGCACGTTGCCGGGGCCAACGAGTTGGCGCGCGCCATCCGAAGCGTCCACGCAGGGGGATCGGTGATCGATCCGCTGGTGGTCGACGAATTGGTCAAGGCGCGCACCAGTCGACCGAAGTCGGACCTGGAGTGGCTGACCCCGCGCGAGACGGAGATCCTGTCCGAGATGGCCCAGGGAAAGTCCAACGGCGCAATCGCCAAGAGTTTGAGCGTCTCCGAGCGCGCCGTGGAAAAACATTCCAACGCCATCTTCTCCAAGCTCGGTCTCTCCGAAGAGCACGACTTAAATCGCCGTGTGAAGGCCGTCCTCGTGTACCTCGCGGGAACATCGGGGGGCTAGCCACACCCTCGCGACGGTGGGCACCTCACTGTCGCGCGTAGGGGTCCCGTAGGATACTTCACTGGTATGCAGACCCCCCTGTCGGTGATTGTCGTCGACGACCAGGTTCCCTTTCGCCTCGCCGCGCGTGCCGTGGTGCGTCGTTCCGAGGGCTTCGAACTGGTGGGCGAAGCCGGCAATGGAGTCGAGGCGCTGGAGCTGGCCGAGAAGGTGCACCCCGACGTCGTGTTGATGGACATCAACATGCCCGAGATGGGGGGCATCGAGGCCACGCGCCAGATCGTCGCGGCGCTGCCCGGGACCTTCGTGATCCTGTGCTCGACCTACGACGTGAGCGACCTGCCACCGGACGCCGCGACCAGCGGCGCGCGCGCCTACGTTCACAAGGAACAACTGGGAGCCAAGACGCTGCGCCGTCTCTGGGACCAGCGCGAGACGGTGGCCTTCGCGAGTTAGTTGCTCAGCGGCACCGAGCCGCGGATGGTGGTGCCCTTGCCGAGTTCGGACTCCCAACGCACCGCGCCGCCGATCGCGCCGAGCCGGTCAGCCATGTTGGTGTAGCCGTGGCCGCGCTGGGCGCGGCGCACGTCAAAGCCTGGTCCGTCGTCGCGCACCTCGAACAGCAATCCGCCGCTCTCCTCCCAGACGCGCATGCGCACGTGCGAGTCCGGCGCGTGCTTGCCGGCGTTCTGAAGTGCCTCGAGGCAGCAGAAATAGATGGCGGCCTCGACGTCGCCCCCGTAACGTCCGATGCCGTCAGTGACGAGCTCGACGTCGAGCGGGCTGCGCGTGGCGACCGCCCGCAATGCTTCAGTGAGGCCGCTGTCGACCAGCAACGGCGGATAGATGCCGTGGGCTAGTTCGCGCAGCTCGCGGATGGTCTCTTGGACCGCGGTGCCTAGTTCGTCGAGCATTTCGACTGCCGCCACGGGATCCTCGGCCACTACGTCCTTGGCCAGGCGCAGGTTGACCGCGAGCGCCACGAGGTGCTGTTGGGCGCCGTCGTGGAGGTTTCGCTCGACGCGGCGGCGCTCGGCGTCCCCGCTGGCCACGACGCGCGCTCGCGAGGCGCGCAGTTCGTCGGCCTGGCGCCGCAGCTCGTCCAGCGAGCTCTGTAGGGCGGTGTCCAGTTGGGCGTTGTGCAGGGCGAGGCCCACCTGGCGCGCGAGGTCGGCCAGCACGCGATCGTCGTCTTCACGGAAGGTCACCCCGCCCTCGCCGCGAGAGATCACGATGATGCCCAGCAACTCCCCGCCGTGGCTGATGGGCGCTACCCGCATGGGCCCGCTCGGGCGCTCGGCAATGATGCCGGGGATCCACACCTGAGCCCAGGCGTTACCCGAAACGCCGGCGCGCGCGATGACGGGCCGCTCGTCGCCCGAGACGGTAATCGAGCGCTTGCCCACGTCGGGCACCGACACGACGAGGTCGAGGACCTCGGAGCTGCCGGTGTAGATCTCGGCCGACGAAAGGTTGAGAGTCTTGCGCAACGACTCGACTAACTGCAAGAGCAGTTCGTCCATGGGGATCGCTCGAGTGAGCCGACTGCCGAAGGAGCGCACCACCTCGTCCGGTGCCTCGCGTGCGCCGTAGGTGAGGCTGGTGGCGTAGCGCGTGAAGCGCGCGCGAAGACCGAGCTGGGCGATCGCGGCAACGCCTGCGGCGGCCATGGCCCAGCCCAGCACGTCACGCGTCGAGTGCGAGGTCGGCGTCTTGGCGAAGCCGCGCAGAGCGACGATGTAGGCGGCGGCGACGATGAGGACCGTGGCCAAGGTGGTAATCAGCTGCACGAGCGCTCGGTCAGCGTGGGTGGCCGAGCGCATCGACCCCGCGGCGAGTCCGAGCGGCACCAACGCGGCCGCACCGAGCAGCGACGCGGCCGGGTTCACGGGCCAGTCAATCAGCCAGTGCAGGGTCGCGACGACCACCACGACGATCGCGCCGAGAGTCGCACCCGCGGCGAGCGCCTGGATGCGTTGGCGACCGAGCGCGGAGGCTCCGAGGTAACGCGAGCGCAGCGCCGGCAACGTGAGGGCGCTGGCCGCCACCCACGCGACGACGACCGGCCAGGTAGCGAGCGAGTGGGAGGAGGCGATCAGGAAGATCGCAACGATCCCGGCCACCGCGTACCACGCGCCGGCACCGACTTGGCGCGCTCGCACCGTCAGTTCGCCGCTGGGCAGCGCGAGAAGGAGTTGCATGGTGGCCGCCATGGTGAGCAGGGCAGCGACAATGGCGACGTCGCGCGCGGTTCCGTGCACTCCGTGGCCGTTGGCGTCGCCCAGTCGCGCCGTCGCCATGGTGATCCCTGCGCCCAGGGTGATCAGCGCGGTGAGGAGGGCCAGTCGCGGCGAGCGGCCGACGATGGCGTAGGTGGCGATGGCCCAACACGCCACAACCGCGCCCGCGACCGACCAGACCACGACGTGTCCGGCATGGCGCGCGTCAGACAGTGCCAGCACGACCAGCGCAATGCCCGCGACGGCACCGAATGAACTCGCGAGCCGTCCACCGACCACGGTCGAGGCAGCGTTCGGCGCCGACGTGATGTCGTTGACCGCGCTGGTCGCGTGGCGCGTGGTCAGAACGATCCGATCGACGTGACGGTGCCTTCGTCGACGACCTCGTCGCTGTCGGACACAATGCGTCCGTCGCGCATATGCAAGACAGTGTCGGCGGCCTTGGCCACGTTCGCGTCGTGGGTCACCAGGATGATGGTCTGTCCGGCCGAGTGCAGGCGGCTCAGGAGTTCGATGACCTCCTGGCCACCGACCGAGTCCAACGCGCCGGTGGGCTCGTCGGCCAGCAGCAGCGTCGGCTCGTTGGCGAGCGCCCGGGCAATCGCCAAACGTTGGCGCTGGCCACCCGAAAGGACTCCCGGCATCTCCGTTGCCTTGTCGGCGATCCCCAGCAGGTCGAGCAGGTCGCGCGCGCGCGACTCCGCGCTCTTGCGGTGCCGCCCGGCGATAATCGCCGGCAGCGCGACGTTCTCCAGCACGCTCATTCCCTCGAGCAGATTGAAGAACTGGAACACGATGCCGATGTGGCGACGCCGGATGAGGGCGTGGTCGTCTTCGGAGCCGTCGGTCATCGACTCCCCGGCGACCTTGATCGACCCTTCGTCGGCCTCTTCGAGCCCCGCGATGAGGTTGAGCAGCGTGGACTTGCCGCAGCCCGACGGTCCCATCAGGGCCACGAAGGTTCCGCGCTCTACGGTCAGGTCTACACCGCGGAGCGCGCGGACCGGGGCGATCTCCGCCTCGAAGGTCTTGCGCACACCGCGCGCGTCGAGCGCCGGGCCGGACGTTCCCTCTCGCGCGTCGACGTCGGTTCGGGTTGTGGTCATGGGTTGTGCCTTTCACTCGGGCTGGTGGTGCGGACGGTGGAAACTGCGGGGTCAACGGACAGGAGCTTGTAGGCGACGACGGGAGTGTCGCGGCCTTTGACGAGCTGGGCGTCCAACTCGACGGTGGCGACATTGCTGGTGAGTGCCTCACGCGTCGCTCCGGAGATGATGGTTTCGCCGGCGGAGCCCAGTTGCTGGAGGCGCTGGGAGAGGTTCACGGTGTCGCCGACCAAGGTGTACTCGAGACGTTCCTCAGAACCCAGCAGCGCCGCGGCCACCTCGCCGGTCGACAGCCCGATCCCCAGGCCGAAGACGGGCAGCCCCTCGCTGAGCCAGCGCTCATTGATCTCGCCTTGGAGCGCGTGCATGGCCAGAGCCGCGTCGACCGCGCGGTCGGCGTGATCAGCCTGGGGCACGGGCGCGCCGAAGACCGCCATCACCGCGTCGCCGACGAACTGCATCACCGTGCCTCCCTCCCCAATGATGGCCCGGTTCATCGCCGCGCGGTGGGTGTTGAGCTGACCCGCCAACTGGCTGGGGTCGGCGTGCTCGGCGATGGTCGAATAGGAGCGGATGTCGCTCATGACCACGGTCACCTCGAGCCGTTCGGTCTCGCCGATGTGACGGCCCTCGAGGCGCAGCTTGTCGGCGATCCCTCCGGGCAACAGCCGTGACAGCGTCTCGCCCTGTTCCTCGCGATCGATGATGGCCTGGTGGAGGTGACGTAGCCGTGAGAGTGCCCCTTGATTTCCGGCGCTCACCTCCTCGGCGAGTCGCAGGAACATCGCCTCGACCTGAGCGTTGACGGCCTCGGGCGGCAGGTTCAGCGCAACGGCGATCGCCTTGATGGGCTTGCCCTCGGCGACCATCGCCAGTAGGGCCTCCTCGGCGTTGGAGAGCTCGTTGTTGCTCGTGACGGGGGTGACGAGAGCCTGGACGATCGTCGGGTCCAGCGCGGTGCCGCCGGTGGCCACCATGCGAATGGCCTCGATCAGCTGGTTGCCCTCCGCCAGGTGGTCCTTGAGCAGGTAGCCGTAGCCGGCGGACCCTTCGGCCAGCAGCGCCACCGCGTATTCGGGGTCGTCGTACTGGCTGAGGATGACCACGCCGGTGCCGGGGTGGCGCTTGCGTATCTCCTTGGCGGCGTCGATGCCTTCGCGATTGAAGGAGGGCGGCATGCGGATGTCGGTCACGAGCACGTGCGGCGCCGTGGCCGTCGCGCCGGCGACCGTCTCGTCGTAGTCGGCCCCGACGCCCACCACGGTGAGGTCCGGGTGTCGGTCGATCAGCGCGCGCACCCCCTCGCGTACGAGGAGATTGTCGTCGGCGAGGAACACCGTGATGCCCCGACCGCTCTCACCGACTCCCTCGCCCATAACACGTCATTTCTCCCACGCGCGAGTGCCCCGCAACAGGGGGCAGACCTCCGCGTTTGCGGGGGTGCTAGGCCCCCGCGTCGCGTGGAGGTACCACTATTTACCTCACGTCAGGGCGACGTGACGATAGGCCCATGAGATACGAAAGTTCCGTCACGTCGCTGTCGTGGATCCCGTCCGAGGCCGTCCAGGGCAGCACCCGCTTGCCCTTCGACGTCGGCGTGGCCCACTACGACGCGCCGCCGCCCGACGCGATCGAGGACCTCGGCGACCTGCGCGACGCCGACCGATTCCGCTTCGCCAATCGCCTAGCGGCGTGGGTCCTGGTCGACGGTGCCGGCAAGATCGTGGCCGCCGAGTACTCCGGGGGCGGCATGATCGGCTCGACCACCGTGCGCGTCGGGCCGGTACGCCACGTCTTCCAGGCAGTGGCGTTGCCCGACATCCGCGTCAAGCCCGAATACGGCGACGGGTGGGTCCGCTTCGTCCAGACCGCCGGCGGTCGCACCGGCATGCCGGCGCCGCGGCGGGTGCGTCGAGCGCCGTTCGTGCAGTGGCAGGCACCGCTGGCGTGGACGACGTTGTCGCTCACGCTCTACAGCGACGGGCGCTCCGAGTGCGCCCTGGTCGGCGCGAGTCGTTTCCCGCGTCACTGGGTCTACGACGGCGCAGGACAGCTCACCGCCAAGTCCGGCCTCATCGACTTCAACGACTGGTACCGCAAGTCCTTCGGCAAGCAGACTCCCTGGGGACACCAGGACTCCGAGGCCTTCGTCACCACCGTCGAGTCGGCGCTCGAGCGATCGCTGTCGCGCAAACTCATGGCCGGTGCGGCCAAACCTAAGATCAGGAAGGTGAAGCCGGGAACCGCGCTGGTCACCCAGGGTGAGCGCAGCTCCGACGTCTTCCTCGTGCTCGACGGCGTGCTGCGCGTCGAGGTCGATGGGGTGCGCCTCGCCGAGTATGGGCCCGGCGCGATGCTGGGTGAGCGCGCCCATTTGGAGGGCGGTGTGCGTACGTCGTCGCTGGTCGCGGTCACCGAGTGCCGCGTTGCCTCGGTGCCCGCCGAGTCGCTCGAGCGCCCGGCCCTCGAGGAGTTGTCGACCGGACACCACCGCGAAGACCAGAGCCCGGGCTGAACCCGTGAGGGTCCACCTCCTCGGGGTGCGAGGCTCGACGCCCGCGCCGGGTGTGGAGTTCGTGCGTTATGGCGGCCACACGTCGTGCGTGGCGATCGCTCACGACGACTCTCCCGTGACCCTGATCCTCGACGCGGGGACCGGAATACGCCGCGCCAGCGCGCTGCTGGATGGTGCGGCCTTTTCGGGCACCATCCTGCTCAGCCACCTGCACTGGGATCACGTCCACGGTCTGCCGTTCTTCGAGGCCGCCGACCGCGACGACGCCAACGTGAGCGTGCATCTGCCCGACCAGGAGGACGAGACCGAGGCCGTCGAGGTCCTGGCGCGCGGAATGTCCCCGCCGCACTTTCCGGTTCGACCTGACGAACTGCGCGGCAAGTGGTTCTTCGCCAACCTGGTGCCGGGCATCGCGCCGTTCGAGGAGTTCACGGTCACGACCGAGGAGATCCCCCACAAGGGTGGGCGCACCTACGGCTTTCGGGTCAGTGACGGCCATTCGACGATTGCGTACCTGCCGGACCACTGCCCGAGCGTCCTGGGCGACGGACCGGACGGCTGGGGCGAGTACCACGAGGCGGCCAGCGACCTCGTCACCGGCGCCGACGTCTTGATCCACGATGCCCAGTTGGTGAGTGAAGAGCTGATCACGGAGGCCTACTTCGGTCACGCCGCGGCCGAGTACGCGGTCGGCCTGGCGCGCTACTGCGGGGTTCCCCACTTGGTGCTGTTTCACCACAAGCCCGACCGTACCGACGACCAGCTCGATCAGTTGGCGACGCGCTTTGGCGCGACGCCGCGGGTGACGGTCGCTAGCCAGTCGACGGTTCTGAACCTCTAAGCGTGTTGCCAACGCCCACGCTCGACGCCGCCGTGGTGGGTTCGGGGCCTAACGGCCTCGCAGCGGCGTTGGAACTGGCGCGCGCGGGTCTTCGCGTCGAGGTCTTCGAAGCGCAGGAATCTCTTGGCGGAGGGTGTCGCACGCAGGAGTTGACCCTGCCCGGATTCCGCCACGACGTGTGCTCGACCATTCAATCGATGGTTCCGCTATCACCCTTCTTTCGAGAGATGGTGGGCGACCTAGAGCGGCGCGGAGCGCGACTCCTCACCCCAGCGGTGGCTTTCGCCCACGCGCTCGACGGCGGCCGCGCCGCGGCGGTGGAGGGATCGGTGGAGAACACCGCGCGGTCCTTCGGCACCGACGCCGGCGCGTACGCGCGGCTCATGGAGCCGCTCGTGACCAACGCGACCGGTCTGGTGGCGGGAGTGCTGGCACCCATCCGCCAGCCCCCACGTAGTCCGGTCACGATGGCGCGCTTCGCGGCCGCCGGTCTCGGATCAGCGGCTCGCCTGTCACGACGCTTCACCACCGACGAGGTCAGGGCTCTGGTAGCGGGGGTGTGCGCGCACGCGATGCTGCCCCTTGATCAGGCGCTCACCGCGGCGTTTGGGATCTTTCTCACAGTGACGGCCCACGAGGGTGGTTGGCCGGTGGTCGAAGGAGGCAGCGACCGACTCGTGGACGCGCTGGCGAGCGAGTTGGTCGACGCGGGAGTGGTCCTGCACACGGGTCGACCAATCCAGCATCTGTCGGATCTGCCCGTGGCGCGCGCGACACTGTTCGACACGGCGCCCGCCATGATGGTCCAGATCGCGGGTGAACGTCTGCCGGCGAGGTATCGCGCCCAGGTCGCACGTTTTCGACGCGGCCCCGGGGTCTTCAAGGTCGACTGGGCGCTGTCGGGCCCGGTGCCGTGGCTCGCCGAAGAGTGTCGGCGTGCGGCAACCGTGCACCTTGGTGGAACCTTCGACGAGGTGGCCTCAGCCGAGGAGGACGTCGCACGGGGACGCCACACGGATCGTCCCTACTGCATCGTGGTCCAGGCGAGCGTGGTCGACGCGACGCGCGCGCCGGCGGGCCAGCACACCTTGTGGGCGTACTGTCACGTTCCGAACGGCTCGGACGTCGACATGACGTCACGCATCGAGGACCAGATCGAGCGTTTTGCGCCGGGCTTCCGCGATCTGGTTCTCGCACGCGTGAGCACCAATGCCCTAGAGACGGAACGTCATAATCCCAACTACCTGGGTGGGGACATCGCCGGGGGCGCCGGCACCCTGCGTCAGACGCTCTTTCGTCCGACCGTGCGCTGGAACCCGTATCGCACGGGCGCGCCGGGCCTGTACCTCTGCTCCGCGTCGACCCCGCCAGGGGCCGGCGTGCACGGCATGTGTGGCGTGGGCGCGGCGCGCGCGGTGCTCGCGGACCTGAAACGACGCGGCTAGGACTACGTGTGAGTACGCGCCCGAGTCCAGCGGCGAGCGCGCCATGGCTGGGCCTGGCGCGGTACCGCTTCACCCGAGGGCAACGGCGGGCGAGAGCCGCCCACCTCGCGTTGACTCTCTTACTGGGCGTCATCGGCGGGACGGCGTTGGCTTCGTTGTCAGCCGCACGATCCACGCAGTCCTCCTACACCACCCTGATGAAAAGTTCGAATCCGTCGGATATGAACATGATCCTCTACGTCCCGAACCTCACGCGTCAGTTCGAACGCCTGCCCGGGGTGGCTCACGTCGAGAGCGCCCTCTTCTCCATCAATGCCTTCGTGCTGAGCAAGCACGGGACGCCGCTGATCAATCGGGCGTACCAGACCGGTGAGGTGGGTGCGGTGGCCAGCCTCGACGGCGAATTCTTCAACCAAGACCGGGTCAGCGTCGTCGCTGGTCGACGAGCCGACCCTCGGAACCCCAACCAGTTCATGGCCACTGCCTTGACCGAACGACTCATGGGATGGCACGTGGGTCAGCGCGTGCGTTTCGGTTTCTACTCCAGCGCTCAAACGTCCAATCCGAAGTTCGGCACCACTGCGGTGCGTCCGTCGGTCTCACACGTAGAACGACTGGTGGGCACGATCGTCTTCAACGAACAGGTTGTCCAGGACAACGTCGATCGCTATCCCACCTTCTTCCTGTTCACTCCGGCGATTGTGCCGCCGTCCCTGTCGGGAGCTCAGTACATTCAATACGATTTGAAGCTGCACGGCGGCCCCGCGATGGTGGCCCAGGTCGAGCGGGAAATCATCCACGTGCTCCCGCCGGGTACCACGTACGACTTCCACGTGACGTCGGTCGTGGAGGGCGCGGCCAATCGAACCCTGCGGCCCGACGCGCTGGCCTTGGGCGTCTTTGGCGTCATGGCCCTCCTTGCTGCGCTTTTGACCGCGTTGCAATTGATCGCGCGCCAGTTACGCGCAGGTCGCGAAGATCAGTTAGCTCTCCGGGCGCTCGGCGCGCGGCGCGGATCGATCGTCGCCGACGCCCTCATTGGCGTCCTCGGGTCGATCGTGGCGGGCTCCGTCTTGGCGTTGGGTGTCGCCGTTGCCCTGTCGCCCCTGTGGCCCATCGGCCCCGTTCGACCCGAACTGCCCGTGCGAATCCACTTCGATGCGCTGGTGTTGTTCGGTGGTGTGGCGATCCTCGCAATAGGGACTGCAGCGGCGGCGATCGCCCTCGCCCTTCGGTGGGCTCCCGGGCGCCGCAGCTCGCGAGTGGCGCGCCTGAGTAGTGGTTCGAACTTGGCACGGCTCGGCGCGAACGCCGGGATGCCGGTGTCGGCGGTGGCTGGACTCCACTTCGCCTTCGAATCGGGCCGAGGCCGTAGCGCCGTGCCCGTGCGATCGGTTCTGATCGGCGTGACATTGGCGGTCGCCATGATTGGGGCCACCTTGACCTTCGGCAGCGGCCTCAGCACACTCGTCTCTCACCCCACCCTCTATGGGTGGAACTGGGACTACGCCATCAATGGCAACGGCAGCGTACCGCCCCAGGCGATCCAGGTGATTAAGACCAGCCCACTCGTGAGGGCGTGGTCGCCAGTTCATTTCGCGGTCGCTCAGATCGACGGGCTTACCGTGCCGATCATTCTCGTGCACCCCGGCGCCCGCGTCGCTCCACCGCTCCTCGCGGGGCACGAGGTCGACAACACACACCAGATCGTGCTGGGCGCAGCGACGTTGGCTCAGCTGCACAAGAAACTGGGGGACTACGTCATAGGGGGATACGGGACCAAGCACGACTACCCGATCTACGTACCCCCCACCCGAATGCAGATTGTGGGTGTGGCCACCTTGCCCGCGGTGGGAACTTCGCTCACGCTGCACACGTCCATGGGGCTGGGCGCGCTCATCGACATCGCCATTGAGCCCGCGGTATTCGCTCGGGCGATCCGTTCTCCCATTCCCACTTTGAACGGCCCCAACATGGTCTTCTTGCGCATGCGCGCCGGCGTCTCGTCGCTACGAGCCCGGGCTTTCCTGCGCCACGTCACCGCGATAGGCGACCACGCCTTCATCGCGCTACCCAACGGCGAGGGCGGAGGTTCATCGGTGAACTGGCTCTCGGTCCAGTACCCGGCCGAGATCATCAACTACCGATCTATCGGCAATACGCCGCTGTGGCTAGCCATGGCGTTCGCGTCCGGCGTCGTTGTCGCCTTCGGGCTCACCATTGTCGCGTCGGTGCGCCGCCGCCGCCGGGACCTGGCTTTGCTCAAGACCCTGGGTTTTACACGCCGCCAGATTGGCGCGGCCATCGCCTGGCAGGCGAGCGCGTCGGTGGCCGCGGGACTGCTGATTGGCATCCCGGCGGGGATCTTTTTGGGTCGCTGGCTCTGGGACCTGTTCGCGCACCAGATCTACGCCGTGCCGCGCGCCACGGTACCGGCACTCTCGCTCGTCCTCTTGGGCGCGGCCGCGGTGGTCTTGGCCAATATCGTTGCCTACTTCCCTAGCCGCTCGGCGGCCAGCACCAGTGCGGCGGTGGCCCTGCGCGCCGAATGACTCAGCTGATGAATTGACACTGAGTCACGTTGAGCCGAGATCGAGCGCCATGCCGTGACGAGGGGTGCGGGAGCGACGAGCTGTCGAAGAGCGCGCTCATTTCATGTCCGAGTCGTGTTCGCAAAGTCAGCGACGCGGGCGCGTTGCTCGTCCGAAGGTCATACGACGTAGAGCGGTAGAATTGGGCGCAACTCCAGGGACGCGATGACGTCACCAGGCGGGAGCGGTGCCAGTGAGTCTCGACGTTCGTCAGCATGTTGAGCGCCTGGTAGCAGAACCCAGCCGAGCCGCCGTTCTCTTCTGGGTCTCGGGTGCGATTGCCGCCCTTGGCGCGATCCCCACCGGTCGGTTCTCACACCACAATCTGGTCGTTCTGCTCATCACGGCGGTGTTCTGCGCGTTAGCGGCGGGTGCGCGTGGCGCCGGGCTCGATCGATGGCCGCGCTGGACGATCTACCTCGACATTGGCGCCGCGATTGTCCTGGTCAGCGTGCTCACCTACGTCGGGTCCAGCGGGGATCAGGACTTCGCGGCCCTGTACCTGTGGGTGGCCCTTTACAACGCCCTCTACTTCCGCCCACTGCACGTGTTCACGGTGCTGGCCCTGGAGGGTGTCGCCTACGCCGTGGTTCTGGCCTACGGCCCATCAGTCGCCAGTCCGGCCACGGCGTGGTTCATCGTGATGGCGACCGGCGTCGTCGTGTGTGGAGTCGTCCTGACGCTGGTGAGTGAATTGACGAGGATGAGCCGCGAGGATCCACTGACCTTGCTGCCCAATCGACGGATGTGGGACGAGCGGATCGAAGAGGAGTTGGAGAGGGCTCGGCGCGGTGGAACGTCCCTGTCGGTGGTGATGATCGACATCGACAACTTCAAATCCATTAATGACTCGAGGGGCCACCCGGAGGGCGACCGAGTACTGTGCCAGCTTGCCGAGGGGTGGCGTCAATCGGTGCGCACGGGCGGGGACTTCATCGCGCGCCTCGGCGGCGACGAGTTCGGACTGCTGTCTCCCCACTCTGACGCCGACGCGGTCACGTCGGTCGTGGCCCGCCTTCGAAAGGCGTCCCCGGAGGGCGTCTCGTGCTCGTTCGGTAGCGCGACGTGGGATCACCACGAAACGGCCGCCAGCCTGTTTCGTCGCGCCGACGAGTCAATGTACCGAGCCAAGCGTCACAAGCCCTGAGTCACCAGGCCGTTCCGGAAGAGTGACGCGGCCAGACTCGACAAAAAGATCGTATAAACGGCGACGTCCGATTCGCGTGATAACCCGGACCAGGAACGACTTGTAGACCATTCACTACATCTGCCCGTGCAGGTCATTGTTTCTGGCACACCCGTAAGATGGTGGTGCGGTTCGGCGTGAAATCTCTCGCCACTAATCGCGGTCAAACCTGGGGGTTGGAAAAGGGACAGTTATGTCCTCGAATAACACCGCTCGGAAGTCCTTCTCAAACCTGAGTTCATTACGACGCCGGGGTGCGCATCAACGCCGCCGCGGATCGTCGGCCTACCGAATGAGCGTCGGCGCCTTTGCCGCGACCGGCCTGGCATTCATCACCATGGCAGCGTTTGGGACGTCCGCCGCAATGGCCGCCACTGCACCGTTGCTGGGCACGTCTGGGACGTACGCCATCATCGGGGCGAGCACCGTCACCAACACCGGCACCTCGGTGATTGCGGGCGACATTGGCTTGTCGCCGGGTACGTCGATTACCGGGTTCCCGCCGGGTGTACAGAGCTCGGGCTCCATGCACATCACCGACGCCGCAGCCGGTATCGCACAGGCTGATCTGACGACCGCGTACCTCAACGCCAAGGGCCTGACGTCGACCACGACTGTCAGCGCGGACCTTGGTGGTTCCACGCTGGTCCCGGGGGTCTACACCGCGTCGTCGAGCATGTCGCTCACGGGTGCGGTCACACTGAACGGTGGCGGCGACGCCAACGCCGTCTTCGTCTTCCAGGCGGGGACGACCCTCACAACTGCTACCAGTAGCAGTGTGGTCCTGGAAAACGGGGCTCAGGCCTGCAACGTCTTTTGGCAGGTCGGCTCGTCGGCGACGTTGAACACGACGACGAACTTCGTTGGCACGATCATGGCGCTGGACTCCATCACGCTCGACACCGGGGCGACCGTCAACGGGCGGGTTTTGGCCCAGACGGGTGCAGTGACCCTCGACACCAACACCATCACTGTGCCCACGTGTTCGGCGACCGGTTCTACGACCACGACGTCCACGACGGCCACGACGTCAACCACCTCGACCACGTCAACGACATCGACCACACCGGTCGCCACAACGACTGCGCACGTGACGCCGACCACGACGCCACCGATCCCGCTCGGCTCGCCCGAGACCGGCGCGGGCGGTTCGGCGACCTCACGGTCACTCCCGCTCCTGCCATTGGGCCTCGGGCTGCTCGGCCTGGCGGGCGTCATGGGTGTTCTGCACCCACGGGTACGACGCATCCAGTAGCCGACAGAGTGCGTTAGCTCACGGGCTCGAGCCCGTGAGTTGATGCAACGATTCTCGAAGCACTACTCCCTCCGCGACCTCGGTCGAGGAGGGAGTAGTTCGTTTCGTGCTTAGTTCAGACGGTCGACGTCGCTGAGACGTTCTCATCGCCAGACGCGGTCGGCGCCAGTCCCCACTGCGCCGCCACAAGGGAGAATGAGCGAGCGCGCGCGTCGTACGCGTGGGTGCGCGTCGAGATCATCAGCTCGTCGGGTTGGGTACGCCGCGACAGCGCCTCGAGGCCTTCCGCCACGGTTCGCGGATCGCCGATCACGTGGGTGGCCAGGGCGTCGTCGACGAGTGTCTGTTCGCTGGGCGAGAACTCGTACGCCGCGGCCTCCTCGGGCGAGGGCAGCGGACCGGGTCGCCCCGTCGCGCGCTGGACCACGCTGAGCGCGCTCGAACCCGAAAGCCAACGAGCCTCGTCGTCGGTGGGCGCGCACAGTACTGTGACGGAGACCATGACGCGCGGCTCACTCAAGAGGAACGACGGACTGAAGTTCGAGCGGTACGCGTCGAGGGCCTGATCAACGAGTGCGGGGGCGAAGTGGTACGCGAACGAGAAGGGCAGTCCGAGCATCCCGGCTAGTTGCGCGCTGAAGGTCGAGGAGCCGAGCAGCCACACCTCGGGCAGGTAGCCCACGCCCGGCGTGGGCGACGGGTGCGTCGGGCCATCGCGCGGCACCAGGTACCCGATCAGTTCCACGACGTCGTCGGGGAATCGCGTTGCACCGAGGTCGGCGGCGCGCCGCAGCGCTCTCGCGGTCACGTGGTCAGTGCCCGGCGCTCGGCCCAACCCGAGGTCGATTCGGCCGGGGTGTAGCGCCTCGAGCGTTGCGAACTGCTCGGCGATGACCATTGGGGCGTGGTTCGGCAACATCACCCCACCCGCTCCGATTCGCATCGATGAGGTCGCGGCGGCCAAGTGGGCGATGAGAACCGCCGGGGCCGAGCTGGCGACCGCGGCCATTGCGTGGTGTTCGGCGACCCAGAGCCGCGTGTAGCCCAGACGCTCCGCCTCTCGTGCCATTGCAGTCGTCTCAGCCAACGCCCGGGCGGGGGTGGACCCAGTTGCCACCGTGGCCAAGTCGAGAACCGAAAGTGGAATCATTGCGGGCTTAACCCTACGGGCGCTGCCGGACTTCGCCGCCGGAACGTCTTGGCAATCGTGTCAAAACGTCAGCGAAAGCCCATAACGGTGTGCGCGCGGTAGGGCGTCTCGAGCGTTGCGACTTCGTCGTCGTCCAGCTCGATCGCGAGAGCCGCCACCGCATCCTCGAGGTGGTGGACCTTGGTTGCACCGACGATCGGACTCGTGACCGGATCCTTGGAAAGAAGCCAGGCCAGCGCGATCTGAGCCGGTGGCATGCCGCGCTGGGCGGCAAGGGCGATGAGCGCATCGACAATCGGCCGATCGTCGTCGCTGTATAGCGCTCGCCCGAACTCGTCGAGCTCTGAGCGCGCCGTCTGCTCGGCCCACGGGCGAGTGAGTCGGCCGCGTGCCAAGGGGCTCCACGGAATCGAGCCAACTCCCTGGTCCTCACAGAGGGGCAGCATCTCGCGCTCCTCTTCTCGGTAGAGGAGGTTGTAGTAGTTCTGCATGCTCACAAAACGGGTCCAGCCGTGCAGGTCGGCCAAATAGAGGGCCTGGGCGAACTGCCACGAGTGCATGGACGACGCCCCGATGTAACGGGCCTTTCCGGACTTGACGACGTCGTGCAACGCTTCGAGGGTCTCTTCGATGGGCGTGTGGTAGTCCCAGCGATGGATCTGGTACAGGTCCACGTAGTCAACGCCCAGTCGAGTGAGGCTGTTGTCGATTTCACTCAGGATCGCCTTGCGCGACAGTCCCTCGCCGTTGGGACCGGGACCCATGCGTCCGTGCACCTTGGTGGCGATGACGACTTCGTCGCGCGGGACCATGGAGAGCAGGGTTGCACCAGTGATCTCTTCGCTGCTGCCGGCCGAGTAGACGTTGGCGGTATCGAAGAAGTTGATGCCCAGGTCCAACGCCTGACGGAAGAAGGGTGTGGCCGCGTCTCGATCGAGTGACCAGGGCTGATTCCCGCGCGCGGGCTCGCCATACGTCATGCAACCCAAACAGATTCGTGACACTTTGAGGCCGGTGTTACCGAGATTCACGTAGTCCATGGCGGCACCCTAGCGACCAGAACAATTGGATTTCCGGGGTCCCCAAGGTGTACTAGTGTACTAGTACATGAGTGAGAGACACCCCAGCATTCAGTTTCGCCTGGATCCGCGGAGCGGCGTTGCGCCGTACCGCCAACTCGTCGAGCAGGTCCGACTCGCGGTGGCGTCGGGTCGGCTTCGCGGTGGCGACCAGCTCCCCTCCGTGCGCGAGGTCGTCAGTCAGATCACCATCAATCCCAACACCGTCCACCGCGCCTATCGCGAGCTCGAGCACGAGGGACTCGCCGAAGGACGGCCAGGATTGGGCACGTTCATCACCCCGCGAGCGGGCATGGTCGCGGGCGCCGTCGGACGAGACATCCTAATCGACTCACTCCGCGACTGGATGGCCCGCGCACGGGCCGACGGACTGGACGACGTCGAGATATTGGAATTGCTAGGGCGCTTTCTCAACCTTCAGCGGGTCGTGTCGTGAACGCGACGCAGAACGTGCTGGAGGCAAGAGGAGTGGGCAAACGCTTTGGCCTCAAGTGGGCTTTGCGCGACTGCACCGTGAGTATTCCAGTCGGAAAGGTTGCGGCGTTAGTGGGACCCAACGGGGCGGGAAAGTCAACTCTCTTGAGGTTGGCGGCGGGTCTGGGCCGGCCCAATGAAGGATCTCTGACGGTACTCGGTGAGGATCCCGGTGACGAGAACGCCAGCCTTCGGAGCAAGATCGGCTATTTAGATCAGGAACGCCTCCTGTACCCGAGCTTTCGCGTGGCGGAGATGCTGCGGTTCGGCGCCGCGACGAACGCAACGTGGGACGAGCAAATGGCCACTTCGTACGTCACCCAGCTCGGAATTGATGTGGACGCTCGTGTTCACAGCCTTTCGAGTGGACAGAAGGCGCAGATCGCGCTCATGCTGTGCCTCGCCAAACGGCCCGAACTGCTGATTCTCGACGAGCCCGCCGCCGCGCTCGATCCCTTGGCTCGCGAGGATCTGTTGCAGTTGCTGATGCAGCAAGTGGCCCAGAACGGGTCAAGTGTGGTGTTGTCTACTCACGCAATCGGCGACATCGTCTCCGTGTGTGAGTACCTGGTCATTCTTTCGCGCGCTCGCGTCGTGCTGTGCGACGACTTGGACTACGTCTTGAGCAGTCACCGGATCTTGTCGGCGGCGACGTCGACGAAGTCGAGTGAACCTCCAGGTGTCACCGTGATCGAATCGCGTGTGAGCAGTCGAGAGGTGTCGTACCTCGTACGAATGGACGCTCCGTTCTCCGACGCCGGGTGGCGAATCACCGAACCTACGTTGGAAGAGATTGTCCTGGCCTATCTTCGCGGGGGTGCCGGTCGGCCGGACCTCAACGATGCGGCGGAGAGTGCTGGAGGCGACGGTGGCTCCCAGTGATATGGGTTGCTTGGCGCCAGCAACGAATCCTGATCGGGTTGTTCGCCGTGGCGGCGGCCCTCCTCATCTGGTGGGCCGTGTCGAGCGGCCTGCACGAGCAGTCACTCTGGCTCCAGTACCACGGTCCGCCCTGTCACAACGGGCATGGTGTCTTGTCCAAGGACGCCGCGTTCTGCAGGTCCCTGTACAACGAGGTTCACGGCTCGCTATCACGTAACTACCTACTCTCTGACTTCGCCCAATTCTTTGGACTCGTGATGGGCGTCGTGTTGGGTGTCACCGCGGTTGCCAGCGAATTGGAACGAAAGACCGCACGGCTCGCGTGGACCCAGTCCCTGACGCGTACACGCTGGTTGGTTGCGAAGACGTCAGTAGGGCTCGTGTCCATCTTGGTGCTGATTGTTCCCCTCAGCGTGACCTTCTCGTGGTGGGTTGGAGCCTCTCGGATTGGCCCGCGGATCCAGCCCACTGCGTATCCGCTGGCCGGGTGGTTGTTGGGCGTCTACGCCGTCTCCATCTTTATTTTGACCATGTTTCTTGGTGCGCTAATTCGTCGGGTTGGACCGACGGTTGCCGTGGTCGTCCTCGTGATCATCGCCACGGGCCTCTTTATGACAGCGGAAGGGCGTACTCAACTGGTACCGGTCCACACGGCCGCGACCACGTTTCGAACTGTGACGAAAGGGGACTTTTCGACGGCAATTCCAAAAGGTGGCGCACCGACGAACTCCTGGGTCCTCTTCTCAGGCTTCGCTCCGATCGGATCACTCACCATTCCCGGGGAGACAGATCAGCGACGCTCGGATGAACGAATGTCACGCTGCGAGAACACAGGTGGAACGAACTCCGGCACCGTGATGAACATCTGCCTCCGACGCGAGGGTTTGCGCGACGTGCAGTTTTACGTTTCGGATCATGAATTCTGGCAACTGCAACTGCGCGAGGGAGGGCTGTACCTAACTCTTGACTTGCTCCTGTTCGTAGGGACCGTCGCGTTGCTCCGAAGGATCAGGGTGTGATCGGTACCGTCTTCAAGGCTTGCGGTGTCACGCGCTGCTGGCAAGTGTGATTGGCCGAAAGCGCAGGGCACTTGCGAATACCGCCAGATCCGCCAGGGCGAAGATCGCGATGGTGACGGGAACCGCGTGAATGCCCGCGACCGAGACGGTCAGACTCACCAACCCTGGGCCGACAACACCGCCGGCCATCATGAAGAGGATCAAGAGGGCGAGGCCATCGGCGTCATTCGGGCAGAGGGTGGTGTACCAGATGAGTCCCATGGGATAGACCGACGCCAGCGCGAGGCCGATCAACGGGTACGAGTACGGCGCGAGCACGTTGGAGAAGGCCGCCACTCCCAGGATGACCGTCAGACCGAGTCCACCTAGGACCAGATTTCTGTCGGTAAACCGACGATGCAGGGGACCGACGCCGACGCGTCCGATCGTCAGGCCCAGCCAGAATCCGGCGGTGGCGACGCTGGCGATGGTTTGCGTGTAGCCCACGCGGTGCAGCTGCGGCGCGATCCAACCCGCCGAGCTCGACTCGAGCGCGACGTAGAGGATGTACGCGACGATGAAGGTGGCCAGTATGGGTCGGCGCTGGAGGTTGCGAGCCTCAAACGCCCGACGCCTCGCTTCGGCGTGAAGCGCCGGTGCGTGGAGTCCGCGGACGGAGGTCGAGAGCAGCAACGCAATGATGGCCATGCCGGTGAACAGAAGCGCGAAATTGTGCGGGTGAACGGCGATGATGAGCACCGGAGCAATGACGGCCCCGAGGCCGTACCCAGCGTTGGCGAAACTGAGCCGGTGGGCCCGGCCCGAGACGCGCGTACGCATAATCAAGGCGTTCAGGGTGAAGTCCATCGCACCGAATCCGACGCCGATCACGAACGCCGACGCCAAGAAGAGCGGCCAGGCGTTCGCGAGCGCTGCGGCGCCCGCACCGATCGCCATGACGACCAAGGCGCTCGATAACACCGCGTTGCCGCGGATCCGGTTCAGCGAGAACCAGCCGAGGGAAACCCCGACCACGGCCCCTACGAAGTTGACGCTGAGAACCGCGCCCGCCACGGGCAAAGAAACGTTGAAATGGTGCGAGAAGGTGATGAGTAGGGGCCCGTAGAGCGAGGCCGTAGTGCCGAACAGGATGAAGACGGTCGTGGCGCTGGCGAAGGCGAAGGAGTGGAAGGTGACCTCGGTGGAGGACCCGCCGATTTCCGGAGACTCAGGCATCGTGGGCGCTCAGCCGCGCGTGAATTCGCAGGGGACCAACTCTTGTCAGCCGGCGAGCGCGACGAAGCCGGAAGGGGCGGGGACCATCTGGTCATCGTAATGATGTGGGCCATGCCGCACGCTCTGCGTACTGCTCGACGGGCTGGATAGCGTGGGACATCACGGCGGTTTGGATTGGGGTAGTGGTGTACAGGTGCTCGGACGATGCAGTGGGCGCTCAGAGTCGAGCATCAGAGAGTGGGCCGAGGCCGCGACGACGGGTGTGCTCCGAACGCGAGAGAGTTATGTGATGATTTCGGAGTTCGACCTGACGGGCCGTGCGGCCATTGTCACCGGCGCGGGCAGTCCCAGCGGTATCGGCTTCGCGACCGCGCGAATGTTGACGAAGATGGGCGCTCGCGTTCTGATCACGTCCACGACCGATCGCGTACACGAGCGAGTTGATGAGCTGCGACAGTCCGGCGCAGAAAGCTACGGCATCGTGGGTGACCTCACGCGGGAAGAGACGGCCGCGCTGCTGGTGGCCGAGTCGCTGGAGCGTTGGGAGCGCCTCGATATCGTCGTGCAAAACGCCGGCATGACGTCGGTCACGTCGCCCGAACTCGATGCCCGAGGTCTCGCGGAGCTGGATTACGCGAAGTGGCGCTCGACCATCTCGAGAAACCTTGATACGACGTACTTCGTTGCGCGCGAGAGTCTTCCGGTGATGGCCGAAGCTGGATGGGGACGCATGGTGATGGTGGCCAGCGTCACCGGTCACGTGATGGGGATGCGAGACCTGTCGGCCTACGGCGCGGCGAAGGCGGGGATGGTCGGACTGGCTCGGGGCTTGGCAATGGACTTCGCCGCGGGGGGAGTCACTGTCAACGCGGTGGCGCCCGGCTGGATCCAAACGGGTTCGCAGACACCCCACGAACGTGCTCAGGGCGAGCGCACCCCCCTAGGACGAAGCGCCCGACCCGACGAGGTCGCGTCGGCGATCTGTTGGCTGGCCTCACCGGGCGCCTCGTACGTGACCGGCCAATGCGTCGTGGTCGATGGAGGAAACTCAGTAGCGGAGGAGCGCGCGTGACAGGCCGGACGTCAACGAATGGAGCCGCGTGAACCGGATTGAGATCGAGTCCAAACTCAATGATGCACGAACTCAACTACTGGATCGTTACGGGCAGTTGCCGGAGGAAGAACTCCGCCGCCCGCTGACTCAGAGCGGACATAACCCGGAAAATCACTGGACGGCTCTCGATCACTTTGCCCACCTCGCTCTGATTGAGACGAACTTTCAAAGCATGATTCGTCGTCACGTCGAGGGCCATTCGAACCCGGTAGGTCTCCTCGTTGACGAGCAAGGAACTCGGCGCTCACGAGAGGACATCACACGAATGGTCCACGCGATGACGGAGCGGTTCCAGCAAGAGCACCGTCACGATTCACTCAGCGAGGTCGTCGCCTTGACGGGCGCGGCGCGCGGGGAGACGCTTCAACTCCTGGCCGAACTTTCGGACGAACAGCTGGAAGAGAAACTTGAAGGCGCTCCATGGGCCGACGGGACGCTGGGCGGTGTTCTCGGCGCCAACGCGGATCATGCTCAAACCCACTGGAAGTGGCTGACCGATGCCGGCCTCCGTACCGTCGAGGTTGACGCGGCCGACTGACCCGTGGCCTGGCGACGTGAGCTGGCGGTCACTGCTCGTTGGCCGCGAAATGGGCGGGAATCGGCGTCGTTAGGGCTGACGGCCGCTCCGACCGCGACACCTACTTCGAGGTCCCGCGGACCTCAATGACGTGGCACGAAACGAAGTGCCCGAGTTCCTTCTCCTCGAGTTGCGGAGCTTCGGTCAGGCAGCGTGGCACGGCCAATGGGCAGCGCGGCTGGTAGGGACAGCCCGTCGAGGCCTTCTCAGTGGTCGAGACGACGGGTATGACATTGGCGGAACGGGACCGCTCGCGCTGGGGGTCCGGTACCGGGATCGCGTCAGCCAGGGCCACCGTGTACGGGTGCAGGGGAGTCTCCAAGACGTCGCCGTACGTGCCGCGTTCGACGACCAGCCCGAGGTACATCACGGCGATCTCGTCGCTGATGTGGCGCACGATCGACAGGTCGTGGCTGATGAAGAGGTACGAGAGGTGCAGTTCGTCCTGGATGCCCACCAGCAGGTTGATGATTTCAGCGCGTACCGAGACGTCGAGGGCCGAGGTCGGCTCATCCAGGACCAGGATCCGTGGCTCGACCGCCAACGCGCGCGCGATGGCGACGCGCTGGGACTGGCCTCCGGAGAGTTCGTGGGGGTAACGATGGACGAATCTCGACGTGAGTCCGACCATCGCCATGAGTTCGCGGACCCGCTCGTCGCGGCGGTCCGTGTGCAGCCCGTGGACGTGGAGGACCTCGCTCAGCGCCTTGTCAACGGTGAGTCGAGGATTGAGCGAGGAGTAGGGGTCCTGAGAGACCAGTTGAATGGTGCGAGCCCGCGACGCTCGGTCCTGCGGGCTGCCTACTCCGACCACCGTGCCCAGGAGCTCGACGACGCCGGACGTCGGAGCCTCGAGGCCGACGAGAAGCCGCGCGAGCGTCGACTTGCCACACCCGCTCTCGCCGACGACGCCGTAGGTGGACCCCTCGGGAAGGTCCAGCGAGACGCCGCCGAGGGCGACGGTCGAGTGGCGTCGACCGCGTCCGCCGTAGACCTTCACGAGGTCTCGAGCCCGAAGAACTACGTCTGCCACAGCTCGGGCTCCCTCCAGCACGCCGCGAAGCTGCCGCGCCCGCGGTCGATGAGGTCCGGCTCCTCGTGCGCGCACTGGTCCACGGCGTAGGGACAGCGGGGCCGGAAGGGGCAGCCCGCCTCCAGGCGGGTCGGGTCCGGCGGTGTCCCGCCGATCTGGTGCAGCGTCGTGCGGTGACCGCTCTTGAGCTCGGGTAGTGAGGCCAGCAGGGCCTTGGTGTAGGGGTGCGTCGGTCGGGCGAAGAGCTCGGTCGTGGTGGCCTGCTCCACGATGCGCCCGGCGTACATCACGGCCACGCGGTCCACCAAGCTGGCCACGACGCCCAAGTCGTGAGTCACCCACAGCACCGCCATGTGCGTCGTGGCCTGCAGCGACGTCACGAGTTCGAGGATCTGGCGCTGGATGGTCACGTCCAAGGCGGTCGTGGGTTCGTCGGCGACCAGGACGCGAGGCGACGTGGAGAGGGCCATCGCGATCATGACGCGCTGGATCATCCCGCCCGACAACTGATGGGGGAATGACGACTCGATCCGTTCGGGGTCGGCCAAGCCGACCTGTTGGAGAACTTGGCGCGTTCGTACCTGGGCGGGCTCGGTCGGGACGCCGTGCGCGCGCAGCGTCTCGACGATCTGGGACCCCACGCGCATCAGCGGGTTGAGCGAGCTCATGGGGTCCTGGTACACCATCGCGATCTGCCCGCCGCGCACCGCGCGAAGGTCCGCGTCGTCCATCTGGAGGATGTCGCGACCGTCGAGCAAAACCTGGCCCCCGAGCACCGCCAGGGGCGGTGACGGTAGCAGCTTGATGATCGACAGCATCGTGAGGGTCTTGCCGGATCCGCTCTCGCCGACGATTCCCAGCTTCTCACCCGGCGCGACGTCGATGTTGACGCCGCGAACGATGACCTCGGGTCCGCGACGTCGAGGAATGCCCACTCGCAGGTCGCGAATTGACAGCAGCGCAGAGCTCACGGAACTGACCGTTCCCGCGTCGCGTCAACCACGCGTAGCGACGTGGGAGCGTCACTGGCCGACAGGGCGGTCACCGCGAGGCGGCCCGGAATGATCGCCCCGAGCACGGTCGAGTGCGTGGCACCGGTGCACGACGCCACGGTCCCCACCAGGCCCTGAACGGAGAGAAACCCGATGAGCGCGAAGAGCAACGCTTCCTTCGCCGCCTCGGGGACTCCCAGCTCATCGATCAACGACCATTCGACGTCGGGCGATCGACGTCGAAGTTCGTCCATCAGCGTGTTGTTGCGCGTTCCGCCCCCCGAGGCGAAGACCTTTTCGATGCCGAGCGCGCGCACCGTCCGCGTCACCGTCTCGGCGGCGAGAGCCGTCAGAGTGGCAATCAGATCGTCGGGTTCGACGCGGCGCGGGCCCACGCGCTCGAGCAGGTAGTCGAGGTGGAAGTACTCCTTGCCCGTCGACTTGGGTGCGGGGGCTTCGTAGTACGGGTCTTGGAGCAGCTCGGCGAGGAGCGCTTCGTCCACGGTGCCGCGTCGCGCGCGCTGTCCGGACTCGTCGTAGGAGTCACGTCCGTCGCTCAACCAGCGCACCGCGGCATCGATGAGTGCATTAGCGGGTCCGATGTCGAAGGCGCTCGGGTCGCGGTCCGGGCCAACCACCGTGATGTTGGCGATGCCGCCGAGGTTGAGGGCCCCGCGCACGCGATCTGGATGGCGACCGAGCAGGAGCACGTCCACGAGGCTCGCCAGGGGCGCCCCGTGCCCGCCGGCGGCGATATCGCGACTGCGCACGTCGGCGACGACCGTCGCCCCGGTGCGTTCGGCGATCCACGCGCCCTGGCCCAGCTGCAATGTTCCCTTGGCCTGGCCGTCGTCGACCCAGTGAAAGACCGTTTGGCCGTGGGAGCACACGACGTCCGTCGCGCCGCCGAAGTGCTGTTCGCCCAGTGACGCGGCGACCTCGGCGAACGCCTGACCGATCTGCGTGTCGAGGCGACAGACCTCTTCGACGCTGGTTGCGCCGGGGGGCAGGACGGCCTCGATGGCGTCGTGTAGCCGGGCGGGGTAGGGCGTCGATACGTGCTCGAGGAGCCGGACGACGACCTCGGATTTGTCCAGGCGAATCTCGGTGGCGACCGCCTCGATGGCGTCGAACGACGTGCCCGAGATCATCCCTATCACCCGCATCGGTTCACCTCGACCTCGTGCGCGACCGGGGATCGGCGGCGTCGCGCAGGCCGTCGCCGAGAAAGTTGAAGCCGATGACCGTAAAGACGATAACCAGTGACGGTCCCGCCAACGTCCACCAGGCCGTGCTCGCCAGGCTGCTCGATTGGCTCACCATCTCGCCGAGGGACTCGAGCGGTGGCGGCGGTCCGAGCCCCAGATAACTGAGACCGGCCTCGGCCAGGATGGCCCACGCGAGGGCCAGGCTCGTCTGGACCGCCACGACCCCGGCGATGTTGGGAAGGATGTGGTGAAAGAGGAGACGGGCTCGCGAGAAGCCCAACACCTTGCCCGCGCGAACGAAGTCAGCCTCGCGTAAGGCCAACACCGGACTGCGCACGACGCGCACGAAGATCGGGATCCACCCGACGCCGATGGCGATCGAGCTGTCCAGGATGCTCGAGCCCAGCGCGGTCACAATCGCCAACGCGAGGAGGACCGCGGGAATGGCGAACATCATGTCCGTGATGCGCATGATGACGGTGGAGGTCCACTTGCCGAAGAAGCCCGCCACGATGCCGCCGAGCGTGCCGATCACCCCGGCGATGGCCACCGACAGGACGGCGATCTCCAGCGAGACACCCAAACCCTGGAGCGTGCCCGAGAAGACGTCGCGGCCGAACTGGTCGGTTCCAAAGAAGTGCGAAAAGCTCACCCCCTTCAAGACGGCCGAGGGGTTCTGGTCGTTGGGTCCGTAGGGCGTGATGCCCAGCATCCCGAAGATCGCTCCAATCAGTGTGATGACCACCAGGATCATGCCGATGCGCCCGTTGCGGCTGCGCCACACGGCGCCGATCCAACCGGTGTGCTTCACTTCCACGTCGACGTCCATCGCGGCGCTGATCGGCGCCGCAACCGAACTCATCGTTCCCTCGTTCGAGGATCGATCAACGTGTAGAACAGGTCAACGAGGACGTTGACGATGACGAAGCCCGCAGCGAAGATCAACGTCACGCTCTGCACCACGGGAAAGTCGCGGTCGGCGATCGAGGAGATGAGCAGTCGGCCCATGCCCGGCAGGATGAAGACCTGTTCGATGATGACGGTCCCCCCGAGCAGGTAGCCCAACTGGATACCCGACATCGTTACGACCGCGGTCAGGGCGTTGAGGAACAGGTGCTTCCACACGAAGACCCGCCGCGAAACCCCCTTGCCGAGGGCGGTGCGCGCGAAGTTCAGATTGCTCACTTCGAGGACGGCCGCGCGGGTCGTACGCATGATCGCGGCGCCGATCCCCAAACTCAGCGTGAGTGCCGGAAACAGGATCTGTTGAAAGTTGAGCCACGGATGCGTGAAGAGGCTCACGAACCCCTTGGACGAGGGGAAGTAGTGAAAGACCGACGCGAGGAAGGTGACGGTCCCGGTGCCGATGATGAACGCCGGGATCGCGAGGCCCACCACGGCCACGCCTTGTCCGAGGTCGTCCTGCCAGCGGCCCTGGTGCAGCGCCCCGATCATCCCGAAGCCGATGCCGATGATCAGACCGAAGAGCATGGCGAAGAACGCCAATTCCAGGGTGACCGGCAGGGCTCGACCGATCAGGGTGCTGACGGGCTGGCGCGATGACAGCGAGATCCCCAGATTGCCGGTCAGGGTGGAGTGCAGCCAGGCGAAGTACTGCTGGAGGGCCGGTTGTCCCACGCCGTAGTAGCGGTCGAGGGCCGCGACCTGGGCCTTGGTGAGCAGTCCGACGCTCACGCCCATGGCCGCGGTGACGGCGTTGCCTGGAAGGAGCCGTAGGACGACGAAGATGATGACCGAGACGCCGAACAGCGTGAGGGCCATACTGGAAATCCGTCGCACGACGGTCAAGAGTGACGTCATCGTGCGACGGATTTCCAGTTAGTTATGACACCGACGTCTTAGCCAAGCTGGAGAGCTGGGTGGTGTTCACTGGCGACAGCGTAAACCCGTGGACGTTCGGCGCGAGGGCTGCGAACTGGTACGAGTCGAAGAGCCAGATCCACACCGCGTTGCTCGTCAGGTTCTTCGAGAAGGCGGCCCAGGCTGCGGCCTGGCCCGTCGTCGTGGAGTTCTCGTCGCCCGCCAACAGGAGCTTCTGGAGGTTGGTGTTCACGTAGCCCGCCGGCACGCTCAGCGTTCCGCCCGCTCCGAAGTAGCGGCCGTACATGACGTACGGGTTGAGGTTGGCCCCGTTATCGGCGAAGGCCGCCTGGAACGTCCCGTGCAGCCAGTCCTGGATGTACGCGTTGGACGCCAGGTTCTGGATGTTCATCTTGATGCCGACCTTGGCCAACTCGGACTGCATCGCGATGGCCTGGGCCAGGCTGGTCGAGTCGAGGTCCGTCGACGTGATGGCCGTGAACGTGAAGCCCTTCGGGTGGTGTGCCGCCTTCAGGTACTTCCTGGCCTGCTTCAGGTTCTGCGTCGGGCAGATCGCCGACACGGGCTTGGACGCGTACGGCCCGAGGGGGACCGGTCCCACGACCTTGCCCTTGCCGAACACCGCGTCGTTCATTATCTGGCTGCGGTTCACCGCACACGCCAGGGCGCGTCGCGCGTTCACGTTGGCGAAGACCCCCGACCGGTCCTGCAGCTGCAGGGCGCGGTACGACAGGTTCATCACGTGCTGGACGTGGAACGACGTGGGAATCGTCGACACCACTGTCGGCTGGGCGAACAGGCCCATCTGGATGGTGCTCGCCTGCAACGCCGAGGAGATCGAGTTCTCGTCAGGGATGGTCTCGATCTCTACCGACGACAGGGCAACGGAGCCGCCCCAGTAGTTGGGGTTGGCCGTGACCGTGAACGAGGTTCCCGGGGTCCAGTTCGAGAAGACGAACGGACCCGTGCCGTCGGGCTTGGTCGAGATGGTTCCCGCTGTGATCGCGGCCGCTGGCATGATCGCCATGTTGACGGTCGTCAGACCCTGGATGATCGAGGTGTCGGCGTGGCTCAGTGTCAGCACGACGGTGTTCGGGCCACTGGCCGCGATATTGGTGACCGATCCGATGTAGTTCGCGGACGGGTCGGCCGTGGCCGACGCCTGGGCGCGCTGCAGCGACGCCACCACGTCGGCGGAGGTCATCGTGCTGCCGTCATCGAACTTGACGTTCTGGCGCAGATTGATCGTCAGCTTCGTGTTGCCGCCAGAGAACTTCCAACTCGTGGCCAGTCCCGGGACGATCTGCAAGTTGGTGTTGTACTTGACCAGCGTCTCGTAGATCAAGCCGAGTGACTCGAAGTCCAAGAAGTTCGTGACGGTGTCCGGGTCGATCTTCAGCACGCTGCTGACCGATCCGATGACGAACGGCGACGCCGCAGACGCGCTCGTCGTGAGCGCGACGGTGCTGGAGAACATGGCCACCAGACTTCCGGCGATCAGGACCGAGGCGAGTCCGCGAACTCTGTGTGATCGATTCATAAATCTCCCCCTACGTGGTTGTTGCGAATGGTTTCTTGGGCTGAGGCTACCGTCGGCCTTTGGTCTAGTCAAGTCGCCACTTGTCACGAACAAGTTACGGTTTCTTCTAGCGAAACTTGAAAAGGATTCGGATTTCGGGGGTACGGTGCCGTAATCAAGAGTCTTTTACGGCTTAATTGACCGAACCAATATCAATTGGTAGATTTCCACTGTCCCGCGAGGCGGGAATGTGGCACGAGGGGGACTCCGTGAAGGCTGCACCGGACTGGCACGTCGAGGGCAAAGTCGCCTCCCTCAAGTACCAGGGTGTGCACGACGCGTTGGTTGCGCTCATCAAGAGTCTGCCGGACGGCGCGGCGCTGCCAACTGAACGCGAGCTGTGCGAGCGCTATCACGTGTCGAGGTCCACCGTTCGCCAGGCGCTCGCTCAACTCGAGGTGGAGCAGAAGATCTACCGCCGACAGGGCAAGGGAACGTTCGTCGCGCGGGCCAAGATCGAACAGCGTCTCGAGCTCATGAGCCACACCGAAGGCATGCGCGCGCGCGGTATCTCTCCGAGTTCGAAACTCATCGACGTGCGTCGCGTGACCGCCGGTGTTGAGATCGGCCCGAAACTGGGACTCTCGCCCGAGGCCGAGGTGCTGCGGATCGAACGGCTGCGGCTCGCCGACGGCGATCCGATCGCCATCGAAGTCCTCTTTCTCAACGCCGACCGATTCGATGGCATCGCGGCGGCCCTCGGCGAGAACGGGTCGCTGTATCAGCTGCTGTCCGCCAACTATGGGATCGAGCTCGCGTCCGCGGAGGAGAGTATCGAGGCGGTGGCCGCCGAGCGCCGCGAGGCCGATCTGCTGGCGTGTGCTCAGGGGACTCCCCTGCTCATGTTGTCGAGGCGAACGATCGACACCAGCGGCCAACCAACGGAGTTTGTCCGTTCGCTCTATCGGGGCGACAGATATCGATTCCAGACGGGGCTTGAGCGCCCGCGAAACGTGGTCTCGTCCCTCGACCCACCCGCGGACCTTCCCGCGCTTCGAGTCGCGCGTACCGAGGACGCACCGGCGATGGCTCGGGTCTTCATTGACGCATGGCGAAGCGCCTATCCCGGCGTTGTAGCCGACTCAGTTCTCGAGGGACTCGACGAGGACGACACGATCGCCTGGCTCGCAAACCTCATTCGCGCCAACGCGACCGCGACTGTCGTGGCCGAGTTGCCGACCGGGCAGATCGTGGGGTTCACCCGGTTCGGCGACGACGTTGAGGACCCGAGGTGTGGCCACCTGTACTCGCTCTACGTGGCCCCGGAGATTTCGAGCCGAGGTGTGGGACGCGCGTTGCTCGAGCGCGCACTCGCCGAACTTGACCCCGCGGGCGATCGACTGGTGACGTTGTGGGTCTTCGAGGGCAACGACCGTGCTCAGTCGCTGTATCAGACCGCCGGTTTCCGACTCGACGACGCTCATCGCACGGACCAACGCTACGGAGCCCGCGAGGTGCGCATGTTTCGAGGCTCGGTCGGCTTGGCCGTCAACGGAGCGGATCAACTGGCTCACGGTCCAGCCGCGCTTGGCGCGACGACCCGGACCTCGTGAGAGGTCCGGACTCGGTGCTCCACGTCGAGTACCGAGCCGATCGTGGTCCGCGCGATGAATCGCGCACCGATCAGCTGGTCACCGAGTTGACCGGTGCCGTCGCGCGGGGTTTTCCCTCGGGTTTCGACCTCGCCGTCGTCGACCGCGACGGTGCTCTCGTGCGCGCCTGGGGAGGGATGGCGTGCCGGGTTGACCAGTCAGTGCTGATTGAGCGCCGCACGAGGTACGACCTGGCGTCACTCACCAAGGTGGTCGCGACCACGACGTTGGTGCTGTGGCTGGCCCAGAGCCGACGTTGGCGGCTCAGCGACAAGGTCGGAAAGTGGCTGCCACGGTTTCCCCGACCCGATCTGACTCTCTATGAACTGCTTACCCACACGTCCGGTCTGGTTCCCCACCGTCCCTTCTTTCACTTAGGGTGCGATTCGCAGGCGATTCGTCGGGCGCTCTACGCGGAGTGCGAGAGGGGATCGGCTCCCGGCGAGGTGCTCTACAGCGACCTCAACTTCATGTTGCTCGGATGGGCCGTCGCGCGCTGCTCGCGCCGACCGCTCCACCGACTGTTCGATGAGGTCATCGCCCGTCAGCTGGAACTCACGGGAACTCGCTATCGACCGACCGCGAACCAGCGGCCGCTCACGGCCGCGACCGAACTCAACGGAGACCAACGGATGTCACCGGGATTGACCTGGGGCGAGGTGCACGACGGGAACGCGTGGGCCCTCGGCGGCGTCGCCGGGCACGCCGGTCTCTTTGCTCCCGCCGAAGACATGATCCGCTTCGTCGCGACCCTGTTGCGGCCGCGCCAGCACCCGGTCTTGTCGGCGGCGTCCATCGCGTCGATCACTGCAGTGAAGGAACGCGGCGGAGATGACGTCCGGGGACTCGGGTGGCGTCTTGACCCGTCCGACTGGGGAGTCTGGCCCGAGGGTACCTATTGGCACACCGGATTTACGGGCACGTCCCTACTCGTCGCGCCGGCTGCCGGACTCGCGGTCGTGCTGCTCTCCAACGCCATCCATCCGCGGCGCCAGCTGAGTCGTCAGGCGGATTTTCGCTGTGACGTCCATCGCGCTATCGCGAGGTCGTGGTTATGACCGACTCGCGGAACTCGTCGTCGCTGGACCACCTCGGTACCGAGCAAGCCCGGGCCGAGCTCGCCGACCTCGACCAATGGTCGGTCGAGGAGTTGGTGGATCTGCTGTGCTCGGACGTTCGCCGCGTTCCTGAGGCGATCGCGGGCGCGAGCGACGACTTGGCGCGCGCGGTCACCGCGGTGGTCGAGCGGTTGGAGCGCGGCGGTCGGCTCATCTACGTGGGTGCGGGCACTGCTGGTCGTCTGGGAATGCTGGACGCCGCCGAAGCGGGACCAACCTTCAACGTGGCGGACGGCCAAGTCGTCGGCGTCCTCGCGGGCGGCCTTTCGGCACTCGCGGTTCCCGTCGAGAATGCTGAGGACGACGCCGGCGCCGGAGGCTCAGGCGATGCGCAGCCTTGACGTGAACGAGTCCGACTGCGTGGTCGGGATCTCCGCCAGCGGGCGCACGCCCTTTGTTCTCGGTGCGGTAGCACTCGCCCGCGACGTCGGTGCGGTGACGATCGGCGTCGCCGGCAACGTGGGCTCTGCACTAGCACTCGTGGTCGATTACGCCATTGAGGTGCCCGTCGGTCCCGAAGTGATTGCGGGTTCGACGCGGATGAACGCCGGAACCGCCCAGAAGATTGTGCTCAACGTCATCTCGACCGCGGCCATGGTTCGCCTGGGCAAGACCTACGGCAGCCTGATGATCGACGTGCGACCGACGAACGAGAAACTGCGGTTGCGTGCGCTTCGCATTGTGTGCGAGATCACCCACGCCAGTGCTGCCCAAGCAACTGAAGCGTTGGAGGCCGCGAACTGGCAGACGAAGGTGACGTGCGTGATGCTCGTGGGGCGTATCGACGCCGCAACGGCGCGTGAGCAACTCGCCTCGCACGACGGGCGACTCCGCGACACCTTCGCGTCATTGCGCGGTGGCGGCGAGTCGAAGTCGTCTCGGGTGAGCGGTGACAGGATTCACCGTCGGTTGGGAGTGGCTGGGGCGCTCGTGGGTGGTCGCGTCGTGCCCGGCGACGTCGCGGTTCGCGACGGCGAGATCGTGGCGGTTGGTCTGCCACGACCTGGCGACGGTATTGCGATCGCGGGACTCGTCGATGGCCAGATCAATGGATTTGCGGGTGTCGACATCTTGAACGCCTCGGTGGACGAACTCATCGCAATGGGCGTAGCCCTGCTGGCTGATGGCGTGGTGGCGTACCAGCCAACGTTGATCACGTCGGAGATTGGCCAGGTAGAAGGTGCGGCTCGTCGGCTCGCCGAAGCCCGCCGGCGCGGCGTCGGCTCGCGCGTCGTTGGCGTGCAACTGGAAGGACCATTCCTGTCGAGGGCGCGGGCTGGCACTCACCCGGTCGAACATCTGCGCGCACCCGACCTCGAACTGCTCGACCGCATGCTCTCCTTCGAGGGCGTGACCATGGTCACCCTGGCCCCAGAGCTCCCCGGTGCACTAGAGCTCATCGAGCGTTGCCGTCGGCGTGGCGTCACCGTGGCGCTGGGCCATAGCGCGGCCAGCGCACGCGAAGCCCACATGGGATTCGCCGCGGGCGCTTCGGCGGTGACGCACCTCTTCAACGCGATGGATCCGATGTCGGCTCGCGCGCCCGGGCTGGCCGGTGCGGCGCTATCGCGGGGCGACGTGACCATTCAACTCATCGCCGATGGAGTCCACGTGGCCGACGAACTTCTACTCCTGGCCTTCAGTGCGGCCCCGGGCCGTTGCCTGCTGGTCAGTGACATGATCGCGGCCGCCGGCCACAGTGAGTCCACGGTGAGCCTCGGTGAAGTGCTGGTGAAAGTGGAGGGCGGCATTGCGCGCCAGTCCGACGGCACCATCGCCGGGAGCGTGGGCAAACTCCGCGACGGTCTCCGGCGCCTCGGCAGTCTTGGAGTGGACCCTGACGGAGCCCTGAGCGCGGCCTCGTTTCGACCCGCCAAATTCCTGGGTGATCGACAAGTTATGGAGTTCGGCGCCGGCTCGCCCGCGAACCTCTTCGTGGTCAACGACGAGCTCGAGATTGTGCGGCGCGTCATCAATGGCCGCGACGTCGAGATGCGCGAGAACTAAGTGGCCCGGTCTCAGGCCTCGTGACCACTGTCGTGGGTTGGCTCGCGGTGGGAACGGGCGCGGTCGCGGCGCTCGCTCAACTGGTTCGCATCGTGACCAAGGGTGTCGCGAGCGTCTCACCGACAACGTGGTCGATGTTGGTCGCCACGGGTTGTTTCTGGACCGCCTACGGTGCGGCCGTTCACTCGACGCCCATTCTGGTGGGAAGCGCCCTGGCGCTCGCGCCGCAATTGGCAATCATGAATCGGCTCAAGGCGTGGAGTCACCTCTCGGCGATCGTTCTCACGTGTTGCGGCGTCGTGCTGTTCGCTCTGCTTCCCGCCTTCCTCTGGGGTTGGAATGGTGCCGTGTACGGCGTGGGCGTCGCGGGGTCAGTTTCGCGGCTTCCCCAGTTCGTCGACGTGACCTTTCGACGCGACGTGAGCGGCGTGTCAGCGTCGTCGTGGACAGTGGCCTTCGCGGGCAGCGTTTTGTGGATCATCTACTACGCGGGTGCGCATCTCTGGGCCGTTCTCGTCGTGACGGCGTTGGCGGGCACCATGAGTCTGAGCATCGCGTCGGTCACTGCATGGCGACATCAACGGGCTCGGTTTGTGTTGGCGCGATGAGTTAATGGCGAGCCTGGAGTTTGGAGAACGTCGCGAACGTGGTAGATGGGTCCCTGGCCCCATGACGTGACGCGCTCGTCGCGGGCAATGCGGTCAACAGATCACTTGACGTGAACGAGCCAAATGCCGCGAATCGAACTGAGCGGACGAGGCGTATACATGGCGACGTACCGTCCGGCTTGACCGAAGTAGTCAAAGCAGATATTCCCCCGAGCGATGCCCCCCGGCGCAATGAATCCGTCGTTGAGCGGGTGCGCCGCCGTGAAGTTCAACACCGCCACGCTTCCCGTTGGTGGACGCAACGTCATGTTGAAGTCATTAAAGAAGTACTTCGACCTGTTCAGATTGCGAATCGACACGGCCGCGCACACATTGGTGTACCCGAACTCGTCCGAGGTCAGCGCCCACTTCGCGACCACGACGGTGTGATCAACGAAGACCGTGCTGTTGCTCAAGGCAACGCAGTCCGTCAGTCGCGCACCCGGGTATGGCGAGGTCGCGGCGGCGCATCCGTAGTCATGACTGACGTGGCTGGTGCCCGCTCCGATGGCCGCGGGCGCCGTCAGAACTCCGGCTGACGTGAGGATCGATCCGATGAGGCAGGCGAAAACGCCTCGCTTCAACATGTCGGCGGGTCAACCACACGCGAGCGCGGCTGAGTCAACGTGCGCGACGGCGCACGGTCAGCGCCAAAATGCGACCCCAGTCCCCTGGTCACAAAGCGAATGATATATCGGGACTCCGCGAATTGGTGGCCGGGGTCCCTCCGCAATCCGCACGCGCGGTCGACTCGCCGGAATCCCTGGAAGCGGGCGGAAAGTGCCCAATACCATGAACGCATGAACGACGGCACCTCGACCTCAGAACCACCGGGATCCAATCAATGTGTCACCGCCCTCGGTAGGGCGTGCGCCGGAGACCGAGCGCAGATGAGGGAGTCCCCCGGACACGTGATGGTCCGCTCACGTCGTCCGCATAGCCATACCGGTGGTACGGACTGGCTGCGCGACGTGATCTTGGGCGGACAGGACGGGCTAGTCAACATCCTGGGAATCACTCTGGGAGTGATCGCCGGCGGCGGTAGCCGCACGGTCCTACTTGCGGCCGGCTTCGCGGCAGCGATTACCGAGTCCATCTCCATGGGCGCCGTTGGCTACACCTCTACGGTGGCCGATCGAGACTTCTTCGCCGCCCAACGTGCCGTGGAGGAGGCGGCCGTCGTCAACGATCGCGATCTCGAACTTCGAGAGGTCACCGATCTCTACCGGAGCAAGGGATTCTCGGGTCAACTGCTCAACCAAGTGGTCGCCACCATTACTGCCAACCGGGGTAGTTGGGTGGAAACGATTCTCGAAGAGGAGAGACACCTTCAACCGGTTGGCAACTCGGATGTGTTGCGCAGTTCAGCAGTGATCACGGTGGCCACGCTCATCGGCCACCTGATCCCGTTGCTCCCGTTCGTCTGGCTGGCTCGTGGGCCGGCGATCGTCCTGGCGCTCATTCTCAGTGCGGTCGTGTTGTTCGGCGTTGGCGCCTACCAGGCATTGACGAGGGTCGGCTCGTGGTGGAGACAGGGCGCACGCATGATCGCGATCGGCCTCGGCGCCGCCGGGCTCGGGTTCGCTATCGGACACCTGTTTCACGCGTCCGGAGCGTGATTCCACCGCGCCTCGTCCGGGAGCGCACGGAACCTGAAGCCAGCGAGCGCCGATTTTCACAATTGAGCAGGCGATGAGTATTGAGTCCGAAGACTGAGCTCAAGGAAGAGTCGTCGTCGTGGTTGTCGTCGTGGTCGTGGTCGTGGTCGTAGGCGAGGTAGTGACCTTCAGGACGAACGCGAATGAACCGGCGTCGCCCGCCGCGTCGCTCGTCGTCCCTGCGACCTGGTACGTCCCAGCCGCCAACGGGCCGCTCGTCGTTATGAGACCGCTCGAACTCACGAGGAGCGACGGCTGACCGGTGGTCTGAGCGAAGGTGACCGCTCCCACGTGGGCCGATACCGCCAGTTGGATGGCGAACGTCGCCGACTGATTGCTCGTGACGGACGCCGACGTTGGAGGTTTCTGCGTCAGCAGTCCCACGACCAAGGAGTAGTGAAAGGTCCCGGTGTCACCGCTCGAGTCGCTCGTCGTGCCCGACGTCGTGTAGGTCCCCGCCGCGAGAGCGCCCACGGTCGTCACGCGGCCTGACGAGTCGACTCGCAGCGCGGATTGCCCGGTGGTCTGGGCGAACGCCACCGGAGCGACGCCTCCAGTCACGGCGAGCTGCGCCGAGAAGGTCGAGGACGCCGACACCGTGACCTGCGCGGACGTCGGCGCCACCTGCGAAATGATGCCGACCCGCAGGGTGAAAGTGAACGACCCGTCGTCGCCACCGGTGTCACTGGTGCTGCCCGACGCGCGGTACGTTCCTCGCGCCAGCGGGCCGCTCGTCGTGACGCTCCCCGTGGGACTGACCACCAACGACGGCGCGCCGGTCGACTGGGTGAAGGTGACCGGTCCGTCGCTCGACTTGAGAGCGAGTAGGTCGTGGAAGCTGGCGGCGGCCGCGACGGGTGTTGATGCGGACCTCGTCACGGTCGCCAAAGCGCAGCGATAGTCGCCGTCGTAGCCACGTGACGGGTACTGCAACATGGCGACGAAGCCACCCGTGAAGGGAGGCGTCGTGCAGTTGCGCACGGCCTCGGGCAGTGACCCTGAGCCCGGAATCCACTCCGGCACCGTCTTGAAGGCCGACGGGCTGCGTCCCATGAGCTTGTGCCACATCAGGATCGAGGAGTAGATGCCGACGTAGGAGACGCCTTGGGAGTGCAAGTACCCGAGGGATCCCTGGAGCGCCGCCTGGTCGATGAGCTCAGAGTGGCGCGATGGGCCGAAGCCGGCGAGCCACGTCTCCCAGGGATTCGCGTTTTCGACGTCGAGCCACCAACTCGCCGAGGTCGCGACGACCCGAGGCGACGGCGTGCCGCGGTGGAGCAGGGCCCGCAGTACCGAAGCGAACGACATGCGAGCTCCGTTCCAGCCGTAGTCGTACGCGCAAGATATCGAGTTAGTGCCGCGACACTCTCGGGGTGCGTGCTGGCGCCGCGGCCAGTGGTGGTCGCCAGGGCCGGGTGCACCCGTGTTGAGATAGAAGGCCCGGACGGTACCTTTTGCTCCGAGCACCCAGCGCAGTTCGCCCTCCAGGCACGGATTGGTCGAGAATGCGTGACCGTGGTTGACGCCGACGATCCCGAATCCCGGCGCGGACGGGTAGGGGCGACCGCACTGGGGGTAGCTGATGTCGAATCCAACCGATGTCGAAGGCACGGTGGGCGCCGGGGTCGCCCCGAGCGCCGGAGTGGTCAGTGCGAGCACCGTGACAATGGCGAGGCCCGACCCGATTCGACGACGTATCACGTCATTGAAGCCTAAGGAGCCTTGTAAGGAAGATGGTGCGCACGCTCGTCGTGCCTGGTCCCGCGCGTTTACACATCTGACACAAATTATTCAGCGCCAATCGAACCCGCGCTTGCCATTCCCAACTGGTACGTCAAGCTCAAATCAACTCTCGCCGCTTTCGTCAGGCAGCTCCATCTGGAGTACGGATATACCGCGCAGATCAAGCCACACGCGTCCTTGGTTTTGCATGACGCGAAGCAGAACCGCGTCGCACGACGAACATCGCAGGACGACGCCCGGGGCGTGCACGTACGCCACAAGTTCGCCGAGTTGACGCACCGCGCCACAGTGCGCGCAACTCGTGGCCGCTGACGTCATCTCCGGAAGAAAGACGTTCGCCAGGACTCCCGCCGCCACGTTGCCGTCCAATGCCGCAATCTCCACGTCAACCTCCATTCGTCGGACCGAATCGCTCGGTTCTCAAGTTGTCCGGCTTTACGCCGAGCGTGACGAGAGCGTCGGCCACGGCTTCCACGAACGACGTGGGCCCGCAGACAAAACAGAGCAGGTCGTCTGGTGCGTGGTCGGTGAACTCGGATAGCAACTCGTGGTCGACCCTGCCGCGTCGTCCAGACCAGGTGGTTGACGCCTCTCTCGTCAACGTGACGATCACGTCACGTTGGTCGCCCGACAGCGCCTCAAGCTCCTCGTGGTACAGGATGTCGGCCTCGGTGCGCGACGAGTAGATGAGGCGCATGGGAGTCGAAGATGGGAGTTCGGCGTGGTAGCGCAACATTGACATGAGTGGCACGACACCTGAACCACCGCCGACAAGGAGCACGGGTTCGGACTCGGTGTCCTCCCACACGAAGTACCCGCCAATCGGACCGCGTAACTCGAACTGATCTCCAACACCAAGACCAGTGAGATACGGCGACACCTCACCGTCGTTGAGACGGACGATTGTCAGCTCTAACTCGTTCGAGGTCGGTGACGACGCGATGGAATAACTCCGTTGGGTCGAGTAACCGTCCCCAGAGGTGAGGCGAACGTCGACGTGTTGGCCTGCTCGATGACCAGGCCATTGCGGGACATTCAACATGATGCTTGCGGCGTCGGGCGTCTCGACGATTGTCGTGGTGACCGTGGCGACGAGCCAGTTCAACACGAGTCAGTCGCCCTGATATCGCTGCTCACGCCACGGGTCGCCGTAGTTGTTGTAGCCCAGTGACTCCCAAAATCCCGGCTGGTCGTGGTCCATCAACTTGAGCCCGCGCACCCACTTGGCGCTTTTCCAAAAGTACAGGTGTGGGACGAGCAGACGCGCGGGGCCGCCGTGTTCGGGTGCGAGGTCCTGGCCCTCGAACTGGAACGCGACCCAAGCCTTGTCGCCGCGCACGTCGACCATGGGAAGGTTCGTGGTGTAGTCGGCTTCCGCGAACGCGAGGACGAATTGCGCGTCGGTATCGAGTCCCGAGAGCAGAGTGTCGACCGAAACCCCAGTCCACCTTGTTCCCAACTTCGTCCATTTAGTGACGCAGTGGATGTCGGCGGTAATGTCCGCGCGCGGCAGGTCTTGGAACTGGTCCCACGTCCATCGGGCGAGCGGCTCGCTGGTTTGGTCAACGATTGTGAAGTCCCAATTCGAGAGCGGTGTCCTTGGCGTCTGTCCCGCCGTCAGAACCGGAAAGTCGTCGACGATGTACTGACCTGGCGGGATATCCTCGGCTCCTTGCCGTCGCGAGCGTCCATGAAACCCCGGATTCACGAGCGGCATAAGGTCCCCCTGCAACGAAGTTCTAGCGCAATCAACGTGTTAGGAAACGCCTATGGCACCTGCAACATCGCTGCCAAGAGGGTCGACTGCATAACGATCTGGATTTCCCGATCCCATAGTTTCGGAGACGTTGTTGACATCTACGACCATGATCGTGAGTGACGTTTCTCCGATACCCGCTCGTGGCGGCGTCAGGCCAATGAAGGCCAATCGAGAGTTGACGTGGAGACCCCAACATCATTTTCGTGCGTCACCGGATATTGTCATTCGAGGAGCGAGGCTGAATCGAGGGACCAAGTGGACGATGACACCGCGCGAGAGCGTCTCCTCGCTGAACGGCTTCGGGTAGAAGAGCTGCTCAGTCAGGTCACGACGGACGGAGTCGACGAGCGCTCAAGCGCCGGTGAGCAGGGCGATATGACCGACTCGACCGAACCGCTGATCGCGGAGCAGGAGAACGACGCGATTTTGGAGGGCCTTCGCGCGAGATTGGACGCAATAAAGAGGGCGGAGCGTCGCCTGGACGAGGGAACCTACGGCCGCTCAATCCGAAGTGGACGTTCGATTCCCGACGACAGGCTAGAAGCGGATCCGGCGGCGGAACTTACCGTCGACGAGGTATAGGAGGACTCGCCGAATCCTTTGGTCGCGATCGGTGCTTGTCGGTTGGAATCATTCGCGCGATAAACCCTAATTACATTTCGTAAAGTATGCCCAATTTAGAAGGGTGAAGCATGCTGACGATCACCGGGGGCCGAGAGTGGTGAGCGCCTGGATCAAGAAACACGATCCGAATCTCGTCGCCCTCCGTCGTGCGTCGCGCACCGCGATTATCATGCCCGGCCTCTTTGCGCTGAGCTTCAAGGTCATCAGCAACGTGCAAGTGGCAACGTTCGCTGCCTTTGGGTCGATCGCCCTTCTCATGTTGGTTGACTTCTCTGGGCCAATGCGCGCGCGTCTTCGTGCCCAGGCCGTCTTCTCAGTAATGGGCGCCATCCTCGTGTGCTTCGGCACACTGGTGTCTCAAACGACGTGGCTGTCCGTCGTTTGCATGGGTGTTGTCGCTTTCATTGTGATCTTCGCGGGCGTTATCAGCTCCGTCTTGGCGAGTTCGACCACTGCTTTGCTCTTGGTGTTCATTCTGTCAACCGCGGTACCGGGTCCGTCAACGGTTATAACTGACCGACTCGCGGGATGGGCAATGGCGTCCGTCGTGGCGTATCTCGCCGTGTGGCTACTGTGGCCGGCCAAGGTCACCAACCCACTTCGAAGTGCGGCGGCTAACGCGTGCATAGCACTGGCCGCTCAACTTCGCTGTGACGTGTCGAAGGCACTTGGAACAGATTCGCACTCGAGAGCAGAGCATGAAGAACTCATGACTGGTGCCGAAGTTGCCGTAGGTGCTCTTCACAGGAGTTTTCTCGCTGCACCCTGGAGACCCACCGGGCTCGGGGTCTCCTCACGCGCCGTTGTTCGACTCGTCGATGAGCTCCTTTGGATGGGCGACCAGATTGTTGGTCTCGCTCCGAGCGCTATATCAACATCTGTCGCCCGACTCTCTTGTCAAATTCATACCTCGTCGGCCGCGGTTCTCGAGTCGGGCGCACAGTTACTCGATGATCCAACTTCCTCTTCGGCGAATCTCGATAGTGCTCTACAAGAACTAGCCGCCGCCCTCGAGGCCCTGGAGAATGAGGTCACACTCCAAGCACCGATCGCCGACAGGGTCACGTACGTCGTCGGGCCCACCGCGAATGACGCCGGCGAGAATTCCATCAACCGACTGATTGAGGAGTTCGTCAGTTCGCTCGAACCTAGTTTCCGAGCACAAGAGTTGGGTTTTGCCGCCTCTCTCGTTGGTTCCAACATCAAGCTGGCGGTGGCGGCGGATCGGCGCGGATGGCTCGACGCGATTGCCGGAGTCCCACCGGGGAACCCGTCTGGACCCATCGAATCGGCGCGGGAACGTGCCGCGGCGCACCTCGATCTGGGTTCGGTCTGGCTTCATAACAGTGTTCGAGGTGCCATCGGACTGGCGATCGCAGTATTGATTGCCGAGAAGACGGGTCTTCAGCATTCGTTCTGGGTCATCCTCGGCACCCTGTCGGTGTTGCGTTCCAACGCACTCAACACGGGACAGAACGCACTGCGGGCGATACTCGGCACGGTCGTCGGCTTTGTCATGGGCGCCGGGGTGTTGGTGCTCGTTGGCAGCAACACATCGTTGTTGTGGTTCCTGCTTCCCGTGGCGCTCCTCGTCGCCGGCTTCGCCCCTACCGCAATATCCTTCGCGGCCGGACAAGCGGGTTTCACCCTGGCGATTGTCATTCTCTTCAATCTGCTGCAACCCGCCGGCTGGCGGGTCGGGCTCTATCGAGTTGAAGATGTCGCGATTGGCTGCGCCGTCAGTGTCGGTGTCGGGCTTCTCTTCTGGCCTCGCGGCGCAACATCGGCGCTCAGTTCGGCATTGGGACAGGCGTACGTTTTGAGCGCGAGCTACATGGAGGCGGCCGTGAATTTCGCCATCGAACCGAGTGACGGAAACGTCAATCCTTCGCCGTCTCCAGCCAGGGAAAGGAATGCCGCATCGGCGGCTTCTCGACGACTCGACGACGCCTTTCGCACGTACCTCGCCGAACGAAGTTCAAAGCCAATACCGTTGCCCGAAGTCACCGCCCTCGTCACGGGCGTGGCCAACCTACGCCAAGCCGGCGATGCGGTGCTCGGTCTGTGGGAGAAGGAAGTTCCACGATCCAGTGTCGAGCGACTTTCCGCGAGTGAGGAGTTGTTTAACGAGGCAGCGGCGGTGAGGAGATGGTACGAAAGATTTGGAGAGGCACTCGTTGGTCAACGAGCAGTCCCGAATCCAGCTCCGAACAGCGAGGCTGCTGATCGGCACATCATCGAAGCGGTGCGGGACGACTTGAGAAGTGCAGATGGCCAGGTTGCTTCGATCGCGATCCGAATGATCTGGACGAGGGACTATTTAGAGGCGGCCCGCCGAATTCAGCAGTCGTTGGTCGCACCGGCGCGAGCCATGGCCGTGAATCCGTCGACAACGGGGACCGCAGTTCTACCCGGTTAAAAGCCGAGTCGAAGGTCAGCAGGGAACCCAACCAACCCAGGTCCGATTGTCGCGAGGGCCAGTCCACTTTCTGGGGCTCAGATTATTTGGAGCGGGCGACGGGTATTGAACCCGCGTTCTCAGCTTGGGAAGCCGGTAATTGAGCTGACCTGGAACTCAAGGAGTGCCTCATCAGTGTGGAGATCTCCGAGTTCGGGTAGCCAAGGCTTAATCCTGATTACTGGTCAGTCAAGTTTGCAGGACTGGCTAGCTTTGCTAAAGGTCACGAGTAAGAAAGATGGAAAGTCTTACTCCCTTATGACAGGATTTGAATCGTGTCGAGAACCACCATGCGAGCTAAGGGTCAAATCACACTTCCTGACGATGTGCGACGCGCCGCGCATCTGGAGGAGGGTGATCTCTTGGAGGCGGAGATCACGACCGAAGGAATCCTCCTCCGACCACAGAAACTCATCGATGCGACGCAGGCGTGGTTCTGGACGACCGAATGGCAGTCTGGCGAGCGCGATGCCGATGCCGATCGTGCCGCCGAGAGGGTCAGCGCTTTCGCTTCCGGCGAAGAGTTGCTGAGCGCGCTCCGCCAGCGATCAAAGCCGACGCGCCAGCGGAAGAAGTTGTAAAGCGAATTGCCTACGTACGCATGGCTGGCTCGTTTCGGCAAAGACTTTGATGATCTAAGCCGCGAGCAGCAAGCACTCTTCCTTTTGGCCGTTACCCAGTTCGTGGAGGACCTACAACGACGTCGTGGCTTTCGCAAGGGGCTTCGCGTCAAGGGTATTAAGGGCACCCCGGGAATTTTCGAAGTAACCTGGGCCGCTGACGGGCGCGCAACCTTCGAGTATGGCGTATCAACGGTGCCAGGTGAGCCTCACGTCATTTGGCGTCGCATCGGTACTGACAGGATCTTCGACTCGCCTTGAGTAACTGAAGCCGGTTTGTTGACGGAGCCATACTTGGCTCTGGGCTCTGGCTGAGAGTCGTTGGAGCGGGCGACGAGAATCGAACTCGCGTTCTCAGCTTGGGAAGCTGATGTTCTGCCGCTGAACTACGCCCGCGCAGGGGTCCATCGTATCGCTGCGGACATTTTGGCCGAATGTTTGAGGCATGTACAGACGGTAAGCACCCAGTGCTTCGTCACGTTGGTAGGTGCTAGTACGAGGCCAACTCGATGGTGGCACTACTTCGGATCTCCCCGGAGTCGGGCAGAATCTGTCCCAGTCTTTGGGGAGGGCTGTGCGCTCAATCGGGGTGGTGCTTCGTTCTGAGTTACGTCGCCGTTGGGCGTCGTGGTTGGCCCTGTCTCTTCTGGTAGCCCTTATTGCCGGAACGGTTCTCGCCGGGGTCTCCGCGGCGTGGAGGACGTCGTCGGCCTTTTCTTCCTTTAGTCGACAGTACGGCTATGACGCCTACGTGATCTCCGCGTTGCCGCAGACTTTTGACTATTCGAAGTTGCACTACGTCTCCAAGCAGACGACTGAACACTTTTACGCCAACGGCAACGGCGTCGCCAACGGCCAGTTCGTCCCGAACCAGTACCTCGGCGTCTTCAGTCTTCCCACGAAGAACTTTTCCAGCACCATCAAGTTGATCTCCGGACGACTGCCGACCGGTCCTGACGAGGTTCTGGTGGGGTTCTCCATGCAACGTCAGTTCGGCCTGGGAATCGGTTCGATCGTCACTGTGCCGTTCTACGCGGCGTCCCAGGCCAGCGTGGTCTTGCACACCAACGGCTTCGTCGTACCGCGCGGCCCTCGCGTGAGTTTTCACGTGGTGGGAACCGAGGTCAGCGAGGCGGACTTTCCTGCCACCCCGCCGTCATATTCGCTCTACACGAGCCCCGCGTTCAGCCGCGGACTGGGCCGCGCGATCGTTTCGATTCGCTTCGCCCAGTTGAAACTGCGACATGGCGAAAGAGATGTCGCGCAGCTCCAGAATTTCGTCAACCGTCACAATCCGTCTAACGGTTTCATCTACACACAAAATGAGGCCTCGAACGCCGCGTCGATAGCGTCGTCGATTCAACCGCAGGCGACCGGCTGGTGGTTCTTCGCACTCTTCGCCGTTCTGGCGGGCCTGGCCCTCATCGGCCAGGCGCTATCGCGACAGAGTCTCGTCGAAGGCGAGTCGTACCCGGCGCTCTCGGCGATTGGGCTGCGCCCGCGCCAACTGTTTGGACTGGGTGTGCTCCGCGCAGCAGCCATTGGCGCCGCCGGGGCCCTGGGCGCCATCGCGCTGGAGGTTGCCGTCTCCCCCCTCACACCTGTCGGCGAGGCCCGCGCTGCCGAGACGAGTCAGGGATTCGTGTTCAACGTGGCTCTGCTCGGTCTCGGTTTCCTCGTGATCGTGGTGGTGGTGGCGGCACTGTCCGCACTGCCGTCTCGCCGGGCCGCCTACCGACGCACTGGTTCGCTGTCGCGAGACGCACCGGTCACGCACGCCAACTCCACGACGGCGTTGGTCGCGCGGGCGGGCGCGCCGCCGAGCGTCGTGGTTGGCGTGCGCAACGCCCTCGATCGTGGTCGGGGACGCTCGAGCGTCCCGGTGGCCACCGCACTGGTGGGAGCGACCGTGGCGGTGATGGCCCTGATGGCGACGACGGTCTTCGGAGCCAGCCTCAGTCACCTCGTCAAGACCCCGCGGCTCTACGGACAGAACTGGCAGCTCGACTTGGGTGGCATGACAACCCCGGAACTGAATACAGCGATCGCGACCTTCGATCACAGCTCGAGCGTGACCAAGGTCTCTTACGGTTTTGCCCGCGGGTACGTGCGTGTTGGTTCGGTCCCCGTCCAGGGGATCTTCGTCAACGTGACCAAGGGCCCGTTGGCGTTCTCGTTGGTCAGTGGCCGGTACCCGACGGGGACCCATCAGATGGACCTCGGGTCTACCTCCATGTCTCAGGCGCATCTGCACGTGGGATCGCGAGTCGCCGTGTCGTTGATCAACAGGTCCCATGATTCGCCAACGAGGACGTTCGAAGTCGTCGGGGTCGTCGCATTGCCACCAACCTTCAGCACCGGAGGGTTGGGTGTGGGAGCAGTGGTGCCTATTCCCGCGGTTTTGGACATGGCCTGCCAAGGCAATTCTGATGCCGCGGCCTGCAAGACGGGGCTACTGAAATCCGTTTCCGGCAATTGGGGCATGGCGGTGGGCATCGCCCCCGGAGCGGCCGGGCGAGCCGCGCTCGCTCACTTCCAGCACGAATTCTCCCAGAGTGTCAATCAACTGAGCGTTCCGACCGATCTTTTCAACTTCGGCCAGGCGGTCGACTTCCCCCTTCTACTCGGCGTCACCCTGGCGCTCTTTGGCGCGGCGACCCTCGCGCACCTGCTGTTCGTCAGTGTTGCGCGGCGTCGGCGGCAAGTGGCCCTTCTGAAAGTCCTGGGTTTCGTAAGGCGCCAAGTACTCGCGGCCACGTGTTGGCAGGCTCTCACGGTCGTGGTCATCGGTCTCGTGATCGGCGTGCCTTCGGGTCTCGCCATCGGTGAGTGGGTCTGGCGGACCTTTGCCTTCCACTTAGGGGCGGTGCCCGTGGCCGTGGTGCCCGCGGCAGTGGTCGCGATCGTCTGCGCGGTGATCGTCGTGGGCGGCGTCGCGCTCGCGCTGCTGCCCGCGCTGCTCGCGACTCACGTACAGCCCGCCGAAGCGTTGCGCGAGGCGTAACCGACTGAGGACCTCAGAGGTCGAGGTGTGGTCTCGTCGCACGCATCCGGTTCGGGCCCGGATGCGTTAAGGGCTCCCGAGTACTGTGGCCTACGTCATGGTGCTCTCGGACCGATCGATCAAGGAAGCCCTCGCGGCAGGGCGTATCGTCATTGACCCATTGGGCGAGGACTCCATCCAGCCGTCCTCCGTCGACCTGCACGTCGATCAACTCTTCCGGGTGTTCCGCAACCACTCCCAAAGCGTGATCGACGTCCACGAGGCACAAGAGGACCTGACCGAACTCATCGACGTCGGTCCGACCAGTCCGATGATCCTGCACCCCGGGGAGTTCCTCCTGGGATCAACGATCGAGCGGGTGGCGTTGCCCGAAAACCTCGTGGCGCGCCTGGAGGGCAAGAGTTCGCTGGGGCGCCTGGGTCTGCTGATTCACTCGACGGCCGGTTTCGTCGACGCCGGCTGGGACGGGCACCTCACCCTGGAGCTCTCCAACGTGGCCAATCTGCCGATCACTCTCTACCCCGGCATGAAGATCGGCCAGATCAGCTTCTTCGAGATGACCACGCCGGCCGATCGCCCCTACGGCACGTCCGGTCTCGGCAGCAAGTATCGGGGCCAGCGGGGCCCCACGCCGAGCCGCTATTCGGAGAACTTCGCGAAGGACTAACTGACGGGCGCCGTCCCGTCGGAGGGAGAGAGTGGTGCTGGCGCGGATCATCATCGGACTGGGCATCACTCTCGCGTGCTTCGCCGTGGCGGGACGCCGCTTTTTCTGGCTCTCCACCTTGATTCGCAGCGGTCAGGACGCTCCACGTCGTTGGCACGGATTTGCCAAGGTCTCCGAAGCTGAGGTCACCGAGGTTGCGGGTCAGCGAAAGTTACTCAAATGGACAGTCCCCGGCGTCGCGCACTTCTTCACGATGTGGGGGTTCACGATCCTGCTCGCGACGATCATCGAGGCGTACGGCGCGCTATTCGATCGCGACTTTCATATCCCGTGGATCGGCACCAGTAACTGGCTGGCGTTCGTCGAGGACTTCTTCGCGACCGCCGTCCTCGTGAGCCTGGCGGTCTTCACCGTCATCCGGCTGATCAATGCCCCGTCGCGCAAGGACCGCGCGAGTCGCTTCTACGGCAGCCACACGAACGCCGCGTGGGCCGTCCTCATTATGATCGCGCTCGTCATTCTGACGCTGCTGCTCTATCGCGGCGCTCAGATCAACACCGGCTACTTTCCGTTCTCGCACCCTTTCGTCGCGCCGAGTCCCCCGGGCTCTTCCTTCGATCCCTATCTGGGAACGTCGCACTGGGCGTTCGCTAGCCGCGCGGTCTCGGCCTGGCTTCGTCCCCTGGGTCCGGGGCACAACAGTGTGCTTGAGGCTGAGTTCTTGATCGCCAACGTGTCGGTCATCGCCGGGTTCCTGGTCTTCGTCTCGTACTCCAAGCACCTGCACATCTTCTTCGCGCCGATCAACGTCGCGTTCTCGCGCCGTCCCCGCGCGCTGGGCGGTCTGGACCGGACGCCCGACATGGACATGGAGAACGTCACCGAAGACACCGTCTTCGGTGCGGGCAAGGTCGAGGACTTCACGTGGAAGCAGATGCTCGACTTCGCCACCTGTACCGAGTGCGGACGCTGCCAGTCGGTCTGCCCGGCCTGGACGACGGGCAAGCCGCTCAGTCCCAAGCTCGTGATCATGGGGCTGCGCGACAATATGTTCGCCTCGGCGGACCGCCTGCTCGGTGGAGCGGACGCTGGCGAAGTGGCGACGTTGGTGCCCACAACCATCGACCCGGACGTGCTGTGGAGCTGCACGACATGCGGGGCCTGTGTCGAAGAGTGCCCGGTCGACATCGAGCACGTTGACGCCATTGTCGACATGCGCCGCTACGAGGTCCTGATGGAGTCGCGTTTCCCGTCCGAGGCTGGTTTGATGCTGCGCAACATCGAGAATCATGGCGATCCGTGGGGGCTGGGCGCGTCCAAGCGCACCGAGTGGCTGGCCCAGCTCGACTTCGAGGTGCCGGTCTTTGACGGAACCATTCCCGACGACGTCGAGTACCTCTACTGGGTCGGTTGCGCCGGCTCGCTGGACGAGCGAGCGCGCAAGCAGGTGGTCTCGACCGCGCGCATGCTGCACCGCGCGGGGGTCACCTTTGGCATCTTGGGTCCCCGCGAGAGTTGCAGCGGCGACCCGGCGCGGCGTATGGGTAACGAGTACCTCTTCCAGGAGATGGCCAAGGCCAACGTGGCCACTCTGGACGGCGCCGGTGCGCGCAAGATCGTGGCCAGTTGCCCGCACTGCTTCAACACGTTGAAGAACGAGTACCCCGCTCTCGGGGGCAACTACGACGTGATCCACCACTCCGAGCTGCTGAGCCACCTGGTGGCCGCCGGGCGCCTGGTCCCAGGGATCAACTACACGGGCAGCGTCACCTACCACGACCCGTGTTACCTCGGTCGCCACAACCGCGTCTTCAACGAGCCGCGGAGCGTCCTATCGGCCATCCCTGGGCTCACCCAGATCGAGATGGCCCGACATCGCGAGCGTGGTTTCTGCTGCGGCGCCGGCGGCGCGCGCATGTGGATGGAGGAGAACATCGGCAAGCGCGTCAACATGGAGCGCACCGACGAGGCCCTCGGTACCGGCGCCGACGTCATCTCCACGGCCTGCCCCTTCTGCATGATCATGCTGGACGACGCGGTCAAGGCCCAGGGTCGCGAGGACGTCGCGGTGCTGGACATCTCCCAGGTCGTGGAGAGCTCGCTTACCGCCCCCACGACCTGACACAGTTCACGTCGCCGTAACACGTCGCTAACTGAACCGAAACGCCTGGTTGACACACTGGTCGAAACCGACCGAGGTCAACGTCGCCCTCACTGAAGGAGAGACGTGCTCGACCTGGCGACGATCATCCCCTATCCGCACTGGCTGAATCCCGCGGACAACACGTGGCAGCTCGTCGCGGCCACGCTGGTCGGTCTTATGAGCCTTCCGGGCATCGCTGTTCTCTACGGCGGCCTGGTGCGCAAGAAGTGGATCGTCAACACGATGATGATGGTCTTCTGCGGCTTCGCGATGGTGCTCATCGTGTGGATGCTCTGGGGTTACAACCTCGCCTTCGGTCGCCTCTCGCACTTCGGTCCGACCGGCTCGTTCTGGAGTGGTTTCATTGGGCACTTCACCGCGTTGGGTAGCGCCTCGTCCGAGCAGGGCCAGGCGTTCTCCGGGGCCAACACGTTCATCCCCTTCCACTTCCCCACCGCGACGCTGGCGTACTTCCAGTTCGTCTTCGCGGCGATCACGCCGCTGCTCTTTCTGGGCGGCTTGGTCGGCCGTCTCAAGTTCAAGGCGTGGATGCTCATCGTGCCGCTCTGGATCACGCTTGTCTACTGCGTCAATGCGGCCCTGTTGTGGGGCGGCGGCTTCTTCGCGCAGAAGGGCGCTGTGGACTACTCCGGTGGCTACGTCATCCACTTGGCGGCCGGGGTTGCCGCGTTCGTGGGAGCGGCGATCGTCGGACCGCGTCGCTGGCAAGACCGCGAGAACGCCTTCCCGAGCAACCTGATGATGGTCGCGGTGGGCGCGGGAATCCTATGGCTCGGCTGGAACGGGTTCAACGGGGGTGACCCTTTCTACGCGGGCGCCGACGCCGCCGCAGCCGTGCTCAACACCAACGTGGCCACCGCGATGGGCGTGCTGGCGTGGGTCGGGATGGACATGTTCTTCTCCAAGCAGAAGAAGCCGACCTTCCTGGGTGCGATCAATGGAATGATCTGCGGACTGGTCGCGATCACGCCGTCGGCCGGCTGGGTCAACGGAACCGGGGCTATCCTGGTCGGCCTCATTGCTTCGGTGATCGTGTGGGTGGCCTGGAACTACGTGTCGCGGCTGCGCCCGTTCCGTCTGGTCGACGACGCGCTGGGTGTCGTCTACACCCACGGCTTCGCCGGGCTCACCGGGGGACTACTCGTGGGGATCCTGGCCGACCCGCACATGACTGAGTACGGGGTGAGCGGCAAGAACTACAAGGGAACCGGCGGCATTTCAGTGCGAGGGTGGTTCTACGGCCACTCCTTCCACCAACTCTGGGAGCAGTTCCTCGCCGCATCGTGGATCATCGTCTTCACGGCCACGGGCACCGCCGTGGTGTTCTATATCGTGAAGTTCGTGCTGGGAGGGTTGCGCGAGACCGACGAGGTGCTAGCCATTGGGGACATAGCAATCCACGACGAAGAGGCGTTCCCGGAGCCGACGTTCGGTGAGCCGGTCATGACCCCGAGTCACAGCCACAGCGACAACGTCTAAGGGAGAACAAGTGAAGCTGGTTACCGCAGTCGTCAAGCCGTTCAAGCTCGACGAGGTGAAGGTCGCGCTGAAGGCCGTGGGCGTATCGGGGATGACCGTCGGGCAGGTGCGCGGCTTCGGCCGTCAGGGCGGACACATCGAGATCTACCGGGGCCGCGAGTACGAGTTCGACTTCGTCGACAAGATCCAGATCGAGGTCGTCACCACCGACGAGCAGGTCGACGCAGTACTCGACGCGATCGTCACCGCGGCGCGCACCGACACCGTGGGTGACGGCAAGGTGTGGGTGACTGACGTGGAGAAGGTGGTGCGGGTGCGCACCAACGAGCGAGGACCCGAGGCGATCTAGCCGGCCTGTCGCGCCACGGCCTGGGCGGCCGACGCGGCCGCGGCGGGGTCGCCGAGGTAGTCCGCATCGATGACCTCGAGTTGCTCGTCGAGGCGAACCCGGTAGGGGATGCCGGTGGGAATCTCCAGGTCGACGATCTCGTCCTCGGAGATGTTCTGGAGGATCATGCGCAGCGCGCGCAGCGAGTTTCCGTGGGCGACGACGAGCACGGCGCCGCCACGCACCGACTCGACGCGCAGGTCGTCGGCGATGACGTCGCGGAAGTACGGCGCCACGCGCTCCACCACGTCTTTGAGGCACTCGGTGGCCGGAATGAACTCGCGCGGCACGTCGCGATAGCGCGGGTCGGTCTCGCTGCCGCGCGGGTCGCCGGGCGGCAGCGGGGGTGGCGGAACGTCGTAACTGCGTCGCCACAGACGTACCTGTTCGGCCCCGAAGGCTTGGGCGGTCTCCTTCTTGTCCTTGCCCGTGAGGTCCCCGTAGTGGCGCTCGTTGAGGCGCCAGCTGCGCCGCACCGGCAACCACGAGCGGCCCGCGACGTGCAGGGCAATGTCGGAGGTTCGGATGGCGCGCGTGAGCACCGATGTGTGCACGATCCGCAGGTCCAGCCCGTCCTCGGCGGCCAGGAGACGGCCCGCCTCGGCGGCCTCGGCCTCGCCACCGCCGTCCAGGTCGACGTCGGTCCATCCGGTGAAGAGGTTCAGTTGGTTCCACTGCGAGCGGCCGTGGCGCAGGAGAATGAGGTCAGGCACGAATTCAGCGTACCGACTGGTCGGGCGTGGTTTCCCGGCACCTGGCAAACTCAGGTCGTGTTCACGGACATGCCCGAGTCGGTCGCCGCGCGAATGCGCGAACTCGAGGAACTCGACGAGCGCGACCGTCGCGACGATACGCCCCAGCTCGAGCGCTTGCGCCAGATACCGCCGGAGACGGGACGATTCTTAGCCCTCCTCTGTGCGGGTGCGCCCGATGGCCAGGTGCTCGAGATCGGGACCAGCGCCGGGTACTCCGGGCTGTGGCTCTCGCTGGCGTGCCGAGCGACCGGGAGGACGTTGCAAACCTACGAGGTGCTGGACGCGAAGCTGGCCCTGGCGCGCGAGACGTTCTCGATTGCCGGGGTGACGGACGTGGTGGACCTCGTCGCGGGGGACTTCCTGACCCGCGCGCAGGACCTCGGCGAGGTCGGATTCTGCTTCCTCGACGCGGAGAAGGACGTCTACGCCGCCGCCTACGAGATGGTGGTGCCCAACCTGGTTCCGGGCGGAATACTCGTTGCCGACAACGTGATCAGCCATCAGTCGGCGCTGCAAGGGTTCGTCGACGCGGCCCACGCGGACCCTCGGGTCGACGCGGTCGTCGTGCCGATTGGCAAGGGAGAGCTTGTCTGTCGCCGCATTTGACGTACGGAGACCGTTGGAAAAGCCTTTATTTTCAGTGTCTCTCAAAGAAAAAGTCGTAGTTGCGCGTCTCCTTATAGATTTTCTTGACAAGAGGGGACTCAACTTAGTATTCTTGATTGTGGGAATCCCGCACTCGGAAGGTCCGTGGCGGCGGGGTCAGTTACAAGGAGCTTTTCATGGCTAAGGCAGTCGGCATCGACCTAGGAACCACGAACTCAGTGGTCAGCGTGCTGGAGGCGGGCGAACCCGTCGTTATTCCGAACGCCGAGGGTGGTCGTACGACCCCGTCGGTCGTGGCGTTCTCCAAGACCGGCGAGGTGCTGGTCGGCGAGGTGGCCAAGCGTCAGGCGATCACCAACCCCGAGCGCACCATCCGTTCGGTCAAGCGCCACATGGGCGAGAACTGGTCCGTCGACATCGACGGCACCAAGTACACCGCGCAGGAGATCTCCGCGCGCATCCTCCAGAAGCTCAAGCGCGACGCCGAGTCGTACTTGGGCGACACGGTGACCCAAGCGGTCATCACGGTGCCGGCGTACTTCAACGACGCCCAGCGCACCGCCACCAAGGAGGCGGGTCAGATCGCCGGCCTCGAGGTTCTGCGCATCGTCAACGAGCCCACCGCCGCGGCCCTCGCGTACGGCCTCGACAAGGGCACCCGTGAGCAGACCGTGTTGGTCTTCGACCTCGGCGGCGGGACGTTCGACGTCTCGGTGCTCGAGATCGCTGAGGGCGTCTTCGAGGTCAAGTCCACGCACGGCGACACGCACCTGGGTGGCGACGACTGGGACGACGCCGTCATGGCGTGGCTCATCAAGACGTTCAAGGACACCGAGGGCGTCGACCTCTCGAGCGACAAGATGGCCGTCCAGCGCCTCAAGGAGGCCTCGGAGAAGGCCAAGATCGAACTGTCGAGCGTGCAGGAGACCCAGGTCAACCTGCCCTTCATCACCGCGACGGCCGACGGCCCCAAGCACCTGGACATCAAGCTCAGCCGTGCCAAGTTCAACGAGTTGACGAGTCACCTCGTCGACAAGTGCCGCGCGCCGTTCGACCAGGCCATCAAGGACGCCGGATTGACCTTGGACAAGATCGACCAGGTCATCCTGGTCGGCGGTTCGACGCGCATCCCCGCGGTCCAGGAGCTGGTCAACAAGGTGACCGGCAAGGAGCCCAACAAGAGCGTCAACCCCGACGAAGTGGTCGCGGTGGGCGCCGCCGTTCAGGCGGGCGTCTTGAAGGGCGACGTCAAGGACATCCTCCTGCTCGACGTCACGCCGCTGTCGCTGGGTATCGAGACCAAGGGCGGGGTGATGACCAAGATCATCGATCGCAACACCACCATCCCGACCAAGAAGTCCCAGATCTTCACGACGGCCGACGACAACCAGCCGAGCGTGGAGGTCCACGTCCTGCAAGGTGAGCGCGAGATGGCCTCCTACAACCAGACCTTGGGCAAGTTCCAGCTCGTCGGCATCCCGCCGGCGCCGCGTGGCGTGCCCCAGATCGAGGTCACCTTCGATATCGACGCCAACGGGATCGTGCACGTTTCGGCCAAGGACACGGCGACCGGCACCACCCAGTCGATGACCATCACTGGCGGCTCGTCGCTGTCCAAGGAGGAGATCGACCGCATGGTTCGTGACGCCGAGGCCCACGCCGAAGAGGACCGCCAGCGCCGCGCCGAGGCCGAGATCCGCAACAACGCGGATGGCTTGGTGTATTCGACCGAGAAGCTGTTGCGCGAGCAGGCTGAGTCGTTCCAGGGCAGTGAGCGCGACGACGTGGAGAAGGCTCTGGCCTCGTTGAAGGACGCCCTCGCGGGCACCGACAACGACGCCATCAAGTCGGCCACCGAGCACCTGCTCACGGCCAGCCAAGGCTTCAGCCAGCGCCTCTACGAGGAGGCGGCCAAGGCCAACGCCGCGCCGACGTCAGCGCCGACTAGCAATGACGACGACATCGTGGACGCCGAAATCGTCGACGAGCAATGAGCGACGAGATCCCCGATGACCTCTCCGGTCTCGAGGACGTCGCCGAGGTAGTCGAGGAGGACCTGAGCGAGGCCGAGCGCCAACGCGACGAGTACCTCGCGACGCTGCAACGCCTGCAGGCCGACTTCGAGAACTATCGCAAGCGCGTGCTGCGCACCTCGGAGGAGGCCGCGGCGCGCGCCGCCGGGGACCTCGTGGCCAAGCTCCTCCCGGTGCTCGACGCCTTCGACCTCGCCCAGGCTCACTTCGGTGACGACGCCGAGGGGTTTGAACCCTCCGAAGAGGCCATTGCCCTGGGCCAGGCCCGAGGGCTCATGCTCGATACGCTGCGCCGGCTTGGGCTCGAGCGCATCGACGAGGACGGCGTGCCCTTTGACCCTCAGGTGCACGACGCCGTGGCTCACGAACCCGGCGACGATGAGCCGGTGATCGACGGCGTGCTGCGCGCGGGGTACCGATGGAAGGGCGCGGTGCTGCGTCCGGCGATGGTGAGGGTGAAAGGCTAAGGGCCCATGGCCGAACGAGAGTGGTTCGAGAAGGACTACTACAAGGTCCTCGGACTGAGCTCGAGCGCGACCGACAAGGAGATCACGCGCGCCTACCGGAAGTTGGCCAAGCAGCTGCACCCGGACACCAACCCCGGTTCCGAGGAGCGCTTCAAGGAAGTTTCGGTCGCCTACGACGTGCTCGGCGACGACGAGAAGCGCAAGGAGTACGACGAGGTTCGACGGCTCGGCCCCTCGGCCGCCGGCTTCGCCGGTCCCGGCGGGTCACCGTTCACCAACGCGGACTTCGGCGACCTGGGCGACCTGTTCGGGGGTCTCTTCGGTGGCCGGCGCCAGCGCGCCCAGCGCGGTGCGGACTTAGAGACCGCCCTGCACCTCGGCTTTCGTGACGCCGTGGTCGGCGTGACCACCACCGTGACCCTGCCGTCGTCGGACGCCTGCCACACCTGCGGCGGCACCGGCGCGGCGCCGGGCACCGGTTTCGCCACCTGCGAGCGCTGCGGCGGACGCGGAGTGCTCAACGACGATCAGGGACCCTTCGCCATGTCGACCATCTGCCCGGTCTGTCACGGGCGCGGTGGCCGGATCGTGACGCCGTGCCCGACCTGTCACGGCACCGGGCGCGAGCCCTCGGCGCGGCGCGTCAACGTGCGCGTTCCCGCGGGCGTCGTCGACGGCCAGCGAATTCGACTGAAGGGAAAGGGCAACCCGGGCGTCAACGGCGGGGCCGCCGGAGACCTCTTCGTCGACGTCCACGTCGGAGCGGACCCGCTCTTCGGACGTCGGGGTCGTCACGTCACGACGTCGGTGGACGTTCCAGTGACCTCGGCGATGCTGGGTACCACGGTGGAGGTCGCCACGCTCGACGAGCCGGTGACCCTGAAGGTCCCAGCGGGAACACAGGGCGGTACCACCTTGCGGGTGCGCGGACGCGGGGTGCCGGCCGGAGGAAAACACGCCGCGGGCGACCTGCTCGTCACGCTCAACGTGACCGTGCCCAAGAAGCTGACCAAGGATCAACGCGCGCAGGTCGAACGCCTCGCGGCGTCGCTGGGGGAGGTGCACAGTGACTGAACACGAAGAGAGTCACGCCGTCTACGTCATTTCGGTCTTCGCCGAACTCGCCGGCGTCCACCCGCAGACTCTGCGCAACTACGAACGCAGCGGCCTGTTGGCCCCTCAACGAACTCGCGGCGGTTCGCGGCGCTTCTCTGATGAGGACCTGGCCGCGCTGCGCCGGATACAAGAACTGACGGCCGAGGGCGTCAATCTCGAGGGAGTCAAGCGCATCATGGCGCTCGAGTTGGAGCTCGCCGAGGCTCGCGAGCGGTTGGCGTCCCAGAGCGACGCGGCTCGCGGCGACGTCGAGGCCACCCATCGCCAATACCGGCGCGAGATGGTCCCGGTCAACAGCACCCTCGCCGTGTTCGTGAACGCGGTGCGCGGCCGAGCGCAGCGTCCGTGAGAGTGGCCGCGGCAGCGCTCCGGATCCTGCGACGCCATCGCCATTTCTTTGGAGCGTCGTGATTCAGCCGGACACCACCTTGATTCAGTGGGTATGGACGATCGTGACCCTCACGTGGATCGTGTTGGCCTTTCGCACCAAGCGCACCGTGGCCCGCAGCGGCGGCTACTGGCGCACGGTGGCGGTGCTCGGAATCTTCGTCGTGTTCACGTCGCGGTTCCTCGGCCACTGGTGGCGTCACCACCTGTGGCGCGTGGACTCCGCGCTCAGCGTGGTCGCGACCGCCCTGGTCGTGCTCGGGGCGATCTTCGCCGTCTGGGCTCGTCTCACCATCGGCACCAACTGGAGCGGGATCGTCACTTTGAAGGAGGACCACCAGTTGATCGTGACCGGACCGTACCGCTACGTGCGCCATCCGATCTACACGGGACTGTTCACGATGGGCATCGGGACGCAGCTCATGTACGCCGAACCGTACGGGTTCTTGCTCTTCGTGGTGGCGGTCGTCGTCTTCAGCGTCAAGATTCGCGACGAAGAGCGACTGATGACCGAGACCTTTCCCGATCAGTATCCCCAATACCGACGTCGGGTCAAGGCCGTCATCCCGTTTCTGCTCTAGTCACCGAGTGGTCGGCCAAAAACCGGCGTGATTCGTTCCCATTGACACGCGAGTTGTGCCAACATCGGCCGGGTCAACTCGGGGGTGGGGACTATGGGGCGTCGGGGTTGGACCCGCCTCGCGTTGGTTGGCGCGGTACTGAGCGTCGGGGTGTTTGTCGGTAGCGGGCTGTCGTTGTGGCCTTCGACCCCACTCGATCATCTTCGTGCCGCGAGTCCCCGGTACGTCTTCCCCCTGTCGGGATTTGGCGGATACCAGTGGTCAGGTCGCGTGACCGAGATCGGTTCAACGTGGCGGGTGCCGCGTATCGATAAGCACTCGCCTCCCGGCGCCGCTGCCACGTGGGTGGGCGCGCAGAGTAGCGCCACGAACCAGTTCATTCAGGTGGGGGTGTTCGAACAGTGCGTCTCGCCCGCGACGTTCATCTACCGGGCGTTCTGGAGCCACGCAGCTCTTCAGTACTACCCCCAGTGGATCGGCGACGTGAGCGCCAGCGACAAGGTCACGGCGTCACTCGTGCAGAGCCGCGGAGGCTGGACTGCGACGTTCACCGACCCCTCGGCCAGAGTGGCGTTTACCAAGGCCGTCAGCTACGGCGCGGGGACGTCCTTCACCACCGGCGAGTGGCTCCAGGAAGATCCCATCCCCTCGGCCGTGGCCACCATGATGGGGCCCTACCCCGTCATGACCCGCGTGAACTTTCAACGCCTCCAAGTTGCCGGGGGCGTGCCGTCACCGGCCCTCTTGACTCGACTGACGCTGACCACGGCGGGGGGACTCGTCCTCGTTCCAACGGGGGTTCGACACGATGCCTTTACGTTCCGCACGGGCGCCAGCCTCTCGGCTTCTCATTAGGTGGCGAGCTCGCGGTCATTTAGAGTGAGGGCCGGAAGCCGACCGTGCGGGCAGTGACTCAGCGGTCCTTGCAGAAACGACGAGTGATGCCGTACTCCGATATGGACGTGGCCGAGAGCCCCCTGGAACTCATCGGCCACACGCCGATGGTGCGTCTGGCCAGGGTGGGAGCGCACGTGCGGTGTCCGGTGATCGCGAAACTCGAAACCACCAATCCGGGCGGGAGTTCCAAGGACCGACCGGCGCTCACCATGGTCGAGGCAGCTGAGCGCGACGGGTTGCTCGGGCCGGGGTTCACGATCATCGAACCGACGAGTGGCAACACTGGCGTGGGCCTGGCGATCGTCGCCGCGCAGCGCGACTACAAATGCATTTTCGTAATGAGCGACAAGATGGCACCCGAAAAGATCGACCTGTTGCGCGCGTACGGGGCCGAAGTCGTCGTCTGCCCGACCGCCGTGCCACCGGAACACCCCGACTCGTACTACTCGACCGCCGAACGCCTGACTCGCGAGACGCCGAACTCCTTTCGCCCGGATCAGTACTCGAACCCGAACAACACTCGGGCGCACTACGAGGCCACTGGTCCCGAGATCTGGGCCCAGACCAAGGGTCGCGTGACCCACTTCGTCGCCGGCGCCGGCACCGGTGGAACAATCACCGGGGTCGGGCGCTTCCTCAAGGAGCAGCGCGCGAGCATCCGCGTCATCGCGGCCGACCCCCAAGGGTCGGTGTACTCGGGCGGCGCGGGACGGCCCTACCTGACCGAGGGCGTCGGCGAGGACTTTTGGCCCAAGAACTACGACCCGTCGGTGGTCGACGAGGTGGTGGCGGTCAGCGACGCCGAGGCCTTCGCGATGGCCCGACTGGTGACGCGTCGCGAGGGACTGCTCATCGGCGGCTCCGGCGGGACGGCGGTCGCGGCGGCGCTTCGCGTGGCCGAGCCTCTCGCCGAGGACGTCGTCGTCGTCGTGCTGATACCTGACTCCGGTCGCGGCTACCTGTCCAAGGTGTTCAACGACACGTGGATGTCGGACTACGGATTCCTACGGCCCCACGACGGTCCCGACGCCGGCGACGTCCTGGCCTCCAAGACCCCGCGTTCGTCGGACCGGTTGGCCGACCTGGTGCTGGTCACCGAGGAGGTCCTGGTGCGCGACGCGATCTCGCTGATGCGCAAGGACGACGTCTCCCAGCTCTTGGTGACCGTGACCGATGAGCTGCCGCTGGCGGCCAAGGAGGTCTCCGGTTCGCTGAGCGAGCTCGGTCTGTTGGTGGCGAGCACGCAAGACCCGCGCGTCTTGGACCTTCGGGTCAAGGACGTGGCCGACCCGCCCATGCCGATGATCGGCGTGGGTATGAGCGTGGCCGAGCTGACCAAGCGACTCAGCACCACGGCCAGCGTGTTGGTTCTCGACGGGGGTCACCCGGTGGGCGTCTTGACCCGCAGCGACCTGCTCGGGTTCTTAGAACAAGGGAGTGTGCGGTGAGGGGGTTCAATACGCGGGCCATCCACGTGGGTTCCGAGCCCGACCCGATTACCGGTGCCGTCAACCCACCGGTGTACCTGACGTCGACCTACGCCCAAGACAGCGTGGGCAAGCCGCGTTTCAGTGACTACGCCCGGGTGGACAACCCGACGCGCGCGGCACTGGAGTCGTGCCTGGCCGGTCTCGAAGAGGCCCGCCACGGCATCGCCTTCGCGTCCGGGTTAGCCGGTGAGGACGCGTTGCTGCGAACACTGTCACCCGGCGACCACGTCATCTTGGGCAGCGACGCGTACGGCGGGACCTACCGCCTCATGTCGAGGATCTTCGGCGCCTGGGGGCTCACCATCTCCTTCGCGGACCTGTCGGACATGGACGCGGTGCACGCGGCCTTCCAACCGACGACCCGGATGCTGTGGGTGGAGACGCCGAGCAACCCGATGCTCCACATCGTCTCGATCGCGTCGCTGGCCGCTCAGGCCCACGAGCGTGGCGCGAGGTTGGTGGTCGACAACACCTTCGCCACCCCGTACCTGCAGCGGCCGCTGACCCTCGGGGCCGACGTCGTGGTCCACTCGACGACGAAGTACGTCGGCGGACACTCGGACGTGCTCGGCGGCTTCGTCGCGACCAACGACGACGAACTGGCCGACATGCTGAAGTTCCACCAGTACGCGATCGGGGCCGTTCCCGGACCGCTTGACTGCTACCTGCTGCTGCGCGGGCTGAAGACACTGGGTGTGCGCATGGATCGACACTGCACGAACGCCCGACTCGTCGCCGCGTTCCTCGCGGGCCACGACGCGGTGGACCAGGTCTTCTATCCAGGGTTGCCGACTCACCCGGGTCACGAGATCGCGGCCGCGCAGATGGATGACTTCGGCGGAATGGTGAGCTTCAGCGTCAAGGGTGGCAACGCCGCGGCCCGCCGAGTGTGCGAGACCACGACTGTGTTCACCCTGGCCGAGTCGTTGGGCGGGGTCGAGAGCCTCATCGAGTTGCCCTCCGACATGACCCACGTCTCGACGTCAGGCTCGATGCTGGAGCCGTCGAACAGCCTCATCCGTCTGAGTGTCGGCATCGAAGATGTCGACGACCTTCTCGAAGATTTGGCTAGAGCGCTCGTTTGAGCAGCAAGCGTTCGTCCGAAACCGTCGCACTGTTCTACTCAATATTCGGCGCGACGTTGTGGCTCCACGCCGATGAGGCCATCGCTCAGGACCTTTCAGCATCCGGCGGCGAGCCGACACGAAGTCGCGCGGCGATCTGCTGGAGTTCAACAGATCCAGCGGCGACATCGACGACGAGGTCGAAGGCCTCGTCGTTCGAGACCGATGTGCCGTGATCGTTGATGGCGAGAAACACGGTCGTGGCCAACCATGCGAGTCGCTTGTTTCCATCGACGAGTGAGTGATTGTTGGTCAGCGAGTCGAGTAAGGCGGCCGCCTTCAAATCAGTCGTTCGATACGCGTCACTGCCGAACGCACCGGATTGGGGTCGAGCCAGACCTGATGCCAAGAGACCGAGATCGCGAACCGGACCCACGCCCAGCACTCGAATCAGATCAAGGGCGTCGTCGAGACGCAGGTAGCGAACGGTGATCACGCATCGCCGAGCCGCTGCAGGATGTCGCCCCAACGCTCCATCATCAGTTCAGTGGCGATCTGGACGTTCGCGCGATGACTCGTACGCTCACGCATCTCCAGCACCGCACGACGCACCACCTCTTGGCGCGACAGGTGGCTCTCGCTCGTCAGCTCGTCGAGGGCCGTCTCAAGCTCCTGGTCAGTTCGGACTGTGAACGCCACGATTTGATGATACCAGAGTGGTATCAAACCCTGGAGTTGAGTCGACCCGTGGGTGCTTGGGAGGGCTCCGGGCCTTGTCGCATGGCGCCTATGAGTTGGCGCACCTCACACCAATATCAGCTCGGCGGAAACTGTCGCTGGATCGACGGTGGGGCCTTTTGGAGGTAGCTGTCAAAGAGCAGGTTGCCGAGCAACTTTTCGTCGACATCATCCAGTAGCACGAGAACCGATCCGTGACCGTCGTAGTGCGGTGCGGTGAAGAGTGACCCCTCGTTTTCGGCCAACAGGAACTGCTTCTCGTCGATGTCGCAGAACACGACCAGAACCTCGGCACCGTTGACGTCGGCCTTCTTATGATCCCGGTCGCCCCATAAGCGGCAAAATGACTTGCCGTGAACCTTGAGCGCGGGCGTCGCGAATGAGGTCGACACGGTGACCTCGGGCAGGTGTGCGGTCAGTCGAATGACATCGTCAAACGTGGCCATCTTTCTCCGATCGACGGGTGGTGCCGAGTGTAGGGGCCGTCCGCGTTGCCGTCGAAGGTCGAGAGGACACCGCGGAGTTGGTGACGTCTGAGCCGCTGTAGGTCGCGAGCCACGCGCCACACACTCACCCCGTCGCGCACTCGCTGGGCAATCAGGGCGCTGCGGCAGCGGACCTAGACTGGGCATTCCGAAGCTTCCTCGAGGGAGACCCGTGCCCGCAACCGTCGTCGTCGGAACCCAATGGGGTGACGAGGGCAAAGGCAAACTCACCGACCTCATGGCCCGTGACATGGACCTAGTCGTGCGCTACCAGGGGGGCCACAACGCAGGGCACCGCATCGTCGTCGATGGTGAAGCGTTCGCGCTCCAGCTCGTCCCGTCGGGGGTCTTGTACTCGCACATCACGCCCGTCATCGGCAACGGCGTGGTGGTTGACCCCGCGGTCCTACTGGCCGAGATCGACGCCCTCGGCGCCAAGGGTGTGGACACGTCGCGCCTGATCGTGTCCGGTAATGCGCACCTGATCATGCCGTACCACCACGAACTGGACCGCCTCACCGAACGGTTCCTCGGCAAGAACGCGCTGGGCACCACCAAGCGCGGAATCGGCCCGGCCTACGCCGATAAGTCCTCGCGCGTGGGCCTACGCGTCCAGGACCTGCTCGATCCGAAGATCTTCAAGGAGAAGCTCGACGTGGTGCTGCACGAGAAGAACCTCGTGCTCACCAAGGTCTATAACCGTCTGCCGCTGAAGGCCTCCGAGATCGCCGAGACCTATCTCGAGCAGTACGCGCCGCGCCTCGCGGCGATGATCGGTGACACCGTCAACGTCGTCCACGAAGCCCTGGCCCGGGGCCAGAGAATCCTGCTCGAGGGTGCGCAGGCAACGTTCCTGGATCTCGATCACGGGACCTATCCGTTCGTCACCTCCTCGAACCCGGTGGCCGGCGGGGCGAGCACCGGTTCGGGTTTGGGGCCACGTGACCTCACCCGGATCGTGGGGATCGCCAAGGCGTACGTCACGCGCGTCGGGGCCGGTCCATTCCCGACCGAGCTCGACGGAGAGGTAGCCGATCTGCTCGTCGAGCGCGGACACGAGTTCGGCACCAACACCGGGCGCCGTCGCCGGGTCGGGTGGTTCGACGCGGTGATGGCGCGCCAGGCGGCTCGACTCAACTCGCTGACGGAGTTGGCGCTCACCAAACTCGACGTGCTCGACACGCTCGAGGAGGTCAACGTCTGCGTCGCCTACGACGCCGGCGGCGTGCGCTACGACCACCCGCCCTATCACCAGTCGATACTGCACGAGGTGACGCCGGTGTACGAGACGCTGCCGGGTTGGCGCGCCGACCTCTCCGAGATGACCGACTACCACCAACTGCCGAGCGACGCCCAGAGATACGTGGCGTTCCTGCAGGAGACGATCGGCGTGCCGATCGCCGTCGTGGGCGTCGGCCCGGGACGAGAACAGTTCGTCCGACCGTCGTGAAGGTCGTCGTCGTCGGGTCTGGCGCGCGCGAACACGCCCTGGCCTGGGGTCTCGCGCGCGGTCACGACGTCGTGGTGACGCCGGGTAGCGCGGGCATCGCCGCCCACGGTTTCACGTGCGTCGCGAGTCCGGCCAGCGAGATCGCCGCCGACCTCGTCGTGGTCGGTCCGGAGCAGCCTCTGGTGGACGGACTCGCCGACGAACTTCGCGCTCAAGGTAAGGCGGTGGTCGGACCGGGGGCCGCGGGTGCGCGCCTCGAAGGCTCGAAGGCCTACATGAAGGAGTTCCTCCACACCGCCGGTGTTCCGACGGCGCGTTACGGGGTCTTCTCTCACGCGCGCGACGCGACGGAGTTCCTGCGTTCGCTCGCGCCGCCGTACGTGATCAAGACCGATGGTCTCGCCGCCGGCAAGGGCGTGCTCGTGACGCCCGATCTCGGCGCCGCCGTCGCCGACGTCGAAGTCAAATTGAGCGGCGCCGCGTTTGGCGCGGCGGGCACGACGGTCGTGGTCGAAGAGGGCCTGGTGGGCGAGGAGTGCTCGCTGCTGGTGCTCTGTGACGGGACGAGTTTCCGCGCGCTGGTGCCGGCCCAGGACTTCAAGCGAGTGGGCGATGGCGACCAGGGCGCTAACACTGGCGGCATGGGCGCGTACGCCCCGATGAGGTCGATGACCCCCGACGTGATCGACGAGGTCCTCCAACGGATCGTGGCGCCGACCCTGCGCGAGTTGCAGCTCCGCGGCGTTGATTATCGAGGCGTCCTGTACGCGGGGCTCATGGTCACGACCGAGGGCCCCCAACTGCTCGAGTACAACGTGCGCTTTGGTGACCCCGAGGCTCAGGCCCTGGTACCGCTGTACGGCGACAACCTCTTCGATTTGCTGGCCGCCACCGCCGCGGGACAATTGGACACAGTCGCGGTAGAGCCCGCCGGCTCGGCGGTCACGGTGGTGCTGGCGTCGAGCGGCTACCCGGAGCACGCGAGCCGTGGCGCCGTGATCACTGGTCTGGGTGAGGACGGCCAGTTGGCGGACGCGCGCGAGGGAGTGACGATCTTTCACGCCGGCACGGCGCGCGACGACGCGGGTCGCTTCGTCACCACCGGGGGACGGGCCCTATCGGTCACCGGCGTCGCCGACACGTTGGCCGCGGCGCGACGTCGCGCCTACGACGCGGTCTCGCTCGTAACCTTTGAGGGGATGGTCGTGCGCCAGGACATTGCGCGCGCCGCCCTCGAGGGAGAGTCATGATCCGCAGGTACGCGCCGGCCGACGTCGCCGAGCTGTTCAGCGACGAGCACCGGTTCGACACGATGCTCGAGGTGGAACTGCTGGCCGTCGACGCTCAGGTCGTGCTGGGACGGATACCCGCTGCGGACGCCGCCGCACTGCGAGCTCGCCGTCCAGTGGTGGACGCCGAGTTCGTCTCGCGGGTCGAGGCTCGCGAGGCCGTGACGCGACACGATACCGCCGCATTTGTCGACGTGGTCCAAGACGCCATCGGCGGTCCCGAGGGCGCGTGGATCCATCACGGTCTGACCTCGTCGGACGTAGTGGATACGGCGTTGTGCGCCACGATGGCCGCGGCCATGGATCTCGTCATCGAAGCCGCCACGCAGGCCCGCGATGCGTTGACGCGCCGCGCGGTCGAATCGATCGACTGGCCGATCACCGGTCGCACCCACGGCGTGCACGCCGAGCCGACCACGTTCGGCGCAAAGTTCGCGCTCTTCGCCCTCCAGGTCGACCGTGATCTGGAGCGCGCGCGCCGCGCCCGAGTGGGGATTGCGGTGGGAAAGCTCTCGGGTGCCGTCGGCACGTACTCCAATATCGACCCCGAGGTCGAGGCGTACGTCTGCGGGCGACTCGGTCTCACGCCGGTGCCCGCCACCCAGGTCATCGCCCGCGACCGGCACGCCGAGGTCCTCTACGCCTGTGCGTCGCTCGCGACGTCGGTGGAAGCCTTCGCACTGGAGGTGCGCCACTTGGCGCGCAGCGAGGTCGGCGAAGTTGAGGAGCCCTTCGGCGCGGGCCAAAAGGGCTCTTCGTCCATGCCGCATAAGCGCAACCCCGTCCTGGCCGAGCGACTGTGCGGACTGGCGCGCGTCCTGCGCGGATACCTGCAGGCCGGCCTGGAGGACGTGGCGCTGTGGCACGAGCGTGACATCTCTCATTCGAGTGTCGAACGCGTCATTCTGCCGGATGCGCTGTGCCTGTGCGTCTACGTGCTGCGTCAAGCCACGGCGCTGGCCGACGGCTTGGTGTTGCACCCCGAACGCGCCCTGGAGAATCTGACTACCGGGACGCGCGGGCTGGTGTTCTCCCAGTCGCTGCTTCTCGCGCTCGTCGAATCCGGTCGCACGCGTGACGACGCGTTCCGCGAGGTCCAGTCTTGGGCGCTGCGCGCGCAGGACGAGAACCGAAACCTACGTGACGTGGTCGCGGCCGACGAGAACACCGGCCTCTCGGCCGAGGACCTCGAGCGCGTCTTCGACCCGGCGCGTCTGTTGGCGTACCGGGGCCGATTCATCGACGCCCTCACCTGGCGCTCGTGACGCTCGACCTCGAGCACCTCTACTCCGGCAAGGTCCGTGATCTCTACCGAGTCGGCGAGGACCATTTGCTGATGGTCGCGTCGGACCGGCTCAGCGCCTTCGACGTGGTGATGACCGAGCCGATTCCCGACAAGGGGCGGGTTCTCACGGCGCTCACCAACTACTGGGTGCGTGAGTTCGGCGCGGTTGTCGCGACGTCGCTCGTGTCCTGTGACCCGGCGGCGATTGAGCGGGTGGTTCCGGGCTTCGAAGACCAGGGCGCCTGGCACGGGCGAGCGACGCTGATGCGTCGAGCCGAGATGCTGCCCCTCGAGTTCATCGTGCGCGGACGTCTGGCCGGCCAGGCGTACGAGGAGTACGCGGCGTCGGGCACCGTGCACCGCACACCGATGCCGCCCGGCATGGAGGCTCACGGATGCGTTCGCCGCCCCGATCTTCACGCCCTCGACCAAGGCCGGCACGGGACACGACCTCAATATCTCGTTCGACGAAGCCGTCGAGGTCGTGGACCGCGAGACGTTAGAGCGCGCGTCGGCGTTGTGCCGGGAGCTATTCGGTCGCGCCGCGGCGGCGATGGCCCGGGTCGGCCTGGTGCTGGCCGATACCAAGTTCGAGTTGGGTTTCGTCGACGGCGAGCTCGCACTATGTGACGAGGTGTTGACTCCCGATTCGTCACGCATCTGGCCGGCCGACCAGGTGCGTCGCGGCGAGAGCCCGCCGAGCTTTGACAAGCAGCCATTCCGCGACTGGCTGGCGGCGCGTGCGTGGGACCGCACGCCCCCACCGCCCCCGGTGCCCGATGATGTCGTCACCACCACGTCGCGGCGCTACATCGAGTGCTACGAGCGCGTGACCGGTGTGCGCTTGAGCGACTGGTACGGTGCGTGACCATGATCTTCCCAGTCGTCGTCGACGTGACGCTGCGCGACGGGATCGCCGACCCCGAAGGCGCCACGATTGAGCGAGCCCTGCCGGCGCTGGGATTCTCTGGCGTGCACCACCTGCAAGCCGGGCGGACCTTTCGCTTCGACGTCGAAGCTGATGACGAGGCGCAGGCCCTGACGACGGCGCAGGCCCTGGCCGAGCGACTCCTCTCCAACCCCGTTATCGAGCAGACTTCTGTGCGCATGGGTGACGTGTGACGCGCATCGGCGTCGTCGTCTTTCCGGGTTCGAACTGCGAGTACGACGCGTTCTCCGGCGTTCAGCAACTGGGCGCGGACGCCGAATTCGTATGGCACACCGCGACGGACCTCGCCGGATTCGACGGGGTCATTCTGCCGGGCGGCTTCGCCCACGGGGACTATCTGCGACCGGGGGCGCTAGCGCGTTTCTCGCCAGTCATGGGGGCCGTCGCCGCGTTCGCCGCCGACGGCGGCCGGGTCCTGGGCATCTGCAACGGCTTCCAGGTGCTCACGGAAGCCGGTCTCCTACCCGGGGCGTTGCAGAAGAACCGCGGCCTCACGTTCCTGTGCGAACCCACGACGCTCGTCGTGACGTCCACGCGCAGCGCGCTCACTGCATCGTGTCAGCTCGGTATGCAGATGAGTATTCCGATTAATCACTTCTCGGGGGCCTACACCTGCTCGGACGAGACGTTGGCCGAGCTGACGGCCGGTGATCGGATCATTCTGCGCTACGCGAGCAACCCCAACGGGTCGCGCGACGATATCGCGGGCATCGCTAATGCGCAGGGCAACGTCGTGGGACTCATGCCACACCCCGAGCGGGCCATGTCGACCCTGGTCGGATCAGACGACGGTCGAATCCTGCTCGAGGGTTTCCTCGGCGTCGGTGCCGCGGTTTAGTTAACCGCGGGTCCGGCCGATGCCGGCGCGCTTGAGGACCTCGGCACTCACGCCGAGCTCGCGGAACGCGCCGTAGCCGATGCCGTTGCGCTGAGCGTAGGAACGGGCGACCTTGACGAAGTCCTTCTCCAGGCCCGACAGGTCCACGCGGGTGAGAAGGCGATCGCGTTCGGCCACCAGGTCGTAGCGCTTCTGGGTGAGTTCGAGGCGTCGAATGGGGGTGGCGTCGGGTAGTTCCTTATCGAGACGCACAATGACCATGGAGATCGATTCGGGCGTGCGCTTGCGTCCGCGTTTTCCCTTGCCCGCAGACAGGGCGTCGAGGTACTTGCTGACGGCGCGCGACTCGTTGCGACCCTGGGCCAGTTTCGCCTTATGGTCGGCGGTCATGGTCCGCTTTGCCGTCTTCTTGGCCGGGGCCTTCTTCGAGGTGCTCGCCATTATGTCTCCATTATTTCGTGCCAATTATCGCGGTTCGAGCCAGTGTAGTTGATTTGATAAGAGCCGGCGCTGGACACCTTCTAAACGACATTAAACCTCCAAAAGCGTTGTGCTGAGCGCCGCACCCCCTTGCGGCCCTCGACAGTGTTCGATTAACGGAACAGAAACGAACGTCAATGGAACGTCACAACGGTCGGCGAATGCGAGGAAATGAATGGGAATATGTCGTCAAAGTATCACTTTTTCTCCACAGCGCGCCGCATCGCCCTGCGGTAAATGGGTTCCTGGTCCCACGATGGGCGCGTGCGGAGCGAACACCGTAGCGGGCCGGGGCGGTTCGGGACGGCCGGTAACTTGGGTACGTGAGCGACGAACCCCTCCATCGGGCGCTCGGGCTTACGGACGACGAACTCACCGCGATTCGCTTGGTTTTGGGTCGAGAACCCAATCACCTTGAGTTGGCCCTTTACGCGGTGATGTGGAGCGAGCACTGCTCCTATAAGTCCTCGCGGATCCACCTCAAACGCCTCCCGACGACCGGACCGCACGTGCTGGTCGGTCCGGGAGAGAACGCCGGGGTGATCGACGCGGGCGACGGCATCGCCGTGGCGATCCGCATCGAGAGCCACAACCACCCCTCGGCGATCGAGCCCTACCAGGGCGCGGCGACCGGAGTGGGTGGCATCCTTCGCGACGTCTTCACAATGGGGGCGCGCCCGCTGGCGGTGATGGACCCGCTCTTCTTCGGCGAACTGGACGACGCGCGCCAGCGCTGGCTCTTCGAGGGGGTTGTCTCGGGCATCTCGGGCTACGGCAACTCCGTTGGCGTGCCTACGATCGGCGGCGAACTGACCTTTGACCCGTGCTACGCAGGTAACCCGCTCGTCAACGTCCTGTGCGTGGGGGCGATGCCGGTCGAGCGACTGATTCTCGGTGTCGCCTCCGGCGTCGGCAATCTGGCCGTGTTACTGGGGTCCAGCACCGGCCGCGACGGTATCGGGGGTGTCTCGGTATTGGCGTCGGCGGGGTTTGCTGGCGACGGGGCCGCGCGCAGCGACGACCTCAAGCGGCCGAGCGTGCAGGTGGGCGACCCCTACGAGGAGAAGCGGCTCATTGAGGCGTGCCTGGAGATGCTCGATCGCGGGCTGGTCGTGGGTATCCAGGACCTCGGGGGAGCCGGTCTGGTCTGCGCGACGAGCGAGACCGCGGCGCGCGGTGCGGTGGGCATGGATGTCGACGTCACGGCGGTGCCCCTGCGTGAACCGGGCATGGCGCCCTATGAGGTCATGACCTCGGAGAGCCAGGAGCGGATGTTGGCCATCGTGACGCCCGAGGGCTGGCCGGCGGTTGCCGATCTGTGCGCCCGGTGGGAGGTGCGCGCCACGGTCGTGGGTCGCGTGGTGGCTCCCGACGTCGGAGACGACGGCCGGCCGGTCGGGCGACTGCGGATCCGCGAGGGATTCGACGGCGAAGTGCTGGCCGACGTCCCGGCGGCGTCGCTGGCGCACGACGCGCCTCTCTACGATCGACCGCGGGAGCGTCCCAGTGACGCCGACGCGCGAGCGAACGACGACCCCACCGAGGACGAGCCGCACGGCGACCCGGGCGAGGACCTGCTCGCGCTGCTGGTGGACCCGGCGTGGGTGCATCGCCAATACGACTCGCAACTGTTCCTCAATACCGTTGTCGGTCCGGGGCGCGACGCCGCCCTCCTGCGCCTCCAGGGACCGGGACTACCCGCGTCGTCGCGGGGCATTGCCCTGAGCACTGACTCGAACCCGCGATGGTGCGCGCTGGACCCGCGGGTCGGAACGGCGCTCACGGTTGCCGAAGGTGTCGCCAACCTGGCCTGTGTGGGAGCGACGGCGAAGGCGGTGGTCAACTGCCTCAACTTCGGTAACCCCGAGCACCCCGAGGTCATGTGGCAGCTCTCCGAAGCCGTCGACGGGATGGCCGACGCCTGTCGGGCACTGGAGCTGCCAGTGATCGGCGGCAACGTCTCGCTCTATAACGAGAGCGCGGGCGTCGATATTGACCCGACCCCCGTTATCGGGCTGCTCGGCGTGGTTGACTCCCTGGTGGCGCCTCCCCCGGGGTGGGCGTGGCGCGACGGCGATACCGTGCTCCTCGTCGGTTCGCGACAGGCGACGGGCGCGCATCCGTTCCCCTTGGCGGGTTCACGGTGGGCGACACGACGTGGCCGGCGCGGCGGCCGGCTGGCCGCCTTTGACGCGGAGACGTTCGCGACGACAGTCGCCTTCGTCGTGGCCGAGATCGCGGCGATCTGCGCGGGCGGCGACCGTGACGTCACCGCCGTGCACGACGTCGGTGCGGGCGGTGTCGCGGTGGCGCTGGCTGAAGTTGCCGCGGCCAGCGCGTGTGGCATCAACGTGCCCGAGTTCGACCAGTTCGCTGAACTGTTCTCTGAGTTTCCGGGTCGATTTGTCGTGGCCACGTCCGAGCCGCAACTCTTGGCGCGCCGCGCGCGCGAAGCGGGCGTCGAGAGTCACGTCTTGGGCGTCGCCGGCGGCGATTCACTTCGGCTCGGGTCATGGATCGACGTGGGCGTCAACGAGATTGCCGACCGTCGAGGTTCGGCGTTGACGAAGGCACTGACCCCGGCGTCCTAACGGGCCGCCTTCAATTCGTCCAGGACGTCGTCGGGCACGCGCAGGTCGCCGCGGCCGATGCCCAGCGAGACGTCCTCTTTGTAGAAGCCGTGGTAGTCCGAACCGCCCGTCGGGATGAGTCCGGCGTCGCGCGTGAGTTTGACCATCAGGGCGCGGATCTCGGGAGAGGTCCCGCCGTAGTAGGCCTCGACGCCCGCGAAACCGCGGTCCTTCAGCGAGGCGATGACGGGGGGGAGTCGTTCGGAGATGGTCGCGGTGGACACGTGCTCGAGGTAGTTGAGGTGGGGGTGGGCGACCGAGAACACGGCGCCGGACCCGTGCGCCACCTCCACGAACTCCTCGATCGTCGTACCGGCGCGCGGTACGTACGCGCGCCCGGAGTCACCGAGCCATTGGTCAAAGAGGCGTCGCCAGTTCTCCGAAGTGTTCTCACCCACGATCTCGGGGTGCAGCTCGAACATCGCCTGGGCGAAATGGGGACGACCGATCGCGTCGGCCGAGTGCGCGCGGGACACCAGGTCCGGCATGTTCAACCGGCTGAATCCGAGCGTGTGGAGGCGTTCAAGGAGCTCGTTGTTTCGCCGGTCACGGTCGCGTCGCAGCTCGGCCAGGCGTAACTGGACGGGCGAGGCGGCGTCCAGCGGCACGAAGTAGGCGAGGACGTGAACCTGACGCGGCGACGTCGCGCCATTGGGGCCGCGACGCGGAAAGGCCGTGTCAGCCAGCGAGACCTCGACGCCGACGACGTGCTCGACGCCCGCCGTCGCGCACGCCGCGGCCATGGACTCGGCGCTGGCGGTCGTGTCGTGGTCGGTGAGGGCGATAGCGCTGAGACCCGTCACGTGGGCGCGGCGAGCCAGCTCGTCGGGGGTGTCGGACCCGTCCGAGAAGTTCGAGTGCGTGTGCAGATCGATCACTCCGGCAGCGTACCGAGTTGGTGTCGAACGCCCTCGGCGGCGGGGTCGGGCCCTGCTCGCGCCATACACTGGGGGCGAATGAAAGAGGCCTGCGGAGTTGTGGGGATCGTGGCTCCGGGCCGCGAGGTGGCGCGCCTGTGTTACGACGCGCTCTACGCGCTCCAGCACCGCGGCCAAGAGTCGGCCGGAATGGCCACGTACGATGACCACCAAATCACGGTCGTCAAGGACAACGGCCTGGTGAGCCACGTCTTCACGGACTCGACGCTGTCGGCCCTTCGCGGATCGATCGTCATCGGACACACCCGATACTCGACGTCGGGCTCGGCCAACTGGACGGCCGCCCAGCCGGTCTACCGATCCGCCGGCGCGTCGGGATTCGCCCTGGCGCACAACGGCAACATCACCAACACGCCGGAGCTCGCCGCGGCCGCCGGACTGGCCATGACGTCGATGCTCTCGGACTCGGACCTGATGGCCGAACTGCTGAGTCACGAGGTGGAGGCCGGCGCGGCGCTGCCCGCCGCCTTGGGCGCGGTGCTCGCGCGGGTGTCCGGTGCCTTCTCCCTCGTGGTTTTGGAGGCCGGTGTGGTGCACGCGGTGCGCGACCCCTTCGGGCTTCGCCCGCTCTGCCTGGGGCGCCTGGGCACCGCCGACGCTCCCGAGGGTTGGATCGTGGCGTCCGAGTCACCAGCGCTCGACCTGATCGGAGCCGCGTTCGTGCGCGAGATCGAGCCGGGCGAACTCGTCACGATTACCGCGTCCGGTGTCACGTCGGTCCAGCTCCTCGCGCGCGCCACCGAAAAGGAACGGTTGTGCATCTTCGAGTTCGTGTACTTCGCGCGGCCCGACGCCTACCTGCTCGGACGCCAGGTGCACTCGACACGCCGGCGCATGGGTGAGCTGCTCGCGGTTCAGTGCCCGGCCGACGCGGACCTCGTGATGGGTGTGCCCGACTCGGGCGTGCCCGCCGCTGAGGGTTTCGCCAAGGCGTCGGGGATTCCCTTCGGCTACGGCCTGGTGAAGAACCGCTACATCGGCCGTACCTTCATCTCGCCCGACCAGGACGAGCGCGCGGCCAGTGTGCGTCGCAAGCTCAACCCGCTTCGCGAGAACATCGCTGGTCAACGTCTGGTGGTGGTCGATGACTCGATCGTTCGCGGCACCACGACGCGCGCGTTGGTGGCGATGCTGCGAGACGCCGGGGCGCTCGAAGTACACCTACGTATCTCGTCACCGCCTTTCACTTGGCCCTGCTACTACGGCATCGACACGCCCGACCGCGACGAACTGCTGGCGGCCAACAACTCGATTGAGGAGATGCGTGCCTACATCGGCAGCGACTCGCTGGAGTTCATCACGTTGGAGAACCTGCGCGCGGCAATCGGGCTGGACGGTGAATGCTGTGACGCTTGTTTGACCGGTGACTACCCGGCGCCGGTGCCGGTCGCCCTCGGGCGCGCCGGCGAGCGCTGGTGAGTCGACTCCTCGACACGCCCCCGGGGGCACTGACGTATGCGCAGGCCGGCGTGTCCATCGCGGCCGGCGACGAGGCGGTTCAGCGCATTCGTGGCGCGGTGGCAACGACTACCCGACCCGGGGTGGTCGGATCAATCGGCGGATTTGGGGGCCTCTTCGCCCTGGACACGACGAAATACACCTCACCGGTACTCGTGGCGTCCACCGACGGGGTGGGGACCAAACTCGAGGTCGCGCGCCGCGCGCGCCGCTACGACACGGTCGGTATCGACCTCGTAGCGATGCTCGTCGACGACCTGGTCTGCGCGGGCGCTGAACCTCTCTTCCTTCTCGACTACGTCGCCGTGGGGTCACTCGATCCGTCGCGGCTGGCCGAGCTAGTGGCCGGTGTTGCGGAGGGCTGTCGGATGTGCGGGGTCGCTCTGTTGGGTGGTGAGAGCGCCGAGCACGCCGGCGTGATGGCGCCCGACGAGGTGGACCTCGCGGGATTCGCGGTGGGCGTAGTGGAGGCCGGTAGTGAGTTGGGTGCGGATCGGGTGCGCGAAGGTGACGTCCTGATCGGCCTGACGTCGCCGGGCCTGCGCTCCAATGGGTACTCGCTGGCGCGTCGGGTCCTCCTGGGCGACGCCGCGTCGCTCGGCGCACCGGCGTGGCCGGGGGCGGACGTGACATTGGCCGACGAGTTACTGCGGCCGTCGGTGATCTACGCGCCGTGCGTTCGCGGGCTGATCGAGACGTTCGGACTCGGCGTGCACGCCGCGGCCCACGTCACCGGCGGTGGGATCGTGGGCAACGTCGCGCGGATCGTGTCGGACGAACTGGACGCGGTGATCGACCTGACCAGCTTCGCGACCCCCGAGATCTTCTTCGAGATCCAGCGACGTGGTCCGGTCTCGGCGCACGAGATGGTGAGGGTCTTTAACTGCGGGCTCGGAATGGTTGTGGCGCTGGACCCCGACGTGGCGGGTGCGGCTCTCACGTTGGCGCGCACCACCCACGACGCGCACATTGTTGGCGAGGTGCGGGCGGGGACCGGTTCGGTGGTGTTGACGTGAGTGACGCGCGCTCGAGGGTCCGCGACCACCTGATCGCGCACTCGGTGCGTCGCGGCGACTTCACTCTCAAGTCGGGCCGTAAGTCGAACTGGTTCATCGACTCCAAGAGGACGATTCTCGCCCCCGAGGCCATGGTCGACGTGGCCACGCTCGTGCTCGAGCGGATTCCAGCCGACGCCACGGCCCTCGGGGGACTGACGATGGGCGCTGACGGCGTCTCATTCGTGTCGGCCGGCGTGGCCGCCACGAGGGGGCGCGAACTGCGAGCGTTCAGCGTGCGCAAGGAGGAGAAGGATCACGGCGCGGGTGGACGTATCGCCGGGGTCCTGCTTGCGGGTGACCGCGTGGTCATCACCGAGGACACGGTGACGCGCGGCACCAGTCCCTTGGAGGCGGCGCGCGTCGTGACCGAGTTCGGCGCTCAAGTGGTGCTGATACTGGCAGTCGTCGATCGAGGCGGGACCGCGGCCGCGCAGGCCACCGAGGCGGGGTGGAGGTTCGACTCGATCTTTACGGCGCCGGACCTCGGCTTTGACTACGAGGGCGCCTAGCCCGCCAGGACGTCGAGTACGCGTCGGCGCCAGGCGTCGCGCGCCGGTCCGTTCTCCTCGGGTGACTTGCCGAGGCGCACCACGACCGCGTCGAGCGCGGGGACGACGTTGATCATCTGACCTTCGTAACCGGCGGCCCAGTAGGTGCCGTACTCGTCGCCGGTCACCCACCACTGCCACGAGTAGAGGTCACCGGTCTCGGCGTCGGCGCTGAGGGGTTGCTGGGCGGTGTCGGTCCAGGCCCGGCTGACCAGGCGCTGGCCGTCCCACTCGCCGCCGCGCAGGTAGAGCAGTCCGAAGCGCGCGAAGTCGAGCGCGGTGGCGTACAGGTAGGACGAAGCGACCCAGACGCCGCTCGCGTCGAAGGTCGGGCGGGCGCTGGTCATACCTAGCGGAGTGAAGAGGCGTCGGCTCAGATACTCGTTCATCTCTTGGCCGTAACCGACCTTGTCGGACACGAGTCGGCTCAAGATGTTGGTAGTGCCGCTCGAGTAGTTGAAGCGCGTGTCGCGTGGGTACCCGGACGCGATGCGCGCCGCGTACCCGGCGACGTCGTCGCGCCCCTCGCCGAAGAGCATCTCGATGACGTCACTTCTCTCGCCGATCTGGTAATTCTCCATCCAGTCCAGGCCGTCGCGCATGGCCAGCATGTCGCCGAGTCGGATGGCGCTCCGCGCGTCATTCGGCTCCTGCCACTCTGGGACCGGCGCCACGTCGTTGGGGTCCACGAGGCCGTCGTCGACCAGGGTCCCGATCGCGAAGTGCAGGACGGATTTCGCCATCGACCACGAGATGAGCGGCGTGTCGGCGGTGACCGGTTCGGCGGGCCGGTCGAAGAAGAGGAGCTCGCCGCCGTAGCGCTCGGCCAGCACAGCGCCGTGTTGGACGACGACAACGGCCTGGGTCTCGGCGAGGTCGGGCACGCTGAACGCCTCGTCAATGACGCCGACCAGTGCGTCGCTCGGGCTCGCGGTGGGCCAGTGATCGGTGGGCCAGGAAACACCCTCGGGCTGGGGCGCGTACCGCGGGGTGACGGAGGTGGGTGGGGTCACGTCGTCTCTTTCAGTCTTGGTGCCAGGTCCACGTGTCGCAGCCTCTCACTATCGTTCGCGCCGTGGCGCCGCGACCCCGACCCGACGAGCTCTACTGCTACCGCAACGTGGGCTCTCGCGGGTCATTCAGCGCCTATCTGGTATCCCTCGTGGGCAGCGGCACCGTTGTGGCGCGCATCGAGCCGCTCGGCGTCGTGCGGACCGTCGCCACGGAGGCCGAACTACTGGCCCTGGGGCTCAAACGTCGGGTGTGGATTAGCGGACGGTGGCGCGCGACGCGCAGCGGACACCACGCACGAGTGCGGGTGAGGCCGCTGCCGACCGACGCGCCAGCGCGCTGACGCCTGGTGGTCGAGACCGGCGTCGATCCGGTGACCTCACGCTTTTCAGGCGCGCGCTCTACCAACTGAGCTACTCGACCAAACCTCGCCACCCCGAGGGTGTCGAGCGGACCTGACGGGATTTGAACCCGCGACCTCCGCCTTGACAGGGCGGCGTGCACTCCGAGCTGCACCACAGGTCCTCGGTGCCCGGGTGACCCCGAGACGCGAATCCGAAGTCTACACCGGGGCGTTCGACCGTCTCGAAGACGTGTCTTCGTAGACTGGGGCGTGCCGAGCGCGACCCCGACGACGCGCGCGTGCGGCACGTGAGCGGCGCGGTCGTCCTCGCGGTACTCGGCGCCGGTGCGCTGCACGCCCTCTGGAACGCCCTGGCCAAGAACCTGCCCGATCAGTTCGTCGGCTTCGCGATGATCAATCTCGGCACGTCGGTGCTCTGTCTCGTGGCCTGGCCCTTCATTGGTGTGCCGCGTTCGGCCGCGTGGGGCTACCTCGGCGCCTCGGTGCTGTGCCACCTGGGCTACGAGTCGTTCCTCATGGGCTCGTACCGGCGCGGCGACTTCTCCCAGTCGTATCCGGTGGCGCGCGGCTCGGCGCCAGTTTTCGTCACTGTGGGCGGTCTGGTGTTCGCGAGCGAGCACCTCGGTGTGCGCTCCGTGATCGGGGTGACCGCGGTGGTCCTGGGCATCGCGAGCCTGGCCATCTACCGAGGACCGGCGGGCACCACACGCGGACACCTGATCTGGGCGTTGGCCACGGGTGTGGCCATCGCCGTCTACAGCGTGGTCGACGGCCTGGGTGTGCGCGCCAGCCATGACACGCTGCGCTACGCCGTGACGCTGTTCGCGATCCAATCGACACTGTGGGTGTTGTTCGCCGTGGCGCGCCGCGGCGTCACGTGGTGGCCGTCGGCGAGGGTCGTGGGTGTCGGGGTCATCGCCGGCGTCCTCTCGATCGTCGGGTACGCGGTGGTGCTGTGGGCCCAGGGTCGCGCTCCCCTGGGAGAGGTCAGCGCACTTCGCGAGACGGGCGTGCTCTGGGCCGCGGTAATCGGCGCAGTGATCTTTAAGGAGAGGCCGCTTCGGCGCGTCGTCTTGCCAGCTGTCGTTGTCATCGTGGGCGTCGCGCTACTGAGTGGGGCCTAATTCTCGGAGTTGCGCAGCACCAGACAGAACGGGTGACCCGCCGGGTCTAAGAAGACGCGGAACGTGCGGCCGGGCTGCACCTGGGTCTTGGTCGCGCCGGCCGCCAGCACGTGTGCTTCGCCCGCGTCGAGGTCGTCGACCGCGAAGTCGAGGTGCAACTGTTGGGGCACGTTACCGGTGGGCCACACCGGAGCCACGTATCCGTCGATCTTCTGGAACCCGATCGTCGGCCCCGCGTCGCTCACGAGCTCGATCCAACTCACTTGGTCGGGCGGAAAATCGCCGAGCGGTTCCACCGCGAGGCCGGTGACGCGAGAGTAGAACTCGGCCAGCGCCATCGGGTTCGGGCAGTCGAGGGCGACGACGGAGAGAGCGGGCAGATTCATGGCAACAACGTAGCGTCGCGCGGCGTGCCGGCGCGGCGAGACGCCGTTCGAGGAGTCGCGATAGCGTTCCAACGAGGGCCGAAAGGAAGGTCGTCATGGGCTTCGACGTCATCTACGGCGGACCGGGGAACTTCCCGTGGATCTTCAGCACTATTGTGACAATCCTCTTCTGGACGGCGGCGGTGATCGTCTTTGTCATGCTGGCTCGCCACTTCGGCCACACCCACGAGTCCCCGGTCAGCGAGTCCGCGGCGATCGACGCCCTGAAGATGCGGTTCGCGCGCGGCGAGATCAACGCGGACGAGTTTCAGCACGACGTCGAGGTGCTCAAGAGCACCAGGTAGCTCGAAGTGATGGCGCCGAGCCGAGCGTTACGCGGTTAGCCCAGTACTCCTGGTGAAGCTGAAGGTCAGGGCAAGCCCCCCGAGGTCGCTGCGCGAGGTGCTGAGTGTCCCGCCGAGTGCGCGGGTCACGTCAGCCATGATGCTCAGACCTAGGCCGGACCCACCTGTCGAGCGACTGCGCGCGTTGTCGAAGCGTTGGAATCGGGTTGGTGCGGCGCCGTACTCGCCACCGGGCAGTCCGGGGCCACCATCTTCGACCACCAGACGGACCCTGTGGTCGTCGCCGTAGAGCGTGACTCGCACTGGGTCGTGGGCGCCCGTGTGGCGCGCGATGTTGGAGAGTGCGTTGGTCAGCAGGCGCTCGAAGTAGTCAACGCGACCCGCGACGACGAGATCGGGGTCAACGTCAGCCGTGACCGGATGCGCCGGGTAGTCGGTCGCGAAGTCGCCAACACGTTCCGTCACCATTTCGCTCAGCGGCACCGCAGTGACACTCACGTCGGGGACCTCATTCACCTCGGCGAGGAACAGCAGGTCGTTGACCAGTCGATCCATCCTTGTCACCTCGGTCGTGACGCGGTCGAGGGCGCGTTGGCGCTGCTCGTCGGAGATGTCCGTGCGGCCCAGCAGCTCGACGTAGCCGCGCACCACGGTCAGCGGCGTGCGCAGTTCGTGTGAGGCGTCGCCGATGAACTGTTGGGTCACTTTGGCCAGGCGCTGTTCGGCTTCGATCGTGCGATGCAGCGAGGCCACCATGTTGGCCAGCGACGACTGCAGATCCTTGAAGTCACGGCTGCCCCCCGCAGGCGGGACGACCTGCTCGAGCTCGCCGCGCGACACCTCCCCGGCGTAGGTGATGAGTCGATCGACGGTGCGCAGGTCACGCTGGACGATGAAGCGCGCGAGGACGCCCAGCAACAGCGCGGCCAAGGCTCCGGCTTCGACGATGTGTTCCTCTAGCAGGCGGTCCTGTCGCGCGATGTGACTGGTGCTGGCCGCAATCAGGAGCCAGTCGCCGCCGCCCACGCCCATCGACCGATAGCGAAAACCCGTCAGGTCCGTCGACGTGTGGATTGCGTGGAGCGAGTTGTGCACGTCGCTGAGGCTCGGCTCGCTCCTGAGCGGAGTGTCGCCGCTAATGAGTTGGGTCACCGCGCCCTTTGAGCTGACCAGATCGAGCGTGAGGTCGTAGTTGTTCTCTTGCGTGACGGCCAAAGCGCTGGAGAGCGCCGTGAGGGGATGACCCGCGCCGGCCGCGATGACCGAGTGAATCGACTGGTCGAGCGTCGCGTAGCTGGCACGGGTGCTGGTGTACACCGAGTACCACCCGACCAGAGCCGCCGCCGCGCCCGAGAGCACGACGAGCAACACGGTCAGGCGTGTGGCCAGCCTCATTCGGCGCTGTTGTCAACCAGTTTGTAGCCGACGCCGCGCACGGTGACGATGGGAGAGAAGCCGTCACGGTGCACCTTCTTGCGAAGGTACGAGATGTAGGTGTCAAGTACCGACGTCTCGGAGTCAAAGTCAATTCCCCACACGTCACGCAGTAACTGTTCGCGGGTGAGCAGTCGGCCCTTGCGAGCCATAAGGACCTCGAGCAGGTGAAACTCCGTTGCGGACATCTCGAGCGGTTCCTCGAGGTACGCGACCTCGTGCCGGTCAACGTTCATGGTGAGAGGACCGCACCGGTAGATCTGCTCCTCCTCCTGGCCGGACCCGGCCCGGCGAAGTATGGCTTCGACGCGTAGGAGGAGCTCCTCGAGTCCGAAGGGCTTTCGCACGTAGTCGTCCGCACCGACGCGCAGTCCGTGGGTCACGTCGGCGGCGGCGTCTCGCGCCGACAGCAGCAGGATCGGCGTGACCTCATCGTGCTCGCGCACGGTCTCGACAAAGGAAAAGCCGTCCACGCTCGGCATATTGATGTCCACGATGCACAGGTCGAAGGTGCGGCGCCGGTAGAGGGTCAGGGCTTCCTGGCCGTCGACCGCGGCCTCCGGGTCGTGACCGGCGATGCGCAGGGCGTCACAGAGCAGGTCGCGCACTCCTGCTTCGTCATCTACCACGAGAATGCTGGCCACCGGTACCTCCACGAACGCCCCAGCGTACCTAGACGCTACGGCGAGTGCTTCGGCGCGCCGCCGCAGCACGAATTGCGCCGTTGAGATGGTCACTTCACAGCCGTTTCTCAGATACGGGTGATATTTTCGTGTGCCTTGAAGGTAAGGATGTCGGTATGAAAACAACGATCTCGCGAGCGGTCGCCGGTTTGGCAATCGGCCTGTCGCTGGTCCTCGTGCTCCCCCTCGTGGCGAGTGCTGGTACCTCGTCAGTTCACACGACGCGCACGTACGCTCAGTCGGTTCACTCGATCGACCGCACGTTCCTCCTTGCGCTCGCGACGGCCAAGCGCATCGAGGTAAGCGCTCTCGCGCACGCCACGACACAGGGCCAACGCAACACCGCGCGTCAGCGCTACCGCTTGGCAGTCGACCTGGCCACGACGGCGCGCGACCAAGCGCTGGTGGCACTCGGACCCGCGCCGAAGTAGGCATCACTCAGCGCCATACAGCCTTGGTCGAGCCGTTCGTGACCAGGCGTTCGTCGCGCTGAACCGCAACGTCAAGCCAAATTTGGCCGGTGTAGTGTGCTCACATGCTGCGCGAGGGGGTCGGGGGGTGACGACGCTGACGTCCCCGCTCTCGGCTCCGGTCGACACCGATCAGGGGATCTCCCTCAGAGCTGTCACCAAGAAATTCGGGACCCACGCCGCCGTGGCGGGGGTGGACCTGGACATCGCCCGCGGCGAATTCTTCACCATGCTGGGCCCCTCGGGTTCGGGCAAAACGACCTTGCTGCGCGTCATCGCGGGTTTCGAGGTGCCCGACGAGGGTTCCATTCATTTGCGCGGGGTTGACGTCACGCGCCTCCCGCCGTATCAGCGCGGGGTCAACACGGTCTTCCAGGACTACGCGCTCTTCCCACACTTCAGCGTCGCCGACAACGTCGCGTACGGGCTGCGGGTTCGACGGGTCCCGCGCGCCGAGCGCGCGACCCGGGTTGACGAAGCCCTCGCGATGGTGCGGATGAACGAGTTCGCCGATCGCAAGCCGGCCCAACTCTCCGGTGGCCAGCGCCAGCGCATCGCCCTGGCGCGCGCCATCGTCAACGAGCCCGAGGTCCTGCTCCTCGACGAACCGCTCGGCGCACTGGACCTGAAATTGCGCCAGGAGATGCAGGTGGAACTCAAGCGCATCCAACGCCAGGTCGGCATCACCTTCATCTACGTCACCCACGACCAGGAAGAGGCGCTCACCATGAGCGACCGTCTGGCCGTCTTTCGCGATGGCCACGTCGAACAGATCGGCCGACCGGCCGAGGTCTACGAACACCCCGCCACCGAGTTCGTGGCCGGTTTCGTTGGCACGTCCAACGTCATCGCCACGCCCACGGGACGTGCAGTTCTGCGTCCGGAGAAGATTGAGTTGACGACAGGCCCGGCCCCCGCCGGTCGCTCGTCGGCCCCGGGTCGCATCATCGACGTGGCGTACCTAGGGATGATCACGCGCTACACCGTGGAGTTGGCCAACGGGGACACCATGACCGCGGTGAGCCAGAACCGTTCGCGCGGCGCCGGCGAGACGTTCCCTCCGACCGGCGAGGTCACCGTGTCATGGGATGTCGCCGACGCCTTCCCCCTCTCGACCACGTCCGACGCTGAGAGCCAGCCCGGGCACTTGACAAAGGAGCAGTATGAGTAATTCACGTATCCGGCGATGGACCGGCGTCAGTGCGCTGGTACTCGTCTTGGGCGCCGCCGTGGTGCCGGTGACGATGTCGGGGGCGTCGTCGACGTCGCCGCCGACCCAAGGTATGACGCCCCAATCGTCGGTAGGCAAAGGTGAGGGGGCTTTGAACCTCATCGCCTGGGAGGGGTACGCACAGCCCACGTGGGTCAAGCCCTTCCAGACGGCGACCGGTTGCAAGGTCAGCGTCCTGTACGCCGGGTCGTCCAGCGAGATGGTGGCCAAGATGGCTAACGGCGGCGGTCACCAGTACGACCTGGTGTCGGCCTCGGGTGACGCCGACCTGCGCCTGATCTACGGGGGCAACGTCAAGCCGGTCAACATCAACCTGATCCCGTCGTGGAAACAGTTCTATCCGTTCCTCAAGGCGCCGGGTTTCAACACGATCAATGGCGTGCACTACGGGGTGAGCTACGAGTTCGGACCGAACGTCCTGCTCTACTCCACCAAGACGTTCCACACCGCGCCCACCTCGTGGTCGGTCCTCTACAACCCGGCGTACAAGGGCAAGATCACGGTGCCGGACAACCCGATCCAGATCGCCGACGCCGCGCTCTTCCTGTCCAAGGAGCGCCCGTCGCTCAAGATCACCGATCCCTACGAGCTGACCCAGACGCAGTTCAACGCGGCGGTGGCACTGTTGACCGAACAGCACCCGTTGATCAAGAAGTACTGGGACCTGGCCAGCCAGGAGATCTCACTGTTCCAGAACGGCTCGGTCGTCGCGGGAGCCGCGTGGCCCTACCAGACGAACACCCTGAAGGCCAACAAAGCCAAGGTGGCCGATACGATCCCCGCTGAGGGCGCGACCGGCTGGGCCGACACCTGGCTGCTCGCCACCAATGCGCCGCACCCGAACTGCGCCTACAAGTGGATGCAATGGGTGACGACGGCCAAGGTGCAGGCCGAGCAGGCCATCTACTTCGGTGAGACGCCGGCCAACACGAAGGCGTGCGCGATCATGAACTCGCTGCAGGCGGGTGGCTGCGCCGCGTATCACGCGAACGCTCCCCAGTCGTACTTCTCGACCATCAAGTTCTGGAAGACGCCATTGTCGACCTGCGACAACGGCAAGAACAACTGTGTGGACTTCACCCAATGGCAATCGGCCTGGACCCGAATAATCGGATAGAGCCCTCCGCCAAGAGCGAGGGGCGCTTCAGCCAACGAGCAGGGGCGGCGCTGTGGCGCCGCCCCTGGCTTCGTGGCGTCTTCATGCTGTCGCCGCCGTTGGCGTGGTTCCTGGTCATCTACTTGGCGTCGCTGGGCGCGATGTTGGCCACGGCGTTCTTCTCGACGAACTCGCTCACCGGCAACGTGATCTACCAGTGGACCTGGTCGAACTTCCAACAGATCTTCACTCAGCCGGTGTACGGCCAGATCATCCTGCGCACGGTGGTCATGGCCGCGGCCGTGACGGTCACCGACGCCATCGTCGCGCTGCCGTTCGCCTTCTTCCTGGCCAAGGTGGCGACGCGCCGGTGGCGCCATCTCCTGTTGGCCCTGACGTTGCTGCCCCTGTGGGCCAGCTACCTGGCCAAGGTCTACGCGTGGATCAACATCCTCTCGGACAAAGGAGTGTTGCCGGGTGTGGAGAGGTGGCTGGGTCTGCCGACAACTCACGTCGCCTACACCAACGAGGCGATGTGGATCGTGTTCTCCTACCTGTGGCTGCCATTCATGGTCGTGCCCATCTACGGCGCGTTCGAGCGCGTCCCGGACTCGTTGCTCGAAGCGGCGTCGGACCTGGGAGCCGGGGTCTGGTTCACCTTCCGCACGATCCTCTGGCCCCTGGTGCTGCCCGGCATCGTCGCAGGCTCCATCTTCACCTTCTCGCTGACGCTGGGCGACTTCATCACGCCGTTGCTCATCGGCGGCTCGAGCTCGAGCTTCATTGGCAACGCCGTCTACGACAGCGCCATTAACGGCGGCAACCTGCCCTTCGCCGCCGCGCTGGCGTTCGTGTCGATCGCGATCATGGGCATCTACCTGCTCATCGCCCGCGCCGCCGGAGCGTTCGACGCGCTATGAGGCTCTCGAACCTGTCGCGACGCTCTCTTGCGATCTTCTCGGTCCTGGTGGTCGTCTTTCTCAGTGCACCTCTGCTGGTCATCATCCTCTTCGCCTTTGGCAAATCGACCGTTCAGACGTTTCCCATTCATCACTGGACACTGTCGTGGTTTTCGGTGGCCTGGCACGACCCCGCCGTGCGCAGCGCGTTATGGCTGAGCGTGAAGGCGGGTGTCGCCGCTACTGTCATCGCCTTAATACTCGGGACCCTGGTGGCCTTTGGGATCCACCGGTTCACGTTCTTCGGGAGAAACACGGTGTCTCTCCTGCTGGTCCTGCCGATTGCACTCCCGGGCATCGTGACCGGTCTGGCCCTTCAGTCGGCGTTCAATCTGGTCGGCATTCCCTTCTCGATCTACACGATCATCGTTGGTCACAGCACCTTTTGCATCGTCGTTGTCTTCAACAACGTGATCGCTCGATTGCGTCGAACCTCGATGTCGCTCATTGAAGCATCTGGCGACCTCGGCGCCACGCCGATTCAGACATTCCGACTCGTGACGGTCCCGATGCTCTCGACCTCACTGATCGCCGGCGCCCTGCTCGCCTTCGCGCTGAGCTTTGACGAGGTCATCGTCACCATCTTCACCGCTGGAGCACAGAACACCCTGCCGCTATGGATCTTCGGCGCTATCCGCCTCGGCCAGCAGTTACCCGAGGTAAACGCCGTCGTCACCGGCGTGTTGATTCTCACGCTCGCGCCGATTGCCTACGCCGCGCGCATCGCGAGCGGTGAGCGGGTTCGACGGCTGGTCGACTAGTTCTGGTCGATCCACCGCAAGAGTGGACAGTCGCCACCGCGAGATGTCAACCGCTTCACGGCCAACCGAGCGAGGTGGGCACTCGTTCGCCCACCTCATTGAGATGTCGTTGCTTGATTGAAGACCCATCGGGTTGGCGTACGCCCTTGGCTAGATTCGTTCCCGAAGCGACTCCAAGGTCGCTGAAGGAGAGGGACGTGTCGGTTCGAGGTGAGTTGGACGCATTCAACGAAGAGTTTGCCGACGCGCTTGAGGCACGTGATCCGGAACGAGTCACCCGGATGTATGCCGAGGACGCCGTCTTCCTAAGCCAAGGTGCCGCTACCGTGGCCGGCCGCGATGAGATCCGAGACTTGCTCCTGAGACTTCCGCCCGCGCCTGAAAGGATCACGTTCAAGGCGGGCGAGGTCATCGAAGACGGAGACCTGGTCATCGACATTGGGACCCTTCTTGCTGGGGGTGCGCGTTTCGGAAGATACGTGGTCGTGTACCGACGCCAGGCCGACGGCAGCCTGAAGATTGCGGTCGACGTGCCCGTGAGTGACCACCAAGAGTCGTGAAGCGATCGGGGGGCTGCGAACGACAACTTCCTCCAACATCGTCGGGGCCGTGCAACGGACGGGATCGCGTTGCGACTACCCGTGGTCGGTTCGCAATCTCATGGAGATTGCACTCGCCGATCGCTTGCGTGCGAGTGACGCTGTGTAGGAAGGTGCGAACGTGAGCACGTTGGTGGTGCTCGGGGCCGCCGTGGCGGTGATAGTCCTCGTCTTTTACTGGTCGGGCCGCTACGGAGGTCGTGGCCGCGGCTCGGGAACGTCGTTGCGCCGCGGGCGCAGTGCGCACACCACGATGAGGGGTCGGCCCAAGCGACCCTACGAGACGCGCGAGGAAGCACTGGTGCAAGCCCGACATCTCTCAGAACGTGACGGCGAGCCAATGGGCGTCTATCAGTGCCCTACGTGCACCAAATGGCACGTGGGTCACGAAAGGTAGCGGTGGTCAACGGCGTCAATGGCCAACTGTCGTTGGCGGGACGCCGATTCGACCCGTCGTTGTCCCATCGTGGGAGAATTTGGCGTGTTACGCATTGACCAACGACCTGCGCTAGCCACCCCTCGTGGCTGACGACAAGGATCTGGCGGCTCAATCCCGAAGGGTCGTGACCGACCCCGACATGCGAATGGTGCTCGTTGCGCTCGCGCTCATCGGGCTCTTCTTCATCGCCGAGGTCACCGCAGCCATCGTTGGCGATTCCTTGGTGCTCCTGGCCGACGCCGGTCACATGATCACGGACGTCGCCGCGCTCGCGTTGAGCGCGTGGGCAATCCATGTGGCGCGCAAGCCCGCGCGGGATCGTTGGACGTACGGATTCAAACGAGCCGAGATCCTCGCCGCGGCGGCGAACGGACTCTTGCTCATCGGGATCGCCCTGCTGATCGCGGTGGAGGCGATTGACCGGCTCGTTTCTCCGCACCACGTGACGGGCGGTCTGGTGCTCGCGATCGCCCTGGCGGGAACCGTCGTCAACCTCATCGCGGTGCGCGTCTTGGCGCGGGCCAATCAGCGGAGCCTCAACCTGCGCGCGGCGTTCGCCCACATCGTGACCGACCTCTACGCGTTCGTGGGCACCGCGGCGTCCGGTCTCGTCATCGTGCTCACCGGGTGGGAGAGGGCCGACTCGATCGCCTCAATCCTGGTGGTCATGTTGATGCTGTGGACGTCGTGGGGACTACTGCGCGACTCCGGCCGCATTCTCCTTCAGGCGGCCCCCGAAGACATCATCTTGAGCGACGTGCGGGAGCATTTGGGCGCGGTCGATCACGTGCTGGATGTCCATGACCTTCACGTGTGGACCTTGACGTCGGGTTCGATCACCTTGTCCGCGCACGTGACGGTTGAGGACCGCTGCTTTGATACGGGACACACGCCCCAACTCCTGGACGCCCTGCAGGCGTGTCTGGCCGACCACTTCAACGTCACCCATTCGACGTTTCAGCTGGAGCCGTCTCAACACGCCTCCCACGAAGGCGACACGCACCAGTAGTAACGGCGACGGTTCTTCTTACAGAGTCGCGAGAGTCCCCGCGCGGAACGCGCCGGGACTAGATCCACCTGATGTGTGACGGCGACCAAATCACGAGGAAGACCTTGCCAATGATGTCCGAGCGCGGGACGGTCCCCCACATCCGGCTGTCGCACGAGTTGGCGTGATTGTCACCCATCACGAAATACCGGTTCGCCGGCACCGTGACGTTGCCGATGGCGCCCGACAACGGCTCCCAATGGGGCCAGTTCTCGTGGAGACGCCGCCCGTTCACGTAGATCGCATTCCCCCGGGACGTGAGGTGGTCTCCCGGGACGCCGATGACGCGCTTCACCAGATCGGCGTCCGCATCCGGGCAGTGCTCCTTGACCGACGGCGGCGCCTTGAAGACGATGATGTCGCCGATGTTGATATGGCCTAATTCAACGCTGAGCTTGTTGACGATGATGCGGTCACCCTTCCAGAACGTCGGATTCATAGAGCCCGACGGGATGTAGAAGGTCTGGAATACGAAGGTGCGGATGAGGAGGGACGCGACGACCGCGGCGACAAGTATCGAAGCCCATTCGATGGCCAGACGACGCCGCGAGCGCCGACCGTGGCCACTCGAGCGGTGATTTGCTGAGGGGTCGGTCACTTCGGCAACCGGGGGGTTGTCGGTACTGGTCAAAATGCTTCCTTCACGTCCGACGCCCCCGCACGATCCTAGGGGCCGTCCACGCGGTATTTGATTCGCCTAGATGCGAGCGCGCGCGACCCCGACGGTCAAGTAGGTCCAGGGCGCTGGCCCGCGGGCGAAACCCGACTCGCTCCATACCGTCTCGAGTCCTGCCGCCGCGACGAGCGCGCGGGTGTCGCGGGTGAGGTGACAGCCATCGGCGATGCGCTGCTCCAGAGGGTCGAGCCGGCGCTGCCACTTGGCGACGGCCGTGGAGGGTGCGAGACCGTGTTCCAGAAAGTGCAGCGTGCCCCCAGGGCGCACGACGCGCGCAATCTCGGCGAGCACGGCGACCGGGTCGGCGACGGTGCACAACGTGAAGGTCACCAGCGCGGCGTCACACGAGTTGTCGCCGATCGGCAGGGACTCACCTCGAAGTCCGACGCGGGTGATCTCGACGGGCGAGCGCCGAACACGTTCGCCCGCAAGTCGCCAGGCGAGGGCCGACGGCTCGACCGCGAAGACGGATGTGACGTCAAGCGGGTACAGGGAAACGTTAAGTCCGCTCCCGAATCCGACCTCGACGACCGTTCCGGTCAACAGCTCCGTGGCTTTCGCGCGCCACGGCTGGAGCACGCGGGCCGCCCCCGCCCAGTTGAGCAGTCGTGGCACGACCTGAGCGTTGTACAGGCCCACGTCAGGTACTGGCGCGAAGGCGCGCGATGACGTCGTCGACCACTTCGCTGGTGGTGGCGTCCCCGCCCAGGTCGAAGGTGCGCACGCCGTCCGCGGCACCCTCGAGCACCGCGGCGCGCAGTCGCGTTGCCGCGCTCCGCAGCGAGGGGTCGTTCGTTCGTGCGGACGCCTGGTCCAAGAGCGCCGCTTCGGCCAGCAGCATGGCCATCGGGTTGGCGACGTTCTTTCCCTCCAGTGATGGGGCGGTGCCGTGGGGCGCCTCGGCCATGGCGACGATGGGCCGGAGGTGTTCGTCGAGGGTCAGGAGCACCGACTCGGACCCCGCGATGGATCCGAACATCGCGAGCACCAGGTCGCTCAGGCAGTCCCCGTCGCGATTGAGCGCCGGGATGACCAGGGCGTGCTCGTGCGCGTCGCTGAGGAGCCCCGCGTACGCGGCGTCGATCAACGTCGGGCGATAGGTGACGTTGGGGTGCCGCTGCGCCGCCAGGTCCATCTCCTCCTTGAGCATTCCCTCGTAGACGGGCGAGACCGTCCATTTGGGTCCCCCGTAGACGACGCCGTCGACCATGGCCGCGGCCTCGAAGGCGTACTGGGCCACGAAGCGGCACGACGATCGCTCGATGCGCTCGGTGCGCCAGGCGACCTCCGAGAACGACCCCGCCTCACCGTCGCGGCCCTCGTCGGCACCGTAGGCGTCTCCGACCGCCATGCGCACGACGATGATCGGTTGGTTGGTCGCGACGACCGGACTCACCCCCGGGATGCGCCGGCCGGTGCGCACGATGACCGAGCCGCCGACGCCCTCGCGCAAGATGCGGTTCGGTGAACCCACCCCGCCGATCTCCGGTGGCGTGACGGTCGCCGCCTTGAGCCCGAGCCCCGCGTCGAGCATCGCCCCCGCGGCCTCGCGCACGACGTCATTGTTGGTGCGGCGCCGATTCTCGAGCGACAGGTCGTAGTGCGCGAAGTCGAGCGCGACGCCGAGCAGCTCTGGCGTCATGACGCGCAGCGCCTCGACGAGGAGTTCCTGGCCGGTCTGGTCGCCGTCGCAGACAATGACGGTCAGGGTGCTCACGTTGCCATTCTCCCACTCACCGCGGATGGCCCGATCGGGCTCAGGTCGAGGGGTCCTTGGGCAGGCCGAGCACCCGCTCGGCGATGATGTTGCGCTGTACCGCGGAGGTCCCCCCACCGATGGTGAGCGCCTGGGAGTAGAGGAGACCGTAGTACCACGCCTCACCCTCGACGCCGTCGACACCTCCCGGTCCGCGACCGGCCACCATGCCGGCCGTGGCGGCGAGGCGGTGCGCCAGACCCATGACCTCTTGTCCGTGGTCGTCGGCGAGGGCCTTTCGTACGCTGGCCTCGGATCCCGGCTCGCGTCCCGCGAGGGCCGCCTCCTGGAGGCGAAGCCGCAGCAGCCGCAGAATCTCGCCGTGTGACCAGCACCGCACCAGTTCGTCGCGCTCGACCTCGTGGTGCGCCACGTGCCGGTCGCGCACGAACTCAACCAGGTCCTGCGCCGTGGCGCCGCGGCCCCAGAGGGCACCCTCGCCCGAGAGCGAGACCCGCTCGTTACCCAGCGTGACCATGGCTAGGCGCCAACCGTCGTTGACCTCGCCGATGAGATGGTCAGCCGGGAGCCGCACGGCGTCGAGGAACACCTCGTTGAAGGCGTGGTCGCCGGTCATGTCGACGATGGGGCGCACCGTCACCCCCGGTGCCTTCATCGGGCAGACGAAGTAGCTGATTCCGCGTTGGGCGGGACCGTCGGTGGAGGTGCGCGCGAGGAGGATGCCCCACGTCGCGATGTGCGCGTAGCTCGTCCAAACCTTTTGGCCGGTGATGACCCACTCGTCCCCGTCGCGCGTCGCGCTGGTCGTGAGGGCCGCGAGGTCGCTCCCGGCACCCGGCTCACTGAAGAGCTGGCACCAGAACTCCTCTCCACTGAGCAGACCGGGTAGCCACCGCGCCTGCTGCTCGGGTTTGCCGGCGAAGAGGATCGTGGGTCCCGCCCACCCGATGCCGATGGGATTGATGGGACGAACGACGCCGGCGCGGTTGAGCTCGTCGGCGATCAGGAGCTGGTAGGCCGCGTCGGCGCCCCGGCCCCAGGGCGCGGGCCACTGCGGCGCGACGAGGCCGGCCTCGGCCAACGTGCGCCCGCTCGGATGAGGGTGTTCAGCCAACCAACGGCGCAACTCCTTGCGCTGCGGATCGGCGTCGTCGACGTCCGTTTCCAGGGGCGACGCGGTCATCGGAGCGAGGAGTCCGCGACCCTCGGCTTCCTCTGTCCGACTCGCCATGACGCCCTCCTCGGGTCCCCATCCAAGGTAGCCCTTGCTACGTCGAGTGTTTCTGCGCCGGCGCCGGTCGCGCGGGCGCAGTACTGGCGGCCTTAGGCCAGAGACGCGTTGAGCGTGATGGTCGTCCCGGTCAGCGCCTTGCTCACCGGGCAGTTCGCCTTGGCCTCTTCGGCGGCGCGCTGGAATCCTTCGGCGTCGAGACCCTCGACCCGTCCGACCACCGTGAGCACGATGGACGAGATGTGGAATCCACCCGCGGGATCGGGACCGAGGTGCACCGCCGCGTCGACGTCGAGACCCACGGGCGTTCCGCCGGCACGGGCGATTCCGCCGCTCAGCGACATCGAGTAGCAGGCGGAGTGGGCCGCTCCGATCAGCTCCTCGGGACTGGTCGTGCCGTTCGCATCCTCAGCGACGCGCTTGGGGAACGACACGTCAAACGAGCCGGCGCCGCTCGAGGCGAGCGTGACGACTCCCGATCCGTCCTGTACTCCTCCGGTCCAAGTGGTGTGGGCGTTCCTCGTGGGCATGGTCTCTCCTTTGTCGAGGTGAGTGTATGGGTCCAGAGCGCGCGTGCTCGCCGAACCCACTTCAACGGCGCCCGCCGTCAGGTCGGTGTTGAATGGAGAGGACCGACCCGCGGAGGATTCGTGCTGCCAATACTCACGAGCGCGCAGATGCGCGACGCCGACGCCGGCGCCGTCGCGCGGCGCGGCGTCGACGAACTCGTGGCGGCTGCGGGGACGGCCGTCGCTCTCGAAGCCCGACGTCTGCTGGGACGTTGCTACGGCCAACGAGTGGCGGTGCTGGTCGGACCCGGTCTCAATGGCGCCGATGGACGCGTGGCCGCTCGCTGGCTTCGCTCGCGCGGGGCCTGGGTGGACGAGGTGAGCGTCGCCGACCAGCCGAGCGCACTGACGGGTTACGCCCTGGTCATCGACGCGGCCTTCGGGTTGGGGTGCTCGCGACCCTACGCCGCGCCCGCCGTTGCGGCCGGCACGAAGGTACTTGCCGTGGACCTGCCCTCGGGCGTGGACGCCGACTCCGGAGAGGTCCTCGGCACGCCGATGCGCGCTGACGTCACGCTGGCGTTGGGTGCGTTCAAACTGGCCCACGTCACGGGAGGGGCGTCAGGACTGGCCGGCGAACTTCGCTTCGCTGGACTGGGCATCGTGGACAACTTCGTCGACGGGGTCGTCGAAGACGCGGACCTGGCGGCGCTGGTGCGCGGTTCGCGCGAGGACCACAAGTGGAGTCACGCGGTCCAGGCCCTCGCCGGTTCCGCGCTCATGCCGGGCGCCGCGACTCTGCTGGCGCGCGGAGCCCTCGCCGGTGGCGCCTCCATGATCCGCCTGGCCACTCGCGGCGATGTGCGGACGGTCGACCTTCCCCCGGAGGTCGTGCGCGTGGAGGTACCGGACGTCGATCCGCGTTGTCGCGCCGTGGCGGCGGGTCCGGGGTTGGGTCCCGACGCCGGCGCGTGGTTGTCTGGCCCGCTGCGATTGGTGTCGGTTCCCGTCGTGCTCGACGCCGACGGACTGGACCGCGACCTTCTCACGGGCGAATCCGGCCACTGGGTCTTGACGCCGCACGCCGGGGAGTTCGCTCGGTTGACGGGGGCTCCCGTACCGAATGATCGGGTCAGTGCGGTTCGCGCGCTCGCACGCGACACGCGGTGCGTCGTGCTCCTCAAGGGACCGATGACGATTCTCGCCGACCCCGCGGGGACACTACGCGTGGTGCGATCCGGAACGTCGGCCCTCGCCACGGCCGGCAGTGGCGACGTCCTGACGGGACTCATCGCCGCCACCATCGCGCGCGGACATGATCCGTTGGAGGCGGGCGCGCTGGCGGCCCATCTCCACGGCGTCGCGGGATCTCGCCTGGAGACCTACGCGCCGGCGTCGGAATTGACGACCGGTGTTGATTCCATCCTGCATCGGCTGCGGCGACTTGAAGATGACGCGCGCGATGAGACTGGCGTGGTGTCCGACCAGGTGCGCTAACTCGGCAGAGTCGGAGTGATCACCGTCGTCCCGACCGGCAACTCCTCACGGTCACTTCCTGTCAGTCGCCACACCGAGGACCGCCCTTGGACGGTCCACTCCGTGGGGCCGCCCACGAGTGCGGTCTTCTCATCAATCCCCACCACGGTCACGTTGGGATCGAGCGGAGTCAGAAACTTCGTCAGAAAACCCGGAACACGCGAAATGAATGCGTCGAAGTGAGGGATGATGCGCAGGTGTGGCAACAGGGCCAAGCCGGCGGTACCGCCTTCGCGGGGGTGACGAAGTGAGGGCACGCTCGCGGCCATGGCCATGGCGCCGGCACTGCACCCGGCGAGTGCCGATCCGGACTGCCACGCCTCGACGATCGCCGTCCACACCGCCGAAGAGCGAAGTGTGTCCGCCAGAAAGTCCGGGTGACCACCGGAGAGATAGATGAGACCGGCACCAGCGACCTGATTGGCGATCTCGGGATTGTCAGCGTCCTCGCGACTCTGGACGTCTAGGACGACGACTTCGACTCCGAGGCGCTCGGCCTGCTCGCGTCCGAGCCGATGCCACTTTTCGACCACCGCCACGCCGTCGGGCACCGCCGCCGTGGCGAGCTGCACATACCTCGGCGGCCGTCCGGAGATCAGCGCCCCTTCGATGTCCATCATCTGGGTCAGGTACTCGCCCGATCCGACCAGGGCGAGGGGACCGGGAGCTGTTCCTGCAGACTCTTCGGCGCTAGATGCCATCCACACTGTTTACCGGCTCAATCTCCGACGTCGACGCTTCTCCTTGGCGTGACGCCACGCCTCAGTCGCGGCGGCGTGCCCCGATGAGCTCAGCGAAACGAGCGACGTGCGGTTGACCTCGACGTTGGCTGCGCGTGCGGAAACATCAGGGCCACCCCTCGCCTCGCGGACACGCTGCCCAAGGTGTCGCGGTCCTCGTGCCACGCCCGCCCACGCGGGGACAGCGGCCACGCCAGGCGGACCAGGGACCATGGAGTACGTGATCGGAACATGCACGCTTTCAACGCGCCGGCCATCGAGCCGCGGAGTCCGCTGGTCCCGCCACGCGGGGCCGCAAAGACAACTTGGGCTAACACTGTTAGCCTTATGAAATAACGGCTACAACGTCTGAAACGACCCGAGATCGGATCCGCAGGGAGGCTTACCGCCTGCTGGTCGAGCGCGGAATCGCTGGTTTCTCTATGCGTGCGCTCGCGGAGCGACTGGACATCAAAGCCTCGAGTTTGTACAAGCACGTTCGCGACAAGGACGAGATCATCCGTGACCTTCAGGCGCGCGGTCTTGAGGAGTTGGCCACGGCAGTCGTCGCGGCCGGACCGTGGCCATCAGCCGCGGTCCGCGCATACCGGGACTGGGCGCTCGCGAACCGACACCTGTACGAGATCTGTGTTCGACGACCAATGGATCGTAGACGGATGCCCGAGCAGATCGAGGATCACGTCGCGACGATGATCAACGCTCTCAGCGGTCAACGCGACGAGGACGCACGAGCAGTATGGGGATTGGTCCACGGCCTGGTCGATCTCGAGCTCACCGGGCGCCTGGCCGATGGCGTCGACTTGGACACGACGTGGCGACGCGCAATCGCGTTGATGCGTTGACGTCAGTACGTCGGCAGTGCGCAACACGTGCTCCGCACAAGATCGTGTAGGGCCGGACCGGTGGTTAAGCGGGCGCGGGCGGATAGCACCGGTGGGCGGACCAGTTCCACACATGCAGTACTGCGTTCGGCAACACGATGGGGCAGCGAGCACCGACCACACCACCCAGTCCATCGTTGTAGACAGTCCACTTCGCGGCACCGGCCCGCTTCGTGAATAGGTTGTACGCGCCGTCATCCTGGGTGCCGACCTGGGCCGCGAGCGACGAGTGGCTGGCCACCAGACCGGCCGCGGCGTAGTACGTCGCGGCCGCCGGATCGAACGCGTAGTAGGTCGTCCCGGCGGCGAGGCCGACGTAGTCGGTCACAGGTAGGTGGTGGAACGCAGCACCCGCCGCGAGCAGGCTTTGGCGCACGGCGGTCGTGACGACAAGGTCGCGCGTCAGCGCGATCGTGGTGGTAGTCGACGTCGGCGTAGTCGCGTGGGTCGTCGTGGTCGATGGCGTCGCGCCGCACGCGGCGAGCAGCAAGGAGCCCGAAACGATCCCCGCCACAACAACGTGCTGCTTCATGACGACTCCTCTCGGACCCGCTAGCTCGGTGGCTTCTTCTTGGGTTTGCGCGCGGGCAACGCCGCACTCGTCGCGCGCACCAGCTCCAGCAGCCAGTCGCGGTCTTTGAGTCGGGTCGCCGAGATCTTGAACGCGGGCTTGGCCCCGGGATACGGCGGAGCCACCGAGATACGTCCCGCAGCACGGCGACCCTCGTCGGTGACCTTTACGAACAACGTGTTGTCGCACACCAGCGCGAAATTCTTGCCCTGGAAGTACAGGCCGTATTCGCCAAACATGGGCCGTGCCGTCACGTCCAAGGGCACCATCGCCTCACGCACTGCGTCGATGAAGCGGGCATCGGTGGCCACGGTGCGAATTTAATCACTCGCGTCCGCGCCGAAGGTGTGCTCGAGCGTGAAGTAGATGAGGAAGACAAGCATGTCGTCGACAACTACCACACCAGCGGCGCTCCAGAAACCGTAGTGACCGCTGCGCCACTCCTCGAGAGACTCGTCGCCTTCACCTTCCGCCTGGGCGAAGGACCACGGAACCTCGGCGAAGGTGGTGAGTCGCGTGTTCGTGACCTGCACCACCGCGAGTCCCTCGAGATCATTGTCGACGAGGGCGAGTCGTTCGCCGACGTACTCGTAGTCGTTGTCCTCGTAGTCGTCGGTCGTCGTTGCCGTGGCCCGTTTGGCGCCGGCCAGCACGAGGGCGTTGAGTCGTTCGCGCATGGGTCCGGGCGTGCCCAGCTCCAACGCCCTCAGTCCGTCCACGACAGGGAATTTCACGACGTGAGTCTGTCACCGATATCCGTGGGTGTCGGTGGGTGCTCGTGCGGCCGGAATGCGCGGTCCTGTAACGTCCGGTGTCGTGGAGGACGCCAACAACGAGACACCCTCGATCAGTCAGGGAGCGGACACGTCGATTCGCTGGCTGATCATCGCCATCGAGTACGCCATCGTGCTCAGTCTGTTGACCGTCGCGGGCGTCGTCCTCGTGCGCGCGGTCGTCAGTTTCTTCTCCAACTGGGGAACCTATCCCGAGTCCGTGGTCGCGGCCATCGACAGCATCCTGGTGGTGATCATCCTGCTCGACATCGCGCACACGGTCTTTGGGAATCTTCGGTCCTTCGTCTTCCCGGTGCGCCCGTTCCTGGTCATTGGCATCTTGGCCGGCGTGCGAGACATCTTGAGCGAATCCGCACACCTGACGCTCAGCAGCTCGCTCACCCAGACCGATTTCAAGGACACGCTCGTGTCCCTAGGAGTCGGCGTGGGCGTGGTGATCATCCTGTTGCTCGGCTTGCTGATCCTTCGTTTCAGCGGGCACCGCGACGAGGCGGAGAGATACTGAGCTACGTCGCGGGACGTCGGGCGCTCGCGCTCGCTCTGCCCCTACTCGTCGCCGTGCACCACGGCGCCACCGGCCACCGTCAGCTCGACCGTCGTGTCGCCGATCTCGGACGTCGGTATCGACAAGATGTCCTGGCTCAGCACGGCGACGTCGGCTCGACGTCCAACCTCGAGCACTCCTAGGAGGTGCTCGTCACCGTTGACGTAGGCCACGCCGCGGGTGAACGCGTCGAGCGCGTCGCGCACCGACAGCGCCTGGTCGAGGCGGAAGGGCTCGGTCGTCTCGGGCGTGCCCGGTCGCCCAAAGCCCGGCGACAGCACGCGGTTCACCGCCACGTGGATCTGTTGGAGAGGGTCGGGGCTCGACACCGGCCAGTCAGAGCCAAACGCGAGCCGGGCGCCGCGCTCGCGCAGCGAGCCGATGGAGTACTGCCACGGCGTGAGGTCCTCGCCGACGAAGGGAATCGTGAGTTCAGCCATCTGCGGGTCGTTGCACGCCCACAGGGGCTGGAACGTGGCGCCCGCCCCCAGCGTCGAAAATCGATCAAGGTCGGCGGGCGAGATGAACTGCAGATGGGCGATGTGGTGGCGGTTGACCCCCCAGCGTGGCTGTCCCAGTGCTTCGATCGCGTCCAGCGTGGTGGTGATCGCCCGGTCACCAATCGCGTGGAAGTGGACCTGGAAGCCGTCAGCGTCGAGGGTTCTGACCACCTCGGTGAGCAGGTCCGGCTCGATGAACAGGTCACCGCGGTGCGTGCCGTCGCGGCCCGGATCGCCGAGGTACGCGCGAGACATGGCCGCGGTGAAGGTCTCGCACACCCCGTCCACCATGATCTTGACGGTGGTCGCACGAAAAGCACCGTCTGGCGCGATCTCGCGACGGCCCTCCAGGAACGCGGTCTGATCGAGGCCCGAGGAGCGGTCCCACCACAGGGCTCCGCGGACACGACCGGTCAGCCAGCCCTCATTGGCGGCGGTGACGTAGGCGTCGAAGGTGTCGGTGACGCCAATGTCGCCGGCCGCGCCGACGCAGGCGTCCTGCCAGTGGGTGATCCCGTGCCCGTGCAGTCGCGTGAGCGCGGCGCGAAGCCCCCGCGCCAGTTCCTCACGCGAGGTCGGCGGTAGGACCCGGGCGACCAGGCCCATGGCGCTGTCGTGCAGCAGACCGGTGGGATCTCCGATGGCGTCGCGCTCGACGCGACCGGCGAAGGGATCGGGCGTATTCGCGTCGACGCTGGCTCGTTCGAGGGCCAACGTGTTGACCCACGCGGAGTGGTGGTCGCGATTGGGGAGAAAGGCTGGTCGGCCGTCAGTGACCGCGTCCAGATCCAGTGCGGTGGGTAGTCCTGAGGCGAAGGACTCGAGCGACCATCCGCCGCCGAGGACCCAGCTGTCGTCCGACAGCGTGGCGGCGTACGAGGAGATGCGATCGAGGCACTCGGTCCGACTGCGCAGTCCCAGGAGATTGCAGCGCAGGCTCTCCAGTCCGCCCGAGACCGCGTGGACGTGGGCGTCGCCGAAGGCGGGGATGGCGAGACGACCGGCGAGGTCGACCGTCCTGGTCGTGGGGGCGCGCATTGCGGTGATCTCGTCGGTGGTGCCAATGGCGACAATGGTGTCGCCACTCACCGCCATCGCCTCGGCCACGCCGCCCGGCGCGGAGGGCGACAGCACCCGGCCTCCGGTGAGAACGAGCGTGGGCTGCGTCATGCGGGACCCTCCTGGCGACGCCCGAGACGTTGGGCACGCTCAAACTAGCCGCGAGGGGCCCGCGCACCGGGGCTCTCGAGACCTCAATGGTCCTTGGTCACGTCCCAGACATGGTGGAAGGGGTCGTGCAGTCCGTAGAGGCCGAGCGTCTCGACCGTGAAGCGACTGCCATTAGAGCGCGTCCCCGGTCGGTTCCACTGGTCGCTCGTCACTGAGTCGATCCGGTCGGTGAAGCGCCGAGCCGCGTCGCGAAGTTCTCGCGCGACCGTGGCGGGGTCCTGGAGGTCGTAGCGTTCCGCAACGGCTGTCTCGTCCTGGTCCCAGTTGGCGAACACCGGATCATCACCCGTGAGCATGAGCTCCAAGCGTTGATCGAACACCCGGTAAACGTCACGAACGTGGCACCCGTACTCCAGCGTCGACCACGTGTTGTCGTCGGGTCGTCGCGCGGCGTCGTCGCGCACCAACACCTGGTCCCAAATGGCGGAGTCCTCGCGAACGCTCTGCGCGATGATCTCTTTGGGGTAATTGCGCGCGTCAAATCCGCACTCGTCACACGGCCGGGCGATCACCCACGTCCAGTCCTTGGTATCCGGTGTGATGGGCACGCCACGAACTGTACGTGGCTCGACGCCTTGACCGTGGCGCGCGACCGCTCCGCGAAAGTCCGAGGTCGTAAGTGAGCACCGCTCATAAGGTGAGGTTCGTTCTTCACGGTCCGACCCACGTGGACAGGAAGGAGGGAAACGTGCTGCTGGCGCGTCGAACCCTCATGAGCGGACTGGCGTTTGTCGTATCCGCCGTCGCGGGTGGCGCATTCGCACGCGCCGCGTCAGCGGCCACCGGCCCCCCAGGACAGGTCATCACCGTGGAGGTGGCCACCGCCCGATCGGTTGTCGGCATCGTGCTGGCGTGGGAGCTTCAGGCGGACGGGCAGTACACGCAGGTCTTTGGTCCCATTCGCGCGAACGTCGGACGCAACGGCGTCGGACACGTCCACGAGGGTTCGGGCCGCACGCCGGCCGGAGTGTTCACTCTGACCCGCGCCTTCGGTAGCGAACCCAACAACGGGACCAGGCTGCCGTACGTGCGGACCGGACCCGACTTCTGGTGGGATGAGGACCCAGCGACGGCCAGTTACAACCGGCTGGTGATCAGCCGCGTGTCACCGGGTGGTCACTCCGAGAACCTCTACTACGCCGGGACCGCGTACACGCACGTGGTCGTCATCAACTACAACATGAACCCGGTCATCAAGGGAGCCGGATCGGCGATGTTCTTGCACGTGAGTTACGGAGCTCCAACGTCCGGGTGCGTGGCAGTCTCCGCTCGATCGCTGAACGCCCTCATGCGCTGGCCGAATCCCGCGCAGCATCCCGTCATCAGTATCGGTGTGGGTGCCGCCGCCCGCGCAGTCCTGACCCCCGTGTCGTGACGTACATGACGTGCGGAACGGTCGTGGTTGGTGGTTCGTCGGCGCGGGGTCGCGCCGACGCGAGAATCTAAAGGCGCACCAACTCCACCACCGGGATGACGCGATGTGTCTTCTCTTGGTACTCACGGAAACCGGGATAGAGCTCCGCCTGGATCCCGTAGATGCGGTCTCGCTCCTCGCCGATCACCGGGACCGCCGCCGCGTCGTACGTCTCGGTGCCCACCTCGACGGTCACTCGCGAGTTGGCGACGAGGTTGTGGAACCAGTCGGGGTGCGAGTGGGCGCCGGCCTTGGACGCGAAGACGTAGGTCCGGCCACCTTCGTTGAGGTACATCATCGGATTGACGCGCTCCTTACCGGACTTCGCGCCAATCGTGCGCAGAATGAGCACCGGAGCGCCCTCAAAGTTTCCGCCGACCTTGCCGGCGTTGGCGCGGAACTCGGCGATGATCTGCGAGTTCCAGGCGTTGGCCTGTTTGGCCATGTCCTCCTTCGACATTGGCTGATCCGTCATGCATCCTCCTCGTCACTCGGTGCCCCCAGAGTAATGAGCGAGCCCCAGCGTCGTCGCGGCTGGCCGATTCGCGCACCGTGCTGGGCGTGCCGTTGGGCAGCGTTGAGTCGATACCATGACCCCAGCGAGGCCCGACCGGCCGAAGCAGTCGGAGGCGGACATGCGAGAACTCACGGTGGCGGCGCTGCAGATGGCCTGCGATGCGTCGCGTGAAGTCAATCTCGACCGCATGGAAACGCTCATTCGACGCTCCGCCGCCGACGGGGCGCAGTTGATCATCCCGCAGGAGCTCTTCGCCGACCTGTACTTCTGCAAAGACGAGTCGGTGGCCCACTTCGCCCTGGCCGAGGAGTTCTCGGACTCGATCGTCGTGCGGCGCTTCAGTGCCCTGGCGCGTGAGCTCAACGTGGTGTTGGCGATCTCCTTCTTCGAACGGGCGGCCCAGAGCTACTTCAACTCACTCACGGTCGCTGACTCGGACGGTTCACTTCGGGGTCTCTACCGCAAGAGCCATCTCCCCGACGGACCCGGATACGAGGAGAAGTATTACTTCTCGCCGGGCGACACCGGCTTCCAAGTCTTCGCTACCGCGGCCGGGGCGGTGGGTGTCGGAATCTGTTGGGACCAGTGGTTCCCCGAGTGTGCGCGCTCGATGGTGCTCCAGGGTGCGGAGATCCTGTGCTACCCGACCGCCATCGGCTCGGAGCCGAACGACCCGACCTACGACACCTCGGCCCATTGGCGCCGCGTCATGCAGGGCCATGCCGCGGCGAACATGGTCCCGGTCGTGGCGTCGAATCGCGTGGGTCGCGAAGTCGGCGAGTCGACGACGCTGACGTTCTACGGTTCGTCGTTCATCTGCGACGGCACCGGGGACCTCGTCACTGTTGCCGATCGTGAGAGCGAGGCGTCACTGCTCGCGACCTTCGACCTCGACGAGCTTGCGGTGGCCCGGGCCGGCTTTGGCCTCTTCCGCGACCGGCGCCCCGACCTCTACGAGGCCCTGACCACCCTGGACGGAGGTCGCGCCGGTCACCCGTAGGTTTTGAAGGCAGCGACACCCGCCACGGAGAGGAGAAGATCATGTTGTCCCAACCCCATTCTCGACGTTCTCGAGATTCTCAGCCGAAGGCCACGGTCTCGTGACCTCCGAACAGGTTGTCGTCATCACGGGAGCCAGTGACGGCATTGGGGCGAGTGCCGCCCGAACTCTGAGCGCCCAGGGTCACCACGTCGTCATCGTTGGACGGTCGGAGACGAAGACGGGCGCGATTGCTAGCGAGCTCAAGGCCCCGCAGTATCTGGCCGACTTCGCGAAACTGGATGACGTGCGTATCCTGGCGCAACGGCTGCTCGCGGACCTTCCCCGAATTGACGTCTTGGCGAACAACGCGGGTGGCGTCATGGGCCCACGCACGATGACGCAAGATGGCAACGAGATGACCGTACAGGTGAATCACCTGGCACCGTTTCTCCTCACCAACCTGTTGATGGACCGATTGACGACCTCGAACGCCAGCGTGATCTGCACCGCGAGCAGTGCACACCGAACCGCCCGTCACCTGGACCTGGACGACATGACGCACGCGCGGCGCTACACGCCCACGAGCGCCTACGCGTCGGCGAAGTTGATGAACATCCTCTTCGCCAGCGAGTTGCAACGAAGGTTCGGATCGCGCGGGCTGCGGGCCGCCTCTTTTCACCCGGGCGTCGTACGGACCAGTTTCGCCTCGGAGCCGGGGAACTTTTACCACCTAGGGGTCACGTCCTTCGTCCGCTGGTTCTTTCGCTCACCGGCCAAGGGAGCCGACACCTTGGTCTGGCTGGCGGGTACCGACGGGTGGCGGCCGGGCGAGTACTACAAGGATCGACGCGTGGTCAAGAGATCGAAGCAGGCCGACGACGCAGAACTCGCGCGCGGCTTGTGGGAGCGGTCGATGTCCCTCGTGTTCCCCGACCAGGCCAGCTGAGGCTCTCATCGAGCGGGACCACGGCGAAACGCTGAACGTGCGTCCGATAGTCACGTCGCCGTCCCCGGGGATTCAAATTGGAAATCGCGGCGCCGTTACCATTCCGTGATCATGGGTGCCGACCAGGAGTTCAGCGCCCCCGTCCTCTTGACCGGGGTCAATCCATATGTCGAGGTCGGCGCCGAACTCGCCGCGGCTCTGCGGCCCGAGTGGCGCAAACCCATTCCCGTTCTGGTGCAGCTCAACGGTGGTCCACATGAGCCCTGGAGCACCAACCTGATGCCGGTCGGCGCGGGACAGTTCGTGCTCTACCTGCACGGCGCGATGCGCGCGCAGGCCGACGTCAGCGTCGGCGACAACGTGAAAGTGCGCTTGCGCGTTGACCAGGAGTACCGCAACGGACCGCGTCACGAGATGCCGGCGTGGTTCTCCGCTGCCCTCGAAGGTGACGCGACAGCTGCGACCAACTGGGCGCGACTCACGCCGAGTCGGCAGAAGGAGGTTCTTCGCTACTTTGCCGCGCTCAAGACCTCGGGGGCTAAGGAGCGCAATCTGCAACGGGCTATTGCCGTGCTCTCGGGAGCGTCAGGTCGCTTCCTCGGTCGCGACTGGGTCGACGGCATCTAGGGAGCGTCCGAACGTCGACGAGGCGACGTACACCCAGTATCAGACCGCGCGTTTGGTCAACTTGCGGAGACCGGCTGCAGTCCTGCGATCACGATGCTCACCAGGCGCTGCAGGCCAGCGACATCGGTCCGGTTATGACTGGCTGCGTTGCACGTGCCCATGACGAGGTTGAGAATCTCGCTCGCGCCCACGTCGTCGCGAAGGGCACCCGCGTCGACGGCGCGACGACGCAGCACGTCGACGCGTCTCACGAGTTCGTCCACCATGTCCGAACAACGCGCTTTGAAGTCAATACCTGCTTGGCCGAGGGCTTCGAACAGGTCTTGTTTCTCGGCTGCCTGGACGGCGAGCTCTCTCAGGAATCCCTCGAACGCCGCCGCGGGATCTGGCAAACGAGCAAACTCGTCCGCCGTCTCGGTCAGGTTCGTCAGTCGGGTCACGACGATGGCCTCGTAGAGAGACTCCTTCGTCGGAAAGTGGCGGTAGAGGGTGCCCACGCCCACCCCGGCGCGCTCGGCGACGAGGTCGATCGGAACCCCTACGCCGTCGAGGGCGAAGATCTCCTCGGCGGCCTCCAGGATCTTCTGGTGGTTGCGCTGTGCGTCGATCCGCATGGGCTTGGACTCGGCGTCGATGGCGCGATCCTCCGTGGTCGGCTCAGGGCTGCTCATCGGGCCTGCCGACCCGCTTCGAACCTCGACCATCTGAAAAGCCTCCCGATCCGTCCTTGACAAACGGAACCGACGTTACTATTATCCTGAGGATACGGAACGGATGTTCCGGATAATTCCGCAGTACCCCCAGTTTACCCCAATTCTCAGCACTTTCGTCCCACTGATTCGAGAACAACTCGGTCAGAGAAGGAGGTTCCAGTGACCACCGACCTACTCAGCCCCCTCACACTGATCGATGACCAGGGTCCCGACCCCAAGCGATACTGGGCGTTGGCGGTCATCGCCGTGGCCCAATTGATGATCGTGTTGGACGCGTCGGTCGTCATCGTGGCGCTCCCTTCGGCCCAGCGCGCTCTGCACATCTCGGTCGCGAACCGCCAGTGGGTGATGAGCGCGTACACGTTGATCTTCGGCAGCTTCTTGCTGCTCGGGGGCCGGGTGTCGGACTACCTGGGCCGACGGCGCGTCTTCATCGTCGGCCTGCTCGGTTTTGCCGCCGCGTCGGGGCTCGCCGGACTGGCCCAGAACTCCGCAATGCTCTTCGGGGCTCGGGCGTTGCAGGGTGGCTTCGCCGCACTCATGGCCCCCGCGGCGCTGTCAATCCTCACGGTGACCTTCACCGAGTCCCATGAGCGGGCTCGAGCGTTCGGCGTCTACGGCGCGGTCGCCGGGAGCGGCGCGGCCGTCGGTCTCGTTCTGGGCGGCGTGCTGACGCAGTACGCCTCATGGCGCTGGACACTGCTCATCAACGTTCCCGTGGCTCTCGTCGCGGCGATTGCCGCGCGGCGCGTGATTCGCGAAAGCCGCGTCGAGGTCCGCCACAGCTACGACCTGCCCGGAGCGTTGAGCTCGACCGCGGGACTGTTCCTCCTCGTCTACGGCTTCACGATGGTCACGTCGCACGGTTGGGGATCGGCGCTGGTTGAGTCGCTCCTCGGCGGCGCTCTCGTGTTGCTCAGTGCCTTCTTCGTGATCGAGATGCGTTCAACGCACCCACTGCTTCCCATGAAGGTGCTGTTGGAGCGCAACCGTGGCGGGTCGTTCCTGGCGTCCCTGCTGGTCGGATTCGCCCTGCTGGGCACCTTCCTCTTCCTGACGTACTTCCTCCAGGGCATCTTGGGCTACAGCGCCCTGCGCACGGGCTTCGCGTTCCTGCCGTTCTCTGGCGGGATCATCTTCGGGGCCACCCTGGCCAGTCGGTTGCTCCCGCGCATCGGCGCCCGCAACCTGATGGTGACGGGTCTGTCCATCGCGGCGGCGGGACTCGTGTGGTTCACGCGCCTCGGTGTTGACAGCTCGTACCTGTCACACGTGCTGGCTCCCGAGATCCTCGTCAGCGTGGGCATGGGGCTTGCCTTCGTGCCCATGAACAGCACGTCGCTGTTCGGCGTGGACGAGGACAGCGCCGGTGTGGCGAGCGCGTTGGTCAACACCACCCAGCAGGTCGGTGGGGCGCTCGGCACGGCGTTCCTCAACACGGTGGCGGCGTCGGCGACCGCGGCCTACCTTGCTTCGCGCGTGGCGACGACCTCGGTGGTGAGGACCGCCACGGTGCACGGCTTCACGAGTGCGTTCGAAGTGAGTGGAGCGCTGCTCGTGGGTGCCGCGGTCGTCGCGCGAGTGATGGTGGGCGCCCACCGCGACCCGCAGGACCCAGCGGTGAGACCCGCCCCGTTGGTTGGCGTGTCACATGCCGAGGTCGCGCCGGAGTAAGCCCGGCGACCAGTTGCTCAGTTCGCGACAACTGATCGGTGTTGCCACTTAGCCGGCGGCGTAGGCGTAAACGCTGGACAGATCGAGGTCGCCGGCGCCTTTGGTGATGGCCTGTTGCCAGGAGTCGATGAAGCTGGCCGTCAGCGGCAACTCGCGGTGCAGGTCGCGGGCCGCGTCCAACGCCAGTAGTGCGTCCTTGACCGCGTGCTTGAGCGCGAAGTTCGTCGTGAAGTCTCCGTCGAGCATGTTGGCGGCCTTGGCGACCGCGTAGGGCGACCCGATCGGTGCGTCGGCCAGGATCTCCACGACGCGGCGCGGATCAAGGCCGAGGTCCTCGGCGAATCTCAGGTTCTCCACGGTCATCTCCACCAGGTCGACCAACCAGTTGTTGAGGACCAACTTGGTCCGGCTTCCGGCACCTGCGTCACCGAGCCAGAACGTCTCGCGTCCCATGGCGTCCAGCACGGGTGCGACGATCGTGCGCGCCTCCTCGGGCCCGCTGGCCAAGATGATCAGCTGGCCCGTCGTGGCGACACCCGAACTTCCCGAGACCGGAGCGTCGACGTACAGCACGCCGAACTCGTCCGCCAGTGCCTTGAGGCGGTCGGCCCACTCCGCACCAACCGTGCTCATTTGGAGCCAGACGGAGCCGCGTTTCATCGCGGGCAGAGCGCCGTCGGCGCCGCCGACCACGGACTCAATAGTGGGTCCGTCCGGCAACATGGTGACCAGGACGTCGGCGCCCGTCGCGGCGAGCGCGGGGGTGCTGAAGGCCGACGCCCCCAAGTCGACGAGGGGCGCCACGCGGGCAATCGTTCGGTTCGACACACGAACGTTGAGTCCGGCGCCGAGCAGTTGCGAGATCATGGGCGTGCCCATCTGACCGGCTCCCAGGAAGGCAATCATTGGGGTTGAAGTCGAAGTTGTGCTCACGCTGGCGTCCCTTCTCTCGTTGACGTGTCCTTGCGTCAATGTCGATTGGGAAGAGTCTGCCGCGACAGCCCGCCGACGACGCCGGGGACGTCGCTTTCCGTGGCTCTGGCGCCACCGTGCGTCGGGCCACTCACCCGAGAACGCGCGCCAGGGCGACGTAAACGGGGGAAGGCTGAAGGAATTTTCGTACCAGAGGCTCATGGCGGCTCCTCGATTCATTGGGGGGAGTATCGATACGCTACGTTTCGTATTCTATCCGGTACGATGATGATCGTGTCAAATCCCACCCCGCCTGAACCGGCCAGACGAGGTCGTCCCCGCAGTCACGACGTGGAGCAAGCCATCCTGCGCGCAGCGGCCGATCTCTTGGCCGAGCGTGGCCTGGACGCGATGACGATCGAAGAGGTCGCCGCCCGAGCGGGCGTGGGAAAGTCGTCGATCTACCGCCGGTGGCCGACCAAGGGGACCCTGGCCCTCGACGCCTTTCGCACGGACTTCCTGTCGCGACAGCCGGCCGTCGATACCGGCGTTCTCGAAGACGACCTTCGCGCGGCGCTGTCGTGGTGGGCCGCGGCCGTCGTGGGTACGACGACCGGTCGTGCACTCCTTGGACTGATCGCCGAGGCCCAAATCGACGAGGAACTCGCTCGCGAGTGGCTGGTGCGCGTGGTGACGCCGGTTCGCGCGCAACACCGCGTCATGGTGGAACGAGCCATTGCTCGCGGCGAGATCCCGGCGGATTCAGACGTCGACGTGATCATGGACCTGCTCTACGGACCGGCGTATCACCGACTCCTGCATCGCCACCTCGACGTCACCGACGAGTTCATCGCACTGGTGTCGCGCGTTGTGGCCGCCGGCGCCAAATCCGGTGCCGCCGTCCCCGCGCACTAGCGACGATCACGACGTGGCGTCTCGCGGACAGCACTCGAAAGGACGTAGGCCCGTGCTAGCTAGTGGCGGGTCCGCGCCAGAGATCGATGCCGCCGTCGACGGCGAACTGATCGATACGGTCCAACTCTTCAGTTGAGAACGACACGTTCTTCAGCGCGTCGAGATTCTCGTCGAGCTGACGAACGCTACTGGCGCCAATCAACACTGAGGTGACGCGCGCGTCGCGCATCGCCCACGCGATCGCCAGCTGGGAGACCTGCTGACCTCGCGACACGGCGATCTTTTGAAGTTCACGAATGTGGTTGAGGTTGGCGTCGCTCAGCATGTCAGGGGTGAGGTCCTCATTTTTCGAAGCCCGAGAACCGTCGGGGATCCCATCGAGGTACCGGGTAGTGAGCATGCCTTGCGCGAGGGCCGAGAACGCGATGCACCCGACGCCGTTGGCACCCAGCACGTCGAGGAGTCGATCCTCAATCCATCGGTTCAGCATGGAGTACGACGGCTGGTGGATGAGGAGTGGCGTACCCATCTCGCGCAGGATCGCGATCGCCTCGGTCGTGCGCTCGTCGGAGTACGAGGAGATCCCGACGTAGAGGGCCTTGCCCTGGCGCACGGCGGTGTCAAGGGCCCCGAGCGACTCGGTCAACGGGGTGCTCGGGTCGAAGTGGTGGTGGTAGAAGATGTCGACGTAGTCGAGGCCGAGTCTCGTGAGGCTCTGGTCCAAGCTGGCCAGCAGGTACTTGCGCGATCCGAGGTCGCCGTACGGTCCCGGCCACATGTCCCAGCCGGCCTTAGTCGAGATGATCAGTTCATCGCGCAGCGAGGCGAAGTCCTCGCTCAGGAGTCGGCCGAAGTTGGTCTCGGCGCTGCCGTACGGCGGACCGTAGTTGTTCGCCAGATCGAAGTGAGTGACTCCTCGGTCGAACGCCCGGCGAAGAATCGCTCGTTGCGTGTCGATCGGTCGATCGTCGCCGAAGTTGTGCCACAAGCCCAAAGACACGGCGGGCAGCAGCAGTCCGCTCACCCCGCACCGGCGATACGGCATGGTGTCGTAGCGATCGGGCGCCGGGTTGTACGAGGGCATGGGGCGAGAGTACCGCGACAAAGGAGTGCGTTCCAGCGTGACGCCAACCGCAATGGAGCGACGTCGGGCCTCTGTCTCGATGGACGCGCGTCCGGTGCGTGAGAATCAAGGGGACCTGCAATACTCCAGTCCGACAAGGGGGGTCATGGCCGAGCTGGTTCGGGAGGCGGCGCAGCAACGCGGTGACGCGACGGCGCTCGTCGACGAACATGGTGAGGAGACCTGGTTCGACTTCAACCAACGCGTCAATCAATGCATTCACCTGCTGCGCGACCTAGGCCTGGGGCCGGGGGACACCATCGCCATCATGTCGGGGAACCGGAGGGAGCTCTTCGATATTGCCGCGGCGGCAATTCACACGTCGCTCGTGTTTGTTCCCGTCAACTGGCACTGGGTGAGCGAGGAGCTCGCTTACGTGCTCGACGACGCCGACGTCAAGGCGCTCTTCGTCGAGGACCAGTACGCCAACGTGGCCCGCGACGCTTTGAAAGATCCCCGAACACATCGGTGCTCAACCCGGGTCGTGATTGGTGAGGGTCGCCTGCCCGGATTCTCCGCGTTCGAGGGACTCATGGCGGACCGCTCGACCGAGGAACCCAATGACCAAGCCAGCGGCGGACCCATGTTCTACACGTCGGGTACGACCGGGTTCCCCAAGGGTGTGCGTTCGAGCATCAACACGGTCGGCCTGGATCTCGGTCTGATTCGGATGGCTACCGGGGGCGTCGGGGCGTCGTTAGGTATCCCCAACAACGGGGTCTCGCTGCTCGACGGCCCGGCCTATCACTCGGCGCAGTTGGCCCTCTCCCTCTTTCCCCTTCTCAACGTGGGCAGTACGTGCGTAATGCGCCAGCACTTTGACGCGGCGTCGCACCTGGCACTCATCGATCGCCACCGCGTGACCAATATCCATCTCGTGCCAACTCAGTTCAATCGACTGCTGAAGCTGTCCGACGAACAAAAGAGCGCCTTTGACGGGTCCTCTCTGGTGTCGGTCATCCACGGCGCGGCGCCCTGTCCGGTAGCCGTTAAGAGCGCGATGATCGACTGGTGGGGATCGATCTTGACCGAGTACTACGGGGGTACTGAGAGCGGATTTCTGACCATCATCAACAGCGCGCAGTGGCTGGACCACCCCGGGAGCGTCGGTCAACCCCAGCCGTGGTGCGAAGTCTTGGTGATCGATGACCAGGGCGAGCCACTGGGCGCGGGCCAAGTAGGTCAGATCTACTTTCGAAGCCGTAGCGGGAGCGACTTCGCGTACCACAAGTCTGAGGAAAAGACGCGCTCGGCGCACTTGGCCCCAGGGACGGGGACCATCGGCGACGTTGGCTACTTCGACGAGGATGGCTACCTATACCTGAGTGACCGCAAGATCGACATGATCGTCAGCGGCGGCGTCAACATCTACCCGGCGGAGATCGAGGGCGTGTTGGTCACGCACCCCGCCGTGGCCGACGTCGCGGTCTTCGGGATTCCCGACGAGGAGATGGGCGAGCAGGTGAAAGCGGCGGTTGAGCTCGTCGAGGGTCTCGAGGGGTCGCCCGAAGTAGCGGACGAGATCATTGCGTACGCGCGCCTACACCTGGCCGGATACAAGGCCCCTAAGTCCGTCGACTTTGAATCCCAACTACCGCGTTCGCCGACCGGCAAGCTCTACAAGCGACTCCTGCGCGACCCCTACTGGAAAGACGTGGGACGAAACATCTAGTCGGTCGACACGCCCTCCGCGCGTGAACCGAACGCAGACCCCTCTTCGCGCGGCACCGAGATCCGAGTCGGCGCAAGATTGACCTTCGCGTTCGGCCGCGCGATCACGTCGCCCACGAGGCGGTTGATGCGGTAGACGTGTTCGGCGCTAGAAGCCAATGCCGCCCCCGCCGCCACTCGACGTCGTCGTCGTGACCGGTTGCGTTGTCGTAGTTGGCTTGGTCGTGGTGGTTGTCGGCTTTGTCGTGGTGGTCGTTGGCGAACCCGTGCCCGCGGGCTTGACGAGGACCACAACTGACCATTTGCCCCAAATGTCGGAGACGTTGCCCTTCACCTGGCTGCGGGCGGTGTCGTGGGAGAACCAGTAGAGCGCCCGACCGGCGTAGGTCACCTGGCGCGCCCCGCCGGCGCGGGTGACGGTGCCGAGCTTCGCCGCGCTGACGCCGTCACCGGCCGTCGCGTGGGTCACGCCTTTGGGCAGCAGCACTTCGGGCCATATCGCGAGACACGCCTTGTGACAAGCCACGCCCGACGGCCGCAGGGTGTAGACGGTCCGACCGTCCATCAAGATCGTGCCGTATTTCGCGTTCTTGATCGCCGAGATGACGACACCCTTGGACGCGTGGCTCGTCAGAGCACCCAGTGAGACGACGCCGCCGAGCAGAGCTCCTAGACCCCCCACCGTTAACGCCGCGGCCGCAATCCGTGCCGAGCGAAACACGTGCAATCCACTCGATGTCCTCATCCTTGCCATGCCACTCACCCCTTGCTCTCGTTGGACGATGCGCCCGGGCAGTTCTCGTGCGCAGGACGGAGTCCGACGATCCGCGTGCCTGATACGAATCGCCACTGATCGGGAGTACGCGCTAGGGCAACGAATGGTTCATCAAGATCGCAATCACGCGAGCGCGGTCCCGTTCATGACGTCGCCCGCCGCGTGGTCGTGGAACTGTTTTCCTGGTCCCGAGGCGTCGACTCACGCCCCCGGAGGTCAGTCAGTCCACGTTACGCAACCGCGGCGAAGTGATTCGTATCCTTCGACGCGGTTGCGTTGGAGAGGGCCGGACTCAACACGTCGGATACGGTCCCCGCCAGGTGAAAGGTCATGATGTTACGGATCTCCTCGGGCACGTCCTCCAGATCCGGTCCGTTGCGCAACGGCAAGACGACTTCGGTCAAGCCGGCTCGGTGAGCCGCGAGGACCTTCTGCTTGACGCCGCCGATCGGGAGAACCAGTCCTTGCAGGGTCACTTCACCGGTCATGCCCACCTGTGAGCGCACCGGCTCTCCGCGAAGCAGGCTCACCAGGGCCGTCGTCATCGTGACGCCGGCCGAGGGGCCGTCCTTGGGGACGGCGCCCGCGGGAACGTGCAGGTGAAATCTCTTGCCAACGAATGACGTCGGATCGATGTCGAGCTCCTTGGCGTGACTGCGGACGTAGGACATGGCAATCTCTGCGGACTCCTTCATGACGTCACCCAACTGGCCAGTCAGGGTCAGGCCCTCGGGACCGTCCGCGACGCTGGCCTCGACGAAGAGGACATCGCCACCGGCTCCCGTCACGGCCAGGCCTGTCGCCACTCCCGGAACACTCGTGCGATCCGCCGACTCGAAGTAGAAGCGGGGACGACCCAACCACTCGCGCACGTCCGCGCCCGTGACGATGACCGGCGCCTCACGTTCGTTCGCGGCCAGCCTGGTGGCCACCTTGCGCAGCAGTCGTCCGATCTCTCGCTCCAGATTGCGCACACCCGCTTCGCGCGTGTAGTCGGCCACAATTGTGCGAAGCGCCTCATCGTCGACCACGACTTCGTCCTCGCGCAGCGCCGATCGGTTGAGTTGGCGCGCCAGCAGGTGGTGCCGGGCGATCGACACCTTCTCGGCCTCCGTGTAGCCGTCCAGGCGGATCACCTCCATCCGGTCGAGCAGCGGTCCAGGAATCGTGTCGACGACATTGGCGGTGGCCACGAAGATCACACGCGAAAGGTCGAGGTCGACCTCGAGGTAGTGATCGCGGAAGGTGTGATTCTGCGCCGGGTCGAGAACTTCGAGCAGCGCGGAAGAGGGGTCACCCCGATAGTCCGCGCCGATCTTGTCGACCTCGTCGAGCACGATCACGGGATTCATCGTTCCGGCCTCGCGCAGTGCCCGCACCAGGCGGCCCGGTTGCGCGCCCACGTACGTGCGGCGGTGTCCACGGATCTCGGCCTCGTCACGCACGCCCCCCAGGGCGACCCGGACGAATTTGCGCCCCAGGGCGTTGGCGACTGACTGGCCCAGTGACGTCTTTCCAACGCCCGGGGGTCCCACCAGGGCCAGGATTGCTCCGGAGCCGCGTCCGTCAACTGGGGCGAGGCCGCGCTCGGACTGCAGCTTCTTGACGGCGAGGTACTCGAGGAGTCGGTCCTTGACGTCTTCGAGTCCATCGTGGTCCGCGTCGAGGATCTCCTTCGCCGCGGCGATGTCTAACCGGTCCTCGGACTCCACACCCCACGGGACCTCGAGCACCGTGTCGAGCCACGTGCGGATCCAACCTGTTTCGGGACTCTGATCGCTGGTGCGCTCCAGCTTGTCAACTTCGCGCAGCAGGGCCGTCCGGACGTGCTCAGGCAGGTCGCGGCCCTCGATCTTGGCGCGGTAGTCATCGGGGTCCTCGTCGCTGCCACCGTCGAGCTGACCGAGTTCCTTCTTGATTGCGTCGAGTTGACGACGCAGCAGGTACTCGCGCTGCGTCTTTTCGATCCCGTCTTCCACGTCACCCTTGATCTTTTCGCGCAAGGTGATATCCGCCAGCGAGTCGCGCGCCCACCCGAGCACCAGACGCAGTCGCGCCTCGACGTCGGTGGTCTCGAGGACCTCCACCTTCTGGGTCAGCGTGAGGTCGGGGGAGTACCCGGACACGTCGGCCAGCCGGCCGGGTTCCGTGACTTCGCGCAGCTGCGCGGCGATCTGACGAGCGCCCCGGCTGAGCAGGATGCTTTCGAGGACTGCTCGATACTCACGGGCGAGCTCGGTGGCGGCGGGCGTTGCGGTGCCGTCCTCGAGCACCTCGGCCTCGACCCACAGCGCCTCGCCCGTTCCGGGGACGCCAGTGCCAATCGTGGCACGCTGGTCTCCGCGGATGGCGACGGCCTCGAGCCCACCGGGCAGGGCGCCCTCTTCCAAGACGGTGGCCACGACGCCGACGCGCGCGTAGCGGCCCTCGATGTGCGGAACTAAGAGGAGATGCCCGTTTGCCGATCGCGCGGCTTCGACCGCGGCGCGCGCTTCGTCGGTTTCGAGCGCCATGGTGAAGACCATGCCGGGCAAGACAACTCCGGACTTCAGAGGGAGCAGTGGAAGAGTGACGGTGGCGCTGGTCATGATGACTCCTACTCAACTGTTCGAACGAGCCATTTGGGCTGACGAGCAACCCAGCGGGTTCGTTCCCACCCCACCTGTCCCTGGGTGGGACCGGTCCGGGCACCCGAAGGTGAGTTCGGGACGTCAAGTGTACTGGGCAAACCTGGAAATCTGGCACTCGACGTAATCGAGTGCCAATTCACTGAATAATTGGGCGGTTGGCGCCGAAGGGAGACCTGGATGGGGATCGTCGGCCCGGCGTCCGACCAAGTTTCAGGACTGAAACTGGTGTTTATCAGGTACTACGGTTGCTCAGATTCTTGAGTTCGAACGCGACGTGCCACACGACCGCTCCCAACATTTCAAACCGTTGTGGCGTCATCCGGGTCGATGCTGGACGATCTCCCTGCCGGTAGGACCTCTCGCCTACTGCGTGGGGTTGGTCTGCTCAGCCGACTTCGACAACTCTGCCCGAGCGGCCTCCACGATGTCGGCGCTCGTGTTCGCGTGTCCCTGGATTCCCCATCCACCCTCGGGCGACTCGGTGATCAGAACCCACGTCCGCTCGACCAGGCTCGGGTCACCCGCCGCACTCGCGACGATGTCGGTCAGCTCGCGTACCACCCCGAGTTGCTTGTCACGATCCAAAACTCCGACCGGTGTGAGCACTTGCACTCGCACGTAGTTACTCGCCCCCGCGGCGTTTGAGATCGCCCCCTCCGGAAGGTCGTGGATGAAGGCGGCCGTGTTGTCCTTGAACAGAGAGATCGGTGGCACCTTCTCCCAACGCATGACGGCGTTCGCCAAGTCGGTGGCGAGTCTGTGCTGGTCCGAGAAGGTTCCTTTCGTGGAATACACGTCGATCATGGGCATTTCCGCTCTCCTCCGCTCAATATGATGGATGTCATAGTCGGCGGGCTCAGCGTACCTTATGACGCTCGTCATAGTCAACGGGGAGAGCGTGGCCAACGACAGCCGCCGCAGGATGGTGGAGGGTGCGGCCGCCCTCATGGGCGCACGGGGACTGAACGCCACGTCGTTCTCCGACGTGCTCGCCGAGAGTGGCGCCCCGCGTGGATCGATCTACTTTCACTTTCCCGGGGGGAAGAGGGAGTTGGCCAAGGACGCGATGAACTGGACGTCCGAACAGGTCATGGCCCACATGACGGCGAGTTCAACCAGAACACCTTCGGAGGTGTTGCACAATTTCGTCGCCCTCTTCCACCACGTGGTCGGGGCGTCTGATGGCGCGGCGGGCTGTGCGGTCGCCGGCGTGACGATCGATGTTGCGGCCGGCGATGACGAGCTCTTGAGCGTTGCTCGCGGGGCCTTTCACGCGTGGGCCGAACTTCTGGGTGGACAGCTGCTCGCCGTCGGAGTTCCCGAGGAGCGGGCGGCGGGGATGGCGGTCATCGCGGTCGCCAGCGTGGAAGGCGCTCTCATCCTCTGTCGAGCGGAGGGTGGAGTCGGGCCGTTGGACACCGTCGAAGCCCAGTTGCTACGCCTAGTGGAGGCCTAAGTCGGGGCGGGCCCGAGATCCTCCGTCGAGATTCCGCGGACCCGCGTTCGATTGACGTGCTCACTTCGACGCCGACGCGCAACGGGGTCGCCGGATAGCGCGGTCGGCGATACTGGTCGCGTGGCCGATCGCAACGTTCTGGGCGGATCCCTGGAGCCGTGTGGGACTGATCCCGTCACGGGCTTCTATCGAGACGGCTGTTGCACGTCAGGACCAGAGGACCTGGGGAGCCACACGATCTGTGCCGTCGTCACCGCCGAATTCTTGGAGCACCAGCGGTCGATCGGCAACGATCTGACCACTCCCATGTCCCCGTTCGCGTTTCCCGGATTGGTGCCCGGCGACCGCTGGTGCGTCACGGCGGCGAACTGGCTCCGTGCACACCGAGACGGGGCGGCGGCCTACGTGGTCTTGGCGTCAACGCACGAGCGCGCGCTCGAGATCGTGCCGTTGGAGGCGTTGCGTGAACACGCCGTGGACGTCCCGTCCGGGCCGGACGATCTTCGGGGCTAAGTCGCTCTCACGACAACGGGCGCCTTGCGCGTCGCGTCGCGCACCCAGCCAGAAGCTGACTAGACGTTCGTCGTCACAGATGCCGACGCGCCAGAGCGTCGCCGTTGGTCATCTCTCGGGCGTACGACGGCGGTGCATGGGCGATAGCGAAGTACCTGAGAGATACATTGAACGCATTGTGACCACGCTCTGTCGCCGACCTCTGAACTCTGCGTAGCTGGGTGTCGAAGAGCCGACTGGAGACTTTCGCCGACGGCGTGTTCGCCATCGCCGCGACCTTGTTGATCATCCGAGTGTCCGCCGACGCCAGCGGCCGCGCCCTGGGTGGGGCGCTCACACACGCCTGGCCCCAATACGCCGCGTACGTGCTGTCGTTCTCGATGATTGGAACGTGGTGGCTCAATCATCACGCGTATATGGAGGTCATCGACCACGTGGATCGGACCTTCCTCTTCGTCAACCTCTCGTTGCTCGTCTTCGTTGCCTTCCTGCCGTTTCCTACCCATTTGATCGCTGAGCACTTCCACGACGCGGGCCTTCGGGCGGCGGTGATCGTCTACGGGATCACTCAAACGGGCGCCGCGCTGTCGATGGGCCTGCTGTGGTCGCACGCCGCGAAGGGACGACGGCTGATCTCTCCGGGAGTGGATCAGCGGATCGTCGCGCGTCACACCCGCGACGTCTGGGTTGGGACGCCGTACTGCGCGGCCGCGACGCTCGTCGCACTTTGGAGCCCCTACGCCACACTGGTGATCATCGCGGTTGCGGAGGTCTTCTACATTTTCGGGGGAACGTTCTTCCTACGACGCTCGGCTACTGAGTCCGTCGTCTGACCTCCTGGGCGATCGTTCAGATGCCGTCGCACTCGTGTTAGGTTCGTGCGCCGTGGGTACGTTCTTGATGGTCTTCCGTGGCCGGGCAGTCTCGGCCTTGGTGGGGGTGGCATCGGCTTGACCGTTCGTGGGCGGACGGCCTGGTGGTCGACGCCCGTGTGCAGCCCGGCGACCTCGTGCTCGACGTGGGGGCTGGCGACGGCGTCTTAGTTGACGCCTTGCTGGCGGCGGGCGCGAGGGTCATCGCTGTCGAGCTCCACCCTGAACGAGTGCGTCATCTCCGTGAGCGCTATGCCCATCGCCGGGTCACCGTGGTCAAAGCCGACGCGCGAGACCTGCGTACGCCGCGGGAGCCTTATCGAGTGGTGGCCAATCCACCGTTCGCCGTTCTGAAACCTCTGCTCGCGCGCTTGCTCGCTCCGGGAAGCAGGCTGACCGAAGCCGTCGTCGTCGTCCCACGACATGTCGCGCGCCAGTGGGCGGGACCGGACGCGCCCGCTCGGGCTCGCTGGTCGAAGGAGTTCACGCTGACCCGTGGCCGAGGTATTCCGGCCCACGCATTTCGCCCTGCGCCCCCTCAAGGCGCGGTCACCATCGTGATTCGACGGCGTGCAAGGTGACTTATACGAGCCGTCCGCTGCGCACCATCGCCGCGGCTCGTTCGGCGGGGACTGGCCGGCTGTAGAGGAAACCCTGGCCCATTGACCAGCCCGCCTCCAGCAGAATCGCTTCCTGGTTCTCGCGCTCGATTCCCTCGGCGATCCCTACGGCTGACATGGTCTTAGCCATGTCTTCGATCGTCTGGACGAGTAACACCGCGCGAGGATCCTCTGGCAACTCAGCGGTGAACGTCGTGTCGATCTTTATGACGTCAAATGGGAAGCGACGTAAATACGACAACGATGAGAACGCAGTTCCAAAATCATCAAGGGCGAGCTGCACGCCCCCCTCCTTCAAAGCGCGCATGTTGTCGTCGACATCCTGATTTTCGTCTAGCAGAGCCGTCTCCGTGATCTCGACGACGGCGCACCACGGTTCCACATTCGCGGTCGACACCATATCCAGGAACTCTCGAGCCATCCCGGGACTGGAGAGTCCGGTGGCCGACATGTTGATGCTGACAAAGAGAGGTTTATTGCCGCCCACCAGGCCGGTCCATTCAGAAAGGTCGCTGAGGGCCTGGCGCGTCACGTGTCGGCCAATGTCAGTGATGTAGCCCGTCTCTTCGGCGAGCGGAAGAAACATCACGGGCAAGAGAAGGCCCATGTCGGGATGCTGCCATCTGACGAGCGCTTCGAAGCCGACTATGGCGTGGTCGGCCAATGTGACGATTGGTTGGTAGTACACAACGAGTTCATTGAGCGGCGGCAGCTCACTTTCGTACTCGGAAGCGACCACCCGCTGACCGGAGGCCGCGAGGTGCACCACGGCGACTAGGTCGTGGACTGCTCGGCTCTTGCGTACCCACGCCGCCGCACCCGCCTCCATCGCCGCGGAGTAGGCGCCTGACCTCTCCGCTCCGGTCAGCATCACGATCTTGACTTCGGGATTCTCCGACTTGAGGAGACGCGTTGCCACCGCCCCGTTCATGTCGGGCAAGACGTAGTCCATGATCACGACGTCGGGCCGATCGGCCACGACTCGATCGATACCAGCTTGGGCCGAGAGTTCATGCCCGACGACCTCAAGACTTGGATCGTCACCCAAGAGTCTCACGAGGCTCTGCGAGAACATTTCGTGATCATCGACGATGAGAATTCGTATCCGCTCAGCCACTGTCAATCCAGATTGATTTCATGTGGCTCAACTCGCCATGGCCGACACACCACCGGCGCCGGATGGTGAAGAGGCCGATGCCGAGCGTCAGGGGGGTAGAACGGACGCTCGGCATCGGCTGGGTGGGACGTCGGCTGAACGAACTCGTGACGTCGCACGACCGGAACAGAATGGCACCGCATCACTGGTCAATTTTCCCAGTGCACGTCCGATCAGTCATCAGGGGAAAGTATGAAAATCAGTCAGTCGGTTGGTGGACCCCCTCGAGTGTGCCGTCATCATTTGTGACGTTGCGACTCCATCATTTCGGGTGAGGTCTTCGTGCCCAGAGCTTCATAGACTTCCAATGTCGCCGAGGCCGTAGTGCTTGGGCGATGAGGGGACAGCGGCCGATCTCTCAAAGGGGCCGAAGTGGACGATGAGCGCACACTTCACGAGCAACTGGACTCGCTGCACGCCATCTCTGTAGAGATCGCGGCGTTGCGCGACATGCACCAAATCCATGATCGCACCTTGGAGTATTGCATCGAGTTGACGGGCTCGAAGTTCGCCTTCACCGGTCTCCTCACTGATGGTTCATCACGCATGGACGTGGCCGCCATACGTGGATTCGAACCGGTCAGCCAAGACTTCTACGAGAAGTTTCACCTGATGGTCGTTCGCTCGAGCGTGTTCGGAGTGACTCTGGTCGAACATCGACCGACGATCTCCAATGACGTTGCCAACGATCCCAACAGCGTCGGTACGCCGCCGGGCCACCCGACGGTGACCACCTTCATGGGCGTTCCACTGCTCGTCGGCGAGGACCTCATTGGAATGATCGGAGTGGCCAACAAGGTCAGCGGTTACGACGCCAATGACCAACGACTCCTTCAAACGTTCGCTAATCAGGTCGCCGTGGCCATCGACAACGCTCGCCTCTACCAAGGTCAGCGCGAAATGATCGCCGGCCTGCAGGTGCTTCACGAGCGGCTCAACGCCGCTGAGCGCGAGCGCGTCCTGGCACGCGAGCGCGAAAGGATCGCCGAAGGCTTGCACGACCGGATCGGTCAAGACATCTTCACCATCGGCCTGCGACTCAACACACTCATCAATGACGCGTCTGATGACGTCATCCTCGAGGAACTTCAGGGGTTGCGACAGCTTTCGATCCAAGCGGCCGACGAGATCCGAAGGGTCATATTCGCCCTTGCCAAGCCCGGGGGTTCGACAGGAGACCTCACTGGCGCCGTGCGAATGTTGTTGGCACAGGCCGAATCGTCGTACGGATTCCAGACAGAGCTCGTCGTCACGGGCTCGCCTAGCAATACAGATCACGAGACCAACGAGGTGGTCGCCAGCATCGTGAGGGAGGCGCTGACGAACGTCGGCCATCACGCAAAGGCCAACATCGCCATGGTCACCCTGCGGTTCACCAGCGACTCGTTGCACCTCGTGGTCCTCGACGACGGCGTTGGGATGCCGACCAAAGTCCTCAGCGACTTCGAGGGAAGTTACCTGCACTTTGGACTGCGCCACATGCGAGAACAGGTCCTCAGCCGGGGCGGGACGATGGAGGTGTCCAACGGTGAGGAAACCGGAGCCACCATTCGAGTCGTCCTGCCGATTGCGAAGGAGCAATGATCCGCATCGCCGTCATCGACGACCACGAGATGGTGCGCGAAGGCTTGAAGGCCATCTTGTCCGCGGAGGCCGATTTCGAGGTCGTGGCCGAGGCCGCGTCAGCCGATCGCATCGTCGAGCTTGTCGAGACGCACCAGCCGGACGTCGTTCTTCTCGACGCACGAATGCCCGGGGTGTCGGGCCCGGATGCGTGTCGGCTCCTTTCCGACGTCCACCCCGAGGTCGGCGTTCTGATGGTGTCGACGTACGCCGACGCTGACCTCGTCGAACAGTGCATCAAGGCTGGGGCCAAGGGTTACGTGCTGAAGGACATACAGCGCTTTAGCCTTCAAGAGAGCATCCGCTCCGTCAGCCACGGCGCCGGCGCCGTGTCCCCATCGATCGCGGCCAAGGTCCTCGAAATTGTGCGCACCGACCCCGACACGCCAGAGTTGAATCGTCCTGAGTTCAATCAGAGTCAACTGGCCATTCTGCGCTTAATGAGCGAGGGAGAATCCAACAGGGAGATCGCCTTCCACGTGCATCTGAGCGAGAACACAGTGAAGTCGCACGTTCAGGAGATCTTCCGAAAGATGGGCGTGCGCAATCGGGTGGAGGCTGCCCTGCGGGCCACAAGAGAGGGCTGGATCGACAACCCCGCCTAGTACACCGGAGGCTCCGGACGCAGGTACTCTTCGGCGACCGTGGCCGAGACCTGTGCTGTCGAATCTTTCAGCAGGGATCGAAGCAGTGACATTGAAGCGGATTGACTGAGCACCTGCATATAGAACTCCGTTTGAGTGGTCGCTTTAATCGAAGAACAGGAACTCAGGCGGCGATGTTCACGAATCGGACGTGTACGTAGGTCGGCACCCAACCGAAGGCGCACGGCGCGAGGTAGGGACAGGAGCTGAACTCGACGACGCCGGTCCCGTCGCAGGCAACGCGAATCGACGACGGAATCGACAACGGTGTGGCGTAAGTCCTGAAGTGCAGCGCCGTTGGTCTTGCGCCCGCTCTCGTCGGCACGAACCATGCATAGACGCCTCCGAATGGGCCCGTGTAGCCGCCGCCATCGGCGACGTGCGCGACGGACATCGTTTGACCTCCGGCGACCGCCCCGGAACCTTGCACAGCGGGACCGGCACAAGCGGTGCGCACGGTCACGTTCCGGTGCTTGCCGTTCGCGAGGCCGATGAAGTGTTGATCTGGACGGATTGGAGAACTTGAGGCCGATGTTACGCCGCTGGAAATGACGAGCGTGCCGCAAATCAGCGTGCTCGCGAAGAAGAGCCGATGTCTGGAACGCATTCGCTGCCTCCGGCGGAGGTTAGGCACTCCCCGATAGAACATTACGACTGCATCGCCGGCAATTGTCGTCGAGCGCTGGCAGCGATCTGAACGACCAGCCAACGATCTCCGTTCGAGGTCCCTTGACCGAGCTCTCAAGACCGTCATGACGCGGCGCGAGGTGACCAGATCGCCAGCCATTCTGCGGGCAACGGCCCTTAGATGTGCGTCTACGGATCGCGCAGATGCATGAGCACGACCTCGGCGGCTCCGTTACCCTCACGTGATGACCTTTACCACTCGTCAGGTTGCCGACGCGGCGACGATCATCGACCCACTGATGCGCTTAAACGCGATCTACGCGCGATTGCCCGGCATGGCATTCGGTCTCTCGCACGGTGACGAGACGGTCCTGCTGGGCGCGTACGGCGTGGCCGACCTCGAGACGGGCCGGCCAGTGGATCCGACCGCAACCGCCTTTCGCTGCGCCTCCATCACCAAGACTTTCACCGCGACGATCGTGATGCAGCTCGTCGACGGAGGCCGGCTTCGTCTTGACGACTCGGTGATCGCGCGGCTTCCTTGGACGAGGGGAATATTCCAGCGCGAATTGACCGTGCGCCATCTCCTCATCCACGCCGGCAGCGTCATACGTGACGGTTCCAACGCGTGGAGCGAGGTACCGATGCCGGACCGGAGCACGCTGCACGCCGAGCTGCGCGGTGGGGCCACATTCGGCGAGCCCTCCGAGAGATTTCGCTACTCCAACATCGCGTACGCGCTGCTGGGGGGGATCGCCGAAACCGTCACTGGTCGCTCCTTCGAGTCCCTCGTCAAGGGCAACGTCGCCAAACGCCTAGGCCTGACCTCAACGTGGTCGGACTTGAACGCGGCCGCCCGGCGCCAACTCGCCTCCGGTTACCTGGCGTCGAGACCCGGTGAAGCGCGCGCCAAGACGCCACACCTGCAGGCCCGGGCCATCGCCCCGGCGGGCGGTCTCGTGTCCACGGTTCCCGATCTCTTGGAGTACCAGCGCGCCCAGATGCCGGGCGACGGCCGACTGCTCTCGGAAGTCTCCAAGCGTGAGATGCAACGACCGCAGTGGCAACGATCCGAAGAGCCCCACTACGGGCTGGGCTGGATGACGTGGCACGTCGACGGCATCTCTCTCGCCGGACACAGCGGGGGCTTTCCGGGTTTCATCACCAAGATCGGCTTCTCGCCGACCGAAAGGCTCGCCGCCGCGGTACTCACGAACGCGAACTCTCCCGCCGCCAGCGCAGCCCTTCAAACCCTCTACCACGTCATCGCCGGTGTGGGTCGCAAGTGGTCCGACGCGGCCGCGACGACGAAGTGGCACACGCGAGGGTCGCTCGCACCGTTCTGTGGTCTGTATCGCTTGGAGGGCAGCGACCTACTCGTGTCGCGGATCAACGGCTCGCTCTTTCTCATCGATCCGGAGGACCCGGCCCCGCTTTCGTCGGCGGTAAGGCTCGAACCGAAGGGCAAGAGCCGTTTCCTGATGGTGGACGGTGACGACTTCGGATTCCTTGGTGAGGTGGCGACATTCCAAATCGAGCGGAGTGGAAAAGCGGCCTCGGTCCGGATCGGAGCCCACGTGTTTCACCGGGAAGATCTGTAGTCGATTCTGGAGTTGGAGCCTCACCCCCAGCGGCCGAGCGGGCCAGCGGCGACCGGTGTATATTTCGCCGCATGTCATACGGAACAGTCATGATCGGCAAGTTAAAGACCCCCGGTACCGGCCAGACCCTGGTCGAAGCCGGAAAGAAATGGGAGGAGCGCAAGGTCGACGGCTTTCAAGGTTCCTATTCGCTGCTCGGCGAAGACGGATCCACGGTTGTCACCTGCGTGACCTTCGAGTCCAAGGCGAAGTACATGGCGCTTGCCGACAGTCCAGCTCAGGACGAATGGTGGCAGTCGACCATGGCTCCGTTCCTCGATGGTGATCCCCAGTGGTTCGACGGCGAGTGGGCTGAATAGTTTCGTCAGTTGCCATCAGGCAAGAGATCGACTTTCCATCACCACCTGAGGGGTCTGTAAGGGTTTGCCCCGATTGCCGCTTCGTCGCGCCCTCCTTAGGTTTGCGTGATGATCGATCAATCGCCCCCTCGAACCAACCCTCCCACTCGGCGGCTCACGTCTCGGGCCCTCCTTCGCCGTCGTTCCCGCTCCTCCTCGCGGACTCTGCGGAGCGCCATTGCCGTAACGCTGCTGGGCACCAGCCTGATTGTCGTCGCGATGAGTTCGACGATGGCCTCCGGGTCATCGAATCCGCCTGATGCCCCGACGGCCGAGTGCCACTCGATCGCCACCTGTTACACGCCCCAGCAGATTCAGGTGGCGTACGGGGTTGCGCCGCTGCTCGCACGTGGGATCGACGGAAGAGGCGAGACGGTCGTCTTGCCCGAGCTCGCGTACCCCTTGGCCAATCTGCCCGTCACCGATCTGCGCAAGGACATAGAGAAGTTCGACGTGCTCTTCGGTCTTCCCGCCGCGAAACTGTCCTTCGACGACAGCCTGTCTCGCGTTAGCCAGCCGTGGCTCGCCAACGGCGAGGAGGTCTTGGACGCCGAGATGGTGCACACGCTGGCACCGGGGGCGGCCATCTCCATCGTGCTCGTCGCAGCGAACTCGCTGAATACAGTCTCCAACGCCGTCACCGCGTCGATCGCCGCGATTCGCTGGGGCGTCACGCACGGGGCGATCATCTCCATTAGTGCGGCGGGCCAGACCGGCGGAGAGCACTGCGACAGCCACGCCCAGGTGGTGCAGCTCCACGCGGCTCTCCAGCTGGCGGCGCGTCGCCACGTGACGGTCGTCGCGGCGTCGGGTGACGTGGGTTCGGTCGGCGAGCCCTGTGACGTGATCCGGGGACTGATCGGCGGTCCCTTCGCTCCGATTGAAGAGGTCAACCTTCCGGCCGCGGACCCCTTGGTGTTGGGAGCGGGTGGCACCAGTCTTACCGCGGGCCACGCAACGGGCGCGTACGAAAGTGAGATCGGCTGGGGTCTGCCCGATGGCAGTCCGAACACCCAGTTTCAGGGATCCGGCGGCGGGTTCAGTCACCGGTGGCCCCCGCCCGCCTATCAGGACGGAGTGCCGGGGCTGGGAGCCGGTCGGGGAGTGCCTGACGTGTCGGCCGACGCATCGCCGAGCAAAGCCATGGCGGTGGTCACGAGTAGTGGCGCGGGCTTCACCATTCGCAACAGCGGCGGCACGAGCGCGAGCGCCCCTATTTGGGCCGGAATCATCGCGCTCGCCGACCAGTACGCGGGTCGACACCTCGGCGACGTCAACCCGGCGATCTACGCGATCGGCCGCAGTGCCTCGTATCACCAGGCCTTCCACGACGTCACCACTGGACAGAACGCTCCGACCTTTGCGGGCCACACGATCACCGGCTTCACCGCGAGCGCGGGCTGGGATCCAGTGACCGGTTGGGGAAGCCCCAACGCCCAGTACCTCGTGCCGCTCCTCGCCCGCATGGTTCACAGTTGACCTAAGGGAGACACGCACTCCTCGCCCGGCGGTCGCCTACGTCATCGGGATTCCGGCCGACGTAGGTTCTCCCGATACCTTTTTCGAGATTTGGGTGAAATCGACTGTCGATTCGCGGCGATTCGTTCGTGGATATGGTGAGCGGCACAAAGGGTGTCGCCGACACGAAGGGAGCCGACCGTGTTCACCAAGGCGATTCATGCCCCGGTGCTCGCACGACTCGGCGTCCGACGTAACCCAATCGGAAACTAAGAAGGAGCAATCACTATGGCGCAGTATCTACTCTCCGTCTGGCACGACGACACGTACGAGGTCGACTTCTCCACGCCCGATGCTCAGCGCATGGTCGCCCAGGTCGGTGCCTTCAATGAGCAACTCCAAAAGGCGGGCGTCTGGGTGTTCGCGGCCGGCTTACACCCCGCGTCGTCAGCCACCGTGGTGCGATCCTCTGGGGGCGATGTCGCAATGACCGACGGCCCCTACGCCGAAACGAAGGAGCAGATGGGAGGCTTCTGGGTCATTGAAGCCGCTGATCTTGACGCCGCCCTGGAGTGGGCCGGCAGGGCGGCCGCGGCCTGCGAAGGACCGGTCGAAGTCCGCCCAGCGCAAGGGTGACGGACGAACTCGGCGAGGTCTTTCGGCGAGAGGCCGGCCGGTGCACCGCGACACTGGTCCGGGTACTCGGCGATATCGACCTCGCCGAGGAGGCCGTCGCGGAAGCGTTCGCCGTGGCGGTAGAGACATGGCCCCGGACGGGCTTCCCGCCCAACCCGGGTGGCTGGATCACGACGACGGCGCGCAATCGCGCCATCGACCGATTGCGTCGCACCACAGTCGGTCAAGAGAAGCATCTCGCGGCTCAACGACTCCACATCGACGACATGGAATCTGACAACAATCATGAACTCGACGGACTCGACGACTTCGTCGACGTCGTCGCCGACGATCAACTCCGGCTCATGTTCCTCTGCGCCCACCCCGCTCTCGCCGCCGACGCTCAGACCGCGCTCATCCTCCGGCTGCTCGGCGGCCTGGAGACCGGCGAAATCGCAACTGCCTTTGTGGTTCCTGAAGCGACGATGTCACAGAGAATCGTGCGGGCCAAGCGCAAACTCCACGACAACCACGCTTCCTATCGAATACCCCGCGCGGCTGAACTTCCCGATCGGCTCTACGCGGTTCTGGTGGCGATCTACCTCATCTACACCGAAGGGCACACAGCCACGTCCGGCGCGACGCTCTCAAGATTCGACCTGTCGACCGAAGCCATCCGGCTCGGGCGTGTCCTCGTCGAGCTCATGCCCGACGAGGCCGAAGCCGGGGGACTATTGGCTCTGATGTTGCTCGCCGAGTCTCGACGTCCCGCCCGCGTCGCCACTGACGGGTCATTGGTGCGTCTCGCCGAGCAGGATCGCGGACAGTGGAATCGGGAGTTGATCAGCGAGGGTCACGAGCTCGTACGCGCCAGCCTGCGCGGCAATCGGCCCGGTCCCTTCCAGATTCAGGCGGCCATTGCGGCCGTTCACTCTGACGCACTCCGGGGCGAAGACACCGATTGGTCTCAGATCGTCGCGCTCTACGACCAGCTCTACCATCTTCGGCCCAACGCCGTCGTTGCCCTGAATCGGGCGGTGGCCGTCGCCGAACTACGCGGCCCCGCCGAAGGGCTCACGGCCATCTCCGAGATTGACCTCGCCCCACTCGACAACTACCAGCCGTACCACGCGACCCGCGCCGACCTTCTCGCGCGCACCGATCGACACGACGAGGCGGTCGCCGCGTACGACCGGGCCATCGAGCTCACAACGAACGCAGTCGAACTCGATTTCCTCGTTCGTCAGAGAGCCAAACTCTGAGGGAGCGAACAGGTCAGAGTTTTCCGGGGAGACGCGGTCGAATTGGCGGGGGTTGTTCGACCATGTAGTGAGCGGACTTAACTCCTTGTCAAGAGTGAATGGAACCATCAGTGACCGGAACGATTCGGGCACATGAGTTGGTCGTCTTCGGGGCAGGGTCGACCCTCCCATCGGGACATTTGCAATGCTCGCCAAGAACCTAACTTTGCGGCGGTCGCTTAGTAGTTTTTTCCTATAACCGACAAGTGAGGTGGAGAGTGTCGTCGTCGTCAATCGGAGGGATCGTAGGTACCTACGTCACAGTGCTCTTGCTGTTCAGTGTGCTAGCCAGTGTGGGGAGCGTCGTCACCTACATCATCATCGTGGTGGCCAACCGGGCCGAGCCCGATCCCACGGGTCATCGCACCAGTGCGATCTATCACGTGGGAACGGCTTTCATTGCCCTGTGGTTGGAGATTGTGGGGGTCATCACGATCTTCGTGACTCTGTTCGCCCTCATCGGCACGGGGAATACGACGTACTTCTCGTCCGAGGTTCACCCCCTCGGTGATTCGACCATCAGGGGAATCACTATCGGACTTCTGCTATCGATCGTGGGTGGCTACACGGCTCTCACGCACCGCTCGAGGGCGATCGAGTTGGCGAGTAGCGACGAGTCCGTTGCGAGCCCCTCGAAGCGTATTGTTCGCAGTTACGCAGCGGTGGTCAGCTTCATCAGTGTGCTCGTTGTGGTCGTGACGACGCTCGCATTCGTGTGGTCGTTGTTAGGTCTTATCGCTCCGGGCGTCTATCAGATTGGCTCTCGCACCCACGACGTCCGCACCCTGCTGGACGAGGTGACGGTGATCACCGTTTTCGCGTGGGTGTTCTCGACTCACCGGCGACTGCTAGGAAATCGCTAGTCGCATAATTGATTTCACACTCCCAGGGGAATGACGACGTTCGTCGGCCAAGCGATCGCGAAGTGATCTCACTTGACGAGGTACGCCGCGCAGAACTGACCTAGGCGCCGTCGGCCTGGGCCGTCAATCGGGAGTACTACATTCTCGACAAGCGATTGCAAACTTCGCGCGAAAGGAAGATCCGTGCTGCGTCAGGTCGCGGAACGTGTGTTTGTCCACAGGAGCGAGTTCGTCCAGGCCAACGCCGTTGTCGTTCAGGGTCACGATGGCGTCTTACTCATTGACCCCGGGGTTCACGGTGACGAAATGGTCTGCATCGCGAACGACCTGTCCGAATCCGGTCAGAGCGTCGCGGCGGGCTTCTCGACGCACCCTCATTGGGATCACCTGCTGTGGCACTCCAGTTTCGGCGCGGCGCCCCGCTACGGCACCGCGCGCGGCGCAGATTCTGCCCGTGATGGGCTGGCTGACGACGTGGATCGAGAACAGGCGGGAATACCCGAGGAGGTACCGCTGGAACTCATAGGCCTCATTACCGGCCTGCCTGCCGAGACGGCGGAGATCCCTTGGGATGGCCCCCGAGTCCGGATCGTCGAGCATCAAGCACATGCCCCGGGACACGCGGCGCTGCTGATTGAGGAGCACGGGGTCTACGTTGCCGGCGACATGCTGTCGGACATCTTGATTCCATTATTTTCTGTGGATGAGACCGCCGACCCGGTTGAGGACTACTTGGCGGCGCTGCGGCTTTTCGAGAGCGCGACCGGCAACGTCGACGTGCTCGTCCCTGGACACGGGTCCGTCGCGGTAGCTGACGATGTACGCGCACGGATCGACTTGGACCTGGCATACGTGCAGGCCGTGCGTGACGGCCACGACGTCGATGACCCACGGTTTTCAGCCGAGTTCGGCAAGGATTGGCTTGCCGGAGTGCACGCTCAGCAACTCCAGAAGCTCGCTGAAAGAGCCCAGCGCGACGCGACGCCTGGCTAGCGATCAGGGAGAGATATGACGGGCTTCATTTCTGACAGTTCGTTGGCTCGAGATCTGATTCGAATTGGCGACGAGGCAATCGTTCGTGAGAACGAAGCTGCGCTCCGCGCTTATTTCGCAGACGACTACGTCTTCCACGGACCGCGGGGTGATTTGAGTTTTGAGCAACTCCGCGCGTACTTCGCTTCACTGCGATCTGCCTTCAGGGACTTACGTATTTTCCGAGAACAGGTCATCGTCGATGGCAATTTCCTGGCGGCCCGCACGATCTTCTCTGGCGACTTCGTTGACGTTTTCACTCTCTCGCCCATTGGTCCTCTCGAACCAAACGGCCAGCACGTCGAGTGGGAACTCATAGGCACGTTTCGCTACGACGAAGACGGTCGGCTGGCCGAGGAGTGGGTGCAAAGCGACTTCCGCAGCTTCCTGACCAAGCTCGGTGTCACCACCACGGAGTCCTCGACATCAGGCACTCAACACATTCCACGATGAGACCCCGTCATGGGATCAAGGTCAACTGGCGTCGGAGTTCTGTCTTTATCTGGCTTGGGCGGTCCATGCGGACTTCGGTCGAGGTACGGCCATTACTCCTTCGCAATTGACGACTAACCGCGCGGTCCACTTCCCCTTCGTGGAGCGGCATCTTCCGCGAGGTGGTGCAGGACCTCGCCGTTGGTCGATACCACGATGGGCACGGCTGCGTCACGCTCTGAGACCAGCAACGTCTGCGTGAGGATGGGATAGAGGCGGTGCCAGATGTCACCGACGAGCAGGAGCGACGGCGCCGCGACCTCGGTCTGGGCCGTACTCCAAACGAAGGCGAGTTCGGAGAGCGTACCCACGCCGCCATCGAGAACGACGACCGCTCGAGTCGAGAGAATGTGAGTTGCGCGAGCGATGAAGCTGTCGCACCACCAGAGTTCGTCGTGCGACGCGTCGGGCGCGAGGTGAACCCACGACGAGATAGGAAGGCCCACCGTGGCGCCACCGACCGACTTCGCTCCTCGAGCAGCCGCTGCCATCAGTCCCCGATACCCGCCGGTGACGACCGTCCATCCCCGGCCCGCGAGACCCTGGCCGAGTTCGAACGCCCCGTTCCACCGGGGATCGCTCTCGCCGATTTGCGCCGAACCAATGACGGTGACGAGCCGATTGCCCGGACTTGTGGCCTCGGTCACGATGTTCGCGGCCCGCGTCGGATCATTTGGGGTCCATGGCAAATGAGCCAACGTGGGCTAACGCCGCGTCCAGGGCAATTTCCAAGCACCGCGTATCGCGTTCCACTTCGGCGAGCAAAAGCCCTCCCTGCAGACTCGCGAGAATACTCGTGGCCAGGGCGCGGTAGTCCGTGTCGGCGCGGAGGATGCCGCTCTCGACCATGTGAGCGAGGCCGTCGGCAATCAGGTCGCCCCACGACGTAAAGGCGTCGACGAGCTGCGCACGAGCGTCGTCGACGTCGGAGAGACCGCTCGCCAGCGTTCCGAGGGGGCAGCCGCTGCGACAGGAACGAGCCGCCTGGCGAGCCACGACCATGTCGCGCCAGCGCGCTAAGTCGTCGAAGCTCTCCAGGACCTCGAAAGTAAGTCGGTGGCCGCCAAGCACGCGCTCTCGCTGACACTGAATGACCGCCTCCACCAAGTGGTCCTTGTCGCTGAAGTAGTGGTATAGCTGCGACTTGCTCGTGCCCGTCGCCAATCGAACATCGTCGAGACTGACCTCGCGCACGCCGCGTTCGTAGAAGAGGTCTGCTGCAGCATCGACAATGCGTTCGCGCGTCAGGCGGCCCTTGGCCGTGAGTTGCCTTTCCGTTGGCCCGGCAGTCGAAACCATCTCACTCTTCCCCAAAAATGGACTTGACAGTCCAAACAGCCCTCGTTAATCTGGACCGTTCAGTCCACTTTATATCAAGGAGCCCCGAATGTCCACCACCTCCCCGCCAACGCTCAAGGAGCAACTCGATCAACTGAGTGCATCTATTCCCGACGCCATTGATGCGCGCATCACCGCCGACACCGCTCAGGTGCGGTTGTCGGGCTCGGCACCCGGTCTCGCGATCGGGGATCACGCGCCTGACTTCACGCTCCGCGACCAGTTGGGTCGCGAGACGTCCCTCCGCGACCTCCTCGCTTCCGGCCCGGTGGTGCTCAGCTTCTACCGGGGAGAGTGGTGCCCCTTCTGCAACTTGCAGATTCGACGCTTTCAGGAGGCCCTGCCCCAGTTCAACGAGTTGGGAGCCACCCTGGTGGCGATCACTCCCCAGGCCGTCGACCACAGTCTTTCTCTGACCGAGAAGCACGATCTTGCCTTCCCCGTACTCAGCGACCTCGATCAGTCGGTGCTGCGCGCTTACCGCGTGCAGTTCACCCTCACTGGCGATCTCGAGGACTTGCAGGTGAATGTCTTCGGCAACGACCCGGCCCTTCAGAACGCCGACGGCACCCGCACCCTTCCCGTGCCCGCGACGTTCGTGATCGACCGCGATTCCGTCATTCGGGCCGCGTTCATCTCGTATGACTGGCGCAGCCGGCCCGAGACATCGGCCGTCGTTGAGGTGCTGAAGGACTTGAGGTGAGAGCCGCGTCCTTTGACGGAAGGGTCGCTCTCGTCACGGGCGCGGGTCGCGGCATCGGTCGGGCCATCGCGCTCGAACTCGCCGACGCCCACGCAACCGTGGCGCTGCTTGCGCGCTCGCGCGATCAACTCGAAGAGGTTCACAGCGCGATCTCCGGCAAGGGCGGAAGATCCATCGTGGTCGTGGCCGATGTGGGTGACCTCGTCGCCGTCGAGCGCGCGGTTGAAGTCATCCAGGGAGAACTAGGCCACGTCGATGTACTCATCAATAACGCCGCGCTCGTGGGGCCGCTCGGTCCAACGATGTCGGTGTCATGGGATGACGTACTGCGTTCCCTGGCCGTCAACGTGCTCGGGCCCATCGCTCTGACCAGGACGTTGCTGCCCGACATGATTCAGCGGCACTGGGGCCGAATAGTGAACATCTCGAGCGGCGTTGCCGGCCAGCCCCAGGCCATGATCGGTGCGAACGCGTACACGATGAGCAAGGCCGCTCTCGAGTCTCACACCTCCAACCTCGCCGCCGAGCTGGCCGGAACGGGCGTCACGGTCAACTCGTACCGCCCCGGCCGGGTCGACACCGCCATGCAGGAGTGGATTCGCAACCAGCGGGCCGAGGAGATTGGATCCGAGTTGCACGACCGGTTCGTCCAGTGGCACGAGCGCGGCGAATTGATCACGCCCGAGGATTCGGCGTGCTCGCTGATGGAGCATCTCTCGAGTGAAGCATCCGGCGAGACGTGGAGCGTGGAGACGACCAATAACTAGCAAGGTCGTCCAGCTGACGGCTGGCAGCCCGTGTCTTTGCCAATAGGCGAGCTTGCATGGCTGGTCGCTCGCCGAACTGGTTCGCTGGGTTCGCGACGGCGCGAGCACGCGTCTGACCAATGCGATGTGTTCTACTTCAGCGCGATGACCTCGACCGTTCGGATGTCGGGAGCAGAGGCGAGCAGATCCGGTCCTACCTGGGCAAGAGCCTTGGGGATCTCGCCGTTGAGGTGCGCCTGACGCGCATCTTCAGATTCAAATGTGTCGAATATTCCGTAGGTCGTGTCACTGACCCTGAACGCGTACCACGTAACAGTTCCTTCTTCACGCAACACGATTTCACGTCCGCTGCGCAGAAAATCAGCCAGTTCGCTACCCTTGTCTGGCTTCGCTTCCAAAAGAGCGAGAATGCCAAGGTTCACTGTCATGATCAAAACCTCCATTGTGAATGACGGGACAATCCAACGACTCCTGACCATAAACGTCAGGCTTGCCTCGCAGTACGGGTGAGTTTTGGGAAAGATTGTTTTCGAAGGCACCGAACATGCGCTGCTCGATCCACCGAGCGGCGGTTAGTGAGGTGGGCTCCCGCTACCCGAGTACCAAACTGCCGAATGCTCAAGTGCTAAAGCGCGAAACGGTGTGCCGGCAGGCCCCCCAGCCTGACCAGAGTTGGTGTGAATCACTCGTGTCCACCGTCTACCGGTGGGGAGACGACTTTTATCTGGACGTTGGTGCTCGGTTGGTGTGATTGCGAAGCGCAGGGACGTTTGGCGATTACGCAGAGCCATAGGTGTGGGCTGGAATGCGACGAGCTCCCGCGGAGCACCCCAATCAGGATTCGATCCCGTGCCGCCACTTTGAAGGAGTGGATCATTGACCGGGAAAAACAGAGGCGTCGTCGGTAGTATTCCAAAGCGATCCGTTGAATTCTCAAATTGGAGCGCGCGTGAGAGCTATGCGTAATGGCCTTCCTCAGATCGGTCACCAAGTGTTCCTCACCGACACTGGTTTGGAGACAACCCTGGTCTTCCGTGAGGGATACGAGTTACCGTCATTCGCGTCCTTCGTACTGCTGGACAGCGAAGAAGGACGCGAGCGCCTGGCGCAGTACTACCGGACGCACGCCGACATTGCCCAGTCGAGTGGGGCTGGCTACATCTTCGAGAGCGTGGGCTGGCGGGCGAATCGTGATTGGGGTACTCAGCTCGGCTACTCACCCGAAGCGCTCGACTTGGCAAACCGCGGCTCGATCGCCCTCATGGCCGAAGTTCAACAGGACTACGACACTCCCGGCATGCCGACCGTTCTGAGCGGATGCATTGGGCCCCGAGGCGACGCCTACAACCCGGCAGCCATGATGACCGAGACCGAGGCCGAGGAGTATCACCGAGATCAGGTCAGAACCTACAGCGAGACTGACGCGGACATGGTCTGTGCATTGACTTTGACGTACACCGCCGAAGCGATTGGCATCGTGCGCGCCGCATCGAGACTCGACATGCCAGTTGCGATCTCCTTCACCACCGAGACCGACGGCAACTTGCCCTCCGGTGCGACACTGAGTGACGCGATTACCTCAGTGGATGATGCAACGAATGGGGCGGCTGCGTACTACATGGTCAACTGCGCTCACCCGGCTCACTTCATGTCGATCCTCGACGAAAACGCAGCCTGGACGCAGCGGATTCGTGGAATCAGGGCGAACGCTTCTCGCAAGAGCCACGCCGAACTCGATGACTCCGAGGAATTGGACGCTGGAGACCCGGATGAACTCGCTAAGGAGTACTCGCACCTGCAATCGAGATTCCCGCAGTTATCCATTCTTGGCGGATGCTGCGGCACAGACGAGCGGCATTTGCGTGAGATCGCATTGAAGTGCGCAAGAAGATAGATGGCAATGTCCAGCACGCTCGGGCGAGATCCGTCGACACTGACCCTTTGACACCCGTATTGTTGCGCACTACCCTGCGACTCACTGGTGATCATCACTAGTGAGTAACTCCAAGGAGTTGATCATGGCAGTAGTCCAAGTGGCCATCGCACCCAGCCGCGAGATGTTCGAGAAGGTCCAGGAGTTGGTGGGCACCGATCAGAACCGACCCACCGGGTTGATTCTGCAATCCGCGGCCGAGCTACCCAGCGGCGAGGTCCAAGTTGTCAGCGTGTGGGAGTCGGCCGAGGCTGCGGGTGCGTTCGTGGAAACTCGACTCTTGCCAGCCTTCTCCGAGGCGGGCGTCATGGAGTTGGTCATGGCGTCGCCGATGCCGGAGGCCCTCGAGACCTTCCACCTCATTCGCTGACGCCGAACAGTCGCCGCAGTTGCGATCAGAGGTTGGCATCGGCTTCTGAGCCGCCGCGTCCCGCGCGGACGCAGTCTGCTGTTGAGCGCGCTCGAGGTTCGAGCCCACGGTTGAAGCCTGAACCGAGCCTTGGGATGGCCAGAATCTTTGGTGATTCAACAGGGGAGCACCTGGATCGCTTCTTAACTGCGGATCGTGTCGGCAGTCCCGCGAACGGGGTCCAGGCCATGGAGCACCCCCAATGGGAATCGAACCCGTGCCGCCACCTTGAAAGGGTGGACGGTGCACCGATTAGGCGTTTTCGTCCTTCCTGATCAAGTCTCGAATTCTTTGTGGTCTTTCAGCCCATCGTGAGTATCGGGCGCTTCACGGGCACTTCAACGGAGTGCAACTGACAAAGCAAAGGTGGTGTCACATGTAGATCTCGGACCTACGTTGCATCGCAGATAGATGGACCGATGACGGGCGAGATAGACCCGTTTCCGAGGGCCGAACACTCGAAAAGTCCTATTCCAGAGGTGAATTCTCGTGCTGACTTTGATCGTGCTGTTCTTCAAACAGGTCGCCGACTCTCCGGCCGTCGAGATCAGGTTCGACAAGTCAAGGCGGAAAGTGGAATCGCCAATGCCGACGTCCGCGAGTGGTCGATGGATATTGGAGATGAGAAGGTAACAACGAGCCTTGTCAAGCTGGATTGTGCAGCGACAATCGGATCGCGTTTCGTTCCCGGCGGCAGCGTCGGTACAGCGACACACCACGTTGACGCGCGAGGCTTCAAAATCTCTAAGCGATCGATGGACTGGAACGGCGTGCCAGTGACTGCTACAAGTGTCCCGTTAGCGGTGAGGGTCATGATCTGACTTGACGACGGAGGTGCATTCCCGACGCTTACCCCATCAATCTTTGGAAGATTGACCGTCGTCCACCGAGTCCCATCGTGGGTGAGGTGAAGTGCACGGGATTTGCTTCGGTCGAGCAAGAACTCAACTCCAGAAGTTGTGGTGACCAACTGCTGACTTCCGCACTGTCTTATCGTCGCAAGACCCCCAGCTGGGCGCCAGCGAAACGGCAGTCTGTTGACAGCGTCAGCGCCGACAAGAACGGATTGCTGCCATTCTGACATTCCGCACGCCCCCTGAGGGGATTGAGGTCCGAAGATCACGCATGGCCGGCCGTCGGGGCAGCCCAGGTAAACGTCGTTCCAGGGGAAGCGAGCATTGGTAGGTGTAACTGCGACAAGGGTGGTTGACTGACCCACTTTCATCGGGAAGAAGTAGTTGCGAGAGTAAAGCATTTCGACCGTGTGTCGTCGTTCAATGAACCCTGCAAAGTCGACGCGCGAGTAACTGCCGGGCGGTGGCACGAACTGCCAGCTTCGGCCCAAGTTCGACGTGACCAGAGCGACCTCATACACGGGCGGAATCGATCCTTGCTGAGCCGCTTGGAAGCTAACAATGACCTTCATTGGGCTGCTGGGATCAATTGCGACGTCTTCGCACGTAGTCCTAACTTTCGAACCCGGCGACGAGGCCGCCAGCCCGAGGTGGGCCGCTTGAAGCATCATTCCAACGGCGCTATCTGGGATAAGTCGTGTCGCAATACTGCCCGATGAGATCTCAATGCCCTTAGGAGAACACCAGCCGTACGTTGCGCTCGTGGGTTGCGCGGAGATGGGGCTTCCCCACTGCGCTGATTCGATGAGAGCGGGGCGGATCACACCAAGAGAGGCCCATGGCACGTTCGAGCCCTGTGTTGTGGCGTGTGCGGCTGATGCGAGTGTTGCTCCGATGGGCACCGCAACAAGCGCAATGAGAACGCGTCGGCCGAATGTCACAATTCACTCTGGCATGAACGGTGTCGTCGCGAAAGTGGGGGCGACGTTTCTATTTGATGCACACCGACACCTTGCACCCCACAGGGGTTGCAGTTCAAACTCCAGTCCATGAGTCGTTAGAACGGCTAACCCGGCTAGCAGAGTTCGCATCGAGCCTCGTAAAACACAGGACTAGACACTGAGGCCGGGTGCATTACGGCCTCCCACGGGGGATCAGAACATCGACAGGTGACCGGGCCGCTATCTATCAGGCCCCATCCGATCGAGGATTTCGATCTCGACTTCGGGAGTGTTCACGACACTTACCCCTCCTGGAGCCTCACCGTGCCAAGGGCTCAATTCCAAGGATGCGCGGGCCAAGTAACGACCGGGTGGCAGAACGTATCCCAACTCTCTTCGACTACTTGTCGTGCCAGTGAGGGCTATGAGGTTGGAGGACTCGCCGGGAGCGAGCGAGAGAAGTATGCCGACGCCCGCGATCCAGCCGTGGAATCCTCCGACGACCTCATGGGTCTCCAAGTCAAGGAACCTTGCGATGGGAGCGCCGCGCATGAACTCCAGCGGAGTGGACCCCACATTCGTGACCACCACCTCGGCGGCAAATCTCGTCCCAGGCGTGACGGTGGATTCGGGCAGGATCAGAAGGGCCTCAAGGTTTGTGATGGAGGGCGGTTCGGGAGCCACCGCGACCCGGGGGCTCTTGATGCGCTCCTCGATGAGTGTCAACGGTCGGTCCATGGGGAACGGAAAGCTCCCAACGGAGAGGATGAGTGCATCGCCAAATCGCTCGTGAAGTGACGTGGCGAGCTCCTCTTTGGATGCATCGAGTGTGGCCGTGACGCCGTCCCATGTAGGGCCGAAACTCTGAAACGTCGGATGAGCCATCTCCCTGGACAGGCGGTCGACCTCCTCAAGGATGCCGCGAAGGTGCGCTGGCGAGAAGCGCGCTGGCAAGAAGACGACATCATCGGGATACTCAAGGGAGGCGCGAATCTCGTCTTGCACGTCGCGAGTTTCGGAACCCCAGAGCAGAATCTCGTACCTCGCGAGAGGTCCCCAATTAGCCCGCAAGTCGGAAACAACGTCAGGGCGATTGGCGATGAATCGTTGAATGACTTGTGAGTCGTGACTGTGGATGCTTTGCCAGTTCTCTTTCGGAGAGAGCTCTGAGCTCACGAGGCGGTGTCCGAAGCAATCAGCACGTTCGAACTATCGACCCAGAAGTGTCGAAGCGTCAATAGCAATCTCACATGTGGTGGACAATCATCGAGCGTCCGAGGGGACTCATACCTCGCACCCCCAACGGGATTCGAACCCGTGCCGCCACCTTGAAAGTGTGGCGGCCCTTCGGATTGTGAAGGGGCATAGGTACTGATCAACACGAATATCTGGCGACCAGAATCCCGGGCTCTCCGGGCTTGGGCACTCCATGGGCACTTGGGAGGCGCCGCTTCGAGGGCAAGCTATTGAAGCAATCGATGGCAATTGAAGATTCCGCAAAGAAGAGTGGCTGGCGTCACCCGATGTCGTGGACGCATTGAGAACCAACACGCCCAGTCACCTTTCGAGACCGTGATCCACTCGCTCCACTGATCGTGAACGTTCGAGTACTTGACGTAGGACCGGAAGGACTGCGCGGTCCTTCTCGCGACCGGCGGCCTCTTTTGACCTAATGACGTCGGCGAGGGCGGCGACCGATGTGGAAACAGTGTCCGTGAGGCTCTCACGGGTTGCGGAGCGCTTCAAATCCTCGTAGCCAAGTGTGCCGTCGGGTAGTAGGGCGACGTCGAGGTACCCGTGCTTCGTCACATATGTCCACGTCGTCCCCTGTTCGAACGAATTTTCATCCAACGGAACCTCCAGCGGTTCGTCCATTCCGGGAACTCGAAGTTTGGCGTCGAGTTCCCTGAGGGCTGCGGCGAGGCGACGGTAGTTCTGTCGGGTTCGTGCCGGCGTCACATCGACGTCGCGAGTTGCGTAAGGCGACCCGCGCAACTCTGCGGCCAGGCCTCCGATGACCACGTACAGAACGTGGTGGCGTTCGAGCACCTCGAGCAATTCATCGGGCCGGTACGGAACGAAATCAGGCACGGGTGGACTTCTCTCGCTGTTCGCGCCGCTCGCGGACCCTCGTTCGATCCATGAGGTTTGCGAAGCGCTGTGCTGGCGTCATTCGAAGATTCTCGTCAATGATTGTGACGTTGGAGTCGTCAAAACGCGACATGAAGAATGAGAAGCTCCAGGCCGCATGCTCGAACAACTTCACGCAGGGTTTCGAGACTCGGCGTCGCGTCGCCGCGTTCCCAACGAGCGATGACCGATTGAGCCTTGCCCAAGCGTTCGCCTAGTTCGCACTGCGTGAGGCCCGCTCGAAGCCGGGCCTCCCTGATTAGGTCTCCACTCATCACGCGGACAGAATAGTACATAAATGCTATATAGAAAGCGTCCCGTAGGACTCTGCCCCACGAGATATTGATCGGATCTGTCTCGACATGGCGGTCACCACCCGAAATCGGTGGTGGGAGAAATTTGGTGTAATCCATTGCCCACTAAGTTCTTCGCGATCTTTTGCATCGATTTCAAATTTGTTTTGGGCATTGAATGGGCACTGAAGACTCCATTTTCTGAGAAAAAGTTGCACTTTTAGTGCACAGTTTTACTCGGCAGAAATCAGTCGCTACGAGGATTTATGTGGCACCTCCAACGGGATTCGAACCCGTGCCGCCACCTTGAAAAGGTGGATGAAATCTAATTTCGACTGATACGAAAGCACTGATGAACGTGCATTTTCGTTCGTGACAAATGTCGCCAATCTCGCGTTGGGCATTCAACGGGCATTAACGTCTTCTGCGTCAATTGTTTAACAGGCTTTCATCGCGTGTCTCGACCGCGTGGCAATGATCTCAATGCATCTCTATCGAGATGAAGACCGAAGTTCTGCAACGAATATGCTGGCAGCTTCCACAGCGTCATTCGCTAAGACGTCTTCATCGAGATCAGGGTGTAGCTCCTTCATGGTTCTCGCATAAGCAAGACTTCCTTGCGAATCCGCGTTCGCAAAGTTCTCCGCTAGTTCGTCGATCGCGGTTTCGGTGGCTCCAACGAGCTCCGTCCCAAACCGATTGACGGTGAGCCGAGCCGCCTGCGACGGTCCGCCGGCATCATTGTGCAAAAGCACGAAGGCGATGTCGTACCAATCCTTAGCGAGTCCTCTTCCGTGGGCCGCGTGTGATTTTGTCAGCAGATAGGCCGGCAAAGTGGCAACTCGAATCTGCGCCGTCAATGACTCGGTGTCGATCGTTGCCGCGAATGATTGCAGCGACCAGTCCTGCGCTGCGAACCGAGTGCCTCGAAGGTTTATTGCACCCAAATAAACACATCCGTCAAAGACCAACGTTTCGTAATCCCTCACGTCATCCAGATCAGCGAGAAATTCGATCTTCACGATCAATCCCGTCGGTGATTCATCCCGCCAACGCCACACGCGTTGGTCATCCGGAGTGAAATCGCAGTCCATTAGCGCCCGCTCCAAGCGGGTGCTATTTGCGGATTGACCGAATATTTCGAGATTCACTTGAACGTCGACGTCGGTTGTCCCTTGATGCATTCTCACCGAATTACGGCATAGGAGGTCTGGTACCAATCCTCCGAGCAAGACAAAATCGGGTGTTTCACCATACGCCAATACCAATCGGACAAGAGCCCTTTCGGCCATATCGCGTGCACGTCGACTACGAATGGGGTCCGACATCAGCATGATCTCTTAAGTAGCGAGCTGCCTCAGAGGACCGCCCGCCAACGGCGAGTAAATCGGCATAGACCCGAGCAAGAAGCGCCACTTGGATCCCGTTGACGACCGGACCCTTCGCACTCAATCTTGTCGGAAGGGCCCGAACTTCCAAGAGGTGTCCACGATCCACGACGTTCGCGCCGACTGTCTCTGCAAGTTGATCAATGTTCGAGAAGAGGTCGTCATCAACGTACAGGTCAACGACGGCGAATTGCGACAGAAAGGGAGCGACAAGAACTGATGCGGCCGCTCCAGTAATCGCCCACGATGTCGAACGGTCGTTGAGTGCAGGTGCGATCTCCGTTTGAAAGGCATTAAGCGGATCTCTCCACAACCGATGAAGTCGGATCACCGGTCTTTTACTCGCGAGTAAAGCCGCCGCAGTTGCATACTGATCGAGGAAAGCATCGGGATCGACGACGCGACGCGCTGAGAGTGGTCCTCTGGGGATATTGGGGCGCTCAAGCAACTCCAGCTTTTCCAGTTTTGCCAAGGCATTGTTAGAAGCTCCTCGAGAAATGCCCGCCGCTTGCTGGACCGCCTCAACGGTTGGAGGCACGCCAGCAAACACAGCCTCTGCGGCCGCAATCATGGTCTGAGTCCATCGCGTGGCGCTCTCCTCATGGAGAAGACGCTGGCGTCCCTCACGCAGGATTATGAGTCCGGTACCCAGATTTACATTCGCGTCACCACTTTCGTCAACCCAACCTCGGTGCTGATTCGTCAGCCAGTCTTTGGCGCCTTTCGAAATTCTCTTCCCAAAGACGATCTCAACTTGAGGTGCTGCAGCGATGAGCCGTTCAACGTCCGCAGGCCAACCTTCTCCCGCCCAACCCGCCAAGAATTGGTGCAGGCCACCTCCGGCACGAATGAAAACGTGAAAAGTCGGCACTGCTTTCGTCGAGCCTGGCTCGATGTCGACCTGAACACCCAGGGGGAGCACAGCACGCATCGCAATGCGAATGCTTGTAGAGAGTTCAGTAGACCCTGGCATACTTCAGATAATACTGTACTTCACTGGTCCAGTGAAGTACAGTATCGAGCGGTGAAGCGGTGCTTGTAACGGACGCCACCTGAGATCGGTGGTGGCACAGATGAGGCCCAAACCGTTGGCCCACACGGATTTCGATGCAGCGTAAATCGACTTCGAGTCAGTTTTGGGCATTGAATTGGCATCAGTTGGGCATTAAAGGCTCAAATTCGGTGAAAATATGGCAATTTCGCGGCGTGCGCCAATTACAGAAATCTACCTTCACTAGGAATTATGAAGCACCCCCAACGGGATTCGAACCCGTGCCGCCACCTTGAAAGGGTGGTGTCCTAGGCCGCTAGACGATGGGGGCCAGCATCCCACGGCTCTCGCCGTGGTGGTCGGGCTGCCCGGATTTGAACCGGGGACCTCTGCGTCCCGAACGCAGCGCGCTAACCAAACTGCGCTACAGCCCGCGGCGAGTTACCTCGCGGCTTGACGAGTCTATCCGTCGTGGTCGACGTCGCCGGAGGCTAGATCGGACCCTCGACCTCTTCGGGGGGTTCGTGGTGCTCGATCACGACCTCGCTGATGCGGCGTCGCTCCAACGACTGCACGCGAAAGGTCCAGTCGCCCTCCGTGTAGGTGTCGCCCGCCGCCGGGATCTTTCCAGCCAGGTCCAGGATGTACCCGGCGATCGTGACGTACTCGCCCTCGGGGATCACGAGTCCGAGATCCTTCTCCACTTCGTCGACGTGGGTCTGGCCGTCGACGAGCCACCGATCCTCACGGATCTTCACGATGGTCGGCTCCTCGTCCTCGTCGAACTCGTCGTTCAGGTCGCCGACCAGTTGCTCCAGAATGTCGCGGATCGATACCACACCGGCCACGCCGCCGTGCTCGTCGAGCACAAGCGCAAAGGTCCGGTGCTGTTCGCGCATCTCGGTCAAGCTCGACAGCAGATCCTGTGTCTCGGGAAGCATCAGGGGCCGGCGGATCTTGCGGGCGATCTCCGGCGCCGTGGGTAGCGCCACCCCGATGGCGCGTTTGTCCGTGGTACTGCGAAAGAGGTCGTTGACAAAGAGCACACCCTGAACTTCATCAAGGTCGTCGTGGACCACGGGAAAGCAGGAGTGACCGGTGTCGCGTACGGCTTCGGCGACGGCCTCAGGTGTCACGGGAACGGTGAGGTAGACAACGTCGACGCGCGGGGTCATTACGTCTCGCAGCTCGAGCTCACTCAACTGGTCGACGCGCTCGTGGATCGCCTCGGCCTCCGGTGAGTGGTCCCGTGAGTCGCGTCGTCCGGTCACCCGTGCGCGGAACCGCGCGAGGCCCGACGGAGGGGGCTCTTGGTCCTTCACCGCGGTTCGGGGGAGCCAGCGCGCACCGTGGCCGGACGCAGCGAATCGTCCTCGTACTCCTCGCCGCGCAGGATCGCGCGCACCGCGGTGCGCACACGCACCGGGTCGAGGGGCTTGACAACGAATCCTTCGGCGCCGCTGCGGCGCGCCAAGAAGACGTCGGGCCGCCGGTCGAGCAACATCAGGACGGCCACGGGCTCGGCGGCCCCATAGGACTCTTGATTGCGCAGCTCCAGGCAGATCGCCATGGCGCCCATGGAGCCCATCTGCAGGTCGAGGATCACGAGGTCGACTCCGCCCTGGCCGACCCGGTCGAGGACCTCGGGGCCGGTGGCGGCCTCCTCGATCTCCAAATACGGGCCCTCCAAAAGGGAGCGAAGTTCGCGGCGTAGGGCGGCCAGGTCACTGGCGACGAGGACGGTAGCCACGGCGTTCAGCGTAGCGGAGCCGGGTTTTGAGCCCTGGCGGGCCCCACGCGCGAAATTCCATCTTGCCACTCGGGGAAGTCGTGCTTAGTGTGGAGCAGGGGGAACGGGGGAGGCGGAGATGGCGGTCTTTCCGGTCGCGTGGACGCAACTCGCAGCGTGTCGCGGCAGCGAACGAGCCCTGTTCTTCCCACCGGACGTGAGCGAGCGCAAAGAGGAGCGCCTGGCCCGCGAGCTCGTCGCCAAGCGGATCTGCTCCGGGTGCGACGTTCGTGAGGAGTGCCTCGCAGCCGCGCTGGAGCGCCACGAGTCCCACGGTGTGTGGGGCGGGCTTAACGAGTTAGAGCGTCGGGCGTTGGCGAACCACTGAGGGTCCACCCCAACTGGGTTGGAGCCACGCGTGTGAGGACGACCAGTAGGGCAAATGTGATGACGTGGACCGCGGTGCACCACAGGCAGATGTGGTCGATGATCAGCAGTTCCGCTGCCAGGAGCCACAGGACGAAGGCCATCCCGACGACACTGAGTGCGAAGCGTGCGACGTGCAGCTCGTAGCGCTTCGAGCTCCACGCCCAAGGTGTGGTGAGCGCGGTCATCACCGTGTACTGGCCCAGTCCCAGCACCGCAACCGGCACACCTAGGAAGTACGACTGGGCCGAGGTCGTCACGGCGGCGCAGTCGACGGTGCCGGTGCTGGAGCAAAGGAGGAGCTGGGGCTGAAAGTGCGTGATGGTCAGGTAGATCGAGACCCCGAAGCCGGCGAGGCTCAACAGCAGCGTGGTGACCTTCGCCCATCGTGGGACAGGTCCCACGGCGCGGATCACGTGATGCCGAGCTTCTTCTTCGCCGCCATGACGCCCGCGCTGGTGCACACGTTCGTGGGCTTGTTCTTGGTCAATTGGCACAGGGTGGCCGTGATGTAGTTGGCGGTCGCGATGATGGCGTCGGTCACCGGACTCGAGGGGTCACTGAGTCCGGTGGCGATCTGGGTACGGGTTTGGTTGGCCAGCAGCGCCGGGGTGTAGCTGGCGCCAGAAATTAAGAACTGGTTGCCCAGCGAGTAGTACGGGATTGAGTAGTCCTGCGACGCGGTGATGCCCGGAATGTATTTGGTGTTGTCGTACTTCTTGAAGTTCGCCAGTTCCGCGGCGGTGGGCGTCTGCAGTGGTGTGTAGTTACCTAATGACGCGCTGAACTGATTCGTGGTCTCCTCCACCTCGGCAAAGGAGAGGTACTGGGAGTGGTAGTGGGCACGGGCGAACGTGAAGGTGGGCGTACCCGGGAATGCCTCTCCACTTTTCGTTGAACTCACCATGTTGCCCAGCCCAGTCCAGGTGCCAAATCGACTGAGCGCGATGATTGACGCCCACCGCTCGGCCGCGCAGAACGGGCAGTACTCCGCGCCGAAGTAGAAGACCTCCGGGACGGTCGCGCCGGTTGACGACTTGCCGGTCAGTGGGGGCTGAACCGACTTGAGTTTGATGGGCGGGCTCACCGCGGCGACGTTGGAGGTGATGCCCACCGCGTCGAAGACTGACATCGGGATCGTGGTGAGGTCCTTGACCGTGGCGGCGTCGGTCGCCTGGTAACCCGACGAACCGGGAGTCGAGGATCCAGAGGTGACCTTGATGACGACGAGGGTGGCCACGACGGCCACGACCAGGCCCACAGCGATCCAAGTGAACAGGCCGGCCGGTCGTCCACCGCTGTTCTTGACCGGTCCGCGAGGGGCCGGTGCCTTGCGGGCTGGGGGTTTCTTCGCCACGACGCTCCTTGGTACGGTCCTTTAAAACTTAGTTGACGCGCCGACGTGGTCCACCTCGGGCCGCCGCGTGATTAGGTATCGGTATGGCGCAAAACCCACCGCTGCGACCGGCATCCACGGTCCTGGCGGTGCGCGACGGGGCCGACGGTTTCGAGGTGCTCATGGTGCGCCGCAACCTGCGCAGCGACTTCGTCGGTGGAGCGTACGTGTTTCCCGGAGGAGCGCTCGAACCCGGCGACGCCGAGCTCAGCCGCGTGACAGGCCCGGAAGATGCGGAACTTTCGGCCGTGCTGGGTCTCTCCGTGGGAGGTCGGGCGTACTACGTCGCTGCGTTGCGTGAGTTGTTCGAAGAGGCGGGGCTCCTCGTCGCGTGCGACGACGCCGGCGACGTAGTCGAACTCGATCGAGATGCCGCGTCGCGCCTCGCCGTGGCGCGTCGGGGGCTCAACGCGGGCGAGGGAACTCTTAACGAAGTTTTAGAGATCTCGGGGTTGAACCTCGACCTACGAGGCGTTGCGTACCTCGCGCACTGGATCACCCCGACGGGGCCGCCACGTCGCTTCGACACCCGCTTCTTCGTGGTCCTCGCGCCGACGGGCCAGGTCGCACTTCACGACAGCACCGAGACGGTGGACAGCGTGTGGCTGCGCCCGAACGACGCACTGGCGGCACAGTCGCGCGGTGAGTACGAGATGATCTTCCCCACGATCCGCACGTTGCAGTCCGTCGCGGACCTCAACAGCGCTCGCGACGTTGTCGCTTTCGCCCGGGCTCAGGACAGCGTGCCCACGACCGAACCGCGACTAGTGACGCGCGAGGGAGTTGTGACGGTGCTCATCGCGGGCGATGAGGGCTACGACGGCTAAGCCAGTACTTCGACCGATCGCGTGATCGCGTCGAGAAGTCGGGCCGAACAGCCCGGCGCACCAGGCGGTGGTGCGACGTCGGTCAGTATGCGCTGGGCCAGCGAGGTGAAGACCCCGTCGGGCGTCTCGCGCAGGGCCACCGGTTCGCCGGTGTCGCCGGAGTGGGACATCTCGGGACTCAACGCGATCTCGGCGAGCAGGGGAACTCCGAGTTCGTCGGCCAGTCGCCGTCCGCCACCTTCGCCGAAGAGGGCGTGGCGCTCGCCGCACTCGCAGACCAGCGCGCTCATGTTCTCGATGACGCCGAGTACTCGGATATTGGACTTGCGCGCGAAGTCCGCCGCGCGCGCCGCGACCTGCTGGGCCGCCGGCGCGGGCGTCGTGACGACGAGCTGACCCATCTGGGGAAGGAGACGGGCCAGGGTCATGACGACGTCGCCGGTGCCCGGCGGTGTGTCGACGACGAAGTAGTCGATGTCGGACCAGTCGGCGTCCTCGATGAACTGCGCCACCGCCTTTTGGATAACGAGTCCGCGCCACATCAGCGCCTCGTCGGCGTCGGCGAGCAACCCCATCGAGAGCAGTCGCACACGTCCGTCACCCATCTCGCGCTCACGCGGCACCATCTTGCCGGCGCGAGCTTCGACGTCGCCGCGTACGCCCAGGAGGCGAGACAACGAGAAGCCCCAGACGTCAGCGTCGAGCACGCCGACGGTCAGTCCGGTAACGGCGAGCGCCGCCGCGAGGTTGGCGGCGACTGATGACTTGCCGACACCGCCCTTGCCCGAGGCGACCATGAGCACCGGGACCTGGGGAGGGATCGACGTCTCGGGCGCGCGCCGCTGGGCCGCCGCGCGGGCGCGACGCATCAGCTCGCGGCGCGCCGGGGCGTCCATGACGGCCACCTCCACCTGGACCGAGGTGACCGCGTCCAGGCTGAGGGCGGCCTCGCGAACGTCGCGTTCGATCTGGGCGCGCAGTGGGCAGGCCGCGGTGGTCAGGGCAACGCCGACCCGGGCGTGGCCCTGGTCGTCGACAGTGATGTCGCCGACCATTCCGAGCTCGACGATGGATGTGCCCAGTTCAGGGTCCAGAACGCGGCTCAGGCGTTCACGCACAATCTCATCGGAGTTCATGACGAAACGCTACCGGGGTCACCGGCGAGGTGTTCACCGCGCGAGTCGGCCGCTACGATAGTGAGGAGCTAGGAGGCCACAATGTCGAACGCGGTCGAGATCCGTCTCAAGACGCAGTCCGCTGACCCCATCACACTTAGTGACGGGGCCGCTCAGAAGGTGGCCGAGTTGATCGCCGCCGAGGGTGCTGACGAGGCCCTGGCGCTACGCGTCGCGGTGAAGCCGGGCGGCTGCTCGGGCTTCAACTACGACATGTTCTTCGACACCGACGTGGCCAGCGACGACGTCGTACGCGAGTTCGCGGGCGTCAAGGTGGTCGTCGACGCGCAGAGCGCCGAGTTGCTCACGGGGTCAACCCTCGAGTGGACCGACAGCCTCCAGGGCGCCGGTTTCCACATCACCAACCCGAACGCCTCGCGCACCTGCGGCTGCGGTAACTCCTTCAGCTAGGCGTGAAAGCGCCGGTTGGTCCCTACTCGCCCTGGCGGCGCGCGGGCGAGCTCGTCGTGATCTCGGGCCAGGTGGGCCTCGACTACGACGCCGATCCCCCAAAATTCGTCGAGGGTTCCGCGGCCGATCAGCTTCGCCAAGCACTCGCGAACGCGCGTGAGGTGCTCGCCGAGGCCGGCGTGACGTTCGACCAGGTGTTCAAGGCGACCTTATTTCTGGTCGACATGTCGGACTTCGCCTCGTGTAACGAAGTCTGGGTTGAAACCTTCAACGATCCGCGACCGACGCGCTCGGCCGTGGCGGTGGCCCAACTGCCGCTCGGTGCGCGGGCCGAAGTGGAGCTCTGGGCGCACGCGCCCACCGGCTAGTCGCTCGTTCGTTCCGGCTCGTCGCCGAACTTGTAACCCACCGAACGCACCGTGTGGATCAGTCGGGCGTTCTCCTCGCCGAGTTTCGCGCGCAGGCGCCGCACGTGAACGTCGACCGTGCGCGCGCCGCCGTAGTACTCGTAGCCCCAGACGCGGCTGAGCAGGGTCTCGCGGGTGAAGACGCGGTGCGGGTTCGTGGCGAGGAACCGCAGCAGCTCGTACTCCATGTACGTCAGGTCCATGACGCGTCCGTGGATGGCGGCCTGGTAGGTCTCGAGGTTCATGACCAGTCCGCCGTGCTCGACGCGCGGGGCGACGCTCTCGTTGCCGGCGCGACGCAGTCGGTGGCGCAGTCGCGTGGCCAGCTCGCTGACGTCGAAGGGTCCGACCACGAAATCGTCGAAGAGGTCCTCGCGAAAGGTCAGGTCGTCGAGCTGGTAGTGGTCCACCAGCACGATGATCGGCCCGACGCCGCGCTCGCGCGAGCGCAGCGCCCGGCACAGGTTCATCGCCTCGGTGATCGGCATGGCGCTGGCGTTGATGACCGCGCCGGCGAAGCCGTCGGCAGGCTCGAGCGCGGCGACTTCGTTAAGCCGTCCCGACGCGGCGACCGCCGGCGTCACCCCGGTGACCTCGAAGGCCTTGCGCACCGGGCCCCCACACGACGGCACGCAGAGGACGACGTCGATCACAGCAGTGGCAGGTAGCGCGCTAACTCGAAGGCCGAGACCTGGCCGCGGTAGGCGTCCCACTCGGCGCGCTTGTTGCGCAGGAACCATTCGACCTGGTGAGCCCCGAGGGTCTCATTGAGCAGCTCGGATCGCTCCATGAGGTCGAGCGCCTGGGCCAATGACTGGGGCAGTGGCGCGACGCGTTCTCCCTCGGGTGGCAACTCGTAGCGCCCGACGACCCCGCGCATGCCCGCGGCCAGGATGACGGCGAAGGCCAGGTAGGGGTTGGCCGCGGGGTCCGGCGAACGGAACTCGACACGAGTGGAGTCCACGCGTCCGGGCTTGACCGAGGGGATCCTCACCAGAGCGGCGTCGTCGTGACGGGCCCACGACACGTCCACCGGCGCCTCGTTGCCGGGGATGAGGCGCTTATACGAGTTGACCCACTGGTTGGTGACCGCGGTGATCTCCGGCGCGTGATGCACGAGGCCGGCAATGAACTGCGCGGCCACCGGGCTCAGCCCGTAGGGGCCCTCGCCGACGAAGGCGTTGCGCTCGTCGCGCCAGAGAGAGAGGTGCGTGTGCATGCCCGATCCCTGGACCCCGTCGAGCGGCTTAGGCATGAAGCTCGCCGCGACGCCGGCCTGGCGCGCGAGCTCCTTGATGACGTAGCGCACGGTCATCACGGTGTCGGCCATGGTGAGCGCGTCGGTGTAGCGGAGGTCGATCTCGTGTTGGCCCGGCGCGTCCTCGTGTTGGGCGTGCTCGACGCCGATGCCCATCTCCTCGAGCACCAGCACGGTGCGCCGACGCAGTTGGCTGCCGGTGTCGTCGGGCAGTAGGTCAAAGTAACTACCGCGGTCCAGGGGTCGCGGACCGCGCGTCGCGTCGAGGTCCTCGAAGTAGAAGTACTCGATCTCGGGGGCGGCAAAGAAGGTGTAGCCCTGCTCGCGCGCGCCCTCCAGCACGCGACGCAGCTGCTGGCGCGGGCAGCCGTCGAAGGGGCTCCCGTCGATGTTGGTGATGTCGCAGAAGACGCGCGCCACGCCCTCCTCGTGGTACCAGGGCAGCAGCTGGAACGTGGTGAGGTCGGGTCGGGCCAGGACGTCGGACTCCTGGACTCGACTGAAGCCATCGATGGCGCTGCCGTCGAAGGTCATCCCCTGGTCGAGGGCGTCTTCTAGCTCGGCCGGGGTGACGTGGAAGGCCTTGTGGCGCCCCAGCACGTCGGTGAACCAGAGCTGGACGAAGCGCACGCCGCGCTCTTCGACGGTGCGAAGGACGTACTCGGCCTGGGACTGCATGGTGACCATTCTCGCACCTCTCGCCCCGAGCGCGGCCAGCGGTTTCGCCGGGCGGCGGCGCTGGCGGCCTAGCGCGCCTTGGCGCGGACGGGGGCCTTCTTCGCGGTCTTTTGCACCGTGACCTTCTTCGCCGCCACCCGCTTGGTGGACGCAGCCGCCGCGGCGGCGCCGCAGATCGTCTCGACCATCAGCCGGCTCACGAGGTAGGGGTCCATGTTGGCGTTGGGCCGCCGGTCCTCTAAGTACCCGCGCCCCTCGCGAGCGACCGCGCCGGGGATCCTCACCGACGCTCCGCGGTTGGAGACACCGTAGGAGAACGTCGACCAGTGGGCGGTCTCGTGCGCACCGGTCAGCCGGTCCTCGATGCCGACGCCGTAGTTGGTGATGTGCTCGGTGACTCTCTTCGACAGCGCCTCGCAGCCGGCCACGATGGCGTCGAAGCCCCCGGCGGCGCGCATCTGCTTGGTCGAGAAGTTGGTGTGGGCTCCGGCGCCGTTCCAGTCACCGTGCACCGGCTTGGCGTCGAAGCTGACGTCCACGTCGAACTCCTCCGCGATGCGCTCGAGGAGCCAGCGCATCACCCAGAGCTGATCGCCGATCTCGACCGCGCCGAGCACGCCGACCTGGAACTCCCATTGGGCCATCATCACCTCGGCGTTGGTGCCCTCGATGGAAAGGCCCGCCTTCTGGCAGGCCAGGGTGTGCTCTTCGACGATGTCGCGTCCGGGCATCTTGGCGCCGCCAACGCCGCAGTAGTACGGACCTTGCGGGGCGGGAAAGCCCACGGCCGGCCAGCCGTAGGGCCGGTCGTCCTTAAAGAACGTGTACTCCTGCTCGATGCCGAACATCGGCTCGAAGCGCGCGTACTGCTCGGCGACCTCGGCCGCCGCGGCGCGCGTGTTGGTCACGTGCGGTGTCATGTCTGAGTTGAGGACCTCGCACATGACCAGCAGGTCGTTCGCCCCGCGCAGCGGGTCCGGGCAGCTGAACACCGGATTCAGCACGCAGTCCGACGCGTCGCCCGTGGCCTGGTTGGTGCTCGAGCCGTCGAAGCCCCACACCGGCGGCTTGGCGTTGTCGGCCACGATCTTGGTCTTGCTGCGCAGTTTGCGCGTGGGCTCGGATCCGTCAATCCAGATGTACTCGGCCTGATACGACACGTTGCTCCTTTGGCGACGTCGCGCTGCGCGACCCCTCCAGTCTGGTGGGCGCGCACCCCGCGCACCCCCCGGTTGTGTTAACCGCGTGTGAAACGTCGGCCCAGAATCGCCAAAGTCCGCGCCGGTAGGCTGCGGTCGTGCCCGTCGTGCGACTCGCGTTGGCCCAGATGAACGCGGTTGTCGGCGCACTGGGCCAAAACGTCGCGACCCTGGACCGGTTCCGCAAACAGGGGGCCACCGTGGGCGCGGACCTGGTGGTCTCGCCGGAGTTGGCACTGACCGGGTATCCGCCCGAGGACCTACTGCTGCGCGAGGGTTTCATCGAGGCCGCGGCCGGCGCGCTCGCCGAGCTCGCCCGGGCCCGATTCGTGCCTCCGCTCCTGGTCGGGACGGTGGTCAGCGGTGAGTCGGGACTACCCCTCGGCCCTCCGGTCGACGCCCGCGACGAGGCCGGCGGCCCGCTGGGTGCGCCAACTCCGCCCCGATTGGCCAACGTTCTGGTTGCCCTGGACGACCGAGGCGTGGCGGCCATCGCCACGAAGCGCCTGCTTCCGAACTACGACGTCTTTGACGAGCTTCGTTACTTCCGACGCGGCGCTGGACCCCAGACGATCGTCAACGTGGGCGGCGTGGCCGTGGGAATGGTGATCTGCGAGGACGTCTGGCCGGCGATGGGGCCGGCCGCCGAACTCGCGTCTCAGGGGGCGACGCTGCTGGTGGTGGCCAACGCGTCGCCGTACGCGCGAGGTCGCCAGGAGGAGCGCGAGACCATGCTGTGCGAGCGCGCCATCGAGACGGGCTGCCCCATTGCCTACGTCAACCTCGTCGGGGGACAAGACGAGCTGGTCTTCGATGGTCAGAGTGTCGTCTTCAACGAACACGGCGAGGTCATCGCGCGCGCCGTGGCCTTTCGCGAAGAGCTGCTGGTCGTCGACGTCGAGGCGCGAGCCAGCGACGTGGGCGTGGTGCTCGACGTCCTCTACCCGCGTGACGAGTCGGCGTCGGTGTCGCACCTGGTCAACCACGTGGCGGCGTTGCCGACCGAGATCGAGGAGGTCTACGAGGCCCTGGTCACCGGGACGCGCGACTACCTGCGCAAAAACGGATTCCGATCAGCGGTGCTGGGCCTCTCCGGTGGCATCGACTCGTCGCTGGTGGCCACCATCGCCGTCGACGCGGTCGGCTCGCGCGCCGTGCGCGGGCTGGCGATGCCCAGTCGCTACTCCTCGACCCACTCACTGGAAGACGCCTACGAGCTCGGTCGTCGCCTGGACATCGAAGTAACGACGCTGCCCATCGAGGACGCGCACCGAGTCTTCTGCGAGACCTTGGAGGGCGCACTGGGCGAGCCGCCGCACGGTCTCACCGATGAGAACCTCCAGTCGCGGGTGCGCGGCGTCGTGTTGATGGCGGTCTCCAACGCGACCGGGGCCATCGTGCTCGCCACGGGCAACAAGTCCGAACTGGCGACGGGTTACTCGACCCTCTACGGCGATTCGGTCGGGGGCTTCGCGGTCATCAAGGACGTTCCCAAGACCCTGGTGTACGAGCTGTGCCGGCACCGCAACGCCAGCGCCGTCCGCGACGGCGACCCCGCGCCCATCCCCGAGTCGGTCCTGACCAAGGCGCCGTCGGCCGAACTGCGTCCCGACCAGCGCGACGATCAGTCGCTGCCGCCCTACGAGTTGCTCGACCCGTTGTTGGAGCTCTACGTGGAGGGCGACGCCACCGCCGAGGAGTTGATCGCCCTCGGCCACGACCCCGAGCTGGTGCGGCGCGTCGCGACGCTGGTGGACAACAGCGAGTACAAACGACGCCAGACCGCGCCGGGCGTGCGCATCTCGAAGAAGGCGTTCGGCCGCGACCGTCGCATGCCGATCACCAATCAGTTCCGCCCCGAGTGACGCCGACCCGAGAGGTCCTGGCCCACCTGGGGTCGTGCTTCGCGGCACCCTATCGGGTGCTCGGTGAAGCCGCGGGAACCTTCAGCGACGACGGGGCCGTGGTGCGCTCCTACGAGACGTCACGGGTGTTCGGCGAGTTGACGCTGGCGACGCGCGATCGTCTGGGCGAGGGGTCCGCTCCAATGGAAGTTCTCGTCGAGGTGTTGGACCGCTCGGCGCGGGGCGACCCGACGGGGCGCCTCGCGCTCTACTGCGTGGCCGTCGTGGTAGGCCCGCGGCTGCTGGTGAGCCTGCGCGACGCCCGCGAGGTCGTCGACGACGACGCTCGGGGTCTGATCGATTACGCGTCGAACCTGGTGGTGGGGGAGATCATCGCAGTCCGGGACCTGGCCTCGGCACGTGACGAGGTTGACACCGGACCCGGTCCGGGGGCCGTGCGCGCGCTCAGCGAGGCGCTGGAGGGCGCCGGCTTCGCCGAGAGCTTCGGATTGGGTGGCTAGGTTGCGGGTCCCCGTATAACTAGTAGTGGCGGTAATTCGAGGACGCTGTCGGGCGCCCGGTCTCTCCGGGTGGTCGCGTCGGGATCCGAAAACGCCAATACCTAAGGGGCAGAGCACTATGGCCAAAGATCGTGTGGACCGGGATGACGAAGACCTGGTACGCCTGTACCTGTCCGACATTGGTCAGTACACCCTGCTGACCAAGGACGACGAGGTCCGCCTGGCCCAGACGATCGAGGAGGGTCGCGACGCCGCGGCCGAGATCGAGAGCGCCGAGACAGATAAGAAGGTCAAGCTCACCCCGACCAAGAAGCAGGCCCTCAAGCGCGCCGTGCACCGCGGCGAGGTGGCCGAGCGCGACTTCGTCCAGTCCAACCTGCGCCTGGTGGTCTCGATCGCCAAGAAGTACCAGGCCTCGGGCCTGCCGCTGCTGGACCTGATCCAGGAGGGCAACCTGGGCCTCATGCACGCCGTCGAGAAGTTCGACTGGCGCAAGGGATTCAAGTTCTCCACCTACGCGACGTGGTGGATCCGTCAGGCCATCACGCGCGGTATCGCCAATACCGGTCGCACCATCCGTCTGCCGGTGCACGCCGGCGACACGCTGGCGCGTGTGCAAAAGGCGCAGTCACGCCTGGAGCTCAAGTTCGGTCGTCCGCCGACCATCAAAGAACTGTGCGAAGAGTGCGAGATGCCCGAGGACAAGCTCATCGAGGCGCTGCGTTTCCGCTCCGAGCCGATCTCGCTGTCCGAACCGCTACGCGAAGACGGCGACGCCGAGCTCGGTGACGTGGTCGAGGACCGTTCGGCCGAGTCGCCGTTCGACGTGGCTGCGGTCAAGATGATGCCCGCGGCGATCGAGAAGCTGCTGCAGCCGCTCGACGAGCGCGAGCAGAAGATCCTGCGCATGCGCTTCGGCCTGGATGGAGCGGGCGAGATCCGCACCCTTGAGGACGTGGGCGCCGAGATGAATCTCACGCGCGAACGTATCCGTCAGATCGAGGCGCGGGCCATGAGTAAGTTGCGCCACCCCTCGTCCGACACCGGCGCGCGCGACCTGCTGACTCTCTAGTCGCGGTGCAGTTGGGTTCGCCCCAACACCGCCGCGACCCCGATGACGACAGCGCTCACGATGAACGGCGTGCGTGAACGGGTCCGGTCGTGCGCACGGACTTTGTGAGTGAAGCTGAGCGTCGGCCAGTCGCGCTCCGCGGCCACCTTGGCCAGAGCGCGATCCGGATTGACCGCAACGGCGTGGCCGACGACTTCGAGCATCGGCACGTCGGTCACCGAGTCCGAGTAGGCGAATGACTCGTCGAGGTCAATTTCGCGTTCGGCGGCGAGCACCTTGATCGCGAGGGCCTTGTTCTCGCCTTGGGCGAAGAAGGCCAGCTCGCCGGTGTACTTGCCCTCCTGGTCGATGGTGGCTTTTGACGAGATGCACCCGGTGAGGCCGAGCAGCTCGGCGAAGGGTCCCACGATCTCCTCGGGCGCCATGGACACCAGGTAGACCTCGTCACCGTCACTCAGGTGTTGGTCAATCAACTCGATGGCCTCGTCGTAGATGAGCGGCTCAATCACCTCATTAATCGTCTCTTCGACCAGGGCGCGGACCTCGTCGCGGTCCCAACCCTTGGTGACCTTGAGCACCGACTCGCGAATCTTGGCGAGTTTGTCCTCGTCGGCGCCGAATCGCATGAACATCATCTGGCTCACGACCGCCCAGACCAGGGTGCGTCGGTGCAGCAGGCCCCGCGCGTGGAACTCGGGCCCGAGCGCCACCATGGACGACTTGGCAATGACCGTCTTGTCCAGGTCAAAAAAGGCTGCGCGCACAACTCAATGCTAGGTGCGTGCCGCGAACAACTTTCGGCGGCGTCAGGCTATGAAGGCGCTCGCGCAGTCCTGAGTCGCGTCAGCGCGCGTCACGAGGATCACGTGATCATGTTCCTGGAAGCGCATGGAGTCGGTTGGCACGATGGGCTGATCGCTGCGCACGACCGCAACGACGGACACAGCTTCGGAAAGTCGCAACTCGTCGAGCGTGAGCTTCTGGGCGACGGCCGGTGCGTCCGACGCCAAGGTGATCTCGATGAGCTTCATTCGCCCGTGAGCCAGGTCCATTAGTTCGACGATTGAACCGACTTCAACGGCCTCGTCGACGAGTGAGGTGATCAGCGCGGGCGTCGAGACTGACACGTCGACTCCCCAGCTCTCGTTGAAGAGCCACTCGTTGCGCGAGTTGTTGATTCGCGAGATCACACGCGGCACGCCGAACTCCTGTTTGGAGAGCCAACACACCACGAGGTTGTCCTCGTCGTCGCCGGTGGCCGCGATGACTACGTCCACCGAGCGCAGATCGGCCGCAGCCAGGCTGGCGTATTCGCACGCGTCGGCGGCCATCACGTTGACCCCCGGCAGGAGGTGGCGGATCTTCTCGGCGATGGCGCTGACCTGCTCGAGCAGGGTGACGTCGTGGTGGCGATCGACCAGGTCCAGTGCAATGGCTGACCCCACCGAACCGCCACCGGCAATCATGACCTTCACGTTGCACCCTCCTGAAGCAGGCTGGACAGTTCGCCTAGGCCCGTCGACGTGACGAGGAACTCGAGCATGTCGTCCTCTTGGGCGAAGAGCCCCTCGAGGTCCACGCGACCCACGCCCGCCCGGATAACCCCAACGACGCGGATCTGGTCACCCTTGTTGAACTGGTCCAGCGGCCGGCCGGCTAGGTGGTCGGGCAGGATCCGCTCGACCAGGTGCAGGGACCCGATCCCGTCGGTCCACTCGATGGAGTCGTCGGCGGGCATCATCCATCGTTTGACCTGTTGGGTGGTCCACAGGGAGGTGGCCACCGTCGGGATGCCCAGCTTCATGTAGATCTCCGCGCGCTGGGGGTCGTAAATGCGGGCCACGACGTTCTTTATGCGGTAGTTGTCGCGCGCGATGCGTGCGCACAGGATGTTGGTGTTGTCGCCGCTCGTGACCGCGGCCAGTGCATCGGCTCGGCTGGCGTCGGCCTGGAGCAGCACGTCGCGGTCGAAGCCGGAACCCAGCAACGTCGTGCCCCCGAAGCGCGTCAGGCGCCGAAAGGAGTCGCGGTTCTTGTCGATGATGACGACCGAGTGGCCCTCTTCAGACAGTTGCATGGCCAACTCTGACCCCACGCGGCCACAGCCGATCACCACGATGTGCACGCCGCCATCAGACCACACTGTTTGTCGCGGGTGCAAGTTCGTAGATGGTGCGGGGAACTGACTTAGCATGGTCCGCGTGTCTGAGGCGGATAAGCAGATCTCTCGGAACACACCCGTCTTCACTTCTCACGCGAACGTCTCGACTGTCTACCCCGAGACGCTCGGATATCGGCTGAAGCGCATCCTGCTGGGCAAGCCACTGGTCTCTGAGCAGCTCGTCGGAGAACGGCTCAATCGCACCGTGGCCCTCGGCGTGCTGGCCCCCGACTGCACGTCGTCGTCGGCGTACGGCACCGAGGAGATCCTGACCCAGCTCACGCCCTACATCGGCCTGGCCGCATTCTCCTTGGTGTTGCCGATCATGTTCGTGATCCTGGGCGTGCTCTTCTTCGTGACGACGTCCTACCTCGACGTCATCAAGTACTACACGACGGCCGGCGGCGCCTACGTCGTCACGCGCGACAACTTCGGCCCGAAGGTCGCCCAGATCGCCGCGGTAGCCCTGCTTATCGACTACATCGTCACCGTGGCGGTGCAGTGCTCAGCCGGCACGGCGGCCCTGACCAGCGCGGTCCCGTCGCTCACCCGTTGGACCGTTGAGATCACGATCGGCGTGGTACTGGTCCTCATCGTCGGCAATCTGCGGGGCATTCGTGAGGCCGGCAGCTACTTCGCCTTCCCCATGTACTTCTACGTGCTCATGTTGGGACTGACGATCATCGTCGGCTACGTCAAGGAGTTCAACGGGACGCTGCATCACGTGGCCCAACCCGCAGTGAAGGATCTAGTCGAACACCGCCTCGGTCACCCGGGCTCCGGGCTCTTGATGGGGCTGGCCTTCATCACGCTGCTGCGCGCTTACGCCAACGGCGGCGCATCGCTCACCGGACTTGAAGCCATCAGTAACGGTGTGGCGAGCTTTCGCCGACCCGAGTCGTCCAACGCTCGCAAGACCCTCGTGACGATGTCGAGCATCCTCGCGTTCCTGCTGCTGGGCACCACGTTGCTGGCGGTGTGGACCCACGCATTGCCCTTCGCGCTCGGCACCCCGACAGTGGTGAGTCAAGAAGCCCAGGCGGTGTTCGGCTACCACGGCGCGGGCCACGCCATCTTCCTGCTGGTACAACTGGCAACTCTGTTGATCCTCTACACCGGTGGCAACACGTCGTTCAATGGCTTCCCGTTCCTGGCCAACTACGTCGCCGGCGACCGCTACCTGCCGAGCCAGTTGACCAAGCGCGGGCACCGCCTGGCCTTCTCCAACGGCATCATCGTCCTCGGCGTGGTGTCGCTCGCCTTGGTGCTGGCCTTCCGGGCCCAGGTGAACGGACTGATCGCGCTCTACGCCATCGGGGTGTTCACGGGCTTTACGCTCGCTGGCGCCGGCATGGTCAAGCGTCATATGCGCGAGCGCACCGGCAAGTGGCGCTTCGGCGTCGCAATCAACGCAACGTCGGCGTCGGTCACGGCGATCGTGGTCGTGATCTTCATCCTGGCCAAGTTCACCGAGGGCGCCTGGATCATCGTGATCGTCGGGCCCTTGATGTACCTGAGTCTTCTTCGGTTCCACCGCCAATACGAACGAGAGCTTCAGGCCTTCGAGGCGACCGCGTCCAGTGACATGGTCATCCGCACCAACCGGGTGGTGGTCTTCGTCGACCAATACGACCTGGCCACCGAGCGGGCCCTGCGCTACTGCCAGACGCTGAACGCCTACTCCGTGCGAGCCGTGCACTTCGACATCGACCCGATGGTCACCCAACGCCTAGAGGAGCGCTGGGGCCGCGCGGGCACGGCGTCGGCGACGATCAGCTTGGAGGTCGTCGAATGCGAGGACCGACGGGTGGACCGAGCCGCGCTCGAGCTCGTGGCCGACGTGGTGAGAGACGCGGACGTCTTCTGCATGGTCATCCTGCCGCGCCGCGGCTACTTCTCACGTCTTCAACGGCTGTTGCACGACCGCACGGCCGACACCATCGCCGCCGCGGTGATGCACGTGCCGCGCACGGCGGCCACGATCATCCCGTACCGACTCGCGCGTACGAAAGTCGCGGAAGGTCGCGGCCAAGAGCGTCCGGTGAGCGACGAGGTCACCCGCGGCGGCATGCGTCAGGAATCGAATCTGGCGGCCGACGTGAAGTTGGCCCAGCGCGCCACCAACGCCGACCCCATCGGGTCGCTTGTCGAACGACAGCGCACCCAAGTCGCGGGGCGGGTTCGTGCTCTCACCATCGACCACGAGTCCGGCGGCCACGAGTTCCGTTGCGTCTTGGCCGACCACACCGGTTCGATCACCCTGGTGTTCCAAGGGCGCACGGAGGTGCCGGGCATCGAGCGCGGCACTCGTCTCCTGGTGAGCGGCACTGTGGTCTCGATGCGCCGTGAAGCGGTGATCCTCAACCCCCAGTACGAGATTGTCGCGTCCCCGGCCGCCGACGAGTAATCCAACGGGCCCCCCGGGTTGGCCTCCGACCTGACTTATCCTGAGCACCGTGTCCGAGGCCGACCGTCAGATTGCGAAGAACGCCCAGATCCTGACCTCTCACGCCAATGTGAGCATCGTGTTTCCCGAGTCCCTCGGGTACCGGCTCAAGCGCGCCGTCCTGGGCCGACCGTTTGTCTCGGAGCAGTTGGCCGGCGAGCGCATCTCGCGGCCGGTGGCCATGGGGGTCCTGGCGCCCGACTGCATCTCGTCCTCGGCGTATGGCGCCGAACAGATCCTCACCCAGCTGACGCCGTACATCGGACTGGCGGCGTTCTCACTTTTGGTGCCGATCATGTTCGTGATCCTGGGTGTTCTGCTGCTGGTCACGCTGTCGTACCTCGACGTCATTGGCTACTACAACATCACCGGCGGCTCCTACATCGTCGTGCGCGACAACTTCGGCCCGAAGACCGCGTCGGTGACGGCGGTCGCCCTCCTGATCGACTACATCGTCACGGTCGCGGTGCAGTGCTCGGCCGGCACGGCGGCCCTCACCAGCGCGGTGCACTCGCTCGTGCCCTACACGGTGCCGATCACGGTGCTGGTGGTCGTGCTGCTGATCTACGGAAACCTGCGCGGCATCCGCGAGGCCGGCAAGTGGTTCGCCTTCCCGACGTATTTCTTCATCGCGATGATGTCGTTCACCATCATCGTCGGCTACATCCTGCACGCGACCGGTCACCTGGGCGTCATTCCCACTCCGCCGGTGTCCAAGCTGGTGAACGGTCGCCTGGGCACGGGGGGACACGGATTCTTGATGGGTGTGGCGTACCTCACGCTGCTGCGCGCGTACGCGAACGGGGGCTCGTCGCTCACCGGCCTCGAGGCGATCTCCGACGGGGTCTCGAGCTTCCGGCGACCCGAGGCGCGCAACGCGCGAACGGTGATGATCGTGATGGCCTCGACGTTGGCCTTCCTGCTGGTCGGGACCACGCTGCTGGCGCGCTGGACCCACGCGCTGCCCTACGCCCAGGGCTCGCCCACCGTCGTCAGCCAGGAGGTCCTGGCCATCTTCGGCAGCCACGGCCCGGCGCACATCTTGTTCTACGTGGTCCAGCTCGCGACGATGCTCATCCTCTTCACCGGCGGCAACACCTCCTTCAACGGCTTTCCGTATCTCGCGAACTTCGTCGCGTCGGACCGATTCCTACCCCGCCAGCTCACCAAGCGCGGCCACCGCCTGGCCTTCTCCAACGGCATCCTGGTACTGGGCTCGATGGCGCTGGTGCTGGTACTGGTTTTCAAGGCGCGGGTCAACGGGTTGATCGCGCTCTACGCCATTGGCGTGTTCACCGCCTTCGCCATGGCCGGCGCCGGCATGGCCCGACGTCACTGGACCCGCCGCGAGGCCCACTGGCGTCGGGGGCTCGTCATCAACTCGCTCTCCAGCGTCGTGACGCTGATCATTGCGCTGATCTTCGCGATCGTGAAGTTCGCCGAGGGGGCCTGGATCGTGGTCGTGGCTGGCCCGTTCATGGTGTGGGGACTGCAATATATGCACAAGCAGTACACGAAGGAGTCGGCGGTCTTCGCCGCCTCGCGGCGCGTTTCGACGGCGTCGCAGTTCCGGCTGCATCGCCTCGTCGTCTTCATCGACAGCTACGACCTGGCCACCGAACGCGCGTTGCAGTACTGCATAGCTCTCAATGCGTACTCCATTCGCGCCGTGCACTTCGACATCGACCCGCAGGTCACCCGACAACTCGAGTCCGAGTGGGGGGCCGCCGACTCGGCCTCCTTCGGCATCGCGCTCGAGATCGTGGACTGCGAGGACCGCCGGCTCGACCGCGCGGCGTTGGAGTTAGTGGCGGACATGGTGCGCGACCCGGACGTGTTCTGCATGGTCATCCTGCCGCGACGCGGATTCGTCTCGCGGATCCAGCGGCTCCTGCACGACCGCACCGCCGAGACCATCGCCGCCGCGGTGATGCACGTGCCACGCACCGCGGCCACCATCATCCCGTACCGGATGGGACAGCTGGTCATCACCGCCGGCCACCCCGAACCCGAGGCCGAGAGTGACGAGGTGGTCCGCGGCGGCGTGCGCCAAGACTCACATATGGCGGCCGACCTGATGCTGGCCGCGCGTTCACGTAACGCGGTACCCATCAGCAGTCTGCGCGAGCGCGAGATGGTCGACGTGGCCGGTCGGGTGCGCTCGATCACCGTGAACCACGACAACGGTGGCCAGGAGTTGCGGTGCGTGCTGGCCGACAACACGGGCTCGGTCACCCTGGTTTTTCAGGGTCGACGAGCGGTGCCCGGAATCGAGCGCGGCACACGGCTGCTGGTTCACGGTACCGTGACCTCCCAGCGCCGCGAGGCGGTCATCCTCAACCCGCAGTACGAGATTGTGGCCGCGCCCCACGGCTCCGACGACACGCCGGCGCACTGAGCGAATCCCGGTAGTTGCCCGGGTGTCAGGGTCGTCGGCGACGATGGAGTGATCGGCATCGACCGGCTGGAGTGAGCGACCTGTCTATCTTGTTAGGCGTCTGGCCGACGGGGTCACAACGAACGCGGAGAGGTGGTGAGAGTGGCGCGAGCGCTGGTGGTGGTTGAGTCGGTGGCGAAGGCCACGCGCATCCAGGGGATGCTGGGTCCGGACTACATCGTCAAGCCCTCCATTGGCCACGTGCGCGACCTGCCCCAGAGCGCCGCCGAGATTCCGGCGTCGGTCAAAGGTGAAAAGTGGGCGCGCCTGGGCATCAACGTCCACGACCACTTCAAGCCCGTCTACGTCGTCTCGAGCGATCGCAAGAAGATCGTCGCAGAATTGAAGGCCGCCCTCAAAGAGGTCGATGAGCTCTACCTGGCCACGGACGAGGACCGCGAGGGCGAAGCCATTGCGTGGCACCTCCAAGAGGTCCTCAACCCTCGCGTGCCGGTCAAGCGGATGGTCTTCCACGAGATCACCCCGAGCGCCATCGCGCGCGCCGTAGACGAAACGCGCGACCTCGACCTACGGCTCGTCGACGCCCAGGAGGGTCGCCGATTCTTGGACCGATTGGTCGGTTACGAGGTCAGCCCGGTGCTGTGGCGCGCGGTGGACAAGGCGCGCTCGGCCGGGCGCGTCCAGTCCGTGGCGATCCGGCTCGTCTGTGAGCGCGAGCGTGAGCGCATGGCCTTCACCTCGGCAGCGTGGCACGACGTCGTCGCCACCCTCGACGCTGAGGGAGCCACTTTCGAGGCCACCCTCGACACGATCAACGCAACGGCGTTGGCCACGGGTAAGAACTTCGACGCCGCCGGACAGCTCGACCCCGCGGCGAGCGTCGAGGTCTTGGGAGCCGCCCCCGCGACCTCCATCGCCGAGCGCCTCACGGGCTCGACCGCACGCGTCGTCGACGTGGCTTCCACGCCGCGCACCCAGCGGCCCCAGCCCCCCTTCATGACCTCGACCCTGCAGATCGAGGCCAGTCGCAAACTTCGCTTCGACCCGGAGCGCACGATGCGTGCCGCTCAGCGCCTCTACGAACAGGGTTGGATCACCTACATGCGCACCGACTCGACCACGCTGTCCGACGAAGCGCTCAGCGCGGCGCGCGCGATGGCTCGCGAGATGTTCGGCGACGACTACGTGAGCGACGCGCCGCGTCGCTACGACCGCAAGGTGAAGAACGCCCAAGAGGCCCACGAGGCCATCCGACCGGCGGGCGAGGCCTTCCGAACCCTCGACGAGGCTGCGTCCCAGCTCTCCGGTGACGAGCGCGCCGTCTACGACCTGGTGTGGAAGCGCACGATCGCCAGCCAGATGGTTGACGCGCGCCTCACCCAAGACCGGGTACGCCTGAGCTCCGCGCTGAGCGACGTCGAGGGTCTCGGCGCCGTGGACGCGGGGCTCGTGGCGACGGGCCTGCGCATCGAGTTCGCGGGTTTTCGACGCGCCTACGTCGAGGGCACGGACGACCCTGAGGCCGAGTTGGCCGACCAGGAACGTATCCTGCCCGCGCTGACAGAGGGATCCGACGTGCCGGTGACCAACGCCGAGGCCAAGGCGCACGAGACCCAGCCGCCCGACCGCTACTCGGAGGCGACGTTGATCAAGAAGCTCGAGGACCTGGGCATCGGCCGACCGTCGACCTACGCCTCGGTCATGAAGACGATCGATCGGCGCGGCTACGTGTGGAAGAAGGGCAAGTCCCTGGTACCGGCGTTCCGCGCCTTCGCCGTCGTCAACCTCTTGCAGACATATTTCTCCGACCTGGTCGACTACCAGTTCACCGCCGATATGGAAGAGCACCTCGACGACATCGCCCGCGGCAAGGAGGACCTCGAGCCCTGGCTCAACCGCTTCTACTTTGGCGACCCCGACGCCGACACCGAACTCGCGCGGCTCGGATTAGAAAAGGTGACCCACGAGCCGCACGAGTTCGACTTCGCCGCCATCAACTCCATCCAGCTCGGCGTCGCGCCCGACGGCCAGGAGGTCTCGGTACGTTCGGGTCGCTACGGCCCGTACCTCGTGCACGGCGAGGACCGGGTGTCGATCCCCGAGGCCACCGAGCCGGACTCACTCAACGTCGAGCACGCCCTCGCGCTACTGAACGCGCCGAGTAACGATCGCGAACTGGGCCGCGACCCGGCGACGGGCGAGGCGGTCCTGCTGCGCGCGGGCCGCTACGGACCCTACGTCCAGCTGGGTGAGCTGACCGATCCCAAGGAGAAGCCCCGCACCGCGTCACTGCTGTCGTCGATGTCGCCCGAGACGTTGACGCTCGACGACGGCCTGCGACTCCTGGCCCTGCCGCGCGAGGTTGGCGTGCACCCCGACGACGGCGCGCCGATCCTCACCCAGAACGGTCGATACGGTCCCTACCTCACGTGGGGCAAGGAGACGCGCTCGCTCGAGAGCGAGGACCAGATCTTCTCGCTCGACCTCGACGCGGCACTGGCCCTGTTGGCCCAGCCCAAGCAGCGTGGGCGCCGCGCGTCCGGGCCGTTGCGCGAACTGGGCGACGACCCCGTGACCAAGCGACCGGTGGTCGTGCGCAACGGCCGCTTCGGCCCCTACGTCACCGATGGCGAGACCAACGCCACGCTGCGCCTGGGCGACGTCATCGAAACGATCAGTCTTGACCGAGCCTGCGAGCTTTTGGCCGAACGGCGCAACGCCGAGCCGTCCACCCGGCCGCGGCGAGCGGCGGCGAAGAAGACGACCAAGAAGACTGCGACGACGGCGAAGCGTGCGACCAAGAAGCCGGCCGCGAAGCGGGCGAAGCCCGCCACGAAGAAGGGCGCGAAGAAGGGCGCCGCGCTCACCCCGGCGGCCAAGCGCGCCGCGTTGGCCCGCGGAGAACAGGCCAACGCCGAACTCGTCGCCCGATCGCGACCGGCGGACTCCGCCTGATGCCGCGAGGCCTCTTCGTCGTCTTCGAAGGGATTGACGGGTGTGGCAAGACGACCCAGGCGCGCCGCGTCGCGGCCGCGCGCGGTGCGCAGTACGCCTTTGAACCGGGAGACTCTCCACTCGGGGTTGATCTGCGCCGCTGGGTGCTCGACGCGGCGACGCCGATGACGCCGGCCACCGAGGCGCTGCTCATGCTGGCCGACCGCTCGTACCACGTGACTCACGTGATCACGCCGCGACTGGAGGAGGGCACTTCGGTCGTCTGCGACCGATTCGCCGCCTCGACCCTCGCCTTTCAGGGGTACGGGCGCGGTGTCGACCTGGAAGACCTGCGCGCGGCGACCGCGTTGGCGATCGGCGACTGCCAGCCGGACCTCACCGTCTTGATCGACGTCTCGGTAGAGACCGCCCACGAGCGCGAGGCGCGCGACCTTGGGGACCGCTTCGAGGCGTCCGACGTGGCCTTTCACGAGCGGGTGCGCCGCGGCTACCTGGAGCTCGCAGCCGAGTCGCGCAACTGGGTCGTCATTGACGGCGAGGGAGATATAGACAGCGTGTCCGTTGCAGTCGACGGCGTCCTTCAAGACTTGGCGTGGCCCCGTGCCTGACGTCTTCGCTCGCCTCGTGGGTCAACCTCAGGCGGCGGAGGCACTGCGCCGCCACGCGCTGGCGCCCGTGCACGCCTATCTCTTCGTTGGTCCGATCGGCTCGGGCTTGTCCGACGCGGTGCTGTGCTTCGCCGCGGCGCTGCAGTGCCCGAACCACGGATGCGGGCACTGCGAAGCCTGCCGGCTCGTGCTGAGCGGCAACGACCCCGACGTCACCTTCGTGGAGCGTTCCGGACTCGCGTGGCGCGTTCCCGAGATTCGCGAGGCCGAGCGCGTCGGGCGTCGGCGTCCGCTCGGCGACTCGTGGCAGATCGTCATCATCGAGGACGTCGACCTGACGACCACCGGGGCGTCACCGTCGGCGTCCGCGCTGCTGAAATCGCTCGAGGAACCGCCGCCGCGCACCGTGTACCTGCTCACGACCGAGGCGACGTCGCCCGCGCTCGAGACCATCGCGTCGCGCTGCGTCCAGGTGGCATTACGTGCACTGACCGAGGACGACCTGGTGCAGATCCTGGGCGCTGACGGCGTCGACGTGGAGACCGTACGGGTCGCCGCCGGCGCGGCGAATGGCAACCTACAGCGTGCGCGGGTACTCGTGCGCGACCCCGACCTCGTCACGCGCGTCGCGCGCTGGCGGGGCGTGCCCGAGAGGTTGAACGGAACGCCCGCTCGAGCCAGTGAGGTGGTGACCGAGATCGTCGACGCCCTGGACGGCGCCGTGGCGCCCCTCGCGGCCGTGCAGGAAGAGGAAATGGCGCGGCGCACCGCCGAGGCGCGCGAGGTCGGTCAGCGCGCGGTGGCGAATCGGCGAGACGTCGAGGCTCAATTCAAACGCGAGCAACGCCGCTTTCGCACCGACGACGTGCGCTTTGGTCTGGCTGCACTGACCCACGTCTATCGCGAGCGAATCGTCGACGACCTGGGCTCTACCGGTGACGCACGCGCCTCGGCCCGTCTCGACGCGTCGCTGCGCGCGGTCGACACGATCGCCGAGACCAACCGACGACTGACGCTCAATGTCGATGAGACTCTCTTGCTCACTGACCTTTTGCTTGACCTCAGCGGTTTGAGCTGACCCCTCAACGGCGCCCGCGGGTCAGGTAGGACGCACCTCCGCGCCGGAGTAGTTCAGTCGGTAGAATGGCACATTCGCCATGGGCAGTTCAAGGCTGTAGACCCTCCTGGACACCTTTCCGATGCCTCGACATGGTTCACGCAACCGACTGGCCGGATATCCCTTGCCGTAGGGCCTTCGGGGTGTCATTTATCCGACTCCGCCACACCCGGAACCGGCCGTCAGGCGAGCCGAACACTCAGCTGTCCATTGAACTCTGGCGTTGATCGCTGTCGATTCCTAGGGTGGTTGACGATGTTGGTACCAACCACTCGTTACGCGACCGCGGCCAGCGGGGCGCGAATTGCCTACCAACTTGTGGGTGACGGCGAACGCGACATACTTCTCAACACCAACTGGCTATCGAGCGTTGATCTGATGTGGGAGGAGCCGCGCTACGAGCACTGCTTGCGTCGACTCGCCTCCTACGGTCGACTCATTCTCTTCGACAAGCGTGGAACGGGAAGCTTCGGATCCCATTGACTGGCGCGACAGCGCTCTCATGGTGTCGCTGCTAGAGCAGGCCAATGACGACATGCTGGTCGTTCTCGATGAGGTCCACTCATCGCGCGCGACGGTGATCGGTGCCGACATGGGCGGAACGGCGGCGATTGTCTTTGCCGCCGCGCACCCCGAGCGCATCGAGGCACTCGTGCTCCAGGACAGTTGCGCTCGGGTCACCCTCGCTCCGGACTACCCGTCGGGGCTCGATCCGGAGGCGATTTCGGCGATCATTGACGCGGTGCGCGAAGGGTGGGGCACCGGCATCGCCCTCGCCGCCCTTGCGCCGAGCCTCGAACTCGACCCCACGACCGCCCAGTGGTGCGCGCGCTACGAACGATTGTCTGTGCCCCCCGCGACGATGATCGCCACGTTCGAGGACGCGACGCACGTGGACGTCCGGGCGGTGTTGGAACTCGTGAGGGTGCCGACATTGGTGCTGTCGCACGACGCCAGCGCGTTCGTTCCGGCGGGACAGGGTCGGTATCTGGCCCAGCACATCGCTGGCGCGCGCCACGTTGAGTTGGATGGATCGGACGTGTGGCTCTTCGCTGACCCCCGACTGACCGACGAGATCACGTCGTTCCTTGGACAGCCGTCGGTCCCGGCTACTGAAGATGACCGCGTACTCGCCGCAGTGCTCTTCACTGACCTGGTCGCATCGACGGCCCAGCTCGCCGAGTTGGGCGACCGACGCTGGAAGGAATTGCTCGACACACATGACCGCGTACTCACCCGTGCGGTGAACGATCATCGTGGAAACTTGGTCGACCGAGCCGGTGACGGAGTGCTGGCGACCTTCGACGGGCCGGCGAGGGCCGTGCGGTGCGCCGCCGCGATTCGTACGGAATTGGCCAAGCTCGGTCTGGAGATGCGAGCTGGCGTGCACGCTGGCGAGATTGAACTTCGCGGAGATCGAGTAGCCGGTCTCGCGGTCCACCTTGCTGCTCGTGTTATGGGCGTGGCCGACGCCGGCGAGGTCGTCGTATCGCGCACCGTACGCGACCTCACGGTCGGGTCAGGACTTATCTTCGAGTCACGTGGGTTGCACGAACTCAAGGGCATCCCAGGTGCGTGGGAACTATTCGTGCTTCAGACATCTCTGGCATAGGTGCACCGACCAGCCGCTGGATCCGGGCAGGTTGATATGACCTGCCAATGGCACCAGGTCGTCAGGTACGATGGTCCACCGTGCCTGGGTAGCTCAGTCGGTAGAGCAGCGCATTCGTAATGCGCAGGTCAAGGGTTCGAATCCCTTCCCAGGCTCCAATGGCTTGTGTTATCTCGGCTGATGGTTGACATTTCAACATCAACTGACAGTTGACAAAACAACACCTGATCCCTTACACAACAACAGCTGACCCTTGACATCAGTCGGCCATTCATCTCGACTGCACTTCGAGGAGGTGGCCCGTGTTGAAGGAGATCAGCAAGATGGAGCAGCGCTACGACGCCGTGCTCATGGTCATCAAAGATGGATATTCCGTGAGCGAAGTCGCTCGCAAGGTGAAGGTCTCGCGCCAGACCCTCTACAAGTGGCTCGCCGACTACGAGACGAGCGGACTGAAGGGCTTGGACGATCGCTCGCACCGACCGCATTCCATGCCCCACCAACTCGACGGCGCCCGCGAGGCGGCGATCATCGCGATGCGCCTGGCCCACCCGCGCTGGGGGCCGGTCAGGATCGCCCACGAACTACAACGCACCGGCACAGAACCGCCCGCCTTGATGACGATCCACCGGGTGCTCGCACGCCGCGGTCTGATCGTCGCGCGTGCCGAACGAAAGAGACTCCCAACCCGCAAGCGCTGGGAGCGAGGTCGAGCGATGGAGCTCTGGCAGATGGACGTGGTCGGCGGGGTATTGACCGAAGGCGGCCTCGAGGCCAAGATCCTCACCGGCATCGACGACCACAGCCGATTCATCGTCTGCGCCGGCGTCATGGCCAAGGCCACGCTGCGCCCGGTCTGCGCGCACTTCGCCAGCGCCCTCGAGCGCTACGGCGTGCCCGAAGAGATCCTCACCGACAACGGCAAGGTCTTCACCAATCGCTTCGGCAAGGGCGACGGCGAGACACTGTTCGACCGAATCTGTCGCGAGAACGGCATCGCGCACCGTTTGACCGCGCCGCGCAGTCCCACCACGACCGGCAAGATCGAGCGGTTCCACCGCACCCTGCGCGAGGAGTTCCTCACCGGGCGCCTGTTCGCGTCGCTGGTTGCGGCCCAGCGCGAGCTCGACGACTTCATCACGCTCTACAACACCGAACGACCGCATCAGAGTTTGAAGATGGCGACACCCGCCACACGCTTTTACCGACGCGACGAGTCACCGCCGGGACCCGCACTCCTCATTTCGGATCCGCGAGCGGCCCGAGGCGGAGTCGAGTGGGTCGCGCGAACGGTGAACATCAACGGCGTCGTGACCGTCTCGGGCCAGGCCTTCTCCGTCGGCAAGCACCGCTGCGGACGGGTCATCGATGTGAAAGTCAGCGAACGCACCCTCGAAGTCTGGGACGGGAGCGAACTCATTAAGGCCGTCAAGCGACTCACGACGGGCGAAGTCCGAAAGAAGAAGGCAGAATCAAGAGAAAGGGGCTAGCGCAACGAGTTCTTGTCAAGGATCAGCTGATGTTGATTCGACAAGGATCTGGTGTTGTTTCACACAGGCTCCAATGGCTCCAATGGCTCCAAAGTTTTCGACTGGTCCTCGACGCACAGGCTCCGGCTGAAGCACCCAGCACTTGCGTCGACCCCGCAGTCACAACTCGGTTGACGTTCGTTTCGCTTGTGGTCGGCGTAGTGTGAAAATCGGCTCCCCCCTTTTGATTAGAGGATCGGCCCATGGCCCATCGATTCGGTGACGCCACGCAGTTTTGGCACGACGGGGGCGAAGGACCAATTCAATGAGCCGAGTGCGCTCGTGGTCCACAGCAGCGGCGCACTCGACGGTGTGGGCAACGGTGGTCCTGGTGTTGGTCACCGCGTTTTGGGCGGGTGGCGAGCACGCGGCAGCAGCCAACGGTGATCTCAGCCTGGTACCCGGCGACGGCCGCATTACGGTGGTGTGGTCGCCACCGGCGGGGGTCACGGGCACTCTCAAGGCGACAGCCGCGAGCGGGACAACCAAGATCAGTTGTTCGTCGACCAGCAACAGCTGTGCGCTCGTCGGGCTGACCAATGGCGTGACGTATGACGTTACGGCGACCGTGACGGACTCCTCGAACAAGGTGTTGAGTTCGTTGAGTGCCTCGGTCACCCCGTTCACAAGTCCGGGTGCGCCGTCACTAACTTCCGCAACTCCCCAGAACGCCCGGATCGCCGTCTCGTGGTCCGCGCCAAGTTCCTCGGGTGGTTCGCCAATCAGCGGTTATCAAGCAACCGCAACGAGTGGATCCGATTCCTTCACGTGCTCGACGACCGCCACCAACTGCGTGATCACGGGCTTGACGAACGGCACGACATATTTCGTGTCCGTGTTCGCGAGCAATGCGGCTGGTAGATCGCCAAACTCAACATCCTTATCTGCGACACCGTTCACTGTGCCGAATCCGCCCACCGCGGTTGCGGGGTTCCTCAATTCGTCAGATGGACTCGTCGTGACGTGGACGTCCCCGGCGTTCGACGGTGGGTCGACGGTGATTGGCTTTGTCGTGAGGTACTCGGCGGACGCCGGGTCGACGTGGACCTCACTGCCGCCCACTTCGGGCCTTCGCCTCGTCGTGTCGGGAGTCAGCAACTCGGCGACATACGTCTGCGACGTGGCCGCGGTCAACGCTGCGGGACCAGGCGAGTTCTCGATCTCGTCATCTCCCTCCGTTCCGGCGAGTGCCGCGCCGCGGCGTTCCTCGGTCGGAGTCGTTGCCGGCCACGCCGTCGCGGACGGCCACTCGACGAGGACCGTGGTGGTCACGCTGCGAGATGCGATCGGTCGGCCGGTGGCGGGCAAATCGGTGACGCTCCGAATGACCGGCTCATCCCCGGTCCTCTCCGGTGTCACGGACGCCCGTGGACGGGCACGCTTCTCTGTGTCGAGTCGCCACTCGGGATTGATCGACTTCTCGGCCTACGACGTCACCGACCGAGAGGCGATTCCCCCCGTGGTTCGGGTGCTATTCAGCGAGTCCGTGTCCACGTCCACATCGACCTCGACGACAACGACGGCGCCCACGACGTCGACAACGCAGCCGTCGACGACGACGTCGCAGGCTGTACCGACGACGTCGCCCGCGAGACCTGGAACGCACGCACGGGCGTCGGTTCGCATTGACTTCAACGGTGGCGCGGGACTTTCTCTCCGTCGCTACAGGGTGAGCGTGCACGGCCACGGGTTCCGTCCGGGGTCCACGCTGACCATTACGGTGCACAGCGCCCCGATCACGTTGGGCGCTGCCCAGGTCAACACATTGGGATCCTTCCGCACCGTGGTGGTGCTTCCGGCTCGCCTGCCCTCGGGGGTCCATCATCTCGACGTGGCGGCAGTACTGGCCAGCGGTCAGCGCTTCGTTCAGCCGTACCCCTTCACGGTGCTTCGTGGACACATCGTGGGAGCGATTGGCGTGATTCCCCCGGGTGAGCTCGCCAGATATGTGCAGTGGAGTCCGCGTCGTCATCGCTCGGCCACGCTGGAGGCCACCGCCGGGTTGCTCGTGGCTCTCGCCGCCGTGGCGGCGGGACTGGCCGGGGCCACGCGATCGCGTTCCGGTGGTGGACCGGGCCAGTTGGAGGACGTCGAGCTGGAGCGGCTGATGGACGAGGGGGAGCCGGACGAGCGCGAGATTCAGCCGCGCGACGCGACCAGGCGACTGGACCGCTTCTCGCGGCGGTATCCGCAGCGACTGGCCGCGCTGTCGCCGGTGGTCGGGCGGGTGGTGTCGGACGGGGACTACCTTCGCGCGATGCTGGGCCTCGGCTGGCTCGTGGGCTGTGCGGGGTCTGTGGGTCTGGGCATCTACGTGGCGGCGAGCACCGGGTGGTACGCGGTTCCGCCCTCCCTCGGCCTCTTTCTCACAGTGCTCGCGCTGGGCGTGTTCGACGCCACGTTCGGCTACCTGGCGGGACTGGCCTTCTTCGCGTCAGTGGCGGTCACGGGTCACCTGTCGGTGCCGGGACTTCGCGAGGTCTTCGGTCTCATCTTGGTGTGGTTCGCCGTGCCGCTGGCCGCCGGTGCGATCGCCACTCTTCGACGGGTCACCGCCGCCACCGTGGACGGTCTGTTCGTCCGCCTGAGCGACCTGGCCCTCGGAGGGCTTTTCGGCGCGTGGGTGGCGCTCAAGATGACTGCGGCGCTGCCGGCGTTGGCGAACGCCGACCTGCCAATCGGGAGGGACGCCGACGTGGTGGGTCTGGCGGCCTTGGGGTTCGTCGCGGTGAGGATCCTGATGGAGACCCTGGCGGCCGCTCGATGGCCACATCGACTGGCCCTGGTGACCCACGACGGCGAACTCGAGTCGGGCTCGACCCAGATGGCGATCTCGCTGGTCATCCAGGTCGCCCTTTTTCTCTTCATCTCGGCCAGCGTCCTGGGTTCGTCGTGGGCGCTGTACGTGGCCGCCGCCGTGTTTTTCGCGCCGTTGGTCGCGTGGCTGTTCGTCGATCGAATCCCCAAGAGCCGCTTCGTCACCCGCTACCAACCTCGCGGGCTCGTCAAATGGAGCTTGATCATCGCCGCCACGCTCGGCCTGACCAAGTTGCTTGATCACTCGGGGCTCAGCACGGAGACGGCGGAGTCGATCGCGTTCGTCATCCTGCCGATACCGGTGCTGCTGTCGTGGACCCTGGAGCTCTTCGAAGCACCGTCGAACGACGCGGAGCCATCGTCGGTGGATCTGCGCGGCACGTCAGGTGTAGTTGGACTCGATCACCGGTGGCGCTGGCGCGCCGCGGGGACCGTCTTACTCGGAGTGTCCATCTTGTTGGTGGTCACCCAAGGCATTGGCCGCTAGCACGCGACGACCGCTACGTTGCGTTTAGGCGTGCGCGCACCGTCGCGGTGAAGTCCTCGCTGCGTTCCTCCCAGTTGCGGTACGAATCGAAACTCGGTGCACCGGGCGACAAAAGGACGACACCACCGTCGTCAAGAAACGATCGAGCGACAGTCACGGCGTCGACCATCGAGTCAGCCCTGGCCACGTCAATGTGCGGGGCAACGTCGCGCACAAGCTGCGCGATCCGCTCGCCCGCGGGGCCCATCGCGACCACGCGGGTGGGTGCGGTTCGGCGCGTGATGGCCTGCGCGAGGGGCGCGTAGTCCACGCCCCGGTCAAAGCCGCCCGCCAGCAGCGCGAGTGGCTCGTCGGCGAAGACCTCGAGCGCCGCCACGGCGGGCAGGGGAGAGGTGGCGAGTCCGTCGTCGACGTAGAGCACAGTGACACCCCTCACCTCTTCGCGGCCGACCAGGGTGAGCCGCCCGCGAAGTGGCGTGAACTCGCCGGCGCGCGGTGCGACGGCGGAGTTCACCGCGACGGGTGAGGAACCGACCAGCGACGCGGTCACCGCGAGGGCGATAGCAACGTTGGACTCGTTGTGCGCACCGATCAAGCCGAGTGCCGAGGCGAGACCCGAGGAGTCGGCGCCGACGAACTCCACCTCACCTCCGAGTTGGTCGACCGCTGCGCGCAGGGCGGGCGCGTCAGCCACCAAGGTTCGGTGGGCGCCGGCCGCGCGCGTCAGTGACAGCTTGTCCTCGTGGTACTGGGCGAGCGAGCCGTGCCAGTCCACGTGGTCGTCCCCGAGCGAGGTCACGGCCACCGTTGCCGGCGCCACGTCGAGATCGACGCACTGGAAGCTCGAGACCTCTACGACGAGCCAGCCGTGTGACGAGTCGACGTCGGGTGCGTAGGGCGGACGGCCGATGTTGCCCAGGCTCTGGGCCGGCTGGCCCAGAGTGCGTAGGAAGAAGGTGATGAGCGACGTCGTGGTGGACTTGCCCTTGGTGCCGGTGACCGCAACGACCCGACTCCGGTCCGCGTCGTGGAGCCACAGGTTCAGTGCGGAGGTCACCGTGACACCGTGACTCTCGAGTTCGAGAACGTCGGCGCGACGCCGCGGGATGCCCGGGCTCTTGAGGACCACTTCGCAGCTCAGGAGCGCGGCGTGGCCCCCGTGATCGCTCGCCAACACCTCGCCACCCAGGTCGGTGTCGTCGACGATCACCGTGTCGGCGCCGAGTTCGAGAAGCCGCGCGACGGTGGCGCGGCCCTCGACGCCGTAACCGAAGACCCCGACGCGCCGACGGGCGAGGTCAGCGAAGCCAGTGGGCCGGAACACGAGTAGGTCCTAGGGAGCCGAGCAGGTCGTGGAAGGCGCGCCTTGGCGGAGCCGCGAGTGAGATCTCACGCAGGTGTGTCACGTCGCGCCACTCGGGCAGCTCGCACACACGCGCGAGCGCCACCGCGCTCTCGTCCGGGTCGCCCACACACTCGAAGGGTTTGTGACGCTCGCCTAGACCAACCAAAGTTCGCAGCTGGTCGGAGCGACGCACGTCGGCCAGGGGCTCGCCGCCCAACATCGTGGCCAGCTCCTGGCGCGGCACGAAGGCGGCCAGAACCAGGGCTACGAAGAGGCACTTGTCGCACTCGAGGCACCATGTCGCCGCGCGGCGCTGAGGGTCCTGTGCGAAGGCTCGGTTGCAGCTACGAAAGACGTGGTGATACGAGGGCAGTTCGCTGAAGGCGCGCGCTACCCATAGCTCGCTGCGGGCGCGCAGGAAGCTCGCGACGGTGAGATCGGCACCGACGGACTCATCGAGGGCGGCGCCGATCAGCAGTTCCGCCGACCAGGACTTGCTCCACTGGTGATTGACCTCGCGGCCGCGCACGGTGAGGTTGGCCGCCGAGGCTGACTGTTCGTTACTCATCACCACGCCACCGCGCCCTGAGGCCACCGCGGCCACCGCACCGAGCAGCGTGATCATCGCCGTGACCGGCACGTGCCCCGAGTAGCCAACGGCGGACGCGAGACTCGCGTCGAGCGAGCGCGTCGCGCGCACCGCCGCGCGACCGGTCACGCCGAGCGTCGCTTCCAGCGCGTCGAAACGAGCCCGCTCGGGGCTGACGACGAAGAGGGTCTGATCGAGGACGGTCGAGAGCCCCTCGACCGTCACCACCGAGTCGATGCCGCCGCCAAAGGGGGTGAGCACGCGGCCCGGATCGAGGTGCGCTTCGCGCGGCGCGAGCGCCACGCCGCCCGTGATCTCCACGTCGTCCAGGTCGAGGCCGTTGACGAAAGCGAACTCGCCGAGGCCGTCGCGCAAGGCGGCGTGCAGCAGCGCGCGTCCCCCGGGACCGACGGGCGTCGCGGCGAGGTCGACCACCCGTGCGGCGCCCAGCTTGTAGTACGAGAGCCCCGCGACGAGGTACCAGAGCCGCGCCACCGCCACCGCGGCGTCGTCCAGCGCGTCCACGCCCTCGAAGGCCACCACCTCGGTGAAGGGCCGTCCGTCGAGTTCGTACCGGCCGCGAAGGCGGGCACCATTGATCTCGAGACCGCGGTAGCGAAACAACTGGGCGCGCCGCGGCACGCTCGCGTCGGTCATGACGAACTCATGTTACGACGCCGCGCGATGAGTCCGAATCGACCACAGGGTCGCGCCGCGCGATCACTGAAAAATTGGCCGCCGCCATCGGTCACCTCGCGCGTGACGTAGATGGCATCACTCGGCACGCCGCGCGTCAGCAACTGGTGGACGGCAACTTGGCGTAGATCCAGTCGCGAGCGATCCGCCTCGTCGGATTCCAACGCGCCCGGCACGTCGCGAAACCGCTCGGCGACCTCGGGACCCACCTGGTAGCCCGCTCGCGAGATTGCCGGTCCGATCAGCGCGTGGAGACGCTCGGGCTGAGGAAAGTGAGCAAGTGCTCGTCCCAGGACGTCTCGGTCCAGGCCGCGCCACCCGGCGTGCACGACGCCGACGCGCCCGGAGCCTGGGTCTACCAGCATCACGGGTACGCAGTCCGCGACGAGTATCACGAGTGCGACTGACGAATCGTCGGTCACCAGCCCGTCTGACGTGAGATCGTCGATGGGACCATCGACCACCGTGACCTCTGCGCCGTGCACCTGGCTGGCAATGAGCAGACGGTCGGCATCGACGCCGGCGGCCGCGGCCACGCGGCGGCGATTCTCGAGCACCGACGCCGCCACGTCGCCGACATGGTCGCCGAGGTTGAGAGTGTCATACGGCGCAATGCTCACGCCACCGGCGCGATCCGTGACGAAGCAGTCGACGCCGAGTGGCGCCACTGCCTCAAGGACGTGGACCGTTAGCGGGCCACGTCGCTGGGGGGTCAGTTCGACGTCGACTGGCACGCCGGACAGACCCCGTTGAGTTCGAGAACGTGTCGCAGGTCGCGGTACCCGTTGCGTTCGGCGATCTCGCGCGACCACGCCTCTAACTGCGGCGCGTCGACTTCGACGGTCGCGCCGCAGTTGCGGCAGGCCAGGTGGTGGTGGTGCGCATCGATTACGCACCGGCGAAAGAGACTCTCTCCGCGATCGGTCATGACCACGTCGACCTGGCCGTCGGCCACCAGCCGCTTGAGCTGCGCGTACACCGTGGCCAGGGCGACGCTCCCGCCATCGCGCGCGATGAGCGCGTGCAGTTCCTGAGCGCTCACGAAGCCCTGGACCCTTGAAAGGACGCCAATTAGTTCACGGCGCTGGGCAGTATTGCGTGATGTCACGGGACTTAGCGTACCCGCCGCTGGCTTGCTTTCTGGAATCATTCTATGTAGCGTAACTGGAATGATTCCGGACCTCCCAGTCAGAACCGACCGTGCCGCCCACGCCGGGCGACGGAACTGTCGCAGCGGCGCAACGGTCGCGGCCCTCGCCCTCGCGGTGTGCGCGGTGTCACTCGCGATGCCCAGTACGTCAGCGTCCGCGCGCACCGGCGTGATCAGCGCCGTGGGCGCCGAGAACGAGTACGCGAATGTGATCTCCCAGATCGGCGGGCGCTACGTGAACGTCAGCGCCGTCATCAGCAATCCGGCGACCGATCCGCACACCTACGAGGCGAGCACCGGAGTGGCTCGTGAAATCGCGTCGGCCCAACTGATCGTGCAGAACGGCGTCGGCTACGACCAGTTCATGTCCCAGCTCGAGTCCGCCTCGCCCAATCCGGCCCGCGAGGTCATCGTGGTTCAGCACCTCTTGGGTCTCGCGCTGTCTACCCCGAACCCACACCTCTGGTACAAGCCGTCAACGATGCCGAAGGTGGCCAGCCAGATCGAACGGGACCTGGCGCGACTCGCCCCCTCGCACGCTCGCTACTTCGCCACCCGTCTGGCCACGTTCCGCGCATCGCTGGCCGACGTCACGTCAGCCATCGCAACGTTCAAGGCTCGCTTTGGGGGAGTCAAGGTGGCCACAACGGAGCCGGTCGCCGACTACTTGCTCTCCGCCTTGGGGCTGAGGAACGTCACGCCGTTTCGGTTCCAGGCGGACATCATGAACGGAGTTGACCCTTCACCCGAGGACATCTCTTTCCAGCGCGGTCTCATAACTGGCCACAAGGTCCAGGTCTTCTGTTACAACGCTCAGGTCAGTAGTTCGGTCACCATTTCTCTTCGCGATCTCGCTGTGTCATCGCACGTGCCGATAGTGGCGGTGTACGAAACGATGCCGGCGCCGGGCTACAACTTTCAGACCTGGATGCTCGCCGAGGTCGCCGCCCTGACCAAGGCGTTGCGCAACGGTACGTCGACCACGACGCTCTTATGACGACACCGGACGACCGCTGGGGCGAGGGAGCGCCGCTTCTCCAAGTCGAGGACCTCGACGTCGACATTGAGGGACGCTCCATCATTCGCGGCGCGACCTTCGCGGTTGAGCACGGCGAGTTCACCGGACTCATCGGTTCGAACGGCACCGGCAAGACGACCATCATTCGGGTGATTCTGGGTTTGCTGACACCGTCGAGCGGCCGCGTCCTGCTGCACGGCCGACCACTCGGGCGCTCACGTTCGGTTGGCTACGTCCCCCAAAAGGTGCTCCTCGACCCCGACATGCCCATTCGCGCTCGCGACCTCGTGGCTCTCGGGCTCGATGGCCATCGCGTCGGGCTCGCGCGGCGGTCACGTGAGACGCACCAAGCAGTCGACGAGATGCTCCACGCCGTGGAGGCCGAGGGGTTCGCGGACCGACGTATTGGGTCTCTGTCCGGCGGCGAGCAGCAGCGAGTGCTCATCGCTCACGCGCTCGTGAGCCGCCCCGAACTCGTCTTGCTGGACGAGCCGCTCGCGAATCTCGATCCAGGCAGTGCCCAAGAGATCATCCAGCTCCTTCATCGCATCGTCTCGCGACAAGGGGTGGCCGTTCTCCTCTCGGCGCACGAAATGAATCCGCTGCTGCCCGTGATGGACCGCATCGTGTACGTGGCTAACGGACACGTGGCGAGCGGTACGACCGACGAGGTCATCCGACCCGAGGTGCTCAGTGCCCTCTACGGCCATCACGTGGAGGTGTTGCGCGTGCACGGTCGCGTCCTCGTGGTCACCGATCCGAGCGAGGACCCCACGCCGGTGCCCGACCACGCGCCGATCGTGGTGGAGTAGCCCGTGAACTGGCTCGTCGAGCCGGGACTGTGGTCAAACCCCGCCGTGCGCACGGCCCTGGCCGTGGGAGCGATTGTCGCGGTCGTGTCTGCAGTGGTGGGCGTCTTCACTGTCGTGCGAGGCCAGTCCTTCGCTGGTCACGCGCTGACCGACGTCGCCGCCGCCGGTGGCGCTGGGGCGGTGCTGGGCGGTGTGGCCCCCTTGCTGGGTTTTCTCGGCGGTGGCGTTGTGGGAGCGGGCGCGATGGAATTGATCGGCATCGATCGCGTGAAGGGTCGTGACGTGGCTACGGGTGTCGTGCTCGGCGCGGCCTTCGGACTCTCAGCCCTCTTCCTCTATCTCTCTTCATCAACCAGCGCCACGTCGGGTTCCACACAACTGATCCTGTTCGGCTCGATCTTCACCGTGGCGCCGGACACCCTCCCCGAGGTAACCGCCCTGAGTGCCGTGGTGCTGGCGCTCGTGGCCAGCATTGGTCGACCCCTGATCTTGAGTTCGCTCAGCGCCGATCTCGCCGCGGCCCGCGCGATCCCCGTACGCGCCGTGGGTTTTGCCTTCGTGTCGGTGCTCGCGATTTCTGTCGGCCTCTCGTCGATCGTCATCGGCTCGATTCTCTCGACGGCACTGCTGATCGGACCACCGGCGAGCGCGCTCAAGGTGGTCACTCGACTTCGCAGTGCGTTCGTCGTGTCCGCGATCGCCGGCGTTGTGGCCACTGTGCTGGGGACCGTGCTCGCGTACGACAGTTACTACTGGTCCGCCTCTCACCGCGGGCTGCCCGTGAGCTTCTTCGTCGTGGCCGTGGTCGTGGTGGAGTTCGTGGCGGCGACCATCGTGCAGCGCCTGCGCTGGGGACTGTCGCGCGGTGCCGTGGCGGGTCATCCCACGACCGTGGGGCTGTAATCGTGTTCGCCAGTTTCATGACCAACGCGTGGATCAGTGGGTCCATCGTCGCGGTGCTCGCGGGCGCCATGGGGTTCTTCGTGGTCTTGCGCGGTGCATCCTTCGCCGCTCACGCGATTCCCAACGGCGCCTTCGCGGGCGCGGCCGGGGCCAATCTCATCGGGGTGAATCCGCTGGTCGGGCTCGTGGGCTTCTCACTCGCGGCGGCCCTGGGCATCGGGGCGAGCGGCCGGCGCGTGCGCAACGACGTCGCGACGGCGTTGTCACTCGTGATGATGCTCGCCCTCGGCGCAGCGTTCCTCTCCCTCAGCACCGAGTACGAGGCGGGTGTCAACGCGCTCCTCTTCGGCGAGATACTTGGCGTCAGCACCAGCCAGATCGTGCCGGTCATTGTCTTGGGCGTCATCTGCGTCACCATCGTTGCGATCCTCTTTCGACCTCTCGTCTTCAACTCGGTCTCGCCCACCCTGGCCGCTGTGCGTGGCGTCAACGCCGCGCTGGTCGAGATCGCCTTCCTGGTCACCCTCGCCGTGACCACGGCTCTGACGGTTCCCGTGGTGGGCGCCCTTCTGACCTTCGCGCTCATGGTGGGACCGCCGGCGGCCGCTCGGTTAGTGACGAGACGACCGAGTCGCGCCTTTGTGCTCTCGGTGGTGCTCGCTCTCGCCACGACGTGGTTCTCGATCGCCTGCTCCTTCACCTTCAACCTGCCCATCGGCTTCTTCGTCGGTACCACCGGCGCGGCACTCTACGTGGCGGCGCGGGGCTGGAGCTTCGTTCGGGCTCGTCGAGGGGTGCGTAACCTACTCGTGTGAATGACGACGTTGCGTCACTGCGGGACGCGTGTCACTTCCCCGAAGCCGGGAGCGCGGTTGACCTCGCGGTCTCGGGGGGTCCCGACTCCCTCGGCCTGCTGCTGCTCGCGCGCGACGCTGAACTCGTGGTCACCGTCCATCACGTCGACCATCACTCGCGTCCCTCGAGCGGCGACGATGCGCGCGACCTCGCCGCGATCTGCGCCGCGTTGGACGTGCCCTTCGTGGGCCATGACGTCGTCGTCGAGCCAGGACCGAACTTCGAGGCCCGCGCTCGCGCGGCGCGGCGCGGCGCGCTGCCTTCGGGCGCACTGACCGGACACACGATGGACGACCTCGCCGAGACGGTCCTCCTCAACATGGTGCGCGGCGCGGGGTTCGACGGCCTCTCGCCAATGATCGACGACCCCACCAAGCCCCTTCGTGACATCCGGCGCGCGTCGTTGCACCGTGTGGTGGCGTCATCGGGTCTACGCGCGGCCGTCGACGAAACGAACGAGAGTCCGTCCTTCATGCGCAATCGAATTCGTCACGAGGTCATGCCCCTGTTATGTGACGTGGCCAGTCGCGACGTGGTGCCGCTACTCGCGCGTCAGGCGGCGCTCATGAACGACGAACGGCGATGGCTGGACGCGCTGAGCTTGACCGACGCGCCAACGCTCGCCGACGCGGACTGTCGCGAACTTCGCGAGTGGCCGAGAGCGCGACTGCGCCGATGGTTGCGCGAGCAACTGCGCGGTGACGACGCGGGCGACGGCGAACACCCGCCGAGTGCGGAGGAAGTCGAACGCGCGATTCTCGTTGTCGACGGCGACGCCGTCGCGACGCAGCTGAGCGGCGGGCGACGATTCGCCCGCCGTGCTCAACGGCTCAGGCTCGAATAGCTCCACTACGCTGAGCCTTCATGGGGAACCACCGAGTCGAGGGGGACGCCGCGCACTGGGCGTCTCACGATCTCGGTCCCGTCATCGTGTCTGCGGAGGACGTTCGCGAGCGCGTGAGCGAGCTCGGGCGCCAAATCACTCTCGACTACGCCGGCCACCCTCCGCTCCTCGTCTGCGTGCTGAAGGGCGCCGTCAATTTCGTGTCGGACCTGATGCGGGCCATTGAACTGCCCGTCGAGGTCGACTTCATGGCGGTCTCGAGCTACGGGGCGGCGACCAAGACGAGCGGCGTGGTGCGCATAGTCAAGGACCTGGACGTGGACCTGGCGGGGCGCGACGTGCTCATCGTCGAGGATGTCGTCGACTCGGGGCTCACGCTCAACTACCTGCGCCAGTACCTGGGGGCGCGACGCCCGGCCAGCCTGGAGGTCTGCGCGCTGCTGCTCAAAGCCGGCGAGCAGCGCGTCAGCCAAGAGCTCAAGTACGTGGGGTTCACGATCGGCTCGGTGTTCGTCGTGGGCTACGGGCTCGATGTCAACGAGATGTATCGCAACCTGGACGGCATCTACACCTACACGGGCCCGGCCTGATGGTCGATCAGGATCGCGTGCGCGCCGCCGTCGCTGAACTGCTGGCGGCCATTGGCGAGGACCCCGCGCGCGAGGGTCTCGCGGGCACACCGCGTCGGGTCGCCGAGATGTACGTCGAACTGTTCGAGGGGATCGAGGCCGACCCCGGCGAACACCTGCGCGTGACCTTCGAGGCGGCCCACGATGAGATGGTGATGGTGCGCGACATCCCCTTCACCTCGCTGTGCGAACACCACCTGCTGCCCTTCGTGGGTCACGCGCACGTCGCGTACCTGCCTGGCCCCAACGGTCACATCACGGGCTTGTCGAAGATGGCCCGCCTGGTCGAAGGGTACGCGCGCCGTCTGCAGGTCCAAGAGCGCATGACCACCCAGATCGTCGAGGCTATGGAGCGCGAGCTGTCGCCGCGCGGCTCGATCGTGGTCGTCGAGGCCGAGCACTTCTGCATGTCCATGCGCGGGGTGAAGAAACCGGGGGCGACCACGGTCACCTCCGCCGTGCGCGGCGTCTTTCGCGACGACGCCGCGTACCGGGCTGAAGCGCTGTCGTACATCCACCACCGACGGTCGACGTGACCGAGCGGCCCCAGGTCATGGGCGTGGTGAACGTCACCCCCGACTCGTTCTATCCAGGTTCGCGCACCGTCGATCACGACGCGGCCATCGCGCGCGGCCGCGCCTTGGTCACCCAGGGCTGTGACGTGGTGGACGTGGGTGGCGAGTCGGCGCGGCCCGGAGCACTGGACGTACCGCTGGATGAAGAGCTCGAACGAGTGGTCCAGGTCGTGCGCGTGTTGAGCGACGACGTCGATGTGTCGATCGACACACAAAAGGAGGCCGTGGCGCGCGCCGCGGTTGCGGCCGGCGCGGTCATCATCAACGACGTGTCGGGCACCCTGGCCGAGGTCGCCGGTGAACTCGGCGTCGGGTACGTGGCGATGCACCGCCAGGGCGACGCCGCGAGCATGCAGAACAGTCCCCACTACGACGACGTGGTGGCCGAAGTGGCGAGCGCCCTGGGCGCGCTGGCCCAACGCGCCCGCGCCGCGGGGGTCACGCGCCTATGGCTCGACCCGGGCATCGGGTTCGGCAAGACGTCCGAGCACAACTGGAGTCTGCTGGCGCACCTGGACCATTTCGTCGACCTCGCGCGCGGATATGACGCCGGGGTGCTGGTGGGCACGAGCCGCAAGCGGTTCCTCGGCCAGTTGGGGGATCGCGAACTGAGTGTCGACGAGCGCCTCGAGGGCTCGATCGCGACCGCGGCGTGGGCGCTCGTCCAAGGCGTCACCATGATCCGCGTGCACGACGTGGCTGTCGCTGCCCAACTGCGCGACCTCGTCGCGCGCCCGCTGCTCGAGGTGGCCTCGTGAGGGGCAAGTGGGCGGCCGGCATCGAGCCGCGCGGATTCACGTGGGTCTACCGCGACATCCTGGCGGTGTCTGAGCGTCCCGGCGGCTCGACCAGCGTGCACCGCCGGGTGCGCCGCGACGAGGAGCTGCTGTGGCTCAAGCATCACGGATTCGGCCGCGTGATCTCGATCCTTCCCGAGATGCAAAACCTCAACGCCTACTTCGAGCAGGGCCTCACCGCGAGCCACTACGCCCTGCGCGGCGGACCCCAACAGCGCGAGGTGCTCGAGGCGTGCTACCGCGACCTGGCCCACTGCGCGACGATCAAGACCACCGTGCTCCTGCACGGCGACGAGGTCTCGGACCGGTTACTCGGCGTCGTCGCCGGCTACCTGGTGTGGAGTCGGCGCGTTCCTTCCATCCCCGCGTCGATCGCGCTGGTCGAGCGACTCTTTCGCCGCTCGGTCGGGCCCGAGGGTCGCGGCGTCGTCTTCGACCTGCCCGAACTCGCCGATCAGCCCGAGGATGCGTCGTCGGAGGAGTCGTGAGCGACGTCATCGAACTGCGCGGGTTGCGCTGTCGATGCGTCGTGGGTGTGCTCGCCGAAGAGCGCCGGCGCCCCCAGACAATCGAGTTCGACCTGACCCTCCAGCGCTCCTTCACCGAGGCCGCCCTCAACGACGACCTGGCGGCGACGACCAACTACGCCGAGGTGCTCGCGCTGACTGAGCGCGTGGCCGTGGACGGCGAGTTTCTCCTGCTCGAGACGCTCGCGTACCACGTGGCGCGCGAGATCCTGGCTCTGGACCCGGCGGTGAGCGAGGTCGGCGTGGCGGTGCGCAAGTTGCATCCGCCGGTCCCCGAGGACGTGGCGTCGGTGGGAGTACGCACGACCGTTCGTCGGGCGTGACGCGCGCCTATCTGTCGCTGGGCAGCAACGTGGGGGACCGCGCCGAGCACCTGCGCGAGGGCGTGCGTCTCATGACCCAGGGCGTTACCCATCGAGTCTCACGGGTCTACGAAACCGAACCGGTGGGCGGCGTCACCCAGGATGACTTCTGGAATCTGGTCGTGGAGCTGGACACCACTGGGACCGCGACTCAGCTCTTGGCGCGCGCCCAGGGCGCCGAGGTCGCGCGCGGTCGCGTGCGCGACGTGCGCTGGGGTCCGCGCACCCTGGACGTCGATGTGCTCTACGTCGAGGGCGTCACGAGCGATGACCCGGTCCTCACGCTGCCCCACCCGCGGCTCTACGAACGGGCTTTCGTGCTCGCACCCCTGCGCGAACTCGCGCCGGACCTCGTGAGCGAGGAGCAACTGGCCGCGGGCGCCGGTCGGGTTCGCGTTCTCGGTACACTCGAGTCGTTGGCCTAGCCGAACGGCACCCCGCGGGGGCCGGAACGGATCGGAGCGGACATGCGCATCACCATCGTCGGAACGGGCCGTGCGGGCTCGGCGTTCTCCCTGGCCCTACGCCGGGCCGGTCACGCGGTCACCCTGGAGCACCACGACGAGTTGGAGAACATCGACGGGGCCGACCTGGTGCTGCTGGCGGTGCCCGATGACGCCTTAGCCGAGGTTGCGGCCCAGATCCCCTTCTCCCGGGAGCGGGTGCTCGCCCACCTGGCCGGGTCGCGGGGACTCAGCGTCCTGGCACCACACCCGCGCGTGGCCTCCGTGCATCCCCTGGTCACGATGCCGACAGCCGAACGCGGCGCCGCGCGCCTGGTCGGCGCGACCTTCGCAGTGAGTGGCGACGAGCTCGCCGTCTCGCTCGTGGACTCGCTCGGCGGGCGGGTCATACGCGTGCCGGACGAACGGCGTGCCGCCTACCACGCGACGGCGGCGGTGGCAGCGAATCACCTGGTCGCCCTCATGGGCCACGTGGAGGCACTGGCCGAAGCGGCCGGACTGCGCCTCGCCGACTTCCTGGCCTTGAGCGAGATGGCCCTCGACGACGTGCGCGAACTCGGTCCCGAGCGCGCTCTCACCGGTCCGGCGGCGCGCGGGGACATGGCCACGATCGACGCTCACCTCGCGGCCATCCCGGAGTCCCAACGCGCCACCTACGTCGCGCTGGTTAACGCCGCCTTCGAACTGGCTGAACGGCGCCGCTCACACACACTCGCGTAGTGGACCGACTCGTCGACGTCGCCTCGTGGCGCGCGTACGCCGCTCACCAACGCGCGCAGGGACGTCGCGTCGGGCTGGTGCCGACGATGGGTGCGTTGCACGAGGGCCACGTCGCGCTGTTTCGCGCCGCTCGCGAGGCCGGCGACGTCGTGGTGGCCACGAGCTTCGTGAACCCGCGCCAGTTCCACGACGATAAGGACCTCGCGGCGTACCCGCGCGACCCCGCCGGTGACGTGGCCCTCGCCGAGGGCCTGGTCGACGCGTTGGTCGAGCCGACGTTGAGCGAGATGTGGCCCGACTACCCGCACGCGACTGCCACCACGGTGTCGGTCGCCGGCATCGGTGACGTCCTTGAGGGCGCCGGACGCCCCGGTCACGTCGCCGGCGTGGCCAGCGTGGTGGCCAAGCTCTTCGTGATCACGGGGCCGTGCCGTGCGTACTTCGGCCAGAAGGACTACCAGCAGTTGGTCGTGGTGCGCCGCCTGGTCGACGACCTCGCCTTCGACGTCGAGGTGGTGGGCTGTCCCATCGTGCGCGACGCGTCCGGACTAGCCGTGTCGAGTCGCAACGTGCGCCTCAGCGAACCGGGACGAGCGCGCGCGGTCGGACTTGCGCGCGCGGTGGCGGACGCCGCGCAGCGCGCCGCTCCGGCCAGCCAGTTGCGTCGCGAGATGATCGAGACGCTGGAGGCCGCCGGCGTCGAGGTCGCCTACGCCGAGGTCGTGGACCCGGAGACGCTGAAGCCCACCCAAGACAACGAGTCGGGCGAGCGACGTGCCCTCGTCGCCGGCCTCGTTGAGGGTGTGCGCCTGATCGATAACGGACCGGTCACGGTCACGACGAAAGGAACCTGATGCTGCTCGCGATCGACGTTGGCAACACCGAGACCGTCATCGGCCTGTTCGGTCCGGAGCAACCCGACGCCCCCGACGCGATGGGATTTGCGCGCGCGACCGATGAACACGGTCTGGCTTTTCACTGGCGCCTGTCGACCGACCCGGTGCGCACGCCCGACGAGCACGCGATGGTACTCACCCAGCTGCTCGACCTCGAGGGACTGGACCTTCGCGGATCGGTGAGCGCGATGGCTATCTGCTCGTCGGTGCCCAGCGTCACCACGCAGCTGCGCCGGATGGCCAACCGCTGGTTCGCCGACCTGCCCATGACGGTGCTCGGCCCGGGCACGAAGTCGGGCATGGCGATTCTGTACGACAATCCCCGAGAGGTTGGCGCCGACCGGATCGCCAACTCGGTGGGCGCCTTCGACCTGTACCCGGGCGCCGTCATCGTGGTGGACCTGGGCACCGCGACCACCTTCGACGTGATCAGCGCCCAGGGCGAGTACCTGGGCGGGGCGATCGCCCCGGGCGTCGAGATCTCACTCGAGGCGCTCTACACCCACGCGGCCGCGCTGCGCTCGGTTGAGCTGGTGCGCCCGCGCTCCGTGGTCGGGCGCTCGACTGTCGAGTCGATCCAATCGGGCGTCCTCTACGGTTTCGCCGCGCAGGTTGACGGCGTCGTCGCGCGCATCAAGGACGAGACCGGTGACGCCACCGTCATCGCGACTGGGGGCCTCGCCGGACTCATCGCCCCACACACCGCGAGCGTGCAGCACGTCGAGCCGTGGCTCACCCTGCACGGATTGCGTATCGTTCACGAGAGGAACCACGCGGGAGAAGATCAGTGAGCACGCCGTACTCGTTCGACCAGACGGCGTTCGCCGCCGACCTGCAGTCGACGTTCGCGCACCTCACCGACGGCGAGGACTCCGGGGTCAACGTCAACGTGGCCGGTCGGGTGATGCTGATGCGCGCCCAGGGACGCTTGGCGTTCGCGACGATGCGCGACTCGACCGGCGAGGTCCAACTTTTCGCGTTGGCCGCGGCGACCACGGAGTTCGACGACTTCGCGAAGCTGCACCTGGGCGACTGGGTGGGAGTGAGCGGCGAGGTGGTGCGCACCCAACGCGGCGAGTTGTCGGTGAAGGTGGAGACGTGGAGCAAGCTGGCTACGGCTCTGCACAACTTCGGCGACAAGTGGGCCGGCATCTCGGACTTCGACCTGCGCTACCGCCACCGCGAGGCCGACCTCTGGGCCAACGACGTGACTCGGCGCACACTGCTGCGCCGCAGCGAGGTCCTGCGATCGGTGCGCGAGCGCTGCTGGTCCGCGGGCTTCGTCGAGGTCGAGACGCCGATTCTCAACCCCATTCCCACGGGGGCCGCGGCGCGGCCGTTCGAAACGCACTTCAACGCCCTCGACGCGACCTTCTATCTACGCATCGCGCCGGAGCTGTGGCTCAAGCGCCTGGTAGTCGGGGGATTCGAAAAGGTCTTCGAGGTCGGCCGCGTCTTTCGTAATGAGGGCGTGAGCCCGCGTCACAACCCCGAGTTCACGATGCTCGAGCTCTACGCGGCCTACTGGAACTACGAGGACATGATGAGCTTCACCGAGGAGCTGGTCGCCGGGGTGGCCCTCGACGTGCTGGGTACCACTGAGGTCACCTACCAGGGTCGCGAGTTCTCGTTCGCCGCTCCGTGGCCCCGGCGCACCATGGCCGAACTGGCCAGTGAGGCGGTTGGCGAGGACGTCAGCGTCAACACGCCGCGCGAGCGTCTGGCCGCACTGGCCGCCGAGCGCGGCGTTGAGGTCCACGCGCCGTGGGGACCGGGTCGATGCCTCGCCGAACTGTTCGAGGCGAGCGCGGAGGAACGACTCTGGGACCCGATCTTCGTCACCGAGTATCCCGTCGAGGTCTCCCCGCTGTCGCGACGCCACCCCAATGACGATCAGCTCACCGAGCGATTCGAGTCCTACGCGGCGGGTCGCGAACTGTCCAACGGGTTCAGCGAGCTGGTCGACCCGGTCGAGCAACGCGCGCGCTTCGAAGAGCAAGCCCGACTGGCCGCGGCGGGCGAGGAGGAGTCCATGCTGCTCGACGAGGACTACCTGCGCGCCCTCGAGTGGGGGTTGCCGCCGACCGCTGGTCTGGGCGTCGGCATGGACCGGCTCGCGATGCTGATAGCCGACGAGTCCAACATTCGCGAAGTGATCGCCTTTCCAACGTTGAAGCCGCTGCGCGACGTCTAGACGGCTCCGTTGGTCACGCGATGACGCGTGATTCAGCAGATTTCGCGGCGCATCTCGGTTACCCGGTGGTAGCGCACGAGACCTGAATATTTCATTCGCGTGAACGCGCGATCACTGCATCGTCACTTCGTGAAGTCGTGAAGTCGCTGGTAGGTTACCTACCATCCACACTGCCCACAAGGGGTCTGTTTTGGCGGATGGTCAGATGGAGCGAATGGTCAAGGGTCACCGGCGCGCGCCTCGGCAGGTGACGGCCCGGGCCCGACAGGAGAACTTTCCCGTGGCCTCACGTCTCCTGCCCCAGGAGACGCGTGAGGCCCTCATGGCGTTCTACGGGTTTGCGCGCCTCGTCGACGACACCGGCGACGAGGCACCGGGGGACCGCTTGGAGCTCCTCGACCACCTCGAGGCGGAACTGGACGGCGCTGTTCAAGGGACGGCCCAGGATCCGACCTTCCAACGTCTCACGCCCGTGATCAGGGAACTGGGTCTGGGCGCGACACCATTTCGCCGGCTCATCGATGCGAACCGCCTCGATCAGCGTAAGTCGCGCTACCAGACCTGGGACGAACTTGTCGACTACTGCATGTTGTCGGCGGCGCCGGTGGGCGAGCTCGTGCTGGCAGCCTTTCGCGCCACCTCGCCGGAGCGCGTCGCGATGTCTGACGACGTGTGCATCGCCCTACAGCTGGTCGAGCACTTGCAAGACGTGGGCGAGGACGTGCGTCGAGACCGCACCTATCTGCCGGCTGAGGACATGGAGCGTTTCGGGTGCCGCGAGTCGGACCTGACCGCGACGGCCGCGGGACCGGCGCTTCGCGCGCTGGTCGCCTTCGAGGCCTCGCGCGCGCGCACCCTGCTCTCGTCGGGCGTGTCGCTCGCGGCGACGCTGAGGTTGCGACCCCGGGTCGCGATCTGCGGATTCGTCGGCGGCGGTCTGGCGACGATCGACTCGATGAGGCGCGCGGACTACGACGTGCTCAGTGCCACTCGACGGCCCACCAAGCCCGGCGTCGTGCGCCGCACGCTGGAGACCCTTGTCCGCTCGACGCGAGGTCGCCGATGAACGTGTCGCTGGCCTACGAGTGCTGCGAGCTGATCACTCGCCGAGAGGCGAAGAACTTCGCGTACGGCATCCGCCTGTTGAAGAAGCCCGAGCGTCAAGCGATGTCCGCCATCTACGCGTTGGCCCGGCGCATCGACGACATTGGCGACGGGGACGGTACGCCCGACGAGAAACGTGAGGGCCTCCAGCTCCTGCGCAAGGACATCGACCCGATCGACCCGAAGACGAACGACGCGGTGCTCATCGCGGTGCGCGACGCCCAGCGTCGCTACGCGCTGCCGATGGGTTGCTTCGGCGAGATCATCGACGGCTGCGAGATGGACCTCGACGCGACGTCGTACGACACCATCGAGGACCTGGTCGTGTACTGCCGCAAGGTGGCCGGCTCCGTCGGCCGACTGTCGCTGGCCGTCTTCGGCACCACTCGACCGGATGAGGCATCCGAGTTGGCCGACGCCCTCGGCGTCGCCCTCCAGATCACCAACATCTTGCGTGACGTGGTGGAGGATCGCTCACTCGGGCGGGTCTACCTGCCGCGCCAGGACGCGCTCTCAGTGAACTGCGATCCGAGCCTCACCGGACCGGCGACCGACGTGGCCCGGTTGGTGGCCCTCGAGTGCGCCATGGCCCAGCGGTGGTTCGACGAAGGTCTGGGTCTGCTCGGCCTGCTGGACGGTCGCAGCCGAGCCTGCGTGAGCGCGATGGCCGGCATCTACCGGCGCCTGCTGGTCCGGATCGAGGCGAGCCCGATCGAGGTGACGCGCGGACGGGTGTCCCTACCGGCCTGGGAGAAGGCTTTCGTGGCCGCCCGCAGCGTCGCCGGGGTGCGACCGTGACGAGCCCGGCACGCGTCAGCGTCGTCGGCGGGGGACTGGCCGGGATGTCCGCCGCCCTGCGCGCGGCCGACGCCGGGACCGAGGTGATGCTGCTCGAACGCCGGCCCTTTCTCGGAGGGCTGACCACCTCCATCGAGCGTCGCGGCTTGAGCTTCGACAACGGACAGCACGTCTTCCTGCGCTGCTGTAGCGCGTACCGCGACTTCATCCAACGTATCGGCGCCACCGAACAGGTTCATCTGCAGGCGCGCCTATCGGTCCCGGTGCTCGCTCCGGGCGCGCGACGCGCGACGATCGCGAGGAACTCGCTTCCGGCGCCATTTCACCTGGTTGGATCACTCGCGCGCTACCGGCACCTGAGCGTCGTCGAGCGCCTCCGATTGCTGGGAGCGGTCACGGCGCTTCGCCGTCTCGACCTCGACGACCCGACGCTCGACGGGCGGTCCTTCGGCGACTGGTTGACCCAGCACCATCAGAGCGATGGGGCGATCGATCGTCTGTGGGACCTGATCGTGCGACCAACTCTCAACGTCGGCGCCCGCGACGCGAGTCTCGCGCTGGCCGCCATGGTGTTCCAGGTGGGCCTGTTGGACGAACGCGACGCGGGAGACATCGGATGGTCGAAGATCCCGCTGATCGAGCTCCACGGAGCGCTCGCCGCTCAGGCCCTCAGTGACGCCGGTGTCGAGGTGGTTTGCAACGCAACGGTCAGCTCCATCGACCGACGCCCCGACGGCCGATGGGCGGTTCATGTGGGCGACGGTGTCCACGACGTGGACGCGGTCATCGTGGCCACCCCAGCGCGCGTTGCCGCCTCTCTCGGTGTCGTCGACGCGAGCGTGGCGGACGCGCTCGGCGCCTCGCCCATTGTCAACGTGCACCTCGTACTGGATCGACGCGTCACCGACTTGGACTTCGCCGCCGCGGTCGACTCGCCGATCGAGTTCATCTTTGACCGCACCGCGTCCAGCGGTGTCGAGCCCGGTCAGCAGTGCCTATCCATCTCCCTCTCCGCGGCCGACGAGTACATCGCGACACCCACGGACGAGCTCGTCGCGAGCTTCTTCCAAGCCTTGGGCGAGCTGATGCCGGCCGCGCGGGCGGCGCGACTGGTCGACGGGTTCGTCACGCGCGAGCGAGCCGCGACGTTTCGGGCCTCGCCGGGGGTCGGCGCCCATCGCCCGAGGGCGGCCACGAGCGAGCCGGGCGTGTTCCTCGCCGGAGCGTGGTGCGACACCGGGTGGCCGGCAACCATGGAGGGCGCCGTACGCAGCGGTAACGAGTGCGCGGACGCCGCGCTGGCCTTCGCGAACGGCACCATCGACGATGTTTCGCGGCGACCTGAGAGGATTGTCGGATGACGGTCGCCAACTCAGTGTCGCGGCGCGAGGACGAGCGCGTGGCTCGTGAGATCTTGGCGCGCCTGAGGGGCCTGGTGGAGCCGGCCCTGGACGCGGCAATCACTCGCGTCAGCCCCGAACTGCACCCGGCGCTGGGCTATCACTTCGCCGGCGGCGGCAAGTTCGTGCGCGCGGGTCTCACCCTGCTGTCGGCGTCGGCCTGTGGCGCCGACGAGTCCGTGGCCCTCGACGGGGCGGTGGCGATTGAGCTCATCCATAACTTCTCGCTGATCCACGACGACATCATCGACCGGGACGTCGAGCGTCGACACCGTCAGAGCGTATGGGCCGAGTACGGGGTGGGACCGGCGATCATCGCCGGTGACGCCCTCTCGACCCTGGCGATGCAACTCCTGCTGGAGCGGCCCACGTCTCCGCGCCTGGCCGCGGCCACCTGCCTCGCCGACGCGACCCAAGAGATGATCAAGGGCCAGTCCGAAGACATGGCGGCTGAAGAGAAGTCGTCACTGTCGGTGTCTGAATGCCTCGCGGTGGCCGACGGCAAGACGGCCGCGCTGCTGTCGTGCGCGTGTGCGCTCGGCGCCCTGCTGGCCGACGCGCGGGCGCCGGTGGTGGGCGCGATGTCGGACTTCGGACGGCACCTCGGACTGGCCTTTCAGGCCATCGATGACGTGCTGGGTATCTGGGGCGAGCCTCAGCTCACCGGCAAGCCGATCGGCAACGACCTGCGCCGGCGTAAGAAGACCTTGCCGGTCTCCTTCGCACACGCCCGGGGCCTCGACGTGTTCGCCACCGTGGACTCCGACGACGACGAGCTGAGCGACGAGGACGTGTTGCGCATCACTGCGATGCTCGAGAACAGCGGCGCACGCCAGGAGACCGTTGACCTCGGCGACGACCAGTTGGCCGCCGCCCTCGGCGCCCTGGATCGCGTCACCCTGAGCGACGCGGCCCGCGGTGACCTGGCGGCGGTCGCGCGATTCGTGGTAGGACGCGACCAATGAGCGAGCTGGACCAGCGCGACACCCAGTCGCCCGACGAACGAAAGGTCGCGGCCGACGCGCTGGGTCGCGCGGTTCGCCGACTCGAGTCACTCCAGGACCCCGCGGGTTGGTGGAAGGGCGAACTCGAGACGAACGTGACCATGGACGCCGAGGACCTACTGCTGCGCGAGTTCTTGGGCGTGCGTACCGCGTCGCTGTCCGAGGCGGCCGCGCGCTGGATACGTGCGAACCAGCGCGAGGACGGCACGTGGGCCAACTTCTACGGCGGTCCGCCAGAACTGTCCACCACCATTGAGGCCTACGTGGCGCTGCGCCTCGTCGGCGATGCTCGCGACTCCGAGCATCTCCAGCGCGCGCGTGACTACATCCTGGCGGCCGGCGGCGTGGAGGCCAGCCGGGTCTTCACCCGCCTGTGGCTGGCCCTCTTTGGTCTGTGGCCCTGGGACGAGTTGCCGGTGATTCCGCCCGAGCTGGTCTACCTGCCACCCTGGTTTCCGCTCAACATCTACGACTTCGCCTGCTGGGCCCGCCAATCAGTGGTCGCGTTCTCGGTGGTCAACGCGCACCGCCCGGTTCACCCGCTCGCCTTTGACATTGACGAGCTCTTCAGTGGCAAGCGCTCCAAGGTGCCGACGTCGCTGCGCACCTGGGCCGGCCGCTTCGGGCTGATGGACCGCGCGCTGCACCTCTACGAGAAGCGCCCCCTCAAAAGCCTGCGCCGAGCGGCCTTGGGTCGCGCCGAGACCTGGATCGTCCAGCGCCAAGAGGCCGACGGGTCCTGGGGTGGCATCCAGCCGCCCTGGGTGTACTCCATGATCGCGCTGCACCTGCAGGGCTACGCGCTCGATCACCCGGTGATGCGTGCCGGCCTTCGGGGGCTCGACGGCTTCACGATCAACGACGAGGCCGGACGCCGGATCGAGGCGTGCCAGTCGCCCGTGTGGGACACCGCCCTGGCCGTGATCGCGCTGGCCGACGCGGGTGTGGCCGATGACGACGACGGCATGGTGCGCGCGGCGAAGTGGCTAGTGAGCAACGAGGTGCGCGTGCGCGGCGACTGGTCGGTGCGCCGACCGCACCTGGCCCCCGGTGGCTGGGCCTTCGAATTCGAGAACAGCCACTACCCCGACATCGATGACACCGCCGAGGTGATCCTGGCCCTGGACCGCGCGGCCGCCGAGGACGGCGGTGCGATCCAGCGTGCGATTCGCTGGACCGAGGGGATGCAGTGCCGTGACGGCGGCTGGGCCTCCTTCGACGTCGACAACGTGCGGCCACTGGGACGCGAACTGCCCTTCTGCGACTTCGGCGAGTTGATCGATCCGCCGAGCGCGGACGTGACGGCCCACGTGATTGAAGTCTTGGCCACGCACGGCTCACCCCCGGACGTCGTGGCGCGAGGTGTCGACTGGCTGCGCCAGGCCCAGGAAGCCGACGGCTCGTGGTTCGGGCGCTGGGGCGCCAACTACATCTACGGCACCGGCGCGGTGCTGCCCGCGTTGGCCGTGGCCGGTGTCGATCGCGACGACCCGTGCGTGCGGCGCGCGGTGTCGTGGCTGACCGACCGCCAAAACGAGGACGGCGGCTGGGGCGAGGACCTGCGTTCCTACGACGACCCGGAGTTCCGCGGTCGCGGCGCCTCGACGGCCTCTCAGACCGCCTGGGCGATGATGGGACTGCTCGCGGTGGGCGACGCCGCTGACGCCGTCGAGCGCGGCGTCGCGTTCCTGGTCTCGACCCAGGACGACGACGGATCGTGGGACGAACCCTGGTTCACGGGCACCGGCTTCCCGGGCGACTTCTACATCAACTACCACCTGTACCGGTTGGTGTTCCCGGTCATGGCGCTCGGACGATACGTGAACGGAGGCGCGGCGTGGCTGAACTCAATGTCCTGACCGCGCTGCGCGTCGAGTCGATCGCCTACGGCGGCGCGGACTTCGTGATCGGGGCGGGACCGGAGCGCGCCCGGCGCGCCGGGACCATGCTGGCGTCGCGCCTCGACGAGGCCGCGGCGGTCGCCTTGGTCGGCGTCGCGGGGGCCCTGGACAGCCGATTGGCGACGGGTGACATCGTGGTGGCCAGCGAACTGCGTACCACTGACGCCTCATTCTCGCGCCGGCTGCCGGCCGCGCCGCTGCTGGCCGCGGAGTTTCGGCGCGCGAAGATCGCAACCCGGTCCGGCGCCCTGATCACCTCGCCGCACTACGTGCGCGCCGGCGAGCGCGCCACACTGGCCCAGTCCGGGGCCCTCGCGGTCGACATGGAGTCCGCGTGGGTGATGGACCAGCTGCCCAAGAATCCGCTGGCGGTGGTGCGCTCGATCTCGGACACCTCGGTGACCGGTCCCGTGCGCGGCGGCGTGCGGGCGTTGGGCGCACTGTCGTCCATGCGAGGACCCCTCAAGTCCTGGGCCCGGGCCTGCGGCAACCACGAGATTCTCCTGGCCTCGCCCCGGTCGTTCTGTGCGGGCGTGGACCGCGCCATCGAGATCGTCGAGCGCGCGCTCGAGCTGTTCGGGACGCCCGTATACGTGCGCCGTCAGATCGTGCACAACGTGCACGTCGTGCGCGACCTGGAGTCCAAGGGCGCGATCTTCGTCGAGGAGATCGACGAGGTCCCCGAGAACGCGGTCGTGGTGCTGGCCGCGCACGGGGTGTCCCCGGCGGTGCGCGACCAGGCCGCCGCGCGTCGCGAACTGAACGTCATCGACGCCACCTGTCCGCTGGTGTCCAAGGTGCACTCCGAGGCCCGGCGTTTCGCGGCCGGGGGCTATGACGTGGTGCTGATCGGCCACGCCGAGCACGAGGAGGTCATCGGCACGGTGGGCGAGGCGCCGGAATCAATACGCGTCGTGCGCGACGTGGCCGAGGTCGAGGAGCTCGCGCTGGACCCCGAGCGGCCGGTCGCCTTCCTGACCCAGACCACCCTGGCCACCGACGAGACCGACGAGATCGTCGCGGCCCTGCGCCGGCGCGTGCCCCAGGTTGCGTCCCCGCCCGCCTCGGACATCTGTTACGCGACGCAGAACCGCCAGGACGCCGTGCGCTCCATCGCCCGGCGCTGTGACCTGTTGATCGTGGTGGGCTCGGCGAACTCGTCCAATACCGCGCGTCTGGTCGAGGTGGCCCAGCGAGAGGGGTGCCGCGCCGAGTTGATCGAAGATGTTTCTCAACTCGAGCTCGGCTGGCTGGCCCAAGCACGCACCATCGGACTGACCGCCGGCGCGTCCGTTCCCGACGCGCTCGTCCACGAGGTCCTGGACTCGATCTCCGCGCTCGGACCGACGAAAGTCAGCGAGGAGAGGACCGCCCAAGAGACGGTTCGCTTCGCTCTACCCAGTAAGGTCCGGTGATGGCCGTTCCGTTGAGGCAGAACATTCGCATCGGGTCGCATCTGCTCAAGCACCGACTCAAGAAGACCAAGTACTACCCCTTCATCGTCGAGATCGAGCCGCTGTTCGCGTGCAACCTGGCGTGCCCGGGCTGCGGCAAGATCCAGCACCCCACTGAGATCTTGCGCAAGCGCCTGTCGGTCAAGGACGTGCTGGGCGCGGTGGAGGAGAGCGGCACACCGATGGTGTCGATCGCCGGCGGCGAGCCGTTGCTGCACCCGGACATCGTGAAGATGGTCAACGCACTCATTGAGCGCAAGATCTACGTGTACCTGTGCACCAATGCGGTGCTCCTGCAGCGTCGGATCGAGAAGTTCACGCCGTCGCGGTTCTTCTCGTGGGTGATCCACCTCGACGGACTCGAGGAGCGCCACGACCACGCTGTCGACCGCGACGGGGTCTTCAATATCGCGATCGCCGCCATCCGCGACGCCAAGGCGCGCGGTTTCCGCGTGACCACCAACTCGACCTTCTTCTCCACCGACGAGCCCAAGACGGTGCGCGACGTGTTGGACTTCCTGAACGACGACGTCGGCGTGGACGCCATGATGATCTCGCCGGCGTACGCCTACGAAAAAGCCCCCGACCAGGAGCACTTCCTCGGGGTGGATCAGACCCGCGAGCTCTTCAAGGAGGCGTTCGCCGATGGGAAACGCAAGAAGTGGCGCCTCAACCACTCGCCGCTATTCCTGGACTTCCTGGAGGGCAAGCGCGACTTCCAGTGCACCGCCTGGGGGATCCCGAGCTACTCCATCTTCGGCTGGCAGCGTCCGTGCTACCTCATGTCCGACGGCTACGCCACCAGCTACAAGGAGCTCGTCGAGACAACGGACTGGTCAAAGTACGGCCGCGGCCGTGACCCGCGCTGTGCGAACTGCATGGCGCACTGCGGCTACGAGCCCACCGCGGTCATCACCACCATGGGGTCGTTGCGCGAGTCGCTCCGGGCCCTGCGCAACACGCACTAGCAACTAAGCGGGCAGCTCTTCCACCAGCGAGGTGATCAACGCGCCGAATCCCTCGCGCAGCGACTGATCGGGTAGTTCGGCCAGTGCCGCGTGTGCTTGGACGACGAAGTGATGAGCCGCACTCACGGTCTGGGCCACACCGTCGGTCGCCACCACGAGTTTGCGCGCACGCTCGCGCTCGTGGTCGTCGAGGGCGGCTCCCAGCAGTTCGGCCAGTTCGGCGCCGACCACTGGGTCACGCAGCGCGAACAGCGTGGGCAGGTTGTAGATGCCCTCGGCCAGGTCCTGGCCGGCGGGCTTGCCTAGCTGGTCGGCGATCGCGACGAGGTCCATGACGTCGTCGCGTAGTTGGTACACCATGCCGAAGTTGCGCCCGAACTCGCCCAGCGCGTCGGCCTGGCGTACGTCCAGGTGGGCGGTCATGGCCCCGATCCGACAGCTGGTCGACAGCAGTGACGCGGTCTTGCCCAGGATCGCCTCGTAGTAGTCCTCCTCGGTGCGTTCCACCGAGAACGCCGTGCGAACCTCAGAGATCTGGCCCCGGGTGAGGTCGGCCAGGGTGCGCGCGAGCAGGCCCGCCACGTCGGTGCCGAGGTCCGCGGCAATGCCGGCCGAGCGCGCCATGAGGTAGTCGCCGGCCACGATGGCGATCAGGTTGCCGTAGCGCGCGTTCACGCTGTCGACGTTGCGGCGCACCGAGGCTTCATCCAAGACGTCGTCGTGGTAGAGCGATGCCAGGTGCACCAGCTCCAGGCAGACGCCGCCGAGCAGGACCTCTTCGGCGGCGGCGCGCGCGCCGCTGGTGGCCGACGCGATCGCCAACGTCGGGCGCAGGCGTTTTCCGCCGGCGTTAATAAGATGTGTGGTGATCGAGTCGAGGTACGCCTCGCCGACCAGCACCGAACCGGACAGCAGTACCTCGAAGCGCGCGAGATCGGCCTCGACCAGGGGCAGTGCGAGGCGCTCGTGCAGATTCACCACTCCACATTAGATGAGGGCGTCGTGCGCTCTCGGGGGTGTGGACCTTTGCGAGGTTGGCGCCGGTACACTTCAGTAAGAGTCAAAGGAAGAACATTGTTTGAGAGATTCACAGACCGAGCCCGTCGAGTCTTGGTACTCGCTCAGGAAGAAGCGCGTGATCTGAATCACGCCTTCATTGGCACCGAGCACATCCTGCTCGGCTTGATTCGCGAGGGCGAAGGGGTCGCCGCCAAGGCGCTCGACGCCCTGGGGGTCACCTTTGACGTCGTTCGCGAGAAGGTCGAAGAGGCCATCGGGGCCAACACCAATCCGTCGCCCGGTTCGCCACCCTTCACGCCGCGGGCCAAGAAGGTTCTCGAGCTCTCGCTGCGCGAGGCCCTGCAGCTCGGCCACTCCTACATCGGCACCGAGCACATGCTGCTCGGGCTGGTGCGCGAGGGCGAGGGCGTGGCCGCCCAGGTGCTGAGTGACCTCGGCGCCGACATGGCGCGGGTGCGCACTCAGGTCATCCAGATGATGTCGGGCCAGTCCGGCAAAGAGTCCAACGCCAGTTCGGTCGGCACGGGCAAGAGCGACGGCGAGTCGGCCAGCGGCTCGGCGGTGCTCGACCAGTTCGGCCGCAACCTGACCCAGTTCGCCCGCGAGGGCAAGCTCGACCCCCTGGTGGGGCGCGAGAAGGAAGTCGAGCGCGTGATGCAGGTCCTGTCACGCCGGACCAAGAACAACCCGGTGCTCATCGGCGAGCCCGGCGTCGGCAAGACCGCGATCGTCGAGGGCCTGGCCCAGCGCATCGTGGCCAACCAGGTACCGGTCACGCTCACCGACAAGCAGCTCTACACCCTCGACCTCGGCGCGTTGGTCGCCGGCAGCCGCTACCGCGGTGACTTCGAGGAGCGCCTGAAGAAGGTCCTCAAAGAGATCCGCACGCGCGGCGACATCATCTTGTTCATCGACGAGATCCACACCCTGGTCGGCGCCGGCGCCGCCGAGGGCGCCATCGACGCGGCCTCCATCTTGAAGCCGATGCTGGCGCGCGGTGAGCTCCAGACCGTCGGGGCCACGACCATCGACGAGTACCGCAAGCACATTGAAAAGGACGCCGCGCTCGAGCGGCGCTTCCAGCCGGTCAAGGTCGAGCAGCCCTCGGTCGCCATGACGATCGAGATCCTCAAAGGTCTGCGCGAGGTCTACGAGCAGTTCCACGCGGTCAAGATCACCGACCAGGCACTCATCGCCGCGGCCAACCTCGCCGATCGCTACATCTCGGACCGCTTCCTGCCCGATAAGGCCATCGACCTCATCGACGAGGCCGGCAGCCGCCTGCGCATCCGTCGCATGGACGCCTCGCCCGTCGCCAAGAAGATCGACGAAGACGTCGCGCGCGTGCGCGCCGACAAGGAGTCGGCCATGGAGAGCGGTTCGCTCGAGCAGGCCAAGGCCCTCGAGGAGCAGGAGCGCACGCTGATCGCCAAGCGCGACGAGCTGGAGTTGACCATGACCGCCTCGGGCGGCGCGGCCTTCGACCTCGTCGACGAGGACACCGTGGCCGAGGTGCTGGCCGTGTGGACGGGCATTCCGGTCTACCGGCTCACCGAAGAGGAGACCTCCAAGTTGCTGCGCATGGAAGACGAGCTGCACAAGCGCGTCATCGGCCAGAACGAGGCGATCATCGCGCTCAGCCGCGCCATCCGGCGCACCCGCGCGGGTCTCAAGGACCCCAAGCGCCCCGGCGGGTCATTCATCTTCCTCGGTCCCACCGGCGTGGGTAAGACGGAGTTGGCCAAGACCCTGGCCGAGTTCCTCTTCGACGACGAGGACGCCATCATCCAGCTCGACATGAGTGAGTACATGGAGAAGCACTCGGTGAGTCGCCTGGTCGGCTCGCCCCCCGGCTACGTCGGTTACGACGAGGGTGGCCAGCTCACCGAAGCGGTGCGCCGCAAGCCCTTCTCCGTCGTGCTCTTCGACGAGGTCGAAAAGGCTCACCCGGACGTGTTCAACATCCTGTTGCAGATCCTGGAGGACGGCCGCTTGACCGACGCCCAGGGTCGCGCGGTGGACTTCAAGAACACCATCTTGATCATGACCTCCAACCTGGGCACGGCCGACCTGCGCAAGGCCGCCATCGGCTTCGGCAAGGGTTCGGACCTGATCACGCACGAGCGGATGAAGGAGAAGGTCAACGACGCGCTGAAGCAGCACTTCCGCCCGGAGTTCCTCAACCGCATCGACGACACGATCGTGTTCCACGAGCTGGCCCGCGAAGAGGTCATGGCGATCGCCGACCTGTTCATCGGGCGACTGCGCGACCAGTTGGCCGTGCAGGGTCTGGGACTCGAACTGTCCGCCGGGGCGCAGGGCTTCCTGGCTGAAAAGGGCTACGACCCCGAACTCGGGGCCCGTCCGCTGCGTCGCGCGGTCCAGCAGTACGTCGAAGACGTGCTCAGCGAGAAGCTCCTCAACAAGGAATTCCACTCGGGCCAGACCATCGTCATTGACGCGGCCGACTCGGCCACGGGCCTCGAACTCACCTTCGAGGGCGTCGAGGGTCTGCCGCCGTCCGTCGACTTCGAGGACCTCGCTCCCAACGCTTGAGTCACAGGCGCGCTCTAGCGTGCCGCGAATGAAAGCTCACACACAACACCAGTGTTCCTCGTGTGGCGCGTCCTCACCGCGCTGGACCGGGCGCTGCACGAACTGCGGCGAGTGGAACACACTCACCGCGCGCGTGAACGTAGCTGGTGCACCATTCGAGCTGACGGCGCTACGTGACGCGGGCCGTGACGATGCTCCGGCACGATCGACCGGAGTCCTAGAGCTCGACCGGGTTCTCGGTACCGGACTGGTCGACGGGTCGACGACCCTGCTCTTCGGTGAACCTGGCGTGGGCAAGTCCACCCTGGCCTTGATGGCCCTGCACTCGCGCGCCTCGCTGTGCGAAGCGGTCGTCCTGGTGGCCGCCGAGGAGTCCGTGACCCAGGTAGGGCGCCGCGCGCAGCGTCTGGGTGAGGTGCCGGCGTCGCTTGGCGTCGTGGCCGCGACCGACGTCGCCTCGATTGAGCGCGTGCTCCTCGAGTGCCGACCCGGACTGATGGTCGTGGATTCGATCTCGGCACTGAGTGACCCGACGATCGCCGCGGGCGCTGGATCCGTTCCCCAGGTCCGCCACGCCGCCGAACGTCTTTGTCGGGCGGCGCGCTCGGTGGGCACCGCCCTGGTGCTCGTCGGTCACGTCACCAAGGACGGAGACCTGGCGGGGCCGCGCACTCTGGAGCACCTCGTCGACACCGTGATCCGCATCGACGGCGACCGCCACGGCACGCTACGAACTCTGCGCTGTGTGAAGCACCGCTTCGGACCGACCGACGAAGTCGGTCTGATGGAGATGGGGCCGTCCGGTCTGCGTGACCTGGTCGACCCGGCGGCACAGTTCGCGGGCTCGGGCTTGGGGGTTCCCGGCGTCGTGGTCGGCGTGGCGCTCGACGGGTCGCGCGCAACCCGGGTGGAGTTCCAGGCGCTGGTCACCGCATGCGCCGGTCCGCCGCGACGGGTCGCCCACCAGGTCTCCTCGCAGCGGCTGAGCCTCATGCTCGCCGTGTTGGACGCGCGCTGCGCGGTGGCCACCTCGACCCTCGACGTCTTCGCCGCGACTGCCGGGGGTTTGGCCGCGAACGAGCCGGGAGTCGACGCCGCTCTGGCGCTCGCCGTGGCGTCGGCCGTTCAGGGCTTCGCCGTGGACCGCGGACTCGCCGTCGTGGGCGAGGTGGGTCTGGCCGGCGAGCTGCGTGCGGTCGCTGGCGCGTCGCGCCGAGTGCGCGAGGCCCAGCGTCTCGGTTCGACCCGAGTCATCGTGCAGGTCGCCGGGGCGCCCGAGGACGCGACGGGCGTTCAACTCGTGACCTGTGCGACGTTGGCCGACGTGCTGGACCTGGCCCGCAACAGCACGAAATAGCCAAAAACCTGCTAAAATAGTAAATCCCCCTTTCGCCCCTGCGGGCTGAAGCACCCCCTGAGGAGACCCCTGTATATGACCGCGCGTAAGTACAAAAAGGGCGACCGTCTGGTGTACCCCCACCACGGCGCCTGCACCGTCGAGAAGATCGAGAAAATGACGGCTTTTGACGTCAAGCAGGACTACCTGAAGCTCAAGGTCGCCTACACCGACCTCGTCCTGATGGTGCCCGTGGCCAACGCCGAGGCGGTCGGTCTGCGCGAGGTGATCAACGACGAAGAGGTCGAAGAGGTCTTCGCGGTACTGCGCAAGAAGGAAGCGCGCATGCCCACCAACTGGTCGCGGCGCTTCAAGAACCACTCCGAGAAGCTGCGCTCGGGCGACATCTACCAGGTCGCCGAGGTGGTGCGGAACCTCTCGATCCGCGACAAGGACAAGGGCCTGTCGGCGGGTGAGAAGCGGATGCTGACGCGCGCGCGCCAGATCCTCGTCTCGGAGCTCACCTTCGCGCTCAACGTGGACACCGAAGCGGCGGAAGAGAAGCTCGCCTCGGTGCTGCCGTAACCATGTCGGTGGCCGCGGTCGTGGTGGCCGGCGGTCAGGGTCGGCGTTTCGGCGGCCCCAAGCAGTTCTCCGCGCTCGCCGGCGAGACGGTGTGCGCCCACGCCGTCGCCGGTACTCGGTCCGTCAGCGACTGGGTCGTGCTCGTCGTGCCCGAGGGTTACCAGGGCTCCGGTGAGGGTGCGGATCTCGTCGTGACGGGTGGCGACACCCGCGCTGACTCGGTGCGCGCCGGCCTAGCCGTGTGCTCCGACTCCGAGATCGTGGTGGTCCACGACGCCGCACGGCCCCTGGCCACGTCCGAGCTCTTCCACGCCGTGGTCGACGCGGTGCGCGCGGGTGCGGACGGTGCCGTGCCGGGCCTGCGGGTCACCGACACCATCAAGCGCGTCACGCGCGACGGCGAGGACACGGTGGCGAGCGCGACGCTGAGTCGCGATGACCTGGTGGCCGTGCAGACCCCCCAAGCCTTTCGCTACGAGGTGCTGGTTCGCGCCCACGCCGGGCGCGCGGACGCCACCGATGACGCCGCGTTGGTCGAGGCGGCCGGCGGCCGCGTCGTGGTCGTCGCGGGCGAGGAGCGCAACGTGAAGATCACTGGTCCCGACGACGTCGCGCGCGTCCGATCCTTGATGGAGGATGCGTGAAGATCGGACAGGGGGTTGACGCCCACCGCTTCGCCGGCGATCCGGATCGGGTTCTCGTGCTCGGGCTGGTCGAGGTTGCTGGTTCACCCGGCCTCGCCGGACACTCTGACGCCGACGTCGCCACTCACGCGTTGTGCGACGCGCTATTGGGAGCGGCCAACCTGGGCGACCTCGGTCGTCACTTCCCGAGCAGCGACCCGACGACGGCAGGGATCTCGTCGCGCACGATGCTCGAACGGGTGGTCGAGCTCGTGGGCGACGCCGGGCTGGTGGCCGAGTCGGCTGACCTCACCATTCTCGCGGAGCGCCCGGTGCTGTCACCCCTGCTGGGCGAGATGTCGACGCGCCTGAGCGGCGTCGTTGGCTGCGTCGTGTCGGTCAAGGCCACGACGACGGACACCCTGGGAGCCCTCGGACGCGGCGAGGGGATCGCGGCGACGGCCGTCGCTCTGCTGGCCGATAGCCAGTGACGCCGCGTCCGCCGGCGCGACGAGGCGGGTCCGGTCGCGGTTCCGATCCTCGTCGTACGACCCGATCAAGCGGTCCGCGCCGCAGCCCCTCACGTGATCGCGAGGGACTCGGGGGTGAGCAGGTCGAGGGGCGCCGCGCCGTCTACGAACTGCTGAAGGCGCGTCGACGCCACGTCGAGCGCGTACTGGTCGCCGACGCGCAGGATCCGTCGGACCTGCTCGACGCGATCGAGCGCGAGGCCCAGAGCCAACGCATCCCAGTTCAGATCATCTCGATGGCCCGTCTAGACCGCGAAGCCCGCACCGAGGGTCACCAGGGGGTTGTCGCCATCGCCGCGCGACTCCCCACCGTCGATCTGGCCAAGATTCTTGAAACGTCGCACCCGTTTCTGCTGGTCTGCGACGGGGTGACGGACCCCCGCAACCTCGGGGCCATGCTGCGCAGCGCCGATGGCGCGGGCGTGACGGGCGTGGTCTTGCCCCGGCACCGGTCGGCCCGCGTCACGCCCACGGTGACCAAGACCGCGGCCGGCGCGATCGAATACCTGACCTTCTGTGACGTGGGAGGCGTGCCCGCGGCGCTCGAGCGACTCAACAAAGCCGGCGTGCTGACCGTCGGGCTCGCCGGGGAGGTCACCGACTCGCTGTACGACCTCGATCTGGCGTCGACACCGGTCGCGCTCGTGGTGGGCGGCGAAGAGAAGGGCATGGCGGCGCTGACGCGAAAACGTTGCGCGAAAGTTGTGGCCATCCCGCAACTCGGTCGAATTGACTCGTTAAACGCCGGCGTTGCCGTATCTGTCGCAGCGTTCGAAGTTGCACGACAGCGGGCCCTTCGCTGAGCGACCGTTGTGTCGGGTGAGTGAACGTTCTCTTTCTGACACATTCGTGCACCTTTCGAAGTGTTACTAAGAAAACCATGCTCGGTTCTCGTGATAGACCGACAACCGTTGTGCTGGGCAACCAGCATCGTGCCCGCAAAGAAGGAATCAATCGCAGAGCGAGCTCGGTTTCACTTTCGAGGTGATGTTTACATCCCGATGGAGGGGTGGAACCGAAAGTCGTGCGTCGAATTAATGACGCCTAGCCGCTCCAAGAAAGACCATTATGAGTCTGATCCGATACATCACGTCCCGAATCAATTCGGAGTCTGAATTCCGGCAAACGGGTTATGCGCCTCGGAGTTTCGGCAACGGCGCTGGTCATGTCCGAACTCGGGGCAACAAGGCGTTCGCTCGGCTCTTTTTGTGTTCTTTGCTGGTCTTGGTTTCTGCTGGGACCGTGCTCTCCGCGTCCGTCGCCTCCGCAACTTCCTTTGCCGTCGTAACATTTGCAGAAAATGCAACGCCAGCCGATGGTGCTTACGCGGGTCAGACCGCGACGGGATCCGTTCAGCTAACTCTCTTTTCTCACCTGAGTCCCGTACTTTCCGATCCCGGTTACACGTTCGCAAACTGGAACTCAATGGACAATGGCAGCGGTACCACCTATACGGATGGGCAGATATATAACTTCTCGTTCGGCGACATCGTCCTGTACGCACAGTGGACGGAGAATACTGTCACCTTCAACGAAAATAGGTCCGGTGTTGACACAACGAATTTCGTCGAATCCGGGAACAGCTTGGGGACTCTGACACCTTTCGGTTCGTTGTCTCCAGGTTTCAGCGATCCTGGTTACACCTTTGCTGGGTGGACCACGAGCGCCAACGGATCTGGAACTTCATATGCGAACGGTGCGTCCTACGACTTCCGCAACGGGAACCTGATTCTGTTCGCGCAATGGAATCTCGTACCGACCGAAACCGCCAACTTCTCGTCGGCGGGCGGAACGGGTTCCGTGTCACCAATGTCGGGTCTGCAGGGATCTACTATCACCTTGCCCGAAAGCACTGGATTCAGCTTCCCGGGTTATACGTTTAACGGCTGGAATACCTCTGCCAACGGCTCTGGTTCGGCGTACTCGCCGGGCGCGAGCTTCACGTTGACGTCGGACACCACCTTGTATGCGCAGTGGTCAGCGAACACGGTGACCTTCTTCGAGAACAATTCGCCAGGAGACGCGAGGAGCGCAGTTCAAACATCGAGCGTCATTGCAACGCTCCGTCTGGTCACCTCGCTGTCGCCAACGTTTTCTAATCCCGGTTACGCCTTCGCCGGTTGGACGACGAATATGGATGGTACGGGAACTGTCTACGCCGACGGCGCGTCTTATGACTTCCGAACTGGTTCGAGCACGTTGTATGCGAAATGGAGTCTCATTCCGACTGACCACGTGACCATCTCTGGCAATGGCGCGCTGGGTTCAGTGTCGATCATGACCGGACTGCAGGGATCGTCCATCACCTTGCCTGCGGCGAGTGCGTTCACATTCTCAGGACACACATTCGTTAGCTGGAACACGTTGTCCACGGGCTCCGGTACTTCGTACTCCGCGGGATCGTCCTATCCACTGACCGCCGACGTCACCCTCTACGCGCAGTGGGCACCTGACGTGTTTGACGTGACGTATGTCGCTGAAGGAGGCGCGGTGTCCCCGGGAAACACGACGTACACGGTCGACTCCACGGGACTCTCGTTGCCGACGCCGTCGTTCGTGGGCCACACCTTCACCGGTTGGTTCACCGCGGCTAGCGGCGGCTCCTTGGTCGGTCTGAGTGGAACGGTCTTCATACCGACTGCTTCAATAACCTTGTACGCCCAGTGGCAGACCGCGATCGTGTACACGCTGACCTTCGATCCCAACGGAGGAACCGGTGCGGTTGCGCCGATGAGTGGACCGTCCGGCTCGACGGTCACCCTGCCCGGTGTCACGGGCTTGAGTCGTCCTGGATACACCTTGGTGAAGTGGGCGACTACCGCTGCTGGTACGGGCACCACATTCGCGAGCGGGTCGACCACGACTCTCACTGCATCGCTGACCCTGTACGCCCAGTGGACGGGACACGCGCCCTCGATCGTCCTCGGTGCGGTCGGCCGCTTCTCAGGTCGTTCGACGGTCTTGACGGCTGCGATGCGTGCGCAGGTCTCGCGCTTCGCGACGATTATCAAGAGTCGCCACTACAAGACCGTGTCGCTCTTCGGCTACGCCAGCACCGGTCTCGTCTCACTGAATCGATCGATTAGCGCACGTCGGGCTGGGAGCGTCGCCGCGTACCTGCGGATGCGTCTGAGGGCCCTTCACGTCAAGGTCACCGTCAAGTCAGCGGGGGAGGGTTCCATCTTCGGAGCGGGCGCGGCGTCCAACTCGCGAGTCGAGATTCTGGCCCAGTAGACCTGGTTGCCGGAAGCGACGTCTCAGTGTGGCGTTGATCACCTGAATCCAAGGCCGTTCCCGTGTAACCCCACAGCCGTTACACGGGAAGAGAGCCTTTGCTCTCGAACTGTCAATGATCAGCCCAAAGACACAAGCAGAACGGCGATCAAGAGCCGGTGGCGGGATTCGAACCCACGACCTGACGATTACAAATCGCCTGCGCTACCACTGCGCCACACCGGCGAATCAATCAAGACTACTGACCCATTGGTGACTGATTGCCTGTCGCTCTAAACGCGACCGCGGATGCCCTCGATCTTGGCATAATGACCTCACAATCGAGAACGCTGTGGATTTGATCGTTGTCAGGAGACAGTGTGCATTAACAGCTCGATAACTCGGCTCTGCACGGAGGCTCGACCCTTCGAACGTCGCATTGCTAGGGTTTTCACCCATGACACGACTCCAGCGCCTCATCGCGCCGCCAGCAGCACTCGCCATCGTCCTCGCTTCGCTGGTGTTCACACTCGCACCCGCAGGCGGCGCGCCGCACGGACCCTCGGGGCTCAAGGCACCACTCAACTCCCCTAGTAATAAGACACCCAAGCCCCTCGTCTACGGAGGCGGCAAGGTGCTCGTCCATTCGGTGATCTACGCCATCTACTGGGGACCGACCGCAGGATTCCCGCTTGACCTGAAGGACGGCATGAACGCACTGCTTGGTGGTTTCTCGGGTTCCAGCTACCTGAACACCGCCAGCCAGTACTTCGGGACAACTGCGACCACGAGTTTCGCGGGGTCGTACGTGGACACCTCTGCTCCACCCAAGAGCGCACCCAATGTGAACGCGCTCGTCAGTGAGGTCGCCAAGGTACTCACGAGCTACTCGCTCAGTCCAGACCCGAACGCCGTCTACCTCGTCTTTACCAGCAACTTGCCCAAGATCAACTACTGCGCATGGCACTCGGCCGGCACGATCAGTACGACAACTGTTCAGGTTGCGTACCTGCCCAACACGGCCGGCACCACGGGCTGCTTCCCGACGGCCGGATGGTTCGCCAGCACGACGGATTGGACGTACGGCACGCGCTCCATCGCCGACAACACCTCGCACGAGTTCATGGAGTCCATCACGGACCCGGTACCTCCGACGGGTTGGATCGACGGCAGCGGTCAGGAGATTGGCGACAAGTGCAACTTCGTCTATCTCGCGCCGGTCGTCTTGGCACCGAACAACGTGTGGCAGGTCCAATCGATGTGGAGCGACGCCGCCGGCGCCTGCGTCCAGGCCACACCAACGAAGTAGCGAGGCTTCGCGTGCGCGTGGGGGCCGTGAGGCTTGAGTGTCGCGGCCTAGGCTGTCGCCGTGACTGACACGCCGTCCACATCGGCCCCGGGCTCGCACTACCAACCGGCGACCGCGGTCATGTTTGTGATCGTCGTGCTCTTCATTGCTGGCGCCTTTCTGATGTTGCGCGCCAACCCCGCGTCATCGCCAGGGACCACGACGACGCTCTCCACCACGACGACGACCCACAGCGGAACGGTCACGCACCCCGCCAAGTCCAGGGTCCGCGTGCAGGTCGCCAACGGCACGAATACTGCGAATTTGGCCCACAACTACACCCAGCAGCTCCAAACTCTGGGTTGGGACACCCTGCCACCGCTCAACGCCTCCCATCACGTCGCGGCGACGATCGTCTACTTCAACCCCGGCTTCAAGTGGGCGGCCCAGGAGATCGCGACATCGATCAAGGTGAGCAAGTCAGCGATCCAGCCGGTCAACGGACTCAACCCCGTGGCGGGCGTGAACACCGACGACGTGGTCGTCGTACTCGGACCCGACGTCGCCATCAACGGCTGATCAGCCCGGCGTGGGCAGTTCCACTCCGTAGCGCACTAGCGCGGCGCGCAACACGTCACCGGACATGGGACGCAGTTCGTCCAGCGGGCGGTTGCGATGTCGGCGCACCCCGAGGTCGACCTGGGCCAGGCTCTCGATCCCGAAGCGTCGCGCGACGTCGATGAGGAGGGCGATCTCCACGTCGTAGGACGACTCCAAGGTCACTTCGTCCAGGGCCGAGCGTCGCACCGCCGTCTCGCCGGCCAAGGGCTGGCGAACCTCGCCCAGACCCGGGAACAGCAGCGAGAGGATTGGCCGTGCGGAGAGGTCGTTCACTCGACCACCACCCACGGGCATGTCGTGCAGGGGTCGGACGTAGTAGCCCTTCACCAGCTGGATCCGCGGTTCGTTGATCAGGGGGCTGATCAGGCGTGCCACGTAGTCCGGCGCCGTATTCGTGACGTCGGCGTCCAAGAAGACCACCAAGTCACTGCGCGTCGCGGCGACGCCGGCTGCCATCGCGGCCCCTTTTCCCTGTGGTTTATCGAGTCCCACCACTCGCGCGCCGTGCCGTCCGGCCACCACCGCGGTGTCGTCGTGAGAGTGGTCGTCGACAACCACGAGCTCCTCGACCAGACCCTCGTCAGCGAGCACGGCGTCGAGCACCGCGCCGACGGTGTCCGCTTCATTGCGCGCCGGGACCACGACCGCCACCGACGTCGAGGATTTGAGCTCGCGCACCCGGGTCAGGTCGATGTCGTCGCGCCCGAGGGTCCAGGGAGCGCTGGATCTACTCATCCGTTGGAGGCTACGGGTCGAGACGTCGAGCCCGCACTTGACAGTGCCCGAGTGCAACGGCCACAATGGAGGTGTCATCAAGAGCGACTGAGGGACGGGCCCTGTGAAGTCGCGACAACCAGTGTGATCAACGAGTTTTTCTCGTCACACCAGGTGCCAAAGCCCGATCGATGAAAGAGATGTCATGAGTTTCGCGACAGGACTTATTTGCCGAGAGTGCGGCACCACCTACCCCTCTGAGGCGATCTACGCGTGCGACCTGTGCTTCGGTCCCCTCGAGGTCGACTACGACCTGGCCGCGGCGCGCGGCCGCGTGACCCGATCGTCCATTGAGGACGGCCCGAACTCGCTCTGGCGTTACCGCGACCTGTTGCCCGATCCGGGCGACGAGCCGGTGGACCTGGGCACCGGGTGGACGCCGCTCCGAAGGGCGAGCCGCCTGGCCGAGGTGCTCGGCGTGCGCGAACTGTGGCTCAAGGACGACACCTCCAATCCCACCGGCTCGTTCAAGGACCGCGTCGTGTCCGTGGCGCTATCGAGCGCTCGGCGCCTGGGCTTCTCCACTGCCGCCTGCGCCTCGACCGGCAACCTCGCCACATCGGTCGCGGCCCACGCCGCGGCCATCGGCTGGCCCAGCGTGATCCTCATCCCCGCGGACCTCGAGCGCTCCAAGATTGTGATGACCGCAATCTTCGGCGGGACGTTGTTGGGCGTCGAGGGCAACTACGACGACGTCAATCGGTTGTGCGTTGAGTTGCTGGCCGAGCACCCCGACTGGGCGTTCGCCAACGTCAACGTCCGCCCCTACTACGCCGAAGGGTCTAAGACTCTCGCCTTCGAGATCGCCGAACAGCTCGGATGGCGCACGCCGGATCAGGTCGTGGTGCCGGTCGCGTCGGGTAGTCAGCTCACCAAAGTTGCCAAGGGCTTTCGCGAGTTGGTGGGTCTCGAACTCGCCGACGGCGCACTGCCGGTGCTCTTCGGCGCCCAGGCGACGGGCTGCTCGCCGATCGCCACGGCCTTCGCGGCCGGCGCCGACGTCATCACCCCGCAGCGGCCCAACACCATCGCGCGCTCGTTGGCGATTGGCAATCCCGCCGACGGCCCCTACGTGCTCGACGAGCTGCGCCGCGGCGGGGGCGACTGCGGGAGCGTGGCCGACGACGAGATCCTTGAGTGCATCTCCCTGCTAGCCGAGACCGAGGGGGTCTTCGCCGAGACCGCCGGCGGGGTGACCGTCGCCTCGCTGCGCCAGCTGCTCGCGCGCGGCGCGATCGACCCGCAGGGCTCGATCGTGGCGATCATCTCGGGCCACGGGCTCAAGACCCTCGACGCCATCGCCGACACCGCCACGGTGTCGGCGACGATCAGCCCGTCGCTCGTCGACGCCCAGGCCGCGTTGGCGCTTCACCAACTGGTGGGCGCATCATGAGCGTGGTTGTACGCCTGCCCAGCCAACTGCGCGCCCTGGTGGGCGGCGCCGGAGAGGTCCCAGTCGAGGCCGGAACCGTGCGCGAGGCCATCGTGGCGGTCGACGCCGCCTACCCCGGGGTGGCCGTACGCGTGCTGGACGACCGCGGGACGCTGCGGCGCTTCGTGAACGTCTTCGTGGCCGACGAGGACGTGCGGTTCCTGGACGGCCTGGACACGGTTCTGGCCCCGGGTCAGACCGTGTCCCTGGTCCCGGCGGTGGCTGGGGGCTGACCCCGCCGTTAGCACTCGACAACCGAGACTGCTAACATTGCTACGCACCAAGAAGGTACCTACCCCCTAGGAGGACACGTGGCGAAGTTGATCGCATTCGATGAAGAGGCCCGTCGCGCGCTAGAGCGTGGCATGAACAAGCTGGCGGACGCCGTGCGCGTCACGCTCGGGCCCAAGGGCCGCAACGTCGTGCTGGACAAGAAGTGGGGCGCCCCCACCATCACCAATGACGGCGTCTCCATTGCCAAGGACATCGACCTGGAGGACCCGTTCGAGCGCATCGGCGCGGAGCTGGTCAAAGAGGTCGCTAAGAAGACCGACGACGTAGCCGGCGACGGCACCACCACGGCGACGGTGCTCGCCTGGGCCATGGTCCGCGAGGGCCTGAAGAACGTCGCCGCGGGCGCGAACCCGATGTCGCTCAAGAAGGGGATCGAGGCCGCGGTCGAGACCGCCGTCGCGTCACTCCAGGAGCTCTCGATCCCGGCCGACACCAAGGAGCAGATCGCCCAGGTGGCGTCCATCTCCGCGGCCGACAACGAGATCGGTCAGTTGATCGCCGACGCCATTGACAAGGTCGGCAAGGACGGAGTCATCACCGTCGAAGAGAGTCAGAGCTTTGGCATGGACATGGACCTCGTCGAAGGAATGCGTTTCGACAAGGGCTTCATCGCGCCGTACTTCGCGACGGACACCGAGCGCATGGAGGCGGTCCTCGAGAACGCCTACGTGCTGCTGGTCTCATCCAAGGTCGCCGCAGTGCGCGACCTGCTCCCGGTACTGGAGAAGGTCATGCAGTCGGGCCGCCCGCTGTTGGTCATCGCTGAGGACGTCGAGGGCGAGGCCCTGGCGACACTCGTGGTGAACAAGATCCGCGGGACCTTCAAGTCGGTCGCCGTCAAGGCTCCCGGCTTCGGTGAGCGTCGCAAGGCCATGCTCCAGGACATTGCGATCCTCACGGGCGCGACCGTCATCTCCGAAGAGGTTGGCCTCAAGTTGGAGAACGCCGGCGTCGAGCTGTTGGGTTCGGCGCGCAAGATCGTCGTCACCAAGGACGAGACCACCATTGTCGAGGGTGCGGGGTCCGAGGACGACATCAAGGGTCGCATCAGCCAGATCAAGGCCGAGATCGAGAACACCGACTCGGACTACGACCGCGAGAAGCTCCAGGAGCGTTTGGCCAAGCTCTCCGGCGGCGTGGCCGTCATCAAGGTCGGAGCCGCGACCGAGGTCGAGCTCAAGGAGAAGAAGCACCGCATCGAGGACGCTGTCTCCACGACCAAGGCCGCCATCGAAGAGGGCGTCGTGCCCGGCGGTGGCGTAGCCCTGCTGCGCAGCCAGGACCGCATCTTGGAGACCGCCGACAAGCTCAGCGGTGACGAGTCCACCGGCGCGCGACTGGTCGCCAAGGCCGTCGAAGCGCCGCTGAACCAGATCGCGGTGAACGCGGGCCTCGAAGGCGGCGTCATCGTCGACAAGGTGCGCAACCTCAAGAACAAGAGCCACGGCCTGAACGCGGCCACCGGCGACTACGAGGACCTGGTCAAGGCTGGCGTCATTGACGCGGCCAAGGTCACCCGCTCGGCCCTGCAGAACGCGGCCTCCATCGCTGCGCTCTTCCTGACCACCGAGGCGGTCATCGTGGACAAGCCCGAAGAGAAGTCCCTGTCGATGCCCGGCGGCGGCATGGACGACTACTAAACACTGCGTCATCGCGAACCGCGGGGCCTTCGGGCCCCGCGGTTCGTCGTCTGTAGCGTCTGTCGTGCGCTGGTCCGTAGCATGGGTCCGTGACCACCCCGGCCCCCGTCGTGCCCTCGCACGGACTGAACGTCCTGCACCTGTTCTGCCACCTCGACGCTGATGTTGACCAGGGCGAGCTGCGCGTGGCCGTCGACGCCGCCGAGGAGGAGGGCCTGCAGGTGGTGTGCGTGGCCGTCCTGGGAGCCAAGGCGGACGTGGCGTTCATGGTGCTCGGACCAGACCTCTGGGACCTGCGGCGGTTTCAGACCCGGGTCGAAACGGCCGGTCTGCTGATCTCGGACAGTTACGTGTCGGTGACCGAAGTGAGCGAGTACGCCGCGGGGATGCCCGAAGAGATGAAAAACGCCCGCCTCTACCCGGTACTGCCGCCCGAGGGGATGCGCGCCTACTGCTTCTACCCGATGACCAAGCGACGCGGTGAGATCAACAACTGGTACACGCTCTCCTACGACGAGCGCGAGGCGCTGATGATTCAGCACGGCACGACCGGGCGGACCTTCCGGGGTCGTGTCCTGCAGTTGGTCACCGGCTCGACGGGCCTGGACGACTACGAGTGGGGCGTCAGCCTTTTCGCCGTGCATGTGGACGATCTCAAGGAGTGCGTCTACACGATGCGCTACGACGAGGGGTCCGCGCTCTACGCGGAGTTCGGCGACTTCTACACCGGGCTGGTCGGCTCGCTCGACGAGGTCCTCGGGGTCGCGCTGGCCTGAGATGGTCGACGTCGTCACCGAAAAGACGCTGCTGCGTTGGGCCGAGGCCCTGGCCGGCGTCGCGCGAACCGGCATCGGCTTCACCGACAGCCTCTTCGAGCGCGAGCGATATGAGGAGATCCTGCTCATTGCCGGCGACATCAAGGCCGTCGCCGACGCGGGAGTGGAGGACGCGCCCGACGCGCGGGGCAACGTGGTCGAGTGGATGAAAGAGGTCGGGCGCGGCGTCCCGGGTTACATCACGCCCAAGGTCGCGGTGGGTGCCGCCGTATCCAATGACGCGGGCGAACTGCTGCTCATCCGCCGCGCCGACTCGGGGATCTGGCTCTACCCGACCGGGTGGTGCGACGTGGGGTACTCGGCGCCGGAGGTTGTCGTCAAGGAGGTCCTCGAAGAGACCGGCATCGAGGCCGAACCGGTGCGACTCATTGGTGTTCTCGACGGGATGCGCCTGGGCACGTCGCGCATTCCGCTGTACTCACTCCTCTTCTACTGTCGGGCGGTCGGCGGCGAGCTCAAGATCCACCCCCAGGAGGTGACCGACGTCGGCTGGTTCACTCGTGACGCGTTGCCGTCGCCGACGATCGGGGCCGAACGCTGGGCCGACCCGATCTTCGCCGCAATCTCCGGCGAAGTGCGTGACGTCTTCTACGACGACCTGCGACGACCCGTCTGGCGTAGCTCCTGATGCCGATCGCCGTCACGATCGCTCGCGGTGACGACGACGCGCTATGCGACGCGCTCAATCGACTGGTGCCCCAACTGACGGCGAACGCGGTGACGCTCACGCCCGACGCCCTGTCCGCGATCATCGAGTCGGAGGGATCCTCGTTGTTCGTGGCCCGAGACGGCGACGTCATCGTCGGTGTCGCGACATTGGTGACCTATCGCGTCCCCACGGGCGTCAAGGCGTGGATCGAAGACGTGGTGGTCGACGAGAGCGCACGGGGACAGGGTGTTGGCGAGGCGCTCACGCGCGCGGCCCTCGACGAGGCCGCCGCGCAGGGAGTTCGAGCCGTCGACCTGACCAGCCGTCCGACTCGCGAGGCGGCGCATCGCCTGTACCAGAAGCTGGGCTTCGTCACCCGCGACACGTCGGTGTATCGCCGAACGCTCTAGGGCGATACCGAAACGGCTCGTGAGGTCACCGCAGATTTGGCGAAGTAGGCCGATCCCATCCACCCCTCTTTGCCAAGGATTTTCGGCGCTGGAATACTGACAATTTCGTTTCGCCGAACCCGCGAGCGCGACGAGTGGCACGGCTGTGATCAGGAGGTTTGCTCATTGGTCCTCCCTCGACGGCGAGGGCGGGGTCCACCACCAGGGCGGTAATAAAAGATATATTTTTCCGAGTCGGAACGTCCCGATGACCGAACACTGCAAGGACGCTCATGGAAAACGGGTTTCACAAGGCGACGCGCGTCTCAATGTCACAAGGTCACTCGGCGCGTGCCCCACGTCGGCGTGTTTCTTCACCCAACCCTGCCGACGTTGACACTCTTGCGATGACGGCAGTCGCGATCGTCGTTGCCGCAGACGCCTTGCCCGCCGGGTCCCCAGTAGATCCCACCATGATCTTGGGTGGAGGAGAAACCACTCTCGTCGCCACGCCCGCGCGGCACCGTGTTCGTTCCTCGACTCCGGGAGGCCCGTTCCGACCTCGATCGTGGAAGTCCTCGACGAGTCGCAAGGTTCTCTCTGCCTTTCTGGGTATGAGCCTGGTTGCCGGGGGAGCGTACGCCGCCACCAACTGGATCGTGGGTCTGAACGCCGGTTCGTCGGGCCAGGGCCAGTCCGCCACCGTCTCGAATCTCACGATCTCGGCTGTCTCCTCTCCGGCGGCGACGAACCAGCTCTACCCGGGGGGAACCGGCGACGTGGTCGTGACGATCTCGAACCCCAACGCGTTCCCCGTCACCGTGACCGGCGTCACATTGCCCACGAACACCACCTACGCCACTGGCTATACCAGCGCGTCGCTTCTGACCACCCAGACCGGTTGCATCGCCACCACGCCCAGCGACGTGATCTGGAACTTCTCCACGTCGTCATCGGGCAGTGCGCATACCCTCACCTCGCCTGTGACCGTCGGGGCCAATGGGAACGCCAATAACCCACTGACCGTCACGCTCACCAACGATGCGTCGATGACGGCGGCGGCCCCGGCCGCCTGTGAGAACACGTACTTCTCCATGCCGTCGCTCACCGGAGTCGCGGCTTCCGGCGGGGCCGCCTCAGTCACGTCGACGCCCGTCGTTGACGGGTGGACGAGCTAGGTCTCGGGCTGTCTCATGCAACGCCGGTCCATCTCCCGATTCACCATCGCCGCCGCGTGCTGCGCGGCGGTGACTCTTGGCTTGTCGCACGGCTCCTTCGTCGGCGCCGCCACGAATTGGTTGTCGTCGCTGACCGCCAACTCACACGGCGAGGGCCACGCACAGCCCGCAATCACAAGTGCTACCGGCAATCCCGTCACGTTCACCGCCGCGTGCGTCTCGTCGTCGAGTGAGAGTGCGGTCCTCACCTGGACCACCGCCGGGTCTGGGGTGACCGGCTACGAGGTACTGGTCAGTTCGACCGTCAATGGGACCTTCACGGTTGAGACCACCCAACCATTGGGCACCGCCCTGACGGTGACGGAGACGTACACATCGAGCACGGGGAACAAGTTCTACCGGTTGGAGGCAAAATCGGCGAACTGGGCGTTCCCGGGCACCACGATCACCAACGCGCGCCAGGCCGCGGTCAGCGGCACCAACGGGGGATTCCTCACTATCTCCTCGACCGGAACCAAGTGCACGGCGACCGCGTGAAACTGTGGAACCGCGCCTCGAGGCGGGGTGCTTCCACAAGAAACAAATCCTATGTCGAGAGTTGTGCGCAAATTGTGGGTGCCGTGATGGCCCCTTGATGTCGTTATTGCAGTATCTAATCCGCTTCAACACGCAAGGGCAATTCTCCGTCGGTCCATCCCCGAAGTTTCGGGGCTGATCGGAGCCGGACGGTCCTTCGTGACCAACCAGTTAAGGAGAATGAACAAGATGTCAAGGTCTCGTACCAACCGAACAACGAGAACAGGGCTTCGCTCGACGAAGGTGGCCAGCACGGTACCTGAGGCCGAATCGGGCATTTCGCCGATTGGACGCGTACGCCATCGCTTCACTAGACAGTCATTGATGTTCAAAGTCGCCTCCGGCCTCGCCGGGATGCTCCTGGTCGGGGGTGGTGCATTTGCCGCCACCAACTGGATCGTCGGGCTCAACGGCGGCTCGTCGGCTGAGGGCCAGTCCGGCACAGTCAGCAACCTAACCGTGGCCGCTGTGGCCAGCCCCGCAGCCACTAACCAGCTCTACCCGGGAGGCAACGGCGACGCCGTGGTCACGATCACCAACCCCAACACCTTCCCCGTGACGGTCACCGGTGTCGATCTGCCCGCGAACACGACCTACGCGGGTGGGTTCACGACGTCCGCATTGAGTGTCGGTCAGACCGGCTGTGCGGCGGCGACCCCGAGCGACGTGACGTGGACCTACGCGACTGGATCGTCGGGCAGCGTGCACACGCTCACGACCCCCCTCACCGTCGCGGCGAGTGCCACGCTGACCGTCACGTTCACCAATGACGCATCGATGACTCTGGCGGCTCCGGCGGCGTGTGAGGGAACGTACTTCTCGCTGCCGTCATTCACCGGCGTTGTCGCCACGGGTGGTGCGGCGACTCCGACGACGAGTCCCGCGACCGACGCGTGGACCAGCTGAGCAGACGCTGACTGGAGATTCCTCGCGGGTGCTCACCGGCTGAGCGTCTCGTGGATCGACTGTGGTCTACAGCACCGCCGTCGCCTCGGAAACGAGGTGGCGGCGGTGCTGTCTTGCGTGCCGTCGATGGCGGTTAGGGCTGACGCAGCGACCTGGTGATGCTGAGGAATTCGCGGGCGCCGTACCCGACGATCACGTAGGTCGACGCGGGGTCGGCCCACCACCACCCGGCCAGTGCGTTGAGGCTGAGTCCCACCAAGATGGCCACGGCGAGCAGGCCGTCGACGAACGTGACCCGGCCTTCGCGCACGAGGACGTCGCGCCCGGCGGCCCGGCCGACTCGGCCCTTGGCCGATGCGAGTACGAACATCGCAACGGCCGTCGCGCCCGTCCAGGCGATACCTCCCGGGCTGTGGTGGGGATGGGAACCCGCCACGAGATCGACGGTGGACTGGACTGCGAGATACAGCGAGATGGCGGCGAAGGAGACGGCGATCAACGTGAGTGCTCGATGCTCGCGGTCGCCCTGGACGTTGCGCAGCTCCCAGAGCACCACCGTGCTGGCCCCTATCTCAATGAGCGAGTCCAGGCCGAACCCCAGCAGCGCGACCGACCTTGCCGACAGTGCCAGGATCGCCAGGACCACGACGCCCACCACGTTCCACGTCAGAGTCGTGACCTCCAACGCGACGCCGCGTCGCAGTAGTCGTTCGTGGTTGGGGTGGTGCGAGGGAGTAGCGGCCACACGATGAGGCTAGGACTGCCCCTGAGGCTTCGGCGTTGTGGGCGAGACGAAGAACCAAAAAGTCGCCTGCGAGACTTGGCCCGTGCCGGGAAGCGACGACCTGCAAGAACTGTTGGCGACTCTGAATCCTGCACGGGTCGCGGGTGAGTTCGTGTTCGTGAGTCTCGAGAGTCCACCACCCGACCTCGACGTCCGCGCCACGGTGCGCGAGGACGAGGGAGTCAGTTGCGTCCTGGAACGCGCCGAGGCCGATCGCCGAGGGCTTCACTACGACGACGTTCTGTCGTGGATCACGCTGGGGGTCACGTCGAGCCTGAGTGCCGTCGGACTGACGGCTGCCGTGAGCGGCGCTCTGGCTCGCTTCGGAATCAGTTGCAACGTCGTCGCGGGGTTTCATCACGACCACCTGTTGGTGCCTCGCGACCGCGCGCCCGAAGCCCTCGTGGTTCTCCACGCGCTCGCGTGGGTGGATGTGGCTGAGTCGGGTCTCTGGGCGATCGCTCGGAGCGAGCCGGAGGACAACGATGACGGGCCGACTCGCTACGGTAAAGCCATGGCGTTGAGCGTGCATCGGTGCGTCGAGGTGATCAATGAGAGTGGCGAGGCCCTGGCGACGCTGGCGGCCGGCCAGTTCGACACGGCGGTTCCGAGCTGTCCCGGGTGGAAGGTCCGTGACCTGCTGCAGCACCTCATCGAGGTGCACTGGTTTTGGGCGAGCGTGGTTGAGGGTCGTCTCGCCGCACCGCCCACCACTGGTCGGCCGGACGCCGTTGCGGACGACCACCTGATCTCGCGCTTCCTGTTAGGCGTTCACCACCTCACCGACGTCTTGGAGACGGCTGACCAGTCCGCGACGGTCTACACGTGGGCGCCAGCTCGTCACGACGTGGCCTTCGTCACTCGTCACCAGGTCCAGGAGATCGTGGTGCACGGCTGGGACGCGGCCCTCGCGGTGGGCGCCGAATGGCCGATCGCGACCGACGTCGCCCTGGACTCAGTCGAAGAGTTTCTGACCTATTCGGTCTCCAGCCGCGACGACCCCGCCGATCCACCCCGGGCGGCCCTCGACGGGGTGTTGGGACTACGCTGCACGGACGCCGATGCGAGTTGGACCATCGAGGATGACGTCATGGCGGGAACTGTTCGCTTTGAGCCCGGCCTGCGCGATGACGCGGTCGTCCTGGCGGGCCCGGCGGCTGACCTGCTCTTGTGGCTCTACGCCCGCGAGCACCTGCCGGGTGAGAAGGATCACGGAGCGCTGGTGGCCCGGTTTCGTCATTTGACCTTCACAGACTGATCGGCGACGCCGTTGCGAGGAACAGTCCGATGAGCGTCGCCGACCGACCGAACGTCCTCCGAGTGCGTGCGGCGTTGCGGGCGGCCGGCGTCACCGGTGAGGTCGTCGTGTTGGACGAGACTTCACGGACCGCCCTCGACGCCGCCGCCGCGCTCGGAGTCGACGTCGGTCAGATCGCGTCCTCGCTCGTGTTCACCTTGCCGTCCGGCGACCCCGTGCTCGTCATCACGAGCGGACGTCACCGCGTCGACCCGCAGCTCGTGGCTGACGCACTGGGCGTGGCCGAACTGCAGCGCGCCGACGCCGACTTCGTCAAGGCCGCGTCAGGCTTCTCGATCGGGGGAGTGAGTCCGGTTGGCTGGGCGCCTCGAGGCAGTGGCGACTCATTCGAGTCCGGCGCGTCGGTCCCGGTCACCGTGATCGACGAATCCCTGGGCGACTACGACGTGGTGTGGGCCGCGGCGGGCCATCCGCACGCGGTGTTCCCGACGACCTTTGACGAGCTGGTGCGCGCCAGCCACGCCACGCCCCTTCGCGTTGCCGCAGACTGATCGGGTCGTGACGGACTCCGGGTCGAGCGGCCCCTCAATGCGGGTTGGCCCCGGCGCGGTGGTCTTTGACCTCGACGGGACGGTGGCTGACTCCCAGGAGGGGATCCTCCTGTCCCTGCGCCAAACCCTGGACGAATATGGACGCGGTGACGACCGCGACCTTCGTTCGTTGATTGGCCCGCCGCTGGATGAGTCGTTTCGCGCGCTGAGGTTCGGCGAGGACGAACTGAGTGGCGTCGTCGACCGCTACCGCGAGATCTACGACCGCGAGGGGGTGGCGCTGGCCCGTCCCTATCCGGGGGTGATCGAGGTCTTGAGGGCGCTGCGGCAACGTGGGGTTCGTCTCGCCTTGGCAACCGCGAAGCGGGTCGACTTCGCCGAGCGGATGCTGGACGACTTCGGGGTGCGCGAGCTCTTCGACGAGGTGGCGGGGGCCTCGTTGGACGACACGTTGACCGCCAAGGTCGACATCGTCGCCCAGGTGCGAGCCGTGTTCGAAGACGCCGCGGGGGGAGCCTGGATGGTCGGTGATCGACGCCACGACGTCGAGGCCGCGCAGGCCCTCGGCCTCGTGCCCGTGGGCGTCCTCTGGGGCTACGGCTCGCGAGCCGAGCTGGAGACGGCCGGTGCGCGATGGCTGATTGCTCGACCGGAGGAGCTCTTGATCGGCGACGATTGGCCGAGTGACGTCTCGCCCAACGGGACTCGCGCATAATGAGTGGCGTGTTCCGACGCTCAGACCACAGCCTGAATCTGATACCCGCGTCGGTCCAGGACTACCGCGAATTGGCTCGGCGGCGCCTGCCGCGACAGATCTTCGATTACATCGATGGTGGAGCGTTCGATGAGGCCACGCTCGCCGCCAATCGTGAGGACCTGCACCGCCTCCACTTTCGCCAGCGGGTGCTGCGCGACGTGTCGGAGCGCTCCCTGGCCACCACGGTTCTCGGCACCGAACTCGCGATGCCCGTGGTGCTGGCACCGGTGGGGTTCGCGGGGATGTTCTCGCGACGCGGCGAGGTGCAGGCCGCGCGAGCCGCCGACGCCGCGGGCGTCGCCTTCTGCGAGTCGACTCTGTCGATCTGCGGAATCGAGGAAGTGGCCGGGGCCACGACCCGTCCGCCGTGGTTCCAGTTGTACGTCATGCGTGACCGCAGTTACGCGGAGGACCTCATGGCTCGGGCCCAGGCCGTCGGTTGCACAACGCTCGTCCTGACCGTTGACCTGCCGGTCGTTGGTCACCGCTACCGCGACGTGCGAAACGGCATCTCCGGCAAGGTCTCGCGCAGTGTTCGTTGGCGGCGCGGATGGGACATTGGCCGCCACCCCACCTGGGTGCGTCAGGTCGCGCTCGGCGGGCGGCCGCTGACGTTCGGGAATCTGGAGAAAGCCCTGCCCGACGCGCGCGTGCCCGGCGACTTCCAGGGCTGGGTCGCGAGCCAGTTCGATCCGAGCGTGACGTGGTGCGACCTCGAGTGGCTGCGGGAGCACTGGCGCGGCTCGATCGCGCTAAAAGGGATCCTCGACCCTGACGACGCCCGAGCGGCGGTCGAGTGCGGGGTCGACGCCATCATCGTGTCCAACCACGGCGGGCGTCAGCTCGACGACGTCCCGTCCGGGGCGTCGGCATTGCCGTCAATCGTTGACGCGGTTGGTGAGCGGTGTGAGGTACTGGTCGACGGTGGCGTGCGCAGCGGACTCGACGTGGTCAAGATGCTGGCGCTCGGGGCCAAGGCCTGCCTGGTGGGTCGCGCCTGGGTCTACGCGATGGCCGCACGCGGCGAACGCGGCGTGTCGCACGTGTTGCGAGTGATGCGCGAGGAAATGATGGTGACGCTCGCGCTGACCGGCGTGAACGACGTGAAGTCTCTCGACCGCTCCGTGCTCGTCGAGGAGTCTGACTAGTCGTCATTACCCACGTTGGTGGAATCTCCGTACGGATGCACACCTACTGCGCCGGTACGATGGCGTCAGGATCGTCGAGAGGACCATGGCGAGGACGCGCAACGCACCCAGCGAACGTCAGCGCGTCCCCCCGCCGCTCATCAAGAGTCGGGTGCCCTCGGGTCGTGGCGCGATGGAACAGCCCAACGTCACCCACGATGGTGACGCCGCGCTCAGTGCGCGGTTCTGGCTGGCCGTTCTTCTGACCGGCGTGGCGACTGGTCTCTTCGGGGACCTGCTCATGGGCGTGCTCGCGCTCATCGAACGTTGGGCCTTTCACGCCAATACCAGCCACTACGGGCGAGGGGTGGCGGCCGCGTCCGGGGTGCACCGAGTGCTGGCGTTGGTCATCGCCGGCGTCGTCGGCGCGCTCGGCTGGTACGCGGTGCGCCGGTTCCTGCGCCACCAGCGCACGGACGTTGACGACGCGATCTGGCGCGGCGACGCCGAACTCGGAATGCGTCGCAGCTTTCTCACCTCGGTGATCTCGGAAGTCGTCGTCGGCCTCGGCGCCTCGATCGGACGAGAGGCGGCCCCCAAACTCATGGGCGGAGCCTCGGGAACCGCAGTGTCGCGCTGGCTCCAGCTCACCGCCGCTCAGCGCCGACTGCTAGTGGCGTGCGGCGCGGGCGCCGGCCTCGCCGCCGTCTACAACGTGCCCTTGGGTGGAGCGATCTTCACCGCCGAGGTACTCGTCGGTAGCCTCGCGCTGCCAACGGTGCTGCCGGCGCTGGTCTGCTCGGGCGTCGCCACCATTACCGCATGGATCACGTTGTCACGCGGACCGACCTACCGCGATATCGCCAGCTACCACTTCAGCGGCGCGGTCATGGTGTGGAGCCTGCCGGCGGGACTCATCATCGGGCTGCTCGCCATCTTCTACGTACGCCTGATCGGGTGGGTCTCCTTTCACCGCGCCCGCGGAGCCTCGATCCTGTGGCTGATGCCCGTGACGTTCACCGTGGTGGGCGTCCTGGGCCTCTGGTATCCCCAACTCTTCGGCAACGGCCAGGACATGGCCCACACTGCCTTCCTCGGTCTGGGTAGCGCCGGTGTGCTCTTCGCCCTCTTCGCGCTCAAGCCGCTGGTGACCGCGGCCACGTTGGGCGCCGGCGCGGCCGGCGGCCTCTTCACCCCCTTCATCAGCACCGGCGCAGTGTTCGGGGCTCTGTTGGGCATTGGGTGGAGTCACCTGTGGCCCGGCTCGCCAATCGGCGCGTACGCCCTCGTGGGCGCAGCCGCCATGATCGGAGCCTCGATGCAGGCGCCGCTCGCCGGACTGGTCCTCGTGCTCGAGCTCACCCACAGCAGCCTCTCGCTGGCGTTGCCGATGATGGCCGCCACGGCGATCGCCACCTTCGTCGTGCGCCAGGTTGACGGTTACTCGATCTACTCGGCGCGACTGCCGAGCCCCGAGGGATTCGCCCGCGTCGCCATCTCGCCCACCGTTCGCCCGACCGCCCCAGTCAGTTTTGAGGCAGTCGAGGGCGCGCCGCAGACGCTCCTCCTTCGCGCGTTCGACGCGCCGCGCGATGCTCTCTACCGCGCCTGGACCGACGCCGCGATGTTGAGGAGGTGGTGGGGACCGCGTGGCAGTGTCGTAACCGACTGCACGCTCGACACGGTGGAGGGTGGCGAATACCGGATCACCGTGCGCGACGCCGACGATCTCGAGACCACGGTCTACGGCACCGTGCACGGACTGCGGGCCCCGGAGGGTCTGGCCCTGACGGTGCGTCTCGATGAGCAGTCGCGCGACTTCGTGGAGTGGTTCCGACCGCCCGGTTCCGACGGCGCGGACGCGCCGCTGGAGTGGCACTGCGCGATCACCTTCACCGAGTCCGCCGGCGCGACGCTCGTCGAGGTCCTCACGACGTACCCGGTGGTCGCTGACCGTGACCGGGCGCTGGCCTGGGGCGTCGGTGCGTGGTCCGAGAGCTTCGCGAAACTCGACGAGGTTCTGGCCTCGCCTTAACGGGCGGCACGGCGTGCACGGCGTGCGACAATGGATTCGTGTACGTCCCCCCGGCGTTCCGAGTCGACGACGACGAGGCGTGGTCTGTGGTGCGCGACGCCGGAGCCGGGTTCCTCATCACGCCGTCGAGCGAAGGGCTGCTGAGCGTGGTGGCGCCGGTCCTCGTTGCGCCGGACCGACGGACCGTGGGGTCGCACGTCGCGCGGGCCAACCCGTGGTGGCGCGCGGTGACGCCAGAGGCCGAGGTCCTCATTCTGTTCCTGGCGGCCAGCGCCTACGTCAGTCCGGCCCACTACCCGAGTCGCGAAGCCCAGCCCGGAGTCGTGCCCACCTGGAACTACGTTTCCTGCGAGATCCGAGGCCACGCGACGGTGCACGAGGAGGGCGAGTGGCTCCGCACTCAGGTGACGGCGCTGACCGATCACTTCGAGGAGGGGCTGAGCCCGCGCTGGTGGGTCTCGGACGCACCCGAGGAGTACGTGGAGCGCCAATTGCGGGCCATCGTGGGCATAGAGATCACGGTCACCTCGATCCAGGGCAAGGCCAAGCTGTCGCAAAATCGACCGCAGATCGACCACGACTCGGTGGCCGAGCACCTGGCCGAAGGATCGTGGGCCGAGCGCAACGTCGCCGAGCGGATGCGCGAGTGAGTGGCGAGGTCGCGGTGCGCCCCGGCGGGGTCGACGATGCGATGAAACTGAAGGCGATTCGTCTCGAAGCCCTGGCCGACACGCCCGCGGCGTTCGGATCGACCTACGCGGAAGAGGCCACCTGGGACGACGCGCAGTGGCGCGAGGTCTCGGGTCGGTGGCGGTACTTCCTCGCCGAGGACGGTGACGTCGCAGTCGGGATGGCATCGGGCGGCCACAACGTCGAGTACCCGGGGACGTGGTGGCTCTTCGCGATGTACGTCACGCCGCGCCTGCGTGGAACCGGAGTGGCTGAAGAGCTGGTGGCGAGTGTCGCCGCGTGGGCTAGGTCGGAGGGCGCGACTCAACTGCACCTAGCGGTGACCGAACCCGTGGCGCGCGCGCGAGCCTTTTACGCCAAGCTCGGTTTTCTCCCGACGGGGGACGTGGCACCGCTCCACCGTGACAGTGCGGTGAGACTGATCAACCTGGTACGCGACCTTGACTGAAACACCCGATCAGTTCCGCGTCACCCAGGTCGACCCGCGCCGGCTTCTCGACCTGCGTCGGCGAGTCCTTCGCGGCGACGACCCGGCGGCCAACGTCGTTGAGCCGCGCGACGACGAAGCGACCTCGCTGCACCTGGCGGGGCTCATGGGCAACGAGGTCGTGGTGTGCGCCTCGTTCTTCGCGGCGGCCTACCCCGACGAACCCGACGATGTCGCGTTTCAACTGCGCTTCATGGCGACCGACCCAGCCGTACAGGGGCGCGGGTTCGGTGCGAAGGTACTCGTCGAAGCAGAAAATTCCCTGCGCGAGCGTGGGGTCCCGCGAATCTGGGCCAACGCCCGTGACACGGCACTGGGCTTCTATCGCGCGATGGGCTGGACCGTCGTCGCGGGAAGTGAGTTCTTGAGTGCCGAGACCGCGCTGCCCCATACGGTGATCTTCAAGTCACTTTCTTAAGTCGCGGAGCCCAGATCGGAGTTGGGTCCCAACTAGTTTTGAAGTCATGCGCCGAACTCTTGTTTTGCTGATCGTCGTGGCCGTGATCGCGGTGGGCGCCATTTTCTGGTCTCGCCACAACAAGGGGACCACCCCGACCACGTTGGCGTCGACCACGACGACGGTGCCGCCGGTGGCGCCGCTCACCGGACTGCCCGACCCCGCCGGCCAGGCGCTGACCCGTCCGGCTCTAACAGTCAAGGTGGAGAACACACCCGAAGCGTTGCCGCAGTGGGGGATCGATCGAGCCGACGTTGTCTACGAGGAGATCGTGAACGGTGGGATCACTCGCTTGGCCGCCATCTTCAATTCGCAGGCACCGGCCAAGGTTGGACCTGTGCGTTCGGTGCGCCCCACTGACACCTTCGTCGTCTGGCCCATCGGGGGCATCTTCGCCTACTCCGGCGGCGCGCCGTACGCCGTCGAGTCCATCTCCAAGGCCCCCGTCAAGCTCGTCGACGAGACCTCCGCGGGGGCGGCGATGTACCGCGACCCGCACCGTCAGGCGCCCAGCAATCTCTACGCGTCGGCCGGCGCGCTGTTCCAACTGAAGGGCACGCCCACGCCGCCGCGGGCGCTGTTCACCTATCGACACGGCACGTTGGGCGCGGGCGCGACGGTCGTGCATCACTTCACGGTAGAGTTCCCGAGCATCTATCCGGTCACCTGGACCTGGAATACGACGACCCTTTCGTGGGACCGGACGCTCTTCGGACAGCCGATCGTCACCGGCACCGGAGTGCGGGTCTCGCCCAAGAACGTCGTCGTGATGTTCGTGAACTACTTCAATGGCGTGGGGGCGTTCACCTCGTACACCAACCTTCTCGGCACGGGTCAGATCGAAGTATTTTCCGATGGCCACATGGTCAGAGGTACCTGGTCGCGGGCCGCTAAAACCGACGTCGTCCATTACCACACGATGGGCGGCAAGGTTCTGGCGATGGATCCCGGCCAGACCTGGGTCGAGCTGCTCAACATCGGTGCGCGCGTTCCCATTTCGTAGGCCCGCCCGCGGTTACGTTTTCAACCAAGATCGTCACGGCACGACACGTCTAGGGTGAGGCGGCATGAGGGGGAACTATGAGTCACGAGGAAACTGAGGTTGCCGGCCCGGACGGGCGAACGCTGGATGTGTCGACGCTCGGCGACCCTGAGGGGATCACCGTTGTCTTCCACCACGGATCGCCAGGGGCCGCCAACATCATTCAGTACTTTGATGGAATCGCCGATAGTCGAGGCCTCTTCTTCGTCGGGGTCTCGAGGCCCGGGTACGGAGAGTCATCACGTCAGATTGGTCGCACGGTCTCCTCGGTGGTGGCTGACGTCCACGCCGCGCTCGACGCCTTAGGACGAACTGACTATCTCTCGGTGGGCTGGTCGGGCGGTGGGCCGCACTCGCTGGCCTGCGCGGCGCTCGGCGCGCCGCGCTGTCGGGCCGCGTGGTCATTGGCGGGCGTTGTCCCGATCGACGTCGACTTCGACTGGACGCAGGGAATGGGCCCGGAGAACGTCGAGGAGTTCAAGCTCGCGCGCGAGGGGGGTCCGAAGTACGAGGAGTCGATGGTTGAAGCCGGACGACTCTTCGGAGCGGCGAGCGCTGAGAATGTTGTCGAGCTCTTCGGTGGTCTGCTGAGCGCGCCCGACCTGGCCGCGCTCACTGACTACGACAGTCGAGCGCTGCTGGCGTCCACGACGGTGCGAGGATTCGCCCGAGGTCACTGGGGCTTCTACGACGACGACCGCGCCATGCTCTCGCCGTGGGGCTTCGACGTGGCGTCGATTACGGTCCCGGTCGCGATCTGGTACGGCGATCAAGACTTGATGGTTCCGCCGACGCACGGTGCGTGGCTCAGTGAGCACGTGCCGGGGTCGCGAGTCATACACCGGCCGGACGAAGGGCACATCTCGCTCGTCACAAACCACATTGAAGAGCTGGCCGACGAGCTGGTGAGCGCGTGAGGGCATTGGTCGGGTTGGTACGACCGTGCGTGTAGGCAATCTCTACGGGCCCGACGCCACCTTCCTGGGCGTCCCGGCGGCCGACCCCGACGACCTGACTCAGTGGTCCGGCGCACAGGCCGCGATCATTGGCGCGCCCTTCGACGGGGGCACGTCGCACCGCGCGGGCGCTCGATTCGGTCCCCAGGCCATCCGCACCACCGATTACCTGCCCCACGACGGGTCGCGGCCCAGCCTGGCCCTCGGGGTCGATCCGCTGGTCGAGTTGGGTGTGGTGGACCTCGGCGACGTGGTCATGCCATCGGGTGAGACCGACCGATCGCTGGCTGCCTTGGAGATCCGCGTCGCGCAGGTCGCGGCGGCTGGGGTGCTTCCGGTGATCCTGGGCGGGGACCACACGATTGCGTTGCCCGACGTCACCGGCGTGGCGCGTCACGTGGGGTGGGGTCGCGTCGCGGTCATCCACTTCGACGCGCACGCCGACACCGGGGACACACAGTTCGGGTCGCTCTACGGCCACGGCACGCCGATGCGGCGTCTCATCGAGTCCGGTGCGTGTCGCGGTGACCGGTTCTTGCAGATCGGACTGCGCGGGTACTGGCCCGAGCCCCCGACGCTGGAGTGGATGGCCGCGCGCGGTATGCGTAGCTACGAGATGAGCGAGGTGGTCGCGCGGGGCCTGGACGACGTGCTCACCGAGGCCCTGGCCATCGCGGCCGACGACTGTGACGGCGTGTTCCTGTCGGTCGACGTGGACGTCGTCGACCCGGGCGCCGCGCCGGGCACTGGCACGCCGGAGCCCGGAGGGCTCAGCGCTCGCCAGCTCCTGGACGCGGTGCGACGCATCGCCATGGAGAGCGCCCTGGTGGGGATGGACGTGGTCGAGGTCTCGCCCCCGTACGACCACGCCGAGATCACGGCCTACCTGGCCAATCGCGTCGTCCTCGAAGCCCTGGGTGGCGTCACCTGGCGGCGCCGGCGCGATCGTGGCGACACGGTGCGCGCGCCCGACGATCCGCTGTTAGCCGGTCGCGACGGCGCCTAGGGCGTCGCCAACTCGGCGGGGATCGACGCGAAGAGGGCGACCGTCTCTTCGAGCGGAACGGCGCGTGAGAACAGGAAACCCTGGCCGAGCGGGCAGTTGAGTTCTCGCAGTCGGTCGCGCTGCTCGAGGGTCTCGATCCCTTCGGCGATCATGGTGATGCCGAGTTTGTTGCCCAACTCCACGATCGTTTCCAAGAGGGCGTGGTTGTCGGGGCTCTCGTGGGCCGGGCCGACGAAGAATCGGTCGATCTTGATCACGCGTGGGTGCAGGCGCACCAGGTACGACAATGAGGAGTACCCCGTCCCGAAGTCGTCGAGGGCGAATCCCACTCCCAGGCGCTTGAGCTCGTCGAGGGTTTCCAGCGTGGTCTCGAGATCGAGGAAGGTCACGCCCTCGGTGATCTCGACCATCAGCGAGGAAGCCGGCAACCCGCTTGATGCGAGGGCGCTGGTGATTGTGGAGATGAGGTTGGGATCACGGAACTGATTGGCCGAGAGGTTCACCGTGACGTAGGTCGGCTGGCCCGACGTGGTGAGGGGCCAGGTGGCCGCGGCGTTCACCGCCTCGCGGATGGCGAAGGCGCCGAGCTGGGCGATGAGGTCGCTCTGCTCTGCCAGGGGGATGAACGTATCGGGTGGGATCCATCCACGCTCCTCGTGGGGCCAACGCATCAAAGCCTCGAACCCGACGACCTGCGTGGTGGTCAGGTCGATGATCGGCTGGTAGTGCATGAGCAGTTGGCCCTCGGCGAGGGCTCCGCGCAACTCTTGGACCATCGTGAAGGTGCTGACGACACGCTGGTGCATCGACGGGGTGAATACGGCCGAACCGTTCTTGCCGCCTCGCTTGGCCTCGTAGAGGGCGACGTCGGCGTTTTGAATGAGGTCACGTGAGCCGGGCGACGACTGGTCCCAGACGGCGATGCCGACGCTGGCGTGCTGCTGGATTGAGATGTCGTCAAGGACGAACGGCTGGTCGAGCGCGCTGATGAGTCGTTCGGCGATCAGCACTGCCTCCTGCTCGGAGTCCAGCCCCTCGGCCAGGTAGAGGAACTCGTCGCCGCCGAGGCGCGAGAGCGTGTCGACCGACCGCGAGACCGACTCGAGGCGCCGGGCCATGGCCACGAGCAACTGGTCGCCGAACACGTGTCCGAAGGTGTCGTTGATCGTCTTGAAGTCGTCGAGGTCCAAGAGCAGCACGGCGCCGAAGCCGCCGACGCGCGAGATCCGGGCTCGCGCCTGGATCAGGCGGTCCTCAAACAGTGCGCGGTTGGCCAGACCGGTGAGGCTGTCGTGGAGGGCCTGGTGGCGCAGCTGATCGGCCAACTCGTGCTCGTCGGTGACATCGCGCTCGGAGGCCAGGAAGTAGAGCGTCTCGCCGGACTCGCTTCGCGCCGCCGAGCGCGAAACCTCCGAGTAGACGATCCGGCCGTCCTTGCGTAGGTAGCGCTTGATGTAGCGGACTTGCTCGGTGTTGTTCGCGGTCAGGGTGCCGAGGGAGTCCTCGGTGATTCCGACGTCCTCGGGCAGAGTGAAGATCTTCGAGTCGTGGCCTACGAGTTCCTCTCGCGTGTAGCCCACCATTGCGCAGAACGCGTCGTTGACGTCGATGACGCGGTCCCCCAGGTCTGAAAAGACCATGGGCGCCATGTTGCTCTCGAAGGCCAGCCGGAATCGTTGTTCGGCGGCGCGCAGTCGCCTCCCCTGCTGCGACAGGTGGGTGGCGTCTCGCAGTCGCCCGAGCCCGTAGGCCATTTCACCCGTGAGCTGGGTGAGCAGGGCCATCTCTTCGGGGCCGAAGGCCCCGGGTTGGCTGGCGCAGATGGTGAGCGCCCCCACGAGATCTCCGGCCAACTTGATCGGCATGGCGCAGATCGACTCAATGCCGTACTCGGCGGCGCGCTGGCGTCGCAGTTCGGTGGTCGATGTCACGGGCGCGTGGTCGATCACCTGGACGGTCCCGGTGCGTAGCGTCCGACCCGTGGGCCCGTCACCCGTCTCGTCCTCGGCCCAGGTGATGCCCAGGCCGGTGAGGGACTCCACGGCGCCCGCCGCGGCGGCAATGTCGACCGATCGGGGCTCGTCGTGGCGGGCGAATCCGACCCAGGCCAAGAGGTAGCCCGTCTCCACGATGGTCGAGCAGACGTCGTTCAGCAATGCTGTCTCGTCGGTGGCGTGGATCAGGATCTGACTGCCCTTCGAGAGGGTGCGCAGCGCCCGAGAGAGATTGACCTTCTCAGTGGTGTCGCGGGCGTTGATGATGATGCCGCGTACCGAGGGGTCGTCGAGGCAGTTCGTCGAGATTGTCTCGAAGTTGCGCCACTCGCCGGTGACTGACTGCACGCGGTAGAAACCGGTCGGCGCACGATCCGCCGACTGACGCAGGAAGTCGAACGCAGCGGCGGCGGCGGCGCGATCGTCCGGGTGGACCAGGTCGTAGAGGTCGATCCCCAGCACCTCATCCATCGTCGCGCCGACGAAATCGAGGGCGGCAGGGTTCGCGAAGGTGAGGCGCCGATCCTTATCCAGCACCAGGATGAAGTCACTGGAGTGAGCCAACAACTGTCGGAACCAGTTGCCGGAACGGGTCAGCTCCTCCTCGGCGGCTTCCTGCGAGGCGAGCGCTTCCGCGGCGCTCTCAAGGGCCGCGATGCGCTGACGCACGGACTGGAAGTGCGCGAGTCCGAACTCCACTTCACGAACGAGCTCTTCGAGGCCCACCACCGTGGCGTCGTCGAAGGCGAAGATGCTGTTGTCGTAGATCGAGACCACGGCGCGCGACTGGCCCCAGGTCATCGGAATGGCCACCGACGACTTCAGCCCGAACTTCTCGGCCCGCACCCGCCACATGGTGAAGTGCGCGTTGTTGGCGAGGTCTTGGAGGACCTGCGTGGTGTTCATACGTAGGGCCGTGCCCGACGGGCCCTTGCCGCTGTCTTCGGTTCCCCACCACGTCGCGATGCCGTCGTAGAGGTAGTCGGACTTTCCGGCCGAACACACGATGTCTACGCCGCCGTCGACCTCCGAGGCCGTGCCAATCCACGCCAGGTCGTATCCGCCCGTGTCGACCAGGGTCGCGCAGAGTTCCTGTAGGCAGGCCGCTTCGTCGTTGGTCTTGATGATGTCCTGGTTGACTCGCGACAGGAGACCCAGCGTCCGAGCCGCGATGACACGCTGGGTTACGTCAACGAACGTCGACATCACGCCCAACGATCCGTCGTCGAGTGAGATGCGGTTGGTGTTAACGAGGATCCAGCGGCGAGCCTGGTGCCAGTTCTCGGTTCCGACGACCACGTCGAAGCACGGCTCACCGGTAGCGAGAGTGATGGCGGCCGGTAGTTCGTCGATCGGGAAGGGGGTCCCGTCCTCGCGAACGGTGTCCCACGCCGGGTCGTTGAACGCGCGTCCGGCTAGTTCTTCGCGCGAGGTGCCGAGCATCTTGAGCGCGGGCTCATTGAAGCCCACGATCGCGCCCGATTGGTCCTGGACGACGATGCCAGCAGGGACGGCGTCGAGGAGTTCGTCACTCTGGAAGAACCCGGCCAAGGAGTGCGCGAGCCGAGTCGCACTCTTTTGGTGGTCCATTCGACGAGCCTCCCTGACGGGCACCTAATTCTAGGGCCAAACCAGGAGATTCCCGCGAAGCGGGTGGGGCACGGGTACCACGCGGTGCGCACGTCCTGTTGCGAGCGCGCAGGACCTAGTCGCGCATCGACTCGATGATCGCCTGGACTGTCTCGCGCGTGGTGTTGGGGTGCAGGAAAGCAAAACGCGCGACGGTCTCGCCCTCCCACTTGGTTGGCGTGACGAAGGCAATCTGGTCGAGCAGCAGCTGGTGGCTCCACTGCGTGTAGCGCTCAGGCGACCAGCCGGGACGACGAAGCAGCACGATCGACAGGCTCGGATCACGCACGAGCTCGACGTGACTTGTTGAGCGGATGAGGTCGGCGCTGTAGGCGGCGAGGTCGATCGCCGCCTGGACCGCGGTCTCGTACGCGTGGACGCCGTTGGTCACGAGCGAGAACCAGAAGGGCAGGCCACGCGCGCGTCGCGACAGGTGCAGGGCGAAGTCGGCCGGGTTCCACTCGTAGTGCTCGTCGTCGCCGGTGTGCAGGACGTCGAGGTAGCTGGCCTGTTGGGCCAGCACCTTGCGCGCCACGGTCGGATTCCGGTAGATCAACGCGGCGCAGTCCAGCGGCGCGAAGAGCCACTTGTGCGGGTCGACGACGAAGCTGTCCGCGTGGCGCACGCCCTCGAGCAGGTGGCGGTGCGTGGGCGAGAAGAGTGACGCGCCGCCGTAGGCGCCGTCGACGTGGAACCACATCCCGTTCTCGCGGGCGAAGGCACCGAGTCCCTCGATGTCGTCGACGATGCCCGCGTTGGTGGTGCCGGCCGTGGCCACCACGCCAAGCACGTTCTCGGGGTGCGGGTCGGCCGCCAGAGCGGCCTCGAGGTTCGGGCGGGTGAGCCGGTGGTCGTCGGTGGGCACGAGGAACTCGTCGACGCCGATCACGTGCAGCGCCTTGCCGACGCTCGAGTGGGCGTCACCCGAGATCGCGAAGCGGATCGAACGCGGTTCGACGTCCGGGTGCAGGACTCGTCCGACGTCGCGACCCACCGTCAGGCCCGAGAGATTCCCCATCGATCCGCCGGAGACGAACGCGCCTCCGGAGCCTTCGGGCATTCCAGCCTGGTCGGCCAGGAAGGTGAGGGCCTGATTCTCGGCGGCGACCACGCCGGCCGACTCGAGCCAACTGGTGCCGTTGAGGCCAGAGCACGCGACCACCATGTCGAAGAGCAGTGCGTTCTTTGTGGGGGCGTTGGGGATGAAAGCGAGGAAGTTCGGGGCGTCGATGGAGACAACCGCGGGCGCCAGTTCGTCGCGGAAAAAGTCGAGGATCTCGGCGGGGGGGTGACCCTCGGGCCGGATCTGCGCGGCCAGTTCGGCGAGGGGCACCTTGGCGAGTCCGCCGAAGTCGAGCGGCACCGGTGACATCGACAGGCGGTCCCGGCAATACTCAAAGACGGCGTTGGCGAACGCGGCGTCGTACTCAAACATGGGGTTGCCCACGGCCCGCGCCTTTCGTTTTGGTCCCTCGCCATCGTAGGCAACGCACCGACCTCCCTCCGCCAAACGGGTCGCCCTAAGGGGTCCGCGTAGAATCACCCGATGGCGGCGACGCGAGTGGGCTATCTGGGGCCAGAGGGGTCCTTCTCTCACGAGGCCGTCACCTCCTTGCCCAACGTCGTCCCCGTGGCGCTCGACACGATCCCGGACCTGCTCCAGGGAGTGTCCGACGGGACCCTCGATCGTGCCCTGGTGCCACTAGAGAACGCCATCGAGGGGACGGTCTCGGCGACCCTGGACGGCTTGATCTTCGACCACGACCTGTTCATCGAGAACGAGATCGTGCTGGCAATCCACCTGCACCTCCTGGCGCGAGAGGACACCGCGCTCACCGACGTCACCACCGTCTACAGCTACGTGCACGCGCTCGCGCAGTGCCGCACCTATCTGGCCCGGCTGGGTGTGAGCACGGAGCAGACGGCGTCCACCTCACAGGCGGCCCGACTCGTCGGCGAATCCTCCGAGCCGTACGCCGCCATCGGCTCGGCGTTAGCGGGTCAGCTCTTCGGTCTGGTCGCGCTCGCGACGGACGTCGAGGACCACCCGGAGAACGCCACGCGTTTCGTTGTCGTGGGCCGTGACGAGGTGGCCGCCCCCACCGGTCACGACCGCACGACGATCGTCTGCTTCCAAGACGCCGACCGGCCGGGATCGCTCTACGCAATCCTCGGACGCTTCGCCGCCCGCGACATCAACCTGACCAAGTTGGAAAGCCGACCCACCAAACGCGGACTCGGCGACTATTGCTTCGTTGTTGAGTTCGAGGGCCACGTGGCTGACGACCTGGTGGCCGACTGCCTTGCTGATCTCCAGGCGCACTTAGCCAATGTGAAGTTCCTCGGCTCGTACCCGGTCACCGGTGAGGCCGCGGGCGAGGTCCGCGCCGAGGTGATGGACGCGCGCCGGGCCTCGCGCGAGTGGGTAGACGCACTGCGCCGACGGATCGGACTGACGCAGTAACCGCGCCGCGTAGGCGCGGCCGGTGAGTTCTGGCAGATTGTCACACCGTGCCGCGGGCCAGCAGCGCCGCGCAGGCTGGGGCGGGGATCGCCCGAGAAAACAGGTACCCCTGAGCGAACTGGCATCCGATGTCGCGCAGCGCCTCAGCCTGTTCGAGTCGTTCGACGCCCTCGGCAATGCACGTCATCTCCATGGACGTGGCGAGGTGGCAAATCTCTTCGACCAGCAACATCGAGCGCGTCGAATGGGGCAGATCCGCCGTGAACGTGCTGTCTAGTTTCAAGTGGTCGAAAGGAAAACGACGAACATACGAGAGCGACGAGAAGGCGGTGCCGAAGTCATCGAGCGCCAGGCGCACCCCCAGCGCGCGCAGGCGGGTCAGGAAATCCATTGACTGCTGCGTGTCGTCGAGCAGTACCGTTTCGGTGACCTCGACGACGAGATCATGCGGCTCAATCTGTGCGCGCTCGACGATCTTGAAGATGGCGTCGAAGAGGGTCGGATCAGACAGGTCGCTGGCCGAAAGGTTGACGCTCATCCACATGCGCGGCGACGGCGAATACTCCTGCTGCCACTCCTTGAGTTGGCGCGCCGCATGCTCCCACACCCACTGATCGATCTCAACGATGAAGCCGGTATCGACGGCCAACGGGAGGAACTCATCGGGGAAGAGAAGTCCGCGCTGAGGGTGTTGCCAACGCACCAAGGCCTCGAAACCGACGATCCGTCGGTCGAACATGTTGATGATGGGCTGGTAGTGGACCACGAGATCTTCGAGTCGCGGGTCGGACTCGTCTTCGTCGTGGTTCATGGGTGTGCCGGCGGCGACGTGGTGGACCGCGTCCCGCAACTCTTGTATGGCGCGGGTCTTGCGCACCCAGGCTGAGCTCCCCGCGCGCCGTGACGCGTACAGCGCGCCGGGCCGACCCGAACCAGAAAACGTGATGACCTTGACCACGGGGTGCCTCGCCAATATCTGGGTAATGGCGGCGGGGGCGTCCATGTCGGGCAGGGCGTAGTCGATGATCACGACGTCGGGTCGTACCTGCTCGACGACCTCTATGCCGCGAGTGGCGGTGACGGCCGAACCGACCACCTCGATCTGCGGATCCTCCTGCAGCAATCGCACGACGCTCTGCAGGATCATCTCGTGATCGTCAATGACGACCACCTTGATGACGGCGTCCTCATCCCTCACGATCGAGTACCTTGCGCAGGTTCTCCAACAGCATCGATTGATCGAATGGCTTTTCGAGCAGTAGGAACTCCGTCCCCAGGACTGCTTCGGCCTCCAGGACGGGCTGGGCGTGGCCCGACATGAACAGCACGCCGATGTCGGGACGGATCTGGCGCACTTCATTGGCCACCGTCGGTCCTTGCATCGTGGGCATGATGACGTCGGTCAGCAGCAGGTCGATGGGTCCCTCGTGCGCGCCAGCGATCTCGATGGCCTCGCGACCGCTGGCCGCCACCAGTACGAGGTAGCCATTGCGGGTGAGGATCCGTCGGGTCACCTCGCGCAAGGCCTCCTCGTCGTCGACCAGCAGGATCGTCTCGGTCACCTGGCGTGGCGCCGCGTCAACGCGGGTGGCCGCCTTCGCGCTCGGCTCGGTGTCCGACGTCGCCACGGGCAGCAGGATGGTCAGGGATGTGCCAACCCCGAGGTCGGAGTAGATCGTCGTCAGGCCGCCGGACTGCGAAACGATGCCGTAAACGGTCGCGAGCCCGAGCCCCGAGCCTTCCCCCCGAGGCTTGGTGGTGAAGAAGGGTTCGAAGGCGCGGTCTCGGACCTCCGGCGACATGCCGACTCCCGTGTCGCTGACGCGAAAGCAGACGTAATTGCCCTGCTCCAAGCCGGAATAGTTGTCGGAGTCGGCCATCATGCGCATCGAAGTGCTGATAGTGAGGACCCCGCCCTCGGGCATGGCGTCTCGCGCATTGATCGCCAGGTTGAGAACGATCTGCTCGATCTGGCCGGGGTCGGCCACCACCATCGGCAGGTCGTGCGCCAGTTTGATGACGAGTTCTATCTGCTCGCCGATCGTGCGCCGAAGTATCTGCTCCATTCGAGTGACCGCGCCGTTGAGGCTCAGGGGACGGGCCTGGACCACTTCGCGGCGCGCGAAGGATAGAAGTTGGTGCGTGAGCAGGGCGGCGCGCTCGGCCGCGAGCTGGATCTGCTCCACGTCGCCGAGCGGACCCTGCCAATGCTGGCCGTCGACGCCGGCGGCGGCGCTGGACAGCTCTTCGGCGACGAACGACGCGTAGTTCATGATGACGGCCAAAAGGTTGTTGAAGTCGTGCGCGACGCCCCCGGCCAGCTGGCCCAGACTCTCCATTCTCTGGGACTGGTGCAACTGCGCTTCCAGTCGCTGGTGCTCGGCGACCGCCTCGAGTCGTACGCCCTCGGCCACGGTCTTCTCACCTTCGGCCTTGACCCGCTCGACCTCGGCTTCGAGTCGTACGCCCTCGGCCACTGTCTTCTCGCCTTCGGCCTTGACCCGCTCGACCTCGGCTTCGAGGCGCACACCCTCGGCCACCGTCTTCTCGCCTTCGGCGGTGACGCGGTCGGCCTCGGCTTCGAGGCGCACGCGCTCGGCTTCCTTTTTCTCCGCCTCGGCGGTGACGCGATCGGCCTCGGCTTCGAGGCGCACGCGCTCGGCCACCGTCTTCTCGCCTTCGGCGGTGACGCGGTCCGCCTCGGCTTCGAGACGCACTCGCTCAGCCACGGTCTTTTCGCCCTCGGCGGTGACGCGGTCGACCTCGGCCTCGAGGCGCACCCGCTCGGCTTCCTTCTTCTCGCCCTCGGCGGTGACGCGGTCGACCTCGGCCTCGAGGCGCACCCGCTCAGCTTCCTTCTTCTCGCCCTCCGCGGTAATACGGTCGGCCTCGACCTCCAGGCGAACGCGCTCGGCTTCCGTCTTGACGCGAACCAACTCCGCGTCTACCTGGCCTCGTTCGGTGGCGTCGCGTATGGTCGCCGACAGGAGTGATCCCGCGTCCGTCTCGATGGTCGAGATGGAGATCGACGCGGGGAACTCGCTGCCGTCGTGACGCCGTCCCGGCATCTGCAAGCCGGTGGCCGACGGTCGAAAGCTGGGGTGCATCAGGTGCACCAGGAGCTCAACCCGAAGTCCAATGAGTTCGAGGTGCTCATACCCGAAGAGCCGTTCGGACTGAGCGTTGGCCATCACGATGAGTCCGGTGTCGTCGATTGCCAACATGGCGTCAGGTGACGCGTCAAGCAGTCCAGCGAGCGAACTGTCGATTAACTGAATCACACCCACCTCCCTAGAGGATGGTCGGCACAGAGAAAAGTCGGGTGTTCAAGCATCATAGAGGATGGGCGAAAAATTATTCCGGTACCAGAATTCCCTAAATGTACCGAAAATCCAGATGTCGTCTTCTACGGTTTTGACGGGGAAGATTTAAAAACGTTGTCACATTTTTCCGCTTCACGTTTTATACAAAACTCCAAGTTCCCACCCCTTCTCTGGCCAGATGTGAGCAGCTCGTGATCTTGTGATTCCGCTCACACCTGGGCCATAGCGGAGTTTCGAAACATCGTTCGGCAGGGCCTATCGTGACCACTCAACAAAGTTGAGCCGTCACCTCATCTCGATGTCCGGTGCGCGACGTGGTCAGCGCGGATTGGGCCGATCGACGTTCCAGTGTCTCGCGGGTGAGGCCAGCCACGCCCCCTCGCCGCGCGAGTTGAGGACGAATCGACTGATCACGCGCTGTCCGCCGAGGTGGTCGCTGTAGAGGAGGTCGATGACCATTCGCTCTGCGCCCGCAATGATGGCGGTGAGCGGAGCGAACTGCTCGTCGGCGGGGTCGCGTATCGCGCCCTGCCAGAAGGCCACGTCGCCGGACGCAACGTAGAGGTCGCGGGTAAGGTGCCGAAAACTGTCCACGTCGGGCTGGCCCGTCTGTCCCGTGGGATCACCGAGCTCGACGCGCCACCCGATCAGCACGGCGATGCCGTTGCCCACGTTGCGTATCGACATGGTCAGATAGATGACCTGGTCGGTGGCTTCCGCGGTGCCGGAGCCGCCGGGGGTGTGCACGAAGTGCTCGTCAGCGAAACCCACCTTGAGCGGTGGGTCATCGGGACGCGAGGGCATGATCAACGGACGGATGCCCGTCAGGAGTGACTCCTCAGCGACCCGGGCGGCGCGATTGGCCGATCGCACCGACGTGAACGTGGCGCCCGCCAAAATCAGCGTGCCGCCGGCGGTCGCCAGCGATGAGATCGTCGCCCAGTTATTCACGGGCCCACAGTACGGGCGGACCGCGACGAGCGCCACCGTTATTGCGGCAGCGCAGAGGCCATGATTTGTGCGAGATGTTTACAAAAGTCCTCCACGCCACGTGCCCGCTGGGTGCGCGTTAATACGGGGTCACCCTCTCCACATGTTGTTGTCCAAGGTGACCACATACTGCGCACTCGGGCAAAGTCCAGTCTTGGAACGGCGTAATCTTCCGAGCATTTCCGTCCAAAAACTGTGGACAGGCAAATAATTGTTGGCAGGGCCCACCTCAGTGTCGCCGTTACTCGAATATCGGTTACGCACTTTTCATCAGTTGCCTTCGCGGGTTACCTTACGCCGGAGGGGTTAGTGCATGAAGCATTTACCAGCTCTTCGGATTCGCGCGGGGTTTTGAGATTCGGTCAGTCGGCGTCTAGGGGCTAGCGAAGAGCGGGGGCCCTGCAAGTCTGTTGTTTCTCTAGAACGACAGATTGGAAGACCCCCGTGATCACGGACCCTACCCTCATGAACCTGTTCTTTGTCAACCTCGAGGGCGTGCGCGTGCTCGGGGTCAACGACGAGGCCGAGATTCCCGAGGTCCACGTCGAACTCGTGCGCGAGATCGTGGGGTGCCCGACCTGCGGGGTCGTGGCCGGCGTGAAGGACCGCCACCGCGTCACGCTCGTGGATCTGAGAATGGCGGGACGGATGGTCGTGCTCGTGTGGAACAAGCGACGGTTCCGCTGTCTCGAGCTCGACTGCTCCCAGGGCACCTGGACCGAGGTCGAGCCGCGCATCGCCGCCCCGCGCCTCAAGATGACCGACCGCGCCGGTCGCTGGGCGACCTTCGAGGTTGGCAAGAACGGACGCACTGTGCGGGAAGTCTCCGAGCACCTGGGTTGTGACTGGCACACGGTCAACGACGCCGTCCTCGCCTACGGGGCCGCGCTGGTGGATCACCCCGAACGCTTCGGCGACGTGCGTTCGCTCGGGCTCGACGAGCACCTCATGCTCAAGGTGGGGCCGCGGCGACACAAGCAGTTCGTGACCGCGATCGTCGACGTGGAGCGGGGCCAGCTGCTCGACATCGTGCCTGATCGCAAGGGTGCGGCACCCGCGGCATGGCTGCGCGTGCGAGGGCCCGAGTGGCTGAGGGGCGTCAGCGCGGGCACGCTCGATCTCTCGTCCACCTACAAGAGCGTGTTCGACGACGTGCTCCCCAAGGCGACCCTGGTGGCGGACCCGTTCCACGTGGTGCGCGTCGCCAACACCAAGCTCGACGAGTGTCGACGCCGGGTGCAAAACGAGACGCTCGGACACCGCGGACGAAAGAGCGACCCCCTCTACCGAGTGCGTCGACTGCTCCAGATGTCCAAGCGGCGACTCGACGAGGACGGCACCGAGAAGATCCTCGGCTACCTGAAAGCCGCCGACCCCTACGGCCACGTCCAGGCGATGTGGCACGCCGCCCAGAGCGTCCCCGAGCTCTACGAGGTGAAAAGCTACAAGCTGGCCGGTGAGTTCATCGACGAACTGATTCGCGACATGGCTGATCCAACCTGGCCCGTCGAAGTGCGCTCGCTCGGGCGAACACTCAAACGCTGGCGCAAAGAGATCATCGCGTGGCACAAGCTCCACGTCACCAACGGACCGACGGAATCGATGAACAACTTGGCCAAGAGAGTCAAGCGAGTGGCCTTCGGCTTCCGCTCATTTCGCAACTACCGAATCCGTGCGTTGCTCTACGCCGGCAAGCCCAACTGGGACCTACTCGCGACGATAAAGCTGCAGCGGCCATTCTTCGTATCCACTCGAGAATCGACGTCAATTCGGGCAAAGAGCTGCGCCAAAACTCACACGAACGACACCTCCCGGCTTCACGGAGGCCCACTGAACCCGGCCTTGATAACTGGAAATGATCTCGTATCTTCCGGGCGCAACCTTGACGTCAAAATTTCCCGTCCACGGTGGATGCTTCGGAAAGATGATTGATGCGCTTTTGTAAGTTCGATCGAGATGTATCACGATCACCATTGCATGTGCCGCGCGATTCTGAGCCGAGAATGTCGTGGGTGGTGCGCATTCGACAACTACACCTCTTATGTATCCATCCAAGGACTGTCCGCTGGCCCCGAGAGTGCTCGCCTCAATTATTGAAGTTGAACTCAATGCTGCCATCGTTACCATAAATAGACAAATTTGTCTTTGAAGTGTGTGCCTCAATTGGGTAACCTCCCCTGCCAGGTCATTGCGGGTGCCGTTCACCCTATTGTTACCTGATCACTCCAGATAACATGATGGCGTACTATTTTGTGTAGCACCTTCATTACGTTCCGGTTAAGCAGCTGCTTGGCAACGGGCGTAGGCACAAGCGAGCGTCCATTTGGCCCGCATGGCCTCTGGTCAAACACGGACAATCTCGACACAGACTTCAATCTCCGCGGCGAAGTATCGAGCATCCCCCATCCCGCTTTAGTAGGCAGGCGCATCAGGTGAATGCACAATCTCACTCCCACAACAAACTCGCGCAGGGACCCTGTATCCCGCGAACAAAGCCCCGTGACTACCCCGTAGTAATTCCCGCATTCCAATACGAAAGAATTGAACTCATCGCGGTGTAGTACACGGTGGCCGTGCAAGTCCGGGCAGGCACATCGTTGTGCGGGCAGTTTCCTGAGGTACCAGAGCCTCCCACGATGATTCCTACGGCATATAAATTGGCTCCACTGTTTGTGAAGCGAAATACCGGTCCGCCACTGTCCCCCGGACCAGCAATGAGATCCGGATTCGAGCCTTGAGCAGTCGCCGTTACCAAATGGCACACTGACATCGACACTTTGTATGGGGACGTGCTCGTTGCATAGTTCGAATTTATGCAAAAGCCGTTTGAGCCGTCTTCTGATCCGTTGTCTGTGATCTGAATAAGTGAGCTGCCCGTTCCCGTGCCGCAGAATGCGGGCGAACTATTCGAGCCGAACTCGCCCTCGTATGAACCGTCCACACATACATCATCGCCAACTGGGTTGGTTGTGTACCCAAGTACAGGTAAGGACACCGGAGAGCCGATTGCTCCTCCCCAAACATAACCAGAATTACTTGCTTGTATGAGTTCAGAATCAATCTGAGAAGTAGTCTGTACCTGTTGTGAAATCGTTCCTATGGTCGATGCTCCAGAGGACGGATCCCAAGGTGGCGTGTTATTTCCATCAATTACCTCATTCTTGACCGATTGGTTCAAAGGAAAGCAGTGCGCATCGGAGAGCGTCACCGGGCCAAGCGCCAGACTCACAATGCCAAAACCGGTAGAGCAGCCTGATTCGGTATTGGGAATGTAGTTTGCGCCAGTTGAGTCGCTAGCCTTCCACGGCGAAGAATCCGAGATTCGACCGCTGTACGGCGTAAAACCGTTAGCGGGCCCGGCAGCCTGCACGGTCATCGCGGAGGATCCAAAATCTGCGTACAGTAATGCTTCTTGGCTTTGCGTTAGGTCATTGACTGTAACCACAATTTTGCCTGTGGAATTCAGACCGCCACCCCAACTCACAACTTGGATACCCTGACTCAATAGATTCGGCATTGCTGCCGTGATTTTAGACTGTACAGAAGCAAGAGTCGCTTCCGAGTTGGCCGTCTGCACGAAATTAATCGGCGCATTGGGGGCAAGCGCTGCAAATCTTGCCTCAAGCGCTGGATCAAGATCTGTCAAATACACGTTCAATTGTGATTCGTTGTTCGTAAGAGTCACACCCAGGAACTTGTCAGAAAGGTTGGCAAGACCGTACGACTGGAGCGAATCTGGAATCATCGTCTGTCCCAAAGGCACGGCGGGTGCCGGGGAACTATCTGTAGCTCCGCCCACTTGTTCTGACGAAAGTGCCGTCATTGCTATTACTGTGACGCAAGCGCCTGCAATGCCCGCTCGTGTCCATTGCCCGCTCCGGCGCGGCGAACCTCTGTTTGTCCCCACAGTTGCCACTCCTCCTTAACTCAGGCGGCAAGGAGTTTCGACTCCCCGCGCGGCCACTATCCTATTGCGATTTTCGCTCCTTACAAAAAGAAATTCCGGAACCATAGGTGCGCAATACCGTAAGCATGATTGTGTACTAACTCCGCTAATCGTTCAATCAGAGCCCGGCTCCGCTCAGTAATCCGTTCGTAGATTGGGCCGAGCTTCGGCGGACAGTCTCGTCGTTACCTTAACGTGGTTTCGAAATGCCACTATGGATCCTTCATGCTTCGGAGCGTGCGGATCCCCGGAGCGGTTAAGCACGATCAAGCATCGATCATAAAGAGTTCGTTCCCCGGGCCGCGCCCGCATTAGCAAAAACCACTGTGATTCCGGAGAGGCGACGGCAAAGCTGCGCCAGCAGCACTACTGGTTGAGCGCCCCGTGGCGCGAGTCCTACTCACGGCGCGGCCACATCGAAGGCATCTTTGGGAACTTGCGCAACCCCAGCTCCCAGAACATCAAGCGGGGATTCTGCCGGGTCGTGGGCCTCGTTAAGACCTCCCTGATGCTGACCTTCGAGGTGGTTGCCGCGAACATACGGATCTTCCGTCAGTGGTCCAAGCGCACGGGCGACGTCTCCGATCCTCTCGCTGAGGAGTTTCCTCCCCATCACGGTTTCGAAGAGCTCGACGAGTTTGGACGTCCCAGCCCGGTCGAGCCCTCGGTCTTCGACGACCCTCCTGATGAACTCGTTGCCTAAAGGCGGATTACCACAACAACCGTGGAAGTGAACGCTTCGTCACGCCCCGACGCCCCTCGATCAACAGCTTTTGACATGTGGACGCCTATGTCCTAAACCTCTCCCGCTGGCTCATCGCTTGTCGGCCAGCTCTCAAAACCCATTCCCGCCAGTTAAGCCCAGCAGTGGGAGTTTCGTAACGAGTTGGGTCTCAGTTTCGTAAAGACCCCTGTGCGGAGGGAGTGGGATTTGAACCCACGGTGGGCAAGCCCACGCCGGTTTTCAAGACCGGTACATTCGTCCGCTCTGTCATCCCTCCGGGGACGACCTTAGTTCGAGGCCGTGGCCTTCTTCCTCGCGCGATGGCGATTGGAGTGGTCCAGGACGGTCTTGCGCAGTCGCACCGACATCGGCGTCACCTCGACGGCTTCGTCGTCGGCGATGAACTCGAGCGCCTGCTCGAGAGTGAGCACGGTCGCCGGCGTGATGCGTTCCGTGTTGTCGCTACCCGACGCGCGCATGTTGGTGAGCTTCTTCTCCTTGGTGGGATTGACGTTCATCTCGTCGCTGCGCGCATTCTCACCCACGATCATCCCCTCGTAGACCTCGACGCCGGGGCCCACGAAGAGCTCGCCGCGCTGCTCGAGGTCGATCAGGGCGTGCGCGGTGGTGTAGCCGCGCCGGTCCGCCACCAGCACGCCGGTGGTGCGCGGACGGATCTCTCCGAACCACGGTTCGTAGCCACCGAAGGAGGAGTGCATGACGCCGGATCCGCGGGTTTCGGTGAGGAACTCGGTGCGGATGCCGACCAGACCGCGCGCCGGGACCCGCCACTCCATCCGCACCCACCCGGTGCCGTGATTGACCAGGTCGACCATCGTGCCCTTGCGCGTCGACAGCAACGTGGTGATCGAGCCAATGAACTCGTCGGGCGTGTCGATGGTGACCAGCTCGATGGGCTCGTGCAGGTGTCCGCCGACCATACGAGTGACCACCTGGGGCTTGCCGACCGTCAACTCGAAGCCCTCACGACGCATGGTCTCGATCAGCACGGCGAGTTGCAGCTCGCCGCGGCCCTGGACCTCCCAGGAGTCGGGCCGCTCGGTGGGCACGACGCGCAGCGACACGTTACCCACGAGCTCGCGGTCGAGGCGGTCCTTGACCATGCGCGCCGTCAACAACTTGCCCTCGGCGCCGGCCAGCGGCGAGGTGTTGATGCCGATGGTCATCGAGAGGCTGGGTTCGTCGACGTGCAACGGCGTGAGCGCGATGGGGTTGTCGGGATCGGCCAGTGTCTCGCCAATGGTGATGTCCTCGAATCCCGCGACGGCCACGATATCGCCCGGCCCCGCGCTCTGGGCCGGGATGCGGTCGAGGGCCTCGGTGATGAACAGCTCGGTGACCTTCGCGTGCTCGATGGTGCCGTCGAGTCGGCACCAGGCGACGCGCTGACCACGCTCGAGCGACCCGTTCATCACTCGACACAGAGCCAGGCGGCCCAGGTAGGGCGACGCGTCGAGGTTGCACACGAGGGCCTGCAGACCGTGGCCCTCTTCGTAGAGGGGCGCGGGCACGTAGTCGGCGATGGTGCGAAAGAGCGGCGTGAGGTCGCCGCCCGTCGCCGTCGGGTCGCTCGACGCCCAGCCCTGGCGCGCGCTGGCGTAAAGGATCGGAAAGGCGATCTGGTGCTCGTCGGCGTCCAGGTCGAGGAAGAGGTTCTCGACCTCGTGGACGACCTCGCTCACGCGTGCGTCGGGTCGGTCGACCTTGTTGACGAGCAGTACCACGGGCAGTCGAGCCTCGAGGGTCTTGCGCAGGACGAAGCGGGTCTGGGGGAGGGGGCCCTCCGCTGCGTCGACCAGGAGGATCACGGCGTCGACCATGGCCAGGCCGCGCTCCACCTCGCCGCCGAAGTCGGCGTGGCCGGGAGTGTCGATGATGTTGATCGTCAGGTCGTTCCAGCGCACGGCCGTGTTCTTGGCCAGGATGGTGATGCCCTTTTCGCGCTCCAGGTCACCCGAGTCCATGACCCGGTCGGTGAGCTCCTCGTGGTCGGTGAAGGAGCCCGTCTGGCGCAGCATCATGTCCACCAGGGTCGTCTTTCCGTGGTCGACGTGGGCGATGATGGCGATGTTGCGAAGGGAGGAGCGACTTTTCATGACTGGACCACGCTAATGGTCCGGCGAGGTCGCCTCAGGCGGCGAGATGCAGGCGGTGTCGACGGGTGACCACGGCGGCGCGCACCAAGTCGCGGGCGCCGGCGCGCACGCCCTCCATCGACCCGTCCACCGCGAGGACCATGCCCGCCTCGGGCCACCATCCGATCACCCGCGATGGCGCGACGCCGCGCGAATCGGCCAGCGCGAGGATCGCTAGGTCGACCCGTAGTCCCGCGCCCGCCGTGGCGCCGGGAGACCCGGCGCGCAGACGCACCACCACGAGACCGTCACCCTGGGCCACCTCGAGGTCGCGTCGTCCGCGCAGCGTCGTGCGCGCCCCGGCCACGTCGTAGTAGGCGTCGCTGGCCGCGACGTTCCAGGGCGCCTCAAGACCTCGGGCGACCTCCAAGACAGCACCGGCCCAGCCGACGGCTTCGGCCACGACCAGGCCGCGCGCGGCGCTGCCCAACGTGTCCAGCCACACCGCGAGCGACCCGGCCCGGGCCTGGCCCGTCTGGGCGCGCGCCACCTGCGCGTCGAGGGCTCGGGTCACCGAGCCCACCAGCGTCAAGCCGGGTGTCGGCAACATCCGGCGCAGTGCCGCCGTGGCCAGTGTGCGCCGCGCCGCCGCCGGCGTCCACTGAAAGTCGCTCGGGGCTCTTCCGGCGGTCTCGACCGACCACGCGTCGAGGCGGCGGTGTGCCGGGTCGGGCACCGCGCGGAACCGCGCGGTGAGTGAACGCCGATGATCGTCGGTGAGCACGGCCGACGTCGGCGGCGCCGAGTCCACCAGACGGACCAACACCTCGACGTCGACGTGCGTCACGGTCAGTTCGTTCATCTCGGTCCACACTCGTCGCTCACTGCGGCCACCACTTCGTCGACCGCGCGCTCGAGCATGTCGGAGTCGACCTCGCGCAACCACAGCTCTCCGGTGGCGCTCGAGAACACCGCCGAACGCAGTGGGACGACCGACGTACGCAAGGTCTCGACGAGGGCGTGGTAGCGCAGGGCTCGTTCGGCTCCGTCGCCGAGCGGTGACGTCGTCACGTCGAAGAGGACCACAGCGGCCACATCGGCGTGGACCGACCCGAGCACGAGGTCCACCGTGTCGCGCAGCACGACGCGTCCACCGGTGAGACGCAACGACGCTCGTTTGGCGGTGCGCGCGCTCCACTCGTCGGGCACCTCACCAAGCGCGCGCGCCAATGTCACGTGGTGCGCTGTGACGTCGGTAGCGAGGCGAGCGCGCTCGTCGTCGTCGAGGGACTCCCAGTGGGTCAGCAGCTCCGATGAGGGTCCCTCGGCGCGCCACGCTGTCAGCGCATCGTCGAAGGCCGATTCGAGGGGAGCCCCCACCACATGTAGTCGCAACAGGACGCTCACGAGCGCGCCGCGCAGGCGACCACGCGTGCTGTCGTGCAGGTCGCGAGTCTGGGCACTGCGCCGTAGCGACGCCGCAGTGAGGACCACACGCGTGTCGGCGGGCAGGCGGACCAGGACGTCACCTATGCGTTGTTCGAGCGTCGCGCGATAGGTGGCCGCCGAGGTGGTATCGCGGACGGGGCGCGCGGAGCGGTCCCCGCGCAGGGCGTCGAGTACCGAGTCCGGTGGAAGCAGGGTCGCGGTGGGCACGAACTATTTTCGCGCCCGGGTGTCACAGGGCTAGGTTGAGCGCGTGCTCTTCGGCGTCGACGTTGCGTTCCTCAGCGTCTTTATCTTCTTCGTGCTCGCCCTGGTGGTCCTGGTCGCGCTGACGGTTCGCTTTATCGTGCGTCGCGACCGCGAGCGGCGCGAGGAGTGGCGCTCGAGCGCCGGTCCGCCGGACTAGTCCCCGACCTCTTTGAACATCGTGGTCGCCATCACCTCGTAGCCGAGCGCGTCGTAGAGCGAGCGCGCGACCAGGTTGGGTCCGAAGACGTTGAGCGCGACGCGTGTGCCACCGTGCTCGCGCGTCCAGGACTCGGCCAACTCCATTGCGGCGCGGCCGTAGCCGCGCCCGCGCTGGTCGGGGTTGACTTCGACGTAGTAGACGAACCAGGTCGACACGGTCGCCGACATCGGGCGTCCCATCCAGAGCAGGCCCACGACGTTGTCGCCGTCGAGCACGTGCATCAGGTGCTGGCCCTCGGCCGCGCGGCCGCCGGGAAAGAGGATGGCGTGCTGCTCGATCGCGGTCGCCCGGGCGCTCTCGGCGTCCTGACCGGCGCCGACGCGCTCGTCCACGTAGCCGTCCAGCATCCGCGGAAGGAGGCTCGTCACCTCGTCCGGCGTCATCTCGCGCAGGCTCACCACGCGCGACAACCTACTTGGCGTCGGGCTCGGCCAGCTTCTTGATCGCCCGGTCCAGGTCGGCGATGGCGCGTTCGATGACCGCCAGTCGCGCGTCGAGGGCCGCGGCGATCCGCGCGTCCAGCGCCTGGTCGACGTGGGTGTCGACCTGCTTGCGAACGCGCGCGTCGATCGAGTCGACCAGCGGCTGGGTCAGGGCCTTGAGCCGTTCCTTCAGATCTGGCGGCGGGGTGGTCTCGCTCTCGTCACTCACGCGCTCACCCTAGGCCGGGGCCGGTGGGCAGTAGACGCCCGCGTTGAACTGCAGGGTGTTGAACTGGCCGGCCCACGGCGGGTTCATCAAGGTCGACTCCTCGCTGGCCAGCTTCGAGGTCGGCGTGCACACCGCGGAGAAGGCAATGTAGCCGCGGATGTTGGACCCGCTGGCGCCGACCACCGGCACCGGGCCGCCGCCGCCGAAGGCCAGCGCCTCGAAGACCGGCAGCGGGCTGGTGGACAGCTGGTAGTTGCGGTACTCACTCTGGTTGGCGTAGACCGCGGCGTTGAGCGACGGGTCCACCGAGTCGAGGCCCTTCTGCCAGCCCGAGAGCATCGAGGTCCAGTAGGTCGCGTAGGTGGCCTGCGTCGCGGCGGTGGAACCGGCCGGCGCGTCGAGGCCGGAGTGGTTGTCGGGGTAGCCCTCGGGGTCGAAGATCACCCAGTCGGGCTTGAGCCCCACGCCCAGTCCCCGGTACTGGTCGATCTGCGTGGCCACCCAGGCCCCGGCGGCGAAGCCGTGGGCGTAGTAGGTGGCGGCCTTGCGCACCTCGGTCTTGACCGGACCGCTCACCGTCCAGAAGGAGAGCCAGGTCACGCGCTTGTGCGCGTTGTAGACGCTCTGGCCCATGAGGAAGTCGGGGGATGTAGCGACGCTCGCCGTGCCGGTGAATCCCACCCAGGGCGAGGCCATGGTGCCCAGGCCGCCGGTCTCGGAGATGATGGGCCACCCGTCGGTGACCGCCTGGCCCCACTTGGCCGACGGGATGGCGTAGACCCCGACCCCCTGACGCGGCGGCGACGCGACTCCGGCCGCGAAGAGGTTGAGCGTCGGTCCCGCGGAGAATCCCGTGACCACCGACCCCACGGTGCGCGCAGAGCTGCCTGCGGTGACCGAGACGTCGGTCGCCACCCAGGTACCGCCCGAGCCGGAGTTGGCGATCGCGAAAAGGTCGCCCCAGTTCGACGCCTGGCCGGCCACCACGACCTGGGTCTGCGTCGCGCCGAGGTAGAGGGCACCGCTCATCGGCGGGGCCCCCGGCGCGTTGATGGTCAGGTTGATGAAGCCCCACGGGCCCACGACACCCGTTGACGGGGTTGGTTGCGTGGTCGTCGTGGTGACCGACACCACGCCGATCGACGCGTCGAAGAGGTTGACGTTACCGTTGCCGCTTAAGCCCGCGACGTAGACCTCGGACGAGGTGGCGGTCGCGGCTAGGGGACCGGCGACCTTGGGTCCGCTAGTGATCTTGGACAGGTCGGTCAGCACCCAGCCGGTGGATCCGCCCGTCGCGCCGAAGAGGTCGAGGTCACCGGTCAGCGACGTCGCGACCACTTCGGGCACGCTGGTCCCTAGGACCACCGGGTCGCTGGTCGCGGTGCCGGCGCTGGTCACGCTCGACATGTTGACCGCCGGTGCGCCCAGGAAGGGAACGGTTGAGCCCGCCGACCAGGCGAGGTTCATGACCTCGATGGTGTTGGCCGCGGTGCGCGCGGCGACCGTCGCGCTCGTGCCGTTGACCACGACGCTGGCCAGGCCGTTGGCGAACGTGGCCCCGGTCAACTCGGTCAGGTTGACCACGATCTCGGGTCGCCACGAGCTCATGAGGCGCAGGTGAGGCCACAACGCGCTGAACGCGTCATTGGCGCACAGCACCAGGAGCTCACCCTTGGCGTCGACGTAGAGCACATCGACGGCGCCGGTCGGGTCGAAGAAGGGGACCGGATCGGCCGCGGGTACCGGGGCCGACGCCAGGACCGACAGGTCGGTCCAGGTGCTCGTGCCGCTGAGCGGTTGGCTGTAGATAGCCACGTGCGACGTCGTCGTGCGGTAGGCGAGCACCCCTTCGGCGGAGTCGCTGGCCGAGTGGGGACCGCCGAGCATCTTGGTGTTGTTGATCGAGGCCGCGAGCGCCGATGCGTTCCACGGCAGCACGCCGGTGCCGGAGTTGACGAACTGGTAGAGCGGCAGTCCAGTCGGCGTGGCGCTCGCGGCGGTCGCCGATGTCTCCAAGACGGCGAGCGGGGTCACGGCCAGGAGAAGCACCGTGACGGCCGACAGGGCGGCCACTCGTCGTTGGACTGCGCTCACCGCGGATGTCCCCTCGCCACTCGGTCCACCCCGATCCATTCTACGGGCGGGTCCGCGACGGGCCCGAAACGCCACGAGCTAGCGCGTCCTGACCTTGGACGATGCGCTCTGCGCACCCGCGCCGTAGGCGTTGAGCGCGCGCACGATCACGTGGTAGGTGACGCCATGGCGCAGCCGCGTCACGGTGATGGTGCGCGTCGCGGCGGAGAAGTGCACCCAGGACCTTCCGTTCGTGATCGAGTACTCGTACGACGTGATCGGTCCGCTGCCGGTCGACGCGGGCGGCCGCGCGGTCAGAGTGAAGCCGCCCGACTTGGGCACGATGCGCTGGATCGAGGCGCGGCCCGGTGGCGCCGTGGCGATCGCGCTGAAAGTCACCGACGTCGTCAGCGAGGCGGCCCCGTCGCTCGCCTTGATCGTGACCGTCCCCGGTGTCGACGAGGTCAAGGTCACCGAGGCGCCGCCCTGCGGGTCGGTCGTCACGTCGTAGGCCGCGGTCCCGGTGCCGGTCGAGGATGCGTGCTGCCCGTCGAACTCGAGAACGCCCGCGGTCGTCGTGGCGCTGAAGTGCACCACCGCGCCGGCCAGCGCGTTGGCGTGCGTGTCGTGCGCGCTCAGCGTGACGGTGGCCGGACCGGGGACGCTGACCTTGTCGACGAGCGCAGTGAGGGTGGAGGTCGTGGCGTCCATCGTGGCCGGGCACAACCCGGGTATGAACGTGGACGCGTTGGGGCTGCCCAGGCCCGACGCCATGTCGTAGCCGGGTCCGGCGCTGAAGACGCCCACGCCGTAGAGGTCGTTGTTGCCCGTGGTCACGTCGTTAAAACCTGTACCGGAGCGCGCCATGGCGTAGAGCGTCGGGTTGAGGAAGCCGAGGCGGCTCACGCCACACGACTGAGCGGCGACCGCGACGATCGCGCTCATGAGCGGTGACCCGATCGACGTGCCGCCGATGGACGTCCAGGCGTTGCCGCAGTCGCTGGTGCACACGCCGCTGGGATTGCCGGTGAAGTAGTAGATGAAGCCGGTCGACGGGTCAGCCATCACCGACAGGTCCGGCACCATGCGCATCGTCGCGCTGGCGGAAATCCCGGGGGCGTCCTGCCAACTCGGACGCGACCAGATCACCGACGTGCCACCACCACCGGCGCCGCCGTTGGAGTCCAGCCCGTCGTTCCAGATGGTCTGCGAGAGGGGACTCGTGCTGTTGACACTGAGGCCGCCGACGCCGGTGACGAAGGGCTGGCTGGCCGGGTCGTCGACCGACGGCAGCTTGTTGGTGATCCCGACGCAGTCCGACGAGCCCGCGTCACCCGCCGCCGACAGGACCGTCTGGCCCTGCGCGGCCATCTGCTCAAAGATGGGCTGCTCGGCGTTGGGGTCGTTGGTCGGGTCAGTCTCGCAGTCGCCCCACGAGGTCGAGATGATCGACGCCGTGTCGTCGTTGGCCATCTGGGTCAACTCGTCGATCGGGCCGGTGGAGTTATTGGGGGCCTCGTAGACCTTGATCACCGCACCCGGCGCGAGCGCGGCGGCCTCTTCGATGTCGAGTGTCGCCTCGCCGCCGTTGGCGCCGGTCGACCCGCCGTCCACCGGAACGATCGAGACGTTCGGGGAGATCTTGTAGCACGAGAAGAAGGCGTTGACGTCGCCACTCGAATAGGGCTGCAGCTCGTAGATGCCGATGGTTTGACCGACGCCGGTGTCACCCTGGGCCCACGGACCGGCCAGGCCGTACAGGCTGGCCTGCTGATTCACCGTGTAGCCCCCGAGCGCGTTGGGGGTGGTGCCGCTGCTCGACCCGGCCGACGGACAACTCCCCGCCGTGGCGACGTGGGCGGAGCGCGTCGCGAGCCCCACCGGCTGTTGGCGTTGCACCGTCGAGAGTCCGACGACCGCGTGCACGAATTGAGCGACGGCGCGCGGCAGCGTCGCCGGAGCCGTGAACTGAGTGGCGAGGCCGTGCGACGTGCGCACCGTCGCCACCGGCGCGGCGAACGCACGCGCGATGCTCTGCGTGGAACCGTGTACGCGCAGCACGAGGTGACCCCCGCTCAGCGACCCGACGCGTAGCCCGAAGCTGGAGAGGTAGTTGCGCACGGCGGTGACCTCGAACGCCGGTGCGCCGAAGGCGCGCGCGAACTCGCGCGGAGTGAGGAACCGTTGGTAGTTCGCAGAGCTGGGGTTGGTGAGCCCCGCCAAGAACGCGGTGAGGGCAGCCTGGTGCGGCTGGGCGAGCACGACGTCGAAGGCGGTGGTCGTCGACGTCGTCACCACCGAGTCGCCTGAGGGCACCGGCGCGGGATGGACCACGACGACGCGCGCGGCGAGCGCCCCCGCGTCGACGCCGGGCAGGGCGAGGAGCACCAACGCGGCGCCCAGCGCCAACGCGGTGACCCTTCGGGAGGGACGACGCATGGCCTCAGCCTAGGGAAGTGGGCCGTACCGGGTCAGGGCAGGCGGCGTTAGCGCACAATGGCGCGACAATTACGGCGCGTCGGTGCCGCGATCAGGGACGCGATAGCCGGCGGCCTTGTAGCGCGCGCCGAGGTCGCCGCACTCCGCGCAGACCGACGCAGGGATCACCCCGGCGCGCATTAGCCAACCGAAGATGGTGCACCCGACGCAGAAGCCGAGAAAACCTTCCAGCGACGCGGCGATCAGAATGGGCACCAGGACCCACCGCGCGGTGGACCAACCCACGCTCAGCCACACGACAGTGGCGCTGACGCTGAAGAGAACTCCGATGGCCTGAGCGAACCTCTTGGGTGGTCCGGGCACCGGCTTGGTCCACTTCGTGAGGCGCGGCGCGGCGACGCGCACGGCGAACTGGCCCAGTGGCGAGAGCGTCGGCCCGGTCGCGGCGCGCGCGAGGAACCCGTAGGTGATCGGGATGAGCAGCCACGCCCAGCCGGTCGCCAGCGCCGTCACCGTCATGGCGACGACACCCAGGGCGACGGTGCGCGCGGCCGCGTCGTTGACCGGATTCGGGAACGAGAAGAGCCGTCGCACGCCTCAATTCTACGGGCAGGTTCTTCTAACCACCCACGGCGAGGCGCACTGTTGTCGCGATGCCCACCGCCACGACGACCACGCGCACGGCCGGCGGCGAGAGTCGCGAGATCAACTTCGTCCCAAGCCAACCGCCGATGAGTGAGCCGATGAGCAGCATCGCGACCGCGCTCAACGCCAGGTGTCCGCGCAGCACGAACACCAGCGCCGCGCACGCGCAGATCAGGGTGGAGAGCGTCGCGCGCAGGCCCTGCAACTGGTGGATGTCCTCGGGCAGCGTGAGGGCCATCACCGCGAGCAGCATGATGCCTAGTCCAGCGCCGAAGTAGCCGCCGTAGATGGCCGCGAGAAACACCCCGACGCTGAGGGCACGACGCCGGGCCGGGTGGTCGGCCTCCATGTGGGGCAGGCGTCGTGCGATGACGGGCGCCGCGGCGAAGAGCAGCGTCGCGGCGCCGATCATCCACGGTACGACGGCACGAAAGGTCTGCGCCGAACCCGTGAGTAGGAGCGCGCACCCGACCAGCGTTCCCAGAAGTGACGGCACGATCAGCGCGCGCAAGCGTCTCCGGTCGACGCTGGCCGTGCGTCGGTAGGTCGAGAGTCCCGCGAGGTAGCTCGGCACGACGCCAACGGTCGTCGACACGTTGGCCTGGAGCGCGGGTATGCCTAGGGCCAGCAACGTGGGGAAGGTGATGAAGGTGCCGCCGCCGGCCACGCCGTTGGCGATGCCGCCCGCGACCCCCGCGGCACAGAAGATCGTGAGGCGCCACCCGAGTGCCAGAGTCGCAATCATCATCGTCGCTACTCTACGAATGTGACCAGGATTCCTGGGAAGTTCGAGCATGGCGTGGCCACGCTCGAGCGTCCTCTACCGTTAGCGGCGTGTACCTCTTGACCGAGGAACTCATCGTTCCCCACGACGCGCCGCACGACATCATTCGCGCGGCGGGTGGAATCGTCCGCCAGTTCGTGCGTGGGGCCAGCGTCGAGATCGCGTGCATCTACCGCGAGGCGCGCGGTGACTGGACGTTCCCCAAGGGCAAGCTCGATCCCGGCGAGAACTTCGAAGGCGCGGCGCTGCGCGAAGTGCACGAAGAGACCGGACTGGCCTGTCGCATCGAACGCTTCGTGGGCACGACCAACTACACGCACCGCAAGGGCAAGCCCAAGATCGTCGCCTACTACCTCATGTCGGTCGACGAGGGTCGCTTCGCGCCCAACGAGGAGGTCGACGACCTGGTGTGGCTGGGGCTCGAGCACGTGCGCGAGCACCTCACCTGGGAACGCGACCGCGAACTGTTTGACCTCGCGTTGCAGATGCCCGAACTGCTGGCGCGCGCAAGTTAGCGCGCGCGCTCGAGGAAGGTTCGCGTCGCCGCCTGCTTCGGCGCGGTGAAGATTTGCTCCGGTGTGCCGCTTTCGACCAATACGCCCTCGTCGAGGAACGCCACCTGGTGCGCGACGTCGCGCGCGAAACCCATCTCGTGGGTGGCGATGAGCATCGTGGTGCCCTGCGCGGCCAGGTCGCGCAGGAGGTCCAGGACCTCGCCGACCAGCGTCGGGTCCAGGGCGCTGGTCACCTCATCGAGGAGTAGCAGCGCTGGTCGCATGGCGAGCGAGCGCACGATTGCCACGCGTTGCTGCTGTCCACCGGAGAGCCGTTCGGGATAGTCGTGGGCGCGCTCGACCAGTCCAATGCGCGTGAGCAACGCCATGGCCTCGTCGAGAACCTCTTGGCGGGGGCGCTTGAGCGCACGCACCGGGCCCAGGAGGATGTTGTCGAGCACGCTGAGGTGCGGGAAGAGGTTGAAGGACTGAAAGACCAACGCGATGTGGCGTCGCACGAGGTCCGGGTCGATCCGCGGATCCAACAGCGACTGGCCGAACAGGGAGATGTCCCCGCCATCGATGGACTCGAGCATGTTGGCGCAGCGCAGCAGAGTCGACTTGCCCGATCCGGAGGATCCGATGAGGCACACGACTTCGTGGCGGTGCAGCGAGAGCGAGACGCCGCGCAGGACGTCGTGATCGCCAAAGCGCTTGACCACCCCGTCGAGGTCCAAGATGACGTCGCTCATGTCGCCGCCGCCAGGCGCCGCGAACGGTCATTGGCGATGAGCCGGTCCGTAAAGCGCGTCATCGGGATCGTGAGCGCCAGGAACAGGAGGGCGGCGACGACGTAGCCGCTGTAGTTGAAGGTGGTCGAGCCGTAGATCTGGGCCGCGCGCACCGTTTCGATGGCGCCCAACGTCGAGACGAGGGCGGTGTCCTTCTGCAGGGAGATGAAGTCGTTGAGCAGTGGCGGGATGACCGTGCGCACCGCCTGGGGCAGGATGACCCGACGCATCGTCGAGGCGTGCGTGAGGCCCAGCGAGCGCGCCGCGAGGAGTTGACCGTTGGGCACCGAGAAGATCCCCGCCCGGAAGACCTCGGCGACGTAGGCCGAGTAGGTGATCGTGAGCGCGACGCAGCCGTAGACGGCCGGCGACTGGTACGAGATCACGCTGATGAAGAGACCAGGCAATCCGAAGCCGATGATGTAGACGACGAGCAAGACCGGCACGCCGCGAAAGATGTCGGTGTAGGCGGTGGCCAGAACGCGAAACGGGAAGAGGATCGGTGAGCGGCTGATGCGTATCCACGCGATGCCGAGACCGAACGCCAGGATCAGAACCTCGCACACGGCGAACATCCAGATGTTGGTGATGAATCCTCGGCCCACGGACAACAGTCCGGCCTTGGGATCACCCACGAAGGAGCGCCACATGTTGTGGGGGCTGAAGAAGAAGTGACGCACCGTCGCGCCGTTGGGCGACACGAACAGGATGGCGACGAGCGCGCCGAGGAGGACCAGGCTGGAAAACGCGCTGGCGGCGACGCCGCGCTTACCGGCGAAGAGGAGCCGGCGCTTGACCGAGAAGAGTGACGGAACGTCCGACGACGGATCGTCGATCGGGCGCGACACGCTTTAGGGCTGGATGATTGGCACGCTGGTGTAGATGCCCAGCCACCGGTGCGCCAGGGCGGCCAACGTGCCGTTGGCCTTGAGGGCGCTGATACCCGCGTTGATGCAACCCACCAGCGGGTTGTTCTTTTGCAGCAGCAACCCATAGTGCTCGCCGACGGTCGGGAACTGACCGACCTGAGTGGCGATCACCTTGTTGTGCGGGCCGAGGACCTGGGCCGTGGCCATGTACTGACCCGTCGGCGTGTCGATGACGATGGCGTCGATCTGCTTGTTCTTCAAAGCCTGGACGGCCTGATCCAACGTCGAGAAGACGCGCGGAGTGCGCGTGGGCTTGATGTGTTGGGTGATGAACGCCAAGCCCGTCGTGCCGATCTGGTCACCGTACAGGTACGACTTGAGCTGCCCCGGGCTGTGCTTGGTGACGATCGCGTTGGTCTTCAGCGCCACGATCGACTGCTGAACGTCGTAGTAGCTAATGGAGAACGTGACGGCCCGGGCGCGCGCCGCGGAGTAGGAGATCTCGTTGATGTCGAAGTCGAAGGCCTTGGGTCCGGGGGTGTAGCTGTTGTCAAACGGCTCGACCACCCACTTGACCTTCGAGGCCGACACGCCCAACACGTGGGCCAGGGCGTAGACGAACGCCGACTCGTAGCCCTTGGAGTTGCTGGGCTTGTTGCCCACGAACCATGGCGGGTACGCGGGGCTGTCGGTGGCGACCGTCAGCGTGCCCCGGGTGTGCTCGTGCGAGAGGATCGAGGTCTTGCAGCTGGCCAGGCTCGGGGTGGCGGCCCCGGTGGCTGACGTGAGTGTGACGCCGGTGAGCAGCGTGGCACCCACGAGCCCGGCGAGCATGACGCGCAGGTGGCGCATTGCAGTCCCCTTCGAGTTGATCCCCATGATCGTGGTTCGTAGTGTAACGCCGCCCTCGTTCGTACTTTGGGGCGTCGCGCGAGTACTCGGTCTTTGCCACGCGACCTCAAACCAGTAGGATTGAAGGGCTGGGAGAGGTGGGTGAGTTCGGTTTAAACCACATTCCTGCTAAGAATGCGGCCTGTTAACGCGGGCCCGAGGGTTCAAATCCCTCCCTCTCCGCACCGACACCGAGCGCTCGTCGCTCGGTGTCGCCACGTGAGGAGACGGGTGCGCTACTGGATCGAGACACTGGGGTGTCCGAAGAACCACGTCGACTCCGAGAAGCTGTCGGGACTGCTGGAGACCCAGGGGTACCTGCGCGCGGACTCCGCCGATGAGGCCGAGCTCGTCGTGGCCAACACCTGCGCCTTCATCGAAGCCGCCCGCGAAGAGTCAGTCGAGGCGGTGCTCGATTTGGCCGATCGCAAACTGTCCGGCGCGCGCCTCGTGGTCACGGGCTGCATGGCTGAGCGCTACGGCGACGAACTGGCGGCGGCCCTGCCCGAGGTCGACCTCGTGGCGGGCTTTGGTCTGTCGCTCGTCGCCCCGACGTCGGTGGCCCTGCGCACGCGCAAGGTGCCCGACTTCGACCTGCTCAACCTGCCCCGGCCGGCCAGCGCGCGGCCGTGGGCTTACGTGAAGATTGCCGAAGGGTGCGACCGGCGCTGCGGCTTCTGCGCTATCCCGAGCTTTCGCGGCGACCAGCGCTCACGCTCGCACGCCGAGATCCTCGCCGAGGTGCGCTCGCTGGTGGCCGGAGGGGTCAAGGAGATCGTCCTCATCGCCCAGGACCTGGCGAGCTGGGGCCACGACCGGCGACGCGCGGGCCGCGGCGAGGCGGTCGAGGCACTCGATTCGAACGTCGCCCAGCCAATCGTGCAACTGGTCGAACAACTCACCGCCGAGGTCGAGCGCGTTCGGTTGCTCTACCTGTACCCTTCGGGCCTCACGTCGGCGCTGATCGACGCGGTCCTGGCGACGCAGGTCCCCTACTTCGACCTCTCTCTCCAGCACGTCACGCGACCGCTGCTGCGCGCGATGCGTCGCTGGGGCGACGCGGACCGCTTCCTCGAGCGCATCAGCGCAATCCGCAGGGCCAACCCCGCGGCGTCATTTCGCTCGTCGTTCATCCTCGGGTACCCGGGCGAGACCGAAGACGACCAACGCGCTCTCTTGGACTTCCTCGACGAGGCTCAGCTGGACTGGGCTGGCTTCTTCACGTTCTCCTCAGAGGAGGGCACGCTGGCCGCCGGTTTGGACAGCACGGTCGACTCCTCTCTCGCCCTCGAGCGGCTGCGCGAGGTCAGCGAGCGCCAGGACGCGATCACCGCGCGTCGGCGCGACGCGATGGTCGGTTCGCGCCAGGTCGTGCTCGTCGACGAGCCCGGGGTGGGTCGCACCGTCCACGAGTGCCCCGAGATCGATGGCATTGTGAGGGTGGACCCGTCGCTGGCGGTGGGCGAGTTGGCGGAGTGTGTCGTGGTGGCGAGCCACGGCACCGACCTGGAGGCGGTACGGGCGTGACCGAGCAGCGCACCTACGGCGAGAGCGCGCTGCTGACCCCGGCCAACCTGATGACTGCATTCCGGCTCTTGGTGGCGCCGGTATTCATTTACATGATCATCTTCCACCGGATCTCGTGGTGGACCACGCTGGTGGGCTTCCTGGCCGCGCTGTCGGACTACTTCGACGGGATCGTCGCGCGCCGTCACGGCACGACGACGTCGGGCGCGTTCCTGGACCCGCTGGCCGACAAGGTCATCGTGCTGGGGAGCCTCTACGCACTGGTCATCTCGCGCCCCCACGGCCTGACCGTGTTCCTGGCGCCCTCGATCCTCATCACGCTGCGCGAGGTGTGGATGAGCGTCTACCGCTCGCGCGCGGCCAAGCGCGGCGTGTCGATCCCGGCGAGTCCACTGGCGAAGTGGAAGACGTTCGTCCAGGACTGGGCCATCGCGTTCTGCGTACTGCCGCTCACCGGCCACCACCTCGTATACGGCGTGACCACGATCTGGATCGCCGCCGCGATGACGCTCTACACCGGCTGGCAGTACTGGCGCGACGGACAACGGACGGGTGGCCGTGCGCGTTGAGATCGTCGCAGTGGGCAGTGAGCTCCTCCTAGGACAGATCGCCGACACCAACTCGCAGTGGTTGGCCGAGCGCCTCGCCGCCAGCGGCATCGACTCGCACTTCCACCAGCACGTCGGCGACAACCACGAGCGCATCGTGCTGGCATTTCGCACCGCCCTGGCGCGCTCGGATGCGTTGATCGTGTGCGGCGGGCTCGGTCCCACCCAGGACGACATCACGCGCGCGGCGCTGGCCGAGGTGATGAACGTGCCGCTCGAACGCGACATAGAGATTGCCGCGCGCATCGAGGCGATGTTCACCCAGCGTGGACGCTCCATGACCGACAACAACCTGCTCCAGGCCGACGTGCCGCGCGGCGCGACGATCATCACCCAGACCCGTGGCACCGCGCCGGGGCTGATCTGTCCGCTGGGACAGAAGGTGATCTACGCCCTGCCTGGCGTTCCGTACGAGATGCACGACATGTTCGAGCGCGCGGTGCTGGCCGACCTGTTGGCACGCGAGGAGGCGTCCGGGAGGACGACGGTCATCCTCAGTCGCCTGCTGCGCACTTGGGGGACGAGCGAATCGGCGCTGGCCGACGCGCTGTCGGAGCGCTTCGTGGCCCTCGAGGGTCAGCGAGTGACCATTGCCTTCCTGGCCTCGGGGATCGAGGGGATCAAGGTGCGTCTCACCGCGCGCGGTGACGACGCGGCCCACGCCGCGGCGCTGGTCGCCGATGAGGAGACGACGGTCCGCGAGTTGATTGCCGAGCGTCTCGGCGACATCGTCTTCGGCGTTGACGACCAGACAATGGAGGACGTGGTGGCCGGGATGTTATCGGAGCGCGGTCTGAAAATGGCGGTCGCCGAGTCGGTCACCGGCGGGTTGATCGCGAGCCGACTCGTGAACGTGGCCGGTGCGTCAGCGTGGTTTCGCGGGGGCGTGGTCAGCTACGCCTCCGAAGTCAAGTTCGAGCTCCTCGGCGTGACGCCGGGCCCGGTGGTCAACGCCGCGGCGGCCGAGGCCATGGCCAGCGGCGTTGCGGCGCTGCTGCACGCCGACGTGGGACTTGCCGTGACCGGGGTTGCGGGACCCGAGGAGCAGGACGGCCAACCGGCGGGCACCGTGTTCGTTGGCGTCGCGCTCAATGGCGTAGTCGAGTCAGTCGGGCTGCGACTGCCAGGGGACCGCCCACGGGTGCGCGCGTATTCGGCGATCAGCGCGCTCGACGTGCTGCGTCGCGCGCTCCAACGCCCGAGCGCCGGATAGTTTCTGGGAAACGAAAGGGGTCGCGTGGAGCCGTTAGAGGTCAAGGTCGATCCGTCGTCAGTCGGACTCAGCGAGAGCCGGCTCGCGCGCATCACCACGCACTTCGATCGTTACGTTGCGGACCAGCGCCTGCCCGGGTGGCTGGCGACGGTGTCGCGAGGTGGGGACCTCGCGTGGGTGGGTCGCGGCGGCTACCGCGACCGCGAGGCCGAACTGCCCGTCACCGACGACACCATCTGGCGCATCTACTCGATGACCAAGCCCTTCACCACGATCGCTGCGATGAGCCTGTATGAGGAAGGGCTCTTCGACCTCAACGACGACGTGGGCCAGTGGGTGGAGGAACTGCGCGAACCGCGCGTCTTCGTGGGCGGCACGCCAGAAGAGCCCGAGACGCGCGCGGCGAACGCACCGGTGACGGTGTTCAACCTGCTGAGCCACACCAGCGGGCTCACCTACGGCTTCCAGCGCAACCATCACGTCGACGCCATCTACCGCGCCAATGGCTACGACTTCGGCTGGCCGCACGACGTGGACCTGGCGCGCGCGGTGCACGACTGGTGTACCTTCCCGTTGCTGTTCGACCCGGGAACTCGCTGGAACTATTCGGTGTCGACCGACGTCCTCGGCTACCTCATCGAGATCTGGACGGGTCAGAGCCTGGATGCCGTCGTGCACGAGCGGGTGATCGAGCCGCTGGGCCTCACCGACACCGAATGGTGGTGCCCGGAGGACAAGCACTCGCGCCTGGCCGCCCTCTACGTGCCCGGGGCCGACGGCGCGACGCTCTTCGACGCGCTGGGGCGCGGCGCCAAGCGTCCGCCGCAACTGCTGGGCGGCGGCGGCGGATTGGTCTCGACCGCGCGTGACTACGACCGGCTGATGGCGATGCTGGTGCGCGGGGGCGAGCTGGAGGGGACCCGCGTGCTCTCACGCCGCACGCTCGAGCTGATGACCGCCAACCATCTGCCCGGCGGCGCCGACCTCGCGACCTGTGCCGAGGACAGCTACGCCGAGGTCGACTACGCGGGTCAGGGATTCGGGCTGGGCTTCTCGGTCGTCACCGACCCCGTAGCGAACAGGTCGTTGCTCTCCGAGGGCACGTACCTGTGGGGAGGCGCGGCCTCGACGCTCTTCTGGGTTGACCCGTTCGAAGGGCTGTCGGTGGCCTTCTTTACCCAGTTGCTGCCAACAGGGACGTACCCACTTCGCCGCGAGCTCCAGCAGTTGGTCTACGGCGCACTGACCGAGTAGCGCGGGCCTTCTCCCTGGTCGAAGGGGTCCTAGCGCTCATGGCGCCCACTTCAAAAATTATGCAACCAACGGTTGCATAATGGCGCGACCCGCGCTACAGTCATGTGCAACCAAACATTGCACAAGGAGCCCACCATGGAGTACGGAAGCATCGAACGAGAGATCCACATCGACGCCGCGCCCGAAGTCGTGTTCGACGTCATCACCAGCCCCGCGCACATCCGCGAGTGGTGGGGCGGCGTCGCGGCCGACTTCGAGCCCGTCGCGGGTGCCAACGGCCAACTGGTCTTTGGCCACAAGTCCGCGGATGACCCCATGGTCGTGGCCTTGACCGTGGTCGACGTCGTGCCGCCGAAGCTCTTCTCGTTCCGTTGGGTCCACCCCGCGGGTGAGGTCGCGACCCCCGCCAACTCGCTGCTGGTCACCTTTGAGCTCGCCGCGTCGGGCGCGGGCACCACTTTGCGGATGACCGAGAACGGGTTCCGCGAGATCGGCTGGGACGAGGCCGTCGCGATCGCGGCCTACCAGGACCACTGCAACGGCTGGGACGCGTACGTGCCGCAGATCGGCGAGTACGTCATGCGCCTGGCCGCGGCGTCGTGAACGTCCGCGTCGACGACGACCTCTGGTCGGCGATTGGGGACCCGACGCGTCGACAGGTGCTCGACCTGCTGCTGGTCGAGGGCGGTGGGACGGCGACCACGCTCAGCGAACGTCTGCCCGTCACGCGTCAGGCCGTGGCCAAGCACCTCGAGGTGCTCGGCCGCGCCGGCCTGGTCCACGTCGCGAGCGCTGGACGCGAGCGGCGTTACCGAGTGGACGACGCACAGTTGGCGCGCGCGGCGGCGCAGTTGGCCGACGTCGGATCCGCGTGGGATGAGCGGCTGCGTCGCATCAAGCGAATTGCCGAGGCTGTTCAACGAGCCAAGAAGAAGTGAGTCTCATTCTTCGCCAATATCGCTAGGCGCCAAGTCGGCGACCGACCATCAACGTGGCTTCGTGCAGCGGCACGGCGGGCGCGAAGAGATAACCTTGCCCGAAGTCGCAGTTGAGGTCGAGGAGCCGCTCATACTGCTGGGTCGTCTCGATGCCCTCGGCGACCATGGTCACGCCGAGTCGATTGCCCAGTGAGACGATCGCCTCGAGCAGCGTGTCGTTGTGGGCGCTGTCGTAAGACGGGCTGACGAAGTAGCGGTCGATCTTGATGATGCGAGGGTGCAGCCGCACGAGGTACGAGAGCGATGAGTAGCCGGTACCGAAGTCGTCGAGCGCCACGCCGACGCCGCGGTCACTGAGTTCGCCTAGGACGGCCAGCGTCTCCGTGATGTCGAGCAGCGTCACGCTCTCGGTGATCTCGATGACCAGGCGCTCGGGCGCCAGGCCGCTGGTGGCCAGTACCTCGTCCACCATCGCCACCAGTCCGGGGTCGCGGAACTGGTGGGCCGAGAAGTTGACCGTCACGTACGGCGCCGGGGAGTCGTCGAGCGAGATCCACTGTGTTGCCGCGCTCACCGCGGCGCGCAACGCGAACACCCCCAGCTCCAAGATCAGCTCGTTCTGCTCGGCCAATGGGATGAACACGTTCGGCGGGATCAGTCCGCGCTGGGGGTGACGCCAGCGCATGAGGGCTTCAAAACCGACCACTCGCGTTGTGGCCAGCTCGACAATGGGCTGGTAGTCCATCGTGATCTCACCGGTGGCGAGGGCCTGGCGCAGTTCCTGGACCAACGTGAAGCGGTTGACCGCCTCCTGGTGCATGTCGGGGGTGAAAACGACGAAGCGGCCCTTGCCCTGACTCTTAGCCTCGAACAGTGCGACGTCGGCCTGTTGGACTAGTTCGGAGACATCGGTGGTCGTGTCGTCCCACGTCACGATCCCGATCGTGGCGTTCTGGGCGAGCCGTAGACCGTTGATGTTGAACGGTTCGGCGAGAACTTCGAGGAGCCGCGCGGCCACGTCGTCGACGTCCTGCGCGCTGGCCAGGCCCTCGGCCAAGTAGAGGAACTCGTCGCCGCCGAAACGACAGAGGGTGTCGGCGGGCCGGGTGACCATCTCGAATCTCCGCGCGATGCCGCTGAGCAACTGGTCGCCGGTCAGGTGACCGTACGTGTCATTGACACCCTTGAAGTCATCGAGGTCCAGCAACAGCACGGCGCCCATCCCGCCGTTGCGGGTGATGCGCGCGTGCGCCTGGGCCAGACGGTCGTCGAAGAGAGTGCGGTTGGCGAGTCCCGTCAGCGGGTCGTGCAGCGCCTGGTGTGAAAGCTGCGCCGTGAGGGCGCGCTCTTCGGTGACGTCGCGTTCCGAGGCGACGAAGTACAGGGTCCGACCTGACGCATCGCGCGCCACCGACCGCGACACCTCCGAGACGATGACCCGCCCGTCCTTGCGCTGGTAGCGCTTGACGTAACGCACCTGGTCGACCTCGCCGGAGCGCAGGCGCCGGTGGGAGCCCTCGGTGATCCCGATGTCCGCCGTGTAGGTGAACTGCTTGGCGTCGTGGCCCATGAGCTCTTCGCGGGTGAAGCCCACCATTCGACAGAACGCGTCGTTGACCGCGATCACGCGGTCCTCCAGGTCACTGAAGACCATCGGGGCCATGTTGCCCTCGAAGGCGAGGCGAAAGCGCTGCTCGGATTCGGTGAGGGCACTCTCGGTCGCGCTGCGCGCGGCGATCGCCTCGGTGGCCCCGATGAGCGCCGCCTCGGTCTGGTGCACGGAGCGCACGTGGGCGATCGCGAACTCGGCTTCGCGCACGATCTCCTCGAGGCCCGCCGTGGCAATGGCGTCGAAGGCGAACGGGCTGCGCGAGTACACGGTGAGCGCCGCGCGGCGCGTCCCGAAGTGGTCCGGAATGGCCACCGACGAACGGAAACCGAACTGGTCGACGCGGTCGCGCCACGTCTGCGTCGGCGCCGCGGCGAGCAGGTCGTCGACGACTTGGATCTCTCCGGTGCGCATCGCGCGTCCGGCGTGGCCGGTCATGCTGTCGGGCGTACCCCACCACGACGCCATCTCGCCGTTGAGGTATCCAGTGTCACCCGCCGCGCACCAGACGTCGACGCCGCCCCCCTCACCCAGTGACGACACGCCCACCCAGGCCAGGGCGTAGCCGCCCTCGTGAACGAGCAGCTCGCACACCTGCTGGGTGAACTCGCGTTCACTGTTGGCCGACAGGGCGAGCCGATTGACGCCCGAGAGCAGCTGCAGGACGTGGTCGCGCTGGACGCGATCGGTGATGTCGCGTTCGGAGATGACGAAGTACAGCGCGTTGCCCTCGGCGTCGCGCGCGGCTGATCGCGAGGCTTCGACGACGACCACGCGCCCGTCCTTGTGCAGGTAGCGCTTGACGTAGCGGGCGTCGGCCGACTCGCCCGAGAGCAAGCGCTCGTGCGTCTGCTCCGAGATGCCCACGTCGTCGGGGTGCGTGAACGGGGCCGAGTTGTTCCCGAGAAGCTCCTCGCGCGTGTACCCGAGCATCTGGCAGAACGCCCGGTTGACCGCGATGCCCCGATCGTTCAGATCGGTGATGATCATCGGGGCCATGTTGTCCTCAAAGGCCAGACGGAAGCGTTCCTCGCTGTCAGAGATCGCTGCGGCGCGCCCCCGCTCGGTCGAGCGCTGCTCGGTGACGTCGCGGCCGTTGACGACGATGCCGGCGACCACCGGATCATCGAGGAAGTTGGTCGAGATGATTTCCAGTTCTCGGACCTCGCCGCTCGGTGTGGTTGCCCGGACGAAGTCGCTGTCAGACGCCTTGGGCTTACTCAGTAGCCCGACGAAGCGTCGGACGACCCGATCGGCGTCGTCCGGGTGCAGGTACGAGAAGGCGACAGTCCCGACCGCCTCTTCCAAGGTGACACCGAAGATGCGCAGCGCGGCTGGGTTCGCGTACTTGACGGATCCGTCCTCATTGATCACGACCATGACGTCCAGAGAGTGTTCGCCGACGACCTTCAAGGCGGCGAATTGGTTGTCGTCGGTGGCCTCGACGGAGAGGTCCCGGTCGGGACCGAGAATCGCCGGCAGCGGCGGGTGGTGGGGGGTCACCGGTACGTCCTTCTTATGAATGACTCGAATAAATGACAAGGTGACACTATAGCATGCCAAGACGACGTGGTACAGTAGCGATATGGTTCGAGTAAGTGCAGCTAGCCCCGCGGCAAGACCGGTGGCGAGATGACGATGGGTGGCGGCGTTGGAATCGAGCCTGGTCTCCGGCCAAATCTGCGTGATGAATCGCGAGCGAACGCCCGGGCCCGCATCCTTCAGGGAGCCTCGCGCGCAGTAGTCCGATCGGGCCTCGGCGCCACTATCGACGAGGTGGCCGACGAAGCGGGGGTGAGCCGTCGGACCGTCTTTCGTTACTTCGCAACCCACGGCGAGCTCATCGTGGAGACCATCAAATCAACCGTCGCCCTCATCGCGGAACAGCTTCCCGCGCCGCCAACGCCGGGTCAGTCTGTGCAGTCGTGGCTTGAAAGCTCCATGGTGCGAATGCACGGCATCAGCCGTGAGCTGGTCGGGCGAGCGTTCTGGGACCTCGACATCGAACATCCGGATCAGCCACCTGAGGTCACTGCCGCACTTGCGGCCGTGGGGAGGCAACGTCACACCTTCGCCTCCTACATTGCCAAGCACGCCTGGACGGCGCTAGGACGCACCGGAAGCCCTCCGCGATGGGTGCTCGACGCGTTCAACATTCACGTCACCGGGTTCGCCACCTACGCCTTCATGGAGTACAGCGCGACAGAGACCGGGCGGCTGAGCTCGCAAGTCCTATGGGCGGTGCTCAACGACCCGTCGGTGTCGTCGGGCGACGCGGCCGACCGGTAGTTCCCCGGGCGGTTTCGACCCGCCCGCCGCGGTGGCAATTTCTCGGCCACCGGGGCACCATTCCCTCATACGAACAAGTGTTCGTAGTACGCTGAGCTCAGGTGGAGCGACCGATGTCACCCGGGGTACTTAAGGTCCCTGGGACAGTAGACAAGGAGAAACGTGATGGGAACTGACGACCGCGCCAAGGCTCTCGACGCCGCACTCGGCCAGATCGAGAAGCAGTTCGGCAAAGGGTCGATCATGCGCATGGGTGAGAACCTGCACATGAACATCGAGTCCATCCCGACCGGGGCCCTGGCCCTGGACATGGCACTGGGCATCGGGGGCCTTCCCCGGGGCCGCATCGTCGAGCTCTACGGCCCGGAGTCCTCTGGTAAGTCCACCTTGGCCATGCACGTGGTTGCCGAGGCCCAGCGCAACGGTGGCGTGTGCGCCTACATCGACGCCGAACACGCCATGGACCCCGTGTACGCCCGCGCCATCGGCGTGAACGTCGACGACCTGCTGATCAGCCAGCCCGACACCGGCGAGCAGGCGCTCGAGATCACCGACATGCTGATCCGCTCGGGTGCCCTGGACGTGATCATTATCGACTCGGTGGCCGCGCTAACCCCGCGCGCCGAGATCGAAGGCGACATGGGTGACACTCACGTCGGACTTCAGGCACGCCTCATGAGTCAGGCATTGCGCAAGTTAACGGGCGGGATCAGTAAGTCCAACACCATCTTGGTCTTCATTAATCAGCTCCGGGAAAAAATCGGCGTCCTATATGGCTGCTTTTCTTACCGAACGAGAGTCGTGCTTGCTGACGGCACAACGGAGATGATCGGGAAGATTGTCAATCAGCGGCTGCCGGTCGAGGTGCTTTCATACGACTCTGAAAAAGATGCAGTTGTCGCCAAGAGGGTTGTCAATTGGTTCGACAATGGCAGCACCGATGAATTTCTGCATTTCTCGGTGGCTGGACCTCAAAAGAGTGGTCGTGCTCAGTTCGCTGCGACGCCCAACCACCTCATCCGGACCCCAACCGGATGGAAGGAGGCGAAGGACATCGTCGTGGGCGAAAACGTGATGCAAGCCGTTCCTCACTACCTGTCGTTGTTTCAATGGCAGGTACTGCGTGGAACCTTGATGGGTGACGGCGCAATCTCTCCGACGAAGAGCGGACGTCGTGCACGCTTCCGCTACACCCACGGACCCAAGCAGGTGGAGTACGCCGATTGGAAGGCTTCTCTATTTTCCAACCTAGGGACGTCACGATACGTGCGCACCGACGGTGTCGTCTCGTATGACTTCCAACCCCTCTCAGAGTTGGCGGAAACTCGCAATTCGGTATACGTCAACGGCAAGAAGGTTTTGGACGACGACTACCTGAAGGCGCTCACGCCGTTGTCTTTGGCTCTCTGGTATATGGACGATGCCAATTTCACCGTCCGATCGAAGGGTCTCCAAGTGCGCACCGAAGGGGGCAGCGGTCGAGCGGAGATATGTGTTGACGGGATGGCGCCGAGCACGCAAGAACGTCTTGTGGAATATCTCGCTGACACGTGGAGTGTGTTTGGGAAACTAAGCGCACGGGGTGCGATGAAAAATGTCTACCTCCAGTTTCCGACCGCTGAAACGGCAAAGCTTCAAGCCCTCATTGCGCCGTACGTACACCCGAGCATGGAATACAAATTGCTTCCCCGATTCCGTGGTTTGTTCTCGGTGACGCCGACGACTGAACCGACGAGGTACGAGTTAGTTCCCTCACCGGTGCTCAACATCCAGTGCAAGCCGCCGATTGGTTCGAAGAGTCGCTTTGACATCGAAGTCGAAGGTTCACATAACTACTTTGTGGACGGAGTTGTCGTGCACAATTCGCCTGAAGTTACTCCCGGTGGGCGTGCTCTCAAGTTCTATTCATCGATTCGTTTGGACATCCGGCGCATCGAGTCGATCAAGGACGGCACCGAGGTCGTAGGCAATCGCACTCGCGTCAAGGTCGTAAAAAACAAGTGCGCAGCTCCGTTCAAGCAGGCCGAGTTCGACATCATGTACGGCCAGGGCATTAGTCGCGAAGGTTCGGTGCTTGACGTCGCGGTGGAACTTGGCTTCGTGAAGAAGGCCGGCGCGTGGTTCACCTACGAGGGCGAGCAGCTGGGTCAGGGTCGCGAGAATGTGAAGACGTTCCTGCGCGAGAACCCCCAGTTGATGGCCGAGCTGGATGGTCGCGTCCGCGAGCACCTTGCGACGGCGCTGGCGCCCGACGTGGTCGGGTCAGTCGTCGAGTTGGACGTGGACGCGCCGCTGAGTTTGGACTAGTTGGCACCGAGGATCATCCTCGAATAACGCTGGTCCCCGTTCGTCGAGTTCGCGTTTGCCGGGCGTTCAGATTCGCTCTACCGTTGCGACGAGACGCGTCCAGGTGACACTGGTTGTCAACGAGATGAGATCGCGTCCCAGGGAGGTGCCTGTGCCTACGGTCACGGTAAAGGGTGAGGTGAGCGCCGAGCAAGCAATGGAAGCGCTTAGGAACAACATGGGTGTTCGATACAAGTTCGCAGCGGGCCGAGGGAGCGGCCCGTTCACTGTTAAGAGCTCGCCATTGACCTACGCCACAGTTCGGACACAGCGCCAAGGTGACTCGACGGTTTTTTCTGTGCACGGTGGCGGGCTCATCATCACTCGACTAGTGAACGAACTAGGCATCGCGCGCCAGGTCGCCCAGGCGCTCTCGAAATGGGAGCCCCCAGCGTCGTAGAGCGAGTCGTCCAAAGCCGTCGGTGAGCCGGCGCCGCCGAACTCTAGGCAAGAGTCCCGCGCGGATGTGCGGGGCAGTATCTATACGCCGACGGCTCCGTCGACCATTTCCCGTATGAGGTCGGCGTGCCCGTTGTGGCGCGCGTACTCCTCAATAATGTGGTTGTAGATCCAGCGCAGCGAGCATGGTCCGTCGCGGTGCTCACCCGTATCGTCCAGACTCCGACCCGTGACGGCAGCTCGACTCGCGTCGCACTCGCGGTTCCAGATGGCTAGGTCGGTCTCCCAGTCGGCGTCGTCGAGCGGAAACATTTCTGTGTCCTCGCCGTTCGGGTCGGGCCAGATAGTCGGTGTGTCGGGCTCGCTCTGGAGCACCCGGCGGAACCATCCTCGTTCGACTTCAGCCATGTGACGAACCAGTCCGTGGAGCGACAGCTTGGAGGTTGCAACGGGACGAATCTTGAGCTCGGCGTCACTGAGTCCCTCGCACTTGATCAGAAGCGTTATGCGGTGGAACTCCAACCATCCGTCGAGCATCTCGCGCTCGCCGAGCAGGAACCCCGGCTCAGTCCGGCGGGGGTCTTGGATATCACCAACCATTATCGGCACCTCACTGTCTGTCGGGTCCGATCAGTTTGTCAGAGGGGTGCGACATCGGCACCGTCTCGGTGGTGCCGATGGTCGGGCAGACCGAGTGCGACGAACCGGGACTCGAGAATCTGTGGGGCTAGCGTGGCCGAGTGAGAAGCCGGCTGGTGTTTCGACGCTGGTTGGGCGCGCGGGTGCGTGCGTCGCGGCGTTACCTCAATGAAGTGGCCACCGTGGGGCCGGACGACGCGTACGCGCGCGACTTCTTCTACTTCGGCGTTGGCGCCGCCTTGATGGCGCCCCAGGGTGTTGTCTACAACGAGCGATACCTGTCTATCGGTGACGAGACGCTCATCGGACCAAATGTCTGCGTGACCGCGGGCATCGGGCCGGGCCAAGAGATGCTGACCTCACCGGTCGTGCGCATCGGGCGTAAGTGCATCATCGGGCGCGGCTCGCATCTCATCGGGCACTGGTCGATCGAGCTGGGTGACGAGATCCAGACCGGCCCCTACGTCTACATCACCGATCAGAACCACGCCTACGAGGACCCAGACCAGCCCATTGGCTGGCAGAACCCGGGCGTCGCCGCGGTGTCCATCGGATCGGGCAGCTGGATCGGGGCCAACGCGGTGATTCTGCCGGGCACCACCTTGGGCGAGCACACCGTGGTGGCCGCCGGAGCGGTGGTACGCGGCGAGTTCCCGAGTCATGTGGTCCTGGGGGGTGTACCGGCCAAGGTGCTGCGCCACTACACGCGTCAAGAGGGGTGGCGCGCGGGGCCGCCCGCGTGAGCGTGCGACGCATCGGCGTCGACCTCACACCGCTGCGGGTCTCCAAGCAGTATCGGCGGCTCTACATCGCGGGCTTCGTCACCCAACTGGGCGGCCAGGCGACCTTCGTGACCGTGCCCTTCCAACTCCGCAACCTCACGCACTCGCCCCTATTGGTGGGAACCCTGGGTCTGGTCGAGTTGCTGCCCATTGTCTTCTTCGGCCTTTACGGCGGCGTGTTGGCCGACCGGATCGACCGGCGCCGTCTGATCCTGATGACCGAGGCGGCGTCGATGGCCACGATCGTCATCCTCTTCTTCAACTCGCTGGTCCACCATCCTCAGGTCTGGTTGATCTTCCTCGCCGACACCGCGATCGTCGCCGCGGGCTCGCTCCAGCAGCCCAGCATCTCGGCACTGAACCAGACTCTCGTACCCCACGACTTGCAGCGCGCGGCGTCGACGCTGTCGACGATCCGCTACACCAGCGCCGCCATCCTCGGTCCGGCCTTCGGCGGCCTGATCGCCGTCGCCATCGGGCCGGCCGCGGCGTACCTGGTCAACCTCGTGACGTTCACGGCCTCGCTGGCGCTGCTGGTCACGCTGCACCCCGACCCGCGCGCGGTGGGGGCAAAGTTGGCGTCGTTGGGCGCGGGACTTCGTTACGCGCGAGCGCGTCCCGACCTTATGGGCACCTACGCGATTGACCTGTTGGCGATGGCCTGGGCGTACCCGGTGGTCATGTTGCCCTTCGTGGCGGCGCGCTACCACGAGACCTACGCGTTGTCAGTGCTCTACCTGGGGCTGCCCGTGGGCGCACTGGTGGCCACGCTCACTTCGGCGTGGTCGCACCGCGTCTTTCGCTACGGACGCGCGGTGGCCGCCGCAGCCGTGTGCTGGGGCCTGGGCATCGCGCTCTTCGGGTTCGCGTCGTCGCTCTGGTTGGCCTTCGTGGGCCTCGCCATCGGTGGGGGCGCCGACGCGGTGAGCGGCATCTTTCGCTCGACCATGTGGAACGAGTCGATTTCGCCGGAGGTGCGCGGCCGAATGGCTGGCGTCGAGCTCATCTCGTACTCCGTGGGACCGACAGCCGGTCAGTTCCGGGCCGGCGTCACGGCGGCGTGGACGACGCTGCGATTCTCACTATCCCTCGGCGGCCTCGGGTGCGCCGGCTCGGTGGCCGCAGTGTCGACGGGGTTGAAGAGCATGTGGCGTTTCGACGCCCGCACCGACGAGAACGTCGCGCGGGTGCGCGCCGAGCGCGAACTCGACGGTGCCGCGCCAGCCTGACGCCTACGCTCGACCCATGGCGGGACCGACCTACCTCGTCACTGTGAGCGGGCGTGACCGCGTCGGCGTGGGCGCCGAACTCTGGGCGGCGCTGGCGCGACTGGGGGAGCGCGGCGCGCTGAGCGACGTGGCCCAGATCACCATTCGCGGCTACCTGGTGCTGTGCGCCGAGGTGTCCGGCATCGATGGTCTGACCGAGAACGCGATTCGCGAAGCCCTGGCGCTCCAACACATTGAGGGCGACGGGCTCTCGGCGACGGTGGAGTTGGTCGCGGCCGGCCAGATCGGTGACGGACGTCGGCTCCTGGTCACCCTGCTCGCGCCCACTATTAGTGCCGAGCAGCTGCACGGAGTGTTCGCGGCGTTCGCGCGCCACGGCGCCACGTGCGAACGCATTGTCCACCTCGCCGTCTATCCAGTCGACTGCTACGAGCTCGTCGTTCTCGGCTCGGACCACGCGGCGCTGCGCGACGAGCTGACGCTCGTGGCCCAGAGCACCGGCCTCGACCTCGCCGTCCAACGCGCCGGTCTGCACCGCCGGGCCAAGCACCTCGTGGTGATGGACGCCGATTCGACGCTTCTCCAAGATGAGGTCATCGACCTGCTGGCCGACGAGTGTGGATGCGCCAAGGAAGTGGCCGAGATCACCAACGCCGCGATGGCCGGCGAGATCGACTTCGCCGAGTCGTTGCGCCAGCGCGTGGCCCTGTTGGAGGGACTCCCCGCGTCAGTGCTCGACGACGTGCGCGCTCGCCTTCGTCTCGCGCCTGGGGCGCGCACGCTGGTGCGTACTTTGAGTCGTCTGGGCTACGTGCCGGCCGTCGTGTCCGGCGGATTCGTCGAAGTCTTGGCGCCCTTGCTCGCCGAGCTCGGGGTGACGTTGTTTGCGGCCAATCACCTGGAGGTGCTCGACGGACGACTAACCGGGCGCTTGGTGGGCGACATTCTGGACCGAGCGGGAAAGGCTCAGGCGCTTCGCCGCTTCGCCGAGGAGGTCGGCGTCCCGCTGGAGCAGACGGTGGCGGTGGGCGACGGGGCGAACGACATTGACATGCTGGCGGCGGCCGGCCTGGGCGTCGCGTTCAATGCGCCGGCGATGGTGCGTGAGCACGCCGACACCGCGCTCTCAGTGCCGTACCTCGACGCGGTCCTCTACTTTCTGGGTATCAGTCGCGAGGAGATCGACGCCGAGTCGTGACGGGTCGTGACCTCGGCCGCTCCAGTCGATGGAGTCACGACCACTTTTCGCAACTTGCCGTCAACCTGGTTGCACGCCACGTAGGTTGGAACTCGGCGAGAGTTACTGGGTAGTAAGGTCGCGGTGTCGCACGGAGGGGAGGGTCGTGAGAGTCATCATTGACGCGATGCGGTGCCAGGGACACGGGCGCTGCTTCACTCTCGCCCCGGACCTGTTCACCTACGACGAACTGGGCAATGGCCTGGTCGTCGGTGACGGCACCCTCAGCGACGACACCCTCTCGCTGGCCCGGCTGGCCCAAGCGAACTGCCCTGAACACGCCATCGACATCGAGGAGTGAGATGACCGACACCCAGCCTCTGGTCACGGACTTCGCCACTGACTGGGATCACACCGATCCCCAGTGGGTGGCCGACCCGTATCCCATTTGGGACGACCTGCGCGAGCGCTGTCCCGTTGCCCACACCGATCGCTTCGGTGGCGGATGGTTCCCCGCGACCCACGCCGGCGTCACGGCGGTCGCCAAGGACACCGAGAACTTCACCAGCCGCACCGTCGTGATCGGCAATGGCCGCCCGGGAGAGGAGGCGCTGCCGGCTCCCATCGGCGTCGCGCCGCCGATCACCTCGGACCCGCCGTTCCACCAGATCGCGCGGCGGGTCATTCTGCCGGCCTTTGCGCCGGGCCCGATTAACGCGCTCGAACCTCAGATGCGCACCCTGTGCCGCAAACTCCTCGACAACATGGCCGGCCAGGAGGTCGTCAACGGCGGCAGTGGCTACGCGCAGTTCATCCCCACCGCAGTCATCCGCCAGATGCTCGGCTTTCCGGAGGCCGACGAGGACCTCTTCCGCGACTTCGTCCACATCGTCATCGGTGGCGTGAACCTGCCCGAGGAAGAGCGCATCGAGCAGTTCATGCCGATCGAGGAGTACCTGGTGCACCAGATCGAGGACCACCAGGCCAACCCGCGCGACGACCTGACCTCGTATCTGCTCAACGTCGAGGTCGCGGGCGAGAAGCTCGCCCTCGAGCACGTCTTCGGAACCATGATCCTGATACTGATCGCTGGCATCGACACGACGTGGTCAGCCATCGGCTCATCGCTCTGGCACCTCGCCCAGAACCCCGATGACCTCGCGCGACTGGTCGCCGAGCCCGACCTGATGCCGATTGCCCTTGAAGAGTTCCTGCGCTTCTACGCGCCGGTGACGATGGCGCGCCTCGTCAAGCACGACATGGAGTACCTGGGCTGTCCCATGAAGGAGTACGACTGGCTAATGCTGGGCTTCCCGGCGGCCAACCGCGACCCGGTGGCCTTCAAGGACGCCGACAAGTTCATCATCGACCGGATGGAGAACCGCCACCTCGCCTTCGGGCTGGGGATCCACCGTTGCGTGGGCTCGAACCTGGCGCGCCTCGAGCTGCGCGTCGCTCTGGAGGAGTTCATCGCGCGCTTCCCGCACTTCGAACTGGCCGACCCGGCGGCCGTCACCTGGGCGCCGGGAATGATCCGCGGTCCGCGGAACCTACCGCTGCGCGTTGCCTCGTAATTAAAGGTGCAGTTCGGTCGGCCCGGCCGACCATAGCGCCGCCATCCACGCCTCAACCTCATCCACGGCGCGCGGCAGCGCTCCAGAGAGGTTGCGCGCGCCGTCAGCGGTCACCAAGATGTCGTCTTCGATGCGCACGCCGATCCCTCGGTACTGCGCGGGCACGGTGAGGTCGTGAGGCTGGAAGTACAGTCCCGGCTCGACCGTCAGCACGTAGCCCTCCTTCAGCTCGCCGAAGTAGAGGTCGTTGCGCGCACGCGCGCAGTCGTGCACGTCGATGCCCAGCATGTGGCTCACCCCGTGCAGCGTGTAGCGCCGGTACATCTGCCGGTCGTGGCGTAGGGCGAGCGCCGGCTCCTCGGTGAGGATGCCCATTTCGTAGAGGCCCTGGGCGAGCACCGCCATGGCTGCGTCGTTGGGGGCGCGGAAGGACACGCCCGGTCGCACCGCGGCGATACCCGCTTCTTGCGCGGCCAACACGAGCTCGTAGACACGGCGCTGGGCGTCCGAGAAGGTGCCGTTGATCGGCAACGTGCGCGTGACGTCGGCGGTATAGAGGGTGTGGTGCTCGACGCCCGCGTCGAGCAGCAGCAGGTCGCCACTGTGCACCGGACCGTCGTTGTTCCCCCAGTGCAGGATCGTGGCGTGCGCGCCGCTGGCCGCGATGGTGCCGTAGCCCACGTCGTTGCCCTCGACGCGCGCGCGCAGGCTGAAGACTCCTTCGATGACGCGCTCGCCGCGTCCCTCGGCCGTCGGCAGAGCCCGTACGACGTCCTCGAAGCCTCGAATCGTGTGGTCGACGGCGGCTTGCAGCTGGGCGACCTCGAAGTCGTCCTTGACGAGTTTCATTTCCGAGAGCGTTTCGGTGAGTACCTGGTCGTGCTCGTCCGGGGGAACCAGGGTGTCGACGCGTGCGTCGACGCCGCGACGCACGAACACTTCGCCCGCGACTGCCGACCCCAGGTCCTTTTCCAAGTAGTCGAGGGGGGCGGTCTCGATGCCGTAGAAGACGGCGGCCTCGATGACGCCGCGGCTGGGTCCGACCCAGAGCTCGCCGTACCGCGCGTCGGAAAAGAAGTCGGTGGTCGAGTGGTCGCGTCGTGGGGCGACGTAGAGCGTGGCGTGGGGTCCCGAGGATCCCGGGGCGATCACCAGAACGCAGTCGGGTTCCTCACAGCCGGTGAGGTAGTAGAAGTCCGAGTCGGGTCGAAAACGGTAGTCGGTGTCGTTGGCGCGCACCTTGGGGGCCCCAGTGGGAATCACCAGCGTGCGGTCGACGAAGAGGTCGGCGAGGCGTCGGCGACGCGCGTCGGCGTGGGTCGCCATCGGGTGAACGGCGTCGTTGGGCACATCGGGGGCCCAGCCCGTGCCCATCTGTTCGACCAGCACCCGCGGCCAGGGCGGACGGTGGTCGCCGACCCAGACCCAGTGCTCGGACACGCGATGCTCGGACGAGACGTCCGGCGGATTCTCCGGTAGGTCACTCACGCCTCCAAACTACCCCTGGACCTGGCGCGAGCGTCGCGCTGGCAGTGATTGACTCCCAGGTGTAAGTACGAGCGCACATCGGACAGGTTCCAACGTGGCACCGGGGAGAGAGAGCCGCTTCCGGGCGATGGCCGTCGAGGCCACGCCGGTGGTCGGCGCGTACATGCGCCGCCGTCTCTACCCGCTGGGCGCGGCTGACCTTGACGACCTGGTGGAAGACGTACTCATCGTGGCCTGGCGGCGCTTCGACGACATCCCGGCCGACGCGACGATTCCGTGGATGATCGGCGTCGCTCGCAACGTGCTGCGCAACGCGCAGCGAAAGCACCGTCGGATGTTGGCCGCCCAGGACCGCGTGCGCCCCGCGGGCTCGACCGCGCCCGCGGAGGAATCCGTCGTCGCTGACGAGGGAGTACGCCAGGCGCTGGCCGCGCTCAGTGACGACGACCGCGAGATCCTGCTACTGCACGCCTGGGACGGGCGCAGCGCGGCCGAGATTGCCGTGGTCTTCCACCTGACGACGAACGCCGCAGCGGTTCGACTCTCGCGCGCCGAGGCTCGATTCCGCAAGTTATTCACCGACGTGGCCGTCGAATGAAAGTTCCGCCATCGCCGGACAGAGACCCTATGGAGGAGGAATCCATGAGGTCCATTGACGAGCGACTGATCGCGAGTGATCCCGCGGCGGCGGGCTACGAGCACCCGAGGTTCGGTGCGATGTTGTCGCGTGTCGTGGCGACTCCTGTCTCGCGTCGAGACGCCACGTGGCGCAGCTTCCGCCTGAAGGTGGCCGCGGCGGTGGCGCTGACGGGCGCCGTCACCGGAACGGGCATCGCCGCGCTGTCCACGTCGGGTGTCTCTCTACCGGTGCTGTCCTTCGCTGCCGGCGTGAGTCACCAGGCTGGCTCCGACGCCGCGACCAAATTCACGACGGCAAGTCCCATGATGTTCCTCCAGCGAAACTACGAGTTCACCGGCGCCGGCAACTTCTCCTCGGCGGCCGGCTCCGCCACCGTGTATACGATCTCCGCGCCCAGCGATCCGGCCGCGACACTTTCGAACGCGGCGTCCTCCCTAGGCGTCGACGTCGGGACACCCTCCTCGACGGACAACGGTCAGAGCTACGCCGCGACCGGTCCGACGTACTCAGGCTCTGTCGACACGTTCGGCGGGTTCGCCTCATGGGACGTCAGTCTCACTGATCAGTCGGGCGTCGCGACGTCGTCCACGACGGTGGCGACGGACGCGTTCAATGCCAAGGCGCTCAGTGACGCGCACCAATTGGGCAACTTCGATCTCGGGACGCCCACGGCGACGGCGGAGGGATCTGACGCCACCGCACCGGTTGACGTCAACGTTCCTATCTTGGTCGGCGGGAAGGTCACGAACCTCTCCTACGATTTCGTCTTCGCCGCGGACGGTTCGCTCGTGTCAGCCGATGGAGTGAGCTTCACGCTGACACCCCTCGGTGAGTACCCACTCATCTCTCCGGCAGCCGGCGTCGACCAGATCAAGGACCAACTCTTCGTGGCCTTCGACGTCGCCGGGTGGACCGCGGCACCCGGGGGTGTCCTGTCCACGGGGTCCAGTTCGACCGGCCCGGCGACATCCGTCGCGCCGCCGACGGTCGTCAACGGTTCGTCCTCGGCGGGCTCGGCGCCGTCCGACACGACCCCACCCAGCACCGAGGACACCACGACCACCACGATTCCTCCGTTGGTCGTCAACCTCACGCAGGAGTCTGACCAGTACGGCGCGTACGCCATGGCGAACGGTTCGACGCTGCTCCTGCCGATCTACGCCTACACCGGCGACGTCGTCGGACAGGGCTATCAGGCGAGTTTCCGCGTCATCCCCGTCGACCCCGCGTACCTCGATCTGACGCTGGCGGTGAGGCCCCAGATCTACTAGTCGCGTCTCGTAGTGTGGGCGCGTGCCGATGACACTTACCTGGGAGAGACCGGTCGCCTTCGTGCGCTGGGACGAGGGCGAGAACCGCGTCAACCTGGACTCGTTGGCGCTTCTTCACCAACACTTGGACGAAGTCGAGGCCGAGCCGGGCCCTCGCGCGCTGGTGCTCACCGGCGCCGGGAAGTTCTTCTCCAACGGGCTCGACCTTGCTCGGTTCATGGAGGACCCCGCCCAGTTGGGCGCCACGCTCACCGAGCTCCACCGCACGGTGGCCCGCCTCTTTCTCTTCCCCGCGTACACGGTGGCCGCTCTCAACGGCCACACGTTCGCGGCGGGAGCGCTCCTGGCCTGCGGCATGGACTACCGCGTCATGCGCGAGGACCGGGGCTACTGGTGCATGAACGAGGTGGACATCGGCATGGCGCTCGATGAGAAGCTGGCCTCCATTCTCTTCGCCCGGCTACCGCGCGCGACCGCGATTCACGCGATGCTCACGGGGCACCGATTCAACGCGAGCGAGGCGCAGTCGAGCGGTATCGTCGAGGAATTTGCGCCCGAGAATGACGTCGTCCCGCGAGCGTTCGCGGTGGCGGCGGCCATGGCCGACAAGGATCGTGGGATCATCTCGGCCCACAAGCGTGTGGCGTTCGCCGAGGCCGTGGCGGTCCTCGGATTCCCGGTTACTTAGGGCGCCGCTTACACCCAGCCCTGGTCGCGCGCGATCTGTTCGACGTCGCCGATGCGCATGCCACTGCGGTGCTGGAGCGTGCGAATGAGACCACCGGCTTCGTACAGCGACTCGTGGGTCCCGGTGTCGAGCCAGGTCGTCGCGCGTGACAACTGCTGCACGCGCAGCTCGCCGCGCTCCAGGTAGGCCAGGTTCAGCGCGGTGATCTCTAACTCGCCCCGAGAACTCGGCGTGAGCTCGTGCGCGAGCTTGACGGCCTTCTCGTCGTAGAAGTAGATGCCGGGCACGACGTAGTCACTCTTGGGGTGCGCGGGCTTCTCTTCGATCGACAGAACGTGGCCGTGGTCGTCGAACTCGACGACGCCGTAGCGGGTGGGGTCGTGCACCTGATAGGCGAAGATGAGCGCGCCCTCGACGTCGACGTTCTCGCGCAGGTGCGTGCCCAGTCCCGGTCCGTAGAAGAGGTTGTCGCCGAGGATGAGCGCGCACTTGTCACCGTCGAGGAACTTCTCGCCCAGGATCAACGCCTCGGCCAGTCCGTTGGGGCTCTCCTGGGTGACGTACGAGATGCTGATACCCAGGTGCGACCCGTCGCCGAGTAGTCGGCGGAAGGCGTCTTGGTCGTGCGGCGTCGTGATGAGCAGGATCTCGCGCAGTCCGGTCAGCATCAACGTGCTGAGGGGGTAGTAGATCATCGGCTTGTCGTAGATCGGCAAGAGCTGTTTGGAGATCGCGTGGGTAATCGGATGCAGGCGCGTGCCATTACCGCCAGCCAAAACGATTCCCTTCACCCCAGTAGTGTATAGAGGACGCTTTACCCTCTCTAGTGGCCGAGGTTGGCATGCGCGCAGTGATCACCGGGGCCGCGGGGTTCATCGGCTCCCGATTCTCCGAGCTCTTTCTCGAGCGCGCCGAGGACCTCGGCTACGACGACATCGTGCTGTTCGACGCGCTCACCTACTCCGGTCGCCGCGAAAACATGGACCAGGTGCTGCGCGACCGGCGCGCGTCGTTCCTGCACGCATCGATCGTTGACGCCGAGGCCGCTGACCGCGCAGTGCGCGGGGCGCACGCGGTCATCCACTTCGCCGCCGAGAGCCACGTCGACCGCTCGATCGCCGGTGCCCAGCTGTTCTTCACCACCAACGTGCTCGGCACCCAGCAGTTGCTCGAGAGTGCGCGCCGCGGCGACGTGCAGAGCTTCGTCCACGTCTCGACCGACGAGGTCTACGGATCGATCGATGAGGGCTCGTGGCGCGAGGGCCACGTCCTGGAGCCGAACTCGCCATACGCGTCCTCCAAGGCCGGCTCGGACCTGGCAGCTCTGGCGTACCACCGCACCTACGGCCTCGACGTGCGGGTGACGCGCTGTTCAAACAACTACGGCCCGCGTCAGTTCCCCGAGAAGATGATTCCTCTGTTCGTCACCAACCTCCTCGACGGGCAACGCGCCCCGCTCTACGGCGACGGTCTGAACGTGCGCGACTGGCTGCACGTGGACGACCACTGCCGCGGAGTGCTGGCTGTGTTGGAGGGTGGACGGGCCGGCGAGATCTACAACATCGGCGGCGGAACGGCACTGACCAACCGAGAGATCGCCGATCGACTGGTTGAGCTGTGCGGTGCCGACGCGTCGCTGGTGGAGCCGGTCGCGGACCGACTCGGACATGACCGCCGGTACTCGGTCGACTGGTGCAAGATCAAGAACGAACTCGGCTTCGCGCCGTGCGTGGACTTCGACGAAGGTCTCGCGGCAACCGTGCGCTGGTATCGCGAGAATGAGGAGTGGTGGCGTCCACTCAAGGACCAGGTCGCGTGACCCTCACTGGCGGTGCCGTCGCAGGACTCGTCATTTTGGAATCGCCGGTCTGGGCCGACGACCGGGGTTTCTTTCGCGAATGGTTCAAGTGGGCCGAACTCAACGAGACGGGCTTCGACTTCTCGACCAGTCAAGCCAACCTGTCGCGATCGGTGCGCGGTGTGGTCCGCGGACTTCACTACTCTCTCGCGCCGGAGGGCCAGGCCAAGGTCGTCACCTGCGTCGCGGGCACACTCGATGACGTGATCGTTGACGTGCGCGTGGGATCGCCCACCTTCGGGGCGGTCGATGTCGTCACCTTGTCGGGCGACCTCGGACGATCCGTCGTGCTCCCGGCTGGTGTCGCCCACGGCTTTTGCGTAACCAGCGACGACGCGACCCTCGCCTACCTGCTGTCGTCTCCCTACAACGCGCCCTTCGAACTTGAGATCAATCCCTTCGACACGCAGATCGGTGTGACGTGGCCTCTCACGGGCGAGCCGATCGTGAGCGAGAAGGACGCCGGCGCACCCTCATTGGCACAGCGGCGCGAGGCCAACGAACTGCCGACCTATCACCCGTGAGCGGGAGCCAATCCGACCCTCGTTGGTAGCGTGGCCAACGTGAGCATTGCCCCGCTTCGTCCCGTCACGCCGTCCGACTACGGCGTGCGCATCCCCGCGGTCGGGTCGCTGCCCGCCGTCGAGTCCGAGGCTCAGCTCCGTGCATTGCTGGCCAGCCTCTCCGGGGTTGACGCGGTGGGGGCCGAGGCGCGCGCCGCCAAGCTGGCCACGCGCTCGATCAAGCGCGCCACGAAACTGGCCGCCCTGGACCTCGCCATTTCGATGATTGACCTCACCACGCTCGAGGGAGCCGACACGCCCGGACGGGTTACCTCACTGTGCACGAAGGCGATGTGGCCGGACGCCGCCGACCCGACCGCGCCCTCGGTCGCGGCGGTGTGCGTCTACCCCGACCTCGTTGCTCACGCGCGCTCCGTGTTGGGAGCTTCGCGCGTCGCGGTGGCGTCAGTGGCGACCGCCTTCCCGTCGGGTCGCGCGTCGCTGGCGGTGAAACTGCTCGACGTCGGCGACGCGGTTGGCGCGGGCGCGGACGAGATTGACATGGTCATCGATCGCGGAGCGTTCCTCTCGGGGTGCCTCGGTCAGGTCTTCGACGAAGTCGTCGCGGTGAAGGCGGCGTGCGGTTCCGCGCACCTCAAGGTCATTCTGGAGACCGGTGAACTCGTCACGTACGACAACGTGCGTCGCGCGAGCTGGCTCGCCATGCTCGGCGGTGCGGACTTCATCAAGACGTCGACCGGCAAGGCGACGGTATCGTCGACCCTCCCGACGGCGTTGGTGATGCTCGAGGCGGTGCGCGACTTCGCCGAATCGACGGGTCGCCAGGTGGGGGTGAAGGTGGCCGGCGGTATCCGCACTTCCAAAGACGCGATTCGCTACCTGGTTCTGGTCAACGAGTCCGTCGGATCGAGCTGGCTCACGCCGGAGTACTTCCGGTTCGGTGCCTCCTCGCTCCTCAACGACCTACTCATGCAGCGCGCCAAGCAGCGTCGCGGCGCCTACGTGCGCGCCGACGAGTTCAGCGGGGACTGACGTGGCCGGCGAACTCGAGACATCCCGGTTGGGGTCACTGGAATATGACGCGGCGCCGGAGTCGGCGTCGATCGCCCGATTGCGCCCGAGCTACGGCCTTTTCCTGGACGGCGAGTTCACCGACCCCGCGGACCATGATCAGTTCGAGACGCTCAACCCGGCGACGGCCACGCCCTTGGCCACCGTCGCCCAGGCGAGCACCGCTGACGTCACCCGCGCCGTCGCGATCGCCCGGCGCGCCTACGACGACGTCTGGTCCAAGACGAGCGGCACCGAACGCGCGAAGTACCTGTTTCGCGTAGCTCGGCTGATCCAGGAACGCTCGCGAGAGTTGGCCGTGGTCGAGAGCCTGGACAACGGCAAGCCCATCCGCGAATCGCGCGACATCGACATCCCGTTGGCCGCCGCCCACTTCTTCTACTACGCCGGGTGGGCGGACAAACTCGAACACGCCGGCTTCGGGTCCAATCCACAACCACTCGGCGTGGCCGGTCAGATCATTCCCTGGAACTTCCCGCTACTCATGGCCGCGTGGAAACTCGCCCCGGCGTTAGCCGCCGGCAACACGTGCGTCCTCAAGCCGGCCGAGACGACGCCGCTGACGGCGCTGGTGCTGGCCGAGATCCTCCAGCAGGCCGAGCTGCCCCCGGGGGTCGTCAACATCGTGACCGGCGACGGCGCGACCGGGTCCGACTTGGTCGAGAGCGCCGTCGACAAGATCGCCTTCACCGGCTCGACCGAGGTTGGCCGGATGATCCAGACTCGCGTGGCCCAGGGCGGCCAGCGCCTCACACTGGAGTTAGGTGGCAAGGGCGCCAACATCGTCTTCGAGGACGCGCCGATCGACGAGATGATCGAAGGGATCATCGACGGCATCTTCTTCAACCAGGGCCACGTGTGCTGCGCCGGGTCGCGGTTGCTGGTCCAAGAGTCGATCGCCGACGAGGTGCTGCGCCGACTGATCCGACGCGTCGAGCAACTGCGTGTCGGCGACCCGCTGGACAAGAACACGGACGTCGGCGCGATCAACTCCGCGGCGCAACTGGAACGAATCACTGAGATGACCATGGTGGGCGAGGCCGAGGGCGCCACGCGTTACACCAGCTCGTGCGCGCTGCCCGATCGCGGCTACTGGTTCGCCCCGACGGTCTTCGCCGACGTCGCCCAGTCGCACCGCATCGCGCGCGAGGAGATCTTCGGACCGGTGCTGTCGGTCCTCACCTTCCGGACCCCCGAAGAGGCCGTGGCCAAGGCCAACAACACGAAGTACGGGCTGGCCTGCGGGGTGTGGAGCGAGAAGGGGAGCCGGACGCTGTGGGTCGCCGAACGCCTGCGCGCCGGGGTCATCTGGGCCAATACCTATAACCGCTTCGATCCGACCAGCCCCTTCGGCGGCGTGCGCGAGTCAGGCTTCGGCCGTGAGGGCGGTCGCCACGGGTTGGAGGCGTACCTCAATGTCTGATCGCCTCGACGTCCGCAAGACCTACAAGCTGCTCGTCAACGGGGCGTTCCCGCGCTCGGAGTCGGGGCGCAGCTACGAGGTATTGAGCGCCACCGGTGACTTCTGGGCGAACGTCGCCCAGGGTTCGCGCAAGGACGTGCGCGACGCGGTCGTGGCCGCGCGCGCGGCCCAGCCCAAATGGTGGGCGCTCAGCGCGTACAACCGCGGTCAAGTGATCTACCGCTTGGCCGAGATGGCCGAGTCGCGTCGCAGCGAACTGGCCGAGCATGTGGCCCAGGCCGAGGGTGTCGACGGCACCGACGCGGCGGCCATCGTCAGTCGGTCCATTGACCGCATCGTTTGGTACGCCGGGTGGACTGACAAGATCACCCAGGTCCAAGGTGGCGCCAACCCGGTGGCCGGACCGTTCTTTAACTTCTCGCTGCCAGTCCCATCAGGAGTGGTCGGCGTCATCGCGCCGCAGGAGTCATCGTTGGAGGGGTTCGTCGACTCGGTCTTCGCACCGCTGTGCACCGGCAACGCCGTGGTGGCGGTGCTCAGCGCTCGTCGACCGACGCCCGCCCTGCTCCTCGGTGAGATGAGTGCCACGTCCGACCTGCCCGGGGGCGTCCTGAACCTGATCACTGGCTTGACCGAAGAACTCGCACCGGTGCTGGCCGCCCACGAGGACGTCGACGGCGTGGACCTCGCGGGTGCGTCGGACCCCGACGCGCTGGCCGCGACGGCCGCGGGCTCGATCAAGCGGGTGCTCAAACCGAGGGCGGGAGCCGACGAATCGCTGCGCCGCCTGCGAGCCTTCGTCGAGACCTCCACGGTCTGGCACACGATCGGCCAATGATGAGCGACGCGTTCGAACTCGCGCGCCGGGCCGCCGACGCCCTGCGAGAACAGAGTGGCGTCGACGCCTACGACCTCGCGGTCGTGTTGGGTTCGGGCTGGCGAGAGGGTGCCGCCGCCCTCGGTCAACCGACGAACGACGTGGCGACCACCTCGCTGCCGGGATTCGTCGCGCCGACGGTGCCCGGTCACAGCGGGCGCATCCTCTCGGTCACCGTAGAGGGACGTCACGTGGCCCTGGTCACCGGGCGCGTCCACCTGTATGAGGGAAACGATGTCTCGGCGGTCGTCCACCCGGTGCGCACCGTCGTGGCCGCCGGGGCTCGCTGTGTGGTGTTGACCAACGCCGCCGGCGGGATCGAGCCCTCGATCGCGCCGGGAACGGTGGTGCTCATCCGCGACCACCTCAACCTCACTGGCACGTCGCCGTTGGAGGGCCCGGCACCGCCGGTCGGATTCGGCGCGCGCTTCGTCGACCTCACCGACCTGTACAGCGTTCGGGCTCGAGCCGTTGTGCGCGACGTCGAACCCTCGCTGACCGAAGGCGTCTACGCCGGACTACGCGGACCCCACTACGAGACACCGGCGGAGATCACGATGCTCAGCACCGTGGGCGCAACCCTCGTGGGCATGTCGACGGTCCTCGAAGCGATTGCCGTGCGCCATCTCGGCGCCGAGGTCGTGGGTCTGTCGCTGGTCTCTAACTACGCGGCCGGGGTCACGACGGCGCCGCTGGACCACGAAGAGGTGCTCGCCACCGGACAGTCATCGGCGGCCGGTCTCGGCGCACTGCTGGCGAGCATTCTGCCAGCACTGTGAACGAGGACCTGCGGGTCCGCGTTGCGGCCTGGGTCGCCGCCGACCCGGACGACGCGGACCGAACGGAGTTGGGCGATCTGCTCGACGCGGGTAACGAAGTCGAACTCGCGCGTCGCTTCGACGCGCCGCTGAACTTCGGGACGGCGGGACTTCGTGGTCCCATCATGTCCGGTCCAGCTGGGATGAACCGTCTGACCGTGCGCCGGGCCACTCAGGGGGTCGTTGCCTGGCTCGCCGAGACCGGGGCGGATCCGTCACGCGGCGTCGTGGTCGGCCGCGACGCACGCAATGGCTCGGAGCGGTTCAATGACGAAGTCGTCGCCGTCTTGCTGGGTGCCGGTGTCGTCGTCTGGGAGATGCCCCGACCCGCGCCGACGCCCTTTGTCCCGTACTGCGTGAAGGCACTCGGCGCGGCGGCCGGCGTCATGATCACGGCGAGTCACAATCCTCCGCTCGACAACGGCTACAAGCTCTACGCGGGTGACGGCGCACAGATCATCCCGCCCAACGACGAGATCGTTGAACGGCACGCCGCCGCGGCGGGAACTCCCACGCTGGGCAAGCGCGGTGTCGCCCATCACCACGCCATCGACCCGGAGCTCCTCGCCACCTACCGCGACCACATGGTGGAGCGTTTCGGCGTCGACAGTGACCTGGCGATTGCCTACACGGCGCTGCACGGCGTCGGTGGCGCGCCAATGACCGAACTCTTCGCCGCCGCCGGCTTCGACAACGTGCGTGTCGTGGCTAGCCAGTTCGCGCCGGACCCCTCGTTCCCGACGCTGCCCTTCCCAAACCCTGAGGAGCCGGGCGCGCTGGACGAAGCCATGAGTACCGCCGACGACGTGGGGGCGGATCTCATCATCGCGAACGATCCCGACGCCGACCGCTTGGGAGTGGCGGTGCGCGACCACGGGTCGTGGCGGTCGCTGCGCGGAGACGAGATCGGTTGGCTTCTCGCGTCCGCGCTGCTTCCTGGCGCGAACCCCGGCGACGTCGTGGCGACTACGATCGTGTCGTCGGGTCTGTTGGAGGCCATGGCCGCCGACGCCGGAGTGCGCTACGTCACGACCTTGACCGGCTTCAAGTGGATCTCGCGCGCGGCCGGCGACGCCGTGTTGCGCTTCGGCTACGAAGAGGCCCTGGGGTTCGCCGTCGACCCGATGGTCGCCGACAAGGACGGCATGTCCGCCGCCCTCTGTCTGGCGCGCCTGGCCCACGACCTCGCGCGCGAGTCTCAGACCCTGGCTGACCGCCTCGACGAGATCGAGACACGGTTTGGCGTTCACGCCGGCACCCAGGTGTCGGTGCGCGCCGAGGGTGCCGCGGGCCTCGCGGCCATTGCCGACGTGATGGCGCGGCTTCGATCCAAGCCGCCCACGTCAGTCGGGGGACTGGCGGTGACCGAGGTGGTCGACCTCAGCGAGGGGTGGCGTGGCCTGCCCCCGACCGAGGGCGTGCGATGGCAACTGGGCGACGTCGGAAGGGTCGTCGTGCGACCATCGGGCACCGAACCGAAACTGAAGGCGTACCTGGAGGTCGTCCAGCCACCAACCGACGTGCTCGCCGAAGCGCGCATTGAGGCGCTCACGCGTCTCGACGCCGTTCGGCGCAGCGTGGTGGAGTTGACCGCGCTCTAGAGCCACGTATTCGGTCCGGACCAGGTAGTGCGCGCATGCGGGGCGAAAAACCTTAATGACATTAAGGGCGCCAATATGGCACTTCGTAGTAGACAGCGCACATGACACGACTGTCCCTCCGACACCACCCCCTGGCCAAACTCGCCGTCGCGGCGATCGCGGTCTTTCTCGTGACCGGTAACGGCCCCGCCGGCGCCGATCCGTCATTTGCAAACGCGCATGCCGTGAACGGCCTCGGTGCACTCAACGTGGACGGCACCGCGAACATCGACGACATGTCGTGCTCCTCCAATGGCAACTGCGGCGCGATCGGCACCTATACCGACGGCAGCCGACTCAGCCAAGGCTTCGTCGTCACCGAGACCGGCGACGTGTGGGGCACTGCAGTGCCGATTCCGGGACTCATCGCTCTCAACGCCCACGGCAACGTCGATGACGTGATGTCCATCTCGTGTGCGGGAACCGGGGAGTGCTCGGCGAGCGGCGACTATCTCGACGCCAATTCGGTCCGCCAGGTCTTCCTCGTCACCGAGCACGCGGGATCGTGGGGCTCGGCGATCACGCTCCCGCGTGATCCCACGCTGCCGGCGTCACTCGCCGCGACGTCGTCGTCGATCTCGTGCGCGTCGCCCGGCAACTGCGTCGCGGGCGGCTTCTACGTCGACGGCGCGGGAACCGCCACTCAATCATGGGTGGCAACCCAGTCCGGTGGGACGTGGGCACCCGCCATCGAGCTTCCGGGCACCGCAACGCTCAATCAGGGGATCCTGGGCACGATTACTTCGATCGCCTGTCCCGCCGCGGGGTCCTGTGCCGCGACGGGCATCTACACCGACTCCTCCAACCACTTCCAGGCCTACGTCGACAACGAGACGTCGGGTACCTGGGGAACCGCAATTCCGGTGCCCGGTCTGGTCTCCATCAACACCGGCGGCTTCGCGGCGGCCAACCAGATCGTGTGCAGTTCGGTCGGTCGTTGCGCCATCGGCGGCGGTTACACGTTGGTGAGTACCGCCGGCGAGGCCTTCGTTGCCGATGAGATCGGCGGTGTGTGGGGGAGCGCCCTCGAGGTGCCCGGATCGGTGACGCTCAACACCGGGCAGAACGCCATTGTCGACTCCATTGCCTGTCCCAGTGACGGCTCGTGCGAGGCGGTGGGCGTGTACGAGGACAGCTCGCAGAACTACCACGCGCTCGTGGCCAGCGAGTCCGGTGGTGTCTGGGGGTCGGCCGCCGAGATGCCCGGCACCGCGACGTTGAACGTCGACGGAGCGGCCGAGGCCTACGACGTCTCGTGCGTCTCGACGGGCGACTGTCGCGCCGTGGGGTACTACCTGGACGGGTCCAACAACTACCAGGCGTTCCTGTCGACCGAGTCCGGTGGAGTCTGGTCAGGTTCGGTGGAGGCACCGGGCAGCGCGGCACTGAACACCGAAGGCGACGCCCAGTTGGGCGTCGTGTCGTGCACCAGCGACGGGTCGTGCAGCGCGGCGGGCCAGTACAAGGACAGCGCGGGATCGTTCCAAGGAATGATCCTGGACGCCTCCACGGCGCCCGCGACGGCGCCGGCGGCACCCGGGGTCAGCGCGGCCTCTCACGCCAAGGGCAAGATCACCGTCACCGTGCACCCGGGATCAAACGGTGGCGACCCGATCACGGCGTACCAGTACTCGTTGAACGGCGGCGCCTGGCGCAAGGGGTCGAGCGGCGGGACCACGTTCACTATCTCGCATCTCAAGTCCAAGTCGAAGGTCCACGTTCGAGTCCGAGCGGTCAACGCCGTCGGTCCCAGCGGGCCGTCGCGATCGGTCACGGTCAAGGTCAAGTAACCACTGGCCCGCAGCTGGACGGTCGACGCGGTGTCGCCCCGGGTGCGAGACGGCGCGGTTGCGGTCGTCGGCTTAGGTAGTAGACCTCACACATGAGGCTGCGGCGAACCCCGGGCCACCTCGCCGTCACCCTCACGGCGCTCACCAGCGCGCTGGTGCTGGTCGTGGGCAGCGGCGTGGCCGCGGCTGATCCAGCCTTCACCAACGCTCACCGAGTGACCGGTCTTGCGGCGCTCAACGTGGACGGCACGGCCAACATCGACGACGTCTCGTGCTCGTCGAACGGGAGTTGCGCGGCGGTCGGCACGTACATCGACGGATCCGCGCACGTCCAGGGCTTCGTGGCCAACGAGACCAACGGTGTCTGGGGCGCGGCGATCCCGATCCCCGGTCTGGCTGATCTCAACGCCGGCGGAGCGGTGCGCGACAACGTCGTCATCTCGTGCACGGCCGTCGGCGAGTGCGAGGCCGGCGGCCGCTACACCGACACCAATCAGGTCAAGCAGGCCTTCATTGCCCAAGAGCACGCGGGTGTGTGGGGGTCGGCCTTCGAGGTGCCGCGCGACTCGTCGATTCCGGCGTCGGACGGGATGCGCTTGGTGTCACTCGTGTGCACGTCGCCCGGTCAGTGCGTCGCGGGCGGTCTCTACTTCGTCGAGAACGGCACGAACCAAGAGCCGTGGGTGGCGACCGAGACCAACGGAACGTGGGCCGGCGCGATGGAGGTGCCGGGGATGAACGTGTTGGATCCCGGCCAGCTCGGTACGGTCGCGTCGATGGCCTGCCCCGCGGTGGGATCGTGCGTGCTTGACCGGGTACTACGCGGACGCGGCGACGAATGACCAGGTGTTCGTCGACAGTCAGGTCGCCGGGGTGTGGGGGACGGCCCAGCCCTTGCCCGGTCTCATTGCACTCAACGCGGGTGGCGTCGCGACGTCGTCACAGATCGCCTGCAGCTCCGTGGGTCACTGCGCGGTCGGGGGTCTCTACTCACCCTCGACGGGTGTCTACGACGCCTTTGTCGCCGACGAGGTTGCGGGAGTCTGGGGCAACGCCCAGGAGCTGCCCGGTAGCGACGCGCTCAACACCGCGGGACTGGCGTCGATCACGTCGATCGCGTGCCCGGGTGACGGATCGTGCGAGGCGGTCGGCGAGTACGCGCTCGACGCGAGGACCGTCCAGGCCATGGTGGCGACCGAGACCAACGGCGTCTGGGGCGACGCCAGTGGTGATGCCGGGAATGTTCAACCTGAACCTTCTCAATAATTCGGGCGCCCTATCGGTGGCGTGCGTCAGTGTCGGCGACTGTCGCGCGGTCGGCGTGTACCAGGACCTGTTCGGCAACGTCCAGGGCTTCATCTCCTCCGAATTTGGTGGCACCTGGACGAGCACCATCGTGCCTCTCGGGAGCCAGGACCTCAACGTCAAGGGGAACGGCTCGTTGGAGGTCGTGTCGTGCACACCGGATGGGGCGTGCGCGGCGGGCGGCCAGTACGAAGACGCCGCCGGTTTCCAACAGGGCATGATCGTCGACGCCTCCTCCTCGACGGCCCGCGCGCCCGGTGCGCCGTCGGCGCACGCGGTCTCGCGCGCCAAGGGCAAGGTCAGCGTCACGGTGCATCCGGGAACCAGCGGGGGTAATCCGATCTCGGAGTACGAGTACTCGGTCAACGGCGGCGCGTGGCACGTGGGATCGCGCGGCGCCACGACCTTCGTCGTGTCACACCTCAAGTCAAAGTCGAAGGTTCACCTTCGCGTACGCGCCGTCAACGGCGTCGGGGCTGGAAGAGCGTCGCCACCCGTCGCCGTCACGGTCAGGTAGCTCGGGCGAACCTCACGAACCGCGCAGCGCGGCGTAGCCGGGCTTCACGACGTCGTTGATGATCCCCAGGCGTTGATCGAACGGATAGAACGCGCTCTTCATCGCGTTCAACGTCAGCCACTCCATGTCGTCGAGGGTCCACCCGAAAGCGTCCGCACACGTCGCGAACTCGCCGGAGAGCGAGATTCCGCTCATGAGGCGGTTGTCCGTGTTGATCGTGACGCGGAATCGAAGTTCGCGAAGTGTCCCTACCGGGTGCGTCGCGATGGATTTTGCGGCCCCCGTGTGCACATTGGACGTGGGACAGATCTCCAGAGGAATCCGTCGGTCGCGCACGTAACTGGCGAGGTGACCCAACACCATGTGGTCACCGACGCGGGTGACGTCGTCAATGATGCGCACCCCGTGGCCGAGTCGCTCGGCGTTGCAGAACTGCACCGCCTCCCAGATCGACGGCAGGCCGAAGGCTTCGCCGGCGTGGACCGTCAGATGAAAGTTCTCGCGCTGGACGAGGTGGAACGCGGACAGGTGCTCGGTGGGCGGGAACCCGTCTTCCGGACCCGCGATGTCGAAGCCGCAGACCCCGTGGTCACGAAAGTCCACGGCGAGTTGAGCGATCGACTCACTGCGGTGGGCCTGGCGCATCGCCGACAGGATCGCGCGCACCACGATGGTCCGACCTTCGGCCCGAGCCTGCGCCGTGCCGTCGACGAAACCAGCCAAGACTGCGGCGACCACCTCGTTGAGGGTCAGACCGCCCGCCTGATGAAGTTCAGGAGCGAAGCGGATCTCCGCGTAGACAACGCCGTCGCGCGCCAGGTCCAGCGCACACTCGGCGGCCACGCGAGCCAGCTGAGGTCGAGTCTGCATGACCGCCGTCGTGTGGACGAAATCCCTCGAGGTAGCGCACGAGGTCGCTGCCGGGCGCGTCGGCGACGAACCACGTGGCCAGTTCACCCGGGTCGGTCGAGGGCAGACCGGTGTAACCGATCTCGCGGGCCAACTCGATCACGGTCGCCGGGCGCAGTCCGCCGTCGAGGTGGTCATGCAGCAGGACCTTCGGCGCTCGCACGATGGTCTCGGGGGAGATCGACGCGCCGGACATCGGCCCAGGCTACCGAACGGGCGAGTCGCTACTCGCGGACGACGTCGATCAACAGTTGAGGAGGAGTGACCGGTTCGTCGCCGATGACAACGGCGAGGGCGAGCGGCTGACGACCTTGCTCCAGGTGCGCATCGTCGTCGGCGTGCAGTTCGAAGATCGGTTGACCCGCTTCGACCGCGTCGCCCACTCGCACGAGGGTCAGGACACCCGCGGCCGCGCTCACGGGGTCCTCCTTGCGCGCTCGACCCGCGCCGAGGCGCCACGCACTGATGCCGACGGCCAGCGAGTCGATGGACGCGACGACGCCGGTGCGCGGTGCCACCACCGTCTCGCGATGAGTGGCGACGGGCAGCATCGCGTCGGGGTCGCCACCCTGGGCGCGGATCATTCGCCGGTACACCTCGTAAGCCGAACCGTCGTCGAGATACTTTGCCGGGTCGACGTCGATGCCGACCAGAGCAACCATGTCACGCGCCAGGGTCAGCGTGAGTTTGCGCACGTCGGCAGGCCCGGCGCCCTGGAGCACCTCGATCGACTCGGTGACCTCAAGCGCGTTGCCCGCCGCACGTCCCAGAGGCGCGTCCATTCCGGTGAGCCGGGCCATCGTCGCGACGCCGTGGTGACGTCCGATGCCCACCATGGTGGTCGCCAGCGCCGAGGCGCGCGCGCGGTCCTTCATGAACGCACCGCGCCCGACCTTGACGTCGAGCACCAACGCGCCGGTGCCCTCGGCGATCTTCTTGGACATGATCGACGAAGAGATGAGTGGGATCGACTCGACGGTGCCCGCGACGTCGCGCAGCGCGTAGAGGCGCCGGTCGATGGGCGCAAGGCCGGCGCCCGCCGCACACACCACCGCGCCCACGTCCTCGAGCTGGTCCAGCACCTCGTCGTTGGTGAGTACCGCGCGCCACCCGGGAATCGACTCGAGCTTGTCCAAGGTGCCACCCGTGTGGCCGAGGCCACGACCCGACAGTTGGGGTACCGCGGCGCCGCAGGCCGCGACCAGCGGCGCGAGGATGATCGAGATCTTGTCACCGACGCCGCCGGTCGAGTGCTTGTCGACCGTCGGGCGCGACAGGACGGACAGGTCCAGCCGTTCGCCTGAGGCGATCATCCGATCGGTCCAGATTCCCAGCTCCGCGTCGTTCAACCCGTTGAAGAGGATGGCCATGAGTAACGCCGACATCTGCTCTTCAGCGACCTCGGATCGCCCGTAGGCGTCGAGCACCCACGTGATGGCTTCATCGCTGAGCGTGCCACCGTCACGCTTGGTGGTGATGACCTCCACCGCCGAATGGCTCACGGAGTGCTCCGCGCGCCCAGATCGGACGCCCCGAAGGCTCCGGGCAGCAGGTCGCCGAGCCGCTGCGGTGCGGCCCCCGGGCCCGCGTCGACCAGTAGTTCGGCGCCCCCGTGCTCCATGAGCACTTGGCGGCACCGACCGCACGGCGTCAGGGGCTCGCCGTCACCGGCCACCACGGCCACCGCGACGAGGTCGCCGCCGCCCTGGCGCGCGAGGTCACCCACCAACGAGCACTCGGCGCACAGCGTCAACCCGTAGCTCGCGTTTTCGACGTTGCTGCCTTCGACCATTCGACCGTCGCTGGTGACTCCGGCGGCTCCGACGCGGACGTGCGAGTACGGAGAGTACGACTTGGTCGTCGCCTCACGGGCCCGCGCGCGCAAGGTCCCCCACGGGACTTCGGGAGGCTGAATCACCCCAAAACAGTACACTTCGCCTCCGTGAACCCCTTTAGCCACGCGTCGGTGGTCGTGGCAGATGAAGTGAGGGACGCGCTGTCCGAAGGGCGCGGCGTGGTGGCGCTCGAGACGACCATCGTGGTCCAAGGTCTGCCCTCGCCGATCAACCTGGAGGTGGCGGCCGCCTGCGAGGATGCGGTGCGCGAAGGCGGGTCGGTACCCGCAACCGTCGGCGTCCTGGACGGTGCACTCGTCGTGGGACTTTACGCTGACCAACTTGAGCGTCTAGCCGATCCGCGCAATCAGAGCGCCAAGCTGTCCGGCCGCGACGTCGGCTTGGCGGTCAGTCAAGGTCGCGACGGCGCAACGACTGTCGCCGGAACGATCGCTGTGGCGGCGCGCGTCGGCATCGACGTGATAGCCACCGGGGGACTCGGCGGCGTGCATCGAGACGCGGCGTCCAGCTTCGACGAATCGGCGGACCTCACGTCGCTCGCGCGCACATCGGTCCTGGTCGTGGCGTCGGGAGTGAAGTCGATTCTCGACATCGCGGCCACCCTGGAGCGCCTGGACTCACTCGGCGTGCCGGTCGTGGGATTCCGCACGAACGACTTTCCTGGGTTTTATCTCTCCGCCAGCGGGTACTCGATCGAGTGGTCGGTCACGACGGCCGCTGAGGCCGTCGCCGCGTTTCTCGCACACCGCGAGTTCGCCCTGTCGGGGATGTTGCTCGCGAATCCGGTCGCCCTCGAACGTCAACTCGATCCGCGGGTCCACGCGGACGCGTTGGCGGGAGCGTTTGAGGCTGCTGATCGCCAGGGCGTCTCGGGCAAGGAGGTGACGCCGGTGCTGCTCGCGGAGTTCGCGCGCCTGACGGGTGGGGCCAGTGTCGGCGTCAATCGCGAACTCGTCGTGGCAAACTCGCGCCTCGCCGGCGAGGTGGCCGCGTCGCTCGTCTCGTCGTGAAGCCGATTCGTGTCGTTGTCATTGGTGACGTGATGTTGGACGTCATCACTCGTCCAACGGCGCCCATCGCTCCAACCAGCGATACACCCGCGCAGGCGAACGTCGGACGCGGAGGCTCGGGCGCCAACGTGGCGGCCTCACTGGCCGGCAGCGGGGTGACGGTGACCTACGTCGGTGCGGTCGGACGAGACACCGCCGCCACAGTGCTGCTCACGGATCTAGTCCGTGATGGAATCCTCGCGCGCCTCGAACAGTTCGACGGTCCGACCGGAGTCGTCGTCGCAGTCGTCGCGCCGGACGGCCAGCGCGCCATGATGACGGACCGGGGCGTCAACTCGCTTCTCACGGCTGAGCACGTCACCGCGGCACTCGACGAACCTTTCGATCACCTGCACGTGTCGGGCTACACCGTCCTGGACGGACACACCCGATCGGTCGCCACAGCCGCTCTGGAGTTGGCGCGACGTCGAGGGTCCTCAACATCGGTCGACGTCTGCTCGGTTGCGCCCCTGCGAGAGATTGGGTCGGCCACGTTTCTCGCCGCGGTGTCCAACGCGTCCACGCTGTTCGCGAATGAAGAGGAGGCGCTCACTCTTGCCGAGCGGACCGGGTTGGACGAGGCGCTCGACACCCTCAGCGCGCGCTTCGCCGAGGTGGTCGTGACCCGTGGCGCCGACGGGGCGGTGGTGCGGCGCGAGAATCAGGAGTGGTGCGCGCCCGCTGTGGCGTCGAAGGTGGTGGACACCACAGGCGCGGGCGATGCCGCCACCGGTGCCTACCTCGGGGCGTCGTTACGCGACGGCTCTCCGGATGACGCGCTGGTGGCGGCGATGGCCGCCGCCGCGCTCGTGGTCGCGGGCGTTGGCGCGAGCGGTCAGTCGCGCTTGTAGGGAAGGCCGTCGGCGGCCGGGGCGCGGACCCGACCGATGAGTCCCGACACGACGACGATCGTGATGACGTAGGGGAACATGCCCAGGATCTCCGTCGGCACGGGGATCTGGAACGTCTGCAGGTTGTCGGCCAGATAGACCGAGAGGCCGAAGATCGTCGCGGCGACCACCGCGCCCGACGGTCGCCAGCGCCCGAAGATCAGTCCGGCCAGGGCGATGTAGCCGTAGCCCTGGGTGATGCCCACCGTGAACTGTCCCGCGAACCCCAGCAGCGCGACGCCGCCGAGACCGGCCACGGCGCCACCCAAGATGACGTTGATGTAGCGGGTCCGGATGACGTTTATGCCCACCGCGGCCGCGGCCTCGGGGTGCTCGCCGACCGCGCGCACCCGCAGGCCCCAACGGGTCTTGAAGAGCCCGAAGCTGATGAGGGCCACCAGGATGATCATCACGTAGAAGAAGCCCGATTCGTAGAAGAGCACCGGCCCGAGGATCGGGATCTTGGCCAGCAGCGGGATGGCGATGTTCGGCGCCAGGTTGCCGGCGTTGTACTGCGGGTACGGCGTGAGGACCTGCAAGTTCAGGTACGACGAGAGGCCCGTCATCATGGTCACGATGACCACGCCCACGATGATCTGGTCCGACTGGTACCGAAGCGCCAGGAACGCCAGTATCGACCCCAGCAGCGCGCCGACCACCGCGGCGGCAATGCCGGCGTAGAACCAGTTGTTGGTCTCGGACTGGATCACCGCGCCGACGAACACGCCACCGATGAACTGGCCCTCAATGGCGATGTTGACCACACCCGCGCGCTCGCACAGGACGCCCGACAGGGACCCGAAGATCAGGACCATCGCGACCGCCGCCGCTCCCACGAGGATGGACGTCACGTTGACGAAGTTGATCTGGGAGGGTCCGTGGGTGCGACCCGCCCAGATGAGCAGCGCAAAGAAGAAGAAGACCGCGACCAGGCCCAACCGCGCCGTCACCCAGCGCCGCGGCCGTCGCCAGAGGATCTCAGCACCCAACGCGACCACGAGCAGGCCCAACACCACGTCGGTCCATCGAGAGGACACCGTCAGGTCGGCCAGGTGCCAGGGAACCGTTCCTGACAGGTTGACCGGGTCGAAGGTCAGCGTGGAGTGGGCTTTGCCTACCGCCCCGAAACCGAAGACCCACGTGATGAAGACGCCGACGACCGTGATGATTCCCCCGATGGCGGTGTCGCGGCCCAGGGGCTTGCGCACTTGGTGGCCCATCGGTGCGAGGGTCGTTGTCACGAGCTCCATCCCTGGGTCGCGAGCTGGACCGTGTTGGTCGGTGCCGCACGCAGCCGGAACAGCTCCTTGACCAATACCGGCGTGGCGACGAACAGCACGATCGCCGACTGGATCACCGTGGCCAGGTCAAGGGGGATGCCCGTGGACGCCTGCATCGTTCGGCCCCCCACTCCGAGCGCGGCGAAGAGCAGGGAGCCCCAGACGATTCCCATGGGACGGTTACGGCCGAGCAGGGCCACCGTGATCGCCGTGAAGCCAATGCCCGCGCTCCCGATGAGGAAGCCCCCGTCGATGTAGTGAGTGGTGCCGGACACCTGGGTGATTCCCGCGAGGCCCGAGAGTCCGCCCGAAATCAAGAAGACGCCGATGATGACACGGCGCGGCTTGATCCCCGAAACGAGCGCGGCGCGCGGGTTGGCGCCGGTAATGCGGTACTCGAAACCGAGTGAGGAGCGCTCGAGGAACCACCACGCGAAGATAACGACGCCGATCGCGATGAAGACTCCGTAGTTCACGCGTAGACCGGTCGACGCGCCAAAGATGGGCGAGAGGATCGCGCCGGGTCGCAGGTTGCGCGACAGGTCGTTCTGTTGTCCCGGCTGCTGGAGTGGCGTCGACAGCAGTGAGTAGATCAGAAAGTTGGCGATGACGTAATTGAGCATGATCGTGACGATCACCTCGTGCGCGCCGGTGTACGCCTTGAGAACTCCAGGGATCGCTCCGGCGACCATTCCTCCCACGACACCCCCAGCCAAGGTGAGCGGGATGAGCAGAACCGTCGGTAGTTGTAGCGACGCGCCCACCGCGGTCCCGGCGATTCCCCCGATGATGGCCTGGCCGTTGGCTCCGATGTTGAAGATCCCAGTTTGGAAGCAGATGCCCACGCCGATGCTGGCGATGACGAGGGGAGTGGCGTACGTCAGGGTCTCGGAGATGGGCGTCATGGCGGCCGGCCAGCCCTGGCCGGTGGTGATGGCGTGCCACAACGTCTTGGGGTCGATCACCGATCCGGTGAACATGTCGCGGTACGCGGCACCCACGTGGTTGAAGGTCAAGTTGAGCGCGTGGCCGGGCGACCCCCACGAATGGAAGATCCCGCGCCACGCGTTCAGGACCTCCGAGTTGGTGAAGATGATGACGAAGGCCCCTACGACGAGACCCAGGACGACCGCGAGGAGGGTGACGAGGACGGGGCTGCCGGTTAAGCGTCGAACGCTCCACTCGGCGCGCTTACTCACGCGGGCTCCGGGACGGTCGAGCCGGTCATCAGCAAGCCAATCGTCTCGCGGCTCGTCGTCGGCGCGACGACGCCGGTGATTTTTCCTTGGTGCATGACCGCGACGCGGTCTCCCAGGGCCTGGACCTCATCTAACTCGGAGGAGACCACGAGGACCGCGTTGCCCTCGTCACGCTCGCGCACCATCTGGCGGTGGACGTACTCAATGGAGCCGACGTCGAGGCCGCGGGTGGGCTGGCTCGCGACGAGCACTTTGATGGGGCGTGAGAGCTCGCGGGCCACAATCACCTTTTGCTGATTGCCACCCGAGAGCGAGCTGACCAGCGCGAGCGGCGACTCCGTGCGAATGTCGAAGTCTTTGATCCGTTCGACGGCGTTGCTGCGAACCTGGCTCAGACGTCGCGTCCCGTGACTCGCGAAGGGCTCACGTCGTGGAGTGTTGAGAACCAGGTTGTCGGCCACTGACATGGACAGCACCAACCCGTCGCGCTGACGATCCTCCGGCACGTGGCTCAGGCCCGCGTCGAGCATGTCGCGCGGCGACGCGTTGGTCACGTCGCGACCCCCGAGGGTGATGGTCCCGGACTCGACGCGCCGCACGCCGGCGATCGCCTCGACCAGCTCGGTCTGACCGTTGCCCTGGATTCCGGCGAGGGCGACGATTTCGCCCGCCCGGACGTCGAGTGTCACGCCGTTGACCACGGGCAGGCCCCGGTCGTCTCGCACGACGAGGTCGCGTATTTTCATGACGGTCTCACCCGGCTCGCGGATCTCCTTCTCGACGGTCAGGATGACCTCGCGGCCCACCATCAGCGACGCCAGCTGCGCCTCGGAGTCGGTGGGTTGGGCCGTTCCCACGACCCGCCCCTGGCGGATCACCGTGATGACGTCAGAGATCTCGCGCACTTCGCGCAGCTTGTGCGAGATAAAGAGGATGGACTTGCCCGCGGCCTTGAGGGAGCGCATTATCTCCATGAGCGCCTCGATCTCCTGAGGTGTCAGGACGGCGGTGGGCTCGTCCAGGATGAGCAGTTCGGCGTTGTGGTTGAGGGCCTTGAGGATTTCGACGCGCTGTTGGATGCCGACGGGGAGGTCCTCGACGACCGAGTCGGGGTCGACGGCCAGACCAAAGCGCTCGGAAGCCTGGCGGATACTCTCGTCGGCCTTCGCGTGATCGAGACGATTGAAGGACTTCGTCGGCTCGAAGCCGAGCACCACGTTCTCGGCGACGGTGAAGACCGGTACCAGCATGAAGTGTTGGTGCACCATGCCGATTCCCGCGCGCACCGCGTCGCCGGAGTTGGAGAACGAGACCGGCTGGCCGTCGATGAGGATCTCACCCTCGTCGGGGTGCAGCAGTCCGAACAGGACGTTCATCAACGTGGACTTGCCCGCGCCGTTTTCTCCGAGCAGGCAGTGGATCTGACCAGGTTCGACGGTGACGCTGATCTTGTCGTTAGCGGTGAAGGAGCCGAAGCGTTTGGTCACTTCCCGCATTTCGACACGCATGAGTGCCCATCGTAGCCATGACGAAGGCCCGGGTCTTAGACCCGGGCCTTCGTCAAATCTGTGTCGCCGTCATCGACGGCGGGTGATCAGTGGGCTGGGTACTTGTTCGGGTTGACCGAGATCTTGCCCGAGATGATGCCCTGCTGAATCGACTTGATCTTCGCCTTCACCGACGCCGGGACCATGATCCCGCCGTACTCCAGCGACGTGCCGTTGTTCTTCAGCGTGCCCGTGTAGGTGCCGCCCGAGAAGGTCCCGTTGGCGGCAGCCAACACCACTGCCTTGACCGAGGCCTCCACGCCCTTGGCGACGGTACCGAGCAGCCACTTGCAGTCCGCCTTGTCGGTGAGGCAGCCATTGGAGTCGACCCACAGCACCGAGTGGCCCTTACCGGCCTGCTTGGCGGCGGCAATCGAACCCAGGCCGACTGAGCCGGCGACCGGGAAGACGACGTCGGCGTGAGCCGCGAAGTCACTCGCCGTGATCTGCTGACCAGCGTGCTGGTCGGTGAAGTTACCCGTGAAGGTTCCCTTGCCGTTGCACTTGGACAGCGAGCAGTTGCCGGCGGCGGGTGTCCACCCGAGAACCTTGACGTGCTTGCCCATGGTCTTGTTGTAGTAGCGAACGCCCGCCACGAAGCCGTTCATGTAGATCGTGACCGGGACGATGTTGATACCGCCGTAGGTCCCGACCACACCGGTCTTAGAGGTCGCCGCGGCGAGGTAGCCGCCCAGGAACGCGCCCTGGTTGGTGTCGTAGAGCAGGCCCATGACGTTGGACAACGCCGCGTGGGTCGTGGGGTTCGTCGGCTCATCGTCGACGATGGCGAACTTCTGGTTGGGGTTGGCGACCGCCGCCGAGGCGGTGGCTGCGTCCATGAGGAACCCGACCGTCACGATGATCCCGCAACCCTGGCTGATGAAGGTGTTGATGTTGGGCGTGTAGTCATTGCCCGAGGTCGACGACAGGTACGACGGAATCACGTTGGTGTTCACCGCCGCCGCGTCCAACAGCCCCTTGTAGGCCGATGCGTTGAACGACTTGTCGTTGATGCCACCGGTGTCGGTGACGACGCACGCCTTGAACTGCGTGGTGGCGTTGGCCGTTGAGGCGCTGATCGCGACTCCCGCGGTCATTGTGCCCAAAACCAGTGATGCGGTTCCCAGCAGCGTGCCGAGACGGCGAACGCGCCCGACCTTTGCTTCCTTATGCATTGTGTGCCCCTCCAGAGGTTCGTTGGCGAAGGGGCGACTCCCGACATGGACGCCCCACCGCCAAACTCTTGTCTGCAGCGACACTACTCCGCGATAGAAGGACGAATTGAGGCGGGGTATTAGATCGTCAGGTGTCCGCTACGGCCGTCGCCGGCGCCCCGGACGCCGCGGGGCGGGCCAGTCGTGGAACGGCAAAGCTCACGGCGAGGGCGCAGAACGCGACTACCGCCGAGATCTGGAAGGCCCGCTGGTAGCCGCTGACGAGGGCTTCGGCCGACCTGGGATTGACGAAGGTGGCCGAGCGATCGATGGCTGCGGTGCCCAAGGCGGCGAGCGCTAGGGAGCCGCCGACTTGGCGTGACGTGTTGAGCAGGCCCGACGCGAGGCCCGCGTCGGCGCGTGCGACACCGGCCGTCGCCGCGGTGGCCAAAGGGGTAAAGAGCAGTCCCATCGCGAAGGAGCAGAGGATGGAGGGCGCCAGGATCGCCCCCGCGTAGGAACTGTGCGGCGCAATCCTCGAGATCCACAGGAAGCCGACGGTTCCCAGGGCCGCTCCAGTCATGAGCAGAGGCCGCACTCCCGTGCGCGCGATCAGCCGCGAGCTGATCTGGGCGCCCGCAATGATCGAGATCGCCATTGGCATGAAGGCGAAGCCCGCGCGCACCGCGTCGTAGCCGAGGATGTTCTGGAAGTAGAAGGTCAAGAAGTACCACATGGCGAAGAAGACGCCGCCGACGAGCAGCATCATCAGGTTGGCCATGGCCAGGGGACGCGACTTAAAGACGCGAAAGGGCACCAACGGGTGCGAGGCCACTCGTGACTCCCAGAAGATGAAGACGGCGAGGCACACCAGGCCCCCCACGAGCCACGCCAGCGTGGAGCTCGACCCCCAACCCCAGCCAGTGGTGTGCACCACCGCGAAGATGAACGCCGCGAGTCCGCCGGTCACCAAGACGGCACCAGTGATATCCAGCTTGACCGTCGCGTCCTGGTTGCGCATCTCGCGCAGGTAGAGCATCGCCGCGACCATCGCGATGACGCCCACCGGGACGTTGATGAAGAAGATCCAGCGCCACGACGCGTAGCCCGTCAGCAGCCCGCCCAGCAGCGCGCCGACGGCACCACCGGCGCCGGCCACGGCGCTCCACGCGCCGATGGCTTTGGGCAGGCGCGGACCCTGAAAGGTCGTGACGATGATGGTCAGTGTCGCTGGCGCGAGAATCGCACCGCCCAGTCCCTGGACTGCGCGTACCGCGATGATCTGCGACCCGTTCTGCGCAACGCCGGCGCCAATGCTGGCCAGGATGAAGATAGTCATGCCCGTGAGATAGACGCGTCGGCGACCCACAATGTCGGCCAGGCGTCCCCCGAGGAGCAGGAACCCGGCGAAGGTGAGGACGTACGCGTTCACCACCCACTGGGCACTCGAAAAGGAGAAGTGCAGGTCGCGGCGCATTGAGGGCAGGGCGACGTTCACGATGGAGACGTCGAGCACCACCATGAACTGCGCAATGCACGCAATGGAGAGGACGATCCAGTCCGGCGCGTGGCGGTATCTCGACGAGCCGGCGGTGGTCACGGAGTCAGTAGTCGATGACATGGGGTAAGCGTAGAGGTGGGGTGTCACTTTTCGACACCTTCGCGAATCGGCCAGACTGGAGGGGTGGCCGCCCAGTTCATCTTCACCATGCGCGACCTGCGCCGGTACTACCCGCCCGATCGAGAGGTGCTGAAAGGCGTCAGTCTCTCCTTCTATCCGGGCGCGAAAATCGGGGTCATCGGCGCCAACGGGTCCGGCAAGTCGTCGCTGCTGCGCATCATGGCGGGCCTCGATGAGGGCTTTACCGGTGAAGCGCGTCTCACCCCGGAATTCACGGTGGGGTACCTATCCCAGGAGCCCACGTTGGACAACTCCAAGGACGTGGTGGGCAACGTTGCCGACGGTGTCGCCGAGCAGCGCGACCTGCTCGCGCGCTACAACGAGGTGTGCGCCCAGATGGGCAACCCGGACGCTGACTTTGACGCTCTGCTGAGTGAGCAGGGCGACCTGCAGACCCGGATCGACGCCGCGAACGCCTGGGACCTCGAGCGGACCCTCGAGATTGCGATGGACGCGCTGCGCCTGCCGCCGTCGGACGCCGCGGTGGCCACGCTCTCGGGCGGTGAGCGACGTCGCGTTGCTCTGTGCCGACTGTTGCTCTCCGCGCCGGACCTCTTACTCCTTGACGAGCCCACCAATCACCTGGACGCCGAGTCGGTCGCGTGGCTGGAACGCTTCTTACAGGACTACGCCGGGACAGTCGTTGCCGTGACCCACGACCGGTACTTCCTCGACAACGCCGCCTCGTGGATTCTGGAGCTCGACCGCGGTCGCGGGATCCCCTGGGAGGGCAACTACTCCTCCTGGCTCGAGCAGAAGCAGGCGCGCCTGGCCGCCGAGGAAAAGACCGACACCCGTCGACAGAGCGCCCTTCAGCACGAGCTCGAGTGGATCCGAATGTCCCCGCGCGCGCGTCAGAGCAAGGGCAAGGCTCGCGTCAGTGCCTTCAACCAGTTCGTCGCCGAGTCCGAGGCCGCCGAGCGGCGCGCCGACGGTGTGGAGCTATCCATTCCGCCCGGGCCGCGACTGGGCGACCTGGTGGTCAACGCGTCGAATCTGACCAAGGGCTTCGACGACCGACTACTCATCGAGGACCTGTCGTTCCTACTGCCTCCGGGCGGGATCGTGGGAGTGATCGGACCCAACGGCGCTGGCAAGACGACGCTGTTCAAGATGCTCACGGGCGCCGAGACCCCCGACGCCGGGACGTTGGAGATCGGCAGCAGCGTGCAGTTCGCCTACGTCGACCAGTCCCGCGACGTCCTCGACCCGTCGGCGACCGTTTTCGATGAGGTCAGCGGCGGCGCCGAGCGCATGGTGGTGGGTGGGCGCGAGATCCACGCGCGCGCCTACGTCGCCAGCTTCGGCTTTAAGGGCAGCGACCAACAGAAGAAGGTCGGCGAGATCTCCGGTGGCGAACGCAATCGTGTCCACCTGGCGCGGGTCTTGAGCACGGGTGGCAACGTCCTGCTCCTCGACGAGCCAACGAACGACCTGGACGTCGACACACTGCGCGCGCTCGAAGACGCCCTCGTGGCTTTTCCCGGTTGCGCGGTCGTGATCAGTCACGATCGCTGGTTCCTGGACCGCATCGCCACACACGTGTTGGCCTTTGAGGGTGAAGCGCAGGTGAGGTGGTTCGAGGGGAACTTCTCGGACTACGAAGCAGATCGCCACCGTCGTCTCGGCGCCGACGCCGACCAGCCGCATCGCTTGCGATACAAGCCATTGACCCGCTCCTAGGGGACGGTCTCGCGGGCTCCCCTAAAGTTGAACAGGTGGGCGGGACGACTCGTGAGGACTGTGAACGCCGGGACCGTCTCGACGATCTAGCCGACGCGCGCGCGCAGTTCATTCTCGACGACGCGACGATCTACCTCGACGGAAACTCTCTTGGCCCCCTCACGCACGCTGCGCGTTCGCGCGTGGTGGCCGCGCTCGACGACGAATGGGGTCAGGGTCTGGTGCGCAGCTGGAACACGGCGCGTTGGATGGAGGCGCCCACGCGGATGGGCGATCGACTCGCCCCCCTCATTGGCGCACGCGCCGGCGAGGTACTGGTGGCCGACACCTTGACCTTTGCTCTAGCCAAACTCATCGGTGGCGCACTGGCCCTGCGGCCGAACCGCCATGTCGTGCTCACCGACGCCGCCAACTTTCACTCCGACCTCTACATCGCCGCCGCGATGGCCCAGCGCGCCGGTCGTCCGGTCAGCGTTCGCGCGGTCGACCGGGCTCAACTCGACGCGTCGTTGACCGACGACGTGGCGCTCGTGATGCTGACGCACGTCGACTTTCGCACCGGCGAGATGCTCGACCTCGCGGGGATCACCCAGAGCGCCCACGCGGTGGGAGCGCTCACGCTCTGGGACCTCGCGCACTCGGCCGGCGCCGTTCCGGTGGATCTCACCGGCGCCGACGCGGACTTCGCCGCGGGCTGCGGATACAAGTACCTGAATGGGGGACCCGGGTCGCCGGCCTTCCTCTACATCCGCGACCGCTGGCAGGGCGTGATACGTAATCCGTTGCCCGGTTGGTTGGGCCACGCGCGACCCTTCGCGTTCGAGTCCACCTTCGAGCCGGCCGACGGCGTGCAGTCCTTCGTGACCTCCTCGCCGTCGATCATCGCGTTGGCCGCCCTCGACGGTGCGCTCGAGGTGTGGGACACCGTGAAGATGGACCAGGTCCGGGCCAAGAGCCTGGCGATGACCGACCTCTTCATCGAACTGGTGGAGAGTCGGCTTCCCGGGGCCTTCGAACTCGCGACTCCGCGTGACCACGTCCGCCGCGCGAGCCAGGTGGCGCTACGACACCGCGACGCCTACACCGTGATCCAGTTGCTCATCGAGCGCGGCGTCATCGGCGACTTCCGCGAGCCGAACATCTGCCGGTTCGGTTTCGCGCCCTTATATCTGCGCTATGTCGACGTCTACGACGCGGTGAGCCGGATTGTCGAGATCATGGCCGACCCCGCCGCGCTCGGCGACCGCTTCCACGTGCGAAATGCCGTTACCTAACTGCAAACGTTGGTGATATAGGGGACGGCTACGCCGCGACCCCGAGAGGTTCCTGCCTGGTGAATGATTCCCCGCGACCAGTCCGGGGAAAAGCCCACGTCTTCCTTTGTCAGTAAGCATCGCCGCCAGAGGTGGGCGTCCGCCGGGGAGGACGCACTACGTCGCGAGAACGAAGCGAGCGCGTTCATTGCGAAGCATCTCGAAGGTGTTCACGTACTTAACTCCCATGGCAATGCATGCGTTGGGAATTTTAATGTTGGTGATTTGATTGCGTGGAACCTCCTGCGTCACGACAGCGAATCCATGGGCGTGCGCATGAGCCACTAGGAGCGAGTCTGCGACGCCGAGGAAGGTGGAAACCGCTGACGCCTTGAATGAACCGGATGATGCCCAAGTGCTCACTTCGCTCAAACTCTGAACGACATCAGAGTCGGGCTTGAGAAAGAATTGCCCACCGAGCTGATTGATCCAATCAACCAACTCATCGTCACCGGCCCGCACCTCGTCCTCCACTCTTTCAATACTGAAAACAAGGTCGGCCTGATGCGCAGTACTGAGCCAGTCCCAGTACGCAGGACAGAAGTCGAGTCCGTACCAGCGTCGCTTCGCATCGATCAAAGCAGTGGAGTCGAGAAGGTATGGCACTACCCGACGCCGAGTCTTTCGCCAAGTCGATCAAACGTTTTGAGATTCTTGAACCCGAGGAGGCGGGTTGCTTCGACATACATCGTCTGACCTTCGCGCGCACTCTCGATAACCGCACGAGTAAATCTCTTGCTCGCTCGGACGGGGGTCGTATTGTAGAAATTCCCCCCACTGCCGCCATGCTCTTGCACATATTGCATGACGCGCCGGAGTTCAAGTCGGTAGGCAGCCTCATATTCATCCCACGACATTCGATTACCTTCGTAAATGCGCCGGAGGATGACGAGGGTGCTGACGCGGAATATTCCTGCAAGTCTCTGCAATTCGTCGGTCAATGCAGCTTCAACGTTGTACTGATTGAGCAATGCGGAAATCGGCACGAGAAGTTCGGCAGCAACCTGGTTGCACCACCGCTCCGTGCCAGTCGATGATCTGATTGCCACACTCGCATCATCGAGGCTTGGCTTGCCAAGCCAGATATGGGCAAGTTCGTGGGCAAGGGTGAAGATTTGTGCGGCCTTGGTGTCTGCGCCATTAATGAAGATGGTCGGCGCGAACTCATCGACAAGCGAAAAACCACGAAACTCCTCTGGATCGAGGAGGCGGTGATTATCACTTCCAACAACTCCGCTAATCATCACGAGAACTCCAGCATTCTCGGCATTTTCCGAGAGCCGAGAGACGGCCTCTGCCCAACTTCGGAAGTGAGATCGCTCGGCAAGACCAAACCCGAGCAACTCGCGCATGCTCTCTGCAGCGGAAGTTGGATCTGTCGACTCCGTAAGGCTTCCAACAAACGAAACTGGTTCATCGCCGCTCGTGCGAGCGTATTCCCTGTACCAATCCTGACGTTGCTCGCAAAGGTAAATGGTCTCATACAGATTGGCGCTCGGCTTGCCCAACGGCGTGTTTGCGATCGTGCGGTAATCGGCCAACGGAAGCTCCTCGCTTGGAGGTTCTGTCAGAAGGAGGTAACCGAGGGGGGCGTGAGTTGCTTGCGCAAACTTCTCAAGTTGCCTGAACGTCGGCTCCTCGTCGCCAGAAGTCCAGAGCGATAGTTTCGGAAACTTTGCTTCCAGCACATCGGTTGACGTTCGTGAGCGCGCGATTGCCCACGAGTAGAGCTCTGGCAAGACGGAGACGCGAGTTACCACAATTGCATTCTCCTACCAACAGGGCATCCACGCACCGTTGATGACTTTATGACAGGGGAGAGACACGAAGTGATCCTGCCCCAATGCTTTTCCCGAGTGAACTGGGAGAGCAACGCTCGCCACTGTGGTGACCTAGTGCGAGAAACGGGCTACAACTTGTACGAGTAGAACCCCTGGCCCGACTTTCGGCCGAGCAATCCGGCCTGAGTCATGCGCGAAAGCAGTGGCGGGGGTGCCAGATGCGGCTCCTTGAACTCCTCGTAGAGCGAGTCGGCGACGGCCAGCGTCGTGTCCAAGCCAATGAGGTCGGTTAGGGCGAGCGGTCCGAGGGGATGCGCGCAGCCGACAACCATGCCGGTGTCGATGTCCTCGGCGCTGGCGAAGCCCGATTCGAGCATCCGCACCGCTGAGAGCAGGTAGGGGATGAGCAGCGCGTTGACGACGAAGCCCGCGCGGTCCGGCGACGTGATGACTTGCTTGCCCAGGTCGGTGCTCGCGTACCCGCGCACCCGGGCGGTGGTCTCGTTACTGGTGAGCAGCGACGAGATCACCTCGACCAGCTTGAGGACGGGGACGGGGTTGAAGAAGTGCATCCCGATGACCTGCTGGGGACGCGAGGTGGCCATGGCGAGCTTGATGATCGGGATCGACGAGGTGTTGGTGGCCAGGACGGCGTCGGGGTCGCTCACGACCTTGTCCAGCGTGGTGAAGACCTCGGTCTTGGTGGCCTCGTCTTCGGCGACGGCCTCGATGACGATCTGACGGTCGGTGAGCCGGGTGTAGTCAGTCGTGTAGGAGAGATTGGCGCGCACCTTCTCGGCGTCCTCCTCGGCCAGCTTGCCGGCGACCACCGCTCGCGACAGGGACTTCTCGACGCGGGCCTGGCCCGTGGCGAGGGCCTCGCGGTCGACTTCGATCACGACCACGTCGGCTCCCGCGCGCGCGGTGATCTCGGCGATGCCCGAGCCCATGAGGCCGCAGCCCACCACACCTACTCGCTCCATGAGGACCTCCTTGTCCGGCAAAGTCGCGACTTGAGTGTAGGTCGCGCCCCGGTGAGCTCCATAAGTCGCTCGCTACCATTGGGTCGTCGCGGCGAGCGACACGATCAGAAGGGTCATCGGCTCATGGACACCGTGAACGTCATCATCGAGATCCCGCGCGACAGCCGCAACAAGTACGAGTACGACCACGAGAACGACACGATCAAGCTCGATCGCCACCTCCTGGTGTCGATGGGCTACCCGGCCGAGTACGGCTTCATCCCCGACACCCTCGGTGGCGACGGCGACCCGCTCGACATACTGGTCCTCACGGCGTACCCGACCTTTCCGGGTTGTCTCATCGAGACACGAATTCTTGGCATGTGCCAGATGACCGATGAGAAGGGCGAAGATGCCAAGCTCCTGGGCGTGCCGGACTACGACCCGCGGTGGCGCTCGGCCCGGGACATCTCGGACGTCCCGAAGGCGGAACTGGATCGCATCTCGCACTTCTTCACCGTCTACAAGGACCTCGACGAAGGTAAATGGTCGAAGGTCGAGCAGTGGGTCGGTCGCGACGCCGCGCTCGTAGAGCTCGAGGCGTCACGGGCGAGGTTCACCGCCTCGGCGTGACGGGGCTGCCGCCTCGCTTGACCCCCGCCGATCGGGAGTGAAGGTCGAGGTCTGCAATGATGTTCTGATATCAGGACATCACGAGAAGCCGGTGTGTTGTCCGAATAAACTGACATAGTGTTAATCTGTTATACTGTCCTGATATGAAGACAGATGACAACTATGTCGACGCACCAGGGCCGTACCGCATCTACACCCCAGCGTCTCTGGGCCAAGCCATTCGCCACTACCGACTCGCGTCTCAACTCTCCCAGGCGGACCTGGCACGCCAGTCCGGGCTGAACCGAACGTACCTGGCGGAGCTGGAGGCCGGTAAGGAGACTGAGCAGCTCAAGAGAACATTGCAGATCCTGCGGCTACTTGGTGTGCGCATGACGTTGGAGAAAGCTGACTGGTAATGGCCGACAACCTCGCCATCTGGATGTACGACCAGCACGTCGCCACTGTCTATCCGGAGCGCAACCGCAGGATGCGGCTCGCGTACTCCGACGTCGCGCTCAAAACGCATCCCCTGGGCTCTCCTGTGCTGTCACTCTCGCTGCCGCTCACCCCGGAACGTTTTCCCAACGCCGTCTCTCGCGCGTTCCTTGACGGGTTGCTCCCGGAAGGAGAGGCCCGCCGGGTCATCGCTCAGGACCTGAATCTCAACGCTAACGACACATTCGGCCTCATTCACGCTCTCGGCCGCGACTGCGCCGGGGCACTCGTGGTCCAACCATCACAGGAGCCGCCTCCCGCACCTGCGACGACGACCACCGCCGAGCCAATGAGCGACACCGACGTCGCTGAACTGGTGGCAAATCTGCGCAATGCCCCTCTCGGCATCAAGAGTCGGGTCCGCGTGTCGCTGGCCGGAGCTCAGGAGAAGGCCCTGCTCACTCGGATGCGCGACGGTCGGTGGGGCCTACCGGTTGATGGGACGCCCTCGACGCATTTAATCAAACCCGAGATTCGCGACTATCCGTTGAGCGTAGAGAACGAGGCGTTCTGCATGCGCTTCGCGCGAAACCTCCAGTTGACGGTGCCCAACGTGGAGACGGGGGAGTACGGCGGCCGCAAAGTCCTGGTCGTGGAGCGCTTCGACCGATCCGTCAGTCCCGAGGGTCTCGTCGAACGCGTCCACCAAGAGGATTTCTGTCAGGCAACTGGTCGCGACTCGGCGAAGAAGTACCAAGAAGATGGTGGACCATCGCTGCGGGTCATTGCCGAGACACTCAGGGCGGTCGCCGATTCGGAGTCAGTGACTCGGTTCCTACAGGCACTCGTTGTGAACGTCCTCGTGGGCAATGGCGACGCCCACGCCAAGAACTTCTCGTTGTTCCATCGACGCGATGGTTTGTTGGAGCTAACTCCGCTGTACGACGTCATGTCGACGCTGTTCTACGGTCTCGACGATGTGGCGATGTACGTCGATGACGTGCGAACCCTTGACCGTGTGACGGGTGAGCGACTCGTGAACGAAGCAACGTCGTGGGGAGTGCCCCGCGAGACAGCGATCGAGGTTCTTGACGGAATCCTTGAAAACGTACCCGCGGCTCTCGCGAGGGCCACCGCCCAAACACCCGGACTTCCGCCCCGCATCCCTGACATGGTCGCAGAACGCAGCGCCAAACTCCGCCCGGGGATCAGCGCGACTCCCTAGGTGCCTGCTGACTTCGGCGAGGACAGGCCGTGACTGCGATGGTCGTTCGTTCTAGCCTGACGCAATGAAGCACACTGACTCGATCGACATCGCGGCCTCGGCCGAACAGGTCTTCGCCGCCATATCGGACCTCCCCGCAATGGAACGGCGCTCGCCGGAGAACACCGGCGGGGTCTGGCTCGGCGGCGCGACGGCTCCGTCACTCGGGGCGCGCTTCCGAGGCACCAACTCACACGGCGACGACTCGTGGGCCACGGTCGCAACGATCACCGACTTCGAGCCGCCGCACCGCTTCGGATTTAACGTCACGTACGCCAAGCTCAAAGTTGCGCGCTGGGTCTTTGAGATCGACGAGACGCCCATCGGATGTCGCGTCAGCGAGCACTGGACCGATCAGCGCGGCGTCGCTCTCAAGCGCTACGCCGACACCCGGGAGTACGACCGAATCGAGTTCACGCGTGAGTCCATTCGCACAACTCTGGAGAACCTGAAAGCCGAACTCGAGGGGAGCCGCTCGTAAGGTCGTCGAGGTCCGACGGCTGCCCACCATAATGAGGTCGTGACGTCGGACACGCTGACCGTAATGGCGGCGTCGTTGCCGCCAGCCCCGGGTGACGTCGTCGAACGCATCGCGCACGCCTCGACGAGCCAACTCACTGACGTCCTCGCCGAGATCGGGATTGAGACCGAGGATCGCTCGAATGCGATGGCGGAGTGGGAGAGAGCGCGTGACGACGCACGCCTCGCCCCCGTGTTGGCGCAGGTCGTCGCCGCGATCGAAGCATCGCGGGGGAGGCCAACGGATCCGCTCTTCATCTGGCCCGACCTCGACGACGAAGGACCGGCCGGACGGCTTTTCTACCTCTTCGTGATCGCGCTGTGCGCGCCGGGCACCCGAGTGTTCCTCACGTCGATTGGCGTGCCCGAGGACGTGATTGCCACGACGTTCTCTTCCTTCGTGCGCCACGGCGCGATCCATCGCGAGAAGTGGGGGACGACAGGTATCGACGCCGGGTGGTGGCAGTTCTTGGCCCTGCGCGGCGAGCTGCTCGAGATCGGCCGACTTCAGTACCACTACCTGGTGACCGGCGAAAGCACGTTCAGCCCCTGGACCTGGTACGACGACGACGAGGCCGCAGAGCGCGGTCCGGGATTCCGGCGCGGCGACGTGCAGTTCGGCCTACACATCCCGCACGGACCGGGATTCGATCAGACCCACCTCGACGCGTCGCTGGAGCGCGCGCGCCAGGTGCTGGGTGACGTATGGCCCACCGACCGGCGCCGCTTGGCCACCTGCATGAGCTGGCTCCTTGATGACCAGCTGAGCGAGTACCTGGACGAGGCCAGCAACATCCTCGCCTTTCAACAGCGCTTTACCATGGTGCCGGGCGGGTACGACGACGACGCCGACACGCTCGAGTTCATCTTTCGCCGGCCCGGCGCCGCACTGGAGGATCTGCCGCAAGACACGACACTCGAGCGGGCCGTCGTGGCCCACCTGCGCGCCGGGCTCCACTGGCGCGCCCGAACGGGATGGTTCGACTTCGACTCTCCCCGATCGAGTTCGTAACCCACCACTACTGAACGGATATCTCGATATCCGTTCGAAATTGATCAATACATTACGGATATCGCCGCATCCGTACGAAATTGGCCTACGGCCGGTCGGTCGCGCTCAGCAGTTCCGCGAGCCGTTCCAACACGGGCAGCGCCTGGCGCAAGCTCGTCTCGTCGTCCGGCCCCAGCTCGGCAATCGCCAGAGAGATGGCCAACGTGCTGGCCGCGCGCAACTGATTGAGAGTCGCCGCGCCGTCGGAGCTGAGCTGAACCAGGCTGGCGCGACCGTCGGCGTCGTCAGGTACCCGTTCAATCAGGTGCAACCCCTCCAAGCCGTCGACCACCTTGCTCATAGTGGCCGCGGAGACACCTTCGAGCTGGGCGAGGACCCCAAGACGCACGGGACCTTCGCGCTCGATTCGCGCGAGGGCCGACGACTGGGACGCCGTGACCTGACGCTCGGCGCGCGCCCGCAGCGCGCGGTGAATTCGCGCGACCGCCACTCGCAGCGCCACCGCGGTCTCTTGACCGGTGGTCTCCGTCGTGATCGATGTCATCATTTCCTTCATTATACTTAGTTGACACTAACTAACTAGCAGGACCCTGAGGGGTCCGGAGGTGGAATGCGCGACACAACAGTCTCACCTCGGTACAAGTGGATCGCGCTGTCCAACACGACCCTCGGGATCTTGATGGCCACCATCAACGGCTCGATCCTGCTCATCGCATTGCCCGACATCTTCAAGGGCATCAAGCTCGACCCGCTCGCCCCGCAGAACACCTCCTACTTCCTGTGGGTGCTGATGAGCTTTCTGCTGGTGACCTCCGTCTTGGTGGTGAGCCTCGGTCGCGTCGGCGACATGTTCGGCCGCGTGCGGATGTACACGTTGGGTTTCGCGGTCTTCACCGTGTTCTCGATCCTGCTGGCGGTCACCTGGATGACCGGACCCGCGGCCGCGCTGTGGATCATCTTCATGCGCGTGGGCCAAGGTGTGGGTGGCGCGTTCCTCTTCGCCAACTCCAACGCCATCATCACCGACGCCTTCCCGCCCGACGAGCGCGGGCTGGCGCTGGGGATCAACGGCGTGGCCGCCATCGGCGGCGCGTTCATCGGTCTCTTGCTGGGCGGCTTATTGGCGCCGCTCGAGTGGCGCTTGGTTTTCCTCGTCTCGGTGCCGGTGGGGCTCTTCGGCACGATCTGGGCGTGGGCCAAGCTGCGCGAGACGGGCGTGCGAAACAGCGCCACGCACATTGACTGGTTGGGCAACGCCAGCTTCGCCCTGGGTCTCGTCGGGATCCTCACCGGCATCGTCTACGGGCTCCAGCCCTACGGGGGCCACACCATGGGTTGGACCAGCCCCTTTGTGCTGTCGTGCCTCATCGGGGGAGTGGGCGTGCTCGGGGCCTTCATGGTGATCGAGACGCGCGTTGCCGAGCCGATGTTCCAGCTACACCTCTTTTCCAGTCGCGGGTTCTCCACCGGCAACGTGGCCGCGCTACTGCTGGCTCTGGCGCGAGGGGGTCTGCAGTTCATGCTCATCATCTGGCTCCAGGGGATCTGGCTACCCCTGCACGGCTACAGCTTCGCGCGAACGCCCTTGTGGGCGGGCATCTACATGGTGCCCCTCACCATCGGATTCTTCGTGGCCGGCCCCGTCGCGGGTCGCCTCGCGGACCGCCACGGCGCGCGCATGTTCGCGACGTTGGGACTGGTCCTCACCGCGGTCAGCTTCGTCGGCCTCCAGGCCATCCCGATCAACTTTCCCTACCCGCTCTTCGCCGGACTGATCTTCTTGGTGGGGCTCTCGATGGGACTCTTCGCCGCACCCAACACCAGCGCGGTCATGAACTCACTGCCGGTCGACCAGCGCGGCGCCGGCGGCGCGATGCTCAACACGTTCCAGAACTCAGCGAGCGTGCTGTCCATTGGCTTCTTCTTCACCGTCATCACACTCGGCCTGGCGGCGACGCTACCTAAGGCGCTGCTCACCGGGCTCACTCGCCAGGGCGTGCCGCACGCCGTGGCCGTGTCGGTCTCGCACATCCCGCCGATCGGCAGCCTCTTCTCTGCGTTCCTCGGCATCAATCCCATCAAGACACTGTTGGGGGCCAAGGTGCTGGCCCAACCCGGCGTGCACTCCTCCGTGCTGCTCGGGCGCGGATTCTTCCCCGGACTGATCTCCGCGCCGTTCGCCAACGGGTTGCACCTCGCGTTCTTGGCTGCGGCCGCGATGTGTCTCCTCGGCGCGGTGGTGTCGTGGCTGCGCGGACCGAACCCGGCGCGCAACATTCACGGGCGAGCGCGCGAGGTCGAAGAGGGACTCGGGAGCGTCGCCGAGGTCGCCATGTCCCAGTCGGGTGTCGGCTCGCCCGGCGCGGTGATGGAGCCCGACGTCGCTGGTTAGTTTCACGCGATCGCGCACGTCGCGACGCGCTTGACACACTGCGTGCGCTCACGTAAGGTGCGCTCGAGACGCGATCAATCGGAACTCAGTTCTGATTATCGGAACTAAAGGGAAGCGGGGGCGTTGATGTCAGCATTTATTCGCGGGGGTTTGTCAGGACAACGTCGCCACCGATTCATCAAGGTCGGCCTGGCCATCGCGCTGGCGTCCGGCGCGTCCTTCGTGGCCGCTACCGCGGGCGCCAGCTCCAAGGTGACCAACATCACGATCTGGAACGACCCGCTGGCCGCTGGCTCGGTGGGCGTCCCGGCGTCCAAGTCGTTCCTGACCAAGGGCGTGAACCTCTTCATGAAGGCCAACCCCTCCATCCACGTCAAGATCCTCCAGGAGCCGATGGCGTCGACCACCGCGTTCAACACCCTGCTGCAGTCCTCGGAGCTGGCGGGCACCACGCCGGACATCGGCCAGCTCTACGTCGGCGGTCAGGTTCTGCAGAACGCCAAGTTCCTTCTGCCGCTCAACCAGCCACTCGGCTCGGCGTATATCAACTCGCTCACCGGCTGGCAGTTCGTGACCAAGAACTTCGCGACGCACGGCACGATCTACGCGGTGCCCTACGGCGCGGGCTACTACTACACCGTGTACTACAACAAGACGCTCTTCGCTCGGGCCGGCATCACCGGTCCGCTACCCACGACGTGGGAGGCCATGGTGTCCATGGCCAAGAAGATCAAGGCCAAAGGAATCACACCGTTTGAGTTCGGCGAGAAGGAGGGCTACTTCGGCGCCTGGACAATGGACTCGTTGATCTCGGGGCTCGGTGGCAACAACGGCGTGCTGGCCATGTACACCGGCAAGCAGTCGCTCAACACGTCGCTGCTGATTAAGCCCTACGCGGCCTGGCACGCGCTGTTCGCGCAGGGCCTCACCAACTCGGACGCCGCGACGCTGACCTACACCACGGGGGTCGCTAACTTCGCCGCCGGCAAGGCCGCGATGACCATCACGGGCCAGTACTACGACGACCAGATCTCCAAGGGACTCGGCACGCACGTCGGCCTTTTCCCGGTGCCGCTGCTCGCGGGCTCCAAGTACCCGACGTCGCTGTCGGGTGGGCCCAACAACTCCTACGTGATCTTCAAGAAGTCTGCTCACGTCGCGGCCGACGTCAAGCTGATCAAGTTCCTCACGACACCGCAGGTGCAGAACCTCTCGGTCCAGGAGCTCGGCCAGCTGCCCAACAACGTCGGCTTCACCCCGTCGGCGGCCTTCATCAAAGCCCAGCCCCTGTTGACGAACCTGAGCACGTACATCAACAAGGACCACTACATCCTCTTCGAGGCCTTCGACAACGTCATGCCCGGCAGCATCGACTCGTACTGGTACCAGACGAATAACGGCGTCTTCGCCGGTTCGCTGAGCCCGAAGTCCGCTGCGTCGAGTATGCAGTCCCAGATGGCTAGCTACCTCGCGACCGCCGCCACGGGGTGAGCCCGGGGTCGCCTGACCCAAGCGCATCGACGGCGGGCCCGGTAACGGGCCCGCGCGGCGACCCCTCGATGCTTGACGCCGGGGAACTCGCGCCACGCCGGAGCCGGCGCGTCTTCCCGTACGTCGCGCTGTTGCCGGCCGCGGTGCTGGTGCTGGGCCTCATGGTGGTGCCCATCGGCGCCACCATCTGGCACAGCTTCACCAACTGGGACGGGGTCAACAGCACCTTCATCGGGTTCAAGAACTTCGACCTGATCTTCCACAACCCGATCATCAACCAGGTGTTCGTGAACTCGCTCATCTTCCTGATCTCGGTCCCGCTGATCCTGGCTGCGTCGTTGGCGGCGGCGGTCTTCGTCTACGAGAAGGTGCTCGGCTGGAAGGTCTTTCGCTTCCTCTTCTTCATCCCCATGGTGCTCTCGCCGGTGATCGTGGGCGTGCTCTTCTCCACCTTCTTTCTTCCGGGCGGCGCGGTGGATCAGGTGTTGAGGTTCGTCGGACTGCGTAACTTCTCCTGGCTCGGCAACCCCTGGTCGGCGCGGTTCGTGGTGATCCTGGCGCTGGTGTGGGCCTCCTTCGGCTTCGGCATGGTGGTCATCCTGTCGGCGATGTCGACGGTGGATCCAGCGCTCTACGACGCGGCCGCCATCGACGGCGCGTCGTGGTGGCGCCGTCTGCGTTCGATCACGATCCCGATGATCTCGGGGTCACTGCAGTTCCTCAGTGTGATCAACGTCATCTACACGTTCACGTCGCTCTTCGCGTTCGTCTACGTCATCACCGCGGGTGGTCCGGGGTTCTCGACGACCACCGTCGACTACTACACCTACATCACGACATTCGAGAACGGCCAGTTCGGCTACGGCGCGGCGCTCGCGCTGCTGCTCTTCCTGATCGTGCTGACGCTCACCGTCGCCCAGGTGAAGCTCTTCCCCAACCGCGAAGTCCAGCAGGGCTCGTAGATGACGTCGCGACTCTCGAGAGGCCTGGTGTTCGCGGCGCTGTGCCTCATCGGCGCCTCGACGGTCTATCCGCTGCTCTTCATGGCGCTCAACTCGATGCGTACGACCCAGGCCTTCGAGGTCAATCCATTCGGCCTGCCCTCACATCTCAGCTTCTCGAGTTACTCGTCGCTCTTCTCTACCGTCCCGTTCATCCAGAGCATCGGCCACTCGCTGCTGGTGGTGGTGCCCGCGGTGCTACTCGCGACGATCGCCTCGTCGTTGGCCGCGTTCGTGTTCACCAAGACACCGGTCAAGTTGGGCAACTTCCTCTTCTGGACGATGCTCATGATCATGTTCATGCCGGGCATCGTGGTGCTACTGCCGCTCTACGTGGAGGTCGCGCGTACGGGGCTGGCCAACAACTTCGTCCCGGCGATCCTCATCTACACCGCGATCAACATCCCTTACGGCACGTACCTGCTGCGCGCCAACTTCCGCAACATCCCGGACTCGGTGGTCGAGGCCGCGCGGGTCGACGGGGCCAGTTGGTTCAAGATCTACCTGCGCGTCATCATGCCCATTGGCAAGCCCGGCATCATCACCGTGGGGATCCTGACCTTCCTCAACATCTGGAACGACCTCTTTATCTCGCTGGTCCTGCTGCACGCGCCCAACACCGAGATGGTCACGCCAACGCTGGCCCAGCTCAGCGGCAAGTTCACCTCGGATATCCCGGTCCTGATGGCCGGGCTGCTGCTGGGGGCGATCCCGACGCTCCTCCTCTACATGGTCACGGCCCGGGTCTTCATCCGCGGGATGCTCTCGGGAGCGGTGAGGTAGAAACGTGCCCGCTAATCAGAACAGCGTTCCCGTAGGCGGAAACTGGCTAGATTGGCCCTCGCGCGCAGCGCGCAGAGGAGAGAGGTCATGACCAGCGACGTCGTCGATCCCCAGGTACGCGGCCCCAACGGGGCGGACCGGGTGCTGGCGATCCTCAACGTGCTGGGGAACTTCCCCGACGGCATCGGCCTGAACGACCTGGCCCGGCTCATGCACTCGCCGCGCTCGAGCGTGCACCGCGCGCTCAGCGCGCTGCGCCGCGCCGAGCTGATCGAGCAGGACCGCGACAGTCGCTACCGCCTCGGCTACGGGCTGCTGAAGCTGGCCTTCTCCTACTACGAGGAGCTGGACGAGGTGGGCCGGATGCGCCCGATCTTGGCGGCGCTGGCCACGGAGTTCGGCGAGACCACTCACTACGCGATCCTCAGTCGGCAAGAGGTCGTCTACCTCGCCAAAGTTCAGCCACCCCAGAGCCGTTACCAGATGACCTCGGCCATCGGCGGGCGCAACCCCGCCTACTGCACGGGCGTGGGTAAAGCAATATTGGCCTACGAACTCACCGACGAAGCGGCGGTCTGCGGATTCGTGGAGTCGCACGGACCGCTGCTCTCCTTCACCCCCAACACGATCACCACCGCCGCGGCGTTGCACGCCGAGCTGACTCGCGTGCGCGCCGACGGCTACGCGCTGGACCGCGAGGAGCACGAAGAGGGAATCAACTGCCTGGCCGTTCCTCTCTTTCTCACCTCCTCCACGGTGCCCGACGGGGCGATTAGCGTCACCGCCGTCGCCCAGCGCTTCCCGTTGGCGCGCCTGGAAGCCTCCATCGATCGCGCCCGCGAGATGATTCGAGAACACTTGGGAGAGGTCACTCCGTGAAAATCACTGACGTCGAAGCCTTCGTGTTGTCGAGCGGTGACATTGACACGTCGCGCGCCGACGGCACCCAGGACGCGTTTCTCGTGCGCGTGCACACCGACGAAGGACTCGTGGGAGTCGGCGAAGGTGACACCTCGCCGTACGCCGCGCGCACGATCGTCACCATGCCCTCGTCGCACTCGCTCTCGCGCGGCCTGGGAGAGATGCTGATCGGCGAGGACCCGCTGCGGATACGACCCCTGTGGGACACGATGTTCGCCGTCAGCTACCACTACGGACGCGACGGCGCGGGTCTGCACGCGATGAGTGCGATCGACATGGCGCTGTGGGACCTGATGGGCCAGGTCGCGGGGCTGTCGGTCGCGCGACTGTTGGGCGGAGAGGTCGCCACGCGCGTTGAGATCTACGCCAGCGAGGTCATGCCCGACACCGCCGACGAGGTTGACGGATTGGCCAGGCGCGTCGTGGCGGAGGGTTTCACTGCTCTGAAACTCGGCTGGGGCCCACTGGGTCGTGACGTGGGGCGCGACATCGAACTGGCCCAGACGGCGCGAGCGGTGCTGGGTCCGCATCGCAAGCTCATGATCGACGGCGGTATGGCCTACACGCTGGCCAGCGCGCGGGAGTTCTGCCGGCGCGCCGAGCCACTGGGTCTTTTCTGGTTTGAAGAGCCCTTCGAGGCCGACGACCTCTCCTCCTATGAGCGCTTGACACGCAGCGTGGACGTGCGCATCGCCTGCGGCGAAGCGCACTCCACCGCGGCGCCCTTCGCGCGCCTCGTGGACGCCGGTGTCTCGATCCTCCAGCCCGACCTCGGACGCTGCGGGGGGCTTACGATCGGCCGCGATATCGCGGCGGCCGTTCGCGACGCCCCGGCCAGCGCCGTCGTCATCCCGCACTGCTTCTCGACCGACGTGCTGCTCGCCGCGACGCTGCAGTTCGTGGCCACCCTGCCGGGCGAGCGCCTGATTGAGTACCCGGTGACGGCGTCCAAGCGTTCCGGCACGCTGCTGAAGACGCCGTTCACGCCCGAGAGCGGCGAGTTGGTGCTGCCCGACGGGCCGGGTCTGGGCATCACGCTGGATGAGGACGAAGTGGCGCGACGCACGGTGGCCGCGTGACCGCGATCGCTCGAGTGAACGAGCCGCGGAGGACGTAGACAGTGGCGTCCATTTCGCTCCAGGAGGTGACCAAGGTCTATCCCAACGGATTCAACGCCGTGAAGGGGCTGGACCTGGCCGTCGCCGAGGGTGAGTTCATGGTCTTGGTCGGACCGTCCGGCTGTGGCAAGACGACCGCACTGCGGATGGTGGCCGGTCTCGAGGAGATCACCTCCGGGACCCTGCGTATTGGCGACCGCGTGGCGAACCACCTGTCGTCCAAAGAACGCGACGTCGCAATGGTCTTCCAGAACTACGCGCTCTACCCGCATATGTCAGTGGCGGAGAACATCGCGTTCGGGTTGAGCCTGCGAAAGATCCCCAAGGACGAGATCCGCGCCAAGGTGGCCGTGGCGGCCGAGATCCTCGGGTTGGGCGACCTGCTCGGGCAAAAGCCGGGACTTCTTTCGGGCGGCCAGCGCCAACGCGTGGCCATGGGTCGGGCCATCGTTCGCGACCCCAAGGTCTTTCTCATGGACGAGCCGCTCTCCAACCTGGACGCCAAGCTGCGCGTGCAGATGCGCACCGAGGTCCACCGCATCCAGCGACGGATCGGCGTGGCCACCCTTTACGTCACCCACGACCAGACCGAGGCCATGACCATGGGGGACCGAGTCGCGGTGATGCGCGCCGGCGAGCTCCAACAGTGCGACCACCCGCAGGTCCTGTACGCCAACCCCGCCAACCTCTTCGTGGCGGCCTTCATTGGTTCGCCAGCTATGAACCTCTTCGAGGCGACCGTCAGTGACGACGGCGCGACCCTGCGCTTGGGCACCCAGTCGCTTGATCTCAACGACGCCCTCTATCAACGCCGTCCCGGGCTGCGGGCCTTCCAGGGCCGACCGGTCGTGGTGGGACTGCGCGCCGAGGACCTGCCCATCAAAGATGGTGACGGAACCGGGACGGAGCTTCAGGCCCAGGTCGAGACCATCGAGGCGCTCGGCAGCGAACTGCTGGTCCACTTCTCCATCGACGCGACTCGCGTGAGCGGTGAGGGCGGCGACGCCGGCGACGCCGACCTCACCTCCGCGGCGATTGACATCGTCGGCGAGGGCGTCGCCCGTGTCGAGCCGCGCGCCCGCGTCGACGCCGGCCAGACCGCGACCTTCTCCGTGTTCCCGGAACGGATGCACTTCTTCGACCCGACGAGCGAACGGGCGATCGAGGAGTGACCTCCACCGACACCACTGCGCGCATCACGCTGGCGAGCGAGGGTGTTGAGCTCTCCCTGGAGTCGCGCGGGGCCAAGATCGTCAGCCTCTTCGATGCCGAACTCGGTCGCGAATGGTTGGAACCGCCCGGCGCGTATGAGTCGGACGTCTCCTTCGACGAGGGTGCGATGGGCGGTTGGGACGAGATGATGCCCACGATCGAGGCGTGTCGCTCTCCCGGATCGCACAAGGCGTTGCCCGACCACGGAGATCTGTGGAGCAGGAACTGGCGAGTGAGTGCGCTCGGTCACTCGTCGGTCACCATGACGATTGACGATGCGAAGGACTGGACTACCGATTCGAGCGCATCGGTCACGTTGGGACGACGATCGGTGCGACTGGAGTATCGCCTCACCTCACTCGTGGAGGACCTCTGGTATCTGTGGGCGGCGCATCCGCTGTTCTCGGTGCGTGAGGGCACGCGGCTGCTCGTTCCCGGGACGCGCTGCGACTCTGGCGCCGCAACACGCGAAGTGGTTCTCACCCGCGACCAAGCTCCCGGGACCAGCGTCAAGTACTTCGTGTCCCCGTCGCACGAGAACGCGACGGCTTCCCTGATCGACGTGGACGGCGCCATGCTCACCCTTCGTTGGTCGAGGTCCGACGCGCCTTACGTGGGGGTATGGCTCGACCACGCTCAGTACGCACGCCATCCGGTTGTCGCCATCGAGCCAACGAACGCGCCCGACGACTCGTTGGCGCGCGCCGCCCGCGGTCACCTCGACCCCCTCACCGGCGACCGGTGTTGGCACCTTGAGGTGGCGTTCGGTGACAACCTCGAAGAAGGAGTGGATCAGTGAGATTCTCGCGAGTCGGACCGGTGGGCCGCGAACGTGCGACGGTCGTCGATGTCGACGGGGTGGCGCGCTACCTACCCGACGCCTGGGGTGACATCGACGAAGGCTTCTGGACCTCGCGTCGCGGCGACGGTGCACCGGACCTGGCGGCGGCGATCTCGCTGACCGACGTGGCGCCACACTCTGAGCGTCTCGGTCCGCCGATTGCGCGGCCCGGCAAGGTCGTGTGCGTCGGACTCAACTACCGCGACCACGCGCGCGAGACCGGCGCGACGATCCCCACGGAACCAATCCTGTTCATGAAGGCGCCGTCATGCGTCGTGGGGCCCTTCGACGATGTCCTCATCCCGCGCGGATCGGTCAAGACCGACTGGGAGGTCGAGCTCGGCGTGGTGATCGGCGCGCGTGCTCGGTATCTCGACTCGCCGGCCGACGCGGCCGCGGTGATCGGGGGCTACTGCCTCAGCCACGACGTCTCGGAGCGCGAGTTCCAACTCGAGCGTGGGGGCCAGTGGGACAAGGGCAAGAGTTGCGAGACGTTCAACCCCCTCGGTCCGTACCTGGTCACTCCGGACGAAGTGGGTGACGTCCAGGCCCTGGCCATGCGCCTGAGCGTCAACGGCGTGGTGCGCCAGGACGGCACGACCGGCGACATGATCTTCCCGGTCGACTACTTGGTGTGGTACATCAGCCAGTTCATGGTGCTTGAACCGGGCGATCTGATCAATACCGGCACCCCGGCTGGTGTCTCCCTGGGTCACGACGACGTGGCGTACCTCGTGGCGGGTGACGTGGTCGAACTCTCCATTGAGGGCTTGGGTTCCCAGCGCAGCCAGATGGTGCCGGCCTAATTGGGTCCGCGCGCACCGGACTCGGCGCCGATGCCAACCGTCTCGCCACCCGAGTTCGGGTAGAGAACGAGAAAGAGGAGTGAACATGAGTGACATGTCTGGAAAGCGCGCGTTAGTCACCGGCGCATCGAGCGGGATCGGGCGTGCGATAGCCCTGGCGTTCGCGGCCCAGGGAGCGAAGGTGGTCGTGGGGGGACGCGACCGGGCCCGGGTCGCCGAGACGGTGGACGACATCGTGGACGCGGGGGGCCAGGCCGTTCCCGCGCTGGGTGACCTCTCGATCGAGGATCAGGCGCGACGCGTGGTCGACGAGTCGGCAGATTCCCTTGGGGGCCTCGACGTCGTGGTCAACAACGCGGGCATCGACGCCTCCGAGTGGCACGACGTCGCCGACTGGCCGGTCGAGCTCTTCGACGAGATCCTGGCCGTCAACCTGCGCGGACCGTTCCTGGTATCCAAATTCTCGATCCCGCACCTATTGGCTGCGGGCGGCGGGTCGATCCTGCACATCAGTTCGGTTTGCGCCGTGACCGTCTGGGCCGGCGACGTGGCCTACGACGTGTCCAAGGCGGGCCTCAACATGCTGAGCGACCACATCGCGGTCGAGTACGGTCCGCGCGGGATTGTCTCCAACACTCTGATGCCCGGCGTGGTGCGGACACCGTTGCACGAGGGCGTGATGGAGGCAATGAACGACGGTCGGGCATTCGAGCGCGTCCTGCAGTCGCGACACCCGATCGGGCGATTCGGCACCGTCGAGGAGGTGGCCGACGCGGCGGTCTTCCTCTGCTCGGGAAAAGCGCCGTTCCTCACCGGGGCCAACATCCCCATCGACGGCGGGTACAGCCGCGTCTAGGTCGGCGCCTACGGCGCCAGCAAGGCCTTGATCGGCGTGGTCTGCCCGTTCATTAGAGCGGTGAAGATTTCGGCACCCTCGTCGAGGGGGTACGTCGTCGTCCACGACAGGTCGAGGTCGCGAGCCAGGGCGATCGCGGCGGCGAACTCGTCGTCGCGGTAGGCGAAGGAACCACGGACCTGCTTTTCGAATCGAACGAGGTGTGCCGCATCGATACCGGGATCGGCCGAGGCCAGACCCAGCCAGATTGCGGTACCCCCCGGCAGTACGTGCTCGATCGAGCTCGCGCGCGTCGCGGCCGAGCCGACCGCGTCGAACACCACGTCGTATTCGCCCTCGAGGACTTCACCGACGTGGTCGGCACCGAGTCCGCTGGCCACCTCGCGCCGGTCAGCCGACAGGTCGGTCGCATCGACCACGGCCGCCTTCGCGTTGCGCGCGACCTCGACGCAGGCCAGCCCTATCGGTCCGCACCCGATGACGCCGATGCGTTGTCCGGAGGGCGAACCGGCGAGGTGCCAGGCGTGCACGGCGTTCGCCAGCGGCTCGACCACCGCCGCGCGGTCCCAGTCGAGGTCGTCGGGCAATGCGTGCAGGGAGACCTGCGGCACCGCGACGCGTTCGGCGAAACCCCCGGCCCGCTGGACCCCGAGGAGCCAGCGACGTCGACAGACCTGGGTTTGGCCGGCCGCGCACATGTCACACTCCCCGCACGAATGCAGCGGATTGACGGCGACGCGTCGACCGTCGGGCGTTCGCCCCACGAACTCGTGGCCCATGACCATCGGTGGGACCCGAAACCCCGGTGACGAGATGCCGTGCAATTCGCTGCCGCAGATTCCGGCTCGCACGACGTTGACGACGACCTCACCTTCATCCGGCGTCACCTCGGGCACGTCCTTGATTTGAACGACGCCATAGTCGGTGAATACGAGTGCCTTCATGTGCGCCTCTCGCGGTGGGGATAGTGCTCTTCACGCTAATGCGTGACTACACGCGTTGACGAGGCCGAGACACGTCGACAGGCCATCGGTTAGGACACGCTCGAAGAGTTCCACCAATCAGAACGTGATCGAGTGATGTGGCTCCACCTCGGCCACATTGCGTCCCAGATGACGTTTGGCTACGTTGGACCCAGCGCGCGCGTCTGGTCAAGAGCGCGCGTGGGCGTCGCTCGGGCGCCCACGAGGAGACCCGAAGGTTGTCGGCGTGTGGCGTGAGTACTTCCAGGGCAAGACGGTCGTCATCTCCGGTGGCTCAACGGGCATCGGCGCCGCCGTGGCGACCGAGTTCTCGCGGGCGGGCGCGATGCACGTTCGTCGCCGACCTGGCCGATGAGGCGGGCCAGGAGTTGGCTGAGTCCCTGGTGGCCCAAGGCGGAGACTGTCGCTACCGGCACTGCGACGTGAGCCACGAGGGTGACGTGGACGCGCTCTTCGACGACGTGGAGGGAACCGCCGGTGCGCCAGACGTGGTCTTCGCAAACGCCGGCGTCGAATGGACCAAGGACGTTCGCTCCACCTCGCTCGCCGAATGGCGTCGGGTTCTCGACGTCAATCTCACCGGCATATTCCTCGTGACGCGCGCCGCCCTTCGCTCCATGTGTGAGCGACGCGACGGCGCCATCGTCGTGACCGGATCGCCTCACGCTATGGCCACCGTGCCCGACGCCGGCGCCTACGCCGCGTCCAAGGGCGGGGTGCACGCGCTCGTCGCCGCACTCTCCCTCGAGGGCGCGCCCTTCGGCGTACGAGTCAACGGTGTCGTACCGGGGACGATCGACACGCCGCTCGTGCGTCGTGAGGCGATGGCGGCCGAAGACCCCGCGGCGCAGATGATCGCCATGGCCGCGGCCCAGCCGCTCGGCCGAATCGGTCAACCTGAGGACGTGGCCCAAGTGGTGCTCTTCCTCGCGTCACCCCTTGCGGGTTTCGTGACCGGCTCGTTCTACGGCGTTGATGGAGGACTTCGCGCAGCGTTGCCCGCGGGACCTCCGATGCGCTACGACGCCTGAACGGAACGAGGAGACACTGTGCGCGAGTTCACGGCTGAGGTGTGCACTACTGAGGCCTACTTCCTCGGCGAGGGCTGCCGCTGGGACGAGGTGCGCGGCGAGCTCTACTGGGTGAGCCTCTACGACGGTCAGTTCTTTCGCGCCCGCGCCGACGGACCACGAGTGGACATCATCCAGCGCTACGACCTCGGTGGCGACGTCGGAGCCGTCGCTCCGTGCACTGACCGCGCTGACGGGTGGATCGTCGCCAAGGACACGTCCCTTTTCCGGCTCAGCGAGGCGGGTGAACTGGAGCTCCTCGTCGAGCTCGACGCCGGTGACGACGTGCGCGTCAACGACGGGGCTGCCGATCCGTGGGGACAGTTCTGGATCGGCACCATGGCGCACGACTCCGCGAAGGGCCGCGGAACACTCTTTCGTTACGACGGTGCCGGGGGCGTCACGGTTGTCAAGTCCGGTGTGAGCATCTCCAATGGGATCGGGTGGAGCCCTGATCGGCGCACCATGTACTACGTCGACAGCGGACCGGCGACGATCTACGCCCTTCACACTGATGAGAGCGGCGCCGTGTCGAACGAACGCACCTTCGCCCAATTGGACGCTGATAAGGAGGGCTCACCCGACGGACTGTGCGTCGACGCCGAAGGCGGGGTCTGGGTCGCATTGTGGGGCGGGAGGTCGGTGCGGCGCTACGGACCGGGCGGCGAAGCGATCGCCCAGGTTGCGATCGACACGCCCAACCCTTCGAGTTGCGCGATCGGAGGCTCCAATGGCACCACCCTCTACGTCACCACGGCCCGCGAAGAGTTGACCGACGAGGACCTCGCCCGCGAGCCATACGCCGGGAGGCTCTTCAGCGCCGACGTCGGCGTCACCGGTCTCGTTCTCGATACTTTCGGCTAAGGAATGACCTTTGGGGCTACGCCTCGGCCCCCACGCGGTGCGCGAAGGGGAAGTGGGGCGTCGACTCTCGTTCTCCGTCGTGGCCGATGGTGAACGCCTCGTAATCCTCTAACTGGGCAATGAGGCAAAGAACCTCGTAGCCGCCAACACACAGCGCGGTCGCCAACGCGTCGGCTAGCCCCAGATCGGGTCCGGTCACGCTGGCTGACGCGACGGCGGTGTCGTAGGTGCCGGTGCGCGGATTGAAGAGGTGGTCTCGATCTATGTCGTTGCTAGACGTGGCCAGGGCTCCGGAGAGCTCGACCACGCACGCGAGTTCCGTCGGCGCGTGGGGCTGCACGACCCCGACCCGAAAGACCTGGTGCGACGATGGTGCGCCGAATGTGGCGATATCGCCTGCTGCGTTGAGCATGGCCCCATCGAGGTCCGCTTCACGCAACGTGTCCAGTGCATTCCCAGTGGCCCAACCCTTGACATACCCCGAGGGGTCGAGGCCGCCCGGTAACGACCAGGGATTGAAGAAGCCCCCAGAGATCTCACGGGCGTGGCGGCACGCTTCCAACACATCGGTGACAACGAGCGGCGCCTCGCCAAGGCTGATCTCGCCTCGCCGCACCTGGCTGAGCGGGCTCGCGGCCTTCCAGGTGGAGAAAATCTTGTCTGCTCGATGGAGTTCGGTCACGGCCCGGGCCAAATATGGGAGCACCTCAGAGGGCGAGACCCCTCGCTCGCGATAGAGATCGATCGTGACGACCGTACCCATCACGATCTCTTGGTGGTGAATGGTGCACGGGTGGCGCTGTGAACTCATGACCGTCCTGACTGTGTTGTTGATGCGTTGAGCACTTCGGTGTTTCCTGCGCTGGCGAATGGAGATCGGTGTGCGCTCGGAACACACGCGGTTCGAGTCCCAACGGTCGGCGAGAAGGGCATTGAGGTTGCCATACCTGCAACGCCGTCGCCTTGGGGCTCGCGGAAGTCGTCACGCTGGAATGACGCTTTGCGTGGCGCGGTGTTTCGCGCAAGGCCCTCGGAGAACGTTCTCGGGTGCTGGGCCACGCCACAAGGTAACGAGGGAGTGTAAGAGGACCTCAAGATTGAGGTGGGAAACTCCCCAATTCGCACTCTACCGATGGGTCAAGGCGCACATCCACGTGGCAACTCGCCAGATCGCGTTGGCGTCAGAAATTCGGCTCGAAGTCAGACCGCAGTTCGACGCCGCTGCGTCCGTGGTCGGGTCGCACGGCAAGTATCTGGTGAATCTCAAGATTGTGACGTTCGAAACCAACCGCGGAACCGGTCATGTAGAGACGCCACGCTCGGGCGCGCTGCCCACCAACCTCCTCGACCGCTTCGTCGAATCGCTTGACGAGGTTGGCAACCCATTGACGAAGGGTGAGGGCGTAGTGCTCGCGCAAGCTTTCGAGATGGCGGACTTCGAAACCGTGTGCCTGAAAGAAGGACACCATCGTTCCGACATCGTGGAGTTCGCCATCGGGAAAGACGTAACGCTCGATGAACGGGCTGTCGATCCTCGACGGACCGCGAAGTCCGAAAGCCACCTGTACCTGACGCCACGTCTCGGCGGCGCGTGACGGATCAGGGTCATCGTCGGTGTTGATCGGACGACCGATCGCGTGATTGAGGAAGCGTCCACCGGGTCGCACAAGTTCAAAGATCTGTTGCGTGTACGTCGAGAGTGCACGACGACCCACGTGCTCGGACATCCCGATCGAACTCACCGCGTCGAACGGAGTGTCATGAATGTCGCGATAGTCCTGAACGCGAAACTCGACCAGGTCACTGACCCCTTCACGTCGCGCGCGTTCGGTCGCGTACTGCTGTTGCGGATGCGAGAGTGTGACGCCAACGACGCGCGCGCCGTAGTTCTTCGCGGCGTGCACGGCCATCGTGCCCCAGCCGCATCCGATGTCGAGAAGACGATCACCTTCGCGCAGAGCGAGCTTGCGCGCGATGAGATCGACCTTTCGACGCTGTGCGATCTCCAACGTGTCCTGTGGCGTGGCGAACACCGCGCACGAGTAGGTCATGGTCGGACCGAGCACCATCTCGTAGAAGCGATTGGACACGTCATAGTGGTGCGTCACTGCCGCACGATCACGTGACCGGCTGTGCATCGCGCCTCGCGGGCGTACTTCAATCTCGGGCGGCTCGAGCTGTCCGAGACCAGAGAGACCGAGTTCGCTGATCAGCCAACGAACCGCGTCTGGTCGCACGAGCTTGCGCACTTGGGGAACTTCAAGCTCAAACAGTCCGTCGAGGTCGCCGTCGACGTCGACGTCACCGGCGACGAAGGCTCGCGCCAGTCCCAACTCGCCCGGCCGTCTCAGCACGCGAGTCAAGGCGTCGCGGCGCAGGACTCTCAGTGTGACGTCGCTCGTGGGCGAGTGTGGTGACGCCGGCATGGAACTTCCGTCGTACGCCTCGACACGAAAAGGAGGCGTGCCGCCGTACATTGAGGCCACGAGCGTCGATACGTCCACCCCACCACCTCCTCGCCGCGGTGCCATATATATGGCACCGCTACGTGGCGCCGATACGCATCTCGTCGGGTGACGTGCTCCGAAGTTTATTGACGGGGGATTCCGAAGGCGCCGGTTCGTTGGATCGCTAGATTTTCAGGCCCACGAAGGAACTTCGAAAGGGTCAGTCCGGGTCTGCTCCGCCAGCGACACGTTGACGGCAAGCGGGATGTGGTCTCCCGGAAAGTCCTTTATCCGCACTTCCTTCTCAGGCTCGTCGGCCGCGCCCGGCTCGAGAGGGTCGATTGAGCCGATGTTGTCCCTCGTCGCGCGCCGAGCACGCAGTCGGTGCGTCCGGGCGGCTCTGGGATGCACATTTTCGCGGAGATCATGGACTGTGCGCTATCGCGAGCTGGCGCCACACGTTGTTGTCAACGTTGTTTTCGAGTTGACGGGCGCGGACGATTTCTCGTGGCATGATTGATGGGTTCCGCGTGTCGGGCGGGAGACCCCAATGCGCAGAACGTGACGCTCGTTAGTTGGTGCGGCCCTAGATCCCTTACCGTGCCTGGTGGACGTCGCGTTGGAAGAACCGTCTCCCGGTACTGTTGAGGTGACTGTGGCATTTAAGAAGAAGAGTCGAGACGACGCCAAGTCCGAGCCGGAAGAGATGGACGCGGCCGCCGGATCAGTCGCGACCGCGATCGCTCCGCCCGCAAACCCCGCCGGAAACGGCGCGGTAAAGGAGTTTTCTGGAGGTGGCGTGGCGACGGCCATCGCCGTCGACGTCCCCTCACACGTTCCGACGACGAAACTCGGTGAACAGCTGATCGGGAGCAACCTGATTACCGAGGCCCAATTGCAGCAGGCCCTTGATATGCAGCGGGAATCCGGCGGGCGCCTGGGCGAAGTGCTAGTCAGCATCGGGGCGATGAACGAGCAGGCGCTCGCACACGCCCTGGCCGCTTTCTTTGGCTACGACGTTGCGAATCTCCGCCGTGACGAGGTAGACCCGCTCGTTCTCACGTTCCTCTCAGAAAAAGTTGCGCGCGACAATATGGCCTTCCCGGTCCGGATGACCGATGAGGGCCTTTACGTCGCAGTTTCTGAGCCGAGCGAAGAGTTGCGCGCAACTCTGTCGAAACTTTCTGGCCAGAACATCCAATTGCTCATCGCGCCGTACAGCGACATCAGTTGGGCCATCGACGCGAACTATCGAGCTATCACGAGCGTCGACAAGCTCGTTCAGGCTTTTGAGTCAGTCGAGGGTGCGCGGAAACGTCCACAGCAGGAGTCGGCGGGTCCCGAAGTTCTCGCAGACGACGCTCCGGTCGTCCAGGTCGTTGACCGCATCCTCACCCAGGCGATGCGCGACCGCGCGTCGGACATCCACATCGAGCCGTCCGACGACATCGTGCGCGTTCGATTTCGTATCGACGGAGCGCTCAAGGAGATCCTCCAGTTACCGGCGTCGATCGGCCCGGGACTCGTCAGCCGGATCAAGATCATGGCGAACATGAACATCGTCGAGCGACGCCGTCCCCAGGACGGTCAGCTCACCGCCACGATCGACGGCAAGGAGGTCGACGTCCGCGTTGCAACCGTGGCGACGATCATGGGCGAAGCGTGCGTTATGCGTCTGCTCGACAAGACACGCTCGGTCCTGCGACTGGGTGACCTGGGTATGCCGCCGGACACGCACGACGCGTACTCCAAGATCGTGCGCGCTCCCTTCGGCATGGTTCTGTGTGCGGGACCCACCGGGTCGGGCAAGACGACCACCCTCTACGCGACGCTCAGCGAAGTGAGCAACTCGTCGTTGAACGTGATGACGATCGAGGACCCCGTCGAGTACGTCTTCCCCTCCATCAATCAGATCCAGACGAACGAGCAGGCCGGTCTGACCTTCGCCACGGGTCTTAAGTCGATTCTGCGCCAAGACCCCGACGTGATCCTGGTTGGCGAGATCCGTGACGTGGAAACCACTCGGGTCGCAGTTCAGTCGGCCCTCACGGGTCACTTCGTGGTTTCATCAGTCCACGCGACCGACTCGGTTTCGGCGCTCCACCGGTTCCTTGACATGGGTATCGAGTCGTTCCTCATCGCTTCCTCGGTACTGGCCGTGGTTGGACAGCGTCTACTGCGCCGGATCTGCCCGTCGTGCAAGACGGACTACCAGCCCTCCGACGAGGAAATGGCCTTCTACGAGGAGAGTGGGGGAGCACCCAAGGAGATCTTCTACCAGGGGGTCGGTTGCGCGTTCTGCTCCGGGACTGGATATAAGGACCGGATAGGCATCTACGAGCTTTTGGTCATCACCCCTGAGATTCGCCGCCTGATCGTCGGTTGGGCCACCCAGGAGGAACTGCGGACCGTGGCGGTTCGCCAGGGTATGCGCACCTTGCGCCAGGAGGCGACCAACCTGGTCACTTCAGACGTGACCACCATCGCCGAGGGCCTCCGGAGCGTGTACGCGCTATGAGCGATTCGGACGCCGACCAGGTCCCCGACAAGGCCGCGGCAAAGGCCGCGGCCAAGGCGGAAAAGGCTGCCGGCAAGGCTCGGGCATCGGTGGCCTCAACTCGCGCCGAGCGCCGCGCGACCAAAGAGCGTCAGGCGGTCAAGTCAGGCAAAACGTCGAAAAAGAAGCTCAAGGAGATCAAGTTCCGCTACCGCGCCCTGGACGAGGCCGGAAAGACTGTTTCGGGGACTGAAGTTGCGCTGTCGGCGGGCGCGGCGCACGTGGCCCTGCTGGCCCGGGGCCTCCAACCCCTTCAGGTCGAGGCCAAGCGGAGCCTCGTATCCCTAGAAATCACCAAGAAGAAGGTGCCCCGCCAAGACGTCATGAACTTCACCCGCCAGCTGGCGGTATTCATGAAGGCCGGTGTGCCCATTATGGAGGCCCTCGAGGTCATTGTCGAAGAGACGTCGGACAAGATCCTTCGATTGGTCCTGGAGGACATGGTCAACAGCCTGCGCTCAGGTGACACCTTCGCTGCGGCCGCGGCGGCTCACCCCGAGGCCTTTCCGAACTTCTACGTGGGAATCCTGGAATCCGCTGAGTTGACGGGGAATTTAGACTTGGTGCTCAACCAGTTGGCCGACTACATCGACCGCGACGTTAAGGCCCGGGGCAAGGTCACTGCTGCTCTGATTTATCCAGCCGTCGTGGCAGCAATGTCGGTGGTTACCGTCATCGTTCTGTCGGTCTTCGTACTTCCACGCTTTGTTGTCTTTTTCAATTCGCTGAACGCCAAGTTGCCGTTAGTCACTCGCATGCTCCTGACCTCGTCCTCGTTCGTCTCCAAGTGGTGGTTTGCCGAGATTGCTCTAATACTCCTGATCGTCGGTACTTTCATTGCGATGCGGCGTTCTGAGGGCGGGCGGGGCCGCATGGACCAGTGGCAACTCAGGCTTCCGGTGATCGGAGACTTGACAGAAACGGCCATCATCGAGCGGACGTGTCGGGTCTTGGCCTCGATGCTGCGCGCTGGCGTTGACCTACCGCGGTCGATGGCAGTCACGGCCGAATCGGCCAACAATGCCGTCTACCGCAAGGCGTTGGAAAAGGTCCGAGAGGTCATGATGCAGGGGCAGGGTTTGGCTGAGCCCATTGCCATGTCTGGTCTCTTTCCCGCTGCAGCGCGCCAAATGTTCCGGGTTGGTGAGGAAACCGGGACTCTCGACCAGCAGTTAGAGGTCGCCGCCGCCTACTACAACCGAGAGCTGGAAACAAAGCTGGAACGGGCCACAGCCCTCTTCGAGCCCGCCATCATTATCCTGATGGGAGTGGTCGTAGGGTTCGTTGCGGTGGCGTTGATCTCGGCAATGTACGGCATCTACAATCAGGTTAAAGTCTCATGAGGCGCGCAGAGTTGCTGGTCGCTACCGCTGAAAGAGACGCCGAACTTAAATGCGGGAAAAATGACCTATGGCCGGCAAAGTAACAACCCTGTAACAACAAATGATTGACTTGCGGTGTGGGGCCTTTCGAGGGCCCTCAAGCGGGTCCGCTCGAGGCCTTGTGAGCCGGGATCACCCCGGGGCCGGGTCCGGCGCCGAGCCAGCCGGTTGTGAAATACCGCCAACACGGAACCCCCCCCAGGTGGGTTCGGGGTCCAGGGCTTGAATCTGGCGATTTGGGCTTGCAGACCCGTCCGGGAGGCGATTCTGGGGTTGCTGGAGCTGTTCTGGGCGCTCGGTCGGTTTCGGGAGATCGGAGCGTTCTCCCTGGTTAGCCGGGGTGGTCGTTCAACGCCAGATCCACGCCCGGAGCCCCTTACTGGATCCCTCTGACCTGGTCGGGCCGGAAAAGGTGTTTCCGGGGCCCCTGAGGGGCTCTGGGGGCCTTTCGAGGGCCCTCAAGCGGGTCCGCTCGAGGCCTTGTGAGCCGGGATCACCCCGGGGCCGGGTCCGGCGCCGAGCCAGCCGGTTGTGAAATACCGCCAACACGGAACCCCCCCCAGGTGGGTTCGGGGTCCAGGGCTTGAATCTGGCGATTTGGGCTTGCAGACCCGTCCGGGAGGCGATTCTGGGGTTGCTGGAGCTGTTCTGGGCGCTCGGTCGGTTTCGGGAGATCGGAGCGTTCTCCCTGGTTAGCCGGGGTGGTCGTTCAACGCCAGATCCACGCCCGGAGCCCCTTACTGGATCCCTCTGACCTGGTCGGGCCGGAAAAGGTGTTTCCGGGGCCCCTGAGGGGCTCTGGGGGCCTTTCGAGGGCCCTCAAGCGGGTCCGCTCGAGGCCTTGTGAGCCGGGATCACCCCGGGGCCGGGTCCGGCGCCGAGCCAGCCGGTTGTGAAATACCGCCAACACGGAACCCCCCCCAGGTGGGTTCGGGGTCCAGGGCTTGAATCTGGCGATTTGGGCTTGCAGACCCGTCCGGGAGGCGATTCTGGGGTTGCTGGAGCTGTTCTGGGCGCTCGGTCGGTTTCGGGAGATCGGAGCGTTCTCCCTGGTTAGCCGGGGTGGTCGTTCAACGCCAGATCCACGCCCGGAGCCCCTTACTGGATCCCTCTGACCTGGTCGGGCCGGAAAAGGTGTTTCCGGGGCCCCTGAGGGGCTCTGGGGGCCTTTCGAGGGCCCTCAAGCGGGTCCGCTCGAGGCCTTGTGAGCCGGGATCACCCCGGGGCCGGGTCCGGCGCCGAGCCAGCCGGTTGTGAAATACCGCCAACACGGAACCCCCCCCAGGTGGGTTCGGGGTCCAGGGCTTGAATCTGGCGATTTGGGCTTGCAGACCCGTCCGGGAGGCGATTCTGGGGTTGCTGGAGCTGTTCTGGGCGCTCGGTCGGTTTCGGGAGATCGGAGCGTTCTCCCTGGTTAGCCGGGGTGGTCGTTCAACGCCAGATCCACGCCCGGAGCCCCTTACTGGATCCCTCTGACCTGGTCGGGCCGGAAAAGGTGTTTCCGGGGCCCCTGAGGGGCTCTGGGGGCCTTTCGAGGGCCCTCAAGCGGGTCCGCTCGAGGCCTTGTGAGCCGGGATCACCCCGGGGCCGGGTCCGGCGCCGAGCCAGCCGGTGTCGGTTGGACTGTGGATTGCTTCGAACCTCGAGGGCCGTTCGGTCCGCTTCGGACTTCGCCGGCGTGGGCGCCGGCGGTCGTTGCCCCGTGACGCCGCGGCGACGCCGACAGCTCTTAGGCGTTACGCCTGGTTAGCCGGGGTGGTCGTTCAACGCCAGATCCACGCCCGGAGCCCCTTACTGGATCCCTCTGACCTGGTCGGGCCGGAAAAGGTGTTTCCGGGGCCCGTGAGGGGCTCTGGGGGCCTTTCGAGGGCCCTCAAGCGGGTCCGCTCGAGGCCTTGTGAGCCGGGATCACCCCGGGGCCGGGTCCGGCGCCGAGCCAGCCGGTGTCGGTTGGACTGTGGATTGCTTCGAACCTCGAGGGCCGTTCGGTCCGCTTCGGACTTCGCCGGCGTGGGCGCCGGCGGTCGTTGCCCCGTGACGCCGCGGCGACGCCGACAGCTCTTAGGCGTTACGCCTGGTTAGCCGGGGTGGTCGTTCAACGCCAGATCCACGCCCGGAGCCCCTTACTGGATCCCTCTGACCTGGTCGGGCCGGAAAAGGTGTTTCCGGGGCCCCTGAGGGGCTCTGGGGGCCTTTCGAGGGCCGATCCGCCCCTTGCCTACAGGGGACTTTGGTCGCTTCGATTCGTCGGTGTGGAGTGCGCGGACACTTCGCGGTACATCTTGTCGCCCGACTCGGGCAAGATGAGGTGTCTTTCAAAGTGACAGTTCTGTGTCGATTATTGCAGAGCCTGTAACGAGCGCTATAGGACGACTTTTGACTTCGAACGATTGTGAAGAAGTTACTTTTGACTTCGGGAAACCTTGTGTACACTTCGCGTAGCCACGCGGGAGTCTCCAACGGGCGAAATAGGCGGGGTAGTTCCGAGTGTCGGTGTACCCACAATTCCAACAAGGAGTCAATTAATGATTGCCACTTACCAAAGGCTGCAAAAGCAGCGGGCGGAGGGCGAGATTAGCGGTTTTACACTGATCGAGCTTCTCATCGTCATCGTAGTCCTCGGCATTTTGGCTGCTGTCGTGATCTTCGCCCTCGGCGGGATCACCGGCAAGAGCCAGCTCGCTGCGTGCCAGGCAGACGGTGCGACGGTGTCGACGGCTATGTCGGCCTACAAGGCTCAGAACCCGGGCGTAACAATCACGGCGACTGAGTTGACTGCAACGACTGCCACGCAGGGTGGTCAGTACATTCAGTCATGGCCGAACGCCACGAGCTATGCGTACTCGATCACCGCGACTGGCGTGCTCCAGGTCGCAAAGTTGACCAATGGCACTCCTGGGACGGCTATCAACTACGTCGGACCCCAGACCTGTGGCCCGGCGGCGGCTGGACCGAAGTCGATTGGCCTGAGCTAATCACATTTGTGAACTAAGAGCCCGAGACGCCTGGAGTGATCCAGGCGTCTCGGGTTCTTCTGCTTTGATGGAGGTTGATGGTGTCTAACGATCCAATCCTCGCGATTGAGCCGTGGCTGCAGAATTTGTGGGACCGCAACGGAAGTGACCTTCTCTTGACTTCAGGGTCCGCTCCGAGGATCAGAGTGGACGGGAGAGCTCGAGCCCATACCCGGCGAGTCGTTTCTCACGGGCGAGCGCATTCATGAAATTTCTATGGCCATGTTGACGCCTGGTCACATAATTACCTTCGAGGAACAACAAGACGTCGACTTTTCCTTTTCGTGGGGAGATCGAGCCCGAATCCGTGGTAGCGCTTTCACCCAACGAGGTCAGACCGCTCTCGCGCTCCGAATGATTCCGGCCAAGATTCCCAGCTTTTCGGACCTAGGCCTTCCTTACGCTGCCGAGTGGGTATGTGACCAACCGCGAGGTTTCGTCCTCGTCACGGGTCCAACGGGTTCAGGCAAGTCGACTTCACTCGCTTCCATCATTGACCGAATTAATGAGAAGCGCGCGGCCCATATCCTCACGATCGAGGACCCCGTCGAGTACGTCCACAACCACAAAATGTCCGCAGTGAACCAGCGCGAGATCGGTCTCGATAGCCCGTCGTTCGACCGCGCACTCCGATCTGCGTTACGCGAGGACCCTGACGTGATGCTCATCGGTGAGATGCGCGACATCGACTCGATCCAAATCGCACTGACTATGGCCGAGACCGGACACCTTGTGTTCGCGACCCTTCACACCAATGACGCGCCCCAGGCGATTGACCGGATTATTGACGTTTTCCCAGCGTGGCGCCAGGAACAGACTCGAGTGCAGCTGGCGGCGTCGCTGTGTGCCGTCATCGCCCAACGCTTGGTCCCGCGCAAGGGTGGGGGAATGGTGGCCGCCTTCGAAGTACTGATTGCGACAAACCCGGTGCGGAATCTGATTCGTGAGGGGCGGTCTAATCAACTCCTCAATGTCATGTTCACCAACACCAAAGAGGGCATGATCACCATGGAGAACAGCCTGGCCCAGTTGATTGTCGACGGCACTATCGACTACGACGAGGCGATGAACATCACCGCGCGGCCCAAAGAACTCATCCGCACCCTCGAACAGATGGACAAATCTTTCATCAAGGTATAACTGATGAGTGACACTTCGGCGAGGGCCTGAACTTCCCTACAAGCTCATCGCCGGCGTCACGCCATGCCGACCGGGGTGGTTGCTTGCTAGCGCCAAACTCCACGGCGCGACACTCGGGCCAGAACTCCCGAGAGTCATGGAGACCTTCCTCGATGTATTGAGTGAGCGCCCGGCGTTCTCGTTGATTGTCGTCAACGCCCCAATCGGCTACCCCGAGTCGAATGAAAGTGAGTCGCGATCGTGTGATCGCGAAGCTAGGGCACTGGTGGGTCGTCGCGGGGGTGCCGTCCACAATGCGCCGACCCGTGACGTCATTAGCGGCAAAGTTTCGTGGTCCGACGGGGGTTTGGATGTGGTGAGTGCTTCACTACTGCCCAAGTACCGGGAGGTCGCCTCGGAGATGTCTGGGTATCGACAACGGACCGTCTACGAGGGACACCCCGAGCTGAGTTTCTATCAGATCAACAAGGACACACCTCTCAAGCGGTCGAAGAAGATCATTCCCGGATTGGATGAGCGTCGCGCGGTCCTACTCAAACAGATTCCGGGAATCGATCGGGTTCTTGATGCAGAGATCGTCGGCGTGCCCATCAAGCACCTCTACGACGCCGCGGCAATGCTCTGGACGGCGAGACGAGTGTTCGGGCACGCTGCTCGCCGGATTCCACGCGACGCCGAATGGGATAGCGAAGGGTTGCGAATGGAGATCGTTTACTAGTTCCATGCAACAAGATGCAACGACTGACTTCGTCACCGTCCAAGGCGGCACTCGAGTCGTTCGAGGCTGCCAACACCCCGCGAATCTTGACCGTTGCAAGCAGGGATCCAACGACCCAGGATTGTCGTGTTCGAAATCGTGCATTTGTACTGGCGCGAACGCCATGTCTTCGGGTCCGCGTTGTGCACGTCCGTCAACGTCGAAGCCGGGTACCCTAACTTGGAGCAACCCAACGTTTGTTGAAATGGGCAACCAATTAGTTCCCCTGGTGATCGATACTTTCTTGAGGGGTTACGGGGTGACTTCATGAGCTCGGTTGTGAAGGGATCGCCGGAAACATCTTGTAGATCGCCCTCCTTGGGTCTTCGAGATCCTCAGCATCTTGTAATTGCCATTGGCGTCGGTTTACTTGCCCTCGTCGTACTGCTCTGGGAGTTGTCGGTGCCAGAGTTGCTGCAGCTGTACGACTCGGGTGTTTACTTCGGCGCCACTCTGCATTTTGTGAACGGCGTCCTTCCGTATCGCGACTTCACGTTTGTCCAACCTCCCGGAATCCTGCTGCTTCTGAGTCCCGTCGCCCTTATGGGTCGCATATTCGGCAGTCATGACGGATTTGTCTTGGCGCGCGTTGTGACGGCATGCGTTTCGGGCCTGAACGCTGGCTTACTCGCCTGGTTGGTTCGACATCGCGGTCGTGTTGCAATGATGGTCGCTGGAGTAGGGCTCGCACTGCTCCCCGTATCGCTTCTTGTTGGAACTACCGTAGAACTGGACCCGTACTGCATCTGTTTGATATCGCTCGGGTCACTCGCAGCTTTTCGCGAGAAGGGGAAGAAGACACTTACTACAAGATCTCTCACCGGTGCTGGGATCGTCTTCGGACTGGCCGCCCTGATCAAGCTCTCGGGCATTCTTTCCGTTCATCGCCCTCGTAGTGTGCCTGGTACCGCGATATCGCAGGAAAACGTTTGCCTTCGTCGGCGGCGCCGCGGCCGGCTTTGTCGTTCCGTCACTTCCCTTCTTTATGCTGGCGCCTAAGAACTTTGCGTCGCAGGTCTTGGTCGAGCAGATCCTCCGAAAGGCGAACTTCAGGAGTAGCGGGGGCTTCCTTTCCCGCCTCAAGACACTGTCGGGATTCGACCTGAAGTTCGGTTTTCCGACCAACACCGAATTGGCCGTGGCGCTTGCGGTTTTCGCCATCATCATTGTTGTTGCTTTTGCTCGGCGCCTAGAAGACGAGTCGATAGACGTTTATCTGCTTCTCGCCACCGCGATTACTGTCGTCGGCTTCTTGGCAGCTCCGGAAACGTATCCTTACTACGGCTACTTCACCGCTCCATTTCTCCTTGGGTTCGCTGGCGTTTCCATCTCTCGACTCAAAGGACCACTTCGCGTCCTCGTCGATCGTCTACGCCCTTCCGCTGGCCTTCGCCGTTTGGTTTCGTGGTCCGTCGCTGCTGGATGTGCATTAATGGTCTTTGCACTTTCCCTTTACGTCACGTCGTCCTATTCGGTCGCGGCGTGGGCGTATGGAACTTACGTTCCATGGATGGGGAAAATCTCCACCAAGATTCCAGTGAGTTCGTGTGTTGTCTATGACGAAGTGGCCTTTGGTGTCGTGTCGAATCGATTTCTGAGCTCCCGACCCTCGTGCCCGACGGTAGTTGATCCGTTTGGTATGTGGATGGCTTGGGGGTACGACATCACCCCTCCCACGGCGAAGTTTGCGGCAGAGTGGAAGGGCTACTTCGAGAGGGCACAGTTCGTCGTTGAGAACAGTCCCAGTTTCTACTTAATTCCTTGGAACGAGGAACTTAGAAGTTGGTTTCGAAGTCACTACCACCTGATCTACGGCCACACCAATATTTGGATCTACGCCAACAACACGAATCCGTGATGAGCCGTCGGGATACGCAGTATTGCCGAACCTCAACGAGAAAGAGTGACGAACCTGGCTCGTTGGTGTGGCGAAACCGGGAGACGACATTTGACGTCTTGTTGTTCCTGGATTGATCCTCTGCCAGCACAGAGTCGACTGCACCGCAGCGTCGCGTAATTTGAAATCGAGCGTCCTCGCAGTTCAGCGCCTTCGGCATGGGCTCCACAAACTGTGGCGAAGTCCCGAATAGCATCGGGCAGTGGAGAGGGTTGACCGAAATCAGTTAGACGTGGGCGCCGAGAAGTCAGCCGGATCTGACCGACTAACGGCGGTAGTGGCGTGTTATCGAGACGCCGAGGCGGTGCCCGTCATGTACGCGAGGCTGACCGAGACCTTCGCTCGAATTGGCGTGGACTACGAAATCATCTTTGTGAATGACGGGAGTCCCGACAACGCCGGAGAGGTGTTGGAACGGCTCGCCGCACGCGACCCGAAGGTGGTGGTGATCACTCACACCAGGGCATTTGGGTCGCAGAGTGCGTTCACCAGCGGGATGCGTACGGCCACGGGAGACGCCGTCATATTGCTCGACGGTGACCTCCAAGATCCTCCTGAGTTGATCGCTCAATTTTACGAGCAGTGGAAGAGGGGCTTCCAGATTGTCTACGGGCAACGAATAAATCGAGAGGCCCCACGACTAATGCGTATCGCCTACAAGGGCTTCTATCGCGTCTTCAGTCGGCTTGCCTATATCAACGTGCCCCTTGATGCTGGTGACTTCTCCTTGATGGATCGTCGGGTCGTCGATGAACTGAATCGGTTTCCTGAGTCGTCCCGCTTCATTCGCGGATTGCGGGCGTGGGTGGGTTTCCGCGCCATCGGAGTGCAATACGTCCGACCGGAACGGCCCTTCGGGCGCACTACGAACTCCTTCGTTAAGAACTTGCTTTGGGCGCGTCGAGGCATCGTTTCGTTCTCTTACGCACCACTGGAACTGATCCTCTTGATTGCATTGGGATCCGTCGTCGTCGCCGTCATTGCCGGGGCGGTGCAGGTTGCCTTGAGAATAGCTAATCCCTCCAGCGTGCCCAGCGGTTTCACCACCGTCATTCTTCTTATTTTGATGATGGGTGGACTGATCCTCCTGTCGCTGAGCATTATTGGCTTCTATGTCGCTGACATCTACACCGAGGTCAAGAAACGCCCGCCATTCATAGTCGATTCGATGCTCAATCGTCCGCAACCACGTCCGGACTCGACGGACGATGCGGAGAATCCGTCCGGTGTCTGAGCGAGCCCGCCGCGTACTCCTCACTGGTGCCACTGGATTTGTCGGTGCGAACCTAGCTCGTCGCCTAGTGCGAGATGGTCACGATGTTCATCTGCTCGTTAGGCCCCCGGACACCCGTTGGCGTATCAAGGAGATTCTTGACGCCGTCACGCTCCACGAGTGCACGCTGCAAGATAGGGCGCGAGTGCAACAGCTGGTCACGTCGATTGATCCCGAATGGGTTTTTCACCTTGCCGCGTACGGCGCTTACTCGTCCCAGCGCAACGTCGAGAGCATCGTCACTACGAACTACAACGGAACCGTCAATCTGGTTGAGGCTTGTCTCGAGACCGGTTTCGAGGCTTTCGTGAATGCTGGCACTTCTTCTGAGTACGGATACGTAGATCACGCTCCTCTCGAGTCAGAACTGCCGCAACCGAATAGTCATTACGCCACAACCAAAGCTGCAGCCACACTTTTTTGTCGCTATGCGGCACAGTCTCAGCGTCGTCGCCTCACTACATTGCGGCTCTACTCGGTGTTCGGCCCGTGGGAAGACCCGACGCGACTGCTGCCGGCGCTACTGGTGAGTGGATTGCGTGGTGGGCTCCCTCCGTTGGTCTCACCAACGATTGCTCGGGATTACCTTTACGTGGACGACGCGGTCGAGGCGTTCATCCGTGGCGCAAGTGCGTCGGGCGACGACTGGGGCCCCATCTACAATGTGGGAACGGGGGTTCAGACGTCGCTCGCGCAGCTAGTTGAGTTGGTACGAACGCAACTATCGATCTCCGCTGAACCCGAGTGGGGGTCCATGCCGGATCGTGAATGGGACACCGACGTGTGGTTCTCGGATTCCTCCTTGTTTCGAGCGGTCACCGGCTGGTCAAGTTCGCATACATTGGCCCAAGGATTGCGAGATTTCGTGGAATGGATCACAACGAATCAGTCGATGCGGCTGTACTACGAAACGCATCGGACGCCTCCACAGTGAGAAAATTTGGTCCAGCGATACGGCGCACCGTCTTGGAACAGTCGTATCGTGCTCACGTCGGGCACATTGGATCTGCACTGTCCATCGCTGACATGGTCGGCGCGGTCTTTTCGGTCATGGGCCCAAGCGATCCAAACGATCCAGATCGCGATCGATTCATACTGTCAAAAGGTCATGCTGCCTTGGCTCTGTATGCCGCCCTCGGCGAGATAGGGATCCTGACCAGTAGTGACCTAGATACATATTGCTCTGATGACAGTTGGCTCGGCGTCCACCCCGAGCATGCACTGACTGGAGTCGACTTCTCAACCGGATCGCTTGGCCACGGATTGCCGCTGGCCGTGGGGGCAGCACTCGCCGCGTCAATGCAACACTCCAATCGGAGGGTCTTTGCGATTGTCAGCGATGCAGAGTGCAATGAAGGATCAATATGGGAGGCGGCCATGTTCGCTGCCCATCATCGTCTGGCCAACCTCTGCGTTCTCGTCGATCACAATCATCAACAGGCCTTCGGCCACACAGCGGATGTTCTCGAAAGCGCGGAGTTGGACGCGCGCTGGCACGCCTTCGGCTGGGATCTCGTCGTCGCTGACGGACATGACGAGTTGGCGCTCGCCCGAATTTTGAACAGCCCGGCTGCAGAACGTCCTCGGGTTGTCGTCGCTGAGACGACATTTGGCAAAGGTGTGTCTTACATGGAGGGTGAGATCAGGTGGCACTACATGCCCATGACCGACGCAGAGTACGAGCAAGCCCTCCGCGAGATCATGGTTCACGAATGAGAGCTGCGTTCGTGAAGGCGCTGATCACTGAAGCAGAGCGCGACGAGCGAATTTTGCTCCTGACGGGAGACCTTGGATTCATGGCGCTGGAACCCTTCCGCGACCAGTTCCCGGATCGGTTCTTCAACATGGGCGTAGCCGAGCAGAACATGATTGGGGTTGCGACTGGATTGGCTGACGCCGGTTATGTTCCGTTTTGCTATTCAATTGTGCCATTCGCGGTGCTGCGACCTTTTGAGTTCATCCGGAACGGGCCGGTCCTACACGAGTTGCCCGTACGCATTGTCGGCATGGGGGGTGGATTCGAGTACGGTACTGCTGGTCCGACCCATTACGGCATCGAAGATGTCGGGGCCATGCGCCTATTGCCATCGATTGCGGTCGTCGTTCCGGCCGATTCTGCCCAGGCGGTCACAGCCGTCCGAGCGTTGACGGACTGGCCGGGACCGGCGTACCTGCGCCTTGGCAAGAACGACAGTCTCTTCGTAACTGGACTCGACGGCCGCTTCGAATTTGGTCGGGCTCAACAAGTTCGCGACGGCTCGGACGTTGTCATTTTCGTGATGGGAAGTATCGCTCCCTCGGTTGTCTCCGCCGCTGAACTGTTACTCGAGAAGTCAGTTTCAGCCGCCGTGGTCGTGGTTTCCAGTATCAATCCTCGACCCGTGGACGATGTTCTCCAGGCGGTGGCCGGCCACCGACGCGTCGTGTCTGTCGAGGCACATGTCAGATCCGGAGGCCTTGGATCCCTGATAGCGGAGATCATTTCCGAACAAGGATTAGGTTGCCGACTCCTCCGACTCGGGGTGGAGCAGCCCTTTGGTCACCGAGGAGGTGGGGAGGAGTATCTCCACGAACTCCACGGTCTATCGGTCGCAGCGATCGCCGCTCGGGTCGCGACATTTCTCAGCAGTCAAACCGACCCGTGAGCACTGAGTCGTTTCGTCCCGTCCCTAACAAACCTCCGGAGACAATGGCCGGCAAGGTTGTTTTCGTTGGACGCCGCGTGTTCGACCTTCAGGTCGCAACCATTTATCACGACCTCCGGCGTCGTTTACCCGAATATAGGGGCGAGGTACTCGACGTCGGTTGCGGTTTGAGCCCCTACCGTTCTCTCCTCGACAGCAAGTTGACGCGATACGTCGGCATCGACATTTCCGATTCCGCAAAGTTCGACACCGCGAACCCCGAGGTCGTCTCATTCGACGGGGAACACATACCTTTCCCCGACAATCACTTCGACGCTGTGATCTGCACGGAGGTTCTCGAGCACGTCGCGAACTTTCAGCAATTGATCGATGAGATCCACCGTGTCATGAAGGACGGAGCGGCGGCGATCGTAACCGTGCCCTGGTCCGCCCGTTTTCACTACGTGCCGTACGACTTCTTCCGCTTCACGCCATCCAGTCTCAGTACAATGTTCGCCGGATTTTCGGAGTCGAAGATCAGTCCTCGCGGGACAGACATCTCGGTGATCGGGTCGAAACTGGTCGTACTGTGGTTTCGCAACTTGATCCCGAAACACAAGCGAAGACTTGTGTGGATTCCCTTGTGGGTGATCACGATTCCGCTCCTCTTGGTCGGTATAGGCGTTGCCCATCTGTGCACCTGGACCGGTATTGGGTCAATTGACGACCCACTTGGCTACACAATCGTCGCCAAAAAATGAGCGCGGAGGACTGAACATGAGAAGTGTCCGTGATGAGCGTGGATTTAATCAGGGATGGTCAGGGGGAGAGTCCACACAGGTACGCGGCGAACGAAGATCTGACCTGATGATCACGAGAATGGACCCTGACCCTAAGAGTAAAGTCCTCGAAATCGGTTGCGGGCGCGGTGAAATGGCCCGATACCTGGCCGCGCACACTGGTATGCAAGTCCTAGGCATTGATCGCTCGGAACGTTTCATACAGGAAGCCTCATCCGATCCTCAAGCTTCCAACGTTCGATTCGAGGTCGTGGACTTCACGCAGCCGGATCAGATCAACGAACGGCGATTCGATTACGTCGTTGGCAATGGGATCCTGCATCATCTCTTCTTCGATCTCGCGGAGTCGCTCGAAGCGATTCGCCGCCTACTTGTCGAAGGCGGCCGGATCATATTTCTGGAACCGAACCTGCACAACCCTTACGTCTTTTTAATTTTCAAGCAGTCGAGATTGAGGCGTTTTGCTCGATTGGAACCTGACGAGATGGCGTTCACGCGGGACTTCGCGATCAAGCGTCTGCACGAAGCCGGATTCTCCGATGTCACGGTGGAGTACCGGGACTTTTTACTCCCCGGTGTTCCCGTGTGGCTCATTCGGCCTTCAGTCGCCGTGGGAAGAGTCGCTGAAGCGGTTCCTGGCCTTAAGCACTTGGCCCAATCCCTCTTCATCTCCGCGAGGGTGTGAGTGCCGTAGTCGAGTGAAGATCGAGACTTCTGGAACGGATTCGATGAGCACTGTTGGGTAGGAGACTCTCGCGTTAGTCGCCCACTTCGACGGCCTCGGTCAACGTGACGACTCAAGGTCTCTCGGCGTCCACCAGCGGATCCTCGCGCCAATCGATAGTTCAGCCTACGATCAAACACCGCCGCTTGGAGCCGGACTTCTGTGCTCGTAGAACGTTCCGGCAGGCTCTTTGGGGAGTTTCACAGGTTGGTAGACCCCGCAGATCGATGCACCAACGAATTCCGTGCTGCCTGGCGAAACGACGAGCCATCGGGTGGCCCGGTGTCGCAAGAAATCGCAACCCAATCTTCGAGCGGTGCGACTGATCTCGAAGTCCTTCGGGTCGTCGAAGAGAATGCGGGGCGAGACACCGGTCGACATCGCAAGATAGTTGGCGTCTGGTCCGAAGTAACCCACGGGACCGCCGCCGTGGCGCAGCGCGTAAGCAAAGCCAGAACTAATCAGGCGCTCCAGCCCAGCCGCGTGGAAGCGCGCGTGGATGGGCGGATTAGTGATGGCGTCGACGGTGTGCAAAGGACTGGGCGACTGCAAGATGGCGCCAAATCCCACTGCAATCGGCAACGATACCGGCAGAAGCCATAACGCTCGCCGGTTGATGTATCGCTGGAGTCCAGTACCTTCTTGTGAATCGCTCGCTGTTGTCGGAGTAAGACAGAGTGACAGAAGCGCGCACAAACAGATTCCCAATGGCAGCAGGAAGGTTTGAAGTTGCCCCGAAGCGTACGACCGATTCAGGTAGTACGGGAAGGCAAGGACCGACCATCCGCCAACGAATGCGAGCGTGACGATGGCGTGCTGGAGATGTCGAGGAGTATTGAGTCGATCTTCAGCCGCCCTCCCTAGGAGCCAGGTGCCAACGGCGAGGGACGCAAGGAGTACGGGCAGGACCAGGAGCACCGGACCGGGTAGTTGAACCGGTGATGACGCGAATCCGCTTCCGAAAGATTTAACGGTAAGGGCTAAGTCAGCTCCACCTCAATGGGTGCCCCAAAGCCAGGGTCAGGAGTGGATAGGACAGCAATCCCAGAACCAGCCCAGCGAGCCAGACGCCTACTGCCTGTCTCCGAATCGGTCCTCGAGAGGCGAGCAAGAGTATCACGAAGTAGGCGAGAGGCACTGCGAGCCCGAAGTCCTGCGAATTCCACAACATGATCCCTCCAAAGAGCCCGAGGGTGCAGAGTGGCACCTTGTGCAGTGACCGGTGAAGAAGCGTCACGAATGAGGAAATCGCGAAGATTGAATAAAGCATCGCCGGAAAGATGCGGATGGGCAGTTCCTGCAAATACGAGCCGATTGAGCTCTCGATTCCGTTGTGAAGGACTGTCACGGTCGTCAAGGGAACCGTAAGCGCAAGGGCGAGCCATAGCGAGTGCTTTGGAAGGCATCGTCGAGCGACAAAAGCGCCCAGACCAAGGGAGGCGACACTGCACAGGCTGAGAAGAATGACCACTCCGTCCGCGAAACTGTGCGCGGACATGAGGTGGTGCATCGGATCGACGCTCCAGCCGAAGAGCTGAGAATATTGCGGTATGAAATTTGCACCAGGGACGCGTCCGGCCGCCGGTGCCAAGACTTCGTTCAACACAAAGCTGTTGTTCACGCTGTCCGAGAAGTTACGAAGATCACGAAAGAGACTGAGTCCGTCGCAGGCCGCCAGCGCGATCACGGAAACGAGCAGCACCTGACGGAGGATCCAAGAATGCCTCACCCGGGCCGTTACGGGGACGACAATCAAGGCTAGGAGGGAAGCTGCCAGCGCCACAGATAGTCCGAAGCCCTCCCAGTAGATGGAGGTCAGTCCCGGTCGTTCCACTCGTGCGATGCCCACAAGGAATCCAACGAGGCAGACGATGAACGCAGTGCATCTTGACCAATACGAGGTTGGACCGGGCCGAAATTTCAGAATCCAAAGGGCAGCCGCAAGAAGCGAAACAGCGAAAGCTACCCGATCAAAGGATTTCGAGTTGGACCCGTCACGAAGCCAACGCGCCACGCTGAGTGCGACGATGGTCGTCGCCGCGACACGTGGAAAGAGCGTAGAAAGCGTTTCATCTTGGTCCCCGCGTGGCGGGTGCGATTCCTCGGTTTGAATTACTCCGTCCACCGCCACAATCGACCATCCCTCCCGATCTTCGGCAATGGCGCTGGGCGCAATGCGAGAATACTTCCTCTTTGGCAGGCACCCGGGAGTTCGTTGCTCGGCAGTTCGCATTTTGCCAAATGGACGGCTTCAGGGTCGGGACCGTGGTCCCTGTGCCATTCAATTGAGGCCAGCCCAAGCCTCGGGGGTCGACAATCAGAACAAAGGTGGGTCGGAACTTTTAGTTCTGGAATCGATGCACGATTATGTAGGTGGATGGACTCCGAAGAGCCGATTGCCGATTCGCTCAAAAGCATCACTGATTTCCCTTAAGCGAACGCGTGTTCCACCCAACGATCTCCTTATGTCAAAAAATGCAACACGATGACATCGAGGCGCCCACGAAAGATCGTCATCGTTCGATCCTCGACCGCGCGCCTTCAATCGATCTCGTCACCAAGATAACTGGAACCGCTCAGTACGCTGAAATGATGGTGACGGCTCTTTCTGAAGACGACGTTGCTCCACCCCGAGTGCCTCCGAAGAATCTTCAAGGGCGAATAATCGGATTGTGTCTCCTCGCGTACGCAATCCTTGCCGTCGCGCTGTATTGGCCCGTGTCTCCGATCAGCGCCACACAATTTCCATCACTCGCTTTTGGAAGTTTTGGAATGGGCGACAACGTCGACATGACGTGGTCGCTCGCGTGGACGGCTCACGCATTGCTGAACGGATTGAACTTCTTCCATACGAACTACCTCGACTATCCACGGGGCGCTCCGATTACGAACGGAGCTCCACTGCTGGGTCTCTTGGCCTCACCGGTGACCCTCACGCTCGGCCCAGTCGCTGCTTTCAACTTGCTACTCCGTCTGGCTTTTGCAAGCTTCCGCAGCATCCATGTTTTTCGTCCTACGCCACTGGTGTCGCTGGCCAGTTGCCTTTGCGGGCGGTTTGATTTATGGCTTCGGACCGTACATCGTCACACAAAGCGAGTCTCACCTGAGCTTGATGTTCGTTCCGATTCCGCCCCTCATTGTGTGGTGCGTCTACGAACTTCTGTTCGAAAAGCGTCGTCGACCAATCCGAATTGGGGCACTCCTTGGTGCACTCGCTGCTGCGCAAGCGCTCATCGAACAGGAACTGCTCGCACTTCTTATTGTTGTGTTAGCGGTTTGTCTCGTTGGGTTGCTGATTTTCGATGGTAGAGCATGGCGACAACGGCTCGACCATCTTGCGAAGGCTGCTATTCCAGCTCTCGTTGTCTTTGGAGCCTTTTCTTTCTACCTGATTTGGTCGTTGTTGGCAGGGCCGGGGCATTTGATCGGAACGGTTTCGCCAATCTCAGTGCTCCAGTCCTATCGCGCGGACCTTCTTGGACCAATTGTTCCAACTTTTCGCCAACTGCTTATGCCCAGCTCGCTTGCGGGCACTGCTGCACACTTCGTTGCGGGTAACGCGACAGAAAACTCCATGTACCTTGGGGTCCCGGCGGTCGCACTTCTGGCATTCTTCGCAGTGAAGTTCAGACGAGAGCCGGTGATCATCTTTTCGACGTGCGCAGCGATTGTGGCGTTCATTCTCTCACTCGGATCGCGACTATCTATCAACGGTCACGTCACAAGCATTCCTTTGCCAGAAGCTCTGTTTACTCGCGTCCCCCTTCTGGATAACACAGTTCCTGCCCGCTTCTCCTTCGTCGTCCTCCTGTTCGCGGCCATTTCGTTGGCGGTTGGCGCCGACCGATATCTCAAAGTCATTTCGGCACGATCGTTTACGGGTCGAAAGACCCAAGCATTTAACGCGTTGGGAATTGCATCACTTGTGGCGTGTGTCGCACTGCTGGTGCCGCAGGTTCCCTTGCCGACGACCGCGTCACCTTGGCCACCCAACATCAATACAACTCTCGCGTCAATCCCCAAGGGATCGGTGGTGCTGACATACCCCTTACCCACGGAGGTTTATACCGAAGCGATGAGCTGGCAGGCGGCGGACGCTATGAATTTTCGCCTGATTGGTGGCTACGTGATTGTCCAGAGCGGGTCCAAATTCGGGAGGACTTTTCAACCATTGCTCCTGCACCCCTTCATTCAGGAGTTCCTTTCTGCGGCAGTAAGCGGCGAGCCCGGCATGTACCCGGCACCAAGCAAGAAGACGTCAGCTCGACGGGCGTTGTGCAGATTCGTTTCCGACTACGGAGTTGGCGCCGTGGTCTTTTGGGACGTGGGCGCCAACCCAGCCATGGTTAAGGCTCTCTTCGAGGCTGACTTCGGAGAGCCTCGGCGTTCGACGCTTCACGGATCCATTCTCATCTGGCTTACGTCTTCTGGTGCGTGTTTGAGCTGACTCGTCGTGAGGAATCGGCTCGACGCTGAGCTGGCAGACCAGTACGTCTCTCTAGGCGGATGGCTCATTGCAATTTGGCTGGCGTCTCCCTTGAGGTCAAGAGTCAGGCAATCGTCGTCGTTGATTCGGTGCTCGGTCGCCTGAGGTTGTGAATCGAATTCCCAGTTGATGTGAAGAAATGTTCGATGCCCAAAGGACCCGCTCTTGTTGTCTTGACTATTCCAATCAGAGTCGTCGCTGCGAAACCAGTTCGCGGTCGCCGGCAAAGCGAGCCTCATGTCCGCCTTCTGCTTGGATCCTGCAACTTCAATGTTCAGCAATCAGATTTCAACGTTCGAATCGGCTTCTACGGCGAGAGGAGTGCGTCGATCCTGGAACTGATTGCGTGAATTGATTAGAAGAAGGGCTAACGCACTGGGGACGAGGATCAGTTGCCACCCCCAATGCGGCATGTTGATGATTGTCCTGTTCGCTCCCCAGATTTGTGACTGGCTCGTCAGCAGAGCGATTAACAGCCACGCATATTTGTAGGGAACGTAGCGGCGGTGAAGAGCGTCGAATACGACGGCCACCAATCCGGCGAGGAAGATGGCGATGGGTAGGTCGGTATTGAGATTGTTCCCCCAGGTCGTCCAGTTGGAGTAGTAACCGGGATTCACGGGATTCCAGGCCAGCGTCACCATGCCAATCCAGGCCCAGGTCGTCCCACGAATTCTGTCGTCCATTGCGTCGATCATTACCAGCGTGATCGCAATCGCCATGAAGTAGTAACCGAACAGATTCTCCTCAAAGACGAGGCGAAACACTAGGGACACACCAAGGATCGTCATGAGTGGTCTCGGCTCCAGGGCGGCGGCACCGAGTCGCTTGACTGACCACCAGCCGAGAACTGCCGCTGCAACGATGGGCAGGAGGCGGGCCACTCCAAAGAGCATTAATCCCTTCAGGTGAAGCTCCCAAAGAATCGTTCCTCCGGTCGACGCGACGTGAGTTCCGGCGCGGCTCGACCCCGTGAGTATCACGTGGAGCGCCCGACCCGAAGTGGCGATGACTAACGGGACGTCGACGAGCACAGTGGTGGCGACTGCTCCGAGAACATACTTGCCTCGGTCGCGGCCTGGTGCGACAACGAGCAACACGACGGCCGGCAGGAGTGCGAACTGCTGGGTGGCCACGGCGATCCCAATTGCCGCGCCACACCACATCCAGCGCCGAGAAGATGCGGCCGCGGCAGCCGCCAGTATGAATGACATTGCCAGGACGTCCTGGGGGTGGAAGTACTCAACCAGGCACATCCACACGGGGGTGGTCAGGGCCAGCGCGAAAGCAGTGGCGGGCTCCCACCAGGTCCGTCGTCGTTCGGTCGTGCGAAGCAATAACAGAGCGCCAAGAAGGAGGAAGGGCCACGTGATGTACGAGATGCGGATGGTCGTGAGGATTGCGCTCGACTTGACAGACCAGTGAAAGAGATCGTTCACGGTGTGTTGGCAATGGATACCGAGTTGATGACGCGAAGGGAAAGGCACCGAATGGCCGATGCGTAGCACTGCCGCGACGGCGCCCGATACCAGCGGGTACACCGGTGCGACGAGGGCATACAGCTTCGTCAGGATGATGTTGGGATTGCGGGCAATCGTCGGATAAGCGCACGCGAAGTTGCCGTGGGCAATTGCCCATGTCGAGTACACGGACTCGCTGGCGTCGCCTTCGACGGGCCCACCGAGCAAGCCCATGATCGCGAAGAACACTGCACTGGACCCGATTATTCCGAGCGCGCGCCAAACAAGTGGTGCCGGACGATCCAAGACGAGGTGGAGCGCGTGAGAACGTCTCTCGGATTTCGGACGCGAGAGTGTCTTCATTCCCCGGGCATTTCTCTTAGGGCACCAACGGGCGAATGAGTTTGACCAACCCGATGGCTTCAGGCACCGTCAGGTTAACAGCGAGCGCCGTGCGGGCCTGTGACCGAAGCGGTGCGTTTGGAGATGGCGGTGGTGATGCGGCGTTGAATGGTGCATCCTTCGTTATTCCGTGTCCATTGCCGAAGATGGCGCGTCGAGAATCACTCTCCCAGGTATGAGCGTCTGGTCGTACGCAGTCCTCGGTTCAGGTCAAAACCAAAGTGGTCAATCGATTGCTCAGCTTGAAACGAGCCACCGCTACTTGGCCATGCTTCAATATCCCGATCGGTTCGAATCGAGGACTGCGGGTCAGCGATCTCGCGGACTAGCAGGAGAAGCCACTCGCCGACACCAACGCGTTGTTCCCCGCCGAGGTCGAGACTCTGATGTCGTACTGGCCGCTGGGCATCTGCGGGTTCAGCACTGCTGAAATGTGAGTGGTTCCCGTGACCGTGAAGCTCGCGACCGGGAACTTAAGGTCGCCCATTCTGCCCGCGCTCGATGCCGGCACCGCGACCACCGCGGCGACATTGCCGAACCCGGTCCCGGTGATCAAGGCCGTCGCGGCCCCCGGGCAGGTTCCCGCGTGTGTTACTCCGCTCACCTCAGGAGGGCTCGCCCCGAAGGCCCAGGACTCGATGGTCAGCCCCTGCCCGCAGGTCGGTGACATCCCGGCGCTTGGGTTCTGGCCCACGGGAACTGGTGAGCAGGTGATGTTCCCCGACGCGTCCGTGTCGTTGATCTTGATGATGGCCTGCAGCAGTGGGGCCAACTCACAGGCGGCGGCGGTACTTGAGCTGAGGCACGTTGAGATCGTCACGATCCGGTAGCCGGTGGGGTTGGCCGTGCTGCACCACGAGTCCACGGTCTCGGGTCCAAAGGTGAGAGACACGGGGCCGTTGGACGCCCAGCAGAGGGTCGGCGGGGACGCGTAGAGCGACTCATCAAGGAAGTTGTAGCGAACGTACTGGACCGCAACCTGGGTGGCGCTGTTGGCCGCTGACTGGAAGTTCTGGGCGCCGACGAAGGCGCGGGTGCTGTTCAGGTCGCCCTGGGCCCAGCTGCTCAAGCCGATGACGGTGGCGCTGACGATGATCAGGAAGATCATGGCGAGAATGAGGGTGGCGCCAGAGTCGTCGCGTCGCGAGCGACGTGCCGCTCGATCCGTCAGAGGGGGACGTCGCTCAGCCACTGGCATTGCCGGTTCCAGAGAGCGAGGGGAAGGAGCCGAGGTAGCCCGGTGAGGCGTTGGCCGTGACGGTCACCCAGTACTGCTGACCCGGCTTGAGACCAGAGATCGTCGTGCCCGACGGCGAGCACGCCTGCGACGAAACCAGGTTGGTCAACCCCGCGTCGGAGTACACCTGGCACGTGTAGGTCGTTGCGTTGTTGACCGCGGTGAACGACACCCGGATGGCTTTGCGAGTGCCCACACTGGCCTTGACGGTGGGTGGGGCGGGGGTGGCCAGCTGGAACGGCATGGCGACGCCCGGCGTCACCGCGGACACGGCGGCCAAGTATCCCGTGCTCTTGTCTGCTCGCACCGTCGCGTAGTAGGTCGACCCCGGGGTCAGTCCGGTGAGGGGGCCGCCCGACGCGAAGTTGCCCTGCCCGATGCAGTTGGCCGTCATGGCTGCGTCGGTGCAGGCCCTGGCGGTGTAGGTCTGTCCGGATGGCGCGTTGGATGAAGCGGTGTAGGTGACGAAGAGCACGCCACCGGTGGTGGTGGAGGCAACGGCGCTCACGTTGGTGGGCGAGTGCAACCCGATCGTGGCGGGTACTGGGGGAGAGAAGGGGAGTGACGTCGAGGCGATGAAGCCGCCGAAGGTATCGGCCCGGACCGTCACGTAGTATCTCGTCCCCGGCGTTAGCCCCGTGATGTCCTGCCCGCTCGCGAACCCCGAGACGGACGAGCAGTTGTTCGTCATGCCGCTATCGGTGCAGACCGTCGCCGTGAATGGTTGCCCATTGGGCGCGCCCGTCGGTTCACTGAAAAAGACCGTCAGGGCTCCCGATGACGACGTTGACGGGCTGACGCTGGTCACGGTGGGTTGAGGCGTTTGAGCCGAGGCGGTCGTCGTGACCGGCGTGGAGGTCGCGGCCAGGTATCCGGGGGAGGCGTCGGCCGTAACGGTGACCGAGTACTGGGCTCCTCCGATGAGGCCGGTCACGTCGCTGCCGGAAGCGAACTTATTGGCGGTGACGCAGTTCGTCGGGTCCGAGAGCACACACGCGGTGGCGGTGTAGGTCTGACCTGTTGGCGCCCCGTTCGAGTCGGTGTAACTCACCGTGATGGCTGCCGCGTTGACGCCTGATGTCGCCGCCGACGCAGTCGGCGCGGCGAGCTGAGTGTTGTTCACGCTGATGATCTGGCCGGTCCCGCTAACGACGAACTGAAGGGACTCATTGGCGGCTTGGGGACCGTAGACATGGAGGGTGACTTCCTGGGGGGCGGTCGAGCCGGGAGCACACGTGGAGGAGGAGAATCCGGCTCCGCTCCAATACTCAACATCGGTGATGGACGCGGTGTAGTTGAACGGATTCGCTGCCGTGATGAGCTGAGTATGGATCGCGGGGGCATTGTTGTAGTCCGTGGGAGAAGCGCACGCCACGAAGACGGAGTGGGCGCCCTGGACTTGAAAGACGGCGATGACCTTCTCGGACACGCTGCGCAGCACAGTGTCAGTGGAGGCCAGGTTTCGGTGCTCCGCCGACGCGGCAATGGCGGTGGAGAACGCCATGACGAGTGCAGTCGCCGCGGTTCCCACCACCATCAAGGTGATGAGGACCTCGATCAGTGTGTCGCCCGACTCGTCGCGGTCCCGAATTCGGTCGACCGCGCGGCGCCACCGCGTTTGGGGGTGGACCGGTCTCATTGTGCCTTGATGTTGACGTTGAGGCCGTTCGTAAAGGTTGCCGAGTCACACACGATGAATGCGGCCGTGAGCGTTCCGTTCTGACTGTCGACAACCTCACCGTTGGGAACGTAGATGCCGCCGTAGCCGTACCCGGACGTGCCGTTATTGCCCAGGGTCAGCGGGTCGATGTGGGTAATGGTCCCGTTGGCATTGTTGATGTCCGTTGCCGACGCGTCCCAAATGGTCACTCCCATGTAATCGGTGGTGCCTGCCGTTCCGTCAAGCCCCGTCATGCTGATCGCAATGTTGTTGCCGAAGGTGACCGAGCCCGACGCCACGTAAAACAGGACATTGTTGGCATTCAGGGTGATGCCCGGGGGCGTGGAAAACGACGACCCGGTAACTGGATTGGCAAGATTGTCAAAGACGTAGACGCCCGTGGCGAAGTTGGCGATGGCGTTGTTGGGCAACGACAGGCCCTGTTTGAACCAGAAGTTCCCACCCGGCGTGAAGTTGACGGTGGGTGTGCCGCCGTTGGCGAAGACAGTTTGACCCGGGTCGGTCGCGTAAAAGCCTGGAGAGCAGTTGTACACCTGGCCCTGGGTTCCGGTGGTGGTTTGGCACGTGCCGGCGGTCATACCCGACTCGACACTCGTGGGTGGTGCGACGTTCGCAAACGGGTCGCCGAGCTGGCCCCCGTAGTACTCATGCTGTGGATACGAGCACGTCTGACAGTTCGGATTGACCGAGTCGAGCGTCGGGTCTGCCGTAATGATGCTGCCGGCCGCCAGAACTCCCTGGTTCGCGATGTTGACGGAGTCCGGGCACGTTGAGTTGATGCCCAAAGCACCGTTGCCCGTCGTGGCGCCGACGTCGATGGACAGTGTTCCGTTGCCGATATTTAGGACGTCACACGAGGTCTTGTTGAGAAGTGTGAAGGGGGCCTTCCCGAGTGGGGGGTTCGTGTCGCCTTGCGCAGGGAGCTGGCGCGGTGAAGCGGAGAGGGTGAACGTGAAACTCTGAGTCGAGTTGACGAGGTGACTTTGTGTCTCCGTCGCATTAATGGTCACGTTGGCAACTTCGATGGCGCTGACCCATCCCGTTGACGGGCTCGAGGAGAACGTCGACGTGGGCTGGACATACGGCGGCGTCGTCGCGGTCGACGGGCTGAGGTCGGTCGCCACCGTGTCCGTGATGGTTGGTGTGGCCGAGGAACCGTTCGAGCAGAACTGCCGGTACATCGAATACGACGCGCCGCCCGCATTCGGTGTAGTGACGTAGGAGATGTAATCCAAGTAGTTCCCGCCGGACCCATTCCAGCGAAGTCCGAGGAGCTGGGTGCCAGTGCCGCATTGAGTTGAGCCGGGAACGGACGTCGTGTTTTCCGTCGTGATCATCTGAGCACTCTGGACGTCCTTAAGGAACGTTGAGGAGATAACCTGCGCGCCTCCCGAATCGGTGAGACGTCCCGAGGCGCTGCCCTGCAAGGAAAAGATGCTCATGAGCGCCAGTCCAATGGCGCCCATCACTAGCGGAATGATCGTCACCGTAATCAGGAGCTCGACGAGCGTAAATCCGTCGGACGTTCGGCGTGACCCGCAACGCCGATCTGCGACGCGCATCCGATGCGTGTGCTTTTGAGAACGTGACTGACCAGGCTCACTACGCATAAGCCACACCTCGCCCCTAACCCTCCCCGACGTAGAGACGCGGTTCGCCTCAAACGGTCCGTCGGCCAGGGCGCCGGCGTGTGTTAGACACCAATGTGTCGACACCCGCGCAGTCCTGGCTGAAGGTTGCGATTAAGTCCACCAGAGGTGTCCCCTTTTAAGGTCAAAGGCGCCACAAGTTCCCAACACATTTCCGAGGTACGAATCGCAGCGAGGTTGTCGCTTCGGTGGGATCGGTTTCCTCTGGCTCAAGAGGCTGAAAACGACCTACCCCGGGGGCCAGCGCCAAGATGTCGGCAGGCCATTGGATCCGAGCGGTCGTACGTGAGCTGGGTCGTAGGGCGCGAATCCGTTGGAGTTGTGGCCCTCTGCTTGGTGTACTCTTGCGCAAGCCGCGTCGCCACTCATCCGCCTAGGTCGGTCGGGTTCATTCGTGGATGAAGAGTCCCGATCTGGGAGTCCAAAGCGTCAATCCTGCGGACTGCCCGGATGTTTCAATCCTTGGACCGACTTCGGATGCGCCCCAGGAACGCTATGGCGCGGCGGTTCTTACGCGGGAAAAGTGCAGAAATTCGCTGGTATTGCGCGGAAGATGAGGTGACATTGGGGAAAGTGCCGCGTACACTTGGCGCGAGGCGATGGAGAACAATTTACCCCTCGTGTGGTGCGAGGGTATATAGCAGATATATGTCTTGCTGAGGGCTGGTCAGAGGAAATGTGCGCCAGTCGTCGTGAGAGGACACACGAGCGGGAGTAGCGGGATGACTAAAAGGGCCCGGGACGCGTTTAGCCCGCGAGGTTGTGTCCGGCCGTGGCAATCTCACCATGGTTCGGGTGATTCGAAGGGCTTCACGCTGGTGGAGCTCCTCATTGTGATGTTGATAATTCCAATCATCGTGGGCGCACTGTCGCTCGGGTTGATCACGATCTTCTCTCTTCAGCACGGAATCAGCAATCGAGTTTCCGACGCCGGGGACGCCCAAGTGGTCTCCTCCACCTTTATCAAAGACGTCCAGAGCGCCCAGATGATTACAACTGAAAACTCGTCTCTCGCTTGCGGATCGGGGCCATCAGGGGCTTTCCAACTTCTCGGACTCGAATGGGGAGGCAACGGCACGAACTACTTGAATTCGGTCTCCTACTTTTCTGAGCAGAACGGAGGATTGTCCTCGTATTCGTTGATCCGGCAGTTCTGCACGGGTGGCGATGCTTCTACGGCCGCTGACGTCACCACCGTTGCCATCGACCTTTCGGCGAGCGCGGCCGACACGGCTCCAACGGTTTCGTGTTCAGTAACCAGCGGCCCGTGCGCCACGGGCGACTACCAAACGGGTTGGATCGACGCCAGCCAAGTTCGGTCGATTCTTCTCTCCGCGCCGGAGCACGCCCTGTTGCCAAAGCCCAATTCGTCCACGCCCTTCGTATTGAGCCTGTCTGCGTCGCCTCGCGTGCACCTCGAGAACACCACGACGTATCCCGGCGGGGGTGGACCGCCCATCACGGTCCTTGGTGATCAGTGCTCGACTCCGTCGTTTGTCATTACCAACAACGTCACCGTGTCGATCAACGTCGGCGGCGGTTCTGGCAACGGCGCGCTCGGCCTCAATGCCCAGCACTGCCCCACGGTGCCAATCGACAACGGCGGCTCGCTGCTCGCCGGTTCGGTGTTGACGACCGATCCCGCCCTCAATTCGGTGTACTACAACGACAAGCCGGGTAACCCGACCTACCCAATCCCCGAGACCTACACAACGAATATCCTCGATCCTTTCGCCGCGCTCGTTCCACCGTCGACAGACGCCAGCACACTGAATCCGGGTGTGTGTACGCCGTCGTCGGGTTCCACCTGGACCTGCACGGCGGGGGACTACACTCAAGACCCGGGCTCGCAGTACTTCGGTAACGGCTCGAACCAAACGATCTATTTCCAGACCAATAGCTGCGGGCCGACCCCAGACCCGGATAGCTGCCGCTTTCTGTTCGAGCAGGGCCTCTCCTTGCCGAGTCACGCCACCGTGAACTTCGGGACCGGCATCTACGTGTACGAAGGCGGATCGTCGGGCACGGCCCTCACCGCTAACCCTGGGGTCAGCATCAACGCCGCGCTGACCGGAGGATCGCAAGTCCTGTTCTACATTGCGAACGGATCGGCGAGCTTCGCTCCAGGCATCACCATCAACATGGCCGGGCTCAGCGAATATTTGGGTGTCACGATTTGGGACAACGCGCCAGCCAGCCCTGTCAATCCGCTTGTGATCGGCAACAACTCCAACGGAGGCGCCTTCGCGGGATACGGCGGGATCTACTCACCGAATCAGGAGGTCAACGTCACGAACGACAGGGGAGGGACGTTGACTGTGTCTTTCATCGTGGCTCTGTCACTGACGTTCGGGCAAAACCTCACGATTGACATCACGCAGTGATGAGTGAACCGGTGACCCCTCGTTCGTTGTCGGCACGAGACCAGGCTGGCGCCGACCGGGACGAGTCGGGCGACACGCTGATCGAGATCCTCATCACGCTGGTCATCGTGAGCATCACGGTCGTGAGCCTCATTGCCGCGTTTTCCTCATCGATTGCGGCGTCGTCGGAGTACCGCGGACTTGCGGTCACTGACACCCTGGTGCGCACGGTGTCCGAGCAGGTGACCGCACAGTTCAACGACTACCCCAACACCTATACCTCATGCTCTGCGGACCCGGTCGCCGACTACACGGCCAAGCTGGGCAGCGCGCTCATTCTTCCTCCCCCGTACGGCGCGCCCACGGGGGACTACTCGGCCGCCATCTTCTCGGTGACGTACTGGGACGGAACGAAGTTTGGATCGTCCTGCACGACCGGAAAGATGGCGCCGCAGGAGATGACAATTTCGGTGTCGGGCCCCCCGGGCGTGAAGACGGAGTATCTCGCATTCGTGATCGAGGGCGACGGGCAGATCAGTTCCGCTACCCAGCTCAATCCCCCAGGACTCAGCGTTCAAACCTCGACGGTCGACAATTCGGGTGCACTTGACGTGACAATCACGGACCCTAACAACGTGGCAAACCAGACCTTCACGGTCGACGCCTGCACCGACTTCAACATGACGTCTGGATGTACGACACCCCCACCCAACAATTTCGTGGCGGGTCTCAACACGCTGTCGGGATTGGTACCGGGGACGCCGTACTACGTCACGGCGTTCGCCAATGCATCGCCCGGATACCTAGCGAGTGCAACGGTAGAGATGCCCAGCGCCTCATCGAGTCCGGGAACGTTCTCGAGCGGCTTTTCTCCGTACCCCTCCGTGGCCTCGGTGGCACCATCTACATCAACCGCGGGTGCACTGCAGTTGACGTTCACGGCGGCACAGGGCGCTCCGGGGAATGACACGTACACGGCGACCGCATGCACCAACACCGCCATGACGGCGAACTGCGTCTCGCAATCAATCCCGAACCAGCCGAACACCCTCATCACGATCACCGGGCTCACGCCGAACTCGTACTACTTCGTCGAGGTCATCGCGGCGCCGGACGCCCCCTACCTCGGCGGACCATCGTTGGCTTTTTCGCCATCAGTGGCGGCAACGATCCAACTCAATGCTTCGACCAACGTGTCGGTAGCGTCGTCGGCGACGTACCCCGGTGCCCTCGTCGTTAACTTCACTGCGCCCTCCAACGCTCCCTCATCTCAGGCGTACTCGGTGACAGGGTGCACCAACAAGGCAATGACTGCCAACTGCGTCACACAAGGCAGTTTCACCAGTGGGAATCAGTTCACACCTCTGACCGCGGGCGCGTCCTACTACGTCACGGTGACCGCACTGGCGTCGACTCACTTCGTCGGGAGCCAACCGGAAATCGGCTACCTATCTTCCACTTCAGCCGTGACTCCGAATTCGACGGAGGCGACGATCAAGTTGAATGCGCCGGTGATCACGGGTGTCGGTCCGGGCAACAAAACGGGAAGGATTGTTGTTAACTACAGCGGAAGCTCGAACGCTCCGGGCGGCCAGACCTACACCTTGACGGCGTGCACCGATCAACTGATGACCATGAACTGCGTCACCAACCCGAACTACGTCTCAGGGCACAACGCGACCGGTCTACAGCCAGCAACCTCTTACTGGGTGACCGTCACCGCGAACGCATCGACGGGATACCTCGCCTCGAGCCAGTCAGCTGCTTGGCAAGTGACATCAAGTTGACGCCTGATGAGCGGCGGATACCGACTGATCGGCGCCCAATGAAGGGCCGAGGTGACGACGGTGCCACCTTGATCTTGGCCCTGATCTTCCTGGTGGTCGTCAGCCTGGTCGTTATCGGCATCGAGCGATGGACGGGCAACAACCTCGCGAATACGTCCAAGTTCGTCTCGGCCCAGTCGCTCCAGTCCGAGGCCAATAGTGCCAACGACCTGGCGATCCAGTTCGTCCGTTACACGTATATGTCGACCAGCATGGACGGACAGGACCCGTCACCGTGTTGGAATACAACGTCGAACTCTCCGTCCCAGTATCCCCCCTCGTCCGAGACCTTTCCCGGTCCGTCAGTTGTGCCCGTCGACGCATGGTGCATGACCCGCCAATATCCGGCGAACTCGAAACGAGTGGTTACGGTCTCGACGTGCCCGAACACGGTCACGACCGGGGCCGCTTGCGAGAGCCGTCCTCTGCTCCAAACAATCGTGTCGATCACCGATACTCTGTCCGGTTGTGCTCCGCTACCCCTTAATGCTTCGGTTACGGACACCACGTGCGGCTCAACTATGAAGATCTTGGATTGGCAGTTTGGTGCGGTTCCTCCCGTCGTCACCGCAGTTAGAACTTCACTGTCCGGGACATGGTGTAACGGAATGACGGGGTCACCAACACCGGTCGTGGTGTCAGGCAGGCACTTGGACCTGGCCGTCAGGATCGACTTCATTACCCCAAGTACCGCCGCAACGCCTACTCCGGCGCTGGCGCCGGGGACCGTGGTGTCATCAACAGATTCGTCTGTTAACGCATGCGCCACGACGTTACTGACGCCGCCCCTCAATGTCGTGGTCAGCACGCCGATGGGGTCGAGCTCGTATCAGACGCAGTGGCTGGGCTAAGGCCCCCGATAGCGGCAACTTCACTAGAGGCTGTGGAACGGGGCCATTATCTCGGGTCCGGCGTAAATGGCCAGTGCCGCACCCATCGCGAGGAACACGCCGTAGGGGATGGGTTGATCGCGCCGTAGCCGCTTCGTCGCGATGAGAGCGACGCCAATGACCGAACCGATGAGGTTGGCCGCGAAGAACCCAAGGATTACGTAGCGAACGCCGAACCAGCCCAGTTCCAAACCCAACACGGGCGCGAGGCGCACGTCGCCGAATCCGAGGTAACGCGGGCTCGCCAGATTGAGCCCAAGAAAGAGGACGAACCAAACGGCGGCGCAGATCGCCGCGATCAGTAAGCGATGCCACTGCGCGGTTGAGGCCGCCTCGGTGATGAGGGCAATCGCCACCGTGTACAAGGTCGTGTAGACGACGCGCTTGGGCAGCTTCAAGTGTTCGAGGTCGATGAGTGCCAGAGCAAGGAGACCGGCCAGGAAGAGGAGCGCCGACACGAGGGTCGCGCTGTACCCGAGGCGCGCCGCCGCCCCGGCGAAGAGTGCCGCACACGTGAGTTCCACCAGTGGGTACCGAGAGGAGATGGGCGTTCGGCACGAGCGGCATCGACCTCGAAGAAACACGAATGACATCACTGGGATGTTGTCGCGTCTGGCGATTGGCGTGTCGCACACCGGGCACGCCGATGGCGGCGACACGATGGAAAGGCCGCGCGGAACTCGGTAGACCACGACATTAAGGAAGGATCCGATGATGACGCCTAGCAAGGAGCATCCGATGATCAGGGCGGCGAGCAAGTGAGGTGCTACTCGCTACGCATTCCGAGCGCAACGCGCGCTCGCGTCGTCGGTACGGCGGGTTGGTGCCTTCACGACGTTCTCCCTGGTGCTACTCGCGTTTCGTCGCCGATGCCCGAGTCGGTCGCGGTCGACCATCTCCAGATTACGCGCGGAGTGACGCTGGCTTTCTCATCGAAGCGCACGGTGTGAGGGGCATTTCGCGTGCACATCTCAGTGCACGAGTCGACTCGCAAGAAGGTGAGGTTCCACCAATCTTCGGATGCGCTTCATTAGTGTTTTGGGTGTAATCACTAGGGCCACGTCCGTGGCCGGTCGACCAACGAGGGATAGAACGGTGCGCCTGTGAGCTATTCGGTAGGTCGGCGCTACCGCTACGGCGCGAGCTTCGTCGATCAAAAGTCCGGAGTCCGCTTCGAGGGCCATCACCCCCTGGAACGCCCGGACCTGTGGGAGATCTATCTCAACGAGGCCGAGGGCAAGTACCGGAGCCGCGGATTTGAGGGGACGCTGCGGCGCCAAGAACTCGAGGACGGTCACGGGGTCTCGCTCTTCTTTCTCGGGTTCAACCCCGAGGGTGTGGCCGTGGCCGGGGTCAGGTTCCACGGTCCGCTGGAAGGCCGATATCAAGCATTTCTCATCGAGGAGATGGCTTCTGCACCCGACATCGATGACATCGGCGCGCTAATTGACCAAGAGGTACGCCTCGGAGCTCTGGAAGTGAAGGGCGCGTGGTCAAAGGGGGCAGCCACGCCGGGGATACGTCTCGTGGCCGCCCTGTCTCGCTCCGCCACCCACGCCATGACGTGGCTGGGAGCAGAGTTCGCCATCGCCGCCATCTCGGATGTCCTCATGCCGATTGGCCTGACCACCGGCGCGCGCCAGATCGGTACGTCGTGGGTGCCGTTTCCAGACGATCGCTACCGGACGATTGCGGTGACGTGGCGCCGGGCACAGACGTCGGAGCTGTCGTCACCAACCCATCAGAAGCTGCTCCGCCTAGAAGCCGAACAGCTCTCACGCGGTCCGTCGCGTCTGGGAGCCAGTCCGATTGAACCCGACTCGACGCGTACGCGGTCATTTCGCCCTCTAGTGCTGGATGTCGGTGAGCGAGCGCACCGCGAGGTGCTGCGGGTTCTTCGTGAGGATTCCTCATTGCAGTTGGTCGATCGACTAGAAGAGCAACGCGACCAGCTGATCCACACGATCCCTCCTCCGACGCCGGCCCTACTGGACGAGGGTTCGCGTTGGATCTACTACCCGTGGCGCCGCGCGGTGGTGCGACTTTTGGCGTCGCGACCCTTCACGGCCCTGCGACTCGACCGCAACCGCAACAAGCTCACCAAGTCCGAACAGTCGCGACTGCGCACTCTGCGCGTCGGCGTCGTGGGCCTGAGCGCCGGTCACACCATCGCGCACGTACTCGCGATGGAAGGGCTCGTCGGTGAGATTCGCTTGGCCGACTTTGACACGTTGGAACTGTCGAACCTGAATCGAGTGCCCGCGAGTGTCCTCGATTTGGGCGTCAACAAGGCCGTCGTGGCGGCCCGCCGGATCGCGGAGATCGATCCCTACCTCCAAGTCGTCGTGGTGCCCGAGGGAATCACGCGTGAGAATCTCGCTCATTTTCTGGACGGCCTTGACGTGGTCGTCGAAGAGTGCGATTCCTTGGATATCAAATTCCTCATACGAGAGGCCGCTCGTGAGCGCCGGATCCCCGTCGTGATGGAGACCAGCGATCGTGGCGTTTTGGACGTGGAGCGATTCGACCTAGAGCCCGATCGACCGATCTTTCACGGACTACTCGGTGAGATGGACTCCGAGCGACTGGCCGGTCTCAGCCTGGCGGAAAAGGCACCCTTCGTTATTCGTCTGATCGGACCGCGAGAGGCGTCGGCGCGCGGCGCGGCGTCCTTGCTCGAAGTCGGACAGACCATCACCGGGTGGCCGCAGTTGGGCAGCGAAATCACGTTGGGTGCCGCTACGGTGGCGGCCGCGGTGCGGCGCATCGGTCTGGCGTCGGACCTGCCGTCGGGACGAGTTCGCTTCGATGTCGAGGAGATCATCTCGGGGTTGGGCCCTGTCGACGTTGACCTCGAGGCAGAGGTCGATCTGTTCACGGCGCCCCCCGTCGATCCACCGTTGATCAGCGATGACCCTATCGACCTGATCGTGGATGCGGCTCGGCGAGCTCCTTCGGGAGGCAACGTGCAGCCGTGGCGTTTCGAGGCCAACGATGAAGAGATCCGTTTCTTCATGGTGTCGGACCGCACATCAAAGATGGACGTCGCGCACCGCGGAACGTACGTCGGCCTGGGCGCGGCACTGTTCAACGCGCGCGTCGTTGCGTCGTCGTTGCATCGACTAGGCCCGGTGAAACTGTTCCCCGAGGGTCACCCATCCCACCACGTCGCGACCATGCAACTAGGCACGACGTCGGATGTCGCCATTGATCCACTGGCGCGGTACATACACTCTCGCGCGGCAAATCGACGCATGGGCTCGCCAACGCCGATCGCGCACGAGACAATTCAGTCACTGTCGCGCGAAGTGGAGCGAGAGGGCGCGCGACTTCGGATCATTACGGCACGAGAAAAGATCGGGGAGTGTTCGGACATCCTGGCGGCGTCGGATCGACTCCGATTCCTTATCCCGGACGTCCACGACCAGATGCTGTCCGAGTTGCGTTGGCCGGGACGCGACTCACTCGAAGAGGGCTTAGATGTTCGCACCTTGGAATTGGATCCGAGTGGTTTCGCAGCGATGGAGCTGCTCGGACGACCCGACGTGATGACGCATCTGGCGGACTGGCGCGCCGGCGGGGTGTTAGGACTGCGCACCAAGGCAGCAGTCCAAACCAGCTCGGCGCTCGCCATTGTCACGGTGCCGCGCGCTGACCCCACGTGGTATGTGCGCGGTGGTGCAGCAATGGAACGGTTCTGGCTCTGCGCAGAGAAGTTCGGGTTGGCGGTACAACCGTCGGCACCGGTCTTCATCTACGCCGTTGACGAAAGTGACTTGATGAGCCTTGCCGGCGAGCGTTACCTCGATGAAGCGCACGGTTTGTCACAGAAGTTCGATGAGTTCTGGGGTTTGGGCGATGGTGAGACCACCGTCATGTTGCTGCGGGTCTTTCACGCGCCACCTCCGTCAGTGCACAGCGTGCGGCTTCCGCTCGCCGACGTTCTAAGTCGCGAACAGCCAACAACGCGACCCATTGTCACAACACCGTCACAAAACAACTGAACAATCTGGGGGTTTACACCCGGTAAACCCTGTGCAATACTTGCCTATCGGAGACTCGGTCAAGAGGGGAAACGTGATGCATTGCGTTTCTCGGACGGAGTCCCTTGGTGTCGGCAAGGGTAGATAAATAATGACGAGCCTCATTCACTCCAATTTCGAACAGGCCGGCGAAGAGACCCGTCTCGTCGTTGAGACCCTCCTCCAAGTGGTGCCCGGCACGCAGATCGTGGCGGTGGTCACCAACTTGGAAGAGGCCGTCCCCGGTTTCGAGCTAGCGCCCATGGTCGCGCCGGGTGCCCAAGTCGCCTTCGAGCGCATCAGCGAGCGGGTTCGCGGCCAGCTCAACGGCGACGTGACGCCGGGACCGTTCTCCAGTGTCGTGCACGGCGTCGAATGGGGCGTATTGGTCGAGCCGCTGGTCGTCGAAGGCGGAGACGTCGTCGGCACGTTGGTCGTCGCGCGCCACGGTCGTACCTGGTCCGCGCGCGAGCGGTCGTTGGTCAAGGCCTTCGGCAGCCTGCTGGGAACTGTCGCGACGTTGGCCACTCGCGAGGGCCGACTTCTCCATCAGCGTCGTCTCGACGAGCTCGTCGCCCAGGTGGCCGAACGCCTCATGTCGGCGTCCGCAACCAACCGCCAGGAGACGCTCGACTGGGTGACCGAAGTGTTGGCTGCGTTCCTCGGTGCCGACGTGGCGTTTATCCGCCGCAACGACCTAGGCCGCGGTCTGAGCGTTCTCGAGTCCGAGTGGCCGTACCGCGACAAGCCGGACCCGGACCCGCTCGGTGAGGTGTCCTTCGACGCCGATCCGGTGTTCATGGCGACGCGCGACATGAAGGCTCCGTACCTCACCGGTCTCGCCGACATTACCGACGAGTATCGCGATCGGTCTCGCGAAGCGTCGGGCGTGACGCCCGCCGCCGGCGCGGCGGTGCCGCTCCTGCTCGGCGACGCCACGTGGGGGATCCTCGGTTTCCTGCACTTCAATCTGCACGCGTGGGTGCCGGCCGAGATCAACGCCCTCCAGGCGGTTGCCTCGATGCTGGTCCAACTCCAGGCGCGTATCGACGCCGAGGAGCGCACGCGCTACAACGCCAATCACGACGACCTGACGGGCTTGCCTAACCGTCGCGCGTTGGTGCACGAGCTCAAGACCCGCCTCGACGCAAATCGCAAGACCGCGGTCATGGTCATCGACCTCGACCGCTTCAAGGTGATGAACGACTACCTGGGCCATGGCAGCGGCGACCGGCTGCTGGTGACGATTGCCGACCGTATCCGCACGAGCATCCGGGCCAATGACTTCGCAGCGCGTCTGGGCGGCGACGAGTTCGTTTTCATCGTCGACAAGGTCAAGAGCGAGATGGAGGTTCTGGCGACGGCGTACCGGATCCTCGACATCATCGCCCAGCCCGTGGACCTCTCCGGTCAGCAGGTCAGCCACACCGCGAGCATCGGCATCGCTATCTCTGACGCCGACGCTATGAGCGGACTCGATCTGTTGGGCTGGGCCGACGTCGCTATGTACTCCGCCAAGGCCCGGGGTCGCAATCAGGCCGTTGTCTTCGACAAGGACCTGCGCGAAGCGGTCAACGAGCGTTCCCGCACGGAGTTGATGCTGCGCGAGGCCATCGAGGGCGACGGACTTCGTCTCTACTACCAACCCGAGGTCGACATTCGCACCGGCAAGCTCATCGCCGTCGAGGCGTTGGTGCGCTGGGACCACCCGACTCGGGGGATCCTCGCGGCCATCGAGTTCATCAACGTCGCTGAGGAGACCGGCATGGTCACCGAAATCGGCCGCTGGGTCTTCGCGGAGGCGTGCCGCCAATTGGGCGAGTGGCAGGTGGAGTACCCGAAGTTGGACTTCGTCGTGCGCGTGAACATGTCCCCCGCCGACTTCAAGATGGGTGACCTCGTCGACTTCGTGAAGCAGTGCCTGCTGGAGAACGGCGTCCCGGGGAACCGTCTGTGCATCGAAGTCACCGAGTACGCGATGATGGACGAGCCGGAGAAGACCGCGACGCTGTTGAAGCGTTTCCAGGCGCTGGGTCTGGAGATCGCCTTCGACGACTTCGGCACCGGATCCGCCTCGATGACCGAACTCAAGAACCTGCCGGTCAACCTCCTGAAGCTCGACATGAGTTTCGTCCGCGGTGTCACCAGCGACCCGTTCGACCAGGCCATCGTCGAGTCGATTATCCGACTGGGTCGGGCCCTCAACCTGGGTGTGATCGCCGAGGGGATCGAAACCAGTTCCATTGTCGAGAAGCTCTTGGAGCTGGGATGTGACCGCGGGCAGGGCTACCTGATTTCGCGCCCCGTGCCGCCAAAGGAGTTAACCTCCATCCTGACGGCAGGGTCGGTTCCGGTCGCTTTGCTTCACCCTGTGGAGACAGAGCTCTGGGACCTCGCGGACCTGCAGCTGTGAATTCAACGGAGGGGGTGGCCACGGAATCCGCCGAACGTGACGCCCGACCCGAATCAGTGAGTGATTCGACTCCGGACGTGCCCGCACAGAGCCGCGAGTTCGTGTCTCCGTCGGACCTGACGGGACAGTTCTACGAGCCTTGGCTCTTCCAGACAATGCTGAGCCACCTCTCGGCCGATGAGCTCGGGGTCGGATTCGTCTATTCACTCCTGGAACTTCTCGCCGATCGCCACGACCTCAAAGACGTCGTCGTCGTGCTCACTCACGAATCTTTTGGCACGCAGATGTTCCGGCTCGGCGGCCTGCCCCTGACGACCGATCAGGTGGCCAAGCTGGGCACCAGCCCGGGTGTCTACTGCGAGCCCGACGTGGTTCCCGCCGTCGAGTGCGACGCGGTTCGCACGGCGTGTCAACTGTCGCTGGCGCTACACCTCGCGCGCTACAGCGCCGGCCACGACGCGTTGACCAAGATCGACAATCGGCGCAGCTTCGACACGGCCTTGTCGGTGGCCGCCGCACGCAGCGCGCGCTACGGGTGGGCCTTCACCCTCGTCTTAGTGGACCTGGACAATTTCAAGGCCGTTAACGACCGCTCGGGCCATCCCTTCGGCGACAATCTCCTCCGTCAGTTCGGGTTCGCCCTGCGCCAGTCGGTGCGCACGGGCGACACCGCCGCGCGTTTCGGCGGGGACGAGTTCGCCGTGATTCTCAACAACGCCGAGGGACAGGAGTCCGCCGGGTTCACGGATCGACTGCGCGCGAACCTGACCGCGGCCGGGACCACCATCGACTTCTCGACCGGGACGGCGTCGTCACCGAGGGACTCGACGGATGCCGACGAGCTGTTGAAACTGGCCGACTTCCGCCTGCTGAGCAAGAAGGGCAGACGCCGATGATTATGTCGCGCACCGACGAAGATTTCGAGCTCGAGTTGCGGACCCTGCCCGGGGTCGTGAACGTCGGCATCACCCGAGGCGAGAGCGGCGACGTCGGTGACGTCAAGTTGCTGGTGAGCGGCAGCGACGCCACCGCCACGCGCGTCGTCGCCACTCAGATCGCCAGCCTCTACTACCCGGACGCGGTCGTTTCGGTCGAGCGGGCCGTCAGCGATGCCTCTTCCTCTTTTCGAGACAGCGATCGCGTGGCCCTCGTGCGAGCGGACTACGACACATCCGAAGGTGCCGTCGAGGTGCAGTTGGCGTTCAACGGTCGTATGGGTGTGGGTCGTGCGGGTAGCGGGCCACTGATCGGCGGGGCTGAGGCGACCCTGGCTGCCCTGCGTGACCTGGGATACGACATCCCGTTCTCCTTGATGACGGTGACCAGCGTGACGAACGGTAAGGACTGGCCGGTTGTGGTCACACTGCGTTCGCTCTCCAACGACGCCGACCGCTTCGGTATTGCTCGCTCGGACGACGACATGGTCTCGGCCGTGAAGGCGACGCTCGACTCTCTGAATCGCTTTCTTTCCACACTCGATGGGCGCCAGTAACCGCTAGCGAAGTTCCGCGGTCGACCGTGACGTTGGCCAGATCACCTTGACTTGACGATCGCGAGCAGACGGATCGCGGGTGCGCTGGTCGATTGGTGTGCGTTTCTATACCCTCAGTATCATTCGTATGTGCCAATCGGACTCTTCCGTGCGATTCCCGTAGTCGGTGTCGACGCGAGAGTCGCTGCCTAATGAAGAGACCGATCAAGCCATGAGCATGCCCAGCGCGTCGTATTCGGTCACCATGCGCATCAAGTTGGAGAGCGCCTCGGACATTGCCATTTGCTCCGCTGCCGTCGCCAACGCGGGTGGTCTCGTGACAGCCCTCGACATTGGGGAGCCCTCCGAAGGTAAGATGATCGTGGACCTCACGTGCAACGCTATCGATGACGCGCACGCGGATTCACTGCGTCGGGCCGTTGACGAACTGCCTGGAGCCAAGGTCCAGGTCATGAGCGACCGGACCTTCCTCCTCCATCTTGGAGGCACCATCGCCGTCGAACCCAAGGTCGCCCTCAAGACGCGCGACGACCTGTCGATGGCCTACACCCCGGGAGTTGCGCGGATCTCGATGGCCATCGCCAAGGACCCGTCGGCAGCCCGGAAGCTGACCATCAAGCGCAACACCGTGGCCGTCGTCACCGACGGGTCGGCGGTCCTTGGACTCGGGAACATCGGTCCCCACGCCGCGTTGCCGGTCATGGAAGGCAAGGCGCTCCTCTTCAAGAGGTTCGCGGGGATCGACGCGTGGCCGGTTTGCCTCGCGACTCAGGACGTCGACGAGATTGTGCGCGTTGTCCAGTGTCTCGAACCCGTGTATGGAGGAATCAACCTCGAGGACATCTCGGCGCCGCGGTGCTTCGAGGTGGAGTCCCGACTGAGAGAGTTGCTCGACATCCCGGTCTTCCACGACGATCAGCACGGGACCGCGACAGTGGTCTACGCCGCGCTGCTCAACGCCTTGAAAGTGGTGGGCAAGAACATGAGGGACCTCAAGGTCGTCGTGCTCGGCGTGGGAGCGGCTGGCGTAGCCATCAGCAAGCTCTTGCTGGCCGAAGGCGTGGGGGACATCGTTGGCTGCAACCGCGGGGGAATCATCGATCCGAGCGACGAGCGACTCGACGAACCGCGGCGCTGGCTAGCCGAGAACACCAACCGCGGGCGACTGACTGGATCTCTCGCCGATGCCCTTGATGGGGCCGATGTCCTGGTTGGGGTCTCCGGTCCGGATTTGGTCACCGAAGAGCACCTGGTGTCAATGGCGCCCAAGTCCATTGTTTTCGCGTTGGCCAACCCGGACCCCGAGATTGACCCCGGCCTGGCCCGACGCCACGCCGCGATCGTGGCCACAGGGCGCAGTGACGAGCCGAACCAGATCAATAACGTGCTCGCGTTTCCTGGGATCTTCCGCGGGCTCCTCGACGTCGAGGCGACGCACATCAATGAGGAAGTGGAGATTGCGGCTGGTCGAGCGATCGCGGGCATCGTGAAGGACTCCGAACTCTCCGCGGACTACATCGTCCCCACAGTCTTCAATCCGGGGGTTGTCGCAGCGGTCGCCGCGGCGGTCGAGGAGGTCGCGCGGCCCCAGCGTCTGGCCCACTGATTCCTCGAAAATCTGAGGTGCCAACAGGCTCGTAGCCACTGTCGCTACAGCCCGATTGACTGCCCTAACTGACTGCCACGGCTTAGGGTTCAGTCGACGGTCCGCTAGGCGTCTCGACCGTGGGCGGGTCAGATCGGCCCACGGGTCCTTTTGTCTGCGGCGCAGATTGCGTCCCCGAGGGCACGTATTTGTGGAGTCGGACCGACGGGTCTTCGCCGGGTGTCCCGATGTGACGGTTGTCGCGGAGAGGGGCCTTGTAGCGTCCGGCCCGATCCCGGTCCATGAGAACCAACGTGAGCACGATGATGAACAGACCAGCGATCATGATGCCGAAGGAGACGTACTCGACCCCGACCTGATTAAGGCAGTTCGCCGTCACCCCGAATCCGGGATTACCCGCCGTATGCGGCACACAGTTGGTCGATACCTGGCGGGCGTGATGGAGCCAGATCCCGCCCGCAACTGCTGCGGACGCTCCAATCAGCAGGAACAAGCGTCGCATCAACGTCACAGTACCGGCACGCGGCCACCTGCGTTGGGAGGCGATGCAGACGTCGCGCAAGCATCACCAGTTGCACAACAAAGGTGGATTATTTAGATCAATGGTGCTCGCCGCCACGTTCAGGTTCTTCGCACTCTTTATGACGCGCTGGAACGGCGAACGTCGTTGTCCCGCGAGTCGTTGCTCGGGTCGCCTCGGTGACCTTCGTTGAATCGCGGCCTCGAAGATTGACACTACTACGTATCGCGTAGTAATGTGGCGAGATGGCACTACACGCGCGCGACAATCTGAAGCGACCCAGCGACCCCGGGTCCCTCATTCTGACCAGTCTGGCGGCAGGGGCGAAACACGGACACGCCCTCGCCAAGGACATTGAAGAGTTCTCCGGTGTCCACCTCGGACCGGGAACCCTCTATGGGGCGATCACCCGACTGGAGGAGCGCGGACTGATCGAGCCCCTGGCTTCGTCAGATCGGCGACGCCCCTACAAGATCACGGCGGCCGGGAGCCAGGCCCTCGCCGCGGTCGTGACCGAGATGCGCCGAGTGGCCGACGTCGGTGCCGCCCGTCTCGGTCTGAGCCTGGGGGCCCGGACGTGACGCGCGAACGTGACCCCAAGGTGCGTCTGCTGCGCTGGTATCCGCCGGCGTGGCGTAACCGATATGGCGAAGAGTTCGTGGCGCTGATGGACGACGACCTCGCTGGCAGCAAGCCGGGGCCGATGTATCGACTGAAGGTGGCGGCCTCGGGAGTTCACCAACGCGCTCGGGGTGCCGGTCTCATCGGCGCCGCAACGTCGACAGTGGAGAGGAAGCGCGCCGGCTCACTGCTCGTTCTGGTGGCCTGGAGTGCCGTCGTGCTGGCCGGCGGCAGCTTCGCCAAAGCGTCGGAGCACTTCTCCAGCGCGCTGCAACCCAACACGCGCCTCCTACCTCAGGTTGCGTACTACCTTCTGGAGGCTCTCGGTGCCGTTGGCACCCTCATTGTGTTGACGGGTGCCCTCTTGGTGCTTCCGTCCTTCGTCGGTTTCTTGCGAAGTGGCGGATGGCCGGTAGTCAAGCGCAAGGTGGCGATTGCCGCCTCCTTCTCGTTCGCCACGCTCGCCGCGGTGATCGCACTATCGGCTTGGGCGCGCCACCTCGGCGAGATCGCGCGCAGTGGTGGCGACCTCTACTACACGGCAGCGTTTCTCGGACTGGTACTCCTCGTGGCGTCGACCCTGACTATGTGGACGGTGGTCGGGGTGTCGAGCGCGCGACGAGTGACGATCAGTCCGAAGGTTCTCCAAGTCGAGTCGCGCTTAGCCGTCGCCTTGGCCGGCGTCGTGGTCGCCCTGGTCATAACCACGGTGACTTGGTGGAGCGCGATGTCAGCGCGAGCTCCGTGGTACTTCCAATGGAGTCCGTTCGGTTCGGACTACTACGCATTCAATTTCGAGTTGGCCGCGGCGGTCGCCCTGATGTCATTGGCGGCACTCGTTTCTCTCTGCGGGGCGTACCGAGTCATGACCGCGAAGGGGACTGCGGGGTCCTGACCTCGAGTCGATCGTCGCTCACCCGGTTGATCACCAGATGGACGAGGTGTCGACTACCTCCGACATGAGTTTCCCACGCAGAGGTGCGAGTGAGGCACCGAACAGCTGTGCAACTCATGCGACACAATGATGGATGTGACGGACACGCCCGAATCGGGAACCCCGAGCGCTCCCGTGCTCTTCGTCATGGTCGGTCTGCCCGCATCCGGCAAGAGCACACGGGCCAGGCAAATCGAAGAGGAACGTCGGGCATTGCGGCTGACTCCTGACGAGTGGATGATTCCCCTGTTCAACGACAACGACGCGAATGGGAAGCGCAACGTCCTGGAGGGCCGTTTTATCTGGTTGGCGCTTCGTGCTCTTCGCTGCGGAATGGATGTCGTCTTGGACTTCGGCGTCTGGAGCAAGGTCGAGCGAACCGCCCTCCGGGCCTTCGCCGCCTCGGTGGGCGCGTCCTGTGAGCTCGTCTATCTCGAGATTGACGACGAGCAACAACGGCTATGGCGTGACCGCCGTGTCACCGAGGACTCCCGCACAACCTTTCACATCCCCGACGACGACCTCGAAATGTACCGGCGAAGCTTCGAGCGTCCCGATGCCGCCGAGCTCGCTGGGGGTGAACTCGATCCGCCTCCCGATGGCTACCCCAGTTGGTCAGCGTGGGCGGCGGAGTGGTGGCCAACGTCGATGGGGTGAGTGGGACGCGCCGGTTACTGGCGAGAATGTCACATCTTCGAAGACGGGAATGAGGTCGAGGTGACGGGCGATTGCCCTAGTTTTGGGGTCGCGAGTGCTCGTCCCTGAGCCCGCAGACCGAGGAGAAACCATGGACGTTCGCCGAGTGGTCACGGGACACGACGAGCGCGGACACGCGGTCTTCGCCAGTGACGAGACGGTTTCTTCGATCACGGTGGACTTGGTGCCAGGGTGGGAGTTCCATCGCCTGTGGGGCAACGACGCCACGGCATCGTTCCCCGATGGTGGTAAGAAACCCGAGGCCGAACTCTACTTTCCACCCACGGAGGGTTTTCGATTCGCCTTCTTCACCATTCCTCCGAGCGGCGCTAATGCTCTCCCCGACGACCTCGACGTCGACGCGGCGTTAGCGGAGTTTCGAGAACGACTGCCCGGCATGGCTGAGCATCTAGAGGCCGAGCATCCCGGCATGCACACCACGGCCACAGTCGACGTGGGTGTCGTTCTGTCGGGCGAAGCGACTCTCGAACTCGACGACGGCGCGAAGGTTGTCTTGAAGGCGGGCGACAGTTACGTGCAGAACGGCACACGCCATCGGTGGTCCAACCACGGCCAAGTGCCCGCGGTGGTGGCCGTGACGCTCATTGGTGCCCGGAATGACAACGTCGGCTAAGCCGCCGTCGTGTCGCTTAGTACCTGATCAGAGTCGTGTAAGAGCGGCCGCGTGATACTCGAAGGTGGGGCCGGCGGGTTCACCCGCGGCGACGCTGGTGGCGACCAGCTCGCGCGCCTGCTGCTCGAACGTGCGCATCAGCCCGAGCGACGCCATGAACGTGTCCATGTCGGCGTGGCCGTTGGTCAGTTTGTGCAGTGAGGCCAGGATGTGTGTGTAGGTGGCGTTGACCTCGATGTTGCGACGGTGTCGGTCGGATCCTTCGCCATAGTGGTGCGATCGAGGATTGACCGGGAGGGGTGCCACGCTCTGGGGGTCGACCGTGACGACCTCGCCGGTGTAGGAGAACCCGTGTGGTGAGCCCGGGTCCGGGATGAGTCGTCGGCCCTCCCAGACCTCCATGAAACGGTAGTAGTGCGCGTAGTCGTTGCTGCCACCAGGACCGTCGATCTCCATCGGCGACGTGCCGGTTCCCTCGCCCTGCTCGATGATCGTCTCGATGGCGCACTTCGCACTTTCGATGTCAGTCACCTGCACCGAACCAAACATGAGGTCCGGGCCAACCTGGTGATGCGCAAATCCGGTGAAGGAGTGCGAACCCACCCGTTCGAGGGCGCTTGAGATGGTCGTGTAGAACTCGCCGATCGTGCAGGCGCCGACCTGATCGGCCAGCGGCTGATCGTCCAATGTCTCTCGCGGCTCCTCGATCTCGATGAAGGTCGCGAGCTGGTCCTTCGAGAACGGTCGCAGCTGGACTTCGAGCTGTCCTTCGACGCCGCCCGGGAGCGGGCCCGGGTAGCGCGGGGTGAAGTTCGCCTTCGAGATGGCTGGTTTCCCACCGATGGCATTGAGAACGTTCGCGGCCAACACCATGTGCAGCATCTCTTCGACGACCACGGACCGGATGATCTTGGACACCTCGTCATTGGTGCCCGGAGTGAGCGAGAAGAGCGCGTAGAGGTAGGGGGGGATGGTCGAGTGCTCCAGCTCGATGGCGAGTTGGAGCGACTTGCGCACGTTGGCAACGGTCGGCTCTCGATCTCCCAGTCCCGCGACGGCGGCGTGCGTCAGTCGTATCATCTCCACCCTTTCTCGCGCCGAGCTCCCCATGAGGCGTTGACGTGGGAGCCCCTCGACTATTGCAGATAGCGAGGCCCCCCGTCGAAGCGGATTCATCACGAGTCGACGGCCAGAACTCGGCGAGCCGATACCCGCATGTAGGGGCCATCGAAGGGTCGCAGTTCGCCTATCTGCCACAGTTGGTGGATGAGCCTGACCGCCACGACGAGCACGCGTACCTCAGCGCCGAGGCAACGGTGAGTTCGGCAGCCGATCGATGGCGTGAGTCGCTCGCCTCGTGGGCCATACCCGACGAGATCCTCAACTCTGCTGAGGAGAGTCCGTGGATACATCCACCTGAGCTCTTCGGAGTCCCCGACGAGATTACGGCGTCGCCGTCGCACCAGCGCGCGCGTGAGGTTCTTACGCGCGATGGATCGGTGCTCGACGTCGGTTGTGGCGGCGGTGTTGCGGCGTTCGCGCTGACGCCACCAGCCTCGCACGTGGTCGGCGTCGACCAGCAAGCGGCCATGCTGGCCATGTTTCAGGCGAACGCCGAACAGCGCGGCGTCACGTGTCTCACCGTCGAAGGAACGTGGCCGTCGGTGGCCGCCGAGACGCCGGAGGCCGACGTCGTGACGGCTCATCACGTCGTCTACAACGTCGGGGACATTGTTCCGTTCCTGAGCGCTCTGGACGCTCACGCACGCACCCGAGTCGTCCTGGAGATGCCTGATCGTCACCCCTTGTCGGCAATGTCGAATGCGTGGCGCCATTTCTGGGACCTCGAGCGACCGGAGAGACCCACCCCTACCGACCTCCTCGACGTGCTCGACGAAATGGGTCTCGACGCTCATCGCGATGCGTGGCGAGGCACGAGGCGGTCGTCTCCCAGTCCGGAGCGGGCTGCGCATTTCTTACGTATTCGGCTGTGCTTGCCCGCGTCGCGCGAGCGAGAGGTCTACAACTTCCTCTTGGCGACCGGGGCGACGCCCGACCGTGACCTGTCGACGATCTGGTGGGATGTCGCCACAGTCTGAGGCGCCGAGCCCTCCAAGGAGTGAATGAGCCGCCCCTTCCCGGGCCTATCACGCGGCTGGCCGAGCGCCAGAACGCACGAGGCTGTACCGTAAGGACCCCGGGCGCGATGCACGCCCTCCGGGACGCTAGGACTTCGGGTTCTGCACCCAACTGTTGATCGTGACGCCGCTGCCACAGGTCGTCGAGCACGGAGCCGTGTTCGCGGCCTGGACCGGATAGCCGTAGTCGTCCATCGTGGCCACGACACGAAGCAGGGGCGACGTGGCGCACAAGCTCGCCGATGCCGACGAGAGGCAGGTGGAGAATGTGACCACGCGCGTGTTCGAGGTCACGGCGCTGGCCCGTGACCACGCCGTACTGCACCAGACGATCAAGTTGTAGGAGACGACGCCGCTGCCGGCGGTGATGCTGACGGGGACCTGTGAACAGTCGGCCGGCGGAGATTGGTTGAGGGACGACCCCGTGAAGTTGTACCGGACGTTCTGGACCGCGACCTCGGTGGCGCTGTTCACCGCAGACTGGAGCGACTCCGCGGCCCTGAAATGCGCAACGTTGTTGAGGTCATTGCGGGCCCACCCGAGGAGCGCGGTCACGACGACGCTCACGACGAGGAGCATGGCGATCGCCAACATGAGCGACGCGCCGACCTCGTCTCGCCAGGGCTTCGGGGCGTCGCCCCACATCTCGCGCGACGCCGAGGCATCGGCGTCCACCGCGACATCGGAGATGACGGGCGCGTGCACGGGCGGTCCTCCTACCAGACTTGCAGGGCCGGTGACTGGACGTACGCCGTTCCTGCGGCGTGTGCGCCGGTGTCGGCAATGGTGGCGAGCGGCGCGAACGTGAAAGTCGCCGCGGCCCCAGCCAAGAGTTTCGGCGCGTTGGTGGGAGCCCCCGTGACGGTGAACGTGACGGTCATGTTCCCGTTGCTCAGGCTCAAGGTGCCCGTGGCCGTGCTCGTAAACCCCGATCGCACGTAGTTGCTCGAGACCAGGAAGCCGCCGGCCGTGGTCAGGTTGCTGATGACGATGTCGGTTTGGGTCGCCGTAGCGGTGGTCGGGCAGCTGTTATTCGAGCAGAGTGTGACCGTCGAGGCGCCGACGGTCTGGTTGATCGTGCTGGGGTTGAGGGGACTGTTGAACGTCACGACGAAGGTGTCATTGACGGCCATCAGGCCAGCGGTATTGCCCGCGCCATTCGTGCTCGTGACGCTCGTGATCAGAAGCGTCGGATTCGTGTTGGACTCGGCGAAGTTGAGCGGGTTCGGAGTGGTTCCCACGGAGGTGACGGCCACGTTGTAGTTGCCGGCGGTGGCGTTCGCACTGAAGGTGAGGGAACTGGCCAAGCCGCTTGCGTTCGTCGTGATCTTGCATGACGTCACGGCGATCCCTCCGCTCGCAAGGCAGGTACCTCCGCTGGTCGCCGCCAAGAAGGTGCCACCTGATCCGCTCGCCGGACCGGTGAAGGTCACGGTTGCGCCGGGCACGGCGTTGGCGTAGGTGTCCGTGACGAGTGCGACGAGCGGGCTGGCGAAGGCCGTGCTCAGGTTCGTCGACTGGCCCAGACCGCTGGACGCGGTGACTGTGGTGGGCGTCGCCGCCAGAACAGTGAAGCTGGTCGAAGTGCCGTGGAGCGACGCCTGGGTGGCGGTGAGGGTAGTGGTCTGGGCGTCGACCAGCGTGATGCCCGACGCCGTGCCCACGCCGGCGGAGAAGGTGACCGACGCCGGGTAGGTCGGCGCGGTGGCGTTGGGGCTGTTGGCCGGACCGGAGAAGGTGATCGACTGGGCGCCGGTCAATCCTGTCGCGGTGTTGCCGTATATGTCGATCGCGGTGATCGTGTCGTTGAAGCTGAGCCCGGCCGTGCGGGGACCGGGGTTGGCCACCGCGAAGCCGGTGAGAGTGCTTGCGCCCACCGTGAAGCTGGTCGAGGTGCCGGTGGCGCTCCCCTGGGCGGCGGTAAGAGTGGTGGTCTGGGCGTCGACCAGCGTGATGCCCGACGCCGTGCCCACGCCGGCGACGAAGGTGACCGACGCCGGGTAGGTCGGTGCGGCGTTGTTGGGACTGTTGGCCGGACCGGAGAAGGTGATCGACTGGGCGCCGGTAACGCCGGTCGCGGTGTTGCCGAAGGCGTCGAACGCGGCGATCGTGTCGTTGAAGCTGACCCCGGCCGTGCGGGGACCGGGGTTGGCCACCGCGAAGCTCGTGAGAGTGCTCGCGCCCACCGTGAAGCCGGTCGCTCCACTCGTACCGGTCGCCACGTCGGTCGCGGTCAACGTGACACTTTGAGCGTTGAAGAGCGTGACGATCGCCGAGTTGATCCCGGTTCCAACACCATTGACGAAAGTGACGGCTGACCCACTCGAACACGATCCCTGCGACGGGTAGATCGGGGCTGTGAGGTTGGGTGCGTTCGCTGGCCCTGAGAACGTCAGACACTCAGCTCCGCTGTACGCCGCGAAGACGTTGTTGTACTGGTCCAGCGCGGTGATGCCGACCGTGAAGCCTGAGCCGGCCATTGGTGTCGTGGTGGAGGGCGCCAGCATGAACGACGTGAGGTGTGCGGGAGGAGGCACCACGGTGAAAGCGGCCGTCGGGGCGCTCATTCCGGCGTCGCCATTGGTGAGTGTCAACGTGCGGTTTCCCAAGGTTGCCGAAGCCGAGATGGTCACGTTCAGCGTGAGCGTGGTGGAGTTGACCAGGGTCGTCGAGTTGACCGTGATGCCCGTCCCGGAGAACACCGCAGCGAGCGGCCCCCCAACGATGAAACCGGTGCCGGTGACGGACACGTTCTGACTGGACACACCTTGGGCCAGCGAGGTCGGCGTCGCAGACGAAACCGTGGGCGCAGCGTCGACAGTGAGGACGCCGACGCCGTTCGCGGCCATGCCGTCCCCGTTGGTAATCGTGATGTCCACCGGCCCGGTGGGAGTCGCGGACGGGACCGACAGGTTGACGGTGATGGATGACGCACTGTTGAAGGTGGTCGAGTTGACGATGACGCCGGTGCCTGGGATGGAGGCGGTAGGACTTCCACCGGTATTGTTGAACCCGGAGCCGGTGATGTACACGTTTTGGGTTTTCGCGCCCTGACCCAGAGCCGCCGGCGTGACCAACCAGTTGCCGGGGTTGTACACGATGTGAAAGCCGTTGTCGTCAACGACGAAGCTGATCGACCCGGAGATCCCGTTAGGCCCCACGGCGACGACCGTGATGAGCTGGGGGACGGCAGTTCCGGGACATGTCGTGGCGAACTGCCCCGTAGCCGTGCCGTGGGACGCGGTGGCAGAGTGCCAGAACTGCACGGACGAAATGTGGGCGCTGTATCCAGAAGGAAGGGGAGCCAGCGTGCCCGCCAAAGCAGAGTTGTACGCGGACGCGGTGGCGCACGTCTGGAACGGGCTCGACGACTGTTGAAACTGACTGGTCATCGACTCGGACGTGACCCTCAACACCGTGTCGAGGGTGACCAGCTCACGGTGAGAAGCCGACGCCGAGACCGAGGCCCCGAACGCTAGGAAGAAGGCAATCCCGCAGACCCCGAGAACGAGCAGGGTGAGTAGCACTTCGACGAGGGTGTCGCCGGCTTCGGAGTTTTTCGCTCGCCCGACGCGGCCGACTTGGATCTTGATGGTCCCCGCGGGGGGCGGCGGCGTACTCATCCGCCCGTGAGATTCAAAACGGTGCCGCCGCCTTGGAACGCGGCCGTGTTGGAGACAATGAACTGTGCAGTTACGGTGCCGCCCGAGGCGTCGACAACCTCCCCGTTCGGGACGTAGATTCCCCCGACGCCGCTCAACGACGAGTTGCTTCCCATGGTGAATGGATTCGAGGTTCCGCTGGCCGCCGCGTCCCAGAGCGTGACTCCGAGGTAGCCAGCTGTCCCCGCCAGCCCGGTGAGCGAGACGCTGGCGTTGGATGCGAACGTCACCGAACCTCCGAATGTCGGCGACGACGCTGGCGGTATGTAGAAGAGGACCTGCGTGCCGACGACCGTCGAATTGCTGGCCACCGAGAACGATGTGTCACCTTCGCAGATGTACGTGCCCATTCCGAAGTTAACGGTGGCGTTGCCGGCGATCGTGAGACCGCCCTCGAACAGGTAGTTACCCGGGCCGAAGGTGAAGGATCGTCCGATCTGGCCCTGCAAATTGACGGCGTAGCGGAAGACGTACGTGCCGCCAGTGAAGGTGAAGTTGCCACTGCTGTTGCTGTAGGTCCCGCTCGTGTTGTAGTAGCCGGGCGCACACGTTACGGGAGACGATCCCGTACAGGATCTCAGTGGCATTGCAGCGATCGTGGCCGGCGACGCGATCGTCGGCGCGACGAGCGAGGCGAGAGGGTCGGTCGGGGGTTGGGTAAAAACCGTGTCGATCGACGGTCCGTTCGCACCGGCGACGAGCGTCAACGAGTCCCCGTTCGGGTTGTTCGACTCCAGCGGTGACGCGAGGAGTGACGTGCCGTTGCTTTGTTCGTAGACCGAGCCCGCACACGAGGAGCTGACACCGATTGGTCCAAGGCCGCCGTCCACGTTGACAACCGCGCCGGCCGTCATGACGAGGCTGGCCGTCGCATTGGTTTGCGGACACAACGCAGACGTGCTGAGAAGAGTGAGGGGCGCGAAGGGCTGGCCGCCCTGGCCGCCCGACGGGGCTTTGTTGAAGACGCGGGGCGTCGCCACGAGGCTGATCGTGTAGTTCGTGACGGGATTCGAGTGCACGTCCACAACAGGGAACGTCACGTTGGAGACAGACTGAGCGCACACCCAATCCGGGCTGCTCCTAGTCCAGTCGGTGTTGAGCGTCACATTGCACGGCGGGGCCGAGACACCACCGGAGATGATGGCGACGACCGCCGCGGACTGTGCACCCGCCAAACTGGTCACCAGCGTGTTCGATTCGGTTGGCACTAGCACGCCGCTAGGGCTCGTGGAAGACGACGAGCAGTACGTCCGCACGAGCAGCGAACCAACCTGGCTGTAGGAGACGACGGTGGTGCCGTTGCCGAGGGTCCACCCAAGTCCCAGGAGCTGAGTGCCCGACGAGCCGCACCGCGGGCTGCTCGAGGCGTGATTGGTGATCCACGTCGCGCTTTGCACGTCCGTCTGGAACGCTGATGAGACAGTCTGAGCATCGCCCGAGTCCGAGAGGCGATTCGACACACTGGACTGGAGGGCGAGTATCGAAACGAAGCCGAACGCAAGGGCCCCGAGGACCACGGGCAAGACCGTTATGGTGATGAGCAGCTCAACGAGGGTAAATCCGGCAACCGGTCGCACCTCCACATGGGCGCGCCGCGCTCGCCTAGTCATTCCGCACGGTCGAAACCCTACGCGAGGTTTTCTTCATTTCTATTGCGCCATTTCCCATCTCACGCGAACCCGAAGGCTGACGTCGATCACGCGGGCGGCACGAACGTCGTCCGAAACGTAGGCGGTGCACGCATTCTGCCCGCCCGTTCCCGCTGAGTCGGATTCGTGTCATCTCGAGCGAGGAATAAGTCGTGATCAATTGAGTCGACAACGCTCGGGAGTTGTTACACAGTTGAGTGGACAACGTCAGTGAATGAGCAGTCACGCGACCAATTGGCAACGAGAAACCGCCGTTGGCCAGCAAGCACATGAGTGCAACATCCAGAGGGTCACGAGTGAGGCGGGTTGCAGCCTCGTCACTTTCATTCGATTAAGGACGACATCACGTACGCGGCGCCGGTGTGCGAGTGAACTCCGAGCCCGCGGCGGCTGCGAGTTGAGAAGTGCGAGACGACACCGATGTGACGGATACGGCGAATCCATGTGCGGCCCCCTGGTTCACCAGCTGCTCCATTCACGATGAATGCGGGCCCTTAGCGCGACCGCAACCGACCGGATCATCGGCCCGAGAGCGCATGTCATCTCGCGGCGTTGACCGAGTGGCCGGTCTCTTGATCAACATCGGCAACGACGCCCATCGCCGGACCACAGCACATCGTTCGAGGCGAGATGATGTCGTTCGGCGTCGTGCTCATACGCGCGGGAACTTAGGTCGCTGCTGTCGCTCGACGCCGATGACGTCAGACGCTTATTTTAAGAGTGACACACGTCCCAGGGTGTGCTTCTTACCCAAGTTGTCGGTGACGGTGACGCTCGCCGAAATGGGACGGGCGGGGTTGGTCTTGAGGAAGCCTCGAGCCGACGCCGTCAAGTGCACGCTGACTTTGCCCGACGTGCCGGTGATCTGATACGAGGCGCTGCCGAAGTTCATCGTTTCGGTCTTCTTCACGAACGTCGCACCCCGGCGGACCTTGACTGTGACTCGTGCCGAGACGTTGAGGGTGCCCGAACACGGGGCATTCGTGCACGAGAGCTTGAGGGGAAGGATCTTGGCGGTGTTCGCCAGGGCGACGCGAGTGCTCGCCAACTTGACCACCGGCGCCGGCATCGCGACGAACGTGACGACGGACGGAATGGACGAGACCGCCAGGTCCGCACTGTCGGACGCCTTGGTCGCGGTCACGAAGCAGGTCCCGGCGGAAGTGGCGCTGAGGGCCCCTCCGGCAGCCGCACAGCCGGACGCGGTTCCGTCGACGGCGACGTAGGTGACCGCGCCCGTGCCGGCTCCACCGCTGGTGGCCAGGGTGAGCGATGTGCCGACCGTGCCGCTCAGAGTTGTGATGGACAGTGCGGGTTGTGGTGTTCCGGCCATCGCGGTGAAGGCGAAGGACGCGTCAATCCAACTGGTCCCGGGGGCGGCCGGACCGCAGTTGGCCACGGCGCTGGCGTCATTGCTCGGGTACGGCGTGAGGTTCAACTCGCACAAGTAGACCGTGTAGGCCGTGCCGACAGTCAGCGTTGACGGAACGGGGATCGTCCCGCCGAGAACCGGGGCGAACAGGGCCGAGCCGCTGTAGCAGTCATTGGAGATCGTCACACCGGCCGCACTGCCCGCAATGGCGGTGGTGCTACCCGCGGCGAACCAGTTCACCTCGAGGAATGGCGAAGGGACGTTACCGTACCCGGCGCTCGTGCCACACGACGCTGGCACCGCCTGGGGCGATTGAGCGAGGAGGACCGCCTGGCTGAGCTGGATGCCGTTGCCCCACCAGAAGCCGGCATTGGCTGCGGCATCGCTCACGGTGATGGTGCTTGACGGTGGTCCCGCCGAGACGGTGGCGGCGATCGTCGGCGCAGTCGGAACGGTGGTCTGGCTCGCGTACGTCATCAAGTACTCAGTGATCGGCTGGGCCGCAGAAGTGGCTACGGCCAAGACGCATCCAAACAACCCGGCGTTGATTTGACTTTGGCTGGGCGGACACGTGGCCTGGGAGTCGGACGCTGCGAAGGAGGCCGGGACGAGGAAGGTAGCGGTCGAGCACGAACCTGCGGTTCCTGCCGGACACTTGGTGTCCGACGCGCTGGCCGTGAATGTGCCGAGTGCGGCCGTATCGGCCTCCGAAGGCAGCAGTACGGCGGTGGAACCAACGCCCGCCAAGAGCGACGCCTCCGCCAAAATACCGGCGCTGGAAGCCGTGTCGCAGTCAAAGGTGATCTGCGTGGTACCCGCAGTGACCCCGACGATGTAGCTGCCGATGATCGCGCCGGACCCCGCCGCGATGGTGGCGTTGCACGGTGCGCTTGATGTCACTTGGGGGGTGGGGGCGGCGGTAGCGGACGCCGCACCGAGACCCAGCCCGGCGAGCGAAAGGAGCAACGACAGTGTCGCCACGACAGTGGTGCGACGCGAGCGGTGCGCGCTGCTCTGAGGCTGACGCGTAATGACGGAGTTCTTCATGAAGCACCCACTTTCGACTATCTCACGTTGCAGTGGGTCGATGCGCTCGCCGGCCATCGACCCCGATGGCATTTGCTGATGTTCCAACTTTATGCAAATCGCTTTGAGTTCATGCAGCGGGCGAAGAAAAAGGCTCACTACGCGTGGACTGGCGGTTGGTATCAGGGTTCTCACAGGTTGAGATCATCATGTCTTCCACTTCGCGACCAATGGGTCGGCATTCATGGCGTGAGGCGGCATCGCGCCGCTGTCTCCGGTAGACAGAAGAGATGCGTCGAGGTGTGATCGGACGAAGTCGCACCGATAGCGTTGGGCAGCGCGTTCACCTGGCAAACAAAACGACGCCGACGCGTGAGAACAGCGTCCCGCCGACTCGTCGGTGGGTGGTGTGGAATGTGGTCGTCCTCCTGACGGCGTTCGGGATGGCACAGTTCGCGCTGAGAAATTCGGCTGGCGCGGCGTCCTCGTCGTGGAGCGTCTATCACGGCAATCCGGCCGGTTCGGGAGTGGCGGCGCTGAACACAGTCAACACGTCGAGACGAGCGTGGACCTCCCCCGTCCTGGTCGGACAGCTGTACGGCGAACCACTGGTGTACGCGAACCTCATCCTCGTCGCGACCGAGCGCGACGTCGTCTACGCCCTCTCGGGCGTCAACGGGAAGGTGGTGTGGTCGCGCCACCTCGCCACTCCCGTCCCGTCGTCGGCGCTGCCCTGCGGCAACATCGCCCCGAGCGTGGGCATTACGGGCACGCCGGTTGTCGACGCCGCCCGTGGCGAGCTCTTCCTGGTCGCCGACGAGTTCGTCGCGGGACGTCCTCAACACCGACTGGTCGGGCTCAACGTTCGCACCGGCGCGACCGAGATGAACGTGCGAGTGGATCCTCCGGGCTCGGACCCGTCCGCCCTGCTGCAACGCACGGGCCTCAACCTCGATGCCGGTCGCGTCGTGTTCGGGTTTGGCGGCAACTACGGCGACTGCGGAGCGTATCGGGGTCGCGTGGTCGCGGTGCGCGAGGGAGGGTCGCGTCCGATCTACTTCACCGTGGACGCCGCGAATGACGAACGCGAAGGCGCCATCTGGATGGGCGGGGCGGCCCCGGTGGTCGACGCTCACGGCAACGTCTGGGTCAGCGTGGGCAACGGCTCCGTGACGTCGGGGTCGTCGCCCTACGACCACAGTGACGCCGTGCTCGAGCTATCGTCCGCGCTTCGCCTCAAGCAGTTCTTCGCGCCTACGACGTGGCCGCAAGACAACGCCAGCGACGCAGACCTGTCGATGTCGCCGATTCTGTTGGCCAACGGGCAGGTGGTGGTCTCGGGCAAGTCGCGCGTTGCCTTCCTGCTCAACGCGTCGCACCTCGGCGGCATCGGTGGCCAGGAGGCGAGTCTCGCTTCGGTCTGTTCCAACGACGTCGACGGGGGCGGTGCCGTGATGGGCGCGACCGTGTTCCTGCCCTGCCTCAGCGGACCGGTCGCGGCCCGGGTCAGCGCGTCACCACCATCGGTGAACGTCCTGTGGACCGCCAACGCGGGTGGTGGTCCGCCCATCGTTGCGGCTGGCATGGTCTGGACGATCGGCTCCGATGGTGCGCTGTACGCACTCGACCCGTCGACCGGGGCGGTGCGGCGTCGCGTCAACGTGGGGGTCGCTGCGAATCATTTTCCCACGCCGGGTGTGGGCGACAACCTGCTACTTGTGGCGACGACGAATCGCGTCGTTGCCTTTCACGCGTCGAGCGGTTAGTCACGTGGGACGAGGACACGTGAGGGATTGGTGACGAAATCTCAGACAGATGGCTGAAGATGCGCAGAATCGCGCGGATGCCCCTCGACGACACGACAGGGCATTGTTACTGTGGGACCAATGGCGCACGTGGGCGCCAACGATGAGGAGGTTGCGATGAGCGGCGTGCGAGTCCTGGTGGGCACACGAAAGGGCGCGTTTGTTCTGAGCGCCGACGGCAAGCGCGACAAGTGGGACGTCAAGGGCCCATTCTTCGGCGGCTGGGAGATCTATCACGTGAAGGGCTCGCCGGTCGACCCCAACCGGATCTTCGCGTCCCAGTCCACCGGCTGGTTCGGCCAGCTGATCCAACGCTCCGACGACGGCGGCGAGACGTGGAATCCGGTCAACAATCAGTTCGTCTACGACGGCGTCACCGGCACGCACCAGTGGTACGACGGCACGCCGCACCCGTGGGAGTTCGCAAGGGTTTGGCACCTGGAGCCGTCGCTGACCGATCCCGACACGGTGCTGGCCGGCGTCGAGGACGCCGCACTCTTCAAGACCACCGACGCCGGCGAGAGTTGGGCCGAGCTGCCGGGGCTGCGCACGCATTCGACGGGCTCGCAGTGGCAACCCGGTGCCGGCGGCATGTGCCTGCACACGGTCATCGTGAGTCCCAGTGACCCCGAAAGGATCTGGGTTGCCATCTCAGCGGCCGGAGTCTTTCGCACCGATGACGGTGGCAAGACCTGGGCCCCGATGAACAAGGGACTGGTCTCGGGTGAGATCCCCGACCCGACCGCGTTCGAGGGGCACTGTGTGCACCGCATTGCGCTGCACCCGTCGCGCCCCGACACCCTGTTCATGCAAAAGCATTGGGACGTGATGCGAAGCGACGACGCCGCGGGGACGTGGACCGAGGTCAGCGGCAACCTGCCGACCGACTTCGGGTTCTGCATCGACGTTCACGCGCACGAGCCTGAGACGGTCTACGTGCTGCCGATCAAGAGCGACAACGAGCACTTCCCGCCCGAGGGCAAGTTGCGCGTCTACCGCAGCACCACCGGCGGGAACGAGTGGGAGCCACTGACCAAGGGCCTGCCCCAAGAGAACTGCTTCGTCGACGTGCTGCGCGACGCGATGGCGGTGGACTCGATGGATTCGTGCGGCGTCTACTTCGGTACCACCGGCGGACAGGTCTACGCGTCATCCGACTCCGGTGACAGCTGGAACGCGATCGTGCACGACCTGCCCGCGGTGCTCTCGGTCGAAGTTCAGACCTTGGCATGATTCGCGTCGTCCTCCCGGCGCACCTGAAGGTTCTGGCGCGCGTGGGTCGCGAAGTCGAGTTGGATGTCGACTCTCCGGTGACGCAGAGTTCGGTGCTGGACGCCCTGGAGGCGAACTACCCCATGCTGCTCGGGACCATCCGCAACCCGGCGACACACCAGCGGCGCCCTTTCGTGCGCTTCTTCGCTTGCGAGGAGGACCTTTCGCACGAGTCACCGGACGCGCCATTGCCCGACGCCGTGGTGGCGGGCACCGAGCCCTTCTACGTGATTGGCGCCATGGCCGGCGGCTAAGGAACTTTCGTTCCGAACCCGCCCGCGACGCCTCTAACCTTCTATACGTGACCACTCGAATCGCGAAGCCTTTCGAGCCGGCGGACCCCGCGAGGTCGGCGTGAGCCCCGACGTTCCCGTCACCCTACGTTCGAAACCGTCGGGACCACTTCGTCTCGACGCAGGGTCCGGCGGGACGGCGTCGATGCCCGTCACCGGCCCGCTGGTCGACACCTTCGGCCGCGTCCACGACGACCTGAGGATCTCGATCACCGACCGGTGCAACCTGCGTTGCGTCTACTGCATGCCCGAAGTGGGAATGACGTTCCTGCCACGCTCGGAGATACTCAGTTTCGAAGAGATCACCCGCGTGGCCCGAGTGGCTCGCCAACTGGGGGTGACCGCCATCCGGGTCACCGGCGGCGAACCCCTCGTGCGCAAGGACGCGCTCGAACTGGTGCGTCAGCTGGCCGAGATCGGATTCGACGACCTGGCGATGACCACCAACGGCACCGGCTTCCGACGACTCGCGCCCGCGCTGGCGAGTGCGGGCCTGCGGCGTGTGAACATCAGCTGCGACTCACTGCGACCCGATCGGTTCGCCCAGATCCGACGTCGCGGCGACCTCTCGGTAGTGCTGGACGCGATGGACGCGGCCGAGGAGGCGGGCCTTACTCCGGTCAAGGTAAACGTCGTCGTCATGGCGGGCGTGAACGACGACGAGGTCTTGGACTTCTGCGCCTTCGCGCGCGAACACGGTCGCCTGGTTCGATTCATCGAGTACATGCCGCTCGACGCCGACGGGCATTGGGACCGGACCCAGGTCGTCGCGGCCGAGGACCTGCTCGCGCGCATCTCCGCCGAGTGGCCGCTCGAGGCCGTGGAGTCCGCTAACTCCTCGGCCCCCGCCGAGCGCTACCGCTTTAGCGACGGCATCGGCGAGATCGGTATGGTGGCCAGCGTCACGCGACCCTTCTGTGGCACGTGTAACCGCCTGCGCCTCACGGCCGATGGCGCCATTCGAAACTGCTTATTCTCCGACGACGAGCTCTCCGCTCGTGACGTGATGCGCAGTGGAGGGACCGACGACGAAGTGGCCCTGCTGCTGCGACGGGCGGTGTGGGGCAAACTCCCGGGTCACGGAATCAACGATCCCGGATTCCTGCGCCCGGTACGCTCCATGTCCATGATTGGCGGCTAACGCTGCGTAGCTGGGGCCGGAGGCGGCGGGACTCTACGATCGACCCGTGGAGTTGCGCGCCAAGATCTTGACTGTCTCGGACTCAGTTATTGGCGGTACTCGACACGACGAGGCGGGGGAGCGCCTCGCCGCTCGGCTCAGCGACGCTGGCTACTCGGTGGTGGAACGGTCCACCGTGGCCGACGGAACCGACTCGGTGGCGAACGCGTTGAAAGCGTTGGCCCAAGGCTTCTCCGGACTGATCGTTACGACCGGGGGGACGGGTTTCTCACCGCGCGACCTGACCCCCGAGGGCACCCTACGAGTGATCGACCGCGAGGCCCCGGGACTCAGCGAGGCCATGCGGCTGGTGAACCCACTGGGCCGCCTCTCGCGCGCGCGCGCTGGAACGCTCGGCCGCAGCATCGTGATCAATACGCCCGGCTCACCCAAGGGAGCGATCGAGTGTCTGAACGCGGTCCTGGACGTCTTGTCGCACGCGCTGGAGCTGTTGGCCGGTGAGTCGACCAGTCACCCGCCCGAGACCGGGGGGACCACGGCGACCTCGTCGTAGGGACCGACGGGCGTTTGCGCGTCGGCCGCCTCACCATTCACCCAGACTTGGCTGATACCCAACACCTGTTCAAAGGCTGCCCCGTAGCGAGTCGCGGCCTCTTTTAAGACGACGTCAACCGAGTCGCCGTCAATGACATCGTCTCGCCGTCCCGCGGCTTCGCGCGCCGGCCCGAGTAACAGGAGCCGCGCCACGTTAGATACTCGCTCGGGACACGTTGATCGTGCGGTTTCGAGTCACGGCGACGACTCGAGTGACTCGGCTACCCAGGTATTGACGTCGAGCAACATAGTTGCCACCTCGTCGCCCGCCTCAGGTCCGTCGCCATCGGGTACGAGGGCAATGGCGTTGGCGCTGGAGATTGCGCTCAGCAGGTGGGAGCCTTCGCGCGCGGCGCTCTCGACGTGCAATCGGCCGTCGCTGTGGAATGCGGCTTCGACGTGAACGAGGTGGAGCTTTCCGTCGCGAGACCTCGGGAGGGCACAGTCGAGCACCGCGTTGATCGTCGGTCGCCGAAGTGACCGGTGTCCGGCCAGGAGTCGTAGCGCGGGGCGGACGAAGAGTTCAAAACTGGCCAGCGTCGACACGGGATTGCCCGGCAAGCCGAAAATCGGGATGCCACCCGGACCGGTAATTCCGAAGGCGAAGGGCTTGCCGGGCCGCACCGCGACCTGCATCCACTGGGCCCGGTCTCCGCAAATCTGGGACAGAACGGTCTTGACGAAGTCCACGTCTCCCACGCTCACACCGCCAGTCGTGACGATGGCGTCGCAGTGGGTGAGGGCTGTGGTCAAGCGACCGGCGATCTCCGTCTCGTCGTCGTTCGCCCGACCCAGATCAATCGCCTCGAAGCCCGACTGGCGCAGCGACGCGAGCAACGCCGGACGGTTGGTGTCGCGGATCTTGCCGTTCGGTAACTCGCCTGGATCATCCGAGAGCTCGTTGCCGGTGGAGAGGACTCCCACGCGGGGCCGAGGGTGAACCGTCACCGAGGTGAAACCTTGGCTCGCGAGAACGCCCAGCCGGGCGGGTCCGAGGACGTCACCGTGCGCGACCAGGACCTGACCAACGGCGATGTCTTCGCCCGGGTTGCGAATGCAATCACCCGGGCGAATCGTCGTGGCGATTGTCACGACCTCCCCGTCCTGCTCGACGACGACGTCTTCGATCTTGCAAACCGCATCAGCACCGCCGGGCACTGCCGCACCGGTCATGATGCGTACGGCCTCGCCGTCGCGCAGCACCATCTTCGGCGCGTCGCCAGCCATGATTGATCCCGTCACCCGGAGACGCACAGGTACCTCGACCGTGTCGGACGCGATCAGGGCGTAACCGTCCATGGACGAATTGGCGAACCCGGGGACCGGGTGGCGGGCCAGAATTGCCGCCGCTGCGACGCAGTCCACCGCGTCATCGAGGGCGACGGCGACGGGTGTCAGTGCCGTCAGGTCCCGCAGGACGAACGACCGCGCCTCAGAGACCGGGATCATCAGACTCCTCGCGCGGCGCGTCGCGTTGCCGAGTGCATCGCGCTACCTCGGTGGAACGTCGAGCACTGGGCGGGTGTCGCTGCTCCAGTCCGATCCGGTGGACCAGACGTCACGCTTGTAGATCGGCACGCTTTCCTTCAAGGTGTCGATGCAAAACTCGGCGGCCTCGAAGGCCTCTCGGCGGTGCGGGGAGGAGACGACCACCACGACCGCGGTGTGCAGAAGATCCACGCGACCGACGCGATGGTGGACCGCAATCGCGACCAGTTCCGGCCATCGAATGCGAGCGGTGGCGACGATCGCACTGATTCGGGCCTCGGCAAGCTCCGGACTGGTCTCGTATTCCAATGCGATCACGTCATCCCGATCGTCATCGCGGTCGCGTACCGTTCCGCAGAAAGTGACTACTGCCCCCGACTCTGCCCGGATCGCCCACAACGTTAATTCTTGAGCCGAGATCTCGGACGAAGAGACGCAGATCCAGTCCATCGAGGAAGTCGACTGCATTTGCCGAAGTCTAATTTGCTGCTTCGTTGAGAGACGGGCGAGTCGAGAGCTGTCGCGAAGGTCAAAATTTAAGAAGCCTGAATCCTCACTTGCAAGATTTCTTGTGTTTCCCTCTCTGGCAGAGTATGGGACACACCCATATACTCGGGGTACAGGTGACCGCCAAGCGGTCGCCCGGATGTTCACTTGGGAAATGGAGTCACGACTGGACAGGAAACCCTTGTTAGGTGGCGCCTTGCGGCGTGCCAGGGTGTTCGCCCGGGTAGCCGCCGATCACGCTGATCGCGCAATACTCGCGCAGAGGGATTCCGATGGGTTTGAACGCGGACGGGTTCGCTGCTTTGCAAGAGCCCGAACGACTAATCCTCCAAGGCATCACGGAACTGTAAGTGTCACTAGAGCATCCGGAAAGGGGTAGGTGAGAAATGAAAGAGCTGACGCAAGACATCAAAACTGAAGACCAACTTCAAGTCTCCGGCCTATCGCAAACAGGTTGCTCGGCTGGATTCCAGGGTTAAGCCAGTTGCGGTAAGCGCCGCGTACAGGCCAACTAAGTCAAACTGAGCTCAAGATGAATGGGTACGGGGTTCCTCCCGTACCCATTCGCTTTTATCGAGACGTTGACAAATTGCAAATCGAGTCATTTAGGTGTTCCCATTACAGTCCTCGGTGGCAAGCGAGCTCCTCAAAAGATCATCCGGATAGCCCCATCCATTCGAGAGTCCACCAGAATTGAAATACTCGTGGCCGAAGACGAGCCAGAGATTGTGGGCGTGGCCGTATTCGAATTCTCAGACCAACCAAGTTGCTTTGTTTGGTCTCTCGGAGTGAAGCGTGAACGGCAAAACGAGGGCATTGGGAAAAGTCTAAAAAGAGCCGTAATGGTCGTCGCAGCGGACCGCTACCCAGACTTAAGCGTCGAGTCCCAAGTTCACCGCAACAACACCTACATGCTGCGCATCAACAGTGGTCTGGAAGCGGTCACGGAACCGGCCGAAGAAGATCACGACTATTTGGTGACCCTGGTCAAGGCACGGGTCGTTCCTAGCGAATCAGGTGAAACACCATCTTGTTAGCGCGACGGGTTTCAGGAGATTGGGTACCGCCGACCGACGCCGCCCGTGAAGCGGTCAGCAACTTCGTGGTAGACGTCATCCGGTTCTTTTGCTTCTCCTCCGCCGCGGCGCGCGTGCTCTTGGACGGAAGAGTCGTTTAGCGACTTTCGAATCTCTCTCTTTGCAAATCGAAGGATGCGGTCAGGGTTGGAGATTTTTAGAGCCCAATAGCGAGGTTGAGACTCGCTCACATTTGACGCCGACACCTGGATCGACCCGGCCAGGCTTCGATGGAAATGCAGATCGCTCGATTTGACACGCGGTGCCTCAGGGCGTCAATCTGCGCCGTAAGTACGGATTACGCAATTGCAGCCAAAAATGGCAATAAACTGCTGTACAAGGCAACTGTTACACGTAAAGTCGTCGCAGACACAAAGAAGGGGTGCGCGTAATGACGAGCAGAAACCCACTCGGCGACGGAGGAGATCGGGTCCGGACGAGCTGCCCCCGCCACCTTGCGCAGGAGCTTCGCCGTCGCGGCGATGCTCGTGGCGGGAGCTGTGCTCCCCATCAACGCGGCGACGTCGAGCGCTGCGACAGGCTCCGTCAATGTTCTATATGCGGGATCACTTCTCGACCTCATGCAAATGAAGATTGGGCCGGCCTTCACCAAGGCAACGGGATACACCGTTAACGGCTTCTCCGCGGGCTCCACGGCGCTGGCCAATGAGATCAAGGGCGGGACTCAGGTCGGCGACGTGTTCATCAGCGCTTCTCCCGCGGTGAACCTCGCCTTGGAGGGTTCGACGAACGGCAACTGGGTGAACACGTACGGTTTGTTCGGCTCGTCGCCGCTCGTGCTCGGGTACAACCCGGCGTCGCAGTTCGCGCACGCCCTGCAGTTCCGACCTTGGTATACGGTCGTTGACCGCACCGGCTTCCTATTGGGCCGCACCGACCCGGCGACCGATCCCAAGGGCGTGCTGGCCGTCGACGCGCTCACCGGGGTTGCCCTGAGCTACGGTGTGCCCGCGCTCGCGGCGCTGGCCAGCAACTCGTCCAACGTGTTCCCCGAGACGACCCTCGTGGGTCGGCTGCAGGCCGGTCAGCTCGACGCCGGCTTCTTCTACGGCGTCGAGGCCGCCGCCGCGCATCTCAAGACGGTGCCGCTCACGGGAACGGGGCTGAAGGCGCAGTACACGGTCGCCATACTCAACCGGGCGCCCAACACGGCCGCGGCACGCGCCTTCATCAAGTTCCTGCTGAGCAAGAACGGCCGCAAGATACTCTCGGCTAACGGCATCAAGCCGGTCAGTCACGTGAACTTCGTCACCGGACCCTCCGGTTCCACGACTACGACGACAGCCCCCACCACGACGATTCCCTAATGCAATTGAAGGCGGTCAAGAGTCCGCTGACCTGGCTCGGCGGACTGATCTTCGTCTATCTGGGCCTGCCTCTGGCGGCGTTCGCGATCCGGTTCGTGGGCACGTCCCGGCGCGGCTTCCATGTGCCGGGGTTATTTCCCGCGCTTCAGGTTTCGGTGGTCGGGGCCACGATCTCGCTGGCGGTGATGGTGCTGCTCGGGGTGCCGCTCGCCTATCTGCTCGCGCGCTCGCACGGACGGATCGCCGCGGTCACCGGACTGATTGTCCAGATCCCTCTGGCCATGCCCCCGCTCATGAGCGGGATCGTCCTGATCTACCTCGTGGGTCCCTACACCTATCTCGGTCGACTCTTCGGCGGTCGACTCACCGACTCGCTGACCGGAATCGTGATCGCGATGACCTTCGTGTCCGCGCCGTTTCTGATTGTGGCGGCCCGTGCGGCCTTTTCTTCGGTTCCCCAGGGCCAGTTGGACGTGGCCACGACTCTCGGTCATTCCGAGGTGTCGCGTTTCCTGCGCGTCGCCGTGCCAGTGGCCGCGCCGGGCATCCGCGCGGGGATGTTGCTTGCCTGGCTGCGGGCGTTCGGCGAGTACGGCGCCGTCGTCATCCTCGCGTACAACCCGGCCTCGCTGCCCATTTACACGTACAACCAGTTCAGCGGCATCGGCCTGCCCACGACCTTGGCGCCGACCGCCCTCGCCGTGGGTGTCGCCGTCGTAGCGGTGGGCCTCAGTCGGGTGCGCCTCGACTGGTTTCGAAGGTCCGCGGTTTCGCTTCCCGCGCCGCAGGCACCCACCGCGGCGACCACCGAACCGGTGCGCTTTGACGTTGACCACTCGGTCGGATCGTTCCAACTAACACTCACCCACGTGCCAGCGGGTAGCCACCTCGCTGTGCTCGGTCCCTCGGGATCGGGCAAGTCCGTCCTGCTGAGCTGTCTCGCCGGGCTGTACGGATCGCGCCCCGGCGACGTTTTCTACGGCGCCGACGCCGTGCGCGACGTGCCGGTGGAGAAGCGTCGCGTGGGCTACGTCGCTCAGGGGTTCACCCTGTTTCCCCATCTCACGGTGTGGCGACAACTCCTCTTCGGCGACGGGGCAACGCCGGAACTGGCGAGCTACTGGCTCCGTCACCTGCGACTGGACGGACTGGAAGCGCGGCTCCCCTCCGAACTGTCCGGCGGACAGCGCCAGCGCGTTGCCCTGGCCCAGGTCTTGTGCCGATCTCCTCGGGTCCTGCTGCTCGATGAGCCGTTCACGGCGCTGGACGTACCCGTGCGGTTGGAACTGCGACGAGAGCTGCGTCGTCTCCAGCGCGAGACCGGACTCGCCACGGTTCTGGTGACGCATGATCCAGAGGAAGCCGCGTTCCTCTCCGACGAGGTCGTCATCCTCTCCCACGGCCGCGCGCTGCAGTCGGGGCCCAGCCGCCAGGTCTTCTCACGCCCGGCGTCGCCCGAGGTCGCTCGTTTGCTGGGAATCGCCAACCTTCATCACGGCGTCGTGGCGATGTCGGGACGAATTGACGCCATGGGTGCGCTGATCGCGGCCAACACAGCGTTTCTTGCGCCCGGCACGGCCGTTCTATGGAGCGTGCGACCAGAGCGAGTGGTCATCAATCGTGACGACGACGAACGAACAAGGTCTGGTGAACCTGACGGCACTCTCGCAGGAACACTGATCGACATCGCTGACGTCGGGACTGCGGTGGACCACTTCATCGCGCTCGCCGACGGCCTCGAGATCCAGGTTCGCACGCCCGACCACGTCGGGATAACGGTCGGCGCGAACTGTCGCGTCCACCTGCCCGTCGACGCCATCAGCGTGTGGGCGTCCGACGAGGTCCCGGTGTCTGCGGGGGCCGCGGCGGCGGTTTGATCACTCGGCTCTCGCCCGCTCAAGGTATCGGCGATCGGTGAGTTAGAACTGCGCGGGAATCTCTACGCCGACGCTGGTTGCCTTGACCACTGCGTCGACGACCATCCCTGGGGCCAGGCCGAGGTCATCGACCGCTTCTCGAGTGATGAGTGACACGAATCGATGGGGACCGGCCTGAATCTCCACCTGCGCGGCGACCTTGTCCTTGACCACCTTGGTCACGATGCCGACGAAGCGATTGCGCGCGGACTGCGCGCGCGGCTGGTCCGGAGCCTGGTCGCCGGCGTTGTCCACGGCGAAGCGGGCGAGGTCGACGCCCTCGAACATCCGTCGGCCCCCGGCACCCGTCGTCGAGGAGAGGCGTCCCGAGTCCGCCCATCGACGCACGGTGTCCGGGCTCACGCCGAGCAGCTCCGCCGCCTGTCCAATCCGGTACTGCACCATTGCCCCAGAGTATCTCCGGCGTTTTGCTGACGTGGATGTCGTCACGTTTAGGCCCGACCGGTTGATGGTGAGCGTTGAGCGGGTACTCGCGACATTGGGCCTCGTTAGGATTACTGGACGTTCTCGTCGGATGTGGCTTGGGCGTTCAGTCCTCGGCAAGGGGGAAGTGTGGCGGAGAAGCGTTTCTCCCACGTCGACGGAACGGGCAAGATGCGTATGGTCGACGTCAGCCGCAAGCGCCCGACGCTGCGAACAGCCCAGGCGAGTTGCCTGGTGCGAACCACCGCCTTTGAAGTCGCGGACCAGGTCCATCCCGATGGAATCGACCCTCTCCACGCCGCTCGGCTGGCGGGTATCCAGGCCGCGAAGCAGACGGCGAACCTGATTCCCCTGTGCCATCCGCTGGACCTCAATCAGATTCTCGTGGACGTGACCGCGACTCCTGAGGGGTACGCGATCTCGGCCACGATTGTCACGGTTAATCGCACGGGGGTCGAGATGGAGGCCCTGACGGCCTGTGCCTTCTGCGCGTTGAGCCTTGTCAGTTCGCTGAAGCGCACCGACCCGAATGCGTGGATCGACGAACTCGTCATCGAGCGAAAGAGTGGCGGCAAGTCCGGCGACTGGGGACGAGAGGTCGAGACCCCGAGTTAGCCCCGGGCAGCAGATTCGATGAGGTCGGCGGCCCGTCGCACGCCGTCGGCGGCTTGGATGCGCCGTGACGCAGTCGTCAAGCGCGAGCGCAGGCTGTCGTCCTTCAGCAACGACGCGACGGCCGTGCGTAGTTCAGCTTCGTCGAACTCGTACGTGGCTAGACGCACCCCGTACCCACGCTCGTGGACGCGCTGGGCGTTGTCGTACTGGTCCCAGAAGAGCGGCAGCACCACCATGGGCTTGCCAAAGTGCATCGTCTCGGTCACGGTGTTATTGCCCCCGTGCGTGATCACGAGGTCGGCCAATGGCACCAGTCGGGTCTGGGGCACGAATTCGGCGCCCCACATGTTGTCGGCGAGCTCAATCTCGTCGTGTCGCGGTCCGGTGGACACAATGACGTCGTAGGGCTCGGTCGCCAGTGCCGCGATGACCCGTCGCATGAGCCCCACGTCGGAGCTGCCCAGCGACCCCAGACTGAAGTAGATGACCGGGCGCTCGCCATCGGCGAAGCCCGCGGGAAGTTCCACTGGATCGTCCGTGTCGCGCACCGAGGAGTCGAGGCGGTGCCAGGTCTCCGGCAGAGGCCGCTCCTCGATGTAGTCCAGTTCGGCGGGGTAGAGGTACAGGTTGAGATCGCCCGAGCCGATGAACTCCAACTCCGGTAGTCCCGGCGCGCCCTGGGCGCGAAACCACTCGTCGAACTTCGACCACAGCTCGAAGTGGGTGCGCCGATAGGACTCGCGAAACGCCGGGTAGCTGTCCGCGTCGTCCGCGGCCAACCCTGAAAACACCGGTGCCACTCGCGGCCCCGGCACCTCTAATGGATTGCACGAGACGATGCGCACGTACGGCACGCCGCCCGTCATGAGGGCGGGGAAGCCCACGACGTTGTCCTCGACGATCACGTCGGGTCGGGTTCGCGCAATGATCTCGCGCAACTGCGCCTCGACGTATTCGGCCCCCGCGATCAGTTCCACCCAGATGGGTCGGATGACGCTCGCGAGCTGCTCGACGGTGGGTTTGGCGAACTCGGGGGAGATCGCGTTGATGTAGTCCTTCCAGAACTGGCCGGCGGTCTGCTCGGATCCCTCGGCCGGCGGAGGCGCCAGGTCGACGAGGTCCTCCTCAAAGCCCAGGGGGGAGAGCCGGCCGTGCCAGGAACGGTCGGACGCGAAGATCACGCGGTGGCCGCGCTGCGTCAGGTGATGGGCGATCCCGATGCAGTTGTTGGTCGGCCCGTACGCGCTTTCGGGCATAAACATGATGGTGAGGTCTCGGTCGCCCACGATCGCCCACGGTACCGCAGGGCTCGTCGATCGTTCGTGTGGAACGACGTCAGGGCGTGCCGCGGTTTCTGATGCGCCAGGCCCACGCGATCAGGGCTACGCCAATGACGATGATCGCACCTCCGAGCCAGGCGTAGAGACCGTGACCGCTCATCCCCGATCCGTGCAGGAGGTTCGTGCCTTGGGCCAGCCAGACCGCACCGGTGATGAGCAGCAGCACACCCAGGACTCCGCGAGTCCACACGGATTAGACCCCGAGGCGTCGATCGCGACGCGCAAAGTCGCGAAGGGCTCGTAGCAGGTCCACCTTGCGGAAGGCCGGCCAGAAGGGATCGACGAAGACGTATTCGGCGTAGGCCGACTGCCACAGGAGGAACCCCGAGAGGCGGCTCTCGCCACTGGTGCGGATCACGAGATCGATGTCGGGCAGATCGGCGGCGTACAGATTTCGGGCCAGACCTTGCGCGTTGATGGACTCCGCCAGCTCTTCGGGTGGCACTCCGTCAGCCAGGAGGTCGGTGACCAACGATCGACAGGCGTCGACCACCTCTTGGCGACCCCCGTAACACAGGGCGATGTTGACGTCCATGCGCGGATCACTGACGACGCCCACGCGATCGACGGCCTGCTTGGCCGCCAACGCGAGTTCGGGGGGCAGAAGATCCAGGCTCCCGCTGACCGACAAGGAGAAGTTGAGACGCTTCGCCTGGCGCGGCAACCGCTTAAAGAGTTCGGTCAGCACTTCGAAGTACGGCTCGAGTTCGTCGACGGACCGGCGAAGATTCTCCGTCGACAGCACCCACGCGGTGACCGCTTTGATCCCGAGATCCGAGGACCACTCGAGCAGCTCCTCGAGCTTGGCCATGCCCGCCTCGTAACTCGCGCGGTACTCGCCGTCGGTCTCTTGGCGCGCGAAGCGCCGATGTCCGTCCAAGATGACGCCGACGTGTCGCGGCAACTTGTCAGCGGGTAAGGCGTTGGCCAACCGACGCTCGTAGAACCGATATGCCGTACGTCGAAGTGCCAAGGACCTCATCCTTTCGACGAGAGCGCAACCCAACTCAATTTACTGCACCCTTCGAGACCTATAGGTCCGCGCTAAGTGGGGGTTTGGGCGATGTCGTGAGCGCCGGACGAAGCGCCGAGCCGCCGCGGGGTTCGAGAACTAACACCAGCTTTCGCAACATCGGACTCGGCGCTGCCGTAACTCGGGAGGGGCTGTTGTTTCTGGCGAGAGGTTCCGCGATCGACGCGGGTCCGCAGAGGCGGTAATTCCTTGATTGTGGCTAGGTAATCGGCTCATCGCGCGGTGCTCGCCAACAGGGTGCCAACGCGCGGGGATCGCGGAGACGGAGAGTGCGTCGCCGCACTGAACGGGCTACGGCGTGTTGGGAAACCGCCTGACCCAGGAGTTCAGGGACGCCGTGCGGCGTCGCGTCATTGCAATCCGGGGCCGATACTGACCAAGGGAACTACCCGGCCGCCGCGTTGACGCAACCTTGGCGAGGACTAGTTTCGTGCGTTCTCTAAGAGGAAGTTGGAGACGAAGTCGAGGTGGGTGATCATTGCATCGTGGGCGCCGCGGCCATCGCGGTTGCGAAGCGCGTCGGCAATAGCCACGTGTTGGACGTACGAACACCGACGCCTATCGCTCGAATCACCCCGTCGCTTGAGCGATCCCCATAGATCGCCCTGGCGCGCGGCCTCGATCAACGAGTACATCCGCAGTAGCAACGGGTTGTGCGTGGCCTCCACCAGGCTGCGGTGGAATGCCAGGTCCCAACTCTCAAATTCGTCGTACGTAGTCGCCCGTTCACACCCATCGACGCAACGCTGGATCGTTTCGAAATCAGCTTCCGTGGCTTCGACGACGGCGACGTACATCGCGGTCGGCTCAAACGCCTTCCGGGCCGTCATCACATCTCCAGGACCGATGTCGTTCAGGATTGCGTTGGCCGCGAAGTCGTCGCTGTCGAGGTCCACCAACGCCGACAGTGGGTCGCACTTGAGATAGGTACCGCGTCCAACTTCGCGTGAGACTAAACCGTCGGCCTCGAGAAGGGCCATGGCGCTGCGGACCGTGGAGCGGGTGATTTGCAGATGATTCGCAAGTTCGCGTTCCGTCGGTAATTGGGTTCCTGCCCCCATGTTTCGTTGGGCGGCGTCGCGCAAGACCTGCTCCGCGACGTCACGTATCCCCATCACCGATAACGTCTTCACCGCACCCTCCCGCACTCCACGACCGTCTGCTCGCACCACCAATCATACCAATCGGGCAACCAATGGGTCATTATCGGCCTTGTTACCCTCGCGTATCTCGGAAAGGGCATTCGAGGTTAGTCCGGGTTGCGGAATTAATGGTCAAAGATGAACGACTCGGATCGACAGAATCGCGTGTCCCAACCTATTCGACCAATCTCTCGCGACCCTGATCAGATTATTCTCATAGATTAAAGCATTGGTTGACATCCGAGCACAACGGAATTACACTCGGGCAGCCGGTTGGAAACCAATACAGCCATTAAGCGCCAATTACGAGTGAGGCCCAATGAGATTTGCCACCGTTCGAACCGCACGGGGCCTTCGACTCCACGTCAAGGGAGTTGACGGATACGTCGATCTCGCCGACGCATCGCACGACGAAGCGTTGTCAAGCATCAACGGACTCGCCGAGGCTGGTGACGCGGGCCTCGCTCACGCGCGGGCCGCCTCAGTCGGATCTGGAATTGCAGTCGCGGGCACCGACTTCGGTCCCGCGACCCCGAATCCCACACGCATTCTCTGCCTTGGGGTCAACTACGCCGAACACGCCATCGAGGGTGGACGGGTCGTACCCAAATGGCCGGAGTCGTTTGTGCGCGGCGCGGGCAGCGTCATCGGCGCGTACGACGACATGGTGAAGCCGGCGCTGAGCGAACGCTTCGACTTCGAAGGTGAACTCGCCATCGTGATCGGAAAGGGTGGTCGGTACATTCGCGAGCAGGACGCCTTCGACGCCATTTTGGGCTTCACCGTGATGAACGACGGCTCGGCTCGAGAGTGGCAGCGCATCGCGACCCAGTGGACGCCGGGCAAGAACTTCGAAGGGACAATGCCGATCGGTCCCGAAGTCGTAACCGTCGATGAGGTCGACATCAACGACGTCGCCATCAAGACGACGCTCAACGGCGACGTTATGCAAGACGCGCGAACCTCCATGATGATTGTGAGTGTCGCCAAAGCGGTCGAGTACTTCTCCGGTTTTACCCGTCTTCGGCCCGGCGACGTGATCGCTACGGGTACTCCGGGCGGTGTCGGGTTCGCCCGCACGCCACCGGTGTGGTTGACGCCCGGCGACACGATTGAAGTGACCGTCGAGGGGGTCGGCACCATCACCAACCGAGTCGTCGCCGAAGCCGACGCACCCGCCGATTGGCCGTGGATGCCCTTGAAGGCTGACACCACGAGCGTCTAGAGATCCGCAACCAGCAAGCAGTGAAAGCGCATGACACCAACAGCAAAAAGGGGGAACAAATGAGGGTGACATTAGTGAATCGGTCCGGCAGAACTCGAGCTGCACGAATGCGAGTGGGAGCCGCATTCTTGGCGGCCGCGACGGCAGCGGTGACGGCAGCCATAGGTCTGCCGGGCGTCGCCGCCACTGCGAGCTCGCTGCACGGCTCCATAACAATTGCCGCGGTGGCGCCATTCACCGGGGCGGATGCTGTACTCGGCCCCAAGTACCAGACTGCCTGCTTCGCGGCCGCGCAAGAGATCAATAAATTCGGCGGCGTTTTGGGCAAAAAGGTGAACTGCAAGACGGTGGACACTCGCGGCGACCCGGCGGACGCGGTGCCCGCGGTGCGACAGATGTACGCGACTACCCCGAACCTGGCTCTCGTTATTGGATGCACGTCGGACGAAGCGTCGACGGTCGTGCCGGTGTTTGACGCACACAAGACGGTGTCTTTCTGCATGACGGGTGAGTCAGAGTTCGACAGCATTCACTTTCCGTATTTCTTCCGACTCGTCCCGCCGGACGCTGCGGACTCTGTGGCCATGGTGAAGATCGCGTCGCTGAAGGGCTACAAGAACATCGCGCTGGCCTTCGGCAACGACGCGGGTTCCCAGACGTTCGTGGCCCCGGCCGAGGCAGCGATCAAGCGCGCCGGAATGAATGTCGTCGCGAATCAGACGTTGGACATCAACGCGACGACGTTCCAAACCGAAGCGTTGGCGATTGTCCAGTCGCACCCCGACGCCATCCTGATGGAGGCGCTGGGCGCCGCCGGCGTGGCGTTGCTGAGCGAGATCTATCAGCTCAACGGCAACAAGATGATCCCGGTGATTGGCACGTCGGCCATGATTGACCCGACCTTCTTCTCGGGCGTCACCACGGGCCCGATCGGCGTTCAGACCTTCATCAACAACTTCGACGCGGACAACCAGACCGTCAACTTCGGTGGGCCCGCGTACCCGCTGTACAAGAAGTTGGTGCTCGCCCAGGCGGGCAAGGTCAAGGGCGTTCCGAGCTTTCCCGGATTGCTGACCGCCAATGGGACCGTCCACCTCTACGACGGGATCAACCTGGCTGCGCTGGCGATGGACATGTCGCACTCGACCACCGGCTCTAAGTACCGGGCGGACATTTTGAAGATCGCCCAAGGAGTCAAGGGCGCCGTGACGGTGTCCTCATACGCCGCGGGAGTCAAGGCCCTCAAGGCGGGCAAGAAGATCCATTACGAAGGCGTCGGCGGCTTCTACCGGTTTGACTCCTTCCAAACGGCTTTCGGTCCGTTCGAAGACGACCAGTTCCAGGCAGACGGAACCACCGTCAAGGTCGGCGCGTCGCTGGGCTTCTGCAACCTGACGACGTGTAAGGCCACGCCCTAGGAGAACTTCACCGCTGCGGCCACGGATGCACATCCGTGGCCGCAGCGGTGCACCCCCGGTGCGGCGGTCGCCTCGGGAGACCCGAACGTGAAGTGTCCGCAACCCTCGTAACCGTCAAAGGGGATTACAAGCCGTGAGCGTGTTCATGTCGTCGTTCGGGTTCGGCCTCATCACGGCGGCCGTCCTCGCCATTGCCACGGTGGGATTCACCATGCAGTTCGCGGTGACCAATGTTTTGAATCTCGCCTACGGGTCCATCATGATCAACAGTGCGTTCGTCGCGTACTACCTCAACATCCACGGGGTAACCGCGTGGGCAACGTTGGTGGGGGGCGTAGGAACCGGTGCCGCGGCCTCGTGGGCCCTCAACCGATTCATCTTCACGCCGTTCCAACGCCGTAACCTTGCGCCGATCACTGTGGTCATCGTGGCGCTCGGCGTCGACTTGATCGGCACGTTCGGTCTTCAGGCAATTGTCGGCGGCGGCTACGTCTCGTTCCACCAGTCTCTCGGCACCGAATACCACTTCCTCGATATGTACTTGAGCGGCCTGCAGCTGATCATTATGGGCATCTGCGTGGTCGTCCTCGGTCTGGTCCACTGGATGCTGAAGTACACCCGGCTGGGAAAGGCCATGCGCGCGACGTCGGCGAATCCCAGCCTCGCACGCAACAGTGGCGTCAACACCCAATGGGTCATTTCGACCACGTGGTTGATCTCCGGGGCGCTGTGCGGGCTCGCCGGCACCGTCTTCGCCATGAACACGGGCGTGTTCGAAGCAACGAGTGCGCAGCTGTACATCGTGCTCCTGTTAGCAGCGATGTTTCTCGGAGGGCCCGGTGAGCCCTACGGCGCAATGTTGGGCGCTTTGACGATCGGAGTGGCGACGGAGGTCAGCGCGGCGTACATCAGTCCGCAGTACAAGGAGGTCGTCGCCTTTCTGGTTCTGTTGGGGATGCTGACCTTCCGACCCTTCGGGATCTTCGGAAGCGAGAAGACTGCCTAATGCCCGCCTACGCCTTCTACCTCGCGACGATCATTGTCTACGGTGCGGTCGACGCCATGGCGTGCCTGGCGCTCAACGTTGAGTTCGGCTTCGCGGGGATCTCCAACTTCGGGTTCATCATTTTTCAGTCCGTGGGGGCCTACGTCGCCGCGGTGCTGTCGATGCCGCGCGCGGCGACGTCGAACAGTGGTTTTCAGCACTACATACTGGGTTGGAATCTCGCCTGGCCGCTGCCCTGGATCGGGGCCGCGATCGCCGGCGGGTTACTGGCGCTACCGTTCGTCTTCCTGGTGGGCAAGCGTCTGCGCGGCGACTTCGCCGCGGTGGGGTTGCTGGTCTCCGCGGTGCTGCTGAACCTCTTGGTCAAGAACTACGTGCCGCTCTTCAATGGCGACGCGGGGATCTCCATCGTGCCGGCCCCCTTTCAGAAGTACTTGGATCCCCAGGCCCTGGGCTATCAGTTCGCCTACGGCGGCGCGGCGGTGTTGCTGACGGTCGGTGTGTACTTCCTCCTGCGCCGCGTCACCGAGTCGCCGTACGGCCGTTCCCTTCGCGCCATGCGCGACAACGACATCGTCGCTGACTCGTTGGGCAAGGACCTGCGACTGCAGCGCACGTCGACGTTGGTGTTGGGCGGAATGGTGGCCGGGCTGAGTGGGGCGATCCTGGTGGGCTTCATCAACCTGTGGGCTCCGGGCGCGTGGGGTTACGCCGAGACCATCGTGCTCTTCGCCGCAATTATCGTCGGCGGGGCCGGCAACCACAAGGGCGCAATCTTGGGGGCCATCCTCGTCCCGCTGGGCTTCGAGGAGATCACTCGCTTCCTACCCCCGGTGGGCAACCCCGCCCTGGTGCCGGCGCTCGAGTGGGTGGCCATCGGTCTTCTCATCATCGTGTTTCTCTGGTTCCGGCCCAATGGGATCCTGCCCGAGCGCCGCCGTATCCTGAGCGGCGGGAGCCGAGAGGTGGCGCCGGGGCCGGTGGACTCAGCCGAGGGTGCAGACGCGGTGATCAGGTTGGGCAACCTGGACCAACTCGACCTGCGCGAGCTGCTGCGTCTGCAAGAGCAGCACAACGATGATCGGGTCGTGCTGTCAGTGGACAAACTGACCAAGGCGTTCAACGGCGTCGAGGTCGTCTCGCAGGTCAGCTTTGAGATCCGACACGGCCGGGTCACTGGACTGATCGGGCCCAACGGCGCTGGTAAGTCGACGACGCTGGCGATGTTGGCCGGAACCTTGCCATCGACGAGCGGGCGAATCTCCTATGAGGGCCGTGACATCACGAAGCTGGCGTCGCACCGCCGCGCGCGGGCCGGGTTGGTTCGAACCTTCCAGCTCGCCAGCGAGTTCAAAAAGTTGACCGTGCTCGAGAACCTCGTGAGCGCCATCCCGCGCCAGTCGGGCGATACCTTCTGGGGCGCGATGAGGGGACGGCGATACTGGGGCGCCGAGGACCGCGCCAACATCGAGCGGGCCATGGAGATCCTGGATGGATTCGGGCTGATCCAGTACGCCGACGCGTACGCCGGCGGCCTCTCTGGTGGACAGCGCCGCCTGGTCGAGATCATGCGGGCCCTGCTGGCCGAACCCAAGGTGCTGCTGCTCGATGAGCCGATGGCCGGCATTCATCCCAATCTGGCCCACCGGATCGGCGACCAGCTGACGCGCATGGCCGAGGCGGGAATGACGATCGTGATGGTCGAGCACGAGCTCGCGATGATGGACGCCTACTGCGATCCGGTGATCGTGCTCGCCGAGGGACGGGTCTTGGCCGAAGGAACCATGGCCGAGCTACGGGCCACGGCCGAGGTCGTGGAGGCCTACCTTGTCGGCTGAGCTCTCCCAACAAGGACAGGTGCTACGCGCCACGGGGCTCAGCGCCGGTTACGACGGACGTCCCATCGTCCAGGACATCGACGTCGAGGCCACGCCCGGTCGGGTCGTGTCCATCGTGGGACCCAACGGCTCGGGCAAGTCGACCCTCCTCAAAGCCATCGTCGGAGTGGTGCCAGTGCTCGGCGGGCGCGTGACGGTGGGCGAGGACGACATCACCAATCTGGCCCCGCAACGAGTGGCGCGGTTGGGTGTCGGGTACGTGCCACAGATCGACGACGTCTTCCCCCCGCTCACCGTCAAGGAAAACCTCGAGATCGGCGGATACCTGCTCGCGCGCGGCGAGGTCTCCACACGGATCGAAGCGGTCTTGGAGTTCTTCCCGCGCTTGAAGGGGATGATGGGCCGTAAGGCCGGGAAGCTGTCGGGCGGAGAGCGAAAAATGCTGGCGATGGGCCGGGTCTTGATGGTCTCTCCCTCGGTGCTGGTGCTCGATGAGCCCACCGCCAATCTGGCCCCACTCGTGGCGACCCAGTTGCTCGAGGAGTACATCCGTGGCTTCGCCGACCACGGTTCGACCGTCCTTCTAGTAGAACAGCGCGCCCGGGCCGCGCTGCGAATCTCGGATTGGACGTGCGTCCTCGGCGGCGGGCGCGTCGTTCTCTCGGGACTCCCCAAGGATCTCGAACTGGATCCCGTCTTCGTCGAGTCCTTTCTCGGCGGGGCGGCCCGTCGCTGAGGCGCGGGATGGTCGAGGAATTGGTGCAGACACGAGCGGTGGGATTCTGGACGCCCACGCGCCGACGTGACGCTCTGGTGATTGTCCTCACCCTCGTCACAGGTTCCGTGGACGCCATCGGCCTGTTGCGTCTCGGGGGCGTCTTTACGAGCGTGATGACCGGCAACATGGTGCTGCTGGGGTTGGCGTCGGCCACCCACGACGCGTCGATCGTCTTGCACACGGGCGACGCGTTCCTCGCCTACGTCATCGGCAGCTTCATCGGTGCTCGGGTGGCCGGGCACGCCGACGTCGAAGAGCACCTCTGGCCTCGACCGGTGGTGCGCGCCCTGGCCGCCGAGCTCCTGGTGATGGCCATCTTCTTGATCTGGTGGGAGGCCGCGAACGCCTCGCCGGGCACCGGCGTCGCGTACGCGTTGTTGGGTCTGAACGCGGCCGCGTTGGGAATTCAGAGCGCGGCAGTGTTGCGCTTCGGCATTAGCGGGCTGTCCACGACCTACCTGACCGGAACGTTGACCCAGTTCATCGCCGGGCTGACCAAGAGCCACGAACCCATACAGGTGAGAAGCGCGCTGATCCTGCTCGCCCTCATCACCGGAGCCGGCTTCGGCGGGTTAGCCGCCCTGCACGCGCCGCGTTTCGCCCCGCTGGTGCCCACCGGCGCGTTGGCGTTCGTGGTCGTGGCGGGATGGTGGTCTTTCCATCGCCACGAGCGGGCCTGACTCAGCTCGTCGCGAGGCGCACCGTCGTGGCGGCGCCGATCACGATGACGATGGCTCGCACGAGCCGGGGCGAGAGGCGACGCAGCAGGTGCGCGCCGAGCCAGCCACCGACGAACGTGCTCACGAGAAGGATGGCCACCGCGACGAGCGCGAGGTGCCCTCGTATCACGAAGACGACCGCGGCCACGGTGTTGGTGAGCAGTCCCAGTGCCACGCGCATTCCCTGAAGCGTGAAGATGTCCTCGGGCAGCGTGAGCGCGAGGACCGCCAACAAAACGATGCCCAACCCGGCGCCGAAGTAACCGCCGTACACGGACGCGAGAAAGACGCCAGCCACGAGTGAACGCGGATGGATGTGTAGCTCGTGGCCCAGGGGGTGGCGCCGCGAGAGTACTCGCGTGATCCGGGGGGCCAGCGCGAAGACCAGGGTCGCCCCGCCGATCAGCCAGGGCACGACAGACCGGAAGGTCTGGGCCGATCCGGTGAGGAGTAGCGCGGTCCCCACGACCGACCCCGTGACGCACGCGGGCACTAAGCGCCGCAGCGTTTCGCGATGGGTGGAGAGTTCGGATCGAAAGACGCGGACCCCCGCCAGCACGCTGGGAACCAGCCCCACGGAGGACGAAACATTGGCCTGAAGAGGGGGAATGCCCAGCGCCAGCAGAGTGGGAAAGGAGATGAACGTCCCGCCGCCCGCGACGCCGTTGGACACGCCGGCGGCCATGCCCGCAACGAAGAGGAGGATGACCCGCGACGGCGTGTTGATCGCGGCGGTCAGCACTGAGCGAGTCTATGCATGTAGTAATTCGGTCGTTGACCACCGACTTCGCAGGCGCGGGATGCTCTGAGATAAATCGCGCGCTGGGTACTCGCCCGGCAACGTGTGGGCCGTTACGTCGCCACGTGGTACCGATCGGCCACGATCAGTGCACCGTCGAGCCGTGCCAAGTAGCGCTTGCCGAGAACCGGGGGACAGGAGTCGCCGCATCCCATAGTGACGGCGACATCGGCCGCCTGGAAGAACTCGTCGGACCAGGGCTTGGGAAACGGACGCGAGATATCGATGCCGGCCTCGGCCATGACGGCCACCACGGCCGGCTTGACCTTGGCCCCGGACGCCGAAGCGCCGGACCAGGCAACGGCCCGGTGACTCGCCAGACTTGTGAACTACCCGAGCGCGATCAGCTAGCGGTCGACAGGATGCACACACAGGAAGAGGACGCTGGGAGCCCGGTTTGTCGGGTGGACTTCGGAGAGCACCGGTGCGTCCAATCTCTCCTTGGCGAATTGTTCCGTGCTCGCAAGAAGCAAACTAGTGACCGTGGGGGTCGCCGCGAACTGCACGCGCCGTTTCAGGCGGCCAATCGTTCCCGCGACGCAACGTGGTGGTCGACTCTCCAGGTCAACGACAGCCCAAAAATTGCCAAGACGGGGAGCAATTCGTCGATTTCCTTTACGAATCAGACGTTCATGTTGGGCACTGCGGCGACGACATCGTTAGGTTGGAAACGTCGTGAATGTGGCGATGTCGGCGCCGAGACGACAGCTGCGCTCCGACCTCGCCTGACGGCGAACCTGTCGTATCGAGAGGATGTTGTGACCGCTGCTTCAGTTCAGGGCGCCGCCGGCCGCGGGCAGCCGAGGCTGCGCAATTCCCAGGCTGCCATGTTCACGACATTTGCCGTCGTCATGCTCGTCGCGGTTCTCATCATTGGACTGGTTCTCGCACTCAGCTACCGCTCGGAGATCGATCGGCGCGGTCTGGCCGAAGGTCGAACTGAGGCGGTGTTGTTGTCCCAGACCGCGATTGGACCACTCCTGAATGGTCGAGCCTTGAGCCAGGGATTGGACCCGGCCGAGCAAGCCAGCATGCATCGACTCGTATCCAACGCTATTCGTAGTGACCACGTGCTTCGTCTTCGCCTACGCGACCTCGCCGGAATGGTGGTCTTCTCGAATGACGGGTCGGGCCTCAACCAACCCGCAACGAATGACAATCGCGACGAGCTGCAGCGGGCGGCGAGCGGTGAAGTCGTGGCGAGGCTGACGCGACTCAACGCCGACAACGCTCACGGGCCATTCGGTCCGGCCGTGGTGGAGGTGTACCTCCCCGTGACGGCGGGAGCCACTCCCCACCAGGTCGGGATCTTGGAGGTCTACCTACCGTATGACGCCATTCAAGCTGAAGTCAGCGCGGGCCTCCACACCCTCTACCGCAACCTGGCTCTCAGCCTGGGCGCCCTATACGTCATCCTGTTCGCCATCTCCTACCTGGTTGGAACCAAGTTGCGTCGTCAGGTCAAGTTCAGCAACTACCTGGCCGAACACGATGGGCTCACCGGTCTGCCGAATCGAACGCTCTTTCATCGCCGAGCCGCCGCCGCGCTCGAGCGCGATCAGCGCGTCGCGCACAGCACGACGATCGCCCTGATTGACCTAGACCGCTTCAAGGAGATCAATGACACGTTGGGTCACTTCAACGGTGATCTCCTCCTGGTCGAGCTGAGCCGCGTGATTGCGTCGTGTCTGGACGACCCCAGCACGTTGGCCCGTATGGGTGGCGACGAATTCGGCGTTGTCTTGTCTGACGTCGATGAGCCCGAGATCGTCCTTCGCGAGCTACGCGCCCGAATTGAACAGGAGATCGTCGTCGCCGGACTTGCGCTCACCGTAGAGGCGAGCATCGGATTCGCCACGTCGCCCGATGAAGGCTCTGACGTGGACGACCTGCTTCAGCTCGCTGACGTCGCCATGTACGTCGCCAAAGCCAAGCACCTCGGAGTGGTGCGCTACGACGCGACACAGAATCACTACGACGCGCGCAACCTCGTCCTGATGGCCGAGTTGCGTCAGGCGATCGATCGAGACGAACTCGTGCTCCACTATCAGCCCAAGACGAGGATTGAAGATGGGCGGGTGGTTGCCGTCGAGGCGCTGGTTCGCTGGCAACATCCCTCGCACGGACTGCTGTACCCGGACCGCTTCATACCACTGGCCGAGCAGACGGACCTCATCGACCGCCTCACGCAGTGGGTCGTGCAACACGCGCTGGAGGACCTGAGCCGCTTCGGCCCCGACACCGAGGAGTTGACGGTGGCTGTCAATGTGTCTGCGCGCAATCTAGGACGGGCCGGGTTCGCGGATCGTGTGGTCACCGCTCTCGACGTCGCCGGCGTGCCGGCACAGCGGCTCATCGTTGAAGTAACCGAGACGGCGCTGATGACCGATCCAATCCGGGCGGCGTTTGCCCTCCAGGACCTGCACCGCGCGGGCGTGCGCGTCAGCATTGACGACTTCGGTGTGGGTCAGACATCGTTGGGCTATCTCTCGGCCCTACCCATCTACGAGCTCAAGATTGATCGGAGTTTCATCACCGACATGATGGACGACCGCAGCCACGCGGCAATCGTGCGCACGATCATTGAGCTCGGTCACAACTTGGGGTTCCTGGTGGTGGGTGAGGGCGTAGAAACTGATGATGTGCTCACCAGTCTGAAGTCAGCCGGGTGTGACGTCGTCCAAGGATTCCTTTTCGCGCGTCCCATGCCCTTGGATCATCTGACGACGTGGCTGAGTGACCACAAGCTGGTTCGAGCGTTGTAGCGTCGGTTTTTCGTCGATCCCGCGCGATTGTCGGTCTTGTCGAATGACGACGACATCTGAGGCAGTGCGTCGCTACCGGTGAGTAAGCGCGCAACGCAGAGTGGACGGTGACTCGTGAGGTGTGTCGGACGTTCGTGACGTTCAATATCTTCGAAACACGTTGTCGCTGCTGAGGTATCGACAACACTGCGCAGCGATCGCTTCACCGTGTCTCACTTTTCTCTCAGAGAACTACCAGTGAAGTCTCACGCCCAATTGATTGACGTTCGTCGTCAGGGTGGATAGGAATGTTCAACATTCACTTTGGCGTATCCAGCGCCTCGTCCTTAGGAGATCCAATGTCGTATCTACCTTTGCGGGGGCGCCGTCGCCCGCTCACTACCGCAGCGACTCTGGTCTCGCTCACAGCGTTGGTCGCGTCGAGTTTCGCGCTCGCGGTCCTGAGTTCGACAACGCAGGCTTCGGCAACCGGATGGAACTTCACGACCGGAGTTCTGCCGCCACCGCCACCCGGCTCGACGTCGAACTACAACATTGCCGCTGAGCCCCAGATCCGCGCCGACGCAAGTGGCAACTTCTACGCGACGTCCGAGAACGGCGTCGGGGCCGGCACGGACGCGTGGAAGTCGACCAACGGCGGGCTGACGTACACATCGCTCGCCCAGCCCAACGCCATCTCGTCCGGCGACGCCAGCGGCACGACCGGCGTCGCGCCCGGCGGAGGCGACACCGACGTCGCGACCGCTCCCGTGCTCAACGGGACGACCTCCAATAGCCATTACAACGTCTACGTCGCCAGCCTGACCGCAGCGAACGTCACCGTCTCGGCGTCGATTGACGGCGGGCTGACCTGGCAGAGCAACGCGCTGGCCGCAACTTTGTCGGGAGATGATCGCGAGTGGATCGCGCCGTACGGGGCCAGCGACTACTACGTCTCGTATCACAACATCGCTTCGGGTGACAGCATCGCGGTCAACGAGGGCCAGGTCGTGAACGGCGTGCCCACGTCGGTCGCCACGTACTCGGCGATCAACCCCGCCCAGACCGACATCTACCTCGGCACTTACCTCGACAACGAGATCGGCAACCTGGTGGTCGACCAGGCGACCGGCGACGTCTACCAGGTCTTCGTGGGCTGTCCGCCGAGTCCCACCGCGATCGCGACCTGCTCGAACTACAACACCGCCTACTTGGCCGTCGGCTCACCGGTCGGCGTGAACGCCAGCGGGCTGCCGGTACTCAGCTTCACCGACTACGTGGTCTACGAGTCGCCCAACGCGAGCGCCACGTTCAACAACAACTTCCCCAACGTCGCGGTCGACCAGGCGGGCAACGTCTACGTCGCGTGGTCCGACGGCCAGAACGTTGACGTCGCGTACTCCAAGGACAGTGGCCAGTCCTTCAGCGCTCCGGTGCAGGTCAACACCGGGTCCGCGGTGACGGCGATCTTCCCGTGGATGACCGCCGGTACCAACGGCGCCGTAGACCTCGTTTACTACGCGACTTCGGCCGCGCAGAACTACCAGGCGTGCGCCACGACGAGTGCCACCGACCCGTGCCAGCCCGAACCGTGGTCGGTCTACTTCGCCCAGAACCTCAACGTGACCGGTAACGGCAAGTGGACCCAGCAACAGATCACACCGGTCGTGCACTACGGCGGCGTCTGCCAGGGCGGAGTGACGTGCTCGTCGACCGGCAACGACAACCGCGACCTCTACGACGACTTCGGCGTTGCGGCGAATCCGAAGACCGGAATGGCCTCGGTGATTTACTCCGACGACCAGTACGCCAACAACGTCGGCACCGCCAACGCCGGTCAGTGCACGTCGGCTCAGAACAACTCGGTCAGCTGTGACCACACCTCGTTCGCCACCCAGACCTCGGGCTCGGGCATCTTCTCGAGCTCGGTCCCGACGCGCGTCAAGACCCCCGGGTACGCCCTGGCCAACGTCGGGACCTACGGCGGTGAGCCGAGCATCACCGCGAACTCCAAGGGCGAGCTCTACGACACCACGCCCAGCGGTGGGACGCTTCTCTACAAGTCCACCAACGCCGGCGCGACCTGGACCCAGGCGACGACCGCGGACGCGGCCAGCGGTGATGACTGCGTCTTCACCGACCAGTCGAACTCGCTCTACCTGTGCAACCTGGCTGGAAGCCAGTCGACGGGACCGCTGCAGTCTGACGTGTGGAAGTCGACCAACGACGGCCAATCGTGGAGCTACGGCAACAACACGATCAATATCGCCGGCGGCTCCAATGTCTGTGGGACGAGTTGCAACCCGTTCGGAGTCGACCGGCCGTGGGCCGACGCCTACATTCCAACCGGCGGGACCACCAACACCGCCCGGGTCGTGCTCATGTACCACGACTTCTTCGGTCCCAGCCAGATGTGGGTCAACGTCTCGACCGACGGGGGTAAGACCTTCGGCGCGCCCATCAACGTCCTGGCCAACATGAAAGTGACCTCCGCCGACCAGGGCGCGGTCGCCGAAGCCGACTCGGCGTGCAACACCGTTCCGGCGGGCCTCGCCATCGCCAAGGGCGGACCGCACCCTGGCCGGATTTACGCGGCCTGGATTGCCTCGGACCCGGAGAGCCCCGCGACCGGCTGCAACGTGACCATGGTCCAGTCCTTCCACAACCTGTTCGTGGCCTGGTCTGACGACGGCGGCGCCACCTGGACACCGCAGCTCGCCTACGACGCGGGCGTCGGTCACGACACCTCGACGCCGTTCGTGTCCTTTACCCTCGACAACAAGGGCAACCCTTACTTCGCGTTTGCCACGCCGTCCAAGGCCGACGACCCGACCACCTGCGCAACCGAATCGACGGCCGGCACGGTCCAGTCCGACGCGTCGTGCACCTATCACATGTGGGTCGCGTGGTCGTCTAACGGGGGCACGACGTGGGACGGCGGCGGCGGGATCCTTCCGGGCACCGCCGCGGCCGCGTACGAGGTCGACCCGACGAACGGTCCGCAGACCGACGTCTTCCCGGCCATCGCCGCGGGCAACCCCGGAGAGGTCGACGTCGCGTGGCTGCGCACGTTCGTGACCGAGCCGACCGATCCACTCGGCAAGTTCGATCCCGGTGGTTGCGCCGGCCCGGGGCCGACGAACGGCAACCCGACGTTCTACCCGCCCGAGTGCACGTGGAACCTCTGGGCGAGCCAGTCGCTCAATCTGACCGCACCGGTGGGTCAGGCGGTGTGGGCGTCGGGCGCCGCGACGACGACACCGATGCACGTCGGCGACATCTGCAACCTGGGTATCTTCTGCGTATCCCCGGCGTCGAACCGCAACCTGCTCGACTACATCTCTGAGACGATCGATCCGACGACCGGCTTCGCCCACATCGCCTACGCCGACGACAACACGGTGAACCTGCTGCGCGTCGCCAACCAGACGTCAGGTCCGAGCGTTTTGAAGGCGCCGCCTCACTAACAGACCGACGACCGCGCACCGAGGGGTTCCCAACCCGCCCCTCGGTGCGCGGCCGGTCGAAGGCCTAACGAGTCGAAGGACCGAACTGCGCAGGCAATCCCCACTGACTCTCTTGGGCGACGACCAGCGGATGGCTCTCGCTTCAACCGATTAAGACCACCGTTCCTGACTTAGAGATGCGGGGGTCCAGTATCTCTATGTCGCGATCGCCGCGAACTGCGGAAACAGGCGATTGTTTCTCGCTCACGCGGTCGAATTCGCGCGAGAGGTTTCGACTCTCGGAGTTGCGGTCAGCGCGTCCATTCTCTTCACCGCGCCCAAGGGCAACTTGTGCATGTGAGCCCTTGAGGACCTGCGGTGACGAGGCCTTCGTGCACCCAACGCGGATTTTGGCCGATGCCTGTCCGCTCATTTGGCATTAGCGCCAGCCACGGGCAACCCTGCTCGCGCTGCCATGGGTGAGACGTGTGGGTCGGCTTCGTTCAAGCTCGCTGAAGATTGCGCATTGCTGGCGCGGATCCGCATTCTCTAATTCAACACAACTGACTGGAAGATTGTCGCGAAGTTGCCAGGTCGTCGATTTGGGGTTGTTCTCTAGAAAGGAAGATTGTTCTTCACCGTGAGTCGACGATGGGAGCCAGCCATGGTAAAGAGAATTGCTGTTATGAGTGTCGGGGTTCTCGCAGCCGTCACGCTGTTGACCGGTCCGGCGGGGGCAGCTCGTAAGAGCTCACCCACCGTGGGCTGCACGATCAGCGTCGCGACGGGGACGAACGCCCAGGGGCTCGAGACTGGGGTTGTCACGGTCAACGGATCGGGGCTCACCGCGGGCAAGCAGGTAACGATGTGGTATTCGGTCCCTAATATGGCCGGCTTCCTCAACGTTGACACCGTGGCTGCCGACGGCACGATCCAGGACGTGAGCTACACCTCGTACGCGGGAGCGTGGCTCGGATCGAGTTGGACCTACACGGCCCAGATCTGGTCGTCCTCGACCGGAGATTTCGGCCATGGTTCACCGCTCGCCAGCTGCACGACGACGGTTTCGCTCTAGAGCTGCCGGCGGCCGCGCCGCCAAGGTCGCCTGATTCAGGGGGACCACATGCTGGGGCGACCCGTCAGTCGAAGCGCCGTTGGTAACTGATGTCCTCGAGTTCCGGGGCCGATCGGTGTCTTAGCGTCTTGCCTAGTCGGAGTTACTTCACGAACGCTCTAGTGGTTCCACTTCAGCCGCTCTAAACCTTGTTCGAGGACCATTCGGATCGTGTCACTCATTGTCAGGTCCTTGTCGTTGCCGACGCGTGCGAGGCGTTGCACGAGTTGGTCGTCGAGGCGCACGCTGATGAGATGCGAATTCGCGTCGCCACCAGGCTTCGCACTCGCCTTGAAGTATCTGGAAGGTGAGTTTGAGACTGACATGTAATACAAGGTATGCGAGAAAGCAGACGTTGTCCACTTGAAGAGCCCTGACGCCTGAGCTCGCCGCGGGTCGCCGAGCCGACGTTTGCAGCTGACTCGAACCGTCGCGTGGCACACGTCTTCCGGCGCACGAGTCGCTGTCCTGCCGTCCTGTTTCGTTGGCCGCGGCGTCCATTGATCGCTCTTAGTCGCTCGCTCAAACTTGCCCGGCTCGCGGGCTCAACCTCAACCTCAACCTCCGAATTCCAGTAAATAGGCGCGTTGTTCTCCTGTTGGACTTCTGTTGATTTTCTGTTGGCAATTTGTATGAAATAAGGCTACGCTCCCTCCTCGACACGGCTGCCGACTGGTCAGAAATGGCCCAGCTGATGGAGTAGGGAATCGCAGGCGACTGCGATTTCACAGGAGGAGGGGGTACCCGTGGGGTCTCCACGTATTCGTCAGGCACGTCGACTGTTCGTCGAGTTCATTGCGATCGTCAGCGTTACGTCGTTGGTCTCGGCAGGATTGCTCGGTGCCGCGAGCTCCGCCGCGGGGCTCAACCCGTCAGCGTCTCTCGACCAATGTCAGAACGGCGCTGCGGGTTCGCCTCCCACGCTCGCGGTATGCGTCAATGGCACCATCGGCGCCACTTCGTACTCCGACTGGGTTAACGGCGACGTCAACAAGACCAAGGCTCACTGGCAAGAGGGTGACTTCATCCCTTACCGCGCGACGCTCACGGGACTGCCGGGTAACGGCGCGTCCATCACACTCAACGGTCACTATCGCACGGTGGACAGCAGCGAGCACGCCATTGACTATCTCGGCTCATTCGACTCAACGGAGACGACAGCAATCTTGCCCAATCCTCCAAATCACGCGAATAATTCGAACCCGTGCTTCGACGTGCTCGGTTCTGGATCCGGGAGCGGTTGCACGGCTCCTGGCGCCGGTCCCCCGTCACCCGCGGCCTCCGACGCCATCATTAACCCGAGTCCGCTCACCGTCAGTTGCGGTGGTGCCTCGGCTGGGTCGATCACGCCGGACCCAGGCCAAGCGTTCAAACTCTTCGCGCCCACAACGAACGGTACGGCGACGATCACCGCCGTCTCGCTTGGCACTTCAACTTTGTCCGGTACCGGACAGTGCAGCGCGACCTTCAGCGTGACCTTCAACTTTACGGGTTCGGCGCCGCCGGGAGGATTCTCGGCCGTTCTCGCTTGGGGCGGACACATCGCCTCGCAACTCGACTGGGGCTTCGGGAACTCCGCGTCCAATATCAACGGTTCGCCGTACCACATGGCACTTGACAGTTTCCTCATTCCCACCATCAAGGCAACGCCGATCACCATCGGGTCACAGGACCGAGCGCTGGCCGCCAACTCAATCTTCTTCACGCCCGGAATCGTGACTGCTATCGAGAGCGGAACGACCGTGGTGAGCACCGCCGCGAGCCCGGGTGCTGTTCCGGCGGGCACGATCGTCAACGACACCGCCAACTTCACCGGCGACTTCAGCCCGGGCATCGGCGGGACAGTCACGTATCAGCGATACAGCGGGACGGGCTGTACGGGCACCGTCGCGACGTCCCAGACAGTCAGCGTTGGGGCGGCAGGGGCGATTCCTGCCAGCGCGGCCTTCACGGTCGGGACCACACCCGTCGCGTTTGATGCCGTGTACAGCGGCGATAGTTCGGACCATGCCGTCACCTCGGCCTGCGAGCCCCTCGGCGTGATTTCCATCTCTACGATTGCTTCGCCAAACAGTGAACTGTCTGGCGGCGGCACGCTCAGTGACTCGGCCACGCTCACCGGCGGCGACAGCCCGACCGGGACCGTGACCTTCTATCTGTTCAGCCCAACCGAGACCTGCTCGACCACGCCCGCGGCGGGCAGCTACGTCTACACCTCCGGCGCGGTGTCGGTGGGCCTGGACGGCAACTACCACAGCGGCACCGGGCCCAACCCGGACGCGGTGGGGACCTGGGAGTGGCTGGCCGTCTACAGCGGTGACTCGAATAACGCCGGGACCAACAGCGGATGCACGGCTGAACCCGTGACCGTGACCCAGGCGTCGCCGGGGATCAACACCACCGCGACGCCGGCCAACGAGGTCGTTGGCGGCGGCACGCTCAGTGACTCGGCCACGCTCACCGGCGGCGACAGCCCGACCGGGACCGTGACCTTCTATCTGTTCAGCCCAACCGAGACCTGCTCGACCACGCCCGCGGCGGGCAGCTACGTCTACACCTCCGGCGCGGTGTCGGTGGGCCTGGACGGCAACTACCACAGCGGCACCGGGCCCAACCCGGACGCGGTGGGCACCTGGGAGTGGCTGGCCGTCTACAGCGGTGACTCGAATAACGCCGGGACCAACAGCGGATGCACGGCTGAACCCGTGACCGTGACCCAGGCGTCGCCGGGGATCAACACCACCGCGACGCCGGCCAACGAGGTCGTTGGCGGCGGCACGCTCAGTGACTCGGCCACGCTCACCGGCGGCGACAGCCCGACCGGGACCGTGACCTTCTATCTGTTCAGCCCAACCGAGACCTGCTCGACCACGCCCGCGGCGGGCAGCTACGTCTACACCTCCGGCGCGGTGTCGGTGGGCCTGGACGGCAACTACCACAGCGGCACCGGGCCCAACCCGGACGCGGTGGGGACCTGGGAGTGGCTGGCCGTCTACAGCGGTGACTCGAATAACGCCGGGACCAACAGCGGATGCACGGCTGAACCCGTGACCGTGACCCAGGCGTCGCCGGGGATCAACACCACCGCGACGCCGGCCAACGAGGTCGTTGGCGGCGGCACGCTCAGTGACTCGGCCACGCTCACCGGCGGCGACAGCCCGACCGGGACCGTGACCTTCTATCTGTTCAGCCCAACCGAGACCTGCTCGACCACGCCCGCGGCGGGCAGCTACGTCTACACCTCCGGCGCGGTGTCGGTGGGCCTGGACGGCAACTACCACAGCGGCACCGGGCCCAACCCGGACGCGGTGGGGACCTGGGAGTGGCTGGCCGTCTACAGCGGTGACTCGAATAACGCCGGGACCAACAGCGGATGCACGGCTGAACCCGTGACCGTGACCCAGGCGTCGCCGGGGATCAACACCACCGCGACGCCGGCCAACGAGGTCGTTGGCGGCGGCACGCTCAGTGACTCGGCCACGCTCACCGGCGGCGACAGCCCGACCGGGACCGTGACCTTCTATCTGTTCAGCCCAACCGAGACCTGCTCGACCACGCCCGCGGCGGGCAGCTACGTCTACACCTCCGGCGCGGTGTCGGTGGGCCTGGACGGCAACTACCACAGCGGCACCGGGCCCAACCCGGACGCGGTGGGCACCTGGGAGTGGCTGGCCGTCTACAGCGGTGACTCGAATAACGCCGGGACCAACAGCGGATGCACGGCTGAACCCGTGACCGTGACCCAGGCGTCGCCGGGGATCAACACCACCGCGACGCCGGCCAACGAGGTCGTTGGCGGCGGCACGCTCAGTGACTCGGCCACGCTCACCGGCGGCGACAGCCCGACCGGGACCGTGACCTTCTATCTGTTCAGCCCAACCGAGACCTGCTCGACCACGCCCGCGGCGGGCAGCTACGTCTACACCTCCGGCGCGGTGTCGGTGGGCCTGGACGGCAACTACCACAGCGGCACCGGGCCCAACCCGGACGCGGTGGGGACCTGGGAGTGGCTGGCCGTCTACAGCGGTGACTCGAATAACGCCGGGACCAACAGCGGATGCACGGCTGAACCCGTGACCGTGACCCAGGCGTCGCCGGGGATCAACACCACCGCGACGCCGGCCAACGAGGTCGTTGGCGGCGGCACGCTCAGTGACTCGGCCACGCTCACCGGCGGCGACAGCCCGACCGGGACCGTGACCTTCTATCTGTTCAGCCCAACCGAGACCTGCTCGACCACGCCCGCGGCGGGCAGCTACGTCTACACCTCCGGCGCGGTGTCGGTGGGCCTGGACGGCAACTACCACAGCGGCACCGGGCCCAACCCGGACGCGGTGGGGACCTGGGAGTGGCTGGCCGTCTACAGCGGTGACTCGAATAACGCCGGGACCAACAGCGGATGCGGCGCGGAGACGGTGACCGTGACCCCGGCGTCGCCGGGGATCAACACCACCGCGACGCCGGCCAACGAGGTCGTTGGCGGCGGCACGCTCAGTGACTCGGCCACGCTCACCGGCGGCGACAGCCCGACCGGGACCGTGACCTTCTATCTGTTCAGCCCAACCGAGACCTGCTCGACCACGCCCGCGGCGGGCAGCTACGTCTACACCTCCGGCGCGGTGTCGGTGGGCCTGGACGGCAACTACCACAGCGGCACCGGGCCCAACCCGGACGCGGTGGGCACCTGGGAGTGGCTGGCCGTCTACAGCGGTGACGCCAACAACGACGGGACCAACAGCGGATGCACGGCTGAACCCGTGACCGTGACCCAGGCGTCGCCGGGGATCAACACCACCGCGACGCCGGCCAACGAGGTCGTTGGCGGCGGCACGCTCAGTGACTCGGCCACGCTCACCGGCGGCGACAGCCCGACCGGGACCGTGACCTTCTATCTGTTCAGCCCAACCGAGACCTGCTCGACCACGCCCGCGGCGGGCAGCTACGTCTACACCTCCGGCGCGGTGTCGGTGGGCCTGGACGGCAACTACCACAGCGGCACCGGGCCCAACCCGGACGTGGTGGGCACCTGGGAGTGGCTGGCCGTCTACAGCGGTGACTCGAATAACGCCGGGACCAACAGCGGATGCACGGCTGAACCCGTGACCGTGACCCAGGCGTCGCCGGGGATCAACACCACCGCGACGCCGGCCAACGAGGTCGTTGGCGGCGGCACGCTCAGTGACTCGGCCACGCTCACCGGCGGCGACAGCCCGACCGGGACCGTGACCTTCTATCTGTTCAGCCCAACCGAGACCTGCTCGACCACGCCCGCGGCGGGCAGCTACGTCTACACCTCCGGCGCGGTGTCGGTGGGCCTGGACGGCAACTACCACAGCGGCACCGGGCCCAACCCGGACGTGGTGGGCACCTGGGAGTGGCTGGCCGTCTACAGCGGTGACTCGAATAACGCCGGGACCAACAGCGGATGCACGGCTGAACCCGTGACCGTGACCCAGGCGTCGCCGGGGATCAACACCACCGCGACGCCGGCCAACGAGGTCGTTGGCGGCGGCACGCTCAGTGACTCGGCCACGCTCACCGGCGGCGACAGCCCGACCGGGACCGTGACCTTCTATCTGTTCAGCCCAACCGAGACCTGCTCGACCACGCCCGCGGCGGGCAGCTACGTCTACACCTCCGGCGCGGTGTCGGTGGGCCTGGACGGCAACTACCACAGCGGCACCGGGCCCAACCCGGACGTGGTGGGGACCTGGGAGTGGCTGGCCGTCTACAGCGGTGACTCGAATAATAAGGGTGCCAACAGTGGTTGCACCACCGAGCCGGTGGTTGTGACGGCCCCCGCGAGCAAGGGCTACACCATGGGCTTCTGGGGCAACAACAACGGTCACGCGGTGCTCGACCCCGACCACAACGGTGACATCGACCTCTTAGGAGTCGACACCACCTTTACGGTTGGAAGCACCGCTACGGGACTCCGCTACGCCACGGTCGCGACGATCAAGCAGTCCGACAAACTTGTCGGCGGCAACGCGTGCTCGGGTCCGGACAGCTTCAACCTGAGCTGCAGCCACCTGCCCGGTGGACTGCAGGTCCAGACGCTGAACGTGCTCGCCGGCCAGACCCTGGCGGCGGAGTACAACTACGCGTACGTGTCCGGATTCTCCAGCCAGACCCTCGGGCTCCTCGGCTGCACGATCCCCCTGTCACTTCAGGCGGCGCCCTACAGCTTGAGCGCGTCGAGCACGATGGCCCAGGTCATCGCTGCCGCGAACTACCTCATCGCCCACGCCGTTGCCGGTGGGTCGACGACGCAGCGGGCCGCCGGCGATATGAACACCCTGCTGGGTCACTGTGTGAATGTGAAGTAGAGACTGTCCGCGTCACGGATCCAGCGCGTTTAGCGCGCTGGATCCGTGACACCGGATCACATTCGCGCACGCGAGTTAGTGGCGAAATTCGTCGCTGACAATCAACTTGAGAACTGATCTGGAACACGTCCTCGGCCGTCGCGTTGCCCCGACGCAACTTCGTTCCGGCGTCTTGGAGGACCACACTTTTTCATATAGAAAGGCCCGTTGACCTGCAACTTTGTTAAGCGGCACCCAGCGCTGTGCCGTAGCAGATCTGCAAGTCGAGGAGCCGAACTACGGGGTGGAGATTACCAATTCTGCGAGGAGGGTGACAACACGTTCGCGAATTTCGTCGCGAATCCGACGAACTTCCTCCACTGACCTGCCGCTCGGGTCGTCGAGTTCCCAGTCCTCGTAGCGCTTGCCGGGAACCAAGGGACACGAGTCGCCACAACCCATGGTGACCACCACGTCGGCCGCTTGGAAGAATTCGTCCGTCCAAGGTTTGGGAAACTGTCGCGATATGTCGATGCCGACCTCGGCCATGACGGTGACCGCGGCCGGGTTGACTTCAGTCCCGGGCGCCGACCCGCCGGACCAGGCGACGGCGCGGTCACCCGCCAGGTGCGTGAACCATCCGAGCGCCATTTGCGAACGGCCGGCATTGTGCACGCACAAGAAGAGGACTCCTGGTGCCCGATCGGTTGGGTGGACCTCGGAATGGGTGAGAGCGTCTAGTCGTTCCTGGGCGAATCGCTCAGTGCTCACTAAGAGAAAACTAGTGACCCTGGCCGTCGCCGCCAGTTGGTTGTAGCTGTCGAACACCAGATCATGAACCGTCTCGGGTCCGAATACTCCCTCGTACTGCGTGTGCAGCCCCTCGGCGACTCTCAAAAGGCCGGCTTCCATCGCCGGGGTCACTGTTAGCTCGTTACTCATGAACCTCCTTGGTTGCATACCTTGACCTTCACGTGGTCACCGCTCATGGCGACTCCAGCCCGAGCTCGTGTGCCGGGTGCGGTGAGATGACGTCGGCGGCTTCCGCCTTCGTGATACCGGGATAGAGGGCTCGGATCAGCACGTAGGCCACCAGGCCGCCGACCACCTGGGCGCTGATGTAGCTCGGAGTCGACGAGGGAGCGATCCCGGCGAAGCTGTTAGAGAACATGCGGCCCACCGTGATGGCCGGGTTGGCGAAGCTGGCCGAACTCGTGAAAAAGTACGCCGCGCCGATGTAGGTCCCCACGGCGGCGGGTGCGATGCGACCTCGTCCCGAGCGCGCTAGGGAGAAGATGACGAGAAGCAGGCCCACGGTCGCGACGACTTCGGAGACCCAGTGTGGCCCGGACGTGCGATGGGTGACCGACCAGGAGACCGCCGGCAACGCGAACATGAAGTTCGCCAGCACGGCCCCGGCGATGCAGCCGAGCACCTGACAGGTTGTGTAGAGCCCGGCGTCGCGCCAGCGCAGGCCGCCGAAGGCCGCGTCGACTAACGAGACCACAGGATTGAAGTGCGCTCCGGAGATTGGGCCAAACATCAAGATAATGACGAAGAGGCCCGCCGCGGTCGCGGCCGCGTTTTCGAAGAGTTCGAGACCGACGTCACCGGGCGACAGGAGTTGGGCGGCGATGCCGGAGCCGACCACGACGGCGGCCAGCCAGGCGCTGCCCAAGAATTCGGCGAGCAGCCGACGCCACAACACGGTGTCGTTCACTGCTTTGCCTCGGCCCGACTCATCCCGCTCTCAGCAGCAGGCGGCCGCGGAGCGACTCGTGACGGCCAGATCGGGCGCGGCGTCGTCAGCGCAACAGGTTCCGTCACCGTTCACGCCGGACTCGACGGGTGCGTCGGCGAGGACCGTATAGACCTCCCACGGGGCGTCGTCGGGGTCGTGCACCCAGACCTTGTCCTGGACGGCGTAGCAACACGTCGTGTTCTCTTCGACGGTCGTCGCCAGACTGGCGTCACGAAGACGAGCTGTCGCAGCCGTCACCTCGGCGGGAGTCTCCACCTCGACCCCGAGGTGATTGAGCGCGCCGACGATGCCGCGACCCCGCTCGGTCGAGTCCTCGATCAAGACCAGTTTGAGAGGAGGGTCGGCGATTGCGAAATTCGCGTAGCCGGGACGGATCTTGGCGGGTTCGGCCCCGAAGAGTTTCGTGTAGAAGTCAATCGCCTGATCCATGTTGGAGACATTCAGTGCGAGCTGGACGCGAGACATAGGGTCCTCCTGGTACATTGGTAACTGTCGATGCATTGAGTATGGTCGATTTATCGACGTTTGTCAATGGAAGAGGTGAGCGTGGTTCCAGTCGTTTCCAGCCATGACGTCACATCCGAGGAACTCTGCTGCGCGCCCATGACCCAGGAGTCGCTTTCGACCCCCGACGCCGAGGACTTTGCGCGCATCTTTGCCGCCCTCGGTGACCCGGTTCGCTTGCGCCTCTTCTCCTTCATCGCCGCCGAAGGTGAGGCGTGCAGCTGTAACCTCGAGGGCCCTTTGGGGCGAAGTCAGCCAACTATCTCGCATCACACGAAGATCCTCGCCGAGGCCGGGCTGATCACCGGGGACAAGCGTGGACGTTGGGTCTGGTGGAGCGTGGTGCCCGAACGGCTCGCCGTGGCTAGAGGGATCCTGGAGGGGCCGGGGGAGTCGTAACCGGCGTGGACGCTCGCAGATCCTCGAGGTGTTCGAAGAGATCGTCGTCGACCGGAGACGACGCAGGAGATGTTGGACTCCCGGTCGCTCGCCGCACTCTCGCGGGCGTTTGCCAAGGTCTGTCATGAGCGGTGGTGAGGAATCGACATTGAAGTTTGAGGCCGACATCCGTCGTATCGTCAAGAACATTCCCTCGGGGACTGTGCTGACGTACGGCGAAGTCGCCAGAGAGTCAGGCCATCCGGGAGCGGCACGGGCCGTGGGCAACATCTTGGCGCGCGGCGACGGTGATCTTCCGTGGTGGCGCGTCGTCACCGCCGCAGGACGATTGGTGCCGGGCGGCGAACGCGAACACGCCCAGCGCCTCTACGCCGAGGGCGTGAGTCTCCGCAATGGCCGAGTGGTCATGCATTCCGCACGAAAGTAAAGGTCCGCGCTGCTTCGTCTCGATGCGTGGGTCCCCGCCACGCATCGCGTGGCGTCGAGTCACGACACACCGTGAGTTGGTCCTGGTACTGAAAGTAGCCCTGGTGAACACCCGGCACGCGCCGGATGCCAGATGAGTTGACCTAATTGACGTCGCGTCGTCTCAGTAACGCGATGCCCGCGACGCTGAGGACCAACACCCACGCGATGACGACGAGTGTGCCTACATCTCCGGGAAGAAGTTTGTCCTGGATAGTGCCCATCATGGAGTCAGAGGCGTGCACCGGGAGAAAACGTCCAACCTTGGGCAAGAACCCGAATACCAGATTCTCCACGACGAAGCCCCACGCGAGCAGGGAGATGACGGCGCCTACTTGGTTGGAGGCGAAGGCGCCCACCGCGACCCCAATGGCGCCCCAGAGGACGGCCCCGACGACCGCGCCGACGATCAACTGGGTCATGTTCGAGCCGGTCATTGCGATAGGCACGTTGCGCAGCTTCAAGATCAGAATGCCAATTGAGAAGACGAGCCCCTCGCCAATGACGCCAAACGCGAGACCGGAGAGGGCGCCCGCGACGAGTTTCGTCGCGAATAGGCGGTTGCGACTGGGGTTGAACAGAAACGTGGGGCGAATGGTCCCGAAGCGGTACTCACTCGTGAAGAGCATGATGCCCGCGAGCGCCGCAAACACGCCAGCGATACTGCCGAAACTCAGAAGTCCGATCTGATTGTTTTCGGTGAGCACCTGGGACGTCGGCGAGAGCGTGCAGGTCAGGATGGTGAACAGCAGCGCCAGCGCGACCAATCCCAGCAACAGGCCGATGGTCGTGCGCGTCGAACGAATCTTGAGGAGTTCGGCTCGGAGCTGGTTCACGACGGCGCAGCCCCCGACGTCAGTTCGAGGAAGACCTCTTCCAAGGACGAGCCCTCGGTCACGAGCTCGTAGATGGCGATGCCCTCGGCGAGAGCAATGTCGCCGACGCGCTCCCTGGTCGTTCCCTGGGCCAGCAGGGCGTGGTCATTGTTTGGCGAGGTGACGATTCCCTGTCTTTGGAGTGCTTCGGCTAACTGCGCGAGTTGCGGACTGCGGACTCGCACCAGCCCGCCGATGCGGGCGGTCAGGTCATCGAGCGTCGACTCGGCCACCAGTCGACCGTGATTGATGATGAGAACCTGGTCCACCGTCTGAGCGATCTCGGCCAGGACGTGGCTCGACACCAGGACGGTGCAACCACGAGAAGCGAAGTCGCGGAGGAAATCGCGTAGCCATCGCACACCTTCGGGATCGAGTCCGTTCGCTGGCTCGTCCAAGACCAGCAGATCGGGATTGCCGAGGAGTGCCGTGGCCAGACCCAAACGTTGGCGCATGCCCAGCGAATATCCCTTCACCCGGCGCTTCGCCGCGTTCTGCAGCTCCACGATCGAGAGAACTTCATCTACTCGAGAGTCGGGGAGCCCGACGGCTCGACTGAGCGTCCGAAGGTGGTCGCGTCCTGAGCGGCCGGGATGAAAGTCGGTTGCCTCGAGGACGGCTCCGACGCGAAGGGCGGGTGTCGCGAGTTGCTCGTAGGGACTCCCGAAGATAGTGGCGTGGCCGTGCGTGGGCGTAGCTAGCCCGAGCAACATCCGCAGTGTCGTCGACTTGCCGGCACCATTCGGTCCCAGGAATCCGGTGATCGTTCCCGCCTCGATATTGAAGGTGAGGTCGTCCACCGCGAGCACTTCGCCATAGCGTTTCGTCAGCGAGTCGCTTTGGACTGCGTAGGGCACGTCGTCACTTCCGTCGGGGGCTCGGCCATTGTAGTTCGCTGTATTTGTCGGGCCGATGGGTATCTCGAAGTCGAAGTATGCAGCACCTATGTCGCGGATCACCCGGCACTGAATTGAGAAAGTTCGGCGGAGTCAAAACTCCAGATCAGTGCGCCGCCCGAGCCTCGATCCCGGCACCTTGGGATTAGCCCTACGAACTACGAGACATCGACCACACCTACCAAGGGCGACGGCAAGTCAATTCGAACGTGACTTCACGTCGCCGACGCCCTACACCGACCTACGTAGCGCGCCGGCGTACCACCCAGACGGTGATTCCCACGAGCAGCGCTGAGACCGCGACCAGCCAGCCACTCTCGATCCACTGAAAGGTCGACAGGCGGCTGACCGGCTGATAACTAGTCCACTGCGCGTAGCCGTGCCCGGGAAGGCAGCGAAGGATGTCTTCCACTGACGGCTTGGGAACGCTCACGCCTTTCGCTGCTGCTGGTGGGCAGTTAGAACGTAGAAGGCTTTGGGGAGGCAGACTTCCGGTCCACGCGAGTCGGCCGTTCCTCGTTCCCCACTGGCTCACGATCATGGCAGACCTGGGCACGTTGGATTTCCTAGTCACGATGGCCGCTAAGTAGTGCGGGCGCACGATCGCTCCCAAGACTCCGAGCCCGCCGTAGGCAATGAGAGTTGCCACGATTGCCGGGACGACTCTACGAATGAGCAAGCCGGCCAGCGCGCCGATCGCGAAAGCGGCGAGCGTCCACGCGGCGAAGGTCAACGCTCGCAGGTCAAAAAGTCCGGGCAGGAACGGTGATGCCGTCGACAGCGAGAGATCCGGGTTGCGCGCAGCGAAGTAGGGCTGGAAGTACCAGGAAAAGAGGAAGCTGAACACGCCCGCCGAGGCAGCGACCACAACACCGAGCGCCGTCAACTTCGCCAGCGTCCATCGCCAGCGACCGAATCCCTGCGTCCAAGCGAATCGGTAAGTGCCGGACTCGAACTCTCGGGCTAACACTGACGCCCCGACAAACGCCCCGATCAGCGGCGGCACCGCTTGGAAAATGACGCCATTGGCTAGGAAGTCGTCTATGCCATTGAAACGTTTGACGAGGTTGCCGCAGAAGAGGGAGTTCGCCGGGTGGCAAGTGAGCGCGACGGCGTACGCGTGGTGCACCTGAAGGCCGCCGACCCAAAGACCTACCGCAATCGCGCCCAGAAACAACGCCATGCCACCGATCGCGATGCGATGCTGGCGCCACGTGACCCAGGCCATCCTGCGCCAGGGCAATGGGCGCGGGCTCGTGTGGGTTGGAGGTGAGAGCAGCGTCATCGTGGTCACGACGGCACCTCCGACACCCTGGCGCTGCGGCGTCGCTGCGAGGTGACAGGGCTAGCGGCCCCCGGCTCGCGAAGGTAAGCGAGGGCTAGCTCCTCAAGACCCACTGGATGTGTCTCCCAGCCCGACGGCAGTCGGTCGGCGCCCGCGCTGAATCTGACGAGAAGGTGAGCCTGGGCACCTCCGCGGCGCGCGTGCACGACGTCCCACTGCGCGCTGTACCGGTCGGCCTCGGCGGCGGGCCCGGTGAAGACTCGGTGGGCGGCGAGGAGATCATCAACCTCGCCGGCGACCTGAACGCTTCCACCCGTGACGAGGACGAAGAAATCAGCCACCCGTTCCAGCTCTGCGAGCACGTGCGACGACAACACGACCGACACGCCGTCGTCAACCATCGCTGTCACCACCGTCGACATGAAGTCATGACGCGCCAATGGGTCGAGCATGGCCATCGGCTCGTCGAGCACCAGCAACTCGGGGTGTCTCGCCAGCGCCAGAGTTAACGCCAGTTGCGATCGTTGACCTCCCGACAACCTGGCGGCGCGGCGCTTGAGGGGGATGCCAAGATCCTTCAGGCGCCTCTCCGCGTACTGCTGGTCGAAGCCGTGGTTGAGATTGCGGGTGACGTGGAGGAGATCCTCCGCCGACATGTTCGGGTAAAGGGGAGTGTCTTGCGCGACGAAAGCGATGCCGTTCAGCGCAGCCAGCGAACCGACCGCTTGTCCGCCGAGGACTGAGATCTCACCGGCGCTCGGCGCCGCGAGTCCGACCGCCAGGTTCAATAGTGTCGTTTTGCCCGCGCCGTTCGGGCCAACCAGGGCAGCCAAGTGGCCAGGAGGGATTGCCAGCGTGCAGTCTCTGAGCGCCCACGTGTTGCCGTATCGCTTGCCCAGCTCGCTTGTTTCGATGATGCTCATGCGACGCCCTCCGTCCCGACATGGCTCGCGCCGCGAAGTTCGTCGGTTCCAATGCGGCGCTCAGTAAAATCGTGCAGTGCGCTGGCTATGAGCGCTCCAATTCCTGACTCGTCGAGTCCCGCTGAGTCAGCAGTGGTCAGCCACTTCATCAGTGATCGGCGAAGTGCCGTGAGCTCGGGCAGTGCGACGTGGCTCAGAGTCGCCTGAATGAACGTTCCCTGGCCCGGCCGACCGATCGTGAGGCCCTTCGTCTCGAGCTCTCGGTACGCCTTCAATACCGTGTTTGGATTGATCGCCAACAACGCGACCACGTCTCTCACCTTCGGCAGCTGGTCACCGGTCACGAGGTAGCCGAGCCGCAAGGCGTGCTCGACTTGCTTGACGAGCTGCAAGTAGGTGGGCACACCTGAGGTGAAGTCGAGGCGAAACTCAATTGGCGACGACGATGCCGGTGCGCCCCCCTCGTCGATGGCCATCACTTACAGCAACTCTCTTTATCTACTGTCATAAGACAAGATTACAGCAAATCCTGGAGTGGTACAAGACAAGTTTCAAATTCTGTTGATCGGATCGGAGACGGTGTCACTGAGCTCTATCGCTCTGTCGGTTGAGAGCAATCAGCGAGGTCGGACTCGGCTTTGGCGTGGGACACCCGACACTCGATGATCCAAGAAACTCGTTGGCCCACTCGCGATGATCAACAACAGTGACTGGCTGGTAGAAACCGGGAGTCGAGTGAAGAGCGCGACATCAGTAGAACGGACGAACCTCAATGATCCCAAGGCCCTCTGGCGCCGGCGTTCTTCGTGGGCCGCCCGGGTCTCGATCCCGGCACCTTGGGATTAAAAGTCCCCTGCTCTTCCCGATGAGCTAGCGGCCCAGGGAGAGGCTACGCGAGTTAACCCTGAGCGCACCGCTCGCGTTCACTGGTTAACAGGAACGTTCTTCTGCTAGCTCGAGGCGAGTATCGTCGCGAGCGTGCCGGACGTTGACAACGAATCCGTGGCGGCCATCGAGTCGCAGCTCAACGCAGTTGATCACGCCTTAGAACGGCTTCGTCAAGGCACGTACCGCTCGTGCCAAGTATGTGGCGCGCCGATCGACGAGGCCGAACTCGTGAACCGTCCCACGCTGGCCAACTGCCCGGCGCACCCCGAACTGGGCTGAGGCTCGCTACTTCTTCGTCGCCCAGAAGATCTCGGCGATTGCGTCGATCTCACTGAGCAGACGGTCGGCGACCACGACGTCGTTGGTCTTCTTCGCCTCGCCCGCGGACTTGGTGGCCATCCAGAACAGGTCGTTGAGGTTCGGGTACTCCTTCAAGTGGTCGGTCTTGAAGTAGTCGGTCCACAGCACCCACAGGTGGTGCTTGACCAGCTCGCAGCGCTCCTCCTTGATGAACGTGGCGCGTACCTTGAAGTCGGGGTCGCTGGAGCCGGCGTACTTCTCCATGCAGGCCTTCACGGACTGGGCCTCGAGCTTGGCCTGGGCCGGGTCGTAGACGCCGCAGGGCAGGTCACAGTGCGCCGAGACCGTTAGCGGCGTGGTCGTGGCGTCCAGCACAGCGTTGATTCGGGAGAGAAGCGTCATGGCCTCACCTTTCGACGGACCTGCTCAGGGCAGGCGTTTCCTACCGCAGGTTAGCGAGCGCGGGTAACGTCCATCCCCGTGCGCCGCCTCTTCGCGTCCGTCGTCGGTCGCCTCCTCAACCTCGTTGTCCTGCGACTGACGGTCGAGGGGAACTCAATGGCGCCGACCTATCAGCCCGGCGAGCGCCTCACCGCCGTGCGCCACTGGCGACCGATTCGACGAGGCGATGTCGTCGTGGTTCGCGACCCACGCGACGCCGAACTTTGGCTGCTCAAGCGGGTCGCCGCTCGCTCGGGTTCCGTGCTCGAACTACGTGGCGACAACCCCGACGCGTCCACTGACTCACGTGAATTCGGGCCTATGCCCTCACGCAGCGTGGCCTGGGTCGTCATTGGTGGGCGCGCCGGTGGGCGGCGAGCTACGAGCTGAAGTTCTTCTTAGAGACTGTGGCGGCGCACGGAACGCCATGCCACACGCCCGAGCCACCAGAGCGCAACTAGACACAGGACCGCGAAGAGGGTCGGCCCCGACGCGCGGATCAGCCACTCGAATCCTGAGACGAAGCCGTGCACGGCCGAGTGGAAAGCCCGCGAGACGCCGTTGCTTGACTTGCCCACGTGGGCGTGGTGTCCGGTCTCGGTCACGTTGACGGTGAGGTTGCCGTACGTCGTCTCGTGGCTGAGAAGTTGCAACTGACCCTGGAGCTGCTCGATGCGACTCTGCAGTGAGTTCAACTGGCTCTGCACGGCCAGGATGTCATTGATCGACGACGCCCTGGCCATGATCGCCAGGTACTGGCGCCGACTGGCCTCGAGCGACGTGATGCGCGCGCTCAGGTCCACGTACTGACCGGTGACGTCGACCGACGACGTGTTGACGAAGGTGCTGTGGCCCACCCCCTGGACCTGCGTCACCAGCTTGGTAAAGCGGGCCTGGGGTACCTCAAGCACGATGGTTCCGAAGGCGAATCCGCCGTTGGACCGATTGGCCGCCTGGAGCTGTGAGCTGACGACGGTGCCGCCGTCGCTGGCCGAGATCCTGGTCAGTCGATTGAGGGCCGACGAGATCTGACCCTTGGCGACTCGGAGATTGACCTGCCCACTCGATTCGATCTTGGCGGAGGACTTGGCGGTCGTCGACGAGGTGGCCACTCCGGGTGTCCCAGCCGCGAATCCCGTGGCCGTCAATGCGATGGGCTGGCCAGTTGACTCGACGTTCTGCAGGCCAACGGTTTTCTGCGCGGCGGGCCGCGGGGCAAGTCCAGGGACAAGAGCGGAGCCGAACGTGCCCGCCGTGGCGTGCACGCTCGGAGTGCGGGAAGTCGTCTCAGCTCGCACGAGGGGTATGGCGATGGCCGTGACGGCCACGATCATTGCCGCCGCAACGAGAAACCGTTGGCGTCGTGGATGACCGGTGAACGCCGAGACCACGGGAAGAGCGGTGCTTTCGGTCACGGAGGTCCGAGCGGCGTTCATGATGCGCTCGGTCGCCTCGCCAGAGACCTCAAAGGAGTCAGCTGCGGAGAGCAGTTCTCGTCGAATCGTCTCTTCATCGATCACGTTCACCGTTGCTCCTTGGATGTTGAGGGGACGAACTCGGAGAGTGAAGGCTGTAGCGCGCCGTGACGTGCGAGTTGGCGGCGCGCCTCACTGAGGCGCGACTTGACCGTTCCCGCGGGACGACCAATGGCGGTGGCAATGTCGCGTTCGTTGAGGTCGGCGTAGTAGCGCAGGACGACCACGACTCGCAGATTGGGCGCCAGATCACGCAGAGCCCGGGTCATGTCGAAGGTTGTGGCAACCCGGCTGGCCGGGTCGTCGTGATCGCTCAGGGTCGCCAGCTCGTCGTCGGAGGCCCGCAGGTCGCGGTGCGGAATCTCCTTGCGAAGGCGCGAGTAACACGAGTTCACGACGACGCGGTACAACCACGGCTTCATGCCGGATCGCGTGGTGATCGCGTCGCGGAACCGCCAGGCGCGCAAGAACGCGTCCTGCACGGCGTCCTCCGCGTCGGACCGATTTCCCAAGATGAGGTACGCCGTTCGCACCGACGAGGCGTAGGAGTCGCGTAGCCACTCCTCGAGGACCGTCAGGTCGACCTCGTCGTCAATCGGGTTCACGTCGATCCTCTGTCCTTCGCGTCGTGGTCGTTACCTAATAAGACTCCGGTGGGGCGCATTTGGTTCGAAGAAACTTCCTAGTCCGCGAATGTCGCGGAAGAAGATGCCCCCGAGGGCCCTTGGGCGATCTGTGAATCATGACCGCGCAGGTAGGCTTTCGACCGTGGCTCGCCTCGCCGTCCTCTCGTACCACACGTCGCCCCTGGCCCAGCCGGGTACCGGCGACGGTGGAGGAATGAACGTCTACGTCCGCGAACTCTCCAGCGGACTCGCCCGCCTCGGCCACGAGGTCGACGTGTTTACCCGCCGTGACAACCCAACCGTGCGAGACGTCGTCCTCGTCGAGCCCGGTTTTCGAGTCCACCACGTGACGGCTGGTCCGGCGGCACCGTTGATGCGCGACGAGTTCGAGCGCTTCGTGCCCGAGTTCAGCGACGCCGTCTCGGCCCACCTTCGCGTCCACGGCGCCGACGCACTCCACGCCAACTACTGGCTGAGCGGCCTCGTGGGTCACCGTCTCAAGCACGAGCTCGATCTGCCACTCGTCATGACCTTCCACACGCTCGAGCGGGTGAAGGCCGAAGCATTGGGCGCCCACTCGGACGAGCGCGCCCACCAGGAGGCCGCCATCCTGGCCTGCGCGGACGCCGTGCTGGCAAGCTGCGACGTCGAGGCTGAGCAGTTCGTGCGGCTGTATCACGCGGACCCCGCGCGCGTTCACGTCGTCCCGCTGGGCGTCGAGCACGCCTTCTTCGCGCCGGGGCACCGTCCTCAGGCCCGTCGCGCCTTGGGCGTCGACCCCACGTCAACCATGCTCCTGTACGTCGGTCGATTGCAGTACCTCAAGGGAGCCGACCTGGCGCTCGACACCCTCGTCGAACTGCGCCGTCGCGGCCACGCCAGCCAGCTGGCCATCGTCGGGGGACCGTCGGGTCCCAACGGACGCGACACGCTCGGCGAGCTGCACGAACGCGTGGCGTCGGCCGGCGTCATCGACCGAGTGAGCTTCGTCGCGCCGCAGGCGCACCAGTTGCTGTCGACCTGGATGCGCGCAGCCGACGTCACCTTGGTGCCGTCGCGTTCCGAGAGCTTCGGACTGGTGGCCCTCGAGTCGTCCGCCTGCGGCACTCCCGTGGTGGCCAGCGACGTGGGCGGCCTCTCGACTCTCGTCGAGCCTGGTGTTAACGGGTTGCTACTGGCCGAGCGCGACGCCACGCACTGGGCCAACGCCGTTGAATGGGTCACCGATCCGGTTCGGTCGACCGCGCTGTCCACCGGTGCGGTGCTTCTCGCGCGTCCTTACACCTGGCGGGCCGCGGCTGAGTCGTTGGCCGATCTGGTGGACGAGCTCTCGGCGACCAGTCTGGTGCGCTGTTGAGCGAACGCGCTCCGCTGCGCGACGACGCGGCGCCCGAGCGCCTCGACACCACTGTGCGCGAGTGGGTCGAACAGTGGCGCGCGGGCGGACAGGTGGGCGAGGTCGAGCACCGCGACGAACCCGACGACCGGGGTCACTACCACTGGCTGATACGAGTACGCGCCGACGAGAAGCCCCACGTCACGATCTGGCTCGCACTTCGACAGCGCACGGTGCACGTCGAGACCGAACTCACTCCGGCGCCCGAGGAGAACATCGAGGAGGTCTACCGGTATCTGCTCACGCGAAACGCCGACCTGCGCGAGTTGCACCTGGCGATCGGCCCGGAGGCGGGGATCTATCTGGTGACGGCGGTGCCGGTGGGCGACCTCAACGCCGAGCGACTTGACGAGTTGGTCGGCGCGACCATCACCTACGTCGATGAGATCTACCCGACGGCGATGTCGTTGGGACTGCCCGCGATGTACCGGCGCCGCGCGCGGTAGCGCTGTGTAGCGTTACGCCGTGGCGGTTCGACTGGTCATCGTGGGCGCGGGTCGCCTGGGCTCGGCTCTGGCCGAAGGTCTCTTGGCGTCCGGCTTCCCACCCGGGGACCTCTCGCTCGTCCAACGCACGGCGGCGACGCGCGAGCAACTCACACAACGCTTTCCCGGGGTTGAGGTTGCGGCCACCTTCGAGGCCGCTCACGTCGGACCCGACACCGGGGTGGTGCTCGCGGTCAAGCCCGATTACGCCGAATCGGTCGCGCGCGAACTCGGCGGCTACGGCGTCACCCGGCTGCTGTCGGTGGTGGCGGGGCTGTCGACGGCGCGCTTGGAGGCGGCGTTCCCCGGCCCCGTCGCCGTGGTTCGCTCGATGCCCAACACACCGATCGTCGTTCGAAAGGGCGTGAGCGCGATCACCGGCGGCGCGCACGTGACGAAGGCGGATCTCGAGTGGGCCGAGTCGATCCTTGGGGCGGTGGGCACCGTGGTGCGCGTGACCGAGCGCCAGCTCGAAGCCGTCACTGGCCTCTCGGGCCCGATGCCGGCCTACCTGTATCTGGTCATCGAGGCGCTGATCGAGGCGGGGGTCCACCAGGGCCTCGAGCGATCGGTGTCGCGCGACTTGGTCGTCGGGACCTTCGAGGGCTCCGCGGCGCTGCTGGCGGCGAGTGATGACGGTCCCGAGGAGCTCCGCGCCCAGGTGACCTCGCCGGGCGGCTCGACCGCCGCCGGACTGCGCGTGCTCGAGGGCCGGGCGGTGCGCGCCGCGTTCCTGGACGCCGTCGCCGCGGCGGCCGAGCGCGGCCGACAGATGGGACGCTGAGCGCGGTTATATGTTGGGTCCGTGGTGACGCCGCGGCGACCTCGCAAACTCTCGGAGCCGACCATTGCTCGTCTGCCCGTCTACCAACGCATCGTTGAGGGTTGGCGCGCGCGCGGCGAGAACCGCATCGACTCACGTCAGATCGGTGTCCTCGCCGGGGTTACCGCGACCACCGTGCGCCGCGACCTCGCGGGACTCGGCCAGCTCGGCACTCGCGGCGCCGGCTACGACGTCGACGTGCTCGTCGACCGCATCGGCGAGGCCCTCGGCCACGACCGCAGCTACGACGTAGTGGTCGTGGGCATCGGCAACCTGGGTCGCGCGCTGGTCAACTCCACCAACTTCCTGATCCGCGGCGCGACCCTCGCCGCCCTCTACGACAACGACCCACGGGTCGTGGGCACCGAGGTCGCGGGCCACATGGTCACCCACGTCGACCAGGGGATCCAGTCGGCCACGGTGGGGGTCATCTGCGTCCCGGCCAGCGCCGCCCAGCACGTCGCCGAGCGTCTGGTGGCCGCCGACATCCACGCCCTGCTCAACTTCGCGCCCCAGGTGCTGAGCGTGCCCATCGGGACCGCGGTCCACTACGTTGACTTCTCGATCGAGTTGCAGATCCTGATGTACCACCTCAACAACGGCACGGGACCGCTGGGCGGCGTGCTGCACTCCATCGGTCTCGGGACGAACCCCGGTCGCTACGGGTCGTAAAGTACAACGTGGCCTTGATTTCGGTGGGCGTCGACCACGAGCACGCCTCCCTTGACTTCCTCGAGCGCACCACCGTGCCCGAGCACGAGTGGTCCAAGGTCTTGCGCACGCTCGTCGCTCAGCCCAACGTCGAAGAGGCCGTCTTCGTCTCGACCTGCCTGCGCACCGAGGTGGTGGCGGTCGTCGACCGCTTTCACGGTGCCCTCGAGGAGGTCACCGCAACGCTCGCCGAGGCCACGGGTCTGGCCCCAGGTGAGTTCGCGGACCACCTGACCGTCCACTTCGACCGTGGCGTCGCCGCTCATCTCTTCGAAGTGGCCGCGGGACTCAAGTCGGTGGTGCCGGGTGAGTTCGAGGTCCTCGGCCAGCTGCGCCGTGCGCTCGACCTGGCCCTAGAAGAGGGCGCAGCGGGACGGGGTCTCGACGAACTCTTCCACCGGGCCCTGGCCAGTGGTCGACGCGTTCGCACCGACACCACGATCAGCCGCGGCTCGACGAGCTTCGCCCAGGCCGCGGTCGGTTGGGCGCTCGAAGAACTGGGCGGCGACCTGACGGGCGCCGACGTCGTTGTCGTGGGGGCCGGGCAGTTGGCCGCGGGCGTGGTGCGCGGCCTGCTCGACGCCCCGTCGCGCGTCGCGCGCGTGACCGTGCTGAATCGCAGCGCCGCTCGCGCCGAGTCCCTGGCGGTTGACCTCGCCGACGCGCGGGTGACGTCGGCTCCGCTAGAGAGCGTGGGTGACGCCTTGACCGGCGCGCGACTGGTCGTCACGGCGCTGGAGACTCCCACACCGGTCATCACCGCCGAGCACGTGGCTGGTCGCACCTCACCACTGCTGGTGATCGACCTGGCGATGCCGCGTGCGGTTGAGTCACGAGTCGGAGAGATCGAGTCGATCCGCCGGGTCGACATCTCTGACTTGCGCGAACGGGTGGAGCGCGCCCTGGGTGATCGACGCGACGCGGTCGAGCAGGCCCGCGAACTGGTCGCCTTAGACGTTGAACGTTTCTTGGCGGACCAACGTGCGCGCGGCGCGGCGGGCATCGTGTCGGACCTGCGCAGTCGCCTCGAAGAGATCGTGGACGCCGAACTCGCTTCGTTGAGCAGCGAGGACCGGGCCCGCGTCGAAGAGACCGTACGCTCCGTTGTAGCCAAAATTGCCCACCAGCCCACCGTTGCGCTGAAGGAGGCCGCGGGAACTGATCGGGGAGCGCGACTCACCGAGGCAACCCGCACCCTGTTTGACCTATGAGCGTGTTGCGCCTGGCCACGCGCCGGTCGCCGCTGGCGTTGACCCAGGCCGAGAGCGTGCTCGCGCGCCTCGCCTCCGTGGGCTGTGACGCGGACCTCGTGCTCGTCGAGACCGGGGGGGACCAACGCGCCGACGTGGCGTTGACGACAATGGCCGGTCAGGGGGTGTTCGCGGTCGAGGTCCAACAAGCAGTTCTCAGCGGGCGCGCCGACGTCGCGGTGCACAGTGCCAAGGACCTTCCCGCTGAGACGCCCACGGGCCTCTCCTTCGCCGGCGTCTCGGAGCGCCGCGACCCGGCCGACGTTCTGGTCGGCCGCTCGCTGGCCGGTCTCGGCCCCGGCGCCACCGTGGCCACGGGCTCACCGCGGCGACGCGCCCTCCTCCTTGAACGCCGACCCGACCTTCGCGTGGTGGAGTTGCGCGGCAACATGGCGCGACGCCTCGCGGCGGCGGGTGTTGACGGCGTCGACGCGATCGTCGCGGCGGCCGCGGCGCTTGAGCGACTCGACGAGATGGAGCGCGTGTCCGAGCGCTTGGATCCCTCATGGTTCATCCCGCAGGTCGGCCAGGGGGCCATCGCCCTGGAGGTTCGCGACGACGACACCACCACCCGTGCGATCGTCGACGACGTGTTGGATCCCGTCGCGTCATTGGCTGTTGCGGCCGAAAGGGCCTTTCTGCGCGAGTTGGGACTCGGGTGCTCCATTCCCGCCGGCGCGCACGCCACAGTCATCAACTCCGACGTGACGCTCACCGCGGTCATGGTCGCGGTCGACGGGAGTGCCAGCGTGCGCGAATCCCAACGCGACACCGACGCCGACGCGCTGGGACGGCGTCTAGCGATTCGCTTGCGCGATGAGCTCGGCGGCGGCGAGCTGCCCGGGTGGCGGACCTGACGTGCTCGTCGTTCTGACGAGGGAGGTGGGCTTCAACGATCAGGTGCGCGGTTGGATCGGGCGCGAGATCGACGTGGTCGAGGCGCCGCTCACGACGACGATCTTCCACGACGTGGAGGACGTTCGTCGCGATATAGCGGCCACTTCACTAGTGGGACGGTTCCGCGCGTTGGCGGTCACCAGCGTTCGCACGCGTGCGTACATCGCGCCGGCCCTGGCCGCGCTCGCCGAGGGTGCGGGGGTCTACAGCGTCGGGGTCGCCACGACCCACATGCTCGAAGAGGAGGGCGTGGTGGTGGCCGGCGTCGCGGCGAGTCGCGCGCAGGATCTCGCGGCGCTGATCGACGAGGGCCCCGTCCTGCACGTGTGCGCGCGTGACGCCCGACCGGAGTTGTCGACGGCCCTCGCGGCCAAGAGGGTGGACGTCGTGCCCGTGGTGGCCTACGAGACCGTCGAGGTCCCGGTAAGCGATGACGTCGCCTGGCTGCTGGCGCGCGCGGACGTCATCGTGATCGGCGCACCGTCGTCGTGGTCGGTGGCGCGCACCTACGTCAGCTCCTCGTCGTGGGTGGTCGTGCCGGGCGCGACGACCGCCGCGGAGGTCAAGCGTGACCACGCACGAGTGATCGAAGCGTGGGGTCCCGAGTTGGGTAACGTGCTCGCTACTCTCGACGGCGCCTGAGGAGCCCGAGAGGGTGGGCAATAGGCTGGTCCCAGTGTTCCCCACTGAACGTCCTCGTCGGCTCCGTCGAACGGCCGCGCTGCGCCGCCTCGTCGCCGAGACCTCCCTGGCGCCCGACGACCTCGTCGCGCCGCTCTTCGTCGGTGAGGGACTCGACGCACCTCGGGCCATCTCCTCGCTGCCCGGACAGGCGCAGCACTCGATGGAGTCCCTGGTCGCCGAGGTGAAGGCGTTGACTTCAGCCGGTGTTGGTGGCGTCATCCTCTTCGGAGTTCCAGCCACCAAGGACGAAGTGGGATCCGGGGCCTTCGACCCGGCGGGGGTGGTGCAGGTGGCGCTCAAACGCCTGCGCGACGAGTTCGGTGACGACCTCGTCGTGATGGCCGACCTCTGCCTGGACGAGTACACGACCCACGGCCACTGCGGGGTGGTTCGTGATGACGGAACCGTGGACAACGACGCGACCCTCGAGCTCTACGCGCGCACCGCGGTGGTCCAGGCGGACGCGGGCGCCGCCGTCGTGGCCCCCAGCGGAATGATGGACGGTCAGGTCGCGGCGATCCGCTCAGCACTGGATGACGCCGGTCACGTCGACACCGCGATCCTCGCATACGCCGTCAAGTACGCGAGCGCCCTCTACGGGCCGTTTCGCGACGCGGTGCAGGTCGAGATCAAAGACGGCGGCGATCGTCGGGCCTACCAGCAGGACTACCGCAACCGTCGCGAGGCGCTGCGCGAGGCGCGCCTCGACGTCGAAGAAGGCGCCGACGTCATCATGGTCAAGCCGGCCATGACCAACCTCGACGTGCTGAGTGATCTCTACGCCGAGCTCGATGTCCCCCTCGCCGCCTATCACGTGAGCGGTGAGTACGCGATGGTGAAGGCCGCCGGAGCCCAGGGGTGGATCGACGCCGACGCCGTCGCGCTCGAGCAGCTCACCGCCGTGCGACGCGCGGGGGCGGATATCATCCTCACCTACTTCGCGCGCGAGGTCGCCGAGGAGCTCTCGCGTTGACCAACCTCGAATGGTTTGAAGCGGCGTCGCGAGTGATTCCCGGCGGTGTCGATTCGCCGGTGCGCTCCTTTAAGTCGGTGGGCGGCACGCCCTACACCGTTGTGAGCGGCGCGGGCGCGTACGTGACCGACGTCGAGGGTCGCCGCTACCTTGACTTCGTCCAGTCCTACGGTGCGTCGATCCTGGGACACGCCCACCCTGCGGTCGTCGACGCCCTCCAATCGGCCGCCGGTCTCGGCACGACCTTCGGTGCGCCGACGCCCGGCGAGGTGCGCTTGGCCGAGCTGATGACGCAGCGCGTCGCGGGCCTCAAGCAGGTCCGCTTCGTCTCGTCCGGCACCGAGGCGGCGATGAGCGCGGTGCGCCTGGCGCGTGGGGTGACCGGGCGACAGCGAATTGTAAAGTTCGACGGCTGCTACCACGGCCACTCCGACGCGCTGCTGGTGGCCGGAGGCAGCGGCGTGGCACAACTCGGACTGCCAGGTTCGGCGGGCGTGACGCCCGGCGCGGTGGCCGACACGGTGGTCGCGCCCTACAACGTGGTGCCAGCACTCGACGACACGATTGCCGCGGTGATCGTCGAGCCCGTAGCCGCCAACATGAACCTCGTCGGACCGCAGCCGGGGTTCTTGGAGGGCCTGCGCGCCGCGTGTGACGACGTCGGGGCGCTGCTCATCTTTGACGAGGTCATCACGGGGTTCCGGCTGGCGGTCGGGGGAGCCGAGGAGTACTTCGACGTGACGCCCGACCTGTGGTGCTTTGGCAAGGTGATCGGCGGGGGGCTTCCGGTCGGGGCTTTCGGAGGGTCGCGCGAGTTGATGGGACGGCTCGCGCCGAGCGGGCCGGTCTATCAAGCCGGGACGCTGTCGGGCAATCCACTGGCGACCGCCGCTGGCTCCACTGTGCTGGAGCTCGTGACCACGGAGGAGCTCGCAGATCTCTCGTCACGCGTCGCCGCCTTCGCCGCGGCGCTGGCTGCGTCGATTACCCACGGCGGCCTCTTCGCGGCGACGCCCACGGCCGGACCACTCATGGGACTCTTCCTGGACCGAGAACCGGTGAGCGTGCCGAGCGACTTCACCGCTGCCCAGAAATTGGCCGACAACGGCCTCTACGCGCGGTTCTTCCACGCGATGCTCGCTCGTGGGGTGGCGTTGGCCCCCGGCGCCTACGAGATCCTGTTCGTCTCCCTAGCCCACGGTGACGCCGACCTGGAGCGGACCGTACAGCTGGCGGGCGAGGCCGCGAAGGAGATCGCGTGACCGCGCTGCGCAGCCCGGGCTGGACCGTGCGGCCGAGTTTCGTGCCCCACGGCGCGACCAACGACGTCACCCTGGTGGCCGATGATCGCGCGCTGACGCAACTGACGGGGGTGCCGGACGTGGCCTGGCAGACGCCCTGGGAGGAGTTGACACAGGTGCACCTCGTGCGGCTGCGCCGCGGCATGGCGCTCTTCGCGACGGCGGCTGGCGTCCGCTACTGCTGGCGCACGAACGACCTCTCCGACTACGAGGCGTGGCGCGAGATCGTGTCCGCCCACGGTGGGGTGGTGGCGCGACGGCCACGCCGGGTCGGAGCCCTCGTCGTAGTGATTGTCGTCCTGCTGGCCTCCTTCGCGGGCGGCATCGCGGCCTTCTTCACGAGTTCGCCGGCTCCGTCGCACGAGTTATCCGCGGTTCGTGGAGTGAACCTGCGACTCGATGACCTGCCACTCGGGTGGAGCATCACCGCACAGTCGTACCTTGCGGCGATCTTCACCCCACCTGGCAAGGTCGTGCACTCCACCTCCGTCACCGTCACGACGGCGGCGCCCAAATCACAGTGGGGTCAACTGTCGGCGCTCTTTCAGGGATGCCTCGGGGTCTCCGGCGCGCGCGACCGTATGTTCGGAGCGGCGGGCCAGGCGCCGGACTACCAGTTGACCTCGTCAATCTTTCGCTCCAACTCCTTTGACGGCATCGACCTGGCGTCGACGACTCAGTACTACCGCACGACGACCATGGTGCGCCGTGACGTCGCCGAGATGTCCGAGCCGCGATTCGGCTCCTGCGTGGCCGCCGTGAACAAGGCGTTCATCCTCACCGCCGTCAACCGCAAGGTGCCGCTCGTCTCACCGGGGAACGCGTGGCACCCGGTCACCTTCGTGCACGGCTTCGCGCGCGGGGGGGAGATTCAACTGAACATTCCGGGTGTGTCCACACCCGTGCACCTCGTCGTCGTGATCGTCGCCAAGGGTCACTTCGAGACCACCCTGGGTGCGCTGGTCGTCCAGTGGCCCCAGAGTGAGAAGTTCCTGGCGTCGGTGGTCAACACCGTGCTCGGTCGCGAATCGTCGTCGAGCGCCAGGCCCGCCTGATCAGCCCCCGGCGCTCGTCACGATGACGTCGGTGAGGAAACCCACGAGCAGGCCCACGCAGACCCCCATATAGACGGTGGTCTGATTCTTGCTGCGCGAGGCGACGTAGAGGAGCTGGCAGATCACGAAGATGATCGAGCCGCCCGCGAGCGAGAGAAAGAGTATCGACAACGTCGTGCTCGACCAGGTCCAGCCGACGACCGCGCCGAGCGTCGTCGGGCCCCCGCCAATCAGGGCAACGAGGCCCAGGAACCCCCACGAGGGGCGGTTCTGGGAGCCCGCCAGTGGCGACACGATGCCGAATCCCTCGGTCGCGTTGTGGAGTCCGAAGCCGATCACCAACACCGTTGATAAACCCAGCGCCCCGAGGCGCGCCGACGAACCGATTGCGAGGCCCTCACCGAAGTTGTGCAGCCCGATGCCGATCGCGATCATCATCGACAGGTGCGTCGGCGTGGGCACGAACTCCAGCCCCGTGCTCGCGTCGTGCTCCGCCTCGCGACGGTTCCGGACCCATTTCTGGTAGACGGCGAGGCTCATCAGACCGATCGCGGCGCCCCCGACGAGCAGGACGACGTCGAGAACGGCGCGCCCCACCGACCCGCCGTGGTGCACGTGCAGGTCGTGCAACTGCGTCTGGATCGGGTCGTAGGCGTGGGAGAACACGTCGATCACGAGGAAGAAGAGGACACCGACGGCCAGCGCGTTGAGCAGCGTGCGCAGCCGCGCCGCGGGTGTCTTCATGCGCCCGATCGGCAGGCCGAGCACGATAGTCGCTCCGGCGATGAAGCCGAGGATCAACGTGCGCGTTAGCGACACGGCGTCTCGGGGGTCCCGCGAGCTCTCACGCTGCGGGCGTCGTCTCGACGCCGTGGAGCAGCAACTGGTATGCGCGTTCGGGGATCACGTCGGCCAAGCGCTCGAGCGCTCGGTAGCCGAACTCGCCGGCCCCGGGGTCCTGGCTCGACATGAGATTCGCCATGACCTTGAGCAGTTCGCGCATGACCGGCGCGATGCGCATGCCTACGCTCATGCAGGCCGTCAGGATGCGCGGCTCGGAGATGACGCGTACGAAGGCCCGCGCCACTTTGAAGTAGTCGCCGTAGGCCGCTTCGACGCGCTCGTCGTACAGCGCGAGCGCTCCGCGGTCGCTGCTGGCCAGGGCCTCGCCCAGCACGCCGGCCGCCAGGCGGCCGGACTCGTATCCGTAGGCGATGCCTTCGCCGTTGAACGGGTTCACGGTGCCCGCGGCGTCGCCGATCACCAATGTGTTCGGCCCCGTGCGCGGACCGATGGCTAGTCCCATCGGGAGACGCCCGCCGGTCGCGGGACCTTCGCAGGTGGTTTCACTGAGTCCCCAGTCAGCACCCACCTGGTTGACGAAGTACTCCTGGAGCTTGGTGGTATTGACGCCCTTCCAGGCGCCGGCGGTCGAGAGCAGCCCGACACCGACGTTGACGCGGCCGTCGCCTAAGGGGAAGATCCATCCGTAACCGGGCACGACCCGGCCGAGGGGATCGCGGATGTCCAGGTGCGAGTCGATCCACGGTTCGTCGTGACGGTCACTGCGGTAGTAGCCGCGCAGCGCCATACCCTGGGGCCACTCGCGGTTGCGCGTCGTGCCGAGCTCGCGGCCCAACCGGGAGTTCTGGCCGTCGGCCACCACGACGTAGCGCCCAAGTACCTCTGCGTGCGTGCCGGTCGACTTGTCGGCGACCATGACGCCCCGCGCACCCTTCAGCGAACCGTCAGCCGCTGGTGACGGGTCAACGAGGCCCAGCGCCTCGACGCCGGCCAGAAGAACGGCCCCGCGCTTCGCGGCGTCGTTCGCAACCAGCCCGTCCAGGTCGAAGCGAGTAATGCAGTAGCCGTAGTTGGGGAATACCGGGTGCTCGGGCCATTCCAACTCGAGCGACGCGCCGTAACCGAAGGCCCGCAGTCCGTTATAGCGGTGACCGTGCTCAGCCACCGTCTCTTCGAGTTCCATTGCCCTCAGTTGATAGACGGAGCGTGGCGTCAATCCGTCGCCGCAGGTCTTGACGCGCGGGAACACCTTCTTCTCCACGAGGGCGACCGACCAGCCGGCACGGGCCAGCCAGTGCGCGCACGCCGAGCCGCTGGGTCCGGCACCCACCACCACCACGTCGTAGGTCGTCGAGGCGACGAGAGGGTTTTCGAGCCCGGACACGGCTGCCAGCCTACGGTGTGGGCTTTACGGCCCCCGCGACGAACTCCGTAGAGTTGCTGGCGTGAAGCGAACGACGACGAGTCGTGGTGGTGGCTGCGCGGCCACGTTAGGAATCCCGGGGGGCCGGACGACCCGGTGAGCGACCCCAACCCGCCTCAGGTGACCGGCCCGCTGGCGGGCGTGCGCGTCGTGGAACTGGCGTCGGTGATCATGACCCCCTACGCCGGCCAACTCCTCGGCGACCTGGGCGCCGACGTCATCAAGGTCGAGCATTCGGCTATGGATTCCAGTCGCGTCATGGGCGGTGGACCCCGTGAGGACCTGTCGGGCATCGCGCTCAACCTGCACCGCAACAAGCGGTCCCTCTTCCTGGACGTCAAGACCCCCAGGGGAGGCGACGTCTTTCGCCGGCTCCTGGCTGGCACCGACGTCCTGCTCACGAACCTGCGTCCCGGGGCCCTGGCCCGGCTAGGACTGAGTTACGACGACCTGTCGACTTCCTACCCCGGCCTCGTGTACTGCCAGTCCCAAGGCTTCGCCTCTGATGGTGACGACGCGGACCGACCCGCCTACGACGACATCATCCAGGCCATGGTGGGCATGCCGTGGTTGAACGAACGGGTCCTGGGACAGACCTCGTACTTCCCGTCCATCATCGGCGACAAGATCGCGGGTCTGACGATCACCTACGCGGTTCTCGCCGCGCTGGTGCACCGCGAGCGAACGGGCGAGGGACAGAAAGTCGAGGTCCCGATGTTCGACGCCGTCCTCGCCTTCAACCTTGTCGAGCACCTGAGCGGCGCGACGTTCCCGGGTGGACCGGCGGGGTACACGCGGATCATGACGCCGCACCGCGGGCCGCACCGCACCTCGGACGGGTACGTCGCGATGATGCCCTACACCGACGAGAACTGGAACGCCCTCTTCGCGGCGTTGGATCGAGAGGACATCAAGCAGCGTCCCTGGTTCGCCAGTCACCGCGAGCGTTTACTCCAAGCGGACCGCGTCTATCGGGACCTGGCCGAACTCATTGCTCAGCGCACCACGGGCGAGTGGTTGGAGATGTGCGCACGACTCAACATTCCCGCTAGTCCCGTCGCGTCTCTCGATGACATCGTCAACGACCCGAGTGAACACCGCGGGGTCTTGCGCGACGAGGTCCATCCCCTCGTCGGCGCGTACCGCCACATCAACTCGCCCGTCAAGATGTCGGCGACTCCCGAGCCGGCATTGCGTTACGCGCCGATCGTCGCCCAGCACACCCAGGAGATACTCGGCGAACTGGGCTACACCGATATCGAGATCGACGAACTGGTCGCCGAGGGTGTCGCGGCACGGCCCGACGACTCCTCGTGAGACTCCGTACGCTTAGGCCATGTCCGGCCCCCTAGACGGTCTCAAAGTCATCGAGCTCGCGGGCCTCGGGCCGGCCCCGTACGCGTGCATGCTGCTGGCCGACCTCGGCGCGGACGTGTTGCGTCTGGAGCGTGGCGACCCCGACGCCGACGCGGTCACGACCCACGACCTGCTCAACCGCTCGCGAGACTCGGTGGCGCTAGATCTCAAAAGCGACGCCGGGCGAGATTTGGTCCTCGACCTGTGCGAGCAGGCGGATGTACTTATCGAAGCCTTCCGGCCGGGGGTCACCGAGCGGCTGGGGTTGGGGCCTGACCAGGTCCTCGCTCGTAACCCGTCGTTGGTCTACGGCCGCATGACCGGGTACGGCCAGGACGGGGTGCTGGCTCAATCGGCCGGCCACGACATCAACTACATCGCGATCTCAGGGGCACTGTGGCCGATTGGGCGCTCGGGAGAGCGACCGGTGCCGCCACTCAACTTCGTGGGCGACTTCGGCGGCGGGTCCATGTTTCTCGCACTGGGCGTGCTGGCTGGGGTGCTCTGGGCTCGCCAGAGCGGAGAGGGCCAGGTGGTCGACGCCGCGATGGTCGACGGGTCGGCCTCGCTGCTGGCAATGACCCACTCGCTGCTCGACGCGGGAATCTGGCACGAGGAGCGGGGCACCAACATCTTGGACTCGGGCGCGCCGTTCTACGAGGTCTACGAGACCTCCGACCACGGGTACGTGGCCGTGGGCGCCATCGAGGAGACCTTCTACCGCCAACTCCTGGAGGGCCTGGGACTGGGCGATGCCGAACTGCCCGCGCAGATGGACCGCCGGGCCTGGCCCGAGATGAAGGCCAGATTCGCGCAGATCTTCGCCCAACGCACTCGCGACGAGTGGACGAGCACCTTCGAAGGCACCGACGCGTGCGTGACGCCCGTGCTGTCGCCGCGCGAGGCGGCCAACCACCGCTACAACGTCGATCGTGAGGTCTTCGACACCTCTGGCGCGGTGCAACCCCGACCGGCTCCGCGGTTCTCTCGCACTCCCGGCTCCGTGCGTCAACCGCCGACCCGCGCCGGGTCGGGAACACGGGTCGGGTTGCTGCGCTGGGGGGTTAGCGAGGATCGACTCGCCGCGCTCCGCGAGTCCGGAGCGTTCGGTCGCGCGACGTAGGTCAGCAGGCGCCGCGCGCCGGCCAGAGGTCGAGTCGTGGTCTGGTAGAAATTATGGACGTGGACCAGTACCTGCCAATACTGGGACTCCTCGTTCTCGGAGTGGTGTTCGCCGCGGGTTCGCTCGTCGCGTCGTCGCTGTTGGCACCGCGCAAGCGGCCTTCGGACGCGAAGTTAGCGCCCTACGAGTGCGGGATCGTCCCGGAAATCGAGCCGCCGCAGCGCTTCCCCGTGCGGTTCTACCTCGTGGCGATGATCTTCGTGATCTTCGATATTGAGATCGTCTTCCTCTACCCGTTCGCAGTGGTCTTCCGCCAGCTTGGCGCCTTCGGTCTGGTCGAAGTCCTGGCGTTCTCCGTCACGGTGTTCGCCGCGCTGCTGTTCTTGGTGAGCGAGGGCGCGCTGTCGTGGGGGCCGGTCAAGCACCTCACGCGCGGAACCCCTGAGCGCACGAGTTCGTCGACGATCGTGCGCGTTGGCGCTGACCCGGACCGGGCGGCGTGACGTGGCCCTCGAGGACCTCCCCCACAACTTCCTGACTGGCCGCCTCGAGGACCTCGTGCGCTGGGCGCGACGTGCCTCGGTGTGGCCGGCATCCTTCGGACTCGCGTGCTGCGCGATCGAGATGATGGCGACCGGCGGGGCGGACTTCGACCTCGCGCGCTACGGCATGGAGGTCTTTCGTAACTCGCCGCGTCAGGCGGACCTCATGATCGTGGCCGGGCGGGTCTCACAGAAGATGGCCCCGGTCTTGCGCCAGGTCTACGACCAGATGATGGAACCGAAGTGGGTCATCTCGATGGGCGTGTGCGCCTCGACCGGCGGACTGTTCAACAACTACGCGATCGTCCAGGGCGTCGACCAGATCGTTCCGGTGGACGTCTACGCGCCGGGCTGCCCACCGAGCCCCGAGACGTTGATGCACTCGATCCTTACCCTGCACGAGAAGATTCGTACCGGTGAACTGATGCGTCGCCCCGAAAGGCCCGAGCCCGCGGTCGTTGCCTCGGACAGCCCGTGGACGCCCGACGTGGCGGTGGCCGTGCGGCTGGGTACTCCTAAGTGACGTACCCCACCCCCGAGGCCCCCCCGGGCGTGGCGACCGCCAGCGGTCTCTCGACGGACCTGGTGTGCTTTCCCACTCGCGATCGCTACGTCGAGGCCGTTCAGTCCTTTAAGGAGAGCGGCTTCGAGCTCTGCGCGGACCTCTGCGCCGTTGACTACCTCGAGTTCGCGGAGCGCTCTCTCCCGGACGGTGTGACGCCCACCCGATTTGAGATCGTGGTCAACCTGCTGAGTCTCAGTCGCTCCCAGCGCGTCGCGGTACGGGTCCAGGCCGGCGACGACGACCCTGAAGTCGACACGCTTTTTTCGCTCTACCCGGGGACCGAGGCGATGGAGCGCGAGGCCTTCGACATGTTCGGCGTGCTGTTCACCGGTCACCCCGACATGACGCGCATCCTCATGCCCGAAGAGTGGGAGGGGCACCCTCTGCGCAAGGACTACGGCAGCGGGCGCGTTCCGGTGCAGTTCAAAGAGGCGCCGGGCCCACGATGAGCGACCCGACCATCCGCACCGTCGAACGCGTCGATCTGTTGGCCGCCGAGACCTCCGAGGGCGCACAAGAGCTCCAGCGGCGCGCGACGACGTCGTCGGGCGAACTGGGCCGCGAGGTCGGTTCGGTCCTGCGCCTCGACGGACGGGCTTTTGACCCGGACTCGGTCGACTACGAGCGCCGCGACGACGAGACCATGATCATCAACATGGGTCCGTCGCACCCGTCGACCCACGGCGTGCTGCGACTGATGCTGGAGCTCGACGGTGAGTTCGTGCTGCGCACCAAGCCGGTGATTGGGTACCTGCACACCGGTATGGAAAAGACCGGCGAGGAACTGACCTACGTGCAGGGCGCGACCAACGTGACGCGCATGGACTACCTGAGCCCGGTGATCAACGAGCTGTGCTTCTCGATGGCGGTCGAGACCCTGTTGGACGTCGAGGTGCCGGCGCGCGCGGTGTGGATCCGCATGCTCATGAGCGAGCTCAACCGCGTCTCGTCGCACCTGGTGTGGATGGCGACCAACGGCATGGACCTGGGCGCGTCGTCGATGATGATCTACGGGCTGCGCGAGCGCGAGCTCATCCTGGCCTTCTTCGAGAAGACCGCCGGCCTGCGCATGAACCTCAACTACGTGCGCCCCGGCGGGGTGGCCGCCGACCTGCCCGACGGCTGGCAGGACGACGTCGAGGTCATCTGCGACACGATCTACGAGCGGACCTTCGAGTACGACCAGCTGCTCACCGGTCAGCCGATCTTTCGCCAGCGCATGGTCGGCGTCGCGCCGATCACCTCGGAGGAGGCTCTGGCCCTCGGCGTCACCGGTCCGCTGCTTGCGCTCGACCGGCGTGGCCTGGGACCTGCGGCGCAACATGCCCTACCTCGCCTACGACGAGGTGGAGTTCGACGTCATCGTGGGCACCTTCGGTGACAACTTCGACCGGTACGCCATCCGGCTCAACGAGATCCGCGAGTCGCTGCGCATCGTGCGTCAGTGCCTCGAGCGCATGCCCGCCGGCGACTACCGCAGCCAGGACCCGAAGGTGACGCCGCCGCCGCGCGCGCGCATCGACGAGTCGATGGAGGCGCTGATCCACCACTTCAAGCTCTTCACCGAGGGCTTCCACGTACCGCCCGGCGAGGTCTACACGGCGGTGGAGTCGCCGCGCGGCGAGCTGGGCTGCTACCTGGTGGCCGACGGCGGACCCAAGCCGTATCGCTTGCACACCCGCGCGCCGAGCTTCGTCAATCTCCAGGCGGTGCCGCTGCTGATGCGCGGGGGCTCGGTGTCCGACACGATCACCGTGATCTCGACGGTCGATCCCGTCATGGGCGAGGTCGACCGGTGAGTCACTTTCGCACCGACCTGCGCCAGCGCGCCGAGGAGTTGGTTGCGCTCTATCCGCGCAAGCGATCGGCGATGCTGCCGCTGCTGCACCTGGTGCAAGAGCAAGACGGCTTCGTCACCGATGAGGGTATCGCTGAGGTGGCCGAGCTCACCGGCACCACGCCGGCCGAGGTGCGCGGCACGGCCTCCTTCTACGACATGTTCCACCTCGAGCCCGGTCGGGCGCTACGTCGTGGGCGTGTGTACCAACATCGCCTGCCTGCTTTCGGGCGGCGAGGAGATGCTGACGCACGCCGGTGCCACGCTCGGCTGTGAGGTGGGCGCGACCTCCGACGACGGACTGTTCACGCTCGAAGAGACCGAGTGCCTGGCTGACTGCGACCGCGCGCCATGCGTGCAGGTGAATCACCGCTACGTACGAACGACCACCCCGGAGGCCTTCGACGCCCTGGTGGGCGAGTTGCGCGACGGCAAGCGCGATCGCTGACATTCCGGCGCACGGCACGCTGATGCGCGTACGCCGAAGCGGCCCCCTCCACGTCGAGTCCGAGCAGCTGGCCGCCGAGCGCGCGAAGGCGTTGGCCGCGCGCGAGAAGCGCACCGCGACGGAGGACGCGTAGTGGCGGTCCTGGAGGCTCCCATGATCGTGTCCGCGCGGCGCGAGTACGACGACTCGTATACGCTCACGCGGTTCTTGGCCACGGGCGGCTACGACGGCCTGCGCAAGGCGCTCACGATGTTCCCCGAGGACGTCGCCGCCGAGGTGGATGCAGGCGTCACTGCTGGGACGTGGCGGCGCGGGATTCCCGGCCGGACGCAAGTGGTCGATGCTGCGCCGCGCGCCGATCTCGTATCTGGTGGTGAACGGCGACGAGTCCGAGCCCGCGACCTTCAAGGACCACTACCTGGTCGAGCGCGACCCCCACCAACTCGTCGAGGGCGTGGTGATCGCGGCCTATGCGCTGCAGGTGACCCGCGCCTACATCTTCGTGCGCGGCGAATTCGCCCTCGGTCTGGAACGGGTCCAGCAGGCCGTCAACGACGCCTACGAGTACGGGGCGCTGGGGCGCAACATCTTCGGTTCGAACTTCTCACTCGACGTCGTCGTGCACCCAGGCGCCGGGGCGTACATCTGCGGCGAGGAGACGGCGCTGCTCGAGGCCCTCGAGGGCAAGCGCGGATTTCCCGCGCATCAAGCCGCCGTTCTTTCCCGCGGTCAATGGCCTCTACGGCGAGCCCACCGTGGTCAACAACGTCGAGACCATGTCGAACCTGCCGTGGATCGTCACGAACGGAGGAGCGGCATTCGCCGCGCTGGGCTCCGGGCGCTCGACGGGGACGCGGCTCTTCGCGCTAGCCGGACGGGTGCGACAATCCCGGCGTCTACGAGGTCGAGATGGTCAAGAACACCTTCCGCGACCTCATCTACGACCCGCGACTCGGCGGCGGGACCATCGACGACCGCCCGCTGACCGCCTTCATCCCCGGCGGGGTGTCGGCACCTTGGTTCGGGCCGGACCTCTTGGACCTGCCCCTCGGACAAGACGAAGTCGCCGAAAAGGGATCGATGCTCGGTTCGGGCTCGATCGTCGTCTTCGACGACACGACCTGTGCCGGTGCGCGCCGCCTGGCGGATCACGCGGTTCTTCGCGCGCGAGTCGTGCGGCCAGTGCACGCCGTGCCGCGAGGGCTCGGGCTGGTTGGAGCGCGTGCTGTATCGCCTGGAGAATGGCGAGGGGCGCGCCGAGGACATCGCGCTGCTGCTCGACCTCAGCGACAACATCTCGCCGGGACTGGCCTGGCCGCCGCAGCAGACGACCATCTGCGTGCTTGGTCCGTCGATCCCGTCGTCGATCCACTCGGCGATCGACATGTTCGCCGACGTCTTCGCCGATCACGTCACGCGCGGGTGCACCTATGACTGACACGGTCACGCAGCGTCACGCTCACCATCGACGGCCGGACGGTCGACGCGCGCGCCCCGGCGAGCTGCTGATCGAAGCGGCCGAGCGCGCCGGGACGTACATTCCTCGTTTCTGTTACCACCCGCGCATGGCGCCGGTGGGGGTCTGTCGCATGTGCCTGGTCGAGGTCGAGGGTCCGCGCGGCTCGACCCTCCAACCCGCGTGCTTCCTGCACGTCAGCGACAACATGACCGTGGTCACCGAGTCCGAGAAGGTGAAGAAGGCCCAAGACGGCGTGCTCGAGTTCCTGCTGGCGAACCACCCGCTCGACTGCCCGGTCTGTGACAAGGGCGGCGAGTGTCCGCTCCAGGACCAGACGCTGACCCACGGTGCGGGTGAGACTCGTTTCGTCGAGGAGAAGCGCCACTTCGTCAAGCCGGTCAGCATTGGTGAACTCGTGCTGCTGGACCGCGAGCGGTGCATCCAGTGCGCGCGCTGCACCCGCTTCGCCGCCGAGGTCTCCGGTGACGCCCAGATCGACTTCGCCGGTCGCGGCGAGCAGATGGAGGTGGCGCCGTCACCCGTGGAGCCCTTCGACTCCATGTTCTCGGGCAACACGGTCCAGATCTGTCCCGTGGGCGCCCTCACCGCCAAGCCGTACCGGTTCAGCGCCCGGCCCTGGGACCTCGACCAGGTCGAGAGCAGTTGCACGACCTGCGCGGTGCAGTGTCGCGTCGCGGTCCAGTCCTCGGGCAACCGCCTCACCCGGGTGCTCGGGATCGACTCGGACGCGCTGAACCACGGGTGGCTGTGCGACAAGGGCCGCTTCACACTCGATGCCACTGACGGCAACCCCGACTCGCTCGACCCGCTGAGCGCGGCGACGCGCATCACCGAGCCAATGGTGCGCCGCGACGGGCGACTCGAAGTCGTCAGCTGGGGCGAGGCGCTGACGGCCGCCGCCGAGGTCCTGCGCGCGGGTATGGGCGACGCCAACGGCGTCGGTGCCATCGGGGGAGCGGCCCTCACCAACGAGGGCGCGTTCGCCTGGCAACGTTTCGTGCGCGACGTGCTCGGTAGCGAGAACATCGACGCCCAATACGGCGACGGACTCGATCCGGCGCTCCTGCAGTCGCTGCCCAGTGCGACGGTCAACGATGCCGCTCAGCGCGCGCGTCGTGGTCACTTTGACCGGCGACCTGCGCGAGGAGCTACCGATCCTGTTCTTGCGCCTGCGCGAAGGGCTGGTTTCGGGTCGCTCGAAGCTGGTGGAGTTCTCTTTCGGCTCCAGCGCGCTTCGATCGCTGGCGACGGTGTCACTCGTCACGCGACCTGGTGAGGCCCACCGAGTGGCGGCCGCCGTGTCTTCGAAGTCGCCGGTGCACGACCTTTCGGTCAGCGACGCTGAACTCGACGAAGCGCGCGCGCTGCTCGGCGAGTCCGGCAACGGCGTGGTGTTCGTCGTGGGACGGCCCAACATGGCCGAAGGCGCCGCGGTCATCGAAAGCGCGGTGCGGACGTTGGCCGAGCGGTTCCCGTCAGCCACCTTCCTTGGAGCGCTGCGACGCGCGAACGTTCGCGGCGCGCTCGACATGGGTTTGGCCCCGGGACTGGCCCCGGGCCGAGGGATCAGCGAGCGCCAGGGACGCGACACGCTGGCCCAGCTCGATGCACTTGCCTCGGGCGAACAGCGTGCGGTCCTGCTGCTGGGTGGATGCCTGCTGGGCAACGTCGCCGACGCCGAGCACGCCGGCGCCGCTCTGGCCGCGGCGCGCGTGGTGGTCGTGACCGGACACGGTGGGGCGCAGCCTCGCGCACGCTGAGGTCGTGCTTGCCCGCCGCCGTCGCGCAGGAACGCGTCGGCACCGTGACCAACTTCGAAGGCCGGGTGAGCGCGCTGAGCGCCAAGTTGGTGGCGCCCGGCTCGGCGTGGCCCGACGTCGCCATCGCCTCGGAACTAGCCGAGGAGTTCGGCCAGTCACTCGGTCTGGCGTCGGTGGTCGACGCCGCGCGCGCGATCGAAGAGACCACGGGCTACCCGGCGCTGTCGGTCGCGGCGCACGGTGTCGAGGGCGTCGTCGTCGACCGGCGGAGTCGTCGTCGCCCGCGCGACCCTTGGACCCGATGGCCAATCCGGGCATTCGCTCGATCGAGACTTCGGGCACCACCTCGCGGGCCGGGGCCGTCACGCTCGAGCGCGCGGCGAGCCCCGAGCGTGTGCGCCGCGCGAATCTGAGCGACGTCGCCGCCGGCCGAGGGGTCGATGTGCCCCACGCTGACGCGTACGCGTGGCGTCTCTACGTGAGCCGCCGTCTCTACGACCGTGGGGTGGCGATGCAGGGTTCGCCGGCGCTGGCCGCGCTCGTCGCGGTGACGACGCTGCGACTCAACCACCTCGACCTAGACCGCCTCGGTGTGGCCGACGGCGGTGAGGTGCTCGTCAGCGGACCACGTGGGCGAGGCGCACCTGTCGGTGACGCTCGATGACGCCGTCGGTCGTGGCGTCGCCGAGGTCGCCTTCGGGACGCTGGACGCCGAGGGCCACGACGTCGTACGGTCCTGGCTCGTGGCCCACGCGCTGACCGCCGAGATCGCGTTGGAGGCGCGATGACCTGGGCGACGGTCGACCCGCTCTACGCGCACGGACTGAATCTCGCGGTCTGGGTCATTCTCATCGTGCGCCTGGTGGTGGCCTTCGCGGTGCTTGCTCAACGCCGTCATCTTGATGATCTGGTTCGAGCGCAAGGCCATCTCGGACATGCAGAGTCGCATCGGCCCGCAGCGCTGGGGGCCCTTTGGGCTCCTACAGACCGTGGCCGACGGCATCAAGCTGATCTTCAAAGAGGACCTGGTACCGGCCGAGGCCGACCGCACCGTCTTCAAACTGGCGCCGTTCCTCGTCGTCATCCCGGCCTTCATCACCTTCGCGATTGTCCCGATCGGCGGGACGCTCACCATCGCCGGCCACGTGGTGCGAGCTGCAGGCCGCCAACCCACCGATGGGCATCCTGCTGCTGCTGGCCATGTCGGGCATCTCGGTCTACGGCGTGATGCTCGCGGGCTGGTCGTCGGGGTCCAAGTACCCGTTGCTCTCCTCCGTGCGCGCCAGCGCCCAGATGATCTCGTACGAGGCGGCCCTCGGACTCACGGTCGTCACCGTCGTGCTGGCGACCGGGTCCCTGTCGACGCACGACATCGTCACCTCTCAGTCCCAGGGCATCTGGCACTGGAACCTGATCCGCCTCGGGCTGATCCCGTTCGTCGTGTTCGTGATCGCGATCACGGCGGAGCTGAACCGGCCACCCTTCGACGTGGTGGAGGCCGAGAGCGAGCTGGTCGGGGGATTCCACACCGAGTACTCCTCGTTCCGCTTCGCCATCTTCTTCCTGGCCGAGTACATGAACACCATCACGATGTCGGCGGTGATCGTCACGCTCTTCCTGGGCGGGCCGGCTGGCTGGGTGCCGCCGGTGTCGCACCTGCGCTGGGTCTTCCCGATCGCCTGGTTCCTGCTCAAGACCGTGACCTTCGCCTTCATCTACGTGTGGTTCCGCGCCTCGCTGCCGCGCTTTCGCTACGACCAGCTCATGGACCTGGGCTGGAAGCGGCTCATCCCGCTATCGCTCGGCTGGATGATCGTGGTGGCCGGCTTCCTGATCAACCGGGCGTGGGGCTTCGCCATGGGCGCGCTGGTGCTCTTCGCCTGGACCGTGCTGTCGCGCGCGTTCGCGCTCGGGCAGGTCCGCGAGCGTGGCGCCGCAGCGGTGCTGCCCACCGTGGGCGAGCGGCCGCTCCCCGGCGACGTGCTGCGCGCGCACACCGACGAGGAGGATCCATCGTGAGCAAGCCCCTCGACTTCTTCGGCGGCTTCAAGTTGACGCTGCGTCACATCGTGCGACCCACGGTGACCACCAGCTACCCGCAGGCCAAGCGGCCCAAGCAGCCGCGCCAGCACGGTCGCCACGTCCTCAATCGTTACGAGGACGGGATGGAGAAGTGCATCGGCTGCGAGCTGTGCGCGGGCGTCTGCCCGGTGGACTGCATCTTCGTGCGCGGACTGGACAACCCTCCGGACCACCCGGTGAGCCCCGGTGAGCGGTACGGCTACGTCTACGAGATCAACTACCTGCGCTGCATCCACTGCGACCTCTGCGTCGAGGCGTGCCCGACCCAGGCGATCACCGAGTCCAAGCTGTTCGAGTTCTCCTTTACCAATCGAGCCGACGCCATCTACACCAAGGCCGAGCTCCTGGTCGACGACCAGGGCAACCCGCAGCGCCTGCCGTGGGAGGACTGGCGCGAGGGCGAGGCCGAGATGACCGGCGGGTGGATGCGCGCGACCTCGCCCAGCGGCGACGCCGACTTCGAGGGCGTGGTGCAGTGGTCGGCCGACCTGGGCTTCGGCGTGCGCGCACCCGAGGGCGGACAGTCCGACGCTCGCGACGACGAGGCCACCGGCACCAAGTCGATTCGCCGTGCATTTTCGCGTCACTGCAGCCCGAGGACGTGCCGCTGGACCAGCGCGGCCCCGCGGCGATGGCCGAGCGCCTGAAGGATCGTCTGAAGCAGGCCCGAAAGAAGGGGGCCGCGTGATCGCCGTCACCTACTCGGGCGCTGGCGTGCTGGTCTTCGCCACCGCGGCCGTGCTGATTCTGGTCGGCGCCGTCGGGGTCTCTCGCCTCGCGCAACCCGGTCCACTCGGCGCTGTGTCTCATCATGACGCTCTTCGGCGTGGCCGTGGCCTTCGTGGCCCAGTCGGCCGACTTCCTCGCGGCCGTCCAGGTCATCGTCTACGCCGGGGCCATCGTCGTCCTCTTCCTCTTCGTCATCATGTTCCTGGGCGTTGATCGTCACGACCCGGTCGGCTGTTGAGCCGCTGGTGGGTCAACGGGCCTTCGCCGGCGTCGGCGTCACTATCACCGTTGCGGGACTGATCGCCTTGATGGCCCGTTCGCACTGGGTGACCGGCGCGACGGCGGTCTCGACCAACGGAGTGCCCACGACCAACGGCGCTGGCAACGTCAAGGAGCTCGGCACCGCGGTCTTTACGACCTACCTCTTCGCCTTCGAAGCCACGGCCGCCCTGTTGGTCATCGCGGTCGTCGGCGCGGTCCTGCTGGCGCGTCGCGAGCGCGCGCTCGGACGAGGAGCCCGCGTGAGCGTGCCCGCCGCCTGGTACCTCATCCTCGCCGCGATCCTCTTCGGCATTGGTGCGTTCGGACTCCTTGACGCGCCGCAGCGCGCTGATCATGTTCATGTGCATTGAGTTGATGCTCAACGCCGTGACGCTCACTTTCGTGACCTTTTCACGCACCCTGGGCGACATCGGGGGACAGGCCAGCGTTTTCTTCGTGATGGTGGTGGCGGCCGCCGAGGTGACGGTCGGGTTGGGCATCGTGGTGGCGGTCTTTCGCCGACGGTCCTCGACCAGCGTCGACGAGCTGTCCGAGATGAAGGGCTGAGATGGCCCACGTCGCCACGTTGACGGTGCTGTTCCCGCTGATGGGTTTCCTCATCGTCGTGATCAACGGACAAGTGGTTCAGCGAGCGCGTCGTCGGCGCCATCGCCACCGGGGTCGTCGCGGCCAGCTTCGTGCACGTCGGTGATCGCCTTCGTGCTGCTCCTGGGCGGCGCGCAAGCGCGAGGTGACGGTCCAGCTCTTCACCTGGATCACGGTCGGGACCCTGCACGTGCCGGCGGCGTTGCTCGTCGACCCGCTCTCGGTCACCATGTGCCTCTTCGTGACCGGCATCTCGGCGTTGATCCACCTGTACTCGATGGGCTACATGAAGGGCGAGCGCGACTACCGCAAGTTCTTCCTCTACATGAACCTCTTCGTGTTCTCGATGCTCCTGCTGGTGCTGGCCAACAACCTCGTGCTCACCTTCGTCGGCTGGGAGGGCGTCGGGGTGTGCTCGTACTGGCTGGTGAGCTACTACTTCGACCGCGACGCCGCGGCCAGCGCGGGAAAGAAAGCCTTCATCTACAACCGCGTCGGTGACGTGGGACTGCTGATCGCGATGTTCCTGATCTTCTCGCACCTGCACACGCTCACCTACCGAAACGTTTTCAACCACGCCGGCGCGCTGTCGCCGACGGTGGCCACGCTGGTCGTGCTGGCGCTGCTCCTCGCCGCGACGGGCAAGTCGGCCCAGATCCCGCTCTTCAACTGGCTGCCCGACGCGATGGAAGGCCCGACCCCCGTGTCGGCGCTCATCCACGCGGCCACCATGGTGACCGCCGGCGTCTACCTGCTCGTGCGCATGGCGCCGGTGCTCGCGCTGTCGTCGTCGGGACGCATGACGATCGCCGTGGTGGGTGGTCTCACCGCGTTCGTGGCCGCCACCATCGCCACCTCCCAGCGCGACATCAAGAAGGTGTTGGCGTTCTCCACGGTCAGCCAGATCGGCTACATGGTGCTGGCCGTAGGGGCCGGGGCGTATTCGGCCGCCATCTTCCTCATGATCAGCCACGCCTTCTTCAAGGCCCTGCTCTTCCTCGGCTCGGGCTCGGTGATCCACTCGCTGCACGGCGAGCAGGACATGCGAAAGATGGGCGGACTGGCCAAGTACCTGCCGCTCACCTTCCCGACCTTCCTGGTGGGCTGGCTCACCATCTCGGGCATCCCGCCCTTCGCGGGGTTCTGGAGCAAGGGCGAGGTCCTGACCAACGTCTTCGAGTTCTCCAAACCGCTGTGGGTCTTGGGGGTTGTGACCGCGATGCTGACGGGCTACTACATGAGCCGACTCTTCGTGCTGACCTTCCGCGGCACCGAGCGCTTCCGCGAGGACACGCACGGCGATGACCCGCACGAGGCGCCGTGGGTCATGACCTTGCCGCTCGTCGTGCTGGCCGGGCTCTCCGTGCTGGGTGGCGTGCTCGACCTGCCCTGGATCCACGGCGCGTCGTTGGCCGGCTTCCTCGACCCCGACGTTCGGGTTCATCCCCGCGCACGCGCACGCCTCGACGGTCGCCCAGGTCACGCTGGCCGCCGTCGACGTGGTGGTGGCCGTGGCCGGGGTGCTGGCCGCCTTCGCCATCTGGCGCGACCGGGTGAGTTCGGATCGCTTCGAGCCGAGTTTCTTGGAGCACGTGTGGCGATGGGACGACGCCTACGACGCGGCGATCGGCCGACCGCTTGACCGGTGGCCAGTCAGTACGGCGACGACGTGATCGAGCCGCGAGGTGATCGACGGCGCCGTGGGCGCGGTCGCGGTCGGGGTGCGCCGCAGCGCCGAGGGCGTGCGCAAGGTCCAGTCGGGCTTCGTGCGCCACTACGCGTTGGCCACGGTGCTCGGGATGGCCGTGATCGTGATCTTCTTGCTGGCGCGGGCGGGTTAGCGTGCACTGCTCCGCGTGGCTGGACGTCTTAGTTGGCCTGCCCTTCGTGGGCTCGCTGGTCGCGGGCTCGCTGCGCCGACGCGAGGGCGCGGCCTACGTGTGCGCGGTGGTGACCGCGAGCGCGCTGATGGTGCTGACGCTGATCGTCGCCGTGATCTACAACTGGCGCATCGCCGGGGCCCAGACCTTCGACTTCTCCAGCCGCCACGTGCTCTCCGCCCCCTTCGGTCTGGCCTGGGACGTGGCGCTCGACGGCATCTCGCTGCTGATGATCGTGCTCACGTCCTTCGTGCTGCTGGTCGCTCTCTTCGGTGCGCGTGACAAACGGCGCGAGCCCGCCTTCGTCGCCTGGCTGCTGATGCTGACGTCCTTCGTCATGGGCAGCTTCGTCTCCCACGACCTGCTGGAGTTCTTCATCTTCTTCGAGCTGACCCTGGTGCCCAGCTACTTCATCATCGCGGGGTGGGGCGCCAAGGAGAGGTCGCGCGCCGCGCTCAAGTTCTTCATGTACACCTTCACCGGGTCGGCCTTCCTCTTCGTCGGCGCGCTGTACCTGGCGGTCCTGCACCAGCACCAGGTCGGCGGGGCGCTGACCTTCTCCTACGCGGCGCTCAGCGCCACGACGATGAGCCACTCGAGCGCCGTGTGGATCTTCGGCGCCTTCGCCATTGCCTTCGCGGTCAAGTCGCCCATCTGGCCATTGCACACCTGGTCGCCGCTCGCCTACGCCGAGGCGCCGACCGCCGGGGCCGTCGAGCTCTCCGCGCTGCTGGCCAAGCTGGGCTCCTACGGACTCCTGCGCTTCGCGGTCGGTCTGGCGCCGCTGGCGCTGCCGACGATGCGCCCGGTGCTGCTGACGCTCGCGGTCATCGGCATCGTCTACGGCTCGGCGCTGGCCTGCGTGACGCCGGACCTCAAGCGGTTGGTGGCGTACTCCTCGCTCGCCCAGATGGGCTTCATCACGCTGGGCGTGGTCACGGGGTCCAAGATCGCCATGGTCGGCGCGGTGCTACTGATGTTCAACCACGGCGTGATCACGGCCGGCTTCTTCTTGCTCATCGGCTTCGTCGAGCGCCGCCGCGGCACGGCCACCATCGCGGACCTGCGCGGCCTGCAGGGACCGGCCCCGGTGCTCGCCGCGCTGTTCACGGTCGTCATGCTGGCCTCCATCGGCCTACCGGGGCTGTCGGGCTTCGTGAGTGAGTACCTCATCCTCATCGGCACCTTCGCGACGCACGCCTGGTGGGGCGTGGCGGCGACCTTCGGCGTCCTGCTGGCCGCGCTCTACCTGCTCTGGGCCTACCAGCGGGTCTTTCACGGGCGCGCCAACGCCGACAACGCCGAGATGGCCGACGTCAACTCGGCCGAACGCTGGGTCATGGTGCCCATTGTGGTGCTGATCGTCGTGCTCGGCGTCTTCCCCAAGCCGGTGCTCGATCGGATCTCTCCGTCGGTCCAGCAGTTGATTGCTCACGTCGCGCCCGCGGGGTTGACGAAGTGAGTGCCGTTGTGATGCCCTCGATCCACTATCTGGCCATCGCGCCGGTCATCATCCTCTTCGTCGCGTCGCTCGTGCTGGTGTGCGCGACGGCGCTCGTGCGCGGGGCGCTGCCGCGCGTCGTCTCGACGTCCGTGACGCTGGCCGCGGCACTGGCTGCGGCGGCCGTGGCGTGGTGGCAGTGGTCCTACGTGGCCGATCACGGCGCCACCACCACGATCGCCCACGCGGTCGTGCTCGACGGCTTCTCGGTGGTCACGTCGGGGATCGTCGCCATCGGCCTGGCACTGGCCACGCTCGTCGCGCACGACTGGTCGGCGCGCGAACACGTCGCCGGCGCCGAGTACCAGGTGCTGAGCCTGGCCGCGGCGTCGGGCGCGATCCTCATGTGCCAGGCCAACGACCTGATCGTGATCTTCCTCGGCCTCGAGATCCTCTCCATCGGCCTCTACGTGCTGGTGGCCTTCGACCGCGAGCGCGCGGCGTCGTCTGAGGCGGCGCTCAAGTACTTCCTGCTGGGCGGGTTCGCCTCGGCAATCTTCATCTACGGCGCGGCGTTGGTCTACGGGGCGACTGGCAGCACCAACCTGACCTCGCTGTCGTACTACCTGGGCACCAACACGCTGCTGCGACCGGGCCTGCTCTACGCCGGCGGGGGACTGCTCCTGGTCGGCTTCGCCTTCAAAGTCGCCGCCGTGCCCTTCCACCTCTGGTCGCCCGACGTCTACCAGGGCGCGCCTACGCCGGTGACCGGCTTCATGGCCTCGATCGTCAAGGTCGGTGCGTTCGCCGCGTTCTTGCGCGTGACGGTCTCGGCTCTTGGTACCCAGATGGCCACGTGGCGCCCGATTCTCTTTGTGCTGGTGGTCCTCACCACGCTGATCGGCGCCGGTTTGGCCACGGTCCAGCGCAACGTGAAGCGCATGCTCGCCTACTCGTCGATCAACCACGCGGGATTCATCCTGCTCGGCCTCTACGCGGCCGACGCGCGCGGCAGCGCGGCCACACTCTTCTATCTCGCGACCTACGCGCCAGTGGTCGTGGCGACGTTCGCGGTCGTGACCCTGGTGGGTGGGCGAGGCGACGAGGACCACGACATCAACGCCTACCGCGGGTTGGCGCGCCGCCAGCCGTGGCTGGGTGGCGCGCTGGCCGTGCTGCTGCTGAGTCAACTCGGCGTCCCCCTCACGACCGGCTTCTACGCCAAGTTCGCCGTGTTGGCGGCCACGGTCGACGCCGGCGGCGGCGCGCTGGCCCTGATCGCGTTGCTGGGCGCGGCCATCGCCGCCTACTTCTACCTGCGCTGGGTGCTCGCCCTCTACGCCGACGAGGACCGCGACGCGACGCGCGTCGAAGTTCCGAGCGCGACGGGAGTTGTCATAGCGCTCGGCGTTGCGTTCACGGTGTTGTTCGGAGTGTGGCCCGGGCCGTTGGCCGCCCTCAGCCAGCACGCCACCGTCCTTTTCACGCCGTGAAACGCGTGGCGCTGGCCACCGCGCACCGTTCGGACGACCCCGACGAGCCCATTCTCCTGGCTGCACTGAATGACGAAGGAATATCGGCGCGCGCGATTGCCTGGGACGCCGACGACCCCTTCGACGACGACCTGGTGGTCATCCGCTCCACGTGGGACTACACGACGCGCCGTGACGAGTTCCTCGCCTGGGCGCGCGGCGTGGCCCGACTGGCCAATCCCTACGAGGTCGTGGCCTACTCCAGCGACAAGATCTACCTGCAGGACCTGGCTGCGCGGGGTCACGCCGTAGTGCCGACAACCTTCGTCGACGTGGGCGACGCGCCGAGCTTCTACGACGGCGACGTCGTAGTCAAGCCGCGCGTGGGGGCTGGGTCGCTCAACGCGGCGCGGTACTCACCGGCGCAGCGAGATGACGCGCTGGCCCACGTGGCGCGGCTGCACCAGGCCGGGCGTGACGTGATGATCCAGCCCTACGTGGACTCGGTCGATTCGCAGGGCGAGCGCGCTCTGGTCTTCATCGACGGTCAGTACTCCCACGCCATGACCAAGGGCGCGATGCTCAACGTTGCCGAACTCGATCGCTCCTGGGAATTTCGCCTGGCGCAGATGTCACCAGCGGCGGGCGAGCCGGAGGCGCTCGCGCTCGCCACGCGAGTGTTGGCCGACCAACCCGGCGACCTGCTGTACGCGAGGATCGACTTGGTGCGCTGGGCAGGGGCGTGGGCGGTGATGGAGCTCGAGCTCGTCGAGCCGTCACTGTTTCTCACCCATCACCCGCCGGCGGCTGTCGCGTTCGCACGCGCAATCGGCGAACGTTTGGACCGCGCCGATGGCGGCGAATGATTATTCGGTCGGGGAATCGATCTGCGCTCGTCCTACATTTGCGTCAGTTCAGACCAGGGACTATCGATGAGACTCGTTCGACCCACCAACGTGCGTTCAATGGAGGAGCTTCTTCGGGCGGCGTCAAATCACTTGCCGACGTACAGCGAGACCGACATTGAACACCTTCAGACGCAACCTCGTGGATATCGGCAACATCACTACGAGATCGAGCTGCGAAGTGGTGAGGCCGTGTACGAACGTGCCGTCGTCGGTCTGAGGACGTGGAAAGCGCATCGGATTCTGGGCGTCGCCGTGTTTCCGCCAACTCGAGTCGTCGAGGTCGGCGCCACCGTGCTTCTGGCGTTGGGACCTCCGTATCTCGCAATTGCGGCGCCGTGTCGGATCGTTCGGGTCATCGAAACTTCCACGCAGTACGGGTTCGCATATGGAACTCTTCCCGGTCACCCGGAGGGTGGAGAAGAGGCATTCGTGGTGAGTCGAACACTCGACGGGACCAACCGGTTTGAGATCACCGGCGTCTCCCGACCGGAAAGTTTGCTTGTTCGCCTTTCGGGTCCGATAGCTCAAATGATTCAGTCCCGGGCCACGAAGGCGTACCTCAGGGCACTCAAGGGTTACGCCGAGTCGTAGGGATCATCCGGGTCACCCGAGTCACCAATCGGGGTGGACGAAAGGCGTCACCAAACGTCAGTGCCGTACACCTTGCGCGTCGACGTGTTCGTCTGGATGTTGCGCGGCCTCGAGGATCTCGGGAGGGATGACGGTGCCAGGCCGGTTCGCGGGGTCGTTGGCGAAGAAGCGGCCAAGGACGGGGATCTCGGTGATCGACTCGGCGCGCAGCGTCGCCGCAACGACGGGCACGAAGCTCTCGGCCGCCGGGTACACGAGGTAGCGCGGCAGCCATGCCGGGTCGTACTTAGCGTTGAATGCCCACAGGGACTCGATCGGCAGTATCCCCGATAGCCGCTTGAGCGCCCAGCGTTCCACACGGGTGAAGGTGCCCTCGCCGCGCTCGCCGTCGAGCACCGATCGAAAGGCAGCGAAGTTGAGGCTGAGGCCGCGCCCGCCACTCGCGCGCACGTGCTCGATGGTCGAGCACAGCGCGTAGTCGATGAGACCGTTGGGGTGTTCGCCGGGGTCGCGGCGCATCAGGTCGAGCGAGTAGCCGTTGAGTGCCGGCGAGGGCACGAACTGACAGACCGCCACGGGACATCCGTCGGGCGCGTGCACCACTGTCAGGAGCAAACCCTTGTCCTTGGGGTCGAACAGGCGTCCCAACATCATTGAGAAGCCGCGTTCGCCCTCACCACGTCGCAGCAATGAGATGACGTTGACGATCTCGGGCACCCGCGCTGGCTCGATGGCGCTGGGGTCAAGGAACTCCACTGTGTAGCCGTGGCGTGCGAGCCGAGTACACGCCTGGCGCAGGCTCTTCATCTTGTGGCCGGCCAAAGAGAACGTGGGACAGTCAACGATGGCCTCGTCGCCCAAGTAGATCGAATGCAGGCCCGCACCGTGATAGATCGGCAGCCACTCGGCCCCGGCACCCATGATCCCGATCGTCCAGCCGCGCGACTCGGCGAAACTGCGAAAGGCGCTGAACGATTCGCCGCGCTCGGCACCGGGTCCGATCGGGTCAGGTGAGATCAGCGCCACGCCGCCGTAGACGGCGTAGGCCACGAGCGAGTCGCGAAAGAAGAAGAACTGCTTGTCATCGCGCAGCGCGAAATAGTCCAACGTGCCGCGTCCGTGGCGCCGCACGATCTCGCGCGCGCGGAACTCCGCCACGCGGCGTTCGGCGCTGGTGCCCTTTTCGGAGAGACGGCGATCGACCACCGGTCGAGTGATCAGGTAGATGGTCGTGATCACCAACGAGATGCCGACCGCCAGCAACGACGGATTGATGAAGTCACCCACCCGATCCGGCAACGTCGCGAGGCTAATTGCGGTAACGCCGACCATTCGCTCGGCGCACGCTGCGAGAACGACGCCGAACGCCGGGAGGTGCCGATGCACGCCCGACGCCTCGATCCCACTCGCGCCCGCCAACACGGCGACTGCGGCCACCAGGCCGATGCGCGCCATCGCGACGGTGAGATTCGCGCGGTCGCTGGTCGCCTGGAAGTGGTCGCGCTCGATGACCAGCAGCGCAAGGATTGACACCGCGACCAGGGACGCGGTGACGCTGCCGCCGCGCGCCAGGTGGGCGACCACCGTGACCGCTAGGGCCAATGAGGTGAGGAACCACGCCCGGCGTTGGCCGCGCCGAATCCCGCGGGCCATCATGATCATTGCTACGCCCGCCATCGCCGTCAGGGCCGCTGCCGACTGGGCGACGCTCAGCGGGAGAACGTTGAGCACCGTATGTAGTCGGCTGCGTAACGGCGCCGACACGGTCACGGCGACGTTGACGAGACCGTCGACGAAGATAAGGCCCGACGCCCAACGGCGCACCGAACGGCGCCGGCGCTGCGCGCTGAGTCGGTCGTTGGACACCGGGAAGGGATTGCCGTTCGGCCAGGAACCGATGGTGAGCGTCGCCGGGCCCGGTTCTGGCTGCGCGGCGGCACCGCCGAGCAGGTGCTCGAGCAACCGGCCCCGCCAGCGCGGCGACTGGCCCGCGTAAAGGCGCACCTGAACGGTCGAGGCGGCCTCGATCTCGACGACGCCGAGGCGCTCGGCCGTTGCGAAGACCGCGGGAAGCCCTAGTCGACCCCGGCGCTCGATGACCACGGTTCCCGACGGACCGGGGGACGCGCACATCCCCCGATCGAGAAATGCGAGGGCCGGCCGAGGGCAACCCCCGACGACGGCGCCCGCGCCACCGCGTTCGGCGACGCGGCGGGCGAACTCCAGGGCATCGACGTCGTCGACGTACGTAACTGCGAGCGGTTCGAACGGGCCAGGAGGTTCACTCGAGCGCGTACCGCGGGCGAAGCGACGTCGCACCATGAGACCGGCAACCGCGACCACGAACGCCTCGACGAGTACGATGATCAGGAGATTCGCGGTGAGATCACCCCAGAAGCTCGTCGTGTGGGGAGTATTCACGGTGATCTCGTGGTGAGTGAAGTGGCCCACGACGTCAAAGCCGGTATTGAGCAAATCGAAGGTGGCCATCGCGATGACCGGGAACCACACCCACGGCGCCAGACGCCTGTAGAGGACGCGCGACGCGACGAACCGTTCCATCGCGGTGGGATCTTCGAGCCGTCGCGCGTCGTCACGCTCGGCGAGGTCCGCGCGCTCAGCGTTGATGCTGGTTCGCCCGGCCGCAATCGCGAGATCGCGCACGCCGTTGGCCGTCGCGACCTGGAGCAGAAGTTCGCCCGCCACCCGTATGCCGAGCGCGCCCAGGATCCGTCGCGCGGCCACCGTGTCCAGCCCGGCGTCGTCGCGACCCGGCAGGACGATGATCTGATGTTCGCGATTGGCGGTGAAAGCTCGAATGGCCTCCACCAGCGGCTCAAGCGCCGCGAGTGTGCTCGTGAGCGCGACGATCGTGTCGCGGTCCGTCGGCGCTAAGAGGTTGCCCGCGATGACGACGATGGCGGGGTCGTCGATGTCGCCCAGCAGTTCGGTGAGCTCAATTACCCCGCGTCCGGCCGGATTGCTGGAACCCGAGAGCCCCAGATCGCTGACGACGTAGACGTGGTGGCCGTACGGGATCGGTAACGTCAACCGCTCGCTCGTAGCCACCGGTCTATTCTCGCAGAGTCGCCTACGGAGCTGTCCGAGGCGCCAGACACATGGACCAGGACTACCGCAGAGACAATTGGCGCTGGCGCGACGAGCCGCGTGATCCCTGCCCGGCGGTCGTCTTCGACATTGACGGGGTTCTCGCCGACGCCGCCGGCCGTCAGCACTACCTCGACTGGGGTGACTGGAAGAAGTTCTTCGAGGCCTGCGGTGACGACCCGGTCATCGAGGAGATTGAGCGACTGCTTGAATTGCTCGACCCGTCACTGGCGATCGTGCTCCTCACCGGCCGGCCGGTGCGGGTCCAGCCGCACACCCTGGCGTGGCTGGAGCGCTACGGACTTCGCTGGGACTTGCTCATCATGCGCGAGTACGGCGACTACGCCGGCGTCGACGTGTTCAAGCGCGGCGCCGTGCGTGACCTCAAGGCCCAGGGTTTCGACCTGCGCCTGGCCCTCGACGACGATCCCAAGAACCACGCGATGTACATCAGCGAGGGCGTCCCGTGCATCTACATCCACTCCGGGTACTACCTCTAGATCACCCGCTCCTCGAGCGACGCGAGAATCTGCACCGCGGCACGTCGGCCCGAACCGATCGACGCCGGGACGCCGACGCCGTCGTAAGCGCTGCCCGCGAGAACGACGCCGAGCGCCGCGGCTCCCGCTCGCGCGCTCTCAACCATTCGACCGTGATTTACCCGGTACTGGGGGAGGCCATCGGGCCAGCGCTGCACCATGGCGGCATTCGGTGCGCCCGCGCGCGCGAGCACGACGGCGAGCTCGGTCGCCACTCGTGCCACCAGCTCGTCATCACTGAGCGACGTCCAGCGATCGTCGTCACTGCGCCCCACGTGCGCACGTACCAACACGTCGTCGTCGCGGCGCAGATGCGGCCACTTTCGATCGAGGAAGGTGATGGCGGTCACCATTAGCGTCCCTTCACCGCGCCACGCCGTTGCGAGGGGTATCAGGACGCCGGTGCCGTGCGCGGGCAGGGTGAGCTCTTCGCGTGAGTAGGAGAGCGTGACCATCGCGGCCCCGGCGTACGTGACCGCACCGAGCGCCGCCAGCGACGGGTGCAACTCGCCGAGTAGGCGAGCGGTGGCGGGCGCGGGCGCGGCGAGCACCACCGCGTCGGCCGGGGTCGTCGTGCTGGCCGTGTCGACCTCCCACGGGTAGTCGCCGGAGCCGCTGCGTCGAAGTGCGGTGACGGTCACACCCTCCCTGATGAAGACGCCGCGCTCGCGCAGCTGGCGCGCCAGCTCGACAGGCACCGACCCGACTCCATCGGTCAGGGAGTAGAAGAGCGGCCCCGCGCTCGCGGCAGGCGCGGAGGGACCCGGACCCGCGCGAACCGGCCGAAGCGCCCTCATCAACGACCCGCCCCCACGTGCCGCTTCGTACAGGTCCGGGAATATCGACTTCGCCGACAGGTCGTCGATGCGGCCCGCCTGGATGCCGCCCACCATGGGCTCGATGAACCGGTAGGCGAGCTCGGCGCCAAGTTTGGTGCGCACGATCTCACCAATGGTGATGTCGTCGCCGACCTCCAGAGCTCGGGGAAAGTGCTCGTCGCGCCAGGCCGCCCATCGCGCGTGGCGACTGAGGCCCGCGACCGCTCGCACCGTGTCGAGTGAGGTCGGCACACCGAGCACCACACCGGCGGGGATCTCGTAGAGGGCGCCGCGCAGCCAGATGCTGGCCCCACTCGCGTCGACCGCTTCCAACTTGTCGGCGAGTCCCAACTCGGTGACGAGGGCGGTCGCCTCCGATCGGCGCGCCAGGTAGCCGTCAGCTCCGAGGTCGATCTCGCGCCCGGCGAACGTGGCGGTGGCGAGCGATCCCCCCACACGCGCCGACGACTCGATCACTTCGATGCGAGGAGGCTCCGCCGCGCAGCTCAACTCCCACGCCGCCGATAGGCCGGCGATACCCCCGCCGACGACTACGACCGACGCGCGCGTCACCTAGACCTCGCGGCGCACAACGTTGGCGAGGACCTCAATGAAGGCTAGGTCGTCGTTGAGCGATTCCGTGCGCACGAGAGTGATGCCCACCTCGCCCGCGACGCGTTGCGCGTCGACGTCGATGTCGTAGAGGACCTCGAGGTGGTCGGAGACGAATCCGATCGGGCACGACACGACGTCGGTCACGCCGCTGGCGGCCAGGGCGCGCAATTCATCCAGGATGTCCGGCCCGAGCCAGGTGTCGGTCGTACGTCCCGCCGACTGCCAGGCGACGTCCACGTTCGCCACGCCCGCTAGGTGGGCGGCCCTCGACGCGCTCTCGTGCAGTTGGGCCGGGTACGTGTCGCCGGCGCTCAGGATTCCTTCGGGCAGCGAGTGGGCCGAGAAGAGGACCACCGCGGCAGCGCGGCGCTCCTCCGGAATTCGGCCCAGGGCTTTCGTGACCCTCTCGGCAATCAGTTCGAGGAAGCCGGGTGCGTCCCACCATTCGCCGATCGGGGCGAAGTCAACGCCGTCGCCCAACGCCTCACGCGCTCGCGCCATGTACTGGTCGGTCGACATGGTCGACGAGTGCGGCGCGAGCGCGAGTCCGATGACGCGTGCGACGTCGTCGGCGACGAAGGTGGCCGCGGTCTCTTCGATCATCGGCGACTCGTACTTGGATCCGAAACGCACGTCAAATACGCCCGGGTGACTCCGTTCCAAGGCGGCCGCAAGGGCCGAAACTTGGTCGAGCGTGCGGCGCGTCAAAGGCGAGATGCCACCGATCGCGTCGTAGCGACGAGTGAGGTCAGCCAGCTGCTCCTCGGTGGGGGGCCGTCCGTGGCGGATCCGGGTGTAGTACCCCTCGACGCCGTCACGAGTCGCTGGCGTCCCGTACGCCATGACGAGCACGCCGGTGCTCACGCGACTCCCGCGAGGCCCTCATCGTGCACGACGCGCACGATGGCCTCGAGCACCGCGGGATCGGTCGATGGTAGGACCCCGTGACCCAAATTGAAGACGTGTCCCGGCCCGCGGCCGGCCCGGGCCAGAACCTCGCGCGCACCCGCGACCCCCTGGTCCACTCCACCCAGGCACCGCGCGGGGTCGAGGTTGCCCTGGACCGCGCGGGCACCGACGCGACGCCGCCCCTCGTCGAGGTCGACGTGCCAGTCGACGCCAACCAAGCTGGGTCCGCACGCGGCCATAAGGTCCAACAGCTCTCCGGTGCCGACCCCAAAGAGAATGGTCGGCACGTCGAGGTCGGCCAATGCGTCGAGGACCTGGGTCGTCGCCGGCTGGGCAAACCGGCGGTACTCGTCTCTCGTTAGTGCTCCGGCCCACGAGTCGAATAGCTGCAACGCGGCGGCGCCGTGGGCCACCTGGAGGCGCAGGAAGGAGATCGTGATGGCCACCAAGCGGTCCATCAGTTGATCGAAGAGGTCGGGCTCGGCGTGCATGAAACTCTTGATGACTCCGAAGTCGCGTGTCGGCGCACCCTCGACGAGATAACTGGCCACGGTGAACGGCGCGCCGGCGAAGCCGATGAGCGGTGTGCCATTCGGCGCCAGCGCGGCCACCACGAGGTCGACGGTCTTGGCTACGTGGGCGACGTCAGCATCGTCCAAGTCGCGCAGGCGTTCCAGGTCCGACACGTTCGCAAACGGCTGGGCCACCACCGGCCCGCGACCCGCCTCGACGTCGACGCCGAAACCCAGTGCGTGATAGGGAACGACGATGTCCGAAAAGAGGATCGCCGCGTCAACCCCGTAGCGCCGTACCGGCTGCAGGGTGACCTCGCACGCGAGTTCGGGGTCGGCCACGACGTCGAGGATCGACCCGGTACCGCGAAGGGCTCGGTACTCGGGAAGTGAGCGTCCCGCCTGGCGCATGAACCAAACGGGGACGTGATCGACGCGTTCGCCCCGGCAGGCCCGCAGGAAGACTGACTCCACTTTGCTCCTTCGCCGCATCTCAATCTAGGGGAGCACATGCGACCGCTGGGGTGGTGCGGTTCGCCTAGACTTGTCAGACCCCAATCGCAGATTCTCAAGGAAGGTCGACGTGGCTCACGAGCGCGAAATCGCCGAGGAACAGAAGTTCCTTGACGTAGCTCTCAACGCCCTGGACCACATGCGAGACGAGGCGCGGTCGATGCGTGACGGCGCTGCCGTCGCCACCATGCGCGGCGCCGGGGACCTGGTCGAACGCGACGTCGTGATGGGCACCGCGCTGCAGCGCCTTGACCAACTGGCCATCGGCGACCAGCCACTCTTCTTTGGACGACTCGACTACCAGCCCGATGAGGTCGGTCGCGTCGACCAATTTCGGGTCGGTCGTCTCGCGGTGACCGACGAGCACCAGAATCCCCTGGTCGTCGACTGGCGGGCCCCGGTCGCCGAGCCGTTCTACCGCGCCACCGGCGTCGAGTCGCTCGGTTTGTCGCGCCGCCGCCACGTCGCCGTGCGCGGTCACGAGGTCATCGGCGTCGAGGACGAGTACTTCGCCGACGCTGAGGGCAACCTCACGCTGCCCGAGGACGCCGTGCGTGACGCGACGCCCGAAGGTCTCGTCGAAGGCGGACTCGCACTCGGCGGACCCGGCGCGCTTCTCGCGGCACTCGGTCAGGCGCGCACCGGTCGCATGGGCGACATCATCGCCACAATCCAAGGTGAGCAGGACCGCATCATTCGCACGCCGCTCGCCGGCGTCCTACTGGTGCAGGGTGGACCGGGCACTGGTAAGACCGCCGTTGCCTTGCACCGCGCGGCGTATCTCCTCTACACGCACCGCGCGACCCTCGAGCGCCAGGGTGTTCTCGTCGTCGGGCCTAACCCGCTCTTTCTCAACTACATCGAGAACGTGTTGCCGTCCCTCGGCGAGTCGGGGGTGACGCTGTCGACCATCTCGGGACTCGTCACCAACATTCAGGTGCGTGGTCGCGACGATGACCAAGTCGACCGTTTGAAGGGCGACCTGCGAATGGTGCAGTTCCTGGCGCGGGCCCTGGCCACGCGTCAGCGCCCGCTGCGCGAGGACGTCGAGATCCCGGTCGGTCGGGCCATCGTGGTGCTGCGCGCACGTGACACCAAGGAGGTGGTCGAGCGCGCGCGTCGACGCCCCGGCAACCACAACCAGCGACGTTCCGCAGTCGGACGTGAACTGGCGCAGCGACTGGCGGTGCAGTACCGCGCCCGCTTCGCCCACGACGAGGCCGACGTCGACGATGCGCTGAGCGAGCTCTCGGACACGATCCGCACGAGCGCCGAGTTCCGCGCCGCCCTCCAGCGGATCTGGCCGCGCCTGAGCGGACCGGAACTGCTTCACGACCTCTTTGGCGCCAAGGCCCTGATTCGCGCGGCCGGCGAGGGTCTGCTCAACGATGAGGAGCAGTCCCTGCTCTACCGTGAGCGCTCCGACGCCTTCGAGAACATTGCCTGGACCAAGGCCGACGCCGCCCTGATCGACGAGGCGCGGATACTGCTCGGCCCCCAGCGTCGGCCCCGGCCCGTGACCCGACCCGGTGACGTCTTGGAGGGAATCGACCTGGACGCCTACCAGGGCGACCAGCGCGCGGCGGCCCTGCGCGAAGCCCAGCGGCAAGTCACGACGCCGGTCTTTGAGCTGGATGAAGCCGAGTTCGTCACTTACGGCCACATCGTGGTCGACGAGTCCCAGGACCTGTCGCCGATGGAACTGCGGGTGCTGCGCCGACGCGACCTGAATGGCTCCATGACCGTGGTGGGCGACATGGGCCAGGCGACGACGGCGTCGTCGTCGGCCTCGTGGGACACCGTGTTGGAAGTCCTGTCGCCCCGGCGTCCCCCCACGCGCGTCGATCTCACGGTGAGCTACCGCACCCCCGAAGAGGTCCTGGCTTTCGCCGCGCCAACGCTGGAGGCCGCGTCGGCGGACCTGACATCGCCGCGACCCGTTCGCCGCGCCGGCGTGAACCCGATCGTCGAGGAGGTGGACGCCGACGACCTGCTGGCGAGCCTGGTCGCGGCGGTGAACCGAGAGACCGCGGCGGTGGCCCCGGGTCGTGTCGCCGTCCTCGTGAGCGAATCGTGCGTTGCCGACACCGTGGCCCACTTGCGTCGCGAGGGTGTCGACGCCGTCGACCCCCTGGCGCACGAGTCCCGGGGTCTCAGCGCCGACCTCGTAGTCCTGGCCGCCGAGGGCGCGAACGGGTTGGAATTTGACGCCGTCGTGGTGGTCAATCCCGCCCGGATCGCCCGTCGCGAGTCGCGCGACGGCGAACCAACACCGCGCGGACTTCGTACCCTCTACGTCGCGATGACCCGGCCGACCCGACGGCTGTCGATCCTCTCCAGCGAGCCGCTGCCGGCGACAATTGAGGTCGCGCGGGACCGCCAGTCGTAACTCGGACCCCGCCCCATCTACTAGAAATGTAGGCGTGAGTCAGGCGATTCCCCTCAATAGCCTGGCGAAGTCGGAGAAGATAGTTCACGATCGGCCGCCGATGCTCGCCATCGGCGTGATGATCTGGCTCGGCAGCGAGTTGATGTTCTTCTCCGGGCTCTTCGCCGCCCTGTTCACCATCCGCGCCCATCTGGCGGCGTGGCCCCCCAAGGGCACGCACCTGGACGTGTTGCAGGCGGGCATCTTCACCCTGGTCTTGGTGGCATCGTCGTTCACGATGCAGTGGGCCGTGTGGCTGATCGAGCACCGGCGCCGCGCCGAGGCCCGTCGCTGGGTCTACATCACGATCATCTTGGGCGCGCTCTTCATCGGCAACCAGGCGTACGAGTGGACCCACATCGTGACGCGCTGGTACACGAACTCCTACGGCTCGGTCTTCTTCATCACGACGGGCCTGCACGGACTGCACGTCTTCCTCGGCCTCGTCGCGATGGCCTTCCTGCTCTTTCGCATGCGCGGCAGCGAGGGTGACCCGGGCGAGCTGTCGACGTTCCAGGGCGTGAGCTACTACTGGCACTTCGTCGACGTCGTGTGGATTGGCCTCTACTCGTCCCTCTTCCTGCTCAAGTAACGATGACTCGATCCGCGCTCACTCGACTTGGGGCCACGGCGTTCGTCGCCGTGCTCGGCTGCGCCCCGGTGCTGTTGCTGGCGACCGGCGCGCACGCCGCGGGGAAGCCCCCCTATCAGACGACGCGCAAGAACGCGGGCACGCCCAACTCCACTCAGGTCGTCAAGGGAGCCAACGGCCAGGTCATCCGCTACGGCAACGGCGCCATCACCTACACCAATCCGTCACCGGCGCTGTCGCAGTTAGGCGAAGCGCTCTTTCAGGAGAACTGCGCGAGCTGTCACGGCGTCGAAGCCAACGGCGTGCTGGCGGCGGGCACCACGGGCGCCTTCCCGAACCTGGTCGGACTGGGCACCGCGACGATCGACTTCTGGATTGAGTCCGGTCGCATGCCCGCGACGAATCCGCGCGTGGTCGAGGCCGTGCGCCGCACCCCACGACTCACCCACGACCAGGCCCTGGCGATCGCCGCATGGATCAACTCGCTGTCACCGGCCTTCCCGGCGATCCCGACCGTTCACCTCGCCCACGCCAACGTGTCCGACGGGGCAGCGCTCTTCGCGCTGAACTGCGCGTCGTGCCACACGATCGAGGGCATCGGTGACGCGCTGGCCAAGAGCACCTTCTCGCCGTCGCTGCGACACATCCCGGCGACGCAGGTCGCTGAGGCGATCCGCACCGGACCCGCCAACATGCCGCGCTTCACCGGCAACCTCAGTGACTACGAAGTGCGCGACATCGTCAAGTACGTGACCACTGAGATCGAGCACCCGCGCAACCCCGGCGGATTCGGCCTCGGCGGTCTCGGTCCGGTCGCCGAGGGCTTCGTCGGTCTGGCCCTGGGCGTGGGCGTGCTCGCGCTCGCGGGCTTCTGGGTGGGGGAGCGCCAGTGAGCGACGAACAGCGCACCCCCGTGAGCCTCGGCGGACTGTCCGAGGACGATCCGCACCTGCAGCCGGCGTCGGCGAACCCGCAGCGCGCCGAGGCGATCATCGCGGTGACCATGTTCTTGGGGCTTCTCCTGTGCGCCGCCTTCGGCGCGTGCTACTGGGTCAACGCCGCGCCGTGGACGCTCGGCGCAACCCTCGGCGGCGGACTGAGCTTCCTGGGCATCGGAATGGCCGCGTGGGGCAAGTACCTCATGCCGCGCGGCCCCTTCGTTGAGCAGCGCCACCCCTTGGCCGCGTCCAACGAAGAGCGCGAGGCCTTCGTGGGCTCGATCGTCCAGCGCGGCGGCAGCTTGATGAAGCGCCGCAAGCTGCTGGGTGGCCTGCTGGGTGGCGGGCTCGGCATCTTCTCGGTGGTCGCCATCTTCCCGCTGTTGCGCAGCCTCGGGCCGCTGCCCAAAGGCACGCTCTTTCACACCGACTGGCGCAAAGACTCATACGTCGTGGACCAGAATGGTCGGCGCGTCTCCGTGGGCGACCTCGCGGTGGGCTCCATCATGACGGTCTTTCCCGAGGGTACCGAGGACACCGACCGCGGCCAGGCCGTCGACCAGACGGTGTTGATCCGTGTCTCCAACGAGAGCTTCACCACCCAGAAGGGACGTGAGAGCTGGGCACCAATGGGCTACGTCGCCTACTCCAAACTCTGCACGCACCTGGGCTGCCCGGTCGGCCTCTACGAGCAGCAGTTGCAGCTGCTGGTGTGCCCGTGTCACCAGTCCATGTTCGACGTCACCAACGGCGCAGTCCCCAACTTCGGTCCGGCCCCGCGGCCGCTACCTCAGTTGCCGCTCTACATCGACTCGGCGGGCTTCCTACGCAGCCAGGACGGCTACGACCAGCCCGTAGGTCCCGGATTCTGGGAGCGCGCGTGAGCGACGTCGTCGTCACCCAGCGCTCCAAGCGCAAGGCCCTCGGCCAGTTCGGTCAGGTCGGCAAGGTCATTGACGACCTCGACGACCGCTTGGGCATCGCCAAGGGCGGTCGGAGCTTCCTCGACAAGATCTACCCGGACCACTGGTCCTTCCTGCTCGGCGAGATTGCGCTCTACTCCTTCGTCGTGATTTTGGCGACGGGCGTCTTCTTGACCTTCTATTACACGCCCAGCCAGGCCCTGGTCACCTATCACGGCAGCTTCCTGCCCCTCGACGGCCAGAAGATGACCGAGGCGTACTTCTCGAGCGTCAACCTCTCCTTCGCAGTGCGCGGCGGACTGCTGATGCGCCAGATGCACCACTGGGCGTGTGACATCTTCGTGGGCGCCATCGTCGTGCACATGGCGCGGATCTTCTTCACCGGCGCCTTCCGCAAGCCGCGCGAGCTCAACTGGATCATCGGCCTGACGCTGCTGATTCTGGCCATCGTCAACGGGTTCTTGGGCTACTCACTGCCCGACGACCTCGTCTCGGGCACCGGCATCCGCATCGCGTACTCGATCATCCTCTCGATTCCGCTGGTCGGCTCCTACCTGGCCTTTTGGATCTTCGGCGGTAACTTCCCGGGTAACGGGGTCTTCGAGCGCTTCTACATCGCCCACGTGCTGCTGGTGCCGGGCATCATGATCGCGTTGGTCAGCGTGCACATGTTCTTGATGTTCCGCCAGAAACACACGCAGTTCGACGGCGGCGGCCGCACCGAGGACAACGTGGTGGGTAAACCATTCTTCCCGGTGTTCATGGCCAAGACGACCGGTTACCTCTTGATCATCGCCGGGGTCATCGCGCTGCTGGCCGCGTTCGCCCAGGTCAACCCGATCTGGCAGTTCGGCCCCTACGAGGCCGCGCGCATCTCCTACGCGGTCCAGCCCGACTGGTACATGGGGTTCCTGGACGGCGCGCTGCGCATCTGGCCCAGCTGGAGTTTCCACAGCTTCGGCCATACCATCCCGCTGGAGGTCACGATTCCGTCGGTGGTCCTGCCCGGGCTCATCTTCAACCTGGCCTTCGCGTGGCCGGCGATCGAGCGACGCTTCACGCACGATGACGAGTTCCACAATCTGCTGGACCGTCCGAGCAACCGACCCAAGCGCACCGCGGTCGGTGTCGCCCTGCTCACGTTCCTCTTCGCGCTCTTCGTGGCCAGCTCTACCGACGTCCTGGCGAACTTCTTCCACGTCTCGCTCAACACGGTGCTCATCGCTATGCGCGTGATCGTGCTCGTCACGCCGGTCATTGCCTACGTGGTCACCTACGTGATCTGCAAGGAGATGCAGGCCGTGCGCGGGGCCGGACGGCGCAAGACCGCCAACATCGTGTCGCGTTCACACGAGGGCGAGTACACCGCGACCCCGTCGCCGGTGTACCCGGACGACCGTCACGACAAACTCGAGCCCATCCCCGTGCCTGACTTCATCAGCGCCCCGGTGCCCGAAGTCGTTGAGTCGGGCGTTCGCACGGTCGAACGCTAAGTCGCGTGTCGGGCCCCCGCGTGGGCTTCGGCATCTCGCTCGGCGCGGTGGTGCTCGCGCTGGCCGCAGTGGTCGCACTCACCACGCTCGTCGTCGGACGTGGCACGACTCCTACGACGTCGACGACACCGCCCACGACCACGACCACCGTGGCGCGAGAGCGGCCCCAGACCGGCTGGGCCGTGGCCTCGGCCTCGGGGCGTGGCGTCATGGTCGACGTGACCACGATCAAGGTCCACGGCGCGCGCTTTCGCGTAGTGCGCCTGCGCGCGCGCACTACGTTCCTGCGCTGGCACGTCGGGCTGGGGGACCCGGCCAACTACGCAAAGGTGCCGCTCGACGCCGGGCCCTCGATTGACTGGCCCGACGAGGGACCGGCTGGCGTCGTGGCGGTCTTTAACGGCGGCTTTAAGCAAGCGGCCCACGCCGGCGGGGCGATGGCCGACGGGCTGGTCCTCGTGGCGCCGACGCTCGGACTCATGACGGTTGCCCTGGACGCCGCCGGGCACTGGGCAATGGGCGAGTGGGGGCGCAACTTTCCGCCGGCCGGTTTCCACGCGGTCAGTTGGCGCCAAAACCTTGGACCGCTGGTGCTCAACGGCGCGCCCACCGCCGCCGCGTCCGGTCCGGTCGGCAATTGGGGTTCACCGCTCGGCCAAGTGCCCCTGGAGCCGCGCACCGGTCTCGGGGTTGACCGCCACGGCAACCTTCTGTACGCCGCGACGACGAGTGGCGTCGCGCCCATCCAGCTCGCCCAGGCGCTCGTGCGCGCGGGCGCAGTCACGGGGATGGAACTGGACATCAATCCCTTCTGGCCGATCCTCGGGGTACCCCTCGCCGAACGCCACCACCCCGGCCCGCCCTACGCGATCGGCCTGGCCGGGAGCCAACACGCGGCCACCGTCTACGACACCGGGTGGTTCCGCGACTTCTTCGTCGCCCTCGCCGAGCCGACGCGCTGGACCTGTCAATGGACCGGTCCGGGACTGCACGCCGGCGCGGTGCCCCAACCCCAGCGGCTGCGCCGCGTGGGCGATTGCTCGGGTAGGGCGCCGTACAAGACCACTCCCACGGGCTCGTTTTCGTCACGGTGACGACCATGCTCCTGGCTAGCGTGGGTCTGGTGAGCACGGCGACCGACCCTCGTTGGCCCTCGGCCGCCACCCTCGTCGCAGAGTCGCCGTGGCCGGCGCGCCGCAACGTGGGTCTGGTGGGTGTCTCGACCTACCTGACGTCGGTGACCCCGCGTTCCTGGAAGTCGACGCCCGAGGCGGTGCGTGAAGCCCTGACCAAGTACTCCACCTGGTCAGAGGAGGCGAGCGTCGACCTGGCCGAGCACGTTGGCCTGGTTGACTACGGCGACGTGTTTGACCCCGATGGCGAGAGTGGCACGGCCCGGGTGGCCGCCCACCTGGCCCAGCGCGACGAGGGCTTGGAGTTACTCCTCGTGCTCGGCGGGGACAACGCGGCCACCTATCACGCGTTCCTGGGACTGGCCGGTGAGGAGCTCGCGTCGTTCGGCCTGGTCACGCTGGACGCGCACCACGACCTTCGCGACGGGGTCTCCAACGGCTCGCCCGTTCGTCAGCTGCTCGAGGCGGGGCTGCCGGGCTCCCAGGTCGTCCAGGTCGGGATCGCCGACTTCGCCAACTCGGCCCAGTACGCGGCCGCCGCGCGTGACGCCGGCGTCACGGTGATCGCGCGCTCCGAACTGCGCCGGCGCGAGGTCGAAGAGGTCGCCGCGGCGGCGCTGGCGGTCGCCGGCGCCGGGGGCCGGTCGGTGTACGTGGACGTTGATCTCGACGCCGCGGACCGCGCCGCGGTGCCGGGGTGCCCCTCGGCCCTGCCGGGCGGACTCAGCGCCGATGAGGTTCGACGGTTCGTGCGCGCCGTGGCCAGCGACCCACGCGTCCGCGCGCTGGACCTCACCGAGGTGGACGTGGGACGCGACAGCGAGGACCAGCGCACGGTGCGCCTGGTGGCGCTCTGCGTCCTCGAGGCCCTGGTGGGCGTGACGGCGCGCGCCTCGTGACCGTCGTCAAGGGCCTCGAGCCACTCACGCGCGCGCAGCTTCTCGCCGTTGCTCGCGGCAACGAAGAGATTCAGTTGAGCGAGGATGTGTTGACTCGCCTGGAGCATCAGCGCGCAGCCATCGACGCGCTCGTGGCGAGTGGCACGGCCATCTACGGACTCTCCACCGGCTTCGGCGCGCTGGCGACCACTTTCATCTCGCCCGAGCAGCGCCAAGACCTGCAGCGATCACTGATTCGTAGTCACGCGGCCGGCGTGGGCGCCGAGGTGGAGACCGAGGTGGTGCGCGCGATGATGGTTTCGCGCCTGTCCACTCTGTGCTCAGGCGTCTCGGGAGTACGGCCCTCGACGGCGCTGGCGTACGCGGCGCTCATCAACGCGCACGTGACACCGGTCGTGCACGAGTTCGGGTCGCTGGGCTGTTCGGGGGACCTGGCGCCGCTGGCGCACGTGGCCCTGGTGCTCATGGGCGAAGGCGACGCGCGCGACGCGGGCGGACAGCGTCGACCCGCGTCCCAGGTGCTGGCCGACGCGGGACTGACGCCCGTGGTCTTGGCCGAAAAGGAAGGTCTGGCGCTCATCAACGGCACCGACGGGATGCTGGGCCAACTGGTCATGGCCATTGAGGACCTCGGCCGACTGCTCACGCTGAGCGACCTCGTCGCGGCAGTGTCGATCCAAGCGCTGCGTGGGACCGACCGCGTCTTCGCAGCCGAGATCCATGCGTTGCGCCCGCACCCGGGTCAGCGCGACAGCGCGGCCAACCTGGCCGCGCTGCTGGCCAACTCGCCGATCGTCAGCTCGCACCTGGACGACCCGACCCAGGTCCAGGACGCTTACTCCCTGCGCTGTGCACCCCAGGTCCACGGCGCCGCCCGCGACACGTTGGCGCACGCCACGCGCGTGGCGGACATTGAGTTGGTCTCGGCCATCGACAATCCGTCGGTGCTGGCTGACGGCAGCCTGGTCACCAACGGCAACTTCCACGGTGCTCCCATCGGGTACGTCCTCGACTTCCTGGCCATCGCCGTAACGGACGTCGCGTCGATGTCTGAACGCCGCACCGATCGCCTGCTCGACGTCGACCGCAGCCACGGCCTGACGCCCTTCCTCGCCCACGACGCCGGCGTCGACTCGGGTCTGATGATCGCCCAGTACTCCCAGGCGGCAATGGTGACCGAGATGAAGCGCTGGGCCGCGCCGGCCAGCGTCGACTCCATCCCCTCGTCGGGTATGCAGGAGGACCACGTCTCGATGGGCTGGCACGCGGCGCGCAAGCTGCGTCGGGTGCTTGACGCCTTCGCCGACGTGCTGGCGATCGAGTTCATGGCCAGCGCGCGGGCGCTGACGTTGCGCGCGCCGCTCGAGGGCTCGCCGGTCACCACGGCGGTCGTCGAACTGGTCAACGGCGTCTCCGGCGGCCCCGGTCACGACCGGTGGCTCGCGCCGGAGATCGCCGCGGTCAGCGAGCTCGTGCGTTCGGGTGCGCTGGCCGACGTCGCGAGTCGTTTCGTCACCTTGGCCTAAGGGGGAGCATGGAGGGAGCCCGTCCGGTGCGCGCCGCGCGCGGCACGACGCTCAGCGCCCTCGGCTGGCCCCAGGAGGCTGCCCTGCGGATGCTCCAGAACAACCTGGATCCGGAGGTGGCCGAGCGGCCCGACGACCTGGTCGTCTACGGCGGGACCGGACGTGCCGCGCGCGACTGGCGCAGCTTCGACGCCATCATCTCCACGTTGCGCACGCTCAAGGGCGACGAGACCCTGCTCGTGCAGTCGGGTCGACCGGTCGGGGTCTTCACCACGCACGAGTGGGCGCCGCGCGTGCTCATCGCCAACTCGAACCTGGTGCCCGACTGGGCGACGTGGCCGGAGTTCCGTCGACTCGAGGCCATGGGCCTCACCATGTACGGCCAGATGACCGCGGGGTCGTGGATCTACATCGGCACCCAAGGGATCCTCCAGGGCACCTACGAGACCTTCGCCGCGGTGGCCGCGCAGCGCTTTTCGGGCACGCTGGCCGGCACCCTGACCTTGACCGGCGGCGCCGGCGGAATGGGCGGAGCCCAACCGCTCGCGGTCACCATGAATGACGGGGTGTGCCTGGTGGTCGACGTCGACCCGTCGCGTCTGGCGCGGCGCGTCGAGCAGCGCTACCTCGACGAGTGGACCGCCGACTTAGACGAGGCCCTGGCCAGGGTGCTGGCCGCGAAGGCGCAGCGGCGCGCGCTTTCGGTCGGTGTGGTGGGCAACGCCGCGACGATCTTTCCCGAGCTGCTCGCGCGCGGCATCGAGGTGGATATCGTCACCGACCAGACATCGGCGCACGACCCGCTCAGCTACCTGCCCGAGGGAATCGACCTCGGAGACTGGTCCGACTACGCCGAGAAGAAACCAGAGGAGTTCACCGATCGCGCCAGGGTCTCGATGGCCCGCCAGGTCGAGGCCATGGTCGGCTTCATGGACGCCGGCGCCGAGGTCTTCGACTACGGCAACTCCCTGCGCGGCGAGGCGGCGCTGGCCGGGTACCCGCGCGCGTTTGCCTACCCCGGATTCGTACCCGCCTACATCCGCCCGCTCTTCTGCGAGGGCAAGGGCCCGTTCCGGTGGGCGGCCTTGTCGGGCGACCCCGCCGACATCGCCGCGACCGACTCCGCGGTGCTGGCGCTCTTTCCTGAGAACGAGGCGCTGGCGCGCTGGATCACCAAGGCGCAGGATCGCGTCGCGTTCCAGGGACTGCCCGCGCGCATCTGCTGGCTCGGCTACGGCGAGCGCGACCAGGCCGGCATGGCTTTCAACGACCTGGTGGCAAAGGGCGTCGTCTCGGCGCCGATCGTCATCGGGCGCGACCACCTCGACAGCGGGTCCGTGGCCTCGCCCTATCGCGAGACCGAATCGATGCTCGACGGCTCCGACGCCATCGCCGACTGGCCGCTGCTCAACGCGCTGCTCAACACCGCCTCAGGGGCCACGTGGGTCTCCATCCACCACGGCGGGGGAGTTGGCATTGGCCGCTCCATCCACGCGGGCCAGGTCTGTGTCGCCGACGGCACCGCGCTGGCCGGGGAGAAGTTGCGCCGCGTACTCACCAACGACCCCGGCACGGGCGTGATGCGACACGTCGACGCGGGCTACGAGCGCGCCGACGAGGTCGCCGCTGAACGCGGAGTGAGGATTCCCATGCGTGAGGGTCCGTGAGCTCGACGCTCTACGCGCGCATTGGCGAGCTAACGACGAACGACCCGACGCTCGGCGACGAGACGGTAATGGGCCGCCTACGTGACGCGGCCCTGGTGGCGGTCAATGGACGGGTGACCTGGGTAGGGTCGAACAGCGAAGCGCCCGAGGCAGACAGGTACGTCGACCTCGACGGCGCGGCCGTGGTGCCGGGCTTTGTCGACTCGCACACTCATCTGATCTTCGCGGGGGAGCGCTCCGACGAGTTCGAGGCCCGAATGGCCGGGGCGCGATACGACGGCGAGGGCATCGCGCGCACGGTCAGTGACACCCGAGCGGCCAGTGACGAGGGTCTTCGGCGCGACGCCGCCGCGCGGATGAGGGCGATGCGCGCCACCGGGACCACGACGCTCGAGGTGAAGTCCGGGTACGAGTTGACTCTCGAGGGTGAGGTGCGGCTCCTGGAGATCGCGGGCGTGCTGACCGACGAGACGACGTTCCTCGGTGCGCACGTGGTACCGGTTGAGTTCGCCGACGACCGCGAAGGCTACGTGGATTTGGTGGCCGGCGCGATGATGGACGCGTGCGCGCCGTTGGCCCGCTGGGTTGACGTGTTCTGCGAACGAGGCGCCTTCAACGTTGACGAGGCGCGCAACGTGCTGCAAGCCGGCGCGCGCCACGGACTGGGATTGCGGGTGCACGGTAATCAACTCGGTGAGTCAGGCGGCGTGGCCCTGGCGGTGGAGCTGGGCGCGGCCAGCGTCGACCACTGCACCCACCTGAGCGACACCGATGTCGCGGCACTGGCCGGGTCGGAGACCGTGGCGACGCTCCTTCCGGGAGCGGAGTTCTCAACCCGTTCGACGTACCCGTCGGCCCGACGACTGCTGGACGCCGGAGCGACGGTGGCGCTGGCCACCGACTGCAATCCCGGGACCAGCTACGTGACGTCCATACCGTTGGTGATCGCGTTGGGTGTGCGCGAGATGGGTATGACCTGTGACGAGGCCCTGTGGGCCGCCACGGCGGGCGGGGCCGCCGCGCTACGACGCACCGACGTGGGCCATCTGGGCGTGGGAGCGCACGCCGACCTGGCGATTCTGGACGCGCCGCGTGCCGCCCACCTTGCCTATCGACCTGGCGACCAGGTCGTCGCGAGCGTTCGATTCGAGCGAGCCTTTCCGGCCTGACTCGACCCATAAAGTGACGGGTATGACAACCCCCCTCGCACCAGCTGACCTCCCCACGACCCTGGGGGCCTTACGCGCCGCCGGCTACCAATCGGTGCCCGTGCGTGATGAGATGCGTGCCAACTTGGAGCAGCGCTTGATCGAAGGCCGGCCCCTCATCACCGGACTGTTCGGCTACGACGACTCCGTACTGCCGCAGTTGGAGACCGCGTTGCTGGCCGGTCACGACGTGATCCTGCTGGGCGAGCGCGGCCAGGCCAAGACGCGGCTGATCCGCTGCCTGGTCGAGCTGCTCGACGAGTGGTTGCCCATTATCGAGGGCTCGGAGGTCCGCGACGACCCGTACGCGCCGATCTCGGCCTACGGGATCGACCTCGTAGCTGAGCGCGGCGACGACACGCCGATCGCCTGGGTCCACCGCAGTCAGCGCTTCGCGGAGAAGCTGGCGTCGCCGGACACGTCCATGGCGGACCTCATCGGCGAGGTCGATCCCATCAAGGTGGCGGGAGGCCTCTACCTGGACGATCCTCGGGCTCTCTCCTACGGTTTGGTGCCCAAGTCCAATCGCGGCATCTTCGCGATGAACGAACTGCCCGACCTGGCCGAGCGCATCCAGGTGGGCCTGCTCAACGTGCTCGAAGAGCGCGATGTGCAGATCCGCGGGCATCTGGTCCGCCTCGACCTGGACGTCATGGTGGTAGCCACGGCGAACCCCGAGGACTACACCAACCGTGGCCGCCTCATCACCCCGCTGAAGGACCGGTTCGGGTCCCAGATCCGCACTCACTACCCCGACGACGTCGAGACCGAGATGGCGATCGTCCACCAGGAGGCGCGACTGCCCGCCTCGACTAAGCCCATTGTCGTGCCGTGGTTCATCGACGACGTGGTCTCGCGGATCACGCACGTGGCGCGTCGCAGCCACGTCATCTCCCAGCGCTCGGGGGTGTCGGTGCGACTGTCGATCGCCAACTACGAAACCGTGGTGGCCAGCGCGCTGCGGCGCACTCTGCGTACGGGCGACGACGCCGTGGTGCCGCGCGTCAGCGACCTGGCGGCAATCACCCAATCGACCCAGGGCAAGCTCGAGCTGGACACGATGGAAGACGACGACCTGGACCAGGTCATCGCCGCCCTGGCGGGACTGGCACTGCGACAGTGCTTCGCCGAGCGCGTCGTGCTCGAAGAGGCCGCCGAGATCGTCGAGGCGTTCCAGGGCGAAGTGTTGGTGCACACCGGTGACGACCTCGCCGACCATGAGTACCTCGACGTCCTCGCGGCCCTGCCCACACTCGAGGCGCCTGTGCGCCGCGTCGCCGGCCCCAACGCAGGTCCCGGCGAGATGGCCTCCGCCACCGAGTTCGTGCTCGAGGGTCTTTATCTCACGAAGCGCCTGGCCAAGGACGCGTCGGGCGCGCGTGCCCTCTATCGCGCCCGCACCCGGTAGTGCCGGTTCGCTACGGGTTCCGTCGCTTCGGCGAGGGTGACGACTTCGAGGACCTCGACGTCGACGAGCTGCTCAGTCTGCTGGCCGACGACTACATGGAGACCGGCGACCTGGACGACGCGATGGACCGACTGCTGCGCGAAGGGTACGTCACGCGAGACGGTCAGAACGTCGAAGGGTTGCGAGAGTTGCTCGAACGCGCTCGCTCGCGCCGCCGCGAGCTCGAGTCCCAGGCCGACCCCGACGGGGAGCTCTCGCGCTATCGCGAGGTGCTCGACGAGATCGAGGCCCTGGAGTCGGCCGAGCTGGACCAACTGCTGCGTGACGCACAGTCCTCCGGCGACGAGCGGCGCCTCGAGGTCACCCAGGACGTCGTGGATCAGAAGCGCCTGCAGCGCGAGGTGATGAGCGACCGCCTGGCCGAGCGGTTACGCGACTACCAGGACTACGAGTTCGTCTCGTCCGAGGCCCGCGAGCGCTTCGAAGAGATGATGGACGAGTTGCGTCGCGACGCGCTCAACACCTACTTCGAGCAGAGCAAAGAGTTCCTCGGGAGTCCCGACCCCGAGGAACTGGCGAGACTGCGCGACATGATGGATGCCCTGTCGACAATGATCGAGCAGGATCGACGCGGCGAACCCTTGGACCCGACGTTCGACTCCTTCATGGAACGCTTCGGAGACTACTTTCCAGGGGCCGAGAGCCTCGAGGACGTCGTGCGGATGATGGCCGAGCGAGCTGCGGCGGCCGAGGCGATGTTCAACTCGCTGTCCGGGGATCAGCAACGCGAATTGCGGGGCCTCTTTGATCAGATGATGGGGGACATGTCGTTGGACCTGTCCCTCTCGCGCTTGGTGTCGAACCTGCGCCAGGCAACGCCTGACATTGACTGGAATCGGGCACACCGGATGCGCGGCAAGAATCCGTCGTCCTTTGCCGATGCGACCACGGTGGCCGAACAGCTCGGTGAGCTGCGCGGACTCGAGGACTTTCTGGGTAGTTCCCACGCGGCCCAGCAGCTCCCCGAGGTCGACGTGGAGGCGGTGCGGCGAAACTTGGGCGACGACGCGGCACGTCACGTCGAGCGCCTGCAGCGTGCCGTCAAGGGACTTCGCGACCAGGGCTTTGTGGATCGCGAAGGACGTCGCCTGACCCTGACCGCCAAGGGGATTCGCCAGATCGGCCAATCGGCTCTGCGCGACCTCTTCGCGCAGCTGCGCAATTCACCGACGCTCGGCGCGCATCGCGAGGCCAGCGTGGCGCGCGGGGGCGACCGCGAGGAGACGTCGCGGCCGTGGGCTCCCGGTGAGCCATTCAGCCTGCACCTGTCACGCACGCTGCGCAACGCCGTCATGCGTCAGGGTCCCGGGACGCCGGTGCGCCTGCACCCCGACGACTTCGAGGTCGAGGAGTACGAGGCGACCCGTCGCTCGGCGACCGTCTTCGCCATTGACCTCTCGCTCTCGATGGCCATGCGCTCGAACCTCGTGCCGGCCAAGAAGATGGTTCTCGCCATGACGCAGTTAATTACGTCGAAGTTCCCTCGCGACTACGTGGCCGTGGTGGGATTCGGCGAGACCGCGCGCGAACTTCGCATTGAGGACGTGCCGGCGCTCGTCATCGACTACAACTACGGGACCAACCTGCAACACGCGCTGGCCCTCTCGCGCCACCTCATGCGCTTCGAGCGCGGCGACCGACAGATCGTTGTGGTCACGGACGGCGAACCGACCGCACACCTGACCGACAACGGTGAGCCGTTCTTCGCCTGGCCCCCGGTTCGCGAGACCCTCGAACGCACGATGGCCGAGGTGCTGCGCTGCACCAAGGCGGAGATCCAGATCAACACCTTCGCGCTGGACATCGAGCGCAGCCAGTTCCCGTTCGTCGAGCAGGTCGCCAAGGTGAATGGTGGCCGAACCTTCTACACCTCGGTTGACGAGCTGGGTCGCTACGCCCTCGATGACTTCGTGCGCCACCGCCGGGCGGGGTAGGTCCAATCGAGCACGCCGCGGTCACGGTGCTAGGTTCCGCGCGTGGTGAGCAACGAGTCTGAGCGTCAGCGTTGGAACGACGAGTACTGGACGTCGGCGTGGCCGCGCCGAGAATCGATGACCTCGATCGTCACGGACTACCTTGTCGACGCGCTCGCCCCGACAGGTGACGAGCACATCCTCGAGGTCGGATCCGGCGGCGGGACCGCCACGATGGCGATTGCCCAGCGCCTGGCCACGGGTTACGTCGTGGGAGCCGATATCTCCGAGAGCCTGGTCGAGTTGGCCCGATCTCGGGTCGTCGAGCGCGGGGTCACCAACGTGACCTTCGTCGTCGCGGACGCGCAGGTCGACGTCGTCTCAGGCGGACCGTTCGACGCGGTCACGAGTCAGTTCGGAGTGATGTTCTTCGACGACCGGGTGCGCGCCTTCGCCAACCTCCGCGCCCAGACGAGCGCGCAGGGACGGGTGGTCTTCGTGTGCTGGGGACCCGTCGAGCTCAACCCGTGGTTCCTCGGATCGGTGATCGCGCCGTTCCTCGAGCCCCCGCCGCCCCCGCCGCCGGACAAGAGCCCGACCGGGCCGTTCGCACTGTCCGACGTCGCTCAGACCGAGGCGATGTTGATGTCCGCGGGGTGGTCCGATGTTCAGCACACGCAGCACTCCACCACCGCCGAGATTGATCGCAGCGTCCTCTTCGACGACGACTACCTGCGCTACATGGGTCTCGCCGACGGCGACCTCGAGGCCGTGCGACACGCCCTCGACGCGCACCTGGCTTCGATGACCGGGCCCGACGGAGTGATACGGGCACCGCTGGTCTTTCTGGTTGTGACGGCGCGTAATCCGGGCGATTGACGATCCCACAGAAGGGGAAGTTGACCGCCCGACCCGCGCGGAGCCCCTGATCAGCGGCAGCGTTCTAAGAGTTCTCCACCCCCAACTCCCCAAGAACGACCTGTCGAATGAATGAAATTCCCAATTCCATTTGCAATTTCTGCCGAATCCAGTCACAATGACACCGTTGTAATTACATCAGTGGCGGGGGCTGCTAGGGAGGGCTGCACAATGGACATCACTGAATTGCTGAGTGGCATGGAAGATCGGGGCTGGCAGGCCCGCTCGAACTGCATGGGCGTCGATCCCGACCTCTTCTTCCCCGAGCGAGGCGCCTCCACCCGCGAGGCCAAAGAGGTGTGCCGGGGCTGCGTGGTGCGCGAGGACTGTCTGGAATTCGCTCTCGACAACGGTGAGAAATTCGGCATTTGGGGTGGCATGAGCGAGCGGGAACGCCGCCGATTGCGCCGAGCACGGGCGCTGGAACGTCGCGCCCAGGCGAGCTGAGTCGTACCCCTGCTTTGAGCGGGGCCAGGGGATTTGCTTCGCTGGTCCAGTGTTCGCCAGGAAATATATTTATTGTTTCGGCGGTGGAGATCGGATGCCTAGAGGGCCAACCTCGCCTCAATTGTGGCGTCGGGGCTCAGGTCCAACTCCGCCCAGCGCGACGAATCTTCAACATCGAGCAAGGCCTGAGGCACGAGACCCACGAGTTCGGCGTGATCGATCTGCCCGCTGCCCTCGAGCTTCTGAGCCACGACGTCGTAAACAAAAGAAGGCCGGGCGCTAGGCACGTCGATCAAATTGCAACTCACTTGAACGTCGTCACCGACCTCGAAGGCCAGCGCCCGCACGTCTGGTCCTCGAACCGCCGCAGCCATCGACTGGGCCTGTTCCAGGCTCACGTCGCGCAACCAAAGATTCCACGCCACCAAGATCGGCCGGCAACCGACCGCCACTGCGCCCTTCGAGGAGGACGCGTCGTTGGGTCCGAAGTCGGGGGCCACTGTCTCGAAGGCACCTCGACGAACGTCGGGCAGTGCGCGCGTCGTGCCGTCGGCGAGTGCTCCGTAGAGGAAGACGGGAACAAAGAACGTCTCGGCGAACCACGCGGCAGTCTCGTCTCGCAGCGCACACGCCTGGCCGGGATCCTCGCCGCCGAGGGCCACGAAGGGCACCACGTCAACTACACCGAAGCGCGGGTGCACGCCCTGGTGACGACGCAAATCGATCTTCTGGTACGCGGTGCTAGCCAACGTGTGCAGGTCGTTCAGCAGTTGCTCGGGCTCGTTGATCAGCGTGAAGACGCTGCGGTGGTGGTGACGGTCGCGGTGACGGTCACGCAACGATTGGCCCGCCGCGCGCGAGAGCTGCTCGAGGACCGGTAGGTCTCGTCCCTCAGAGATGTTGACCACGCACTCGAACACGCGGCGAGACTACTGGAGTTATCGGCTCCGAGGGAGGTTACGAAGGGTCGGTGTAGAGGGGGGCGTGACGACGGAGCCGTGCGATCCGGCGGCGCTCTCGCTCACTCTTGCCGCCCCACACCCCGTGGTCGACGTGGTTGGCCAGCGCGTACTCCAGGCACTGGTCAGCGACCGGGCAGGTGGCGCAAATCTTCTGGGCCTTGATGACTCCCAGTCCGTCGCGCGGGAAGAAGACTCCGGCCGGGTATTCGCGGCACTTACCGTCGGCCATCCATTCGGTGTTCACAAGGAACTCCGGCTGCTCATAGGGTCAGCGTAGCCACCGGCCCTGAGAGCGGTCTGTGCAGTCGATTGCAGTTCCGTTACAGTTCTCGGCACTCATTTTTGGGCCCCCAAAAGGAGTTTCGGTGCGCACAAGTAGAATGGCCCTCGCGATCAGCGAAGGAGTGCCGTGAGCCAGGTCCCAATCAGTGAAGCAGTTGAGGTCATCGACCCGGTGGGCCACGTCCAGGTGGTCTATCTCGGTCCGGTCGCCCCGCACTGGGAGTGCCGCATGGTCTTCGGTGACGAGGAGCAGATCCAATCCTTCGTGGACCGCATCGACGCGCGCCTGCGTTTCCTACCGCCCCACGACCCGCAGTTCCGACGCAACCGCGAACGGGTCAACCGTGACGCCGAGCGTGAAAACCTTCTGGTCGAGTGGAATCTCGGCTACGAGGAAGAGTCTTAAACAGTCCGACTAGGCCAGTGGCGACGTCGTGACCCGCTCGTACCAAAGTTCGGGCTTGGTCAGTTCGTCGTAGCTCGGCAATCCGTCAACACGCAGCAGCGCGTCGAACACCGACAGCGAATGCGCCTCCGTGAGGGTGGCGACGAAGGACTGCGCCGCGTCGTGATGAAGCCCCTGGGTCGAGATGCCGAAGAGTGCCGCCGCGGCGTCCTCGCCGCGCGCGTCGCTGCGCCGATGACGACGGTACGCCTCGACGAGTGCCGGACGCGGACCCAGCAACGTCTCGGTGATCTGGTGGGCGGCCGCGTCGAAGAAGGCGAGCAGCACGCTCGTCGCGGCGTTGAGTGCGCGTGTCGCCGCCGAGTCCTCCGGCACGGTGATGCCTTCCAACAGTGCTTCGGGATTCTGCATGAGTGACGACAGGTCGTCGGGGTTCACGAGTGAGGAGAGTCGGTCCAGCAGATCGCCCTGGGCCGCGGCGGCCTCACGTACGCCGTCGAGCAGCAAGGCGCGTAACGCGTCTCCGGTACCCGGCTGGGACAGCACCAGCGACGCTACGAACTCCTGGGCCATCGCGAAGGCGTAGACCTCGTCGCGCTCGAGTGACCACGCTTCGCAGAAGGTCGCGAGGTTGTTGACCACTATGAAGCGCTCGTCGTTCTCTCGCGGGAGTGCCAGTGCGGCCAGGGACCATGCACGCTCGGTGAAGTGGCCAGCGACTGAGCCCATCTGGAAGCCGGTGAAGAGCGGACCTAGGGCCGCCACCATCTGGGCCAGCACGGGACCCTGGTCGTCGTCGAGGTCCTCGGGGAGCGCGAGAGTGCGCGTGACGATCGGCTCGATCAGTGGCCGCCACTGTGCCAACGCGGCAACTGCCAACGCGGAGCGGTTGACCGCGGTGACCTTGGGCTCACGCGCCACCGAGAAGATGGCGTCAACGTGGCGGCCCACCAGTGGCGCCCACTCCTCGAGACGTTGGCGTTCGACCGGCTGGGGATTGGGGTCACCGTCTTCGCCGCGCGCGATCGATAGCGCCAACTGGGTGGCGGTGTCGAACCACGCGTTCGGCCCTTGTTGGCCCAGGAGGTTGAAGATGTCCCCAAAAAAGCCGCCGAAGGGGTTGTCGGTCACCAAAACAACCTAGAGGGCGCACGCCAGGATGACCACGGCGTGGTGCGTCACCGAGCCGCGCAGGAAGGTGACCTTGGTGAGTGCGCCCGCGGGCGTCAGGTAGAGAACGGTGAGCAAGGAGTTCCAATTCTCGATGCTGTGTCCCGCGACCTTGAGGACCACATCGCCCGCGTGCAGGAAGCCGGTGGCGCTGCCGTGACGTGCCACCGACGTCACCATGACGCCACCGCCCTGCGCGCTGGTGCCGGCGATGCCCAAGCTCGAGTGGCAGCCGTTGCCAGTGGCCACGATGTCGGCGACGCGTGCGACGAACTGCGCGGAGTACCACAGGTGATTGGCGGAGAGCACGGCCACCACCGTTCCGTTGGAGTCAACCGCTACGGCGTCGGTCAACGCATTCAAGTTCCAGTGCGGCTGCGTGGCCAGATAGCTCACGACGCCGTTGGCGGTGAGCGTGGGGTCGCCGAGCGTGGTGGCCGCCGACACGAATCGCAGTGGCGCGCTGGCCGAGGTGACGATCGGAGAGACCGCGGTGACCGATGCCGCGGCGGGTAGCGGACCCAACTTCAGGGCCGGCACGCCGACGCCCAGGCGCACGATGGAAAAGCCCATGGTGTCGTCGTGTCCTACCCAGGTCACCGGGACGTGGGCCCTGGTCGCCGTCGAGGCGAAGAGGAGGGCGCCGTGGGGGATGGGCGAGGTGGTGACCGCAAGATTGTTGGCCAGCACCATCGCGGCCACGGTGTAGACGTGACCCGGACCCGGATCGGTGATCGTCAGGTCCACCGTCCTGGCCGCGGCCTGTTGGGCCACGGCCGGCAGATGGGACCAGGTCACCGCGGTCTGGGTGAGCATGTCGATATTGGACGGAGTGACGCCGCGAGTTGAGGCGAGACCCGCCCCGCCGACCAACAAAGCGACGACCGTGACCGACGCCAGCACCGCCGCGACGCGTGATCGAAGACGCTTCCGGGTGGCCGCCAAGGAGTCAAAACTGGGTAGTTCGCTGGGGTGCATCCACGCCCGCTCGCCCGCGGGCGGCGGCACGCCGTGGCGCCGCCACGGCAACCACGCAGAAGTTCGAGAGACCCAACCCATGATTTTCAAGGCTAGTTAGCGAAAGGCCTTACAAACAGGTCGCTCTAGCATCGTTGGCTATGGCCACCGACGTTGCGCTCGATGTGGGCACGGGCTGGACACGGTTGGCGAGCGCCGACGAGGGTCTGCTGTTCAACGAGCCGACGATCGTCGCCATCGACACGCGCTCGGGCGAGGTTGTCGAGCTCGGCTTCGGTGCGCTGGACCTCGTCGCGAGAACGTCACGTCACGTCATCGCCTTCCGTCCGCTCTCTCAGGGCGCCACCGTCGACTTCGACGTGACCGCTCGACTGCTGTCGGGGCTCTTTGACCGGGCGGGCATCTCCAAGATCAGCCGCGTGCGCGCCCTGATGAGCGTCCCGTCCCTGGCGACCCCGATCGAGCGTCGGGCGCTGCGCCAAGCGGCGATCCAGGCCGGTGCGCGCGAGGTCAGTCTGCTCGAGGCGCCACTGGCTGCGGCGATCGGTTTGGGTCTGCCGGTCCAGGATCCCGTCGGTTCGGCCGTCACCGTGCTCGGCGCGGGCGCGTCAGAAGCTGCCTTGCTCTCGTTAGGTGGGATCGTGACGTCGGCTACTCGGCGACACGGAGGTGTCGATCTCGACGCGGCGATCGCGTCGCTGCTGCGGCAACGCCACGGTGTCGTCGTCTCACCCGCCGTCACCGAGGCGTTGAAGGTGAATCTGGGTTCGGCGCGTGGACTCACGCGCGGTTTGACCGAGGAGGTGGTCGCGCGCACGGTGAGCCGCGGCGAGCCGGTGCGCTTGACGGTGGGGGCCGACCTCGTCAACGTCGCACTGCATGACGTCGTGGCTTCCATTGTGCGGATGGTTCAGGACTCCCTGGCCGACGCGCCGCCCGACCTCTCCCAGGACGTCAGCGCGCGGGGACTCACTTTGGTTGGCGGTCTGTCGCGCCTGAGTGATCTCGCCGACCTGATATCGACGAACACCGGTGTCGAGATCCGCGTGGCCGACGACCCAGAACTGGTGGTCATCCGCGGACTGCAGCTGTGCCTAGAGGAGATGTCCTCGCTCCACCCACTGTTCCGCGACGCCGACCTCTAGAGCTCGTCGTCACCGAGCTGGTCGGCGGCGGCGCGCACCTGCCAATCGCGGTCTTCGCGCGCTCGGGCCAGCGCCGCCTCGACGTCGGGCCCTTCAAAGTTGGCCAGTGCCACGACCGCGCGACGCCGAACCGGCGGCTTGTCGTCCAGCGCTGCGATGATGGCCGTGCGGCCCCGGTCATCGCCGAGTGCGCCGAGGGCGGCGACAGCGGCCTCACGACACCGGGCGTCTGAATGGTGACTCGCAACTCGTGCCAGGTCGTCGACCGCGCTGACGACCAGTCGCTCGCCCAAGGCGAAGGCCGCCGCGTCCACAACAAGCGCGTCGGCGTCGTCGAGTGAGTTGACGACTGCCGCGCGTAGCGCGTCGTCATCGGGTCCGTCGTGCGCGTAGATCGTGAGGGCGTCGCGACGCACCTCGGCGCTGGTGTCGGTGATCGCGCGACGCCACGCCGCCGGGCTGACCAGGTGGCGTTGAGCGCCCGCGCGCAGCGCGAGGACCCGAGCCCGCGGTTGCGCCGCCGTCAGCTGTTCGTCGATCAAGGTCGCCGACGCGTCATCGCTGTCGAAGCCGGCGCGCACGAGGGCGCTGCGTAACGCCTCCGGTAGCGTGGACTGATCACCGGACACGACGACATTCCATCACCTCGCCCCCCGCGGCGTTGGTTCCTGCGGGTCACGGCGTCCATAGCCGCTGTCCTCATCGTGATCACGGTGCTCCAGCACTGGAACACGTCGGAGTACGCGTTGACCCCCGGCGACGCGACGTCGGTCGCGCCACTGGTGAAGATCCACGGACTCATCACGGACTCGCACCCCGACCGGATACTCCTCACCGACGTCTACCTCTCGTCACTGACCGCGTGGCAGTGGATCGTGACGCACTTCCAGTCCCACGTGGAATACGTCACCGAGGCGCAGTTGGTCGAGCCCGGTATCCCGGCCGACGAACTCGGGGCGCAGGGTTTTTTGGAGATGAGCGACTCGCAGCAGGCGGCCGAGGTGGCCGCGCTGCGCGCGCTCGGGTGGCACGTGCCCACGTTGCCGGCCGGCGCGGTGGTGACCGGCGTGGTCGCGCCGTCGCCAGCGCGTCGCGCCGGCATCAAGGTCGCGGACCGCATCGTCAGCGTCAACGGAACCAGCGTCACGTCGGCGTGCTCGATGGTCAGCTCTGTCCACGACATCGAACCCGGCGCGGTCGTGCGCCTTCGGGTCGAACCGGCCCACATCAGTCGAGCGGGCGTGATCTCGTGGTCAAGCGCTCGCGTGATTCCGGTGACGGCGGTCGCGACACCGCGCTCGTTGGGGGCGAGCTACTGCACAGGCGTGACTGGACGCGAACATTCGTGGCTCGGGGTGTCACTCGAAGACGGACAGCGCTACAACCTTCCGGCAACGATTTCGATCAACACCGCCAACATCGGCGGTCCGTCGGCGGGCCTGGCCATGACGCTCACGTTGATCGATCAGCTCAGCGCGGGTTCTCTTACCGGGCACACCATCGTCGCGGCGACTGGCACCATCGCAACCAACGGGGTGGTGGGCGATGTCGGCGGAGTCGCCGAGAAGACGGTCGCCGTCCAGCGCGCCGGAGCGAGCGTCTTCATCGTGCCGTCGGTAGAGGTCGCCACCGCGCGAGCGGTGGCCCAATCGGGACTTCGCATCATCGGCGTGACCACGTTGCGCGGCGCCCTGCGCGCGCTGCGTTCCCTCGGGGGCGCGGCGCCGGTGCCATTGACCCCACCCCGGTAACCCAAGTCCCTGGTAGGCCACGCCGTAGTCTGGGTAGATGGACGAACGCCGGATTAGCTCCTCGACGCGCCCCGCGTCACCGGAGGTGACCCGCACGAGTTTCTCGACCGTCCGCAAAGGGGGTCTCGACCCCCAGGAAGTTCGTTTCCACCTCGAGTCGGTGGCCCGCGAGATGGCCCATCTGGAATCGCGGGTCCGCGAACTGCAGACCCAGTTGGCCGAAGCGCTCGAGCGGGCGGCTCACCCGACGCTCGACGAGGCCACCCTGGCCAGCGCTCTGGGTACCCAGAGCGCCGCGATCCTGCGCTCGGCCCACGAAGAGGCGGGGCGCGTCACCTCCGAGGCCCAGGAGCGCAGCGCTCAACTCTTCACCGACAGCCAGCAGCGCAGCGCAGCCCACCTGATCGAGGCCCAGGAGCGCGCGGCCGCCATTATCTCCGAGGCCGAGGGCGCGGCGGTGCAGATTGACCACGACGCTCGCCTGGCCGCCGAGCGACTCATCGACTCGGGCAAGGTCAACGGTGAAGCGCTCGTGGAGCGCGGCCGTGAGCAGGGCGTCGCCATCGTCGACCAAGCCAACGAGGCACGACGAAGTGTCTTGAACGACCTGGCGGTGAAGCGCAAGGCGCTGCACCTCCAGATCGACCAGTTGCGCGCGGCGCGTGACTCGCTCTCCGTGTTCGTCGCGTCCGTGCGCGATCAAGTCGAGGGAGTGATCGACGGTCTGGGCACCTCCGACGAAGCTGCGCGAGCGGCGGCACTCGAAGCGCTGCGCCTACGACCGGCGTCGCCCGAGCCGACCGAGGAAGAGCTCCTGGCGGGGACGCCACTGCGTGAGGTGCCCGACGTCGTGGTCGTCACACCACTGGAGCCGGAGGCGGCCAAGCCCCGCCGACGTGCCCCTAAGTCCGAGGCCCCACCGGCCGCTCCGGGGCCGGACCCGGCCGCCCACGAAGATGACGGCTCAGGCACCGACGTGGTCAATGAGATCTTCGCCCGCCTGCGCAAGGCGTCCCAGGACGAGCGCGGAGCCAGCGCCGTGGCGCCCAAGAAGGCTCCGACCAAACACGAGACGCCCGTCGGGGAGCTGTTCGCGCGCCGCGACGCCGCCTTGGAGGAGTCACTCAACGTGCTGACCCGCCGGGTCAAGCGGGTCCTTCAAGACGACCAGAACGTGCTGCTCGAGCGGTTGCGCGACGTCAAGGGGATGATCACCACCGAGTTGGAGGACGAACTCGACCAGCGCGCGCGCTACGCCGAAGCCGCCCACGACGCCCTGGCCGACGCGGCGGCCGCGGGCGGTCGCTTCGCCTTCGACGAAGCCGGGGTGTCGGGTTCACCCGCGAGTCCGGCCGCGCTGAGTGACTGCGCCGCGGACCTCGCGGTGACGATCGTGCTCGCCCTGCGCAAGCGAATTCTTACTGACGGAAGCGGGTCGGCCGTCGAGCGTGCCAACACCGCCTACAAGGAGTGGCGCGGAGCACGCGTGGAGCGCCTCTGCACCGACGCCGCTCGACGCGCGTTCCATCTCGGCGTGCTCGCCGCGTCGCAGGGACACAACGTGCGCTTCGTGGTGGCGCCCGGCGACCCGCCCTGTGACGCGTGCGCGCTGGACGCGCGCGCCGGAGAGCGCCCGGCGGGCCAGAGCTTCCCGAGCGGGTCGGCTCAACCACCGTTGCACGCGGGTTGCGCGTGCGCGGTCGTTCCCGTTTGACGGACGGCCTAGGCTCGTCGCGTGCGTAGCCCCACCGACGTCCCGCGTCGCCCGGCCCGGTTGGGTCGACTCTCGCGGCGGTTCTGGATCGGCGTCATCGTCGTCGTCATCCTGGTCGGGTTCCTGTCGCTACGCAGCTTGGCCGTGCTGTGGACGGACCAGATGTGGTTCCACTCGGTGGGGCTGGGCAGCGTCTTCACCACGCTCTTCCTGGTCAAGGTGGGGCTGGGCCTGACCTTCGGTGCCATCTTCTTCCTGCTTTTGTGGTTCAACCTTCTGCTCACTGACCGTTTCGGCGCGCGTGACCTCTCCTTTGAACCCGAAGACGAGATCGTGCGGCGATTCCAGAACGTGGTGCGGCCCTACGCGGGGCGTATCTACGCCGTGATCGCGTTCCTCTTCGGATTGATCGCTGGACTCAACGCGACGGGCGAGTGGCAGCGCTACATCCTGTTCGCCCACAGCCAGCCCTTCCACATCAAGGACCCGCTCTTCCACCGCGACGTCAGCTTCTACGTGATGACGCTGCCCTTCATCTCCTTCGTCGTCACATACATGATCGTGACCTTGATCATCGTGCTGATCGTCACGACCATCTTCCACTACCTGAATGGCGGCATCCGCGCGACGAAGTCGCGGCCGCGCGTGTCGCCGCGGGTCAAGGCCCACCTGTCGGTCATCGGTGCGGGCATCGCCATCATGAAGGCCGCGGGGTACCTGATTGCCAAGTGGGAACTTGTCAACTCGACCAACGGCTACGTGCAGGGCGCGGGCTACACCGACGTCCACGCCCGGCTACCCGCTCAGACGATCCTGTTCTGGCTCTCGCTGGCCGCGGCGGGAATTCTGTTGGCCAACGTGCGCTCGCGAGGCTGGTCGCTGCCCGCGGTCGCGGTGGGACTGTGGCTCTTCGTGGCCCTCGTCATCGGCGTCCTCTACCCGACGATTCTCCAGGCGCTCAAAGTCAGCCCCGCCCAGGCGTCACTCGAGCGTCCCTACATCAGTCGAAACATCGTGGCCACGCGCGCGGCGTTCAATCTGGACAAGGTGAACTACCACAGCTTCGCGGGGCTCCAGACGATCACGCCGGCTCAAGCCACGGCCGACGCCCCGACCCTGGCCAATATCCGGCTGTGGGACCCGGCGAACAACATCTCGTTGGCGACCACGATCCGGCGCCAGTCGATCCGTTCGTACTACACGTTCGCCAACGTCTCGGTGGATCGTTACTTCATCAGCGGCAAGCTAACCCCGGTCTTGATCGGCACGCGCCAGCTCAACACGCCCAACTTGCCCTCGCCCAGCTGGGTGAACACGCACCTGCAGTTCACGCACGGGATCGGCGCGGCGGTCATCGCCGCCAACACCGTGGACCCGGCGACCGGCAACCCGGAGTTCGTGGTGTCCAACATCCCGCCCGCGTCGTCCAGCGGCATGCCGGTGCTCACCCAACCGGACATCTACTTCGGGATCAACGACCCCGGGTGGGTGGTCGGCAACACCAAGCAGCCCGAGCTCGACTACCAGGTCATCAGTGGATCCAAGGCCGGCCAGCCCGTGGAGAACCACTACGGCGGTGGCGGGGGAGTGCCGGTCGGGGGCTTCTTCAGCCGCGCCGCGCTGGCGCTTCGCCTCGGGGACTTCAACTTCCTCATCTCCAACCAGATCGACTCCAAGAGCCGGGTCCTCTTCGTGCGCGACGTCATGGCGATGGCCAAGAAGGCGGCGCCGTTCCTCTCCTTTGACTCCCAGCCCTACGCCGTGATCGCCAACGGGTCGGTCAACTACGTCTTGGACGGCTACACCACGACCGACCAATACCCGTACAGCCAGAACGCGAGCAACCTCAACGTGAACTCTGGCGGCCTGCCCGGGAGCTTCAACTACGCGCGCAACGCGGTCAAGGTGGTCATCAACGCCTACACCGGCTCGATGAAGTTCTACGTGATCAACCCGACCGACCCGATGATCGAGGCGTACCGCGCGGCCTTCCCGGCGATGTTCCTGCCCATGAGCTCGATGCCCACGGCCATCCTCGACCACCTGCGCTACCCGTCGGACCTCTTCTCGGTCCAAGCCGCCGTGCTCGGTCGCTACCACATCACTTCGGCGTCAGCCTTCTACACCGCCTCGGACAGCTGGCACATTTCACCCTCGACCGGTGCCGGCACGCCGAACCAGTCGCTGGCCCAGACCACCGTGACCGACGCCGCGGGCAACGTGGTCTCCACGGCGCTCGCGCCGATGAGCCCGCTCTACCAGGTGGGCTCGTTGCCGCTGGCGAACCACCAGCAGTTGCTCGAAGAGCTCGCCTACGTGCCGGCCGGTAGCTCGGCGACGGTCCAGAACCTGACCGCGTTCCTCATCGCGACCAGTGACCCGAACGACTACGGGCAGATCCACGTCTACGAGACGCCCCGCGGTACCCAGGTGATCGGACCGGTCCAGGCCGATAGCGAGATTCAACAGACCACCGCCGTGAGTTCCAAGATCACCTTGCTCGACCAACACGGCTCGAACGTGTTGTTGGGGAACAACCTCATGATCCCGCTCGACCAGAGCATTCTTTACGTGCGGCCCCTCTACGTGACCAGCTCGTCCAACCCGCTGCCGCAGCTGCGCTACGTCATCGCGGTGTTCAACCAGGACGTGGCGATTGAGCCCTCGGTGGCCCAGGCGTTGAGTCAGGTGCTCGGTGCCAACATCGTCGGCGTCACCAAACCGCCACCGACCGGGGGAACGGGCAGAGGTCACACCGCGACCTACTACCTGAACCAAGCGGCAACTGAATATCAAGCGGCGCAGACCGCGCTGAAGGCGGGCGAGCTTGGCGCCTACCAGAACGACGTCAACGCGATGAACAAGGATTTGCAGTCGGCCCAGAACGCGCTTAAGGCTGGCTGATTCGCCGGGTGCCTGACGGCTCAAGATCCTCGTCCACGAACCTCCGTGTAGAGTGGAGGCTCCATCGCGGGGTGGAGCAGTTTGGTAGCTCGTCGGGCTCATAACCCGAAGGTCGCAGGTTCAAATCCTGCCCCCGCCACTATTTCGGCTCAGAGGTTTTAGCAAAATTGTTCGAGCTTCCTCTCTCGTTTCCCGGAAGATCAGTCTGAGTCGTACGCTCTCCCTAACTGCAACTGGATTGGAAGCGAGGGAGTTGTGACTGAGATGCACGCCCAGAGTGGGCAAGAAGCGGGTCCCGAGCCCGAACGCACGGTGACAATCTCGGGGATACCGATTCTCGTCGCGGGTGTCGTCGCTTTTTTGAGTTTCAGGTGGATTCGACGCCGGTTCAAGCGCTCCGGAGACTCACGGCAATAGCTACGAATGACAGGGCGAGCGGCGTAAGAGTGGATTGAGCCGCGTCCCTAGACGAAACTCTCCGCTGAAATCCGATGAGCCGTATGCGCGTTGATGTGTGGCAGTTGAATTCAACGAAGTCCCAGCTGGCGTGAAGTTCCCCGGACGTATGGGTCTGTCCAGACTTTGCTGTGTGCTGCAGACACAAGCAACACCTGAGTGAACCGGACTAATTCTTTGGCGTTACAACTAATCCGGGCGAGTGTTCAAATAGTTGTCGAAAAATCTCGTCCCGGACTTTTTCGAGGGCGTTACTCAGGGCGCGCTGTTCGGACACGTCGAGGACATCGAAGATCAGTTGCCGGACATGCCTTACGTGGAGCGGTGCTGCTCGATTGACAAGTTTGCGTCCCGCTGGAGTGAGCACCGCGAGATTGAATCTCCCGTCCGTCGGATCCGGTCTTCGGCGGACCAGACCCCTCTTTTCTAAGCGACCGATGAGATGTGAAAGCCGTGACAGCTCGGAGTTCGCGAGTAGCGCAAGCTGACTCATCCTCAACGAATGGTCGGGTTGCTCCGAGAGCCCCGCCAAGACGTAGTACTCGAGGAAGCTGAGGCCAGATTCTGTTCGCAGTTTGTCACCAAGGACGAGTGGGACGCCCGTCACAACTTCGTGCAGGAACCTCCACGTTCTCATTTCGTCGGGCGTGAGCCACTCGGGCTCTTGGGATTGGCTCTTCCGCTTTGCAGCCACGGACGAAGTTTATGGCTCCCTTCGCGGGGCTTGAAAATTCACTTGAATATTCACGTAACCCGATATATTCTCGGTCCGACATGAAAGTTCAAGTGAAGAGCTGCCACATCACGATGTTCTACAAGACGTCACCGGGCGCTCCTGTCCTATTCGCACTAGAGATTTGAGGAAGCACGAAATGTCAGAATCTTGGATCGATGCAAGGACGGGTGGACCTGATGAGGCTGGTCTCGACCCGAAGCGATGGTCGATACTCCTTGTCGTCGTCATTGCTCAATTGATGGTTGTGCTTGACGCGTCGATCGTGACCATCGCGTTACCGTCAGCGCAGAGGTCGTTGCACTTTTCTGTTGCGAACCGTCAGTGGGTGATCACGGCATACTCGTTGGCTTTCGGCGGGTTGTTGCTTCTCGGCGGTCGAATTGCCGACATCGCAGGTCGACGAAGGATCTTCGTCGTTGGCTTGATCGGCTTCGCAGCCGCGTCAGCGCTGGGCGGATTGGCTGTGGACCAGGCCATGCTCTTTGGGTCTCGAGCCCTGCAGGGCGCCTTCGCGGCGCTGATGGCCCCCGCGGCGTTGTCCATATTGACGAACACCTTCCAAGACAACCCACGGGATCGCGCCAAGGCTTTTGGTGCGTACGGAGCGGTGGGCGGCGCAGGCGCTGCAATTGGGGTTCTCGCGGGAGGACTCCTTACCGAGTACGCGTCATGGCGATGGTGCTTTCTTATCAACGTGCCCATTGCCTTGCTCACGGCGGTCGTTGCATGGCGCGTCGTCCGAGAGACTCAGTCCATCAAAAAGACCGGATACGACGTCCCCGGCGCGGTGCTCGCCACGGCGGGAATCGTCAGTCTCGTGTACGGCTTCACGAAGGCCGTCGCGGACGGCTGGCCGTCGGCGACCACGCTGGGCCTTGTCATTGGCGGTGTGCTCCTCCTCATTGCCTTTGTCGTGGTGGAGACCCGCTCGACTTCTCCGCTTTTGCCTCTGCGCGTCGTCCTGGAACGTAATCGTGGCGGCGCGTACCTGGCCACGCTGCTCATCGTCGTTGGAATGTTCGCCATGTTCTTGTTCGTGAGCTACTACATGCAGCAAATCCTTCATTACTCAGCGGCCAGAGCGGGCGTGGCCTTTCTTCCGTTCGCGCTCGGAGTGATCCTCGCCGCCGGGATTGCGACCCCACTGGTGCCGAAGGTTGGTCCCCGTATTGTCATATCTTCCGGCCTCCTTATTGCTGGTGTCGGCATGTTGTGGTTGACTCGCATCGGCGTACACACGTCGTATTGGACGCACCTGCTGCCTCAGCTGATAGTCATGAGCCTCGGCATGGGTCTGGCCTTCCCTGCATTGAGCAGTACGGCGCTGACCAAAGTGAGACCGGAGGACTCCGGTGTGGCGAGTTCACTGCTCAATGCTTCGCAGCAAGTCGGTGCGTCTCTCGGAGCGGCACTACTCAACACCATTGCTGCCACCACGACCGCCAGTTACATCGCCACTCATGGAAGGAGCCTCACGGAAGAAGGAACGGTCCACGGGTTTACCGTGGCCTTTGCGGTGGGGGCCGCAATCTTGGCGGCGGGCGCGGTCGTAAGTGCAACACTCGTCCGGAGCCCGACGAAGGAGCCTAAAAATCCGGTGGCCGTGGGTGTTCGTGAACTCCAACCATGAGTTCTTTGGATAATGACGAACGCGTGTGACCACGTGGCTTGACTCTCCCCTTTGGGGAGGCTGCATACTCGGTGCATCGGGTCGTGTGGCTCGACGACGAGAGAGTATGACCTGTGGAAGAAGTCAGCATTGGCGAGTTCGCTCGTCGATCGCGCCTGTCGATTAAGGCGCTACGCCTCTACGACGAGCTTGGTGTGTTAGTGCCCGCGAGGGTTGACGATTCCTCGGGCTATCGCTACTACGACGTCGCGCAACTCGAAGCGGCGCGCTTGATTTCGATGTTGCGCCAGCTCGACATGCCGCTCGCCGTGATCAGGGAACTGCTCGCTTGTGATCTGGTTGATGCCGCAGAGCAGATAGCGGCGCACTGGCGCGACGTCGAGTCCGCGCACGACGCGCGTCGCGAGCTCGCTGACTACCTCGTCAACCGACTGAGTGGAAAGAGGTCCGACATGTACGAAGTCGCCACACGAGACATACCCGAGCGGAACCTGCTCTGTCTGAAGCGCCATGTCGATGAACAAGGAGCGTGGGCCCTGGGCAAGGAGTTCATCGCGGTCCTGCGCGAGCGACCCCTGCCCAAGATGGAGGGGCGTGAAGGTGCGATGTTCTCCATCTACTGGGGCGAGGTGAGCGCCGACAGCGACGGACCGGTCGAGTGGTGCAAGCCCATTCCAAAGTCGGACGCTACGGCACTTGCGTCGCACTACCCGGAGATGACCCTGCGAACCGAACCCGCACATTGCGAGGCCTACGTCGCGCTACCGAATGACGCGCTGCCCACTGGTGCTGGTGGGAACCCAGGCGTTCACTGGCAGCTCGCGGGCGAGGCGTTGAAGACGTGGGCTGAAGATGGGGGGATCAACCCCACAATCCTCAAACTGAAGCCCGAAGATCTAGGACTTCGGATTACGTACTTTGCGAGCGGGCCAATCACCGAGACCAGCGCCCCCTACTGCGATTTCGCGGTGCCGTTCGCCTGATTTTCACCAACGTCAGATTGAGCCCAGTTTGATCCCGTCCCAACCCGGAGCGCGCTAACGCAGCTGTCTCAGGTCGAGCCCCGCGATCGCTCTTCGTCGCAGACACTCGTCGTAACTGCATTGACATAACTATATAGATGCAACTATGCTTATCTCGTGAGCGATGGTCAAACCGTCATCGGCGAAGTGCTCTTTTCGCTGGCTCGGCTGTCGCTGCGCCAGCGGAGTCGGGACCTCAGCCTGACGGCCGCGTGGACCCTGTTCACGATGGAACGAACGGGGCCGCGTCGGCTCACGGACTTGGCTTTGAACGAGCGGGTGACCCAACCCTCAATGACCTCAGTGGTGAGTCAACTCGAGGACCTCGGATTCGCCGAACGCCGCAGTGACCCCGCCGATGGCCGCGTCGTGCTGGTCGCCATCACCCGAGCGGGACGTGAGCACTTACGCGAGATGCGCCGTGCCGGAGCCCATGGGGTCACGACGCTGATCGACCGATTGTCCGACCAAGATGTGGCCTCCCTCGAAGCTGCCCTGCCTGCGCTCAGTCGCCTTCTGGACCTCTCCGAATCGAGCCAGGTCGGAGAAGAACCAACCGAGCCTGGTTCGCTAAGGACTCAGCGCACACGTCGTCGATCGAAAATCCCAAATGTGGAGATGGTGAAATGACCAACACAATCAATACCGTGCATTCTCCTGACTCATCGACGGCTGCCGGAGGTGCCAGACAGGTAATCATCGTGGGCCTGGACGGTTCGCCCAGCAGCTGGGACGCTTTCGCGTGGGCGGTGGGTGAGGTGAGGCGCGCTGGCGGTCAGTTGGTCGCCGTCTACGTGACACCCACTGCGGTACCCGGAGCCGAATTTGGGGCGCCGATTGACTACGCCGCCCTGGCCGAGGCCAGAGACCAAATCGTCACGCAACTGAAGAAGGAAGCTGAAGAGCGGGCCCACGCATGCAGTGTGCCTATGACTTTCGTCCGAGAGGTTGGCGACCCCGCTCACGCCTTGACCCGCGTGTCGCACACCATGCGGGCCAATCTCATTGTGGTCGGCAAGTCCAGCAAGATTCTCCACCACGTGGCCGGCTCGCTAGGCCGAAAGCTCGTGTCCCGTCACGGCGGGCCGCCCATCGTCGTGGTGCCGTAGTCGAGACCAGTTGCAGCCGCGATCCTGTCGCAGGCGACTGTCATCGCTCGCTTCGGGACCCACCGGGTGAGTCGAGACCCGCTGCTGACGTCGCAAGGTCGACCATCAGATCAACGGCCACGAGGTTCGACAACTTCTGCTCCATGCACAGCGACCTCCACGTCCAATACGAGACGGCGTGGCCGATGACGGCGCGGAGTCGGTGGCTCCTTCGCGTCGCGGCAAAGCCAGCGAGCAAAAGGTCGCGAATCTCTTCGTCCCTGAGGTCGAGACGGTGCCGATGCTTCACCGGCAACGTTTGTTTGTCCCGGTAGATCTGGAACAGCATGGGTTCACCAGATCGATAGAAGCGATAGAGATCGGCCAGTCCGAGCTGAGTACGTTCAGCGGCGCCGGCGATGTGCGCCCACGAAGTCGGATCGGGCGGGACTTGTTGCGCGAGCCAATGTGCGGAGCACGCATCGAAGAGTGCGACGTCGTCGGGAAAGTGTCGATACACCGTGGCTCGCGTTACGCCAGCACGCTCGGCGATGCCCACGACCGTGGTGCGTGCGGGCCCAATCGTCTGGTGGGACTCCACCGTGGCCTCCACGATCCGTCGTCGGGTCTCAGTGATGTCCTCAGCGCGCTTGCTCAGTCGATAGGCGCGTGTCGGCGGGCTGGTTTCACTTGACAATGTTCCTCCCGCGACCTACATTTCATAATACATGACTGTTCACTGAAATTAGGGAAGGCTCGTAATGTCCGCAAATGAAGCTCCGCCACTGACCGTGTTGCAACCGGGGGAGGGTGCGAAGGGGGACCTCGGCAGCATTGGTGTGGACTTCAAGCTGTGGGGCCACCACACGAAGGGGACCCTCTCGATCGTCGAGCATCCGTTTCCCGTGGGTGCGCTCGTGCCGCCGCACCTGCACACTAGAGAGGACGAGTACTCGATCGTGACCGAAGGAGAGATTGGGTTCCGTAGTGGCGACCGCGAGGTCGTTCTCGGGCCGGGCGGGTACATCACGAAGCCGCGCGGCGAGATGCACACCATGTGGAACGCCGGCACGACGCCCGCCCGCATGATTGAGGTGATCAATCCCGCCGGATTTGAAGGCTTCTTCGATGAGTTGAGCAGGCTGCTGGAATCTGGCCCGCCATCTCCAGACGCGGTCGGCGCGATTGCGGCCAACTACGGACTTGAGTTCGGGAGGCCCGACTGGCTACCCGACGTCATTGCCCGGTTTCACCTGAACCCACCGCCCGGCTTTTAGCCACACTCGACGGTGGTGGGGTTGACGTCAGGTACCTCGGCCCATCCGCTGCGCGTCACCATCGTGGGGTCGTCCCGAGCATCCCTCGTCCCTGGCCAAGCCGCATGGGCGCCCGCCAATGAGCGACGCGCTTCTGTGACGAGTCACTAAAAGTGGCAATCTACTGAATCTTGACTGGCATTCAATGCCTTCCAAGTTCGACAATGAGTAGCAATAACCACGGCACACTATGCGGCAGCTCGAACCGCCGGGAGGTCGACCATGAGAGCGCGAGTTGGATTTCCGATTCTCGTGACGGGGGCGATCACGCTGACCCTCGTGGCGTTCTCGTCGTTGTCGTCCAGCGCCACGACCTCGCCGTACCCGGCAACGTTGAGGGTCGATCGCGGACTTCTCTTCTCGTCTGAAGGTCCCAACATTGCTTGGGGGACAGTTCTGAGCGCCACTCAGTTGAAGGCGGTCTCCATGAAGTCGTCGGGGACGACCTATCGGTGGGGGGTGTGGAATCAAGGGAGAGGGCCCGCGATTTTCCCGGTGCGCACGACCGACGGCGGGGCTCAGTGGACGACGGCCGGTCCCCAGTTGGCCACTGACTGGGCGGGCGGACCGCTCTACTACGTCAATCGGGTGTTGCCGGTGAGCTCGACCGCCGTGGTCATGGTCAGCAACGCCGTCATCGACGTCACGATCGACGGCGGTCATCACTGGTATCAGTATCTGAACTCGGCTTCCAACTGGTCAATTGTTCGCCACGTCGAGATCGGGGGACGCGTCGCCATTCGCGTCAATCCGGCGTGGTGGTCGACGTTGCCCAAGGCCAGCTACGCCATCTATGTCTTGGACGTGACACACCTTCAGTGGACGCGTACATATCCGTCGCCGTCGTGAGAGTCGAGTTCCGCGACCGAGGTGGCGCTCACATTGGCGGCGTCGTCAGTCCTTGGAGCTCGCGGTAACACGACCAACGGTGCGACAAAGCGCCCCCTCCAGCCCGAGAGCCAGAGGGGGCGCCTTGTCGTTACGGATAGTCGGTTAGCTCAAGCAGGGACCAATTCCTTGACCGCGATGCGGTTGGTGCGGACCGCCAACTCCTTGGTCTCGTCAGTGCGACGAGCGTGCCAGAATCCGAAGGCCACGAGGAGGGCCATGAGGCCGGCCAGGATGAAGGAGCTCACTCCCGCGATCAGGGCAATTGTGGCCATCGTTCCAAAGCCGTACGCCTCCAGCAGCAGGCCACGAAGTGTGGTCCCCTGGAAGACGGTCTGCACCGTGGCTTCGGCCGCGTTGTAGGCGGGCGAGCCCTTGGGCAGCGCCATTGCGGCTGCGCTCAGCTGCGCGTAGGTCTTTCCGCCACCGATTTCGGCGAGGTGCACACCGATGAAGTCGTTCGCGTAGACCTCAGCCTGGGCGCCCGTGGTGAGCGGCTGTCCGGCGTACTTGCTCACGGTGCCGATCATCGACGGCGTAATCTCCGTGCCGGCGACCGGGTGGGCGAAGGCCGCCGCGGGCGGAAAGACAATCTGCTGCTGGGCCAACTGAGTGCGCACGCTGTTGGTGGTGAAGTTGTAACCCCACATCAGGAGGCCACCGGCCACCAAGAGCACAACCACCATGAGCATTCCGGCCGCACTGGCCAGCACATCAAACGCTTTGCGTTGCATAGTCTTTCTCCTCTTGAACTCCGACCTCTCCGTCTGAAGAGACCTGCTCACATTGTTCATGTGCGGGGGTGCACAAGAGTGGGTGCGAAAGTCCCTTTCAGAAGGACCAAGGTCCCGAGAACACGGCGGGGATCGACGAAAGGAACAAGGTCCCCATTCGCAGTGCGTCGGGTGCACGCACAATGTTGCCCATGAGCATGTACGTGGACATCCTGTCCAGCGCGCTTGACGACTGGGTCGACGACTTGAGCGGCCCCGCACTCGTCGAGTACGCACTCGGTCGTCGCATCGAGATGCTCGAAGCAGGACCGCCCCACGGCGAGACGGCCTACGCGTCATTGGCGTACGAGATCGCTTATGACCGCTGTCTCATCAAGCTCTGTGAGAAGCATGCCATCGACGTCACGCCGACGAACTTCACGATCCCGAAGTTGGAGCGGTCCCGCCTCGAAGGCGAGTTGACCAAGGTCGGCATCGATCTGGCCGAACTGGCCCGGCGTCGCCGGGAGGCCTAGGCCGGGTTGGCGCCCGGGTCGGAGACCTTGAGTTTGGTCGCGTAGATGGCCGCCTCGGTGCGCGAGTTCATTCTCAGTTTTGACAAGAGACCCGTGATGTAGTTCTTGACGGTCTTCTCCGAGAGAAACATGGCGTCGGCAATCTGGCGGTTGGTCAGTCCCTCGGCGATGAGGTCCAAGATTCGTTTCTGCTGTGGAGAGAGCGTCTCGAGTTCCGGGTGCTCCTTGGGCGGGTTCGAGATGCGCTCGACCACCCGGGCCACGGTCTTCGGATCCATCAAGGACGCACCGCTCGCCACCTTTTTGACGTCCGCGACGAGGTCGCGAGCCTTGACCTGTTTGAGGACGTAGCCGGCCGCGCCCGCCATGACGGAGGCGTAGAGCGCCTCGTCGTCCGCGTAGCTCGTCAACATGAGGCACGCCAGGTCGGGCATCACCGAGCGCATCTCTCGGCACACCTCTATCCCGTTTCCATCTTCGAGCCGGACGTCGAGGATGGCGACGTCGGGCTTGGTCAGTGGGATCATGGCCATCGCCTTAGCGGCGGTGCCCGCCTCGCCGACGATCTCGATGTCCTCGTCGCCGTCGAAGAGGCTCCGGATGCCCTCGCGGACCAGCTCATGGTCGTCGAGGAGAAAGACACGGATCGCCATATCCTTATTGTGCCAGTGTCCAGAGGTCGCACCTCCGTTTCCTGCACGTCGGGGAGGGTCCGTCCGCATTTTCGTGGTCTGACGACTCGGTACGATCGGGCCGTGCCCTACAAGCGCGTCGAGGATGTTGCCAAAATTCGACGGCTCATGGACGCCGTCTTGATGATCGAAGCCGACATTGAGCTCCCGGTCTTGCTCCGGCACATTCTCGAAGAGGCCTGCACCTTGGTCGACGCGCGCTATGGCGCCCTTGGCGTGCTTAATCAGGAGCGCAGTGCGCTCGATCAGTTCCTGACCGTGGGGCTCAGTGACGCCGAGGAGCGCGCAATCGCTGCCCGACCGACCGGCCGAGGCGTTCTGGGACTTCTCATTACTGACCCCGAGCCCCTCCGCCTCGATGACCTGGGCTCGCACACCGAGAGTTACGGATTTCCGACCGGGCATCCTCCCATGAAGAGTTTCCTCGGCGTGCCCATCCGGGTGCGGTCGAGTGCCGAGATCTACGGCAATCTGTACTTGACCGAAAAGCAGGGTGCCAGCGCATTTAGCGACGAGGACGAGGCCCTGGTCGAGGCGTTGGCTCTGGCCGCTGGCATTGCCATCGAGAACACCCGCCTTCATGATCAGGTGCGCTTGCTCAGCGTGCTGGACGACCGCGAACGGATCGGGCGAGACCTTCACGACCGGGTGGTCCAGCGCCTCTTCGCCGTCGGTCTGGGCCTTCAGGCAGCCCAACGCCTGTCGGAGCCCGACCTCGTGCGCGAACGGCTCGGCCGGTCGATCGACGATGTTGACGCCACCATCGCGGAGATTCGCACCACCATCTTCGAGTTGGGTGCCAGCGCACTACCGGGTGGACTGCGCCAGGGCGTGCTAGCCGTGGCCAACGAACTGGCCCCATCGCTCGGAGCCCGTCCCGAAGTCTCCTTCTCTGGCGCCGTCGATAACACGGTGCCGCAAAACGTGGCCGATCACGTTCTGGCCGTCGTGCGCGAGTCGTTGACCAACGCGGCCAAGCACGCGCACGGCCGACGATTCATCGTGAGATTGGGGGTCGGTGACGAGTTAGAGCTCGTGGTCATTGATGACGGTGTGGGAATGGACTCTTCGATGTCGCCCGTCGGTCACGGACTCGGCTTGGCCAACCTGCGCAGTCGGGCCGAGAAGCTTCAAGGCACGTTGAGTGTCGAGCCGGCCGATGGTGGCGGCACCAAGGTGACGTGGTGCGTACCGCTCTAGTACTCACGTCGTGCTCCTGGAGCCTTTGGAATTCCCATGACCGTTGAGACGTTTAGTTTCGTAAGTATCAACAGTCACAAGACGACCAGTAAAGGAGTTGAGAGGTGACTATCTATCAGACCGCCCACTACCAAGTGAAGGTCGAGGCCGTGGATCGGGTGAAGGCGGCCATCGCCGACTTCGTCGACTACGTCAAGGCGAACGAGCCCGGCACCAAGATGTACGCCGCGTGGCAACACAAGGGCGACCCGACGAAGTTCGTCCACCTGTTCGAATTCGCCGACGAGGAGGCCCACCGACTCCACGGAGAGTCCGAAGCGGTGGTCCTCTTTGAGTCCGTGTACCGTCCCGAGCTCGCGGGTGGGCCGGTCGAATTCACCGACTACGTCTTGGTCGCCTCGAACGAGTAACTAGCGCTTCTTTGGCAGTGAACGGGCGTAGCCCGTGCCGACTGTCACCCACTTCGCGAGATCACGTTTGGTGCGCAGGTACTCGTCGTCGACGCGGAGCCACCCCGGCATTGCTCGGCCCTGCATGACGGCCACGTGGGCGCGGCCCGACGCCACCAATCGATCGCTGTCGCCCGGATCGGCTCGGACCAGTACGCCGCCGCGACCGCTCGCCGAGATGGCCATGTGACCACCGATCAGGAACGCCAGACCACCGAACATCCTCTTCTCGGTCAGGTCGGGGTCGGCTCCGATGAGCTCACGAATCCGGTTGGCCAATTCTTCGTCGTAGGCCACGGCTGACAGCGTAGGCCCGGCCACCGGTCGTCACCTCGGCCCGTCGACCGTCCCTCGAATTGTCAACTCCCGGATCTTTCGAACGTGGGGAGACGTCACTCGACGCGGTCGCCCGCCAGCGAGGGCTGCTCGCCCAGGAACTCGACCCACGCCTTCTTGGCGCACGGGTAGTGGACCGACGCCTCGACGAGGCTCATGAAGGACTCGATGTTGTTGTCAAATCGTCGACTGAGCTCCTCGTTGGCGAGATGACCCTGATTGTCGAAGGCCTGGTCGGCTTGGGCGAGCGAGAACATATCGGGGTAGATCCTCGCTCCGAGGTGTTCAAAGGGAATGCGCAGCGCCCACAGCCCGCGGTTGCCGCCGCTCATCGACGGCGACGCCGACATCAAGAGACCGTGGCGCTCGTTGAGTGGTTGCGGAGAAAAGCGTGACACCCAGTCGATCGCGTTCTTCAAGTGTCCCGGCATCGACGCGTTGTACTCTGGCGCGGAAATAACGAAAGCGTCGCACCGCTCGAGTTGACGGCGGAACTCGACCGCGCCAGACGGATACCCGTCGCGCGCTTGGTCGTCGCTGTTGAACGACGGTGCATCGAAGTCACCCATGGAAGCGCGGTGGACGTGACCACCATGGGACTCGAGCACGTTGGCCGCCAACGCCGCCAGTCGCGTGTTGAGCGACTCGGCGCGCAGCGAGGCGGAAAAAACGAGAAAGTGAACCTCGGCGCCCTCTCGTGCGTGGCTGCTCATGGCATCTCCTTTGGGTATCTTCGAACTCGCACTGTAGGTGTCCGACGTTGACGTCATACAGTCCCAAGCGAGCACTGTGTCCGATCCTCAGTGCGTTGGAATTGACGTCCGTCGAGACACCGTGAGTCATTGAGACACACCGCCTGCGCATCCTCGGCAACCCATCGTGTTCGATCGTTGATTGCTCGTGCCTCGGTGACCAGAGAGCTTTGGAGATGACGCTCGCGGCCTTGGCGAAGAGATCCTTCGGAAGCATCTGCGCCGGAAAGAGGGTGAAGATCGCGTGAAACCCGTCACAAGGACACGTCAGGACCCAGTTCCCACAGGCCTGAAGGACCCGCCACCAGCAAGTAAAAGATTCGGTTTACGAACCAGGGTAGGAGCGGTTATCCTTCGTGAGTTGTTTGATTGTTGATAATTGCGGAGTGGTCACCTATTCCGTGGTCTAGGCGGGGGAGTCGTGAAGCCAAGGCGCGAAAATTTCGCGATCACTGATCGCGCACGGGGGTATGACGACGCTCGGCGTCGTCACGGTCACAGTGGTCGGCGTTGGTCGCGAGCCGCTCTCGTCGCGGGGGTCGCCGCAATCGTCAGCTTGGCTCCGATCGTGGTGTCCGCCGGCACGAGTTCGGCGTCGTCAGACGAAACAGATTTCCTCGTCTTTGGACCGCCGGCCGTCGGATCCAACGGGTCGTATTCAGTCAGCACCACCTTCGGCACCGCGTTCGGCCTTCCGGGTATCTCGGCCGGTAGCCAGACACCGAGCGCGACGTACACGATCGGCGCCAACACCGCGGGCTGCACCGTCGGTGCGAACGGTGCGGGATTCTCCTACACCAAGGTGGGCTCGTGCTCCATCAACGTCGTGGCGACTGGTGACCCGGACGACAGCTCCAACGGGGGTAACTCCGATGGTCACGAGGGACCGGGAAATGACCCCGACACGGCGAGCGCGACACTGACCGTCACGGTGAATCCCGGCAAGCAAACCATCTCGTTGACTTCCGAAAGCGGATCTGTTGGCGCGACCCTTCCGTTGGTGGCGACCGGCTACATCGGCTCCGGGACGATCACGTTCGCCATTGTTGGCGGGACCGCCCCCGGCTGTGCACTGAGCGGCGCCTCGGCGGTCAAGTCCTCCGGCGCGGGCACCTGCCTCGTTACCGCCACGATCGCCGCGGACGCCAACTTCGCATCAGCAACGTCGTCACCCGCGACGATGAGCTTCTCAAGCAGTCCCAGACGATCTCGGTCGTGGCCAAGAGCGGAACGGTCGGTGTTCCGTTGGCGCTGAGCGCCACCGGCTATTCGGGCACGGGTGCCATCACCTTCGCCATTGTGAGTGGCGGCACCGCCCCGGGCTGCGCTGTCAACTCCACCCAGCACCTGACGGTCACGGGTCCGGGAACCTGTCACGTGACGGCCACCATCGCCGCCGACGGCACGTACCTGTCGGCGACCTCGGCGCCGGGCACCATGACAATGGCCAATCCGCCCATACGTGGCGTACTGCACGTCACCGCGTCGAGCGAGACGGTCGCCGCCGGTGATCCGGTCAACGAAACCAGCACGGTCACCGGAGTGTTGCTGGGCGACTCCGCTCACTTGAACGCCGTGTCGTACACCTACACCGGCACCGGGACGACCAACTACGGGCCGTCGGGGAGCGTGCCCCAGGGCGCGGGGACCTATTCGGTCACGCCCAAGAACGCCGCCATCACGATTTCGCCCAGTTCTGACCAGGCCCACTACACCCAGGTCCTCTACACCTCCGGAACGCTGACGATCACCGGCGCCAAGCTCACCGTGACCGCGAGTGGCGGCAGTGTGGTGGCCGGAAATCCGTTCCACCCCGGGGCCTCAGTCTCGAACCTCATGAGTGGTGACAGCGCGTCGGTGACCTCGGTGACCTTTACCTACACCGGCACGGCCGGAACAACCTACGGCCCGTCCACGAGTGCGCCCAGCGCCGCCGGCGCCTACACCGTGACGCCTTCGAACGCCACCGTGTCGGTGACGCCGAGCGGGCACCAGGGCTACTACCCGCAGCCCTATAAGTACGTCGCGGGAACCCTCGTCATCTCGCCCAAGGCGATCGTGATCCAGGTCAGCCCCCCGCAGATCAAGACCGTGACGATCAAGCCGTTCGCGGAGGGCTCCTACGCCTTGAGCAAGAAACTCCTGAAACAGGTGCACCGACTCGCGCTCCAGGTGAAAAACGGCAAGTTCCACTCGGTCGAGCTGCAGGCGTACACCGACAACGTCTTCACCGCGGCCTTCAACACGCTCCTCAACCAGAATCGAGCCGAAGCCGTTTCGAAACAGCTGGCGAAGGATCTCAAGGCGATGAAGGACACCGCGGTGACGATCACCATCGTCACCGGTATCTCGATCATCTTGGTGTCGTCGAACTCTTCGGCGAAGGGCCGCGCGGCCAACCGGCGCGTCGTCGCAACCCTCAAGGCGACCTGATACATCGTGCGGCGGGTGAAGGGTCCGACGCGCGGTCGGCGCGGACTTCAACGACGCGCAAGAGTTGACGCGCTGCTGGGCGGACTTGCCGTCGCCCTGGCCGTGCTGGGCGTGGGAGTTCCGGCGCACGCGGCGACGGGGTCGGGAGCTGTACCAGGAACGATCTTCGTCACCAACCTGAACAAGAACACGGTGACGTCGATCAACCCCCTGACCCACGCGATTCACGTCATCAGCGGCTTCCACGGACCGTTAGGTATCGCTCTCACCCCGAACGGTCGCACGGCCTACGTGACCAACTCACTGGGTAACACCATCGTCCCGATCAACCTGGCGCGCGGCTCCGCCACGCTCGGCGCACCCATCAAGGTGGGTAGCGCTCCGGCGGCGATCGCCGTAGCCAATAACGGCGCGTTCGCGTACGTGACGAACTTCAACTCCAACTCGGTGACGCCAATCAACCTGAGGACCACGCCCCCGACGCCGGGTCCCGCGATCAAGGTGGGGCTCGGCCCGTGGAGTGTCGCGCTCAGTCCCAACGCAAAACTGCTCGTCGTGGCCGACTCCGAGGGCAACTCGGTCAGCGTCGTCAATCTGTCGACGCGCGCACAGACCACGGTGGCGTTGGGGAGCCGTCCGCAGGCTGTGGCGATTACTCCCAACGGCGCCACGGCCTACGTGGCGGTGACCGGTGGCGTCGTGCCGATCTCTCTCGGAGGTCACATTGGCGCCGGTGCCCTGATCGCCGTCAGCGGTGGCCCGGTCGGTGTAGCGATCTCGCCGGACGGCTCGACCGCCTACACCGCGAACAACGACAACACCCTGACACCGATCAACCTGAAGATGCACCCCGCTCACGCCGGGACCGCCGTGCCGGTTGGGACGTTGAGTCAGCCCGATGGGATCGCGATTAGTCCCAACGGCGCAACGGCCTACGCTGCGAACGCGAGCAACACAGTGACCCCGATTAACCTTCGCGCGACGCCGGCTCGGCCCGGCTCACCGATCACCGTGCGATCGGCCACCTTCGGCATCGCTGTGGCGCCGGACCAGGCGCCGGTCGCGCGCCTGACTGTTACCCTCGCTCGGGCGGGGCGCCCCACGCTGTTCGACGCGTCCGCGTCGACGTCCGCCGACGGCGGCATCACCAAATACTCGTGGAACTTTGGCGACGGCACAACGGCAGTCACCACGACCCCGACCACTTCGCACGTGTACGCCAACGGCGGCAACTACCGACCGAGCGTCACCGAGACCAGTCGCCTCGGCACCTCGACCACGACCTCCTACACCGGCCAGACGACCAGCAACCATGGCAGTTCCAGCGCCGCGTCAACCGTTGCGTTCAAGATCTCTGGAGCGCTGCAAACCGTCCCCGCGTCGGGTCCTCCGGGGCTGCGCATCGACCTGCGCGACGCGTCGCTGCCGAAGTCGTGCACGCCGATGTACGTCTTCTTTGACAAGAAACTCGTCTCCCAGGCCAACCCCACCGGCCACGTCTTCAACGACAAGAGCCTGGTGATTCCGGGCAACGCGACCTTCGGCAACCACCACCTGTCGCTCGGGTGTTCCCAGACCGGTTCACACGTCGTGACGACGCAGTTCACGGTGGTCAACACCGCGAACCACCTGTCGGAGTTCTCCGTGGCCATGCCGACCTTCGGGCAGTTGAAGAAGAACATCATCGGAGCGGGCAGTCTCAGCCTCGGCATGCTCCTCATCAGTCGTCTGATCGCCGCGGGCTTTCCGAGCCAATGGCTGGACTCGACCTATGAGGCGAACCGTCACCGCCTGCAAGCCCGGCTCCGCAATCGCTACCCGAAACTGTTCATGAAGCGCGGGGCTGGTTCGTCCGACGTCAAACGCTTCTTCAAGGGCCTAGGGATCTTCCTCTCGTTCATCCTCGCCGCGGGTGCCATCAACTCGGTGCTCGATCCGGAGTTCGGCTGGAACCGCACGACGCTGTGGCTCTTCTTGGGTCAGGCCCTGGGCGTGGGCATCGTGACGATGGCGTCTCAGCTACCGGTGGCCGTGGGAGGTCTGCGCGAGAAGCGAGAGATCCACCTTCAGGTCCTCCTCGGCGGGATGGTCATCGCCATTGTCTGCGTCGCGGCGTCACGCGCGATTGGCCTCTCTCCCGGGTACTGCTACGGCCTGATCGCGATATTCGTTCTGCGACCCAAGGTGAGAGAGGAGGAGTGGGGCAAGCTCCACGCCCTCGCCTCGATCGTGGTCTTCGTGGTGGCGTCCGCCGCCTTCATGTTGACGATCCCCGTGTACCACGCGGCGACCTCGGCGCACCCGTCACCTTTCTGGCTGATACTCGTGCCGGCGCTCGACGTCGTCTTCCTGGGTGGTTTCGCCAGCCTGGCTTTCGGCATGTTCCCGCTGCCGTTCCTGCCCGGCTATCACGTCAAGCGCTGGAACTTCACCGCGTGGCTGGTGATCAGCTTCGTGGGACTGATTGGCTTCCTGGCAGTGTTGCTGGCGCCGGGCAGCGGCAGCTCCAATGAGGTCCACCACGTCGCGATTGTTCCCCTCCTGGTGGCCTTCGGGATCTTCGCGCTGGTGTCACTCGCGATGATCCTCTACTTCCACCGTCACCCCAGCAAGTTCCCGCAGGACCACGACCAAGGCGAGCTCGACGAGCACGCCGCGCCCGTCGTGGCGGAGGGAACTGTGGGACTGCCGGGCCCCGGTCCCGAGCCAGCTCCCGCCTAGGTCCTTCGGCCTCCACTCCGACTAACTGCGGTCCTATCCCAACGTTCGCCAGTACGGCGGAGGGGTCATGACTGGCGCCAACAAACTCTTGACCTCGCCGAATCGACCGTCCGGTCTCACCCACGATTCGTAGGCCGCCTCCGCCTCTTCGCGCGAGCGCGCGACGAAGTTCCACCACATGAACGGTGTCGCAAATGGGGTACCCCCTAACAGCATGCCGTGAGCGCCCCACGGTGACGCAAGAGTTAGCGACTCGTGGCCCAGGCCCAGGTAGCCGATCTGACCTTCGCTGACGCGCGATCCAGCGATGTCGATTGCACCGCCCATGAGAATGAGCGCGTACTCGAAGTCGGGTCGCAACGGAATTTCGACCATGCCGGTCAGATCGAGATGGGCGCCCACCAACGGAGTGTCGTGACGAGCCGGGCTGCTCGTCCCCGCAAGCTCACCAACGAGGACGGTGAATTCGGCGTCGCCGAGATCCAGTCGCGGCAACGTGGCCAGGTGCTCAAACCGCGCTTCGCCGTCACGAGTGTCGTCGGGCTGGGCGATCCACAGTTGGATGCCCTCGAGACGCCCCTCGTACTGGCCTGTCGCCTCCTCGGCGTGCGCGACGCCGTGCCCGGCGGTCATGAGGTTGAGCTGGCCGGGTCGAATCAGTTGCTCGGTCCCGAGGCTGTCGTGATGGAGTGCTTCGCCCGCGGTCAACCACGTCACCGTCTGGAGGCCGCAGTGCGGGTGCGGGCCGATGTCCAGGCCGCTTGTCGCGGTGACCGACAGGGGACCCATGTGGTCGGCGAAGCACCACGCGCCCACGTTGCGTCGACCGTGGCGCGGGAGTGACCGTCGAACTTGAATGTGTCCCACCTGGGCCACGTGTGCGTCGCCCACCTCGACCGTGAAGTCCGTCTCCGGCATGGAGGTCACCCTACGGCGAGGTCGCCCGTCGTCGCACGGGGCGGGGCGGTTTCGGTGACGCTAATCGAGGCTCGGCACCCCGTCGAGGTTCGGCGCCGTCAGGGCGTGAGAGGTACGCCCAGGTGTGTCAGATACGCGAGTCCCATGATCGCGGCTTCGCAGCCCACCTCGGCCAGGGCATCGAGGTCCTGGTCACGGACACCCCCCGCTGCTACGACCGCGAGTCCGCTCGCGCACGCGCGGGCGTAGAGCTCGAGGTCCGGACCCTCGAGCGTCCCGTCACGCTCGATCGCAGTGACGTGGAGTCGGGTGACCCCGGCCGAACGACATCGCTCGAGGGCCTCGTCCAACGTGACGCCCGATGACGCCGACCACCCGCGTACGGCGATCACCCCGTCGCGCACGTCGAGGGCGATGACCAGTCGTTCACGCAATGCGGCGGCAAACGCTGCGAGGGCCGTCTCGCTTTGCCAGGCGGCGGTACCCACGATCACCCGCGCCGCCCCGGCGTCAATTGCGGCCTGTGCGTCCTCGACGCGTCGCAGTCCGCCCGACACCTGCAGAGGAACGGGGCTCGCCAGTGTCACGCACCGGCGCACCAACTCGGGGCGCGGCGTACCGGAACGTGCCCCGTCGAGGTCGACGAGGTGGATGAGGGGAGGTGAGGTTGCCGCAACAAGTTGCATGAACTCTTCGAGCGGCCGACGAAAGAGGACGCGATCGAAGTCGCCCCTCTCGAGGCGAACGGCGTCCTCTCCGAGGATGTCAACGGCCGGGATCAGTTGCATATTAGCATTCTAACATGATACCATGCTGGCATGACCACGGGCAGAGTGATTCCGGCCGACCAGCACCCCGAGACCGCGCATCGCTTCGGCGAGTTGGTCGCGGCGCTGGTGGGGGTGGACGACAAGCGCGTCATGACGGCGCTGCTAAAGGACCTGTGCACCACCAACGAACTCGACGCGATGGGCCAACGGCTGCAGGTCGCGCGACTGGTGGACGACGGCGTTCCGTACCAGGAGATCTCGCGACGCACCGGGGCGTCGACAACGACCGTGACGCGAGTGGCCCATTGGCTTCACTACGGCGAGGGCGGTTACCGCGCTGTTCTCTCGGCGCGTCGACGATGACGCGGCGACTGACGCTGGCCCTGCCATCCAAGGGCCGACTGCGTGAGCCGAGCTGGTCACTGCTGGAGGCCAGCGGTGTGGACCCCCAGGAGCCCGGCGAGCGGGTCCTGCAGGTGCACTGTCGCAACGCGGACGTGGATCTGCTCTTCTTGCGCGCCGACGACGTTCCCGAGTACGTCCAAGACGGCATCGTCGACTGCGGGATCACCGGACTGGACCTGGTGCACGAGCGCGAGTTCGACGTCGAGGTCCTCCTGCGACTCGGCTACGGGCGGTGCTCGCTCCAGGCCGCGGTGCCCAGCGAGGACTCCGCGCGCGACCTGGAGGACCTGGACGGCAAGCGCGTCGCGACGTCGCACCCGCGCCTGGCCGAGCGTCTGTTCACCGAACGCGGGGTCAAGGCCGAGATCGTGGGCGTCGCCGGATCGGTGGAGATCTCACCACGCCTCGGACTGGCCGACGCCATCGTCGACCTGGTCTCGACCGGCAGCACGTTGCGCACTAACGGACTGCGGTCCTTGGGAGTTCTCTTCGAATCCGAGGCGGTGCTCGTCGGACGTACCGGTTCACCCGACGTCGAGGCGCGCCGCACGCTGACCACGCTTCTCGCCTCGGTCATCAACGCGCGCGCGAATCGCTACCTGCTCTTCAACGTGGCCAAGGACCGCCTCGGCGAGGTCACGGCCTTGCTGCCCACCCGAGGGTCGCCCACGGTGATGGACCTGGCCACCGAGGGTCTCGTCGCGGTGCACGCGCTGGTGCCCGCCGCGGAAATCTGGTCGCTGCTGCCCGCCCTGGCCTCGGTCGGGGCGTCATCGATCCTCACCCTGCCCGTCGAGCGGATGGTGCCGTGAGCCGCGTGGTCGTGACCGATCGGGTCTTCACCATCGAGGAGATCGTGGCGGACGTGCGCGACCGTGGCGACGCGGCGTTGGCCGAGTGGTCGCGACGCCTGGACGCCACCACGTGGCTCACGCCACCTCGAGCCGTTGCCTACGGCGACATTCCCACGGCCGCCGTTCTCGCCGCCGCCGAGTCCGTGCGCACCTGGCACGCTGCCCAGCGGCCCGCCGACCTGCTGCTCGAGGTCTCGCCGGGCGTCACGCTCGAGCGACGGTGGTCGCCACTTCGTTCCGTGGGTCTCTACGTGCCCAATGGCTTGGTCTCCTCGCTCATCATGAGCGCGGTTCCGGCCCAAGCGGCGGGCGTCGAGCGGATTGTCGTGTGCACGCCGCCGGCCGGCGCGCCCGCCGTGGCCGCGGCGGCTGCGCTGCTGGGAGTGACTGAGGTCTGGGCGCTGGGCGGTGCGCAGGCCATCGCGGCGATGGCCTACGGAACCCCTACGATCGCGCCGGTCGACAAGATCATCGGGCCCGGGGGCGGTGCGGTCAACACGGCCAAGCTCCTGGTGAGCCGCGACGTGGCGATCGACCTGCCTGCCGGACCCAGCGAAGTCGTCGTCGCCGCCGACGAGGGCTTCGACGAAGCGATCATCGAGCAGGAGCTCGCCGCACAGATGGAGCACGGACCTGATTCGCGCGCGTACGTGGTGCGCGTGGGCGAGGACCTCGAGGCCGCGCTGGACGAGGTCGAGGGCTACGCCGCCGAGCACGTCGCGCTGCTCGGGCCGCGCGCCGAGAGCCTCGCCGGACGCATCCGCAACGCCGGCGCCGTCTTCGTCGGGCCGTACGCCCCGGTGCCGGCGGGCGACTACGCCACTGGTGGCAACCACGTCCTGCCGACCGGCGGGTGGGCTCGCTCGACCGGGGGCCTGGGACTCGAGACCTTCATGAAGGCGGTCACGGTCCAGCGCGTCACCAAGGAGGGGCTGGAGCGCCTGGCTCCGACCATCGAGGCTCTGGCCGAGCTCGAAGACATGCCCGCGCACCGGGCCACGGCGCGCCGATGACGGCGCCCGAGGTGCTCGACGCCTATCGCTGGCCACCCTCCACCGACGAAATCGCCGAACGGCTGGGGATCGACCCGCGCGACGTGATCCGCTTCGACGGCAACGTGGCCCCGGCCCCACCACCCAGCGCGCGTCCGGCGGCGCTGGCCGCGGCGCTGGCCGACGTCAACGAATACGACCGGGGCCGCTACGAGCCCCTGCGCCGCGCGATCGCCGCGCGTCACGAGGTCGGTCTCGATCAGGTTGCGCTCGGCGCCGGCAGCGATGAGTTCATCGTGCTGCTGGCGAGGATGTTCGCGACCGGGGGCACCGTGGCGACCGTGCCGGCGGTCTCGTACTCGATGTACCCGTACGCCGCCCTCATGGCCGGAGCGACGATGATCGAAGATCCGGTGCGCGCGGACTTGGTCTTCGTGTGTCGTCCCAACAATCCGACCGGTGAGCTACCCGACGTACCCAACGTTCCCGGACAACTCGTCATCGACGAGGCGTACGCCGACTACGCAGGCGTCGACGCGATCGAACGCGTCAACGACGGCGCGATCATCTTGCGAACGTTCTCCAAGGCGTACGCGCTGGCCGGCGCCCGCGTGGGCTACGCCCTGGCGTCGCCGTCGCTCACCGCCGCGATCACGTCGCGTCAGGCCCCGCTGTCGGTCTCCTCGCTGTCGGCGGCGCTGGCGCTGGCCGCCCTGGCGTCACCGCCGGCACTGGACGCGCAGCTAGCCGAGCGCGACCGACTGGCGCGCGAGATGACCGCGCTGGGGCTCGCGCCCCTTCCCTCGTTCACCAACTTCCTCTACGTGCCGATGAGCGACGCGGCCGGATACGTCGAGCGCCTCTTGCCCTACGGCGTTGTCGCGCGCGCCTACGAGGGGGGACTGCGCGTCAGCGTCCGCGACGAGCTGGACAATGACGTTTTCCTGGACGCGCTGCGCTGCGAGCTGCGCGGTGAGAGCCCTGCCGCCCCCTACCTGCGACGCCGCCGCGCGACCGCCGAGACGTCGCTCAACGTTCGCCTTCGCGTGCCGGGCGAGGGAAGAGTCTTCGTCAGCACCGGCGAGGGCTTCTATGACCACATGCTCACGCAGTTGGCCTTTCACTCGGGGATGGACCTGCGCCTCGAGGGTGTCGGGGACCTCGAGACTGGTGACCACCACGTGGTCGAGGACATGATGCGGGCCTTCGGCGCGGCGCTCGATGACGCACTGGGGGACCGGCGGGGACTGGCTCGCTACGGCGAGGCGCGCGTGCCGATGGACGAGGCGTTGGCGCACGCCGTCGTCGACCTCTCGGGCCGCGCGACCGCGGTCATGGCCATCGACCCCGACCCCGGCATGGCCGCGCACGCCCTCGAGTCCCTCGCCCAGACGGCGCGCATCACGCTGCACGTCACCGCCACCGGGCGCAACGCGCACCACGTCGCCGAGGCCGCGTTCAAGGCGGTCGGCCGAGCCATGGCCCAGGCCCTCACGCGCGATGGATCTCTGGTGCGCTCGACCAAAGGATCGCTGTGACCGAGGTCGCCGTCGTTGACTACGGCGCGGGCAACACCCGCTCGGTGCGAGCGGCGCTCACGCGTCTCGGTTTGGCCAGTCGCGTGACCAGCGAGCCCGCCGCGCTCGAGGACGCGGACCTCGTGGTGTTGCCTGGTGTCGGTTCCGCGCGCTCCGCCATGGACCACCTGGCCGCCTCGGGCGGCGACGACGCGTTGCGCCGTCGGTACGAAGCGGGTGCGCCGATTCTGGGCATCTGCCTGGGCTTGCAGCTCGCCGTCGACTCCAGTGACGAGGACGGCGGCGTCACCGGTCTGGGGCTTGTCGCCGGCACGGTCCATCGGCTCGAGACGTCTCGGGTGCCGCGCATTGGTTGGGCCACCGTCGAACCGTGGGACGAGACCTACTTCTTCGCCCACTCGTACGCAGTCACGTCGCCCGACGTCGTGGCGACCTCCGAGGGTGTCACCGCCGCGGTGTCGCGCGGTTCCTTCTTCGGCGTCCAGTTCCACCCAGAAAAGAGCGGGTCCGCGGGTCTCGCGTTTCTCGAGTCATGCCTTACGCGCGCCTGATCCCCTGCCTCGACGTGGCGCGCGGTCGCGTGGTCAAGGGCGTCAGCTTCACGGGCCTGCGTGACGTCGGCGACCCCGTCGAGCTCGCGACCTTCTACGCGGCCGGCGGGGCCGACGAGCTCGTCCTGCTCGACATCGCGGCAACCCCCGACGAGGCGGTCACTATGACGTCGGTGGTCGCGGCGGTGGCCGACGTCGTCGACATCCCCTTCACCGTGGGCGGGGGGGTACGCAGCGTCGACGACGCCGCGCGGATTATCGAAGCGGGCGCCGACCGCGTGTCGATCAACTCGGCCGCGCTGGCCGACCCGTCGCTCATCACCGCAATCGCCGATCGCTTCGGCAGTCAAGCCGTCGTCGTGGCCATCGACGCGGGCGAGGGCGTGGTGCACACGCACGGCGGCCGGGTCGCGACGTCCACACCGACGTTGGCGTGGGCATCAGAGGCTGCCGAACGCGGTGCCGGGGAGATCTTGCTCACGTCCATTCGTCAAGACGGCCGGCGCACTGGCTACGACCTCGCCCTCACGGCCAGCGTGCGAGATCGGGTCGCCATTCCGGTCATCGCCTCCGGGGGCGCGGGGTGCGCACGCCACGTCGCCGAGGCCCTCGCCGTGGCCGACGCGGCACTCGTCGCGTCCATCGTCCACGAGAATCCGGCGGGACTCGCGGGTCTTCGCCGCGAGGTGCGCGACTGCGGCGCCGCGTTACGTGAGGTGCCGTCGTGAGTGACGAACTGCGCGCCGCGATTATCCAGGACGACGACACCGGGCGCATCCTGATGCTGGGTTGGATGGACGACGAGGCGCTCGCCGCGACTCGTGAGACTGGGTTCGTCCACTTCTACTCTCGGTCGCGCCAGCGGCTGTGGCAAAAGGGCGAGTCCTCGGGCAACACGCTGCGCGTCACCGAGATCGTGCCCGACTGCGATGATGACGCCCTCCTCGTGCGGGCTCGTCCCGACGGGCCCACGTGCCACGACGGGTCCACCTCGTGCTTCACCCCGTGGCTGTGGCGCACCATCCTGCGCCGTGAGGCCGAGGCAGACGCCAACTCCTACGTCGTCGCGTCGCTGCGCGAGGGCACACCGCGCCTTGCGCGCAAGGTCGGCGAGGAGGCCGTGGAGCTCACGGTCGCGTCCCTGAGCGAGGACGACGCTCACGTGGTCGGCGAGGCCGCTGACCTCTGGTTCCACACGCTGCTTCTGCTGCGCAGCCGCGGCCTCGATCCCGCGGCCGTCGAAGACGAACTGCGGCGCCGCCAGCGCTAGGAAACCGCGTGCCCGTCGGCCGAGTGTGGCCCATCAATTGTGACTCGACTAGAACGGAGTCGCGCGGTGCGCTGACCCGGAGTCGAACTCCGTTCTTGAGGTGAGGGGTAGATAGGTGTTCGCCACAACCGTCTCGACCAGCGCGGTGGTCCTCGTCGGCGCGGTCTTCCTGGCCTGCGCCGTGGAGATGGTCGAAGCCCTCACCATCGTGCTCGCGGTGGGACAGACCCGCGGATGGCGCTCAGCCCTCGAGGGGACGGGGGCCGCGCTGGTGGTCCTGGCCGCCCTGGTGGCGGCGTTCGGGCCGGCCCTGGTGCACGTTCCCATCAACCCGCTGCGACTCGTGGTGGGTGCGGTCCTGCTCATCTTCGGGATGCAGTGGCTGCGCAAGGCGATCCTGCGCGCCGGAGGACTTAAGGCCCGTCACGATGAGGACGAGGCGTACCGCGAGGCGGTCAAGATCCTGGAGGCTGCCGGCGACGCGCCGGACCGTGACCGCATCGCCTTCGTCATGGCTTTTAAGGGCGTCTTCTTGGAGGGCCTTGAGGTGGTCATCGCCGTGCTGACCCTGGGCACGTCGGCCCACCGTCTCGGGCTTGCCGTGGTGGTGGCCGGCGTCGCCGTCGTCACGGTTGGCGTCGCGGGCATCGCCGTGGCGCGGCAGTTGTCGCGAGTGCCGGAGAACGCGATGAAGATGGGCGTGGGCGTCATGCTGGTCAGCTTTGGGACGTTCTGGTCCGGCGAGGGACTGCACGTCAAGTGGCCCGGCAACGACGTGATGCTGCTGGTCTTCGTCGCTCTGTACCTCGCGGTGACCTGGGCACTGGTGGGCCTAGTTCGTCGCGACGCACCGCGGGTGCCGCGCGAGGTGGCCGCATGAGTCGTCAACCGCTAGTGGTGCGCTGGGTCAAAGGGTTCGGAATGTTCTGGTGGGACTTTCTGGTGGGCGACACCCCCGAGCTCTTCGTGGCCGCGCTGGTGATCCTTGGCGCCATCTCGCTCATCAGCGTCACCGGTCACGAGAACGCCGCTGCCGTGGTCGCCTTGCCGGCTCTCGCGATTGCGTCGTTGACGGTGTCGGTGCTGCGGGCGCGACGCGTCGCCCGTCGTTCGCGAGAGTAACGAGACTTTCACGAACGCGCGGGTACGGCGACGTCGAATGTGTGGGCGCGCGCCGTAACCTCGATGTATGAGACGACTGTTGCTCGCCAGTTCCGCGTTGGCCCTGATCGGGCTCGTCGTCGCTCCGCTCGTGGCGACCTCGACGGCGTCGCCCCAGAACCTGTCGTGCGCCCAAGCAGTCGTGACCGCGTGGTCCTTGCCGGCACTGGCGGCTGAGACCATCGTGGTGCCCGTGAACGCCACGGCCGTCGCGACGATGGTGCCGGCCGCCAAGGACGGCTTCGGAGGAATCATCTTCTTTGGATCCACCGCGCCGTCGACGCTCGCCGCCACGCTGGCGCGCGTCCAGGCGGCTTCAGCCAACGGATTCCCGCTGCTGGTCATGACCGATGAGGAGGGCGGGGGCGTGTGGCGACTCGCCAACCTCGTGCCCGACATTCCGTGGGCACAGACAATGGGTCGCACTCTGACCCCAGATCAGATCACCGCCAAGGCGAAGCGCGTCGGGACCCAGCTCCTGAAACTCGGAGTCACCGTCGACCTCGCGCCGGTGCTCGACGTCGACGGGCGAGCGGTCGAGCCCGGCGCGGGTGACCCGGACGGATACCGCTCCTTCAGCGGCTCGCCCGCGGTGGCCGCGGCGGACGGGACCGCGTTCGAGCAGGGGCTCGGTCAAGCGGGCGTCACCGCGGTGGTGAAGCACTTCCCCGGACTCGGCGGCTCCACCGTCAACACCGACGTCGCCCCAGCCGCGACGAAGCCGTGGTCCGTCCTGCAGACGACCGGTCTGGTCCCGTTCAAGCGCGCGATTGCCGCGGGCACGCCGGCGGTGATGATGTCCAACGCCTCGATCCCTGGTCTGACGTCTCTTCCTGCGGGAATCTCTTCCGCAGCGGTGAAGGCCCTGCGCACATCGCTGGGATTCTCGGGCTTGATCGTGACCGACTCGCTCAGCGCCGGCGCGCTCAGCGCACGCCACATCTCGGTTCCACAAGCCGCGGTCGACGCGCTGCGTGCGGGGTCCGACGAGGTCCTCTTCGGTATCCCGGCGGCGCCGGCCACGTCACTGTCGCTGGCCCTCCAGGTGCGCGCGGCCATCGTTGCCGCGGTGGTCCATCACACTCTGTCGCGCACCACGCTGGTTAGCGCCGCCGCGCAGGTCCTCGCCGTGCGTCACAACCTGTGTTCGAGCACCACGACGTCGCTCTAGTAGTGCGGCGGCACCTCGTGGGTGTCGCGGCGCACTCGCCGCAGTTCATCGGCCAGTCGGGCCACCTCGGCGCGTAGCGACGCCACCAATTCGAGGAGTTCGTCTCGCGTCGGCTCGGCCTCCCTCGGCCGGTCGTCGCTCAGGGGAAGAGACCGCGGAACTCGGTGGCCTCGGCGATCCGTTCGACGCCGACCGCGAGGGCCGTCTCCCGGAGGGTGGCGTCGAGTTCCTTGTGCCGGGTCCACACGTAGTTGAACGCTTCGTGCATCGTCTTTTCGAGGCGCTGCTGGAAGAGTTCGCGCTCCCACATGTAGCCCTGGAGGTCCTGGGCCCACTCGAAGTAGGAGGCCACGACGCCACCGGCGTTGGCCAGCACGTCGGGGACGGCGGGAATGCCGCGCAGGGCGAGGACCGCAGCGCCCTCGCCGGTGGTGGGGCCGTTGGCCGCCTCGACGACGATGGACGCCGCCATGGATTCGGCGACCTCTTCGGTGATGACGCCGCCCAACGCCGCCGGGATGGCGATGTCACTGGGCAGGGTGAACAGGTCGTCGGGCGAGATCTCTTCGGAGTCGGCGAGGCCGGCGACGGTGCCGTGGGTCTCGCACGTGCTCGGCCAAGGCCAGGTGGTTGATCCCCCCGGGTACGTGGATCGCGCCCTTGATGTCGGCCACGCCGACTACCTTCATGCCGCGATCGCTGAGCAGCTTGACCAGCGGCGCGCCAACCTTTCCGTAGCCCTGGATGACGACGCGCTGCTCGTTGGCCAGTCGTCCGAGTCGTTGCAGGATTGCCGTCGTGCAGATCGTCACGCCCAGTGACGTCGCACCCGCGTGGCCGACCGTCCCGCCGATGGCCAGGGGCTTACCCGTGACGACGCCGGGCTGGTTGTGGCCCGAGAGCATCGAAACGGTGTCCATGATCCAACTCATGATCTGAGGATCGGTGTTGATGTCGGGCGCCGGGATGTCGCGGTCCGGACCGATCATCGGCGCGATCGCGTACGCGTAGCGGCGCGTCATGCGCTCGAGCTCACCGCGGCTGAGGCTCCACGGGTCGACGGCCACGCCGCCCTTGGCCCCGCCGTAGGGGATGTTGACCACCGCGCACTTGATGGACATCTCGGCGGCCAGTGCGGCGATCTCGTCGGCGTTGACGCTCGGGTGGAACCGGATGCCGCCCTTACCCGGTCCGCGCGCGGTGTTGTGCTGGATGCGCCAGCCGGTGAACATCTCGATCTCGTGGTTGTCCAGACGAACAGGGATCGACACCTCGAGCACGCGCTCGGGCGAGGTGATGCGCTTGATGAGTCCTTCGTCGAGGTTGAGGAGCTGACCGGCCTTTTCGATCAGCGACGAGACGTGCACCCACGGATTGAAGTCGTGATGATGCACCTCATTGGGACGTGTGACCACGTTGTCACCAGCCTTTAAGTACTCCCAGGAGCCTTGCGCCCCACTCCATCGTAGGGCGCGCGAAGAGGGGCTCCGTGTCATGACTATCTCTCGGATACTCTGAGCAAACCATCGGAAAGTAGGTGACGTGAAGATCACGACGATGCTTGGCTACTCGGGTGGCTTCCAGCAGGCCGCGCGTGACGTCGCCGACATGGAGCACGCGGGGCTGGACCTCGTCTGGGTGGCCGAGGCCTACGGCTTTGACGGTCCGTCGATGATGGGCTACCTCGCCGCGCTGACCGAGCAAGTGGAGATCGGAGCCGCGATCCTGCCGATTTACACGCGCACGCCCACGCTGATTGCGATGACCAGCGCCGGCATCGACGCGCTCTCCGGGGGCCGATTCCACCTCGGTCTCGGGGCCTCGGGTCCTCAGGTGATCGAAGGATTCCACGGCATTCCCTACACCAACCCAATTGGGCGCACCCGCGAGATCGTCGAGATCTGCCGGGCGGTATGGGCCCGCGAGGCGCCCCTCGAGTACCAGGGTCGCTACTACACGCTGCCCCTGCCGGTCGATCAAGGGACCGGCCTGGGTAAGCCCCTCAAGATCATCGCGCACCCGGTGCGCTCCTCCATCCCGGTGTGGGTCGCCTCGCTGGGAGAGAAGAACGTCGAGCTGACCGCGGAGATCGCCGACGGCTGGCTCCCCATCCTGTTCATCCCCGAGCGCGCGAACGACGTGTGGGGTAGCGCGCTGGCCGCCGGACGCGCCAAGCGTTCGACTGACCTCGGTGAGTTGATGGTCAACGCCGGCGGACTGCTGGCGATCGGCGAGGGCGAGGACGTGCTCGCGCTGCGCGAGCGCCAGCGTTCCATGATCGCGCTCTACGTGGGGGGCATGGGCGCCAAGGGCAAGAACTTCTACAACGAGCTGGCGGTGCGCTACGGCTACGAGCGCGAGGCCGCGCTGGTCCAAGACCACTACCTCGCCGGGCGCAAGAAGGAGGCCGAGGCCGCGGTGCCCGCCGAGTTCCTGGAGCTGACGACGCTGTGCGGACCGCGCGGCTACGTCGCCGACCGCATCGCCGCCTTCAAGGCCGCCGGGGTCACCCACCTGCAGGTCCACCCCATCGCGCTCGAGGGTCAGACCAACGCGTCGCTGATCGAAATGGTGAGCGAGCTGATCTAGGCGTCCGGTTCGTCGCGCGTCGCGTCGCGGCCACCCGAGGCCAGCCACGCCGCGTGCATGGTGGCGTAGGCGCCACCTCGAGCGATCAGTTCGGCGGGCGTGCCGACCTCGACCACCGTGCCGCGGTCGATGACCGCGATGCGGTCGGCGCGCTGGGCCGTGGTGAGCCGGTGCGCGATCAGGATGGCCGAACGACCTTCGAGGATCACATCGAGCGCACGCTCGATGACGGTCTCACTTCGCAGGTCCAGCGACGATGTCGCCTCATCCAAGATGAGCACGCGCGGACGGGCCAAGAACGCGCGCGCCAGTGCCAGCAACTGACGCTCGCCGGTCGACAGGGTCTGGCCGCGCTCGTGGACGCGGGTGTCCAGTCCCTGGGGCAGGCGCTCGATCAACTCACGCAAGCCCACCACGTCGATGGCCTCTTCGATCTCGTCGTCGGTGGCGTCGGGCCGCCCGAAGCGCAGGTTGGTCCGCACCGAACCGGCGAAGAGGAACGGCTCCTGGGGCACGACCGCGAGTTGGGAGCGCAGCGAGTGCAGCGTCACCGTTCTCGCGTCCACGCCGTCGAGCAGCACCCGCCCGGCGGTCGGGTCGTAGAAGCGGTTGGCCAGTTTGGCCATCGTCGACTTGCCCGCCCCGGTGGGTCCGACGAACGCCACGGACTCACCCGGCGCGATCTCCAGGTCGACGTTCGTGAGCACCTGGCCGCCGGTCGCGTAGGCGAAACTCACGTTCTCGAAGGTGATGCGGCCCTTTAACGGCGCGAGCGTGGCCGCGTCGGGGGCCTCGTCAACGCTCGGGGGCGTCTCGAGCAGCTCGCGCAGGCGGATAATCGACGAGCGTCCCTGCTGGAGAGCGTTGTACTGCTGGACCAGCAGCTGAATCGGCGCGAAGAAGCGGTTGAGGTACAAGAAGAAGGCGACCAGTGCGCCGATGCTGAGCTGGTGGTGCAGCACTTCGTTGCCGCCGATGCCCAACAGCAGACCCTGGCCCAAGATGCCGATCACGATGGTGGCAGGTCCGTAGATCGAGTTGACCCGGCCCGTGTAGATGTTGGCGTCGCGGTAGGCGCCCACGACGTGGCGGTGGTTGATGATGTTGCGCCGTTGGCGATTGTTGGCGGTGACCACGCGGATGCCGTAGAGCGACTCGGAGAGGTCGGCCAGCACGGTCGCGATGCGGTCGCGGCTGAGCAGGTAGCCGCGCTCGGACGCGCGGTGGAACCAGATGGAAAAAGCGAAGAGGAGGGGCACCACGAGCAGGACGGTCCACGTGGCCAGGGCCACGTTGGTGGTGAACAAGATGACCGTGATGACGATCATCGTGAGGCCCTGCAGCGCGAACTGGCTAACCCCGTCTTGGACCAGCTGCTGGAGGTTCTCGATGTCGCTGGTCATGCGGCTCATGAGGACGCCGGCCTTCTCCTCGGTGTAGAAGTCCAGGCTGAGTCGCTGCAGGTGGGTGAAGACTCGGATGCGCAGGTCGTGCATCACGCGCGACGCAAGGGAACCCGTGACGTTGACGCCGCCGCGCTGCAGGTACACGCTGGCCAGCGCGAGCACCAGGTAGAGGATGCTGCATACGGCGATCACAGTGAGCGAGCGGTGGCCGGCGACCATTCCGTGGTTGATCGCGTACTCGGTCAGCTTCGGCCCGACCTGCAGGACCAGGCTGAGCGCGATGACGAGGAGCGACGCGCTCGCGAGCTTGCCGGGGTAGGCGCCCACCAAGCGCCCCAGGGTCAGGCGTTGACGTTCGCGTGCGCTGGGGATCTGGGAGAAGGCGAGGTCGGACGGCTCGCGCGGCGGCTCGGTGGCCAGGATCTTGGTGGCTTCGCCCATCAGTTCGGCGGGGATCCCGCCGAAGGGCAGCCCGCTCGCGGCTGTGGCCGTGACGCCGCCACCCCACGTGCCGCCACCACCCCAGCCGCCGCCCCAGGCCATTACTCGTCGTCCCGAGTGGTCTGGGCGAGGATGGCCGCGTAGAGCGGCGACGTCGCGAGCAGGTGCTCGTGCGTGCCGGTCGCCACAACGCGTCCTTCGTCGAGCAGGATGATGCGCTGGGCCAGGGCGATGGTCGAGATGCGGTGCGCGATAACGATCGTTGTGCGATCCACCAGGAGTTCGCGAAGCGCCGTGTAGATCTGCGTCTCGACGTGCACGTCGACCGAACTCGTCGCGTCGTCCAGGATGAGCACGGGCGGGTTGACGAGGAGCGTGCGCGCGATCGCGATGCGCTGGCGCTGGCCGCCCGACAGGGTGTAACCGCGCTCGCCGACCACCGTGTCGTAGCCGTCGGGCAGTTCCATGATGAACTCGTGCGCCTGGGCTGCGCGGGCCGCGGCCTCCACCTCGTCGTCGCGCGCGTCGGGTCGTCCGTAGGCGATGTTCTCGTGGATCGAGACCGAGAACAGGAAGGGCTCGTCGGTCACCACGCCGACGTTGGCTCGCAGCGACGCCAGCGTGAGGTCGCGCACGTCGTGACCGTCGATGGCGACTGAACCTTCGGTCAGGTCGTAGAAGCGCGTGAGCAACCGCGCGACGGTGGACTTGCCCGAACCCGTACGCCCCACCAGCGCGACGGTCTCACCGGGTTCCAAACGCACGTCGAAGTCCTCGAGGATGCGCGCCCCGTTGGCGTAGGTGAAGCCCACGTGCTGGAAGTCGACGACGCCGCGCGGCTCGACCAGGTCGACGGCGCCAGGGCGCTCAACCACGTCGGGGTTCTCGTCGAGGATCTCGAAGATCCGCTCGGCACTGGCCTTGGCGCGCTGGCCCATCATCACCAGCTGGCCCAGCATCATGAAGGGCGCCTGCATCATGAGCAGGTAGGCGTTGAAGGCCAGGATCGCTCCGACGCCGAGGTGACCCTGGAGCACCATCCACCCGCCGAAGAAGAGCACCAACGACAGGCCCAACTGCGGGAGGTTCTGGACCCAGGGCGACCACTGGCCCCGGATGTGCGCGTCCTTGACGTAGGCCCAGGCCACGCCCTCGGCGGCGTCGGCTAGTCGGTTGACCTCGGCTCCCTCCTGGGCGAAGGACTTGACCACGCGAACGCCGTTAACGTTCTCGTCGACGACCGTGGCCACCTCGGCGAGGCGGGCCTGGGTGATCCACGAGATGGGGAACATCACGCGGCGCATCTTGAGCCCGACCACGTAGAGGATCGGCATCACGATCATGGCGATCAACGCGAGAGGTACGTCGATGTTCAACATGAAGCCGAAGGCCACGACGCCAATGCATGCCTGGACGACGATCAGGGGCGCGAACGTCGAATACATCTGGACGCTGCGGATGTCGCTGTTGGCGCGGCTGATCAGTTGGCCGGACTGGACGCGGTCGTAGAAGCTGAACGACAGCCACGCCAGGTGCTCGTAGATCAGCGAGCGCAGGTCGGCCTCGAGGTTGTAGGCGGTCGCGAAGAGGTTCTGGCGCGAGATGACTCCGGTAATGCCCGCGGCGATGCCCACCACGACGATCTGAATGACCGCGGTATGCAACGGGTGGACGTGATGGACGAGGGAGTGGTTGATGGCACCGTTGAGCATGTTGGGGATCAGCGTCTGAAAGATCAGGCTGACAAAGGAGAGTGAGATCGCCGTTACGAACGACGCCTTGTGCGAGGTGATCACCGGCAGCATGCGTCGCCACCAGGTCAGGTTGCGGTCTCGCGAGATGCGCGCGCGCGGCCCGACGTAGGCCGACCGTACGCCGCCGAGGGGGTTGGAACCTTTGCTCTCCGCCTCCGTTAGGACGGGGGAGGAAAGTCGAGCCACTGGTCAATCGTAATGGTCGACCTCCTCACCCCCGGCCCGACGTCGACGCGGGCGTAGTGTGACCTCGTGCCCAGCCTGAGTATCGTCAACCATCCACTCGTCGCGGACAAGGTTCGCCAGTTGCGCGACGTCAAGACGAGCAACGCCGACTTCTTGCGTCTCGCGCGCGAGATCTCGCGCTTCGTGGCCTACGAGGCGTTTCGCACGACTCCCGTCGTGGACACCACCGTCGACACTCCTGTCACCAAGAACGCGCCCGCGGTGCGCATCGACACTGAGTACGTCATCGTGCCCGTGTTGCGCGCCGGACTCGGCATGAGCCCCTCCGTCCAGGAGGTGCTGCCCCACAACCGCGTGTGTCTGGTCGGTCTGCGTCGCAACGAGACGACGCTCATGCCCGACGTATATCTGGACGGTCTGCCCGAGCGCCTCGAGGGCACCCACGTCGTCGTGTGCGACCCGATGCTCGCGACGGGCGGCTCGCTCGACTGCGTCATTTCCATGCTCGAAGAGCGCGGGGCCGCCGATATCACCGTGCTCTGTCTCATCGTGGCGCGCCCCGGCGTTGACTTGGTGATGGCGCGACACCCTCAAGTGAGCATCGTGGCGGCCGCGCTCGACGAGGAACTGAACGACGTGGGCTACATCACGCCAGGGCTGGGCGACGCGGGGGACCGGCTGTTCGGCCCTCCGGTCCACTGATTACAACCCAATATCTTCGTTCCACAACTCGGGGTGCTCGTGGATGAATCCCGCTAGAAGTTGCGTGCACGCCGGGTCGTCCAGCACCACGATCTCGGTGCCAAGTTCTCCGAGCCAGTCGTGACCCCCATGGAAGTTCTCCGCCTCGCCGATGACCACGGCTCCGATGTTGAACTGGCGCACGAGCCCAGAGCAGTACCAGCACGGTGACAGCGTGGTCACCATGACGCAGTCGGGGTAGTCCCGGCGCCGACCGGCCTTGCGAAAGGCGTCGGTCTCGGCGTGGACGGATGCGTCGTCCTCTTGGACGCGACGATTGTGCCCACGACCTAGCAGCGTCCCGTCGCGAAGGAAGAGCGCGGCGCCAATCGGGATGCCGCCTTCGCCCAGTCCGATCAGGGCTTCGTCGTAGGCGGTGGCCAGCATCTCGCGCGCGCTGGCTGGGTCGAGGGTCCTCCAAGGCCGGTCCATCGACTCAGTATGCTCCACGACCGTGGTCCTGCGGCGCTACCCCGTCGACGTCGGAACCCAACACGTCGAGTTGCCGGTGGTGGCGCTGAGCGACCAGCTCTCGCTGGCTCTGCTGATCACCGTCGATATGGGTGTCGCCTTCATCGACCAGGCCGGTCGCGAACTGGCCGAGGTGATTCGTCCCTACGACGTGGACATCGTGGCGACGGTGGCGACGATGGGCATTCCCTTGTGCGTCGAGGTGACGCGCTACCTCGAACTCGACCAGTACGTGATCTTGCACAAGACGCCCAAGATCCACTTGGCCGACGCCGTCAGCGAGCCGGTTCGCTCCATCACCACCGACGTCGAACAGCGTCTCCTCTTCGACCGAGCCAGGGTCAAGGACGTCGCCGGCCGGCGCGTGGCGATCGTCGACGACGTGATCTCCACGGGTGCGTCCACGGGCGCGGCGCTGCGCCTGTTGCGTGGTGTCGGGGCCGATGTCGTCGTGATCGGCACGCTGGTGACCGAGGCTTCCGTGTGGCGAGGTGCCCTCGGTGATGACGCGGCGATGGTCCACGCCCTCGGCACGATCCCGGTCTTTCGGCCCGACGGCTTCGGCGAGCTCGTCGAGGACTGGGTCGGCTGAGACGCGCCGTCGTCGCGTGGCCTACCCTGAAACGTGGACTACTTTGACGCGATTGGCCGTCAACGCCGGGCGATCGCTGACCTCGCCGACACTTTGAACCCGGCCCAACAGGCCACAGCGAGTCTGTGCGACGAATGGACGGTTCACGGCGTGCTGGCGCACCTGGTGATGCAGATCACCGTGCCTGTACGCCGCGTCGTGGTGGAGATGGCCCGAGCACGGGGGAACTTCCACCGGGCCAACGTGACATTGACTAACCGCGTCGGTGAGCAGTCCTGGACCGACCTGGTCGGACTCCTGCGGGCCAACGCCGACAGCCACTTCACGCCCCCGGGGCTCGACTCGCGCTCTCCATTGAGTGACGCCTATCTGCACGCCCAAGACATATGCGTCCCGCTGGGTATCCCCGCGCCGGGCGAACTCGAGCGCTGGCCCGTCATCCTGGATTTTCTGACGTCGCCTAAGGCACGCCGTGGATTCGTCGGCCGCGCTCTACCGCGCCTCACTCTGGTGGCCTCCGACGTCGCCTGGTCCGCCGGCAGCGGCCCCGACGTCCACGGTCCCGCGTCGGCGCTGGGTCTGTCACTGGTCGGCCGACCCGCGCGGCTCAGCGAACTGACGGGAGCCGGCCTCGACGAGTGGCGGCGCTGGGTTACCGGCTAACTGATCAGCTTGCCGGCTCCAACTCCTTCTGACGCTTGACCTGTTGGCCGACGTAGCCCGTGGCCTTCTCCAAGAGCCAGTAGACGAGTGCGCCGATGATGATCCCCGCAGGCACTGAGAAGTCGGCGCCGCCGAACCAGCCGGCCGGACCGCAGTTGGCCGCCGTTGTGCCGTTGCAGAAGAAGGCGCCGTAGTGGTTCGAAATCGGGGTCATCCAGTGGAAGGGGAAATTCACCGGTGGCGGGGCCTTGGAGTAGGCAATCGTCGAACAGACCAGACCAACGAAGAACGCCACGATGGCGTTCCAGTTCACGCCACCCGCGGATCCGTAGTAGAGACCCTCGGAGTCGGTGCGCTGCATCTCGGCCGCGTTGTAGCGGTACTTGCGCATCAACCAGTCGCACAGGAAGATGCCGAACCACGGGGCGATCCACACGATGATGACGCCGACGAACTCCTTCATGTACAAGGAGAACGTCGACTGGAACTCGGCCCAGATGGTCAGGCCGCACGCGATGAAGCTGTCGAGCACCACCGCCTGGTAGCGCTTGAGGCGCAGTCCCATGGCCTGCAGCGAGACGCCCGATGAGTAGAGGTCGAGCGAGTTGATGCCGAACAGCTGAACGATTGCGAAGATGAGGAAGACCACGACGATCCACGACGGGATGACGTGCTGGCCCTGCAGCGCCTGGAAGGGGTTCGCGGAGTTCCACGCCCCCGCGCTCGCGAAGTAGCCCCCTTTGGGGATGAAGGTGAACGTCAACGCGCCGAGGGTCATCATCAGGATCTCAGGCAGCGCGGTGCTGAGGAATATCCAGCCGACGACCGAGCTGCGCTTCGCGTCGCGGCGCAGGTAGCGCGTGTAGTCGTTGCCGACTTCGGTCCATCCCAGGCCCGACAGCGCGATGGTGAAGGCGAGGCCGGCGGTGTAGAGCTCCCAGCCTCCGAAGGTGGTCTTGTAGCTGCCCGAGCCGTGCATAATGTCGTAGACCGCGAAGAGGACAAAGATCGCGCCAAAGGGAATGATCATGGCTCGCAGGACCTTGATCATGGTCGCGTGACCGAAGTAGGGCATCACGGCCTGGATCGCAGCGGCCGCGATGATGAAGATCACTTTGAAGGTGCTGTTGACGTGCATCCCGCCCATGTCGCTAAGCACGATGGCCGCGCCCACGATCAGGATCAGCCCCTCGGTCTCGAAGCCCAGCTGGGTGATCCAGTTGAAGAAGCTGAGAAGTCGCGACCCGCGCAGTCCGAAGGGCGCGCGGCTGATCATGAAAGCGGTCGTGCCGGTCTCCTGGCCCTGCAACGACGCGAGGCCTAGGAGTAGGTACGAGAGGTTTCCGATGATGATGATGCTCAGCGCGGTCTTGAAGCTGAAGCCAAAGCCCATCAGCAGCGCGCCGTACACGAAGTACTCGACGTTGATGGAGGTCCCGGCCCACAGGGACCCGATATTTCGCGCCGTCGCCCACCGTTCACTCTCGGGAATGAAGTCGATCCCGCGTTGCTCTACGTGAAACGGTGCGTCGTCAATGGAATCGTCATGCGAGTCGAGTGTCGATGACACGTCTAAGCCCCCTGGTCGTCGTAGCCCCCGTGCCGACCGTGAGAGGCCTTGCTGTACGCGGACAGTATGGCCTACCTGGGTGGTCCGGTGGTGAATATGAACCGCGCGGGGGACCAGGGTCTTTTAGGTGGTTATTAGGTTCTCCACAGACGGACCACAGGTTCGACAGGCACGATGGCCCTGTCGCAGAGATTGACTCCCTTTTACAAGGCGACTGATGTGCTGAACGACCGGAGGAACGTTCGCCACTCGAGTCAGGCCAGCCCCGCCCCGAGCACGGGCCTGAGCGCGAGTGCAGGGAACCACATTCCCCCGCTAGTTCGGTTGTACCGACCGGCCCCCGCCGGTGGCACAGCGGTTCGAGACCCGGGCATGACTCCCTGCCCGGGTCTCGAACTGTAACAAAACTTTCCAGGGGGGCGGTACGTTCACGAAAGCCGGTTCAGGCTAAGTTTCCCCCAGAGATGAACTGACACCAGGTCGGTTCACCAGGGGGAAAGCAGGGCCTGATGTCATCCACGCTCGATCGTCGATCGTTCCTGACCCATTCAGCCGCCACGGTTGGCGGTATCGCAATGGCCGGGACGGTGGTGGACGACCTTCTCGCGACAGCGGCGGGGGCCGCCGTTGGCCGCAACACCGGCAGGCCGCGGCGTGGGGGAACGCTCAAGGTGGGCCTGCTGTCAGACGTGCCTAACTACCACATCTTCAACGGCGCCCAGGGCAAGATGGACGCCTCGGGCTTCTGCGTGGCCAACGCGCTCTACGACCCGCTGTTCGTCTCGTCCTCGACGGGTAAGACCTGGTTGCCGATGCTGGCCCTCTCGGCCACGCCGAACGCCAACTACACGGTCTGGACCGTCCGGCTGCGCCAGGGCGTGAACTTCACCAACGGTGACGCCTTCAACGCCGACATCGTGGTGCAGAACTTCAACGCCGCGGCGGCGGACCAGACGGTGGGACTCGCCGTTCGCCCGATTATCGGCTCGGTGACCAAGGTCGACTCGTACACGGTCCAGTTCAACCTGGTCATCCCGTTCTCGACCTTCCCGTACAGCGCGCTCTCCGAGCAGCAGACCTGTTACATGGCGCACCCGTCGTCGTTCTCGCCCAGCTTCACCGGCACGCCGGTGGGCACGGGACCCTTCACGGTGTCTAGCTGGCAGGTTGGCGTCCAGTCGGTCTTCGCGCGCAACAAGAACTACTGGCGCGCCGACGCCGCGGACCGCCAGTTGCCGTACCTCAACGGCGTGGTCTTCAAGACCATCGTCGACGACAACGCGCGCAACCAGGCACTGCAGGCCGGTTCAGTGGACATGATCCTGTCCCAGGACGGCGCCAGCATCGCGGGAATCAGGAAGATGCGCGGCATCACCCACATCACCGACCAGAACGCCCCGCGTGACCCGTCACTCAACTGCCTCATTGTGAACACGTCGGGGTCACTCAACCAGTACTTCGCGTGGGCCGGCTACTTCGCGGCCCTGGGCATCCCCGGCGCGTTGCCGTACATCTTGAAGGGCCAGGCGGTTCCCACCGCGGTCCAGCAGGCGATCTTCTACGGCACCGTCGGCGCGGTCGACCCCAGCTCGGGCACGTGGAACCCCAAGTTGACGCCGGTCTTGGCCGACGCCACGATCCGCGAGGCGTGCGCGCTGGCGATCAACCGCGCCACCTACCAGCGCGTCGTCGCCGGTGGCGTCGGTGCCGTGGCCAGCAGCATCTACCGCCCGTCGTCGCCGTACTACCGTGCCGGGTCCTACCCCGCGTACAACCCGAAGAAGGCGCGGTCCCTGGTCAACGCCTACAAGGCGAAGAACGGCGTCACCGACGTCAGCTTCGTGCTGGACATTGTCTCGGGCAGCTCGGCGAACCAGAAGGCGTTCGCGTTCTTCAAGCAGCAGCTCGGCGCCGTGGGCATCACGATTACGCCGCGCGCCGAGACGCAGAGCACGCTCATCCAGAACGTCATCTACGGCGAGTTCGACTGCTCGGTGTGGAACCAGTTCGGGGGCGCCGACCCGGCGCTCAACTACGTCTGGTTCAACTCCCAGCCGGCCACGACCGCGCCCCCCGCGGGTCTGGGCATGCCGGCCCTGCCGTCGGGCACGTTCATCGCTGGTGCAGTGAACTTCGCCCACCAGGCCGACCCCGTGATCGAGGGCTCGATGCTCGCGGCCATGGCGGCCAAGCCCGGCTCGGCCGCCTACAAGGCGGGTTGGGCTTCGATCAACACCCAGCTGGTCAAGGACCTGCCCTACTTCTACCTGACCGAGTTGGTCACGGCCTGGGCCGCGCGTCACAACGTGCAGAACTGGGCCTACGCCACGGCCGGTGACGGTCGCACCCGGTGCCTGAACCCCGACGGGGGCTCGGCGCGCTGGGACCAGATCTGGAAGTCGTAGCGAGCCGCATCTGAATCGGTCGCGCGCTACGGCGCCGACCTCGAAAACGACTTAGGTCGCCAGGGCGACGCGACCCTCCACGTTGCGCCACCACCACAGGGTGGTGAGTGCCGTGGCGGCCGTGAGTACCGCGATGACGGTGAACGGCAACGCCGGATCGTGGGTGAACAGCACGCCCGACACCGCCGCGGCCGCCGCTAGTGAGGCCGTGTTGGCAGTCGCGTAGAGGCCCTGGCGCCGGCTGAGCTCGCGGTCCGCCGCCCCCTGGGTGAGTAGTGACGCGGTGGCCGGCGCGGTCAAGGCAGCCCCCATGGACTCGACCGAACCCAGGAAGAGCAGTGTCACGTTGCTGTGGATGTGCGGGTAGAGAGCCAAGAACACCGCGGCGTTGAGCAGGCCGATCAACACGATGACGCGGCGGTTGACGTGGTCGGCGAGCCACCCCCCGATACCACTGAACGCGGCGAAGGGGATGCAGAACATGGTCCAGCTGAGTCGGATCTGCAGCGTCGACGCGTGATGGTTGTGCATGAGCAGACTCCAACAGGCTTCGTAGACCCCGATCGCGAGCCCGATCGAAGCGCCGGCAACGAGGGCGCCGACGAACTGGGGGCTCCAGTTGAGACGCGGCATCGCCGTCGTGGTGTCGACGGCGCCACCCAGGTACGTGCGCGACGTCACCACTGCGGCCAGCAGGCTCAGAACACCGGTGGCGGCGAAGGCGTAGCCGAGGTCCTTGACCGACACGATGACCCCGGCCATGGGTCCAATCGCCAGACCCAACAACTGGGCGGCGAAGATGCGCGAGACGGCGCGACCCCGTTCGGCCTGGGGAAAGAGCGACGCGACCACCGAGAGCGACGCGACTTCGATTGCGCCGGCGGCCGCTCCCTGGACGGCGCGCGTCAAAGCGAACCACGGCGCCGAGACGGGAAAAAGGAACGTCATGCTGGCTACGCCGAACACCACGAGACCCCCGAGCAGGATCGGACGACGACCGAATCGGTCGGCCATGTGGCCCAGGGCGAACTGGGTGGCGACGCCGGCCACGAAGAACGAGGCGACGATGAACCCGATGATGGTCGGCGTCCCGCCGCGGTGCTCGAGGAACAGGGGTAGCAGTGGGAGCCCGAGCGACGCTCCCATCCACTGGATGGCCACGATCACCGTGAGCCGGCGCAGCGTCTGGCGTGGTGTCGAACGGGGCACCAGCGCAACGCTAGCGACGAAGCGTCGTACTTAGGTCAGGGTGTGGCACTCGATCAGGATGAGGACACCCAGGCCGAGGTAGATCCACGGCACCAGCGACGGTCCCCACTTCGTTCCCCACGCCACGACTCGCGGGTGACCGGCGACGGCGCTGGCGCTCCACACGAAGAGGATCTCCCACACGGCGAAGACGGCGACGGAGCCGATCCCGGCGCCCACGCCCTGGGCGCGCAGCAACGGGATCCATACCGCAAGGTTGTCGCCGCCGAGGGCCAACGTGACAAGGTACGTGGTCATCGCCCCGCGCCGGTACTGCTCCTTGCGCGGATCGGTGCGGTGACGCCACGCGTGCAGCGCGAGCGCCCACGGCGCGACGCACAGGACGCCGATCCACCGCACGGGAATGGGCGCGAGGAGCGACCCCACGCCGGCGGCGACGACGAGCAGCGACACCACGCCCAGCACTTGGGCTCGACCCACGCGGCGAAAACGCACGCGCTCGGTGACGACGAGTTGAGCCGCGAACGCGAAGTAGTTGTCGAGCATGGTGCCCACGAAGGCGAACGACGCGACCACGATGACGCCGCCGATCGTGTGCACGCCGCGACACTACCGGCCGGTAGAAGAGCGCGAGGGGCCCAGCGTTAATGTGGGCGCGGAGGAATGATGATCCGACAGGTGTTGCCCCCCACGTCCGAGCAGCTCGAGGCCGCGCGTCGCGTCATTTCCGATCACCTCGCGCCCACGCCCTTCGCCACACTGTGGATTCGCGAGCGTCCGGTCGTGGCCAAGCTCGAGGGCCTGCAACTAACAGGTTCGTTCAAGGTCCGCGGGGGACTCGCCGCGGTCGACGCGGCCCGGCGCGATGACGCGACTGGTGCCGTGGTCACGGCGTCGGCCGGAAATCACGGACTCGGCATCGCGCACGCGGCCACAACGCTCGGTGTGTCGGCGACGGTCGTGGTGCCGGCGAACGCGTCGATGGCCAAGGTCAACAAACTGCGCCACTACGACATCGAGCTCATCCAGTTCGGCTCCTCCTACGACGATGCGCAGGCGCACGCCAAGGAGATCGCGATGGAGCGTTCTATCCGTTACATCTCGGCGTTCAACGACCCCGACGTGATCGCCGGTCAGTCGACCGCCTTCGATGAACTCCTCGCCCAGTGCCCAGACCTCGAACACGTGGTCGTCCCGGTCGGTGGCGGAGGACTCATTTCGGGTGTCCTGATCTCGCGCGACGAGCACGCGCGCAACGACGTGCGCGTGACCGGCGCCCAACCCGAGCGCAGTCACGCCATGTACGACGTGCTGCACGGGATGGCCTCGGACGAGGTGGTGCACTACGCCACGATCGCCGACGGGCTGGCCGGCGGGGGCGACGACGGCTCGGTGACCAACGACATCATCGCCGTGCACGACGTGCCCTTGGTGCTCGTGGCCGAATCGGCAATTCGCGGCGCCGTGCGCGAAGCGGCGCAGACCAGCGGACTCGTCCTCGAGGGCGCCGCGGCGACCGCGTACGCCGCGATCGCCGAGCACCTGATTGATGACGCGACGTCCAAAGTGGCGTTCATCGCCAGCGGTCGCAACATCGCGATCGATCTGCTGAGCGAACTTCTTATCGAGTCGCCACCCGGAGGAGCCGTTACCGCCCGGTAGGGTTGTCGCATGCTGGTGTCGAAGAGAGTCGCGGCGGCGGCCCTCGCCGCCGCCGCCCTGGCACTGACCGCCACCGGCATCGTGCTGGCGGCTACCGACCCCAACGCCGGCGGCAACGTGCGTGACCCCCTGGCCCTCAACGGGTACCCGCCGCGCACGGCCCAGCTGCACGTGGTGATCTCGACAGGCCAGGCCTACAACGTCACCGCCGACGTCAACGTCGACTTCGTGCACAACACCGTGGGCGCCGACCTGCAGATCCCGCTGCTCTTCTCGGCGACGAACATTGAACTTCGCCTGGTCTCGCACCATCTCTACGTCGCCTCACCCAACCTGGGCGCGATCATCGGATCGAACTGGCTGAGCACGAAGGCCTCGATCCCGTCGCTCTACGGACTCTCGCTCGAGATGACCCGACCCGACGTCGGACTGATCAGCGGCTTTCACCAGATAACCGTGACCAACTCGGGGTACCTGACGACCTACCGGTTCCACCGCGACAACGTCGCCATCGCCACGCCCTCGGGTTTGCCCTTCAAGGTCCCAGCGCACTCGGCGATCGACTTCTCGATTACCTTGGGCAAGCAGGGCGAGCTCGCCGCCACGAGCTTCAAGGTCACGTCCAAGCACTCCACGGCCTGGGTCATCGTCACCGTCACCTCGTACAACGCGCCGACGCACATCGCCAAACCCCCGGCGCACGACGTCACGCCGCTCAATTCCACTCAGATCGGTCGCATCTTCGGGTCGACGTCGATTGGAAACCTCTTCAACCCCAAGGCGATCACCTCTCTGGGCCAGATCCGCCTCAGTTAGGTTTCGAGCGGTGCCCGAGGCTCATCCTGAACCGCGCTGGCCAGCCTCGGTGGCCCTAGCCGTCTGTGCGGGGCTCTACCTTTTGCTGCCGAATCGATTGGTCGTCGGACCCAAGTGGATCCTGCCCGTTCTCATCATCCTGCCGCTCATCCCGCTGTCAGCCGAGCGCCACCGACACGCCAACGAGTCACGTCACGTGCGCCGTCTCACGCTGACGCTCATCGCCCTCGTCACGTTCGCCAACGTGGTGTCGATGGGACTCCTGGTCCACCACCTCTTGCACACCCAGGTCATCCAGGGGCGCTCGCTGATCTACTCGGCCGTGGCGGTGTGGATGACCAACGTGATCGTCTTCGGCCTGTGGTTCTGGGAGATCGATCGCGGAGGACCGGCGCGTCGCGCCGGCGGCACGACCGCATTTCCTGACCTTCAATTCCCCCAGATGGAGAACCCCACCTTGGCGCCGCCGGAGTGGCACCCGTCGTTCACCGATTACCTGTACACGTCCTTCGCCAACGGCACCAGCTTCGCGCCCGCCGACGCCATGCCGCTCACCTGGCGGCTCAAGACGCTCTTCCTCGGCGAGTCGATCGTGTCGCTGGTCACCATCGCGGTGGTGGCGGCGCGCGCCGTCAACATCTTGCGCTGACTCAGCCGAGGAGGCGCGTCAGCAACCGACCGGCCCGACTCTCGGTGCCGCGGCGCCGTTCGTGGTGGTCGGCCCAGGTGGCCAGGTGCAGGCCCGCGTTGATCCCCACCCAGCGCAGGGGCTCCACGGGCCAGGGACGTGACGTGCTCCCGACGAACGGAAGGCGCGTGAACGCGGTGTCGGCCTCGGGGTCGAGAATGAGGTCGGCCAGGGCGTTGGCGCTGACGTAGCTGAGGACCACGCCGTCACCGGAGTACCCGCCGGCGCTGGCCAGGCCCGTCTCGTGGTCGACCGTGACCGACGGGGTGCGGTCGCGGGGCATGGCCAGCGGCCCGCCCCAGCGGTGCGTGACCTCGGCGTCGAGCGCGGGGAACAGTTCGTGCAGCGTCGACTCGAGCATGGAAAAGACCCGATCGTTGCGGTCGAAGCGGCGTTCGACCGTTGAGCCGAAGTGGTAGGGCGACCCGCGCCCGCCGAAGGCGAATCGGTCGTCGCGCGTGCGCTGGCCGTAGATGAGCAGGTGGCGGTCGTCGTTGAAGGTCTCGTAGTGCCCGAGCCCGACCTCGTCCCAGAAACTGGCCGACAGGGGTTCAGTGGCGATCATCAGGGAGTAGAGCGGCGCCACGGCGCGGCGTTGCCCGGGCAGGGTCGGCGTGAACCCTTCGGTCGCGCGCACGACGTAGTCGGCGTGGATCGTGCCGCCCACACTGACCACCTCGGGTTGGCGTCCGCGCCGGGTCACGACGCGCGTGACCTTGGTCTCTTCAAAGATGGTGACGCCGAGGCGTTCGACGACCTCGGCGAGCCCGCGTACCAGACGTGCCGGGTGGATCCGCGCGCAGTGCGGGGTGAAGGTGGCGCCAAAGAGTTCGCTGGGGGCGCATCGTTCTCGCGCCGCGTCGGCGTCGAGCAACGACAGATCGTCGGGACCGACGCCGTAGTCGCGCGCCGCGTCTACCTCGGCCCTGAGGCGCTCGGCTTGGACCTCGCTGCGCGCGAGGTTGAGGGAGCCGCCCTGGGCGTAGTGGGCGTCGATGCCGTCCTCGGCGGCCGCGGCGCCCAACGCTCTCACCGACTCGTTGAGCACGTGGCGTAGGTGCGAGAACTCGTCCACCCCCCAGCGTCCGACGACGGTGTCGTTGCTCAGCGGGAAGAGTGCCGAGGCCCAGCCGCCGTTACGCCCGGACGCCCCGAAGCCGCAGACCGACTGCTCGAGCACCGCCACGCGTAGCGAGGGGTCGCGTCGCATCAGTTCGCGCGCGGTCCACAGGCCGGTGTAGCCGCCACCCACGATGGCCACGTCGACGTCGCGGTGTCCGCTGAGCGCGCTCCGCGCCGTGACCGGCGCGTCGAGCGTGGCCCACCAGAGCGACGCGGGGGGCTGCACTAAATGTGGAGCTGGGCGGCTCCGGTGAAGACTTCGCGCAGGACGCCGACCATGAAGTCGATGTCCTCGCGCGTGGAGATGAGCGGTGGTGCCAACTGGACCACCGGGTCGCCGCGGTCATCGGAGCGACAGATCAGTCCACGTCGGAACATCTCGGGGGAGACGAAGCCGCGCAGCAGGCGCTCGGCGTCGTCGCCCGACCAGGTCTCGCGCGTCGACTGGTCCTTGACCAGCTCGACCCCCCAGAAGTAGCCGGCGCCGCGCACGTCGCCCACGATCGGGATGTCGCGCAGGCCCTCGAGGCTGGCGCGGAAGTACGGCTCGTTGGCGCGCACGTTCTCCAGCACCTGCTCGTTTTCCAGGATGTCCAACGTCTTGAGCGCGATCGCGCACGACACCGGGTGTCCGGCCCACGTGAAGCCGTGAGCGAAGGAGTTGTCGTCGTGCATGAAGGGCTCAGCCACGCGGTCCGAGACGATCATCGCGCCGAGCGGTGCGTAGCCGGCCGTGATCCCCTTGGCGCAGGTAATGATGTCCGGGACGTAGTCGTACTTCTGGCCGCCGAACCAGGTGCCGATGCGGCCGAAGGCGCAGATGACCTCGTCCGAGACCAGCAGCACGCCGTAGCGGTCGCAGATCTCGCGTACACGCTGCCAGTACCCCGGGGGCGGGGTGAAGCACCCTCCGGCGTTCTGCACCGGCTCCAAGAAGACAGCCCCGACGGTGTCGGGACCCTCGCGCAGGATGGCCTCTTCGATCTGGTCGGCCGACCACAGACCGAAGGCTTCGAGGTCGTCGCCGTGCTCGGGCGCCCGGTAGAAGTTGGTCGTGGGCACCTTGATGCCGCCGGGCACCAGGGGCTCGAAGGGCCGACGGTACGCCTCGAGCGACGTGATGGTCAGCGCGCCCAGCGTGGTGCCGTGGTAGGCGATGTCGCGGCTGATGACCTTGTAGCGATCCAGGTCGCCGCGCATCTTGTGGTACTGGCGCGCCAGCTTCCACGCGCTCTCGACGGCCTCGCTGCCACCGGTGGTGAAGAACACGCGGTTGAGGTCCCCCGGAGCCAGGCGCGCCAACTTCTCGGCGAGCTCGAATCGCCGCCGGGTGCGCGTAGGTCCACAGGGGGAAGTACGCCAGCTGGCCGATCTGCTCGGCCGCCGCCGCGCCGATGTCCGTGCGGCCGTGTCCGAGCGCGTTGGTGAAGAGCCCCGAGAGCCCGTCGAAGTACCGCGTGCCGTTCGCGTCAAAGACGTGGGTGCCCTCGCCGCGCACCATGATGGGCACCTCGTTGGCATCGAGTACGCGCCCATGCGCGACATGTGCAGCCACAGGTTGCGCCGCGCTCGGTCCGAGTAGTTGTGGCTGACGTGGTTCACGTCCTCCACGGTGATGCCATCGGAAATGATCTCGTTCAACGTCACTTTGTCCCCCATGCATAGGTCTGCTTTGACAGCTTTAGATACAGAAATGTCTCCACCTCGGTCACCCCCGGGATGGACCGGATGGAGTCGTTGAGCAGGTGCACCAGCGCGTCGTCGTCAACGGCGATGAGCTCGGCGATGATGTCGAAGCTGCCCGCGGTCATGACCACGTAGTTGGCCTCGTCGATGGCCGCGATCTTGTCGGCGACGAGGCGCACGTCACCGTGCACGCGGATCCCGACCAGGGCCTCGCGACCGAACCCCAGCTGCAGCGGGTCGGTGATAGCGACGATCTGCATGACGCCGGAGTCGCGCAGGCGCTGGACACGCCGGCGCACGCGCGGCCTCGGAGAGTCCCACCTCGTCGGCGATGGCGCCGTAGGCGCGTCGCCCGTCGCGCTGGAGCAAACTGATGATCTCGCGGTCGACCCGGTCGAGCGCGTTGGGAGCGGTCAAGACTTCGAGGTTCGCCCTGTCGGGTGCCTTGTTGCTCTGTCGAATGGGTTTCGCTGCTGGCATTGGTCATTCCCTGGCGAGTGGCGCTAGACGCCCCGGGCTGCGGATAGGGACAGTATAGGGGGATTTGGCGACGGATAGCGTCGTCAATCCCGGATTTGAAGACGTATTTCAAAAACCTTAAGTTGCAAGGGTTGTGGCGGTCTGGCAGAGTGGCAGGGGTGTGGCCCGACCGGCGGCCGTCCCAGAGAGGTCTCTCATGCGTCGTCTGAACGAACTTCATCGGTGGCGAGTCCGTCGCCCCGCGTAGCGGTAAGTACGTCGAACTCATCAATCCGGCGACCGGCGACCCCTTCGCCGAGATGCCGGTGTCGGACGCGGCGGACATCGACGCCGCCGTCGGCGTGGCGGCGAAGGCCTTCGCCAGCTGGAAGCGCACGACGCCCTCGGAGCGCAGCCGCGCGCTACTCAAGATCGCCGACCTCATGGAGTCGCACGCCGAGGAACTGGTGGCTATCGAGTCCGAGAACACGGGCAAGATCATCGGCGTCACGTTGGCCGAGGAGATTCCCCCGATGCTCGACCAGATTCGTTTCTTCGCCGGCGCCGCGCGCAACCTCGAGGGTCGCGGCGCATCCGAGTACATGGCGGGCATGACGAGTTACGTACGTCGCGAGCCGATCGGCGTGTGTGGCGCGGTCACGCCGTGGAACTACCCGCTGATGATGGCCGTGTGGAAATGGGCCCCGGCAATCGCCGCGGGTAACACGATGGTCCTCAAACCCGGCGACTCAACCCCTGCGTCCACCGTGCGCATGGCCGAGTTGATGGCTGAGGTTCTGCCCGAGGGCGTCTTTAACGTGGTCTGCGGCGACCGCGACACTGGACGCGCCCTGGTCGAGCACCCGACGCCGGCGATGGTTTCGGTCACTGGATCGGTGCGCGCGGGCATGGAGGTCGCTGGAACGGCCTCTAAGACCCTGAAGCGCGTGCACTTAGAACTCGGCGGCAAGGCCCCCGTGGTGGTTTTCGACGACTTCGACATTGCCTCGGCGGCCGAGAACATCGCGATCGCCGGCTACTTCAACGCCGGCCAGGACTGCACCGCCGCCACCAGGGTCCTGGTGTCCGGAAAGGCCTACGGTAACTTCGTCGACGCGATTGTCGAGCAGGCGCGCAACACCGTGGTCGGGCCGCCCGATAGCTCCGACGCCTTGTTTGGTCCGGTGAACAACGTCAACCAGTTCGAGCGGGTGACGGGCTTCATCGGTCGCGCTCCGAAGCACTCGTCAATCGCCGCCGGAGGAGTCCAGGTGGGTGACCGCGGTTACTTCATTGCGCCGACGGTGGTCGCTGATCTGCAGCAGGACGACGAGATGATCCAGAACGAGATCTTCGGTCCGGTCATCACGGTTCAGAAGTTCAGTGACGAGGCCGAAGCCCTGTCCTGGGCCAATGGCGTCGACTACGGGCTGGCCTCTTCGGTCTGGACGAGCGACCACGGACGGGCGATGCGCTTTTCGCGCGACTTGGACTTCGGCTGCGTGTGGGTGAACACCCACATTCCGATGGTCGCCGAGATGCCCCACGGTGGATTCAAGCGGTCCGGCTACGGCAAGGACCTCTCGATGTACGGCTTCGAGGACTACACGCGCGTCAAGCACGTCATGCACAACATCGAGGCGTAGGAGTCCGTGGGGCGACGTGGCCCCGGGTGCGTACCATCAGACCTACGACTAGCTCTCGCACCGCGACCGTGAAAGGTTGATCAACGATGATCATCGGCGTCCCCAAAGAAGTAAAGAGTGACGAGTACCGGGTGGCGCTCACCCCGGCGGGCGTGCGCGAACTGACGGCGCACGGCCACCAGGTGCTGATCGAGCACTCCGCGGGTGTCGGCTCGTCGATCAGCGACGAGGAGTTCGTCGCCACCGGCGCGAAGATCGTGCCCGACGCCGATGACCTGTGGGCCTCGAGCGAGATGGTCTTGAAGGTCAAGGAGCCGGTCGCCCTCGAGTACCCGCGACTCAGCGCCCGAGCCGGCCAGGTGCTGTTCACCTACCTGCACCTGGCGGCGTCGCGCGAATGCACCGACGCCCTGGTCGCGGCCGGCAACGTGGCCATTGCCTACGAGACGGTTCGACTGGCCGACAACTCACTGCCGCTGCTCACGCCGATGAGCGAAGTCGCAGGTCGGATGGCGCCGCTCATGGGGGCCTACCACCTCATGCGTCCGGGCGGTGGTCGCGGAACGCTGATCAGCGGGGTCCCGGGGGTGGCCGCGGCCAACGTCGTCGTCATCGGCGCGGGCGTGTCCGGACTGGCGTCGGCGACGCTGGCGGTCGGACTGCACGCCAACGTCAAGATCCTGGACCGAAATCTCGATCGTCTGCGCCAGGTCGACAACCATTTCGACGGTCGAGTCCAGACAATCGCCTCGTCCCAGCATTCCCTCGAAGAGGCTTGTCTGGAAGCGGACATCGTGATCGGTGCGGTCCTCGTCGTCGGGGCCAAGGCGCCCAAGCTGGTGAGTAACGACTTGGTGGCTCGGATGCGGGCGGGCTCGGTGCTCGTCGACATCTCCGTCGACCAGGGCGGATGCTTCGAGGCGACGCGACCGACCACCCATTCGGACCCGGTCTTTGAGGTTAACGGCTCAATTTTCTACTGCGTGGCCAACATGCCCGGCGCATTCCCCAACACGTCAACGGCTGCCTTGGCCAACGCGACGTTGCCGTACGCGTTGGAGTTGGCGGGCCACGGGTGGCGCGACGCGGCGCACGCGGACGCGGCGCTGGCCGAGGGCGTTAACGTCGTCGGCGGATCGATTACCTACGGTCCGGTCGCCGAAGCGCACAACTTGATGCACGTGCCACTGGCGACCTTGCTTTAGGGTAAGGGTTCGGTTTGGCCAAGTTCGCGCGAGCGCCGTGCGCGAACGACTGGTTGGGAATCTGTCGACGCAGGGGAATGGTCAATGACTGAGACCAGCGTCAACAACGTCGTCCACGATGAAGTTCCCGACCCGGGGCGTTGGTTTGCGCTCGTCGTTATCGCCATCGCTCAACTCATGGTGGTGCTCGACGCGTCCATCGTGAACATCGCATTGCCCCACGCGGCCTTACCCAAGGCCATGGGCGGTCTCGATATCTCGCGCCAGAACTATCAGTGGGCGATGACCGCGTACACCTTGACCTTCGGCGGATTCCTGCTACTCGGCGGGCGCATCGGCGACTACGTCGGGCGCAAGAAGGTCTTCCTCATCGGGCTCGCCGGCTTCGCGGGCGCGTCACTCCTCGGCGGATTCGCTCAGAACCAGGAGATGCTCTTCGGTGCGCGCGCGTTGCAGGGCATGTTCGGCGCGCTGCTGGCGCCCGCTGCGCTGTCGCTCATCTCAGTCACGTTCTCGGACTCCAAGGAGCGCGCACGGGCCTTCGGTGTTTACGGGGCGCTGTCGGGCGTGGGGGCGGCCATCGGCCTGATCGCGGGCGGACTGCTCACTCAGTACCTGTCGTGGCGGTGGTGCCTCTTCGTCAACACGCCGATGGCGATGATTGCGATGGCGCTGGCGATCCCGCGGCTGCACGAGTCCAAGGTTGAGGGCCGGTCCCACTACGACGTGCCCGGGGCGCTGACCGCAACCGCCGGCATGGTCAGCGTGGTCTTTGGCGTCTCGGAGGCCTCGTTTCACGGGTGGGGGTCGACCAGCGCCTGGCCTTTCATCTTGCTGGGCGCATTCCTGCTGGTCGTTTTCTTCAACATCGAGAGCCGGCGGAAGAACCCGCTGCTACCGCTGCGCCTCATCACCGATCGTGTGCGCGGGGGGTCCTACCTCACCAACATCCTGGTGGCCCTGGGCATCTTCGGAATGTTCCTCTTCATGACGTTCTACTTCCAGAACATCCACCAGTACTCGGCGGTCAAGACGGGACTGCTGTTCCTACCCTTCTCGATCGGCGTCATCATCTCGGCCGGCGTCACGAGCCAGCTGCTGCCCAAGGTGGGACCTCGGCCGTTGGCCACCCTGGGGTGCGTGATGGGCTCCGTCGGTCTCTTCTACCTTTCCTTCATCACGGCCTCGAGTAGCTACGTCACGAGTGTCTTGCCTCCGATGATCATCATCAGCCTGGGTCTCGGTCTGGCCTTCGTCTCGCTGGCCTCGACGGCTTTGTTCAACGTCTCGAGTGACGACGCAGGCGCGGCGTCGGCCGTGCTCACCACCGCCCAGCAGATCGGTGGCTCGTTCGGCACCGCCTTGCAAAACACCATCTTTGTCTCGTCGGCCGCCGCGTACGCGGTGGTCCTCAGGAACGAGAGGCACCCCCTCGTGGCCAACTTCTCGCGGTACGTCCACAATGTGTCCTGGGTCCACGGGTTCGACATGGCCTTCCGACTTGGGTCGGCGGTCATGATGGTGGCCGCCGTGGTGTTCTACGTCTTGGTGAACATCGACCGTGATCACCTCGGTCAGCACGACCTGGTGCCCGCGGGGTCCGCTCAGACATAAGGGCAGTGGCGACAGCCGCCGTGGCAACACTCGCCACGCGCGACGAGGGCCGTAACAGTCATGACCGACAGTCCCGTTGACGGGTCCCGGTAGGTGGGCTCGCCGGCCAATACCGCGGCCTCGTGGGCGGCAATGATGGCGTCGTAGTCGGGGCGAGCCGGGTCACAACGTGACGGGTGCGGGCGCGCGATGTCGGGCATCGCCCCAACCTACGGGCGGGTTCGGGCTTGCCTTCCTACGAATAAAGTGCCGGTATGACTATCTACGACATCCCCCTCACGTCGCTCTCCGGGGAGCCCGCGTCCCTCGCGCCGCACAAAGGCAAGACGGTCCTCATCGTCAACGTGGCCTCCAAGTGCGGGCTCACACCTCAGTACGAAGGACTGGAAGAGTTGCACCGCACCTACGGCGACCGTGGTTTCAGCGTGGTGGGCTTTCCGTGTAACCAGTTCCATGGTCAAGAGCCCGGCACCAACGATGAGATCTCCGAGTTCTGCACGTCCAATTACGACGTGACGTTCCCAATGTTCGACAAGATCGAGGTCAACGGCGAGGACCGTCACCCCGTCTACGAGATCCTCACCGCCACGGAAGGCGACGACGGCCACTCGGGTGACATCCGGTGGAACTTCGAGAAGTTCCTGGTGACCTCCGACGGCTCAGTGCAACGATTCGCGCCGCTGGTCAACCCCGACGACCCCGTGCTGGTCGCCGCCATCGAAGCCGCGCTGGCCTAGCCGGACCCGATCGTGCGGTGCAGGCGCACGTAGGTGGGTGCAAAGCCGTAGTGCGTCCAGAAGCGCGCGGCCTCGCGATTGGTCACCCGCCAGTTGGTCTCGACGTAGCGGAAACCAAACCGTCGCGCCTTGTCCAACGCCGCGTCGACGAGCGCCGTGGCTACGCCACGTGACTGGTGGTCCTCGCGCACCGCGACCGCACTCAAGTGCACGGTGTGGTCAAAAGATCCGCGGCGCGCCGGCAACGCGAACGTGATGCACTGGCCCACGGGTTGACCGTTCAGCTCGGCGAGGAAGTACCGCACCTCAGGGTCGCTCAGTGTCTCATCGAGTTCCGAGCGCTCGTCACCGCCCAGGTCGATTGAGAAACTCGGGCCCGCGGCCTGCGCGCGGTCGATGACCGCGCCGAGCTCGACGGCCACGTCCAGGTCGTCGATGGTGCCCAGTCGAGTCGTATAGCCCGTGGGCAGCGGGCGCACCGGTTGCCCGTCGAGCGCACGACCGCCTCGTTGGTGCATGCGCGCGAAGCCCAGATCCATCCACGGTTCCGTGCGCCCGGGGTGGTCGAGCACCCACACGTAGTGCTCGCGCGCACCGGCGTCGATCCACGCCCGCCCGGCCTCCGCGTAGAGGTCGGCCAGGGTATCGGTGTCGTCGTGCGACACTCCGTCGGGCCCGACCCAGGCCCCGTGACCGTAGACGTCGCTCTCGAGCAGCGCCGCTTGCAGGTGGCCGACCACGACCCCGTCGCGCTCAGCGACCCAGGTCGCACCCGTGGCGCTGGACAGCGCGCCGACGAGCAACGAGCGATCGACCTCGCCGTTCACGAAGGGGTTGCGTTGCGCGTCATCGCGGAGTCGCTGCGCGATGAGCTCACTCACCGCCGCAACGTCAACGTCGGTGAGAGGTCGCGTAACTACCACGTCGCTACGGTACCCACGGGCCTATGTGGAAGAGTTGCGGAGTGACTCTGCGAGCGACGCTGTTCGACATGGACGGCCTGCTCATCGACTCGGAGGTCCTGTGGCACGAGGCCGAAGTGGAGATCTTCGGCTCGCTCGGCGTCCCAATCCACGTAGCCGAAGAGCGTTCCACCAAGGGGATGTACGTCAACGAGGTGGTCGAGTTCTGGTATGGGCAGTACCCGTGGGTTGGCCCGGGCGAAGACCAGGTCGTCGATCTGTTGCTCGAGCGCGTGGGCCAATTGGTCGAGGACAAGGGTCGGCTTCTACCCGGGGCGGTGCGCGCCCTCGACCTGGCGGGCGAGCGCGGGCCGATGGCGCTGGCCAGCTCGACGCCCTTGGCGCTGATCTACCGGTGCCTCGACCACTTCGGGCTGCGCGAACGATTCGCGTCGGTGAACTCCGCACAGTTCGAAGTGTTCGGCAAGCCGCACCCGGCGGTGTTCCTCACCGCGGCGGCCTCCCTCAACGTGCGCGCCCCCGAATGTCTGGTCGTTGAGGACTCTGCGGCCGGGGTGCTCGCCGCCAAGGCCGCACGCATGAGCGTCGTCGCAGTGCCGGCGATCGAGGATCGGGACCTGGCCCCCTTCGCGCTGGCCGACCTCGTTCTGACGTCGCTCGAGGAACTCTCGGGCGAGTGGCTCGACGCGCAGTTCGCGTCCGCGCTGGCGCGCTGAATCAAGTCCTCGCGAAGACGTTCACTAGCATTGTGGGACTTTAAGAGGAGAGATGTGTTCCGCCCCGTCAGCGCCGACCTTGACTTCGTAGCCCTCGAGGAGGCCGAACTCGCTCGCTGGAAGACCCATGACGTCTTCTCACGCTCGCTGGCGCTGCGCGCCGATGCCCCGGCCTGGGTGTTCTACGAGGGGCCGCCCACGGCCAACGGTGCACCGGGCCTGCACCACGTGTGGGCGCGCGTCTACAAGGACCTGTTCTGTCGCTACCAGACCATGGCCGGGCGTCTCGTCCAGCGCCGGGCCGGCTGGGACACCCACGGCCTACCGGTCGAGGTCCAGGTCGAGCGCCAGCTGGGCATCTCGGGCAAGCGCGCGATCGAAGACGAGGTCGGCGTCGCCGAGTTCACCCGCCTCTGTCGCGAGTCGGTGCTGATCTACGTTGGCGAGTTCGAGCGTTTGACCGAGCGCATTGGCTACTGGATCGACACGGAGCACGCCTACTACACGTTCCATCCCGAGTACGTGGAGTCAGTCTGGTGGCACCTCCAGCAGCTCTTCGATCGCGGTCTGCTCTACGAGGACCTCAAGGTCCTGCCGTACTGCCCGCGGTGCGGCACAGCGCTGTCCAGCCACGAACTGGGCCAGCCCGACGTCTACGCCGACGAGCCCGACGAGAGCTGTTACGTGCGGCTGCCGATCACCGACGCCGAGAAGCACGGCGGCCTCAGCGGGGCGACGCACCTGGTGGTGTGGACGACCACCCCGTGGACACTGCTGTCCAACGTGGCGGTCGCGGTCAACCCTGAGGTGACCTACGCCGTCGTCGGCGGCCACGTGGTCGCCGCGTCGTTGGTGGAATCGGTCTTCGGCGCGGAGTCGGCCGTCAGCGCGACGATGGCCGGTTCCGCTCTGCTAGGCGTGCACTACGAACGCCCCTTCAACGACGTCGGACTCCCGGACGACGTGGACGCCTGTTACGTCGTGGCCGGCGAGTACGTGACCGTCGAGGACGGCACCGGACTGGTGCACCAGGCGCCCGCCTTCGGCGAAATCGACCGCCAGATCGCGCGCGAGCACGGACTGCCGACCGTGAACCCGGTCGGGCCCGACGGTACCTTCACTAACGACGTCGCGTGGCTGGCCGGACAGGACGTGCGCGCGGCCAACCACGCCATCAACGACGAACTCGAACGGCGCGGCCTGCTGGTGCGCCGCATGGACTACGTCCACTCGTTGCCGCACTGCTGGCGATGCGGGACGGTCCTCATTTACTGGGGCAAGCCCAGCTGGTACGTGGCCACCAGTCGACTGAAGGACCAGATGCTCGCCGAGAACGCGACCGTCGACTGGCACCCCGCGCACATCCGCGACGGACGCTTCGGCGAGTGGCTGTCCAACAACGTCGACTGGGCGCTATCGCGTGACCGGTACTGGGGCACGCCGCTGCCCATCTGGCGATGTGAGGACGGTCACCTCACCTGTGTCGGGTCCCGGGCCGAACTGTCGACGCTGGCCGGACGTGACCTCAGCCAGATCGACCCGCACCGTCCGACCATCGACGAGGTCGTGCTGGCCTGTCGTGAGTGCGGGGGCGAGGCCCGGCGCGTCGCGCCGGTGATCGACGCGTGGTTCGACTCCGGTGCCATGCCGGCCGCCCAGGTCGGGTACCCGCACGTGCCGGGCTCGGCGGAGAAGTTCCAGTACCCGGCGCAGTTGGTGTCCGAGGCCATCGACCAAACCCGGGGATGGTTCTACTCCTTGCTGGCGGTGAACACCCTGGTCTTCGGGGCCACTCCCTACGAGCACGTGCTGTGCCTGGGCCACATCGTCGACGAGTTCGGGCGCAAGATGAGTAAGTCAGTCGGCAACGTGATCGACCCGTGGACGGTGCTCTCCACGCGCGGGGCCGACGCGTTGCGCTGGTGGATGTTCTCTCAGGGCTCGCCCTGGACGTCCACGCGCGCGAGCCTCGGTGCGATCGACGCCTCGCTTCGCGAGACGCTCGCGACGCTCTGGAACACGTTCAGTTTCTTCACCACGTTCGCGTCGCTCAACGCCTTCGACCCGAGCGACCCGGGTATCCCCGCGCCGGGGGAGCGCCCGGAGCTTGACCGGTGGATCCTCTCGCGCCTCGAGTCGGCGACCAGTGCGGTCACGAACGCCCTGGATGGCTTCGAGCCCCTGGGAGGCACGAACGCGCTGGCCGAGCTGATCGACGACCTTTCCAACTGGTACGTGCGTCGCAGTCGTCGCCGTTTCTGGCGCACCGACGCCAGCCTGCCGGCGTCGGACTCCCTGGCCGCCCAGGCCACGCTGCTCGAAGTGCTGCAGCGCGTCACCCTGCTGCTGGCCCCGTTCTGCCCCTTCGTCGCCGACCGCCTCTACGGCGAGCTCTTCGACGTCGACGAGGCGGCGTCGGTGCACCTGGCTGACTGGCCCCGCGCGGAGCCGTCACGTCGCGACCCCGCACTCGAAGCGTCGATGGCGCTGGCGCGTCGACTCACGTCGCTCGGCCGCGCCGCGCGCGCCGACGCCGGGGTCAAGGTACGCCAGCCCCTGGCGCGGGCCCTGGTGTTCCTGCCGCCCAACTCGCCCGCACCGCCAGCACGCGTCGTCGAGGATGAACTCAACGTCGACGAACTTGAATACGGTTCGGAGCTCGCCGCCGTTCTCTCCTTCGAACTGGTGCCCAACTTTCGCTCCGTAGGCCCGCGGCTCGGTGAAGGTGTCAAAGAGCTGCGCGCGGCGTTGGCCAACCTGGACCCAGAAGCGGCGGCCGCGACGCTCGAGTCCGGTGGATTGATCGACGTCGTGCTCTCAACCGGAACCTTCGCGCTGGGGCCGCAGGACGTGGAGTTACGCGTGCGCAGCCAGGAGGGCTTCGCGGTGTCGCGCGATGGCAGCGAGGTGGTGGCGCTCGACCTGACGATGAGCGACGAACTGCGTCGTCGTGGGTATCTGCGCGACCTGGCGCGTCAGATCCAAGACCTGCGGAAGAACTCCGGGTTGGACGTGTCTGATCGGATCATCGTGAACCTGGTGGGAGTGGACGATCTGGCAGACGGATTCGCCGCCCTGGGCTCCGAAGTCCTCGCGACCGAGGTCATCAACGGCGAGGGCGACGGTGAGGCGGTGGCGCTGGAGTTCGACGATGGTCGCGACGCGAGCGTGTGGATCCGACGGGTTTAGTCGGGCGCGTTCAGTTTGGTGAGCAGCGTCGTCAGAGTCGCGCGCTCGGACCCATCGAGTCGCCCGGCCAGGGCGCTCTCGAGGTAGCCCAGGTGCGCGTCGAGTGCTTTGTTGAGACGTTCGTTGCCCTCGTCCGTGATCTCCACGTGGATCGCGCGCCGGTCCGACGGACAGCCGCGACGCTGCACCAAGCCGGACTCCTCCAAACGGTCGACCAGGCGTGTCGTGCCCCCGGTGGAGTGCACAATTGCGTCGGCGATCTGGGTCATCTTGAGGCGGCCCTCGGGCGCCAGGCGCAGCTGCAGGAGGACCTCAAACCAGGCGAGGGGCAGGTCGCACTGCGACTCGAGCACCGCGCCGAGGCGCCGCGCCATGCGCGCGTTGGTCTCGACCAAAAGCCCGAACAGCTGGACTTTCTCGTCCCCGGAGGGGCAGGCGGGAAGGATCGAACTCACCACGTCAGAGTACCATATTTATTCACTTATTAATTTCTTCTTGACAAGTAGTTGTATATGCAAGTATACTCCGGTGAGCACAGAAAGTGCCCCCTCAAAGGAGAATCTCATGAGCAACCTTCCGACACCTGGTGTGTACGACATCGACAGCGTTCACTCAACCGCCGGGTTCGTGGCGCGCCACCTAGTGGCGTCCAAGGTCCGTGGCCGCTTCACCGACTTCACCGGCAAGGTCACGATTGGTGACTCCGCGGAGACCTCGTCGGTCGAAGGGACCGTCCAGGCGGCCAGCATTACCACCGACAACGAGATGCGCGACGGTCACTTGAAGACCGCCGACTTCCTGGAGGTCGAGACCTACCCGACGATCACCCTGCGCTCGACGAAGATCACGCCCAAGAGCGGCGACAAGTACGAGATGCTGGCCGACTTCACGGTCAAGGGCATCACCAAGTCGGTTCCCTTCGAGCTCGAGTTCCTCGGTGCGGGTCCCTCGATGCAGCCCGGTGTGACCGTGGCCGGCTTCGAAGCCCGCGCGGAGATTGACCGTCGTGACTTCTCGGTCAACTTCGAGGGCACACTGGAGAACGGCAGCCTGGTCGTGGGTCACAAGATCATCATCGACCTGGCCGTAGAGGTGTCGGCGCAGCTGCCGGTACCGGCGAACGCCTAAGCGCCCACACGCGTTCTTCAACGCGCCGGGGACCGTTGGTCCCCGGCGCGTTGCTGTTTACACTGGGCGCGTGCGTGAGGAGGGTCGGGGCCGTGGCGTTGTGTCGATCCTCGGGTTCGCTGGCGCGCTCGCCACGATGATCTCAATCTGGTGGTTCGCCCTGCGCCCGCGGCGGCGTCGGCGCGACGGGTAGGTCCTTACTGGTCCGGCGTTAGCGTGAGGGCGATGGCGTCTGCATCGTTTGCCCCGCTGCGGCACCGAAGTTTCGCCCTCTCGCTCACCTCGTCCTTCGTCTCCTCCACGGGGACGTGGATGCAGACGGTCGCCCTCGGAATCTTCCTCACTGAGACGACCCACAACCCCCTGTGGCTCGGCCTGTTGACTGTGGCCGCGTGGACGCCGAGTGTGATCGGCTCGCCCGTGGGCGGCGTGGTCGCGGATCGGTGGAACCGCCAACACTGGATCCAGGCCAACAACCTCGTGATGGCCGCCACGGCCAGCACACTGGCCACCCTGGCTCTCACCCACCACCTCACCCCGCGCGTGATCGTGGTGCTCGCGGTGATCGAGGGTCTGGCCAGTTCTGGATCGTGGGCCGCGTGGCAGTCGCTGCTGCCCGACCTCGTCGACCACGACGAGGTCCTGGCCGCTGTCTCGCTGTCGTCGGCGCAGTTCAATCTCGGTCGGATCATCGGGCCCCTGCTCGCCGGGGTGGCCCTGGCCGTCGGGTCGGTCGGCGTGTGCTTCGCCCTCAACGCCGCGTCGTTCGTCTTCGTGGTTATCACCTTCGCCTTCGTGCGCACGCCGCCGCGTCCTGCCCCGACGACTTCGGTGCGCCCGTGGCACGAACTCGCCGTTGGGGTTCGCCAGGCCTGGAACGTGCGGGGCTGTCGCTACCCGATCCTGGGCATCGCCACGGTGGCGCTCACCGTCTCGCCGTTCATCGCGCTAGTGCCGTCGATGGCCATTGACGTCCTGCACGCGGGCAAGATCGGAACCTCGTGGCTGGTCACGGCCCAGGGGATCGGGGCCGTGATCGGAGCTCTCACGCTGCCGGCCCTGGCGCGGCGCACGTCACGTCTCTACGTCCTGCGCGGCGCGCTGATCACCGCGGCCGTCGCCGAAGTGCTCTACGGACTCGCCCCCGATCTCGGCTGGGCCATCGCCGCGCTGGTCGTCTTGGGTGGCGCCTACGTCGGGATCCTGACCGGTCTCAATACCTCGGTCCAGCTGCACGCGCCGGTGAGCGAGCGCGCGCGCATCCTGTCGCTCTACACCCTCTCGCTCTCGCTGGCCTACCCGGTGGGCGCCCTGATCCAGTCGGCCTTCGCGCGCACCTACGGCGTGCGGGTGGTCTCGGTGGTGGGCGCGAGCGCGCTGCTCGTCGTGCTCGCCGCGGTGAGCCTGCTCGGACCGCGCGTGTGGGGCGAGATCGCGTCCGCCCCGCCGGGTCCGGCGCGATTACTGGCAGACTAGGACCATGACTTTCACCGCTATTAACCCCACGACCGAACGCGTCATCGCCGAGTACCCCGGCCACACCCCCGAGCAGGTCGAGGCGGCCCTGGCGCGCGCCGCGGCGACTTTTGAGACGTGGAGCGCCACCTCGATCGCCGAGCGCGCCCGACTCATGGAGGGCGCGGCCGACCTCCTCGAGTCCGAGCTGCCGGTGGTCGGCGAGCTGCTCACCTCCGAGATGGGTAAGACCTTCGCCGCGGCCAAGGGCGAGGCCGCCAAGTGCGCCTTTGCCATGCGCTACTACGCCCAGCACGCGGCGGAGATCCTGGCCCCGGAGATCATCGAGACGACCGCGTCGCGCAGCGGCGTGCGATTCGAGCCCTTGGGGCCGATCTTCGCGGTCATGCCGTGGAACTTCCCCCTGTGGCAGGTCGTGCGATTCGCCGCGCCGAGCCTGATGGTCGGCAACGTCGCGCTACTCAAGCACGCCTCCAACGTCCCGGGGGCCGGGCAGTATCTTGAGGACCTCTTCCGGCGCGCGGGGTTCCCCGACGGCGTCTTCACGAACCTCTTCGTCGGCCACGACGTGGCCGAGAGGATCATCGCGGATCGTCGCGTCGCCGGCGTCACGCTGACCGGGTCCGAAGGTGCCGGTCGCGCGGTGGGGGCCGCGGCGGGGCGCGCGCTCAAGAAGGCGGTGCTCGAACTCGGTGGGTCCGACGCGTTCATCGTCGGAGCGGGCGCCGACCTGGACCTCACCGTGCCGATGGCGGTCACGGCGCGCATCCAGAACAACGGCCAGTCGTGCATCGCGGCCAAGCGTTTCATCGTGCTGGCCGCGGTCGCCGACCAGTTCTTGGAGCGCTTCGTTGACGCGATGGCCGCCGTCACGATGGGCGACCCGATGGACCCGGCGACCGCGCTCGGACCCTTGGCGACACGCGTCCAGCGCGACCAGCTGGCCGAGCAGGTCGACAAGTCCGTGGCCGCGGGCGCGAAGGTCATGACGGGTGGCGAGGTCGCCGACCGTGAGGGTTTCTTCTACCCGGCCACCGTTCTCACCCACGTGCCGGCCGATTCACCGGCCGGCAACGAGGAACTGTTCGGTCCGGTCGCCGTGGTCTACGTGGTCCAAGACATGGACGAAGCGATTCAACTCGCCAACGACACGCCCTGGGGTCTCGGCGGGTCGGTGTGGTCGAGTGACGAGGCCGAGATCGACGCGGCCATCGCGGGCCTGGACGTCGGCATGGTCTTCGCCAACGCCATCGTGGCCTCGACGCCCGAGCTGCCCTTCGGTGGCACCAAGGAGTCCGGCTACGGCCGCGAGCTGTCGACGTTCGGCATGCACGAGTTCACCAACGTCAAAACCTTCTACGTGGCGTGAGCCCGCAGTACTACTTCGATCACGCCGCGTCGGCACCCCGGCGCGACGAAGTCGTTGACGCGATGGCTCCGTGGTCTCACGGCGTCGTCGGCAATCCTTCGGGCAGCCACCGCGCCGCGCGCGCCGCGCGCCGTGCGGTCGAAGAGGCGCGCGACGAGGTCGCCGCCTTCGTCGGCGCGCGCGCCAGTGAGGTCATCTTCACCGGCGGGGGAACCGAGTCCTGCCACCTGGGCGTCGTGGGGGTGGCGCTGCACCACCGGCGCCACCACGACGCCACCTCCGTGGTCGTGTCCCAAGTCGAGCACCACGCGGTGCTCGACGCGGCGGCGACGCTGTCGCGCGACCACCCCGACGTGAAGGTGCACTACGTCAGCGTCGACGAGGACGGCGTGGTGGACCTCGACGAGCTGGCTCAACTCTGCTCGGCGACGACCGCGGTGGTCAGCGTCATGACCGCCAACAACGAGACCGGTGTCTGCCAGCCCCTCGACGCGATCACCTCGACGGTGTTCGCCCACGTGCCCGGTGGCGCCCCCGTGCACACCGACGCGATCGCCGCGGCACCGTGGCTGAGCCTGCCGACGGTCACCGCGACCGCCGGACTGGTGTCGATCTGCGCGCACAAGATCGGCGGTCCGGTGAACTCCGGCGCGCTGATCGTGCGCGAGGGGATCTCGCTCGACGCGCTGGTACCGGGTGGGGGACAGGAGCGCGGCCGCCGCGGCGGCACCGTGGACGTCGCCGCCGCCGTCGGGCTGGCCGCGGCGGTGCGCGCCACGGCTCGCGACCTGACCGCCGTGCACGAGCGGGTCACCGACCTCCAGCTTCGCCTGGCGACGGCGTTGGCGTTCCTGCCCGGAGCGAAGGTCACGGCCGTCGGTGCCCTGCGCCTGCCCGGAACGGTGCACGTGACCTTCGACGGACTTGCCAGCGACGAGCTTCTGTTTCTGCTCGACCAGCGCGGCGTCGCGGCCTCGGCAGCGGCGAGCTGTTCGAGCGGCGCGGCCCAGGCGAGTCACGTGCTCTCGGCGATGGGCGTGGCACCGGAGCGCGCCCGCGGCGCGGTGCGGCTCTCCATGGGGGCCGAGACCACCGAGGCTGATGTCGACGCAGTGATTCTGATCGTCGCTGACGTCGTGCGTCATCTGCGCGTCGAGGAGTAGAGCGACAGCGGACTGGCAGACTGGGACCATGGACGTCCTAGTAGCGATGAGCGGGGGAGTCGACTCTTCCGTCGCGGCTGGCCGCTTGGCCGAAGCCGGACACCGCGTCGTCGGGGCCACGCTGAAGCTCTGGGGTGGCGAGTCCGACGCGGGCTGTTGTTCGGTGGCCGACGTGGACGACGCCCGGCGTGTGGCCCAGGTGCTGGGTATCGACCACCACGTCTTCAACTTCGCCGAGGAGTTCGAGCGCCAGGTGGTCGATCACTTCGTGGACGCTCACGCGCGCGGGCTGACGCCGAACCCCTGCATCGAGTGCAACCGCCACGTGAAGTTCGACCTCCTGATCGACCGCGCCTATCGCCTGGGCTTTGACGCGGTCGCGACCGGGCACCACGCGCGGATCGTCACCCGCGAGGACGGACCAGCGCTGGCCCGCGGCGTCGACGCGCGCAAGGACCAGAGTTACGTCTTGGGATTTCTCACCGCGAGCCGTCTGGCCGGGCTGATGCTGCCCATCGGTGAGCTCACCAAAGCCGAGGTGCGGGCGGAAGCTTCGCGCCTTGGACTTCGCACCTGGGACAAGCCCGACAGTCAGGACGTGTGCTTCATCGAGTCGCGCCACGGGCGCGACGGCTTTCTCAGTTCGCGACTCAACCTGACCGAAGCGACCGTCGTCGATTCTGAGACCAACGATGTCGTTGGTCACGTCCCGGCCGCCGAGCTGGTCACGGTCGGCCAGCGCCGCGGCGTCGGCGTCGGGGCCGACGGTGAACCTCGTTACGTCAGCCGCGTCGACGTGGCCGCGGGTCGCATCGAGGTCGGCCGCCGCGAGCAGGTCGAGATCACGCAGGTGGCGTTGGACGAGGCGACGCTGACCTTCGCGCGTCGCGCCCTCGGAGACGGCGACCGCGTGATGGCCCAGTGGAGCGCTCACGGCACGGCGCAGGCCGCGACGCTGCGCGCCACGCCCCGCTGGCACCTCGACCTGGACCAGCCGGCGCGTCCCGTCGCACCGGGCCAGACGGTCGTGTTCTATTCGAGTGCCGAGCCCGAGATCGTTGAGGGTGCGGCGACGATCTCCGCGCCGTGACCACACCCGCCGAGCGCGCCGCAGCGTTGCGCGCCGAGATCGCCCAGCACAACGAGGAGTACTTCGTAAATGATGCCCCGGTGATCCCCGACGGCGACTACGACGCGCTCGTTCGCGAGCTCCGCGCGATCGAAGAGGCCCACCCCGAACTCGCGGTGTCGTCATCGGTGACCCAGTCGGTTGGTGCGACGCCTTCGATGGTCTTCACGCCGGTCACCCACGGCACGCCCATGCTCAGTTTGGACAACGTCTTCAGCCCCGAGGAGCTCGAGGAGTGGACCCAGCGTGTCGCGAAGGGGCTGGCACTCGCGCCGAGCGATCTCGTCTTCGTCGTCGAGCCCAAGATCGACGGCCTCGCGCTGTCGATCGCCTACGAGGACGGCGTGCTCATCCAGGCCGCCACGCGCGGCGACGGCCGCGTGGGTGAAGACGTCACCGACAACGTGCGCACCATCTCCAACGTGCCCTCGACACTGGGCGCGCCCGCGCCGGGTCGCGTCGAGGTGCGCGGCGAGGTCTTCTTGGCCAAGGACGACTTCGCGAAGATGAACGAACGCCAGCGAGAGGCCCAGCTCAAGGAGTACGCCAACCCGCGCAACGCCGCCGCGGGCAGTCTGCGTCAGAAGGATCCGGCGGTAACGGCCCGACGGCCACTCTCGTTCCTCGCGTACCAGCTCGAGGTCCTCGCGGGTCCCCAGCGTTACGAGACGCATTGGGCAACGCTGGAGACACTGCGCACGTGGGGGTTCTTCGTCGCGCCGGAGATTCGTATCGAGCGTGGTGAAGAGGCGATGGCGTCGCGCACCGACTGGTTCCTCGAGCACCGCCACGACCTGACCTACGACATCGACGGCGTGGTCGTCAAGATCGACGACCTGGGCGAGCGCGAGCGTCTGGGTTTCACCTCGCGCGCCCCGCGCTGGGCCATCGCGAGAAAGTTCCCGCCCGAGGAGCGCACGACGCGCCTGCTAGCGATCGACGTGTCGATCGGGCGTACCGGGCGCGCGACGCCCTTTGCGGTCTTGGAGCCGGTGGTCGTCGCCGGTTCGACCGTGGCGATGGCAACGTTGCACAACGAGGACCAAGTGCGGCTGAAGGACGTGCGGCCCGGCGACTTGGTCATCGTGCGCAAGGCCGGTGACGTGATCCCCGAGGTCGTGTCGGCCGTGCCCGAGCCTGGGCGCCGTCGCAAGTCGCCGTGGCACTTCCCGTCGCACTGTCCCGTGTGCGGCGAGCCCCTGCGCCGCGCCGACTCCCAGAGCGACACCTACTGCGTCAACCGCGCCTGCCCGGCCCAGTTGCTGGCCCAGGTCGTGCACTTCGCGTCGCGCGGCGCCATGGACATCGAGGGTCTGGGCGAGCAACGCGTCGGCCAGCTCCTCGACGAGGGACTCATCGCCGACGTCGCGGACCTGTTCCTCTTACGCGCCGAGCAGCTGTCGGTCCTGGAGGGATTCGCTGACCTGTCGGCGCGCTCACTGGTCGACGCCATCCAAAAGGCGCGGACCCAGCCGCTCAGCCGGTTGCTGGTCGGACTCGGCATACGCCACGTCGGTCCGGTGGCCGCGCGCGAGCTGGCGCTCGCGTATCGCACCTACGACGCCCTGGCCGAGGCGCCGCTCGAGTCACTCGAGGCCGTCGAGGGCATCGGACCGGTGATCGCCGGGTCGCTGTACGAGTACTTCCGCGAGCCGGAGAACCGCGAGCGCCGGGACCGTCTCGTCGCGGCGGGGCTGACGCTTTCGGAGCCCGACACCCGGGCGCGCGGCGTGGCGGCGACATTGGAGGGCCGTGCGGTGGTCGTCACGGGAACGGTCGAGGGCTACACGCGCGACGAGGCCGAAGCCGCGATCGTCGCGCGCGGCGGCACCTCGCCGGGGTCGGTGTCGAAGAAGACCTACTGCGTCGTGGTGGGTGACGCGCCGGGACAGTTCAAGCTCACCAAGGCCCGTGATTTGGGCGTGCCCATGGTCGCTGGTGCCAACTTTGGCCAGCTCCTCGAGACCGGCGAGTGGACTTCGACGATTTCGTGAGTGTCTGAGTAAGTTAGGGCTATGCCGTCGCCCACCTTCGCCCCTGGTCACGACCTGGTCGGGCGGTACCGGATCATCCGGCCGTTGGGCGTGGGCCACGTCGCCGAGGTCTACCTGGCCGACGACCTGTCACTGCGCCGCCAGATCGTTGTAAAAGTCCTGCTCAGCCATCTCGCCGCGTACGAGGACGTGCGTCGGGCGTTCCGTGACCGGATCGTTCGCTCGGCGACGCTCAGCCACCCGCACCTCGAGCGGGTCTACGACGGGGGCCAGGAGTCCGGGCACATCTTCACCATTACCGAGTACCTGGAGGGGGGCTCGCTCGAGGTGATGCTGGCCGCGGGCCGGCGACTCGACGTCGACGACACCGCGCGCCTGGGTCGCGACGTCGCTGGCGCGTTGGCGTACCTGAACGACAACGGCTTCGTGCACGGCGCGCTGTCTCCCAACACGCTGCTCTTCGACGCCGAGGGCCGGGTGCGCGTGACCGACGTGTCACTCTCCGGGCTCGCCGGTATGCACGGCGAGCAGCTGACCTACGACGAGGTGCGCTACCTGAGCCCCGAGCAGGCGCTCGGCGAGCCGGCCGGAGCGCGCAGCGACGTCTACTCGTTGGCGCTCATTCTGTTCGAGGCGGCGACGGGCACGTCGCCCTTCGAAGCCATGACGCCCGAGGCCATGCTGCGTACGCGCGTAAATACGGCGCTACCGGTTCGACCGGAGCTCGGAACGCTGGACATGATCCTGGCCCAAGCCGCCGTGCCGGACCCGCGCCTGCGTCTCGACGCGGACCAGTTCGCCAACCGACTTGGCGGAGCCACGTCCGACTCGACGCCGCTCACCTTGCTGCCCCTGCGCGACGACACGCCCCTCGTCGGGCGGTACTCACCAGCCGAGCCGCGCCGGTCGATCGGTTTTCAATCGCCGTCCCCGGACCAGATCGTGGCCGCCCCCGCCGGGGCGCGCCACGCCGCCACGCCCGGGGGGCGTCACGCGTTCCCGACCGCACAGTCACGCGACGCCGTCGAGCCTCTCGCGGGCGCGGGTTCCGGAGGGTTCTCGGGTTTTGACGATCCGCGAAGCGCCCGACGCGGGCCGCCCCCGCCGCCACGGGGACGTCGGCTGGCCCTCGGGGTCATCGCGATCCTGCTGATTGTCGCCGCGATCGCCGCCGGGGCGGTGTGGAAACTGGGAGTGTTCACAACCAAACACGACGTCCCCTCGCTGGTCGGCAAGACGGTGAGCCAGGCGGGTCAGGTATTGAGTAGCGATGGGTTCGGCTTCACCCTTACGGTGACCCAGCACCACCGGTCCGTGGGCGTGGCGCTCAACCACATCATCAGCCAGACGCCGGCCGCTGGCACGGCTGAGAAGTCCGGCCAGGTGATCGACGTCACGGTCTCGGATGGACCGGTGCTCGAGGCGATCCCTCACTCGATACTCGGCGAGACCTGCGCCGCGGCGACCGCCAAGCTCTTACGCCTGCACTTGTCGGCGCAGTGCCCGGCGTCGGCCGAGGTCGTGGACCCGAGCGTGGCGGCGAACACCGTGGTGCGGGTGCTCTACAAGGGACACGCCAACCCGGCCACCGTCCCGCGCGGCGCCGCGGTCACCCTCGTGCTCAGCAAGGCCGTCGCGACGACGACGACCACGTCGGTCGTGACGGGTTCGACGACCACGACGGTGGCCACCACCACCGAGCCCATGCCGAACGTCGTCGGCGACACGCGGGCTCAGGCATACGCCGCCATGAAAGCGGCCCACCTGTACTTCAACACCAGAGGACCCAACTCGGGCGGGACCAAGTGGACAATCGTCACCGGGAGCTCGCCGAAGGCCGGCGCGCCGGTGGCGAAGCTCTCGACGGTGATCCTCTACGTGAAGTGACCGCTACCTGCGAGTTGTGCGAGGCGGCGGTGGTGACAACGCGCTACTTCGAAGACGAGGACTGCTGGATCGCCGACTGCGAAATCTGCCTCGTGCCCATGGTGGTGTGGCGGACCCACGACGCCAGCCCACCCGACGAGGTCCTCGCTCTCCTGCACGAACGGCTCGCGACCGTGGCCAACGCCGAGCTTGGTGAGGGTGGCTGGACGATCGACGATCACATGCGCAACGTCCCGGACCACTACCACGCCCACGCGCGACCACCGACGTTTTGGCGCCGGGCGTAAACCTCGCGCGTCGTTACAATCGAGGGACCAACCACCAACGTCAGGGGTCGTCATGGGTTCGCTCGAGGGTCGCGTCGCCATCATCACCGGTGCGGGCCGTGGCATCGGGCGCGAACACGCCCTGCTCTTCGCCGCCGAGGGCGCCCGGGTCGTCGTGAACGACCTCGGTGGGGGCCTGGACGGCTCGACCACTAAGGACTCGCCGGCTGACGAGGTCGTCGCGGAGATCGCCGCCTTCGGGGGTGAGGCCGTCGCCAACCACGACAACGTAACGACGTGGGAGGGCGGAGAGCGACTGGTGGCCGCAGCGCTCGAGGCCTTCGGCGACCTGCACGTGCTGGTCAACAACGCGGGAATCTTGCGAGATCGGGTCCTGGTGAACCTCAGCGAGGAGGACTGGGACTCGGTGATCAACGTCCACCTCAAAGGTCACTTCATCCCGACGCGTCACGCCGCCGCGTATTGGCGCGAGCGCGCGAAGTCCGGCGAGACGGTGAAGGCGTCCGTCATCAACACCTCGTCGACCTCGGGACTGCTGGGCAACATCGGCCAGTCCAACTACGGCGCGGCCAAGGCGGGCATCGCGGCCTTCACCGTCATCATCGCCGAGGAGCTTGGGCGTTACGGCGTGCGGGTCAACGCGATCGCCCCCGCCGCGCGCACCCGCATGACAGAGTCGACGCCGGGGCTCAGTGACCACGTGGTCAAGCCCTCCGACGCCGCAGTCTTTGACGTGTGGGACCCCGCCAACATCTCGCCGCTCGTGGCGACGTTGGCGATGGAGGACTGCGCCGCGACCGGTCAGGTGTACTTCGTTCAAGGCGGGACCGTGCGACTCTTCAAGAACTGGACGATGACCTCGTCGCTGGAACTCAACGACCGCTGGAGCGTCGCCGAGCTGGCCCGTCAACTGCCCACGTTGGCGTGAGCATCGGGGATCGCCGGACGCACGTCCGGCGTGACGACCCCGAGGGACTACTGGATCCACGTTCCGACCCGGGCGCCGTCGCGTTCGGTCCGTTGGGCGCCGAGGCCGGCAGCGACCTCAACTGGTTCCTCCTGTTGCACCAGCGCGTGCAGCGTCGCGCCGCCGGATCGCCGCGCTACTCGTGGTGGATGCTGTGGAGCCTCCTCGCGGGTCTCTTCGCGCTGAACTTCACCTTCACCGTTTTCATCGTCGCGCTGCCCAAGGTGGCCGGCGAGTTCCACACGTCGGTCACGGTGCTCACCTGGACCATGGTCGGGCCGCTCCTGGCGTACGGGCTCGCCGCCCCGGTGCTCGGAAAGACCGGCGACATCTTCGGTCACCGTCGCCTCTACCTCATCGGACTAGCCGGGGCGATGGTCTCAGCCGTCCTCACTGCGGTGGCGGCCAACGTCGGCATGCTGCTCTTCGCCCGCGCGCTCGACGGGGTCCAGGGAGCGGCCACCGGCACGGCGTCCGGTGCGCTCATCAACATGGCCTTCGCGCCCGAGGAGCGGGTCAAGGCCATGGGTTGGTGGTCACTGGTGGGTGCCGGGGGACCGGTGATCGGGATCTCACTCGGTTCGCCCGTCATCGCGGCCTTCGGGTGGCGTGCGCTGTTCTGGTTCCAGCTGGGACTGCTGGGGGTCGCGTTGGTCGTGGTGTACCTGCTGGTTCCGCGCGAGCGGTCCGAGGACGTGTCGTCGCCGACCTCGGGACGACGTGCGCGCGACGAGTTCCGCCGAATGGACTGGGTGGGCAGCTGGTCACTGTCCCTCAGCGTCACCGCGCTAATGCTGGGACTGTCCATTGGACCCTCGACCGGTTGGTCCAGTTCGTGGACGGTGCTGACCTTCGTGCTGTCAGTCTCCATGCTCGTGGTCTTCGTCCACCGCGTTCGCCACGCCGCGTTTCCCTTCATCCCCGCCCACTACTTTGCGCGACGGAACTTCGTGATGCCCATGGTGCTGCGCGCGTGCGCCAACTTCGCCTACTTCGGCGCCTTCTTCCTGTTCCCGCTGCTCATGGAGCAGGGCTACGGCGACTCGATACCTCGCGTGGGTGTACTGGCGATCGCGCGCCCCATCACCTTCGCGCTGTGTTCGCCGATCGCCGGCTACGTGGCGATGCGCATCGGCGAACGCGTCAGCTGCGTTGCGGGGGCCATGTTCCTGACCGCGTCGATGGGGGTCTTTGCCTTACTCGGCCCCTCATCGGGTACCTGGCTGGTGATCGTGGCCCTCGCGCTCTCGGGACTGGGCATGGGCACGGCGATGCCGTCCACCAGTTCGGTCATGGCCAACGAGGTGCTCGTCAGTGAGTTCGGGGTGATGCTGGCCGCGCAGCTGCTGGCCATGCAGGTGGGCGAGGTCGCGGGCATCCAGGTGCTCGAGACGGTGCGCCAATCCCTGGTGCACCGGCGCCACCTCGGTTCCGCGCTGCCCGGCCGTTCGCTGCTCGCGACCTTTCACCTGCCGTTTGAGATCGGTGCCGGTGTGGCCGCGCTTGGTCTCGTGTCCTCGTTCTTCATACGCTCGGTGCCACGTGCGGGGCTGGGAGCCAGTCGCGCCGGCCAGTAGTCTGGGCCCCTATGACCTACGCCGTGATGCCCGGGTGCGAGCCGTTTTCCTTCGCTGGGTCGCCTTCGGGCGTCCTGGTTCTGCACGGCTTCACTGGAAATCCGTCCTCCATGCGCCCGTTGGCCGACCGGATCGCGAAGGCTGGCTTCTCCGTGGAGCTGCCTCGACTGCCGGGACACGGCACGGCAATCGAGGACATCTTGACCACCACGTGGTCCGATTGGTCGGGCACGGCGCTCGCGGCCTACGACGAGTTGGCGGCGCGCAGCGAGCGCGTGTGCGTGGTCGGACTGTCGATGGGCGGGGCGCTGACGGCCTTCGTGGCCGAGCAGCGCGACAGCGTCGCGGGCTGCGTCTTCATCAATCCCCTGATCAAGCCGCCCGTCCCAGAACTCATGGCGCTGCTCGACGACGCTCTGGCTTCGGGGCTGAGCGTCTTTGACACCGGGGGCGCGCCCGACATTAAGAAGCCCGGCGCCGACGAGCTCGCCTACGCGGGTTGGCCCCTGCCCGCGCTGAAGAGCCTGGTGAGCAACCTGCCCGCCGTCGGCGCGTCCCTGGGCACCATCACGGCGCCGAGCCTGGTGATCACCAGTCGCGAAGACCACACGGTGCCGACCGACAACAGCCTCGATCTGGTCGCGGCGCTCGCCGGTCCGGTCGAGCACATCTGGCTCGAGGACTCGTATCACGTGGCCACCATCGACAACGATCAGGAACTGGTCGAGCTGTCCACCCTCTCCTTCGTCGAGCGGGTCCTCGGCGCGTGAGCGCGCTCAGCCGCGAGGACGTCGCCAAGGTCGCGCGACTCGCTCGACTGAGTCTGAGCGACGAGGAGCTGGACCTCTTCACGGACCAGCTCTCGCGCGTGCTCGAGCACGCGACCGACATGGACGCGCTCGACCTGGCGGACGTGGTGCCGACCGCGCATCCCTTCGGACTCACCAACGTGGTGCGCGGCGACGACCCCACGGCGTGTCTCGATCGCGATGAGGTTCTCGCCGCCGCACCCGACGTCCAGGACGGCCGCTTCGCCGTTCCGCGCATCGTCGGCGACGCCCCGTGAGGACCGCGACCGAGATCTCAGCCGACGTGCGCGGCGGAGTTCGAAGCGCAGTTGATGAGCTGGCCGACGCGTACACCGCCATCGCCGCGCGCAACGAGGAGCTCCACGTCTTCCTCCACCTCGACGAAGCGGGGGCCGCGGCCCAGGCGAGCGCCGTCGACGCCGCCGTAGCACGCGGCGAGGACCCCGGTCCTTTGGCCGGTGTGCCGGTGGCGCTGAAGGACAATCTGTGCACGCGCGGCGTGCCGACGACCGCCTCGTCCAAGATCCTCGAGGGGTGGCGACCGCCCTACACCGCGACGGTCGTCGAGCGACTGGTGGGTGCCGGCGCGGTTCCGGTCGGCAAGACCAATCTGGACGAGTTCGCCATGGGGTCGTCGACGGAAAACTCCGCGTTCGGCCCGACGCGCAACCCACTCGACCCGGCCCGCGTGCCCGGCGGGTCCTCCGGTGGATCGGCCGCGGCCGTGGCGGCGGGCATGACCCCGGTGGCGCTGGGCAGTGACACTGGCGGCTCCATTCGCCAGCCCGCGGCGCTTTGCGGACTGGTGGGCGTCAAGCCCACCTACGGATTGGTCTCGCGCTACGGACTGATCGCCTTCGCTAGCTCGCTCGACCAGATCGGTCCCTTCGCCACCACCGTGGCCGACGCCGCGCTCGTACTCGAGGTCATCTCCGGCCACGACCCGCGTGACTCGACATCTCTGCCCGAGGCCGCGCCGTCACTGGTTGCCCACCTGGACGACGGAGTCGCGGGCCTGCGCGTAGGGGTGGTGAGCGAACTCGTCGAAGGGTCCGACCCTGAGGTCGTGGATGCGGTCGAGCGCGCGGCGTCGGCGCTGCGCGACGCCGGCGCCACGCTGGTCAACCTGTCGATCCCGGAGATTCGACTGGGCCTCAGCGCGTACTACCTCATCGCGCCGGCGGAGGCGTCGAGCAACCTCGCTCGTTACGACGGCGTGCGCTACGGACTGCGTGTGAACGCGCCCGACGTCGCCGCGATGAATGAGGCAACGCGCACCGCGGGCTTCGGCGCCGAGGTCAAGCGCCGGATCATGTTGGGCACCTACGCACTGTCGGCGGGCTACTACGACGAGTACTACGGCCAGGCCCTCAAGGTGCGCACGCGCATGATCGAGGCCTTCGCCCTGGCGTACCAACAGGCGGATCTGCTGATCGGAGCAACGACGCCCTCGGTGGCCTTCGCCTTTGGCACCAAGACGGCCGACCCGATGGCCATGTACCTCAACGACGTCTTCACCATCCCGACCAACCTGTCGGGCGACGCGGCCGTGTCGGTGCCCTTCGGCACGGGCGAGGCCGATCTGCCGATCGGGGTCCAGCTGCTGGGGCCGGGACGCTCCGAGGCGCGCCTGCTGGCGGCCGCGCGTGTGCTGGAGATTGCCGAGGGACGCGCGTGAGTCTGTCCAACGGATTCGAGATGGTGGTGGGCCTCGAGGTGCACACGGAGCTCAAGACCGCGACGAAGCTCTTCTGCGGCTGCGCCAACCGGTTCGGCGCCGAACCCAACACCCTGATCTGCCCGGTGTGCCTGGGCCTGCCCGGATCGCTGCCGGTGCTCAACGAGCGCGCGGTGGAACTGGCCATGGCCATCGGCTTCGCGCTGCACTCCACGGTGTCGCCGTCCACCTTCCACCGCAAGAACTACTTCTACCCCGACATGCCCAAGGACTACCAGATCAGCCAGTACGACCAGCCGATCAACGTCGGGGGCTACCTAGACCTGCCCGACGGGAGCCGGGTGAGCATCGAGCGCGCGCACATGGAAGAGGACACCGGCAAGTCCACCCACTTGGGCGGCACCGGGCGCATCCACGGCGCCGACCGGTCACTGGTGGACTACAACCGCTCGGGCGTCCCTTTGGTCGAAATTGTCTCGGGGCCCGATATGACCAGTTCGGCCCAAGCCCGCGCGTACGTGAGCGAACTGCGCGGGGTGCTGATCGCGGTGGGCGCGTCGGACGGTCGCATGGAGGAGGGATCACTGCGCGTGGACGCCAACGTGTCGGTGCGTCGAGCCGGCGAGCCCCTCGGCACCCGCTGTGAGATCAAGAACCTCAACTCACTTCGCAGCGTGGCGCGCGCCATCGACTTCGAGGCCCGGCGTCAGGTCGAGCTCATCAGTGCCGGGGGAGTGGTTCGTCAGGAGACGCGTCACTGGGACGAGAACGACGAGGTGACCTCGACGCTTCGCACCAAGGAGGAGGCCGAGGACTACCGCTACTTCCGCGAGCCCGACCTGGTGGACCTGGCGCCGGACGAAGCGTGGCGAGAGAGGGTGCGCGCGACGTTGGGACCACTGCCCGCGGAGCGCCGCGCGGAGCTTGCTGCGAGGCTGGACGCACCAACCTCAGCGCAACTCGACGCGGTCACGACGGTGGTCGACCTCGACCTCGAGGAGTACGTGCACGCGGCCGCGGACGCGAAGGTCGACGCCGCACTGGCGCTGTCGCGCGTCGTCAACGAAGTCGCCGCGGGCCTCGACGGGCGCGCCCGCCTCACCCCGGAGGCATTCATCCAGGTCGTGGCAATGGAGCAGCGCGGCGACCTCTCGGCGACTCAGGCCAAGACGGTCCTGAGTGAGCTGCTCACCTCCGGGGGCGACCCGGCGACGATCGCAGCGGCGCACGGCTTCGAGCGCCTCGGTGAGGACGACCTGGCCGCGACGATTACCGCACTGATCGCCGAGAACCCCGAGGAGTGGGCTCGCTACCGCGACGGCGACGACAAACTGGCCCAGTTCTTCGTCGGGCTGGTGATGAAGGCAACGCGGGGTCAGGCCAATGGCAAGGACGTCACCGCGAACCTGGAGTCACGCCGCTAACAGACCTTGTCGCACTGATCAGGAGTGGCGCATATCCGGCAATGACGAGGACCTGACCGACGAAGAGGACGTGCCAGGCGCCAATGGTGGCCAAAAGGCAGAGGACCAGTCCGGCGAATGTGACGAGAACCCCGACGTCGGCCGCGACTCGCCTCCGGGTGAGGCGCCAGAGCCACGGGGTGCACGCACCTTCGAAGATGACGAGCACCGCGCCGACGACGTCATGCACGTGCTTCAGTGCGGACACGCTCGTGTAGTCGTACGTACTGACCAAGGTGAGCACGAGCAAGATGCTGAGCGCCCAGAACACGCGACGCAGGCCCGCGCTCGCGGTGCTGTCGAGCAGTCGGGCGGCTATCACCAGGAGACCTGCGTCCAACGCGTAGGCCAGGGTGTAGGGGACCACCGTCTCCCAATGGACGCCGTAGTTGGACACCCCGCCCTCGTTGGGCTTGATGACCAGTCCCGGTTGCAGCGCCACGCACACTCCCAGCAATGCAACGAAACAGACCTGGCTCGCCGTGACCACGGTGAGCACGCGAGGTCGCATCGGCCCCAGTGTAGGAAGCGAGGTCGTCCGAACGAGGACGACCGGCTTCGTAGACTCCTCGCATGACCTCGCACCCAACTCCGCGCAGCACCGACGTCACCCTGGGTAAGGAGCGCGCTCCCGCACGCGCGATGCTGCGCGCGATGGGACTGACCGACGCCGACATGACAAAGCCCCAGGTGGGTGTCGCGTCGAGTTGGAACGAGGTGACTCCGTGCAATCTGCCACTCGATCGCCTGGCCCAGCGCGCCAAGGGCGCCGTGCGTGACGCCGGCGGTGTCCCCTTCGAGTTCGTGACCATCGCGGTGTCCGACGGCATCTCGATGGGTCACGAGGGCATGCGCTCCTCGCTGGTCTCGCGAGAGGTCATCGCCGACTCCGTCGAGCTCGTCATGCACGCCGAGCGCTTCGACGCCATGGTCACGTTGGCCGGGTGCGACAAGTCGCTGCCGGGAATGCTGATGGCCGCGGCCCGCCTCGACGTGCCGAGCGTCTTCCTCTACGGCGGGACGATCTTGCCGGGACACCTCAACGGCGAAGCGTTGGACGTCGTGTCGGTCTTCGAGGCCGTGGGTGCTAACGCCGTCGGCGCGATGAGCGACGAGGAGCTCTACGCCATCGAGTGTGCGGCCTGCCCGGGCGAGGGCAGTTGCGCGGGGATGTTCACGGCTAACACGATGGCCAGCGTCGGCGAGGCGCTGGGAATGTCGCTGCTCGGCAGCGCCGCGGTGCCCTCGGTCGACCCGCGACGCGACGAGTACGCGTACGACTCGGGAGTGGCGGTGATCAACTTGCTGGACAAGGGCATCACCGCGCGCCAGATCATGACGAGGGCCGCGTTCGACAACGCCATCGCCGTCGTGATGGCTTTGGGTGGGTCCACCAACGCCGTGCTGCACCTTCTGGCGATCGCCCACGAGGCGCGCGTGCCCCTCGAACTCGACGACTTCAACCGCGTGGCCGCGCGCGTGCCGCACCTGGCCGACACCCGACCGCACGGCAAGTACCACATGAGCGACCTCGACGCCATCGGCGGCGTGCCGGTCATCCTGGCGCACCTGCTCGAGAACGACCGTCTGGACGGCGACGTCCTGACGGTGAGCGGGCGAACGATGGAGCAGAGCCTCGCAGACTTTCACGCCGCGGCCCCCGACGGAGAGGTCGTGCACGATCTGGGCCACCCCATCCACGAGCGCGGCGGCATCGCCGTGCTCACCGGGAGCCTTGCCCCGAAGGGTGCCGTGGTCAAGGTGGCGGGCATCGACGCGCTCAGCTTCACCGGCACCGCGCGGGTCTTTGACGGCGAGGTCGCCGCCATGTCAGCGATCATGGCGGGCGAAATCGAGCCGGCCACCGTCGTGGTCATCCGCTACGAGGGTCCGCGGTCCGGTCCGGGTATGCGCGAAATGCTCGCCGTCACCGGGGCGATGAAGGGCGTCGGTCGCGGCGCGGACTGCGCGCTCGTGACCGACGGGCGATTCTCCGGCGGCACCCACGGTTACTGCGTCGGCCACGTGGCCCCCGAAGCCCTCGACGGCGGACCGATCGCTCTCGTGCGTGACGGCGACACCATTCGCGTCGACGTCACGACGAACTCGATCGATCTCTTGGTCGACGAAACCGAGCTGGCGAAGCGATCTGCGCCCGCGTTCACGCCGCGTTACAGCACCGGCGTGCTGGAGAAGTACGCGCGACTCGTGCAAGGCGCCGAAACCGGGGCCGTCACCTCGCACTGACTCGCTTGTGCCTGCCCGCGAGGGTGTGTCACAATGGGGGCGTGACAAGTCGTGAACTAGTGGCGGTAGTAAGGGCGCGCCGCCGGTAGTCACGTCCACGACATGCCGGAGGCCTCCCGAAGGGAGGCCTTTTTTCGTATCAGGGAACTGAGGGATCGTGCAGCTAACCGGAGCCCAAGCACTCATCAAGAGCCTGGAGCAACAGGGGGTCGACACGGTATTCGGCCTGCCCGGCGGCGCCATCCTGCCCGTCTACGACCCGCTCATTGACTCCTCCATCCGCCACATCCTGGTGCGCCACGAGCAGGGCGCGGGCCACATGGCCGAGGGCTACGCCTTGGCGACGGGTCGACCCGGCGTGGCCATGGTCACCAGCGGCCCGGGCGCGACCAACATCGTCACGCCGATCTCCAACGCCCACATGGACTCGACGCCGTTAGTCGTCGTGACCGGTCAGGTGGCCACCGCGGCGATCGGCACCGACGCCTTCCAGGAGTGCGACATCACCGGCATCACCATGGGCATCACCAAGCACAACTTCCTGATCATGTCGGCCCACGAGATCCCGCGGGTCATCGCGGCGGCCTTCCACGTCGCGACCACCGGGCGACCGGGTCCCGTCCTGGTCGACGTGCCCAAGGACGTGACCCAATCGATGATGGAGTGGTGGTACCCGTCCTCGCCCGATGAGTACGACCTGCCGGGATACCGCCCGGTGGTGCCGCTGGACGAGCGCGCCGTCGAGCGCGCCGCGGCGCTCATTGCCGACTCGGAGCGACCGGTGCTCTACGTGGGCGGAGGCTCGCTCAAGTCGCGCGCCGAGAAGGAGTTGCTGGCCTTCGCCGAGCGCACCGGAATGCCGGTGGTGACGACACTCATGGCTCGTGGGGCCTTCCCCGACTCACACGAGTTGAACCTCGGGATGCCTGGCATGCACGGCGTCTACGCCGCGGTCACCGCCATTCAGCGCTGCGACCTGTTGATCAGCCTCGGTGCGCGGTTCGATGACCGGGTGACCGGCAAGGTGTCCGCGTTCGCGCCGGATGCCAAGGTCATCCACGTCGACATCGACCGCGCCGAGTTCAACAAGGTGCGCCAGAGCCAGGTGACCATCCAGAGCGACGTCGCCTCCGCGCTTCGCGCGCTCGACGCGTTGGGCGCCATGCCGCGCACGACCGAAGCCTGGTGGAAGGAGATCCACGACTGGCAGGAGACCTATCCGCTCGTCTACGACGAGCCCTCGGCCGAGGGACCCCTGCGCCCCCAGCACGTCATTGCCTCAATCGCGCGCCAAGCCGAGCCCGGGACCATCGTGACCGCAGGCGTCGGTCAGCACCAGATGTGGGCGGCGCAGTTCTGGCCCTTCGAGGAGCCGGGCACCTGGATCAACTCCGGAGGGGCGGGCACCATGGGCTTCGGCGTGCCGGCGGCCATTGGCGCGAAAGTCGGCCGCCCGGACCGAACGGTCTGGTGCATCGACGGCGACGGGTGCTTCCAGATGACCGCCCAGGAGCTCGTCACCGCACGCGCCGAGGGCATCCCGATCAAGGTGGCCATACTCAACAACGCCTACCTGGGCATGGTGCGCCAGTGGCAGGAGATGTTCTACGAGGAGCGCTACAGCGAGGTCTACCTGTCCTCGGACCTGCCGGACTACGTCAAGTGGGCTGAGGCCATGGGCTGTGCGGGACTGCGCGCGACCAACCTGGCCGAGATGGAGAGCGCCATCACCGAGGCCAACACGATCAACGACGTCCCGGTGGTGATCGACTTTCGCACCGACTCCAGCGAGAAGGTCTTCCCCATGGTGGCCTCGGGCGCCAGCAACGACGACATCATGGTGCACCCGAGCCAGTCCGGCCGCGCGCGATGAGCCCCGAACCGTACCTTGGCGACGCGCCGCACACGCCGGTTCGACACCACATCCTGTCGGTGTTGGTGGAGAACAAGCCCGGTGTGCTGGCGCGCGTCGCGGGCCTCTTCGCCCGGCGCGGCTTCAATATCTACTCACTCGCCGTCGCGCCATCGGAGAGCCACGCGCGCTACTCGCGCGTGACCATCGTGGTGGACGCGGAGGCCGCACCCCTCGAGCAGGTCATGGGCCAGCTCGACAAGCTGGTCAACGTCGTGGCGATCAGCGACATCGCGCCCCACGACGCGGTCGAACGCGAACTGATGCTGGCCACCATCTCGACCAACGTGTCGAACCGCACACCGCTGCTGGACATTCTGGGCTCCGCCGGCGCCGCGATCGTCGACGTCGACGCGGGCGCGGTGACCGTCATGCTCGCGGGCACGCCGTCGGCCTGTGACGAGTTCGAACGAACGATCGAGGACTTCCCGGTGACCGAGCTCCACCGGACAGGTCGAGTGGCCCTCCCTAGACTGGGCGAGGCCGCGCCGAAGTAGTTCGACACTAGAGAGGGACCCCCCGACATGACCACGCTGTACTACGAGAAGGACGCCCGTCCCGAGGCTCTAAAGAACAAGAAGATCGCTGTCCTGGGCTACGGGTCCCAAGGCCACGCGCACGCGCTCAACCTTCGCGACAGTGGCTTTGACGTGCGCGTCGGTCTGCGGCCCGAGTCGGCGTCGGTCCACAAGGCCGAAGACGCCGGACTGCGCGTGCTGGGGATCGCCGACGCGGCCGCCGAGGCCGACGTGATCATGGTGCTGCTGCCCGACACCGAGCAGAAGAGCATCTACGACCTGGAGATCGCGCCGCACCTGAGCGCGGGCAAGTGCCTGCTCTTCGCCCACGGCTTCAATATCCGCTTCAACCTGATCACGCCGCCCGCCGACGTGGACGTCGCCATGGTGGCCCCCAAGGGTCCGGGGCACCTGGTGCGTCGCACTTACGTCGAAGGAGGCGGCGTGCCGTCGCTGGTCGCGGTCCACCAGGACGCCACAGGCCACGCCCACGAGATCGCCCTGGCCTACGCCCACGCCATCGGCGCGACGCGCGCCGGCGTGCTGGAGACGACCTTCACCGAAGAGACCGAGACCGACCTGTTCGGCGAGCAGGCGGTGCTGTGCGGCGGGGTGACCGCGCTGGTGCGCGCGGGCTACGAGACGTTGGTCGAGGCCGGCTACCAGCCCGAGAGCGCGTACTTCGAGTGCTTGCACGAGCTCAAGCTCATCGTGGACCTCATGTACGAAGAGGGGATCACCGGTATGCGGTTCTCGGTGTCGGACACCGCCGAGTACGGCGACCTGACGCGCGGGCCGCGGATCATCAACGACCAGGTGAAGGCCGAGATGAAGAAGATCCTCGGCGAGATCCAGGACGGCTCCTTCGCTGCCGAGTGGGTCAAGGAGAACGAGATCGGACGGCCGCGCTACCGCGAGCTGCGCGAGGCCGGTAAGAAGCACCCCATCGAGGACATCGGCAAGAAGTTGCGGGAGCTCATGCCGTTCGTCGGCGCCGGCAAGCAGAAGGTCAGCGAAGCCTCGGGCGGCGACACCGACTGAATTCTCGCCCTAGCTCGACGCTTTAGCCGCGCCGAGCCTCGACCAACACGTGCAGAAGCGAAGTGGATTCCGAGAGGATTCGCTGGGCGGCGAGAGCCGTCGCGTCCACGTCGCGACCGCTGCTGAGGCGCACCACCGGATGGCCGTTGGGCCACGCGACCCAGCGAGCACCGTCGACCACGCTCACCAGGACGCCACCCAGGAACAGCCCCGCCTCATTACCCAGTTTGGGTCCGAAGAGTGGGTCATCTCGCCACTCGTCCAGGTGGTCGTCGAGTAGTCCCAAACCGGTCTCGTCGTGGGTGAGTTCAACTCCGTGTTCTTCCCAGGCCCACGTGACGAGATCATTTCGACCAAGAAGCTGAATGGAGAGTTCTGTGGTCCCGCGGGAGTGCGGAGATTGAAACATCGCGACACCTCGGGCGACCCCGTGCTTGGGTCCCATCCACCTTCGCCGCCACCGGCGCACCGCGTTACGCGCCTGCGTCGCGTCCGCGAGAGACGCGGAAAGAGAGGCCGTTAATTCGGGACACGCACTACAGGTTTCCGACGATGTAGTTGACGCACGCGCACAACGACGCGATGTCCTCAGGGTCGATGGCCGGGAACATCGCGATGCGCAGTTGATTGCGTCCGAGCTTGCGATACGGCTCCGTGTCCAGAACGTCGTTGGCGCGCAGGATCGCGGCGACCGCGCTCGCGTCGATGGCGTCGACGAAGTCCACCGTGGCGACGACGTGGCTGCGATGAGCCGGATTGGTCACGAAGGGCCGTGCAAAGTCAGAGGCCTCGGCCCACGAGTAGAGGATCTCCGCCGATGCGCCGGTGCGCCCCGTCGAGAAGCTCAGCCCGCCGTTCTCGTTCATCCAGTGGATCTGGGACGCGAGCATGTGAATCGTCGCCAGCGCTGGGGTGTTGTACGTCTGGTTCAGGCGCGAGTTGTCGAGCGCGATCTTGAGGTCCAGGAACGCGGGCGTCCAGCGACCCGATGCGGCGAGTGACTCGATGCGCTCGATGGCCGCCGGCGAGCAGATGGCGATCCACAGTCCGCCGTCGGAGGCGAACGACTTCTGCGGGGCGAAGTAGTAGCAGTCGAACTGCGTCGGGTCCACCATGAGTCCGCCCGCGGCCGAGGTCGCATCGACCGCGACGAGCCCCGTGGCGCCGGCCGGTCGCACCACGGGCATCATGACGCCCGTGGACGTCTCGTTCTGCGTGAGGGCGTAGAGGTCGACGGCGTCGTCACTGACCGGCACTGGGTGTGTTCCCGTCGCGCTCTCGATGATCTGGGGAGCCTTGAGGTGCGGGGTGTTGGTGACGCACGCGGCGAACTTGGAGGAGAACTCCCCGAAGCTGAGGTGCTGGCTCTGGGTGCTGATCAGGTGGAACGTGGCGGCGTCCCAGAAGCAGGTCGTTCCGCCGTTGCCGAGCAGCACTTCGTACCCGTCGGGCAGATCGAAGAGGTCGCGAAGTCCGTCGCGCACCTCGCCGACTTTTGCGCGCACCGTCGACTGGCGGTGTGAGGTGCCCAGGAATGTCGACGCATCCGCGGCGAGGGCGTCGACCTGGGCCGCGCGCACCTTCGACGGTCCCGAACCGAAGCGTCCATCACTCGGCAAAAGGTGGGCGGGGATCGTGAGCGGGGAGGGCGAACTCATAGACTTACATTCTTACGGCATCGACAGCGGAGCGAAACATGTGCGCCAGAGTAAGTGACCGGTTGAGCGGCCTGGCTCCGAGCGCCACGCTGGCGGTCGACGCCAAGGCCAAGGCCCTGAAGGCGGCGGGCGAGCCCGTCATTGGCTACGGCGCTGGTGAACCGGACTTTCCAACGCCCGACCACATCGTCGAAGCCGCGGCCAGGGCCTGCCACGACCCGATCAATCACAAGTACACACCGACCGCCGGACTGCCCGAGCTGCGCGAAGCGATCGCCAACAAGAGCGCGCGCGACTCGGGACTCCAGGTCTCGGCCTCCCAGGTGTTGGTGACCAACGGCGGCAAGCACGCGGTGTTCACCGCGCTGGCGACGCTGCTCGACGCCGGCGACGAGGTGCTGATCCCGGCACCCTATTGGACGACCTACCCCGAGGCGGTCTACCTCGCGGGCGGGGTCGCGGTGGCCGTCCCGACGAGCGAGGCGGATGGTTTTCGACTGACTGTCGACGCGCTCGAAAGAGCTCGCACGCCCAAGTCCAAGGCACTGATCTTCGTCTCGCCGTGCAACCCGACCGGTGCGGTGGTTCACCCCGACCAGGTTGCCGAGATCGGCCGGTGGGCCGCCGACAACGACGTGTGGGTGCTGACGGACGAGATCTACGAGCACCTCGTCTATGGGGGCTTGCGTCACGTCTCGCTGCCCGTGGTGGCGCCCGAGGTGGGGGACCGCTGGGTCGTGGTCAACGGCGTCGCCAAGACCTACGCGATGACCGGATGGCGCATCGGCTGGATGATCGGTCCGCCAGACGTGATGAACGCGGCGATCAACTACCAGAGCCAGACCACGTCAAACATCTCGAACATCTCCCAACGCGCAGCGGTCGCCGCCCTGAACGGCGACCTCGCCGCCGTCGCCGAAATGCGCACGGCGTTCGACCGGCGTCGACGCACGATGACGTCGATGCTGAACGAGATCGATGGCGTGACCTGCGCCGAACCCGAGGGAGCTTTCTACTGCTTCCCCAACGTGACGGGCTTGCTCGGTCGATCTCTCAAGGGCCGGGTTTCCTCGACGTCCGCGGAGCTGGCCGAGACGTTGCTGGACGTGATCAAGATCGCGGTGGTGCCCGGCGAGGCCTTCGGCGCCGCAGGATTCTTCCGCATCAGCTACGCATTAGGCGACGACGACCTCGCCGAAGGTCTGCAACGCTTTTCGGACCTCGTCGCAGCAGGATGACCCGTCTGGCGCCGCCTTTAGCCTGGCGGTCGAGAGAGAGGGCGTGATGGCGCGAGTACTGGTCACCGAGACGATCGCTGAGGCTGGGCTCCAACAACTCCGCCAGGCTGGCCACGAGGTCGACGTTCGACTCGGACTGTCGCCCGAGGAGTTGCGCAGCGCTATCAGCGACGCCGACGCCCTCATCATCCGTTCCGCCACCCAGGTCGACGCGCCCGTCCTAGAGGCCGCCCGGCACCTGACCGTGGTCGGACGAGCGGGGATCGGCCTGGACAACGTCGACGTCGAGCGCGCGACCGAGCTGGGCGTGATGGTCGTCAACGCCCCACAGTCGAACATCATCTCGGCGGCGGAGCAGACAATGGCCCTGCTGCTGGCCCAGGCCCGCAACGTCCCCCAGGCCCACGCCGCCCTCAAGGAGGGCAAGTGGGAACGCAGCAAGTGGGGGGGCGTGGAGTTGCACGGCAAGACGCTGGGCGTCGTCGGCCTCGGCAAGATTGGCGCCCTGGTGGCCCAGCGCGCGATGGCCTTCGGCATGCACATCGTTGCCTATGACCCGTATATCTCCGAGGAGCGCGCGCGCCACATGGGAGTCGAGTTGGTCGACCTGGAGTCGCTGCTGCGCCAGAGCGACTTCATCACGATCCACCTGCCTCGTAACAAGGAGACCATCAACCTGTTGAACGCCGAGTCCTTGGCAATCACCAAGGAGGGTGTGCGGATCATCAACGTGGCGCGCGGGGGAATCATCAACGAGGCTGATCTGGCTGAGGCCATTCGAAGCGGACACGTCCAGGGCGCGGCCCTGGACGTCTTCGAGAAGGAGCCCACGACCGAGTCACCTCTCTTCGAACTGCCCTCGGTGGTCGTGGTGCCGCACCTCGGCGCCTCCACGGCCGAGGCCCAGGACCGCGCGGGCGCGACCATCGCCGAACAGGTTGCCCTGGCGCTGGCGGGGAACTTCGTGCCGTTCGCCGTCAACGTGTCCGCCGGCGAGGTGTCCAACGTGGTTCAGCCCTTCATGGGTTTGGCTGAACTTCTCGGGCGATTTATCGGCGGACTCCTCGACGGCAAGCCGGCTGACCTCGAGGTCCTCTTCCAGGGCGAACTCGCCGGCGCCGGCACCAAGATCCTGACGCTGTGCGCACTGAAGGGACTGCTGAGTTCGACGGGACACGACGCCGTCTCCTTCGTCAACGCACCGCAGATGGCGCTCGAGCACCAACTCACCTGGAGCGAAACGTCGATGGTCGAGTCGCCCGAGTACGTCAACCTGATCACCGTGCGCTCGGGCCACCACTGTGTGTCGGGAACGCTGATGATGATTGGGACGCGCGTGGAGGTGCGCATCGTCACGGTCGACGACCACAGCGTCGAGATCCCGCCGGCCTCCTCGATGCTCGTCGTGCGCAACGACGACCGACCCGGCATGATCGGCATGGTCGGTTCGGCCCTCGGCGCCGCGAACGTGTCGATCTCCTCGATGGCCGTGGGCCCCGATTCTCAGAGCAAGACCGCGCTGATGGTCCTCTCGACTGAGGTGCCCACGCCCCCTGACGTGATCGCGGAGCTGCGCGACGCCGACGGCATCATTGACATACACCTCATCTCGTTGCGCTGAGCGCGGCACCGCAACTCGCTGGTGGGGGAATGGCTTGACGGACCCATACGCGGACTTGCTCGGTAGTGTGGGAAACGGCGGGGTGTGACGTGGTTCAGCCGAGGTGAGTGAATTCGATGCACATCATTCCAGCCGTTCACCCGCCCGTTGAGGCTGCGCACGTCGCGACCCGCCCCGTCGCGCCGCTGGGATTGGCGGGAGCCGCGTGGATCGTGACTCGTCCCGTTCCGGTCGAACGTGACGACACGTTGACTCCGGTCGGTGTGTGGATCGTGGACCTCGATGACGCCCGAGCGCCGCAGGGCAGCGAGTTGGCGGCAGGGTTGTCAGGCGACGAGTTGGCGAGAGCATCGAGTCGTTCGATCGACGTCGCCCGGCGATGGCTTCGCTCCCACTTCGCGCTGCGTCGGATTCTCGGAGCCTGCCTAGATCAAGACCCCGCGTCGCTCAAAATTGAGTCGACGGAGTTGGGTCAGCCCTTCGTCGACGGCGCTCGGGGGTTCGCCTTCAGCCTCTCGCACTCGTGGGACCGAGCACTGGTCGCCGTCTCCCGGGCGGGCGCGGTGGGCGTGGACGTCGAACGTATCCGACCGGGCCTTCACGAGACGGCCATCGCGCAACGCATCATTGGGGGAGATGCCAGCGAGACGCTGGAGAAGACCACGCCGTCGAGTCGTACGGACGCGTTCTTTCGCATGTGGGTGCGCCACGAGGCGGCTCTCAAGTGTCGCGGCGTTGGCCTGGTGGCCGCCATCGGTAGTGATGTCGCGGACGGTCTGGCAGTTACTGACGTCGAGGTTGGCGTGGGTTATGCCGGAGCCTTGGCGATTGACGGTCCGGCACTTCTGAACTCCACGCCAATCTGCTTTGACTGGACGCTTTGACGGCGTGTGTTGTTGAGAAGATAAGTTGCATATTATCTCTATCGGAGATAATATGAGGATTATGGCGCTCAACCCCTACGCCCCCGGGGCGGGAACTGAACCTCCGGTCATGGTGGGCCGCGACGTTCAACTGGCGATCATCAAAACCACGGCGGATCTTGTCGAGGCCGGACGGCGACCTCAGCACGTCGTCCTCACCGGATTGCGAGGAGTCGGCAAGACCGTGCTGCTCAAGGAGGGGCTGCGCAATCTTCGTGATCGCGGGTGGCTATGTGGTTACTTCGAGGTCCGTCGCGACGTCGACGTCGGGACAGCCTTAGGCACGATCATCGCGGGCGGTTCAAGCTTGTTACCAGCGCACGCCAAGATTCGAAGATCTCTTTCGCGGTTGAGTTCACGCGTGGGGGGCGTGAGTCTCTCGGGTAGTCCTGACGGCACCGTGGCGCTCGACGTCACCAGGGGTGTGATGCGACCCACGGACGTTTACACCGAGTCGCTCTCCGTGCTGCGAATCCTTGCGAAGGCGGCTCGTGAGAATGGGGTCGGAGTTGCCCTGGCGATCGACGAGGTGCAGACGTTCCGTCGCGCAGACGCGACTATCCTCCTTCAGGTTCTGGAGGCCGACGAGGAAGAAGATTCCCGGGTGCTCCTTCTCGCAGCCGGACTCCCCACCACGCCAGTCGTTCTCTCAAAGGCCCGGACGTACGCGGAGAGATTTCGCTACGAGCCACTCGACGATCTGTCTCCCGAGGAAGCTCGGCGAGCTGTGAAGGACCCCGCCACCGCGCTGGGCATCCACTGGTCGGGTCCGGCGCTCGACCGAATCGTCGAACTGGCTCACGGGAACCCATACTTCCTCCAACTCTTTGCGAGTGAAGCGTGGGACTCATCTGCCGGCGCCGAAGTGATCACCGTGCGCCACGTCCAGCAATCTGAATCCCGGGCCCTTTCGCGTCTAGAGAACGGGTTGTACGCGACCCGATACCAGGGCGCGACTCCGCGCGAACGGAGTTATCTCGACGCTATGGCGACACTCGCCCCGAGCGGCCCTGTGCGCAGCGCGGACGTCGCGAACGCATTGGGAAAGACCCTGACTGAGATGAGCCAAGTGCGCGAAAACCTAGTGCGCAAAGGTGTCATCCACTCCCCGGTTTCGGGAGAACTCACCTTCTCAGTGCCCGGATTCGGTGAGTACGTCCTCAGGAGGCTCGCCGCCCTCTGAAGAATTTGTGGCGCGAGAGCTCACCTTCAAGCGACAATGACACGCGGCGCGCACGTCTAGCCGCACCTGTCCGACGATCTCAGAACAGGCTGATCAGGTCGACGCGCTCCATCACTTCGTCCGTGAGCAAGGAGACAACGTCTAAGGCGGTCATGTTCTCGGTCACCTGTGAGGCCACTGAGGCACCCGTGATGACGCTCGACACGTGGGGGTTCTTGACACACCAGGCGAGAGAGAACTGCGTCAGGTTGACACCGAGTTCGTCGGCGACGACTTTGAGGTCGGCCACCTTCTTGTTGCGCGCCTCGTCGGTCAACATGGTGCGCAGCCATTCGTAGCCCGGGAGCGTCGCGCGAGAGCCGTCGGGTACGCCGTTCAGGTACTTGCCCGTGAGCAGACCCGACGCCAGGGGCGACCAGATGGTGGTGCCCAGACCGATGTCCTCGTAGAGGCGCGCGTACTCCTTCTCCACGCGACGCCGGTGCAGGATGTTGTACTCGGGCTGCTCCATGAGCGGCTTGTGGAGGTGGTGACGCTCGGCGACGTCGTAGGCGGCACGGATCTCGTCGGCGGTCCACTCCGACGTACCCCAGTAGAGGGCCTGGCCGCGCTCGATCATGTCGCTCATGGCCCAGACGGTCTCTTCGATCGGGGTGCTGGCGTCCGCACGGTGGCAGTAGACGAGGTCCACGAAGTCCAGACCGAATCGCTCGAGTGACCCCTCAATGGCTTGGCTCAGGTACTTGCGGTTGAGGGTGTTGCGCATGTTGACGTTGTCGTTGAGGCCCCAGAACAGTTTGGTGGAGACCACGTACTCGTGGCGCTTCCAACCCAGCTCCTTGAATGCCGCGCCCATCACCCGCTCGGACTCGCCGCCCGCGTAGGCCTCGGCGTTGTCGAAGAAGTTGACGCCCGCCGACTTGGCTGCGTCGAGGCATTCGGCGGCCTGGTGGGCGGTCTCGATCTGATTCTTGTTGGCGAAGGTCACCCAACTGCCAAAGGACAGGACACTGACCTTGAGGCCGGAACGGCCCAGCCGGCGATACTCCATCTCAGCCATGAACTCTCCTTATGTCGCGCCGCGAGGCGGCGCTACGCGTCGGGGTTGCGGGGAACGTCGGGCCACTCGTCGAAGGAGACCGGTGTCGACGAACTCGAGGATTTCAATTTCTTGACGATCGTGGCGACCACCGAGGCGATCACCGACAGCAGAAGCATCTTCCGAAGTGACTTGAGTACGCTCACGAGATTTGACATTAGTGGGAGTCGGCCTCGACAGCACACGGACGCGACGGATAACATGACGCCGTGGCGAACATCTCGACGAGCGAGCTACTCCTGACGTAGGGCGGGCCCTCGGCTCGCTCCACACCCCCGCGACCGCGGGGGTTTTTTGTTTCCTCGTTTTGGACCGACTGAAAGGAATGCGGGTGAGGTACCCCCAGCAAGCCAGTCCCATGGCCTTTGACAAGTACCGGGCGACGGTGCCGGTCGACCTGGCGGACCGCACCTGGCCCAACCGGCAACTGACCCGGGCCCCGCGCTGGTGCAGCGTGGACCTGCGCGACGGCAACCAGGCCTTGATCGACCCCATGGACCTGGAGCGAAAATCCGCCCTGTTCGCCCAGCTGGTCGAGATGGGGTTCAAGGAGATCGAGGTGGGCTTCCCGTCCGCCTCCCAGCCCGACTTCGACTTCGTGCGTCACTTGATCGACCAGGACTTGGTGCCCGAGGACGTGACGATCCAAGTGTTGACCCAGTGCCGCGACGACCTGATCACGCGCACCTACGAGTCGCTGCGCGGATCCCGGCGCGCCATCGTGCACTTCTACAACTCGACGTCGGTGCTCCAGCGCCGCGTCGTGTTCGGTTTGGAGAGGGAGGGGATCACCGCGATTGCCCTGGCGGCGGCACGGCTGTGCCGATCCCTCGAGGCCACGTCACCGGCGACGGAGTTCTTCTACGAGTATTCGCCCGAGAGCTTCACGGGCACCGAACTGGACTACGCGCTCGAGGTCTGCAACGCCGTGGTCGAGGCGATCGACCCGACACCCGAGCGTCCCCTGATCATCAACCTGCCCTCGACGGTCGAGATGTACACGCCGAACCTCTACGCCGACGCCGTCGAGTGGTTCACGCGCCACATCGATCGGCGCGACGCGGTGGTGATCTCGTTGCACCCTCACAACGACCGTGGTACCGCGGTGGCCGCCGCCGAGCTCGGTGTGCTGGCGGGCGCTGACCGCGTCGAGGGCACACTCTTCGGCAACGGCGAGCGAACCGGCAACGTCGACCTCGTGACCCTGGCGCTCAACTTGTTCAGCCAGGGAGTCGACCCGGAACTCGACGTTCGCGACATCGACAAGGTGCGTCACGTGGCCGAGTTCGCCAACCGGCTCCCGGTCCACCCGCGCCACCCCTACGTCGGCGAGCTCGTTTACACCGCATTTTCCGGCTCGCACCAGGACGCGATCAAAAAGGGCATGTCGGCGATCGGGACCGAGTACGACCTCTGGGAGGTGCCGTACCTGCCCATCGACCCCAAGCACACCGGGCGAACCTACGAGGCGATCGTGCGCGTCAACTCCCAGTCCGGCAAGGGGGGAGTCGCCTTCGTCCTGCACCAGGAGCACGGGCTCGACCTGCCGCGTTCGATGCAGGTCGAGTTCTCCAAGCGCGTCCAGGAACTCACTGAGGCCTCCGGCACCGAGATCTCGCCCGCCGAGATCTGGGAGGTGTTCACGACCACCTATCAGCCCGAGAGCCCCACGATCCAACTGCTCTCCAGCGAGGTGACGGCCGACCAGCACCTAACGCGGATCTTCGCGCAGCTGGTGGTCAACGGACGCCACGTCACGGTCAAGGGCGAGGGCAATGGACCGATCGACGCATTGATGTCGGGGCTGCGCGACGAGCTCGACGTCCAGTTCACCGTGCGCGACTATCACGAGCACGCGCTGACTTCGGGCTCGTCGGCCTCCGCCGTGGCCTACGTCGAAGCCGAAGGTCACGACGGCGCGACCTGGTGGGGTGTGGGCATGAGCTCGTCGATCCTGGACGCCTCCCTGGAGGCGGTGGTCTCGGCGGCCAACCGCCGGCGCTAACGGAACTCGCCGGTTGAGCCAGGGCGCGGCGTGAGCGACGAGGACGCGAACTTCGCGTCGTCACTTTCTGGCGCGGCCATCGCGATCGCTCGGGCGTGGTCTGATGGGTTGGACCTCACTGCCCTGGTGCGCGTGCAGGTCGCCGACCTCGCGGAGTCCGACGTCGTCGTTGACCTCGTCGCTCTAGGCAAGGCGGCACCCGAGATGTCGGCAGCGGCGTCAGCGGTTCTCGGTGCACGCGTGGGGCGCAGGTTCGTCGCGTGCGACGTCACGACGACGAGCCAACCGGGCGACGTCGTGGTCGTTGGTGAACACCCCGTGCCCGGACCGGGCAGTCTGGAGGCTGGACGCCAGCTGCTCGAGTTTCTGGATGCTCCGGGTGACGCGGCACTCACTCTGTTCCTCGTCTCCGGCGGGGCGTCGTGCATCTGCGTGGCGCCGGTGCCGCCAGTGACGTTGGGCGACCTCGAGGCGGTGTGGCACCGCGCGTTGGCCCTGGGGTGGGATATCACCCGTCTCAACCACGCGCGCGCCGCGATGTCCGCTCTGGGCGGAGGCGCGGTACTACGCCGCGTACGAACGCCGCGATCGCGCTCGTTGGTGATGGTCGACAACGTCGTCGGGGGTGCGCCGTGGGTGGCGTCGGGTCTGACCTACGACTACCGCCCGTCGCGTCTCGCGCGTCGCCGTCTCCGCGCCAGGCTGGGTTCTCTGGAGCCTGATCTGGCTCGCCGGATCGGCGACGCGGTGAGGAGTCGCGCCGCGCTCGTACGCACGCCGCCCAGGGCAGTCCACGAGAATCGTGTTCTGGTTGAACCGAGCGCCGCCGTCGCGGGTGTTTCGGCCAAGGCGCGAGAGGAATCGATGAGCGTCGAGGACATGGGCGAAGTGGTCGGCGACGTCGTCGAGGTGGTCGAGACGTGGGCCCGTCGCCTTCGCGACGCGTCCGATGAATCGGTGTGCTTCGTCGGGATCGGCGAGGTGACGGTTCGCGTCGAGGGCCTCGGCCGAGGGGGGCGGTGTCAGGAGTTCGCCGCTCGCGTCGCCGGGGTGCTCGCCGGACTCGGTCGGCCGGGCGCGTGCGTGGCGCTCGCCACCGACGGACGCGATTTCCTGGAGGACGTGGCCGGGGCTTGGAGTGACGACACCACCGTGAGGCGTCTCTCCCAGCGCGGTACCGACCTTGGTGAGGTGCTGGCGCGTCACGACGTCCACGGTGCCCTTGATGGACTTGGTCAGCTGATTGCGGGCGAACGCACTGGCTGGAATCTCTGCGATGTCTACGTAGTGGCGCTGGAACCGCGGACGAGTTCGAACGTGACGGCTTAGGTGCGCAATACCACGTTGAGCGGCTCCTCATTCTCACGTAGGCGCGCGATCTGAACGTTGATCAGCTTGGCCATACGCGGACGCATCGCCGAAGTCGCTCCACCCACGTGTGGGGTGATGAGGACGTTGGGCATGGTCCAGAGTGGGTGACCCGCCGGGAGCGGCTCGGGATCGGTCACGTCGAGGGCGAGGCGCACGCGGCCGGTGCGCGCGTGGCTCACCAGGGCGTCGGTATCAGCGACCGGGCCGCGCGACACGTTCACGAGGAGGGCACCCTTGGGCATGCGCGACAGGAAGGAGTCGTTGACCATCTGACGCGTCGAGTCGTTCAGCGGCACGCAGATCACGACGACGTCGCTCTGGGCCAGCAACTCCGCGAGAGCTGACAGGTCAAAGACGTCGCCGCGCTCGTCGGTTCGCGCGTGACGCGCCACGCGTAGAACGCGCGCCTCGAAGGGGATCAACCGAGCCTCCAGAGCCCGGCCCACGCCGCCGTAGCCGACGATGAGCACGGTGCGGTCGGCCAGGCTCGGTCGGAACTCGTAGGCCCACCGGCCCACGGACGCCGCGCGCACGAACTCGGGCAGTCCGCGCAGAGAGGCGAGGATGAGCGTCATCGCCAGCTCGCTGGTGGAGGCCTCGTGCACCGAGGCGGCGTTGGCGTAGACCACGCCGGGCGGTAGCACCGCCTCCACGCCGTCATAGCCAATGGCCTGACTTTGCACGAGGCGCGTACTCAGCCCGGCCAGGCGTCCCAAGGATGCGAGGCCGCCACCGTACGGGGGTACCACGAGGTCGATCTGTTGGCGCGGGGCGGCACCCGCCATGCTCCACTCGAGGAGGTCGACGCCGACCGGCGGCACCCCGAGGGCGGCGCGGAGTTCTTTGTCGGGCACGCTCACGACGAGATTGGTCATCGTCGCGAGCCTACCGAGGCGCGACGCGCACGCACCGAGGCCGTGGCTAGCGCCGAACCCACTTGCGCTCGTGGCGATAGAGCTGGGGCAGGTCGTCGCGCCGGGCTCGGTAGACCTCAACGGCGTCGGCGGAGGATTTGAACGTCTCGCCGCGCGGCGTGTGCTCCGCCACGGCGTCGAGCGTCATACGACCCAGCGCCACCGACGCCATCGTCGCCGCGCCGCGAAGTTGGGCGAGCATGGGTTGGGGCACCTGCTCAACGGCGCGCCCAAGGGTGTCGGCGTAGATCTGGCACCACAATGAGGATTGGGCGCCACCACCGAGCAGCCGCAGCGGTTCCAGGCGACGACCGGTGAACTTCTCCACGTAGCGCAAGAGCCAGGCACTATTGGCCGCCACACCCTCCAACACGGCGCGCGTCATGTCCGCCGTCGACGTCGTGACCGACAGACCTGAGAAGCTCGCGCGCACGCGCTTGTCGTCCACCGGCGAGCGTTCACCGGCCAACCACGGCGCGAAGGTGGCGCCGTGCGCGCCGGGCGGCGACGTCGCCGCGAGGTTCGTGAGGTCCTCGTAGGTCGCGGGGGCACCCGTACCCGCCAGCATCGTGCGCAACCACTCGAGGGACTTGGCACCGGTCTCTTGGTTGTCGATCACCAGATAGGAGTCGTTGGTGAGGCCCGGCGCGGTGGCGATCGAGTGCAACGCGTCGGTCTTCTTCGCCGCCACGGGGCAGGAGATCCACGAGGTCGTCGAGAGTGCCAGGTGCGCCTCGTAGGGTCGGACCGCCCCTGACCCGAGTGCGGCCGCGTGCAGGTCGGGCATTCCCGCGATGACCGCGACGTCGCCACCCAAGCCAAGATCCGTGGCCACGTCGGGGCGCACGGTGCCCACGATGGAGCCGAACGCGGCGAGGGGCGGCAGGAACGCGAGGTCGATCCCGACGAGATCCGCCAACCCCTGGTCGTACTCGAGGCGCGCGAGGTCGCGGTTGTCGGTGAGCCACGCCGCAAGACGCGAGGCGTGGGTGGCCGACGCCACGCCCGTGAGACGCATGGTCAAGTAGTCGACCGGCTCCATGAACCAGCGGGTGCGCGCCACGAGGTCGGCGTCGGTGTTCGTCAGGTACAGGATCTGGCCGATCGGGTCGGCGCCGGCGGTTGACGGCGCACCGCCGGACGTGCGTACGAAGCGCGTGACCGCACGCGGGTTGTAGCCGAACGCAGGACCACCGAGTTTTCGTCGGACGTACGGCCCGCCGCGGGTGTCCAGCCAGGTCAGGCACGGGCCGGTGGGTTCGCCGTTGGCGTCCACCGGAACGGTCGACGCGTACTGGCCCGTGATGGCCACGGCGCGCACGTCGCTGGCGTTGACGTCCTCGCTCGCGAGGAGGCGCCGGCTTGCGGCGACAATGATCGACCACCACTCGGCGGCGTCCTGGGTGGCCGCGCCGTCCGCGCCGAAGTGCGTCGTGACCGCGTGGTGCTCGAACGCCACCACCTTCGCGTCGTCGTCGACCAACCCCACCTTCGGTCCTCCGGTGCCGAGGTCGACGCTGAGGACGAGGTCGCCGCTCACGTCGCGGGGAGTGCTGACTGCTGGTCCATGAGGTCGCTCATGACGGCGCGGAGGAATTCGTCGGCTTCCGCCGAGTGTCCCGACGCCACGCCGCCGTAGATGGCACTCGAGCGCGCGGGCTCGTCGCGGTGCTCGAGCGCGTAGCTGACCGCGTCGTCGAGGTCGGTCGCCCAACGCTCGGCGACGCCCGTCTGCGTCTGGGGTCGGGTGACCGCCATGTGCAGGGCGTTGGGATACTGCTGGCCGTTGAGGCGCCAGCCTCGGGTTCGCAGGAAGTCGTTCACGTGATACACGTCGTACTCGTCAGACGTGAAGGAGAAGAGGAACGTCGGCGCGCCGAGGATCCTCAGCGACGGGTGCGAGGACACCGCCTCGCGCATCTTCTCGGCCGTCGCAAAGATCTCGGCGGCGTAACGCCGGTAGCCGCTGCGGCCCAAGCTCACCATGGCCGCCCAGGTGGCGGCCAACAGTCCGCCGGAGCGCGACCCGTCCGTCCCGGGCGTGCAGTACTTGCCGCCCGACCAGTCAGTCTGGAAGAAGTACTGGGCGTTGCGTAGCGAGCGATCGGCGAAGCACACGACGCTGGTGCCCTTGAGGGCGTAGCCGTACTTGTGGGTGTCGGCCGAAATGGAGGTCACTCCCGGAACGGTGAAGTCAAAGGGCGCGATGGGGTAGCCGAGGTCTCGCCCGAAGGGCAGGATGAACCCACCCAGGCAGCCGTCGACGTGGAGTCCCACGCCGCGTTCCAGGGCGAGTCGGCCCAGCTCGGCGATCGGGTCGATGGTGCCGTAGCCGTAGTTGGTGGCCGAACCGACGAGGGCGACCGTGTTCTCGTCGACGTGATCGGCCACCCAGTCCAGGTCGACCTGCGTGGTAGCCGGGTCGACGGGGGCCACGCGCATCTCGATCCCAAAGAGGTGGCCGGCCTTGGCGAAGGCGGGGTGCGCGGTCTCGGGCTTGATCACGTTGGGCCGACTCGTGCGCTCGGCATTGGCCTCGCGGTAGGCCAAGATCGCGTGGGCGATCGAACCGGACCCGCCCGAGGTGATGAGGCCCACCGGCGAGGAGTCGAGCTTGCCGGCGTTGAACAGGTCGAGCGTCATCGCCACGACCTCGGCCTCGAACTTGGTGGCGCTGGGGCACATGTCGCGCTGGATGGTGTTGACGTGAGAGAAGTTGGCGAAGGCCGCGTTGAGGAAGCGGTAGTGGTCGTGGTCGCCGCAGTACATCGTGCCCGAGCACTGCCCGCCCTCCCACGCGCGGTCCTCGCGCGCGGCGATGTCGCCCAGCATCACCAGGATCACGTCGCGATCGGTGCCCTCCTCGGGCAGCGTGCGGTGGACCTCGAACTCATCGGCGTAGGGGAAGGAACTCACGGGTCTCCTGACGGTCGCCACGAGCGTAGGCCGTCGGCGCGACGAGGCCGATTACTCGCCTCCAGCGTCGAGCACGGCGAAGGCGCGCACGATGTCGCCGCGCTCGGCTCCCGACGCGAGCAACAGGGAGAGCAGGATCCGCGCCTTTCGCGCGTCGAGGGACCCCGCCGAGATGAGACCCGCGGCCAGCAACTCGCCCTCGGATCCACTGAACCCGTAGGTTCCGTCGAGCACCGCCCCGGCACCGGTTCGCGACGCGAGGACCGTGGGGATGTCGGCGGCCACCCGCGCCAGTCGCGGCACGCTCGAACCCGGAACGTGACCGGCACCGAAGGCCTCGACGACGAGGCCGGCGTACCCGGACGAGGTCACCGCGTCCAGCAGGCGACCATCGTCGCCGAGGGCCATCGTCACGATGGCGACCGGTGGCACAGGCCCGAGGAGGGGACCCGGGCGAGCGGCGAGGGGTTCGGGACGCAGCACGACCCGCACGCGCCCTTCGGCCACCCACCCCAGGGGGCCGCAGGTGGGGGAAGTGAAGGCGCCGGGACTCGTGGTGTGCGACTTCCTCACGAAGCGCGCGGCGTGGATCTGGTCGTTCATCACGACGACGCACCCGAGGCCGCGGGCGTCCGGCGAGGCGGCCACGCTCAGGGCGGCGAGTACGTTGGCCGGTCCATCGGGCCCCGCTTCGGCCGGTGTGCGCATGGCGCCGGTCACCACGACGGGCCGCTCCTCGGCGATCAGTAGGTCGAGGGCGAAGGACATCTCCTCGATGGTGTCGGTTCCCTGGGTCACGACCACGCCCGCGGCCCCCGCCGCGAACTCGGCGTGTACGGCGCTGGCCATCTCGAGCACGTCGTCAAAGGTCAGCGCACTCGACGGCAGCAAGCGCAGGTCCCGGGCGGTGACGGTGACACCGACGAGATGCTCGGTGGCCGTCGCGAGGAGATCGAGCGCGCCGAGTCCGGGCACGGCGCCCTCGCCTCCGTCGGGCGAGCGGGTCGAGGCGATCGTCCCACCGAGCGACAGGAGCGTGATCTTGAACGACGGGTGCTCGGTCACGCTTCTCCTCGGTCGGCGCGGTCCTACCCTACGCGCGGTGCGTATACGCGTCAGGTCTTCACGTGCCCGGCGGCGTCGAAGACGCCCTCGAGGCTCGGGGCGTGGTGACGCGCCTCGTACGCGGTGATCTCGCTCTCGTGTCGCAGCGTGAGACCGATGTCGTCCCAGCCGTTGAGCAGCCGCTCGCGCGTGAGTGGGCCGAGATCGAACGTGCGTCGCCACCCCGTGCTCGGCACCTCCACGGTGAGGTCATGGATGTCGATCGTCACGTGCAGTTGCGGGTCGCCCGCTACCAGAGAGGCGAGGGCGTCCACGTCCACGGAGCCGAGGGCCACCGTCACGAGTCCCTGCTTGGACGCGTTGTTGGCGAAGATGTCGCCGAACGAGGAGGCGATGACCGCGGCAAAGCCGTAGTCCATCAAGGCCCACACCGCGTGTTCGCGCGAGGATCCGGTGCCGAATCGTGCCCCAGCCAACAGGATCGTCGCGCCGAGGTACTCGGGTTGATTCAGCACGAACTGCGGATCGTCGCGCCACTCACTGAAGAGTCCGCGCCCGAACCCCGTGCGTTCGACGCGCTTCAACCACTCCGATGGGATGATCTGATCGGTGTCGACGTCGGAGCGACCCAACGGGACGCAGCGACCCTCGACGGCGCGCACCGGCTTCACGCGAGCACCTCGCTCGGCGAGGCGAAGCGACCGAGCACGGCAGTGGCCGCGGCGGTCGCCGGCGACACCAAGTGAGTGCGGCCACCGCGCCCCTGGCGACCCTCGAAGTTGCGATTGGAGGTTGAGGCGCAGCGCTGGCCGGGTCGCAACTGGTCCGGGTTCATACCCAAGCACATCGAACATCCCGGCTCGCGCCATTCGAACCCGGCGTCGAGGAAGACCCGGTCGAGTCCCTCAGCCTCGGCCTGGCTCTTGACGCGATGCGATCCGGGAACGACGAGGGCGCGCACACCGGCGGCGACGTGGTGGCCGCGTGCAACGGCGGCCGCGGCGCGAAGGTCCTCGACGCGAGAGTTGGTGCACGAGCCGATGAAGACGACGTCCACCGGGACCGACCGCATCGGGGTGCCGGGAGCGAGGTCCATGTAATCGAGCGCACGCTGGGCCGATTGGCGCGCGTCCGCGTCGGCGAAGTCCGCGGGTGTGGGCACGACGCCGTCGAGCGAGACCACCTGAGCGGGGTTGGTGCCCCACGTCACCGATGGGGTGATGTCGCTCGCGTCCACAACGACCTCGGCGTCAAAGACGGCGTCGTCGTCACTGGCGTAGAGACGCCAACGCGCCGTCGCGGCGTCGAGGTCCGCTCCGTGCGGCGCGTTCTGTCGGCTGGCGAGGTAGTCAATCGTGACGTCGTCAACCCCGATCAGACCGGCCCGGGCTCCCGCCTCGATGCTCATGTTGCACAGCGTCATGCGCCCCTCCATCGAGAGGTCGCTCACGGCCTGGCCGCGATACTCGATCACGTGCCCCGCGCCGCCGCCGGTGCCCAGCCGCGACACGATGGCCAGCGCCATGTCCTTGGCCGAGACTCCTGGCGAGACCTTGCCCTCCACGGTGACCGCCATGGTCTTGGCCCGTTCCTGGGGGAGGGTCTGAGTGGCGAGCACCTGCTCGACCTCGCTGGTGCCGATCCCGAAGGCCAGGGCTCCGAATGCGCCGTGGGTCGAGGTGTGCGAGTCGCCGCAGACGATGGTCATGCCCGGCTGAGTGACGCCGAGCTCGGGCCCGATGATGTGGACGATTCCCTGGTTCTCGTGACCTCGCGGAAACAGCGTGATGCCGAAGTCGCGACAGTTCTCGTCGAGCGCTTCGAGCTGGCGCTGCGAGACGGGGTCGCTCACGGGAGTGGCCAGAGGCTCGGTCGGCACGTTGTGGTCCGCTGTGGCCAGCGTGCGGTCGGGGCGGCGTACGGAACGTTGGTTCAGGCGCAGGCCCTCGAAGGCCTGAGGGCTCGTCACCTCGTGGATGAGGTGCAGGTCCACGTACATCAGCGTGGGCTCACCCTGCGGGGCGACCACGACGTGGTCCTCCCAGATCTTCTCGTAGACGGTGCGCCCGGCCACTAGCGCAGACCGATGATCTTGACTCGCAGCGTCCCTGACGGGGCGTCGTACTCCACGACGTCGCCGACGGCGTGGTCGAGCAGCGCGGCGCCCAGCGGCGAGGTGGGCGAGGCCACCAGCACGTCCTCGGGTCGCTCCTCGATCGAGCCGATGAAGAACGCCTGGGAGTCGTTGTCGGCGTCGCCCTCGTAGACCACGTCGACGATGGAGGCGTGCTGGACGATCTGCGCGTTCTCGTCGCGCTCGACGATCTCGTGGTGGCGGATGACCTGGTCGATCTGGCGAATGCGCGACTCCATCTTGCCTTGGGAGTCCTTGGCCGCGTGGTAGTCGCCGTTCTCGGACAGGTCGCCTAGCAAACGCGCGGATTCGATCACGCGCGCGATGTCGGTGCGTCCGACGGTCGTGAGGTGGTGGTACTCGGCCTTCAGCTTGTCGAGCGTCTCTTGAGTGACGCGATGAATCTCGACGGCCATGGGGAATCCTCAACTAGGGGACAGACAACGATTCTACCGAGCGTGCCTTTCAATCTTTCCGGGCTTGCCAGGTGCGCGTCGAGCCGAGCAGACTGGGAGAAAAGGGGACGAGCCTAATGAGTGACCAGCGCACCCACCGCGTCGCGGTGATCGGCGGTGACGGCATCGGGCCCGAGGTGACGGCCGCGGCGATCGAGGTCGTGAAGGCCGCCGAGGTTCCCATCGTGACCACCGACTTCGACCTGGGCGCCGCGCGCTACCTGCGCGACGGAGTGGTGCTCGACGACGTAACCCTCGCGCAGCTTCGCACCTTCGACGCCATTGTCCTCGGGGCGGTGGGGCCGGCGCATGGTGACCCGCGGGTGCCCAGCGGCGTGTTGGAACGCGGTCTCTTGCTGGCCCTGCGCTTTCAGTTGGACCTCTACGTGAACTACCGACCCTTCCGAGGGGTCGCCGGCTCGATCGCCGAGGGCTGCGAGTTCGCGATCGTGCGCGAGAACTCCGAGGGTCCCTACATCGGTGAAGGGGGAGTGCTGCGGCGTGGTACCGCCCACGAGGTGGCCACGCAGGGATCTATCAACACCCGCTTCGGCGTGGAGCGCTGCGTGCGCTACGCCTTCGAGCGCGCCGAATTTCTAGCGAGACCGCGACTGACCCTCGTGCACAAGACCAACGTCCTCACCTACGCCGGGGACCTGTGGAGCAGGGTGGTGGCCGAAGTGGGCCGCGACTTCCCGTCGGTGCAGGTCGACTACCACCACGTCGACGCGGCGTGCATCTACCTGGTCGAGGACCCGTCGCGTTACGGGGTCATCGTGACTGACAACCTTTTCGGCGACATCCTCTCGGACCTGGCGGGCGCGGTCACCGGCGGCATTGGCTACGCCGCGAGCGCCAACCTCAACCCCGCGCGCACCGGCCCGTCGCTCTTTGAGCCGGTGCACGGCGCGGCCCACGACATCGCCGGTACCGGACGGGCCAACCCGCTGGCCGCAATCTCCTCGATCGCCCTGATGCTCGAGTTCCTCGGCGAGGACGACGCCGCACGGAGGGTGTCGCACGCGGTGGCAGACTTTAAGGGAGACGTTGCGTCCCTCGGCACCGCCGGGGTCACGCAGCGGATAGTAGAGAGGTTGTAGATGTCGATCACGCCCACGAAGAAGATCTGGATGGACGGCAAGATGGTCGACTGGGACGACGCGCGCGTACACGTACTGAGCCACACGCTGCACTACGGCACCGGGGCCTTCGAGGGGATCCGGGCCTACAAGACCTCCCAAGGCCCGGCGATCTTCCGGCTGCGTGAGCACATGGTGCGCCTGCATCGCAGCTGCAAGATCTTGATGATCGACCTGATCTACACGGTCGACGAACTGTGCGACGTGGCCAAGGAGCTCGTGCGCGTCAACGAGTTGACCGATGGCTGCTACCTGCGGCCCATCGTCTACCTCGGCTACGGCGAGATGGGTGTCAACCCCATGCTGGCCCCGGTCAACGTGGCGATCGCTGCCTGGCCATGGGGCGCCTACCTGGGCGAGGGGAGTCTGGACACCGGGGTTCGCATGAAGGTGTCCTCGTGGGTGCGCCACAGCCCCGACTCACTGCCCACGTCGTCCAAGACCATCGGCGGCTACGTCAACGCCAGCCTGGCCAAGGTCGAAGCGATCAAGGCCGGCTACGACGAGGCCATTATGCTCGGCGCCGACGGCCTGGTCAGCGAGTGCACCGGCGAGAACCTCTTCATCGTGCGTGACGGCGTCATCGCCACGCCACCCACCTCCGAAGCGGGCGCCCTGAGTGGGGTGACGCTCGCTAGCGTGGTGCACATCGCGCGCGACCTGGGTTACACGGTGAGCTTCGAGTCGCTGCGCCGCGACGACCTCTACGTGGCCGACGAGTCCTTCCTGACCGGCACGGCAGCCGAGGTCGTGCCCATCTCCTCGGTGGACGACCGCGTCATCGGTGAAGGCAAGCGCGGACCGATCACCAAGGAGATCCAGTCGACGTACTTCCGCGCCGTGCGCGGCGAGCTGCCCGAGTACGAAGGGTGGCTGACGAGGGTCAGCTAGTCGGGGCGGCAGTAGGCTCGATGGGTGACCCAGCCGACGTTTGCCCCCGTTCCGGCCACCGGCCAGGTCCGCTCCTCGATGACCATTGCGGCCCCCGAGATCGGTCGACCCCCGAAGAAGGGCCTCACCCGATCGGCGCGTCCCCCGGCGGGTCGTGGATTGGGCACGCCCGCCCCCGACGCGGGGTACGCCATGGGCCTCGCGCACCGCGAGATCGCGAAATTGGCCTTCGCTCACGAGCACGACCGGCACAACGTCGAGCTCGGTGTCGCGTTAGTGGCGGCCAAGCGCGCCGGACTCGTGGGACGCGCGCCGATGATCGACGACGTACGCGTCGCAATGGATCACTTTGGGCTTCGCGGCGCCGAGCTGGTTGACGCCTCACTAGCCCGACCGTTCCGGGGTATCTCACACAGCTACTCGGCCCAGCGCGCGTTGGTCGACGGTGTCGACGCGTCCGCGCTGGTCCCGGACGCGCCCACGGCCTAGGGCGGACTCGTGAGCTTTGACCTCACTGACGAGCAGCGAGCTTTTCGCGACGTCCTACGCCCGTTCTGTGACGAGCGCATCGCGCCCTTCGCTGAGATGCACGACCGAGATCAGACGTTTCCCCAGGAGAGTTTCGACGCCTGCGTAGAGATGGAACTTCCGGCCCTGTGGGTCCCGACCCAGTACGGCGGCGCGGGAGCCGACATGGTGACCCAGGCGATCATGGCCGAGGAGTTGGCCCGGGCCTGCGCCTCAACCTCGGTGACGATGCTGATCTCCAAACTCGGGATGCTGCCGATCCTCAACTTTGCGTCCGAGGAGATTCGAAAAACCTATCTGCCGCGCATCGCGACCGGCGAGATTCAGGCCAGCTACTGCCTGTCCGAGACCGACGCCGGCTCCGACGTCGCGGCGATGCGCTGCCGCGCAGTTCGCGACGGCGACGACTACGTCCTCACCGGGTCCAAGTATTGGATCACCAACGCGGGGATCTCCGAGACTTACACGGTCTTCGCCTCGACAAATCCGGAGGCGCGGAGCCGGGGAATCACTTGTTTCCTCGTGGAGAAGGGCTGGGGGCTCGAGTTCCCCAAGCACGAAGACAAGATGGGGCTTCGCGCGTCGCCCACCGGCGAGGTCATCCTCAACGAGGTGCGTGTTCCCGTCTCACACCGCATCGGCGAGGAGGGCGAGGGGTTCAAGATCGCCATGCACACTCTGGACCGATCGCGTCCCACGATCGGTGCTCAGGCCGTCGGCATCGCCCAGGGATCCATCGACTTCGCCGCGACGTACATGCAGGGGCGCCGCGCCTTTGGTGGCCCGATCAGCGAGCTCCAAGGACTGCGGTTCATGCTGGCCGACATGGCGATCCGCACCGAGGCCGCCCGGGCCCTCGTCTACCGAGCCTGTGCCGCGATCGACAGCGGAGACCCCGACCAGAATCTGAGTTATCTGGGTGCCGCGGCAAAGTCTTTTGCCTCCGACACTGCGATGAGCGTGGCCACCGACGCCGTCCAGCTCCTCGGCGGCTACGGCTACACCAAGGAGTTCCCGGTGGAGCGCTTCATGCGCGACGCCAAGATCACGCAGATCTACGAGGGGACCAATCAGGTCCAACGAGTGGTTGTCGCCAAGCACCTTCTCAAGTAGGGAAACTCGCAAATGACCGTTTGCACCCAAAAGGCGCGAACCTTCTACGTCATAGATCGCTGATTCGCTCGAGTTGCCCCTGGGTATCGTGAGTTCATACGACAACCAGGGGGACAAGCCACATGCCCACGCTACGAATTGAGCATGCAGTGCCGAGTTTCGACCTCTGGAAGCAGGCGTTCGACAATGACCCGGCCGATCGCAAGGGATCGGGTGTCAGCTCCTACCGAATCTCACATTCGGTAGACGACCCGAATTACGTCACGATAGACCTCGACTTCAACAACGTTGCAGATGCCCGGAAACTGCTCGCCTTCATGGAGCAGGTTTGGGAAGGCCCCGGCAAGGCCTTCATGGTTGATCCGAAAGCCCAGATCGTAGAGATTGTCGAGGAAGTCACGCTCTGAACTAAGGAGTTCAGAGCATCGCCCATTTATCTGTGACGGGCCAACATCGCCTTGACTACATCCGGGCCCAACTGCGACGTGCGGGCGAGCGGACTAACCGGGAGACAACTCGGGTCGCGCGTGTGGCTGAGGCTTCGCGCGCTCTCAAGTAGGGAGCCGGACTGGCTTCGCTGACTCGACGACGTCACAGCCATCGCGTACTCTTGTACTTCTGCTGACGCCGGCTGCGGGCGTCATCGAAGTCCTGAAGTTGGCCCTGGTGAAGGTGGCGGCGCATCGTTGTCCGGGGTGTCGACGAGCAATGAAGTCGGTTCATCACGAACACGACCACGAACTGTTAAGACGAAGAAGGGGGAGGAGACCGTGGACGTGAACACGTCAAACCCTGCCCACATTCTCGAGGCTCGCCAGTTGGTCAAGCGCTTCAACGACTTCGAGGCCGTGAAGGGTATCGACTTCGTTATTGAGCAAGGCGAGAGTTTCGGTTTCCTCGGCCCGAACGGGGCGGGCAAGACCAGCACCATGCGCATGATGTCGGCGGTTTCGCACCCGACGTCGGGGTCCATCACGATCTTCGGACTTGACCCGAGTACGCACGGTCCGGAGATCCGTGGACGAATCGGCGTCGTTCCCCAGGAGGACACCCTTGAGCTCGAACTGTCCGTTCGACAGAACCTCGAGATGTTCGGACGATATTTCGACCTGCCGCGTCGGATAATTCGTGAGCGCGTCGCCGAGCTCCTCGAGTTCGCCCAGCTGACGGAAAGAGCCAACGACAAGGTTGATGATCTCTCCGGTGGTTTGAAGCGACGTCTCACGATTGCCCGGGGCTTGATCAACCGCCCCGAGTTCCTGATCCTGGATGAGCCCACGACTGGGCTGGACCCCCAGGCGCGGCACCTGCTGTGGGAACGCCTCTACCGACTCAAGCGCGAGGGCGTCACCCTGGCCATCACGACGCACTACATGGACGAGGCCGAACAGCTCTGCGACCGGCTGGTCGTGATGGACCGTGGCTCGATCGTGGCCGAGGGCGCACCGAGAGATCTGATCGCGCGCCACTCCTCTCGTGAGGTGGTCGAGCTGCGCTTCGGCACCGACTCGCACGAGGATGCGCACGCCAGCCTGGCGAACTTCGCCGAGCGCATTGAGGTCCTGCCCGATCGGGTCCTGCTCTACGTCGACCGCGGTGATGACGTCCTCCAGGAGATCCACTCCGCGGGCGTAACGCCCTCGAGCGCGTTGGTGCGACGCAGCTCTCTCGAAGACGTCTTCTTGCGTCTGACCGGCCGCACCCTGGTGGACTGAGCATGACGACGTCGCTGGACACCTCGCTCGGTTGGCCCAGGTGGCGCCGCAGTTGGTGGTACCACGCAACCTTTTACGCCCGGACGTGGCGCGGGTCGACGGTCAGCGCCGTGCTCTTCCCCATTTTCTTCCTGGCCTCGTTCGGTGTCGGAGTCGGAAAACTGGTCACCGCACACCACGGATTGGTCGACGGCCACACGTACCTGCACTTCATCGCCCCGAGCCTGCTGGCGACGTCGACCATGCAGATCGGTGAGGGTGAGTCCCTCTGGCCGGTACTGGCCTCGGTTAAGTGGATCCGCACCTACCACGCGGCGGCGGCCACGCCGCTCGAGCCCGAGGACATCCTCGTCGGCAAGTTGACCTGGGTAGCGTCGCGGGCCTTTCTCACCGGGATCGTCTACACCATCATCATCGCGCTGTTCGGCGCTCTCCAGTCGTGGTGGAGCCTGACGATGCCGCTCATTGGGGCACTCATCGCACTCGCTTTTTCCGCACCACTCGTGGCCTACGCCGCGTCGGTCGAGACCGATGCCTCCTTCATCACGATTTATCGCTTCGCGTTCGTGCCGATGTTCCTCTTCTCTGCGACTTTCTACCCGCTATCCGCCTATCCGGGGTACCTGCGGCCCGTCGTGCAGTTCGTGCCGCTGTACCACGGCGTGGCCCTCGCGCGCTCAGCGGCGTTTGGGAGCGGCTCGTTTAGCTCCACACTCGGCCACCTCGCGTTCCTGCTCGCCATGGTGGTAGTGGGAGTTGTCTGGGGACGCCGTACGCTCCGACGCCGGTTGGTGAACTGATGTTGATCCGCGCCCTGCCCAGTTTCGGCTCGCGTCGCTCGATCCGGGTGTTCGAGCGAAATTTCATGGTGTATCGCCGCCAGTGGCTCATGCTGATCTCGGGATTCTTCGAGCCGCTCTTTTACCTGCTCAGTATCGGCATCGGGCTCAACCACCTTGTCGCCCCCTTGCACGTCGGTGGGCGCGTCGTGAGCTACGCCACCTTCGTCGCCCCGGGGATGCTGGCGTCCTCGGCGATGAACGGCGCGGTGATCGACTCGATCTTCAACCCTTTCTTTCGACTGAAGATCTCGCACTCGTACGACGCGATCCTCTCGACCCCGCTGGACGTCACCGACATCGCGCTCGGCGAGGTGTGGTGGGCGTTGACACGAGCCGCCCTCTACGCCGTGTCGTTCATCGTGTGCATGGCGGCGTTAGGTGACGCGGGCAGCGCGTGGGTGGTGCTTTGCTGGCCGGCGGCGATTGCCACGAGCTTCGCCTTCAGCGCGCTGGGGCTGGCCGCCTGCACCTACATTCGCTCGTGGCAGGACTTTGACCTCGTGGCCGTGATACAGCTGCCGATATTCCTCTTTTCGGCGACCTTCTTTCCCATCACGCTCTATCCACGGTGGCTAGGTGCGATTGTCTCGTTGTCGCCGCTCTACCAGTCCGCCGCGCTGATGCGGGGTCTGTCACTTGGGCAGTTCCAATGGATCATGCTCATGCGTGTGGGGTATCTGGTGGTGCTGGCGGGCCTCGGGATTACTCTGGCGGCCCGGCGGTTCCAAAAGATTCTGATTCCCTAACGTCGAGGCGGCGCGCCAAGTCGTCGTTGTGACCAGCGACTGGGCAAGTATGGACCCGTGAAGGTGTTCCTTGATGAGCTTCGCGCAACGCTGCTCCCGGGACACGACCCGAAACAGGGCCCCCTGCCTCCATTGCTGGTCTTACTCACGGTGGTCACCGGACTCGTTGACGCCTTTAGCTACCTCGTTCTCGGGCACGTGTTCGTAGCCAACATGACGGGCAACGTCGTCTTCCTCGGATTCGCGATCGCCGGTGCGCCTGGCTTTTCGATCGTCTCGTCACTCGTCGCGCTCGCGGCCTTCGCCATCGGCGCGGCACTCGGCGGTCGATTCATCTCCGTGCACTCCCACCACCGTGGGCGGTTGCTGGGCGTGGCCGGCGCCGTCCAGTTGGTTCTCCTCGTCGTCGGCGTTGTCCTAGCCGTCGTGGAGCGATCTGACCTTCACGCGGGATACCGGGACCTGTTGATCACGGCGCTCGCGGGCGCGATGGGCCTGCAGAACGCGACCGCACGAAAGCTCGCGGTACCGGACCTCACCACAACCGTCCTCACCTTGACCATCACCGGCATCGTGGCCGACAGCGCGTTGTTGGGCGGTACCGGAGCCAAATCCGGGCGCCGGTTGATCTCGGTCGTCGCCATGCTGCTCGGAGCTCTGGTGGGAGCGATGCTCGTGATTCACGCGGCGATTTACGCACCCTTGATCGTTGCGGTGATGATCGTGGCGCTCGTGGCGGGAATCGCCCTGAGCCTGGCTCGCTCCACGGAGGCGTGGACGAGCGGTTAGCGATCCAGGCCGATCAGCTGACGGTCAACCGGGCGAGAGCGTTGCAGCTGCTCGACTCCGAGCGTTGACACGGTGATCAACGTCCCCGATCCCGGGACATTCACTCTCTCGATGTATCCGCGTTCGTTGGCTTCTTCCCAGATGGGCAGGCGCGGACACGAGGTGCGCCACGCGTCGAGGACGTCCGCGTAGGGCCGGGGCTCAGGTCCCAGCCACTCCAGGAGATCCATGATCAGGTCGTCGACGGAGTTGCTCATGATGAGTGGCCACCATCTTATTTCGCGCTCGAGATGGGCCAGGCGAATCGTGGTTCTGGTTGTCCCGCCGGCATCCTCGATCGCTGTCCTGATCGGTCGAGAGTCCCAGCTCAACGCCTCGGCTCGATGTCACAGGCCGACGTTAAAGTCATCGCGTGACTGAGTTCACCGACACCGATCTGCGAGGCTCGCACTTCAAGCATGTCGATCTCAGCGACGCACAGTTCCACAACGTTGATTTGAGTGGAACTCTCATTCGCGAGGCCTATTTCGGTGGGGTGGTCATGAGGGGCGTCGAACTTCGCGACGTGCGCATCGATGGCGAGATCGAGGGCTTCATCGTGAACGGCGTCGACGTTGGGCCTTTGATTGAGGCGGAGCTCAATCGACGGTATCCCCTTCGGTCCAAAATGCGCCCGACGGACCTCGCCGGTTTTCGCGAGGCGTGGGACACACTGGAGCGACTCTGGGACGAGACCGTCCGACGAGCGCATGGTTTCGCGCCCGAACAGCTGCACGAATCGGTCGACGGCGAGTGGTCGTTCATCGAGACGTTGCGCCACCTCGTGTTCGCCACCGACGCCTGGATACGCAGGGCCATCTTGGGCGACCCGTCGCCGTGGGACGCTCTGGGTCTGCCCTGGGATGGAATGCTTGACACTCCCGGCGTGCCCCGTGATCGAGAGGCGCGACCTTCGTTGAAGACGGTGATGGAACTTCGGCATGACCGTATGTCGACCGTGCGTGAGGTCATTGAGGGACTTGACGAGACGTCATTGAATGCCGACACGAAGCCGGTTGAGGGGCCGGGCTGGCCGCCGCCGCGCAGCTTTCCAGTTCGCGAGTGCCTCCTGGTCATCTTCAACGAAGAGTGGGAGCACCGTCTGTACGCGGAGCGGGACTTGGACGCGCTAGAAGCACGGGGAGAGTAGCGGACGCCTTCGCGGGTTGACTTCGACTAGTGAGACGTCGAGACGTCGGGTCGCTTAGCGATCGGTGTCGTCCAACTTCTCCGGGGGTCGTCGGCCGAGCAGCCAGAGGAAGAACTTTCCGAACTTTCCGAGATTCTCACTTCGGCCCTTGGCCAACTCGTGGTCGAGGCGAGATCCGTAGGTACCTCCGCTGGAGTTGGCGAGCCCAGCCAAGTGAATGTCGTTTGGTTCGGCGCCCTTGGGTACCTTCGGCAGTCGTCGGCGAAACTTCCTTGGCTTGTTGCCGGCTTCACCCATGTTCACCACCTTCCTAACTCAGCGAGTTTGGGAAATATCTTGACATTGATGCTCACGCTGTCGGTTTCTCTCCCGCTTCTCGGCAGCATACGGCGAAGTCACTAGGGTGCATCCTGGAAGGGACTCACATGGCTGGACATTCAGACCCGGTTCACTTGAACAATCACCACCGCGACACGCTGGTGTCCATCTTCATGCATCCCACGAGCCACAACATCGACTGGAAGGCCGTCATCTCGCTGTTGAGTGCGGTTGGGACGGTTGAGGAGACTCCTGCAGGAAAGTTTCGTGTAGACGTGGGCGGCGAAGAGCTCTTCTTGACCAAGCCGCGCACCAAGGACGTCGACGTTCAGACCGTGGTGGACCTGCGCCGGATGCTGACCAATTCGGGCTACGCAACCCTCGCCGAAGACGTTGTCAACAAGGGGAAAGAGGTTTAGCCTCCTCGAATGCCGTACTTGGTTGCTCTCACAGGCCAGAACGAGTTGAGGACGAAAGGAAGTGCCGGATCCCTGGTACATCAACGATCCGGCAGGGGATGTCCAATCCTCATCAGATTTACACGGTGGATCGGTTCGGATACTTCTCGCTCAAGGGGGACATCGGCCCGTCTCTCCAAATAAATGTGAGCCACCGGTCACCTTTTCAGGAGTGGTCTCGCCTCGATCCCTTCGAGCAATCTCCAAATGTGTGGCACTCAATGCACCTGGGACCGAAGAGATCCCAAAGAAGATCAGCGAATCAACCCATCTGCTTTGGGTCAAGAAGTCAACGCCGACGGCAAAGAGCACGACGAAGCCCCCGAACTGAATCAGCGCACTCCTGTAGAAGCGACCGGTTCGACGCATTTGTGGCGAGATTCTCGCGGCGGCCATGACGAGAGAAATAAAAGCAATGAAGGCGAAGATTGCGGCGCTGATCAAACTTCCGGCCAGTGCAAACACGATCGCGCCGATCGGCCAGATGACAAGGCTTGGGGTGAACGATGCCCGGCGGCGGGTGCGATTCGTCTTTTTGCCGGCTCCGTCATCGGGCACCTTTAGATGATGCCATCGCTTCGGTGAAAGAGAGAGCCTCCCTCGGATGGGGTCGATTGTCAAAGGTTGTTCGTGCTTTTTTGACGCCAGCAGGGCTTCATTTTCGGAGAATCTCGTTGTAACTCGCTCGGAGAGACTCCAAGTGAGTTGTCAACCCGCGCAGTTTGGGTATATCAACGGAGAGCTCGCGCTCACAGACTTTCTGGATATCAAGGAGCAAAGTGATTCTTGCATTTCCCTGCGCGGCTCTCACTGCCGATATGTCGGTTCCATATGCTTTGGCACGTAGTGCTTTTGCCTGCCACAATGCACGTACGTCCTCATACACCGCAGCCTGCTGTTCGAAGTTTGCACTTGCAAAGCCAACTCTCGTTGGATCAAATCGCAACTGGAGAAACCACATGAACTGGCTCTTCTTCTTTGGCCTGTGGGCCTCAATACGTTCCTTCAATTCCTCGATTTCAGCACTGATCTTCCGTCTGAGCCGCGCGACGTCATCTATGACATCCAAGAGATCTTGCATCACTGGGCCCCCATCCGGATCCACCGACATGAGACTAGTGAGCGACTTCCCACTCATGGGGACTCCGCGCGGTGGATAGTCTTCCAGTGTTCAGCGAAGATTGGGGTACCTGTGATTGACAGAGACACCTTTGAGCTCTACGTAACTATTCTTGACGAAACTAAGCAAGCACGGGACAAACTCAAGGAGCCCATGTCGACCATACGAGCGCAAATGGAGAAACTCCGTCGGAGAACAGACGAATGGCAACGAAGCGGGCCGCACGATCCCGTTGAAAGTCTCGGATTTTTGGAACACGGGAGATCACTTCGGGCCATTTCTTCCGAGGCGTCTGAGTGGCGTTTTGACTGTCTTGAGATCAACAATCGTTTCGAAGATGATTATCTAGGTCGAGCCCAAGAGATGTTTGCATCTGACACCTACGACTTGAAGGACCTACTTACCGTGCGACTCGAGGAAACTCGGCGTCGGTTCAGTGAGCAGTTGCCCAGATTTTTGGAGTTTATGTCGAGGGCCGAAGATGCTGAATCTCGCTTCGAGGCCTTCATTGACGAGTGCAATACGAGGGTGGAATAAGGGTCGTCGCACTTACGAAGAGATCATGCAGCCGGAGTTACGACCAACAGATCGGGTGCAGACGAGCGCATCATCTGACTGCCGGCGATCTCGTGGTTTGCATGAGATTTGCCTAATGGCTAAGTCATTCTAAGGGTTTTGTCATCGCTTGCAATGAAAAAAAGTTCGTGCATTCAGTTGGGTAACGGACGAGTGCACTGTAGTCGTGCCAGAATTGCCGCTAGTGAGCGTCGATTTGCCAATTCTTGGGGACCGAGGAACCGGACTCGAAGAGCGAGTTGAACCTCGGCAGTTGGTACTCATCGTTGGGGCGGTGCTTGTGTTCCTCGTCGCCGGCGCCTCGAGCTGGCTGATTGTGAAGCCGGGTTACACGCTGTTATGGCCGATGACGGTGGACGCGATTCTCTTCGCGTCTTTCGCAGTGCTGTGTCGATTGGTGTCCGCTCTTCGAGGTACTCGTTTTGGTCGAAGAGGGCCTTCCCTCTTCATTATTGGTCTGGGCGTCGCTAGCTTGCTGTGGACGTACTTTGGGGTCTTGCCGGCCAGCGTGGGCTTCGACTCGGCCGCCGCGAATGTCGCGAGATCTGAAGTTGCCCGTGCAGCGCAGGGATGCCAGCTGGTGAGACATGGATCCATCGGATTTCTTGCGGCTCCCTACAAGATTTGCACCACGGTAATTCCAGGGTCTTCGAACGTACTGTTCGCCACTCCGAATCTCTACCGTGGATACGCCTACGTGAGCGGCAGAGCTGGCGAAAGCTGGTTCCCTGATCAGTGCTCGCGACACCTAACGGGGCACTGGTGGGCGTTTTTTGATGACGCTCAATCGACCGTATTCGGCTGTCCTTTCGGCTATACCAATCATGGAGGTGGTTGAGAATCTCTGAACTGTCGAGATTCCTCTGCAGCCCGTCACTCGCGGTTCGCCGATCGAGCGAGTTCCGGATGACAGGTGAACTCAGCCGATGGAAAAAGTATCCTCGCTGCCATGGGAGACGTTGAGTCCTTCGAAGTGACTGTTGCGGGTGGAGTGATTCGCGGGACGAGAACTGGCAGCGGTCCGCCCGTCGTATTGCTGCACGGCGGGCCCGGACTGTCGGACTACCTGGGCTCGCTCGACGGGGAGCTGGTCTCGGGCTACACCGTCTACCGCTACCAGCAACGTGGACTCGAGCCCTCCACTACCTCTGGTCCCTTTTCCGTTGAAACGCACGCCGACGACGCCCTCGCTGTTCTGCGGGCCATGGCACCGGGTGGGGCGGACGTGATCGGGCACTCGTGGGGCGGATATCTCGCGATGCACCTTGCGGCGATGCGCTCCGACCTCATCCTGGGCCTGGTCGTCGTCGATCCGTTAGGAGTGGTCGGCGACGGCGGCGAGGACGATATGGGGCACCGGATGGAGGAGCGAACTCCACCGGAAGCCATGGCTCGAGCCAACGAGTTGGACGAACGGGCTCTGGCCGGCGAAGGTACCGCCGAGGACGCCATCGAAAGTTTTTCCCTGATTTGGCCCGCGTACTTCGCAGATCCGGCGAACGCTCCCGCCATGCCACCCATGTCTTTCTCGCTTGCTTGCTATGCCGAGACCTTCGAGTCGGTCCACGACCACCTCGTCAAGGGGACCGTCGCCAGACTCCTGCCGCAAGTGACAATCCCAACCGTCTTCGTAATGGGAGCCGGTAGCCCGATCCCGCCCGAGCACGGACTTGCCTCGGCGGCCCTTATCCCTGGGGCTAAAACGCAGGTGCACGAAGGTTGCGGACACTTCCCGTGGATGGAGCGCCCTGGAGTTGTCAGGAATGCGCTCGACTCGCTTCACACGATCTAGATTTGATAGCTCTTAATTGGAAACGATCGAAGCGAGCCCCGATGCCAACGTGTGGGTTCAAATGAGGGCCCGACGTGATCGGTCTGCTGCCAGTTACTGGCGGCCAGTCTGACCCGCAAGGGATCAGTACAGCGACTCGTCTTCGCGCCCGTTAGCCGTGAAGACAAACGATGTCACGGGCAGTTGGTAATTTCGCTCGCATGACCGTCTCTAGCTCGGTGGTTGACTGGCTTCTCGACTCTGACCCTTCTATCCGTTGGCAGGTGATGCGATACGTGCTGGGCGAGCCGGAAACTGTATGGGGCGAAGAGCGGGCCAAGGTGGAGACGATCGGCTGGGGAGCTCGACTCCTGTCACGTGAAGACGAGGATGGGCAGTGGGCTGGTGGCGCATTTGTTCCCGCTGACTTTGACTTCGGCGAGTGGCAGGAAGTCGGACAGCCCTGGACAGCCACTGCTTTCGCGTTGACACAGCTTCGCGAGTTTGGTCTCGATCCTTCCTCGGATCGTGCGAGGCGAGCCGTTGAACTGGTCGGAGCCAACTCTCATTGGGATCACGCCAACGAGCCCTATTGGGAGGGCGAAGTCGAGGAGTGCATCAATGGCAGGACCGTTGCTGACGGCGCCTACTTCGGAGTCGACGTCTCGTCCATCGTCGAAAGGCTGGTTGGCGAACGTCTCAGCGATGGCGGGTGGAACTGTGAGCGAGTCAACGGATCGGTTCACTCATCATTTGCGACCACCATCAACGTGCTGGAGGGACTCCTGGAATACGAGCGCGCCACCGGGGGCACGCCCGAGTCTCGTGAGGCGCGCCAGTCCGGCGAGGAGTACCTCCTCAAGCGAAACCTGTTTCGTCGCCTCAGCACTGGCGAAGCGGCCGACCAGGAATTCTTCGAATTCCTGTATCCGAGTCGATGGCACTACGACGTCCTCCGAGCACTTACGTACTTCGCTTCTGCCGCCACTCTGACCGGTGCCACACCCGATCAAAGGTTGGGCGAGGCAGTCGAGCATGTTCGCTCCCGACGCCTCGAGAATGGAACTTGGCTCCTCGACAGGGACTTGCCCGGTCGAGTCTGGTTCCAAATGGACGGAGGAGCCGGCATGCCTTCCCGGTGGGTAACGCTCCGGGCCACGCGCGTGCTCACATGGTGGGATAACTGAATCAGTTCGTCGCCTTCGATACGGTCAACTGGTTCCATCGAAAGTTCCAAACTAAAGGTTGATCAACCAGGGGACCCAGGGAATCGACGTGTCGAATGAGTTGCTCAGACGCTTCAGGCTGAAAATCCAAATCGTTAACCCGGGCAACGGTTCGAGAACCCATCATCGGCGTCTCAACTAGCATCTGAAACTCGCGGGCGTGTGGAGAGTGGAGCGACATGGCCAGATCACGGGACCCCGAACTCTGGTCGCTGGTGCACTCTGAGCGGACTGCGCTCGCTGAGGACCTGTCCGCCCTCAGCGCCGAGCAGTGGCGGCACAGATCCCTATGCGAAAGGTGGGACGTCGAGGACGTTGTCGCCCACCTCACCGCTGCGGCGAGCCTCAATCAGGGCCAGTGGATGCGCAGCATGCTCGGCGCGGGTTTCCGTGCCGACGTGCACAACCAGCGCCAACTGGACGCGCATCGGGGTAGCACTCCGGGCGAGACGCTCCACCGGTTTCGTGCCATCATCGACAACACCATCGCCCCCTCGGGACATACCCCGGCCTACCTAGGTGAAGTTGTAGTACACGCCCAAGACATCCGTCAGCCACTGGGGCTACCGCGAACACCGGACGTTGACGCTTTGACCCCCGTGGCTGAATTCTTTGCGCGCCGCAACTTCACCGTTCCCAGTCGAACAACCGTCACCGGCCTTCAACTGCGCGCTAACGACGGACCATTTGCTACGAGCACCGGATTACTGGTTTCCGGTTCGACCCTCGCGCTGGTGATGAGCATGGCGGGGAGGGCGCCTTACATTGACCAGCTCGACGGCCCGGGCGTACCGACACTTTGGGCGCGCGTCCACGGAACGGTAACGGGAAACTAGGCGCCCACGAACTTCCAACGAACCTCGAAGTAGCGGTCGTGGGTGCAAAAACCTTGAACGTTCTCTAAGGCGAACTCGAACTCATAGGAACGGTGAACGTTGGTGTCGGAGGCCCGACGACATCGTTCGCCTAGACGCAATGGCGTCTGCTCGTAGCAGAGCATGCGGGCGCACGACACTCTTGAGGGCCAATTCGAACAGGAAATGGCTCGACCAGAGGGACACCAGAAAGGCCACCCTCGACGAACAGAAGAATCGTCACTCCGGGTCAACGATCCCCGGAAGCCTGTACTGACGGGAGTGCCAACAGTTGGGCAAGATAGGAGCTGTGACGGAACCGACGCCGCCCGATGGTCTCAATGCCGCCGCGGATGATCGCCGGACTAAACACCGCGAAGGCCCCGACCGTCGGCGTGTGGCACGGCCCGTGTTGAGTGAACGGATGAAGGCCGCGGCTCGTTCGCGCGCGAGGGGAATTTGCGAGTGCTCAAACCGTAACTGCTGGCACCTCCACCGGTGTATTACTCCGGGGGTTGCCTACGTAGATAGGTTCTCCGCGACCGGAGTCGTGTGGTGCGTACTCTTTTGCCGCGAGTGCGCCAGTACCTGGGCTGGACGAGTGGATCGCCACTAGCACCTGATGTCTCCGCTCGAAGCTTCGAAGGGTGCGCACTCTCCGCATTGCCTCGACTAGGCGAATCACGATTATTGGTGTCGAAGGCCCGACGTGACCCTTCTGCAACCACGCACTGGCCGCTCTCAAGTTGATCGGGATCTGTCTCCAATGGTCGCCGTAGGAAAATAACGACGGCGTCCTCTGTTATTGACGAGCCACCGCTGGGACCGCCGTCACCGGTATGAGACGGTGGCGATGCCAGGTAGGTCGATGAACGCACCGAGATCGGCTGTGACGAGGGACCTGTTCGATGACAGGGCTGTTGCGGCGATGATGAGATCGTGTGCGCCCCTCGGACGCCCTTGGCGCCGCACTGTCACAAGAAGTCGGGCGTGAGCTCGAGCAACCTCGAGGTCGTAGTCCAGGATCGGCACCGACGCCACGACCTCGTCGAGAAGTTCCTGACGATTGTGCCGGGTCTTTCCTCGCGATAACTCCACGCCAACTTGAAGTTCCGCCACGGTGATGGCAGCAATCGCTACATCGTCTTCATCACCGATGACGGTGTCAAGATCGCTGTTAGACCGTTCAGCATCGACCAAGAACGTGGTGTCAAGGATTAGACGGCTCAGAAACGCTCCTCAGCGACCACGAGTTCGCGGGTCTGCCTCAAGGACTCTGTCCATTCCGCGTCCGCCGGATGCCGCTTCAGCAGGGACTTCACATCTGAACCGTGGCCACTTCCAACCGGCTCGATGTGGGCGATGGCTCGGCCACGTCGAACGATGGTGATGCGCGCGCCCTTGTGCTCGACTGCGTCGAGCAATTCGGCGAAGTTCCTCGCGGCGTTGGTAGCGCTGATCTCAGTCACTAAATCAGATTATCAGATTCTGGATGTCGGATGCCCGACGACATCGAACTGCAACCCAGCATTGGCGGCTTCTGTAGGGAGATCATTTCGAGTAGTCAAGACCCCGGCCGCGCCTGACAGGTGATTGTCATAAGCCTCTAGACCATATGTGTCCCGTCTCACAACGCATAGTGTTTCCGGCGATATCCATCGACAACGTAGGATCGCGTTAGGTCAATGGGGGCCCGATGAATGCTGGCAACTTTGGATGGTGGCAGACCGAAAAGGCTCTTCGTGCGGAGGCCGATGACGAGGTGTCTAGAGAAGAAGCCCACGATCAGTCGCACTCTCCCGGTGCCTTCGCCAGGTGGTTAAGAAAGGTATTCATTAGGCATTCTGGCGGTTGAGCGACTCGACGTTGTTGAGGAGGCCTAGAGCACGAAGATGCGCGTTACTGAGTGCGATTCCGACCTTCGAACGTTGATAAGACTGTGCGGGTTTTCGTGAGTGGGCCGTCGTAACAGGTCTGCTACCAAGCACTGGCGGCTCGGGTAGGAACAGATAGCGCAGATACAGAAGTGTGATTCCCCTGAAGGTACATGCACGATTCCATGCAACGCAGTTCCGCCGCACTCGTCATCAGCCCGCGAAATCGTAGATTGGGTCGGTGGAGTTGGAGCCGGAGGAGCGACGTCGACACGTCCTTGAACTGGCTAGACAGTCATCGGCTTACAAGCAGAGACTCCAAGACGAACGTGTCAAGTATCGGTCACGTTTTTTTGAACTCAGCGCGCGAATGAGATTCCAGTCTGGAACCTGGCGCGCAAAGGGGCCGCATAGGCCTAAGAGCGAGCTAGGCATTACTTCAATGTTGAATGAGTGCAATCTGATAATGGAAGAGTTTGTGGCGATGGAGACCAGGCGCATCGAGGCACAACATGATCTGGTACGACTCATGGACGAAACTCCTCGATCAGAGTTTGACACGAGGGTTCGACTTCTCGAAAAGATCTGCGAGCATGATCGATTAGAGCTGAAAGAGGGGATAGCTCTCCGAATGGAGGTGCTTGATCGGCTCGAAGATGCGGTGAAGAGAGTCGAGGAGGTTGTTGAAGGTCCTGGTCCGTCTCGAAAGTGAGTTCGTTGGACCAAGCGAGTGCCGTGACAATTCAACGACACACATCGGCGATTTGGCTCTTCAGTGGAGGCTCCGCTCTGTGGCCCGACGTAACGGGCCTGCTACCAGTCACTGGCGGCTCGGAGGACTTTGCGGGCGTGTTGCGGAATCGTAGAATTGGGGTTCATGTTTGGTTTGCCTGCTGACACAAATCTGAATTTCTTGGACAGCACCACCTTGTCGCAAGTCTGCGTTGGGCAAAATGAGATCATTCTGAATCTCTACCCTGAGGATGCAAAGAGGGATCCATGGGTCAAAATCATGAGTACGTCGTCTATTCGCGTTTGTACTAACGGTGAGGACTGGTCGACACTTTCTGCATCGACGATCTCGGGGCCGGTGCTACTTCCTCTCCTTGGGTGCACTATCACAGGAACCTCAATAATCAGCCCTGGGACATTGAGAATCAGTTGGTCGTCTGGCACTGAGCTGGAGTTGCTGGACGAGTTTGAGGGGTACGAGAGTTACACGATCACGTGTGGCGATCGGCTCATTGTCGTCTGATTCCGTTTTGACTTCTGAGCCAGAGTAGGAGACCCGACGTGACAGGTCCGCTACCAGGCGTTGCAGGTTGACTGACTTGGAAACCACTGGACTGCGAAGACCTGGCGCGGAAGATCGAGAGCGCTAGCCGATTGACTCACCGACGAGGCGCCTTGCGAAGTCGACGCCCTTGTCCGTGAGATCTAGCCAGCAAACTTCATCGAGTCCGGGCCAACGATCGAGGGTTCTCCATTCCGCGATGACACGGTTGGTGTTCTCTTCCGGGCTGCCAGTCCATGGAACGAATGTTGCGGACACTCGTCCATCGTCCTTGGTGGCCTTGAGGTCGCCAATGAGGACGAGACCATTGCTCAATAACTCAAGAAAGGAGGCTCGAACAGCCTCGAAGAGAGCTTCACCCTCTTCGACTCCCACGACGAAATGGGCTACCGACAAAGTCTCGGACAATTGGATCCAGTCATAAAGGGCCAGAGACAGGATCTCGTATTCAAGGCTCTTAGGCTGGTAGGTCACTTCACCTCTGTCGATACGTCCACTCGTTGAACCTAACTTCCGACGACCGGTGCTGGTAATGAAACCTTTTCAGGGCCCAACGTAACAGTTCTGAAACCTCGAACTGGCGCCTGAGCTAGGTCGTGTGGGTTCTTGTGAGCGGCACGTCGTGAATGTCCTGCAACCAGCCTCTGGCGACTGGAAGATCGATCGAAGATCGTTGTCAAAATCACCAGGTACCTCTATCTTCGAGGTTGGAGACATCGAGATCGGGATCCATTCGTGGCAAATATGCGTCGTAGGTCAATAAGCGCGCTAGCCAAGATGGCGACGCGGAGTTCCAAGGATGATCCCGACGGCCTCACCACAGCACGGAAGTTCCTCGAAAGACAAATATTGAAGCATGGTCCAGACTGCGAACCCGCCCATACCTTCAGGATTCTGATCGCAAAGAAGCTCGAGGAGCTGGGTCGGATGGAAGAGGCGCGCCTGTATTGGGAGGCGCTCGTCGAGAGTTGTCGTCGATCACACGGCGAGGACGACAAAGTAACTCTGAAGGCAAAGCAGTTTCTTGCGGTGAATCTTGCAGAGACGGGCGCACGAACGCCAGCACGAGAGCTGTTTCGCGATGTCTACGGTCGAGGGCTACGCGCTCGCGGTTCGCTCGATGAAAGCACTGTTTTTGCGAAGCAATGGCTTGACTCGTTAGAACAAACCGACTCCGGGCAGGATTGGTGAAGGAGTATCCGGATTCGTTTTTGACTTCGACGCGACGAGATCATCGGCCGGGGCGCGACAACGAGCTCGCCGTCGGCACTCGGGGTAGTCGGCGCTGGGAAGTGTCGGAGGGCCGACGTCAACAATCGCCGACTGGCGGATCCGGCCATGGAGACCGTGGCATGTGCTTAGGTCCGAGATTCTTGACCTTGAAGCGCCACGCGCTGAGCCTTGAAGGTAGGTACGGCTCCCACGACTGACGTAATGGTCCACGTCACCATCATGAACAACTGGGTCGAAGAAAGTAACAGCGTCACGTCTTTGTGGTGCGCGAGCGGTAACGATGCTGCTCGAATCTCGAGGATGAAGAAGGCGGTGAAAATGAGGCACATGAGAACACCCCACCCCGCCGTTGCCATAACAACTACTTCGTCCTTGACTCTGGTCTGTCGCCTTCGGAGAATGGCAAGATTCCACCACAAGATTCCGAGGCCTACGACTCCGGCCGTCATTGAGCAGATAACGCCCCAGTCATCGAAACTCGAATGGGACGCCTTTGGAATGGAGAATGGGAGTACTAGACCTTCGACCGCGAGGATCAGTAGGCCCGTCGGGGCCGTGAACGCGGCGACCTTGCGTGGAAAGCTGATCTCCGAATCGACCACGGGATCACCTTAGATTCGGTGAGAAACCTGGCCCGACCTCATCGATCTGCAACCAAGCATTGGCGTCTCGCTGATGTCGACAGCTGCACGGAAGATTGACGTGACCCTTCATTCGGCGCTGCAAGGGTTACGGGCCCGAGGTTATGAATACCTGCCATTTGATGGAATTTGGTGCGACCACATTGGGACGAACGGTATGTCCCGCCTGGTGGGGGTACTCATCGACGAGAGCGGTTCCAACTTCCGGGCAAGACGAGATTTTGAAATATCCGGTAATCTCAAAACTGCCGGTTCCTTCACAAACAAATTGGATGTAGAGCGTCGCTCCACTGGGCGTGTACTTACGAAGTCGAGCCGATCCTTGTCCCGACGTCGCAGGCACAAGTACCACGTCGTTGCCTTTTGCGCCGGCGATGCCAGCGTCAGGCAGTTCTGGGGGACTCGGACTCGCGAGCGAGGTCGGAACAGTTGGAGGGGAAGATCCAACAGTCGTCGTCGTGCCGCCCCGGATGATTGAATCGTAGGCGGCGGCTCCGCCGATGAGAACTATCACCCCGAGAGCGACCAAGAGCGACACCTTGGCCGCCCTCGGAAAAGTCGACGTTTTCACGACTCTATGAGGTCTGGAGCCAAGGAGTCGTCTCGGTTGGGCTAACACCCGCCAGAAGAAGAGTTGAGTTAGGATTCTCTGGGAAACGGACGGTCACTTGGACAATCTGCGACTCTGTGCAGTATGAATCCTGATAATAATAGGTTCCTACGGACTTGTAATAAGCATCGCCTAATTGCACAACGCCGTAAACATGCGCCGGGACGTTGTTCACGATTGCCGTACCCGAGAACGACTCACTTGTCGATTTGCCCAAGGTCACACCGGCGCCGAAACTCACGGAGCCGAAGATGACGTCGATGGAGACGGAGCCATTGTCCGTGATTGCGTAATTCAGCGTCTGTGACTGTGTGAACGACCCTTGGAGAGTAGCAGAACTCGCGTTGTAATTATACATGTATAGTTGCGGACCTTTGCCGTACTGTACTTGCGTGAAACTTGTCTGCGAGTACGCGTATCCAGCGTTACAACCGGGGACATCGGGACCTCCACGTGATGCAGATGCGCCAGCGCTACTTGCCAATACCGGAGCAAGGATCAAGGAGAGAATTCCAAAAAGTGCAGCAAACCTAGTGGGACGTTTCATGTAGGGTCCAAACTCAATTATGTTGACCGAATAGGCGTCAACCCGTGAACCCTACATTAATTATTGAGGCACTGACGAGGAATTGTAGATATTAATAAACAATATCTTAAGCAACGCGTTGGTTGAATGGTGTTACTAAATGCGACTACGACATTTTCCGCTATTGACGGGTGTTGAGCTGATATGACCTGATCAACGCGTCGTTGATGTGATTCGAATTCAAAAACACCGAACGGTCCTAAAAGGTTCGGAAGGAAAGTCCCTTGTTACTACGTAAGGAGATGTTCATCCCCGAGCTTTCCCTCGTACGAGCTCACATGACCAGCCCCAGTGCCCGCGGACGGCGGGCGCGAAGCGCCAAGCCGTCCGATCGGGCACACTGAGTGAAAATCAAAATCGTTGAAATGACTGGGATCTAAAAACAATTCTTGTCTCGTCGCGCAGAGTTGTGTCACGAAAATCGAATCTGGAGTGGCTACTTCTATAGAGGGTGAACGTCTCGTTCCTCTGGGAGGAGCACCATGCGACGGTCAGATTGCGCCAGAACGGGGAATACTGCGCAGATTGGTCTGAGTCGCGACCGTTGGACGTTGGCGAACAGGTGAGTGACGGTCGGGACCTGTCACGGGTAGCGGGCATTCTGATGGCGATTGGACTTCGGATCGTGCACGAGAAGTCAGCGAAGGAGAGCGATGAACACCAGTGTCGTCTACGTCCGGGTGTCGACCGAGGACCAGGTGGAGTTCTCCCCGGATGCCCAGGCCAAGCGCTGCCGGGACCTCGCTCGACTGAAGGGCCTGGGACCTGTGACCGTGCTGGCTGACGAAGGGTGGCCCGGCAAGAACCTCGACCGTCCGGCCATGCGCGAATTGCTGAGTCTCGTGGAAGCCGGCGCGGTCGTGAACCTCGTGATCTGGCGATGGGACCGCCTCAGCCGCGACCAGGGCGACTTCGCGACCTTGGTCAAGCTCTTCGACCGTCACCACGTGAAGGTCCACTCCGTCAACGAGGGCGAACTCGACCTCGCCAGTGCCTCGGGACGCATGCAGATCGGCGTGCACGGCGTCTTCGCCCAGTACTACCGCGACCAGTTGATCGAGAACACCCGCATGGGCCAGCGCCAGGCCGCCGAGCAGGGTCGCTGGCTGAATCGTGCGCCCACCGGATACGACATGATCAACAGCAACCTCGTCCCCAACGAGATGGCCCCTCTGGTGAGACGCGCCTTCACACTTCGCGCCGCCGGGTCCAGCTACCCCGCCATCGAGAACGAGATCGGCGTCAAGTTCTCCACTATTCGCCACATGTGCCTCAACCGCGTCTACGTCGGCGAGGTGACCTTGGGCGGAGAGTGGTTCAAGGGCCTCCACGAGCCCCTGGTCACTCTCGAGGTCTTCAGTGCAGCTCAACGTGCCCACACCACCGGCAAGCGGCGCAGCAAGGATCTGTTGTCGGGCTTCGTGCGCTGCGGACTGTGCGGCAAGGTCGCCGGCGTGCACTACAACGAGCGCGGCCAGGCCATCTACCGTTGCCGGCACCGCGGCCAAGGTTGCCCACAGTCGGGACGTTCGGCCCACGGCCTACATCGCGCCGCCGTGTTGGGTCTGCGCGTGCTCGCGAGTGACGTCGACCTGCAGTCCGCCATCCGAGAACAGTTGAACTCTCACCGCGTCCCAGAGAATCACCGGGGCCCTTCTGTGGCCTCGGTGGTGGCGTCGCTCAAGACCAAGGAACGCAAGCTCCTCGATCTCTACTACGCCGATCAGATCGACGCGGAGACCTTTGCCGAGGAGTCACGTCGTTTGACCACCCAGATCATGACCCTGCAGGACGAAATGGCTGACTTCGAACGCAAACGGCAGTCGAGGGACCATCTGGCCAGTCGCTTCGATCACGTCGCGCAGCTACTGGCGGACTTGAACGTCGACCAACTGTGGGAACGCGCTGACTCCAAAGAGCGCCGGACTCTCGTCGAGGATCTGATTGACTCGGTTCGCATCTACCCGGACAGATTGACGGTTCAGGTTGTCGGTGCGCCGCCCATCATTGTGGCCCTTGATGAGGTTGGACTCCGCGGAGGTATCAAAACGGTGGTGTCGGAGGCCCGACGTAAACCCCAACGTTGAGGCCAGCGATTGGCCAATGCCGTCAGAGTCGCGATATGGCAGAACTTACCTAGGATCTCTCAAAATCGAATTAGCCGGGCAATTGAGGCTCGTGTCGAAGACGGGAATTTATTCGTCAAGAAGGTACGTCGACTTGGTCAGAAGTCGGCGGGTCGAATCGCCGACTACGAGTCATAGAAGGACCGTGATCGGACATCGAGATGTTGGCAGCCGTGTTGATGAGAGCAACGTGCGAAAACGCTTGGGGAAAGTTCCCGAGTAGCCGATTCTCCTGCGGGTCGTATTCCTCGGAGAGGAGACCGACGTCGTTACACAATCCACAAAGACGGTCGAACATTTCCTTCGCTTCGTCGTGTCGTCCGAGCATCGCCAAGTTGTCAGCCAGCCAGAAACTCGTCATCAAGAATGCGCCCTCCCTGCCTTCAAGCCCGTCGACGTTCTCGTCGGTCTCTGTCTGATATCTACGGACAAAGCCGTCTGCCGCTAGCTCCTTCTGAATCGCCGCGACGGTGCCGACGATTCGCGCATCGTCGGGCGGCAAGAAGCCGACCGGTGCGAGCATCAGCAGGCTCGCGTCGAGGAGGTCCGATCCGTAGTACTGCGTGAACGAGTTGAGTGCTGAGTTAAAGCCCTTCTCACAGACTTCATCGTGGATCTCATTGCGAAGTTGCCGCCAATGATCCGCCGGTCCCATGGGCAAGGTCCCGTCCTCAGCCAGTTTGACCGCGCGGTCGAAGGCCACCCAGGCCATGACCTTTGAATGGGTGAAGTGCCGGCGCGGCCCGCGGACCTCCCAGATCCCGTTGTCGGGCATTCGCCACTTCTTCTCGAGATGCGCCAGGGTCGCCACGATCAGGTCGACGGAAAAGTGGGTGTCCTTGGGAATCGGACTTCGCCAATACGTGAGGGCGGTGTCCATCAGCTCGCCATAGACGTCGAGCTGCAGCTGACTCGCCGCGGCGTTGCCGATGCGCACGGGCTTCGATCCTTCGTAACCTGCGAGGGCGTCGAGCTCGAACTCGATGAGTCGTCGCTCTCCCTCGACGCCGTACATGATCTGCATCTCCTCGGGGCTCCCCGCGACGGCGCGACGCAGCCAGCGGGCCCACGACGAGGCCTCGTCCATGAATCCCGAGACAAAGAGAGCGTGCAGAGTGAAGGTCGCGTCGCGTAACCACGAGTACCGATAGTCCCAGTTGCGCGTTCCGCCGATTTTCTCGGGCAGCGACGTGGTCGCCGCCGCGCAAACGGCGCCGCTTGGCTCGTAGGTGAGTGCCTTCAGGGTTATGAGCGAGCGAACCACGAGGTCGCGCGCGATGCCGTCGTACGTGCACCTGGCGACCCAGTCGCGCCAGTAGTGCCGTGTGTGATTGCGGGCAGAGAGTCCGTCGAAAGGTAGCGGCGCTTGAGCCACAGAGGGAAACCAGGATAGGGAGAAGGAGTTGACATTGCCCGCCGACACCGAGAATGAGGCCACGGTGGTGTTGTCCGCGCCAATCAGTCGGACGGGGCTGTGCAGGCGCAGGCCATCTCGGCCCGCGACCAGGACGAGTCCATCACCCGTCGCGGTGACCCAGGGCGTGATGGTGCCATATTCAAATCGCACTATCAGCTCCATCTGCATCTCCACAGTGCCACTGAGACCTTCGACAATGCGATGGACCGACGAGGACCCGTCGTTGATCGGCATGAAGTCGCAGACCGATACCGAACCGGACGCCGTTTCGAAGAGAGTTTCGAGGATCAAGGTTTCAGGTTCGTAGCGGCGAGTGACTTTCGTTACCTCACCTTTTGGGGTGATCAGCCACCGACCATTGCCCGCATCGCCGAGCAGCGCGGCAAAGACGGCACCAGAGTCAATTCGGGGAGCGCACCACCAGTCGATTGACCCGGTGAGATCGACCAATGCGACGGTCTTCGAGTCACCGATGATGGCGTAGTCCTCGATCCGTGAAGGCATGAGAGATTCTCCTAGTTATTTCGCCACCGCGAACGTACCAGTCATGACCGTCGCTCATGGCCCGGTGCTATTTCGATCGAGCGATGAATTCGATTCATTCCTGATTCCCAGTACCGTCTATTTTCACCTCCACAAGGCGTTTCGGCTGCTCGACGTTGAGTCACGGATGCAGTTTGCGCAGCACAAGTTGTAGGTCCTCAGGCGCTTGAACGAGGATCCGGTAATAGGGGTATCGATTAGACCGGTGTAGTCCCGGCAAGGACCTCTCCTCGGAGAACTGAATGTGTAGCGTCAGCCTGTGGAGTGGAATAGCAAATCGTACGGGCCGACATCCCGTCGTGCGAAGTTCGGGCGACGCCTTGCTTACCGGTTCAGAGCACCTGCGCCTCCGGAGTTCAATCGTTTCCAGAGGGTCATCTGGCGTGTCCAACGACTGGTCCTGGGCGACAATGGCATTCGAAAGATGCGACGCGCTCAGCGTTGAGATGCCCTGCGCTGACAGACATTGGCGAGGACCTGACCGGGGCTACTCCGGTCATATCGATACCCATCCCGTGCCAGCACCACTCCCTCGCGCACAGGAAATCGAGAGCGGACGGTGAGGCGAGCGGGGTGATAGATCACCCAGTTCTATTAGGGTTCTAACGAGTCCTGATAAGAGGGTGTTCTGAACTACCTGGTCAGGCTAGTGTTCCGAACCCGATTCTTGCGCTGAATCGGCCGAATTCTCGATTTCATCCCATTTTTGTCCCTAGTGAACGACCGTTGGGTTGCGTGGCGAGCATCCGGGAACGACAACCAGGAGTGTGGGAGGTTCGCGCCTTCGTGGGGAACGATCAAAGTGGACGACCCCTGCAGTCCAGTCGCACCGTTCGTGGGACGAGGAGGGACGCTCTTTGCGTCGCTGCGGAGATGACGTTACGACGTCCTACTGCGGCCGTGCACCGTATCTCCGTGGGCGAGATGCTCGATCTCTGGGCGGAGAACCAGAATTCCTCATGGTCGCCTTCCACCGTGCACAACCACCGAAGCCGTATCCGGATGGTGAAGACGGATCGGATTGCGGAGACTCCGCTTGCCAGACTGACCGCGGTCGACGTCGATCAGTGGCACGCGCGGCTGGTGCGACGAGGTCTGGGGGAGGGTGCCGTCCGAAATCAGCACACGGCGCTGCGTGCAGCCGTGACGCTGGCCGTGCGATGGGCCTGGCTGCCGACGAACGTGGTGGCGGTCGCGCGTCTCGGCCGGCGCAAGACGCAGCCTAGAGGGACCTTGGGACAGGAAGAGGTGCGCGCCGTCCTCTCGAGCGCCGAGAAGCTGTCGCGCGAGGGCAGGATAGAGCCCCACGCGGCCCTTGCGATGAGGCTGGCCGCGGTCACCGGGGCGCGCAGATCGGAGCTGGCCGCGCTTCGGTGGGACGACCTGGACGAAAGTCGCCTCACGATTGACTCGAGCATCGTCGTCCTTCGGCACACCAGCCCCCGGTCGAAGCCCACCCTGAGAGATGATCCAACCAAGACTGCGAATCGGCGGGTGATCACGCTCGACGTGACCACACTTCGAGTGTTGGAAGAGATCAAGGCTGATTTCGCCCGATTCGGACCTTGGATCCTCTCGGCCGGAGACAAGCCCGTGAGTCCCGAGCGCGTATCTGCGTGGTGGCGTCGAGCTCGTGACGTCGCCCAGGTGGATTCCAAGTGGCGCCTGCACGACCTCCGTCATTGGTCTGCAACGATGTCCATAGCTGAAGGTCACGACATCCGGACCGTCGCCAATCGTCTGGGACACGCGAACCCTTCGATGACTCTTCGGACCTATGCACACGCTGTCGAATCCACCGACGCCCCCGTTGCGACGACTCTGGGTCGAGCACTGGATTCGGGTCAAGAGTGACTCACAACTGTCAGTCTCGGCTGGAGATTGGGAATCGTGCCCTAGAGTCCGTCCAGGCCCCGAGCTACCAGATCCTCGATCGCCGACACAGGAATGAGCACACGTCGACCAAGTCGGACGGATGCCAAGAAACCACCGGCAACCAACTCGTATGCATAAGAACGAGATATGCCCAGCGTCTGAGCTGCTTCTGTCACGCTGACCAGCAGACGTGGAAGAAGTTCGGTCTCGCTCATTTCCGGGTTGAAACTGTTGAGCTGGTACCCCGAGGGCCCGCTACATCCGCCGACTGCAGATCAAATGCCTCATTCATGGATCTCCTTTGAACGGAACCAAAAGGTCCCTCTATAGAAGTAGCCACTCGAAATCGTCGGCGGAGTCAGCCGGTCAGCGCAACAAGCTCGGCGAGTTTCTCGCTGGGCATCATAAAGCCCAGCGTCTCGCGAGGTCGACCATTGAGACTGCGCTGAATGCGAGCGAGGTCCTTCGGTGTCAGCTTGGACAGGTCCGTGCCCTTCGGCATGTACTGGCGCAGCAGTCCGTTGGTGTTCTCGTTGGAGCCCCGCTGCCATGGTGAGTGCGGATCACAGAAGTAGATCGGCACACCCGTCGCGATGGTGATCGATCGGTGGTTGGCCATCTCCTTGCCCTGGTCCCAGGTGACGCTGCGCATCAACTCGCGCGGCAGGGTGGCGATGGCTTTGCGCATCGCCCTCTCGATCGCGGGCGCCGTCCGGTCCCGGCCCAGGTGCAGCAGCAGCACGAAGCGCGTCGAGCGCTCGACCAACGTGCCCACGGCACTGTTCCCGTTGGCTCCAATGATGAGGTCACCCTCCCAGTGACCGGGCACGGCCCGGTCCTCGACCTCGGCGGGGCGCTCTGAGATCATCACCATGTCGCGGATGATGCCGTGGGTGGCCCGGGGGCCCTGCGGGCACCGCCTGGCTCGCCCGGTCCGCAGGCACCGGGCCAGTTCGCGTCGCAGCTCCCCGCGGCCCTGAACGAACAGCGACTGATAGATCGTCTCGTGGCTGACGCGCATTGTGGGGTCGTCAGGGAAGTCCAACGCCAGCCGTTTCGCTATCTCCTTGGGCGACCAGAACTCCTCGAGCCACGCCGTCACCTTCGCACACAGCACCTGGTCGTCGAGCCGCGCCGCTTTGGGTCTGCGGGCCTTCTCGCGGGCACGGGTGTGCGATGACCAGATGCGATAGCTGCCCCGCCCGCCGTTCGCGGCCACCTCCCGTGTCACCGTTGAGGGGGCTCGACCCATGCGCCTCGCGATGGCGCCGAGTGACTCGCCTCGGTGAATGCCGAGAAGGATCTCCTCGCGGTCCTCCAGGGTGAGCCGGCCCGCTCGTGGCGTCCAACTCTCGAGACTGCCGTCGCGCTTGGAACCCTTCAAGATATAGAAGACGTTGGCACCGGAACAGCCGATGCAACGGCCAATGTCGCTTGACGACAGGCCTTGGGCCCGCAGACGCCGGGCCAGCTGTCGTTGTTCGTGGGTCAATTGCATGGCCATTCGAGGTCTCCTTGCCTAGTGGTCAAATCAAGATTGACTCACCGGCGTTGCGTTGACCCCTTGAAGCCACGGTCGTTTTGTGACACAACTTCTTGCGATCGAACGAGAATTGTTTTTGAGACCCAGTTGTTTGAGGGATTTTCACAATCACGCAGGGTGCCCGGCCGGCCGGCTTGGCGCTTCGCGCCTGCCGTCCCCGGGCAAGCGGACTTGAGTGAATCAGGGCTTCGAAGGACATCTGGGGGATGAACTCTTCGGCTCTCCTGACATATCCGTGGGCGGCTGACCAGGCAATCCTCGTTCACACCCCGTCCGTTTCCAAGTTTTCGTGCTGTCTAACGGCACGCAGACAGGAGACGGAACGGGATGCGAAAGAAGAGGATATTGCAAGACGCCTTCGGGCTGAGTCACGCGGTGGTCGAAGGCGTTGACTTCGACGACGAAGCTGGCGCGATTGTGGTGTCGGTGCGGCCCACGGCCAAGGCGAGGAGTCGCTGCGGGCGTTGTGCGCGACGTTCCCCGCGTTACGACCACGGCGAGGGACGGCGTCGTTGGCGGGCCCTCGATCTGGGCACCACCAAGGTGTTCCTGGAAGGCCCGGCCCCTCGGGTGAGCTGTCGCGATCACGGGGTGACGGTCGCCGCCGTTCCCTGGACCCGGCACGGCGCTGGTCACACGCGTGACTTCGACGATCGAGCCGCGTGGCTCGCCGTCCACGTGTCCAAGTCCGCCGTCGTGGAGCTGCTGCGCGTGGCGTGGCGCACCGTGGGGGCCATCGTCGAGCGCGTGGGCAATGACATCGATCAGCGGGTCGACCGACTGGAGGGACTCATCCGCATCGGCGTGGACGAGATCTCCTACAAGCGCGGCTACCGCTACCTGTTCAACGTTGTCGACCACGACACCGGCCGACTCGTGTGGGCCTCGCCCGGCAAGGACGAGGCGACGGTCAATCGGTTCTTTGATGACTTGGGGCCCGAGCGAACTGCTCGTCTCACCCATATTTCAGCCGATATGGCGCCCTGGATCACCCGGGTGGTGAAGCGTCGAGCGCCGGGGGCTACGCGCTGTGCCGACAGATTCCACATCCTCCAGTGGGCGGTGAGAGCGCTCGACGTGGAGCGCCGGCGTTCCTGGAACGGGGTGAAGGGACGCAAGGTATTCGACCAGGCCGCTCGCACGGGGGGTCACGCGTCGTCGGGCCAAGCCCATCGCATCTTCGTCGCCCGTCACGCACTGTGGAAGAACCCCGAGCATCTGAGTGAGCGCCAACGCCAACAACTGAGCTTTGTCGAAGCGAGCGAACCGCGACTGTGGCGGGCCTACCTGCTCAAAGAGGGTCTCCGCCTGGCGTTGAGCTTGCCGGGCGATGATGGTCGAGACGCCCTCGAGGATTGGATCAGTTGGGCTCGAAGATCACGCATCAAGTCCTTCGTGGTTCTTCAACGTCGCATCAGCGATCATCTCCCCGAGATCGAAGCGGCCCGTGACTCGGGCCTCTCCAACGCGCTGGTCGAATCCACGAATACCAAGATCCGACTACTCACTCGCATCGCTTACGGCTTTCACGGTCCCCAGCCACTCATCGCACTCGCCATGCTGTCACTGGGAGGCCATTGCCCTTCGTTACCTGGACGAGAGTGACCCACGGAAGAAGCAGGAGAGTCAACTCTTCTTTACGTACCAACGAGGTACTACCAGTCAACTTGCCAGTTGCTCCGACCGGTTCGAGATACATGTCGAGCTTGCCGCCCTTGACCAGAGTCGCATCTAAATGGGCCATAGGAGTAGAAAACTTCCGAGCAAGTTGTCGATGTCTCTCCCGCGCTGCGTTGGTTCGCTATTCGGTAGGAGATTCTTGGTGAATTCGTCGGATAGTATGTTTAGGACTTCAAGTCGCTCGCTGTGCGTCGGTTCACGTTTGCGCATCAGCTCACTCAAAAGCGCGGGATTCCGGCTCTTGAGAATCTGAGTGATTAATTCATTCGATTGCCTGGTCAAATTGTTTAAGGAGTTCATCATTATCGCTTGTATCTCCAGCCCGAACTATTGTTCGCCCAAGCTGAGACGACCTGACCATCTTCATTAAGAACGACCGTTGCATTCTGGCCAACGTACTTTGTAGTACCACCGGACTGTTTAACAACTTTTTCAGGATGCTCGACGGCCTTTTCCAAGGCTTTATCGTTGACGCCCCGGCCACCATCACGAGTCATGACCTGTTTGTGCCCATGTTCCGTGTATCCCTTGATTTTCCCGGTTTCGGGAAGATTCGCGTCGCCGACTGTCGCTTCACCCTCTGGTCCAGCTGACCCGCCACCTTCGACTCCTTCTCCTTCAACACCCCCAAGGCCGGGAATCTCGGTCCCGTAGTTGGAGGCGCCGCCTCCCATATCCATCATGAATCCTTCATCGAACCATACGAGTCCAAGTGAATCCGACTCATTGAGCGGATTGTCATTGGTGAAAACATACGGTTGAACTGTCTGGATCACGAGCGGGTCCACGCTCAAGAACTGATCAGTCGTCGGATCGTAGTACCGGTTGATGAGGTAGATCAATCCGGTGGCGTCCGTGTAGGAGCCCTGGAAGCCGAACAGCGTGACCTGGCTGCCGGTCGTGTAGGTCGGAACTCCGTAGGTGGAGTACACCGCGATCTCTTGGACCACTCCGGAGGAGGAGTAGACCCCCTGGACGCCCGACTGCGTGGGGACGAGGAAGCTCGCAGTCGACCCGGAACTGGTCGTCGTGACCTGCTCGAGCGGCGCCGTGCCCCCGAAGAGCAGTGCCCCGTAGAGGTAACTCGTGTTGGTCGTGCTCGAGGAATTCGTGACCGCGTCGTTCACGTTGAGCGGTATCGATCCGCCCGACACCGAGTCCCAGGTCGAGTCGGTCGTCGACACCGTTGCGCCCGAGGAGGTGGCGGTCTCTTGCGTTCTCAGTCCGTCACCATTGTACGAGTAACTCTGGCCCGTCGACGGGGCCACGGCGCACGCCGTGGCGACGGCACTAACGTCGCACAACTGCCCGAGGGGGTTCCAGTTGTAGGTCGTGATTGTGGTCCCCGAGGACGTGATTGTCGCGGCACTCGCTCGCTGGCCGTTGGTCGTGTACGTGAAGTTGGTCAACGACGCCGCGCCCGTAGGGGGTGAGGAACACGTTGGCGTCGCCGGCAGACTCGCCGACCAGCAGAGTTCTCCGCCGGCATTGATGGCGAAGGACTGGGTGGCACCCGAGGGTGCGGCGTCTTGGGTGATCGCGCCGTTAGGGGCAATCGTGTAGGTGTCGTTGCTGGTGGACGATGCCAGGTTCGTCGCTTGCGTCGTCTGATTGTTCGCGTTGTAGCTGGTGGTGCCGGACGAGACGCCGTTGATCGTCGCCGAGGACTCGCGCTGATCGGTGTCGTAGTGCCAGACGTCGGTGATCGACGATCCGGCCGACAGACTTGTCACGTTGCCGTTGGCGTCGTAGCCGTAGGTCGCGGTCACTCCGGTCGACGTCGGGTAAGTGATCTTGGTCGGCGTCGTGGGAGTCCAGACGTCACCGTAGGTGTACGACGTGGAGTTGCCTAGCCAGTCACTGACGCTCGCTAAGCGTCCGGACGAATCGTAGGACCGAGTCACAATGGTATTCGTGGTTGATCCCGTGGCTGGCGAGCTCAGAGTTCCGCACGTGGCCGACGCGCTAACGGGATAAGTCACGCACTGGACTTGTCCCGCGTAGTTGTACAGGTACGACAGGGTCTTGCCGTTGGCGTCGGTGGTGCTCGTCAGCTGTCCATTGGTGTACGTGTAAGCCGTGACCTGGCTCCATTGGGTGGGTGTGTTCGGATTGCCCACGTTGTCCGACATCGACGTGCGCTCACCGGCGTCGTTGTAAGTGAAGAGGGAAACCCCGGCCACACTCGGACCTTGGCCGCAGGCGTAGTGCAGGGCGGTCGACTCCTTGGAACAGACGTTGCCGTTCGCGTCGTAGGCCAACGAGACCGCGGTGCCGTCGGGGTTGGTGGTGGTCAGCAAGTTGCCCGCCGCGTCGTAGGCGTAGGTTGTCGTCGCACCGAGTGGGTTGGTCATCGAGGTCACCTGAGTCGGGAACGATGCGTTGGAGAACGCATTTGCCGTGACGTTGCCGCTCGGGTCCGTTACGGACGTCGCGTTGCCCAATGGATCAAACACCGTGGAGGTGTCCCCCGCGAGGGCGTTGCACTGGGCGGAGGTTCCCTGAGCCGGCTCCGCGCCTACCGGTGCGACGTCGCCATTGTCGCAGGTGTTCCCGTAGTCGTCAGACGCGCTGAATTGGATCGCGTTGCCCGCGGGATCAACGACCTCAGTCGGAGAATTCGGGTAGGCCAGATCCCCGTAGTAGTACGAGGTGACGTGTCCGAGTGAATCCGTGGTCGTGGCGACGGTCGTGCTTCCGGGCACGTAGGTCGTTGTCGAGGAGCCGGACTGGGCCGCGCTCGTGCACGTGAGCCCCGACGGGGCGGTGCTCGCCACTAGCTGGTAGCAGACCCGATTGTCGCCGTCGCGCACGTAGCTCATGGTGGCGGCCGGGGTGGCCATGGCGACCACGTTGAAGGCCGCGTCATAGGTCAGGGTCGTCGCGCCCAGGCCCGGGTTCACCACCGAGGTCGGCAGGTCAGCCGATGAGTACGTCGTCGATGTCGCGAAAGGATTGGCCGAGGACTGAACTCCCGCCTGGCCCGTGGGAGGAATCGACCAGAGAACGTTGCCCATCGCGTCATAGCTGGCGGTCGTCGTCTGGGAGTCGGCGTTGCCACTGGTGTCGTTGGCGTCGACCGTCTGGGCGACGAGGTCGCCTTGAGCGTCGTAGGAATCCGTCGTCGACCCGGTCGGAGCCCCCACGGCTCCCTGATCCGCCGTTCCCGACGTACTCGTGCACGACGTCGGCGCGGGAGCGCTCAGGCTCCCGTTCACACTTGGTGGTACCGAGAAGCACGCCAGAGAGTTGTTCGCGTAGTAGCCGTAAGACGTGATGTTTCCCAAGGGGTCGGTCGCAGTGAGGACCTCACCAACAGCGTTGTAGGTGTATGTGTACGACCCAGTCGGGGGCGATGTCTGCGCGTTGGAGGAAGGCCCGGGGAAGCTCCACACAAGCTCGTTGAGCACATTTGCGCCGACATCGTTGTAGGCCGAGGTCGCGACGTCGCCGTTCGCGTTGGTCGTCGAGACAATGTCGCCTGCCAGGTCAGTGATGATCGTGGCGCTTGGAGCCACGAAGGACGCACTTTTGGCCACGTTGATCGTGTCGGGGTACGTGATGACCTCCGACGAGTTCGCGACGCCGTTGCCGTAATTCCACGCGTAGCTCCACGTCTCGTTCTCAATCGCGTTGGTCGACTGGCCCAGCTGCGTCGACGTCTCGAGCCCCGCGCTGTACTGGTCGATTTCGCGCGGCGAGGCCGACGTGCACCCCGACACCGAGGTGGGGCAGAGCTGCTCGGCCGGATAAGTGATGGTCGTCGTCTGAGATTGGCCGGAGCCCGAGCAGCCCGGGTTGGCGTTAGGCGCGCACGCCGTCGTGAACGTGTAGGAGGTCACCGCCCCCGTTCCGTCAGTTAACGTCGACACCATCCCTGGCGTCGAAGACGGGAAGTAGGCGACAGCGGTCGCGTGAGCGGTTGTCGATATGGACGCGTTGTAGTCCGGGTCCTCGATCTTGAGCAGGTCGCCCGTGTACGGCGACCCCGCGGTGGTCGCATACACGTAGTGCCATGTGCTGGTCGTCAACCCATTGGGCACCGTCACGCTCGTGAGGTTGTGGTAGGTCGAATCGTAGGCCAGCGTGTAGGTCGCGCCCGAGGGATCGATGATCTTGGTCACCGGGCCCGTCGTGTACTCCTCGACCAGGTCACGAGCGTCCGAGGAGTAGACGATCGTGCACGTGACCCCCGAAGGGCACTGCCTGGGCAGGGTCACCCCCGCCGCGGTCTTGGTCACGCTCCCGCCGGACACTCCGTACAGCACGGTGAGTCCAGCCGGCGACGATCCCTGCTGGGCCGCCGCGGAGGTCTCCTGGGTCAGCTGGCCATTCCAGGCGAAGTCCTCAACACTCGATCCACCGTTTGACTGGTACGTGACCGAAGTGCCGTCCGCGTCCGCGAGCTGGCCGCGCACGCTCGCCAGGGCGCACCACTGGTGGTTCGAGCTCGCCTGTGTGTACTTGTTCGTCGTGGGGTAGTCGCCGGTGGTGGCCGCGTTGACGGGCTGGCACGACGTGGACGTTCCGTAGTCGAGCGACTCGTTGAACGAGACCTCTGAACCGTTGCCCTGGTTCACCGTGATCGTCGAAGTCGGCGAGGAGCCACTCTGTTGATTGATCGACGCCATGAACGGAGCGCTCCAGCCCGGCCCGAAGGTTCCGGCAGTCGCGTGGTACCCACCCGTCAGTTGACTCTGGGCCAATTGGGCGTCGTAGCTCAAACTGACTGCGAGGTCGCCCCCGATCGCCGGGGAATCGAACAGGGAATTCTGGGTCGAGAAGTCTCCGGTCATCGCGTCGACGCCCGTTCCCGCGTCCAGGGTGTTCGACGGCGGAGCCGACCCGGTGATGTCGGAGGCGATGCACGTAAAGCAGGTGACCGACGGATTCGTCGGACCGAAGAAGGCCCCACGGGTATAGGGCGAGATCGACGACGAGGTCACGTGCGCGTGCAGACCCGCCCGCCAAATGGGCACCCCACCATGATTGAGGATCGCGAGATCGCCCTCGTTGTCGACGACGACCGAGGTGGCCGCACTGGCTGGCGCTGTTCGCATCCTCGACGACTTAAGTGTCAGGGAACCGCCGGGCATGAGGTCGAGGACGCTCGAGAGGCCCGTGCTGGCCGTACTCTCCCAGACCGGGTGGCCAGCCCTCATCACCTCGACCCGGCCACCGCCGACGTTGACGGCGGCGAAGGAGCCGGACGGAGACACGAGCCGACCACTCACAGTCCACGTTTGACCTATCAGTAGTCGCGTGCGGTGAGGAAGCACGCGGGCGCTGGCCGCTACGGGAACTAGAACCGTGACACCAGCGACTACAACCGCAGTTAATGCAGCAGTGAATATGCGCCTTGCTCTCACGACGATCGCCCTGTCCGGAACAGCGCCGAAATCGGGCCACTGGTGCTGGCCTGACCGCCAGCTTCCGTCGACGTCGCCGCGGAGCCCCCAGATCGGCCCGCGAACACGCACGTTGTGGCGCTCGAGCAGGATATTGAGCTCACCGCTTCGAGTGACGACGAGGCGGTCGTGTCAACACGCCATGTCGCCCCTCCGTCGGTGCTCGTCAGTTCGACCGCGGGGCCACCGGTCGGCGACGTTCCGGCGGCTTCGCATCGACCCTGCGCACTGCATGCGAGGGCGACCAGATTCCCGGTGCCCGGAGCCATCACGACCGGTGACCAACTGACGCCCCCGTCTGTTGTCAGAACCGCGTACGCTCGAACCCTCGGATCTTGTGCGACTCCGGGGTTGGGCCCGATCGCGACGCAGGTACTCGCCGACGAGCACGCCACCGACCGCAGCACCCCGGTTCCCCCGGCGACCGTACGCTGGCTCCACGTGTGGCCCGCGTCGTTGCTCACCACGATGGAGGCGCCCACGGCCACGCAGAACGTCGCCGTTGGACACGCCACCGATCCCAGCGCTCCGGCTCCGGCCGGCAATGTCGACGCTGTCCACGTCGAACCCCCGTCGCTCGAAGTCACCACTTGGCCCTGGAATGGGCCCGAGGCTCCTGGCGACACGCCGACACTCACGCACTGGCCGTTACTTCGAGCAACTCACGCTGAGCAGCGTGGTGTTGGCCGTCGGAATCGAGGTCGATGTCCAAGTCGCTCCGCCGTCGGTCGACGACGCAGCCGCTCCACGCCCCACCGCCACACAGAGTTGGCTCGTTGCACACGTCACCCCGTCGAGGTTGGGCAGTCCCGACTGCACGGAGCTCGCACTCCACGTCGACCCACCCGACTGAGTTGCGCCGGCCACTCCCTGCAGAGAATTCCCCGCACCGACGGCTACGCACTGCGTCGCGCTCGGACAGGTCACCGCGTTGAATCCTCCACTGGAACCGTCCGCGCCGCCCGAAATGAAGACGCCGGGCGCGTTTATCTCGTTGTCCGGAACGATCCACGCCCCCGACGACGCTGTCCCCGACGCTCGATCCGCAGACTGGCCAATCGAGGAAGGCGTCCCGTGGTGCAGGACGACTACGGCGCTCGCCGTCGCGCCCACCGCGACCACGAGCGTTGCAATCAGAGCCACGATCGGAAGCCGCGATCGGCGGTGCCGCGTACCGGTCACGGGCTGAGTGCTTCTTCTCGTCCTACGAGCGCTTCTCTTCGTCACGAGCACCCCTAGTCCTCGCCCGTCCACGAGGGCGGAGCTGCCGCGCTCGAATGCATCAGCCGACTCAGCCTGAACGACAGTGACCGAGAGGCCACGGCATCGCTCGCGAAACGTCGCCTGCTGCGGCTGATCGAGTGGCGCAGGTTCGGCCCGTTCCCGCCGGCGATGGTACAGGTGTACCCGCTGTCGGTGCCGCCAACGGGGCACGTGTAGCCGTACGTGGGAACCGGTGTCCCAGTGGCCGCGTAAGACGGATACGTGCAGGTCGTCCCGTTCAATGTCCAGCCACTGGGACACGAGTAGTTGGGGGTGGCCGCGTAGGTCGTCGTGTCCGTATCGGTACAGGTCGTGCCTGACAGCGAGTCGGTCACTCCGTCACCGTCGGTACCGCCGACCGGGCAATAGTAGCCCGGGCCTTGGTTGTACGACGCGTTGTAGGTCCTCGGTGTTTGGGTCACATAGCACGTCGATCCGCTAAGGGTTCCTCCATTCGGGCAGGTGTAGGTCAAGGTGGCTGCCTGGCTTTGGGCGAGGCAGGTGGTCCCGGATAGCGTCCCACCCTGGGGGCACGAATAGACGGTTGTGTACCCGGTCACCGCATAGATGGCGGCGTAACTGGCGAAGAAGGTGACCATCGTCACGTTGGAGAGCTGCGGCAGATACGTCGAATCCGCAGCCTTTTCTGCCACCACATAGCATGTTCCGGCGGTGGTCATCGTGAGGGTAGCGCCCGACACCGAGCAACCGGTTGCCGTCCCGTTGGAGACGGTGAAGGTGACCGTGCCGGAACCCGTGCCGCCAGACGTCGAGAGCGTCAGAGCAACGTTTCCTGGCCCGAACGTTGTTGAAAGTATGAGTGGCGTCGTTTGCGATAAGAGGGTCGTGCTCGAGATCGGGTATCCCAGCGCAGAACTAGTGGCACTGAGGAAATTCGCGTCACCCGAGTAGACCGCTGTGACCGAATTCGTGCCGGCCACGAGCGACGACGTCGTGCACACTGCATACCCCGAAGTGATCGTTAACGCCCCGCACCCCGGGATCGTGGTCGACCCCACCTCGAAGCCCACTGTCCCGGTCGCGCCGAGCGGCACCGTCGCGACGAAGCTAACTGGCGTGCCAACGTTTTGAGGGGACACTGGAGATGCGCCAATTGTGACTGTGACCGCTGATTGTGAAGGTGACGTCACTTGGGAACTACTTCCCGCGGGGCCGCTGCCCCCCGAGCTGGCTGCCACGACACTGAAGACGGCGGCGGTGTTGGCAGGGAAAGATGGAATCGTGCACGTCGTCCCAGGTGCCGACGCCGTGCACGACGCGCCGCCTGGTGACGACGTCACGGTGTAACCCAGGATCGTCACGCCCGACACCGGGCTTGGGGCTGTCCACGACACCTGGGCGCCAGACGATGTGAAGGCGACTGCAACATTGGTCGGCGCGTTCGGCGTCGCCGCACCCGCACTCTGCGGCTCCGAGACGATTGCCCCGAAAACCACGATAACTAGGGCCACCCAACTCGCGCTTCGCCACCACTTGCTCGTTGTCCTGTCTCGCCTAAAACTGACGTTCCGCACTGGTGAGGGATCATTCACAAGAGCCGCACTGATGGCAGTGACATTGATCACGCAGTGTAGGGAGGGCATACCCGCGCGTCAAGAAATACTTTGGCAATTATCCGGTCGTTTTCAGTTTAGGGACGAGGGATCTCACTTCGTATTTGCGTGCGACACGAAATGTGTCAATACTCCAATGGAAACAGCACCGGATTCTTAATCACGTTTAGAAATACGATTAAAGCAACACCAGTCTCGAAAGCGCTGCCTAAGTCGTTCTTTAGAGATAGTCACCACGATGTGAGGACTCCTGCATGTTGAACTCACAGGTGTCAACTGATAGCGCTCCAATCGCCTCGTGTTTACATACCGTGAAGAATCGGGATGGACCTGCTGAATCGCTCGGTGACAGGGCCCCGAATTCGTCGCTCATTCGCGAATCGAAAAGGGAAGGTACTACGAACAAGTGTTCGATAAACTGGAATCGGAGAACATTGCGGCCGAAACGAACGCTGTTGAACCAAGGGAGCAGACATGGCGAAGAACACAGGCCAGGGTTTTCGCCGAGGAGAAGTGAGTAAGCGCAGTCAGTTGCCGAACCCCCTAACCGACGGTTACACGAAGCGCAATACAGACACCGGAAGATTCGTGGAAGGCAAAGAAGGCCCGAAGCGCTTCAAGGGTGTACGCAAAGAAAAGGGTAAGTAAGTTGCCTCCGCAGGGCTCGTCGGACAAGGGGGTACCGAATGTCGAGCAAGTACGAGCGATCCTTGCTGAAGCAGGTCTGACGGCCTCCGTAGAAGAGCGGACTCTGGCCCTCACGGCTTCGGCAGATGGAGGGATGTTGATCGGCATTTTCATCGGGGTTCCCTTGCCGGAATTCGCCAAGCTCGTGGTGGATGACGCGTACCTCGGAGTCAAGAACCTCTTGAGTCGCTTCAGACAACGCGGCGGTGTCCATTACGTTGTCTACGCCGGCGAAGAGGGCGTCGATGCTCGAATTGATTCCGATCTTCCGCCGGAAGCATTCCTCAAACTGCAAGGCAGTCTTCCGAGTCTCGCCTTCTGGACGTATCATTTACAACCGCGGTGCAAGGCGTTGGCAAGACTCCGAGAGCGCTGAATGAATCGGACGGACTCGAATGTGAGGTCGTGCCTATTAATGCGAATGGTGGTACGTCCGTGCTGAATCAACCACGCGACACGGACCGCGCATCTTCACCACTCGTACTTGTGGAGCAGAACCGAGTTCACATGGATGACGCTGACGTCGCCTCGGTACTGCCCACTCTCAAGAAACTTGGCGTAAAGGCCGAAGCCACGGAGCAAACAACCGTTCTCAAGGCTGCATGGTGGGTACTCACACTGCACTGGATTGGTGATGACCTTCCGCATTTGGGATTCGATTCGTTGCTGACGCTCTTAGGCGATCGGGTCTGGCGACATTATCGAGATGTTGGGAAGTCTGGGCCATCTCGAGTCGATGTCTACGGTACCGATGACGAGATCGTCGCGTCGAGAGACATCGATGGTGAGGATCAAGATCCTGAGGAATCTGGTCACTCGGTGTAATGAGGAGTTAGCGCAGGCGCCCTCTGAAGATTGGAACCTTGAAATAGTCGCTCGTAGCCACTACCTGATCGTTCGCAACCAGAAGGGCACGAATTTCATGGCAGCCCATGTACTTGGTGCATTCCCAATTTTGCGTGCCATCTCCGAGAGTGTTTCCCTCTAAGTCGTGACCTTCAAAAATCTCACCTCGAAGGCCATCCTCGTCCGAAGCGGCTTCGCTCCCTGTATTTACAACTTGCCAGTGCACTTCTACGGGATACGGTGAGGTTGCGAGTGCCTTGAAAACTAGCTCTCGGTCCGCCGGAATCGGTTCATCGGTCTTGATCGGCATCATTGCACGGCCACGTTTCCTTGTTGAACGTTGAGCGCTCAATGACACTGAACAACGTCTGTCGAGCGAAACCGTCCAACCTCGTGATGATGGCTTTTTCTCGTGACTTGTGTCAAGAAGTTTTAGTCCCAATTCCGCAGGGGTTGGAACAGGAAAGTCTGACCCAAGGAGTTCGCGCCACAAGTCTGCGGCTTCGGCGACTTCATCAGTTGCTCCTATGGCATTCAATTGTTCAACTGCGTAAGAGAGTTCAGAAACAAAGTCCAGAAACTGCTGAATCGACCACGAGGCGGAGAGATTTTCAAAAGGGAGAACAGGATTGCGCACGTCGGGTGGCGCGGACAGGGGATTCAATTGGGCATGAAGCAATCGAAGAGTCGCGGTGATACGAGTCGCGTCGTCGTCCTCTTCCGGCATTACCCCAGAGATAAGCACTTGAAGAACAATGGATTTGATCGCATCGTGAACCGCCTGCTGTTCATCACGCCATCGCTTCAGAATCTTCACGGTGCGTGCAAACTGATCTCCTTGCTCACGACACCACTGCGTGTACTCAAGGGGAGCAGTCGGCTTCCAGGGTGATGAGCGGCGTGGTGCTTCCAGCTCTGCGGCTCCGGGTAGGCGGCGTAGTGGGACAACATCTACATGAAACTTGCCGACTTTGTCTTCGCTGTAGTGCAAACGTACACATGGGGTTCGCCGTTCAATTCTGTCTTTGTAGTTTCCATTGTCGGCGAGTCGACGCTCGAGGTCGTCGAGCGCGACATCACCGCTCAAGTTGTCTTCAAAACACACGGCCGCCATGTCAAGGTCATATTCTCCGCCTTTAATTGGCTCGATGACCGTTCGATTCGGGTATGACCCTTGCAAGAACACGTCGTCAACTCGCAAGCCATACGAAGCGATGAGGTAGACCTTCAATGCGCTCGCCGCCTTGTCCATGCGAGAGAGCTGCGGTTCGCTCATCGTGATCGTCTTGATGAAGCGTTTGAAGTAGGTACTCAGGTCAGCGCTCACATCGCCTGTCTTCGATTGCGATATGCGACCGCCCACCGCCGCCAGATCCATGGCGAAAGATGAGAACGAACATCAGTCATGAAGCGCTCGACCTCTACTTTTGGGTTGGGATGAACATCTTCAGGTAGTGCAGCGCCGGGTACTGGTCTAAGTTGCACCCATGCGCTGTGAAGCAGCGGCTGAGCCGCGTCCTTGACGGACTTGACCAACCGTGCGTAACTTCGGTCCAAGTACTTCGATTCGCTGGCGATCCACGCCTCGTAGTACGCCAAGTTCTCCTGTAGTTCGTGAAAGGAGTGAATCAGTTCGCGGGCTTCGGACTCATCACGGCGACGGACTCTGTAGAGCATTTCGTTCCACTTGAGAACCGCTTGCACCGCCTGGCTGTAAAGGATTCGTCGTCGATCTCTCTTGACATCGAGATAAGCGCTGAGTGCCGAAGCGGCCGCCACTGTGACACTGGCAAGCGCCACTTCAGTCGTCGTCAAGTGCATAGGCTTCCACTCTTTCATCAACGTGTGACACATTTCGAAATGTGAAAAATGGAGAGTCTGGAGGAGCAGCCTTCTTAGTAAATCGTGGCTTTCAGTGGTGTTGTCTGACTGGTGTCAGGGGCCGTGGTCACGAGAAGAGTCCTTATCGACGACATCGTGCGCTCGCCGCTACCTTGGTGCGGGCGCCATTATGAACCGACATCCTGGCCCGCCACTACCAACTCAAGAAACCTCAACCGATCAGCGGTACTCGACGCCGAAGGTTATTTTTCAATAGCTGCAACTGGGGACGCTGGAAGTGCGTGCTTCCTTCGACGAGCCGTTAAAGACAACGCGGCGAGTGGAGATCAATCGGGATCGTCGAATAAGACATCGACGTCAATCAAGGTCGCACTCGGTTTCACCTCTGGGGGAACCCTACCCGCCGACTCCTTGAGTTGGCTCTTAATCTCGCTCGCAATCCGATAAAGGACATCGTCGAGACTCGTGACGGCCGACGATGTTGGTACATGAGTTACTTCGTAAGCGTCACGCTTCGTATTGAGTTTCCAGGCGAAGATTCCTGCGCCCTCAAGGTAAGTGTCAACGAGTGCCTTCGCTTCAGCGATTAGTCGCTCGATCTGATCTGGCTGACGTCCCTCCGTGCGCATCCTCGCGGCCCAGAGGAAGTACGTCATTGGCGGTGCTTTCTCCCTCCACGCGCCCCAATGCTCGATGGCAGTCTCTTGCTGTCTGCGATACAACTTGAGATCAGTAGCAGCAAACTTCAATTCCTTTCGGCGGTTTGAGAAATCACTGATTGCGCCGCGACTGGGCGTCGAATCGTATGGCGGGGCGCCGGTTACTTTTGACTCAACACAGATACGAGGATCGAATTGTCTTGCTGGCCAAGCGAGATCGACCTGATGGAGTTGGCTAAACCCTTGGACCTTGGTTCTCGGCTGGATCTGCTGATCGGTTTGATTCTGAAGCAGGAGAGCCAGAATCGTTGCAAACCAATTGCCTTTGCCACGATAGACGGCTTCAAGTCGTTTCTTGGTCGACAAGTCCTGTCGGCCCATTTCCCTCGGAGGAACACCTGCTGTCCTAAAGGCATCAATTGACCACATGAGTGCGAGCCAGTCGTTCTCAATGGTCGAGAATCTGGTAATCGCTTCGTTCTGCACTCTTTGCTGAAGTGTCTCCCAGATGTCCCCCGGATGACCCACCTTCGACTCCACAGCTAACGCTTGCTTTTCTTCCTCATTCGTCGGGTTGGACATCCGATTCGGATCCCTTCGACAGCCGTCGTGCTCGTAGGTTCCGTGCAGCAGAGTGCACAGTGCTCACATCTGACTGCGATAAACCTACAACTTGACGCAGCAATACATCATCGACCTTTGCAACGACATTTGTCCAGAGGCCGCTTTGGAGTTGACGATTGAGAGCGCCTCGCTCTGACTTCAAGATTACCCAGGCTCTAGCCAATTCTTCATCTTTAGGGAGCGGAAGGATTGATGCTTCCCTAGGTTCAAGCTTCAGTATTCCACCGCCATAGGATCTGCCCTCAATTTCGGCACCGAGCATCGTAACCGAATTGAACATCAAGAGAGGGAGCGCTGACCGAACCGTCGTATTGCTCTTTTCATGCAGGCTGAGCCCATGCATCGAGTTGAGGAAGAATGATCTTGAGCTGTTAGCAATCAGCCTCGGATAGCGATGGCTCATGTATGTGAAGAAGAGGTCCGGCGCAGGAGTAACCGGCGGCTTCCACCACGGCGAACGAACTTGGCATTTGTAAGCCATCGATACGCCCTCTTCTTCGCCCTTGGCGATGTAGCGTGCCAATCCTCGGGATCGATCTCCCGATTCGGGGTTAAGCAGCCATACACGTTCGTCACTTACGAGAAGTCTCTTCCAGTCTCCGGTGGTGAAACTTAGACCACGTAGGTGGCGGGTTCCTGGCGGGCATATGCGAACCAAGTTTTTCTCTGTCAGCCCGTATTCGACTCGCTTGGATTCTCTTATGGCGAAATATTCGTTGCTCCCGGTTACCGTCCCTAGCGCGATAGTTCCGTAATGTTGTAGCGGCTGAAACGCCCGGTCAACAACGTCGCGATAAAGTCGACGCTCATTCATGGGCATCAACAAATCAGTCCATTTTCCTTCGAATCTTGGCATCACGCTGACCGCATCACCAAATTGCAGATCCTGGAGTTCCGATGCGTCCTGCACATACTGAAGCTGAAAACTGTCACATCCTCCATTGCCGTGCGCCAAGAGAAGTACGACCTTTTCAAGGGCATCATTGAATTGGAGACGCTCAAACATTACGAGCGTCACTCCACTGAATCGCGACTTAAGCCATTGACGAATCGGTTCTGCATAATTGACGGTTAGGAGTTCGGCCGGCAAGACCATGGCCAACCGGCCATCGGGCTTCAGAAACCCGGAGGAGTGGACCAAAATCGAAGCCCAAGAACTCGCCAACCCTGTGAGCCGAACGCCTTGTCGTAATGCCGCTTCGGCGGATCGTTTACGAACGTCGCCGCGATGGCTCTGGTAACGAACAAAGGGTGGATTGCCAATCACTGCATCCATGAACGGGATGGGACTGCCATATTGGTCTGGCGTTGGCACCTCGAAGATGTCGCGTGCCAAGAGGTGAGCGTCGAGATCTTCGGCTTCGAGGTGGGCCAATGAGGAATCGAGAGATGGTTTGTGAAGATCGATTCCGTGGACTCGAGCGTCAAGCTCAACGTCATCAACGCCCAATTGACGAAGTCTGCGACCAGCGGCGAGCAGAAAGACAGCCTCACCACAGGTGGGGTCCAGAACACGACACGATTGATCTCGAATTGCCCAATTGGCAAGGAACGCCGCAATCGTCGGAGGTGTGAAGTATGCGCCTCGATCATGCTGCCCGACCGATTGGACACGCACCGCAGTCACGCCAGACTCCAGCGAATCCGCCATTTTCATTCCTCCTCTGGAACTTACAGCGCTGTCATTCACAGGCGTTACAATAGCGAACAGGTGTTCGATTGGAGCCTAGCCGAGGGGTCGCGTGACATTCTGTACCGACATGCTGAATTGTGGCGATAGCGACAGACGGACCAAAAGATGAGTCAGATCTCGATTTCAAAGACGGTTTACAAAGTCAGCGACTTTCTGGGTTGGCAACGTGATGGAACGTTGCTGTTATCTCCAAGCTTCCAACGACGACCGGTATGGAAGCCCATTGCGAAGTCATTCTTGATTGACACGATTGTCCGTGGTTTCCCCGTCCCAGTCATCTACGTGCGTGAACGGGTTGATCTTGACAAGCAGCACACCATACGAGAAGTGGTGGATGGACAGCAGCGTCTGCGCACGATCCTTTCGTTTGTCGATGCCGCCGCTCTCAAAGACTTCAATCCAACGCGAGATGAGTTTACGGTTCGAGCGAATCACAATTCGGATATCGCCGGCAAACCTTTCGCGAGACTTTCGAACGAGGTCAAGTCGAGCATTCTGAGTTACGAGTTCAGTACGCACTTATTGGCGTCGGATACTGATGACCGCGTGATTCTGCAAATGTTCTCTCGAATCAATAGCACGGGAACGAAATTGAATTCGCAGGAGCTCCGGAATGCAGAGTACTTCGGTTCGTTCAAGTTGCTTATGTACCGCTTGGCCGTCGAACAGCTCGATAGATGGCGCTCATGGAAAATTTTCTCCGAAGACCAGATTGCTCGAATGAAAGAAGTTGAACTTACGAGCGACATTGTGATCAACATGATTTCAGGCATCGCCGCAAAACGTCAAAGGGCTCTCGACAAATGGTATGAGGATTACGATGAGGCACTTCCTGGAGAAGTTGAACTCGCAAAGAGATTTGAACGAATATTTGACGACCTTGATGACTCTGTTGGTGATGTCATCGGAGGAACAGGGTTCAGATCTGAGGTGCTATTCTTCAGCGTTGCGGTCGTTGCGTATGACTTGATCTACGGACTCAAGTCATCGCTGTCGTCGCAACGTCCGAAGTCACTACCCGCTTCATTTAGGTCCAATCTTCTTCGGGTAAGTTCCGCGATCGGCAAAGAGGAAGTACCAGCGAAGGTGTTGGATGCCATTCGTAGAGCTCCTGTAGATGCGGCCCGTCGCCAGATAAGGCACGATTTCCTCCGGAGTCAGCTCGTTGTCCCGGCCAGCAAGTGATATCGCGGGCAAACTTGCCCAGCGAGCACGAGGGATCGATTCCTTCGTAAAGAAGCTCGAACGTCTTCACAGAGAGGGCCGTCTGACCCGTACTGATGTCGAGCGTGCATACGCTGGTGCGTTCTTGAGTTTTTTCGCGTTCTACGAAAATAAGTGGGAAGAGCTATTCCTAGGAGTACTGATGTCGCGAATTGACCATCCTCGGCCAATCGAACCACTTGTTGTCATTCGTTCAGAGGCGGTGGCTCGAAAAATCGCACAAGGCGGAGCTCGACACCTCGACTGGTTACCAGCGGACATCTCGGTCGATAGGGCCGAGCGCTTCCTACGTCAAGGCCGACCTTTTAGCGAGATGACTCCGAATGACAAGAAGGTCGTGATGAAATACATGGCCGTCCGGAATGTCTTGGCCCATGAGTCTCAGAGCGCCAAGAAGAGATTCCAAAAGGAGGTTCTTGGTTCCGGCGTCTTCCCTCCGCACGAAAGACGACCCGCGGGCTATCTTCGCGGAGCTCACGCTGTGGGGCAAACTCGCATGAATCTGAGTCTTGCTGAATTGACAAACGTCTTTAACAGGTTGTGCTCCTGATTGCTCTGCGATCTGGCCAGCGGCACGGTTGCAACAATTGTCGATCAAGACGAGAGTGGTCACGGGAGGTAACGGTGCCGCAGTTTGAATACGCGAGTCAACGGCTCGGTTTTGGGATGCCGTGGACGGCCAATCGCCGGATGGAAAGGTTGATTAACCGTTGGGGCGCTGATGGTTGGCAAGTCCATCGGGTCTATGAGAGTGTTGATGGGGCATCCCACATCACATCCCTAGTCAGAACATCCCACATTTCATCTCTAGTTTTCGGAGAAAGCGCCCGATATCCGGTGGACGTGGCGCACGAAAGACCAGACAACGACTGACTTCATGGACGCAGTGGATTAGGCCAAGCCAACACCCAGATCTATGCAGGCGTCCGTCTCGCTCAAGGGATTCATAAGGCAAAACTCCTGATAAAAAGGTCGATCAGCTTCCCAAGCTGGGTTCCGGTTCGCGATAAAGACGAATTCCTCCGTTATTGGTAAGGAGATACCAAGGTTGCGGCGACATCCTTTGAGGACTCGCAGGCCCGACACGCTACTCATCGAAGAAATTGTGTGACAGCACTGCCGGGGCGGCGATGGGGAGTGTGAGATGCGCGCCGTAACGGAAATGCGAGATGAGATCGCCGGCTTGCGAGTTGGCGATCGCGCAGCCTGGACCGGTTTCTACGAGCGCGCTTACCCCATGATGCTCGTCTACGCTCAGCGCCGACTTGGCTCACGCGAGGCAGCGTGCGATGCCGTTGGCGAGGCATTGGCGCGCACGGTGGCCACGGTGTCGCGAATGTCGAGCCTGGACGTTTCACCGGAGGCGTGGGCGTTTGGCATCTTGCGGCACGTCGTGCACGACACGTGGCGTCGCCGCGGTCGCGAGCGGCGAGCTGTCGTACCCCTAGATCCCGCAGCGCCCGACCCGTCCGAGCGCGTCGGTTTGTCCGATGAGCATCGCGTCGTGCGACAAGCGTTCGAACGGCTGAGCGCCGGCGATCGAGAGATTCTCGAATTGCGCGTCGTGGCGCAACTACCCAGCGAGGAAGTGGCTGCAATCCTCGACACGAGCCCAGGGGCTGTCCGAATGGCTCAGGCGAGGGCGTTAAGTCGGTTGCGAACGATGTTGAACAGCGATGGAGAAGATGATGATCACTGACGACGAACTGATGACGCGCTTGCGCAACGCTCTGGCCGCACCCTCGGCAGCCCCCGACGAGCGCACGATGATGGGTCTGACGAGGGAACTCGCCACGTTGACATCGGCACGCGGCGAGCGAGGAACGCGGGTCGGAACGCTCTCTTCGCTGCGACGGATGGCTGGTCGACACGTTTCGACGTTCTCGGTGTTCATCGCAGCCAGTCTCCTGGCGGGAAGCGTTGCGGCCGCCGCGGTCGCAACCGACACGCTGCCGGGACCCACACGCAATATTGCGTGGGATCTCGGCTTTCCCGTCACTTCGCCCGCGCTGTACCAGGCCCGCCAGATGGAGTCGCACCTCAAGGTCTCGCTTCGCTCTCGCGATCGCCAAAGTGCCACCTCACTCGGGCGCACCTTCGCGCGCGACCTCAAGAGGCTCAGTGCGGGTGACCTCTCACAGATTCAAGGAACCGCCAACCAACTTCTGCAGAAGGCGGGCGTCATCGCGATCACCGGTGTGACCATCGTGCCGACCCCCACGCTCATCGGCGGCGGCGGACTTCCGTTGGTCCCGGGAGGCGGAACCAATGGGGGATATCAGTCCAACGACTCGACAACCACGACCACCACCACACTGTTGCCAGTCGTGACGATTCCCGGCCTGACGGGATCGCTCGGGACCGGGGGCACCTCCTAGAGCGATCGGCGCGTAATCAAAAGGAATTGGGCTCGCACCCGGTTTTTTTGCCCCAATCGCGTGACACGGGGCGGTCATGGGCGATGTAGTCGGTGAAAGGCAGTAACCGACAACTTTGAGGAGACCCCCATGTTGAGACCGCGAATCACATTCCCAGTAATTGCAGGCGCGCTTCTTCTTGCGGCTGCCGGCACCGCGTTTGCTTCTGTCGCCGGACCGGGCACCGGTGTCCACGGCGCCGCGACCGCGGCGAGCACGACGACGTTCTCTTCGACCGCGACAACGTCGGCCCAAGCTTCGTTATCGTCGTCGGCCATGCTGGGCTCAACCGCCTCGGGTGGCGCCAGCGCCAACGCGACGGCGAGCGCGGGTTTGGCGGGTAGCGCAAACGCATTGAACTCCACGTCGATCTCCGCGACTTGCTCGACCGATAACGCACTGTCGGTCGGAGCGAACGCGATCCAAAGTGGTCAGGTCGGCGTGACGAACGGATCGGCCAGCCTCAATGGCTCCACGGGCGCAACCGCCAACGGCGGCGCAGGTATCTCCCAGACGTGCGCGACCGACAATCAAGGCACTGCGCAGGTCACGGGGACGGTTACAACCTCACCGAGCGCCTCCGTTGATACGTCGGGTGCGGGCTCGCTCAACATTTCGACCGACGGCTCGCTGGGCGCTTTGGTAGGCGGCTCCCTGTCGGCGGCGGCCGGCCTTGCGGGAAGCGCGGGCCTGTCGGCTAGTTCGTCAGGCAACTGACAACGGCTCCGAAGGGCCCGCCGGGCAGGCCCTTGTCCGGTCGTTGGGAGTCACGACTTTGGCGGGCCCTTCGGTCTTGATTCTGTTATGACGCCAGAAGGACGGCTCACGGTTTTCAGCGTGATCTATATCTGGCGCATCGCTCGCCCGTGCCGCGGATCATTCGGATCCGCGGCACGGGCGCGTTGAACGAGAATATTGATCTTGAGTGGTGTCGGAGTCGCGGCGGAGGGCTGTCAAACAGGGCGCCGGCCCGAGTAATGACGTCGATCCAATCCTCTAGATCGGGCCCACGAAACGCGAGTGGGATAGTTCAGTCCATTTCCAGCTCGGCGACGTACGGTTCGCCGATTCGAGTTCCAATAATGCGCGCTTGGTGCCACCCCGTCCCACGAAGCAGCACGCGCATCTCCTTTGGCGACACGTACAACCAGTCGAACCAGGCGCCAGTCATTGAGCCAAACCGAAAGCGAAGGCGTATCTGTCCGGGCGCTGCGCCACGCGCCTTGTTGCGACGATAGTAAGACCGGTCAAAACCTGGGGCCCCGCCACCGTACGCGTTGGTGCTCTCGGTGAAGATCCGCGCGCTGGGCTTGGCGAACTTGGCGAGGTTGACTAAGCACTCTCGAGCGTGATCCGGTGTGCCGAAGATTCCGAAGTTGTTGCCGAACATGACGAATGAGTCGAAGGAGCCAATCTTCGAATCCAGTTTTTCTAGTGGCGAACACCAGACTTCTCTGACGCCTCGGAATGTGGCCGCTCGCGCAGCCAGTGGTGAGGCGTCGAGCCCAACGACCTCTAGTCCACGACGTTGAAGCTCGAGAGACACCCGACCGGCCCCACAGCCCACATCGAGGACGTGGCCGCCGGATCCTGCGGACGGACCTTCGTTCCGACGTTGGCCATCCACGGAACTCTGAAAGATACACATCGGGTCCAGCGCCGATCTGCACGAAGCCGTCTTCTCGTTCGAGCAGCTCCGGTGACTCGTCACCGTTCGTCCATTCCCAGAGCGCGTGACCAAACACGTCTTCCGTGACCGGTGTCATGTCGCTCGCAGATCCACAAAAGTCATACGACAACGTGTCGCTCAAACTGAAGGCTACCTATCGAATCTGGGCATCTCGTTCGGTGAAGTTGCGCGTCAAGTGGCGTTCATTGCATCCTCAGAACCGACCGCGAACTCCTCATCGACGAGTGAGAGATCACGCCTCCCCTGGCATAAGGTGGATGCTGTCCCGCTGAACGCTTTGCGTGGGATTCTCGACTCTGGAACGTGCCCGGGCCGAGAGATCAAGCGCCGCGAGGACGATCGTGTGCTTCTCTCCGACCGGTGACCTCGTTGGGGGCGCCGTTGTTGTGGCCATCGGAGTCGACGCGTGCCGTCACCTGAAAGGGCGACCGGAGAATCTCGCGATCGCCACCCTGCCTTTGCTGCTGGGACTTCATCAGGTCGACGAGACCTTCGTCTGGTGGGGTCTCCAGGGTCACGTTTCTAAGGAGGTCGGTCACGTCGCGACGTGGATCTACCTTCTGTTTGCGTTAGTCGTGTTGCCCCTCTTGGTGCCCGCACTCCTCGCCGTGTTCGAGCACTCACCTCGACGGCGGTGGCGATACGCCCCCTTCGGGGTTCTGGGTGCGATTGTGTCCGGTGTGCTCCTCGAAGCCATGCTCGTGGGACATCCCACCGCCCGGCTCGGCGCGTATCACCTCGTGTATTCGATCGGCCTCCAACACGGGGTTGTGTTCATTGGTTTGTACATCGTCGCTACGTGCGGGCCCCTCCTGGCGTCAGGTCGAAAGGTCCTGATCTGGTTCGGTGTCGCGAATCTCGCGGCGGTGATCATCCTGGCGCTGTTGTGCGCCAGTGGGTTCACGTCGCTCTGGTGCTTCTACGCGGCGTTGGTGAGCGGCGCCATCGCCCTACATCTGCGACTTCGTCAACCACACGCCCGTGCCGCGGTCGGCGCGGGCCTTTCCCCGTCGGCAACCGTGCCCACCTAGGTTCGCGTCGCCGCAGACCAAGGACCAAACTGAATCCATGGTCCGCGCGTCGTGAAGTACGTCGTCCTGGTGCTCGTGGTTTTTGGGATCAACCTCTTGCCGGCGTTCGGTCCACCCACGTGGGCCGTTCTCGTCTTCGCCCGGTTGCACTGGCACTTGAATCCCGTCGCGCTGGTACTCCTGGGCGTGCTGGCCGCCGCGAGTGGTCGCTACCTGTTGGCTCTCGGGGCCGGACATTTCAAGGGTCGCCTGCCGGCCAGGTTGAAGGACAATCTGGAGGGTGCTCGACTGCTGATCGAACGCAAGAGGGTTGGCGCGGCCGCCCTCTTCGGCATCTTCGTCCTCTCGCCACTGCCGTCAGCTCAACTGTTCCTCGCAGCTGGACTGCTGGACCTGCCCCTGCGCATGGTGACGGGCGCGTTCGTGCTGGGGCGACTTGTGAGCTACTCGATCTACGTGGGCGCGGCGACCCTCGCCGATCGACAGCTCTCGAGTGTTGTCGCTAACGCCTTCGGTTCGGTGTGGTCGATCTCACTGCAGGTGGTGTTCCTCGCCCTGCTATGCGTCTTGCCCTTTGTGCGGTGGCGAAGGTTTGCCGGGAGCACACCCTCGGCCTGACACCTTCGCTCTGAATGCGTCGACCAAAATCGAGATGAGATTGGCGACACAAGTAGGCTTTTCTGGGTTTTCGACGTAAAAGCGTGGAGGAACGTTCGTGAGTACCAGCGCCGTTCGCCGACGCGCGGCCCCCGGGTCCCAGGTGTTCGCGGCGTTGGTCCTGGCCAGCGGCGTCGCCGTGATCCTCGTCATGACGTGGCTCGTGAATCACCAGAACTCCGAAGTCTTCACGATGCACTTCAACTACTCGTTCAAAGACCTGTTCGGACGGGTGGCCAACCTCAACGACCTTCGCCGAACCGGCAACATCTACGTGCCCTTCGGGTACCAGGCGTTCACCTACCCACCCGGCGCGATCTTCTTCTTCTGGCCGATCCTGTGGGTGCCGATCCAACACCTCAGTCTGGTGTGGAACTTCGTGACCTTGGCGGCTCTTGCCGCCTCGATCTACGTCTCACTGATCTACCTCACCAAAGTGCCGCGACTCCTCTTGGCCGGATTGGCGTGCTGGGCGGCGGTGATCTCCGCGGCGATATTTCCTGAACTGATCGAGCACCTGATGTGGGGCCAAACCGCCACGATCCTGATGCTCTTCGTTCTCCTCGACATGCTGATCATTCGGGGACCGGCCAAGGGCGTCCTCATCGGCCTCGCGGCGACAATCAAGATCTACCCCGGGCTCTTCATCATCGTGTGGTTGCTGCGTCGCGAGTGGCGTCCGGCGTTGACCGCACTGGCCACCACGGCCGGCGTCACCGGACTCGCCTTCGCGATATGGCCCACCAGCGCGCGGTACTTCGTCCACCACATCATCTTCGGCGGCCAGGAGTTCCAGAAGCTCGCGGGCACCGCCAACTCGCTCAAGAGCGGCAGCTTCGTCGCGTTCTTCCAGCGCTGGCCCTTCCACTACGGAACGATCTCAACCCACGAGGGCCTGTTGCTCGAAGCCGCCGTGATGGCTCTGGCCCTGCTCGCCGCGCAGCGTCTCTGGCGCGTCGGACTGGATTTCAGCGCCGTGATCGTGGTGCTCATCGCCGGCGCCATCGCGTCGCCGGTCGCCTGGGACCACTACTTCTCCTTCGCCCCGCTGCTGATCCTGGTGGCGTTCGAGGCTGGGGCGAACACGGCGCTCGGTCGAACGGCGATCGCCGCGACGGTGGTGTCGCTGGTTCCCTGGGTCATCTTTCGCACGCCCAGCATCACCACGTCGTGGACGACGACCTACGCCTTCGTCGCGCGCAACGCCCTGTTACTGAGTACCTTCGCCGTCATCGTCGTCGCGTTGGTGCGACGGGACCGGCACCGTCGCGTCGGCGTCGCCGCCCATGACGGTCTCGCCGACGCTGCCAGCGTCTCGTCGCACTAACGCGACGCGAATCAGCACGACGACGCCCAGTGCGGCCAGTGCGAGGCCCGCGGCCTGGACGCCGAGCGACCCGCTGTGCGACTCTTGGCCGAGCAAGAGACGTTCGTCGAGCGCGCGCACCAACCCCCACACGACCATCGCCACGCCGGTCACCTGACCGGCACGCCGCGCCAGTCCGTGTCGCTCACCGAGTAGAAGTAACCCCCACAGGAGTGCGTCCTCAGCTCCTTGGATGAGCGGCACGGGGACGCGCCGCCCGACCTGACCGTGATAGTGCAGACCAAACCACTGGTGCGTCAGGTGTCCGCCGCCGTTGACCATGAACTGGGGACCCAGCACGCGCCCGAGGGCCCAGCCGGCGACGACCGCCGGGACCAGGACGTCACAGAACGAGAGGAGCCGCACGCTCGACCACCAGCGCCGCTGCAGGTAGACGCCGAGGGGGAGGGCCACCGCCAGACCACCGAAGCTGGCCAGTCCGCCCTGCCAGACGGCGAACCACCGGCCGACGTGCCCGGAGTAGAGGGACCAGTTGGTGGCGATGTGGGCGGCGCGGGCGCCCACCAGTCCACCGATCAGCAGGACGGCGACGTAGGCAGCGAAGTGTTCGAGGTCGATTCCCGCACGTGACAGTCGGCGCCGCGCGTAGAGGTAGGCGGCGTAGGTGGCGACCGCCAGGCCGAAGCCGTAGAGGTGGAAGGTCAGCGGCCCGAGGTGGACGCTGGTCGGGACCGCCGACACCTAGACCCGGGGTCGACCGGCCCCGGCGAAGCCGTAGCCCAGGCGTACCGCGGTGACGTGGACCCGCGTGCCCGTGGTCTCAGCCTCGATCATCTGGTGGTGCCCGAGGTACATGGCGACGTGCTGGTCACCGTGCCACCCGTAGAAGAGGAGGTCACCCGGACGCAGGTCCCACAGAGGCACGCGCACCGTGTCGGCGTACATGGCGCCGGAGTAGTGCGGGAAGAAGATCCCGGCCGCGGCGTAGGCCAGCATGATGAGGCCCGAGCAGTCCACGCCGCTGCGCGACGCGCCACCCCATACGTAGGGCACGCCGATGAAGGTGAGCGCGGCGCGGATCGCGATGTTGGCGCGCGAGTTGGGGGGCGGTGCGGGGTAGCCGCCGCGGCCCGGTTTGGCGGAACCGAGTCGTCCGGCCGCCTTGCGCGCCGCGGCCGCCTCCTGGGCGGCGATGTAGCCGGCGATCGCGCCCTTCACCTGATTGAGGGCGCGCTGGAGAGAGGCCTGCAGCCCGCGGGCCTCGTTGAAGGCCTTGGCGGCGACGCGGGCCGCCGAGGCGGCCCGGCGCTCTTCGGCCCAGAGCAGGTGGCGCTCCTGGGTCAGTCGGATCTTCGAGCTCGTGAGCCCCGCCAGGGTCGAGGAGATGTTGCCCTGGGCCAGCTGGCTGTAGACGTTGGTCGCCCCGATACTCGAGGCGCGATTGGAGAACAGCGGATTGGTCGAGGCTTGGGAGCCGTTGGTCACGTAGGCGAAGACCGCGTCGTGGCGCAGCTGCTCGTTGCCCTTGGCGACGTTGCGCTCGATCTGGGCGACGATCGCCTTGGTGTTGGTGATCACGTTGGTGATGTGTTGGAGGTTGATGCGCGCCTGGTCGTACTTCTGACCCAACGAGTCGACCCGATTGTTCATCGAGACGATCTGGCTGTAGAGCGCCTTGGCCTTCGCCTGATCGGTCGAGAGTGCGGACGCTCCGGCAACACCGGGCACGATGGCGACGGTCGCCGACGCGATGGTGGCGGCCCCGAGGACCGCGAGGCAACACCGGACCCAGGCGGGCTGGCGGCGAGTTTGAGGCGCGTAGCGCCCCGGGCGCTCGACGTCAGTCACGGAGGCCAGGTTACCTTTATACGCTTCGGCGCGTCGGCGGAACGACGCGGCGAACGCTCGTATGTCCTGATGGCGCGCGTGGACAGGGGTGAATCTCACCGCGGAGAATCGGTCGCGCAGAGCCGGGGTGAGGCGAGCCTAGGCTCGCCGACATGTCTGAGCGATCTCGCAACCTGCCGCGCCGTTCGTGCCTCTCGACGCCCGGCTCATCGGACCGCTTCCTCGCCAAGGCACCGACCGTCGTCGCCGACATGACGTTCCTGGACCTCGAGGACTCGGTGGCACCGAGTGAGAAGGTGGCCGCGCGCGCCAAGGTCGTCAACGCCATCCGCACCCTGGAGTGGGATGACCGCGTGATGTGCGTGCGAGTGAACAGCTGGGACACCCCGTGGACCTACCAGGACGTCATCGACGTGGTGGGCGGGGCCGGTCCGCGACTCGACGAGGTCATGCTGCCCAAGGTGCAGTCGGCGGACGAGGTCGTCGCGCTCGACCTGCTGCTCACCCAGGTCGAAAAGAACGCCGGGCTGCCGGTTGGGCACATCGGGATCGAAGCCCAGATTGAGACGGCGCGCGGGTTGATCAACGTCGACGAGATCTGCGCCGCCTCGCCGCGCCTCGAGACGATCATCTTCGGTCCGGCCGACTTCGCCGCATCGCTGGAGATGCCAGTCCTGACCGGGGGAGTGGCGATCCCGGAGTACCCGGGCGACCACTTTCACTACGTCTTTTCACGCATCCTCATGGCCGGGCGGGCCAACGGTCTCCAGGTGATCGACGGACCGTTCCTCAAGGTGCGCGACCTCGAGGCGCTGCGCGAGTTCGCCCAGCGCACGCGGATCCTGGGCTACGACGGCAAGTGGGCGCTGACCCCCGACCAGGCCATGGTCTTAGACGAGGTGTACTCGCCGACCCAGGAGCAGTTCGACCGGGCCTTCGACATCCTGGAGGCCTACCGCGTCGCCACCGAGGAGAACGCCACCGGCTCGGTGATGTTCGGCGACGAGATGATCGACGAGGCCAGTCGCAAGATGGCGACCAAGTTCGTCACGCGCGGCGAACGCGCCGGCCTCACACGATCGTCACAGTAAGTTTTCCTAATTAGGAATCTTTCCTAGTAAGGTGGCTCTATGGCTACGGTGACGAAGCCGACCCTCCAGCCTTCCGGTCGAATCCGATCGCTCTCGCGGACCGAGCGACGAACGCTGTGGTCGATGCTCGCCTTCATTGCGTTCCTGCACGTCGCTGGTTGGACGCTGCTGGTCCTCGCGTCACGCGGCCACTACGGCGTGGGCTCGACCAAGGTGCTGGGCGTCGGCACGGGCGTGCTGGCGTACACGCTGGGCATGCGCCACGCCTTCGACGCCGACCACATCGCGGCCATCGACAACACCACCCGCAAGTTCATGTCCGAGGGCCAGCGCCCGATGTCGACGGGCTTCTGGTTCTCCCTGGGCCACTCCTCGGTGGTCTTCTCCCTGACCGTCATCCTGGGGCTCGGCGCCCGCGCTCTGGGGACGCAGGTCCGCAACGCCAACTCGCCGCTGCACCACTACGGCGGGCTCATCGGCACGCTGGTCTCGGGGGGCTTTCTCTACCTCATCGCCACGTTGAACCTCGTCATCCTGGTGGGGATCGTGCGCCTCTTCCTCCAGATGCGCCAGGGTCGCTTCGACGACTCCGAGCTAGAAAAGCACCTCAACTCGCGCGGCTTCATGATGCGCTTCTTCGGTCCGCTCGCGCGTTCGATCGACCGTCCCTGGAAGATGTACCCGTTGGGGTTCCTCTTCGGGTTGGGCTTTGACACCGCGACCGAAGTGGCGTTCCTGGTGCTCGCGGGCACGTCAGTGGCCGCTGGCCTGCCGTTCTGGGCGGTGCTCAGTCTGCCGCTGCTCTTCGCGGCCGGGATGAGCCTGCTCGACACCCTCGACGGTTCGTTCATGAACTTCGCCTACGGGTGGGCTTTCTCCAAGCCGGTGCGCAAGGTGTACTACAACATCGCCATCACCGGACTCAGCGTCTTCGTGGCCTTCTACATCGGAACGCTGGAGCTGGCCCAGGTCACGGCGAACCAGCTGCACTTGACGGGAGGGTTCTGGCAGTTCGCCAAGTCCTTCAACATCAACCGCGCCGGGTTCACCATCGTGGGCATCTTCGTCGCGGTGTGGGTGGGAGCCCTCGGCTACTGGCGCCTCGGGCGGGTGGAGGAGCGATGGGAGCGCGCCGCCCGGCGGGCCCAGAGCGAGCGCGGAGAGGCCACAGACCTGCACTCGGCGGGCCTGACCCTCGGCGCGGTGCACGCCCCGTTCACTATCGACGAGGGGTAAATCGCCGCCCGACCGGTCTCTCGACCCCGTGTCACCCAAGGTTCAGGTCCGCGTCCCTCAACTTTTGAGTCCGGGACACCTGGAGCCTCGAAACTGCCTGACACGGTGACCTACGGATGGATAGTCTTCACGACGAACCTCCAAACGGTGGTTCGCCAAGCCAACCGGAGGTAATCGAAGGTGGATGTAAAAAGGAAAGTTGGAACCCTGCTGGTCGCCGGGGCCACGGTAGCGAGTCTCGCCATCGTGTCTATCTCGTCGACCGCCGGTGCATCGAGCGTGAACTGGGCGAAGGTCACCCATCTGACCGCCACTGGCAATACGTCGATGAAGGCGCTGGTCGCGGCGGCCAAGAAGGAAGGCAAGCTGAACGTCATCGCGTTGCCCCGCAACTGGGCCAACTACGGACAGATCCTCGACAGTTTCGCCAAGAAGTACCACATCAAGATCAACTCGGCCAACCCTGAGGGCTCCAGTGGCCAGGAGGTCACGGCGCTGCAGGTCGACAAGGGTCGCTCAACGGCTCCCGACGTCATTGACGTCGGAACCAACTATGCCGTCACGGCACAGAGCGACGGACTCTTGGCCCCCTACAAGGTGGCGACGTGGAAAGAGATTCCTGGCTCATTGAAGCAGTCGGGCGGCTACTGGTTTGACGACTACGGCGGCTTCGTCGCTATCGGCTGCAACTCGGCCGCGGTGACCTGTCCGACCTCGTTCGCCGACTTGGCCGCCAAGGCGGTCAAGGGCACGAAGTACACGATCGGACTCAACAACTCACCGACGACCGCCTCGGCGGCCCTCGCGGGTGTGATTGCGGCGGCGGTGGCCAACGGTGGATCGTTGGACAACGTCGCACCGGGCGTGACGTACTTCGCCAACCTGAACAAGGCGGGAACGTTCTTCCCGGGGACCGCGTCGGCGTCCACGGTGGAGAACAACTCCACCAACATCGTCATCTGGTGGGACTACCTCCAGGCGTCGAACCTGAGCAACATCTTGGGTAGCTGGAAGGTCATCATCCCGACGGACGCCGCGGTGGGCGAGTTCTACACCCAGGCAGTCGCGAAGGCCGCACCGGACCCCGCCGCCGCTCGCTTGTGGGAGGAATACCTCTACTCAACGACCGGCCAGAACCTCTGGCTGAAGGGCGAGGCCCGTCCGGTCGAGCTCGCGTACATGCAGGCGCACGGCACGGCCAACAAGGCGTGGGTAGCAAAGCTGCCCGGCGTTCCTAGTGGCACGACGCTGCAGTACCCGACGGTGACGCAGCTCACCAACGCTGCGACCTACGTGGACGCTAACTGGGCCACCATGGTTGGGGCGGGCTGATAGCGCGAGTTGTCAGGCTCACGTATGTCTAGCGTGACGCCAGATGTCGCTGACCCGGGCGCGCAAGCGTCCGGGTCAGCGACATCGCGTTCCAACGCGAAGCCGTGGTCGAAGAAACTCCGGCGTGGTGTAGGCCCCACGCTCGCAATGACGCCGTTCTTCGTGTACGTCTTCTTGGGCCTGGGCATTCCCACGATCGCCCTGATCAATCTGGCCTTTCGCAATCACCAGGGAAAGTTGACGACGGCCAACATTCATTTGATATCCCACGGCGTCTTTCTGACCGGATTGGAGAACAGCATCCGCCTGGCGGTCATCTCTTCGATCATTCCGGGGGTTCTCGGCGTCTTTTTGGCGTACGCGGTCCATACGTCACGCAGCAACATCGGTCGCCGTCTGATTGCTACAGCTTCGGGCGTCCTGGCCAACTTCGGCGGCATCAATCTCGCCTTCATTTTCATATCGGCCCTCGGCACGACAGGCCTCCTGACGGTGTGGCTGAACGCCATTCACGTGAATCCGTACAGCCACGGATTCAGCATCTACACCTACTACGGGGTCGCCACCGTCTACCTGTATTTTCAACTGCCGCTCATGATGCTCGTCATCACACCAGCACTGGCGGGACTGCGACCCTCGTGGCGCGAAGCCGCGTCCAACATGGGTGCGTCGAGCTGGCGGTATTGGCGCCACGTGGGCGTGCCCGTGCTGATGCCCAGTGTGCTCGGCGGGATGCTCTTGCTCTTTGGCAGCGCGTTCGCGGCCTACGCCACGGCCGCGGCGTTGACCGGCGGCATCATCGCGCTGACGCCGATCCAAATCGGCAATTTCCTCAACGGCAACGTGATCGCTGGGCAAGAGAATGTCGGATACGCCCTCGGTCTCGCGATGCTGGTCGTTCTGGCCATCACGATGATTCTCTATGGCTTGGTACGTCGAAGGGCGTCGCGATGGCTACAGTAGCTGGCGGCTTCGCCGAATCACTCCCGATCGAGCAGATGCTGAACCCGACCGATGAGCAGCCGAAGCGCCGCTTTCGTCGCCCTCGATTCCGGACGTGGCGATTGGTGGTCATGCTGCTGGCCGGTGCGTACTTTCTGCTGCCTCTCTACGCGGGCCTCAAATTCGCCCTTCAAAACGACGCCGGGAAATTCTCATTCTTTGCCGTCAAGGCGATCCCGTCCGCGCAGGGATTCACCGCGGCCTTCACGCTTTCGATGAAGATCGCCCTGGTGACGGTCGTGCTGGCGATGCTGCTCATGGTGCCCACAACCATCTACGTTCACCTGCGACTGCCTCGCGTACGCCGCGCCGTTGAGTTCATCACCATCCTGCCTCTCGTCATCCCACCTATCATCCTCATCACCGGCGTACTTGCTTCCTATCCCGGGTGGATCAAGTCATCGCCATACCTGCTCAGCTTTCTCTACGTGATCTTGGCGATGCCCTTCGTCTACCGGTCGCTCGACGCGGGGTTGGGTGCGATCGACCTCAAGACGCTGGTGGAAGCGTCGCGGTCACTCGGCGGGTCATGGGTCCAGACCCTGCGCCGGGTCATCATGCCAAACCTGCGGCCGGCGCTGCTGTCGGCCATGGTGCTGACGTTGGCCCTGGTGCTCGGTGAGTTCACCATGGCCAGCCTTGACATCTGGGAGACGGTCCCAGTGTGGATCGTCAACTTCGAGCAGTTCGACGCGCACATCACGGTCGCCGCGTCGATGTTCGGGCTCATCGGTACGTGGGTACTGCTCACCCTGATCGTTTCGCTCGACCGCTCTCAATCCAGGCGATCTCGAAGGAAGGCGGGCACAGCGTGACCCAGACTCAAGAGTCCTCGACCACCAGTCCCGTGGGAGGATCGACGGCCAAAGGTGCCCGCGTCGAATTGGACAGGCTCGTGCGAACCTTCGGCTCCGTGCGTGCGCTCGACGGATTCACTCTGACCATCGAGCCCGGCGAGTTCGTGGCTCTCTTAGGCCCCTCGGGTTGCGGAAAGACCACGGCCCTGCGGATGCTCGCCGGGTTCGAACAGCCCGACAGTGGACGCGTCGCGGTGGACGGCGTGGACATGGCTGACGTCAGCGCCCAGAAGCGCGACATGGGGATGGTTTTTCAGAGCTACTCGCTCTTTCCCAACATGAACGTCACGAACAACGTGACGTTTGGACTCCGGATGCGCCACCACAAGAAGGGGCCGTCGCGTACCAAGGCCGGCGAGCTTCTTGAGCTCGTCGGGTTGAGCGACCAAGCGTCGAAGTACCCGCACCAGCTCTCCGGTGGCCAACAGCAGCGCGTCGCGTTGGCGCGCGCGCTGGCGATCGAGCCGCGCGTCCTTCTGCTGGACGAGCCGCTATCGGCGCTCGACGCCAAGGTGCGCGCAGAGCTGCGAGATCAGATTCGCTCGTTGCAGCAGCGCCTCGCCATCACCACGGTCTTCGTCACCCACGACCAGGAGGAGGCCCTGTCGATGGCCGACCGGGTGTGCGTGATGTCCAAAGGCAACATCGAGCAGACCGCCACGCCAGCCGTTCTCTACGCTCGACCAACGACGGCCTTCGTGGCGCAGTTCGTTGGCATCTCGAGCCGAGTTCCCGTCGAGACGTCTGGGAACGAGGTGACGATCTTCGGCCAGACGTGCGCGATGCGCACCGGGGAGGCGCTCTCTGGCACCGGTCAGAACGACGCACTCTTGCGGCCCGAGGACTTCGGCATTGAAGTAGACCCGAACGGGAAGGGCTTCGTGACGCACAAGAGCTTCTTGGGTGCGACAACGCGCTTGGTGGTCCAAGTAGGTGAGATCCCGGTACGCGTGGACGTGCGAAGCGACCAGGGTGCCGATATCGAATTGGGCACCCACGTGAATCTCAAGGTCATCGCTCGCGACGTGCTGGTGGCACCGCGCGTTGCTTTGGCCCCCGTCACCGTCTAGGCCAGTGTGCCCTGACTCCAGTAAAAAAAGGATCGTGATCAGCCTTTTCTTGGGCAGAATGACGATCACCGAAGCGCTATGCGATGCGTTAGTCTCGCCGACTATATGAATCCAACGAGAGATTCTGTTTACCTTACGATCATCTAATGATCACGTAACGTTCACCTGTCGTTTACTTTTGATTTAGCATAGACGGATGTATCTGTCCCACTTTCTTGACTCCCGCGTACTGGCTGTGGGATTCGCCAACCTCGAAGGATGGCGTCAAATCGGTGAGCTTGGATTGGCCTTCGTTCTTTCGATGGTCATCGGCATCGAACGAGAGATTGGACAGAAGAGCGCGGGCCTGAGGACCCACACACTGGTTGGGCTGGGCGCGGCACTCTTCATGTTGATTAGCAAATACGGATTCAATGACGTCGCCCAGGCAGGAGTGGTGGTACTCGACCCTTCGCGCGTGGCGGCTCAGATTGTGTCGGGCGTTGGTTTCCTGGGAGCCGGTCTGATCTTTGTGAAGCGCGACTCGGTGCGGGGCCTGACCACCGCGGCCGCCGTGTGGGTGACTGCCGCAGTCGGAACGGCGGCGGGAGCTGGACTCCCCGTGCTGGCGATCCTCACGACGGCCCTGTACTTGACCATCGCTACCGTGTTTCCAATCCTCGCGAGACGATTGCCAAACGCTGCAGCGGTCGTGTCGCTCATTCGGATCCGCTACCCCGACGGGCGCGGAACGTTGCGCGACATCCTCCAATTGGCGACGAACCGGGGATTCGCTCTGGCGGAGATATCGACCGAGTCAATCGGATACAGAGTGCCGCGCGGCGCTGGTCGCGAGGATTCCGGGGGAGAGGTTCCAATGGTGAGCGTCACGTTGCAGGTTCGGGGGAAGGCCCTGATCAATGATCTCGTCGTAGCTCTCAGCGAATTGGACGGTGTCGACGCTGTCCTCGCGGATGAAGCCGATCCGGCGGACCAGTAGCTCGACGGCATCGGTGGTTGCTGAGACATCGTGCCCGGCTCGGAAGGCCAGTTCTATCGATAATGGTGAGACCCATCATGTTGTTGGTTTCGCGCGGATTCAGGTGGGCAACTCGGGGCCGGAATACATCGACACCGATGAAGAACCATTGCGCTTCGACTCGTACATCGCGTGATCGGCTTGGGCGATGAGCGCGTCAGCATTGATCGTCTCGGACGACCACGCGACACCCACACTGGCCCGTATGTCCACGACGTTGTCGGAGACCTTCACCGGCTGGACCAGCGCCGCGGTAATCCGCTTGGCGACCTCCAAAGAGGTGGACGCGCCCTCCACGCGGGGACAGACAATGAGAAACTCGTCGCCCCCAAAGCGGCCGACCTGGTCGTACGGGCGAACGGCCGATTTGAGGCGCGTCCCGGCGACCTTGAGGACGCGGTCGCCTGCGGCGTGGCCCAGTAGGTCATTGGTCTCTTTGAAGGCACAGAGGTCGATGAAGATCACCGCGGTGCCCCCGCCCGAGTCGGTCTCGTCCTCCAGTGCCTCGGAGAGAACCTCGAGTATTCGTGCCCGGCTGAGGCACGACGTCAGCTCGTCGGTGTTGGCCCGGATCTCGAGCTGATGACGTAGCTCGGCTTGAGCGGTGACGTCGATCACGCAGCCCACGGCCCCGGTGACGTGTCCGGAACGATCAGTCAATGGGCGAATACTCAAGACGCACACGCGCTCCTCACGAGGGGCGTCCTCCGAAGTCCGCGAGAAGCGAAGTTCCACGTCATCGACCGATTCATTCGCCAAGACGGCGTTGAAGGCCGTCTCCAAGAGGGTGCGATCGTCGTCGAGGACGATCGAGAACTGCGAGTCGACGGTTGCTGAGGCCGAGTGCCCCAGAATCTTTTGCAGCCGGTCGTTGGTAAATGTGATCGCCCTCTTGGCGTCCATCTGGAACATTCCAACGGGCATTGCATCGGAAAGCCGGCTGAGGAGTTGCGTGCGATCCCGGAGCTCTTCGGCCACGCTGACCTGATCCCTGGCGATCCGCTTCATCGTGGTCAACACAACCGGGTTGTCGGTGTCGTCCAGGTGGCTCACGTTGATGCATTCCACCCACTTCCACTCCCCGTCGGAGGTGCGGTAGCGACCCTGCCAGGTGTGCGTTTCGCCCGGCGACTCCATCATCGCGAACCACATCGCGATCGCACTGAGTTGATCCTCGGGGTGCACGAAGTCAGTGGAGGGATGACCCACGAACTCCTCGGGGAGCCAGCCGAGTACCTCGGGCAACTCCTGACCGACGGATACGAACACGGAGGTGGCGTCTCGAGCCATGTTGACCGAGACCACTTCGGGCTCAGACACGCCGCTTTCCATACAGTTAGTATCCCTCACTTTTCCCTTCGTCCAACTGGCGACCCGACCACGGAGTCGCAGCGGCCGTCGCGCTGGACTTAGCGAGCTATGAGTCAACTCGCGTAGGGCACTCCTCGTTGACCACACCTCACTTGTACCGCGCAGAACCCGGGTCTCACAATGGGATGTCGAAGTAATCCTCCGTTGTCGTGCGTGTGAATCCCAAGGATGTATACAAACCCAGCGCCCGGTCGTTGTTGACTTCGACCTCGAGATGCAGTCGCGGCACGCCAGCCTCGAGTGCCTGTCGGCACACTCGTCGAAGGAGGTCTCGACCTACGCCGACGCCCTGGTGCTGGGGCTCAACCGCGAACCCGTAGATTCCCCACACCTCGGGTGATCTCTGCAGCCGCAGAGTCGCGATGACCTTCCCGTCACGTTCGGCTACCAGTCGCGAGTCATCAGAGGCGTCGAGGGGTCGGGGGTTCACCGGGTCGCCGAACGCCTCCGCCAGGATCCGGGCCTCATCGTCGATGTCGCCGCGCGTGACCGGGCGCAACGTGATGGAACTGTCCGACGGGCCTTCGGCGGCGGCTCCCTCCAGGTCCAGCGCGTGCTCGGAGTGATCGAGGAATCCGTGATGGCTTGCTGCCAGGGCCCGACCACCGGGGGAGCTCCTGGGAACGACGAGCAGGATCCGGTCGTGTCGTCCTCGGCACAACTCGATCGCTTCGTTCAGCAGTCGAGTTCCAATGCGTCGGCGCCGGTGCTCGGGATGCACCATGCCCGCGAGCTCCACCGTAGGACCGCCAAATGCGTAGAGGCCGAGGAAGCCGACGAGACGACCGTCCTCCCACCACAGGACGTCCTCGACGGAGTCACCCTTGCGCGACGACAGTGCACTCCACTCGAGCTTCAGCCGACCACCATCGGCGGACACCGTGTCGACCTCTAACGCGGCGATCTGGTCCAACATGTCGGGCGACAGTCCGCGGGGCAGCTCGAGCACGTCAGATGGTAGCCCCGAGCCTCACTGAGAGAACGCGGACGCGTTCATCGTCCTCAGCGTTTGGCGGACTGGTCCACGAGTCGGCGCGCGATCACCTTGAGGCAAAGAGTTTCGTCCGCGCCCTCGAAGATGGAGAGCACGCGCGCATCGACGAAGTACCGGCTTACCGGATACTCCTCGGCGTAGCCCATCCCGCCGTGGATCTGCATGGCCTCGCGAGTGACCCACTCCGCGGCCCGGCACGCGTATGCCTTGGCCATCGACGCCTCCAAAGTGCCCTCACCGGTACCCATCAGACGCGCGACGTGAATGGCGAACTGACGCGACGACTGAATGATCGCGGCCATCGTGCCGAGTTTCACGCGAGTGAGCTCGTAGTCGAGGATCGGGCGACCAAAGACGACGCGGTCGCGGGCGTAGTCCCGGGCGGCTTCGTAGGCGGCCTGCATGACGCCGATCGCGCGCGCGGCCGTCTGGAGTCGACCGTTCTCGAAGCCGGCCATCTGGTAGTAGAAACCCATGCCGAGCCCGGCGTCCTCGCCCACCAGGTTCTCGTCGGGCACGAACCAGTGGTCAAAGCTCACCTCGTACGAGTGCATTCCGCGATAACCCAAGGTGTCGATCGGGCGACCCTCGAGCCGTCCGTCGGGGTCACTGCGACCCTCCAATGACGCGTGCTGGTCGAACCGGAATCCGTCGCCGTCGCCTCGCGGCTTTTCAACCAGGAAGAGCGAGAGCCCCCGATGGGCCAGGGCTCGATCGGGATCGGAACGCGCGAGCACGGCCAGGACCTCGGCCCGGGCCGCGAACGTGCACCAGGTCTTGGTCCCGGTGAGCAACCACCCACCTTCGGTCTTAGTCGCGGCGGTCGAGACCGCCGCGACGTCGCTGCCGAAGTCCGGTTCGGTGACGGCAATGGCCGCCAGGACCTCGGCGCTGGCCAGCGCTGGGAGCCAGCGCGCCTTCTGGTCCTCCGTGCCGCCCGCAACTAGTGCACGCGTGAGGATCTCGGGTCGCGTGATCAGCGAGCCACCGATGCCCAGCGCACCCCACGACAGTTCCTCCGTCGCCACCACCATGCCGAGGTACTCGGACTCGCCACCAGTCGCGAAGCCTCCGTACTGGGCCGGTACCGAGAGTCCGAACCCACCGAGCTCATTGAGCCCGTCGATGATGGATTCGGGGATGTCGGCGTTGGCTCGGTGCACGTGCTCGGCGTGGGGTCGGACCTTCTCGAGGGCGAAGCGGTGAAAGGTGTCGGCGACCATCGTGAACTCGTCGCCAAGGTGTCGCTCGCCGGGCGTCTCGGCGAGCGCGGCCAGCACCGCGGGGTCACGTTGACGAGAGACGAAGTCGGCGAATGGCGCGTACCAACCGTCCTTTACGCCCCACGTCGCTTCGCGGCCCAACACCCGTGCGGCGAGGTCACCGAGGGCCAGACCGACGAAGGCTGACGCCAGGTCCGACTCGGTCTCGCCGAATTCGCCGTACGCAACGGATGCGCGCGCCGTCGCCAACGCGCTCGCGGAGTGGGCTAGGTCGTAGGCGAAGCTTTGATTTTCATCCGGTCCGCCTCGCGCGGCCAACGCGGCCACCCCCGCGACGACGACGTCGTCGGCGAGGGCGAGCAGTTCGCGCGACGTGGTGAGGTCGGCGGCGGACACGCAGAGAACCTATCGGCTAGGGCCCCCAAGGTCGTCGTAGGCTGGGCCGGTGGACGTGACAATGCTGCTCGCCGACGCCGCACAGGTCGCCGACGGGAAGCTCTACGTTCTCGGCGGCGGCTGGTCCGTGACCGGGCCGGACCCGACGCCCTCGGCCGTCGCCATCAAGGTCGGCGTTGACTGGCACGAATTCAACACGGCGCACCACTGGGAACTCTTCTTAGAGGACGCCGACGGCGCTCTCGTCACCTTCGACACTCCCGAGGGATCGCAAACGATCGAGGTGCGCGGTGACTTCTCGGCCACGGCCCCCGAGGGGGTGCCCGTCGGAACGCCGGTCGATGTTCCGGTAGCCGTCAATTTCGGTCCAATCCCGCTCGGTCCCAACGCGCGATACACCTGGCGTCTGGTGATTGATGGCGAGACCCTGCCCGGGGCAACGGCGTCCTTCACGACGCGACCTTTGCCTGAGCTCGAGGAGTAGTCGAGTCCGCTCCTCACGAGGCAGACTGGACACGTGACGACCTACGACCGACCGTTCGGAAGGTACTTCGAGGACTTCGTCGTGGGCGACGTCTACCGGCACTGGCCCGGCAAGACGATCACCGAAGCCGACGACCATCTCTTTTGCATGATCACGATGAACCATCACCCACTCCACACCAACGCCTGGTTCGCCGAGAACGAGACTCTCCAGGGTCGCAACGTGGTCGTGGGCAACCTGGTCTACTCCCTCGTTTTGGGCATGTCGGTACCCGACGTGTCGGGGTCGGCGATCGCCAACCTCGAGGTGGAGTCGCTCGTCCACCGCAACCCGACCTTCCACGGCGACACCATCTACGCCGAGACCCGGGTGCTCGAGGTCACGGCGTCGACCACCAAACCGGACCGTGGCGTCGTGACGGTGGAGTCCAAGGGCTTCAACCAAGAGGGTGTGGAGGTGTGCTACTTCCGGCGTCGGGTGATGGTGTGGCGCCGCGACGCCGCCCCGGCGCGACGTCGGCCCTACGGTGACGATATCTGGTCGTAGCGGCGAACTCGCCTTTCGCCGCCGCCTGCGCCGCGCCGCGTCGAGCCTCGCACGCGATCTTCCGTGGATTGGTCACTCCAGTCCGTGGGCCGTGCTCGTCAGCGAAGTGATGCTCCAGCAGACCTCTACGGCCAGGGTCACGGCTCCCTGGACGCGATTCTTGGAACGCTTTCCGACGCCGACGCACTGCGCCGACGTACCCCTCGCCGAGATACTCCGTGCCTGGCAGGGACTCGGATATCCGCGGCGCGCGCGAAACCTGCACCTCGCCGCGCGCCTGATACGAGACGAGTTCGCCGGGCAGGTACCAGCGAGCGTGGACGAGTTGCGGCGTCTGCCGGGAGTCGGTCCCTACACCGCCGCCGCCGTCGCGTCCTTCGCGTTCGGCCAGCGTGAGGCGGTGCTCGATACCAACGTCGGGCGCGTCCTGGCACGCGCGGTGGCCAACGAGCCTTTGACACCCGGCGCCGCTCGGGCGCTGGCGGCGCGACTGCTACCCGCGAGCGACCCCGCAAGCTTCAACCAAGCAATGATTGACCTTGGCGCGACCTTCTGTCGTGCCGCGCCGCGCTGCACCACCTGTCCGGTGTCGCAGGTCTGTCAGTGGAACATCGGCGGGGGACCGGACCCGGCGCCGCGCAGTGCGGCGGTGTCGCGGCCACAGGCGCGTTTTGCGGGTTCCGATCGCGAAATACGTGGGCGCGTGATTCGCGAGTTGGGTCAGTCGTCGGCCAGCGTGACGTCACTTCGCGGGTCCCTGGCCGACGTTGACGCGGAGCGTCTGGCGGCGGTCATCGACGGTCTGGTCAACGACGGTTTGGTGCGGCGTTCGTCACGGCGAGTCGCATTGTCGGACGCGTGAGAACGTGACCACTAATCCCATGACGCTCGCGGTCGTACAGATGACTTCGGACACGAACGTCGAGGCCAACGTCGTCACCGCCCTTGGACTGTGCGAACAAGCCGCTGACCAGGGGGCCGCGTATATTCAGCTACCCGAATACGTGAGCTACTACGGTTCCGCGCGCGGCTTTGCCGGCGCCGCGGAAACGGTGCCCGGTCCCACGACGGACCGCTTCGCGGAGTTTGCACACCGGCGCGGGGTCACCGTCCACGTCGGGAGTCTGCTGGAGCGAACCGCACAGGCAGATCGCTTCCACAACACCAGCGTGCTCATCGACTCCACCGGCGAAGTCGTGGCGCTCTATCGCAAGTCGCATCTTTTCGACATCGACGTACCCGGAGAGGTCGCCTACCGCGAGTCCGACGCGATTCTCGCCGGCGACGACGTCGTGGTAGCGCGGGTTGGCGCACTTCACATCGGAATGTCGATCTGCTTCGACCTGCGCTTTCCCGAGCTCTATCGCCGGCTCGCGCGCCAGGGGGCGACCGTGCTGGCTATCCCGTCAGCGTTCGCCGCGGCGACCGGGCGCGTCCACTGGGAGGTGCTGGTACGCGCGAGGGCGATCGAGAATCACGCGTTCGCCGCCGCCGCCGCCCAGGTGGGCACCACCAGCGACGGACTGAGCTCGTGGGGTCACGCGATGATCGTGGGTCCCTGGGGCGAGATTCTCGCGCAGAGTCAAGGTGACAAACCCCAGGTCGTCACCGCGACCGTTGACCTCGACGAGGTCGCACAGCGCCGCGCCCAGATCGACGTGCTTACGCTTCGCCGGCCCGAACTCTACGGCGAGGCGGATTAGCCACCCGGTAGGGTCGGCGCGGTGAGTTCTCCGGACGTGTTGGGATATAAGGACGTCGTCGGACACTTCGCGACCGGCGTGGCGGTCGTCACCGCTGCGACCCCCGAGGGACCGACCGGGTTTACCTGCCAGACCTTCGGATCGCTGTCACTCGACCCCATGCTGATCACCTTCTCCGCCTTCAGCGCCGGGCACTCGTGGCCCCGCGCCCGCGACGCCGGGCGCATCGCGGTGAGTGTGTTGTCGTCGGATCAGGAGTCACTCGCGCGCGTCTTCGCGACCAGCGGTGTCGACAAGTTCGCGCAGATCGAGTGGTCGCCTGGACCGGGGGGCTCACCCTTGCTCGAGGGCGCCCTCGCGCACTTCGAAGGTCAGATCCTGGGAGTGAGCACTCACGGTGACCACGACCAGGTCGTGGCCACCGTGGACTTCGCTCGGGCGCAAGCGGGTCGGCCCCTGCTCTACTACCGCGGCGACTTCACCTCGCTGACTTAGGCCGGGCCCCCTGGGTACGCTTCGGGACGTGACCAGGGCTGCGCACGCCACGATCGCGACCACCCGGTCGTGAACTCCGGACTGATCGCCGCGGTGGTGGTTGTAGCGGTTCTCGCGTTGGCCGTGGTGGTGCTGCGCTTTAGAAAGTTGCGGCGCGACGAGAGGCGTCTTATGTCGCGCCCCGTCGACCGCCGGCTGGTCACGCCACCGCCGTCGCCGTATCAGCCGTCCCAGGGTTTTCGCCTGATGGAAGGTGCCGCCGGCGAAGCGGTGCGCCCGACACCCGCCCGTCCGCGCCTGGAGTCCTCGCGCGATTACGTTTTTAGCGAGCTTTCAGGCCCGGGAGGTATCGAGCGCGTACCTCTACCCAATCGCCACGACACCGGGTGGGCGCTAGCGCGCTCCCAGCACCGCGCGACGTCCGGCGGGGGACTTCGCCTGCTGGTGATCGTGGTGGTGCTCGTCGTAGCGGTCAGCGTGGCTGGTTACGCCCTGCGCCATCGCCCGGCCCACGGAGTGACCACGACGACGCTGACCACCACCACGACGGTTGCGACCTCGACGACTCTCCCGTCGCATTTCATTGCCGTGTCCACTGACGCCGCGACAAAATCCGCGACCTACGACGTTCCGACCAATCAGTACACGGTCACCGTGACCGGTGCGGCCGGCGCAGTGTGGACCGTCTACCAAATGGGACCGTTGAACACTTTGGAGTTCCAAGGCACGGTCGCAAGCGGTGCGAGCAAGAGTCTGATGATGACCGGCGTGTCGCGCATCACTCTGGGCTCGCCCCACAACGCCGTGGTGAGCGTCGGCGGCAAACCGGTGACGTTGCCGGCCACGCTCTATTCGCCGTTGACCCTGGTCTTCACACCGCCGACGGGTTGATCTCGCTGAGCACGAAGGCGAGGGCCTGGGCCTCGTCGCGCCAGGCGTCGTAGCGACCGGAGGGGCCGCCGTGGCCGGCGCCCATCTCGGTCTTGAGGTAGGCGACGTTGTCGGGGTTCGCATCGCGTATGGCGAGCACCCACTTGGCCGGCTCCCAGAAGCCCACGCGCGAGTCGTTAAGACCACCGTCGGCGAACAGGTCGGGGTAGCGACGCGCGCTCCCGTCGGAGTTGGTCGACCGCACGTTGTCGTAGGGGCTGTAGCCCTTCATGGTCCGGTAGGCGGTGGCGCTGGCGTCCGGATTGCCCCACTCCTCCCACTCACCCACGGTGAGCGGGAGAGTCGCGTCGAGCATCGTCGAGAGCACGTCAACGAAGGGCACGCTGGCGACCACGCAGTGGAACAGCTCCGGCGCGAGGTTCATGACCGCACCCATGAGAAGGCCGCCAGCGGAGCCTCCGCGCGCCGCCAAGACCTCAGGCGTGGTCCATCCCCGCGCGACCAGGTCACGGGCCACGGCGACGAAGTCGCTGAAGGTCGTGGGCTTCTGGGCCAGGCGGCCCGACTCGTACCAGGAGCGGCCCATCTCGCCACCCCCGCGAATGTGAGCGACGGCGAAGACGACGCCGCGCTCGAGCAGCGAGAGTCGCATCGCCGAGAACGCCGGATCGATGGAGATCTCGTAGCTGCCGTAGCCGTAGAGGAGGAGCGGCACCGGTGCGTTCGGTGTGAGCTCGCCCTCTCCGTCACTCGAGACGAGGTCGCGGCGCGCCACGACCGAGACCGGGATGCGCTCACCGTCGCTGGCGGTGACCCACAGTCGACCGGTCGCGAACTTCGAGGGGTCGTAGCCGTGGACGGGTTGGCGCTTGCGCACGATCCACTCGTCGGTTGCCAGGACCACGTCGGCGATGAGCGGCGGGGTCACCATTGAGGTCATGGCGATGCGCAGGTGGGTCGTCGCGAAGTTCATGTTGGCCGACAGCCCCAGCGTGGCCGGGTACTCACCCGCGTCGACCAGTCGCGAACGAGCCATGAGGCCCTCTCCGAAGGGATCATCGCCTTCGTGCAGGGCCACGATGCGCAGCGCCGCGCTGCCGTCGTGGCGCCCACTGATCGCCAGAAAGTCAGAGAACGCGTCGACGGCGTCCAGGCGGTCTCCGCGGTGCTCAGGAATCAACTCGCGCCACTGGTCGACGTCTTCGCGTCGCGCCAGGAGTCGAAAGTCGGTGGCTGCGTCATTGGTGACCTTTAGCCACCACCCGCGACCTTGCGGGTCTGTGAAGTGGTCCACCGAACTCTCGACTCCGTGGCGCCGAGGCTCCAGCATGATGAGCGGCGCCGTCGGGTCGGCCGCGTCGAGGTAGTGCAGCTCGGTCGTGAGCGACGAACCGACGAGCAGGACGATCACGGCGTTGTCGCGCGTGCGACCCACGCCGAGGGTGTACTGAGCGTCGTCCTCCTGGAAGACGAGGACGTCGGACTCGCCCGGCGTGCCGAGTTCGTGGCGCCATAACTGCCACGGACGCATCGCGTCGTCCACCCGGGTGTAGAAGAAGTGCCGGGAGTCGCTGGCCCAGGCGAAGCCGTAGTAGACGTCCTCGAGGACGTCGTCCAAACCGTCCTGACCGGCGAGCGGTCGCACCGTGACGCGGTGCCGTTCCGAGCCGACGAAGTCGGTGCCGACCGCGGCCCACCGGTCGTCGGGGCTCACGTCCAGGACCCCGACCGAGAGGAAGTCGTGGCCCTCGGCCTCGAGGTTCTCATCCAGGATGACTTGCTCGTTGCCGAGGGCTGTCGCCGGGTCGACCGCCGGCGGAGTGGGGTCGTCGCCGCTCGCTGGCACGCGACAGCTGATCGGATAGCTCAACCCCTCTCGCGTGCGCTCGAAGTACCACCAGTCGCCGCGCCGCACGGGCACCGAGATGTCGGTCTCTTCGATTCGTGCCTTGATCTCGTCGAACAGGAGATTCTCGAGGGGCTTGAGCGACGCCAACTGCTCGTTGAGGAACTCGTTCTCCGCACGCAGGTGGGCGAGGACCTCCTCATTCTCGCGATCGCGCAGCCAGTAATAGGGGTCCACGCGAGTGTCGCCGTGATAGGTGAGGGAGTGGGGTCGTCGAGGGGCGCTGGGGGCTGGAATCACCGCTCCACTCTTGCAGGTAGGGTCTCAATCGGCCCTCTTGTTTAGTACTATGTACGTAGGGTTAATCCTCGAGGGAGAACCGTGGCGATCGACAATCTGGATTTCAGTAAGTACCAGTTGGGCTGGTCCGACGACCAGATTCCCGTCTTCAAGCCCAAAAAGGGCCTGAACGAGGCCATCGTTCGCGAGATGTCCGCGATGAAGAACGAAGAGCCCTGGATGCGCGATTTCCGGCTCAACGCCCTCAAGCGCTTCGAGAAGAAGCCCATGATGCCCTGGTTCGCCGAGCGGATGCCCGACCTGGACTTCAACGACATCTACTACTACATCAAGCCCACCGAGAATCAGGTCGACAGCTGGGAAGACCTGCCCGACGCCATCAAGAACACCTACGAGCGCCTGGGCATCCCCGAGGCCGAGCGCAAGTACCTGGCCGGCGTGACCGCGCAGTACGAGTCCGAGGTGGTCTTCCACCGCAACCGCGAAGACCTCGAGCGCCTGGGTGTGCTCTTCTGCGACATGGACACCGCGGTGCGCGAGTATCCGGATCTCGTGCGCAAGTACTTCGGCACGGTCATCCCGCCCAACGACAACAAGTTCGCCGCCCTGAACTCAGCCGTGTGGAGCGGTGGGTCCTTCATCTACGTGCCGCCCGGTGTCAACGTCGACCAGCCCCTCCAGGCCTACTTCCGGATCAACACCGAGAACATGGGCCAGTTCGAGCGCACGCTGATCATCGCTGACGAGGGCAGTCAGGTCCACTACGTCGAGGGCTGTTCGGCGCCGGTGTACTCCACCGACTCGCTGCACTCGGCCGTCGTCGAGCTCGTGGCGCTGCCCGGATCGCGCATCACCTACACCACGATCCAGAACTGGTCCAACAACGTCTACAACCTGGTGACCAAGCGAGCGCGCGCCGAGGCCGAGGCCCACGTCGAGTGGATCGACGGCAACATCGGGTCGCGCCTCACCATGAAGTACCCGTCGGTCTACCTCATGGGACCCAAGGCCTCCGGCGAGGTCCTTTCGGTCGCCTACGCCGGTCCCGGCCAGGTCCAGGACGCCGGCGCCAAGATGATCCACTGCGCTCCCGAGACGACGTCGACCATCATCTCTAAGTCGATCTCCAAGGACGGCGGCACCACCGCCTACCGCGGACTGGTCAAGGTCGAAGAGGGCGCCACCGGCGCCAAGGCCTTCGTGCGTTGTGACGCACTAATCCTCGACGAGCAGTCGGTCTCGGAAACCCGGCCCTACATGGAAGTGGGCGAGCAGGATGCGTCCATCGGTCACGAGGCCACGGTCTCGAAGATCGGTGACGACCAGCTCTTCTACCTCATGAGCCGTGGACTCACCGAGGTCCAGGCCATGGGCATGATCGTCAACGGCTTCATCGAGCCGGTGACACGCACGTTGCCAATGGAGTACGCCGTTGAGTGGAGCCGCCTCATCGAACTCCAGATGGAAGGCTCGATTGGTTGAGGCTGACGGCGGTCAACCAGTGCGTCAATCGCCACCTCGTGATTCGTAATTGAAGATTCCCAGTCGACCTCACTGTGTGACACCGACAGCGTGATCGGCCCAATTCTTTTGTTGGTTGGAACTCATCAAGCGCAGCGCTCGTTGTAGATCATCAACCTGTTCTGGGCGGGCGATGGTCGACGATTTGATCTAGCCGGTCTGTAGCTCGCACCACGCGTACAGGGCGTCGTAAACGAAGAGCCCACGTTCCAAAAGTCGGGTGTCATCCTCTTCGGCCGCCAGACCACCCTCACCGATTGCGAGCAGACCGGGTCCAATCTCATCGGTATGCAGATCGGCCGCTATGTCCGCGGCGTGCACGATTCGAGCCAGCCGAGCGAGTGCGGCGTTGTCACCCAAGCCGTACTCGTCGATGAGCACTTCGAACGTGCACTGGTTGCCTCGGTGTGTGTATGTCGCCTCCGCGGTGTCAAATGAGTTCCCGCCGGTGCTCTGGGCGACGCCGAGTACGTCGTCCTTAGGGACGTAGACAATCTCAGCCGTGGGCTCGATGAATCGCATGATCAGCCACGGGCACGCAATGCGATCCGTCTTGGGTCGCTCCCGAGTCACCCATTTCATTTTTTCGCCTCCTCGTACCCGACCAATCGTCCGATCGCCTTGAGATCACGATGCAACCGATTGCATGCAAAGCTCTTCGACGAAAACTACTCACTGCCCTTCTTCCCGCAACTGTGCACCAGCGCCAAAGGGCCAAACAGTGGTGGTGCGTGCGTCGCCGGAGTTCAGATGCCGGTCAAAATCGCCATTTGACGTGCCAGAATGGTACCTATGGGAATGCGCGAGGAGTGCAAACACTTCCAGAGCCGCACGTACGCCTCCGGCGAGGTGGCCCGGTTCTGCGTGCTCGGAAACGCCCCAGATCAGCCGTGGTCCTGCCCGGAAAACTGCCTCACCTACGAACGACGGTTGGCCGACGTGGGGTGGGTCCACGGCACCCTGGTCCAGCGCCCCGTTGAAAAGGCCCCGGAGACGTCGGTACCCATCGAAGACCGTCGCGATCTACTGGACCAGGCGCGCGACATTGTGGACGCGGTCGCTCCGGAGATGCTGGCTCAGCGGCGTCGTGAGTTGGACGAACAGGCCAAGCGCGATCAGCGCGGCTGGAGGTTCTGGCGCCGCTAATCGCCAGTGAAGTTCGGTGCGCGGCGCTCGATGAACGCCGTCAGGGCCTCACGTAGGTCGTTGCTGTTGAGATAGAGCGTGTTCCAATGCGCCACGAAGTCAAGCCCCTCATCGACAGTCCGACCCTCGTTGGCTTTCAGCACGGCCTTCGTGCCGCGCACGGCCAGCGGGGAGTTCGCCGAGATCTGACCGGCCAGGGCTTGGGCAGCGGCCAGGACCTCGGCCCCACTGGTGCCCGTCACTTCGTTGACCAGACCGATCGCCGCGGCGCGTTGCGCGTTGATGTCCTTACCCGTGAAGGCGAGCTCGGCGACGTGACCCGCACCGATGATGTGGGGCAGTCGCTGGAGTGTTCCGAGATCGGCCACGATGGCCACCTTGACCTCGCGCACCGAGAAGATGGCGTCGCTGGAGCACAAGCGAATGTCGCAGGCGGTGATGAGATCGACGCCACCACCGATGCAGTAACCGTGAACGGCCGCGATGACCGGCATGGGTAAGTCGGCAATCGCGGTCACGGAGGCCTGCCAGTCGCGGATCCCCTTGTAGCGAGCGCCATTCGCGGTCGCCGCGGACTGCGTCTCGCGGGCCGGAAGCGTCGCGAACTCCTTGAGGTCCAGTCCGACGCTGAAGTGCGGACCTCTGGCGGCGATGATCAGCGCACGCACGTCGTCGCTGCCCGCCACCGCGTCGGCGGCGAGTTTCAGGTCACGCCAGAAGGCGCGGCCGAGGGCATTGCGAGCTTCGGGGCGATCGAGCCACAGCGTGGCGACGTGCTCGTCGACCTCGAGTGTGAGCACCTCGGACGTGAACACCATTGGCCCCCTGACGACCGCCTCAGCCTAGGTGGCAGCGCTAACCGCCTTGGAGGCTCCCGTTACACTTCCAGGGCCACCTTTCCTTATGCCGTCATTCGCCGACTCCGCCGCCACCTTCATGTTGTCGCGTCCGGATTCGGTTTCGCGCCAGGCTGCCTGGGCGGCGTTCGAAGCACACGGGCTGCCCAGCGCGAGCGACGAGGTGTGGCGTTACGCACCACTGGGTGAGCTCTCACTGGACTCCTTCGACGTTCCGAGGGGCCCCTCGGACGCCCGCGAGTCGGAGTTCGCGCGGGCGCTCGGAGAGCGCTCCGGACTCGTCGTAAGGGTCAACGACGGATTCGTCACCGACATGGGCGCACCCCTCGATGGTGTCGTGGTCGAGTCGGTGAGCGCCGGGGAGTCCGTCGCCGGGGTGCCGTTGATGGAGCGTTACGGCGGCGACTCCTTCGGTCTGCTCAACGTGGCCCTCGGACCCGCGACGACCGTCATTCGCGTCGCCGAGGGTGTCAGCGTCGCCCAGCCCCTGGTCGTGCGCCACGTGGTCGGCGCGACGTCGGCCTTTCCGCGTACCGTCGTTGACCTGGCGCGCGGCGCCAGCGCGACGGTCGTCGAGTACTTCGAGGGCGGCGCCGACGCGTTAGTCGTGCCGCTGAGTGAGTTCCGACTCGGCCCGGACTCGTCGTTGCACCTGATCACCTACCAACGACTGGATCACAGCGCGTGGCACGTCGCGCGCTCCACCGCGTTCGTCGAGCGAGACGCGCGGATGCGCCAGGCGGTGCTCGGCATGGGCAGCCACTACGACCGCTCGCGCAACGACGCCGAGTTGATGGAGGCGGGCAGTGAGAACGTCCTCGGCACCACGTTCTTGGGCTCGGGCACACAGGTACACGACTTTCGAACCCGCCAGTACCACCTCGGCGCGCGCAGCCGTTCGACGCTGCTCTCCAAGGGCGCGGTGGCCGGGTCGTCGCGCTCGGTCTACACGGGTCTCATTGAGATCGAAAAGGGCGCGAAGCGTACCGACGCGCGCCAGACCAACCACAACCTCCTGCTCTCACCCACCGCGCACGCCGACAGCGTGCCCAACTTGGACATCCGCGAGAACGACGTGATGTGCGCGCACGCCTCGAGCGTCGGTCCGCTGGACGAGCTGCAGCTGTGGTACCTCGAGTCGCGCGGTGTCGAGCCCGACGAGGCCGAGCGGCTCATCATTCAAGGTTTCTTCACCGAGATGCTGACGGAACTACCCCGAGAGCTCGCCGACCTCGTCGAAGCCGACGTGTCCGAGTCGCTCTCGCGGGTGAGGTCGGCGTGAGCGAGTTTGACGTGGGCACCCTCAGCGACTTCTCACCCGGCGAGGCTCGTCAGGTCAAGACCGCGGGTCGCACGCTGGTGATCGTGCGGATCGGTGACGACGTCTACGTGCTCGACGACCGGTGCAGTCACGAGGACTTCAGCCTGGCTCTGGGCGAGGTGGACGCCGACGCCCGAGAGATCGAGTGCGCGCACCACGGCTCGATGTTCCGTCTGGACGACGGGCAGCCCACCTCGCTCCCGGCGACGCGGCCAGTGGCCCACTACGACACCCGGGTCGTCGACGGTCGGGTTCTGGTGAAGTTGCCGTGACGTCCACGCTGACTATCGCGGGCCTGCGGGTCGAGGTCGCGGGAACCCTGGTTCTCAAGGGCCTCGAGCTCACGATGAAGTCCGGCGAGGTTCACGTCATCATGGGCCCCAACGGGTCGGGCAAGTCCACCCTGGCGCACGCTCTGGCCGGCCACCCGGGTTACAAGGTTCTGGAGGGCTCGGTCACCTTGGACGGCGACGAGTTGCTCGGGCTGTCGGCGACCGATCGCGCTCGCCGCGGTTTGTTGCTCGCGCTGCAACACCCGATGGAGGTTCCCGGCGTGCGCCCGATCGATCTGTTGCGCGCGGCGGGGGCCGACTCCAACGGCCTGGCCGACCGGATGCGCGACGAGGCCGAGAAGGTGGGACTCCGTCCCGAGGTGCTCGAGCGCTTCGTCAACCTCGACCTCTCCGGGGGAGAACGCAAGCGCGCCGAAATGGTCCAGGTCGGTGTGTTGCGACCGACGTTCGCCGTGCTCGACGAGATCGACTCGGGTCTTGACGTCGACGCATTGGGCGCGGTCGCGCGTCGTCTGTCCGCGGCCACGACCGAGTGGGGATGCGGTGTTCTCGCGATCACGCACTTCCGTCGCCTGCTCCACGAACTCACTCCCGACGTGATTCACGTCATGAGTGGCGGGCGCATCGTGGCGACCGGTGGACCCGAACTGGCCGAAACGCTCGAGCGTGACGGCTACGAACCGTTCCGCGTCGTCGATCAGTGAACCGGCGACCGATGAGGTCGTTGGTAAAGTAGTCCGATGCCGAACGGTCGCCACAGCGCCCCCCGCGGCCCATCCGACCGATCGGAGGAGGCCCGTCAGCGCGCGCTGGCGAACGAACAGCGCCTCAAGGCGCTGGGCGAAACCGTCGACCGGCACTCGGGCGTCGACCGGCGCCAGCGTGGTCACCTGCAGCGCCGAGGCCACCGTCGTCGGTGGATTATCTCGGGCGCCGTGATCCTGGGCCTACTCATTGCCCTCGTCGGCGGGGGGTACCTCTACGCGCAGTGGCGCTTCGACAAGATCAAGAAAATCAACGACCCGGCGATCACGTACCCCCCGCCCAATCAGCCCTTCAACATCCTCTCTGTGGGCTCTGACTCGCGCGCCGGGCTCTCGGGTTTCTTGCAAAAGCAGACCGGCGGGACCGGCTCGGTCTCGGGTCAGCGCAGCGACGTCGTCAAGATCATCCACGTCGACCCGATCGCGGGCACCATCACGATCCTGTCGATTCCGCGCGACACCGTGGTCACGCTGCTGGCCAACCAGAACCTCTACGGACAGTTCAACCGGATCAACGTCAACTACGGGAACGGTCCGTCCCTCCTGACCCAGACGATCATCGCCAACTTCGGCATCCCGATCAACCACGTGGTCCAGGTCAGCTTCGCTGGCCTCATCAACGCCGCTGACGCCATCCACGGTGTGTACCTCGACTTCCCCTACAAGTCGCGTGACCCGTACTCGGGACTCAACATCCGTCACCCCGGTTGCCAGCTGGTCAGCGGATTCCAGGCCCTGGCCGTGGCGCGCAGCCGCCACTTCTACTATTCGCCGACCGCTGCCTCGTGGCCCAAGGACGGCAACACCCTGGTCAACCAGGGCTACAACGTGCCCGGCTGGACCTATGACCCGACGAGTGACTACGGGCGTATCGACCGCCAGAACGCCTTCTTGCGCGCGATGCTGTCGCGCGTCAAGGGTGACCTGTTCAACCCAATTGCGTTGAACTCCTTCTTCGCCAACATCCCCAGCGGCGTCGCCATCGACTCGACCTGGACGCTTCGAGAGTTGATCGGCCTGGCCCTCAAGTTCCACTCGATCAACCCTGACGCCATCAAGACCTACACGCTGCCCACGACCGGCGGCATGTTGGGTGCGGCCGACGTCCTCTACGTCCAACAGCCCGCCGCTCAGCAGATGCTGGTGAGCATCTTTGGTTCGTCACTCATTGCGCCCACCAACCCTCCGCCCAACGCCGCGGGCCAGACGCCCATGCCGCCAGCGGTCGCCACGACCACGACGCTCGCGCCGCACGCCACGACCACGGTCAAGGGTCACAAGAATCACGTGACCACCACGACCAATCCGACGCTGGCGGTTCCCTCGTTCGACCCGGTTCCCTGTACCCCGAAGTAGCTCAGAGCTCGTCGAGCCCCTGGGCCAGGGCGTTCCAGGCAAGGCTCGCGCACTTGATCCGCACCGGGAACCGCACGACGCCCTGCAGCGCGGCGAGCTCGCCAACCTTACGTAGGTCGACCTCGGCCGGCTCGTCGGGGCGCTCCAGCGTCGACGCGTGCACCATCATCATCGCCTTGAAGTCGCCGATCACCTCGCGCACCTGATCAATCGATTTACCCTTCACGGCGGCGCTCATGAGTGAGGACGACGACTGGGAGATTGAGCATCCGCGCCCGGTGATCTTGATGTCGGCGAGTGTGCCGTCGCGCACGACGAGGTAAAGGGTGACCTCGTCCCCGCAGAGCGGATTGAAACCTTCAACGGTGACAGCGGGCGGCGACGGTAGTTCTCCGCGGTTGCGCGGGGAGCGGTAGTGGTCGAGGATGATCTCGCGGTAGAGCTCGTCGAGGTTGGCCATGGCTAGGCGAACATCGCGATCGCGTTGGTGATGCCTTCGATGAGCACGTCAATGTCGGCGGGGATGGAGTAGGGACCGAAGGAGGCGCGCGCAGTCGCCGAGAGTCCGAACCGCTTCATGAGGGGCTTGGCGCAGTGGTGGCCGGGCCGCACGCACACCCCGATCTGGTCTAAGACCTGGGCGACATCGTGGGGGTGCACACCGGCGACGTCGAGACTGATCACGCCGCCGCGGTTCGTGAGGTCCGCCGGTCCGATGACGCGCACCTTGTCTCCGAAGGCGCAGGCGAGGCGCTCGAGCGCGACGCCGGTGAGCTCGTGGTCGTGGCGCTGGACGTTGTCCATGCCGAGCCCTCCGAGGTAGCGCACGGCGGCCGCGAGACCGGCCGACTCGGCGATCGCCGGGGTCCCGGCCTCGAAGCGTGTCGGACCGTCAGCCGGCGCGTAGCCGTCGAGCCGCACGTCCGAGATCATGCCCCCACCGCCCAAGAACGGTGGCATGTCGGCCAGGATCTCCTGGCGGGTCCACAGCACACCGATGCCCGTCGGTCCGAGCATCTTGTGGCCCGAGAAGCAGAAGAAGTCAACGTCCAGATCGGCGACGTCGACGGGTGCGTGGGCCACGATCTGCGCGGCGTCCACCGCGACCAGGGCTCCGCGGTCGTGGGCCGCCGCGGCGATCTCGCGGACCGGATTGACGGTTCCCAGGACATTGGACATGGCCGAGATGGACACGAGCCGAACCCCGTCAAGCAGTTGGTCGAGGTCGGTCAGGTCCAGCCGATAGTCGTCGCCGACCGGGATGAAGCGCACGTCGATGCCGGTCGACTCGCGCAGCTGGAACCACGGGACGATGTTGGCGTGGTGCTCCATCACACTGAGCAGTACCGCATCACCGGACTTCAGATTGGCCGCACCCCAGGACTTGGCGATGAGGTTGAACGCCTCGGTCGTGTTGCGGGTGAAGACGATTTCGTTGGCCCCGCCCGGGGCCTTGATGAACTCGGCAACGGCCTCGCGGGCACCCTCGTAGGTGGCGGTCGCCTCGCTGGCCGTCTGGAAGACCGAGCGGTGAACGTTGGCGTGGTGCAGTTCGTAGTAGCGGCTCATTGCCTCGATGACCGCTCGCGGCGGCAGCGAGGTCGCGCCCGAATCGAGGTAGGTGATTGGCCGGTCGTAGATCACCCGGCGCAGCCCCGGGATGTCGGCGCGAACGCGTCGCGCGTCGAAGCTGCTCACGTTGGGACGCGTCGCCACGCGTCGTAGCCCTCGAGCTCGATCCGCTGAGCGAGGTCGGCGCCGCCGGAGGCCACGACCTGTCCGTCGATCAGGATGTGCACGCGCTCGGGCTCGATCTCTTCGAGCAGTTTCACGTAGTGGGTCACGATGAGGACGCCCATGGCCGGACGCTGCTCGCGCACGGTGCGCACGCCGCGCGCCACGATGCGCAGCGCGTCGATGTCCAGGCCCGAGTCGGTCTCGTCGAGCATGGCCACGACCGGGTCGAGCAGGGCCATCTGGAGGATCTCGTTGCGCTTGCGCTCCCCACCGGAGAAGCCCTCGTTGAGGTGGCGCTCGGCGAAGGCCGGATCCATGCCCAAGCGGTCCATCCACTCGGCCAGGTCGAGTCGCACCTCGAGCACGCTGAGCTCGTCGAGACCCTTGCGCGCCGCAATGGCCTGGCGCAGGAACTGTACGACCGAGACTCCGCCGATGGCCTCGGGGTACTGGAAGGCCAGGAAGATTCCGGCGCGGGCGCGCTGGTCTGGGGTCCACTTGTTGATGACCTCGCCGCGCAGCAGCACCTCACCATCGGTAACCACGTAGCCCGGGTGCCCCATCACGACCCCGGCCAGGGTGGACTTTCCCGCGCCGTTGGGGCCCATGAGCGCGGTGACTTCGCCCTCGTGGACGGTCAGGTCAACGCCGCGCAGAATGGGGACGCCGTCGGCCGCCACATGCAGGTTTCGCAACTCCAACAGGGCTTCTGACACGGTCACGAGCCTACCGGTGAGGTTCGCGCACCCGACCTACCAGCCGCGTTCAATCCATTCGTCCAGGTGCGGTCGCTCAACACCGATCGTCGACGACGCGCCGTGACCCGGCCAGATGATGGTCTCGTCGTCCATCACCCGAAAGAGTCGCTCCTCAATGGAGGTGATGATCGTCGCGAAGTCGCCGCCGTTGGACCCGGTGGCGCCGGGACCGCCGGGAAAGAGGGTGTCACCGGTGAAGAGCAGGGGCGTGCCTTCGACGAGAAAGCAGATCGATCCGGGTGTGTGGCCCGGGGTGTGCACAGTGCGCACGCGAAGGTCGCCGACGCTCAAGACGTCATCGTCTTGGAGCAGGTGGTCGTAACCGGAGAAGCTCGGCGGCGTCCTCCTCGCGCACCCACACGGGGATGCCGGCCTCGCGCATGGGAGCCACCGCCTGGATGTGGTCCCAGTGGCCGTGGGTGGTGAGTACCGAGGTGACTCCCAGGGCGGTGGCCGCAGCCAGCAGCCGGTCGGGCTCGTTGGCCGCGTCGATGAGGGTGGCCTCTCCGGTACGCCGGTCACGAACGATGTAGACGTTGTTCTCCATTGGTCCGACGACGAGACGGCGCACCTCGACTGAGGCGTCCGACCAGACGTTTTCGACGTCGTCCACTCCTAGAGTTGCCATACAGTCACCAGCTAGAGATTAGGTAGTCTCGCTGTGGCGCGAGTCATACTCGCCGGTAAGAAGAGGTGCTGGGATGAACTTCGGCTTCAGCGAGGAGCAGGAAGAGCTTCGCAAGATGGTCAAGCGCTTTCTGGACGAGAAGTCGCCCGAGAGCGAGGTGCGCCGCCTCATGGCCACCGACGAGGGCTACGACCCCGACGTCTGGTCCCAGATGGCGCGCGAACTCGGGCTCCAGGGACTGGGCATACCCGAGAAGTTCGGGGGACAGGGCTTCGGACCGGTCGAGCTCTACGTGGTCTTTGAGCAGATGGGTGCGGCCCTACTCTGCGCGCCGTACTTCTCGACGGTGGCCCTGGCGGCCAACGCTCTCATGAACGTCGGCTCCGAAGAGGACCAGGCGAACTACCTGCCCGGACTGGCGTCGGGTGAGACCATCGCCACGCTGGCCCTCACCGATGACGCCGGAGGCTGGGACCTGACGGCGACGTCCACGTCGGCCGTGCGCGACGGCGACGCGTGGGCGGTGAGTGGTGTACGCAACTACGTGACCGATGGCTCGACCGCGACGCTGCTGCTCGTGCCCGCGACGACGCCCAGCGGCCTCTCGCTCTTCGCCGTGGACGGCAACGGACCCGGCGTGACGCGCGAGTCGTTGCCGACAATGGACCAGACCCGCAAGCAGAGCCGCATCACGCTGGACTCCGCGCCCGGTGTGCTCATCGGACCGGAGGGGGGAGCGCTGGCGGGACTGGAAACAACCGTGTGGATGGCCGCCGCGGCGTTGGCCGCCGAGCAGGTCGGCGGGGCCCAGCGCGTGCTCAATAACGCCGTGGAGTACGCCAAGAACCGCGTGCAGTTCGGGCGCCCCATCGGATCCTTCCAGGCCATCAAGCACAAGTGCGCGGATATGCTGCTCGACGTCGAGTCGGCGAAGTCCGCGGCGTACTACGCGACGTGGGCCGCCCAGGAGCGCGACGAGGACCTGCCGGTGGCCGCCAGCCTGGCCAAATCGTTCTGCTCGGAGGCCTACTTCCACTGCGCCGCCGAGAACATCCAGATCCATGGCGGCATCGGCTTCACGTGGGAGCACCACGCCCACCTCTACTTCAAGCGCGCCAAGAGCTCCGAGCTCTTCCTCGGCGACCCCGCGTATCACCGCGAGCTGCTCGCCCAGCGACTCGGCATCTAAGGGCGTGCTCGAGCACGAGCAGCTCGAGAGCGGAACATCGCTGCTGGATCTGCGCGTGGCGTCACCGTCGGCGCGGCCCGGCACCAGCCACAAACTCGTCCTCGTGCACGGCCTGCCCCGCGCGATGGGCATGGGGCGCCAGGCCGCCGGACTGCTGCCGGAGCTCGCCACCCACCTCGCCCAGGAGTCGGGATGGGTCGTGGCCACCGGCACACTGTCGGGCGTGGGCGGGAGCACGGGCACCTTCTCGGCGACGCAGTGGCGCCGCGATCTGACCACGATCCTGGACCGGGTGAGCGAAGGCGACCAACCGCTGTCACTGGCGGGCTTCGGCTTCGGCGGGGCGTTGGCGTTGGCGGCCGCGGCCCAGGACGAACGCGTGCGCGGCGTGGCGACGTTCGCGGCACCCGCGCACCTGGACGCCTGGTGCGGGCCGGCGGCGGAGTTTCGCCGCTCCGTGCTCGTGGCCGGCGTGGTGGGCGACGAGGGTGACCTCTTGGAGGCCGACGAGTTACGTCGCGACGTGCTAGCGATCGACCCGCTGGAGGCGGTGGCTCACGTACCACCGCGTCGACTCCTCATCGGTCACGGGACCGAGGATCCCGAGATTCCCGTCGCCGACGCACGCGACCTGGTGGCCGCGGCCGACGGTCGCGCCGAGATGCGCCTGATCCAAGGCGCGGGACACCAGTTGCGCGCGGACCCGCGCATGGTGGCCACCCTGCTCGGGTGGCTCGACCGGCACCGTTAGGCCAACGCCTCGTCGATGGCTCGGCGCAGTTGTCGCGTCGCGGCCTCGGGGTCGGGCGCATTCGTGAGGGCGCGTACGACGACGAAGTGGCGGACGCCGGCCGCGACCAGGTCGGGGACGGACTCGGCGGTGACGCCGCCAGTGACGAAGACGGGCCGGTCGCTACGCGCCTGGCACCGAGCTGCGTACTCGACACCCGTGCCGGCCCGCCCGGGTTTGGTCGGCGTGGGTACAACCGGCCCGGCGCTGAAGTACGAGGCGCGCTGGCTCAGCGCGAGATCGAACTCCTCATCGGAGTGCGTGGAGAGCCCCACGATGGCGCTGTCGCCCAATACGTCGCGACAGTGCAACACCGACGCGTCGTCCTGGCCGACATGCACGCCGTCGGCGCCGACGGCGAGCGCCAGCTCGGGCGAATCATTGACGATGAAGGGAACACCGAACTGCGCGCACAGTGGACCCATCACCCGTGCGGCCGCGACCCGCGCGTCATCGGACTGGTCCTTCTCGCGCAGTTGCACGACGTCGACCCCACCGCGCAGGACCGCCGGAAGGAAGTCGGCCATGTCGTCTCGCACTCCGACGCACAGGTAGAGACGTCGTAATTCCAGGTCGATCACCCGTCCACCCTAAGAGGGGACCCGTTCGGTGCCCGTGGCGCGTCGGGTACGGCAGAATGAGGACCGTGCAGATTCCCGCCAAGGCCGAGTACGCCATTCGCGCGCTGCTGACCCTGGCGGCCAGCGACCACTCGGCCAGCGCCGAGCACCTGGCCCAGGTCCAGGACCTGCCGGCCAAGTTCCTCGGGGCGATTCTCTCGGACCTTCGTCGAGGCGGCCTGGTCTCCTCACAGCGAGGGCCCGAGGGCGGGTTCAAGCTGGCGCGCGACCCGGACACGATCATGATCGCCGACATCCTGCGGGTGGTCAGCGGACCGATGGCCGGCGTGCGCGGCATGCGTCCCGAGACGCTCCACTACGAGGGCGAGGCCTCCCACCTCCAGGACGTGTGGATCGCCGTGCGCGGCACGCTGCGCGAGGTCCTCGAGCATGTGACGCTGGGCCAGGTCCTGCGCGGTGAACTGCCCGACGCCGTGACGCGCTTCACTAAGGACCCGGACGCCTGGATCACGAGGAGGATATGACCCGGATCCACACCGACGGCGCGTGCCGCGGCAATCCTGGTCCGGGCGGTTGGGCGTGGGCGCAGGGACCCGATCGTTACGCCAGCGGCGCGGAGCCCCACACCACCAACCAGCGCATGGAGATCCGTGCGGTCATCGAGGCGCTGCGCGAGGTGTCCGATGGGCCAGTCGAGATCGTGAGCGACTCGTCGTATGTCGTCAAGTGCTTTAACGAGCGTTGGTACGTCGGGTGGCTGCGGCGCGGCTGGCGTAACTCCCAGGGAAAACCGGTGGCCAACCGCGATCTGTGGGAGTCGCTCTTCGCGCTCACGCTGGACGTGGGGCGTGAGGTGACCTTCTCGTGGGTCAAGGGCCACTCCGGCGACGCGATGAACGACTTCGTCGATCTGCTGGCGACACGCGCGGCCGATCTGCAGGTCGGCCAGCACTCCTAACGCCGCCGCGACCCCGTGGTCGAAACATTAAGATTCCTTTGCTTTCTTCGGCGTGATCAGTGAAGGGATAGACCGTGGCCAACGAGCCCCAGCAGTTCGATGTCGTCGTACTCGGGGGAGGTCCGGGCGGCTACGCCGCCGCGCTCTACGGGGCGGCCGCGGGGCTGAGCATCGCCATCGTCGAGCGCGACAAGATCGGCGGAACGTGTCTCCACCGTGGTTGCGTGCCCGCCAAGGAGTTCTTGGAGACCGCCCACGTGCGCCGCACGCTCGAGCACGCGAGCCAGTTCGGCATCAACGCCAAAGGGGTCACGGTGGACTTCGCGGTGAGCCAGGCGCGCAAGAACGAGGTCGTCGACCGCCTCTACCGGGGCCTGACCGGGCTGCTCAAGGGCCGCAAGGTCACCTTTTTCTCGGGCACCGGTCGCCTCGACGCCGATCAGACGGTCACCTTGGTCGATGGCGCCGACGCCGGCGTCGCGGCGAAGGGTCGCTTCGTGATCTTGGCCGCGGGCTCGGTGCCGCGCACCCTGCCTGGTTTCGACATCGACGGGTCGCTCGTGGTCACCTCCGACGAGTTCCTGGATATCTCCGTGCTCCCGGCGACGGCGGCGGTGATCGGCGGCGGGGCCATTGGCTGTGAGTTCGCGTCGCTGCTGGCCGACATGGGGACCCAGGTCACCGTGCTCGAGTTTCTGCCGACCATCCTGGCCGGGTGCGACGCGGAGGTCGTCAGCGTCGTGGGGCGCTCCTTCAAGAAGCGCGGCATCGACGTGCGCACCGGGGTCACCGTCACGGGTCACACGCCCAAGAAGAAGGGAACCACTATCTCGGTCGAGGGGGGAGAGGACGTCACCGTGGACATGGTGGTCATGTCGGTGGGGCGTCGTCCTCGCACCGAGGACATGCTGGGCGAGGGCGTCGGCGTCGTGATCGACGAGAAGGGATTCGTCGTCGCCGACGAGTACCAGCGCACCGCCGTACCGAACGTCTTCGCCGTGGGCGACGTGGTGGCCAACACCCCGCAGCTTGCGCACGTGGGATACGCCGAGGCCATTGTGGCCATCAAGACGATTCTGGGAGAGCCCGCAGTCCCGGTTGACTACGACCGTGTGCCGTGGGCCATCTATTCCAACCCCGAGGTCGCGTTCTGTGGGCTCACCGAGGCCGCGGCCAAGGAGAAGGGCTACGAGGTCGTGACCAAGAAGGATCCCTTCGGTGGAAACAGCCGCGCGCAGATCATCGGCGAGACGGAGGGTGTCGTCAAGATCGTCGCCGAGAAGCGCGCGGACGGGACCGCCGGTCAGATTCTCGGAGTACACATGGCCGGACCGTGGGTGACTGAACAGTTAGGCGCGGGCTACTTCGCTGTGAACTGGGAGGCGACCGCGGAAGAGGCGGCGGCGTTAATCCAACCACACCCGTCACTTTCTGAGGCGTTTGGCGAGACGCTCCTGGCGCTCGCCGGTCGCGGACTGCACGTTGGCTGACGTCACCCTTCCCTCGCTGGGTGAGTCGATCACCGAAGGGATCATCACCCGCTGGTTCAAGAAGGTGGGGGACCAGGTGGCACGTGACGAGCCGCTCTTCGAAGTCTCCACCGACAAAGTTGACTCCGAGATGCCCTCGCCCGCCGCCGGGGTGTTGACGGAGATCTTGGCGGCCGAAGGAGACACGGTTAAGACCGGGTCTCGCGTGGCCGTGATCACCGAGAGTGACGTCGCGTCAACGCCCGCGCCGACTCGACTCTCGAAGCCCGATGTGACCCCGAGCGCCCCAGAGGCCCCCGCGCCCGCAGCTGCTCCGGCGCCTGCACCGTTCCCAGTGCCGAGCGAAGTCGGTGGCGTCGTCGTGTCGCCGGTTGTGCGCCGGATCCTCTCCGATGCCGGGGTCGAACCTCGGACCGTGCCAGGGTCGGGTCCCGGGGGGTCGATCACGCGGCGCGACGCCGAGCGCGCGGTCGCGAACGGTCCGACGGACGACGCGGTCGTACCCCTGTCGCACGGCCGACGACGCATGGGCGAGAACATGTCGGCGTCGGCTCAGTCCACGCCCCACGGCTTCGTCGCTATCGAGGTCGACGCGTCGATCTTCGACCGCCTCGATGAGATTGGCCGCGTGACGCGCGACGACGTGCCCATCACCGTTGAGGCGCTGGTGGGACTCGCGGCGGTGCGTGCGTTGGGCGAGTTCGAGTACCTCAACGCAACCTTCGCGGGCGACGAGTTGGTCGTGCATTGCACTGTCAATCTGGGCTTCCTGCGAATGGTCGAGGGCGACGGCATGCTCGTTCCGGTCGTGCACGCCGCGGCGGGCCTCACGCTGCGACTGCTGGCTCGACGAGTCGCCGAAGTCGCCGAGCGGTTGGAGTCGCGTCGCCTCACTGCGGACGATCTCATGGGCGGAACCTTCACGGTCGTCGGTCCGCCCAGCGAGCACGCGCTGGTGGTCGCGCCGATCATTGTGCAGCCTCAGGTCGCGGTCCTCTCGATTGGGGCGGTGCGCCGTGTGCCGGTCGTGACCGAACTCCGCGGCGAGCAGGTTGTCGGCGTCGGGCGGCGAGTGGTTCTGGGCCTGGCCTTCGATCACCGGGTCTGTGAACCGGTATCGGCCGCCGCCTATCTTGAGCGCGTGGCCGAGCTTCTTGATGGTATTGACCTGGAGAGCGAGCGATAGTGCTGCGCCGCCGTCACGTTGGTCGCGTCTCATTCGTGGAGGCCAACGACCTGCAGCGCTCGCTCGTAGCCGCCGATGACGACTACCTATTGATCATGGAGCACCCGCCCACGTACACCAAGGGCGTGCGCACCAATCCAGAGAACTTCCTTGTTCCGCCCGAGACCCTCGACGCCGACGTGGTGGACGCCGACCGTGGGGGCGACGTGACCTATCACGGTCCCGGTCAGGTCGTGGCGTGGGCGGTCGTCACGGTCGAGGATGATCCGTCAGCCGGCAAAGCTCACGTCACCAAACTGGAGGACTCCGTCATCGCCGCGGTCCGCGCGTTCGATCCCGAGGGCCGCCTTGGCGAGGTTGGGCGTCTGGAGGGGTACCCGGGAGTGTGGGCCGACGTCGCTGGGACGCCAAAGAAGATTGCCGCGGTTGGTGTGCGCACCGAGCGCGACGAAAGGGACCGTCGCCGCACACTGCACGGCGTCGCCCTGAACGTCGACGTTGACCTCGCGGCCTTTTCGGTGATCGTCCCGTGCGGCATTCCCGACAAGCCGGTGGCCTCGATGAAATCGCTCGGTCTGAACGTCACGAGTCGCGAGGTCGAGGATCGCCTCGGACAGGAGCTGGAGGAGCGCTTCGGGGGAGGAGCCGGTGTGGCCGCGGTCGACCGCAACCCCGCGACCTCCGGCGCCGAGCGACCGCTCCTGCGCCGACTTCGTCGCGCCGGTGTCGACCCGGACGCGGGCGTGGACCTTCACTCGCGCAAGCCGGAGTGGCTGCGCGTCGAGGCGCACATGGGTCCGGAGTACCAGTCGCTGCGCACGTTGACCGAAGACCTTCGACTGGTCACGGTGTGCGAGGAGGCGGGCTGCCCCAACATCTTCGAGTGCTGGGCCTCGGGCACCGCGACCTTCATGGTGAACGGCGAACGCTGCACCCGCGCCTGCGGCTTCTGCCTCATCGACACGCGCAAGCCCTTACCCCTCGATCCCACCGAGCCCGATCGTGTGGCTGAGGCAGTGGTGCGATTGGGGCTGCACCACGCGGTGATCACCTGCGTCGCGCGCGACGACCTGCCCGACGGCGGGGCCGGCGCCATCGCCACGACCGTGCGCACCATTCGCGAGCGTTCTCCCCACACGGCCGTCGAGGTGCTCACGAGCGACCTGAAGGGCGACCCGGCGTCGCTGGAACTGCTCATCGACGTTCGCCCTGACGTGCTCAACCACAACGTCGAGACGGTGGCACGACTGCAGCGCGCGGTGCGCCCGAGCGCGGGCTATCTGCGCAGTCTGACGGTGCTGGCCCGCGCGCGCGCAGCGGGACTGACGACCAAGTCGGGACTGATGGTGGGACTCGGTGAGCAAGCCGACGAAGTCGAAGAGACCCTGGCCGACCTCGCGGCCGTCGGCGTCTCGATCGTCACCATTGGCCAGTACCTGAGGCCCACCGAGGCCCACCTGCCCGTCGCGCGCTACTGGGAGCCAGCCGAGTTCGACGACCTGGCCGAACGGGGTCGGCGTTTGGGACTCCACGTCCAGGCTTCGCCGCTGACCCGTTCGAGCTACCACGCGCGCGAGGCATTGGAGAACTCAACGCCAGTCGCGGCGCCCTCGCGGCGTTAGCCGCATCTGTCGGTCGTTCGTCTGATAGAAACGGGGCATCGCCGCGAGGCGGCGGGCCAGGCGGGGACGTCAGTTCCCCGTCGAAAGGGGCGTTGTGAGCAACATGACCAATTCATTCATTCGGCGCAGTCGCGTCATGTTGGGAGGTGCCGTCATCGCGTCGGTACTGACGTTGGGCGCCGGGGCCGCTGGCGCCGGTGCGTCAACGCGCGTATTGGCGACGGAGAGTGCCTTCTGTCACACGATCCTGACGTTCCACTCCCACGCCCCGACCGGCACGACGTACACGTCGTATCAGAAGTGGGCCAAAACCTATCTGCCGTTCTGGGAGAAGTTGGCGTCGCAGGCTCCGAGCAGCGGCTCCAAGAGGGTGCTCGGCCAACTGGTGACGATTCTGAAGTACGAGGCCACCTCGACCAACTACAAGACCCTGGGCGCGTACATCGCGTCGCACCAAACGCAGTGGATCGCGGGCTGGAAGGCCTTCACCAAGGACATCACGAACTGCGCGCTGTCGGCGTACTAGTCACCTCGACGTCGGGGTAAGCGACTCGTTACGCCAGACTCTGTGGTCAGGCCACGAAGTATTTGGCCCGCGGGTGATGGCAGACAATCGCGTCGGTGGTCTGCTCGGGGTGAAGTTGGAATCCTTCCGAGACCACCACGCCAATGCGCCCGGCCTCGAGTAGGTCGGCGACCTTGGCGTTGTCCGTGAGATCCGGGCAGGCCGGGTACCCCCAGGAGTAGCGCCCCCCGCGGTACTGCTGGCGAAAGAGTCCGGTGAGCGTGGGTCCGTCCTCGTCGGCGAAGCCGAGCTCGCTACGGATGCGGCGGTGCCACAGCTCAGCGAGGGCCTCGGCCATCTCGACGCCGAGGCCGTGCAACATCAGATAGTCCGCGTAGCGGTTCTCGGCGAAGAGCTCTTGGCAACGCTCCGAGACGCGCGGCCCCATGGTCACGAGCATGAACGTGGCGTAGTCGTGATCGGGGCTGTCCGTGCCTCGGAAGAAGTCGGCGACGCAGAGGAACGGCGCTTCGCGCTGGCGCGGAAAGTGGAACCTCGTGGCTTCGGTGTTGCGCTCGTCATCGGTGTAGATGACCAGGTCGTTGCCGTCAGCGGCGGCGGGGAAGTGACCCCACACGACCTGGGGGATCAGCAGGTCGTCCTCTTTGGCCAGTCCCAGCTGCTCGCGCAGGATTGCGCTCACACGTTCTTTGAAGGCCCGGTCGTCCTCGCCCTCCTCGGGGCGGTACCCCCACTGGTTGCGAAAGAGTGCCGTCAGGTTCAGGTAGTCGCTGATCTCGTCAACGGCAATGCTTTTGGCTACTCGGCTGCCAATGAACGGCGGCACGAATAGTCGATTGTTCGCCTCGACCTCGGGACTGCGAGCCGGCAGACCCTCGGGGGCGGGTTCGTAGTCGCGGAACCGGCGCTGCACCTTCTTCTCCGAGACCACGCGACCGAAGGACGGATCCTCCTCGCCGGCGCGCAACTCGCCGAGGCGGTCCAGGACCCGCAGACCCTCGAAGGCGTCCTTGCCGTAGAAGAGCCGACCTTGGTAGATGGAGCGCAGGTCGCGCTCGACGTAGGTCCGGGTCAGGGCGGCCCCGCCGAGCAGGACGTCAACGTGGGACATCTCGAGTTCGTTCATGAGTTCGAGGTTCTCGCGCATGATGAGCGTGGACTTGACCAGTAGGCCGCTCATCCCCAGGGCGTCCGCGTGGTGCTCCTCGACGGCACCAAGCATCTCGTTGATGCCCACCTTGATGCCGAGGTTGATCACTTCGTAGCCGTTGTTGGTCAAGATGATGTCGACCAGGTTCTTACCTATGTCGTGGACGTCGCCCTTGACCGTGGCCAGGACCACGCGGCCGCGTCCGCCCTGATCGTCCTTCTCCATGTGCGGCTCGAGATAGGAGACGGCCGCCTTCATGGTTTCGGCGCTCTGGAGCACGAAGGGCAGTTGCATCTCGCCACGGGCGAACTGGTCCCCGACCTCGCGCATCCCGTCGAGCAGGACGTCGTTGACGATGTCGAGCGGCGCCGCGCCGCCGTTCATGGCCTCGTCCAGGTCGACCTCCAAACCGGGTCGGACCCCGTCGACGATCCGGCGCCGCAGCCGCTCGTTGAGTCCGAGTCCCTCCAGGTCGGCGGCGCTGGCGGTCGCGACCTTGGCGCCCTCGAACATTCCCAGCAACTCCGACAGCGGGTCGTACCCCTCGCGGCGCCGGTCGTAGATCAGGTCCAAGCAGACCCGTCGCGCGTCCTCGTCGACTCGCGAGAGCGGGAGGAGTTTGGCGGCGTGCACGATGGCCGCGTCGAGCCCGGCCTCGGCGCACTCGTGCAGGAAGACACTGTTGAGAACCTGGCGCGCCGCCGGGTTGAGTCCGAACGAGACGTTGGACAGGCCCAGGATGGTGCGCACGCCGGGCAGTTCGGCCTTCACGCGCCGGATAGCTTCGATCGTTTCGATGCCGTCGCGACGTGACTCGTCCATGCCGGTCGACAGGGGCAACGCGAGGGCGTCGACGAAGACGTCTTCGGCGCTCAAGCCGTACCGCGTGACCGCGATGTCGGTCACGCGCCGCGCGACGCGAACCTTCCACTCGGCGGTGCGGGCTTGACCGTCCTCGTCGATACACGTGGCCACGATGGCCGCGCCGAACTCCGCGGCCAGTCCCATGAACCCGTCGAGGCGTGTTCCGGGCCCCTCGCCCTCTTCGAGGTTCACTGAGTTCAGGATCGCCTTTCCCCCGAGCCACGTGAGGGCGGTGCGCGCCACGGGCGTCTCGGTGGTGTCGACCATGACCGGCACAGATGACTGCGTAGCCAGGCGGCTCATGACCTCGTGCATGTCGGCGACGCCGTTAGCGCCGGTGTAATCGACACACACGTCGAGCAGGTGCGCACCCTCTTTGATCTGGTCGCGACCGATCCCCACGCAGGTGTCCCAGTCACCTTCGAGCATCGCGTCGCGGAACTTTTTGGAGCCGTTGGCGTTCGTGCGCTCTCCCACTAACAGGACGGAGGTGACCTGGTCGTAGGGGGTCGCCGAGTAGATCGAGGCGACCCCGGGTTCCAGAATCGGAGTTCGCGCCGCCGGCGTGAGCGGCCGGATCCGCGCCACGACCTCGGCGAGGTGGGCCGGCGTCGTGCCGCAGCACCCGCCGACGGAACGCACTCCGTACTCGGCCACGAACAGCGAGAGGTGCTCGGCTAGCGCGTCCGGAGTCAGGTCGTAGTGCATCTTTCCATCCACCACGCTGGGCAGGCCGGCGTTGGGCATGCACGAGACAGTGGCCGGGGCGGTCTCGGAGAGCTGGCGTAGCGGCTCGTACATCTCGACCGGACCGGTCGCGCAGTTGAGCCCGATGACGTCCACACCCAACGGAGAGAGTGCGGTGACCGCCGCGCCGATCTCGGTGCCCGGCAGCATGCGGCCGGTGAGTTCGATCGTCACCTGCGCCTGGATCGGCACGACGCGCCCGACGCGCGCCATCGCGCGGTGGCACGCCGCGATGGCCGCCTTGCCCGACAGAAGGTCGAACATTGTTTCGACCAGGAGCAGGTCGACACCGCCGTCGAGGAGTCCGAGGGCTAACTCCTCGTAACTGGCTGACAGGTCGTCGTAGGAGATCTGGCCCAGCGTGGGGAACTTGGTGCCCGGCCCAATGGAGCCGGCGACGAATCGTGGTGACGTTGCGGTCGCGTACTCATCGGCCACCCGCCGGGCGATCGCCGCCGACGCGTGGGCCAGCTCGCGGGCGCGATCGGCGATGCCGTACTCGGCAAGGACGACCGAAAAAGCACCGAAGGAGTCGGTCTCGATAGCGTCGACACCCACGTCGAGGAAGGACCGGTGGAGTTTTTCAACGAGATCGGGCCGCGTGATGGGAAGGATCTCGTTGCACCCTTCCATGGCGGCGCCGCCGAAATCGTCGGCGTGTAGATCCATCAATTGGAAGTTGGTGCCAGTGGCCCCATCGAAGATGACCACGCGCTCGGCTAGGGCGGCGAGGTAGGGGTCGTTACCCGCCGGGCGAGCGTAAGGGGGGCGCGCAGGCGGCTCCATTAGTGAGTCAGGATACCGGTCACAGCGATATTCAACTCAGAGAAGTCCTAATTGTCGCTTCGATGCAATTGAACCTCGGGCGTTGGCCACGTCACACCTCAACCGTACAGTCCGATCAATGAGTGCACGCGAGAGTAACGCCTTCAGTACGCTGCGACTTCGTCTCACGCTGGACCACACAAGTCGCCATCGCCTAGATATGGCGCTGCTCGCCGTTGGGCAACTGGAACGGGCGTTGACACGTTCGGGCCTACGAAATCTCGATGCAATGAAACGCACTCGACGATGGAGCGAGGTTTGTGGTCTACCGACGGGTCTTTCCCCGAGCGGCGAGATTGTTGACCCTAGGGCTCGTCGATTGCGCAACGCTGCTCTTCAGTCTCTTCGCAGAGAGTTTCATCTCACCGAGTACGACTTCGTGGCCCAAGTTCTAAAGCTTCGAAGGGAGTCACGTTGGCTATGTGACCATGTTCCGTCATCGAGTTCAATGGTCCACGCCACGCAGGTTTACGAGGCGTTTGCAGCCCATTTATTTCGCGGGGCGGGTCGTCCTCGCGTGCCACAACCTGGGTCGAATTGTTCGCTCCTTGGATACGTCCGCGACGCAGGGCGCTCAGAGGCAACCCATGAAGAGGTCGCAATTGCTCTTGCCAAGGGGAACAAGGTGCCCCAAGCTCGGAACGCCAAATGGTCAGGGCTGTTCTTGAGTGGTTCGATGGCCGATGACGACATCGTGGTACATCTGCATCCGTCACGCACGCGGTCGCGGCACCTGGCGATGCCAGCGCGCACCCAAATCGGTGGCCGATCCGCGCGCGATGCCTGGTACTTGAACGACCCCGATTTGTGGCATCAAGTAAAGATCGTTCGGCGCTCAGTTCGTTCTCACGACGACTACGAAGCACATCTGGTCTGTACGAGGCCCCCCTATCGTGACCCAGCACGTTACGCGGAAGTTCCTGACGCCGTCGTCGGCGTCGACGTTGGAGTTTCAAGCCTCGCCGCCGTTGGCATTTGTCCGAACGGTACTGTCGCCGACGCGCTCCTGGTACGACCGACGGTCGAGGAGCTCGAACGTCGTTGCAAGATGGCACAAAAGCAACGGCGCACGCATCGCGCTCTCGACCGATCTCGCCGCGCCACCAACCCTGATGCCTATGCGCCGGACCGCCACGGCCGGCCCGGTCGAGGCTCTCGAATTCTTGGAACACGACTATCCCATTCGAAGTCCTACCGGCGACGGCGTCTCAGTCTGCGCGACGATCGTCGCCGCGAGCGCGAGGCTCGCGCGATTGTCATCAACCGCACAGCAACTCTCGTAATACAGCGATGCGGGAAGTCAATCATCACTGAAGATGTCAACGTTGGATCCTGGAAGCGGACCTGGGGCCGCTCGATTGATTTTTTCGCACCGGGCGAATTCAGTCGTGCCCTAGAACGCGAGGCGTGTTTGGCCGGTGGATCTCTGACCAAGGTGCCTTGCCGACTGGGGCTCACCCAGACTTGCCACTGCGGTGCAGTGAAGAAGAAGCCACTTTCGCAGCGCTGGCACCGTTGCGAGGTCTGTGGCGCTGGTTACGCCACGCCACCTATCGATCGTGACTTGCACTCGGCCTACCTTGCTGCGTTCGTCACGATCCCATCGGAAAAAATCGATGTAACCCTGAACACGGACCGGGCCTTCGCGGCCTGGTCGGGGGCCGAGGCGTCCCTGGTCGCGGTGTCCGGGGATCCCCTTCAGGGGGAAACCAGCCCATCACGTTCACGCGTGGCATCGAGTTGGTCGCGACACAAGGCTTCGGACCGGGCTGGTAGGGCAACCGCCAGTGACGTCAACCCCAACGGTCTCGGACGCGCTGGTGACTCGTTCACCGGCGACGTGGGCGTCGGGAAGGCACACACCGCAAGGCTCCGGAACGAAGCATCCATCTCACAGATTGGCGGGCAGGGTGCCCCCCATACTCCGAATAGATGGATAGCCCCAGCCGGTGATGTTGTCTCACTACGCTGAGTGCGTGAAGGTGTACACCCGCGCCGGCGACAACGGCACCACCGGTCTCTACTTCGGCGGGCGGGTCGCCAAGAGCGACGACCAGATTGAGGTCAACGGTGCCGTCGACGAAGCGCAGGCCGCGCTCGGCTGGGCCCGCTCGCTGTCTGAGCCGGGCGCCGAGCTCGATCAGTTGCTGATCTCACTCGAGCGTGACCTCTGGGTGCTGATGTCCGAGGTGGCCACTGCGCCGGCGAACCGTCACAAGCTGGTGGACGGCCGCTCACGAGTGACCAGTGCCATGGTCTCGCGCCTCGAAGAGGAGATCGACCGTCTGGCCGAAGACATCGTGGTTCCCAACGACTTCCTGGTGCCCGGTGAAAGCCGCCAGGCAGCGGCCCTCGACGTCGCGCGTACCGTGGTGCGTCGCGCCGAGCGGGTCGCCGTGCGCTACGCGCTGCAAGACTCGTTGGTCGTCAGCTACCTCAACCGCCTCAGCGACCTGGTCTGGACGATGGCGCGCTGGGCTGAAGGATCACATCACCTGACCGCTCGCGTCGACTAACCCAAAAGGACACCATGCCACTATCTGCTCGCGTCACGACTGCGACCGAAGGCGCGACCCGCGCCACCGTCGTCGTCCCAGTGACCTTTGATCGGGGCGAGGCCGTGGTTGCCTCGGCGGTGCCCGAGGTTGTCGGGGGCCATTCGCTGCCGCGCCTCTTCTCAGCCGCCTGGTGCGCCCAACAGGGTCTCAAGGAGACTCCCGGCAGCTCCACGGTCGTGCGCTCCTTCGCCGGCCTCAACGTGGCCCTGGTGACCCTGGGCGCGACGCTCAACGACGCGGAGGCCTACCGTCTGGCGGGAGCCGCCGCGGTGCGCTGCGCGGGCGACGGCGACGTGGCCTTCCTGTTCGCGACCGGCGGTCTCGACGATCCGATGGTCGTAGCCCAGGCCCTCGTCGAAGGTGCGCTCCTGTCGTCGTACCGCTTCAAATCGACGTCGCCTGATGCGTCGTTCGACGTAGTGCCGCTGGGTGATCCGCTGCCGAGTGTGGGCGTGCACGACCAGGTGAGCGAGGGCGTGCGGCGCGGCGTCATCGTGGCGCGGGGCGCCAACTGGGCCAAACGGCTCGTGGACACTCCCGCGGGCGACCTTTCACCCAAACGTCTTGCCAATGTCGCGCGGGACCGGGTCGAGAGTGACCCCTTCGTCACCGTCGACATATGGACGAAGTCGCGGATCGTCGACGAACGCCTCGGCGCGCTGTTAGGGGTGAGCCAAGGGTCGCACCAGCCACCCCGACTCATTTGGGCGACCTACGACCCCGACCCCAGCGCGTCGCTGCCGCACGTGGCGCTCGTGGGCAAGGGCGTGACATTCGACTCGGGTGGCCTCTCGCTCAAGACCGGCGAAGCCATGATGACGATGAAGACGGATATGACCGGATCGGTCGAGGTGGTGGCCGCTCTCTCGATCGCTAGTCGCCTGGGACTGCGCGTGAAAGTGACGGCGATCGCCCCCTTGGCCGAGAACCTTCCAGGAGGGAGCGCGATCAAACCCGGCGACATTCTGACCGCGCGCAACGGAACGACCATCGAGGTGCTCAACACCGACGCTGAGGGCCGCCTGCTTTTGGCGGACGGCCTCAGCCTGGCCGCTGAGATCAACCCGGACGCCATCATTGACGTGGCGACTCTGACCGGGGCGCAGCGCGTCGCCCTCGGCGATCAGATTGGGGCGTATTTCGCTTCCACCGAGGAGCTCGCCGCCTACGTCGACGCAGCCAGCGCGACGTCAGGTGAGCCGTTCTGGCGGCTCCCGTTCCACGATGGATACGAGGCGCATGTCGAGTCCGACGTCGCCGACGTGAAGAACATTGGCAAGCCGTTGCTCGCCGGCGCGTTGATTGCCGCGTTGATCCTGCGTCGATTCACCGACGGGCGACCCTGGGTCCACCTGGACATTGCTGGCCCCTCGCGCGCGGACGTCGATCGTGGCTACACGACCAAGGGTGGCACGGCCTTCGGTGTTCGCACTCTGGTGGCCCTCCTCGACGCTGTCGCCGAGGACGCACTTCCGGACTAGTCGCCGACGCGCGACACCCGTTCCGATCGTGCGGGCACGTCACGCCCGCCTGATGACGTGGGTCGGTCGTCACCGTCGTCGCGGCCCACGAGCACCGTGGCGACCAGCTCCTCGTCGCTGGCCCCGATCCATTCCAACACCCGCGTGGAGTGTCGAAAGTTGCCCCACAGCGCGGCCTGCCAATCGGACTCCTCGAGCAACAGGAGCAGCGCCATCGTGGCCATGGCGGCGTCGACGTACCAGTAGGGGACGGGCCACGCGTCGCGCTCGTCCAGACCTGACGAGGCTTTGTCGGGTTCTGCGTAACGACTCAGGTAGTCGTCAACACGGGCGGTCACGACTACTGCGGCGCCCGCGCGCGCCAGACCGGCGTAGCGACGAGACGACGCACGCCACTCCGCATCCGTCGCGGCCTCGAAGTACTCGCCAATCCGGTCCGCCGAGACGACGTGCATGCGCACGCCGGCCGCGTTGCCCGCGGTGGGCGCACGCAACGCGTCGACGCACAGTCCCTCGAGCCAGGTCGGGTCAACCGGTGTCGCATCGAAGGAGCGAACCATTCGGCGCCGGGAGAGGAGGTCACGCAGGTCCACGCGATGGGTTTAGCAGTCGTCCGGTCGAGATTGTTGACTCGCAAGGTAATATTTCAGCGAGCCCTAGGAGAGTCCGTGCCCTCACCGCGAGAACTGTTGAACGCCGCCAAGGCGGAGATTCGCGAGGTCGACCCGCATGAGGTGGCCGACCACCTCGACACGTACAGCCTGCTGGACGTGCGCGAACCCGACGAGTACGAGCAGGGTGCGGTGCCCGGTGCGGTGCACATCCCGCGCGGCCAGTTGGAGTTCTCGGTCGAGGGACGTCTACCCGACAAGGACGCGCCCATTGCCGTCTACTGCGCGGGCGGCACTCGTTCGGCGTTTGCCGCCAAAACCCTCAAGGATCTGGGCTACACCGACGTTGTCTCGATCATCGGGGGATTCAACAAGTGGAAGGACGAAGGTCTGGACTGGACGTCGCCACGTTCACTGACCTCTGATCAGCGCAATCGCTATCAACGTCATCTCCTCCTGCCCGAAGTGGGCGAGGCGGGCCAGATGAGGCTCCTCGACTCCAAGGTGCTTCTGCTCGGCGCGGGCGGCCTGGGATCGCCCGCGGCGCTGTATCTGGCCGCCGCCGGGGTCGGCACCATCGGCATCATCGACATGGACGTGGTCGACGCCTCCAATCTGCAGCGCCAGGTCCTGCACAACGTCGATCGCATCGGTATGCGCAAGGTCGACTCCGCACGCCAGACGCTCGAGGCCATCAATCCCGACCTCACCGTCAAGACCTACGACACGCGCCTGGGAGCCGACAACGTGCTGGAGATCTTTGACGGCTACGACCTCATTGTCGACGGGACCGACAACTTCCCGACGCGCTACCTGGTCAACGACGCCGCGCTGCTCAAGCGCATCCCCGTGGTCCACGGGTCGATCTTCCGCTTCGACGGCCAGGTCACGGTCTTTAACCCGTACGTCGGGCCGTGCTACCGCTGCATGATTCCCGAGCCGCCGCCGGCCGAACTCGCGCCGAGCTGCGCCGAGGCCGGCGTCCTGGGAGTGCTTCCCGGCATCATCGGGTCGATCCAGGCGGTCGAGGCCATCAAGATGCTGCTCGATCTCGGCGATCCGCTCGTCGGGCGCCTGCTCACCTACGACGCGCTTGACGAGAGCTTCCGCTCCTTCAAGGTTCGCCGCGACCCGGACTGCCCGGCGTGCGGCGACAACGCCGCGCCGATCGTGATCGCGGAGTACGACGACCTGTGCATGCCGCACCCGGCCCAAGCGTCCTCAGCCCTTTAGAACCACCGTTCCGGCGAGGCGATCGTGCAGCGTCTGGCGCCGCTCATTCATGAGCGAGTAGAGGAAGTCCACCAACGCCAGAAGCGAGATGGACACGGTCCAGGTCCCGGCGCGGGTGCCGGTCGACCCGCCGGAGTACTGCGACAGGCTGTAGAGCAGGTACGGCAGCCACCGGCGCACCGCCTGGGAGCGCGTGATCCGCTGCCCGGTGAGCGCGTCACGAACGTGCGTGCCGACGATGCGGTTGCCGATCGTCTGGCCACTCGGCAGTGACAGCATGCCGATCAGGTACACCGCGTTGACGAGGATCGATAGGGCGGTGCCGAAGTCCGCGTTGGCCACGGCGTCGCCGATCAGGTACGCCCCGAGTCCCGGGATCAAGAGGATCAGTCCGTCGCAGATCGTGGCGCCGACGCGGAGCCAGAACCCCGCGTAGGCAACGGCGGCGCGCTGGGTGAGTACGTCCGCCGTCGCACCGCAGACCGGGCACGGCAGGTCGTCGATCTCCGTACCGCAGCGAGGACAGTACATGGTGCCATTCTGGTCCACCCCGTGGCGCCGACGCGGTTCTGCCCACCGGCGAGACCCTGCAGCTGCGCGACGCATTTCGGTACGATGCCCACGGAGGTGAAACATGCGCAACATGCTTCGTCTGATGAGCGCGGGACCGGCCTTTTTCGTCAGTGCCTGGTTGATGATGATCTTCGCGGGTATCACCCACGTGGATCTCGGGATTCGACCCTTCGGCTACCTGACGTCCATGGTGGTGACGATCGGACTGTGGCTGGTGATGGCCCCGGCCATCGGCGCGGTGGCCCGGCGCAGATCGTGGCACAACTTAATGAAGTGAGCTCGTGAACCCCGACGAACTGTTCTCGCGGATGCGCCGACACCTGTCAGTGTCGCGCGCGTTCGGCACGGCGTACGAACGCGAGGGCACAATGATCATTCCGGTGGCGATGGTGGCCGGTGGCGGCGGCGCGGGGGAGGGGATCGCACCACCTCCCGAGGCGAGTGACACGGAATCGAACGGCGACGAACCGGCTCGCGGCGCGGGGTCAGGATCCGGTGGTGGCTTTGGTGGCGTGGTCGTTCCCGTGGGTGTCTACGTGGTCGACGGCGAGCGCGTTCGGTGGGTGCCCGCGATCAATCCCAACTTCGTCTTTCTCGTGGCCATCGTGGCGCTGCGTCTCGCCACCAAGATGATCGGTCGCCGTCGCGCGCATTAAGACCGCGGACTCGTCCGGCGCCACCGAGGGCGCGACCTAATCTGACTTCGTGACGACCGGCGAACGCGCCACCGACTCGGGCATCGTGGTCCAGCCCGTCTACGGTCCCAAGGACTTGGACGGCTTCGATCCCGCGCGCGACCTGGGTCAGCCGGGCTCCTATCCCTTCACCCGAGGCGTCCAGGAGACGATGTATCGCGGTCGGCTGTGGACCATGCGTCAGTACGCTGGCTTCGGGAGCGCCGAGGCCACCAACGAACGATTCAAGTTCCTGCTGCGGGCGGGCCAGACGGGAATTTCGTGCGCCTTCGACCTGCCGACGCAGATGGGCCTGGACGCAGACCACCCGCGCGCCGAGGGCGAGGTCGGGCGCGTCGGCGTCACGATTTCATCACTGGACGACATGCGCCGGCTCCTCGCGGACCTGCCCCTCGATGAGGTCACGACGTCGATGACGATCAACGCGACGGCGGCGACGCTGCTCCTGCTCTACCAACTGGTAGGCGAGGAGAACGGCGTCGCCGGGGGCGCGCTGCGCGGGACGATCCAGAACGACATCTTGAAGGAGTACGTCGCGCGCGGGACCTACATCTACCCGCCGCGACCGTCTATGCGCCTGGTGGTCGACACGTTCGCCTACTGCGCGAAGGAGATGCCCCAGTGGAACACCATCTCGGTGTCGGGATATCACATTCGCGAGGCCGGTTCGACGGCTGTCCAAGAGGTCGCCTTCACGCTGGCCAACGCGATTGCCTACGTCGAGGCGGCGCTCACCGCCGGATTGACGATCGACCAGGTGGCTCCGCGGCTCAGCTTCTTCTTCAACGCGCACAACAACCTGTTCGAAGAGGTGGCCAAGTACCGGGCGGCGCGGCGCATCTGGGCGAGCGTGGTGAAGGAACGATTCCACGCCACGGATCCGCGCTGCATGATGATGCGTTTTCACACTCAAACCGGCGGGTCCACCCTGACCGCCCAGCAGCCCGAGAACAACATCGTGCGCACGACTCTCCAGGCCCTGGCGGCGGTGCTCGGCGGCACGCAGTCGCTGCACACCAACGGCTTCGACGAGGCCCTAGGCCTGCCGACCGAGCACGCGGCGCGGCTGGCTCTGCGCACTCAGCAGGTCATCGGATACGAGTCGGGGGTCCCGGACACCGTCGACCCGCTCGCCGGTTCGTACTTCGTCGAGAACTTGACCAACGAGGTCGAGCGGCGTGTTCGCGAGTACCTTGCCGCAATTGATGAGCGTGGTGGCTCCGTCGAGGCGATTGAGACGGGGTATCTCCAGGGTGAGATCGAGACCGCGGCTTACCAAGCCGCGCGCGCGGTGGAGAGCGGCGAGGCGGTGGTGGTCGGCGTAAATCGCTTCACCGAGGACCAGACCGTCGCCACCGACGTCTTCCCCATCGACGAGGAACAGCAGCGTCGCCAGGTCGAGCGCGTGCGCGAGTTCAAGAGTCAGCGCGACGCGCCGGCCGTTGAGGCAGCCTTACGAGACGTCACAACCGCGGCGCAGGGCTCGTCGAACCTGCTGTATCCCATGAAGGTGGCCCTGAGCGTCGGCGCCACGCTAGGCGAGGTCGCTGACACATTGCGCACCGAGTTCGGGGAGTACCACCCGAGTTGATAAGGCGCCCAGCGTGATATCCAATCGCGCACAGCCCGCTACCTGGCGACGTTTGTGCGCGATTTGAGTCGCCGGGACTGAGATTCACACACTCGTTCGTTAGAGTTCCCTTCTTCGGGTTGGGATTCGACCCGAAACGTCGAGAGGTGATCCAAGTGAGAAAGGTCGGTGGAGTCGCGACGATTGGCGCGGCCCTGTTCATTTCCTGCTCAACGCTCGCCGGAGCATCGACGACACCGCTCGCATCGCATCTTCTGACGAAAGCTCAGATGCCCGCGCACTTTGTGGTTGAGCACTTGACGACATCAGACACCGCGACGTGCCCGGAGTCCACCTTCCGACTTGGGTCGTCCGTGTCATCGGTGCGCGTGGCCTTCGCGGACGCGACGGTCACGCACACGTTGGTCGTGGAGAAGCTCTATACCTCCAACAAGCCGGGGGCCGCGCTCTTCAAAGCAGTCAGCAGTGTCACTCAGTGTCAGTCCTCGAGCGGGTCGCTCGCCGGCTACACCGTCTCCCAATCGATCAAGCCAGTCAAGATTGGCTCGATTGGCGGACCCGTTCGCGCGTTCTCGGTGCTGGTGACTGCAGGTCCCGACGTGGTGGACGGTTACTTGGCGTTTGCGACGCGCGGCACCACCGTCATCTCCATCGGCGAGGCGTCCGGCAGTGCGCTCAGCGTGCGCGGCTTTCGCGGCCTGGTCGTCAAGGCGTTGGCTCGCGTCCCTCATTAGTCGCTGATCTCGGTGCACCCAGTCGGTGGCGCCAGGCGTCGCGTCGCGTTCCGCGAACTCGAACGTCAGACCGGGGACTGAAAGTGCGTCACGACCGGTGGTTCGCTATAGAAGATGTGGGTCAGGTCGCGCCAGGTGGTGTAGCGGTCGGAGTCGCGGAAGGCCGTATGGGCCTCCACGGAGGACCACTGCACGAGGAGCAGGTAGGTCGAGGGGTCTTCGATCTGACGACGCACCTCGGCTCCGTGGCATCCCGGTGTCGACTCGATGACCGGACGCGCGAGCCCGAAGGACATTTCAAACTCATCTTCGCGACCGGGGGTCACGTGCAGAAGAGCGTGCTCGACGATCACGATCGGGCCACCAATCGTGCACGCAGAGCCACGTCCTGAGCGACGAGGATCGCGGTGCCCGCGAGAGCGATGGCGCCGTCGACAACCGCTTCATCGGCGGCGGGTGTCACGCACGCGCGTGTAAACGCCGGTTGGTGATTGACGGCCCCGTCGGTCGGTATCCCGATGAGCGGGTGGATAGTGGGAACGACGAGGGAGACGTTGGCCATGTCGGTTGAAATGGTCGGTGGGCGACTCCCGTTCAGGTCTGAATCAAACCGCCGCCCCAGACCTTCGGCGGCCTCGCGGTAGTGGGCGAGAATCTGTGGATCGGCCTCCATGTGCGAAAAAGGGTGACCCAACTCCGTGACGTCGAGTTCGGCCCCCGTAGCGAGTGACCCTGCCTCGAAGCAGGCGTTCACTCGCCGACGCAGGTCGACCAGTCGCTCGGCCGTGCCCGAGCGACACATGAAATGTCCGACAACTCGCGAGGCGATGATGTTGGCCGCCACGCCGCCTTCGGTGATGAAGCCGTGAACCTGGTCGTCCGGCCGCAACTGTTGGCGTAGCAAGCCAATCGCTACCTGGGCGAGCGTCATCGCGTCGAGCGCGTTTACTCCCTCCCACGGCGCGGCCGAGGCGTGAGCCTCGCGTCCCGTGAACACGACCTCAAACTGGTCCACGGCCAGGCACGTCGCGTTCAGCCGGTCCTCGGGCCAGGGGTGGACCATCATCGCGGCGTGGACGTTGGCGAAGTAGCCCGCGTTGATCAGGTCGATCTTGCCGCCGCCGCCCTCTTCGGACGGCGTGCCCAGCAACGTGACGGTGAGGTCGAGCTCGTCGGCGACCGCGGCCAGACCGATCGCCGCACCCAGTGACGACGCCGCAATGATGTTGTGTCCGCAGGCGTGGCCCACGAAGGGCAACGCGTCGTACTCCGCGCAGAAGGCGACATGCAGTGATCCGCTGCCGCGCGTCGCGCGAAAGGCCGTCGCTAGTCCGGCGGACTCGCGCTCGAGCATGAAGCCCGCACCTTCGGCCGCCGACGCGACGGCTTCGGCACTGAGGTGCTCCTCGTATCCGAGTTCAGGATGGTCGTGGACGTAGTGGCTGACCTCGATCAGCGTGTCGCGAGCGTCATTGATCGCATCGGCCGCGGCAACGTGCGGGTTCATTCGACGACCGCGACGATGTCACCGGCGCTGACGGAGTCCCCCTCGGACACCGAGATACTGGTCACCACGCCGCTGCGTTCAGCGTTGACCATGTTCTCCATCTTCATGGCCTCGAGGATGGCGATTGTCTCGCCCGCCTCGACCTGTTGACCGACCTCGGCCACGACCTTGACAATGGTTCCCTGCATGGGGACGGTGACCTTGCCCTGACCGCTACCGACCACACCGGCGTGGTGCTCGCGGCGTGGTTTGGCAGCAGTGCTGAGGGGTCGTCCGAGCCCGTCTTCGCTGGGGTCGGGGATCCACAGCGCGACGTTGACGCGGCGTCCATTGACCTCGGCGGTCACGTCCTTGCGCACGCGCCCCTCGCCAATCGACACGACGGGTGCTGCGGCCGAGGGAAGTTGCGAGAAGTCCAGTTTCTCTTCCACCCACTTGGTGGAATGCGTGCCGTTGACGAACTCCTCGCTGGACAGGATGATGACGTCGGCCGGCAGTGTGGTGGCCACGCCTTCGAGGCGGGTCTCTTCAATGGCGCGCAAGGCGCGCCGACGAGCGCGTTCGCGGTCCGGGCCCCAGACAATCAACTTGCCAATGAGGTTGTCGTAGTACTGCGAGACCATGTCGCCGGCTTCGTACCCGGCGTCGAGGCGCACTCCCGGACCGGCCGGGGCGTCGAATCGAGTGATGACGCCCGGTGACGGGGTGAACCGTCCGCCCGAGGGGTCCTCGGCGTTGATCCGGACTTCGATCGCGTGCCCCGTGCGCGCGATGTCGTCTTGGCCGAAGGCGAGTGCTTCACCCGCGGCAATGCGTAGTTGCCATTCGACCAGGTCCAGACCGGTGACCATCTCGGTGACCGGGTGCTCGACCTGGAGCCGCGTGTTCATCTCTAGGAAGAAGAAGGCGCCGTCCTGGTACAGGAATTCGACGGTCCCGGCGTTGACGTAACCGCACGCCCGCGACACCTTGACCGCGGCCTCGCCCATCGCGACGCGCAGGTCGTCGGGGAAGTTGGGCGCGGGCGACTCTTCGATGAGCTTCTGGTGTCGTCGCTGCGCCGAGCAGTCGCGCTCCCCGAGCCACAGTGTGGACCCGTGTCGGTCCGCCAGGACCTGCATCTCAACGTGCCGAGGCCACGTCAGGTAACGCTCGACGTAGCACTCGGGGCGCCCGAAGTAGCTCTGCGCCTCTCGTTGCGCGCTCTCGAGGGCGCTCGCGGCCTCGCCGGCCTCGCTCACGACCTTCATGCCGCGCCCGCCGCCGCCGAACGCGGCCTTGATCGCGATCGGCCAGCCCACCTCGTTGCCGAACGCCACGACCTCGTCGGCGTGGCTGAGGACCTCGCTGCGCCCGGGCACCCCCGCCACACCCGCGCGCTCGGCGGCGTGGCGCGAGGAGATCTTGTCGCCCATGACCTCGATAGCCTCGGGTGGCGGGCCGATGAAGGTCACGCCGCGCGAGGTGATCGCCCGGGCGAACTCGGCGTTCTCCGAGAAGAATCCGTAGCCCGGGTGCACCGCGTCGGCCCCCGAGCGCTCCAGGGCGTCGAGTATCGCGTCGGTGTTGAGGTAGCTCTCCGCGGCTGTGGAGCCGCCGAGGGCGTAGGCCTCATCGGCCAGTCGAACGTGCAGGGCGTTGCGATCCAGCTCGGAGTAGACCGCAACCGTTCCGATGCCCATCTCGCGACAGGTGCGTATCACCCGCACGGCGATCTCGCCGCGATTGGCGATGAGCACCTTCTGCAGCACGCGGACCTCCCCGATGGGCAGACATTTTCTACCACTCGTCCCCAAAACCCTAATGTTTGGTGGTGCTTACGATCGTCTGGCGCGTCCAGCACTTCGACGAGATCGATTCGACGAACACCTGGGTGGCCTCGAAGGCTCTCGAGGGAGCACCCGAGGGCCTCGTGTGCGTGGCGGACTTTCAGACCGATGGCAAGGGACGCCGGGACCGAACGTGGGAGGCGCCGACGCGCAGTGCCCTGCTGTGCTCGGTGCTGCTACGTCCGCGCGTGGACTTAGACGATCTGCAGTTGGGAGTGGCCGCGGTCTCGCTGGCCCTGCGAGCGGCGCTGGTTCGCCTCTGCGGCGTGCGACCGGAGCTCAAATGGCCCAACGACCTGCTCGTTCGTGACGTGAAGGTGGCGGGCGTGCTGGCCGAGGTGCTGGCCACCGACGCGGGTCCCGCGTTGGTCGTGGGATTTGGGGTCAACCTGACCGCGCACCCCGATGGGGCGACCAGCATCACCGAAGTGGCTGACGTCACGATCACCTCTCCGGCGCTGCTCGACATTGTCTTGGAGGAGTTGGAGCCGCGTCGCGCGCAGATGGAGGATGCTGACGGTCGTGACGTGCTGCGGGGCGAGTACGAGCGGGCGCTCGTCACCGTGGGGCGACGGGTTCGCGTCGAACTCGCCAGCGCGGTGCACGAGGGGCAGGCTCGCGGCGTCGATGAGGCCGGGCGCCTCGTCGTCGAGATCGACGGCGTCGAGCAGGTATTTGCCGCCGGCGACGTCGTGCACCTGCGACCGGCGACCAACGAGGTGGCGTGAGCACAACTGCGCGCGTTCTGGTAACGGGAGCGGGGGGCCAGGTTGGTGTCGACCTCCTGGACGTCCTGAGCGGAACGCTTCCCCCCGGGGCCGACGGCGACTTCCAGCCCGACGGGCGACCGATCGTCGATGATGAGTTCGACGTCATCGGTCTCACTCACCACGAGCTGGACGTCGGCGACGCCGACGCCGCGCGTCGAGCGGTGGCCTCCACCCAACCCGACGTGATCGTGCATCTGGCGGCCTACACCGCGGTGGACCGAGCTGAGGACGAGGCCGCCGAAGCATTTCGGGTCAACGCCGGTGGGACCGCGGCGTTGTCGGACGCCGCGCGAGAGTTCGGCGCCCACCTGATCGCTGTTTCGACCGACTACGTCTTTGACGGTGAGAAGGGTGAGGCGTACGTCGAAGACGATGAACCGAACCCCCTCAACGTCTACGGGGCCTCCAAGCTGGCCGGCGAACGCGCCTGCCGCGCCGAGGACACGCTGGTACGCACGTCGTGGGTGATGGGGACGCGCGGGCGCGGCGTCATCAACGTCATCTGCCAGCGAGCTCGCTCGGGCGAGACGGTACGATTCGTCACCGACCAGACCGGCACCGTCACGGTCGCCGCGGACTTGGCACGGGCGCTGGCGACACTGGTGCGAGAGCGCCCGGGCGGGGTCTGGCACGTGGCCAATCCACCGGCCACGACCTGGTACGACGTCGCGGCGTTCGTGGGCGCGACCCTCGGCCGGCCCGAAGGCTTCGCCCAGCCGATCGTGACCAGTGAACTGACACCAGCGCCCGCGGCGCGTCGCCCGCGCCGCAGCGACCTGGACACGGCAAAATTTTCGGCGCGGTGGCGCGAACTGCCGCACTGGCACGATGGCGTGGAGCGACTGGTTCACGGTCTGCAAGGTGCGACGTGAGTGACGAGCGCGTCTGCGCGGTCGTGGTGGACTACCACGCTGAAGAGGCCCTCGGCGCGTGTGTCGACACCCTTCACTCCAACGGTGTCACGACGGTGGTCGTGGTGGAGAACGGTGAAGCCGGTTCGTCTCCTCCGGCGCTCGTGGGCCGCGACGTGATCCTGGTCGAGCCTGGCCTGAATCTCGGCTACGGCCGTGGGGTGAATCGCGGCGCGGCGATCGCGCCGCCGAGCACCTATCTGGTGGTGTCGAACCCCGACGTCGTCACTCACGACGGCGCCGTCTCGTTGCTCTGCGACTACTTGGACGCGCACCCGCAAGTGGCCATCGTGGGACCGCGCATCCTGCGACCCGACGGCACGACCTACCCCTCCCAGCGGGTCTTTCCAAATATTTGGCTCGCCGGGGCTCACGCGCTGCTCGCGCCACTGTGGCCGTCGAATCCGGCCACGCGGGCCTATCGCTCGGCGCGACCCGACGGCACCGTGGACTGGGTCTCGGGCGCCTTCTTCGTGATCCGCCGCGACGTCTTTGAGCAGGTCGGCGGATTCGACGAGCGCTACTTCATGTTCGCCGAGGAGATGGCGCTGTGCTGGCAAGTCCGCGAGCGCGGCTTCGCCGTGGCGGGCGTGCCCGAGGCGGTGGTCACCCACGTGGAGGGCCTGTCGCGCCAGCGCGCGTCACGCTCGATGATCCTCGCGCATCACGCCAGCGCACTGCGCTTCGAGTGGCAGACCGCGCGTGGGGTGCGCCGTCTGCTGGCGCCCCTGGCCAGCCTGGTCCTGGTCGTGCGCTTGGCCCTGGTGCTGGCCCTAAGGTCCGGCCCCCGGAGCGGCGCGTAGACTTTCGACGGGGCTGTGGCTGGTTCTGTGGTTGAAAGTCGATGCCAGCCGCGGGCAAAGCGACCCACGTAAGGCGCCTTTTTGGCGCTGAGCATGGCGCGGTTTAGAAGTAAGTCCTGCCTCGAGGCGGCCAAACTGGTCGTCGCGAGAGCCGGTTGACAGTGCGGTATCGATTCCGGAGAGCAGTTTTCGCTGCCGGGAGCGCGCACCAACACCGCCGCAGGCAGGTGTGGGGTCAAAGACCAGGTCAGACAGCCGCAGCCCCGAAGAATCGCCATCACGGCCGGTAGGGTGAGTCACGACATGAGTGTTTTTAACAAGATTCTGAAGGCCGGCGAGGGCAAGCGCGTGCGCCAGCTGGCCGAGCTGGTGGGTCCCATCAACGACCTGGCGGGGGAGATGGCCGCCCTGACCGACGCCGAACTGCGCGCCAAGACCGACGTCTTCAAGGAGCGCCTCGCCGAGGGCGAGACCCTCGATGACCTGCTCCTCGAGGCCTTCGCCGTCGTGCGCGAAGCCGCCACCCGCGTGCTCGGTCAGCGCCCCTACGACGTCCAGCTAATGGGTGCGATGGCCCTGCACTTCGGGTGGATCGCCGAAATGAAGACCGGTGAGGGCAAGACCCTCGTCTCGACCCTGCCGGTGTACCTGAACGCCCTGGCCGGCCAGGGCGTTCACGTCGTCACGGTCAATGACTACCTGGCCACGCGCGACTCGAACTGGATGGGCGCCGTCCACCGGTTCCTGGGCCTCACCGTGGGTCGGGTGGGTCCGGACCTGCCCGACTTTGATCAAAAGCGCGAGGCCTACGCCAGCGACATCACCTACGGCACCAATACCGAGTTCGGCTTCGACTACCTGCGCGACAACATGGCGCGGTTGCGCGAGCACATGGTCCAGCGCGGCCACCACTATGCCATCGTCGACGAGGTCGACTCGATCCTGATCGACGAGGCGCGCACGCCGCTGATCATCTCGGGTCCGGCGTCGGACGTCACCAAGCTCTATTACCAGTTCGCGTCGATCGTGCGCACGCTCACGCGTGACGTCGACTACGAGGTCGACGAGGAGAAGAAGACGGTCGTGCCCACCGAGGCGGGCATCGAGAAGGTCGAGCGCCAGTTGGGCGTCGCCAACCTCTACGACGCCGTGGCCACCAACTACGTCCACCAGTTGGGTCAGGCGCTGCGGGCCAAGGAACTCTTCTTTCGCGACAAGGACTACCTGGTCGACGCCGGCGAAGTGAAAATCGTCGACGAGTTCACGGGCCGCACGCTGGACGGCCGTCGCTGGTCCGACGGTCTGCACCAGGCGGTCGAGGCCAAGGAGCGCGTGCGCATTCAGGAGGAGAACCACACCTGGGCCACGGTGACGCTGCAGAACTACTTCCGTCTCTACGAGAAGCTGGCGGGCATGACCGGAACCGCCGAGACCGAAGCGGCCGAGTTCGGTAACACCTACAAGCTCTCCGTCGTGCCGATCCCCACCAACCTGCCGTCGCGCCGCGAGGACGAGGGCGACCTCATCTACAAGACCGAGGCCGCCAAGTTCGCCGCCATTGTTGACGACGTGCGCGAGCGCAGCGACCGCGGACAGCCGATCCTGCTGGGCACCGCGTCGGTCGAGAAGTCCGAACTGCTCTCGCGCGAGTTGTCCAAGGCCGGTGTGGCTCACGAGGTGCTCAACGCCAAGCAGCACTTCCGCGAGGCCGAAATCGTGGCTCAGGCGGGGCGCCTGCACTCGGTCACAGTGGCCACCAACATGGCCGGCCGTGGTGTCGACATTGTCCTGGGGGGCAACGCGGAGGGACTGGCGCGCCGTGACGCCGCCGCCAAGGGCTTCGAGCCGGGCACCGACGAGTTCGATGCCGCCTACCGCGAGGCGTTGGCCACGCTGAGCGCGACCTGCGCCGCCGAGGCCACGAAGGTGGTTGAGCTCGGTGGACTCTACGTGCTGGGTAGTGAACGACACGACTCGCGCCGCATCGATAATCAGTTGCGCGGTCGCTCGGGTCGTCAAGGTGACCCCGGCGAGAGTCGGTTCTACCTCTCACTCGAAGACGACCTGCTGCGACTCTTCGCGACCGGCGCGGTGTCGTGGGTCATGGACCGCACCATGCCCGAAGAGTTGCCGATTGAGGCGAAGATGGTCTCCAAGGCGATCGAACGTGCGCAGAACACGGTCGAGGCGCGCAATGCCGAGATCCGCAAGGACGTGCTCAAGTACGACGAGGTGATGAACGAGCAGCGCAAGGTCATGTACGGACGACGCCAGCAGGTGATCGACGGCGAGGACATCCACGACGCCACCATCGAGATGATCGAAGAGGTCCTGGGCAGCGCGGTCGAGTCACGCCTCGAGTCCGAGTTCGCCGAGGAATGGGACCTCAACGCCCTGATCGTGGACCTCATGAACTACTACCCGACGCGCCTCACGGTCGAGACGCTTGACGCCTACGACGACCGCGAAGAGATCATCGCCCTGGTGGTCGAAGACGCCCTCGGTCTCTACCAGGAGAAGTGCGAGGGGTTCGTCGGGGGACTGGACACCGCCAAGGACATCGAGCGCGACGTGATGCTCCAGATCCTCGACCAGCGCTGGCGCGAGCACCTGTCGGACATGGACTACCTGCGCGACGGGATCCACCTACGCCAGGTCGCCCAGCAGGACCCGCTCACCGCGTGGCAGCGCGAGGGGTACCAGATGTTCGAGCACCTGCTCGACGCGGTGAACCACGACTTCGTGCGCTACATCACGCACGTCGAAGCGGTGGTCGAGCCGGTCGACGCCGACGACGAGGGTCTCGAGGGTGCACAGACCAACGTCGCCGAGGTCGCCCCCGGCGGCACCGAATTGCCATCGCACGGTCGACAGGCCCCCCAGGCCAAGCCCGCCCCGAAGCAGGGGGACAAGATCGGTCGCAATGAGCCCTGCTGGTGCGGATCGGGTCGCAAGTTCAAGCAGTGCCATGGCCGACCATAAGGCCGAGAACACTCTTCGCGAGGCGGTCGCCACCCTCGAAGAGCTGGAGAGTCGTTGGGCGGCGGCCCGCGACTACCTGAAGATCGACGATCGCCGCGCCCGGGCCGGCGAGCTGACGACGTTGGCCGCCGACCCGAACCTGTGGGACGACGCTGACCACGCGCGCTCGGTGACGACCGAGCTGGGCCGACTGAGCGCCGACCTCGCCGACTTCGACCTGCTGCGTTCACGACTGGATGACTGCGGCGTCCTGGCGGAGTTCGCGCGCGAGACGCTGAGTGCCGGCGAATCGGACCTTTCGTTGATCGACGAGCTCGCCACCACCGTGGCCGAGGTGGCCCGGTCACTGGCCGAACTCGAGACGCGCAGTCTGCTGAACGGTCCGTACGACGAGAACGACGCGCTGGTCGAGTTGCACGCGGGTGCCGGCGGCACCGACGCGCAGGACTGGACCGAGATGCTGCTGCGGATGTACACGCGATGGGCCGAGCGTCGCGGCTTCGGCGTGGAGGTGGACGAGGCCACTGAAGGCCAAGAGGCCGGACTGCTCTCGGCCACGTTCATCGTCAAGGGACGCTTCGCCTACGGCTGGCTCTCCGCCGAACGCGGTGTACACCGTCTGGTGCGCATGAGCCCCTTTGATTCTCAGGCGCGTCGTCAGACCAGCTTCGCCAGTTTTGAGGTCACGCCGCTGCTGGCCGACGACGCCGCCGAGGTCGAGATCGACGAGAAGGATCTTCGAATCGACACGTTCCGATCATCAGGCGCGGGCGGTCAGCACGTCAACAAAACCGACTCGGCGATTCGCATCACGCACCTGCCGACCGGAATCGTGGTCAGCTGTCAGAACGAACGCAGCCAACATCAAAACAGAGCCCGCGCGATGCAGATGCTTGAGGCGAAGTTGGCCGAGCGTGCGCGCGCACAACGCCGCGCCGAGATGGACGTGCTGACCGGTGAGCGATCCGACAACGCGTGGGGCTCCCAGATACGCAGTTACGTGCAGGCGCCGTATCAGATGGTCAAGGACCATCGCACCGATCACGAGACTGGCAACGTCGAAGCCGTCCTCGACGGTGACCTCGACGCGTTCATGGAAGCTGAGCTACGTCGTCAACGTTCACAAGGCTAAGAATCTCTGTTTCGCGTGAATCGCGAGGCTTTGGTGGCCGGGTAGCCGCAACGACGCAAAGTAGACTTGTCCGACGTGAGACTGCGTGTCGCGCTGTGCCGCCTGCTAACCCCGAGAGGATGATTGCGTGATTCGCTTTGAGAATGTCTCTAAGACGTACAAGAACGGAACCACCGCCCTCAAGGACATCAGCCTGGACATCGACAAGGGCGAGTTCGTCTTCCTGGTCGGCTCGTCAGGTTCCGGTAAGACCACTTTCTTGCGTCTTCTCTTGCGCGAGGAGTTTCCCGATCAGGGTCGGATCCTCGAGGCCGGGCGGGACATCGGCGACCTGCCCAAGTGGCGCGTGCCGTATCTGCGGCGCAACATCGGGTGCATCTTCCAGGACTTTCGATTGCTGCCCAACAGGACCGTTTTCGAGAACGTCGCCTTCGCGCTGGAAGTCATCGGTCGGCCGCGCTCGACCGTGGAGTCCCAGGTGCCCCAGATCCTGGAACTGGTGGGCCTGGCCGACAAGCAGAGCAACCTGCCCCACGAGCTATCCGGTGGCGAACAACAGCGCGTCGCGGTGGCCCGCGCGTTCGTCAACCGTCCCTTGATCCTCTTGGCCGACGAGCCGACCGGGAACCTGGACCCCGCCAACTCCGAGTCCATCATGGCGTTGCTCGAGCGCATCAATCGCACGGGAACGACCGTGGTGATGGCGACGCACGACAAGGCGCTGGTGGACCGAATGCGCCGCCGGGTCGTTGAACTCGACCGCGGCGAGATGATCCGTGACCAACTGCGCGGCGTCTACGGGGTCGACGAGCCCGTCGGGACCCTGTAATGCGCGTCTACCTGCGCTACGCGGTCAAAGAGACGGTCTCCAACCTGTGGCGCAACCGCATGATGACCATCGCCGCCGTTCTCACGGTGGCCGTCTCGCTCTCGCTGGTCGGCGCAGCGCTGCTGCTCAAGCAAAGCGCCGCCCAGGCGTCGGCCCAGTGGCAGCAGGGCACGCGGGTCACGATCTGGATGCAGTCCACGGCGTCAGCGACCGAACTCAGCAACGTCAAGACCCAGCTGGCCAGTTCACCGATCGTCAAGGGGTGCGTCTTCTACACCCAGCAGCAGGACTATTTGGAGGCCAAGAAGATCCTCCAGCCCAATGAGTGGCGGGTCCTGTCGCCAGCGATCATGCCGTCGTCGTATCGGTGCGTGCCGACGGTACCCGCCGACGCGTTCACCGTCATCAACCAGTTCACCCACCAGCCGGGTGTCTACCAAGTGACGGCGCCGGTTCAACAGATCCGCCAGATGAACCGCGCGATCCGAATCTTGCAGATCGTCTTCCTGGCGTTGGCGGGAGTGTTGTTGCTCTCCTCGGGCGTGCTGATCCTCAATACGATTCGCATGGCCATCTTCGCGCGACGCCGGGAGGTCTCGGTGATGAAGCTGGTCGGCGCGACGAACTGGTTCATCCGGATTCCCTTCATCACCGAGGGATTCATCCAGGGACTTCTCGGTTCGGGGGTCGCCATCTTGGCGGTCACGGCGCTGCATACCTGGTATCCGCTGCACAACGAGTTCGCCCTGAGCACGCGTTCACTGTGGGGCTCGAACGTGGTCGTGCTCGCGGTGGGCGTGGTGGTCGGGTCGGTCGGATCGGCCATCGCCATCCGACGCTTCCTCGACGTCTAGCTCTTCGTCGCCTCGAAGTCGATGGCCAGTGAGTTGACGCAGTAGCGCAGACCGGTCGGCGTCGGCCCGTCGTCGAACACGTGGCCCAGGTGACCGCCGCAACGCGCGCACACGATCTCGGTGCGTGCACGGGCGAGTGAGTGGTCGGGACGCTCGATGATCGTCCCCGGCTCGCAGGCGTCGAAACTCGGCCAGCCGCAGCCCGAATCGAACTTCTGCTCGCTCGTGAAGAGCCGCTGCCCGCATCCTCCGCAGGTGAAGGTCCCTTTGTCGTCGACGTGGAGCAGAGAGCCCGTGAAGGGAGCCTCAGTGGCTGATTCGCGGAGCACGGCGAAGCGCTCGGGACCGAGGTCCTCGCGCCACTGATCGTCCGGTTTCTCCACCTCGTAACTCATGAGCGAAATCTAGCGACCGAACGTTGAAACTTCGGTGATTGCTCGCTCGGCTACAGGTACTGCGCGCGCGGAGACTCTGGCGGGACGCGAGGAAACTCCGGCATGTCCGCCATCAGTCGTGTCATCGCCGCGGCCAACCCCTCGGCGTCCAGGCCGAGCTCGGCCAGCAGCGCGTTGGGTTTGTCGTGCGCGAGGAACGCGCGTGGCACGCCGAGAATGCGCGTCGTCGGGAAGGGTCGACCCTCGTCCTGGGCTCGGTTGCGCACCGCCGAGACCATGATCGTGCCCGCGCCGCCGTGCCGGGTTCCGTCCTCGATGGTCATGATGCGTTCGTGGCGCAGGGCGTCTTCGATCATCTCGGCGTCGGGCGGCAGGATGCGTACGTCGTAGAGGGTGACGCGTGCGCGGTCCTCACCGAGCAGGTCCAGCGCGTGGTAGGCGACCGGAGCCATCTTGCCGACCGCCAGCACGCACAGTGAACCGTCGCCGCGCACGACCTCGCGCGCCTTCAGGCCCTCGCCGATCTGACCATCGAAGGGCTCGGGCAGGGTCTTGGGGAAGCGCAGCGCGCTGGGTGACGAGAGCGACAGGGCGGTGGCCAGCATGCCCGGAACCTCCTCGGCGCTGGACGGCGCGAAGATCGTCATGTTCGGTATGGACAGGCACAACGCCATGTCGAGCAGTCCGTGGTGACTGGGACCGTCGTCGCCGGTGATCCCGGCGCGGTCGAACACGAACACGACCGGCAGGTCTAGTAGGCCCACGTCCAGGTGCGCCTGGTCGAACGCGCGGGAGAAGAAGGTGGCGTAGACGGCGACCACGGGCTTGAGACCGCCCATGGCCATGCCCGCCGCGGCGGTAACGGCGTGCTGCTCGGCGATGCCCACGTCGAAGAAGCGATTCGGGAAGCGCTGCTCGAAGCCCAACAGGCCCGTCGGCCCGGCCATGGCGGCGGTGATCGCGACAATGCGCTCGTCCACGCCGGCCATCGTGAGCAGCGCGTTGGAGAAGGCCTGCGTGAACGACTGGGGCGCCACCTCGTTCTCTTCGAACTTGGCGGGGAGCTTGTAGTCGTGCATTTTGAGGTCGTCGTGCATCGCCGGCGCGTAGCCGCGACCCTTCTCGGTGAGGACGTGGACGACGATCGGTCCGTCCCACGAGGCGGCGCTGCGCAACGCGGTCTCCATCGAGGAGATGTCGTGGCCGTCAATCGGTCCCACGTAGCGCACGCCGAGCGCCTCGAAGAATGTGTGCGGTGTGACCATCTCGCGCACCACCGATGTGACGCTGTCGATGCCCTTGTAGGCGACCTTGCCGACGCTCGGCAGGTGCGGCACCAAATCGCGCAGCCGCCCGCGCATCGACAGGTACGTCCGGTTGAGCCGGATGGCGGTGAGCGATTCGGAGAGCCGTGACACGGTCGGCGCGTAGCTGCGGCCGTTGTCGTTGAGGACGATGACCACGCGCTGGTCCGAGTGCCCGAGGTTGTTGAGCGCCTCGTAGGCCATGCCGCCGGTGAGCGAACCGTCGCCCACCACTGCGACCACGTGACGCTTGCCGCCGTGGCCGATGAGTTCGCCGCGATGTTCCAGCGCGACCGACAGGCCGTGGGCGTAGGAGAGGGCGGTGGAGGCGTGCGACGACTCGATCCAGTCGTGAGCGCTCTCGGACCGGCTCGGGTAGCCCGACAGACCCCCGCGCTGGCGCAGCTTTCCGAAGCCGTATCGGCGCCCGGTGAGAAGTTTGTGCACGTAGGACTGGTGCCCGGTGTCCCACAGGAGGATGTCCCGGGGTGAATCAAAGACCCGGTGCAGCGCGATGGTCAGTTCCACCACGCCGAGGTTCGAACCCAGGTGACCACCGGTGGTGGTCACCGTTTCGATGATGAATTGGCGGATCTCGTCGCTGAGTTGATCGAGCTGTTCGTAGGAGAGCCCGCGTAGGTCAGCGGGTGACTCGATGGACGGCAGGATCACCTGGTTAGCCTAACGCTCGAGTTGAAAAAGTCCAGGTCCGGCTACCCGCGGCGCGCGTCGGCCCACGTGGGGCGGCCCAGGGGCGAGTTGGATGTGACGACCTCTTCAACTCGACGAGCGATGTCGAGCAATGTGTACTCACTGTCGGGTCGTCCCACGATTGCGAGTCCGACGGGGAGTCCTTGAATGAGTCCAGCCGGCACGCTCATGATGGGCCACCCAGCGACTGCCGGTGCCATGGTCGCCACGCTCGCCGGTCCCGGGTGACCGCCAACGATGAGGTCACTCTTCCACGCCGGGCCGTAGGCCGGCGCCACGACCGCGTCGACTCCGTCGAGTCCCGGCGTGAGACAGGTGGCGACGGCCCACTCGAGGTTGCGAGCGCGCGCCTCGGCGTAGGTGGGGCCGGCCCGCCCGCCACTCTCAACGGCCATGAGGAAGAGATCGTGGCCGAAGAAGCGTTGCTCGACGTCGGCGTGGGCGTCCTCGTAGGCAATCACGTCGGCGAGCGAGTGCACGCCGTCGCCGGGTCGATCGGCCAGGTAGGCGGTGAGGTCGTCGTTCAACTCGGCGACCAGCACGGCCAACTCGTCGTCGTACTGGGCCGTCGCGGGTTCGGCGAGTTCGCGGGCCACGACCTGGACGCCGGACTCTTCGAGCCAGCCGACGACGCGCGCGACGTGGGCGTCGGTGAGGGGGTGACCCGTGAGCCAGTTCGTCGCGAAGGCGACCTTGGGACGTTCGGGGGGTGCGACCGGTGGCCGCGCGGCGAGTACGCCGTAGAGGAGCGCGACGTCGGCGACGCTGCGGGCCATCGGGCCGGGACTGTCCTGACTGGCGCTGATCGGCACGACGTGGCTCGTCGGAACGTGACCGACGGTGGGTTTGAGCCCCGCCACGCCATTGACCGAGGCTGGACAGACAATGGATCCGTCGGTCTCGGTGCCCACGGCCAGCGGTGAGAGACCAGCGGCCAACGCCGCACCCGAACCGGATGACGAGCCGCCCGCGGAGCGGTCGAGGGCCCACGGGTTGGCCACCAGGCCTCCGGTCGCCGAGTACCCGCTTGAGCTTCGACGTGAACGCAGGTTGGCCCACTGGCTCAGGTTGGTGCTGGCGAACACGATGGCCCCGGCGTCGCGAAGGCGGCTCACCAGGATGGCGTCACGCACGGGACGTCCGACGAGGGCCGTGGATCCGGCGGCGCCGGGCAGACCGATCGCCTCGACGTTGTCCTTGACGACGACCGGGACGCCGTGCAACGGACCGCGCGACACGCCACGAGCACGTTCGTCGTCTCGCTCTCGCGCTACTTCGCGCGCACCCGCGCTCACCGCGGCGATCGATCCGAGGGCGACGGGCGAACCGGGGAAGTCGAGGGTTCCCACACGGTCCAGCAGCACCTCGAGGAGTTCGCTGGAGCTGGTCTGGCCGTTGGACAGCGCGTCGAGCGTGTCGATCGCGCCGAGGTAGGCGAGATCTGCGGAGGTCGGGTGGGGGTCAGTCACGCCCTCAGCGTACGAGAGCGTCGAGTCCAGCGTCGGCTCGGCGAATCGCGAGGGTCGGTCCCGTTACGCTGGCGACCGTGTCCGAGACCTTGATTGCTGACGAAGTGATGGGCCGCGTCCTGGACGCCGCGCTCACGCGTGGAGCCGACTTCGCGGAGGTCTTCGCCGAAGATCGTCGAACCTCGTCGGCGTCGCTCGACCAGCGCCGCGTGGAGGAGCTGTCCTCGGGCCGCGACCGTGGCGCTGGTATTCGCGTGGTCGTCGGCGACACCACGGGGTTCGCACACACGACTGACCTGTCCGAGGGTGGTCTCCTGCGCGCGGCCGAGGCGGCGGCAACGGTGGCGCGTGGCGGCGGGGGCCGCGTGAAGACGGCGACGCTCGGTCCGCGAGTCGAGTACAAGTCGATTGCCGACGTGATGCCCGACGACGTGGACAAGTCGAAGAAGATCGAAGTACTCCTACGTGCCGATGACGTGGCGAGGTCCGAGGGAGCCGCGATCACTCAGGTGCAGGTCGGACTCGGCAACTCGTCGCGCCATTTCGTGGTCGCCAACTCCGACGGTGTCTTGGCGTCAGACCACCAGGTTCGAACCCGCTTCAACGTGATCTGTGTCGCGTCGGGCGACACCGGCATGCAAACGGGGTACCGACCGATTGCGGCGACGAGGGGTTTCGAGATACTGACTCCCGACGCGGTGGACGACGCCGCGCGCGGGGCCGCGCGACAGGCGATCACGAAGCTCGACGCGCGACCGGCACCCTCCGGGGACCTGCCCGTGGTGCTGGCCGGTGGGTCGGGCGGCATTCTCTTTCACGAGGCCTGCGGCCACGGCCTCGAGGCCGACGCCATCATGAAGCAGGCGTCGGTGTACGCGGGCCGCGTGGGCGAGCGCGTGGCGAGCCCTCTGGTCACGCTGGTCGACGACGGGTCGATGAGCGGCGAGTGGGGATTCCTCTCGATCGACGACGAAGGTCGTCCCGGATCACGCAACGTACTGATTGAAAACGGCGTCCTCACCGACTACATGTGGGACCTGTTGCGCGCACGTAAGGACGGGCGTGTCTCGTCGGGTAACGGACGTCGCCAGAGTTACCAGCACCTGCCCATGGTCCGCATGACGAACACCTACCTCGCCGCCGGCGAGTCCGACGCCGACGAGATCGTCGCCCAAACACCTCGAGGTGTCTACGTGGCGCAACTCGGCGGGGGACAGGTCAACACCGCGACCGGCGATTTCGTCTTCGGGATGACCTCGGCGTTCCTGATCGAGGACGGGCGCATTACCGCACCGCTGCGCGACTGCAACCTGATCGGCAACGGCCCTGAGATCTTGCAGCGCGTCGACGCCGTCGGCCGCGACGTGACGTTCTCGATGACGCCGGGAACCTGCGGCAAGGACGGCCAGCAAGTTCCCGTGGGCACGGGCCAGGCCACGATGCGTTTGTCGGGGGTCACCATCGGGGGCACAGCCGCGTGAGCGAGGCACTGGCTCTGGCAGAGCGAATCCTGGAGGACGCTCGCGGCTCCGAAGAGGTGGAGATCTATCTGTCTCGAGGCGTCGACACCGAGGTCCGCGTCTACCAGGGAGAGATCGAGCACCTGTCCCAGGCGTCGGGTGATGGCGTGGGCGTGCGGGTCCTGACCGACGGTCCCGGGGGTGCTCGCGTTGGCACGGCCTGGGTTGGTTCGCTCGAACCTTCGGTGGTCGCCGACGCACTGAGTGAAGCCCGCGACAACGCTCGCTTCGCCACCGAAGACGAGTTCCTCACCTTCGCTCGCCCGGACGGCGTGGCGGCCGCGGAGCTGACGCTGCGAGATGACGCGGTCCTGTCGACTCCCCTGGACCACAAGATCGATCTGGCGATTGAACTCGAGCGGATGGTCCGCGACGCCGACGAGCGGATTCGCCAGGTGGAGGCCGCCGATTACTCGGACTACGTCGCCGAGGCCGCCGTCGTCTCCACGATGGGCATATCAGCCAGCTACGCGCGCTCGGGGGCGTTCCTATCGGTAGAAGTCATCGCGAACGACGGCAACCAGGATCAGACCGGCTGGGGGCTCTCGGTGGGGCGCGCCCCGGCAGAGCTGGACACCGCCACCGCGGCGAGCGACGCCGTCATGCGGGCCACACGAATGCTCGGCGCGGTCAAGCCAGCCTCCATGAAGTGCACGGCGGTCTTCGATCAGCGTACCGCCGCCACGCTGCTGGCCGTCATCGGCTCCGCACTCAGCGGCGAGGCCGTGGTGCGTGGGCGTTCGTTCTTCGCCGACCGTGTGGGCGATGTCGTGGCATCTCCCTTGGTCACGGTTATCGACGACCCAACGGACTCTCGACACTTCGCCGCCAGTGCCTTCGATGGCGAAGGGTTGGCCTGTCGTCGCAACGTCCTGATTGACGACGGCGTTCTTCGCGGCTTCGTCTTTGACATGGTGTCGGCACGTCGTGCCGGAACGGTCTCGACCGGCAGTGCGGTACGTGGCGGGATCGCCGGGTCCCCGTCAGCGGGCTGTCGCGCCCTGCAACTGCGCCCCGGAGAGCCGACGCTTGAGGAGATACTGCGCCTGGTCGGCGACGGCGTCTACGTGACGTCGGTGTCCGGGGTGCACTCGGGCGTGAATCCGGTGTCGGGCGACTTCTCGGTCGGGGTCACGGGGCTGCGGATCCGCGACGGTCAGCTCGCTGAGCCGCTGCGCGAGATCACCGTGGCGTCGACACTCCAAAGGATGTTGCTCGACATCGTCGCCGTCGGCAGTGACGTCGAGTGGCTCCCGGGATCTGCCGCGGGGCTGTCGCTGGCGATCGAGGGGATCGCCGTCTCGGGCGTCTAGTCCGAGCTGGACGACGCGGCGGCCGGAGCGGCTGGTTTGGCCGGCGCCGCCGGCGCCGGAGTAGCCGGAGTCGAGGAACTCGAGGAGTCGCTGGTGGTCGCCGCCACCTTCGCCGGCGCCTTCTCCGACGGATCCTTGGACTTGCGATTGTCGTTCTTGTAGAAGCCGCTGCCCTTGAAGACAATGCCGACGGCCGAGAAGACCTTGCGCAGAGTCCCGCCACACGCCTCGCAGGTCGTGAGGGCCGGGTCCGAGAACCCTTGGACCGCTTCGACGCGCTGGTGGCACGACTGGCATTCGTATTCGTAGGTCGGCACGCACACTCCTCGACGTCGACACAACTAGAGCAGTGTACCGGCGAGCCGGGTTCGGCCAGTCCGCCTCAGTAGCATGGCCCGGTGGACGACTTCCACCAACTCCGGCGCGGGACCCGTGACGGGGGCTTCCCGCGAGACCTTGGACCGTCCGAGGCGACGGCGCGGCGCGCGATGGCTCGCTGTCGCGTCAACATGCTCGCATCGACGACGGCCGCGGTAGCGGCCAATGCCGTGAACAAGGGCGACGTGCTCGCCACGGCGCGCATTGCTGGTGTCCAGGCGGCCAAGATGGCCGCTTCTCTGCTGCCCATGGCCCACCCGGTGCTCGTGGGCAACGTGCACGTCAACTTCATCATCGCCGACAGTCATATTGACGTGGAGGCCAGCGTCGACACGGTGGACCGCACCGGCGTCGAGATGGAGGCGCTGACGGCGGTGACGGTGGCTGCGCTCACCGTGTACGACATGTGCAAGTCCACCGACCGAACGATGACCATCGAGGCCGTGGCGCTCTGGGAGAAGTCGGGCGGCCGCTCGGGCACGTGGCGGCGCGAAGAGGCCCTCGACGCCGCCGACGAAGGTCCAGGTCCGACCAGCACTCCGTGACGACCCCGGGTGGCGCCCGGTACCCTCAGGGGGTCGAGGGAGCGCTGTGGCCAGTATCCGGGGTGAAGTAGAGGGTCGTCGCGAGCGGCTCATCGCGCTCGTGCTCCTCCTCCAAAGTGCCTCGCGAGCCGCGCCGCTCACCCAAGAGACTGTCGTGGAGAACCTCAAAATCGACGAGTATCCCGTGACCGGCAAGGGCCCGCGCAAGGTGCTGGCCTATGACGGCAATCCCGTGGCGATCCGTCAGAAGTTCGAGCGCGACAAGGCCGACATCCGCGAGCTCGGGTTTCAGATCGAGACCGTCACCCTCGACGACGCCAACGTGGGCTACTGGATCGACCCACGCGGGGCGTACGCGCCGCCCCTGCACTTCACCGACGAGGAGTCCCGCGTGGTCCAGCTGGCCCTTCGCCTGTACGGATTCGGTGCGCGCGGCGCGTTCAACGTCTTTGCTGACGCCCCGAGCGGTGACGGCGGCCTGGAGTTCTCCAACTACTACACCCCCGTGCTCAACGCGCTACGGGCGCGCCGGTCATTGAGCTTCGGCTATCACTCCTCGGCCCAGCGCACGCGCATCGTCGAGCCGCTCCTCATCGAGGTGTTCCGGGGCACTCCCTATCTGGTCGCCCGGGTCGCCGGGACCGACGAGGTCAAGGGCTACCGCTTCTCGCGTATGACGACGACGCCGGTGGTTCTGCCCGACACCTTCGTGGTGGACGACGAGACGTTGGAGCTGGCCCGGTCCTGGCGACCCGAGTTCACCCGCACCCCCACGCCCGTCGACGTCGTGGTCGAGACGAACGAGACGTACGCCCGTCTGCTCGAGAGCCACTTTCCCACGGCCATCGCCACCACCAAGCGCGCCGGCCGCGTTGAAGTCGCCCTCGAGTTCGAGAGCCAGTGGGCCGCGCTACGGTTCCTGCTCGAAGCCGCCGATCGCGTGACGATCAAGAGCCCGAAGGCGCTGCGCGAAGCGCTGTCGGACTGGCTGAAGACAGTGAATCGAGGCGACGCCCCCGATCCCGCGGAGATTCGCTTTCCCGGTGCGACCGGCGCGGACGTGCTGGGCCAGACATTGCAGCTGCTGCACGCGGTCTACCTGTCCGACGAGGGGCTGAGGATAAGTGAGCTCGCCGCGCGATTTGCCCTGGACCCCGCGTTGGTGCGCCTCATCATGGACCGCCTTGTCTCGCTGCAACCCTTCGGCAATCAGACGGGCTACCTCGCCCACGTGATCAAAGAGTGCGATGACTGGGACGACGAGGCCCACGACGACTCGACCTACCGGGCAGACTTCTCCGATACCCCGCGCGGCGAACCAGATCCCTCACCCTTTCTGCTTCGTGACCTGGTCGAGCTCAACGTGGCGCTGCGCGAGGCGTCGCGCGCCTACACCGACCCGTCCATCTACTCGGCCATTGAGAAGATCGAGTCGGCGGTCGCCCAGTACGTCCACGTCGACTCGGTCACCGATGAGCCCTGGCTCGCCGACGTGCGCGCCGCTCTCGACGCCCACGACCAGATCAAGATCGAGTACGCGTCCGGGCACGATGGCGAGTCGCGGGAACGCTGCGTCGAGCCGCGCGAGATCCGGGTCCTCAACGGCCACGCCCTCATGCGGGCCTACTGCACCTCGCGCCGGGACTGGCGCACGTTCCGCGTGGACCGGATCGTTCGCGTGCTGGCCCGCTCCCCGGTCACCGAGGTGCGTCCCGCGGACCCGGTCGCCAACTGGCTGACGCAGGTGGGTGAGGAGGGTGAGGAGGTCGTTGTCGTCGTCGAAACGTATCGTCGATGGCTCTTCGAGCCCCTGCCCGGGGCGCGGTGGGCGGTCTTGGACGACGGTCGCCAGGCCGTGCGATTCCGCCTGTCGGACGAGGACTTCCTCGACAACCTGATGCTCCAGGCGGGCGCCGGTGCCGTGGTGGCCACCCCGCGTTACGCCAAGGCCGGGCACGCACTCGCTCGGCGGATCGCCGCAGACCTGTAGTCACACGTCCCACCGAGTGCGCCCGACGTTCTGGTTGGACGCACTCGACGACCGTTGGGTCGCCGAGAGGTGTGACGTGTTGCGAGTCTTCGTTCGGCGGTCGCGTGATGCGACCTATTTGACCCAGGACCCCGCCCAAGAGCTGGACGGTCTGCGCGCCGGTGGCTCACAGTGGTGGTTGCGGGCGGGGGCGGGACACGTCGTCGCCGACGTCTTCAGTTCGACCTCGCGCTCAGACGTGGTGGGATACGACCTGGTGGTCGCCGCGCCCCGACCACTCTCCATTCTTCTCGCGCTCGATGAGCGACACGCGCCCGAGATCGTGGCCGCGCACCGTGCGTCGGTGGCCGCCACCATTGACTACCTAGAGCAGCGGGCGCTGGTCGTGCGTGACCGTCGCGGGGGAGAGGACCGCGACCTCCCCGCCCAGTGGGGTGGTGTCGTCAGTTTCACCCACGGACTCAATCGCCACGGCGAGCCGCACCTGCACGACCACGTGTTGGTCGGCGCTCGACCCGACGGTGCGACCAGCGTGCTCGACGCTCGCGCGCTCTTCGCCCACGTGCCGACCGCCGACGCGCTCTACCGTTCCTCGCTGCGCTATGAGGTGGGCGAGCGCACCCCGTGGAAGCCGTGGCGATCCTTCCGTGGCGTCGAGATGGTCGCCGGGCTCGACGAGGGCTACCGCGCGCTGTGGGGAGGGCATCACGCCGAGCGCGGCGAGAAGCTGCACTGGACGAGGCGCGACACGTTGGATCGATGGCACCACGACATGGAGCGCTTCGAGACCGCCGGGGTGCTGCGCGCGCCGCCAGTGCGCTCCACATTGGACGAGCACGCATTCGCTGGTGCACTCGAGGGAGTCCATGCGCCCACGCGACGCCACCTCGTTGCGGCGTGGGCCAACGCCGCGGTTTACGGGCAGTCCGCGCGTGAGCTGTCGGCGTCGATCGATGACCTCTACCCTCGCCTCGCCACTTCGCGCGGCGTCCGCGAACCGGGATTGGGGCTCGGCGAGGCTCGCATGACTGCGCAGGTACGCGAGCGCGGGCCCCGACCACTCGCCCGAGACGAACTGCTCAGATGGACTCAACGCTCGCGCGAACGAGAGCTCTCGCGGTCGGACCGTTCCAGATAGGGCCGAAAGCGTGCGTCGCGGTGGGCGGGGGTGAGAGGCACCCACTGCATGGACTTGTCCGCGGCCAGCCCGAGCGCGAATCCGGCGCGTCCATGAGCCATGTCCGCGACGCTCGCCCGGTCACGTTCCACCCACGAGGTCGCCGTGCCGGTGCGCCGGCCCCGGGGGCCGCGTTGCAGGGACGTCACCGGCTCGTGAGACCGGCCCGCCAGGCGACTCAGCAGTTCCAGGGTGGCACGGTCGGCGATCCCCGGCAGGACCACTGTGGTCGGAAACAGCGAGAGGAATCCTTCGGCCGAGGAGCCCCAGCGTCCGCGGGCCTGGCTCAGGTCCTGCAGGCAGGCGAGGGTCAGGACTCCCTGGCCACCGCCTTCGGATACGACGCTGGCTAGGCGCGGGAGCGGGGCCACGTTGGCCAGCTCGTCGAGGGCGAGAAGGAGTCGCGCACCTTGTTCATGTCGGTCGTAGGTGGCGTGGACGAGCTCGTCGATGAGTCCAACCACTAGGGGCACGCACACCATCTGATGACGACTCGGCGCCACCACGTGCAGTTGGTGCGGACCCGAGAGGAACGCGTCGACGTCGAGGGGGGCCTCGCGTGCCGAGGCGCGCGCTGCCTCGGTGCGAACGCCCGAGAAGAGACCCGACGCCGTTGACCAGATACCCGAGCGCTCGCGGTCCTCGGTGGCCAACACCCCACGTAGCAGCCCGACGGAGGGGTGCAGGTCGCCGTAACGCTCGTTGAGCTCGTGCATCACGTCATCGGCTCGGCGCTCGTCGATCCTTGAGGCGAGCTGGCCCAGAGAGTCCTCGCGCAGCGCGGTCGCGTGCAGCAGTGGCGCAACCAGAGCGCTGGCACGTTCCGTCCAGTGATCGTCGCTGCGTTCGAGGCGCCCGCGCCGGGCTACGTCAATCAACGTGCGCGTCGCCAGCACCGAACCGTCCCACGTCAGCGCCTGTCGGATAGGTGAGTAGCCGACTCGTTGGACGCCACGCGGTGTCTCCACCGTGCCGGACGGATCAAAGAGCAGCGTGGCACCGTCGTGGCGTGCGCGAGCCATCTGTGCAACGACATCGGTCTTGGTGGACGTCGTCACGCTGGGCTGTGAGGCCATCAAGAGGTTCGGAATAATGAACGACGATGTCTTGCCACTACGCGTCGGACCGAGCACGAGTGTCGATCTCTCGGCTCCACTCGTGATGTCACCTCGCGCACCACGTCCGAGGTAGATGCCGCGATCAAAAGTCATCGTGAAGCAATGGTCGTAAATAATCTTCGAAATGCTTGACTTGTGCGTGCATAACGAGTGAACTTTTAGATGTCCTTCTGCGGAGGAGGTCAACGTTGTACGTCGTCGTCGATGACGAAGACGACGTGAACGCTCCTGCGCACTTGGACCGTGGACTGCGAACGGTTGCCGCACAGCTGTGAAGTTGGGCGTAATACGGGCGAGTACGCGATGTGTCAATGCGGTTCCTATTGTCGAGGCACCACGGTGGTGCGCTCGCGGTTCCCATTTGATTCAACGATGAGTCCCAAGGAGGGAAAGTGGCACCAGCCGCGAAGAAGAAGGCTCCGGCCCGCAAGGCCCCGGCCAAGAAGGCAGCTAAGAGGAAGGCCCCCGCTAAGAAGGCTGCGGCCAAGAAGGTTGCCCGCAAGGCCCCGGCGAGGAAGGTAGCCAAGAAGAAGGCTCCCGCCAAGAAGAAGGCTGCGGCGAAGAAGGCCCCGGCGAGGAAGGCCGCTAAGAAGCGCGCTCCCGCCAAGAAGGCCGCCAAGCGCCCCGCCAAGAGGGCAGCTGCCAAGAAGAAGTAATTCCACTCTCAGAGTGAGTATTTGAGGGGGCCTTCGGGCCCCCTCAAATGCCGTCCGGGGAGATTTCCAGATCCTCGGGTTGGTCAATATCCAAGGTCCAAGGTCCCTGGCTCGTCACGTGGACCACCAGTCCCAATCGCTGGGCTTCGAGTTGGTGGAGCTGAGCGGAGTCGGGACCGAAGCGAAAGCGAAAGTCCAGCCCACTCGGCAGCGCGAGCAGATTGGTTCCCTTGCCGTGGTGATCCGTGACAATGGTGACACCGTCGCCCGGACTAAAGGCACCGAGACCGTCTGGGTGACGCAGGTCGCCCGGAACGATGCACACGTGAGCGAATTGCACCGCGAGTGCGGTGTACGCACGCTTGAGCGCCTCGTTGAGGTCACCTGCATCGCTCAACCAGACCTGCGCTCCAAGCTCCTCGGCGAAGTCGGCAACGTCCGTGCTCTCGGTGACGATGACGACCGGGACTGGCGAGCAAGCGCGCACCACCGCGGCCGCGAGTTCAGCGGCCAGCGCGGGTACGTCTATCGCGGGATCCGCGCGCAGACGTTCTTTGGCTCGGTCGAACGCCTTCAGCGGGACGAGGAAGGCGTCAGGGCTCACCCATGAATGCTACGGGCGCCGTCGCTAAGTACCGTAGAGGAGTGCGTGTTGCGACCGATCTGATGGTCCACGAACGCGAAGCCCTTTACTCGGGGCGCGTCGTGGTGGGCATTGACGAAGTCGGTCGGGGAGCTCTGGCCGGTCCGTTGTGCGTCGGCGCGGTGGTTCTGGAGAGCGACGCGGAGCCGCCCGCCGGACTGGATGACTCGAAGGCATTGAGTGCCGCTCAGCGTGACGCCCTCGTCGATCCGCTGGAGGAGTGGGTGGCCGCGTGGTCACTCGGCTGGGCCAGCGCGCAAGAGATCGACTGGTGGGGACTGCGCGTCGCACTCGCCGTTGCTGCGAACCGCGCCCTCGGGAACCTCACTGTCCGACCGAACTTTTGCCTCGTCGATGGTGCCGTGAACCTCCTCCGCGCCCCGCTCGACCAGTTATTCGAGGCCCCGCCCGCGCCCGCGCTCTTCTACACGACGCTCGACTGTCGACCCGTGGTGCGCGGCGACGCGGCGTGTGCCTCGATTGCCGCGGCCTCGGTCCTCGCCAAGGTCTCGCGGGACCGCGCGATGGTCGACCTGGACGAGTCACATCCGGCGTACGGGTGGCGGCGCAACAAGGGTTACGGCGCGCCCGAGCATCTGGCGGCGCTTCGCCGCCTCGGCCCGACGGCCCTGCACCGCCGGAGTTGGCATCTGCCCGAGCCCGACGGACCCTCGGGCGAGGCCGGTGCACTTCGCGGCTTTGATGCCGAAGGGTAGGATTGGCCGGCTATGTGTCCGCTACTCTCCGTCACGGATCTAAGGGTTCAGTTCTCCACTCGCAAGTCCTTCGTGACCGCCGTGGACGAGTTCTCGCTCTCCATTGAGCCCGGAGAGTGTGTGGGCTTAGTCGGTGAATCGGGGTGCGGAAAGACCACGACGGGTCTGGCGGTAATGCGCCTCCTTCCCAATAACGGCAAGATTGTCGGCGGGTCGGTCGTGCTCGACGGTGTCGACCTGGCGTCGCTGTCGGAAAAGGAGATGCAGAGCCAGCGAGGCCGCACGGTCGCCCTGATTCCGCAGGACCCGATGAGCTCGCTTAATCCGACAATGAAGATCGGGCGCCAGATCGGTGAGGGTCTGCGCATTCATGATGGCGCAACCGATGAGGAGGCCCGTATCCGGGCCCTCGAGGTCCTCGAGATGGTCGAAATGCCGCGGCCGGCTGAGCGCCTCGAGCAGTACCCATTTGAGCTCTCCGGGGGTCTGCGCCAGCGGGTCATCATCGCAATGGGCCTCGTGTGTCGGCCCAAACTCTTGATCGCCGACGAGCCGACGACTGCCCTGGACGTGACAATTCAGGCCCAGATTCTCGACATCATTGACAACCTGCGTGAGCAACTGGACATGAGCGTCTTGTTGATCACCCACGACCTCGGAGTCATCGCCGGGCGCGCCGATCGCGTGGTCGTCATGTACGCGGGGCGAAAAGCCGAAGAGGCCGAGACCCACCAGTTGTTCCACAACATGCGCCACCCTTACGCGCAGGCATTGCTCGCTTCGATGCCCAATCTGGAGAACACGTCCAAGCACGAGCTCGCTTCCATCGCCGGTCTACCGCCAGATCTGGCCAAGGAGATCGTGGGGTGCCGCTTCGCACCGCGCTGCTCCTACGCGACCGACAAGTGCCGCGTCGAGGATCCGCCGCTCAGCTTCGAGGGTGACCACGCGTACGCCTGCTTCCACCCGGTCGAGGGTCCCCGGCCCGTGGTCATCCGCGAGGACGTGGCGCGGGTCGCGCGCGCCCAGTCCACCGAACTGCTGCGCGTGGAGAATCTCGTCAAGGAGTTCCCGATCAAGGCGGGATTCATCCGTCACAAGGTCGGCGCGATCTCCGCGGTGTCCGACGTTACCTTCACGATCAACGAGGGCGAGACCTTCGGACTGGTGGGCGAGTCGGGATGCGGCAAGACCACGATCGGGCGCATGGTGGTGGGCCTTGAGTACCCCACTAACGGCAAGATCATCTTCAACGACAAGGTCGTGTCAGCCCGCAATCACCACCCGACTCGCCTGGAGCGTCGCGACCGCCAGATGATGTTCCAGGACCCGTATTCGAGTCTGGACCCGCGCATGAAGGTCGCCCAGATCCTCGCCGAGCCGCTGATGGTCCAACACGTTGGCAATCGCGTCGCTCAAGCCCAGCGCGTGTCCGAGCTCCTTACGCTGGTCGGCCTCGAGCCGGCGGTGGCCGACCGGTACCCTCACGAGTTCTCCGGCGGCCAGCGCCAGCGCATCGGTCTGGCGAGGGCGCTCGCGCTCAACCCTCGCCTGATCGTGGCCGACGAACCGGTCTCAGCGCTCGACGTCTCCATACAGGCCCAGATCCTCAATCTCATGAAGGACCTGCAAAAGGTGCACAACCTCAGTTACGTGTTCGTGAGCCACGACCTAGCCGTCGTGTACTACATGGCCGACTCCATCGGCGTCATGTATTTGGGCAAGATTGTCGAGATCGGCGACGCGGAGTCGGTCTTTCGCACCCCCGCCCACCCGTACACGCAGGGTCTTCTGGACGCGGTGCCCATCCCGGACCCCGAGCTGGCCCGCGGTCAACGTGGCCACCAGGTCAAGGGGGAGTTGCCCTCGGCGGTCAATCCACCGTCGGGCTGTCGTTTCCGCACGCGCTGCCCGAGGGCCCAGGACATTTGCGCCAATGTGGAGCCGCCGCTCGACGACTTTGGGGCGACGCACCAGGCAGCCTGCCACTTCCCGCTGCGCACGCCGGTCGCGCTTGCTTCACGCGGCTCCGAGGCCTAGAGGGGGCAGTCTCCCGCTCCGATGATTCCTCGTCGCGGGCTGTGTGGTGCGCCTAGCGCTCGATGAGTCGAACCTCGAAGGCGTCACGCAGAGCGTCGCCGATGTAGTTAATCGACACGACCACCAAGATGAACACAGCGGCGAGCGGATAGATCTCCCACCAGAAATTATTTTGAATCAGAGAGGTCCCGAGCTGGAGCATGGTTCCCCAATCAGTCTGTGGGGTCTGAATACCTAGGCCCAGGAAGCCCAACGCGGAGAGAAAGAGGATCGCGTCAGCCACCGAGAACGTGGCCACCGTCACAATGTTGCTAATGGAGTTGGGAAAGACGTGGCGCCGGATGATGTGCAACTTTCCTCCCCCCATCGAAGTTGCAGCCTGGGAGTACTCGAGCTGGCGAATCAAGAGGGCATCGCCGCGAATGATGCGCGCGTTGGGCCACCACAGGGTGAAGCCAATGATGCAAATGAGGAACACCGTGGAACGGTTGAAGATCGCAATGAGCGTGATGAGAAGGAAGAAGTAGGGAATCGACAGGAAGGCGTCAATGATGCGCATCATGATCGTGTCGGTCACTCCACCGAAGAACCCGGAGACCATTCCATAGAGCGTGCCCACGAAGATGGTGATTGTTCCCGCGAGGAAGCCCAGGATCAACGAGTATTCACCACCGTAAAAGATGCGGCCTAGTTCGTCGTAGCCATTACTGTCGGTGCCCAACCAGTGATGCCACGACGGAGGAGCGTTCCACACAGTCCCGAATGTGGCCGCCTGATCGGTTTGGTTCGTCGGGTGAACCAATGGAACGATGAAGCAGGCCGCGGTCATCAGGATGAGGTACGCAACGGAGGCCAGGGCAAGTTTGTTGTGTGAAAAGATTCGTAGGCGCTGCTTCCACATCGTGACAACCTGGTCGCCCCCAGCGTCGGCGCCCGAAGAGCCCCCACCGGCGGTCGCCGCGACGCTGGGATCGAGTTCGAACTTCAGCGGAGAGTCGTCTACGACCATTGCCTTGGACACGAACTCCGGGCTCACCGTCGCATCGGTCATCGTCCGGCGCCTTCAATACGAATTCGAGGATTGACGAGTCCGAGAGCGATGTCGGCCAGAAGGTTTCCCGTGAGGGTCAGGATCGCGACAAGCAAGGTAATGCCGAGGACGGTGGGGATGTCGAGGTTCTGGGCTGCGGTAACAGTTTGGATGCCCAGCCCGCCGTAGTTAAATACGCTCTCGATGATGAGGGCGCCTCCAAGCAGTGCGGGAATCGAGAGTCCGAGGATCGTGATGATGGGTCCGAGGGCATTGCGGAAGGCGTGACGGAACAGTGTGCGACGGCTGGTACATCCCTTGGCCTTGGCCGTGCGCACATAATCCTGCACCAGGACTTCGAGAACCGTGCCGCGCATGAATCGACTCAGTCCCGCCACGGAAAGCAGTGTGAGGCACATGACTGGGAGCAAAAATCCGATGGGGTCGGTGAACATGGCCCAGGGAGCCACACCGCCGGGCGGTGAACTCGGCAGATGGGGCCAATGGAAGCTAAACGCGTCAAGGGCCAGCATGCAGAGCAAGAACGAGGGCATGGCGTAGAGGACGAACGCTGAGCCGGTGGCCGAGTAGTCGAAGATCGTGTTGCGCTTCGACGCCTGGAAAATCCCGAGGGGAATCGCGATGACGACGGTCAGGATCAGGGCTGATAGCGCCAGCCAAATAGTGCGCGGCACGTAGAGCTTGATGATTCCCCACACCGAGTTGTTCTGCTTGTAGGAGTGCCCCAAATTGAAGTGAAAGAAGACCTGGGTGATGTAGTTCCAGAATCGGACGATGTAGGGGTGATTCATCCCGTTCTGAGCGGCCCAGTGAGCGACGTTCTGCGGCGTCGCGTGCACTCCGAGAATCTGATAGGCGGGCGCCAGAATTCCGTGGACTTGGAAGTACGGAAGTGTGAAAGTGACCAACATCACGATGAGCAGAACGAAAATCGCTTGCACAATCCTGCGGATCACGTACGCCAGCACGGGGCAAGTTTATCAATGGCGTCCCGCAACTGGCTGTCGACCAGACGGGCTGACCGACCAATAGGAAGAGGGCCCCTTGCGGGGCCCTCTTCCTATTTCGAGACTCGTGCCAAGGGCACGTACGACGGTTTAGAAGTGGTAGTACTCCGGCATGAAGTTCTGGAGCGGGGTAGTGAACCCGACCGAACTGTGCACGCTCTTGAGCACCTCACCCGGGTCGAAGCCCTGGGGCACGTAGAGGACCGGCAGCTGCTGGGCCGCGTACTTGCCGTACGCTTCCAAGTTCGCTGTGCCGAAGTCGGTCTGCGTGATCAGGCTCGTCATTTGCGTGTCGAGGTACTGGCCCACGTTGAACCCACCCTGCGGCGTGAAGAGAGTCTCGCCCGACGGGTAGAAGTCCGGTGCGTAGATCCAGCCACCGCCCCACCAGCAGATCTGGTAGCCAGAGCCGCTGGAGCAGTCGCCGATGACGCTGTTGAACGACTCGGTGCTGAACGTCACTTTGATGCCGATCTGGTTCCAGTCCGACACCATTGCGGCGACGGTGCTGTCCTCGACCGGGAAGCCACTGTTGTAGATCATCTTGAAGTTCAGCGTGTAGCCCTGCGTGATCCCCGCGCCGCAGTTGCTGGCGCCGGTGCCCGGGCTCGTGCACGTCTCCACGCCACCTTGCATGGTCCAGCCATGCGACGTGAGCAGAGCCTGCGCGGCCGTCAAGCTGAACGGGTACGGGTTCGGGAACGGCTTCGCGATCACCGACGGAGTGGTCGGCGGCAGCGGGCTGTAGTCCGGGAGTCCGTATCCCTTGTTGATGTTGGTGATGATGCCGTTCTGGTCAACTGCAGTCTGCAGGGCCTGGCGGATGTACAGCTGGTTGATCGCTGCCACCTTGGGGTCATTGGAGCTGAAGTTGAAGGGCATGTAGTTGAAGTCCCACGCCGGTCCCACGACCATGTTGTAGCGCGAACCCAAACTGCCCCAGTTGGGGCCGGGCTTGAGGTTGCCGGGTGAGGGCGACGTCAGCACGTTCGGGTCAACGAAGCCCTGCGTGAGCTTGCCGGCCTGAAGGTCGTTCTCCTCGGCCTGAGTCGAGGTGTAGGCAACCAACTTGACCTGGGCGACCTTGGCCTTCACCGGACCGGAGTAGTGCCGGTTCGGAACGAAGGTGGCGTTACCGAGGTCATCGAACTGCGTCAATTTCCACGGACCGCTGTCGCCACTCTGCCAGAAGTTGCTGGTGTAGGTGCCGAAGTTCGCGGACTGCTTGTTGAGGTAGGCCTCAACGTTCTTGCACGCCACCTTGGTGGACGCTGCGCCATATTTCCCGCCGGCACAGTTCGCCTTCTGAGTGGCTGACGTCTTGTCCCAGGAGTTGGGCATCGGCGTGATGAACGAGAGGTTGTTGTACACGAGGAAGCCCGGGTTGATGGACCGGGTGAAATTGATCGTGACGGTATTGCCCGATCCGTGGGCGCTCTTGATCAGCGTCGGGATGGAGAAACTGCCGTTGTTACCGCAGTAGCCACCCGGGTCGGCTGCGAGCATGTTCAAGAAGAACATGACCGATTCGGCGTTCACGGTCTGGCCGTCGGCGAACTTCCAGCCCTTCATCTTGATGGTGGCGGTCTTGTCGCCATGGCTCATCACGGGCTTGTTGCCGGTGGACAACCCGTACTGGACGGCGGCTGATGGGCCGAGACCGAACCAATAGAGAGGCCGGAACATGAGGGTTTGGAACTGGTTCAGTGTCGCAACCGAGAAATACTGGCAACTCACGTACGGGAAGATCCAGTTGGGGTTAGCCCCAGGTCCCTCGGCGAATGACAGTGTTCCGGAGGGAGCGTTTGCGCCACTCACGGTCGGAGCAACGAGCCCTAGCGACAAGGTGGCCGCGACGGCTCCCATTGTCACCGCGAGCCCTAGTTTGCGTCTCAGTTGCATGGTTGAATTGCCTCCCAGTGCCACCTAAGTGGTCACAATCAATTTTCTTGCCCATCACTGATGGATTAAATGCCATGGTAACCCTAGATAAGAAGGTCAACAAGTTCACCCCAACCAGAAACTCCTGGAATATCACGATTTCGTAACGTGTCGGTGGTGGCGGAACTGCAGGAAACATAAGAAAACGGGCAGTTTTTGCTAACAGCGTCCCGACCGAAAGTTTGTCTCGGCCGATGCCCATTTTCGGCCGTCCCGTCTCGTCGGCGACGACGTCGTTTGGGTCCATCCGATCTCCACTGGTCGGCCGTAGCTGCCGGCGCCGGTCCGGCGTGTTGGCGGTCCGACGGCGGCAATTCCTCGAAACCACGGGAAATCCCTGATCCGAGCTATCAGGATCGCCACGTGAGCCTCAGAAGTGGAGATACTCGGGCATGAAGTTCCCCAAGGGGTTCGGTGCGAACCCCACCGAACTCTTGAGTCCCTTGGCGTCCTCTTGGATCACGGTCGCTTGCGGTTGATACAACACGGGGAGCTGACGCGCGGCGTATGTGGCGTAGGCCGACAGCGTGCCCGAGCCGTGGATGGACGCGCTGATGAGGCTGGTCATCTTGGCGTCGTTGTATGTGCCGACGTTGAAGCCACCTCCGGGGGCGAAGAGCGCTTCACCGGACGGGTAGTAGTCCGGCGAGTACGTCCAGCCGGTTCCCCACGCGCAGATCTCAAATCCGGTGCCCCCCTGACAGTCCGCGGCGACGTTGGCGAAGGAGGCGGTGAGGACGTCGACGCCAATTCCCAGCGTGCGCCAACTGGCCGCCTCGGCGTTCATAACGAGGGCGAGTGATGGTGAGTTCCCCGCCACGACGACGTTGAAACTGAGTACGTATCCAGCTGCGATGCCGGCGCCGCACTGATTGGCGCCGATTCCGGGTGCTGTGCAGGTCAGTACGCCGCCGCTGTTCGTCCAACCGTGACTCGCCAGCAGCGCCGACGCGCCCGCCGGGCTGTAGGGATAGGGATTGGCCACTGCGCGCGCCAGTGCGCGGGGCGTCTGGGGCGGTAGTGGGCTGTAGACGGGGGTGGCGTAGCCCTTGAAGACGGTCTGAATGAGGGAGTTCTGATCGATCGATATCTGCAGGGCCTGTCGGACGTAGAGCTGATTGATCGCCGCCGATTTTGGATCGGCCGTGGAGAAGTTGAGCGCGGCGAAGTTGAAGCTCCAGGTATTGCCGACCGTCATCACGTAACTCGACGACAGGGGTGACCAGTTGGGTCCCGGTCGGCCCGGTGTTGACGCACCGACACTCAGCACGCTCGGATCGAGGTACCCGATGGTCAGCCGACCGGCCTTGAGGTCGGCTTGCTCGGCCTGGCTCGTCGTGTAGGCGATCTCCTTCACCTTTTGCACCTGTGCTTTGCGCGGTCCCGAGTAGTGGGGATTCGGCACGAATGTCGCGTCGCCCGCGGCGGTGAACGCGCTCAGGCGCCATGGTCCGTCGACCCCGCTCTGCCAGAGAGGACTGGTGAAGGAACTGGTCACCGTTGCGCGCGAGTCCAGGAATGTGACCACCGCAGTGCAGACGGTCTTCGTCGACGCGGCCCCAAAGAGGCCGCCGGCGCAGTTGGCCGAGTGTGTGGGCGACGTGCGGTCCCAGGAGTTCGGCAGGGGAGTGATCTGGGACAGGTAGTTGTACAGCAGCCAATTTGGGTTGACGGGAGCGACGAAGGTGATCCTCACCGTGTTGGCGGAACCCGACGCGCTACGGATTTGGTCGGGAATGCCGAAACCGGCGTTGTAGCCGCAGTACGCGGTGGGATCGGCGCGGTACATGTTGAGAAAGAACATGACGGAGCGCGCGTCGACGGCCTGGCCGTCGGCGAAACGCCACCCCTTCAGGGTCAACGTGACCGTTCGATTGCCGTTACTGAAGTGCGGGGAGTTCGCCGGAGAGAGCGCGGGAACCAATGCGGCCGAGCTTCCCAATCCGAACCAGTAGAGGGGCCGGAACATGAGCGTCTGAAACTGACTGATGTTGTTGGTCGACTCGTACTGGCAGCTGGCGAAGGGAAAGATGTAGTTCGGACTGGCCCCCGGGGTCTCGGCGAAGGTGATCACGCCGCGTGCGACGCCGCTCCCTGAGGCGCCAGTCACCCCGTAGCCGGCGACCGCCAGCACCACGGCGGCGACCGTCCCCGCAATCTGTCGTCGTGTCATGCAGAAATGCCCATCTCCGATGCCGAAGCGGCACCCGTCACGTCCTCCCCACCAGGTGGACCGACTCGAATCGTACCGTTCGGCGCTCGCAAAGTGTCGGCGCCGACGGCGCCGGCGGCTACGAGACCGGCGAAAGAGCCGAGCGCACTAACGCGTCGATGTCCGCCGAGTGGAACTCGAAGCCGGACTCGAGCAAGACCTTCGGCGCGACGCGCTGGCTGGCGAGCACGGCGCCGTCGGTCAGCGCTCGCCCCAGCGCCACGCGTAGCGCAATGGCGGGTACTCGCAGCAGCGCGGGCCGGTGCAGCGCGCGCGCGACTGCGGCCGTGAAGTCGCGATTCGTCACTGCGCACGGCGCGACCAGGTTGACGGGACCGTCAATGCGACGATCGAGAACGAACATGATGGCGCGCACCGCGTCGTCGAGAGCGATGGGACTGATCCACTGAGTGCCGGCTCCGAGCGGGCCACCAAGGCCGAGACGAAACAGGCCGAGCTGTCGAGCGAGCGCGCCGCCAGTCGCGCTGGCGACGATCCCGGTGCGCAGCGCTGCGACGCGCGAACCGCTGTCGCGCAGCGTTGCGGCTTCTCGCTCCCACTCCTGACACACGTACGCCAAGAAGTCATCACCCGTCGTCGAGTCCTCATCGAGGATCTCGTCACCGCGCGAGCCGTAGTAGCCGACCGCGGATCCGCTGGCGAGGAAAGGCGCACCGTCGGGCAGGTCGCGCAGTGAGCGCACGAGGAGGCGTGTCGACGCGGTGCGTGACTCGAGGATCTCGCTGCGACGCGCGGTGGTCCAGCGCCGGTCACCGATGCCCGCGCCCGCGAGATGGACGACGGCGTCGAGGGGTCCCGCGCCGCGAAGGTCGGCGACATCGAGTTGGCCGTGCGTCGGGTCCCAGCGCACGCTCCGTCCGGGTGACGGTCGACTTTGGGGGCGAACGAACGAGACGACGTCGTCTCCGCGTCGAGTCAGTTCCGCCGCGAGCGCGCTTCCGATGAAGCCGCCAGCGCCCGTCACGCCAACGCGCATTGCTCCCCAATCAATCTGGTGATGAGTTCGGCCAATGGCCCGGGTCGTGACAGGTGGGCACCGTGACCCGTGTGCGCCATCTCAATCGTTCGAACCTCGGGGCAGCATTTGGTCAGCTCAATGGAGAGCTCGCGGTAGTGCTCGCCGAGGTGACCGTCGCCGTGAATGAGCACGACGGGCGTTGACATCGCGGCGAGGTCGAAGGGCGCCGGTCCGCGCATCACCGCGAGATCCGCCAGTAGGGCGGGGCCGTCGAGTCGACGCGACTCGCGTTCATTCTCACTGAGGCGCTCCCACGCGGCGTCGGACATCACCCGGCGAAAAAAGAGTTCGGCCTCGCGGTCAGGGTCGTTGGTCGGCTCCGGCCGACCGCTCTGGCGCGCCAGGATCCACGGCAGAGGCGACTCGAAGAGGATGACCAACGAGACAAGGCTGGGTTCGCGGGCGGCGGTGGCGAGGGCAACGACGCCCCCGAAGCTGTGACCGAAGATCACCACGGGCGCCGTCGAGGCCTCGCGACGCGCGATCGCCACGAGGTCGCCGACCTGTTGATCCAAGGTTGCCGGACCCAGGGACCGGGAACCTCGGTAGCCACGTCGGTCGTAAGCGACGACGTCGACGCTCTCGAGGCGTCGAGCAAGGCGACTGAACGAGCCCCCTCGGTCCAACCCGCCGTGCACGCACACCAGTACGGCGAGAGGGTGTTCGACACGGTGCTCCAACACGGCCAGTCCCGGCACCGGAGACTCGCTCGCGACGAGGCCAACGGTGCTCGGCGAGGTGGGGTGCACGCACGGAATCTACCGGTCGACGACCACGACGGCCTTCGACCAAAAGGTCTCCCACCCCTAGGCTGGAAGGGTGAGCACGCCCTCCGAGACCCCGTCAACGACGGCCAAGGGTTCTTTTGGACCCAACGCCTGGCTCGTGGACGACATGTACGAGAGGTATCTCGCCGATCCCGAGTCGGTGGCTCCGAGTTGGCGTGAGTTCTTCGTGGACTACCAGCGTTCGACGGTTCCCACGGTGACAACTGCGATCGCGGCGCCGGCCGCGCCGGCGCCAGCGGCGCCAACCTTAGGGTCGCCGGACGCTGACGCGATTCCTCTGCGCGGTGCGGCGGCGCGCATTGTCAGCAATATGAACGACAGCCTGGCCATTCCCACGGCTACGAGCGTTCGCACGGTGGCCGCGCGGCTACTCGAAATCAACCGCGCCGCGCTCAACGAGGCGCTGGCGCGATCGAGCGGCGCCAAGGTCTCCTACACGCACCTCATCGCCTTCGCGGTCTTGCGCGGTCTCGTGGCGGTTCCGCATCTCAACGCGACCTTCGTCGACTCGGTGGACGAGCGCGGGACTCCTGGTGTTCGTCGCCACGAGCACGTGGGACTGGGTCTGGCCGTGGACGTCGAGCGTCCCGACGGCTCGCGCAACCTTCTGGTACCCGTCATCCGCGACGCCGACACACTCGACTTCCGCGACTTCCTCTTGGCCTATGAGGACCTCGTGCGCAAGGTGCACGTGGGGTCCTTCACCGTCGACGACTTCGCCGGTGCCACCGTCACGCTGACCAACCCCGGCACCCTCGGCACAGTCCAGTCGGTGCCACGCCTCATGCCAGGCCAGGGCGTCATCGTGGGCGTGGGATCGCTGGGCTGGCCCGCGGGATTCGAAGCCGCTGACCCGCGCGCTTTGGCTGAACTCGGCGTCGGCAAGGTCCTCACGCTGACCTCAACGTACGACCACCGGATCATCCAGGGTGCCGAGTCGGGACTGTTCCTGCGTTACGTCGCCGAGTGCCTGACCGGTGACCACGACTTCTACGACGACGTCTTCGCCGCGTTGGGCGTGCCGTATGAGCCCTCGCGCTGGGCGCCGGACGACAACCCGATCGCCGGTGAGGGTGACGCGGAGCGGATCTTGAAGCAGATTCGAATCCAAGAACTCATCAACATGTACCGCGTGCGTGGGCATCTCTACGCGCACCTGGACCCTCTGGACGCCGCCCCGCCGCCGGTGCACCCGGAGCTCGACCTCGAGACCTACGGGTTGACCATCTGGGACCTGTCGCGCACGTTCGTGGTCGACGGATTGGCGGGGCGCCGCGAGGCCACGCTGGCCGAGATCCTGGCAATCCTGCGCGAGGCGTACTGCCGCACCATCGGCATCGAGTACGGCCACATCATGGATCCGGAGCAGAAGAAGTGGATCCAACAGCGCGTCGAAGGCGTGCAGATCAGCGCCTCGGCCGAGGAGCAGCGCCAGATCCTCGACTCACTCACCGAGGCCGAGGTCTTCGAGCGCTTCCTGCACACGCGCTACGTCGGCCAGAAGCGATTCGGGCTCGAGGGCGCCGAGTCAACTATCGTGGCCCTCAAGACCATTCTGGACGTGGCGGCTGACGAGGGGACGCGTGAGGCGGTCATCGCCATGGCCCACCGCGGACGCCTCAACGTGCTGGCCAACGTCGTGGGCAAGTCCTACAGCGACATCTTCTCGGAGTTCGAAGGCAACCTCGACCCCGAGAGCGTCCAGGGCAGCGGCGACGTCAAGTACCACAAGGGGGCGCGCGGCCAGTACAAGAACCCCCGAGGCGCGACCATCGAAGTCTCCATGGCGTCTAACCCGTCACACCTCGAAGCGGTGAGTCCGGTCGTCGAGGGCATCGTGCGGGCCAAGCAGGACGTCATCGTGCGCCCCAGCGACGGAACCCAGACTGCCGAGCGCGCCACCAGTCACCCGTTCCTGGCGGTGCTCATCCACGGCGACGCGGCCTTCTCCGGCCAGGGCGTCGTGGCCGAGACGCTCAACCTGTCCCAGTTGTCCGGCTACCGCGTCGGCGGGGCGGTGCACGTCGTGATCAATAACCAGGTCGGCTTCACGACCGCGCCGGAGTCGGCGCGCTCCAGCTTCTACCCGACCGACGTGGCCAAGATGATCCAGGCACCGATCTTCCACGTCAACGGTGACGACCCCGAGGCCTGCGCGCGCGCCGCGCGACTGGCCTACGACTATCGCGCCACCTTCCACCGCGACGTCGTGATCGACGTGGTGTGCTACCGGCGGTTCGGCCACAACGAGGGCGACGACCCGAGCTACACCCAGCCCCAGATGTACAAGATCATCGACCAGATGCGCTCGGTGCGCAAGATCTACACCGAGACGCTGGTGCGTCGCGGCGACCTCTCCATGGACGAGGCCGAGCAGGCCCTCAACGACTTCAACGATCGGCTCCAGCGGGCCCTCGATGAGGTGCGCACCGTGCCGGTTCCCCAGCTCAACGAGGTGCCGGTCATCGAAGTCCCCACCGACGATCCAGCTCCCGAGACCGGTGTGGACGCCGCCACGCTGCTACGCGTCGCGGCCGCGACGACCGCGGTGCCCGAGGGCTTCACCATCCACCCGAAGCTCGAGCGCCAGTTCGTCGCCCGCGCGGCGATGCTCGCCGCGGGCGAGGTCGACTGGGCGCTCGGCGAGGCGATGGCCTTCGGGACACTCCTGGAGGCGGGTTCCAACGTTCGCCTGGTGGGACAGGACACGCGACGCGGGACCTTCTCGCAACGCCACGCCGCCCTGGTCGACTTCGAGACCGGCGACCAGTACGTGCCGCTGTGCCACCTGGGCGAGGGATCCGGTTTCTTCACGGTGCGCGACACCCTGCTCAGTGAATACGCCGCGTTGGGCTTCGAGTACGGATACTCGGTGGAGTCGGCCAACACTCTGGTGGCCTGGGAGGCGCAGTTCGGCGACTTCATGAACGGGGCCGAGATCATCATCGACAACTTCTTGGTGGCGGCCGAAGACAAGTGGGGCCAGGCCGCCTCCCTGGTGATGCTCCTGCCGCACGGCTACGAGGGACAGGGACCGGAGCACTCCAGCGGTCGCCTGGAGCGGTTCCTTTCGCTCAGCGCGCGCAACAACATCCGCATCGCCCAGCCCTCCACGGCATCGCAGTATTTTCACCTACTGCGCTCCCAGGTGCTGCGCACGCGCGTGACACCACTCGTCGTCTTCACACCCAAGTCGCTGTTGCGCTCGCCGGCCACCCGATCGGCACTAAGCGAATTCGATCACGGCGCCTTCGCCACCGTCCTGGACGACGCGTTGGCGGACCACCAGCGCGTCACGCGCTTGGTCATCGCGACGGGCAAGGTCGCGCACGAGGCGATTGCGCGTCGTGACGAGCTCGGCGCCGACTCGGTGGCGGTGGTGCGGATCGAGCAGATCTACCCGTGGCCCCACGGCGAACTCGACGCCGTGCTATCGACCTACCCGGGGGTCGCCGAGGTGGTCTGGCTTCAAGAGGAGCCCGAGAACATGGGCGCGTGGCCCTTCGTGCACCACCAGGTCCACCGCCGGCTCCGCGAGGTCGCGGTGTCGCACGTCGCGAGAGCCGAATCGGCCAGCCCGGCGACCGGCAGTTCGCTGGTGCACGCCGCTGAGCAAGCGGACCTGCTGCGACGGGCGGTCGGGTGAGTTCGACGCGGCGCCGTCGCGTCGTCGTCGACGGCTCCAACCTCGCCACCGAGGGTCGCACCGACCCGAGCCTGACCCAACTCGACGAAGCGGTGCGCGCCTTCATCGACGAGAACCCCGGAGTCGAGATCATCGTCGTGGCCGACGCGTCATTCGCTCATCGCGTCGAGCCCGGTGACCGCAAACGCCTCGCCGAGTCCGAGCTGGCCGGTGAGATCGTCACCCCGCCGGCCGGCGCGGTGGGCCGAGGCGACGCCTTCATTTTGAAGATTGCCGATCGCATCAACGGCATCGTGCTGAGCAACGACTCATTCCAGGAGTTCCACAACGAGTACCCGTGGCTCTTTGATGAGGGCCGTCTCATCGGCGGCAAGCCCGTTCCCGGCGTGGGCTGGATCTTCACCGCCCGCATCCCGGTGCGCGGAGCCAAGAGCCCGCGACCCGTGAAGAAGTTGTCCGTGGCGCTGCCCGGCGGCCAGACGCCGACCATCGGCACCACCCTGACGCCAGTGAAGAGGGCGGCTGCGAAGAAGGCCGCGGAGAAGGCACCGGCGAAGAAGGCTCCGGCCAAGAAGTCGCTCGAGAAGGCGCCAGACAAGCCGTTGGTCAAAGAGTCGAAGGCACCCGTGAAGAAGGTTCCGGCGAAGGCGACGAAGAAGGCCCCGACCAAGGCCCCAGCGAAGAAGGTCCCCGCCAAGGCGCCCGCCAAAGCCGCCGCGGTTGCTCGTACACCGGCGGTGGCCCTGCGGCGAGGACGCCAGCCCGTCAATCCTGAAGCGGACTTCGATCTGTTCCGGTCGACTTACAAGGTGGGCTCGCGCGTCGAGGGCGAGGTGTCGACCTTCACTTCGCACGGCGCCGTCATCCGAGTCGACCTGCGCGGCGATCGCCACGTGGAGTGCTACGCGCCCACCACGTTGCTGGGCACTCCGCCCCCGGCGCGCGCGCGTGACGTGCTGGCCCGCGGAGACCGTCGTATCTTTCGTCTCGTGAACGTGGACGCCGAACGGCGCATTGCCGAGCTGGCACTGCCATGAGCGACGCGGTGCTCGACCCCCGCCAATGGTTGCCGCACCGCGAGCCGTTTCTACTGATCGACGAGGTTCTGAGCGTCGAGCCGGGAGTGAAGTGTGTCGCGCGTTGGACGCCACACGGTGACGAGTGGTTCTTCGTTGGCCACTTTCCGGGTCGTCCCACGACTCCTGGGGTCCTGCTCCTGGAGTCGTTGGCTCAGTGCGGCGCGGTCGCCGTGCTGACTGACGAGCGCTACGCGGGACGACTGCCACTCTTCGGGGGCGTGGAGCGCGCCCGCTTCCGACGTCAGGTCCTGCCCGGCGACACGGTCAGACTCGAGTGCGAGATGACCCATCTCTCGGGGCGCGGGGGCAAAGGTCACGGCCGCGCCACCGTCGACGGCCAGGTAGCGGCCGAAGCGGACCTCCTATTCATCCTCGCTGACGCCACGTGAGACTGGCGACCTGGAACGTCAACTCGCTCACCGCGCGCTGGCCGCGCGTGGAGGCGTGGCTGGTCGACAAGTCGCCCGACGTGTTATTGGTGCAAGAGACCAAGCAGACCGACGCCAAGTTCCCTTTCGCCGAGCTCGCGGCGCTCGGGTACGAGGCAGCTCACTACGGCCAGGGTCAATGGAACGGCGTCGCGGTGATCTCACGCGTCGGACTGAGCGACGTGACGCACGGGTTCGGCGACGACGACCCCGAGGCACGACTGATCGGCGCGACCTGCGCGGGCGTGCGGGTCTACTCGTGCTACGTGCCCAACGGGCGCGCCTTGGACGACCCGCACTACCAGTACAAGCTGGCGTGGCTGGGGCGACTGCGTGATCTGGCGGCAACGCGCAACCCCGATACGCCACTGGTGCTCGGGGGCGACTTCAACGTCGCGCCCACCGACCTCGACTGCTACGACCCGGAGAAGTTCATCGGCGCCACCCACGTGAGCGAGCCGGAGCGCGCGGCCCTGCGCGCGATCGAAGGGACCGGCCTGGTCGACCTGACGAGGTCCCTCCACCCCGACGAGGTGATCTACTCGTGGTGGGACTACCGCGACGGGGCCTTCCACCGCGGGTGGGGTCTACGCATCGACCTGCTCTACGCGGACCTCGACCTCGCCCGCGAGACGACAAGCAGCTTCGTCGACCGCGACGCGCGCAAGGGCGTCAAGCCCTCGGACCACGCGCCGGTCCTGGCCGAGATCTCTCGTTGACCACTGCCAGATGACGGGCTGATCGAGCCCGACGATGGACCGCGCGAGCCACAACTCGAGTCTGGCGGAGAGTCGACCTGATTCAGCAGTGAACGATCTTCGGCGCGGTGCCGCCGTAGACAATCACCGGTACCTTGACGCACACGGTGGGTCCTTTGGCGAAGACGAGCATGATGTCAGCACCGTGCACGGACACACGAACGGAGAGGTGGCCGTGGTACCGACGCATGATCGCGGCGGTGTGGGCGACGGGCACCGGAAGCGCATTGGTTCTTCCGATTGGTTCGACCTCGTAGTAGGCGTTGTCCGCCATCGACATCGCGGACGCTCTGTTCTGCGAGGCCCCGTAGAGCGGTCCGGTCGACGGCGGGATGACAATGAACGTGAAGCCGCCGGCGGCCGCGAGGATCGCCAGGAGCGCGACCACCCGCGGGACGCTCCAGAAGCGCGGGTGAAGAGATTTTGGGCTGACGGTCGCCACTGAGGTGACTGTACTCACTCGATGAATCTCTGCATCGAGCCGCACAGCACGGCTTCTTTGTCGATTGGGCGTACCAACCCGGAGCACCGCTATGTGGTCATGGAGACTCAACGACGACGGTCGACGACGAAGCGTGTTTAGGTGAGTCCCGCAGGCATCTGTGCCTCGATCAGCGACGGCCCCGGTGTTGCGTAGGAGCGCTGGAGGGCCGTCACCAAGTCCTCGGCGGTGCTGACACGACACGCGGGAACGCTGAGAGATTCGGCGAGCGCGACGAAGTCCACAACGGGGTCGTCCAGGTCCAACAGCCGTCGGCTTCGTGCGCCCGCGGCGACGGCGCCAACGCGTTCGCGCTCCAGATGCAAGATGGCGTAGCTGTTATTGGCCAGGACGACGACCGTCACGTCGAGTTGCTCGCGCGCCATCGTCCACAGCGCCTGGAACGTGTACATCGCCGACCCGTCAGACTCGAGAGCCAGCACGCGTCCAGCATGGGCGACTGCGGCGCCGACCGCGTTGGGTAGACCGAAGCCGATCGATCCGCCGGTGAGCGTGAGCAGCCGGTGCGGGGGGGAGAAGCGCGTCGCGCCGAAGAGGTGCAGTCCGCCGGTGTTGGACTCGTCGACGATGACCACGTCCTCGGGGAGTGTGCTCGCGACGGCTGCGGCGAATCGCCCACCGTCCAGCGCTCCGTCTGGTACTCCGGGGACTTCGCCTTGGTCCGCGACGAACTCCGGCACGCGCAGTTCGCTCGCCAGGATCCGTAGGACCCCCACGGCGTCGTAGCCCGGGGGGGCGAGATTCACGACCTCACATCCCTCGGGAACCAGCACGCTGGGCAGGTTGGGGTAGGCGAAGAAGCCCACTGGCGCCGAGGTGCCCAGCAGGACGAGGGTGTCCAGGTCGGCCAGCTGGCTGACCGCGAACTCGCTGAGGTAGACCAGTCGTTCGGGGTTCGCGCGGCCAGCCCCGCGCTCGACCACCGCCGGAAAGGTCTCCATAATGACCCGCGCGTCGCAGGCCCGCGCGACGCGCTGGGCGAGTGCGAGACCTTCGGCACTGACGGCCGTGCCACCGACGAACAGCGCGGCTCGACCCGCTCGAAGTCGGGCGAGCGCGTGGGCAGTTAGGGCGGCATCCGCCTCGAGCGGTGCGCGCCGCTTAGCGAGGGGCCATCGCTCTGGGGGGTGCTCGACCGATCCCCACGACGTATCGGCCGGGAGCACCAGCGTCGCGACCTGACTGGGGGGACCCCAGGCAGCGCTGATCGCGTCGGCGGTGTCGGTGGCGATGGTGTCGGCGTGTGTGGCGCGCCCAACCCATCCGCCGAGCGCGCCCGCGACCGCGGCCACGTCACTCTGCAGCGGTGCGTCGTACTGCGCGTGGTAGGTGGCGTGGTCACCCACGATGTTGAGCAGTGGCACCCGGGCGCGGCGGGCGTTGTGCAGGTTTGCCCAGCCGTTGGCCAGGCCCGGTCCCAAGTGCAGCAGCGTGGCCGCGGGCCGTCCGCTCACGCGCGCGTAACCGTCGGCCGCTCCGGTGGCCACCCCCTCGAAGAGGCACAGGATGCCGCGCACCGCGTCCGTCTCGTCAAGGCCCGCGACGAAGTGCATCTCCGAGGTGCCGGGATTGGCGAAGCACACCGTGACGTCGTTGGCACCCATCGTGGCCAATAGGGCGTGGGCCCCGTTCATTCGGGGGTGCGTTCGTCGAGCAGACGATACGGATTGAACAGGTGATGGGGGTCGAAAGCGTCCTTCACCCGACGTTGCACGGCCAGCCAGATGGGGTCGCTCAACTCGAGGAACGGACCTTGCTTGTCCACGCCGATGCCGTGCTCGCCCGAGATCTGCCCGCCGAGGGAGAGTCCGAAACGAAACAGTTCGGTGAGCAGCTCGCGGCGCTGTTCGTCGTCGGGCTGAAAAACCGACAGGTGCACGTTGCCGTCACCCACGTGGCCGCAACCGGTGATCATGGCACCGTTGACCACGGCCAGGCGCTGGGCTTCGGCGAGAAACTCGGGCACCTTGGAGCGCGGCACCACCACGTCGAGGATCTCGTGGGCTCCGGCGGCCTTGGCCACCCAGAAGGCCCGTTCGCGCGCCTCGATGAGTTTGGCGGCGGCGCCCGAAGGCAGGACGTACACGTCGAGCGCGCCCGCCTCTTGCACCAATTCCGCCAGGTGCTCGAGGTCGCCGTCGAGTTGTTCTGCCGTACGGGTTTCGAGCACGATGACCAGGTACGCCGAGGTCTGCGCGGCCACGCCCGCGTCGACCCCGAGCTCTAAGCCGGCGGCCTGGGTGATCGAGGCCATGGTGAGCACGTCGAGGTACTCGAGCATCGCCGGCTCCAGGCCCGACGCGACGACGCGCGGCACGACGCGTGTGACTTCGGCGAGATCGGCGAACGGCACCAGCACCGTCGCGGCGTGCTCCATCGCGGGTGACAGTCGCAGGGTGATCTCGGTGACCAGCGCCAGGGTACCTTCGGATCCGATGACGAGTTGGGTGAGGTCGTAGCCCGAGGAGGTCTTGACCACCGGTCCGCCGGTGCGCACGATCGTCGCGTCGGCCAGAACCAGCTCGAGACCAACCACGTGGTGGCGCGTCACGCCGTGACGCACCGCGCGCATGCCCCCCGCGTTGGTGTTCACGTTGCCGCCCAGCGAGCCCGAGAGTTCGCCTGGGTAGACCGGATAGCGCAGGCCGCTCCCGGCGAGCCGGTCGTTGAGTTCGCGCAGGGTGATCCCCGGCTGGACGACGGCCATGTGGTCGCTGGTGTCCAGGTGCAGGAACCGGTTCATGCGCTCAAAGCTGATCACGATGCCGCCCGCGACCGGCGTGGCCCCGCCCGACAGTCCGGTGCCCGACCCGCGCGCGGTGATCGCTCGACCCTCGCGGCCGGCGAGTCGCACCAGCGCGGCGACCTGGTCGGTGGTGGTGGGCCGCACGACCGCGTAGGGCTCGACGTGGGCGGCGTGCAGTGACTCGTCGTGCAGGTCGTCCGGGTTGTGATCAGGCGCGAACGTGACGGCGTCCTCGCCGACGAGTTCGATTAGTTCACGGTTCAGGGGGTCCGGGCTCACTCTGGGGCAACGATACTGTGGCGCCTTCGAGCTCTCGACGGATCGCGTCGAGCCGGGCCCGGCGCGCCTCACCCGTCAAGGGCGCGTTGCGCGCCTCGATCTCGGAGACGACGCGCTCGATGCCGGTGAGGAAGCGCGACGGTGATCGGTCGGGGTAGCGAGGGTCGTTGCGACCCCGGCTCCAGGTGATGAGGAGTGACTGCTCGGCGCGACTGAGCGCCACGTAGGCCAGGCGCTGCTCCTCGGCCAGTTCGTCGGCGGTGGTGGCCCCGTAGTGGGGCAGCTGACCCTCGGCCCAGCCGATGATCGCGACGTGGGCGAACTCGAGGCCCTTGGCCCGGTGGATCGTGGACAGGGCCACGGCGTCGCCGGTGTCCTCCTCCACGCGTCGGTCGACCTCGGGACTGAGATGAAGGTCCGAGGCCGGCGAGTGCTCGGCTCCGCGTCGCTCGTTCGGAATGCCGGCCGCGCTGAGGTAGCCCGCGATGAGCTCCAGCTGCGCGTTGGTGCGCGCCAGCACTGCCATCGACCGCCACGGGCTCTCCTCGCGGTGCTTGGCGGCCAGCCACGTCGCCACGTGCTCGGCCTCCTGCTCGTCGGTGTCGTACCCGCGCACCAGCGGGACCTCGCCGTCCGGACGCGCCGGGACGATCCCGGCCGCACCGTGCTCTAGAAGCGTGTCGGCGACGTCGATGATGTACGCGGTCGAGCGGTGGTTGCGCGTCAGGTCCAGCACCACGGTGTCGGGCCAGGTGGTCACGATGTTGACCATTACCAACGGGTTGGCTCCATTGAAGCCGTAGATCGACTGATTGGGGTCGCCCACGCAGAAGAGGTCCGGGTCGTCGCCGGCCATCTCGCGCAGCAGTTGAAACTGCAGCGGGTTCATGTCTTGGGTCTCGTCGACGTAGATCGAGCGGGTCTGGTGCCGAAACGCCGCGCGCAGGTCGGGCTCGTCGCGCAGGAGTCGCGCGGCTTCGCTGAGCAGAAGGTCGAAGTCCACGACGCCGCGACTGGCGCAGAAGCCGACGTAGCGATCCAGCAGATCGGCGAACTGCGCGGGTGGTAGTGGCGCGACGCGGCGCAGTCGTCGCGCGTTCTTCGCGTAGGCGCTGCCGTCGAAGCCTTGGCTGAGCGCCCAGCCGATCTCCTGTTCGATGCGCGGTAGTTGCCAGTCGTCGAGTTTGACGCCGCCGCTCTTCTTTAACTGGTTGGCCAGGGCGCTCACCAATCGACGGCGGTTGGTCTCGAGGGTGAGTGGCTTGAGGTCATGGTCCTCGCGGTACCGAGTGACCAGGGTTAGCGCGGCGCGGTGGAAGGTCCCGGCGCGCAAGTCGCGTACGCCGGCCCGCCAGAGTCGACGGCGCAGCTCCTCACCGGCCTTTCGCGTGAAGGTCATGGCGAGAACCTGCTCGGCCGCCATCTCTCCCTCGGTCACCCGGCGCTGGATGCGCAGCGTGAGGACGTGGGTTTTGCCCGACCCGGCCGTCGCGCGCACGAGGAGCCGCCGGGACGGCGACATCACCGCCTCGCGTTGCTCGGGCGTGAGGCCGACGAGCAGTTCCTCGGTGAACGCGGTCGCGTCGGACATCGTGACCCTGACGATATCGGCCACTAGTGACGTCTCCGCCCGACGAAGACCCCTCGGTAACCTGAAGACCGTGCTGCAGGCCTATAGCGACGGGAAGGTCTTCGGCGAGACGTACGGTGACGGGCCCGTCGTCGTGGTGTGGCTGCACGGCTGGGGCCGCAGCGGCCGCGACTTCGCTCCGGCGGCCACGAAGCTGGCCCAAGACGGGTTCGCCTCGCTCACCCTGGACCTGCCGGGCTTCGGCTCGTCCCCGGCGCCCGAGGTCGCCGGCGGCGCGCGGCTCTACGCCGGGGTCGTGGCGACGGCCCTGGCCGCGCTCGGTTCGCCGGTGGTCCTGGTCGGGCACTCCTTTGGTGGCTGCGTGGCGACCGTGGTGGCGGCCGAACACCCCGAGCTGGTCCGTGCGCTCGTGCTGACGGGCACGCCTTTGATTCGGCATCCCGGCACACGGCGGCCCCCGTGGCGCTTCCGACTTGTGCGCGCGCTGCGCGCGCGCTCGCTGGTGGGGGAGGGTCGCATGGAGGCGGCGCGACAGCGATACGGGTCGGCCGACTATCGCGCGGCTCGTGGTGTCATGCGAGAAGTCTTAGTTGTCACGCTCAACGACAACATCGAAAGTGAGATTGCGCGCGTGAGTGTTCCGGTGTGGCTGCTGTGGGGAGCGGGCGACACCGAGGTACCCGTGACGATCGCCGAGGAGTCGCGCCAACTTTTCTCGCGCGATGTGCCACTTCGGGTGCTCGAGGATGCAGCGCACTGGGTGCCGACTGAAGCCCCCGGTGAACTGGTGTCAACCGTGCGCGAGGCGTTGGCGTGACCGCAGCCCTCGACGTGGTGCTCGCGGTTGCCCTGGCCGCCGGCGCCGCAGCCCAGTTGGCGCGATGGCTGCGCGTGCTGCAACGCGAGCACTACGACCCAACGGCGCCCGGCCGATTTCTCTGGCGCTGGAGCGTGCGCCCGGTGGCGAGTGGGGGCCGATGGTCGGTTCCGGTCAACCTGAGCATCGCCACCCTGGTCGCGGCGATTGTCTTGGTCGCGACGGACGAGGACCGGTGGGCCGCCGCCGTGACCGCCCTCTACGGCCTGGCCTGTCCCGTCGGCCTCTCGCCGCGCGGTCGCACGGGCGCACTGCGCTGGACGCGCCGGCTCACCAGCGTCGCGCTGGTGAGTGTGGTGTTCATCGCCGTGGCGGGCGTGGCCGGGGCCACACCTCGACCGTGGATCGTTGCCGCCGCGGTCGTGTGGCTCGTCCCATTCCTCGTGGCGCTCAGCGCGGTCGTGCTGTCACCCATGGAGGATCGCCGGGCGCAGAATTTCGTGACGCGCGCGGTCGAGCGTCTCCAGCGAGTGAAGCCACGGGTGGTCGCGATCACCGGGTCCTACGGCAAGACGTCCACCAAGTCGCACCTGGTGGACGTGCTCGGACCCGGCGCCGGGGTGGTCGCGTCACCGCGCAGCTTCAACAACCGTGCCGGACTTTCGCGTGCGATCAACGAGCAGCTGAGCGACGACACGCGGGTCTTCATCGCCGAGATGGGCACCTACGGCCCCGGCGAGATTCGCGCGCTGTGTTCGTGGTGTCCGCCGGAGATCGCGGTGATCACGGCCATTGGCCCGGTTCACCTCGAGCGCATGAAGTCACTGGACGTGATCGAGGCGGCCAAGCATGAGGTGACCGAACGGGCCTCGGTGGTCGTGGTGAACGTGGACGACGAGCGTCTGGCCAAGTGGGTGGACCCCTTACGATCCGCTGGCAAGCGCGTGCGAACGGCTGGATCATTTAACGACGCTGACGTGCGCGTGATCGACGAGGACGGTCGATGGTCCGCCGTGGTCGACGGCGTGACGCACGTCGTCGTCGCGCGACCCCTGGCGGTAAAAGCGACCAACGTCGCGTGCGCGCTGGCAACGGCCCTCGAGTTGGGCGCCGACGTGGTGGCCGTGGTCGAGCGCCTCGGTGAACTGCGTGCGGTCGAACACCGCGCGACGGTGGCGACGGCTTCTTCGGGCGTCGTGGTGGTTGACGACACGTTCAACGCCAACCCGGCCAGCGCGACCGCGGCCCTGGATCAGCTGCGCGCACTCGCGTCAGAAGGTCGGCGTGTTGTCGTCACGCCGGGACTCGTGGAGTTGGGCGAGGCGGCGCGCGTCGAGAACCGGTCACTCGGCGCACGCGTCGCGGCTCACGGCGCCGAGCTCGTGGTCGTCGGTCACACCAACGCGCGTGAGCTCGTTCGCGGTTTCGGACCCGGCGCGCGACGGATGGCCACCCGCGACGACGCGGTCACGTGGGTGCGCTCGTCGCTCGGTCCCGGTGACGCCGTCCTCTATCTGAATGACCTGCCCGACCACTACCCTTGAGGTCTTGAGCTACGCGGGACGGGGTTCGTCGTGACCACAGGTGTGCTGTTCGGCGGTCCATCGCCGGAACATGACATCTCGATCCTCACCGGTCTGCAGGCGCTGCGTGAACTGGCGCGCGCCGGGCGCGACGTGGCCGGCCTCTACTGGACCAAGACGGGCGAGTTCGTCGCCGTCGGCGCCGACGTCGAGGCGGCTGACTTCATTGATGAGGTCCCGCGCTCGTCGACGCCGTTGACCCTGCAGGTGGGGAACGGTGGAGGGTTCGCGCCCACGGGCCGCCGGACGCGCGGGCGTGGGCTGGACCTGGACGTAGTCGTCGTGGCCACCCACGGCGGTCCGGGCGAGGACGGAACACTCCAGGCCGCGCTCGACCTGGCCGGCGTCACCTACACCGGCCCGAGCGTCGCGGGCGCGGCCCTGGGCATGGACAAGTGGGCCTTCGGCGCTGTGGCTGCGGCCGCCGGGTTGGCCATCCTGCCGCGCGCGTTGCTCGACGAGTCGACGTCGTCACTCGATTTCGCGGGGCCCTACATCCTCAAGCCGCGATTCGGCGGATCGTCGATCGGCATCGACGTGGTCGCCGACCTGACGACCGCCCGGGCCCGCCTGAGCGCGAACGTGCACCTGGCCAACGGCTGCGTCGTCGAGCCGTTCCGTCACGACCTCGACGACGTGCAGATCGCCGTACGCACCTATCCGCGCGTCGCACTCTCGGCCATCGAGAGGCCCCTGCGCCGCACCGAGGGCGCCGAGATCCTCAACTACCGCGACAAGTACGTCGGGGGCGAGGGAATGGTCACGGCGCCGCGTGAGTTACCCGCGACGCTGGGGCCCGGACAGGCCGAGGTGGTGGAGAACGCCGCGCGGACTATCGCTGATGCCGCGTCGGTGCGCGGGGTGGCCCGCATCGACTTCCTGGTCGGTTCCGACGAGGTCTACGTGAACGAGGTCAACACCATTCCTGGTTCGCTCTCCAAGCACCTGTTCGTGGACCCGCCCCTCGAGTTCCTGGCCCTACTGGACGACCTGATCGCCGAGGCGTACGAACGCCCCACCCACCGCTACAGCACCGCCGGGGCCGACGGGCTCGTGCTGCGCTCCTCGGGACCCATCGCCGCCAAACTGGCGTAGCCGCGGCACACGACGCAGGGCGTCGCTGAGCGCGTCGCTATAGGGGTCAACCAATCGCCCTTGGCTGAGCGCCCAGAACGCCTGTTCGTAGTCCTCACGCTCCAGCGCAAACTGGTGCAGCGCGAGGGCCGCCCACTCGGCGTCACGCTGGAGTCGCGCCGCGTGGCCCTCGGCTAAGAACCATTCGAATCCGCGCAGCGCGCTGGCCAGGGGCTCGCCGTGGACCAACGCGAGGGCCCGCTCCACCAGCGGTGCCGCGTCGGTGAGGCTGAGGGCGCGGGCGCGCGCGACGAGAGTGTGAAACAGTTCGACGTCGCTGGCGACGCCGTGGGTGAGGTAGAGGCCCGACGACGTCACCGGGTGCAGTCGCGGCCCTCGCCGGTCGACCCCGAGGCTGCGACGCACCGCGCTGGCAGTGTTGGCCAGGGTTCGTGTCGACGCGTCGACGTCGGCGTGGGTCAACACGCGGGTGCGCAGGCGGTCACCGGTCACGGGCTCGTGGCGGTGCAGGGCTAGGTAGGCCACCATCTCGACGCAACGTCGACGCAGCGTCGGCGTGAAGGGCTCGCTGAGCCCAGTCACCCTCGGCGCGGCGAGAAGGAGCTCGACGCGCACCTCGTCATCGTCGAATGAGGTCAGCGGCGCCGCGAAGCGGTGGTGGTCCATAGACGTCGCGCGCGACCCGCGATCATCGAAGAGCACCGGGTCCAGGGTCACCGCGCAGGCGCGCAGATCCTCGTCGAGCAGTGGCGCGACGCCGAGGTACACCACCAGGGTCCGGCGAAGGGACCGTGTGGCGAGGGCCCGCAGTAGCTCGGCTTCGGTGCGGGTGAAGGCCAGCCGACCACCCTCGTGCAGTCCGACCGCGGCGTCGATGACGTCGTCGGCGCTCCACTGCACAGGGACCCGAAGCGCGCCGCCCTCTCGCGCGAACGAGATCATGACGTCGCCGGGCTCGTCACGCACCACACAGACGACGACCCCATCGTCCGGCTCGAGCGGTGGTCCGCTCGGCTGGTCGTCCGAGACGCGCACGACGCCCTCGAGGCGCTCACCGGTGAGCCGTCCGACGACCTCGACGAGCGACGGGTCGAAGGCGCGCAGCAACGTGATCGTGTCGTCGATCTGGTGAGCGTCAGTGTCCGGGTCGTAGTAGCGCAGTTCGTCGCGACGTCGTCGCGCCATGAGCGCGAGGGGTAGCGGGCTCCACGCGCCGAGCGCCCGCGACGACGGCGGCGCATCAACGTGCCACAACGATGTCCCCGACGCGCTGCGCGCCACGTTGACCACGACGGGCGGTGCGGAGGTCGCCGGGGCGTGGTGAGCGGTCATCACGTAGGGCAGTGCCGCGACGATGAGCGTCGCTAGCCAGGCGTTGCCGCCGGTGCTCACGCGGTGACCGAGGCGGAGTCGTCGCACGTTGAGGACCAGCTGGACGAAGAAGACCAACCAGAAGAGAGCTAGGGCTACCAGCAGGGACCGCACCAGCGTGCCATTGCTCTCGTGGCGCGCGACGGACCATTTGGTGATGACCACGTAGGGCAGGAGCCCGAAGTACAGAGCGAGAGCGACGCCGTGCAGCGGGCCGCTGACGAAGCGCTTCAGTGCACCGGGATGAGTTGCCACGTGGGCATCGCCTCGACGTTCGTTGAGGTGATTTCCAGCTGGCAGTTTTCGTGTCCGGTGATCGCCACCGTGCCGACGACCGGTCCGGACACCGAGGGGCAGTCCAGGTTCGCCGAGATCGTGGCCGACCCCGTGAGGCTCCACGCGCCCGGCCCGTGCAGGGGCACCACGGCGACGGCGAAGCCGGGAGAGAGTGTTCCGGCGAGTGCGCCGCTCTCGGCGCTCGCGTTGAGCACGCGAGCGGGCGACCTCGCGCTCGAAGCGATCACGACGCCGGATGGCGGCGCGGTCGTCACGGTCGTCGGCGTCGTGTGCCGCGGCCTCGGGACCGTCGTCGGCGCCGTCGTGGGTGTCGTCACTCTCGGGGTGGTCGTCGTGACCGAAACCAGTGTGGTTACTACCCGGGAGGCCACGTGGGGCGGGGTGCCCTGAGCCGACACCGTGAACAACAGAACCAGGAGCAAGAGTGGACTCGACCACACGAGGACGTGCCCTCCCGGAAGAAAGTGGGGGGTCCTCGCCATACGAATCAGACCGTAGTGGTGTCACGAGTCGCTGTCCAAACGAGCACGTCGCACCCTTCTCTCGTCCTAGAGCAGGTGTTGGAGCGCGAAGCGCTGGAGTTCGGCTTGGAGCGTGTGCGGCGCGCAGTGGTCCTCGCGCGCGAGTTCGCGCACGGACCGTCCCTCGAAGACGGCGGCGAACGTGAGTCGCGCCATCCGATCATCAACGCCGCCGCGGTACACGTCGAGACGTGCGGCCAGCGGTGACGACTCGGGCGCGGGCGCGTCGAACTCTCGGTACGCCGCGACCGCGCGACGCGCGGCTTTCTCCTTCAACAGCCACCGGCGCAGACGACCGCGCAGTGCCGACAGCAGGTCGGGCGCGGCGTAGGTGCGTGATTCGCCGGCCCAGTCACAGAACAGTTCACTGGCGAGTGAGAGCGCGACCGCGACGGTCTCGCCCGGTTCGTTGACGATGCCGTCGCCGAAACGCAACTGGCGGCACACGCTCACGATTCCCGGGATGAGAGTCTGGAGCAGACACCGTCGCACCAGCGGATCGCTCGCGTCCTCGAGCAGCGCGGTCACGATGCGCGCGCGCTCGAGGACGCTTCGACCACCTCGGGTCTCCAGGGCTCCCACGACGTCGCCAAGATCACCGAGCCCGTCAATCGCCAGATCCGGGTGCCGTTCGGCGAAGCAGAGGAAGCTGTGCCGGGCGTCGGTGCCGTGGCCCACGTGGCGCCACTCGCGGCGCAGATTCTCTAACAGGTCGTTGGCGGTTGTCATGGCGTGCAGTCCAGACCGTCGCGTGCACGTCGTCGTTACCTTGGTGGCGCCCCTAACTGCTCCATTTCTCACGATCACCACAGTGACCTTGGGTACGCACCATGCGGCGCACATACTCGGGGCCTAGTCTTTGGCCATGGATATCGAGACCTTCTACGAACTCAATGAGGCCCGTCGCGAGAGCGCCGAGATCGAGTTCGGCGATGAGTGGACGGACTCTTCAGGCAACAAGTACGAACTCTCCTGGGTCGAGGCGACCGGCGAGCTCTACCTGATGATCGAGCCCGACGCCCACGCCACCGAGGACGCCTTCGGCGACTTCGTCGTGGCGGGCGAGCCCACCGAGCTCTTGAGCGTCGTCATTATCGGTCGGGTCCCGACGCTGGCGGCCGCCGAGGACCAGCTGCTCGGCTGGGAGGACGCGATGCTCAAGAACAACTCACTGGTGTGGCTCAACGCGCGCTTCCAGGCCGGCGCGGCCGAGCAGGACGACGACGAGGACTAGAGGTACGGCGTCGACGAGTCGGCGACCTTGCACAGTCTCGTCAGGGCCGGTACCAGGTTCTGCATCGGCACGCGTTCGGCTTCATTGATCGTGGTCATGAGGGCGTTCCAACTCCCGTCAATCGATGTCGCCGCGGCGGCGGACGGCGTGGCGCGCAGCAACTGGGCGAGGGCCTTATTCTCCAAACGGTCTCGCTGAGCGGTGCCCAGCCCCGAGACCTGCGAGCGACGTTGGGTAGCGAGGGCCACCTTCACGTCACGGCACGAACTCCGGGCGTCGGCGACGGCGCCGCCGGAGCCGCAGGAACTCAACACCAAAGCCGCAGCGAGTAACGAACCGACGAGGAGGGTGGCCCTTAGCCGAGCCACGAATCGGCGGCCTGCAGCAGGAAGTCACTCACGCTGCGCCCCCGTTCGAAGATGTCACAGAGCGGGTCGTCACCCTTGGCGACCTGGCTGAGCGACACGGCGCGACGCGCGACGATCGAGATGCGTCGTTCACTGCCCTCAGTGGGCGATTCGAAGACGTCGGTCGCGGTGACCTCTAGGGGCATCTCGAGCCCGCCGATCGGGGCGAGATCGATGGCCAGACGCAGCAGGTCTGGCCCGTGGGGCAGCGGCGGGAGGCTCCAGGTGAGCACGAGGGGGAAGTGAAACTCGTCGGGCGGGTCGACGTCGTCGGGCAGTCCGAGCACCGCGTCCTCGAAGGCCAGCAACGTGCGAGGGTCGACGTCGAGCTCGACGTGTAGGTCAATCGGACCGCCGCACCCCTCCTCGGGGTGCAGGTCCACTTCCCAGGCCTGACGCAGTGAGTACGTCTCGACGAAGTGTCGTTCGTCGTGCACGTGGAATCCGTGGGTGACCGCGTGGTCCTTGAGGTCCGCGACGAATCCCGCGACGTCGATAGCGGCCATTGACCTTCAGGTTAGTCTGCCTCCCCGCTACCGTGGCTTCGTGCGCGAGGACCTCTTCGGACCGCTCGAGGAGTGCGCTCGTGAAATTGGCGACGCGGTGCGGGCGCACCAGGGCCGCGGTTTTTCGGGCCTGCGCGAGTCGCAGTATCACCTCGACGTCGCCGCCGACGACGTCGCGCTGCGCATTCTTCTGGGTCACGGCTTTCGCGTGGTGAGCGAGGAGTCGGGAATCTCGGGTGACGGCGAACTCACGGTGGTGATTGATCCCGTGGATGGCTCGACCAACTGCGATCGGGGTATTCCGTTCTACTCGACCAGCCTCGCCGTCCTGCGTGGCGACGAGCTCATCGGGGGACTGGTCGTGAACTTAGCGACCGGCACTGCGTATCGGGGAGAGAAGGGCGCGGGTGCAACGCGCGACGGGGAACCTATTGCGACTTCCGGTCGAACGCAGCTCGCCGGGTCGTTGATGAGTTTTTCCGGGTACCCGTCTCGCGCGCTGGAGTGGTCACAGATTCGGGCCCTCGGCGCGGCGAGCCTCGAGATCTGCCTCGTGGCCGACGGATCGCTCGACGTCTTTGCAGTGGCGCAGCGTTCAGCCCTGCACCCGTGGGACTACCTCGCGGGCCTCATCATTGCGCGCGAGTCAGGAGCGCGAGCTCGCGACTATCGCGGCGAGGAGTTGATCATCACGGAGCCGATTGGACGGCGACCCGCGTTCGGAGCAACTGAAGAACTGCTCGACGCTGTGATCGCGGCGGGTCCTCTCTGAGTGTTCGCTGTGAGATGCATTGGATCGGTCCCGTCTGGATACAGTGAGTTCAGCGAACACTCGACGAGGTCGTTGCGTCGGCGCGCCGGGCGTCGCAACCATTGAGTCGCTAGCGCAGTTCTAAGGGGTAGGTATGTCTGGAATGCATCGAGTTCGAACTACCGCGGTCGCAGCAGCGGTCGCGATCGCACTTTTGGGCGGCGCAGCCCTGATTCCGATGGGGGCGAGCGCCACGACCACACCTCACTTGACCGTGACGCCGGTGTCGGGTCTGAAGAACGGGTCGATCGTGAAGATATCGGGGACGGGTTTCAAGGCCGGCGACACGGTGTTCATCGTCCAGTGCATCTGGAAGGCCAAGGGTCAAGCCGGATGCAAGGTGCCTCTCACTCTTCCGCCCTCCAAGACCATCACGTCCACGGGACGACTGCCGCTCACGAAGTTCAAGGTCATGACCGGCAAGATCGGCAACGGAACCTGCGGCACGAAGGCAGTGAATCTGAAGAACTGCGAGGTCAGCGTCGGCAACGCCACGGGTGGGGACTCGGCGGTGGCGCGAATTCAGTTCGTGCTGCCCAAGGCGTAGGTCCGCGTCAACATATCGGAGGCGCCAGCTCGACCTTCGCCTGTGAGAGATTGTCGTGAAGGCGGGTACCTGCGCGCCGCGGTGACGGGTGGATAGATGATCGGTGAGACGGGGGTTGGCGAGAGCGCGGCCCCGCCGCGTCGGGCCGGCCCGTGGACGTGGAAGTCGCACGCCGGAATCATCGCGTTGCTCGCGATCCTCTTCCTGACGTTCCTCGACAACACCGTGATCAGCGCGGTCCTGGCCAACGTTCAGAACGAGTTGCACTCGGGCGTCACTCAGCTCCAGTGGATGGTGGGTGGGTACGCCCTGGCCTTCGCCAGCCTCATGCTCATGTGCGGGGCGCTCGGCGACGCGTACGGGCGGCGGCGCGTGATGGTAATCGGCGTGGCCGTCTTTTGCGCGGGATCGATCATTTGCGCGGTCGCGCCGACGTCCGCGGTGCTCATTGGCGGTCGGGTGGTCATGGGCGCGGGCGCCGCGGCTTCCGAGCCAGGAACTCTGTCGATGATCCGTCAGATTTATCCGGACGCGCGACTGCGGGCGCGCGCGCTGGGCGCGTGGGCCGCGGTCAGCGGGCTCGCGTTGGCCATCGGACCGGTCCTCGGTGGCGCACTGACCGGGCTCTGGTCGTGGCGGGCGATCTTCTGGTTCAACGTCATCTTCGGGGGACTGGCCTTCGTCGTCGCGCGCTACGCGCTCCCCGAGAGCTCCAATCCCGTTCGCTCGCGTCCCGACTTCCTCGGTTTCGCCCTCGGCGCCTTCGCCCTCGGCGCGGCCACCTTCGCCACGATCTCCGGCGAGACCGACGGGTACCTCTCCAGCGGCATCCTGACCCTGTACGCCGTGTCGTCCGTGGCGATCGTGACCTTCTTTCTGGTCGAGTGGCGCAGCTCACACCCCATGCTCGACATTCGGATTTTCGCGCGGCCGGCGTTCACGGGTTCGAATTTCGTCGCTTTGGCCAGCTACTTCTCGGTTCTGTCCATCTTCTTCTTCGTCGCGTTGTACCTGGAGATCGTCGCGACGGCCAGCGCCTACCAACTCGCCCAGGACTTCCTGCCGTTACTCGGCGGGATGGTCCTGGCCTCGCTCTTCAGCGGGCGATGGGTGGGCGCGGTGGGCTCGCGCGTGCCCATGATGACCGGTTGCGTCATCGCGGCCGTTGGAGTGCTGCTCACCAATTTGGTCGTGGGACCCCACGCGGGGATCGGCACCGTCGGCTGGACAATGGGCATCGCCGGCATCGGTTTCGGCATTCTCGCGGTGCCGGTGACGTCGACCGCGCTGGTCAGCGTTCCCGCACGCAACTCCTCGATGGCGGCGTCGATGACCAACACCAGCCGCGAGTTCGGTGCGGTCGCCGGCGTCGCGATCTTGGGTTCGGTCGTCAATGGACAACTCACCGTGCACCTCACGCAACGGCTCGTTCAGTTGGGCATACCGGCGTCCTATCGAGCCGAGGTCATCACCGCGGTCACCACCGGCACCGTCAACGCGAAGATCTCCGGGCTGGGCAAGACCAGTGCGGCAGTCAAACAGATCATCAATGAAGTTGTGAAGGCCGCATATCAGGCCTTCGCGCACGGGTTGAACCTGGCGCTCGACATCGCCACCATCCTGTTGACGGCGTCGGCAATCGTCGCCTACTTCACGGGCACGTCGGGAGCCTCAGACGAACTGATGTGAGAGTCGCCGAGTACCACCGCCAGAGCGTCGAGGGCGGCGGCCACTGGCGACTGCCAGGCGCTGGACAGTCGAGCGATGGTCTCGTCGAGCCACGCGGTCGTGGCCACGGTGGCGCCGTCGGGCGCGGGGCCGCCGAACAACTCGCCGGGCCGCACCACGGCGCTCAGGTACTGGCGCGCGACCACGTGGTCGTGGAGATCGCCCAGAACGGTTTGTACCTTTTCGAGTGCTTCGGCCGCGCGCTGGGCGGAGGGGATGAAGTCTTCGGCGAGTTCGCAGTTGTATCGGCATCGTTTCACCTTGATGCGCACCTGGTGAAGTTCATCGGGGTTCGGACTTGGCCCCAACCGGTCAAACGCGCTCACGAGGTCCCTCGCCACCAACCGCAGCCCGGGACCGAGGACGTCCGACGCGAGTGCCGACGCACCGGGGCGAAGCGGGGGATCGACCACCGTGTCCGAGAGATGTTCCATCAGCCGGCGGTAGCGCTTGGACTGCAGGGTCGTGGTAACGCGCGCGGCCTCCTTCGCTCGCTGGGCGGTGAGCGTTGCGGTGACCAGCTGAGGGGTTGGCGTCTGCGTCGTTGCCCCGGACTTGAAGAGCGCTCCGAGCACATCGAGGTCGCGTAGCGCCCCCAACTCGCTGCCCAGCCATTTGAGTTCGCGGTCCAACGCCCGGTGCTCGGTGCGACGAAGTATAGACTCGACGACCTTCATCTCAGAGCGCAGGTGCCGCACATTGACGCGCATCTGATGGAGGCCCTCGGTATCGCTGCGTCGGCGTACGACGGGGTCGTAGCGCAAGAGATTGCCTACGCCCCGACCGAGAAAGTCACGAACGACTTCGGCGGCGCTCGGTTCAGCGCGGCGGCTCTTCTTCGTACCACCCGCCATCAGGTACTCACGCGGTTGTTGCGTGGCGAACCAGGACGAGCATTGGCGACCAGTTTCAAATCACGAGGCGGACACGTTTGCGCCGTGCCAAGTCGCGCGATCATGGCATGGTCCCCGATGCTTCATCGATGCAGTTGATGCAACTCCTCTGCCGGGTCACAAATCTATAGGCCTGGGGCCGATACGGTCCTGCGACCCGCAAGGGGCGGGCAGCACATGATCATTGCAAGATCAAGAGAACCTTGCGCGGCCCGGTCGCGGTGCGGGAGTGTGTGCACCGTAGGCTTGACGACTGCGGGCGCTTAGCTCAGTTGGTTAGAGCAGCTGACTTACACTCAGCAGGTCGGGGGTTCAAGTCCCTCAGCGCCCACTAAATGACCTGTCTCCCATGTAGCGGAGATACGTCGAGTCGGGTCGCAGCGTTGCCCCACTGACGATCTCGTCGGTGCAACCTATTAATGTCCTGGCAATTCACAACCAGTAAGGGGGATACCGCGATGAAGGTAAGAGTCGACCTCAACATCTCGCTTGACGGGTATGCCACGACGGAAGGCGGCACGCCGGACAATCCCATGGGGGAGGACTGGAACAAGCTCACTGCCGCCTACGTCGCTACCCGCACGTTTCGCGAGCGGGTCCTTCACGACACCTCGGGCCAGGGCACGACCGGTGTTGACGACCGCTACGCCGCCGCGTACTTCGAAGGATTCGGCTCCGAGATCATGGGCGCGGGGATGTTCGGCTTCCACTCATTCCCCGATGACGATGACTGGAAGGGCTGGTGGGGTGATGAGCCGCCGTTTCGCGTGCCCGTGTTCGTGCTGACACACCGCAAGCGCGATTCGATCGACATGACGGGTGGTACCACGTTCCATTTCATCGACGCGACGCCGCAGGATGCCCTCGAGCGCGCAATTGCCGCTGCCGCCGGCCAGGACGTGCGCATCGGGGGTGGCGCGAGTACCGTGCGAGAGTTCCTCAAATCCGGGCTTGTTGACCACGTGCACGTCGCGATTGCACCGATCCTGCTCGGCCGCGGTATCAACCTGTGGAGCGACCTACGCGAGTTCGAGGTTGGCTATCGCGTGAAGTCCGAGGCCGCGGAGAGCGGCACCGTTCACGTCACGTTCGCACGCCCCTAGCAGAGGGGTCACCTCGTCGGGTGACGAATGAACCGGATGTAGTGCTACCTGCGTAGACAATCTTTGCCAAACGGATTTGTCCTGGCCCCAAACCCCCCTGGATTGGCGCAATTCACACGGGCGAACTCTTTGGCCCTCTCGTGCGTATTCCTGGGTGCGTGGGATTGGGGTCACCACCCGTTCTTCATCAGTGGGCCCGATGTCCGCGTGTGAATCTGGTTGGCCATGTGGTCGGCCACTCACAACTCAACGAGAGGAGCGGAACAATGAGCAGGCTACGAATGTTTGCGGTATCAGCGGTGGCGGCGACGGCAATGAGCTTGACCCTGGCCTCGGGAGCCGGAGCGACGCAGAATCCCACCACGGGACAACGCGGGGCACCCACCGGTATCGGCTGCGGCACCGGCGTTGCCGCCATGACCCCGGGGAACGCCAGTTCCGCTAGGGGATCGGCGTTCAACCCCGATGGGGTTGCGGGTATGAACTACGCGGGCAATGCGAACACCGCTTCATCGGCACACTCCAACTCGACGGCGTCGGTATCGGAGTACGACGTGGCGTGCTTGGAGGTCACCAGCAACTAAACCGACACGTCCCGCCCCAGCCAGGGCGGACAGATTTAGTTCAACCTCAAGAGGGGATCGACGCCGCTGTTATGGCGCGTTGATCCCCTCTTTGGGACTCGGAACCCTTTCTTTGAGAGTTCCAGGTTGGCGGATGGCACCTGCATTGTGCGGTTGACAGCCGCATGGATCGAATGACCGCCGATCGCCTCCATAATGGAGTGGTGGAAACGATCCTCGCCGCCACAAATTGGCTCTGCGACATGGACGGTGTTCTAGTTCGCGACGACGCGATGATCGCGGGCGCTGACCGATTTCTGGAGTGGCTAGTTGCTACGAATCGATCGTTCCTGGTCCTCACCAACAACTCAACGCTGACGCCCGAACAGCTCTCCAAGAACCTGTCGGCGATGGGACTTGAGGTGCCGGAGGACAAGCTCTGGACGTCGGCGGTGGCTACCGCGGAGTTCGTCCAGACACAAAGACCCGACGGCACCGCCTTCGTCATCGGTGAGTTGAGTCTTCACCAGGCGCTGCGTGACGTTGGGTACCGCGAGGACGCCGAGAATCCCGACTACGTGGTGCTGGGCGAGACGCAGATTTTTTCGTTCGACGAGGTCGCCACGGCGGTCCAACTCATCCACCGGGGCAGCAGATTTGTCGCGACCAATCCCGAGCCCACCGGCCCGTCGCTCAATGGTCCGCTGCCTGCCGTCGGCGCAATGGCGGCAATGATCGAAAGTGCCTCGGGCGTTTCACCGTACTTCGTGGGCAAGCCGAACCCGATGATGATCCGCGACGCATTGCGGCACCTGGGCGGTCACTCGTCCAATACCGTCCTCATCGGGGACCGCATGGAGACCGACATCCGTTCGGGAATCGAGGCGGGTCTGGCGACAGTCCTGGTTCTGTCGGGCGTCACGCGCCGTGAGGACGTCGACCGATTCCCCTACGGCCCGACCAGGGTCGTCAACTCCGTCGTCGACATCATCAGCGCTGCCCAGTGACCGACGGCGTCGGTGCACGCACGCCGGACGTGATTGATATGAGGGAAACCTCTAGCGCAGCGCGGTGAGGAAGGACTCGGCCCAGTCGTAGACATTGCGACGCAGGGTCTTGCGGCGCATCCGCGACATTCGTGACCGGGCTTCCTTCGGAGTCGCGACGAGCGCCGCGCGAATCGCCTCCTTGACGCCGTCCAGGTCGTGCGGATTCACGATGTAGGCGCCGCGCAGTTGGGTCGCGGCCCCGGCGAACTCGCTCAAGATGAGTCGGCCAGTCAGGTCGGTGCGGGTCATGACGTACTCCTTGGCGACCAGGTTCATTCCGTCGCGGAAGGGTGTGACCAGCATGATGTCCGCGGCGACGTAGAGGGCGAGCAACTCCTCGAAGTCCAGGTTCTGGTGCAGGTAGTGGACCACAGGGGAACCCAGCATCCCGTGCTCTCCGTTCATCTCGCTCACGATCTGTTCGAGTTGGTGGCGTTCACGCTCGTAGTGCGCGTCAGTCTCGCGGCTGGGAACTGCGACTTGAACCATCACGTGCTTACCCGGTGTGAGCGAGTTGTCGGCGAAGAGCTCTGCCACGGCCTTGATGCGCTGCTGGATTCCCTTGGTGTAGTCGAGGCGGTCTACGCCGAGCAGGATCGTCTCGGGATCGCCCAGGTCTCGACGGATCTCTTTGGCTCTGGCCAAGATGTTGGGATCGCTGCTGAGTGTGTTGATCTGCTCGCAGTCGACCGAGATCGGAAAGGCGCCAACGCGAATCGTTCGGCCGTCGCGCTCGAGGACCGAGTCGGTGCCGGTAACGCCCATCATGCGGCGCGTGAGCCGCGAGAAGTTCGACGCGGCCTGAGGAACCTGGAACCCGATGAGGTCCGCGCCCAGCAGGCCGTTGAGGATCTCGCGGCGCCACGGGAGTTGCATGAACAGCTCCGCCGGCGGGAACGGGATGTGCAGGAAGAATCCAATTCGTACGTCGGGCCGCATCTCGCGCAGCATCTGGGGCACGAGTTGCAACTGGTAGTCGTGGATCCACACCAGCCCGTTCGGGGCCGCCGTCTCGGCCGCCGCGATGGCGTAGCGCATGTTGACCTCGCGGTAGGCGTGCCACCACGCGCGGTGAAACGTCGGGGGGCGAATCGCGTCGTGGTAGAGCGGCCACAGGGTCGCATTGGAGAAGCCGAGGTAGAAGTCCTCGTACTCGCGGGAACTGATCGCGATCGGACGAAGGCGGATGCCTTCGAACTGTGTCGGAACCTTGAGGTCCTTCGAGGTACCGGGCCAGCCGATCCACAGCCCGTTACGACTCTGGAGCACGGACGTGAGGGCCGAGACCAGTCCGCCGGGACTCGGTCGCCACCCCGTTCCGTTGCGCACGGACGACAGGTGGAGGGGGAGGCGGTTGGCCACGACCACGAGGTCCGCCGGGGTGTCGTCAGGAATTGATTCCCGACTGTCCATCAAGTCGGGCTCAACATGGTTGCCAGTTACCCGCAGCATGATTTGTACTTGGAGCGGAGCATAAGCACTCCGAACCCGAACGAGTCTTAACACACGGATCCTAAGAAATCGCTGTGAATCCGTTTGTCCGGGCTTAAGTCAGCGCGGCGACCTTGCGCTCCTATTCACAACGGGCTTTAACGACATTCTTAAAAGGCATTCTTAGATTTATCGCGGCCAGCACATAGGCCAAAAAGCCGTCCGTTGTAGCCCTAGGGCCTCATCGACGGATGACCCTCTTGACCGGACGTGTTCCACCAACTGCTCGTCGCCGCGGGTCCGATCAGCGAGTCGCTGCCCTGCTGCTCGGCCTCGATCACGTGGAGCACCGCGTTGATCAGCGACAGGTGGGTCAGGGCTTGGGGGAAGTTCCCGAGGTGGCGCGCCGTGGTCGGGTCGAGCTCCTCGCCGTACAGGCCCAGTGTGCTGGCCGCGCCGATCAACTTCTCGCAATGCGTGCGTGCGCGGTCAAGTTCCCCGATCTCGACCAGCGCCGACACGAGCCAGAAAGAACACACGGTGAAGCTGCCCTCAGGCTGTCCCTCGCAGCCGTCGTCGGTCGTGTCAGGCCAGTACCGGTAGACGAAGGCGCCTTCGTTGAGTTCGTCCGCGATGGACAGCACCGTCGTGCGGATCCGTTCGTCATCAGGGGGCAGGAAGCCGACGATCGGCAAGATGAGTAGTGACGCGTCCAACTCGTCGGAACCGTAGGTCTGGGTGAAGCAACCTCGCTCGTCGACCGCGTGCTCGCAGATGTCGGCGCGGATCTCTTGGGCGACGTTCCACCATGATTCAGCTCGGTCGCGTTCGCCGCGCAAGGCGGCGAGGCGCGAACCGCGGTCGGCCGCGACCCAGCACATGACCTTCGAAAACGTGAAGTGCTGGGGCTCTCCACGGACTTCCCAGATTCCGCGGTCGGGTTCGCGCCACGACAGCACGACTTTCTCGACGGCCTGCAGCACGATGCGCCACGCGCGCTCACTCAAGGTGTCGCGCGAGCGCGTGTGCTCGAAAACGCAGTTGACGATGGCACCCAAGATGTCGTTCTGGTGCTGGTTGTAAGCAGCGTTACCGATACGCACCGGCTTAGAGCCGACGTAACCCGAGAGGTGGTCGAGTTCGGTTTCGGGTTGAATCGACAAGCCGTCGACGGGGTAGAGGACCTGCAACGAACTACGGGCCTTGGGATCGCGTCGATTCGCTCCGGCGGCTGGCTCGAGTACGTCACCGAGGAACGCCAAGAAGTCATCGGCCTCAGTGTCGAAGCCGAGTGCATGCAAGGAGCGCAACGTGAAGGCCGCGTCGCGGATCCAGGTGTAGCGGTAGTCCCAGTTGCGCGACCCGCCCGGGTTCTCCGGCAGCGACGTCGTAGGAGCGGCGAGGAGCGCGCCGGTGGGCGCGTACGTCAGTCCCTTCAGTGTCAGTGCGCTGCGTTGCAGCAGCTCTCGCCAAGGGTGGTCCGGAAAGTGTCCACCGTCGATCCAATCGCGCCAGAACCGACTGGTCTCGGCCCGACAGGCGTCGACCTGCTCGATCGTGGTGGGTGGCGGCTCGTCGCCCCAACTCAGGACCACGAAGGACATCTCTCCCTCCGCGAGACGGTGACGAGCTCGCACTGAGCGACCCTCGATGCCGAAGCGCATGTCACCGGTCAACGTCAGTCGCGGGAAGTCGGGGTTCGTGGTGACGACCGCGTCGTAGGTGTCGCCGGCGTACTGCCACTCGGCGTCTTCACGTCCGTAGTCGAACGACGGCTCGCAGTTGAGAGCCACGTCGACGTTGCCGTGAAGACACGTCGCCGTGCGCACGAGGACGTGGCGGGCGTCGTAGTCGCCGGGCGTACGCCGGTGCAGGTCCGAGCGCACCCCGGTGCGGTACCACGGCGCCACCGCCATGAAATCGGCGATGACCAACCAGCCGCCGCGGGTCTGCCAGGTCGTGGCCATCACCATGGTGCCCGGCACGTACTGGCGGTGCGCCGGAACGGCGCTATCCACTGGAGCCAGTCGGAAGGATCCCGCCGCGCGGTCCAGGAGGGTTCCAAAGACGCTCGGGTCGTGCGGACGAGGCAGGCACAGCCATTCGACTGACCCGGTCGGGGCAACCAGACAGGTGTTCTCGCAGTCCGAAAGGAATGCGTAGTCCGCAATCGGCGGAAAGATCGATTCGAAGGGAATCTGATTCAGCGGACCCAGGAGTTGTTCATCGCCGAGTCGCTCGAAGGGCAGGGTCCAAGCGGGTGGCGCCGCGGGCCGCAGCCGCGGCTCGTCTTCATTCGCTTGCTGCGATGGCTTCAGCGACACCGTCTTACCTCTTCACCGTTGGCTCCACCCCTTGTACAAAGGGACGGCCCGACCCGCGGATCGGTGTTCTTCCCCTAAATACCTTAAAGGTCAGCACCTTCTTGGGGACGCCACCCTCACGCTGGAGATGAAGTGGGAATCGCCGCGCACGTGGTGAGCGCGCATATCTGTTGCACAGCACGCTCATGGCCCACGTTGCGGGCGCCCGTTGGTCGCGAGTTGTCAACGTTGCGGCCCGGGAGGACTTTTGGCATGTCGTGGCATAATGAGCACTCATGTCGGACTTCCCCGAGCAGGACGACCACTCCATCGACGACCTCGATTCGAGGTTCCTGGGCGAGGGCCACCCGATGGGCCTGCCCACCTACGCGGCGCCCGTGGGCGCTCACCTGCGCAACCGCCGCAAGGTCAACAGCCCCTCTCAGCTCCTGGAGCTTCAAGAGTTGGTGCACTTTAAATCCAGCCACGGGCGATGGCGGATCGCCAAGGATCTCGTCGGTCTGATCCGTCGAGGTCACGGGGGCGAAAGTGACGAGTCGTACTCGGACAAGCTGCGTCGCGAGACCAAGCGCGGCAAGTCCGAGTCGTCCACCTACGGCACGGCGACCGTGGACGGTCACGCCGTCGTGCTCTACGCGATGAACTGGGATTTCTTTGCGGGCTCGCTGGGCGTTGTCTCCGGCGAAGCGTTCCAGGCCGCGGCCGACCTGGCGGTGTCCAAGCAGCTGCCGCTCGTGAGCGTCTACGCATCGAGCGGAGTGCGCCAACACGAGAACTTCGCGGGTCTCACCCAGATGACGCGAATGGTCGAGGCGATCCGCTTCTACAAGGAGAAGGTCGCGTTGCCGCACGTCGCAGTCCTGCTCGGCAACGTGTGGGGCGGAGTCTCGGCCAGCGCGGTGCCGAACGCCGACCTCATCCTTGCGACCTCCGGGACCAACTTCGGCTTCGCCGGGCCCAAGGTTATTGAGGCCTACGAGGGCGCGTCCGTGCCCCTCGACTCCCAGAGCGCCGAGGCGAACCTGCTGGACAGAAATATTGACGTGGTGCTCGCCGACGTGCGAGAGGTCGTCTGGTACCTCGGCGCGATCTACGCCGCAACCACGCCGCCGGATAAACATCACGTGCTGACGCCCGAGACGCCGTCGCTCATCCGCAATGTCAGCGTGTCGGACCAGCGTCGGGTGGTGTCCTTCGGACCGGTGGGCATCCACGGTCCGCGACTCGAGGACGTGCCCGGCTCGATCGAAGTCCTAGCGGCCGCGCCGCGAGAGGCCAACGAGGGCGAGGAGCCCGACGTCCTGATCGAGCAGTACCAGGACCTCATCAGCGACGCGAACCGGGTCGACCTGGAGTTCATTGTGCGTTTTGGCTTCACCGACGCGGTCGCGGTGTACAACTACGTCCAAGAGAGCGAGGTCAAGCGCTACCCCGCGATCGTGGGCGCCTTCGCCAAGATCGGCGCGCAGCCGTTCGTGGTCGTGGGCACCCAGCCCTCCTACTACCGCCTCGGTGACACCGTCATCAAGCGCCCGGCGAACCCCGGGCCCGAGGATTTCAACTTCATGGAGCGCCTCCTCAAGGTCGGGGGGCGCCTGGGACTGCCCGCGCTCTTCGTCACCGACACGTTGGGCGCCAAGCCGACGCTCGAGAGCGAGCGCCGCGGCCAGTCGCGCGCGATTGCCAGTGCCCTGCTCACCGGGATCGACTACCCCAAGCCCGTGATCTCGCTGGTGGCGGGAGCCTTGGGTAGCGGCGGGGGACTGGCGACGACCCCGATGGCCGATCACGTCATGATGATGCAAAAGGCAATGGCCTACGTGGCCGAACCGCGCTCGGCGGCCTCGATCCTCTACAAAACGCCCTCGCCGACCCGGGACCAGATCCGAACGACGCTGGCCACCATGCGCTCGACGGCCAACGACCAGTTGGATCTCGGTCTGATCGACGAGGTCATACCCGAAGACCCGAGTCCCTTCCTCACCGTGGAGAGGATTCACCGCTCGATCCTCCGCGCCTACGTCGAACTGGCGCCGCTGTCGGAGAAGCGACTACGGGCTCGGCGCCACGACCGGATCCGGGCGCTGCGCGCGTTCGACATCATTCAGGAGTGACCGCGCTGTCCGACCGCTCCGTGTTGTATCGGCCGAGGTTCAGGGCGGAGATGAGTGGGCGCGGCGCCTAGGCGCCAACGGTGGTCAGACTAGGGGAGTGAGTCCGAGCCGCTGGAAGTCGCCGGTGCTGCGTCGCGGAGCCGCTGTCGTGGTCGCAGGGATCGCCATCTACATCGTGCTGCCCACGTTGGTCAAGGTGCTGGGGGCGTTTCCGAGGTTGGGCGCCCTGCGATGGTGGTGGCTGGCGCTCGTGGCCCTCGCCGAAGTGTTCAGTTTCTTCTGTGCGATTTCCCTGCAGCGTTTGGTCACCCGCGGGGCCAGCTGGTTCGCCGTGACAACGGCACTGTTGTCGGGCAACGCGATCTCCAGCATCATGCCCGGAGGCGGCGCGGTGGGCGCCGGGGTGACGTTCAAGATGCTGGCCGCGGCCGGAGTGGCCCGCGACCAGGTCGCGGGCGGGTTAGCCGCGTCGTCGGTCCTCAATTTCGCGGGACTGCTCGCCCTGCCTGTGTTCGCGCTTCCCGCCATCGTCGGCGGCCTGGTCAATCCGAACCTGGTGTACGCGGCCGAGTTGGGGCTCGGCGGTTGCGTGCTCATCCTGGGTTTCGGCGCGCTGCTGCTCACCACCGACGGATTCCTGAGGGCCCTCGGGCGGACCCTCGCGTGGCTGACGCGCCACGTGCTGCCGCGCCGCGCGTCGCGCGGCGACTTGGCGGACCGCTTGGTTAGGTTGCGCGACGAGGTTCGCGCGGACCTGGGCCGCCACTGGTGGCAGGCAGTCCTGGCCATCGCGGGGCGCGTGGGCTTTGACTTCGCGAGCCTGTTGGCGGCGTTGCGCGCGACGGGCGCCCAGCCGCACCCGGCAATCGTGCTCGTCGCGTACTCCGCGACCGCGATCATCTCGGTGGTCCCGATCACGCCCGGCGGTCTTGGCATTGTCGAAGCGAGCCTCGTTGGCCTCTTGGTGCTAGCGGGCATACCGAGCTCCAAGGCCATCGTCGCCACGCTGGTTTACCGCCTCGGCTCGTACTGGCTGCCGCTCATCGCGGGCGCGATCTCGTACCTCATCTTTCGTCGACGTCACGGGCCGGTGCGCGTCGACGCGATCATCGCCTCGTGACGCGGCGCCGGGACCCCGGACTCGTGCGACGGCGGGGCTAGCCTCGGGGTCGATCGCCGGAGGGGGTGCGCGTGTCGTCCGAAATACCGCAGCGTCGCTCGACGGACGGGCACAGTGCGCGCATTCTGCGGCGCGCCGACGCCAGCAACGTGCCGCTGCGCACGATTCTGGTGAGCGTCTTCACGGTGGCCGGCGTCTACCTGGGCGCCCTCATCCTCTACCGCCTGAGGGTGTTGGTGATGCTGGTGTTGGTCGGCTCCTTCCTCGCGTTGATTCTCAATCCGGGGGTCAATCGGCTGCAGCGTTGGGGTCTGCGCCGGGGCTGGGCGGTGAGCGCGGTGACCTTCGTCGCCGTCATGGTCTTTGTAGGGCTTGCCGTCGCCTTCGGATATCCACTGGTGAACGCGATCACCAACCTGTCGCACTCGCTGCCGGCCTACGTTCACAAGGCCGAGAACGGCCGGGGGTGGATCGGCCATCTCCTGCGCCACTACCACGTGGAGAAGTGGGTCCAAAAAAACTCCACGAAGCTCGTTTCGCTGGCGCGCGGACTGAGCAAGCCGGCTCTACAACTCGGTAAGGGAGCGATCACGGTCGTGCTGGCCCTGCTGACGGTCTTCACGTTCGTGGTCCTACTTCTGCTGGAGGCGCCCAAGGCGCGCGTCTGGGTGATCTCGACGATCTCTCCGGAGCGCTCCGCGCGTTTGGTGCGCCTGGGCTCTGAGGTCAGTCGATCCGCTACCGGCTACGCGTTGGGCAACCTGCTCACTTCCATCGCCGCGGGGGTGACCGTGGGTGTCACCCTGTGGTTGCTGGGCGTTCCGTTCGCCTTCCTCTGGGCACTCTGGGTTGCCTTGGTCGACTTCTTGCCGACGATCGGCGGAGCACTCGCGGGCATCCCGACCGTTCTCTTTGCCTTCGGCCACTCCTTCAGCGCGGGGATCGTCACGGCGATTGTGTTCCTGGCGTACACCCAACTCGAAAATCACGTCCTCAACCCGGTTGTCATGAGTCGCACTGTTCGCCTCAATCCGCTCTGGGTCTTCATTGCAGTGTTGATTGGTGCGGAGGTGGGTGCCTGGGTGGGTGGTCTCTTCGGAGGGTTCTTGGGAGTCCTCCTGGCCATACCGGCCGCGGCGACCATCCACGCGGTTATCAGGGAGCTGCGAGCACCCGCTCCGGAGGTGGCCGCGCCGCATCGCGAGTAGTGATCGGAACCTCAGCGATGGTCACGTGACGACGTCGTGAGGAGGTTCGTTGACCGCGCCGACGCTGGACGAGAACTGGCAGTCGCGCTCGACTCGTGGCGCACTGACCCGCGAACTCTGGTGTTGGGTCTGGCCCGAGGTGGCGTCGTCGTGGCTGCACAGATTGCCCTTGCGCTCGACGCGAGGCTCGAGGTAATGGTGGTTCGCAAACTGGGTCTGCCCGGCCACCGCGAAGTTGCCATGGGCGCCCTCGGTGAAGGCGGGGTGGTGGTCATTGACGAGCGCACCGTCAGGTCTGCGGGCGTGACCTCCGAGCGCTTCGCCGAGGTGCGAGAGCGTGAGGAGGTCGAACTCGCGCGCCGGGTTCAGCTCTATCGGTCGGGAGCGCCCGAAACTCCGATGGCCGGCGCTGTGGCGCTGATCGTTGACGACGGCATCGCGACGGGGGCCACCGCTCGCGCGGCGTGCCGAGTCGCGCGGGCCGCCCGCGCCGCCCGGGTCGTGCTCGCCGCACCCGTGGGTGCGAGGAGCGCAGTGGACGAGTTGCGCGCTGAGGCCGACGAGGTCGTGGTGCTGGTGACCGCGGGCGGCTCCTTCGCAGTGGGCGAATGGTACGACGACTTTGATCAGACCAGCGACGCTCAGGTGTTGGAGTGGCGAAACGCGGCGCGGCGGCGTGAAGTGGCGAGTGGTCTTGGGCGGGACGAGCGGCGTGGTGGGGACAACAGCGCGCCGTCGTAGGGTCGTCACAGGAAGAGAGGAGCGGTCGTGCTGATCGTGACGATGAATGACGTGCCGGGATATCGCATTACCAAGGTCATTGGTGAGGTGAACGGTTTGACGGTGCGGACCCGCAATGTGGGCGCCCAGTTGGGTGCCGGGCTGAAGGCGCTGGCCGGGGGTGAACTCAAGGGACTCACCCGTCAGCTGCAGGAGTCGCGCGCCGAGGCCCTCGAACGCCTGTCCGACGCCGCGACCGCCGCCGGGGCCAACGCCGTGGTCGCGATGCGCTACGACTCCAACGAGCTCGCCAACACCTTTCAGGAGATCCTGGCCTACGGGACCGCGGTCGTCGTGGAGGCTCAGGCCTAACCGACCGCGAGAAATCGGACTTTGTACCCTACGGGGGAGTTTCACGCCCTTGGGAGGATGGGAGGACGGTTTCGCGACGTTCTCGTCGACGCTGCGAACCGCCGGCACTCTCGAGGGGGACGACGTGAGGTCAGAGACGCTAGACCGGACGCTTCGTCGCTACGACGTCGCGCCGCACCTGGTCTTTTGGGAGACCACCAAAGCGTGCTCGCTCGCGTGCCGCCACTGCCGGGCAACGGCCCAACCCGAGCCGTCACTCGATGAGCTGTCCACCGCGCAAGGTCGCGCGCTGCTGGACCAGATCGCCGGCCTCGACGGTGCGAAGCCGATCGTCGTCTTTACCGGGGGCGACTGCCTCGCTCGAACGGACATCTTCGAACTGATCGGCTACGCCCACAACCTGGGCCTACGTCTCGGTGTGGCACCCTCGGTGACCGAGCGATTGAACCTCGACTCCCTGACCACGCTTTACGGACTCGGCGTACGCGCGCTCTCGATCAGCCTGGACGGCGCGCGGCCGTCGACGCACGACGGCCTTCGCGGAATTGCGGGCCACTTCGATCAGACGGTCGCCGCCCTCGAGACCGCGGTGGCCTTGGGCTTTCGCGTCCAGGTCAACACGACGGTGATGGACGCCAACGTCTACGAACTTGCGGACGTCCTGTCACTCCTTCGCCGGATCGGCGTCACGATCTGGGAGGTCTTTTTCCTGGTGGGCGTGGGCCGGGGCTCGGCGGTCGCGGAGGTGAGTGCGAGCGACGCGGAGGACGTCTGTCACTTCCTCGTGGACGCGTGCGCCTTCGGTGTGACCGTGCGAACGGTGGAGGGTCCCTTCTTTCGTCGGGTCCAAGCAGAGCGTGCCCTTCTCGGCGCAGTCGACCCGCTCGGCGCGTTCGGGCTGGGTGAGCTCTACGCCACGCTGCGCGCACGACTCGACCGGGAGCCGGTGCCCACCGTGCGCCCCGTGTCCAGTGGCACGCTGGCAACCGGCGACGGGCGTGGCGTGATCTTCGTCGGCCACGACGGCGCCGTGCACGCCTCGGGCTTCCTCCCACGTTCGTTGGGCAACGTCACGCGCGAAAATCTCGGAACTCTCTACGCCGAGCACCCGTTGCTCGCGCAACTGCGCGCCGGAGCGCTCGAGGGCGTATGTGGAGCGTGTGAGTTCTCTCGGTTGTGCGGCGGTTCGCGCGCGCGTGCTTTCGCGCGACGGGGCCGCCCGTTTGGTGACGACCCGGCGTGCGTTCGCGTGCCCACCCGCACGATGGCGCCTGCGAGTGCGGGTGTGTCCCTGGCGGGTGCGCGTGGCGGCGTGCGACTATCGGCCTGAGCGGGCCGGTAGTCGGCTACATCGGAATGGCTTCGTAGACCTCAACCGAGCCGCCGACCTTCAATTGGGGGCAGGTCGACACGGCCGTTGCGGCGTCGTCGAGGCTGGCGGCTTCGATGATCGAGTAACCCGACAGTCCGGCCGTCTCCGACGAGCGCGAGCCGCTCGACGTGATGGCGGTGCCGCCCGCGAAGGGGTTGCCCACGTCCTTGAGGGTGTCGCCCAGCGAACCGAACCAACTCATCCACTCGTTCATGACGCCTTCATCTATGTCCCCGTCGCCGGGGTCTCCACCTCGATACACCACAAGGAACTTCGCCATCTCATCTCCCTGTCCACTGTTGCGCTAGGACCCAGTCTGGCTGTCGCGCGGCCGGAAGGCTAGCGAAATCTTGGTGTCGATCGTGATAACTCCGCGCGCACTTGGCGCTGTGGCCAGTGCAGCTCTAGCGGCCGAGCCCCACCTGGCGAAGCCACCGCCGAGTCATTCCGTTGGTCGTGGCGTAGACCTTGCGCCGCGCGATGCGCTGGGCGTAGGAGACCGGTCCTCGTTCGGCTGCTTCGATGTTGCCCATGAGGCGCGCACTGCGATAGAGCGATGAGTGCAGGCTGCGTCGGCGGGCCACGTCGACCTCCTTGGTCGTTGCCGTTCTACCAGACGTCACGAAGGCGCGACCTAGGGTGGCGACGACGAGGGAGAGGCCATGATCAATCGACAGGTCGTGCTGGAGCGCCGTCCAGTTGGAAGCATTGACGAGACAACCACGTCGGTGAGAGAGAGCGAGCGACCCGCGTGCGGTCCCGATCAGGCGCTCGTCAAGGTCGGGCTCCTCTCGGTGGATCCGACCATTCGCACGTGGATGAACGACGCGCCCGGTTACCTCCCACCGATCGGCATCGGTGAGGTCATCCGCGCGTACGGTGCGGGCGAGGTGGTCGAGTCGTCGTCGCCACGCTTCAACGTCGGCGACGTCGTCGTGGGGATGACCGGCTGGCAGGAGTGGGTCTTGGCCGACGACCGTTTCATCGTCGTTCCCGAAGGGCTCGGCGTAGATCTCGCGACATTGATGAACGTGCTCGGCTCGACGGGAATGACGGCGTACTTCGGACTACTCGACGTCGGTCACATGAGCGCCGGCGACGTCGTCGTGGTGTCGGGAGCAGCGGGCGCCACCGGGTCGGTGGTCGGCCAGATTGCCAAGGCCCGCGGCGCGAAGAAGGTGGTCGGGATCGCCGGCGGCGCGGAGAAGTGCGCCTACGTCGTCGAGCGACTGGGCTTCGACGAGTGTCTCGACTATCGCGAACCGGGTCTGTCCAAGCGACTGCACCAGGCGTGTCCCGACGGTATCAATCTCTACTTCGACAACGTCGGGGGTGAGGTGCTGGACGCGGCGCTGGCCAACCTAGCGATGCGCGGTCGCATCGTGGTGTGCGGGGCGATCGCCCACTACAACGAAGCCGAGCGGACGACAGGTGTGAAGAACACGTCCATGTTGATCGTGCGCCGAGGATCCATGGAGGGCTTTTTGATCCTCGACTACGCCGCGCGCTACGCCGAGGCGCAGATGGAACTGGCGGGGATGCTCCAACGCGGCGAGCTCGTCCACGACGAGTTCGTGGTCGAGGGACTGGAGAACGCCCCGCGCGCGCTCAACCTGCTCTTCTCGGGCGCCAACCGCGGCAAGACCCTGGTGGTCGTGGACCCGTCGGTGCAACTGCGCTGAGCGACTCAGTCCAGTTCGACGTCGGCGTAGAGCGCGCGGTGGTCGCTGCCGCCCTCGCGGGACCCACCGCCGAGGACCCGCCACCCGCCGCGACCTAAGAGGTGATCGATCTGGGAGTGGGAGTGTCGCCCGGGCCAGGTGCGCGCGCGGGCCAGGGTCGACCAGCCCGGTAGGAACAGTCGCAGTAACGGCCGCCAGCAGTTGAAGTCGCCGCCGAGAATCACCGGCGTTGCCGGCTCCAGCTCGCCCACGATCTCGCGCACACGCCGGTACTGACGATACGAGCCGTGACTGAGGTGCGCCGCGTGCAGGGCGACGACGTTGAAGGTTCGACCGCCGTCACGCAGCGACATGATGATGACCGCGCGGCGCACGCGCTCGCGCGGCTGGCGTTCGAGGGGCATGATCTGAACCTGCTCGATCGGCAGGCGCGTCACCACACTGAGCCCCCAGGTGCCGGTCTCAACGTCGCCGGGTCGGCGCTGATGCTGGGTGGTCGTGAGGTCCCGGTGCTCGGTGAAGTAGAGCCCGTGCTCACCGGTGAAGTGGGCGAGACGCGGCTGCCAGGTGCGTCGCGCGGTGCCCGTCGTGACGCGTTCGGCGCGCGTCAGAGGCACAAACGTGCCGTGCGTCTCGGGTAGTGAGGTCAGGGTCGCGTACATGTCGTCGCCGTCGTCGCCGCGCCAGGTCTCGGGGGTGATCAACACATCGGCGTCCAGGCCGATCGCCACCTCCAGCGCGTTGGTGCGACGTCCCCACCCGTCCACACCGGCGTGAAGGTTGAACGTCGCGACACGCACCGTGCAACCCTAGGCCGGGCCCTGATGCCTGTGGCAGTCTCTAACGGTGGACTTGGTCAGCGTGAGTTTCGGACACCGCATCTGGTGGGTCGACGCGTTCATCGGCGAAACCGAGCGGGGCAACCCGGCGGTTGTCGTCCTGCTCGAGCGTTCACTGAGTGACGACGAGCTCCAACGCATTGCCTTCGAGCTCGCGGTCTCCGAGACCGTGTTCGTGCGACGCGTGGGTGACGCGTGGACTCTGCGGTGGTTCACCCCGACCGCCGAGATCGACCTGGGCGGACACGCCACGGTGGCCGCCCTTCACGTGCTGCTCACCGAACTGGGCGTGCCGGGTGCCGAGCTGGTCTTTGAAACGCGCGCCGGGGCCATCGCGGGCCGTCGCCTGCGTGACGGCCTGTTGGGGGTGGACCTACCCCGATTGGACCTGTCTCCCCTCGACCCGGCGGTGCTCAATGAGGTCCTGGGACCGGTGAGCGAGGTCTTCCGGGCGGGTCCCTCGACGGTGTTCGCCGTCGTGAAGGACTACGACGCCCTGTGCGGTTTGGCCGCGGACCCGGTGAGCATGTTCCTGGTGCCGGGCGATCTCGTGATCGCGGCGTGTTACGGGGGGCCCGACGTCGATGTGTCGATCCGGGTCTTTGCGCCGCGCCTGGGCTTGGCCGAGGACCACGTGACGGGACGAGCGATGTGCGCGGTGTCGCCGTGGTGGGTCGAGCAGGTGGGGTCGCCCACCATCTCGGTCTTCCAGGCCTCGGCACGTGGGGGACTGATGTACGCGCGGCTCTTCGAGGACCGCGTCGAGGTGGCGGGAGCGGCGCGCACCTTCTTCGGCGGTGACCTTCGCGCATGACGGACGAACTCGGTCCCGGCCCGCGCTCGCGGGTCCGGCGCCTCCCCAAGAAAGCTCGCTACGACGAGGCGTTCATCTTCCAGGTGCTCGACGAGGCTCGGCTCTGTCACGTCGCGGCGGTGGTCAATGGCCGGGCCGTCGCGCTGCCGACGCTGTTGGCGCGAGAGGGGCGAGTGGTGTACCTGCACGGCAGCCCCGCGAACGAAGTGCTGCGCGCGGTCGTGTCCTCGGGTGAGGCCTGCGTGACGGCGACCCTTTACGACGGCCTGCGACTGGCGCGCAGCGGGTTCGAGTCGTCCATTGCGTACCGGTCCGTCGTTCTCTTCGGTCGCGCCAGCGCCGTGACCGACGTCGCCGAGCGTCGGCGCGTGCTCGACCTCTTCGTCGACGCGGTCTTGGCGGGACGTGGCGGTGAAGTACGCGCGATCACCGACGCCGAGGTGCGCCTGACTCAGGTGGTCCGCGTCGAGATCGACGAGGCCTCCGCCAAGCTGTCCGAGGGGCCCACCGACGATCCACCCGAAGATCAGGACCTGCCCATCTGGTCGGGCACGATCCCGGCGCGCGTGGTCTTCAGCGACCCCATGCCCGACACGGACGGCGCCATGGCCGGCGACGGGGTGGAGCTGCCAGCGTCGGTTCGCCGACTGCTCGACGAGTCGTCGTGAGCGCGACCGAGGACCTCGCCGAGGCCATCGCAACCCTCGAGGCGGTCGACGAGCGCGAAGCGGCGTCCATTGTCGCCACGCTCGACCGCTTGAGCTGGGCCGGTGACCCCTTTGACGAGTCGGCCAACGACCACCACGTCACGGCCTCGTCGTTCGTGGTCTCGCCGCGCGGGGTGATCCTGCACCGTCACAAGACCCTGGACATCTGGGTTCAGCCGGGCGGTCACGTCGACCCCGGCGAGGACGCCGCCGGCGCCGCCTTGCGAGAGACGCGAGAGGAGACCGGCCTGGACGCACACCACGTCGACGCCACGCGTCCGTATCACGTCGACGTGCACCCGGGTCCGCGAGGCCATACCCACTACGACCTGCGCTACCTGCTCGTGGCCTCGCCGCAGGACCCGTCGCCGGCGCCGGGCGAGAGCGCCGAGGTCTACTGGTTCGACTTCGACGCCGCCACCGCGCGCGCGGAGCCCGCGTTGGGCGCGGTGCTACGCCGGTTGGCCCGTGACGCGGCGAGCGGCGCATGGGAGAGTGGGTCGTGAGCGACGTGGAGGCGCTGCGCGCGCTGATGGAGGCGGACCGGTGGATTGACCGGGTGCGCCACCAGCGCGAGCGACTACCCGAGGCCGCCGAGTTGGCGAGTGTCGAGAGCCAGATGCGCGAGTTGATCGTCGCGCTCGCGGACGCGCGGGCGGTCCTGGCCCCGGTGCGCGAGGCCTACGAGTCGGCCCAGGCAGAGTCGGAGCGGCTGCGACGTCGCGAGGCCGAACTGGCGTTGGCCCTCGAGTCGTCGACCGCGCACGCACGTGACCTGGCGGCGATGCAGACCGAGGTGATCCACGTCCGAGAACGACTCAGCGAGGCCGAGGACCGCGAACTCGAACTTCTGATGGCGCTCGAGCCCCTCGACGACGCGGTCAACGAGGTGAAGCAGCGTGCCCAGCCGGCGATCGAGCGACGCGAGGCGCTGCGGCACGTGCTCGTTGACCTCCAGGCGACGCTCGACGAAGAGGCGGCGGCACTCGAACGAGACCGCGTAGCGCTGGCAAACAACGTCGAGCCCGCACTGCGCGCCCGCTACGACGCGGCGATGGCGCGCGCGGGTACGTCGGGCGCGGCGCAGGTGATCGAGGGACGCTGTGACGGTTGCCGAATTCAACTGTCGCCGCTCGACCTCGACCGGTGGAAGGGATTGGCCGTCGGGACCCTGATGAACTGCCCGTCGTGCGGACGGCTGCTGCTGCCGTGATCATCCTTGTTCGTCACGGTCAGACAACGTCTAACGCCAGCCGGCTCCTCGTCGGACGCAGCGATCCGGAGCTCACGGAGTTGGGCGAACGCCAGGCGCGCGCCCTCACTCCCTTCCTCGAGGGAGCGGTCGAGGTGTGGACGTCGCCGCTGCGCCGGGCTCGGGTGACGGCGGCACTCGCCCTCCCACACCTCGAAGCCACGGTGAACGACGCGTTCATCGAGGTCGACTACGGGAACCTAGAGGGCCAATCGTTGAGCAACGTCACGGTGGCGCAGTGGCGCGCCTTCGAGACCGACCACTCGACGCGTATTGGCGACGGCGAATCACTCGAGTCGGTGGACGCGCGGGTCCACGCCGAGCTCGACCTGCTCATGGCCGATCCGCAGGGCCTCCTGCACGACCTTCACCGTCACCTGGTGATCGCCACCCATCTGTCACCGATCAAGTCGGCGATGGCCTGGGCCCTGGGGGCGCCCGGTTCGGTGGCGTGGCGCACGCGCCTCGACAACGGCTCGATCACCACGGTCGCCACGCGTCGTGACGCGCCGATGCTGGTCAACTTCAACGTGGTGCCGATGCTCGAGGGATCAACGCAGCGCGATCGCCAGAGCGGCGAAATGCAGTCCGGCTCCGACCAAGGTGCCGACGTGGAAGAGTTCGTGATAGCCGAAGACATGAGGGATGAGGCGCGGTCGCCGGGTCCCGTAGGCGACGGCGCCGAGTGAGTAGACCACACCCCCCGCGATCACCAGTAACAGGCACGTCAGTCCGCCACCGCGCTCGATCTGGGGCGTAAAGAGCGCGGCCGTCCAGCCGACCACCAGATACGGCACGGCACTGGACCAGCCGGCCACGTGGCGCGCGAGGCGTGAGACGGTCACCCCGACCAGACCGGCCAGTGCCACCGCGCCAATGAGCGCGAGTCGCACGCGACCGTGCAGCGTCAGACCCGCCAACGCCAGGCCCGTTCCGGCGCAGGCGAGGAAGATTCCCGTGAGGTCGGCCTGGCGCCAGACCCGCCGGGCTCGCGGCGACCACGTGACGAGGTGGTAGAGCGCGCTGGTCAGCATCATGGCTCCCACGCCGAATAGGTAGCAAAGGACCCAGGCGACCTGAGCGGCGTTGTGAGTGCGTGCGAACAGGATGGGCGAGCAGGCGACGAGGGCCACGACACCCACTAGGTGCGGCCAGCCTCGCAACTTCGGCCGGGCGTGGGTCGGTGCCGGCGTCGCGGGGGCGTCGCTCACGCGACCACAATAAATCGGCGCGTGCGCGGGACCGATAGAGACATCGAAGCCCGCCCGCACCGTGACAGTGCGAGCGGGCTCTCGAAGTTTGGCCCCCCCAGCCAATGGTCTAGAAGTTATCAATCGTCGCGGCGATACAGTGGCCACAGAAGCCTGAAACGACTGGGTTGTGAGCAAATTCACATGAAGGAGAGTGCAATGGAACGTCGAGTTCTGGGACAGGGTTTGGAGGTCTCGGCCCAGGGTTTGGGCTGTATGGGCATGAGCGAGTTCTACGGCGTGGGCGACGACAACGAGTCGGTCGCCACGATTCACGAGGCGCTGGACACCGGCGTGGACTTTCTCGACACCGCCGACATGTACGGGCCCTTCATCAACGAAGAGCTCGTCGGCCGGGCCATCGCGGGACGCCGCGACGAGGTGGTCCTGGCCACCAAGTTCGGCAACGAGCGTGGTGCCGACGGCAGCTTCCTTGGCGTCAACGGTCGGCCCGACTACGTGCGATCCGCGTGTGACGCGTCGCTGGCGCGCCTCGGCGTCGAGACCATCGACCTCTACTACCAGCACCGCGTGGACCGCACCACGCCGATCGAGGAGACCTGGGGCGCGATGGCCGAGCTGGTGGCCGCGGGCAAGGTGCGCCACCTGGGGATCTCGGAGGCGTCGTCCGCCACCATCGAACGCGCCCACGCGGTGCATCCGGTCACGGCGCTCCAGAGCGAGTACTCGCTGTGGTCGCGCGATCCCGAAGACGGGGTCCTGGACACCTGTCGTCGCCTCGGGGTGGGTTTCGTTGCCTACAGCCCGCTGGGCCGAGGATTCCTGACGGGCGAGTCAACGAACCGTGACGGGAGTGCGGCGCGCGACTATCGCAAGCACCTACCGCGTTTCAGTGGTGAGGCGTTCGAGCAGAACATGAAGCTGGTCGAAGGTCTCGAGCTGGTGGCCGCGCGCAAGGGCGTGACCTCCGCGCAACTGGCGCTGGCCTGGGTGCTGTCGCGCGGACCTGACGTCGTACCCATCCCCGGCACGAAGCGTCGCAAATGGCTGCGTGAGAACATCGCCGCCAGCGAGATCGTCCTCAGCGATGTGGACCTCGCGGACATCGAAGCCGCGGTGCCGCGCGACGCGGTGGTCGGCGATCGTTACCACGAGTCGTCGATGGGCACGCTCAACGGCTGAGGCCGATCAGCGCGCCGTCGCGCAGCTCGACCACTTCGTCACACCACGCCATGACCACGGGGTCGTGGGTGGCGACGATGACGCTAGGCCCGACGTCGTTGAGGAGCTGCAGTACCGTCGTGGTCTCGTCGTGGCCGAGACCGCTCGTTGGTTCGTCGAGCAGCGCGATGGACGGCGAGACGCACAGCGCGCGCACCACCGCCGCGCGCTGTCGTTCCCCTCGCGACAACTCTTCCCAGCGCGTGGTCGCTTCGGCTTGGATTCCCACCCGCGCTAGGTCGGCCACGGCGTCACGCGATACACGACGACCAATGGTCATGACGTCACCCACCAGCCCACTGAGTAGTCCCGGTTCGCTGGCGACGTAGGCCAGGTGTCGACGCAGGTCGTCCTCGTCCAGGTCGGCGATCGAGACACCACCGATAAGGACCGCACCATCGCGCGGCTCGTCCAGCGCGGCGAGCGCGCGCAGAAACGCCGACTTGCCGGTTCCGGACACTCCGGTGACCGCGACGCGCCGACCCGGGGGAACGACCAGGCTCACGTCGCGCGCCAGCGTCACCTCGCCCTCGCTGAGAGTGAGGCCGTCGGCACTAATGGTCACGTCGTCGGGCCACGGCGCTGCGCCGCCCGGCGTGGGACCCTCTAACTCTTCGAGCCGTTCGGCCGCGGCGCTGACCGCGACGAAGGTGTCCAAGGCCTCGCGCACCGCACCCAATAGCTCGTACGCGGCGAGGGCCAAGAGCGCCGCGACGATCGTCCACACCGGGGACGTGGGCGGGTGTCGCAACGCGAGCACCCCGAGTGAGGCGAGTGCGACGACCACCGGCACCAGCCCGGAGCCGACCTGACGCCGGCGCCGATCGCGTTCGGCGTGGCGCATTGCGGCCACCGGTGCGTAGCTGCGCGCGTCGATGAGGTCGGCTGCGCCGAGCAGGAACAACGCTGGGGCGGCGGCGCTCAGTTCCACGAGCGTGGACTGATAGTCGGCCCGAGCGCGACGTACGGCGCGGTCGACCGCGATGAGTGCGGGTACGCGCGCTACGAGAACTGCGACGCCGAGACCTTGGAGTACGGCCAGGAGCGCCGCGTCCAGCCAGAACGAGCCCACCGCGGGCAGCGTCCCCAGCACGACGTCGCCCGCAGCCATCGCGACCACCGCGGTCACGAGCGGTAGCAGCCCGCGCAGCCAGAGGTCGAGGAGCTCGTCGGTGTCGTGGAGCGCGCGCTCGAGCAGGTCGCCGGACGCGTAGCGACGCCACCGCGAGTAACTCCAACCTCCTACTGAGGTCACCACCCACCGACGCCACTGAGTCACCGCGGCCAAACCCAATCGGTGACCGCTCAGTCGCTCGGCGAAGCGAATGGGCGAGCGTAAGAAGGCGAACAGCTCGATCACGATGAGGACGCCGGCGACCGCGCGAAGACCGGGCCGGTCCGACGAGACGACCAACAGCGCCACGGCGCCGACGAAGAGTGCCACGTTCGTGATGGTGGCCACGAGTCCGGCTGCGAACGCTCGCGCCAGGTCGGCGCGCGGCGGGCGCGACCGCGCGAGCCAACGCCGCGGCCGGGTGGACTCGGCGCTCACGACACCACGACGCGTGTTGTGGGTTGCTCGAGGAGGGGGCTGTCGACGGTGGCTTCGATGACGGCGACGTCGCCGAGTGAGGAGATTGCGGCCGCGACGAGGACGCGTGACTCATCGTCCAAGACGCCCGCGACGTCATCGATGACGAGCATGTTCGGTCGAGCCAGGAGGCTACGCGCGAGCGCGAGGCGCACGACCTCGCCGCCGCTGAGTCCTCGACCATCCGGCAGGACCATCGCGTTGAAGTCGGAGAACCGTTGACCACTGAGTCCCAGGTCGTCGAGTTGGCGGCGCACGTCGTCCGGATCGAGCGAGGCGCCGAGCGTCAGATTCTCCCAGAGGGTCCCCGAGAGCAGCGAGCTTTCGGCACTGACGAACCCAACGGGTCCCGCGCCGCGCGTGAGTGTGCCTGACGTTGGCGCTCGCCACCCGACCAGGGTGTGCAACAGAGTTGTCTTGCCAGTGCCCGACGCGCCGGTGATCAGCGTGTGCGATCCCGGCGCGATACGAAACGACACGGGTATCGCCCCGGCGTCCGTGACGAGGTTCTCGGCGACCACGAGCGTCGTGCGGTCCGGTGATGTCGTCGCAACCGATCGAGTGCCGAGGAGTTCCTCGGAGCGAGCGGTGCGTTCACGTCGGTGGAACTCTGATCCGTATCGGCGCACCTGAGTGAACAGCTCGGCCGTGACTAGGACTGCCAGCAGGGCGCGGAAGAGATCGATGCGTCCGCCGAGGAGGGCGAAGCCCACGTTCATCGCGACCAGTCCGACGCTCACGCCGCTCAAGAACTCGGTCACGAGTGACGAACCCAGGGCGACGCGAACGGCGCGCATCGCGAGCGTGTGCTCCGAGTCACTGAGGGCACCGATGACGTCGGCGCCGTAACTGACCGCTCCGAGAGCGCGCAGTTCGGGGGAGCGGTGCAGCAGTTCGAGCTGACGCGCCTCCAACTGTGCCCGTCGGCGCTGGTAGTCGTCTTCGAGAGTTGCGCTTCGCTTGCCCGCACGCTGGTAGAGCGGTGCGGCTAACGCTATGAGGGCGACAACGATCACCGCGCTCAACGTGCCGGAGGCCGCGAAGACGACGACGACGCCAGCGAGGCTGGCCGCGGCCGCGCTGCGCAGGGTTTCGAGTGAGGGTGCGGCGGCGGCGTGCTCGATGGCCATCGCCAGGTCGCCTCGACTGCGTTCGCCCTCGCGACGCGGTCGGCGCATGTGGGCACCCAATCGTGTCCGCCACGCTTCACGGATCCGGCGGGCCGCACTATCACCCCAGGCCTCGACGACGCTGGCCACGATCCATCGACCGGCCAGGGCGCCGGCCAATGTGGCCAAGCCGGCGCTGACGTCGCGGTGCGCGAGTCGCGTCAACCCCGCCGCGCTCACCGCGGCGAGGGCCAGGTACGCCGCGCTCTGGATGACGCCGAGCGCGCGGGCCGACCACGTACGTGAGGCCCTCGTCGGTTCTTTCAGGACGCGCGGGAGCACCCGGCAATGCTAATGAGGGCGCCAGTGGCTACAAGATGTCGTCGCGGTGCGCGAGTTCGGTCGCGGGGCCGTTGAGCCAGTCGCGCAGAGCTTTCGTTGCTCGGCAGTCGTCCTCGTTGTACTCGAGGATCCGCGTGCGCGACGCGGCGGCGTCCTCCCCGTCGGCGACGGCGACCTCGTACCAGAGCATGGACGCCTCACCGCTGGGAGTCGCGTCGCGCCACGCGAACCCGGCCGACTGGGCCAGGATCTTGAGTCCGAGCGGTCCCTCGGTCTGTAACTGGCGCTTGGCCAGTTCGTGCAGGTCAATCCAGCGACCGGCGCGCCGGTCGCGGAACTCGTCCAGATCATCACGCGTTGGCGCGCCCGGTTGCCCCGCGCTCACGGCCCGATTCATGGCCCCGTCCTCGGCCTGGGCCCAGAAGCAGTACGCGCGAAAGGTCAGACCCGCCCCGTCACAGGTATGACGCAGCGCGTCGAACCACGTCCAGAAGGTGGCGAAGAGGCTGGCCTCACCCTCAGCGTCGAGTCCGTCCCAGTTGACGAAGGCCCGGTAACCGCTCGACACGCCGGGTAGCTCAGCGTTCAGCGTCACGTTCGCGCCCCAGAGATAGGTGACGTCGTCGTAGCACTCCATGTCCACGTCAATCTCGACGTCGGCGGTGGGACAGCCCATGAGCTGCGGGTCCATCGTGCGCAGCACGGTCCCACGTTCGTGGACGCGCGCACGATAGATGAGGTCATCGAGCTTGTCGATGCTGCGTCCCAGGTGGTCCTCTCGGGTGAGCTCGGCCACCGGCGACACCACACGCACCCGGGCTCGGCGCGCGCGTACCGGATCCAGACGCGCCAGTTGCGCGCGCGTCGTCACGGCGTGCTCGCGCAGCACCAGCTGCTGGTCGAATGAGGTGAACCTCGTTAGTGACACGTCGTCGCGTTCTTCGAGGAACTGCTCGCACGTCTGCGAGTAGGGACATTCGGGACACTCGCGGTGCCAGTAGGGGGCGGTCGGATAGTCACCGTCGCCGCGACGCCACAGTTCGTGTGCACTCAGCACGCCGAGGCGCTGGCGGTAGTGCTCGTCGTAGGCGGCGAGGTTGAAGCGTGGGTAGTCGGTTCCGCGCAGGTCCATCCACCAGACCTGGCGGTTGCGGTCGATCAGAGCGCCGCGCGCGGCGGGATCGGCGACGCCCATGGATTCGAGGACGCGGATGGCGTGCGAGAGCAGGATCCCCCCGCGAACCACCGGAGCCGTCGTGCGCACGCCCACCCCTTCGCTGAAGTGCGCGTCACTGGGGGCGATCCGGGCCAGGGATCCCTCCAGGGTGCGCCGCGTGGTGGCCGATTCGACCACTTCGCAGTTCTTGACCATCACGGGTGCGTAGGTGAATACGGCGTCAAGGCGTCCGACGCGCACCAGGGCGTGCGCCACCGCGGCGCGCACGCCGGTTCGGTCCAGGTCCAGTCGCGGGCTCAGCACCAGGGGTGCGCCCTCGGCCAGCAGTGCGTTGGTTTCGGCCACGCTCGCGGGCGTCGGCGCACCCGGGTGCAGGGCGCGCAACGCGGCCAGGGTGGCGCGTCGATGCTCGCCGGCGTCGCGTCGGCGGCGTTCGGACTCGACGCTGGGGGCCGCGGGCGTCACGTCGAAGGGTGCGCCACGGCTCAGCGCCACCCGGTGTACGCAGGCGAGTATCTCGTCACCGCGCAGGGGTCGTACCACGGTTCTGAGCCTACGAGACCTCGCGCGGTTCGCTTCGCCAGCTCGCCCACAACGACGCGTACTGGCCTTGCAGGGCGATCAGTTCATCGTGCGTGCCGAGTTCGTCAATGCGCCCGTCGATCATGACGCACACTCGGTCGGAGTCGTGGGCGGTGTGCAGGCGGTGCGCGATGGCAATCACCGTGCGCCCGCGCAGCACCGCGGCCAGCGACCTCTCGAGATGTCGCGCCGCGCGCGGGTCGAGTAGCGCGGTGGCCTCGTCGAGCACCAGCGTGTGCGGGTCGGCCAACACCAGGCGCGCCAGCGCCAACTGCTGGGCCTGCGCCGGAGTCAGCGGGTGACCGGTCGTGCCCAGCTCGGTGGCCAGCTCCGCCGGGAGGTCGCGCACCCACTCCAGCGCGTCGACCGCGTTCAGCGCTCGCCAGATCTCCTCGTCGCTGGCCTCAGGTTTGGCCAGCGCCAGGTTTTCGCGCACCGAGCCGATGAACACGTGGTGCTCCTGGGTCACGAGCGCGACGTGACGGCGAAGCGAGGCGAGCGGCATCGTCGACAGCGCCACGCCCCCAACCGTCACGGATCCCTCGCGAGGCGCGTCGATGCCGGCGAGCAGTCGGCCGAGCGTCGACTTGCCTGCGCCGGTCGGACCGACGATGGCCAGGCGCTCGCCCGGCCGGACCGTCAACGTCACGTCGCGCAGCACGTCGTGTCCGGTGCGGTAGGCGTAGGAGACGTGATCGACCGCCACCGTTTCGTCGTCCGGCTCGGGTCCCGTGGTCGGCCGCTCGTCGCGCACCACCGACACGCCGACCAGTCGTGCCAACGACGTCTGGCCGATCTGCAGCTCGTCGAGCCAGGAGATGATGCGGTCGATCGGGTCGTTGATCTGAACCATGTAGAGAGTCACGGTGGTCGCCGTACCCACGGTGAGGACGTGGTGCAAGGCCAGCCACCCGCTCCAACCGAGCATCGCGGCGACGGCCAACGCGAACGCGGTCTCGACCGTGGGGAACCAGACCAAGCGCATCAGCAGCGTGTACATCTCGGAGTAGAACGACTCGCGCAGGTTCGCGTCGACGCGCCCGCGCTGGCGCGCGGCGAGCCGGTGGGCGTCGACCGTTCGCGCGCCCTCGGCGGTCTCGGCGACCGTGCCCGAGAGCGTGGCGTAGCTGACGCGCTCTCGCATGTAGCCCGGCCGCGCCAAGCGCAGGTAGTGGCGCGTCGACAGGTACAGGATCGGCACCGACACCAGCGCGGCCACCGACGCCAACGGGCTCACGACCAGCATGGCGGCGAAGGTGAGCACGGTCTGGACGAGAGCGACCAACCACTCGGGCACCGCGAAGCGCACGGTGCGCGACAGCGCCTCGATGTCGTTGGTGGTGCGGCTTAAGAGGTCGCCCGTCCCGGCCCGCTCGACGACCGCCAGGGGCAGCGCCAGGACGCTCTCCAAAAATCCCTCGCGCAGGTCCGCGAAAACCTGCTCGCCCAAGATGTAACTTCGCCGGCGAGCGAGGAAGGAGAACCCGGCGTACGCCAGCGAGGACCCGAACAGCACGGCCACGTTGATCGTGATCGACGACGAGGTCAAGTGGTGAGCGGTGGCCAGGTTGATGATGTGGCCGATGATCCACGCCGGGACGAGCGCCGCCACCGCCGCGAGGGCGTAGAGGATCAACATCCGGGTCAGGGCGGCCCGGTGGTGGCGGATCATCTCGCGCGCGTAACTGCGCACGACGGATGGTTCGGCGATGGGCAGTTGGCTCACGGCGTCTCCTCGCGCAGCACGATCTGGCGATAGGGCGCGGACCGCTCGACCAGGTCGCGGTGCGTGCCCTCATCCACGACGTGGCCGCCCAGAACCAGGTAGACCAAGTCGGCGCGCTCGAGCAGCAGCGGGCTGGTCGAGGCGACCAACGTGAGACTCTCGCCGCGCACGGCGCGCAACCGAGTGGCGATGCGGCCCTCGGTGTGCGTGTCCACGGCCGACGTTGGCTCGACGAGGATGAGTACCTCGGCGCCTGTGAGTAACGCCCGGGCCAGACTGAGCCGCTGGCGCTGGCCGCCCGACAGCGAGCGTCCGCGTTCTTCAATCCACGAGTCCAGTCCGCCGTCGAGCGCGTCCAAGATGTCGAGCGCGCTGACCGCCTCCAGGGCGTCCATGATGGCGTCGTCGGCGACCACGCCGTGCGGGACCAGCTCGTAGCGCAGCTGGCCGGAGAAGAGTCGGGGCTCGATCTCGCTCACTACGACGTTCGAGCGCACGTCGGCGACCGAAAAGGCGCCGAGGGGCTCGCCGTTGACCTTCACTTCGTCGACGTCGGGCACGAAGCGACCCAGGCGGTCAGCGAGCTCGGTGGCCTCGGCGGGCGTCTCGGTGACGACCGCGACCAGTTGGCCGCGCGCCAGCGCGACGCCGCTGCGGGTGTCGACGAAGGAGTCGACCCGGTCGGGCCACGGGCGGGTCTGAGCCGCGTCGGTGATGAGCGGGGAGATGTTGAGGATGCGCAGGACGCGTCCGGCGCCCACGTAGGCGCGCGTAGAGGTGATTACGTACTCAATGGCGGTGCGCAGCGGCGTGGTGAGGAACGTCGCATACCCGAAGAAGGCCACGAGCTGTCCGACGTGCAGGGAGCCGTTCATCACGTCGCGCGCGCCCAACCACGTCACGATGCCCGTCAACAGTGCCGGCAGCAGTATCTGGCCGGACTCGAGTCCCGCCTGGGGGTTGGCGATGCGGTAGCCGGCACGGCGCACCAGCGAGCTCTGGCGCCGGTAGTTGTTGAGGAACACCTCTTCTCCGCCGATGCCGCGCAGGATTCGCAGGCCCGCAACCGTGTCTGATCCCAGCGACGCCAGACGACCGGCGGCCTCGCGCTGGGCCGCCTGGGCTTCGTGGAGCGGTGACATCAGCGGCGTGGTCAACGAAGCCAGCACCGGCACTCCGATGAGCACGATGAGGCCGAGTTGCACCGACGTGGACAGCAAGATGAATGAAACCACGACCCAGGCCAGGATCGCTCCCATGAACCTGGCGAAGGCGTCGAAGGCGCCGCCGATTCGCATGGCGTCGGCGGCCACGGTGTTGACCACGTCACCGGCGGGGATCTCATCGGTCAGCGCCGTGCCGGTCAACGCGACGTGGCGACCGATCAACTGGACGGTTCGGTAGGCGGCGTTCATCCAGTTGGTCACCGCGAGCTGGTGGCGAAAGGCGCCGCACACCGCCTGGATGAGACCGAGCGCGACGACCACCCCGACCCACTTCCACAACTCGATCGCGTCGTGACGCGCGACGCCGTGGTCGATGGCGGCGCCGACCGCCGCCCAGAGCAGCGCCTGGGCCACCATCCACCCGATGCCGAACAGGGCGTTGAGCGCTAGCAGACCCTTCTGGCGCCGGGCCAGCCACGCGAGGTAACGCCAGGGCGAGCGCCGGTCGGGCGTGCCGGGGTCCTCGGTGGGCAGTTCTCGATAGGGAAGATGCAACACGACTGTTCTCCGAGGTCGGCGGATGGTGAGTCGACCTATAAGCGGGGTTCTGTCCACCCTCCGAAGAGGGCTGGGCGGCCATCCATCTCAGCGATCCACCTAGGGAGTGTCCGTTTCCGGACCCGCGGGCCGCGTCTCCCCTGTTCGATCTTGCTCCGGGTGGGGTTTACCGAGCCGCCACGGTCTCCCGTGACGCTGGTGCGCTCTTACCGCACCGTTTCACCCTCACCTGTTCCCGGTTGCCCGGGCCATCGGCGGTCTGTTCTCTGTGGCACTGTCCTGCACGTCACCGCGACTCGCTTCGCGAGCACCCTGCCCTGTGGAGCCCCGACTTTCCTCACCACCCGTTGCCGGGTAGCGCGGCCGTCCAGTCGGCTCACCATCCGCGACCAGTCTGACACACGACGTGCGCACCAGCAATGACGAAAAGGTAACGATCCGCAGGTAGCCTCGACCCGTGGAGGCGCAGGTCCCGTCGGGTGACGACGCCGTCCTGGACGTCGGCGCCTTCTACGAACTGCTCACCGCGCACCTGGAGTCGGCCTACGGTCGACGTCACCCGCGTTGGGTGCGCGGCGAGGTCTCCAAGGTCTACGAAAAGACCCACCTCTACCTGGACCTGGTCGACGCCGGCTCGTCCGCCTCCGACGCGCGCCGCCCCGTGCTCAACGCGCACTGCTGGGCCTCCCAGTGGGTCCCGCTCAAGCGCCGACTGGCCGCCGAGGGGGTCACCCTGACGCCGGGCGCCGTGGTGAACCTGTTTGGTTACGTCGACCTCTACGCCCCCCAGGGTCGGATCGGCTTCACGGTCACCGAGGTCGACGTGGCCGGGCTGCTGGGCGACGTCGCGAGACGCCGCCAGGAGCTCATCGCGCGCCTGGGGGCCGAGGGCCTGCTGGAGACCAACAAGGCGCGCCCGCTGTCGCCAGTGCCGCTGCGCGTGGGACTGATCGCGAGCCCCCAAACCGAGGGCTACAGCGACTTCACCGGTCAGCTACTCGGGTCGCGTTTCGGATTTGAGATCACTCTGGTGGCGACCACGGTGCAGGGCGAGAGCGCGCCTCCTCAGATCGTGTCGGCGCTACATGAGCTCGACGGGCTCGGACTCGACGTCATCTGCCTGGTGCGCGGGGGAGGGTCGAAGGGAGACCTCGCGACCTTCGACGACGAACGCGTCGCGCGCGCCATCGCGGGTGCCGCGACGCCGGTCTTCACCGGTATCGGCCACACCGGTGACGAGTCGATCGCCGACCTCGTGGCGCACACGGCCGCTATCACGCCCACCAAGTTGGGTGAGCAGATCGTGACCCGGGTCTCCCAGTGGCGCGAGCGCCACGTGCTCAGCGCCGCTCGCATCCTTCGTGACGGTGCCGAGGCCGTCCTGGACGAGGCTGGCACGTACGTCGCCGAGCGCCGCCGCACGATGATCTTCGCCGTGCGCGACCGACTGCGCGCCGAGCAGCGTCAACTGCTCGCGACCCGCTCGCGCGTGAACCTGCAGGCGCGGCACTTGATCGACAACGCCGAGGCCTGGCTCTCTGGGCGCCGTCGACTGCTCACGGCCTACGACCCGGCGCGCCGACTGGCCCAGGGCTGGTCGATCGTCACGCGCGGTGGCACCGTCGTGCGGACCCTCGAGGCGGTCACTCGCGACGACCTTGTCTCGGTCCGGGTGAGCGACGGGTCGTTCGACGCTACGGTCTCTGAGGTGAGGAGCGAGACGTGAGCACGATCCCGGAGTGGAACGCCGCGGCCGAGGAGCTCGACGCGATCGTCGCCTCATTTGACGAGGGCGAGGTGTCGGTCGACGACCTCTTCGCCAAGCTCGAGCGCGCGACCACCATCATTGAGGCCCTCGAAGCTCGTCTCAGCGCCACCCGCGCCCGGGTCGACGAGCTGGCCCCGCGTCTGGCCGCCGCCGACGATCAGTGAGCGGGGCGTTCTACTTTCGCCAGTTCCTCGCCGGACGCGACTTCGCGGCCGACGACGTACTCGCGCGCCAGATGCTCAACTTCGCCTACGCCGTTGGGGATCGCGACGCCGGCGTCGCGGTGCTGGTCGACCCGGCGTACGCCCCGGATGAGTTGGTTGACTTGGTGGCCGCCGACGGCCTCGAGGTCGTGGGCGTGGTGGCCACGCACTACCACCCGGACCACGTCGGCGGCGACATGATGGGTCATCGGCTGGCCGGCGTCGCCGAACTGGCCGCGCGCGACTTGGTCATCCATGTGCAGCGCGACGAGGTGCCGTGGGTGTCGCGCGTGACCGGACTGTCGCCGGACGCACTGCGCGCCCACGAGCCCGGCGACGTGGTGAAGGTGGGCGATGTGTCCATCACGCTCGTTCACACTCCGGGCCACACCCCGGGCAGCCAGTGCCTGTTAGTCGACGGTCGCCTCGTGAGCGGCGACACGCTGTTCATCTCCGGCTGCGGTCGCACCGACCTGCCTGGCTCGGACCCGCTCGAGATGTACCGGTCGCTGCAGGAGCGTCTCACCGTGGTCGACGACGACGTGGTGCTCTACCCGGGGCACCTCTACGCGCCCGAGTCTTTCGCCCCGCTCGGCTACGTGCGCGCGACCAACCCGGTCCTCGCGACGACGACGGCGGCGCAGTGGCTCAACCTCTTCGGTCCGTGACGGTCCTGAGCGAGTCGGACCACGTTGTCGTGGTGGGCGCGGGCCTGGCCGGTTGGCGGTTCTGCGAGGCACTGCGCCGCGAGGGCTACTCCGGGGAGATCTCGCTGATCGGCGAGGAGCACGATCCCCCGTACGACCGACCTCCGCTGTCCAAGCAGGTGCTGGTGGGCAAGTGGGGGCTGGACCATACGACGTTGGCGACCCCGGAGCGCCTCGCCGAAGCGCGCGTCAACACTCACTTCGGCGTCGCGGCGTCGGCGCTGAACGCCGAGGCCGCCTCGGTCTACCTGGCCGACGGACGGGTCATCACGGGCACGCGCGTGGTGGTGGCCACCGGAACGCGCGCTCGCACGCTCGCCTTCAGCGCCGAAGAACGACTGCACACGTTGCGGCGTCGAGCCGACGCGCAGCGACTTATTGATTCGGTGGCGTCGCTGTCACCGGGCACGCCGGTGGTCGTCATTGGCGGCGGCTTCGTGGGCGCCGAGGTGGCAACTGCGCTGCACTCACGGGGCCTCGCGCCGCTCGTCCTCGAGGTGGCCGCCCGACCACTTGCCGCGTCGTTGGGTGAGCAGGTCTCGCTGTGGCTGGCGGACTTGGCACGTGAGTTTGGTGTGGAGCTGCGCAACGAGCAGGTGGTCACCGACGTGGTGGACGACGAGGGCGAGCTTCGCGTGGTGCTGTCCGACGCCAGTGTGCGCGTCCCCGTCGTCGTGGTAGCCGCAGGAGCCGTGCCCAACGTGGAGTGGCTTCAGGGGTCCGGCCTCACGCTCGACGACGGCGTGGTAGTGGACGAGCACTTTTCCGCCTCGCCACTTGTCGCGGCCATTGGTGACGCCGCGCGCTACGCGTGGCCCAACGTCACCGGCACCGAGCTCATCCGCGTCGAGCACTGGCAGAGCGCCAACGACCACGCCCACGCCCTGGCGCGCGAATGGGTGACCGGCGAAGCGCCCGCGGCGTTCACCATCCCCTATTTCTGGAGTGATCAGTACGGCAAGAAGATCCAACTACTGGGACACCCGCACGCCAGTGACGACGTGACCCGGGTGCTGCACGACGAGGAGACCGGGCGCTTCACCGCGCTCTACAGCCGCGACGAACTCGTCACCGGCGTGGTCACGCTGAGCCAGCCGCGCGCGTTGATGCTTTCTAAGGTGCTCCTCGACGAGCCGACAACGCTCGCCGGTGCACTCGAGCGCGCGCCCTGGAACGTCTAGAACGAGATCGAGCTCAGGTCGGGGATCGTGCGCTCGACGCGGGCCACGTCTGAGCGCCACTGGGCTCGCCGCGTCGCGCGCTGCGCGTCGGTCGAGCGCGCGTGAAAGACCTGCGCCGGTTGCCAGAGGCCCTCGACGTCGTCGAGGGTGAGGTGTCCGGCACTCACGAGTGCCATCAGGCCGGCCCCGCGGGTTGTGGCTTCGCGCTCCGACGAGACCGCCACGCGCGCGCCGGACGCGTCGGCGAGGCACTGGAGCAGGAAGCCGTTAGCGGTCATGCCGCCGTCGACCCGGACCTCCTCGAGGGCGAGTCCGGTCTCAGCCCGGGCCGCGTCGACGAGATCCGCGCCGCGTTCGGCGATTCCGACCAGGACGGCGCGCACGAGGTGGGCACGAGTGGAGCCGCGAGTCAACCCGAAGAATCCTCCGCGAGCCCCGAAGTCCCACCAGGGAGTCCCGAGTCCCCACAGTGCCGGAACGAAGGTCACTCCGTCATCGCTGACTGACTCGGCCAGGTCCTCACACTCGGACGCATCGTCGATCAGTCCGAGGTCCTTCAGCCATTCGATGCACGCCCCGGCCGACAGCATGATGGCCTCGACACCCCACGTGAGTGACCCACCACGACTAGCGACCACGACGGGAAAGCACCCCGACGCGAAGCGCGTCATCGCCGCGGGACCCTCGCTCCCGCGCACTAGGTCCAACATGGCGCCCGTTCCGAAAGTGATCTTGGCGCCGTCGCGCACGCACGACTGGCCGAAGAGTGAGGCCGGCTGGTCACCGATCAGGGCCGTGATCGGGGGAGCACCCACCAGGGCGGTCGCGCGTCCGTGATTTCCCATGGTGTCGACGATGTTCGCCAGCAGGCCGGCGTCCAAGCCGAGAATCTCCAGGGTCGCCGCGTCCCACTCACGTGCGTCGACCCCGACTATTCCGGTCACCGCGGCGTTGGAGTGGTCGGTGACGAAGGAGCGGCCCTCGGTGAGCAGGTACGTCACCCAGGTTTCGACCGTGGCCATTCGCAGTTCACTCTGAGGTCGACCGGCCTGTTCGACGAGCCAGCGCACCTTGGTCGCCGACTGATTCGGGGCGAGGTGCAGGCCCTGGCCCTGCAAGGTCAGGCAGTCAATCACCGTGCGAAGGTCCTGCCACCCGAGGGCCGGCCCGACCGGAGCCCCCGTCGCGGCGTCAAAAAGAATCGTCGTCGCACGCTGATTGGTGACGCCGACGACGTCACACCCACCGCCATCGCGCAAGCTGCGTGCCGCGAGCTCGAGCACCACCCGTCCGATTTCCACCGCGTCGAGCTCGACCTCGCCGGGTTGGGGTGTGGTGATCGTGAGGCCCTGCTGGTGCGCGTGCGAGACAGTGCCGGACTCGTCGACGAGTGCGGTTCGCACGGACGTGGTGCCCACGTCGATGGCCAGCGCCCTCACCACGGCGGTCCACCTAGCCCGAGGACGCCGGGATTGAGGATGTTGCCCGGGTCGAGCAGCGCCTTGAGCGACGTCAACAGCGCAAAGGAGTCGCCGAGCGCGTCGGACATGAACCGCGCCCGGTTGCGCCCGACGCCGTGGTGATGACTCAGCGCCCCGCCCGCGGACAGGACCTCACGCGAGACCGCGTCCCACGCGGAGCGGTAGTAGGCGGTGGGTTCGCCCTCGGGCCGACCGGCGAAGGTGAAGTAGAGGCACGCGCCGTCGAGGTAGGCGTGGGACTGGTGCACCGACGCCGCCAGGGTGTCGGGTAGTGCGCGCAACGTGGACAGCACGCGCTGACTCATCGCGGCGAGGTCCGACCAGGCCCCGGCGACCTCCACGGTGTCGACGCAGATGCCGGCCTCCCACAGGGGAGCCAGGGCGTCCACGTCGTTGCGATGCGCGAGCCACGTGGCGACGAGCTCGCTGTCGAGTTCATTGGCCGACGCGCACTCCGTTTCGACCACCGTCATCGTCGCGATACTGAGTATTTCGTCGCCTTCGTCCAGCACGATGAGGGCGCACCCCTCGTACTGGAAGAGGCGGCGCGACTCGGTCTCGTCGTAGAGGCGCAGCACCGCTGGAGCCGCCCCGCGCTGGACGATGCGCCGACAGGCGTCTAGTCCGGCCTCGAAGGTGGCGAACCCGTAGGCGGCGCGCGCCTCGTGCGCGGGAGCGGGCTGCATGACCAAAGTCGCCTCCGTGATGACGCCCAAAGTGCCCTCGGAGCCGACGAAGAGTTGTAGGAGGTCCGGGCCGGTCGCGCGCCGCGGGGCGCGACCACCAAGGTGGATCGTCTCGCCGCTCGCCAGCACAACGCTGAGCGCGCGCACGATATCTTCGACCTTGCCGTAGCGATTCGAGTATTGGCCCGCTCCGCGACAGGCAATCCATCCGCCGACGGTGGACAGGTCGAACGACTGGGGGCGGTGACCCACCGTCCAGCCACGCGCCCGGGTGGCTTCTTCGAGTTCAGGACCGAAACATCCCGCCTCGACGCGAACCAGACCGGACTCCTCGTCGATCTCGAGCACCCGGTCCAAGGCGGTCATGTCTAGCGCGATGCCGCCGTCGGGAGCGACGGCTCCACCGACGACGCCGGAGCGTCCTCCCTGCGCGGTCACCGCGACGCCACGTGCGCCAGCTCGGCGCAGAACGTCGGCGACCTGGTCTGCGCTCGTTGGGCGCGCCACCAGTCCGGGCCAGTGTGGGACGCGCCCAGCGTGAACCTGGGCGATGGAGAGGGGCCACCAGTCGCGGCCGTGGTCCGCGCGCGTCGACGCCGTTGTGTCCACGGCGACGCCCGCCGCGCGAAGTTCTCGCGCCAAGTCGTCGTCGGGCTCGGGCGCGTCGTCGAGCGTGTTCGCCGGGTAGTCGTTGGGCATGACGGGATGGGTCATACGAACCTACGGCGCCAGTCCGGCCGCGCGGAACTCGCGTTCGACCAGGTCGCGATAGGCGTCAACTTGACGCGAGCACTCTTGGCGCGTCCACCAGAACTCGTCGGCTACCAGTTCGGCCACCGCGGGGGCGGCGCGGAGCGTGGCGCGCGCGTCCTGCAGGTGGGCCCGGGTGCGTCGAGTCAGCAGGTCGAGCAGTGACGTCGCCATCTCGTTTCGCGCGGCGTAGATGAACTCCGCTCCCACGTAGGGCAATCCCTCAATCATCGGTTCACCGAGCGACGCACGCTCCGAGATCATCGCCAACAGTGTCAGCGTGTCCTGTCCGTAGCGGCGGTAGAGGTGCACCTCGAGCTCGTTCGTCGGACGCCACGGCCCCACGCCGTGCAGCGCGAGGCGTCGGGTCCGCACCGTCGGCAATTCGCTCAGGTAGGGCGAGAGCGCATCGACGGTATCTTCGGCCATCTGGCGATAGGTGGTCCATTTGCCGCCGGTCACATCCACCATTCCGTCGTGTTCGTCGGTGACGCGATGTCGACGCGAGAGGTCGGCGGTTCGTTCGGTGAGCTGCTCGCCGTGGCGAGGCGCCAACAGGGGACGCAGGCCCGCCCAGAGTCCGGTGACGTCGTCGGGCGTCAGCGCCGAACTCGTCCACGCGTTCACGGCGCCCAGCAGGTAGGCGAGGTCCTCGGGTGTGCAGGTGGGACTGTCCAGAGACCCGTCGTAGGCCGTATCCGTCGTGCCGATGAAGGTGAAGGGAGCCTCCTCGAAGGGCACCACGAACACCGAGCGCCGATCTCCCGGCACATTGAAGACGGCGGCGATGTCGGCGGGCAGTCGCGTCGAAGGCACCGTCACGTGCACGCCCTTGGCCGGCGTCACCAGATGCGACGAGGCGTCGCGCTCGGTGAACCCGATCACCTCGTCAGTCCAGACCCCCGTGGCGTTGACGACGCAACGGGCTTCGACCGTCAAGGTGCCCTCGCCGAGGAGGTCTTTCACGACCACGCCGGTGACCCGTTGAGCGTCGTCACGCGTCACGCCCGTCGCACGCGAGTACGTGGCCACGTCGGCGTCGAAGTCGAGGGCCGCCGTTCGCGCGAGGGTGAGGGCCACGCGCGCGTCGTCAGCGCGCGCGTCGTAGTACAAGAATCCCGCTACGAGCCGGTCCGTCGACAGCGTGGGGAGGTGAGCCAGGGCCTCGTCACGGCCCACTCGTTTGAATCGGTGCCCGATGCGCCACCCGCCCGAGAGGTCGTAGAGGCGCAACGCCACGGAGTAGCCGCGCGCGACGGTCTTGGCGACGACGCCGTCGCGCCCGAACAGAGGGATGAGGAAGGGCAGGGGCCGTACCAGAAAGGGAGCGTTCTCCAGCAGGCGACGGCGCTCGCGCAGGTTCTCTCGCACGAGCGCGAACTCTCGCTGTTGGAGGTAGCGCAGGCCCCCGTGGACCATCTTTGAGGACTTCGAGCTGGTGCCCGAGGCGACGTCGCCGGCCTCGATCAAGGCCACGCGCAGTCCCCGCGACGCCGCATCCAGGGCCACGCCGGCGCCCGTCATGCCCGCGCCGATCACGACCACGTCGTAGCGCGAGGTCGCCATGCGCGCTAGGGCGTCATCACGACGAAAGGAGGACATCCGACCATAGTGACATAGCGACCGAAGTAACTTTTTGCGTATGGACTTCGAACTCTCGGCCGAACACCGCTCTTTGCAGGAGATGGTGCGCCGCCTCGCCCAAGACAAGGTCAAGCCGCGCGCGCGAGAGATCGATCTCAGCGGCGAGTACCCCGACGATCTCTTCGACGAGTTCCGCCGGGCCGATCTGCTCGGCTTGTGCATCCCCGAGGAGTACGGCGGGTCGGGCGCGGGCATCCTGGGGCTGGCGCTCGCGATCGAAGAGGTCACCAAGTACTCCAACGTGCTGGGTCTCATGCTGTTGTTGACGCGACTGCCCACCGGTCCGGTGATGATCGCCGGCACCGAGGAGCAAAAGGAGCGATACTTGCCGGGCATCGCGCGCGGAGAGACCCGCGCCGCTTTTTGTCTTTCCGAGCCCGGCGCCGGCTCCGACGTGGCCGGGATGCAGACGCGCGCAACTCCGGACCCTCAGGCTCCGGGGGGCTACGTGCTCAACGGCACCAAGTGCTGGATCTCGGGCGCGATGCAGGCCGATTGGTTGACGGTCTTCGCCAAGACCGGGGACCCGTCGTCGCGCAGACACTCCGAGATCGGATGCTTTCTCGTCGACACCGCCACACCCGGCGTGACACGGCCTCGGGTCGACCACAAGATGGGGGTCAAGGGCATCGACACGGCTGAGGTCGTGTTCAACGACGTGAGGGTCGGACCCGACCAGGTCATCGGTGGGGGGTTCTCCTTGGTGATGCAGTCGCTCAATGCGATGCGTCCAATCGTCGCGGCGCGAGGGATCGGTTTGGCCGAGGGCGCGCTGATGTACGCGACCGAGTACGTGAAAGCACGGCCCGCGTTCGGCCAGACCATCGCGGACTTCCAAGGCATCCAGTGGGAGATCGCCAAGTGCGCCGTCGAGATCGAGGCCGCGCGGCTGCTGACCTATCGCGGGGCGACTCTGGCCGACCAGGGCCACTTCACCAAGGAGTGGGTGCCGATGCTGTCGATGTGCAAGTACTACGCCTCGGAGGTCGCCGTGCGCGCGTCGGGACTGGCCGTCCAACTACTGGGTGCGGCCGGTTACATGGAAGAGCACCCGACCGAGCAGTACTACCGCGACGCTCGCCAGTTGACGATCGTCGAAGGCACCAGTCAGGTCCAACTCGGACTGATCGCACGCGGTGTGTTGAACCACGACCTGTGGTGGGACTGAGGTCGCGAGCCGTTCGGAACACTTGCCCAGATCCTGGTGATGATTGAGCGCTGACGCGGTTCCGTCGCCACGCCTGATCGGGGCAGCGATCGGTTCGACTAGATGTTGACCACGGGGCAGGTCAGCGTGCGGGTGATGCCCGGCACCTTTTGTATCGCGCCCACGATGAACTTGCCCAGGTCGTCGACGCTCTCGGCGGTGCAGCGCACGATCACGTCATAGGGTCCCGTGACCTCGTAGGACTCGAGCACGCCGGGCACCGCGCGGGTGGCCAGGACCACGCTCTCGCTCGAACCAATCTCCGACTGAATCAGGATGTAGGCCTGGACCGTCACGAGGAAGCCTTTCGTTTGAGGTCCCTCCATTGTGCCCGTTGCCGCGTGACGGCGCTACTCCTCGCGCGAACGCCGACCGATGTGCCACTGGTGGCAGTAGTCGCAGCGGTACGTGTCGAGCTCGGCTCCGTTGAGCGTCCAGGCGAGTTGGGCGGCGCTCGCCGCTTCCTCGCGGGTGCGATAGGCGGCCTTAGGCGTTCCTTCGCGGGTGAAGTGCGACGCCACTCGCCCGATGGGGCGCGTGAGCGGGCGGGTGCGGCGACGGCGATTCATGGCACCTCGAGGCTAGCCACGTCGGTAGCGTGCTTTGCGTGTCCACTCAGCAACAGACCGAGGTTCTCGTCGAGACCACGACGCAGATCGATGAGGGCGACCACGACCGCTTCACTCACATTGTCTTGGAGGGCTACACCCCCAAAGACGGCGAGTTCGTGGCCCTCGAGAACTCGGTCGTCGAGGGCATGCTCAACGCCACGCCGGTGCGCGCGCTGTGCGGCAAGGTCTGGGTTCCGGGCCGTGACCCTCAGCGTTACCCGATCTGTCCTACCTGCCGCGAGATCGCGACGGCGCTGGGCTGGTCCGTTCCGGCGGGTTAGACGGCCTCGGTGTCGGTCGTAGGCTGACGCCCAATGCACGTTGCCCAATCCTCGTTCCAACCGATATCGGGGTCATTCTCCATACGCGTTTCACCACCAAGGTGCTTGCCATGAGTCGGGTCTTGGTGTTGCGCCATCACCAGGAGGATCGCCCTGGCTTGGTGGGAGACGCTCTCGAGTCGCGAGGACTCACGCTGGACGTCCGCATGATGGACGAGCACAGCGCGACCCCGTCGGTCGAGGGCTACGACCTGCTGATCATCCTCGGGTCCAAGCACTCCGTCTACGACCCAGTAATAGAAGAGGCGTGGTTCGGTCGAGAGCTCGATGTGCTGGCCGACGCCGAGCAGCGAGGAGTGCCGGTCTTCGGGATCTGTTTTGGCGCCCAGGCGCTGTGCCGCTACTTCGGCGGCGTGGTCGAGTTGTCCCCACAACCCGAGGTTGGGTGGTTCGCCGTGGACGCGGTCGGCGACTCCGGAGTGGGCGCCGGACCGTGGTTCGAGTATCACTTCGACGCCTGTTCGTTACCCGATTCGGCGCAGGTGTGGGCGACCAGTCCACGAGCGGTACAAGCCTTCGCCATCGGGCGCAACGTCGGTGTTCAGTTCCATCCAGAGATCGATGAGCACCAGCTCGGGGAGTGGATGAAGGCCGGCGGAGAAGACGACGCCCGCCAACTGGGCATCGACCCGGTCGAACTCGTTGCTCAAACCGCTCGCGAGACGCCGGAGGCTCGAGTGCGAGTCGACGACCTCGTCGAACTCGTGCTTCGTCACACGGGCGTCATCACGTCGGATCGCGGTTGATCGAGCCCGTCGAGTTGATTGGCTCACTGCCTAGGTGGTGGCGCGGCGTGATGAGGGACATGCCCAACGATGGTCCCGATCCAGCGCGCATTTGCAGTCCTAGGCTTTGAAGATGGTCGCACCTGAGCCACTGGCCCCGGCGTCGGTCGTTAGAGTCAAACGCGCCGCGACCGGTGGGGCCGTCGGGCGCTTGGACGATGGCCGGGTCATCTTCGTGCGCCACGCCCTGCCCGGTGAACTTGTTCGCGTCGAGGTGACCGAGGTGTCACGCTCCTTCGCTCGAGGCGATGCCGTCGAGGTCCTCGAAGCAAGCCCCGAGCGGGTCACGGCGCCGTGTCCCTACGCGGAGCCGGGCGGGTGCGGTGGGTGCGACTTGCAGCACGCGTCCGAGAGCGCGCAACGCGAGTGGAAGGCCTCGATCGTTGGAGAACATCTGCGTCGCATTGCCAAGGTGGAGTGGGACGTTGAAGTACTGGGAACCGGTATTGACCCCAAGGGCTCACGATCACGCCTTCGCTGCGCCGTGACCGACCAAGGACTTTTGGCATTGCACGAGTCGCGTTCCCACGACCTCGTAGCCCTCGACGCGTGCTGGATCGCTGACGCGCGACTGCACACGGCGTTTGCGACGCGGTGGCCCCAGGTCGAGGAGGTGGAGCTGCGCGCGATTGGCGAGGGTGAACCGTTCGCCGTCGCGCGGTGGGCCACGCCCGCGGGAACATCGATCGATCTACGTTCGCTCGACGGCGCGCCACTCGATGGCCGAACGCGCTCCGAGATCTCCGTGGCCGGCCACCGATTCGTCGTATCCCCCACCGCGTTTTGGCAGTCGCACCGCAGTGCGCCGTCACTGCTCCTGGAGACCGTGTGCGCCTTCGCCGAGTTGGAGTCGGGCGATTCGGTCGTCGACCTCTATAGCGGCGTCGGCCTGTTCGCGGTCCCTCTAGGCACCGTGGTGGGAACGCACGGACGAGTCAGCGCCGTCGAGTCATCGGCGAGTGCCGCGCACAACGCGCGCGAGAATGCGCGCGACGCGAAGAACGTCACGGTGCGCGAGTGGTCCGTTACTGCGCGCGCCGTGAACGACACAGTGAGCTCGCGCGACGTGGTCGTGCTCGACCCTCCGCGTCAAGGGCTGTCACGAGGGGTCGCGCCCGCGCTCGTTCGTCGCGCGCCTCGTCGGCTGGTCTACGTGTCGTGCGATGCGGCGACCTTCGCGCGCGACCTTAAGGTTTTCTTACACGGCGGATACAACCTGCGTGACCTGCGAGTCTTCGACCTGTTTCCGATGACGGAGCACTTAGAAGTCGTCGCACTTCTTGACATTGATCCAACCAGGGTGGAAAGTAACGATGAGGATGGGTCCCCAAGTCCTCGAGGGAGATGACGATGACTTTCAAGTTGGACCACAGCCACCGCCTGACCGTTCAGAAGATCTTCGGACACCCGATGAACCACAACATTCAGTGGCACGACGTGTGCTCGCTCCTGGCCCGATTTGGTGAGGTGCACGAGACGCACCGGGGCAACTGGGCCGTGACCATTGACAACAGCACGGTCTCGTTTGGCTCCACTCGAACTCGCGACCTCACCGAGGATCAAGTGGTCAAAGTTCGCGGCTTTCTTCGTTCCGTCGGCCTGTCGCCCGACTCGCTGAGCGCCGCCTAGGGGCCCCTACAGCAGCGCCGCGTCAAATGCGATGAGCACCTTGCCGCGCGGCTGGTCGGCCGGGACACCGCGCAGGGTGTCGATGGCGTTGGCCCACTCCTCGAGCGCGAAGCGGTGCGTCACCAGGAAGGAGGGGCGGACCTCGCCGAAGTTGAGCAGGCGCACGACGTCGGCCCACGCGTCGCGGGTGTAACTGAAGCTTCCGCACAACGTGAGATCGTCGTTCACCATCACGTCGGGAGCGATCTTGACGCGTGTGCCGTGCGCAGGAAGCCCGAGCAGCACGATTGTGGCGCCGCGGGCTGCGGCGCTCATTGCGACGTCGACCGCACTCTTTTGCCCGGCGGCTTCGATGATCACGTCGTAGCGATCCTCGCCCGCCTCAAGCGAAAACCGGTCCACGCCCGCGCGAATCGCCAGGTCCCTCTGGGCCGGGCGGGCGCCGACCATGTCGACGACGGTCGGGGAGAGCCGGCGCAAGAGATAGGCGCAGAGCAGCGCGACGGTGCCGTCACCGACCACCAGGCACCGCGCGCCCGCAACGTCGCCCGCGCGCCCGAGTGCTCGCCACACGACGGCCATCGGCTCGACGAGCGCGGCGTCGACGGGGGACACGTCGTCGTGCAGTCGATGGACCAGATCGCGGGGCACGGCGATGAGGTCGCTTAGCGCGCCGGGACGGGTGAACCCGATCTCGTCATAGGTGACGCAGAGGTTCGTCGCGCCGCGTCGGCACTGCGCGCAGGTTCCGTCGGGGATCAACCCTTCGACCACGACCAAATCGCCGTCACCCTCACCGTCGCTCTCGAGTCGGCCGACCCACTCGTGGCCGAGGCTCACCGGATAACGCACGTACGCCTGGTCAATGGTGCCGTCGATGATTTCGAGATCGGTCCCGCACAGTCCGTTCGCCAGCGGCCGCACCAGCACCTCGCCGGGGGGCACCGTCGGCGCCTCGAGGTCGCGAAGTGCGACCTGTCCCGGGGCGTCAACGACGAGGGCTCTCACGACGCGCGGCCTCCGCTGAGAACCGAGGTCAGTTGATCGGCGGTCTCTCGCACGAGATTGCCGAGTCGGCCGACGTCGCCCTCGGGTATGTCGACCTTGAGACCGGTCAAGCTGATGGCGCCCACGCACGATCCCGCGTGGTCGAACACCGCCGCGCCCACGCAGATGATTCCCTCGGACTCCTCCTCGTTGTCGACGCCGAATCCCATCAAACGCACCATCTCGAGCTCGTGCAACAGATCGGAGCGATCGGTGATCGTGTTGGCGCTGTGGCGGGGCAGGCCCGACTCGTCGAGCACCTTCATTGCCTCGGACTCGGAGAGGTGGGCCAAGATCACCTTGCCCGCGGCCGTGGCGTGGGGGAGTTCGCGCTGGCCGAGGGGCGTATGGAAGCGCACCGCGCCGCGCCCGTCCACTCGTTCGACGAACACCGGATACCCGTCGTCGTTAGTGGCCAGACGGGCCGTCAACCCCGTCTTCTCGGTCAGGTGGTGCAGGAGCGGCAGGGCGCTCTTGCCCAGTGAGGTCTGCTGAGCGACCAGGTCGCCGTAACGCAGCAGTGCCAGACCGAGCCGATACCGCGGACCCGGCAGGTCGATCTGGAGAAGACCGAACTTGGCCAGGGTGCGAGCGGCGGCGATTGTCGAGCTCTTCGCCATGCCGACGGCGTTGGAAATCTCGGTCAGGGAGAGCCCGCTCTCGCCGGCCGAGGCCACGAGTTCGAGAATCTCCATCGCGCGAGCGACGCTCTGCACTTGGTAGCGATCGATAACGGTTTCGTTCGGCATCAACGAACATAGTAGCGACGCGTGACCATCCGCCGAGAGATGGTTGACCTGTGGGGCGAATCCTGCTTGACTTCAGTTTTGAGTTGACGAACGAGGTTCTGTGATTCCGAACACCCCAAAGTTGCGTGCGGCGCGCGTCGAGCACGCGCGCCGTCGCATCGGGGAACTGCGAGATCGCCACGGCGGTCGACCGTTGGTGCTGTCATCAGTCGGCGCGGTCGCCTGGGCCACCGGGGGGTTTTCGTCGCCCATCGATCGAGTGGCCGCGAGCGATCCGGTCTGGGTTGTTATCGACGACGACGCGATGACGCTGGTTATGAGTTCGGTCGAGGTCGCGCGCCTGGAGGCAGAGATCGAGCGCGACGGATGGGACGTGAACGTCATGAGCGCGCCGTGGTACGAGCCGCGCGCCCATGTTGCGACCGTCGAGAGGTTATTGGGACCGCTCGCCGCGACCTGTCTCAGCGAGGGCGAACTCGGCGAGGACGTGAGCACCGAGCTAATCGCGGCGCGCCTGTCGTTAGGTGCGGCCGAGCGAACCGTGATGGAGGCGCTTGCGAAGGCGGCCACGACCGCCGTCGAGGGTGCGGCCCACTCGTGGCGTCCCGGCGTCACGACGGACTTCGACGTGGCCGCGGAGGTGTCCGCAGAACTCGAGCGAGTGGGAGCGGACGCGGTCTGTCTCATCGTGGGGGGCGACGAGCGGGTACGACGCTTCCGGCACCCCTTGGCCACGGGTGTTCCCGTCGACGACCTGCTGATGATCGTGGTCGTCGCGCGCAGTCAGGGCCTCCACGTCGCGCTGACGCGAATGGCCGCGACACGCGCCGACGCGCGGCTGGACGATGACCTTGACCGGTGTGACGCCGTGCACCGTTCGCTTCTTGACGCGTGCCGCGAGGGCGCGACGTGGGGTGACGTCTACACCGCAATGGGCAACGCGTTCCAGAGGCTTGACGCGCCGCGGGCGTGGCGGGAGCACTTCCAGGGTGGGCCGATCGGTTACGGCCAGCGCGAGTTCGAACTTTCGCCGACGTCGAACGCGAGCCCGTGGTGGTCCGTCCCAGTGGAGCTCTCGACGGCCATCGCCTGGAACCCGAGCCTGGCCGGAGGTGCCAAGATCGAGGACACGTACGTGGTGGACAACGCCGGACCCGTTCTCTTGACCGACAGCGGGGCGTGGCCTCGGCGCGGAGGTCCGGGATCGGGGGCCGCCTTATGGGTTCAGTGAAGGAGACGTGATGAAGAACGACAACTCGATCGTGGGCCGGGGAACGCCGCGCGGTAACGCCGGAATCGAGCGAGTCCTGGGCAGTTATCAGGTCGCCGTGGAGCCCAGTGACGCGCGATTCCCCGACGGCGCCCAGATGCGCGTCGAGATTCCGTCAGTTGAGAACCCGACTGCGATGCGCGAGGTGCTCGCCGAAGCCGACGCGCTCGGCGTGGTCGTTCACCGGGTGTCCCAGGGCAGCGGCGCGATGCTGCTGAGCGAAGCCGAGCTCACGGAGATGGCGCGCATGGGGGCCGACCGCGGAGTAGAGGTGAGCCTCTTCATCGGCCCGCGCGAGGAGTTCGGCATCGGAGGTTCAGTGCACGCCAGCGAGGGTCGCGCGCTGTCCGGTCACCTTCGAGGTCTGCATCAGCTGCGCTACGCCCTCGAGGACCTCACGCGAGCCGTCGAGCAGGGGATCCGCGGATTCCTCATCGCCGACACCGGTTTCCTTGGCGTCCTGAGTTCACTGGTGGTCGCGAACGAACTGCCCGACGACCTCGTCTTCAAGGCCTCGGCCGTGCTCGCGCCCTCGAATCCGGCCACCTTTCGCCAACTCACCGACCTCGGTGCGTCGACCATCAACGTTCCCTCGGACCTCTCTCTGGTCGAGCTGTGCGAGATGCGCTCAGTTGCGCCCACTCCCATCGACCTCTACTTGGAGGCACCCGACTCACTCGGTGGGATGGTGCGCGGACAGGAGATTGCCGAGATCGCCCTGGCGACGGCGCCGCTCTACGCGAAGTACGGACTGCGCAACGCCCGCGCGGTCTACCCCGCCGGATACCACCTGATGGGTGACGTGGTGGACAACGCGCGCGAGAAGGTCCGTCGCGCGTCGCTCTCGCTGGAGTGGTTGCGTCGCTCGGGTGAGGAGATCACCTTCAGCCTGCCGGGGGCGGCGGGCATCGGGGTCCCTGTCCTGTGACGCTGCGCTCCAGTGCCTGGTTCGACGGGGACGACGAGGTCGCCCTAGACGCGCGCGTGGCCATCGCCATGGGCGGCAACCCGCGCCCCCACTCCGGTACCCCCGTCATCGGGCTGGCGCTAGCCGCGGGCGATCTCAATCCGTGCAATCAGCCGTTGGTGGATCTGGTGCCGCACCTGCGCGCCGGCGTCGTCGAGGCCGGCGGTGTCGCCGTGGAGTTCCCGGTGATGTCCCTGGGCGAGGACGTGATGAAGCCCGCCGCCATGCTCTATCGGAACCTGGTGGCGATGGAGATCGAAGAGTCGCTGCGCAGTCAGCCCCTCGACGGCGTGGTCGTTCTGGCGGCGTGCGACAAGTCCGTGCCCGCGGGCCTCATGGGTGCCGTGAGTGCCGAGCTACCCACGCTGCTGTTGGTGGCCGGACCTCGTCCGGTCGCACACTTCCAGGGTCGCCGAGTGGGCACCGGGACGGACCTGTGGCGCTTATGGGACGAACGGCGCGCAGGACGCCTGAATGACGAAGAGTGGGCTGACTTTGAACGCGCGCTGACGCTCGGCCGCGGAACCTGCAACACCATGGGCACCGCGTCATCGATGGGAGTGGTGGCCGAGACGTTGGGCTTGGCCTGGCCGGGATCCACCTCGATCCCGGCGGGTGACCCACGACACGTTGACGTGGCCCAGGCCGTCGGACGTCGGATCGTCAACATGGTTCGAATTGGTCAGCGACCGTCGGCGATGAACCGAGACGCCTTCATCACTGCGGCCCGCGTGCTGAGCGCGATCGGCGGATCGACCAATGTCGTGATCCACCTGACCGCCATCGCCCGACGACTGGGCGTCGACCTCAACCTCGACGACTTTGACGTCGCGGGCCGCGCGGTACCCGTGATCGTCGACGTCGAACCGAGCGGGGCGGGCCTCATGGAGGACTTCGACGCGGCCGGTGGCACGCCGACTCTCTGGCGCTCGTTGGGCGACCTGATCGACACGACGTTGACCGTGGCGTCAGGCGACACCATCGGCGACGCGGCCAACGCCGCCGAGGATCCCCGCGGAGTAATCCGTCCGGTGTCGGACCCCGTCGACGCCGCGGGTGCCTTTCGCGTGGTTCGCGGCAACCTGGCGCCCGATGGCGCACTCATCAAACGGTCCGCGGCCAGCGTGTCGCTGCTGCAACACCGTGGGCCGGCCCTGGTGTTGCGCTCGGCCGCCGAAGCCGAACAGTTCGCCCTCACGTCCCAAGACGTAGATCCCGAAAGCGTGATCGTGCTTGCGGGCGCGGGCCCGGTCGGCGGGCCGGGGATGCCGGAGTGGGGGATGGTGTCACTACCCCCGGACCTGCTCGCGTCCGGGGTGTCCGACATGGTCCGCGTCACCGACGCGCGCATGAGCGGCACGAGCTTCGGCACCGTTTTCTTGCACGTGGCGCCCGAGGCGGCCGTGGGCGGACCGCTCGGCCTGGTCGAGAACGGCGACCTCATCAGCGTCGACGCCGACGCGGGACTCCTACATCTCGATGTCGACGATGAGGAGTTGGCACGTCGCCGGAACCGCGCCGCCGGCCCGCGCGACCACGCGCGTGGATATCTTTCTTTCTATGCGGCCCACGTCCAGCAGGCGCCCGAGGGCTGCGATTTTGATTTCCTGGCGGGGACGCCAGGCGAGGCACCCCGGCTCGTCGAGCCGGTGGTGGGGAGGTCTTGATTGACGTGACGTCAATGAAGGAGGCGGCCGCCAGAGCGGTGGTCGTGACGCGTAACGAGGGGAATCGACATGAAATTCATTAGGAGGAGGGGCGTCGCGGGACTGGCCGCCGGGGTGGTTCTGGCCGCCACGGTGCTCACCGCGAGCCCGTCGTGGGGTAGTGCCAAGACCACGCTGACCATCTGGGAGAACTACGGGACGGAGCAGAACGCCGTCGCGTTGAAGAACCTGGCAACGGCCTTCACCGCCCAGAACCCGTCGATCAAGATCAACGTCGTCTCCCAGCCGGCGAGTAACTACTTCTCGCTACTGCAGGCGGCCGCGATCTCCAAGCACGGACCGGACCTCGCGGTGATGTGGACGGGGCTCTACGCGCTGCAGTACTCGAGCTATCTGGTGGGCCTCAAGGGCCACGTCCCGGCAGCTGACCTGGCCAAGATGCAGGGTCTCAGTTGGATGTCTCCGGGGCTAACCGGGTCCACTGACCCGCTGGTCATGCCCTTGGAGACCCAGTTCTATATCGGGTTCTACAACAAGAACCTGTTCGCGCGGGCCGGCATCAAGTCGGTGCCGACCGACTGGTCCCAGCTGTTCGCCGCGTGCACCAAGCTCAAGGCGATTCACGTCACCCCCTTCACCTACGGCAACGGTGGCCAGGCGCTGGGCGCGGAGTTCTACCCCTGGTACGACATGAGCTACATGATGATCGGGAACTACTCGGTCGGTCAGTGGAAGGACCTGTACAACGGTTCGATCCCGTGGACCTCGGCGGCCAACCAGTCGTCGCTGTCCAACTGGCACAAGCTGTTCACGACCGGCTGCACCAACCCTGACGTCCTGACCAAAACCAACAACATCCAGGACTTCGAGAAGGGCAAGGCCGCGATGATCATGGACGGCACGTGGGACACTGCCCAGTACACCCAGTCCATGGGCACCAAGGTGGCCGCATTCGTGCCGCCGTTCTCCGCCAAGCCCATCAAGGGCGTGGTGCAGTTCCCCGGTGACGGCCTGAGCGTGATGTCGTACTCGCCCAACAAGTCCGCGGCGTTCAAGTTCCTGACGTTCATGACCACCGCGAAGGCGGCGACGATCATCAACGCGGCCGGACTGATCCCGGACATCACCGGCGCCTCGACCTCTAACCCGGTCAACCAGCAGATGCTCAACTTCGTCACCAGGGACCACATGACGGCGTACCCGATGCTCGACAACGTCACCCAGGTGAACGTCGTCAACGCCGGGTCGACCGAACTGCCCACGGTGCTCAACGGACAGGCGACCGCCAAGGCGGCGCTCCAGAAGTTGCAGCAAACGCTGATGCAGTACCCGGCGTCCCAGCGCGGCAGCAAGTACACCGGTTAACCCTCGGTAGCGTGACCGGCCGGCGCATGACGTGCGCCGGCCGGTACGCCGCCTCGACGAGAGTGATTAGTTGAGCCTCAGTTCCACCATCGCGGTCCCGCGTCCCGAGGCACCGGTGCGACGCCGCGCGGTGCCGTCACTGCTCACGCGTCGTCGCCGTCGCGTGGGGGTCGTGCTGACCCTGCCAGCGTTCATTCTGGTGGGCCTGTTGATCGTGTGGCCGATCCTGCAGGCCGTTTACTACTCGATGACCAACTGGGATGGACTGACCACGAAGTGGGTCGGCCCGAGTACCTGGTGGCAGGCCTTCCACAATCCGACGATGTGGCGCGCCCTGGAGAACAATGCGCTCCTGCTGCTAGCGGTGCCCTTCGCGCTGGCGCTGCCGCTCGCGGTGGCGGTCATGCTGCACCAGCGCGTCGCGGGCTGGAAGGTGTTCCGGTCCATCTACTTCCTGCCCACGGCCATCTCCTGGGTCGTGATCGGGTTGGTGGCCGAGCACTTCTTCGCCTATTCGGGCACGTTGAACTCGCTGCTGCACCACGTCGGCGTGTCCGGGGCCCACACCGACCTGCTCGGGTCGGAGTCGACGGCGTTGATCGCGTTAGGCATCACGTTCGTCTTCTCGATGATCGGGACCAACACGATGATCTTCCTGACCGGACTGGCGACGCTCGACACCAGCCTGGAGGAGGCCGCGCGCATCGACGGCGCCGGCACCTGGCGGATCTTTCGCCACATCACCTTGCCGCACCTCAGCCGGTTCATCCAGCTGGCCTTCGTGATGACCGTCATCTCCGCGTTCTCGGCGCTCTTCAGCCTGATCTTTGTCATGACCGGTGGTGGTCCGGGCTACGCGACAACGACCATGGAGTTCCTCGTCTACCAGACCGGCTTCAACCAGTCCCAGTTCGGGACCGCCGCGCTCTACGGGCTCATCCTCTTCGTAATCACCGCCGTCGTGGGGGTCATCCAGCTGCGCCTGATCGGGGCGAACGACTAGTGAGCACCGTCACCGTTCCTACCCCCGGCGTGCGTTCGCCGCGGCGCCGACGCGTTACGCGCATGCTCATTTTCGGTGCGATGGTCGTGATGGCCGTCGTGATGCTCTATCCGTTCGCGGTGATGATCCTCACCAGCTTCAAGACCCAGGCCCAGTACTACGCGGGCTCTGGCAGTTCGACCCAGAGCTGGCGTCAACTGGCCTCGGCGCTACCCATCTACCAACAGTTGCTCAACTCGACCATCGTGTGCAGCGCGTCCATCGCGGTGATCCTGGTCGTGGGCGTGATGGCCGGGTTCGCGTTCGCCAAGCTCCAGTACCGCTTCGCCAACCTGATCTTCCTCGGCATCGTGAGCGCGATGATGGTGCCGCTGCAGGCGATCATCATCCCCGAGTACGTCAACGTCGCGCGCTTCGGTCTCACCAACGGCTATCTCGGCGCGGTCCTGGTGTACGCCGCGTTGGGAACGCCCTTTTCGATCTTCCTCTTCACCACGTACTTCCGCCGGGTCCCCGACGAGCTGGTCGAGGCCGGCATCTGTGACGGCCTCGGATACTGGGGCGTGCTGTGGCGCCTGGCGCTGCCGATGGCGCTGCCGGCCATCGCCACGGTGACCGTGTTGCAGTTCATCCAGATCTGGGACGACCTATTGGTGGGACTGCTCTTCTTGCAGAACCCCGCCGAGAGGCCCATCACCGTGGGCCTGGCCGCATTGGCCGCCGGGCGCACGACGTCGATACCGCTGCTGATGGCGGGCTCTTTGGTGTCGGCGTTGCCAGCCATGCTCGTCTATCTGGGCTTCCAGCGTTTCTTAGTTCGCGGGCTGACGCTCGGGATCGACCGGTAGGAGAGTTCGTGGCCGAGATCGTCTTCGAACGGGTCGTCAAGACCTACCCCGGCGCCGTGACCGCCGTGGACGACCTGAGCCTGACGGTGGCCGAGGGCGAGTTCATGGTGCTGGTCGGGCCCTCCGGTTGCGGCAAGACGACCGCGCTGCGCATGGTGGCCGGCCTCGAGGAGATCACCGACGGCACCATCTCGATCGGCGGCGTGGTGGTCAACAATGTGCTCCCCAAGGACCGCGACATCGCAATGGTCTTCCAGAACTACGCGCTGTACCCGCAGATGTCGGTGGGCCAGAACATGGGCTTCGCGCTCAAAGTTCGCAACGTCGCCAAGTCTGAGATCGACCGACGCGTGCGCGAGGCCGCCGAGATCCTGCGGCTCACCGAGTACCTCGACCGGCGACCCAAGGCCCTGTCGGGCGGCCAGCGCCAGCGCGTCGCGATGGGCCGAGCCATCGTGCGCGAGCCCCGGGCCTTTTTGATGGATGAGCCGTTGTCGAACCTCGACGCCCAGCTGCGCGTCGAGATGCGCACCGAGATCACTCGAATCCAGCGCCTGCTCGGCGTGGCCACGATCTACGTGACACACGACCAGACCGAGGCCATGACCATGGGCGACCGCGTGGCCGTCATGCGCAACGGCGTCCTCCATCAGGTGGCCACTCCCCAGGACCTCTACGACCATCCGGTCAACGAGTTCGTCGCCGGGTTCATCGGTTCGCCGCCCATGAACCTGATCGTCGCGTCGCTTTCGGAGGTATCGGGCGAGTTGGCCCTGAGCATCGGCGATCAGTCCCTGTCGGTGCCATCGAGCTATCGCCAGTCGCACAATCTGGCGTCCTTCGTGGGCGCTCGGGTGGTCTTTGGCATCCGCCCCGAGGACCTGTCGCTGGCCACCGGCGAGGGCGGCGGCCGACTCGATGCCGTCGTCGAGCTGCGCGAGGCGTTGGGCAGCGAGAAGCTGGCCTACCTGTCCTTCGGCGGTGACGCCAGCATCGTCGAGAGCGAAGCACCTAACGAGGACGGCACGCCGCGGCGTCGTCGCTCGCGCGTCGTGGCCCGGCTCGGCGCGCGCGCCGAAGTCCACGAGGCCCAGCGAGTGACGCTCGAGCTCAACGACGAGCACTTTCATTTCTTCGACCCCGACTCCGGTGCCACGCTGCGGCGAGCGTCGACGGACTGAACAAGCAGAGGAGCCAACGTGACCCAGGTGCTGTCCACCAATCCCGTGACGGGCGAGGCGACGCCGATCGGCATCGACGAGTCCGATGCCGCCGGCGTCGCCACCGCCACGATGGCCGCCGCCGACGCGGCACCGTTGTTCGCGGCAACTGACCTGGCGGGGCGGGCAGCTCAGTTGGACGCGATCGCGGCCGCCCTCGAAGCCGACGCGACCTCCATCGTCGAGACCGCCGATCGCGAGACGGCGCTCGGGGAGGCGCGCCTGGGCGGCGAACTTCGGCGCACCTGTTTTCAGTTCCGCTTCTTCGCCGACGTGGTGCGCGATGGCGCATTCTTGGAAGCGAGCGTCGATCACGCGCGCGACACCCCGATGGGTCCTCTGCCGGACCTACGACGCCAGCTCGAACCCTTGGGTCCGGTGGGTGTCTTCGGCGCATCCAACTTCCCGTTGGCCTTCTCCGTGCCGGGCGGGGACACCGCGTCGGCGTTGGCCGCGGGCTGCCCAGTGGTGGTCAAGGCCCACCCGGCCCACCCGGCGACGTCGTTGAGGACCTTCACCGCGATGCGTCACGCACTCGACGCGAATGGCGCCCCCACGGGGACGCTGTCACTGATCTTCGGGATGGACGCGGGCGTCGCGCTGGTGACGGACCCGCGCGTCACCGCGGTGGGTTTCACCGGCTCGTACGGCGCCGGTCGTTCGCTGTTCGAGTTAGCGAACGCGCGCGCGACGCCGATTCCGTTCTACGGCGAGCTCGGTAGCGTCAACCCCCTGGTCGTCACGCCGCGCGCCGCCGCGGCCCGCGGCGCGGCGATCGGTGAAGGACTGGTCGGGTCGGTGACGCTGGGCGCGGGACAGTTCTGCACGAGGCCCAGCCTGCTGTTCGTACCCGCCGGCAAGGACGGCGACGCCCTGGTGGACGCCGCGCGCGCCGCGCTGGAGGCTCAGTCGGGCGCCACGATGTTGTCGCGCGCCATTCGTGACCGCTTCGTCGGGGGAGTGGACCGACTGCTGGGCGTGCCCGGGGTCTCTCTGGTCGCCCGATCGGACACGCCTTCGAGCGACGCCGGGTCGGGTGCCGTCCTGATCGCGACCGATCTCGCGACTCTCACGGGGCCGAACCGCTCAGACCTGGAGACCGAGTGTTTTGGGGCGATCGGGATCTTCGTTCGCTACGACGACGTCGAGGAGTTACTGGCGACGCTGGCGACGCTGGAGCCGGCGCTCACCTTCAGCGTGCACGCCGAGTCAGACGAGCCGCTGGGCTCGTCGCTCGTCACCCTGGGCGCGCGCCAGGCCGGACGGGTCCTCGTCAACGGTTACCCCACGGGTGTCGGAGTGTCGTGGTCGATGCATCACGGAGGGCCGCTCCCCGCCGCCACGTCGAGCCTGCACACGTCGGTCGGGGCGTCGGCCATGCGACGTTGGCTGCGACCCATCTGTTACCAGGCCCTGCCGGACGAGTGGCTGCCACCGGCGTTGCGTGATGCGAATCCCTGGGGTGTGCCGCGTCGCGTTGACGGCGTGCGCGAAGGCTAAGTCACGTGGTGCGCCTCAACGAGAACTCGCGGCGCGCACTTTCTGCCGGGCGCCTCGGGCACCTGGTCACGGTGAATGAGGACGGTAGTCCTCAGGCGAGTGTCGTGTGGATTGGAGTCGACGGCGACGACGTCGTGGTGGGTCACCTCATGGGTGGCCAAAAGGTGCAGAACATCCGGCGTGATGCGCGTGTGGTGCTCACCGTGGAGGCCGACGGCGCAAACGAGATCGGCCTCGGTCACTACCTGATCATCTACGCCAACGCTTCGCTGGACGAAGGCGGCGCCCCCGAACTTCTGCAGCGCCTCGCCGAGGTCTACCTCGGACCGGGCGTCACGTTCCCCGACTTTGAGGCGCCGCCCGGGCACGTGATTCGCCTGCGCGTCGAGCGCGTGGGCGGCGTCGGTCCCTGGACCTCGTAGTAGCTACTGCGACGCGCCGCGGGCCGTAACCTCGGCCACGCCGATCACGTCGTCACCGCGCACCAACCACACGTGGTCGTAGCGGTCGACGGTCGGGTCACAGTGCGGCGGCACCAGCGACAGTCGCTGGCCCCGGCGCAGTGGATCACGCGGGTCACAGGTCACGAGCCCGTGCTCGTCGCCGAAGAACTGGTACGCCCCACCCTGGGGTCCCAGCACCCGGGGCGGTCCGGCGTCGGTCGCCATTGACTTGATGCCCGCATCCACGGTGGCGAATCCGTCGTGGTTCGCCGAGACGACCGTGGTGTCGATGGTGAGGCTCTGGTGGAACCGCCCCTCGGGGTCCTCGCCCAGCGCGTCGGCGTACTCGCGGTCCATGAAGACGTAGCTGCCGGGTTGGAGTTCGTTGAGACGGCCCGCCTCGAGGTCGAGTCCGGTGGTGCCGGTGCCGCCGCCGGTCACGACGGAGACCGCCATTCCGGCCTCGTCCAGCGCGTCGACGACCTCACCGAGGCGCGCCATGGCGAGCAGATTCGCCTCGCGACGCTCGGTCCGCCCGTGGATGTGCTGGAGGTGGCCCGCGTACCCCTGGACCCCGCCGAAGTCGAGTCCGTCGACGTCGATGATGCGCTCAACGACGCGCAGCGCGTGGGACGCGTCGACCACACCCGTGCGCTCGAGCCCCACGTCCACGTCGCACAGCGCACCGGCTCGTGTGCCCTCGCGGGCGAGGGCGCGCACGAGTTCGTCGACCCCGTCGGGGTGATCCACCGCGATCGTCAGGTCACACGAGCGCGCCAGCTCGGCGGCGCGCGCGGTGGGCACCGGACCGACGAGCGGCGACGTGATCAAGATCGACACGCGTAGGTCGTAGCCGTCCTCGATCAGGCCCGCAACTACCGCCTCGGCCTCCGCCAGCTTCGCGCAGGCTAGGCCGACTGCCCCCGCCTCCAACTGGCGGCGCGCGACGAACGTCGACTTGTGAGACTTGACGTGCGGGCGCAGAGCAACCGAGCCCGCCCGCGTGAGCTCCATCATCCGCTGAATGTTCTCGTCCAATAGGTCAACGTCGAGGACCAGGGCCGGGGTCGGAATGTCCGATCGAGTCGGCGCGTTGGCCCGACTCGACAGAACGGACTCGATGAGGCGACGACGCACTCGGTCGTTGACCGTGGGGCCCTCGGGGTTGCCCGACGTCACTGGGTGAGGGGCGCGGTGAGGGGCCAGGGAAACTCGCGCTCGGCGACTCGGGCCAGATCGAGCAGGAGTTGCTCTTCGTGGTGACGACCGATGACCTGTAGTCCGATGGGTAGTTCGTCCATCTCTCCCGAAGGGATGCTCACGGCGGGATTGCCCGCCAGGTTGGCGGGGAACGTCAGTGCCCCGTTGTTGGACAATGCGCGGTCCAATCCGTAGGTGGCGATCAGGTCGACGCCGCCGACGGTCGTGGCCATGGGACCGGCCGCGTTGAAGGCGATGTCCGGATTCGTCGCGCAGATGATGTAGTCGGTTTGCTCAAAGATCTCAGCCATCTTTTCATTGAAGAGGATGCGAAACATTTCGGATGCACCGACGGCGTCGATCGAGAAGCGCTCCATCGCGAAGCTCATCGCTAGCTGAACCTCTGGGGTGAGGTCGTCGTGACAGTCGGGGTAGAGGTCCCCGAGCAGACCCGCCAGACCGCTCAGGTTGGAGAGGGCCCACTCGGTCCCACCGACCGGGAAGTCGACGACCACGTCGACGCGCGCGAGCCCCGCGGCCGCGATCAATTCCTCTGCGCGCTGGGTAAGGATCTGCGCCTGACGCTCGTCGATGATGGCGCCACCGAGATCCATCGCGATGACCGCACGCCGGCCGCGCAGGTCGAAGCTGTCCAGACCGGCCTCCCAACCCTCCACGCGCGGCAGGCTCAGCGTGTCGCGTGGGTCGAACCCGTTGCACACGTCAAACCACCTTGCCGTGTCGCGCACCGAGCGCGAGAGGCAACCCACGACGACCGTGAGTGGGGGCTGATGGGCGAACGGGCCCTTAGGGATGCGCCCGAACGTTGACTTGAGGGCGAACAGTCCCGTGAACCCGGCAGGGATGCGCAGGGATCCGCCGCCGTCACCGCCGGAACCGATCGGCACCAGACCGCCCGCGACTGCCGCGGCGGTGCCGCCGGAGGACCCGCCGGGAGTGCGCTCGAGACTCCAAGGATTACGCGTCGTTCCGTGGAGCCGGGTGTTGGTGCAGTTGATGAACCCGAACTCCGAGGCGGTGGTCTGGCCAACCAACACGGCCCCCGCGTCACGCAAACGCGACACCTGGGTCGAGTCGGCGTGCGCGACGCGGTCCTTGAAGACGAGCGAGGCGAATGTCGCAGGCCATCCTGCGACGGCGTCAAGCTCCTTGATCGCTATGGGCACGCCGCCGAACGGCAAGGTGATGTCGGCGTCGTCGGCTGTGGCGCGCGCCCGGTCCGCGTCAACCAGGCTGAAGGCATTGAGGTCGGACGTGGCGATCGCGTCGAGCGACGCGTCCAGCGCCTCGCGGGGGCTCAACTCTCGCGCGCGAAAGGCATCGACGAGTGCGCACGCGTCGCCTCGCCACGCGTCGTTGCTCACAGAGGGAGAGACTACCTAGTGAACCGGCGGTGCAGGACTATCGGTGTCGATCGGCGTGGCGTCACGAATCAGCCACCGTCCATGGTGATGACACCACCCGAAGTGCTCAGGTGCGTCTCCGGGTCGCGTGACCATGACCTGCGTGGCCCCGCCCTGGGGCGGCGCGGTGGAACCTCGAGGAGCTGGCCACTCCACGGCGGCGGGGAGCTCCAGCGAGATCCACGCGACGTTGCCGTGCGCGCACAGCTCGGTCATGCGATCGAAGTAGGTAGCTTGCGCATCGCGCGAGAGGTAGGCGGCGAACCACGTGTTCGTGATCACCGTTGGGACTCCGGTCTCTCCCGCGGCGAGGGCATCATCCAGTCGTTCCAAGGCGTCGCCGCGCAGGATCGTGAGGTCCGGCCACGACGCCCGGGCGTGGATGATGGCGTCTACGCGTTCAAAGCGTCGACGCTCCTCGGGCCACACACACGCCTCAAGCCACCGCTGGTCGTGGGGGCTCGTCAGATCGAGCGGATTGCGGTCGATACCCGTGCGTGTCGCGATCTCGGGCAGCGGTATTGATCGATCGATGGGTCCCTCGTCGCGGCACACGAGGGTCATCGGGTCGGCGTCGTCGACTGACGAGACGCGATACTTGTCGAGGTACAGGTTCAGTCCGGCGGACGTCCCCACATCGAGGAGATTGACGCGTTCGGCCCCCGCGGCGGCGTAGGGAAGGACCGCGCGGAGCACGGCGGACCGGCCCGGTTCGTTGGTTTGGGTGGACCGGTGCAGTTGCGTCCGCACCAGTTCCGGATCGGTGTTCAGGACGGAGATCACCGTGGTCACCATCTCGTCCACCGAGTCGGTTCGTCCGTGGCGCACGGCGTCATAGAGGGGACCGAGAACCGGGTGACCCTCGAGGGCCAGGTAGTGCAGCGCCGCCAGGATCAACATGGGGTTGCGCTGTTCGCTGCGTACCTCGGCGAGTAGGCGCAGCGCCGTGTCGTCGTCGCCAAGTGCGCGAATCAAGCTCGCATAGAACGGGAGTCGTTCTTGGTCCTCGGGCGTGAGCGCCCAGCCGTAGCGTTTTCGGGCGTCGTCCAGATCGAGTTCCACCGCGCGAATCCTAAGTGTGTGGGCAACCAAGAGTGCGCGAAGCAAAGGCGACGAGACCTCGCATTGGCTCTAGTCAGCGGTCAGATCCAGTTCGTACCACTGTCCGGGGCGACCACCGACCTCGGTCGGTCCATCGGGAACGAACCCCACTTTTTCCAGCACCTTTTGAGAGGCGATGTTCTCGTTGCTGGTGGCCGCCCGCAGGGTGTGGAGTTCGAAGTCCCGTCGGGCAATTTGGGTGAGTTCTCGCAATGCGGTTGTCGCGACGCCCCGGCCAGCCGCGTTTTGGGCAACGCGGTAACCGACGACCGCCGTCGAGTCGTTGATGTCATATAGGTTGAAGCGGCCGACGACGGTCCCATCGTCATCGACGAGAACGTGGAATGCGAACTTTCCGGACTCTTGGTCGTCCAACAGTGTGCGGTGCTGCTCGGCATACGTCTCAAAAAACGCGTCGCCGCGATCGTTGATCGATTCGGCGAAGTACGCCCGGTTGGCCACCTCAAAATCGAAGACCGGAGCTTCATGGTCGTCGCGAAGTCTCTGTAGGTGAAACACGGATGAAGCCTAATTTCGTCATCTTCAACCGCTGGTGCCCACTTCGTGTCATCGGGTTGAGAACTCGAATAGCGGACTGCACGCACATTCGCACAGTCCGCCATTCGGGGTAAATCTCAAGGAGTGGAGGTGCGGGCGTCGAAGCCCGGTCCGATGATTCCTTGGTGAACATTCTCCGAGCGCAGCTGTCAGAAGATTGTCGGGGTGGCCACTGCTGTCAGCTCCTTTGGACACCCGTAGTTAACTAAGTTTTCCCGCCGAGACCGTTAACGGATCAGGTCGGTAAGTCCCGCATTATGACGCCCTAGATCTGAACCGCAGGACCGGGTCCAGGAGGACGTTGCTACCTAAGCAGCAAGCGCAAGCGAAGGCTTGGCGTTTATTTAGTTTTCCGGCTCTTTAACGTGGTTCCGGAGACCACGGCTCGCTTCTTTCACCTCAACAATCAACGTCGAAACCATTCACCCCCTCGTCTCGGCTCAGACTTTCAAAGCCGAACACCCATTCTACTGAAGGCCAAAGAGTCGAGGTCGGCGGGAGATTCGGCACCGAACGTCGAGGGCTTCGATGGTCTCGTCGCAGAACCCTCGAACTTGCGCCATTCAAGCTCGACGTCACAGTCGCGAGAGGTGACAGCAAGCCTTATCTCCGGGGGCACCTACGGCATCGTTTGGAAAAGCGCGCACAAGTGAGAGAAAACTGTCGTGGATCAGGGTGGCGACCGTCATTCGTGGCGGACGAGCACGACCGAATCGTCTCGATCGCGTCACTTTGTTCGATGAGTCCCGATAATCGCTAAACCTCGAAAGTTGCTGGGACATTCAATTGACTGGCTGTTACCATCACAGGGAGTTTTTGTGCAAAAAGGGGTCGAGATGAAGGTTCGTCGTCAACTGTTGGTCATCGGAGCGTCATTGGCGATGGGGGCGCTGCCGCTGGCCTCACTGGCCTCCTCTCCCGCAGGTGCGACGTCACCGAACGGAACGATCCACTACATGGCGCCAGTCGACAAATCCGGCAGGGGCAGCAAAGGCCATGCGCCAAAGTCGAACAATCTCATTTACCACGGGGGCATCTCCGACGGCGCGTCTGTCCCGATTGGAGTCGAGACCGCACCCAAGGTCTATTTAGTCTTTTGGGGGTCGCAGTGGACAAACAACGACAAGTCTGGAGAGGCGGCAATTCTTCAGAGCTTCTACTCCAACGTCGGGGGATCGTCGTGGAACAACACGGTCACCCAGTACTGCCAGGCCCCGGGCGCCGTTATTGGCTCCGCCACCTGTGGCAGCGGACCTTTCGCCGGTAATCCGTCGTCTGGTGTTCTCGCCGGTTCGTGGAGCGACAATGCGGGCGCCGCACCGGGCAGTCCGACACAGAGTCAACTCGCGGCCGAGGCCGTGAGGGCGGCTCAGAAGTTCGGTAATACGACCGCGGCGTCGAACGCGTCCGTCCAGTACGTGGTGGCCACGTCGTCGGGCAATAGCTCGGCCGGGTTTGGCGTCCGTATTGCGCGTGGCACAGCTCGACTACGTCGACCGTCGGTGACGTTGCGTACACGAACCTGCCCTACATCACCGACGCGGCTGGAAATTGCGGAGCCGACTTCATTGGTCAAGGGTGGCGTCGACTTGGGTCCCAACGCCGGCATCACCATCGTGGCGGGTCACGAGTTCGCCGAGACCGAGACCGATCAGTTCCCGAACGGTGGATGGCTAGACGGGTCGGGGGCGGAGATCGGTGACAAGTGCGCGTGGAACTCTGCCACGACGAGCGTGAAGTTTGGATCGTCAAACTTCCCAGTACAGCCGTTGTGGAGCAACGCCTTCAACCTTGGCGTCGGAGGCTGCGTCCAGTCGTACTAGTGCGAACGTGAAGGATCGGTTGGAGACCGCGGAGGTGAGGCGCGCCCCCGCGGGACTAGGGGTTGGTCATAGGCGCGTCGCAATCAGCCGGTTCAGTTCCTGGCTAGGCGTACTTCTCTCGCTCTCTCGACGCGCGAGCCATCTCACGGTCAGCGTCTCGTTTGGCCATCTCCTGACGCCGATCGTGTTGCTTACGACCTCTGGCGAGTCCGATTTCGATCTTGGCCCGACCCTCTTTGAAGTAGAGCTTCAAGGGGATGAGAGTCAGGGGCTGGGTCGTTGTCTGGCCGCGAAAGCGTTCGACCTGGTGACGGTGGGCGAGCAGCTTTCGTTTTCGGTCCGGATCGTGGCTGCCGAAGCCCACGGCGTGCGACCAGGGAGGAATGTGGGATCCGAAGAGCCACAACTCGTCGTCCTCGACGCGCACGTACCCGTCGCCGATCTGTGCGGTTCCGCCCCGCAGGGACTTCACTTCTGACCCGGTGAGTACCAGGCCGCATTCGAGGGTCTCGAGGATTTCGTAGTCGTGACGGGCGCGCCGATTGGAGGCGACCACCCGGTCACCGATCACGCCTTCGCGCTGCGCCGCTCGCCGGGCTTGCATCTTCTTGGCTCGAGCCACGCCGTCCAGCGTAGTGAGGGGTTCTAAAACCCTCGATGGGCTCAGTAGGGTGGCGGGGTGTTGACACTCAGCGCTGCGCAACGTGACGCTGTCGTTGCGACCTGCGTGAGGGCATTGCCGAACGAAGGCTGCGGACTGCTTCTCGGCGACGGCGACGGTGTCGTGAGCGACGTCGTGGCGAGCCCGAACGTCGCCGACTCCGCCAAGATTTACGAGATTGATCCGAAAGTACTGTTACAGACCTTTCGTCGAGCTGACGACGAAGGGCTCAGCGTGATTGGCGTGTTTCATTCGCACACTCGGTCCGAGGCCTACCCCAGCCCCACCGACGTCAACCAAGCGCCCGACCCGATCTGGCACTACGTATTGGTCTCACTGCGCGACGTACCGACCGTCGTGCGCAGCTTCACCATCGTCGATGGCCGGATCGACGAGGAGCCCGTCGTCCTTCGTTAGATCGCATTATTTTGGCATTGAGCGCCGACTCTAGGGACAGATCGGACCGGACCTACGCTATTCTTGACTAAGTTGGTCATGAATTGGCCACGGAGTCAGGAGAGGCGTCATGTCCGTAGTGGTGCGAATCCCGACCGTGCTGCGGCCGGCCATGGGCGGTCAGACGACGGTCTCGGCCACCGGAGAGACCGTCGGCGACGTCTTGGGATCGCTGACGGCGACGTTCCCCGCCGTGTCGAACCAACTGCTCGACGACGACGGCGTCCTGCACAGGTTTCTCAATGTCTATTTGAACGACGACGACGTGCGCTACATCGGTGGACTGGGCGCACCCGTGGCTGACGGCGACGAGGTGACCCTGCTGCCCGCCGTCGCCGGGGGAGCGCGGTGACGCGATACGCGTCCGTGCTCGACCTCGTCGGGCACACCCCAGTCGTAGACGTCAGCGCACTGTCGCCCCGTCCCGACGTCGCCATCCTCGCCAAACTCGAAGGTCGCAACCCCGCGGGTTCGGTGAAGGACCGCGTGGCGCTGGCACTGGTCCAGACCGCTGAGCGCGACGGGCGCCTGGTGCCCGGCCGGCCCGGACAGACCCTTCTTGAACCGACCTCCGGCAACACCGGTATCGCGCTCGCCATGGTGTGCCGACTGCGCGGGTACCACCTCAAAGTGGTGTTGCCGGTCAACGTGTCACCCGAGCGGCGCCAGCTGCTCCTGGCCTGGGGGGCCGAGATCATCGACTCGCCGGGTGGTGAGGGATCCAACGGCGCGGTGCGCTTGGCGCGCCGATTGGCCGAGGAGAACCCCGAGTGGGTCTTTCTCTACCAGTACGCGAACCCGGCCAACCCGATGGCCCACTACACGACCACCGCGCCCGAGATCGTCAGCGACGTGCCTGAGATCACCCACTTCGTCGCGGGCCTGGGAACCTCGGGCACCCTCATGGGCGTTGGTCGCTACCTGCGAGAGCACCGACCGGAGGTGCAGATCTGGGCGATCGAGCCGCCGGCGGGTGAGTCGGTCGACGGTCTGCGCAACCTCGACGATGGCTACGTGCCACCGATCTTCACCGACAACAACGGTGCCGAACTTCTCGACCGCAAGGTCGTCGTGCGACCGCGCGAGTCCATCGAGTGGACGCGTCGCCTGATGGAAGTCGGCCTCTTCACCGGCATCTCTTCGGGGGCCGTGATGGCGGGTGCCGCCAAGTGCGCTCTCAGCCTGCCGGAGGGCAGCACCGCGACGATCGTGACCGTGTTAGCCGACGAGGGGTGGAAGTACCTGTCGACCGGGGCGTGGACTGACGACGTCGACGAGGTCGTCGAGCGCGCCAAGCGGACCATCTACTTCTAGGCAGTTGTACCGTCGAGCCACTACCGTGGTCGGACCGAGGAGATAACTCATGACTGCAGCGCGCGGCGACGGACGTCGACCGGACGAGGGACGAACACTCACCTTCGAGCGTGACTTCACCGAGATGGCCGACGGGTCGGTGCTCGTCAGTGTCGGTCGTACCAGAGTTCTCTGCACCGCGTCGGTCGAGCGCGACGTTCCGCGTTGGCTGCGTGGATCGGGTCGCGGATGGGTGACGGCCGAGTACTCGATGCTGCCGGGTTCGTCTCCCGAGCGAGTTGGTCGCGAGGCGGCGCGCGGTCGCCAATCCGGGCGCACCCATGAGATTCAGCGCCTCATCGGGCGGTCCCTGCGCGCGGTGACACAGCTCGAGATGATCGCCGACCTGCAAATCACGGTGGACTGTGACGTCCTGCAGGCCGATGGGGGAACGCGCACCGCGTCCATCTGCGGCGGATTCATTGCATTGCACGACGCCATTACTCGTCTCGTCGCCGACGGCACACTCACCGAACACGCTCTCAGCGACGTGGTCGCCGGGGTCTCGGTCGGCGTCGTGGACGGCCAAGCGCTGTTGGACCTTCCATACGAAGAGGACGTGCGAGCCGACACCGATATGAACGTGGTCATGACTGGCGACGGGCGCTTCGTCGAAGTGCAGGGCACGGCCGAGCGCGAAGCGTTCTCGCGCACCGAACTCGATGTCCTCCTCGACCTCGCCCAGGCGGGCCTGCGGAGGATTCACGACGCCCAGCGCGAACTCATCGCGACGCCGCCCCGCGCACATTCGCGGTGAGCGACGTCGTCCTGGCGACGGCCAACCCGCACAAGGCTGCGGAGATGTCCGCGGTTCTCGCCGTGGCGGGCTTCACAGTTCTCCCACGTCCCGTCGAGGTGCCCGACGTTCCGGAGACAGCGGACACATTGGAAGGAAACGCCCTGCTCAAAGCTCGCGCCGTCAGCGAGGCCACTGGAATGGCGTCGGTCGCTGACGACACTGGCCTCTTCGTTGACGCCCTCGACGGGCGCCCCGGCGTGCACAGCGCTCGGTACGCCGGCGAGACGGCGTCGGACGCCGACAACGTGGCCCGACTGCTCGGTGAACTGGCCGACGTGAAGTCGCCTCGACGAGCGCACTTTCGCACCGTCATTGTCGTGGCGTACCCCGACGGTACGCACGTCACTGTCGACGGCGAATTGGTCGGACAGATCATCGACGCACCGCGCGGCAGTGAAGGATTCGGCTACGACCCAGTATTCGAACCTGATGAGACGCCCGGTCGCACGTTGGCCGAACTCTCCGCCGAGGAAAAGAATCGCCGCTCGCACCGGGGTCGAGCCCTCGCCGCGCTCGCACGAATCGTTGCCGAGAAGTAGTCGTTCACGCGCCGTTCACCTTTAGGGTGGGGGGCGTGGGAGTCCGAGAGTTGCCGATGTTCCCCTTGGGCATGGTTGTTTTTCCCCACCAAGTCGTGGGACTGTGCGTCTTCGAGTCGCGCTACCAGCAGATGCTGTCGGACATCGAATCGGACCCCGTCTTCGGCACCTGTCTCATCGCGCGCGGCTCCGAGGTCGGCGGCGGAGACCAGCGCACCGGCGTCGCCACCGTCGTGCACGTGATCGCCTCGCAGCCCCTGGACGACGACAAGACCTTGATGATGGTCGAAGGGACCCAGCGCGTCGAGATCTCCGAGTGGCTCGACGACGCTCCCTACCCGCGGGCGCGGGTCGACGATGCACCGCCGGAGGGAGACGCGGTCGACGCGCAGCTCCTGCGCTCGACCGAATCCGCCGTGCGCGCGTTACGCGCCATTCAGAGCGAGGTGGTGGCCGACCAGTGCCTCAAGAGCAACTGCGAGATGGACGAAGACCCATTGGTGCGTACGTGGCAGCTCTGCTCGATGGCCCCCATGCCGGTGTTCGATCAGTTCGCCGTGTTGAGTCTTCCGCGCACCAATGAACGGCTTCGACTGATCGCCGAGATCTGCTGCGAGCGATACGGCGACTACCAGCGCATCTTGGCGCTGGGCTGATCAGACCAACGCGACGAGATCCACGACGAAGATCAGAGTCTCGCCGGGCGCGATGACGCCACCGGCGCCAGCGTTGCCGTAACCGAGGTGTGCCGGAATCACGAGGCGCCGACGACCGCCGACGCGCATTCCGACCACGCCCTGGTCCCAACCGGCGATGACGTAGCCAGCGCCGAGGGGAAAGCTGAAGGTGTCGCCGCGATTCCACGACGCGTCGAACTCCTCTCCGCTCGACGCCGCGACGCCGACGTAGTGCACGACCGCGGTCTGACCCTTGGTCGCTTCGTCGCCGGTGCCGACGATGATCTCCTCGATGACGAGGTCGTCCGGCGCCGGGCCGACGTGCGGCTCGACGAGGGGCTTGTCAGTCACGAGTCGACTCTATCGACGACGCGTGCCACTGCCCACGACGCGCACGTTGCGAGCCTCGCGTCCCTTGGGACCGCTGGCCTCTTCGAACGCGATGGTCTGGCCTTGGGCGAGCGACTTGAACCCGTCGCCCTGGATGCTCGAGAAGTGGATGAACAGGTCGTCACCCTTGGCGTCCACGGCGAAGCCGTAACCCTTGGAGTCGTTGAAGAAGCTCACGACCGCTTCGCCCGGACGACTCGACGGTCGTGTCTGGTCGACGGTGTTGACCCGACTGTGCGGCGCGCGGCGCTGCTCGCGCGCGACGGGCGGACGACGCTCACGCGTGAATCGGCTGCGCTCGGTGGGCGCGGTGCGTCGTGCCGGGGGAGCGGTGCGCCGCGCGGGGGCATCGACCAATGGCGTCGACGCCTCGGCGTCGTCGACGGCGCCCAGGCGCTGCGCGGTCGCTGACTCGCGCGGCTCGATCGAAGCGGGCAGACCCAGGGTGCGCTGGAGGCGCTTGACCGCACCCAGGGTGTCCTCGGTCACCAGGGAGATGACCACACCGGAGGCTCCGGCGCGACCGGTACGCCCAGAACGGTGCAGGTAGTCAATGGCCTGGGCCGGCGGGTCGAAGTGAACGACGACGGGTAGTCCTTCCATGTGGATCCCGCGGGCGGCAACGTCCGTTGCCACGAGCACGCTGGTGCGACCGTCCTTGACGGCGCCGAGCGCACGCTCGCGCTGAGCCTGGGAACGGTCACCGTGCAGGGCCACCGCGCTCACGCCGCGATCGTGCAGCTGGCGAACCAGACGATCCGCGCCGTGCTTGGTTCGCGAAAAAACGAGGGCTCGTCCGTGTTCGCCGACGATGTCGGCGACCATCTGGGGACGCTCCTCACGCGCCACGCGCCAAAAGAAGTGGTCGACGTCGCTCGGGGACTCTTCGTCGACGACGTCATGGACCGCGGCGTTCGTGGTAAAGGAACGCACCAACGAGGCAACGTCCGGTCCCATGGTCGCCGAGAAGAGCATCACGTGGCGGTCGCGGTTCGTGGCGCCGATCAGTCGACGCACGGCGGGCAGGAAGCCCATGTCGGCCATGCGGTCGGCCTCGTCGACGACGACGGTGGTCACCGCGCCGAGGTCCAGTGCACCCTGTTCGAGCATGTCTTCGAGCCGACCGGGGCAGGCCACGACGACGTCAACGCCGTGGTTGAGGGCCTTGCGCGCGACGCTGTAGGAGGTACCTCCGTAGATGCAGATGACCCGGCGACCGTGGTCGCTGGTCAGCTGGGCGAGTTCCTTCTGGACCTGGGCGGCGAGCTCGCGCGTGGGCACGAGAACCAGGGCGTGGGGCTTGCGGGGCCGCGCCGGCTGGAGGCGAGCGATGAGGGGTAGACCGAAGGCTAGGGTCTTGCCCGAACCCGTCGCGGCCTTGCCAACGACGTCGCGGCCGGCCAGGGCGTCGGGTAGAGCGGCCTCTTGAATGGGGAACGCTTCGTGAATACCGCGCGCGGCGAGGCGGTCCACCAGGCGTGCGGGCACGCCGAGGTCGGCAAAGGATACAGACATTGAGACTCCTACGAGTTGAGCTGAGCCCAACCCGGAGCACAGTGCTCGAATCGGTCTCCGTCACGAATCGCGACGAAACAGCGTTTCCCACGCTAGCAGATGGCACGAAGCGGCCAAGCGACCCCCTTCGTGCGGGCGGCGGGATTCGAACCCACACTCCGAAGAACTGGTACCTAAAACCAGCGCGTCTACCATTCCGCCACGCCCGCCGGACATCGCAGTCTACGCGTCGAAGGCCGAAGAGCAAGGTAGCGCGCTGTAGATTGGGCGCATGATTACCTCCTCCGTAGCCGACGGGATCGGCAACCCAGACCTCAACCAGCGACTGCTGCGCGAGCGCATCATCTTCCTTGGTTCCGTCGTGGACCAGGAGTCCGCCAACCGCATCTGCGCCGAGCTCCTGCTGCTCGAGGCCGAGGACCGCGAGCGCGACATCAGCCTCTACATCAACTCGCCCGGCGGGTCCGTCATCGACGGCCTGGCCATCTACGACACCATGCAGTACGTCAACTGCGACATCCGCACGATCTGCGTGGGGATGGCGGCCTCGATGGGCCAGGTCCTGCTGTGTGCGGGCGCGCACGGCAAGCGCTTCTCGCTGCCCCACAGCCGGATCCTCATGCACCAGCCCTCCATGGGCGGGATGCAGGGACAGGCGTCGGACATCGCCATCCAGGCCGAGCAGATCATCTACCTGAAGAAGATCGTGGCCGAGCGCATTGCCTTCCACACCGGACAGGACGTCGACCGCATCGACGTCGACTCTGACCGTGATCGTTGGTTCACCGCGCAAGAGGCCGTGGAGTACGGCTTCATCGACGCCGTCATCGACCGCTCGGCAGTCCGCCAAGAGGCCTAGTGACCGACCCGTCCCCGGCGCGGGTGGAGCGACGCTCGCTCGAGAACGCGCCGGTCCGGGTGGTCAGTGCGCGCGCCAGTCTGCCGGCGCGACTACGCAACCTCGCGTCACGCCGTGAGTTGCTGACCGGACTCATCTTCTCGGACATACGTATCAAGTACAAGGGGTCAGCCCTCGGCGTCTTCTGGTCGATGCTCTCACCGGCCTTCACGCTGGCCATCTACTTTTTGGTGTTCTCCGTCGTGTTGAAGAACGGCATTCCGAACTTCGTCGTCTATCTGTTCTCGGGCCTGGTCGTGTGGAACCTCTTCATGACCGCGGTCGGTTCGGCGACCGGCGTCATCGTCGACCGCGCCGGACTCGTCAAGAAGGTCTCCTTCCCGCGCGAGATCCTGCCGCTCTCCAACGTCGGATCCTCCGTCATTTACTTCTTCATCCAGCTCGGCGTTTTCGCCGTGTTGCTCCTGGTGATCGGCCACGCGCCGGACTGGGGATTCATCTGGATCCTGCCCATCTCCTTCGTCGCGCTTTACCTGCTGACCGCGTCGGTGGCCGTGGTGATGTCGGCGGTGACGGTCTACATGCGCGACGTGCGGCACCTGATGGACGTGGTCCTGCAGCTGTGGTTCTGGCTGACGCCGGTGGTCTACTCCTACGAGCACTCCATTGCCGCGCCGCTGCACCGCCACGGGATCTCGGTGCTCTACTTCCTCAATCCGGTGACCCTGATCGTCCTGACATTCCAGCGATTCTTCTACGTGAGCACCACGGTGCGCTCGACCATCGCGCCGCACCCGATCTTGCAGATCCTGCCCACGTGGCCGATGTCGACCTACTTCTATCTGAACGTGGGTTTGGTCGGCATCATGCTGGTCCTCTTCCTGGTGGCTGAGTCGATCTTCGGCCGCCTCGAGGGCAACTTCGAATCGGAGCTGTAATGACCACCGTCATCGACGTGCGCGGTGTCTCCAAGCAGTTCAAGATCCACCACGAGCGTCACCAGACGTTGAAGGAGCGCTTGCTGCACCCGCGCGCCGGGTCGACCGAGGTGTTCAGCGCCCTCAGTGACGTGAACTTCACCGTCGGCGACGGTGAGACCATCGGCATCCTGGGCCAGAACGGTTCGGGTAAGTCGACGCTGCTCAAGTGCATCTGCGGCGTCTTGCAGCCCACCACAGGTGAGATCCGGCTCCGCGGAAGCCTGGCCGCGCTGCTCGAGCTCGGCGCGGGCTTCCAGCCCGAACTCTCCGGTCGCGACAACGTCTACCTCTACGGCTCCATCCTCGGGTTCTCTCGGCGCATGGTCGACGGCATCTTCGACGACATCGTCGCGTTCAGTGAGCTCGACCAGTTCATCGACACCCAGGTCAAGTTCTATTCGAGCGGCATGTACGTCCGGCTGGCCTTCGCCGTGGCAGTCAACGTCGACCCCGATGTCCTCGTCGTCGACGAGGTCTTGGCGGTGGGTGACGAGCGCTTCCAGGCCAAGTGTCTCGACCGGATCAGCCGTTTCCAGCAGGAGGGCCGCACGATCCTGCTGGTCACCCATAGCGCGGACACGGTCAAGGCGATCTGCGACTCGGCGATCGTGCTCGAGGGCGGTCGGCTCATCGCCAACGGTTCGGTGCAGGACTCGCTGCGGGTGTTTCGCGAGCACCTGCTGGGCGACGTCAGCGACCGCGAGCACGCTGATGCCCCGCCGGGCATCAGCATCGACGCCCTCACCACGCCCTCGGGGTCCTTCGACGTGCGTAGCGGCGCGAGCCTCCACTTCGACGTGGACATCACCGCCGAGGGCGCCGTCAGTGGGAACTTCGTGGTCGAAGTCTTCACGCGTGGCGGCATGCTGGTCTCGCGCAGCGACGCGAAAGGCGCCCCGGTCAACCTGAAGCCCGGTCACAATCGCGTGGGCGTCGACCTGGCGGAGATGCCGCTGCTCGACGGGGTCTACGACGTCAACGTGGGCGTGGTCGACCCGATGGGCAACACGGTCTACGCCTGGCGCGAACAGGCCGCGTCGATTCAGGTCCTCTACGACGGCCGCGAGGGTGGCATCGTCGAGCTGGGCGCCGCGATCCGTCAGGCCTGAACTGCCCAGTCGGTGCCCAGGCGCGGGTAGCGCCGGAGTGCTCCCAAGGGACCCAGACGCCCGACGTCGAAGGGGTGGTCAGCGCTCGCCAGCAACCGTCGGTCGCCGCGAGAGTTGCCGTACGCGTAGACCTCGGGCGTGTCGTCGTAGTCGCGCTGACTGATCCACTCGCGTGTGCGGCGCAACTTCTCCTCACCGCGACAGTTGAGGCCGTCGTATCCGCCCGTCAGACGCCCCCCGGTGTCGACCGCCAAGCGCGTTCCGATCGCCCCGTCTGCCCCCAACTGCTCGGCGACGACGTCCACGTAGAGCTGCGGCGAGGCCGAGACGATGACCACGTCGTCGCCGCGTGCGCGGTGCCACTCGAGACGCGCGCTCACCTCGTTTCGACGGTGCGCGGCCAAATGAGCGAGGATGAAGAATCGCGACACCGCGGTGACCTGCTCGAGGTCACGACCCGCGAGGAGGGCTCGAAAGAGGCGCTCTTTTACCTGATCGGCGGTGGTTCCGCTGCGCACCGCACCGTTGACGAGGGGAACACACAGGCGCAGGGCAGCCTGGTACGCCACGCGGTCGCCGGCCACGACGCGCAGCCAACGAAAGACGCTGCCGCCCGTGGTCAGGGTGCCGTCCAAATCGAAGGCGGCGACGACAGGGATGCGCTCCATCGGACCAGCATTCCAGCAATCGTGTCGAGCGCGTGAGAAAACCTAGAACTCTGATGGGAATTAGCAGGATTGAAAATCGTCCCGTTAAGGTGTGGTCGTTCAGTCACGGGACTGACGAGCCAAAGGAGCAAGGACATGGCAGTTCGCCTCGGAGACGTAGCCCCCGACTTCACCGCCGAGACCACCGAAGGACCGATTTCGTTCCACGAGTGGCTAGGTGACGGCTGGGGAATCCTCTTCTCTCATCCCAAGGACTTCACGCCGGTGTGCACTACCGAACTGGGTGGCTTCGCCGCTCGCAAGGCCGAGTTCGACAAGCGCAACACCAAGATCATCGGACTGTCGGTCGATGACGTCGCCTCACACGAGAGGTGGAAGGGCGACATAGCCGAGACCCAGGGCTCGACGCTCAACTTTCCCCTGATCGGCGACGAGGAGCGCAAGGTCGCCGACCTCTACGACATGATCCACCCCAACGCCAACGACACCATGACGGTGCGCAGCGTCTTCATCATCGGGCCCGACAAGAAGGTCAAGCTCACGCTCACCTACCCGGCCTCGACCGGACGCAACATCGACGAGATCATCCGGGTGCTGGACTCACTGCAGTTGACCGCTGGCTACCAGGTGGCCACGCCGGTGAACTGGAAAGACGGAGAGGACGTCATCATCGTCACCGCGGTCAGCGACGAAGAGGCCAAGACCAAGTTCCCCAAGGGGTTCAAGAGCCTCAAGCCGTACCTGCGGATCACTCCCCAGCCCAACCGATAATTTCACGCCGACGCGGTCGCCCTCGGGTGGCCGCGCGGCGCGTCAGGGCGTTGCGCTTTCGAGAATCGACGCGCGCAGTTCGCGCTTGAGCACCTTGCCCTGCGGGTTGCGCGGCAGGGGCTCGGACCGGAAGTACAGCCGGGTCGGTACTTCGTAGCGTGCGAGGCGCTCGGCCACGTGGCGCGCGATCTCCTCGGCCTCGATCGTCCGTCCCGGTCGCAGCACCACGACCGCAGCGACCTCCTCACCGAGGATCGGATGCGGCAGACCCACCACCGCGCAGTCCGCAACGTCGGGGTGTTCGAAGATAGCGGCCTCAACCATGACCGAATACACGTTCTCACCACCTCGGATGATGACGTCCTTGGCGCGATCCACGATGTAGATGAATCCCTCATCGTCCACGCGCGCGATGTCGCCGGTGTGCAGCCAGCCCCGCGTGAAGGCCTGGGCGGTGGCCTCGGGCTTGTGCCAGTAGCCCTTGACGACGCTCGGGCCTTTGATCCACAGTTCGCCAACCACGTCGGGTCCGCACGGGTGATCGGGCGAGGGCTCGGCTCCCTCGAAACCCTCGGGCACGACCGCGACCTCGCACACCGGCACGGGTGGGCCGCAACTCGTTGGACGCTCCACGTAGTCCGGTCCGGTGTTGAGGGCGATGCCTGCCGAGGTCTCGGTCAGCCCGTAGCCGTTGCCGGGTTGGGCGCCCGGGAAGGCGGCGCGTATGCGTCGAACCAGCTCCGGCGGGGCGGGGGCCCCGCCGTAGGAGACGCTGCGTACCGAGGAGGTGTCGAACGCGGCGAAGTCGGGGTGATCGAGAATCTGCATCGCGATGGTCGGCACTCCGCCGAAGGACGTGACCCGCTCGTTCGCGATGAGCTCGAGCGCTTGGCGCGCGTCGAAGTGGTGGGTCATGACCAACTTGCCGCCGGCCGCCAGATTGACCACCATGACGGCCAGACAACCGGTGGCGTGGAAGAGGGGCACGTTGAGTAAGAAGGAGTTCGGAAAACTCACGCCCTCGTCGTCGACGTTGCCGGTGGCGAATCGCAGGGTGGCGCGTTGGCCGATGAAGAACATGTTCATCATGTTGGTGACGGCGTTGCGGTGAGTGCCCACGGCGCCCTTGGGGTGTCCGGTCGTACCCGAGGTGTAAAAGATCGTCGCCTCGCCGTCGGGATCGAGCGCGACGTCGGGCGGCGTCGCATCGGGAGCGACGTAGCCCACAAAGTCGTGGAAGTCCGCGAGCGCCACCCGATCCTCCGCTGCTCCGAGACGGGCCGTTCGGCCGGGCTCATCGGAGATGACAATGACGTGAGCCAGGTCGGGCAGTTCGTGGAGAAACGGTCGTAGGCGTTCCCAGCGCTCCTCATCGACGACGGCCACTCGGGTGCCCGAATCGACCAGTCCGTAGGTGAGTTCGTCGCCGGTCCACCACGCGTTGAGCGGCACCGCGATCGCCCCCACGGCGACCGTGCCCCAGAAGGCGATCACCCATTCAGGCAGGTTGCGCGCGATAATCGCGACGCGGTCACCCTTGGCGACACCGCGCTCAACGAGGCGCGTCGCGAACGTGGCGACGGCGCGGTAGTGCTCGTCGAACGTCCATCGCCGTCCCTCGTACACCAAGAAGTCGCGATTTCCGTGGGTGAGCGACAGATCCAGCAGCTGGCGAAGATTCGCCGGGGCGTGCTTCCACACGGACATCTCCACCCCGTTGACGTCGGCGCGGTCCGTCTCAAAGATCTGCCCGGGCGCCGTCATTTGCTCGGTGGCCTCGGTGATTGAGAGGGTTCCGCTCACGTGGTGGGGTCAGCGCGGGACGGGGTAGGGGGGAAGAGTGTCTCGCGGTAATGGACCAACTCGGCGATCGACTCCTTGATGTCGTCCAGAGCCCGGTGCGCCGAGGCTTTTTCTGGCAGGCCCTCGAGGACCTGGGGATGCCAGCGGCGCGCCAGTTCCTTCACCGTCGAGACGTCCACGTTGCGATAGTGGAAGAACTCTTCGAGTTCGGGCATGTACTCCTGGAGGAATCGCCGGTCCGTCCCGATTGAGTTGCCGCACAGGGGCACCGAGCGCGCTTCGCCGATGTACTCCTTGAGGAAGTCGAGCGTCGCCTTTTGGGCCTCGGCCACGGAGATCTTCGAGGCCTTGACCGCTTTGACGAGGCCCGACTTCGTATGCATCGTCGTCACGACGTCGCCCATCTCCGCGAGCTGCTCGGGCGTGGCGTGCAGAACGAGATCGGGTCCTTCGGCGACGATATTGAGGTGGTCATCGGTGATGACCGTCGCGATTTCGACGATGACGTGACGCGACGGCTCGAGACCGGTCATTTCCAGGTCCATCCACGCGAGCACATTGCGAGACTACTGAACGACTCTGAGGGCTGGAACTAGCCTTCCCCCATGGAAATCCAGGTCAAGGTCCTGCACCCTGACGCCGTCGTCCCGTCGTACGCCAACGACGGTGACGCTGGCTGCGACCTCGTCGCAGTGGAGCAGTGCGCGTTGGCCCCGGGCGGCGGACGCGCGTTGGTCGCCACGGGACTCAGTGTGGCCATACCTGAGGGTCACGGCGGCTTCGTCCTGCCGCGAAGCGGACTGGCCGCGCGTCACGGCGTGACCTGCGTGAACGCGCCCGGGCTCATCGACCCGGGCTACCGCGGCGAGGTGAAGGTCGCGTTGGTCAACCTCGATCCGTACGACGAGTACGTCGTCCACGCCGGCGACCGCATCGCGCAACTAGTTGTGATACCCCTGGACACCATTGGCTTCACGGTCGTGGCCGAGTTGCCGGCGGCGAGTCGTGGCGAGGGTGGTTTCGGCAGCACGGGCCGTTAACACATCGTGGGCGGGTGACCGCGCCTGAGGGGTCGGCTAAAGTAGTCGTCACGCGGACGTAGCTCAGTTGGTAGAGCGCGACCTTGCCAAGGTCGAGGTCGCCGGTTCGAGCCCGGTCGTCCGCTCCAGCATCGAGGTCCCGGTTCCCACCACGGAGTCGGGATCTCGATGTGTCGTTTAGGACCCCTCGCCCGTCATCGAAGGTTGCTCGGGCGCTGCCGGACTCGATCAGTTCTTCACTGCGCGCCGCGGGCCCACGTCACCCACGCAGCACTAGACGGTCACGCGCGAACGCGCGTCGTTGACTCGACTGGTTACGACGCGTCGCCGCTCAGCGAGCCGTGCTCGGTCTCGTAGGTCTTGAGGGTCTCGACGTAGCCGGAGATGTCGCTGTCGGCCGACCCAGTGGCGCGATCGGTCTTCTGCAGGAATACAGCGAGTCCCAGCTGGCGCAAGACGCCGTCGGCGGCCTTCTTCGCCTGCATCTCGTCAACCTTGGCCTGACCCTTCTGCGCAGCTTCCTTCGCCGCCTGTGCGGCGGCTGACGCCTGTCCCTTGACCTTGTCCATTAGTCCCATGGACCACCTCCATAACTTTCGTGTCCTTGTGACGAGGGTACTTGCTCGTTCGCACACGTGCATCTGGCCGCCGAGTACCTCACGATTCGATTCACACGGTGTGGACGTCAGCGTGCTTGCGTAGGCTGCCGGTCGGAGGTCGCCATGATTCATCCAGCGCTCGCGCCGTACGTCCGCGAGGCCCAGGAGCACCCGCGGGCTCACCCGGCGACGATCTCGGTCGAGGAGCGCCGGGCGGTCTATCGCGCTCGGGCCGACGCGCTGCGCGGCACTCCTGAGGCTGTCGAGTCCGTCAGGGATATGGAGCTGCCACTCGAGGGTCGCCAGCTCGCGGCGCGACTCTACGTTCCCTCCGGCGACGAAGGGCGAGCGTTGGTGATCTTCTTTCATGGAGGATCCTTCGTCGAGGGGGACCTGGACACGCACGACGCGCTGTGCCGCCAGCTCGCCGCGCACATCGGCGTTCGTTTCCTCGCGGTCGCGTACCGCCTGGCCCCCGAGAACCCGTTCCCGGCGGCGGTCGACGACGCCACCGACGTGGTGCGCTACGTCGCGAGTCACGGCGGCGACTTCGACGAACCGTCCGTGCGCCTGATCGTGATGGGTGACTCGGCGGGCGCGACGCTCGCCACCGTGGCCGCGACGGCCACTCGCGCCGAACCCATTGACGTCGCGGCGCAGGTTCTGATCTACCCGACGCTGGGTCCCGACGTCTTGACCGACTCGTCGCACACCTACGCCCAGGGGTACTTCCTCGACGTCGAGCACCTGCGCTACGACTACGGGCAGTACCTCGCGGGGTACGCCAACCACGCCGATCCGCGGGTGTCGCCCTTGATGTCCGACGATCTCGTCGGGTCGCCGCCAGCGGTGCTGGTCCTCGCCGAGTGCGACCCGCTGCGCGACGAGGGTCTCGCCTACGCGGGGTTGCTCGAGCACTTCGGCGTGCGCGTGACTTTGCTCGAGGCCGCGGGGATGCCGCACGGATTTCTTCGGATGGGCGGTGCCGTGCCTGAGGCCCGCGAAGTCGTCGACGACCTGGCCACGCACCTTCACCGACTTGTGGCCACGTCGCTGTGAACGTCCTCTTCATCACCCTCGACCAGTTCCGGGGTGACGCATACGGTGCCGCCGGACACCCGCTGACGATCACGCCGACGCTCGACCGGATCGCGCGCGAGGGCGTTCGCCTGGCGCGTCACTACTCCCAGGCCGCGCCCTGCGCGCCGGGACGCGCCGCGATCTACACCGGGATGTACCAGATGAACAACCGGGTCGTGGCGAATGGGACACCGCTGGCCGCGGGCGTGGACAACATGGCTCTGGTGGCTCGGCGGGCGGGCTTCGATCCGACGCTCTTCGGCTACACCGACCAAGGCATCGACCCCAGTCGCGCCGAGGGGCTCGACGACCCGCGCCTCGACACCTACGACAGCGTGCTTCCCGGATTCTCGGTGGGTCTCTTCCTGCCCGAGAGCCAGGCCGGATGGATCCAGTACCTGCGGGCCAAGGGCTACGACGTCGACTACGGCTGGAAGGCCGCGCTGATGGGTGAGCCGGACCGTCCGGTCGAGGACTCCCTGGGCGGGTTCCTCACCACGCGCTTCCTCGAGTGGTTGGGTCACCAGGGGAGCGGATGGTTCGCCCACCTCAGCTACCTGCGGCCCCACCCGCCCTACGCCGCGGCGGGCGAGTACTCGCACCTCTACGACCCGGCCGACGTGGAAGAACCCATCGCGCCGGTCGAGGCCGAGCGGCGCCACCCGCTGCACGAGTTCGCTCTGGGCTATCCGGCCAGCGCCGCGCCAACGGACCCCGATGAGATGCGTCGCCTCAAGGCCCAGTACTACGGGATGGTCAGCGAGGTCGACTCGCAGTTAGGTCGCGTCGTCGGGGCAATCGAGGCCCGCGGTGAGTGGGACGAGACGCTGGTCGTCGTGACGTCGGACCACGGCGAGCAGCTCGGTGACCACGGCCTCTTGGAGAAGTTGGGTTTCTTTCCCCAGAGCTATCACATCGTTGGGCTCTGGCGCGATCCTCGCCGCGCTGACGCGGGCGTGACGGTCAACTCCTACACCGAGAACGTCGATCTCCTGCCCACCCTGGCCGTCGCGTTGGGTCTGGACGTGCCGGCTCAGTGCGACGGCCGCCCGCTTGACTCTCTGATCAACGGCGATAGCTCGTCGTGGCGGTCAACGGCGCACTACGAGTGGGACTACCGCAACGGTGAGCTGCGTCGACAGCCGACGCGCCGCTCCGTCGACTGGGCACTCAGCGGACTCAATCTCGCCGTCTCGGTGGGCGACGATATTGCCTACGTGCAGTTCGGTGACGGGTCGTATCGCTGCTTCGATCTGCTGGCCGATCCCACCTGGCGCACCGAGTGCACCGACGCCGACCGGGTGCTCGCTGCCGCCCAGGAGCAACTGGTGTGGCGCCAGACCCATCAGCGCCGCGAGCTGACCGACCTGTTGCTGCGACCGTCTCGACCGGGCCGTTGGCCGGAGCCATCGTCGCGCGCGGGACTACTTCAGACCACGTAAGAGGCCGTCGAGCAGCGCCTCGTAGGTGTCATTGACGTGGTGGGCGAAGTTGATGTTGAGGATCTCCAGCGACACGTAACCGTGGCAAGAGGCCCACAGCATCTGGGCCACGTCGCCGGCGCGTAGCCCGTGGAAGTATCCGGCTTCTTGGGAGCGCTCCACTTGATTCACCAACGCCTCAAAAGCCCGAGCCGCGGCGTGACTGGCCTCAAGCGACGGCTCGAAGCCGACGAAGTGGTGCATGAACATCACGGTGTAGTGCGCCCGGTGCTCCAGCGCGAAGCGCCGGTAGGCGACACCGGCGTCGCGAAGATCTTCCAGGGGCGAGTGTCGGCGCAGACTGATGCATTCGCGCAGCAGTTCGAAGCCATCGACCCAGATCGCCTCCAACACCCCGTTCTTGCCGTCGAAGTGGTTGTAGAGAGCCATGGGCGCGACGCCGGCCCGCGAAGCGATTGCCCGGACGGTGAAGCCGTCGGGACCCTCCTCGCCGAGTAGCGAAAGCGCGGCGTCCAGGACGTCAGCGCTGATGCGAAGAGACGGAGTTCGGGTCTGGCGTTCGATCACGCTACATAGTGTAGTACGTTGTGCTATAATAATAGAACATCGTTCTATAGGGGAGTGATTTCCATGGGTGAGGCACACGATCGGCGTTGGGGGGTATTGGCGGTCCTGTCGATTGCCGTGTTCTTGGTGGTCGTCGACAACACGGTGGTCAACGTCGCACTGCCGACGTTGGCGCGCGACATGGGAGCGTCGAACTCGGCCTTGCAGTGGATCGTCGACGGCTACTCGCTGCCCTTCGCGGGCCTCCTCTTGGCCGGCGGTGGACTGTCGGACCGCCTGGGTCGGCGCCGGGTCATGCAGAGCGCGCTCGTCGCTTTCGGCGTGTTCTCCTTCGTCGCTGCGCACTCGACCAACGTCACGACCTTGCTCGCGGCGAGGGCCTTCATGGGCGCGGCCGCGGCGTTCATCTTCCCGGCGACGCTGTCACTCCTCACCGTGACCTTCGACGACCCCAACGAACGCGCCACCGCCTTCGGCATCTGGGGCGCCGTCGGTGGCGTGGCGATCGCCGTGGGGCCGGTCCTCGGTGGGGTATTGATTGTCCACTACTGGGTCGGCTCGATCTTCCTCATCAACTTGCCCGTCGTCGTACTGGCCGTCATCTTGACCAACTGGATCGTGCCCGAGTCGCGCAGCCCGCAGCGACGCCGATTTGACCTCAGCGGCCTCGCGTTGGGCACGCTCGGCGTGTCGACGTTGGTGCTGGCCATCATTGAAGGACCATCGTGGGGGTGGACCGACACGACGACCTTCGCACTCTTCGCCGCGGCCGCGGTCCTTCTCTTCTCCTTCATCCACTACGAGTCGCGCCGCGAGGGTCCGTTGCTCGACGTTCGGGTGTTCCGCCGGGGAGCCTTCTCCGCGGGCGCCGCCGCGGTGTCCGCGGCGCATTTCTGCCTCTTCGGGTTCATCTTCCTCATCACCCAGTACTTCCAGCTGGTGCGTGGCTACACGGCCCTCTCGGCGGGCGTGCACACCCTGCCCTTCGCCGCGGTCGCCATGGTGGCCACTCCCATGGGTGCCCGCCTCGCCGTGCGAATAGGGACGCGCACCGTGGTGTCGAGCGGGCTCTTCGTCATGGGTGCCTCCATGATCTGGGTCAGCCGAATCGGTGCGACGGCCCCGTTCTTCGGCCCCGTGATCGGATCCATGATGGTGATGGCACTGGGCTTCTCACTAATCAACGCCCCGGCGACCGCGGCCATCATGTCGACGCTGTCGCCCGAACAGATTGGCGCTGGCGCCGCCACCAACGAGACGACCCGCGAGCTCGGCGGAACGATGGGCGTCGCGGTCATCGGGTCGGTCTTCTCCTCGTTCTTCGGACCGGCGGTGCGACGGGCCTTCTCCGGCGTGGGTGTCAGGGGATCCACCCTGGCCCACGCGCAGAGCTCGATGCAGATGGCCCGGGCCACCGCGGCTCGATTGCCGTCAGGCGTGCGGCTTCGGGTGAGCCACGCTGTGACCGAGGCCTTCATCAATGGACTGCACCGCGGGTGTCTGGTGGCGGCTCTTCTGGTCGCCGTGGTGGGCGTTGTGGTGATCGCGGCCATGCCGGCGCGTCGCGCGACCGTGGACGTCCCTGTGGACGACGTACCGGTGCTGAATGCAGCGAGTAGTTGAACTCTGGTATCAATGGAGGCCGACGCGGACCGCGTCGCGAGAAGATGGGGATAATTCATGAAGCACGCATCTGGGGCGCGACTTGCGCTCGTTTCCGGGGCCGTAGCAGCGCTGGTGGTGACGTCGTTCGCCATCGCGGGAGCCTCCACCTCGATCAAGGGAAAGTACAACGCCGCCGCCGCCGGTCTGGTTCCCGCCGCCTACAAGGGCAAAACGCTCCAGGTGGCCACGGACGCGACCTACCCGCCGGACGAGTCGATGAGTGGCTCCACGATGGTTGGCTTTGACGTCGACTTCATGAAGGCGATCGGCACGACGTTGGGTCTCAAGGTCAATGAGGTCAACGTCACCTTTGACGCCATCATTCCGGGCTTGCTGTCGAACCACTATCAGGTCGGCAACTCGTCCTTCACGGACAACAAGCTGCGCGAGAAGCAGGTCAACTTCGTGGACTACTTCCAGGCCGGCGAAGGCGTGTACGCCAAAGCGTCATCGACACTGACCTTCACCGGTTTCAAGAGCTTCTGCGGTTGGAAGGTCGCGGTCGAGACGGGAACGGTCGAACAGTCCGACGCCAAAGCGGCGCAGAAGGATTGCCCCAGCGGCAAGAAGATCACGATCTTGCCGTTCCCGACCCAGACGTCCGCCAACCTGGCCGTGTCCTCCGGACAGGCCAACGTCGGCTTCGTTGACAGCCAGATCGCGGGCTACATCGCCACGACCTCCCACGGTGTCTTCAAGGTCATCGGCAGTGCCGTCAACGTGGCTCCCTACGGGATCGCCACTCAGAAGAACTCCAACGGCCTCGCCTTGGCCAAGGCGATCCGGGCGGCGCTCAAGGTCCTCATCGCCAACGGGACGTACCACGCGATTCTCAAGAAATGGGGCGAGACCGGCGGTGGTTTCACCGCGAACAAGATCATCTTGAACGGGGCCATCTCGTAGTTCCTTGTAGTAAACAACTGCCATGATGACGAACGGGGACGACGTAGTAAAGGTCGTCCCCGTTCGTCACGTAGGTCGCTGGATTGGCAGTTTCTGCACCCTCGTCGTAGTGGCGATGGTGATTCACTCCATCTTCTCCAAGGTCCCCTCGGGTCAGAGGGTCTGCCGGACGGTCGCGGGAGTGCGTTCGTGCCATGCCACCTACCTGTGGCGTTTCCGCTGGGACGTGGTCGGGCAGTACTTCACCAGCAGCGAGATCTTGCGCGGACTGGTGATCACGCTGGAACTGACCGGCCTGGCGATGTTGATCGGGATCGTTCTGGGAGTGCTGCTGGCCATCATGCGCATTTCCAAGAGCCGCCTGCTGTCGTCGACGGCGTGGACCTACACGTGGTTCTTTCGCGGGACCCCCGTGCTCGTCCAGCTGCTGTTTTGGTTCGCGATCTCGGCCGTCTTCCCCAAGCTGACCATCGGACTTCCCTTTCTTCCCGTCACCTTCTTCCAGTTCCACGCCACGACGTTCTTCACGCCCTTTCACGCGGCCGTCGTTGCCTTTGGCTTGAACGAGGCCGCGTACTTCTCCGAGATCGCTCGCGCGGGATTGCTGTCAATCGACGAGGGTCAGATCGAGGCGGCGAGTTCGCTCGGCATGACGCATCGCCAGACTCTCCAACTGGTGATTCTTCCCCAGGCGATGCGCGTGATCCTGCCACCAACGGGCAACGAGGTGATCTCGATGCTCAAGACCACCTCGCTGGCCAGTTTCGTCTCGGTCACGGAACTTCTGGGGGCGGCCGCGAACATCTACGCCGCAAACTTCCTGACCATCCCGCTGTTGATCACGGCGAGCCTCTGGTACATGATCGTGACCACGATCCTGTCGACAGGACAGTTCTACGTGGAGCGTCACTTCTCTCGGGGTGTCTTGCGCACACCTCCACCGACTCCGATTCAGCGCCTTCGCAATGACGCGCGTGGAGTCGTGGCTAAGTTTCGAACGCGACGCGCACCTCTGGCGACGCCGGTAGCGCCGTGACGGCCATGATCGAGGCCCGAGGAGTCCGCAAGTCCTACGCGGGGATCGAGGTTCTGCGCGGCGTGGACCTCACCGTGGAGCGCGGCGAGGTGACCTGTCTCATCGGACCGTCGGGCTCCGGAAAGTCCACCCTGCTGCGGTGCGTCAATCACCTCGAGAAGCACGACGCGGGGGAACTGCGAGTCGACGGCCACCTCGTGGGATACCGCCTACGCGAAAACAGACTCCACGAACTCAACGACAAGCAGATCTGTGCGGAGCGTGCCCAGATCGGGATGGTCTTCCAGCGGTTCAATCTCTTTCAGCACTTCACCGTGCTCGAGAACATCACGATCGGCCAGGAGAAGGTGAAGGGACTCTCCGCCGAGGCGGCGCGGGTGAAAGCGCGCGAGCTGCTCGAGCGCGTGGGGCTCGTCGACAAGGAGACCAACTACCCGAGCCAACTCTCGGGAGGCCAGCAGCAGCGGGTCGCCATCGCCCGAGCGTTGGCGATGGAGCCCAAGCTGATGCTCTTCGACGAGCCGACCTCCGCGTTGGACCCGGAGCTCGTGGGCGAGGTGCTCGACGTGATGAAGGACCTCGCGAGAAGTGGCATGACCATGGTCGTGGTTACGCACGAGATGGGATTCGCTCGCGAGGTCGCCGACTCGCTGTACTTCCTGGACCAGGGAATCATCGAGGAGTCGGGCGACCCCCGCCAGGTTTTGTCCGCGCCGTCGTCAGAACGCTTGAAGGGCTTTCTCTCCAAGGTCCTCTAAGCACTGCGACTACGTTCATGGACAACGTCGCGACGACGTTATGCGTCTCGTCGCTGGAAGAGAAGCATGCCGACCCCCACGATGACCACGACGTAGAGGGCCAGCAGCCCGGTCGCGCTCCACGGCCCGAATGTCTGGTCCGGTGGGGTGGTCGCCGTCATCGCCCGTCCGAGGGCTGACGGTTCGTACTTGGTAAGCGTGGCCTGAAGGCTCTGGGGCAAGAAGAAGATGATGAGTGGCACGAGGAGCACCAGCCCGGTGAACGTGGAGATCGTCGCCGGACTCTGGCGCAAGATCAAGCCGAGTCCGAGGCCCACCGCGGCGAGCATCGTCAGATAGACGCCACCGAGAACGACCGCGCGAAGGTCCGAACCGTTGGCCAAGGTGTCGGTGGACGCGGGGATCATGCCCGAGTAGACCGTCTGTCCGATGAGGAACGCGGCGAAACATACGACCTCGCCGAGCACGATCATCGTGCCGGTCAGGACGATCAACTTGGCTGCGATCAGTCGTCGCCTCACCGGCACCGCGGTGAGGGTGGAGCGGATGCTCCCAGAGCTGTACTCGCTCGTGATGAAGAGCGAACCGATCACGCCGACCGCGAACTGGGCCAGCGAGATGCCGCCGAGACTGGTTGACACCGGGTCGAACGTCAACTTGTCCAACGCGGCCATCTGATCCCAATGGGAGTGAATCAATGTCGTGATTAAGACGGCCAGTCCCACCGTCAAGACCACGAAGATCACCGCGCCCAGGACGGTGGAGCGGACCGAGCGGAACTTGATCCACTCCGAACGGGTGACGGCCAGCAGCGTGATGTCGCTCACGGATGGCTGTCCAGTTTGGCGCCGCCAAATTCGACGGAGTCGGCGGTGAGCTCCATGAAGACCTCTTCGAGCGACGCGCGTTGGGGCGTGAGCTCCCAGATCGTGACGCCCGCGGCGTGCGCGGTCTCACCAACCTCGTCGCTGGTCAGCCCGCTCACACTGAGCGCGCGGTCATTGACGGGCGTGACAACGGCGTGACGGGCGCGCAGTGCCACCGTCAAAGCGTCCGGGTCCGAGGCCCGGACGAACACGGTGCCCTGGACCGTGGCCGTGAGGTCGTCGACCGTCCCTCGGGTAATGAAACTGCCCTTGCCGATCACGACAATCTCGTCAGCGGTGAGGGCCATCTCGCTCATGAGGTGCGAGCTGACAAACACGGTGCGTCCCTGATCGGCCAGAGAGCGAAAGCTCTCCCGAATCCATCGGATGCCCTCGGGGTCCAACCCGTTCACCGGCTCGTCGAACATGAGTACCGCCGGATCGCCCAGCATCGCCGCCGCGATCCCGAGACGTTGGCACATGCCGAGTGAGAACTGGCCGACCTTCTTGTCCGCCACCGTGGCGATGCCGGCGAAGGCGAGTACCTCGTCGACGCGCGATCGCGCAATCTGGTTGGAGGCCGCCAGGGCCTTCAGGTGATTGCGCGCGGTGCGACCCGGGTGGGCCGCCTTCGCGTCGAGAAGCGCCCCGACTTCGCGCAGCGGCGCCTTCAGCCTGTCGAACTGCTTCCCGTCGATGGTGGCCGAACCCTTGTCGGGGTGGTCCAGGCCGAGGATCACCCGCATGGTGGTCGACTTGCCAGATCCGTTGGGACCTAAGAAGCCGGTCACTACCCCCGGACGCACGGTAAAGGAGAGGTCGTTGACCGCGACCGTCGAGCCAAACCGCTTCGTGAGGTGGTCGATCGCGATCATGGGACCCGTCCACCCTAACGAGGTTCAGGAACTTCGCTCGTCGAGCGCGAACCTCAGATTGCCGAGTTCGGTGAGGAAGCCGCCCGACACTCGACGCAGATGCCCGACAGCGCCACGTGGTGTCGGTCCAGAACGAACCCGTACGAGGAGGCCAGGCTCCGGCTGAGCTTGTCGAAGTCGCGCGCGGGGATCTCGACGGTCGCGCCGCACCGCTCGCACACCAGATGACCGTGCACGGTGCCGGCCAGGTGGTAGACGGCCGCCGCGCGTCCGAGGTGCGCGTGCACGATGATCCCCAGGGCCTCGAACTCTTCGAGGATCCGGTAGATGGTCGAGGGACTGACGTCGGGGGAGCGGCTCTGCACCCGCTGAGTGATCTCGTCGGCGGTGAGGTCGGTGCCGGACTCAATGAGGACCTCGGCGACGCGGCGTTTGGCCACTGTCACGCGCTTGCCAGCACCGCGAACCCGTGACAGGATCTCGTCGAAGTTGCTCTGTGCACTCGCCACGAAGTGACATTAGGTCCGCGAGATAGCGACGCTCACGCCCGTCGCGGGCGGAGCCGAGGGGGACTAGCCGTCGCCCAGTGCCCCGAGGCGCTCGATGAATGCGTTCCGCGTCGTGGACCATGGCGTGGACGATCTCGCCGGCGGGGATCAACGACGTGATGGCGCCCACCGCCTGACCGGCGGGGTAGCCCTCGCGTCGCACGTCCACGCCCAGCGTGGCCTCGTCACCGCCCAGGTGGAACGTCCCTTCGGCCAGCGCGACGGTCAACTGATCGGGGAAGGCTCGCAACTGCGAAGGGTCATTCTCGTATCGTTCGGTGGTCTCGTTGCGCAGCACCCGCATTGACTTACCGGTGTAAGCGCGTGAGATCACCGTGGCGTCTTCGGCGCTGGCGATGATGCCGTCTTTGAATCCCGAGACCGCGCGCGCCTCTGGGGTGGCGATAAATCGGGTGCCGATCCAGACTCCGTCGGCGCCTAGTGCGAGTGCCGCGGCGAGACCACGGCCGTCGAAGATCCCGCCCGCGGCCACCACCGGAATCTCGCCGTCCATCGCGTCGACAATGAGCGGGACCAGAGGCATCGTGGCCACCGCGCCGGTGTGTCCGCCGGCCTCGGTGCCCTGGGCGATGACCACGTCACACCCTGCGGCCCGTGCGCGTCGCGCGTGCTCGACCTTGCCGCACATGGACAGGACCAGCACGCCGTGGCGGTGACACAGCTCGATCACCGGGCTCGGCACTCCTAAACCCGCCACGAACGCGCTGGCACCGCCCTCGATCAGCAGTTCGACGTTGCGCTCCAGGTCAGCCGGGAAGGCTGTCAGCAGGTCAACGCCGAAGGGCTTCTGCGTCAGGTCCCTGACGGCCGCGATCTCGTCGACCATTTGGCTACTGGACATGGTGGACGCCCCGAGGCACCCGTAGCCGCCGGCCTCGGAGACGGCTGCGGTGAGCCGCGCGTAGGAGACCCCGCCCATCCCAGCCAACATCACGGGGTGCTCGATAGCCAGCAGGTCGGTCAGGCGTGTCTTCATCGTGTCCTCCACGCACAACTTACCGAGCGTGCGCCGTCACCCCGAAGGACCGTCGCGTCGCGTCACCTTCGATTAACGTGACCCGCGGAGAGCCGGGAAGCCTGGTCGGCAACGTGTGCGAAGTGGAAGGTGGCCGCCGTGGCTCTCGCGTATCTGGCGTTCGTTGGTGGCGCCATCGTCACGCTCACCACGAGTTGGCTGCTAGTGACTCGCCTAGAACGAGTTGGCGAGCGCCTGGGGCTCTCCGAGGCCCTGCTGGGCGTTGTCGCCGCACTGGCGGCCGACGCGCCGGAGATCACGTCGGCCGTGTCGGCGCTGTCGTCACACCAGCGAACGATCGGTGCCGGGGTGGTCATCGGGTCCAACGCGTTCAACCTGGCCGCACTGCTAGGTCTGGGTGCGGTGGTCGCGGGGTTCATCTCGCTGCATCGACGCGTGGTGATCCTCGGTGGCGTCGTCGCGACGTGGACTGCCCTGTGTTGCGTGATCGTCGTGACGCGCGTCGCGTCCGACGGCCTCGGCCTGGCACTCGCCGCCGTCGTGTTCCTCCCCTACGTGGTCGTGCTCGGCCTGCGGGGCGCCAGGTTGACCCAGCTTCCTTTGCCACGCCGATTTCGGACCTGGTTGGTGACGGCCGTGCACGAAGAGGGGTTGGAATGCAGTGAAGCGATTCGACCGCCTCGCGGTGACGCCACTGACGTCTCGGTGGCGTGTGGGGCCCTAGTCGTTGTGGTGCTCTCCAGCGTGGCGATGGAACGAGGCGCCACGCACTTGGGTCATCACTTCCACGTTGCCAACGCGATCATCGGTGGCATTGTTCTGGCCGCGGTCACGAGCCTGCCGAACGCCGTGGCGGCGGTGTACTTGGCCTCTCGCGGTCGTGGTGCCGCTGCGCTCAGCACGGCGTTGACGAGCAACAACCTGAATGTGGTCGCGGGCTTGCTCATTCCGGGTGCGTTCGTAGGTCTCGCGGCAACCTCGACCGTGGGGACGTTGACCGCTGTGTGCTACCTCGCGCTGACTCTCGTGGTGCTCGCCCTGGCGTACGGGGGACGCGGTTTGCGTCGACTCGCCGGTACGACGATCATCGCGGGCTACGCGCTGTTCGTGGTCGCACTGATCGTTGTCTCGTAATTGGGCGCGGCGAACGGATGACCCTCGTCGCTCCGGACCTCGGTGTTGACCAGGTGTGACGGCGGGCTCTCGGTGACGCGCGCCGCGTGATCATCTCACGCCGAGTAACGGTGCAAGAGGTGACAACGGTGCCGGATTAAAGTGGATTTTTCGCCGTCTACTCCGAGGACCTCCCGTGAGCAGTTCTGAACTCTCTCCCACGCCCCTGCCCAAGCGTGAGTTGTATTTCGTCTTCGGCGCGCTCATGCTGGGCATGTTGCTCGCGGCGTTGGACCAGACCATTGTCTCGACGGCGCTACCCACCATCGTCGGCGACCTGCACGGCGCCAATCACCTCAGTTGGGTCGTGGTCGCCTACCTTCTGGCCTCCACGGTCAGCACGCCGCTCTGGGGAAAGCTGGGCGACCTCTTCGGACGCAAGATCTTCTTTCAAACGGCGATCGTGATCTTCCTCGCGGGCAGCATGTTGTGCGGCTTGGCGCACAGCATGATCATGCTGATCCTCTTCCGGGCCATCCAGGGTCTCGGTGGTGGCGGTCTCATCGTGGGCGCCCAATCCGTCATCGCCGACATCGTGCCGCCACGCGAGCGAGGTCGCTACGCCGGCTGGTTCGGAGGCGTGTTCGGCGCCGCAACCGTGTTGGGTCCGTTGCTCGGCGGGGTGATCGTCGAGTACTGGTCATGGCGTTGGATCTTCTTCGTCAACGTGCCTTTCGGCATCTTGGCCCTCATCGTGACTGCTGCGGCCCTTCCGGCGGCCGGTCGACGCGTCTCGCACGTGATCGACTACGCGGGCATCCTCACACTCACCGCCGGCGCGTCCGGGCTCATCTTGTATCTGTCCCTGGGTGGCACCTCGATCGCGTGGAGCTCGCCGCTTCTCATTTCGTTCTTGGTGGCCGGAGTCGTGTTCACCGCCGTCTTCGTGTTCGTCGAACGCGCGTCCCCCGAACCCATCCTGGCGCCGCGGCTCTTTCGCAATCGCGCCTTCGTGTCGGGATCGGCGATTGGCTTCATTGTGGGATTCGCCATGTTCGGCGCGATGACCTTCCTGCCCCTCTTCTTCCAGGAGGTTCGCGGCGTGTCACCGACGAGCTCGGGTCTGCGATTACTGCCCCTCATGGTCGGGCTCTTCGGCGCGTCGATCGTGGCGGGTCAACTCGTGGCCAAGGGCTGGCGCTACCGTCCCTTCCCGATCGCCGGCACCGCCATCATGACGATCGGCTTGGCGCTGATGGGACTGGTCGGCGTAACGACCTCGAGTTACGTGATCAGTCTCTATATGTTCGTCCTCGGCGTCGGACTGGGTCTCGTGATGCAGATCCTGGTGACGGCGGTGCAGAACGCGGTCGACCAAGCCGACCTCGGCGCGGCGACCGCGGGGGCGAACTTCTTCCGGTCCATCGGTGGGTCATTCGGGACAGCGGTCTTTGGGGCCCTCTACGCCAACGAGTATCCGCGTCAGCTACTCACCGGATTCGGTGGCCACCTGCCGCCCGGGTTCAATCCGGCGCACCTCACGCCCAAGGCGTTGCACGCGTTACCACCCGCACAGCTGTCGATCGTGCTGCACTCGATCACCAACACCCTGCAACACATCTACAAGGTGGCGACGCCCATCGGCGTCCTGGCGGTGTTGGCGTCGCTGACTCTGCCCGAGATCAAGCTTCGGACGAGCCTGCATCCCGTTGCCGAAGAAGTTCCGATGTCCAACGCTGACCCGCTCTCCGGATAACGGCCAGGCACTCATCAAAGTCCTCGTCGGTGCCGTAGTAGGGATCGGCGAGGTCGAGGTCGGTCTCATCAATCAAGTCGCGCAGCAGGATGACCTGGAGTTCGTCGCGTCTTCGGCGGGCCAGGACATCGTCGCGGTGCTCGCGAGTCATCACCACCACGACGTCGTGAGCGTCGAGATACGCCGCGTCCGCGTAGGCGGCGGGCGAGCCCGCGTCGCGCAGTCCCGCCCGGTCGAGGGCCCGACGTGCCCGCGGGTCCATGGGGGCTCCCACGTGCCACCGGGCGGTGCCGGCGCTCGAGACGATCACCGTGCCGCGAAGCCGTTCGTCGCGTTCGACCAGGTCGCGCAGGACGACCTCGGCCATGGGCGACCGGCAGATGTTGCCGGTGCAGACCGTCGCGACCCGAATCACGACGGGGAGTTCGTTGGTGACCATTCCGTGAATCCTTACTGTTGTCGGGCGCCGCTGACGTGCGTCCGCCAAGGCCGAGACGGTACGATAACGCCATAAGGGAAGGGAGGAGACGCGATGCCGCTTTCGGAACACGAACAGCGGATTCTGGCCGAGCTGGAAGATTCGCTCTCTAAGCAGGACCCGCGCTTCGCCAAGAGTGTTCGCGAGACCAACGTCTACTCGCACGGCGGTCGCCGGGTGCGGTGGGGAATCTTTGGCTTCCTCGTCGGTCTGGCGATCCTCGTCCTGACCTTCTCACACAACGTGGCCCTAGGCCTCGTGGGTGTGGCCCTTATGTTCGTGTCCGCCGTCGTCATCGAGCGCAACGCCCGTCTCTTGGGTCGTGCCTCGTGGCAGGATCTCACCCGGTCCGCACACGGTGACGACACACCGGCGAACGTCGGTCCTCGGACCCGTTCGCTTCGCGACTGGTTGTCGCGTCAGCGCCGCAAAAGCGGATGACGCCCGCCGGGACGGCGCCTAGCGCCGCCCCGTGCCTGGCCCTAGATATCGGCGCGTCCAAGGTCGCGGCGGGTCTCGTTGATGGCGACGGGGTCATACTCGCGCGCGATCGCCTGGCGATCGGTGACGCGACCGATCTTCTGGAGCGCATCGGTGATCTGATCGACGCCGTCGCGGGCGACGCCAAGCCCTCGGTGTTGGGCGTGGCGTGCGCCGGACCGATGAAGGATCACGGTGCATTGGTGTCGCCCCTCAACATTCCGTCGTGGCGCGACATGGCGTTGCGCGACGAACTGAGTCAGCGCCTGTCGGTCGAGGTTCACGTCGACGGCGACGCGCGAGCTCTGGCGCTCGCCGAGGGACGATTCGGTGCCGCTCGTGGTGACGCGTCGTATCTGTCGATGGTCGTTTCGAGCGGCGTGGGCGGCGGCGTCGTCGTCGACGGACGCCTCATTGACGGCGCGAGCGGCAATGCGGGACACGTCGGTCACCTGACGGTGGTCCCGGATGGTCGCGACTGCGCGTGCGGGAGTCGCGGATGTCTTGAAGCCGAGGCCTCGGGGTTCGCGATACGCGCGATGACGGGACGACCTGCCGAAGAGGCGGACGCGGAGACGCGCACGCGGACCGCTCGACTCGTAGGTCGCGCGGTGGGCACGCTGTCGGCGGTGCTGGACTTCACCCGGTGTTACATCGGCGGATCGGTGGCCCTGGGCTTCGGCCGCGGATTCTTCGACCAGGCCAACGAGGCCGCCCACGAGGTCGCGCGAATCTCCTACGTGCGCGACTTGACGATTCGTCCCACGAGCCTCGGTCCCGACGGTGGCCTGTTAGGTGCGGCCATGGTGGGTTGGCGAGGGGCGGTGGCGTGAGCGTCGTGCGCACTCGCGGCCTCGCGCGCTACGTCGCGGTGCGCCCGTCGCGCGTCGTCGTGCTGGCGCGCGCCGGATGGCGACTGCGCGCCAAAAACTGGTGGCTCCGTGCACCGTTTCTGCCCCTGCCCGACCCGCGCTACTGGGAGTTTCGCCGGGCGACCGCCTTCGGAGCGACGGGCTCGCCGACGCCGCGCGACCTCGTCGACGCCGCCGACTGGTCGCTTCGTCAACCGGGGGGACGGTAGGTCCCGATGAGTCGCGTGCTCCTGCTCAACGCCACCTTCGAGCCATTGCAGCTGGTGAGCGAACGACGCGCCGTGGTGCTGATGTTGGCCGGCCGGGCCGAGCCCATCGCGACGCCGGAAGAACCCGCGGTGTGTCGCAGCGCCACCTTGGTCATCGAGATACCAGCAATCGTCCGGCTCCACGAAATGGTGAAGCTGCCCGCGCGGGTCCGCACGCCGCCGTTGACGCGCCGGTCCCTGCTACTGCGCGACAGCTATCGCTGCGCCTACTGCCTGGAGCACGCCGACACGATTGATCACGTGGTTCCGCGCAGCCGGGGCGGACTGCACGACTGGACCAACGTCGTGGCCGCGTGCAAGCACCACAACATGCAAAAGGGCGACCGTTTGATCGAGGAGCTCGGCTGGCGCCTGCACTTCGAGCCGCGGGTGCCCGACGGGCCCTGGTGGCGGTGGCGTCACGTCCCGGACCCCCACCCGCTGTGGGCGCCGTTCCTGCCGCGCGCCTCGTGACGGGCGACGTCGCCGATCTCTTCGACTATCGCCGCCTTCGCGAGAGCGTGATGGCGACAATGACCGTGGTCGACGTGGCGGAACCCATCGTGGTCCTGGGTAGTGCTCAATCTCTGGAGACCCTGCGCCACGACTCGAGTGTCGGGCCCGTTCGTCGACGCCGCGGCGGGGGAGGGGTGGTGCTGGCCCAACCGGACGACCTGTGGGTGGACTGGTGGATTCCTGCGCGAGACCCCCGCTGGAGCGACGACGTGCGCGCCAGCGCCGTGGCGGCGGGCCGCTGGTGGCGCGACGCGCTGAAAGGTCTCGTCACGGGCGACGTTGAGGTGCACGAGGGTCCAATGAGTGGCGCGGCCCAGCACCGCGTGGTCTGTTTCGCGGGCCGCGGACCGGGCGAGGTCTTCGTGGACGGGCGCAAAGCAGTTGGACTCACTCAGTGGCGGGTTCGCGAGGGTGTCTTGCTCTCGAGCGTGTTGCCGGCCCGGTCCTCTGACGCGTTGTTGGGAATGCTCATGAACGTCCCGGAGGGACTGGGCGACGCGCTCGACCATCACACTCGGTCGTCCCTCGGCCTCGATGACGCGACGTCGGTCGTCGATCTGCTGGCGCGAGCTTCCGGTTCGCCCGCTGTGTCGCGCCAGCACCTTCTTTCCTAGCCCCGACACCCGCTCGGACGCGCCGTTTCATCGCCGCACAACACCACCCCATAAATGAGGTCAGCGGGGTCGAAAATTGGCCCTGGGTGGGAGGTAGTGGTGTATGGTGGTGCGAAGTGGGGGAGAGTGGTGACCTCGCGGATGGGTGCGGAGGGTTAGGCGATGCTCGGGTTCGTCGGTCAGTTCCAACACACGTTGGACGCCAAGGGTCGACTCATCCTGCCCGCACGCTTCCGGCCCGAGTTCGAGCGCGGGGGTCACCTGAGCCCGAACACCGAGGGCTGTGTGGCGCTGTGGACGCCCGGCGAGTTCGCCCGGCAGACTGAAGAGCGTCTGAGCCAAAGCCGTAGCGGCGGTCAGCTCGATCGCCAGCAGGCCCGGTACTGGGCGGCCAACTCCTCAGACGTGGAGTTCGACAAGCAGGGGCGGTTCGCCCTGCCCGCGGCGATCCGCGAGTACGGCCGCTTGAGTGGAGACGTGCTCGTGGTGGGCGCGCTGGACCACCTGGAGCTGTGGGACCCGGGCGTGTACGCCCAGCAGGTCAACCCCGCCGAAGAGATCTTCAAAAAGGGCAGCACCGAGTGAAAGGAACGCTTCAGCAGTATCGGCCGCGGACCATGCGCAGCCTGCCAATCGTCAAGACGGGACGGGAAACCTCCTCCGCCCTCTCGCCCGTCTTGACGATTGGGGGGCTGCAGATGGCCCAGGACACCTACCACGTACCGGTCTTCGAGACGGAGATCGTCGACCTGCTGGCCGGCCAACCGGTCGGCGTGCTCGTCGACGCCACGGTGGGCGGCGGCGGTCACGCGGACCTCATCTTGCGGGCTGCGCCGCAACTGCGGGTCCTCGGGATCGACCGCGACCCCGACGCGCGCGCCGCAGCGACGGCGCGGCTGGCGCCGCACGGCGACCGGTTCCGCGTCGTCGACGCCGCGTTCGCCGACTTGGCGAGCGTGCTCGAGCGGTTCGCTGACTTCGTGGGCGACTCGCCCCTGGTCGGGGTGCTCATGGACTTGGGTGTCTCGTCGCACCAGCTCGACGACGCGACGCGGGGATTCTCCTTTCGCGCCGACGCGCCCCTCGACATGCGCATGGACCCGACGCGCGGTGAGACGGCCGCCCAGTACCTGGCGCGCGTCGACCAGCACGAGTTCGTGCGGGTTCTACGCCTCAACGGTGAGCAACGCTTCGCCGGGGCGATTGCGCGCGCGGTTCTCGACGCGCAGCCTCAGACGACCGGTGAGCTGGCCGCCGCGGTCGAGCGCGCGGTGCCCGCCGCCGCACGGCGCCGAGGCCACGTGGCCACGCGCGTCTTCCAGGCCCTGCGCGTCGAGGTGAACGCCGAGGACGAACAGTTGGCCCGCGGACTCGAGGCCGCCTTGGACGCGTTGTCTGTCGGCGGGTTATTGGTTGTTGTCAGCTACCACTCGGGGGAGGACCGCGCGGTCAAGGCGTTCTTTCACGAAGCGGCCACCGGAGGCTGTCGGTGCCCGGTGGAACTGGGTTGCGTCTGCGGAGCGGTGCCGCGCGCCAGCGTGGCGCGCGCGAGTGCGACCCTGGCGACCGCCCTGGAGATCGCGCGTAACCCGAGGTCTCGATCGGCCCGACTGCGCGTGGCGAAGAAGGTTTCGCCGTGAGCGTGGTCACGCTCCCGCGGCGCATCGAGGCGCAACCGCGGCGAGTCGCCGCGCCCAAGCACGCGACGCGCGTCGCGAGTCGAGAGGCCGCGCACACTCGAGTGGCACGCGTCTCGATGACGCGTCGATCGATCGTGATCGTCGTGGTGGCCCTCGCGCTGTCTCTGAGTGGCAGCATGCTCGCGGCCAACCGACAGGTACAGATCCACCAACTCCAGAGCCAGCTCCTGCAGCTGCAGTCCAACTACGCCCAACAGGTGGGCTCCCTCACCAATCTGGCCGCTCCGGGCCAGATCGCCGAACAGGCGGGGGTCCTGCACCTGGTCGACCCCGTCTCGGTGACGCAAGTCCCGTCCACGTCACTTGATGCGCCCTTGCCGCTTCCGAAGTTCCTAGGTTCCGCGCCGGTCACATCAAGGACGCGGCGGTGAGTGCACATTTCACCCCGACCCACCATCGCGTCCGCCCGCTTCCAGTGGCCGGGCGCCGCACCGGCGCGTCGCCGTCGCGGCGCCTCAAGCTCGTGCGGGCCGGCTTCGTCCTGGTCTTCGCGGCGCTGGCCGTTCGCCTCTTCTTTCTCCAAGTGGTGGATCACCCCTACTTCAGCGCACTGTCGGTTGGTCAGGTCCGCGTTGACCTGACCACCACCGCACTGCGCGCGGGGATCTACGACCGCAACGCGCAGATCCTCGCGGTGTCACGTCCCACCTCCCTGGTGATCGCCGACGACATGCAGATCTCGCACCCCGCAACGGAGGCGGCGGCCATGGCGCCGCTGGTACACGTGCCGGTGGCCAAGCTCACCCGGATGCTCTCGAAGAAACACGACGGCTACGTCGTGATCACCAATGACCTCAACCTGGCGTCGGGTCACAAGGTGTCGTCACTGGTCTTTCCGGGCATCGTCGTGCAGAGCTCGTCGGTGCGGACCTACCCCAGCGGGCCGATCGCAACCTCGGTGCTCGGTGGAACCAACGCCCAGGGCGCGGGCTCGGCCGGCCTGGAGTACAAGTACCAGTCACTGCTCGCGGGTCGCACCGGTGTCACGCGCGCCTTCGTCTCCAGCTCGGGCGTCAATCTGCCGAGCGCGGCATCGACCGTCGTCACCAAGGCGAAGCCGGGCGTGGGACTTGAACTGACCCTGGACACGTCGTTGCAGTTCGTCGCCGAGCGCGCCCTGGCTCGTGAACTCGCCTCGACCGGCGCGGTCGACGGATCGGCCGTGGTCATGGATGTGAAAACCGGTCAGATCTTGGCCGACGCCTCGCTGGTGAACACGCACACCCAGGCCGGCGTCCTCGGGCCGGTGCCGGCGTGGGGTCACTCGGTGGGAGTGCCCGGGATCCAACAGACCATCAACAACCTTCCCTTCACCCAGGCCTACGAGCCGGGGTCGGTGTTCAAGGTCGTGACTTTTTCAGCGGCGCTGCAGCAGGGCGTGATCACGCCGAACAGCGTCTTCGCCGTGCCCAACGCCGTCAACGTCGGCGGGCGCTACTTCCACGACGCCGAGGCCCACGGTCTCGAGCACCTGACGGCCACCCAGATCCTGGCGCTGTCGTCGAACATCGGCACCTACGAGATCGGAAGCAAGGTGGGCGAGGCCGGGCTGTTGGCCCAGGTCGAACGGCTGGGATTCGGTCAGCAGACCCCGGTCGACTTTCCTGGCGAGACCTCCGGACTGCTCGTGAGCGCCGCCAACTGGCACACCAGCGACCAGGTCGCGCTGCCCATCGGCCAGGTGGACGCGGTGCCGCCGATCCAGATCCTCGACGCGTACAACACCATCGCCAACGGGGGCGTGTACGTCGCGCCCAAGTTGGTGCGCGGGTACGTGCACGCCAACGGAACAGTGAGCGCGACGCCACCCAGCGTGCACTACCGAGCATTGTCGCCCGCGGTGGACGCGACGATGGTGTCGATGCTCGAGCAGGTCGTCCTCGCCGGCACCGGCACCAGCGCCATCATCCCGGGCTACTCGGTGGCCGGCAAGACCGGGACGGCCTCCATGTTCATCCCGGGAAAGGCGCAGTTGTTGAGCGGCGCGTACAACGCCACCTTCGTCGGATTCGCCCCCGCCAACGCTCCAGTACTGTCGATGATTGTTGTCATTGAGAGGCCCCAGACCATGATCTTCGGCGGCGAGGTCGCCGCGCCGGTCTTCCAGCAGGTCATGTCGTACGCCCTGCACCACTACGGGATCCCGTCCAACGGCACCGTCGTCAAGCCCCTGACCGGCAAGGCGTCGATCAGCTCGGACGTGACGTGATGCAACTCGGTGACCTCTTGGACGATCTCACGTTCGACGCCGAGACCGGCCGCGTGGAGGTGAGCGACGTCCAGGTCGACTCGCGCGCGTGCGCGCCCGGGTCGCTCTTCTTCGCCCTGCCGGGGCGACAGACCAACGGGGTTACGCACTCGGCCGACGCCGTCGCGCACGGGGCGGTCGCCGTCGTGGCCGGCGAGCCCGTGCAGGTCGCGGCGCCCGTGGTCGTGGTCCCGACCTCGCGACTGCGCGCCCTGCTGGCCGAGGCCAGCGCGGCGATCGTGGGTCACCCCGAGCTCGACGTGGACCTCGTCGGGGTGACTGGCACCAACGGCAAGACCACGGTCACGTCGCTCGTGGCGTCACTGGCGCGCGCGCTGGGTTGGAACGGGGCGAGCGTCGGGACGCTGACCAACGAGCGCACGACGCCCGCGCCACCGGAACTGTTTCGCACGCTGGCGCGCCTGGCCGACGAGTTCTCGCGCGACCGACCACGATCGGTGATCGCCCTCGAGGTCTCCAGCCACGCGCTCGACCAAGGGCGCGTCGACGGCCTGCGCTTCGGCGTCGCCGCGTTCACCAATCTGGGTCACGACCACCTCGACTACCACGGATCGATGGAGGAGTACTTCGCGGCCAAGGCCGCCCTGTTCGACCCCGACCACGCGCGACGCGCGGTGCTGTGGGTCGACGACCCCTACGGCCAGCGCCTGGCCTCGACGACCTCGCTGCCCGTCGCGAGCGTGAGCCGCGAGGACGCGAGCGACGTGGCCACCTCGTGGCGCGGCACCGCCTTCACCTGGCGTGGGCGCACCGTGGTGACCCCCCTAGTGGGCGGGTTCAACGTGGACGACGCGCTGGTCAGCATGGCGGTGGCCGGAGCCTTGGGTGCGAGTGACGATGACGTGGCCGCGGCGATGGCCCGAGTGGACCCGGTGCCGGGTCGTTTCGAGGTCGTCGCGCACGGCGACGTGGTCGTGGTCGTGGACTACGCGCACACCCCCGAGGGCCTGGCGCGACTGCTCGCTGACGTACGCGAACTGATGAGCGAAGGACGACTCGTGGCGGTCTTCGGATGCGGGGGCGACCGCGACCGTGAGAAGCGTCCGGAGATGGGCGCGGTCGCGTCGCGCCTGGCCGACGTGACGTTCGTCACCTCGGACAATCCGCGGGGCGAACCGCCCGAGGCCATCGTCAGCGCCATCGTCGCGGGCGCGTCGGCCGGCTCTGACGTGCGCCGGGTGCTCGACCGGCGCGAGGCGATCGGGGCGGCGTTGACCGAGGCGCGCCGCGGCGACGTGGTGGTGATCGCCGGCAAGGGCCACGAGACGACCCAAACCATCGGCGACGAAGTCCTCGTCTTCGACGACCGCGCAGTGGCGCGTGACCTGCTGGGGGCATCGTGCTGAGCCTGATGGAGTCGGGCTCGGTGGGCTTCGTGGTGGCGCTGCTGCTCACGCCGCTGTGGATTCGCTTCCTGTCGGAGCGTTCACTGGGCCAGCTCATTCGTGATGACGGGCCGTCCACCCACCACGCCAAGGCCGGCACGCCGACCATGGGCGGGGCCGTCATTGTCGTCGCGGCGGTGCTGGGGTACGCCACGGGCCACGTAGGCACCGCGATCACCTTCACCCGCGCGGGCGTGCTCGTCGTGTGCGTGATGGTCGCCGCGGGCGTTCTGGGTTTCGTAGACGACTACCTGGCCATCCGCAACTTTCGCAACCTCGGCCTCAGCACCCGCGGCAAACTGATCGGCCTGTTGCTTATCGCCGCGGCCTTCGCGGGCCTGTCGGTCGCCTGGGTCCACACCTCGACCAACCTCTCCTTCACCCGGTTCTCCCTGCCCGGCTGGAACCTGACCGCAGTGGGATGGATGGTCCTGGCGGTCCTCGTGATCATCGCGACGGCCAACGCGGTGAACCTCACCGACGGCCTCGACGGCTTGGCCGCGGGCGCCTCGACGTTCTGCTTCGGCGTGCTGTCGATCATCGGCTACTGGCAGTTCCGCCACTTCTCCATCTACCACCTGCACTCGTCACTGGACATGGGCCTGGTCGCCGTCGGACTGGTCGGCGCGTGCCTGGGCTTTCTGTGGTGGAACGCGGCCCCCGCGCGGATCATCATGGGCGACACCGGCTCGCTGGCGATCGGTACCGGTCTCGGGGCGCTGGCCCTGCTGATGAATCTCGACCTGCTGCTCGTCGTCCTCGGGGGGCTCTTCGTCGCCGAGACCGCCTCGGTGATCTTGCAGGTGGTGAGCTTCAAGCTCTTCGGTCGTCGGATCTTTCGCATGGCGCCGTTCCATCACCACTTCGAGCTGCGCGGGTGGCCCGAGACGACGGTCATCGTGCGCCTGTGGATCCTGGCGGGGCTGTTGGCCGCGCTGGGACTGGGCATCTTCTACGGCGACTTCCTCAAGATCGCGAAGGTGGTCTAGCCGTGGCCCGATCGACACCGCGGAGCACGCGACTGGGACCGTTCCCGCGCGGTGACGCCACGGGGCGAATGCTCCTCATCGTGACCGCGTTGTTGGTCACGTTCGGCACCGTCGCGGTGGCGTCGGCCAGCGAAGGTCAGTCGGCCGCCAACGGCGCGGCGTCGTGGAGTATCGCGATACGTGACCTCGTCTACCTGGGACTCGGGCTGGCGGCCCTCTTCGTCGCGGCGCGAGTGCGCGCCGCGAACTTGGTGCGCCGCGCACCGGTGTGGGTCGTCGGGGGCCTCGGGCTCCTGTTCGCGGTCAAGGCCGTCGGCGTCAGCGCCAACGGGGGCAAGCGCTGGATCAACCTGCACGCCATCTACCTTCAGCCCTCCGAACTGTTCAAGTTCGCCGCCGTGCTGTTCATCGCGTGGCTGGTCGAGCACCACCACGATCAGTTGGGCGACTGGCGACGCCTGGCCCTGTGGACCGCGCCGGTCACCCTCGGCGCCGTGCTGATCGTGATCGAGCCGGACATCGGCACGTCTTCGGTGGTCGTAGCCATTGCGCTCGTGATGCTGGCGGTGGCCGGTCTGTCGCGCACGCTGCTGGTGCGCATTGTCGCGGTCGGGGCGCTGGCCTTCGGCGGCTACATGATGTACCGGCCCTACGCGGCGAGTCGCTTCTTCTCCTTCGTGCACCCCAACCAGAACTTGATGGGCACCGGCTATCAACTCCTGCAGTCGAAGATCGGCCTGGGCGCGGGTGGGCTCACCGGTCTGGGCCTCGGGCACAGCCGCGAGAAGTGGGGCCTGCTGCCGAACCCGCACACCGACTTCATCTTCACCATCGTGGGCGAGGAGATGGGTTTTATCGGCACGATGGTCGTGCTGGTGCTCTTCGTGGCGTTCCTGCTGTGCGCAACCCGGATCGCCCAGCGCTGCGCGCACCAGTCGCTGCGACTGGTGGCGGTGGGCATCACCACGTGGATCTGTCTGGAAGCCGCGATCAACATCGCGTCGGTGGTCGGCGGCTGGGCGGTGACCGGCATCCCCCTGCCGTTCTTCTCCTACGGCGGCACGGCCCTCATCACCGAACTCGCCGCGGTGGGGCTGCTCTACAACATCGCTCACGTCAGTTCGCGCACCCCGGACCTTGAGGTCGCGGCGGCGCGTCGTTCGCCCGTCGCTCGCCGTCCCCAGCGGTCCGCTCGTCACCCCCAGCCTCGCGTCGAGTCAGCGCCGCGGAGGCGCTAGTGCCTCGGCCGGTCGTGATCACCGGTGGCGGCACGGGTGGGCACGTCTTTGCCATGCAGGCCGTCGCCGAAGCGCTCACGCGCGCGGGCGTGGCGCCGGAGCGCCTGCGCTACGTCGGTAGTCGCCGGGGCCAAGAGGCCGACCTGCTGGGCGCGGGACCCATCGCGCTCACGCTGCTGGCGGGTCGGGGCCTTCGTCGTTCGGTCACGCCGCGCGACGTGGCGTCCAACGCCCTCGCCGTCTCGGCACTGCTCTGGGCGGTACTGCGCAGCGTTCTGCTGGTCGCGCGGTGGCGCCCGGCGGTCGTGGTCTCGGTCGGGGGGTACGCGTCCTTTCCGGTATCGGTGGTCACGGCCGCACTCGGTCGCCGGTTGGTCCTGGTGGAACTCGACGCCGCGCCCGGAGCGGCGCACCGACTGCTGGCGCGGCGCGCCAGCGTGCGCTGCCTGGCTTTCGACGACGGATCTAACGGCGTGGTCACCGGGGCCCCGGTGCGCGAGGAGATCGCGCGCATCGTGCGCGACGCCCCCGCGCGCAGCGTTCGTCGCCGAGAGATGGTGCCGCCGATCGACGAGGCGCGGCGCGTCGTGGTCGTGATGACCGGTTCGTTGGGCTCGGCCCGGGTGAACGCCGCCGTTGTCGAGTTGGTGACGCTGTGGGCGAATCGTGCGGATCGGACGGTCCTGCACGTCACGGGCCGGCGCGACTACCCGTGGGTGCGCGACGCGCGGGTCGCTACGGGCGAGCTCGACTACCGGGTCGAGGCGTTCGCCGACATGGAGGTGTTGTGGTCGGTGGCCGACGTCGCGGTGTGTCGGGCTGGCGCGACCACGATCGCCGAGTTGACCGCCCTGGGGATCGCCGCGGTCCTGGTCCCTCTGCCACGGGCGCCCGGTGACCACCAGGCGAAGAACGCGCAGTCCCTGGCCCACGCGAACGCGGCGTTGATCGTGCGCGACGACGACTGCACCGGCGCGTCGCTCGCCCACGCGCTCGACGAGTTGTTGACCAATGGTCGCGCCGAGCAGATGGGCGAGGCGGCGCGACGTCTGGGACACCTGGACGCCGCGGCGGCCATCGCGACCGTGGTCCTGGACGTGGGAGGCGTGAGGTGAGCTGGATTGCCCCGGCGACGCGCGTGCACGTGGTCGGAATCGGAGGTGCCGGAATGAGCGCGCTGGCACGACTCCTCGTCGAGGCGGGCTGCGTGGTATCCGGCTCGGACGCCGCCGCGTCGGCCGAGCTGGACGACCTGCGGGCGATGGGGGTCACGGTGTACGTGGGTCACGACGCGGCGCACGTCGCCGGCGCCGCGGTCGTGACGTGGTCACCGGCGGTGGCGTCCGACAACGTCGAACTGACGGCGGCGCGCCAACGCGGGGCCGTGATGGTGGCGCGCGCGGACCTCTTCGAAGAGCTCGGCCAGCGCTACCGCGTCGTCGGACTCGCCGGCACACACGGCAAGACCACCGCGACCTCGATGATGGTCCACGTGCTGGCCGCGGCCGGCCGCGACGCCGCGCGCCTCGTCGGGGCGCGCGTGCTCGGGGTCGGCGCGAGTGGTCACGACGGACCCGACGGTCTGGTTCTCGAAGTCGACGAGAGCTACGGCACGTTCGCGCGGCTGACGCCGCACGCGCTGGGCTTGCTCAACGTTGAGGCCGACCACCTCGACCACTACGGTGCTCTGGCCGCGTTGGAGGCGGAGTTCACCGCCCTCGTCGAACGCACGACCGGCCCGGTGGTGGCCTGGGTCGACGACGAGGGCGCGCGCCGCGTGGTCGCGGCGGCGCGACGGCCCTGCGACGCGGTAGCCCTCGACGTCCCGGCGCGCTGGCGCGTCGCCGATGTGTACGTGACACGCGACGGCTCGACGTTCTCGGTGCGTGGTCCGCACACCGACGTCGACATTCGACTGGCGGTGGCGGGACGCCACGCCGTGGCCGACGCGGCCGTGGTCGCCGTACTCGCGCTCGTCGACGGCGTCGACCCCGCGGCCGTCGTGGCCGGTCTGGGCGCCTTTCAAGGTGCCCCGAGGCGCTTCGAACATCGCGGGCAGTGGCGTGGCGTCGCGGTCTACGAGGACTACGCCCACCTGCCCGGTGAGATCGCCGCGACTCTCGAGGCGCTGCACGCGATTGGCTACGACCGCGTGACCGCGGTCTTTCAGCCCCATCGGGTGACGCGCACGCTGGCCCTCGCCGACGCGTTCGCACCGTCGTTCGACGCCGCGCGCCACGTGGTGGTCACCGACATTTACAGCGCCGGCGAGGCCAACCCCACCGCCGTCACCGGCGAGGCGGTAGCGGGTCCGCTGCGCGCGCGACGTGGGAGCGACGTGACGTACGCGCCGAGCCCGGCTGACGTGGTCGCCGCACTCGTTGCGTTGCGTGACGACAGCGACGTGATCGTGCTGCTCGGCGCCGGAGACGTGGCCGGCGTGATAGCCGACCTGCCGGACGGTCTGACGTGAGTGCGCTCGACGACCTGATCGCTCGCGGCGGCGCGCGCGTGGAAGCCCACGCCAACCTGGGCGAACGCACGACTTATCGGGTGGGCGGATCCGCCGCCGCCCTGGTCACCCTGGCGAATGCGGCCGATTTGGACGAGCTCGGTCCGCTGATCGAAGCCACGGGTCTGGCCGTGGTGGTCCTGGGCCACGGCTCCAACCTGCTCGTGGCCGACGGCGAGCATGACGTCGTCGGCGTGCAACTGGGCGATGGCTTCGGTGAGTTGAGCTGGCGCGACGTTGACGGTGTCGTCGAAGTCGAGGCTGGCGCGGCCCTCGACCTGCCCGTGGCTGCACGGCGTCTGGCGAGCGACTCGGTGGTCGGCTTCGAGTGGGCGGTGGGCGTGCCCGGAACCTTCGGCGGCGCGGTCTCGATGAACGCCGGGGGACACGGATCGAACATGGCGGCCAGTGTGGTGCGTGCACGCACGTGGCTGGGTCACGTGCGCGAGCGCACACTGGCGGAACTCAACTTCGGGTATCGCACCTCAGAACTGGAGCCGGGCGAACTGGTGATCAGCGTCACGTTGCACCTCGCGCGCGGCGACGCGGCGGCGGCCCTGGAACAGATACGCGAGATCGTGCGGTGGCGCCGCGCCCACCAGCCCGGCGGCGCCAACGCCGGGAGCGTCTTTCGCAATCCACCGGACGACACGGCCGGTCGTTTGATCGACGCGGCCGGGCTGAAGGGAGTACGCGTTCGGAGCGCCGTCGTCTCGTCCAAGCACGCCAACTTCATCCTGGTCGATCGCGGCGGTCAGGCCAACGACGTCGCCGAGCTGATGCAGCTCGTGGCTGGGCGCGTCGCCGAACAGTTCGGGGTCGAGCTGGTGAGCGAGCACCGGCTCGTCGGATTCGAGGGCGGCGCGTGAGTCGGCGCCGCCCGGTGGCTGCGTCGGGCGCTCGCGCGCGAGTCGAGAAGCGTCCGCGGCGTGGACATCGAGTCGCGCGAGTGCTGGTCGTGGTTCTGCTCGCGGCGGCCACGCTCGTCGCGGGCGGTGAGTGGCTGGTGCGCCAGTCGTACTTTCGCGTGCATCACGTCACCGTGACGGGGCTCACGCACGAGTCGACCGCGGCCGTGCTCGCGGCCAGCGGCCTGGCGGCCCACCCGCCGATGATCGACGTCAGCGCGGTGCAGATCGCGCAGCGACTGAGCGCCTTCACCTGGATCGACCACGTCGCCATTGTCAAGCACTGGCCCGACACGCTGGACGTGACCGTGCGTGAGCGCGTCGCGGTGGCCGTCGCGTTCGACCCGCACCACCACCTGCGCTACGTCGACCGCGCCGGCCACGACCTCGGGCCCGCGCCGCTGGACGCCAACCTGCCCACCCTGGCGTACCTACACCCGCGCACCGGCACGTGGCCCTACGAAGGTGCCGCACGCGCCGCGGCGATGGTCGCCGCGCTGCTGCCGCCGGCTTTCGCGGCGCAGGTCTCGGTGATCACCGTGGACCACCACGACATCGTCAGCTTGAGAATGACGACGCCAGTGACGTTCATCCTGGGGATACCCACGCAGTTGCACGCCAAGTTCGTGGCGGTCGCCTCGGTCATTGCCCACGAAACGTTGCGTCCCGGTGACGTGGTGGACGTGAGCGTTCCCGGGGCGTTGGCTGTCACCGGGCCACCTCCCTCGTGACCCGCCATTTGACCCCCTACCGGGCCCTGACTAGCCTTCAAAGACATTTCGTGCGACAAGATCGTGGCCTCCATTGCGGTGGGACACAATGGAAGGGTCGATCCAAGGGGAGTCCATGAGTCTGAGCCAGAGCAACTACCACGCCGTCATCAAGGTGATCGGCGTGGGTGGTGGAGGTGTCAACGCGGTTAACCGCATGATCACCTCGGGTCTGCGCAACATCGAGTTCATCGCCGCCAACACCGACGCGCAGGCGCTCCTGCTCAGCGAAGCCGACCTCAAGCTCGACATCGGGCGTGAACTCACCCGCGGCTTGGGCGCGGGCAGCGACCCGGAGATCGGCCGCCAGGCGGCCGAGGACCACCGCGCCGAGATCGAAGAGTCCTTGAAGGACGCCGACATGGTGTTCATCACGGCCGGAGAGGGTGGCGGCACCGGCAGCGGCGGGGCCCCGGTGGTCGCCGACGTGGCTCGGTCCATGGGGATCTTGACGATCGGCGTGGTCACGCGTCCGTTCTCCTTCGAGGGCAAGCGTCGCGCCACCCAGGCCGACAAGGGGATCGAGCAACTGCGAGGCAAGGTCGACACGCTCATCGTGATCCCCAACGACCGCCTGCTCTCGGTGACCGCCGCGGACACGAGCATGCTCGAGGCGTTCAAGATCGCCGACGACGTGCTGCTGTCGGCGGTGCGCGGGGTGACGGACCTCATCACCGTGCCCGGACTGATCAACACCGACTTCGCCGACGTCAACACCATCATGCGTAACGCCGGCACCGCGATCATGGGCGTGGGCCAGTCGACCGGCGAGGGTCGGGCCGTCAACGCGGCGCGCGCGGCGATCACCTCACCGCTGCTCGAGACCTCCATCGACGGAGCGCGCGGCATCCTGATGAACATCGTCGGCGGACCCGGCGTCACGCTCACCGAGGTCACGGACGCGGCGAGCATCATCCATTCGGTGGCCCACCCGGACGCCAACATCATCTTCGGCAGCGTGATCGACGACAGCATCGGCGACGCGGTGCGCGTGACGGTGATCGCCGCGGGCTTCAGCGCCGACCACAAGCCCAAGTCAGCCGTGACCGTCTCGGAGCCGGTCATGACCGAGGGCCCGCGCGCGGACATCTTCGCCACGCCCACCGGTGACGACCTGTTCGACGTCGGGGGCGACGACGACCTCCCGAGCTTCCTGCGCTGAGGCGAGCAACGTCGAGACCCTCGCGGCGCGCCTGAGCGACCTGCGCGATCGCATCGCGCGCAGTGGTCGGGACCCCGAGAGCGTGCGCGTCGTGGCCGTCACCAAGACCTTCTCCGCGCTCGACGTGCGCGCGGCCCACGACGCGGGCCTGCGCGTGGTGGGTGAGAACTACCTCAACGAGTTGGTGGCCAAGCACGACGCGACGAGCGATCTGGATCTCACCTGGCACTTCCTCGGGGCGCTGCAGACGAACAAGATCGCTCGGGTCTGCGCGGCGGCCGACGTGCTCTGTTCAGTGGCGCGGGCGCGCGAACTCGACCGGATCGCCACGTCGCGTCCGGGCACGCGCGTCTACGTCGAAGTCGACTTCACTAGCTCGCCCACGCGACCGGGCGCGGCACCCGGCGAGGTCGCACCACTGGTGGCTCGAGGACGAGAGTTGGGCCTCGACGTCGCCGGGTTGATGACCGTGGGTCCGCCCGACCCGACGGGCGCGCGCGACGCGTTTCGCGCCACGTCGGACCTGGCGGACGAGTTGGGCCTCGTTGAACGCTCGATGGGCATGAGCGACGACCTAGAGATCGCGCTGGCCTGCGGCTCGACCGAGATCCGCGTGGGCCGCGCGCTCTTCGGTCCTCGGGGCGCCGCGACGGCGCTGGCCTAAACTGGCGCGACGGCGGGACCTTGAGGAGAACGAGATGAAGGAACGGATGCGCAAGGCCCTCGGCTTCCTGGGTCTGATCGAGGACGAGTACGGCGAGTACGGGGCGAGCACGCCGAGCCGACCGTTCACCGATCCCGGCTACGACGAGGACCCCGAGTGGTCCGCCCCGGCCGTCACCTCGCCGCGGCCCTTCCCGGTGAGCTCGGCGAACTCGGGTCCGGCGCGGCCGGTGCCCGCCGCACGCCCCGGGCCGGTGAGCGGTCCGGACGCCGCCCCGCGCCTGCGCCCGGTGCCCAGTAACCGGATCCGTACGCTGGCCGCGCCCTCCGAAGACGACCTCGCGGTGGTCGTGCCGCTCAATTACAACGAGTCCCAGCGCGTGACCGACCTGCTGCGGGTGCACCGTCCCGTGCTGCTCAATGTCTCGGGCCTGGACGCCGAGGTCGCGCGTCGCGTCGTGGACTTCACCGCCGGCACGATCTACGCGCTGCGCGCCAAGATCGAACCCCTGGCCCCGGGCGTCTACCTCATCTTCTTCACCGACACCCCGGTGTCGCACGACACCCGGATGCGCCTGCGCGCGGCCAACTATCGCAGCTTCAGCCCCGCATGAGCCTGGTCCACACGCTGATCTGGCTGTACATCTGGGTCCTGATCGTCGCCGCGATACTCAGTTGGTTCCCGGCGCGCTCCGACGGCGCGCTGGTGGGTGTCCAGCGCGTGCTCAACCGGCTCTGTGACCCGGTGCTGCGTCCGTTGCGCGCGATCCTGCCGCGACCGAGCGTGGGCGGGGTGGGCATCGACCTGTCGGTGTTCGTGGCCATCATCGTGCTCGAGATCATCAACACAGTTATCTAACCGCGCTACGGCGCCGGCGGTAGGGTGACTGCATGGACAGCACCGACAACGTTTTCTCGGCGATCGACGCCATCGATACGGTGGCCTTCAAGGTCGGACTCAAGGGGTACAACGTCGACGAGGTCGACGAGTTCCTCGAACGGCTCTCGGCCGAGGCCCGTCAGTTAAAGGACCAGCTAGCCCAACAGCGCCAGCAGCTGCGCCAGGCGGCTGGTCGCATCGACCAGCTCGAGGGCGGTCGACCCCTGGCCGCGGTGGCGGCCCCCGCGCCGGCCCCCGAGGCCGCGCCGGAACCGCGTCCACTCTCACCGGTGGTCGGCGCCGAGCGTGTCACCTCGATGATCGCCATGGCCCAGCAGTTCATCGAACACGCCCAGCAAGAGGCCGAGGCCAAGGCCCGCGAGCTCACCGTGGCCGCCCAAGAGCGCGCGCGAGAGATCGTCACCGAGGCGCGCAGTCGCGCCGAGGACGAGGTCAACCGACTCAACGGTCTCAAGCAGCGCCTCGGTGAGGACGTCGAAAAGCTCGCTCGCCAACTCGAGCTCGAGCGCACGCGCCTCGGCGCGGCGCTGTCGGAGTTCTCGCGCTGGGTGGAGTCGACGCTGCGCGTCGGGGGCGGTCGACCGTCGTCCGCGCCGAGCGCCCCGTCGGTCTCGCCGTCGACTGCGGCCACCGCGACGGCGTCCACGCGACCCGCCGCGCCGCCGCCGGCGCCGCCGCCGGACGCCGAAGCGACGACGATCGGCCAGGTCCTGCGACTCGACGGGTCGAGCGACGAGCGTTCGTAGGAGGACCCTCGACTGCTAGGGTCGGCGCGCACCCGTCACCCCAAGGAGTTCTGAATGTCCCCCAGTGCCTCGAAGAAGGCCCCGGCGAAGAAGGCTACGGCCAAGAAATCTCCGCCAAAGAAGGCCCCGGCGAGGAAGAGCGCGCCCGCGCGACCCTCTCGCGCGACGCCCAAGAGCTCGAAAAAGACCACCCGTCGACCCGCGCCCTCGCGCGCTTCGGGGGCCAAAAAGGTCGCCGCCAAGGCCGTGAAGTCGGTCAAGCGTCCGGGTCCCACCCCGGCCCAGCGTGCCGCCGCGGCCAAGAAGGTGGCCACGGCCAAGGCCCGCGTCGCCGCCCAGCGGGCCCGCGCCGCCGCCGCCGCCAAGGCCCTGCGCGAGCGTGAGGCCAAGGCCCGCGCCGCCGCCAAGGCCCGCGCCGCCGTCCAGCGCGCCCGGGCTATCGCCGCCGCCAAGGCCAAAAAGGAGCGCGAGGCCAAGGCCCGCGTCGCGGCTAAGGAGCGTGAGCTCCAGCGCAAGGCGCGCGACAAGGCCGCCGCCGAAGCGAAGAAGCAGCGCGACATCGACGCCAAGCGCAAGGCCATCGACGCGGAGAAGCAGCGCAAGCTGCGCGAGATCGAGCGCCGTCACCAAGACGAGTTGAAGCGCCTGCAGCGCCGCGAGGCCGAAGAGCTCAAGCGCCGCGAAGCCCTCGAGCGCAAGATGCACTCCAAGCCCTACGGCGACGACACGGCGTTGCTCGAGGAGCTGCGTGACCGCCTGCTCGAGGTGCGCGCGGCCACCGCCGAGCAGATCGCCGTCAGCGAGACCGAGGCCAACGAGATGCTGGTCGACCGCGAGCGCCTCGAGTACGACGACGAGGACGGCTCCAGCGTCGCCTCGGACATCCAGCGCGACCAGCTGAAGGACTTCGCCGCCGCGCTGCGGCTCAAGATCGACGAGATCGACGTCGCCCTGGGCCGGATTGCCGACGGCAGCTACGGGCGCTGCGACGAGTGCTACGAACCGATCACGGTGGCCCGGCTGCGCGCGCAGCTGCCGGTGTTCACCTGCGTGTCGTGCCGGGCAGCCGTCTAACGAAACGCGTCAACCCCACCGTCATCGTGGTGGCCCTCGTGGTCACCGCGCTTGACGCACTCACCAAGGCCTGGGCCCGACACGACTTGGCGCACCACAACGTGCACGTGGCCGGATTGGTGTGGCTCAAGCTTCGCTACAACGCCGGCGTGTCGTTCTCGGTGAATCCCGCAGGTCCCTTCCTCACGACCGTGGTCACGATCGTCGTTGCTCTGGTCGTGGTGTTCGTCGGCCTGCGAGCGCGACCGGGCGTCGCGGCGGTGGGTTTCGGGCTCCTGCTCGGCGGGGGACTGGCCAACGTCATTGACCGCCTGGACGCCCAGCCGCACCGGGTGACTGACTTCATTGCCCTGAGCAACTTTCCGGTCTTCAACCTGGCCGACGTGTGTATCACCGCGGGCTTCATCGTGCTTCTCGTGGTGGCGTTGCGTGGTGAGGCGTTGACCGCGTGATGAGTGACGCCCCCGATCCGTTCGACGGTGAGGTGCTGGACCTCAGCGTGCCAGCGGGCTTGGACGGCCTGCGCGTGGACCGAGTGCTGTCGATGCTCACCGGGTTGTCGCGCGCCCAGGCCCACGACGTGGTGGTTGCGGGCTCGCTCACGCTGGACGATCGCGTCATTGCCAAGTCGTCGCACCTGGTGAGCGAGGGCCAGCACCTGGTCGCGGTGCTGCCCCTGGACGTCGACGTCGAAGTCGTGGGCGAGCCCGACGTCCTCGTTGACGTGGTGATGGAGGACCTCGACTTCGTGGTCGTCGTCAAAGCACCGGGAATGGTGGTGCACCCCGGGGCTGGTCAACGTCACGGAACGCTCGTCGCGGGGTTGCTGGCGCGCTACCCCGAAATGGCTGAGCTGTCGCGCTCGGGTCTGTGCGACCCGTGGCGTCCGGGGGTCGTGCACCGACTCGACAAGGGAACCTCAGGTCTCTTGGTCGTCGCGCGTACCCCCGAGGGGTTCGCCTCGCTCAGCTCACAGATGACGGATCGACTCGTGGCGCGCACCTATGTGGGTGGCGTCGAAGGTCACGTGAGCGAAGACCGCGGCGAGGTCGATGCACCGATCGGACGCTCGCCGCGGACCCCCACCCTGATGGCGGTGCGCGCCGACGGTCGGCCGGCGCGCACGCACTACGAGGTGATCGCGCGCATTGAGTCGCCGACGTCGACGCTGCTGCGTCTCACCCTCGAGACCGGTCGCACCCACCAGATCCGCGTGCACCTGGCCGCGATCGGCCACCCGGTGATCAACGACGCGCGCTACGGGCACCGACGTGACACCCGTCTCGACAGTGAACGGGTCTTCCTGCACGCGAGCGCGCTGGGTTTCTCTCACCCGCGCACGGGCGAACACGTACGCGTCACGTCGGCGCTGCCGGCAGATCTGGCCCCGCTGATTCCCGCGGGGGTGTCTCTCTAGACCGTCTGGTGGGCGGCGACGACCTTGTCGTCGTCACGCAGCAGTGCGAGGGCTTCCTCTTCGGCGCGACGCACTCGGCGCACCCCGATGTCCATCTTGGTGGCCGTGGCCTGCAGTGACAGGGGAGTGGCCCCGTCGAGTCCGAAGCGGTGCACCAGCACTTCGCGCTGGAGCTCACTCAACTGACCCAAGGCGTCGTGCAACTCCTCGTCCATCATCGCCTGCTCAACCTCGCCGACCCAGTCGCGCTCGCTCGGTGCGACCAGGTCGCCCAAGGTCGTGGCCGAGTCCGAGGACGCGGGCTGGTCCAGGCTGGCGGTGACCCCGGCGAGGCCGCGCAGTGAGTCGCGTACCTCTTTGGTCATCCCGGTGGCCTCAGTGAGCTCGTCGTCGGTCGGCGCGCGGCCGAAGAGCGACGTGAGCTCGCCCGTCGTCGCCTCGAGGCGCTGGAGCTGCTCTCCCACCTCCAGGGGGATGCGGATGGTGCGTCCGTGCTGTTGGACGGCGCGCTGGAGCGACTGGCGGATCCACCAGGTCGCGTAGGTCGAGAACTTGAAGCCGCGTTCCCAGTCGAACTTCTCGACGGCCCGCAGCAACCCGAAGGTTCCCTCCTGGACGAGGTCGACCATCTCGACGCCGCGGTCCTGGTAGCGCCGGGCCCAGTGAAGGACCAGGCGCAGGTTGGCCGCGACCATCTGCTTCTTGGCTTGCTCGTCACCAGCGGTAACGCGTTTGGCGAGCTCGACCTGCTCGTCGTAGTTAGGCATCGGGTACCGGTCCAGGTCCCTCATCAAGAGACCCAGCATGTCGTTGGTATTAACCGAAGATCGGCGGGGGGTGGTGCTCATCTATATCTCCTCGTTACGAACATCGTCGTCGCCCCGGGAGGCCCGGAATTTCTCCTACCGGCGCCTAACTAATTTACCACGGTTTAGTTGCAAACGCAAGGTTCGTAGGTACTACGGGCGTCAGGCGCTGTGGGTTCGTTTGACCGGGGTCCCGCCCCGGGCCTGGACGACCATGTCGTCCAGGGTGTAGCTCGAGAGGTGCTCTCTCATGTGGTTTCCGACGTCGGACCAGACTCCCAGGAGTACGCACTGGCCCTCGTGGTCGCACGCGCCGTCCTGGTGGGGCTGGCCGAAGTCGCCGGCCACGATCGGCCCGTCAACGGCGGCGACCACCTCGGCCAGGGTGATGGTTTCGGGCGGCCGGGCTAGCACGTAGCCGCCGCCGACGCCGCGCTTGGACCTCACCAGGCCCACGCCCTTGAGGCTCAGCAGGATCTGCTCGAGGTAGGGCTGGGGCAGACCGGTGCGCTCGGCCAGGTCGCGCACCGAGACCGGCAGAGTCACGTCGTCGCGCAGCGCCAGGCTCAGGAGCGCCCGGCTCGCGTAGTCCCCCCGCGTCGATACCCTCACGTAGCCAGTCTAGGGACGTCTCGGGTTGGGCCCGGTGTGCACGAAAGCGCCGACAGGTCTGGCACACTGCCTAGGTGGAAGAACCGACGAACGAGAACGTGTCGGTCGGTCCCGACGAGGTGCTGTCGCCGGGCCAGGGTGAGGAGTCAGCCCCCGAGGAGAACACCGACTACATCAGCCAACCGGCCAAAGTCATGCGGATCGGATCGATGGTCAAGACCCTGTTGGACGAGGCGCGCTCCGCGCCACTGGACGAGGCCGGGCGCGCTCGACTGCGTGAGATCTACCAGACCTCGATCCACGAACTCTCCGGCGCGTTGTCGCCCGACCTCGGCGGCGAACTGTCGCGCATGGTGCTGCCGTTCTCCGGCGACGTGCCCTCCGAGTCCGAACTGCGCGTGGCCCAGGCCCAACTAGTCGGCTGGCTCGAGGGACTGTTTCACGGCATCCAGGCGTCGCTCTTCGCCCAACAGGCCGCCGCGGCCGCGCAGCTGGAAAAGATCCGCGACCGATCGCTCAAACCCGGCGCCACCGAGCCTCGCTCGGGCACCTACCTCTGAGCCGTGAGGCAAGCGCGTGACGGGGGGGCTCTAGTCTCGGCGCGCAGCGGCGCCGCGCGCGCGCCCGAAAGGCTCCGTGCGAATGTCTGAGGAGTTCGTTCACCTCCACAACCACACCGAATACTCCATGCTCGACGGTGCGGCGCGCATCGAGGAGCTGGTGCTCGCCGCCAAGCTGGATGGGCAACGCGCGCTGGGCATCACCGATCACGGCAACCTCTACGGGCTGATCGAGTTCTACGACACCTGTCGCGCCCACGGCGTGACGCCGGTGCTCGGGCTCGAGGCGTACATGTCGGCGACGTCACGCTTCGATCGACCGGCGCGTCGCGGCAAGATCGACGACACCGGGGGAGAGACCGAGGGCGGAGGCAAGCTCTACCACCACCTGACGCTGCTGGCGGTGTCGGACCTGGGCTACCGACACCTGCGCGAGCTCTCCTCGATGGCCTTTTTGGAGGGCTACTACTACAAGCCGCGCGTCGACTGGGAGCTGCTCGAGCGCTACGCGCCGGGGCTGATCGCTACCTCCGGGTGCCTGGGCGGCGTGGTGCTCCAGGCGCTGCTGCGTGACGACGTTCCCAAGGCGCGCGAACTGGCCGGTCGACTGCAGTCGATCTTCGGACCCGAGAACTTCTTCATCGAACTCCAGGACCACGGCCTGGTCGACCAGGCGCGCACCAATCCTCAGCTCATCGCCCTGGCAAGGGACCTGGGCGCGCCATTGCTGGCGACCAACGACCTGCACTACGTGCATCACGGCGACGCCGAGATGCACGACGCGCTGCTGTGCGTGGGCACCGGCTCACTGGTCGCGGACCCCGACCGGTTCCGCTTCCACAGTGACCAGCACTACCTCAAGAGCTCGGCCGAGATGCGCCACCTGTTTCGCGAGGTGCCCGAGGCCTGCGACAACACGCTGCTCATCGCTGAGCGCGCCCAGGTCACCATCGAGTTCGACAACGACGCGCTGCCCCAGTTCCCGCTGCCGGACGGCTACGCCGCGTCCACCCACGCCGAGGGCGCGAACCGCTACCTGCGCGACCTGACCTACCACGGGGCCGCCGAAAGATACGGCGACGTGACGCCGGCAATACGCGAGCGTCTCGACTACGAGCTCGGCGTCGTCGCCGACATGGGCTTTTCGGACTACTTCTTGGTGGTCTGGGACCTCATCCGCCACGCGCGAGAGCAAGGCATCCGCGTGGGACCGGGACGCGGGTCGGCCGCCGGTTGCTGCGTCGCCTACTGCCTGGCCATTGTGGACCTGGACCCGATCCGCTTCGGGCTCATCTTCGAGCGGTTCCTCAACCCGGGACGCAAGCAGATGCCCGACATCGACATGGACTTCGACGAGCGCTTTCGCGGCGACATGATCCGCTACGCCGCCGAACGCTACGGCTCGGACCACGTCGCCCAGATCGTGACCTTCTCGACCATCAAGGCGCGTGCGGCGGTGCGCGACGCCGCGCGGGTGCTGGGGTACCCGCCGGGACTCGGCGACAAGATTGCCAAGGCCATGCCGCCGCTCGTCATGGGCCAGGACCTGCCCCTGCGCGCGTGCTTCACGCGCCTGCCCGGCTACGAGGCGCGCTACGCCGAGGCCACCGAGCTGCGATCGCTGTACGCCAGTGACCCGGACGTCACGCACGTCGTCGACGTGGCCAAGGGGTTCGTCGACAAGCGCCGCCAGGACGGTATCCACGCCGCCGCGGTCGTGATCACCAAGGAGCCGGTGCTCGAGTACGTGCCGGTGCAGCGCAAGTCCTCCCCGGGCGGCACCGGCGAGGACGCGCCGATCGTCACCCAGTACGAGGCGTCGGCGATCGAGAAGCTCGGCCTGCTCAAGATGGACTTCCTGGGACTGCGCAACCTGGCCATCATCGAGCGCACGCTGGAGAACGTGCGACGACGCCACGGCGTCGAAGTCGACATCGACCACGTGCCCCTCGACGACCCCCAGGTCTACGAGATGCTGCGCCTCGGCAACTCGATCGGCATCTTCCAACTCGAGGGCGACAAGATGCGCCAACTCATGCGGCGCCTGGCCCCCACGTCCTTCGAGGACATCGCCGCGATCAACGCGCTCTACCGACCCGGGCCCTTGAGCGAGGGCGTGCACAACGACTACGCGGACCGCAAGAACCTGCGACAGGCGGTGTCCTACGACGACCCGGTGCTCGAGGAGATCCTCGGTGACACCTACGGGCTGATGATCTACCAAGAGGACATCATGCGCGTGGCCACCAAGATCGCCGGTTTCACGATGTCCGAGGCCGACGACCTGCGCAAGGCGTGCTCCAAGAAGATCCGCGAGATGATCCAGGCCCAGCGCGCCAAGTTCGTCGCCGGCGCGGAGCGCGAGGGGTACGGCAAGGCCCTCGGCGAGGCCATCTTCAACAAGATCGAACCCTTCGCCGACTACGCCTTCAACAAGAGCCACGCCTACGGCTACGCCTTGCTCGGGTACCAGAACGCCTGGCTGAAGGCCAACTACCCGGTCGAGTACATGGCCGCGTTGCTGACGTCGTTTCGCGAGGACAAGGACAAGAGCGCCGCCTACCTCAATGAGTCTCGTCAGATGGGTATCACCGTGGCGGTACCCGACGTGAACGAGTCCTTCGCCGACTACGCGCCGAGTGCCAAGGCCGAGTCGACCATCCTCTTCGGCATGGCCGCGGTGCGTAACGTCGGCGAGTCGCTGGTCGAGCGCATCGTCGCCGAGCGCGACGCGAACGGCGCCTTCACCTCGGTCTATGACTTCGTGCGCCGGGTCGATCCCATGGTGCTCAATCGGCGGTCGATGGAGTCGCTCATCAAGGCCGGTGCCTTTGATTCGCTGGGGGTGGCGCGCCTGGCCCTGCTGCTCAAGGTGGACGAGATCATCGAGGTGACGCTCAACCGGCGCAAGGACCTCTCCCTGGGTATCTCGACGCTCTTCGCCGCGATGGGCGACTCGGGGGCCCACGACGACTGGGAGGGTACCGAGGTGCCGCTGGGCGACGCGGAGTTCGATCCCGCGGTCAAGCTCGAGTTCGAGCGCGAGATGCTCGGCACCTACATCTCAGACCACCCGCTCTACAAGGTGGAGTCGACGCTGCGTGCGCGCACCGACGGCACCATCGGCGAGGTCATGGAACGCGCCGACGAGCTCGTGGGCTCCGGGCGCGCGGTCACCATGGGCGGCATCCTCACCGAGGTCCAGGTGCGCACCACCAAGGCGGGCCAGCCGTACGCGAGAGTCGTCCTCGAGGACCTCGGCGGCTCGACCGAGATCATCTTCTCGGCGCGCACCTTCGCCGCGACGAGTGGCTTCCTGGCCAAGGACAACGTGGTGCTGGTCAAGGGTCGACTCGACCACCGCGACGAGGAGGTGCGCTTCAGTGCGCTCGATGTCTCGCTGCTGCGCGCCGATCCGGGTACCGAGGAGCTGCGACTGTCGCTCGGACCCGAGGATTTGACGCAGGGCTCGATCGCCGCATTGCGCGAGATCTTGGCGCGCTACCCGGGTCCGTCGCCGGTGATCGTCGAGGCCGCCTCGGGCAAGACCTACAAGCTCGGCCCCGCCTTCAACGTCAACATCGCCGGTGTGGTGGGCGATTTGCGCTCTGAATTCGGCCGCAACGTCATAAAGGCCTAGCCCCGAAACTCGGGTCACAGAACTCTCGTAGAATGGGTTCCTATGGCAATGACCGTTACCACCAAGGACACCACTGCACTCAGCGACGCCGAACTCGCGGAGATGGCCGACCTGTGCGTCGACCGCGAGCCCAACTTCGACATCGGCTTCCTGTCCAAGCAGCGTGAGGAGTGGGTGCTCGTCACCTACGCCCGCGAGGGCAACAAGTTGCGCGGCTACTCGTTCGGCACGCTCGAGCGCATCGGGGGGACACCTTCGCTGCTGGTGGGTCTGCTGCTGGTGGACCGCAACACCAAGTCCGACCAGACGCTGCGCGCGATCCTGCACGACCAGTTCCGCCGGGCGCTGCTCGCCTTCCCCGACGAGGACGTCCTGCTGGGCACGCGCCTGTGCACCCCCGACGGCCTGCGGGCCTTCGTAGGCCTCGACGACGTCGTGCCCCGCCGCGGCTACAAGCCCACGGGCGAGGACCGGGCCTGGGCGCGGCGCTTGGCCAAGCGCTTCGGCTCCGAGAAGTCCATCGACGACAAGACCTTCGTGATGAGCGTGTCGCCGGGTCCCGTCGGCGGCCTGGACTACACGGCCGCCAAGGCCACGCTGCCCGACGGCGCCGAGGAGCTCTTCGCCGCGGTCAACTGCGAAAACGGCGACCGCCTGGTGGTCTTCGGCTGGGCCATGGCCGAGGCGCTGGCCTCGGGCAAGCTCCCTCGCTAGTCAGTTTCTCGGGAGCAGCCCGGTACAGCTCTTGTAGCAGTGCCCGTCGATGGGCGCCGAGAGCGTCGTCAGCACGTACGTCGGTCGAAAGCCCAGCGCCGTCGCCAGGTCCTTGCCGGCCAGCGAGGTGCGTCGCGTTGCCTCCATCGTGCGCACCGCGTAGGTGTCCTCGCACACCAACCAGACGTCGTCACCGAACCAGCCAAAGCGCACCCAGGTGGACCCGTCATCGAGGCGTCGCAGTAGCTGCGGACCACGGTCGGCGGCGATGAGGGCAACGCTTGGTCGCTCGCCGCGAAACTCCCAGTAAGGGGCACTCGGCCCGCGAAAGCCGAAGAGCGGCCCGTCGGGCGGCGAGGAGATCTGTTCGAGCCAGCCGCGGATCCGACGACCCCGGTACGTGCCGAGCCGACGGGGCAACTCGCTCAAGGTGATCGACTCGGGTTGGGCCAGGTCGTTTCGTTCGAGGTCCTCGGCCAGCTGGCCCTCGACCACGTCGAACGCGGCGAGGTCGGTTTCGAGGTGGTCGGGCCAGGGAACTCGCCAACGCACGATGGCCTGGGACGCGAGGTCCACCACCGTCGTGCTCTCGTTCGTCGAACCGAGCACCAAGCCGACCATCTGTGAGCCCGGCGTCAGATCGACGGTCGGGCGCGACGGAGTGCGCTCGACGAGGCGCTTGATGGCGCGCGCGGCGGGGTCGCGCCACAGCGAAGCCATCAGAGTGTCGCGGTCACTTGAGCGTCGAACTCGGCCGGCGACGTGGCGGGCGTGTGGCACACGCCGCCGCGGCACAGGTAGGCAACGCCTGTCTCACGATGCGCCAGCAGTGGTGAGACGCCGTTGCCGGAGATGTAGACAGCGCGCGCCATGGCCTTCGATCGTACGTGGTGGGCGAGCGAACCCGGTTCGCCCGGCACCACCACCTCGACGCCGTCGAGCGCGAAGCCCGCGCCGTCGACGAGCACTGGAACGACCAGTGGGTGCGTCGTGAGTAGCGGCGCGCCAAGGCCCACCAATCGCCGAGCCACCGCCAACATGTCGGCGTCGCCGGTGATCAGGGCGAGGCGAGCCAGGCCGCGCGTGGCAACGGAGTGCGCCGAGGGGGTGGCGCCATCGAAGAGCTCCTTAGGGCGCAGGGCCAGGTCGGTCACCAAGGTGCTCGAAGTGACGAGCCCGGCGCCTTCGTTGGGGGCACGCGAGCTGGGCACGGGTCCGTCCCAGTGGTGCTCGATGAGGTCGCGCGCGACGGCGCGCGCCCGATCGGTCCAGGTGTCGTCACCGGTGACCTCGTACGCGTCGACCAGCGCATCCGTCAGCCACGCCAGATCGTGTGCGGTGGCGCGCGCGCCAGGTCGTTCGGTGCGCCACCACCCGTCGGGCGCGCGGTGCGTCATCGACAGAGATTCCAGAAGATCGCACCCGGCTCGCTCGTAGTCGTCGTCGCGACTCCACAGCAGCGCACTGGCGAACATCGCGTTCCACTCCAGGACCACCTTGGTGTCACGTCCCGGCTGGGGTCGTTCGTCGCGTTCCAAGCGCAGCGCCGCCAGGGCCGCAGCCAGCTCGGGTGGCGTCGTAAACGGTGCGTCGTCGCCTAGTCGCGGGATGCTGCGTCCCTCGACTTCGCCCGGTCCCGCTAGGCGCCATCGGGCGAGAACCGCGGCGAGATCCGTTTCGCGGCCCGCGCGCAGGAGTGCCGCACGTACCTCCTCCTCGTTCCAGGTGATGTGACTTCCCTCGACGCCGCCAGCGTCGGCGTCCAGTGACGCAGCGAATCCGGCGTCCACGCGGAGGTTTCCGAGGACGAAGTCAAGGGTGGCCGTGGCCACGTCGCGCCATTCGGTGATCCCACCGTTGGCGCGGTCGGCCCAGAGGTAGGCCCGCGCGAGGAGCGATTGGTCGTAGAGCATCTTCTCGAAGTGCGGCACGTGCCACTCGGCGTCGACGCTGTAGCGCGCGAAGCCACCACCGATGTGGTCGTAGAGGCCGCGTCGCGCCATCGCGTTCAGGGTGCGCGACACGGCGCCGCGAGCGTCACGGTCGTCGAACTCAGCGAGAGAGATGACGTAGTCGGCTCGCGGGAACTTCGGCGCCGGTCCGAATCCACCATCGTCGTCGACGCGCGCGACTAGTTCGTCGCGTAGCGTCCGGCGTACCGTGCGGAGGTCCCAGTCGTCGCTCACCGGGGCCAGGTGATCGACGACGGCGACCTCGTGGTCCAGCGCGGTGCGCAGCTCACGCGACTGCGCCAGAACCTCGTCTCGCCGACCGGTCCACGCGTCGGCTAGCGCCGCCAAGAGGCGCGGCAGACCAACGTGGCCAAAACGATCCTCGGGTGGAAAGTAGGTGCCGGCGTAGAAGGGGTCTCCGTCGGGCGTCATGAAGACCGACATCGGCCAGCCACCCTGGCCCGTCATCAGCTGCGTCGCGGCCATGTAAGCGGCGTCGACGTCGGGACGCTCCTCGCGATCGACCTTGATGGGCACGAAGGAGTCGTTGATCTGGCGCGCGATCTCGGGGTCTTCGAAGCACTCGTGGGCCATGACGTGGCACCAGTGGCAGGCTGCGTACCCCACCGACAAGAAGACGGGCCGGTCTTGGGCGCGCGCGAACTCGAACGCGTCCGGTCCCCAGATCCACCAGTCGACGGGATTGTCCACATGTTGGGCCAGGTAGGCCGATCGCACGTCCTCGGCGTGGCGCAGGCGTGGCACGCTAGCGGGCGCGCTCGCGGAGCGCGAGGTCTCTCACGTGGGCATCGTAGATGCCGCGACGAGCGCGCCACCTCACGTCACGTCAGGAATAATGGCTCCGTGGAGCTCGAGTACCCACTGCGCACGGAGCGGCTGACGCTGCGGCCGTTGGTCGTCGGGGACCTCGACGACCATTTCCGCATGTTCGCGGACCCTGAGGTCGTGCGGTATCTCTACGACTCGCCGATGGACCGCGGCGAGGCTGCGGCGCAACTGGAACGCCGGCTGCACTTCCAACTGCCCGCCGAGGGCGAGTGGCTCAACCTCGCCGTGGAGGCCGACGGCGTCTTCGTCGGCGAGACCGGCGTGTCGTTGACCAGTCGCGTGCACGACCAGTGCGAGGTCGGCTACGTCTTTGACCCGCGATATCAAGGTCGTGGCTACGCTACCGAGGCCACGGCCCGCATGATCGACGTTGCCTTCGACAAGCTCGGTGCGCACCGAGTTACCGCACAGCTCGACGCGCGAAACGACGCCTCGGCGCGCGTTCTCGAACGCCTAGGACTGCGTCGCGAGGCACTCCTGCGTGAAAACGAGTTCGTCAAGGGCGAGTGGACCGACGAGATTGTCTACGCGGTCCTCGCCGATGAGTGGGCGAAGCGCGGTCAACACGCGAGCTAGGACGCTGTGCGATCAGTGCCGATCGGCGACCAGATCGCGATCGGATTAGCTGCTAGATGCACTCGTGACTCGACGTCGGAGGCATCGTCGAGATGGGTGGACGTGACGCTCTCGATACGCTGGCCAACATTCGCACCGATCGGAGGACGTCATGGCTACACCCCTGCGCTGGGGAATCATCGGGACAGGTGGGATCGCCCGTCGCTTCGTCCAGGACCTGGAACTCACTGACGACGGCGTCGCCGTCGCGGTGGGTTCACGAACCCTCGACTCGGCCAACGCGTTCGGTGACGCGCTTGGCGTCGCACGCCGCTACGGGTCCTACGAGGAGCTCGCCGCCGACCCCGACGTGGACGCTGTCTATGTCGCCACTCCTCACCCCTTCCATCACGACAATGCCCGGCTGGCCCTCGAGCACGACAAGCCCACGCTGGTCGAAAAGGCCTTCACCATGACCAGCGCAGAGGCCCGCGACTTGGTCGCCCTAGCCCGGTCGCGGCGCCTGTTCCTGATGGAGGCCATGTGGACGCGGTTTCTGCCCCACGTGAAGGCGGTCCGCGAGATCGTCGCGAGCGGCGAGTTGGGTGACCTCGTCGTGCTCTTCGCCGACCACGGCCAGTGGTTCCAACACGACGCCTCGTTCCGACTCTTTGCGCCCGAGCTCGGTGGCGGGGCCCTGCTCGATCTCGGTGTCTACCCCGTGTCATTCGCTTCGATGATCTTCGGGCCGCCCCAGCGCATCGCGGCGATGGTGGACCCCGCGTTCACTGGAGTCGACGGGCAGACCTCGATGATCTTCGGCTACGCCAACGGTGCCCAGGCGATCCTGTCGTGCACCTCGTCGGCCCGCACCGCAACGCGCGCCAGCATTGTGGGCACTGATGCACGCATCGAGGTCGAGGGATCCTTCTACGCACCAACCTCCTTCTCCGTCGTCTCGCGTGACGGCGCGTCACGCGAGTACTCGTTCACCGACGAGGGTCGTGGCCTGCGACACCAGGCTATTGAAGTCGCCCGGTGCCTTGGCGCGGGCGAACTCGAGAGCCCTCTGATGCCCCTGGACGAGACCATCCAGATCATGGAGACCATGGAGAAGGTTCTGGCGTTTCTGTAGCGCGTGTCGCGCCGCTCCCACAAAACATCGGTTGGACGGGCTGCAGACCCGCGATCAACGCCACGTCGAGGTGCAAACGTTCCCGACACCGGGAGCGAGACCGCACCCTCATGGGGCCGGGCTGCGGGAAAGTGGCGGGCCTGCCATGCTAACTTCACTCCTGGAACATGTCGTTCACGGGGTGTTCATGCAAGAGAAACATCTACGGTGCCGGTTGGCACCAAAGAAGGGTTGGGGATATGAAGTTTACGAAATCAAGGGCGTTGGCGTCCGTGGCACTGGTCGGCGGACTCGCCGTCTCGTTGCTACCGGCGATCTCGTCCGCGAGCACCAGCGCGAGAGCGGTTTCGGATAGCACGTTCAATACGAGCTTTTCGACCATGAAGCAGCTCAAGAGCATTGTGGCTAAGGGCCATGGCTCGATCGCGGTGATCCTGCCGGACACGAAGACGTCCGCGCGGTACACCGAGTTCGACGCTCCCTACTTGAAGAAGGCGTTCAAGGCCGCGGGGCTCAGGAGCAGCCAGTTCATCGTGCAGAACGCGCAGGGCAGCGACGCCACGCAGTTCAGCGACGCTCAGGCCGACATCGCCAAGGGTGCCAAGGTGCTCCTGGTCGACCCGCTTGACTCCACGACCGGTGCGCTCATTGAGCAGTACGCCAAGGACCACGGCGTCAAGACGATCGACTACGACCGTCTGACCCTGGGCGGAGCACGTACTTACTACGTGAGCTTCGACAACGTCAAGGTCGGTGCACTGATCGGTCAAGGCGAAGTCTCGTGCCTCTCGTCGTGGAACGTTCCGAGCCCGACGGTGCTGTACATCTCGTACGGCTCGCCGACGGACAACAACGCCACCCTGTTTGCCAAGGGCTACAACGCGGTGCTCACCGCCGCCGGCTTCAACACCGGTGCGACCACACTGTCTGGCAGCAAGCAGACGGTGCTGGAGAGCGCGGGTACGTGGGACGGCAACCAGGCGCTGCTCGACTTCCAGGGCGCCTTCACGGCCCACCCGTCGATCAACGCGGTGCTGACCCCGAACGACAACAACGCGTCGGGCATCATTGCCTACCTGCAGAGTCAGGGCCTACAGCCCAAGACGATCCCGTTCACGGGTCAGGACGCCTCACTCGTGGGCTTCCAGAACGTCATCTCGGGTTACCAGTGCGGAACGGTCTACAAGCCGATCTGGCTGGAGGCTCAGGCCGCCGCATCACTGGCCATCTACCTGCGCGCGCACATCAAGCCGCCCAAGGGTCTGGTCAACGGCTCGACGCCGGACACGCTGGAGCACCACGGTGTTCCTTCGGTTCTGCTGACGGCGACGTGGGTCACTGCCGACAAGGTTGAGGCCACGGTTGTGAAGGACAAGGTCATTGTCCCGTCGCAGCTGTGCACCGCTACTGCGCCGACAGTCAAGGGAAAGCCCCAGCCGACGTACGCAGCAGACTGCACTACTTTCGGAATTCACTAGTACCTAAACAATGACCTTGGCCCCCGAGTCATCGAGTGGCGTGTCGACCGAAGACGGTCTCGCGCCACGGAGTGACTCGGGGGCCGGTGTCGTTGGCGACGACTCCCTCCTCAGTCTGAGGGGCCTCGCCAAGAACTTCGGTCCCGTTCAAGCGCTCAAGCGCGTGGACCTGGATGTGCCGGCGGGGAAGGTGACCGCCCTCATCGGCGACAACGGCGCCGGCAAATCTGTTCTGATCAAGACAATCTCGGGCATCTACCCGCCTTCGGCGGGTCAGATCCTCTGGAAGGGCAAAGAGGTCCACCCGCACACCCCGCGCGACTCGAGCGAGCTGGGCATCGCGACCGTATATCAAGACCTGGCCCTGTGCGACAACCTGGACATTGTTCAGAACATGTACTTGGGTCGTGAGGAGACCCGCTTAGGAGTGCTCGACGAGATCAAGATGGAACTCGCGACCAAGGGCCTCCTGAAGGACCTGGCGGTCTCGACGGTCAAATCCGTTCGTCAGCTGGTCGGATCCCTGTCGGGGGGCCAGCGCCAAGCGATTGCCGTGGCCCGCGCAGTGATGCGCGACTCCCAGCTGGTGATCATGGACGAGCCCACCGCCGCCTTGGGCGTTTCCCAGACCGCCCAGGTGCTGGAACTCGTGCACACTTTGGGTGAGCGGGGAATCGCCGTCCTACTGATCTCGCACAACCTCACCGATGTCTTCAGCGTCGCTGACCGCATCGCGGTCATGCACCTCGGGACCCTGGTGAGTCAAGGACCGGTCTCTGAGTACGACACGGCGAGCGCCGTCGATCTGATCACCACGGGCGGGTCGCTCCGCGCGCCGGCGCGCAAATCCGCCGTCGACTAAACGAAAGAGAGCCGCACGTGTCGACGCCCCCGTACGAGGTGACGCCCATTGAGCTGATCAACCCGGAGACGCGTACCTCCGGCGTCGTCGGTCAGCTACGCCGCCTCTGGCAGAGCGATACCGGACTCGGCCCCATTCTGATAGGCCTCCTGGCCCTCATCATCTATTTCGCGATCCGCTCATCGGTCTTCTTGTCGGCAGGCAATATCACCAACCTGTTCATCCAGGGGACGATCTTCATACTTCTCGGCATGGCCGAGATCTGGCTCTTGCTCATGGGCGACATCGACCTGTCCATCGGGTACTCGGCAGGCATCGGCGGCGCCGTCGCCGTCATCTTGACCAACACCGTGCATCACTGGCCGTGGTGGATCGTCCTACTGTTGGCCCTTTTGACCTGCACGCTCATCAGCGCCATCTGGGGGACCATCTGCGTCTTCTTCCGACTGCCGTCATTCATCGTCACCTTGGCGGGCCAAATCATGCTGGCCGGTGTGCTCCTCTACATCATCGACAGCCAAGGTAACTCGGGCGGCTCACTCCCGGTGGAGGAGTCGGTACTTCACAATTTGGTGTACGGAGACTTCACCCCCTTCGCTACGTGGGTCGTCATCCTGGCCGCCGTCGGCGTCCTCTCGCTCGTCCTACTGCGTGGCGAGCAGCGTCGCCGATCGGCCGGTCTCGACAACAAGCCGTTGTGGTTGGCCTTCCTCAAGGTCGGCGTCCTCATCGCGGCTGGAGCCTGGCTCGCCGTGAACTTCAATACCAACCGATCGACGTTCACGTTGCTCAATGGAATGCCATTCGCAATCCCGATCGTTGTCGGCGTGCTCACCGCTGGAACTCTGATCCTCACGAAGTCCCGGGCAGGGCGATACATCTACGCGATCGGCGGCAATGTCGAGGCGGCCCGGCGCGCGGGTATCAATGTCAATCGCTTTCGGATTCTCGCCTTCATGTTCTCAGGCGCCACCACCGGGGTCGCGGGTCTCCTGTACGTGTCACAACTCAACGGCATCTCTTCGGGTATTCAGGGTGGGCAGTACGTGCTCTACGCCGTTGCCGCTGCGGTCATTGGCGGCACCAGTCTCTTCGGAGGGCGCGGCAAGATGATCCACGCGGTCATCGGTGGCGTCATCATCGCGACGATCGACAACGGCATGACGCTGATCAACGTCAGTGCTTCGGGCTTGGAGATTGTGACGGGCCTGGTCCTGCTCGCTGCCGTCATCGTCGACTCGGTCGCACGGCGCAGCGGCGCCAACAGCGCCGGCTAGTTTCTCGGACCGAACCCGTCGCAACATCCGGGACAGAACCTGTCCAAAGGGTGAGCCGAAGGTGCGCGGGTGCGTCGCGGCGAAGAGAGTTCGTTAGCGGCTAATGGAGGTGCTCCAGCACGTCGCGGCGAACTTTACCGTTGGAGGTGCGTGGGATGACTGCGACGTGGCGGATCTCCTGGGGCTTGGCCCACGGCCCAATGCGTTCGGCAGCCTGCTCACGGATCGCGTCGTCGATGCGCTCGCTGTCGGTCATCACCAGCACGATTATGCGCTCACCCCACTCCGGGTCCGGCGTGCTCGTGACCGCGACGTCGCGGACATCTGTCAATTCGGCAAGGACGGCCTCGAGGTCTTCAGGCCAGACCTTCTCACCACCGGTGTTAATCACCGAGCTCAGCCGCCCTCGAACGCTCACTCGTCCGTCGACGACGTCGCCGCCATCACCGGTCGGGAACCAGTCGGATCGTCCATCGGGTCCCGTGGCCCAGGGGCGTGGCGCGTCGCGGTAGCCCCGGAACAGCGTGGGGGAGCGCACCAGCAACTCGCCGTCGACGCTGGCGACATCTACGCCCGGCAACGGCCACCCGGAGTACACGACGCCGGAGCCCGTCTCCGTCATGCCCCAGGTGGTTACCACGTTGTCGCTCAGACCTTCCGGTGGTCGTCCGGCACCCAGCAGCACGCGTCGGTAGCCCGACAGGTCGTGGCGCACGAGTTGGGGTCGCACGACGGCGATATGAGTTGCGCCGGCGCGCGCGCCAGCTTCGAGGTCATCGGACGGCCCCCACTGGAGAGACGCGTCATCAAGCACCGCGCGCAGCAGCACCGCGAGTCCGCCGACGTGGCTTGCCGGCAAGCACGGATACCACACGGGTCGGTCGTCGCCGCGCAGCGTGGCCTGCGTCATGACGGCGCTCGCGCGTAGCGCGTCCCAAGTCAACTCGGCGGCTTTGGCGGGGCCGCTCGAGCCCGAGGTGAGGATGACCGCGCCAACTTCGTCGTCGACCTCTCGGCCCTTGGGCCGCGAGGTCGTGCCCTGCGCGCTCACGACGTCGGTGGCGCCGAGACGTTCGAGCTGTTCGTCGCGTCGGCGAGGTGCCAGGCGTCGGTCGAGGACACAAAAGGCGTGGCCGCTCGCGCAGCACTCTCGCAGCGCAACCTCTAGATCCGGCCCGAGCTCCAGGTCGAGCGCGTACAGCCGGGCCACTTCGCGAGATTAGGCGCTCGGGTAGGTTGACCCCGGGAGGACCAATGGCGTCACTGCGCTACGAGCGCCGCATTGCCGCCTCGGCCGACGCCGTCTGGGAGGTGGTGCGCCGCCCCGAGTCGATCAGCGACTGGTTCCCCGGCATTGTGCGGTGCACCGTCGAGGGCCGACGTCGGACAGTCGTCACCGCGAGCGGACTCGAGATGGACGAGGAGATTCTCACCATCGACAACGACCTGCGACGATTCGCGTACCGCGTTACGACGAGCCTCTTTCGTTTTCACCTCGGGGTGATCGACGTGATCGAACTGGGCGCCCGCGACACCTTGTGCGTCTACTCGACGACCGCCGAACCCGACACGCTGGCGTTGCTCATCGCGGGCGGGACCGTTGGCGCGCTCGAGGAGATCTCCCGGCGCGCCGAGCTGCGGGGAGCGGCCTAGGTGGGACGGCGGATCCTCTTCATCACGACCGACCAACAGCGTTACGACACCCTGGGCGTGAACGGGGGCTCGTACTCGCGCACTCCGGTGGTCGACGCCCTGGCCGAGTCCGGTGTTCGTTACACCCGCGCGCAGCCAACCTCCGTGGTGTGCATGCCGTCGCGGGCCTCGATGCTCACCGGACAGTTCCCCTCCACGCACGGGGCGTGGATGAACGGCGTCGCCCTGCCCGTCGACGCTCCGTCCGTCGCCGCCGTCCTGCACGACGCCGGATTCGCCACCGCCTTGATCGGTAAGGCCCACTTCGAGCCGTTCATGGATCCCTTCGGACGCTTCGTCGAGAACGCGCTCGCCAACCTGGGCGTGCCCACCGTCGACCAGCCGTGGTTCGACGGCCGACTCGGCGTGCACCGCGGCTTCGATCACCTGGAGTTCGCGACTCACGGCGTGATGGGATCGCTCCACTACGCCAAGTGGATGCGCGAGCAACACCCAGATTCCCTAGCCGGGTTCTACCCCGTCGTCGACGCTGGCCTCAACGTCAACGACATGGGTGGCGGTGACACCGGAGCCCCGCAGGTCCAGTTCAACTCGGTGCCGCGCGAGTGGTACCACACGGACTGGGTCGCCCAGCGCACGATCGACTGGCTGGGCGCGCGCGACGACGACACCGATTGGTTCTGTTGGATGAGCTTCCCGGATCCCCACCACCCCTGGGACCCACCGCGCGCCGAAGTGAGTCGCGTGCCGTGGCGCGAGGTGGAACTGCCCGCGAACTACCCGGCCAGCGCGGGGCTGCGCGAAACATTGATTGACGCCAAGGCGCGCCACTGGCGCGCGTGGTACGACGGGACCCTCGTCAGCAACTACGAGGCTCCCAAGAACTGGGTTCCGGCCACCCTCACCGCCGACCAGGTCCGCGAGGTCAACGCGCTCAACGCCGTCGAGGTCGAACTCATCGACGAGGCGGTCGGGCGGGTCATGGGCTACGTCGAGGGCCGGGGGTGGGGACCGGACGTCGACGTGATCTTCACCAGCGACCACGGGGAACTCCAGGGCGACTTCGGCTTTCTCTTTAAGGGTCCCTATCACGTGGACGCACTCCTGCGACTGCCGCTGGTGTGGCGCCCGGCACCGGCACGCGGCGTCGAGCCGGCCGTCGTCGCGGCGCCGGTCAGCCTGGTCTCGCTGGCGGCCACCTTCCTGGAGATCGCCGGCCAACCCGCGCCGGAGTGGGTCGAGGGCGCCGCCCTGCCAGTGACGAACGACGACGCGTACGAGCGCGGCTTCGACGCCACCGTCACCGAGTGGGACTCATCGCTCTTCGGTGTGGACGTGCACGTGCGCACCGTGGTGACGAAGGATCATCTGTACACCGAGTACGGGCCGGGCACCATGCACGAGGGCAACGAGGGCGAGCTCTACGCGATGAGTGAAGATCCCCTGCAGCGTGAGAACCGCTTCGGTGAGTCGGCGGCTGACGTACGCGCCACGCTGCACGAACGACTCACCGAGCACGACGTGCGACCGGGCGAGCGCGCCACGCCCGGACTTCTCGTCGCGCCGGTGTGACGGCGGTAGCGTGGTCGGCGTGCCCGAGACCGTGATCAGTGGCCCGCCGGCCGACCCGGTCGAGCCCTTTCGCCACGTAGCGCTTCCCTCATGGCAGCGAAGTGGGGAGTACGGCGACGTCCTTTACGACGTGGGCGAGGGCATTGCCAAGATCACCATCAACCGCCCCGAACGTCGCAATGCGTTTCGCCCCCAGACCCTCTTCGAACTGGCCAGCGCGTTCGAAGCCGCGCGTGATGACGTCAGCGTGGGCGCCATCATCTTGACCGGCGCCGGACCGGACGCGTTCTGCAGCGGCGGCGACCAGTCGATCCGTGGCAACGACGGCTACATGGGTGACGACGCGGTGGCGCGCGCGGGCGTGGGCCGACTCAACGTACTGGACCTCCAAGTCCAGATCCGTCGGCTACCCAAGCCGGTCGTCGCCTCGATCGCCGGTTACGCCATCGGCGGTGGGCACATCTTGCATCTGGTCTGCGACCTGTCGATCGCCGCCGACAACGCGCGGTTCGGCCAGACCGGCCCGCGGGTGGGATCCTTCGACGGCGGGTACGGCTCGTCGCTGCTGGCACGCACCATCGGGCTCAAGCGCGCCAAGGAGGTGTGGTTCCTGTGTCGTCAGTACGACGCGGCGACCGCGCTGGAGTGGGGGCTCGTCAATACCGTCGTTCCGCTGGCGGACCTCGAGCGCGAAACGGTCGCCTGGTGTCGCCAGATGCTGACGCTGTCGCCGATCGCGCTGCGCATGTTGAAGGCTGGTTTCAACGCCGCCGACGACGGCCTGGCGGGAGTCCAGCAGTTGGCCGGTGATGCGACCATGCTCTTCTACATGTCCGAGGAGGGCCAGGAAGGTCGCAACGCCTATCTGGAGCAGCGCGACCCGGACTTCTCCAAGTTCCCCAAACGTCCATGATCGTGGCCCCGGGGCCGGTGCAGCGCTGGGTTGCCGCCGCGCGGCCCCGCACCCTGCCCGCGTCGGTGGTCCCCGTCGCCGTGGGCGCATCGTTGGTGCGCCCGGCGACGCTCGACTGGGTATCGACGGCGTTGTGCGCGGTGGTCGCGATCGGCCTGCAGGTGGGCACCAACTACGCCAACGACTACGCGGACGGGGTTCGCGGAACCGACGAGGTCCGGGTTGGTCCGTTTCGTCTCACCGCGTCGCGCCTCGTGCCCGCCGCGCGCGTGCGGTCCGCGGCCTGGCTCTGGTTCGCCGTCGCGTGCGCCGCGGGCTTCGCCTTGGCGGCGCGCACGTCGTGGTGGCTCATCCCGATCGGCGCGACCGCCGTGCTCGCCGGATGGTTCTACACGGGCGGACCACGACCGTACGGCTACTACGGCTACGGCGAGCTCTTCGTGTTCATCTACTTCGGCTTCGTCGCCGTCGTCGGCACGGCCTACGTCCAGCACGAGAGCGTGCCGGGCTCGGCGTGGTGGTTCGGGCTCGCGGCGGGCTCGATGGCCTGCGCCCTGTTGGAGGCGAACAACCTGCGCGACGTCCAGGGTGACCGCGTCGCGGGCAAGAGAACCCTGGCGGCGCGCCTGGGTCGCCAACGAGCCTCCTCGCTGTATCTGATCTGGGTGGTCGGCGCGGTGGCGGGCATCGCCCTGGGCGGCGAGGCCTGGGTGGCCTTGGCGGTGCTGGTGGCCTACGTGCCGGCTCTGCGCCTCGCGTACTCCGCACGCGCGGGACGTGACCTTATTCCCCTGCTGATTGCGTCGGCTCGGGTTCAGTTGGTCGCCGGCGCCCTGCTGGTGATCGTCTTCTTCACAACTCGCTAGGCGAGAAAGCCGCTCACCAATTCGGCGCTGGACTCCGGGGCCTCAAGGTGGGTGGCGTGTCCGGCGCCATCGACCAGTGCCGCCCGACCCGCGTCGTTGTGGGCCATCGCCAGAGCCTCCGCGGTGAATTTTGCGTCGAGCGATCCAGCGATCGCCAGCACGGGTAAGCCGGCGGCGGCCAGCCGATCCCCGAGCCACTCCTGGTGCCCGGTGCCCATCGTGCGCAACGACGCGGCGAGCCCGGCGGCGTCGCGACTGCGAGTGGTGCGCTCTTCGGGATCGTCGGGCAACGTCGAGAAGAGCGGTTGGGCGAGCCACTCGTCGAGGAACGTGGTTGTGCCGACCTCGAGAATGTGCTGGGCGAGGGCGTCGTCACGGCGTCGGCGCTGGGCGCGCTCGGCGTCGTCGCGGATGCCGCGCGTCGCACTGACCAGCACGAGGCGACCGATCCGTTCGCGGTGGCGAACCGCGACGTGGAGCGCAACACGCCCGCCGAGGGAGTAACCCCCGAGGTCGATCGGTTCGTCGGGCAGGACACCAACAATGAGGTCCGCGGCCTCATCGAGTGACGCCGTGACCGCGCTCGCCGTGCCGTGGCCCGGCAGGTCGAGCGTCCACAGTTCGGACGTCTCTGCCAGAATGGTCCGGAAACGCTGGGCGGAGTCGCGGGTCTGTGTGAACCCGTGTAGCCACACGAACGGGCGGCCTTCGCCGCGCCGCGTGACGCTGAGGAGTGACATTGCAAGAGAGCGTACCGAGCCCGAGCGTCGTGCAGTCGACGATGGCCGTCACGCTGCTGGACGAGTGGGCGCGCTGCGGCTTGCACGACGTCGTCATCTGTCCCGGTTCGCGCTCGACGCCGATGAGCCTGGCCGCGGCGCGCACCCACGGCGTGAACGTGCACGTTCGCCTCGACGAGCGCAGCGCGGGTTTCTTCGCCATCGGACGCGCGCTGTCCACGTCGCGCCCGGTCGTCGTGATCGTGACGAGTGGCACGGCGTCGGCCGAACTGCACGCCGCCGTGGCCGAGGCGGACCTGGCGCGGGTTCCGCTGGTCGTCGTCACGGCGGACCGCCCGCCGGAGCTGCACGGAGTGGGCGCGGCGCAGACGATTGACCAGCGCCACCTCTATGGCTCGATGGTGCGTCGATTCGAAGAGCCCGGTGTGGCGCGCGCAGAGGCCCGCTCGAACTGGCGTCCGCTGGCCTCGCGGCTTTGGAATGCCGCGTGTGGCGCGGGCGCGACGCCGGGACCGGTGCACGTCAATCTCGCCTTCGTCGAGCCACTGGTCGCTGACCCACTCGACGCCGCTCCGGGGCGCGCGAACGGGCTCGCGTGGCACGCGGTCGCCTCGATGGTCCCGGGTCCGGCCGATCTGGCGGTTGAAGGTCGTCGCGTGTTGGCGGTGGTGGGTGCTGGGGTGGATCCGACGCTGATTGAAGAGTGCGATGCCTTGGACTGGGTGGTAGTGGGTGACGCCACGGCGTGCGGCGCCGTGGCCTACGCCGATCCTCTTCTGCGCAACGACGACTTCGCAGCCCTGGCGCGACCCGACCTGGTGGTGCGCCTCGGGGGTCTGCCCTCGTCGCGCGTGTTAGCCGAGCGACTGGTTTCGTGGGGTGCGCCAGTGGTGGCGCTCACCGGCGCCGGACCGGTGGCGGACCCCGACGGCGTCACCGGCGTGAGCATGGCCGGTGTGCCGGATCGTGGCGCCCAACACCTGTGCGGCGACGCCGAGTACGCACGGACCTGGCGACAGGCTTCGGCCCGCGTAGGAGCGTGGCTCACTGAACGCGACGCTCACGCGGGTGATCTTGACGAGCCGGCGGTGGCACGCACGGTCGTGGAGTTGAGTGGTCGCCACCGAGTGGCGTTGGTGGTGGGGTCGTCCATGCCGGTGCGCGACGTTGAGTGGTGGGCCTCGGCGCGCACCGCGCCGACCTTCGCCAACCGGGGGGCGAACGGGATTGACGGTGTGGTGTCCACCGCCCTGGGCGTCGCCACGGGGGGTCGGGCGATAGCGCTGGTGGGCGATCTCACCTTGCTGCACGACGTCTCAGGGCTGGTCGACTCACTCGGCACTCAGGGTGGCACCTGCGTGCTGGTGGTGGTGGACAACCACGGTGGTGGGATCTTCTCTTTTCTGCCACAGGCGCGGGCACTGTCGACCAAGGAGTTCGAGCGGCTCTTCGCGACGCCGCGCGACCACGACCTCGTGGCGGTGGCCCAGGGGTTCGGCCACGCCGCGGCGCGAGTGAGAACCCGTGGCGAGCTCTGCGACGCCGTCGAGGTCGCGTTGACCAAGCCGGGTGTCACGGTGGTCGTCGCCGAGGTGGTGGGACGCGATGAGAATGTACGACGTCACGACGCCCTCGTGGATGGCGTGCGCACGCACTGGCGGTCCGATCCGGCGTGATTGCGACGCTGCCCAGTTCGCTGATTGCCGCGATGCCCCTCGCCTTCGCGGCGGGTCTCGTGTCGTTCGTCTCGCCGTGCGTGCTGCCGCTTCTGCCCGGGTACGTCGCCTTTCTCGGCGGGGCTACCGGCCGCCTGGAGGGTCGCTCCGGTCGCGGGCGCGCCGTGGTGGGCTCACTGGCGTTCATCATCGGGTTCTCCGTCGTCTTCGTCAGCCTCGGCGCGCTCTTCGGGGGACTCGGCAGTTCATTCCAGTCGCATCAGCGTCCGCTCGAGATCGTCTTCGGCGTCGTCACGATTGCCCTCGGGCTCTTCTTCGGGGGATGGTGGCCGTCGTCGTGGCTCAGCCGGGAGCGTCGCATCCAGCATCTGCCGCGCGCGTCGGTGCTCGGCGCGGCCGCGTTGGGCTTCACCTTCGGGCTCGGCTGGACGCCGTGCATCGGACCGACGCTCGGCGCGATCCTCGGCCTCGAAGGGGCCACGACGGGCGCCACACAGTTGCGCGGCTCGATCCTCGCCTTCACGTACTGCCTGGGTTTGGGTGTGCCGTTCTTCGTCGCCGCGCTCACGACCGAGTGGATGACCGTGGCCTTCACCTGGCTGCGCCACCACTCGCGCGAGATCGGGCGTATCGGCGGGCTGCTGCTCATCGCGATCGGGGTGGCCGAAGTGAGCGGCGCCTGGCACGCGTTCGTGATCTGGCTGCAGGTGCACGCGCCCGCCGGCTCCACCTTTTTGTGATTCGGGTCTCTCGTAGACTGAGCCGATGAATCTGCGCGAGGACTGGACGTTTCGCGGTCTGGTCTACCAGTCCACCGACCCCGATCTGCTTGATCGGCTCTCGCACGGCGGCGTCACGGCCTACATCGGCTTCGACCCCACGGCCTCCTCGCTCCACCTGGGACACCTGCTGCAGCTGAGCAACCTGCGCCGCCTCCAACTGGCTGGGAACCGACCGATCGCCTTGGCCGGCGGCGGCACCGGACTGGTCGGCGACCCCAGTTTCAAGGAGACCGAACGCGCCCTACTGACGCTCGAGGAGTTGGCCCACAACGTGAGCCGGATCGGCGCGCAACTCGAGGCGCTGCTGGACTTCTCGCCGGACGCGGGACCGTCGCGGGCGCTGCTACTCAACAACGCCGACTGGTTGACGGCCATACCGCTCACCGAATTCTTGCGCGACGTCGGCAAGCACTTCACGGTGAACCAGATGGTGGCCAAGGAGACGGTGCGCAGCCGTCTGGATCGTGACGACGTGGGACTGTCGTTCACCGAGTTCTCCTACCCGCTGCTGCAGGCGTACGACTTCTGGCACCTCAACCGCGACTACGGCTGCACGTTGCAGTTGGGGGGCTCGGACCAGTGGGGCAATATCACCGTGGGGGCCGAGTACGTGCGCAAGGTGACCCGCGGCCCGGCCGACGGACTGACGTCGCCCTTGCTGCTGCGCGCCGACGGGCGCAAGTTCGGCAAGACCGAGTCCGGCGACGAGAACATCTGGCTCGACCCGAATCTCACGACGCCCTTTGGGATGTACCAGTTCCTGCTCAACAGCGACGACGAGATCACCCCGAAGCTGCTGCGCTTCTTCACCTACCTCGATCACGCCGCGATCCTCGACCTGGATGAGGCCGTGCGCGACGCGCCCCAGGAGCGACGCGCCCAACGGGTGCTGGCGCACGAGACGGTGGCCGTGGTCCACGGCGAGGACGCCGCGCGCGCGGCTGAGCGCGCCGGTGAGGCCCTCTTCAGCGACGCCATCGCCGACCTCGATGAGTCAACGTTGCTGGAGGTCGTGGCCCACGCGCCCTCGTCGACGATGTCGCGCGAGGAGTTGCGCGCCGGACTCGACCCGGTGGACCTGTTGGTACGCGCGTCGCTGGCCTCGTCCAAGGCCGAAGCGCGCCGTTTTCTCGATCAGGGTGGCGTCTACGTGAACAATCAGCGCGTGGAGCCGGGCGCGTCGCTCGATCTGGCCAGCGTGCTGCACGACCGGTACCTGGTGATCCGCCGGGGCCGACGTCAGCTACACCTCGTGGTCCTGGCGTGACCCGACGCCTCGCGGCGTTGCTCGTGGGCGCACTCCTGTTCAGCGCGTGCGGATCCCAGAGCCCCGCGCAGGCGATGCGCACGTGGGTCACCCAGAGCGCGTTCAACACCGCGGTCAACACCATGCGCTCGGACGCGCGCCACGCGGCGACCCAGTTGCGCAACGCCGCGACCGGACCCAACGTCCTGCACACGGTGTGCGGTGTCTTAAGCGTCGACGCACTGTCGGCCAACTCGTCGCTGCCGACTCCCGACGACCAAGCGACGACATTGCTCGGTCACGCGTACGACGCATTCGGTGCCGCCGCGCAGCTGTGCTACCGGGCGGCGGGTGACGCGGTGCTGCGCCGTCGCGCGATCGCCGATCTCCAGCGCGCGGTGGCCACGCTGGCCGAAGCCCGCGTCCGGGTCGACGCGGCGTCCTAGTTAGCGGGCGGACGCAGGTCGATCTCGAGGCGCAGGACGCCGTCCTCCAACGTCGCCACGGCGTCGCCAATCATGGCGTAGTCCTGGAAGTCGACCTTGGCCGCTTCCAGGAACCGCTGGCGGTCGGGGCCCTCAACGGGGGGCAACCCGCGCTTGCGCACCGCGTCGGCGCGTTCGCGGAATCGCACAATCATCTCGTTGGGGTCAAAGGCATCGCTCACGCAGCGATGTTACGGGTTCGCCCTCGGGAGCCAGTTGGTATCATTGAGGTCTGACGTGGTCATGCCGCGCCGTGGCCGCGGCCCCTCGAGGCCAGCGGCCAGTGAGGAGTTGACGTGAAAAAGGGCCGCCACCGCCGCTTTGTCGAAGCCCGTGAGCTGAAGCGCTCGACCGGTCCGCGCGCCACCACCTGCGCCGAGTGTGGGGCGCCCCCCGAGGACGTCCACGCCGACTGGTGCATGGCCGAAGAGGACCGCTACGACGAGATCTTGGGGTCCTTGCCGCGCGCGACCTTCACCGAAGAGGACCCGCTCACCACGGAGAGTTAGCGCCGCCGCACCACCGGGTGGGGGAGCCGGGTGGCCGCGGGCTGGGCCGCTCGGTGATTGAGGTGAGCGAGCAGTTTGTCGTACACGGTCTGGCCGACCATGGCGATCAACTCCTCGGCCATGGAGTCAACAACGCGGGACTTTCCCGTGAACGCTTCGGGCGCCTCGGTGCACCACCAGTGGAACTCCTCGCCGCCGCCGCCCCAGTCGCGGCGCTCCCACTGCGAGATCCTCGTGATGACGTGCCCGCTCTCGGTGACCTGGTCGTCGCGGTGTAGCGGCAGCTGCCAACACACGTCGGGCTTGAGCGGAATGTAACTCTTGTTCTCGTCAATCGCCAGCACGTGCAGCGCGCAGCCGGGGCCGCGATGAAAGTCGGGTCGGTTGAGGAAGATGCACGCGTCCTGGGCTAGTCGAGTGACGATCTCGCCGTTGCGCTTGACCTTTGTCGTACCCTTAGCGCCCCGGGACTTGAACTGCCACTGATCGGCGGTGAGGCGCGATGCGGCGCGTTCGACGCGCCGACGTTCCTTCTCGCCGCCCAAGTGGGCGCCGTAGCTGCAGCAGCCTTGGGACAGTTCGGGGGTGGGTCCAGTCAGGACGCCCTGGCAGCCGTTGCCAAAAATGCAGTTCCAGTTGCTCTCCAGGAACGTGACGTCGAACATCCAGGTCCGCTGGCGTTTGGTGTCGTCGAAACTGAACCACTCGTGCGCGTCGGGGGGCGTGGTGGTCACAGGTGCAACTTAGTGCGCCGCCCGGCGAGGCCCCATCACCCGTAGACTTGTCGTGTGACGACGATTGATGTATTTGACGTGTTGACGATGACGGACGAGGCGCGCAACGTTGTTCGCGACGCGCTCGACCAGGAAGCTCAACACGAGAACCTGGGACTCTACGTCGAGGTGACCGGAACGCGTGGCGCCGGCTACACCTACGACCTCTACTTCTCTGACGTGACCGAGGCTCCCGAAGGCGCCGCCATCGGTCACGACAACGGCATCGACATCGTCGTGCCGGCCGCCAGCGTCGCGCGACTGCGCGGCAGCCGTTTGGAGTTCGCGGGCGAAGGTGGCGGCGGACTCGTGCTGGTCAACCCCAATCAGCCCACGCCCGAAGAGGTCAACCCCGGCGTGCCCGAAGAGATCTTGGCCTTCGGTGTCGATGGCCCCCTCGGTCAGCGCGCGACGCGCGTGCTCGACGAGGACGTGAACCCGGCGATTGCCAGCCACGGTGGACGCGCCGACCTCGTCGCGCTCGACGAATCGAACAAGGTCGCGTACATCAAGCTCTCCGGCGGGTGCCAGGGATGTGCGATGAGTCGCCTGACGCTCTCCCAGGGCATCGAGACGTCGTTACGCGACGCGCTCGAAGAACTGACCGGTGTCATCGACGTGACCGACCACGCGTCGGGCGTCAACCCCTTCTACACCAACGAGTAACACAGCGTCGCGCCCTAGGATTGGGCGATGCTGCGCTTCCTGACCGCGGGCGAAAGCCACGGTCCTTCTCTCAGCGTCATTGTCGAGGGACTGCCCGCGGGCCTACCCATCACGGCCGAACAGATCGCCGAGCAGCTGGCCCGACGGCGCCTGGGCTACGGTCGCGGACCGCGGATGCGCTTCGAACGCGACGAGTTGCGCATCATCGGCGGGGTGCGCCACGGCCGCACGCTGGGCTCGCCGGTGGGCGTCGAGGTTCTCAACTCCGAGTGGCCCAAGTGGGAGCAGGAGATGTCCGCGGCGCCGGGCACCCCTGAGCGGAGGTTGACGGCCCCGCGGCCCGGTCACGCCGACCTCGTCGGGATGCAGAAGTACGCCTTCGACGACGCACGCGACGTGCTGGAGCGCGCCAGCGCGCGCGAGACCGCGGCGCGCGTGGTCGCCGGGACGCTGGCGCGCGAGCTGCTCGCCGCCATCGGCGTGAGGGTGGTGAGCCACGTCGTGCGCATTGGGGCGGTCGATGTCCCCAACGACGTTCGGCCCGGTCCCGATGATCAGGCCCAAATCGACGACAGCGAGGTCCGCTGCTTCGACCCCGCCAGTGAAGCCGCCATGATCGCCGAGATCAAGGCCGCGGCGAAGGTGGGGGATTCGCTCGGCGGCGTCGCCGAGGTCATTGCCTACGGGGTCCCGGTCGGCCTGGGTAGTTACGTGCACTGGGACCGCAAGCTCGATGGGCTATTGGCTGGCGCCCTGATGAGCATCCCCGCCGTCAAGGCGGTGGAGATCGGCGACGGCTTCGCCCAATCCGCTCAGCGCGGTAGTGAGGCCCACGACGCCATCGCGGTGGACGAGAGCCACGTGGCCGGCGGCGGCTTCGTGCGGCGTAGTGACCACGCTGGTGGACTGGAGGGCGGAGTGTCCTCGGGGGCCCCGATCGTGGTGCGCGTGGCGATGAAGCCCCTGTCCACCTTGAACCGACCCGTTCTCGAGACGGTCGACCTCGCGACGGGTGAGACGACGGTGTCCTTCAAGGAGCGCACCGACGTGACCGCCGTGCCCGCGATGGGCGTCGTCGCCGAGACGATGGTCGCCCTGACCCTCGCCGATGAGGCCTTGCGCAAGTTCGGCGGCGACTCAATGGAAGAGTTCACGCGCAATCACGCTGCCTACCTCGAACACCTCGGATCAACCGCGTCGCGATCGATCCCGGAGTAGCCGTGGCCCGATTGGTGCTCGTCGGGTTACCCGGAACGGGCAAGACCACCGTGGCGCGCGACGTCGCGAGCCGCTGGAACTGTGCCGCGCTGGACACTGACGAACTGGTGACCGCGGCCATGGGCGAACCGGCGGGGGCGTACCTGCGCCGTGTCGGTGAGCCGGACTTTCGCGCGGCCGAACTCGCCGCCTTGGTTGAGGCACTCGATGCCGACGCGGTGGTGTCGACCGGCGGGGGCGTCGTGACCACACCCGCGGGGCGCCTCTTGCTGGCTGAGCAGCTGACGATCTGGCTGGACGGGAGCGACGAAGTCGTCGCGAGTCGACTGGATTCGACCGACCGACCGCTGCTCGGTGACGATCCCGTCACGGGTCTGCGTGACCTGCGTCACGCGCGAGAGTCCCTGTACCGCGAGGTCGCCCGTGCTCGGGTCGACGTGGAGGGATCCGCGCAGGACGTGACCCAACGCGTCATCGATGCGGCCATCAAGGTCGGCGCGTGAAGGTTCACATCGAACTCGGAGATCGCTCCTACGAGGTCACGCTGAATGAGGGGGCGCGACACGACCTGGCCGAACTCATGGCGCGCCGCGCCCCGCGGGCTCGGGCGGCGGCGATCGTGGCTCCGGCGTCCCTTACTGCTCAGCCCTGGTTCGACCTCGTGAGCGGCGTCGCCCAAAGCGTCGTCGAGATCCCCGAAGGCGAGGCAGCCAAGACGCCAGCGGTTGTTGCCCAACTAGTCGAGCACCTCGCCGACCTCGGGTTGTCGCGTGACGACGTGGTGGTCGGAGTCGGCGGCGGCGCCGCCACCGACGTCGCCGGCTTCGCCGCAGCCGTCTACCTACGCGGAGTGCCGCTGATTCAGGTGCCGACCACGGTCGCGGGACAGGTCGACGCCGCCATCGGCGGCAAGACCGGGGTGAACCTTCTCTCGGGTAAGAACCTGATGGGTGCGGTGCACCAGCCACTCGGGGTTCTCTGCGACACCGAGACACTCGCCACCCTCCCGGAGCGCGAACGTCGTGCCGGTCTAGGCGAGGTCGCCAAATGCTGGTTGCTCGACGGTCGAAACGCGGCCGAGCTGGCGACTGCAAATTTCGCAGAGATGGCGGGTGTCGCGATAACTCTCAAGGCTCGGGTGGTGAGCGCGGACGAGTTTGAGGGGGGCGCCCGTGCTCTCCTCAACTACGGCCACACCCTGGCTCACGCGCTCGAGACCGGGTGGTTGCGCCGCGACGCTGAACGACTGCGACACGGTGAGGCGGTGGCCATCGGCGTGGCGTACGCCGCACGACTGGCTCGCGCGTTGGGGCGCGTTGATGACGAGGTGGTCCTCGCACACGACGCCGTTCTGGACGCACTCGGTCTCGACCACTCGCTGCCCACCGGCACGGACATTGGCGAGCTCGTCGACTTGATGGGCCACGACAAGAAGGCCCGTCACGACCTCACGTTCGTGCTGGCTGGTCCGGTGGGATTTGACGTCGTGCCCGGCGTCGACCCGTTGATTGTGCGGGCGGTACTAGAACAGTTCGAAGGGGAGTCATGACCAACCAGATCCTGCTCTTATCGGGTCCCAACTTGGACCAGCTCGGCACACGCAGCCCGGAGATTTACGGGTCGGCGACGCTCAGCGAGCACGTGGCGCGGTTCACGGCGCTCGCCGCGGCGGCCGGTTTCGACGTCACGCACGTTCAATCGAACTTCGAAGGTGACCTCATTGAGGCGGTCCACGCCGCGGCGGGCAACTACGTGGCGATCGTCATCAACGCCGGTGCGCTCACTCACGCGTCGTGGTCGCTGCGTGACGCGTTGGACATATTCAACGGTGTGAAGGTCGAGATCCATCTGTCCAATCCCGCCGCGCGCGAGCCGTTCCGTCATCTGAGCACCCTCGCGTCGGTCGTCGACGGCTCCATCGCCGGGTTCGGCGCCTCCAGTTACGACCTGGGCGTCGATGCGGTGGTTCGCCTCTGCGGCGCCAAATAGTGGGCGCACAGACGACTGCCTAGACTGGCGAAGGTTCAATCCTCGAAAGGCCCCCGGCGCATGGCCGCTATCTCAACTTCGGACATCAAAAACGGCATCACCATCAAGCTCGACGACGGACTTTTCACGGTCATCGAGTTCCAGCACGTCAAGCCGGGCAAGGGCGGCGCCTTCGTTCGTACGAAACTTCGTAACGCGCGTTCGGGTGCGGTCATCGAGCGCACGTATCGCGCCGATGAGCGACTCGACCAAGCAATCATCGACAAGCGTGACACCCAGTACCTGTACCGCGACGGCGACGACTACGTGTTCATGGACCAGGCCTCCTACGACCAGGTCCCGGTGTCATCCAAGAGCCTGGGCGACGCGGCCCAGTTCCTCAAGGAGACCGGCAAGGCCATGCTGATCTTGCACAACGACGAGATCATCGGCGTCGAGCTACCGGCGTCGGTGGAGCTCGTCGTGACCCAAACCGAGCCGGGTATCCAGGGAGATCGGGTGTCGGGAGCGCGAAAGGCAGCGACCCTCGAGACCGGGTTGGTCGTCCAGGTCCCTCTGTTCATCGGGTCCGGCGAGCTCATCAAGGTCGACACGCGCACCGGCGAGTACATCACGCGTGCGTAGATGAGTGACCTGTCTAGCTCGCGGCACCTCGCCCGCGAGCGCGCGTTGCAACTGTTCTACGAGGCGCACATCAAGGACCGTCGCGTGGACGAGATCGTTGCGTCCCTCGCGACCACCCCGGACGACTACACGCTCCAACTGCTGCACAGCGCGGAAACGAACGAGGCGCGCGCACTGGAGCTCATCGGACAATACGCCCATGACTGGTCAGTGGACCGGCTGGCGTTGATCGACCGGCTCGTCATGACCCTGGCGATCGGTGAACTGTTGATGGACGACGCGCCGCCGGTGGCGGTCGTACTCGACGAGGCCGTGGGACTGGCCAAGGAGTACTCGACCGACGCGTCCGGCTCCTTCGTCAACGGGGTCCTGGCGGCCTGCGTGGCCCACCTACACTAAATCAGCGCCAGCCGAGGAGTCCCCGATGCCCGGTATGAGCTCACACCCCGTGAGCCTCACCAACCCCTTCGTCGTGGCGCTCTTCCATCACGCGCTCTTCGTCACGGGCATCGCGTGGCTGGCGGGCATCGCGACCGTGTTGATCGTCCTCGAAGTGGTGACCAAACGCATCCTGTCGTTCAACCTGTCAGCTGAGGGCGTCGCCGAGCCGCGCGCAAGGACCTACCTGCGGTGGGCCTTCGGCGCCTTGTGGCTGTTCGACGGCATCCTCCAGTTCCAGCCGTCCATGCCTCTGGGGCTGGGTAGCGCGGTCGTTGCGCCAGCGAGGGCCGGCACGCCGTTCTGGTTGCACGACCTCATGACGCACGCGCTGTCGCTCTGGTACAGCCACCCCGTGGCGTTAGCGGTCGGCGTCGCGTGGCTCCAGGTCGGTCTCGGTCTGGTGCTGCTCGCCTCCAACGGTCTGACCGGTCGCGTCGCTGGTGCGATCAGCGCGGGCTGGGCTGCCCTCATCTGGCTCGTGGGCAACGGCGCCGGTGGCGTCTTCATTCGTGGCGCCACCATTCTCTTTGGCTGGCCTGGTGCGTCGTTCTTCTACGTGATGGCCGGAGTGTTCCTGGCGCTGCCGTACGTCATCTTCTCTCGACGGTTCTCGACGGTCACGTTGCGGGTCATTGCCGTCATGCTCGTCGGCGCCGCGGTCTTGCAGTCGCTGCCTGCGGCCGGGTTCTGGCACGGCGGCACCACCAACGCGCTGACTCAGATGACCTCGACCATGGCGGGTGTGCCCCAGCCGCACGGTCTCACGTGGTTGCTCCGCCACGCCGGGACACTGGCCGCGCAGATCGGCGGGGGATTCAACCTCGTCGTGATCCTGTGGCTGGTGGTCACCGGGGTCGGACTGTGGCTCACTCCCACGCGTCAGTGGCGATGGGCGATCCGGTCACTCGTCGTCGGCGCTCTCGTCGTGTGGGTGATCGGTGAGGACACCGCGATCTTCGGTGGCGTGGCCACGGACGTCAACTCGATGATTCCGCTGGCCCTGCTCGGGTGGTGCGCGTCGCCCCACCTCGCGCACATGGCCCCGCGTGAGGTGACGGTCCCGCGTGAGATCGCCAGTGGTGTGGGTGCCGTCGTGGCCACGTTCGCGGCGGCCATGGTTCTCTTCTCAGTGGTGTCGATGGGCGTCGCGACCGCGTCGTCGACCGAGACGACAATGTTCATCGCCCAGAACGGTCCCGTCTCGGATGCCAGCGTGACCGCGCCGCCCTTTGCCCTGACCGATCAGCACAACTCGACCTATCGGCTCGGCGAGCACCCGGGTCGGGTGACCATTTTGAGCTTTCTCGACCCTCGTTGCTACACCGACTGCCCCTTGATCGCCGCCCAGCTCAAGCAGCTGCGCGGTCAGCTGGCCGCCAACGCGCGACTCGACATCGTGGCCGTGGCGATCGATCCGTACCACGAGAAGCTGAGTGACCTGCGCTCGTTCATCTCCCAGCACCAGTTGGGCACCTTGAAGAACTTCTACTTCGTCACTGGACCCTTGACGACGTTGCGCAAGGTCTGGCACGACTACGGCATCGGCGTGTCCATGAAGCGCACTGACGTGATGAGCGTCCACTCGGACTTCATGTTCATCGTGTCGGCCAACGGGCGACTGCGCTGGATCATCCCCGACGACCCGATGAGCTCGTCGTTTGGCACGGCGTCTGCGGTCACGGAGTTGCGCGGGTTGCTCGCCGGTCAGGGGATCCACTAGGCGGACTCGCCAGTCTGTTGTCGGTGAAGTTACTCGTCAGTAGGAGGCGGCCGGTCTGCGCGGTGGGCCTCGTCTAAATACCGGTTGTACTCGTCGAGCGCGGAGACCTCCTGAGGAGTCGGTGACTCGGCGTGGCCCGCGGAATCCGTGTCGGATCGCAGAAGTTTTCGCCAGACGTAGACCGCGTAGACGCCCAGAATGGGCCATTCAAATACGTAGGCCCAGGAGAGCGTATTGCCCGAGCGCGCTCGTCCGAGCTCGAAGACGAAGGCGCTGACGCAGATCGCCTCTGCCAGCAGGAGGCCCAGATGAATACGAAGAGCCTTCTCAGGTAGGCCTTTCACAAGTCCACATACTACGAGCGGCCCCCGATACTCTCTTTTTCAGACTTAGCGATTTCGGGGTGACTAAGGAGATGCGTATGTCCGTGTCACAAAGACTGGGGACGGTGGTCGTCCTGTTCCTAGTCGCAGTGGGTTTGATCATCTGGGCGTTTGCGTCCTTCTTGACACCGGGTACTCCGGGTGGGGTCGTGAACTTCATGGCCGGCCACACGGCTGGCCAGCCCGTCAACCTGACCCTTGAGACGGTTGGTTCAACGGGTCATGGTCCGCATCCGACGTGGGTGTCGTATCTGACCAAGGAGCCCGCCACGGGCAAGTGGGTCCACGAGACGACGTGGCAGCTTCCCGCAAAGACCGTCATCAACGTGACGATTTACCAGTACGACAGCGGTAGCCCACTGCGCAACCAGGAGTGGGGACAGGTTCAAGGCACTATTGGCGGTACCGCCAACCTGAACGGCACGGCGTACTCGCAGTACAACTCCTACACCGGCGGGGGAGTCGGCCACACATTCGCGGTGCCGGCACTAGGGCTCAGCGTTCCGCTGATCGGGATCACTAGCAGCAACGTGTGCGGCGCGACGCCGTGCTCGAAGTTCCCGCACAACACGATCACCTTCAGCTTCAAGACGCCAGTCCGCGGGTAGCTACAACTGGCAGTGCTTCGTGCCCTGCGCATTGGGCTACTTGTATGGGAATGGAGGCGCAATGTCGACGCAGGGGTACATGGGCGGATTTTTGGAGGTGCGATAACCATGGCTGAGAACTCCTCCAACAAGGGCGGCGACCTTCGCCGGATCACCTGGATCTGGGTGATCGTCACGGTGGTCGGTGAGGTCCTCTTCTGGGCCCTCCTGGCCAAGCACGTGCCGCCCGGACGCATGACCGAGACCGCGCAGTCATCGCAGTCGACCTTCAACCTCCTGATGGGCCTGGCCTTGCCGGTTCTGTTCGGCGTCTGGGTGTACATGGCCTACGCCTCACGAGTGTGGAGCGACAAGCGCAACCCGAACGCCTCGATGACCGGCCCGAACGCCCGCAACAACTCGAGAACCTCGGTCGCCTGGATCACCATCACCTCGGTGGTCGTGCTCTTCCTCGCCGTCATCGGAACGATCGGTCTCATCCAAGACCACGGCTCGGGCGGCGGCGAAGGCCCGAACCCCGTGTGGAATCCGCCGGGTGCGACCCAGGCCGAGACCGCGGCCCTCGCGGGAACGGCGACGTGGTCGCCGGGCTCCGACAAGGTCCTGCCGGTGCAGGTCATTGCCCAGCAGTGGCGCTTCACGTACCGGTACCCAACCTTTGGTGGCTTCGAGAGCCAGCAGCTCATATTGCCGGCCAACACGACCATTGCGTTCAACGTCACGTCACTCGACGTCATTCACAGCTTCTGGGCCTACCAACTAGGGGTGAAGGCTGACGCCAACCCGCTGGTGAACAACGTCGCCTACACCCTGACCAAAAATCCGGGCTCATTCGTCGTGCGCTGTTCAGAGCTGTGCGGCATCTGGCACGGAGCCATGACCAACAAGGGCGCCGTGGTCTCCCAGTCCCAGTTCATGAGCTGGGCGCAGCGAACCGAGTCGACCAACGCCATGAACACGGCGCTGCTGCCGGCGTTCGCCTGGACCTACGTGCCCGACGCCAACGGCGCGGCCGGTGGCTACTACATCGACGGCAAAGTGACGCCGTACTCCACGGTCGAGCAGTACGGCGCCAAGCAGCCGGCGTCGTGATGAGAGGGACCCTGATGTCAAAGAAACTTCAGACGCAGGCACAAGAAACGGAGACGTTGCGATGACCATCAGCGCAGAACGACCGACGAACGAGATGGCGGGCGCACCGAGTGCCCCGGAGCACCATCGCGTCACGTGGTGCCAGCGGCCGGGCTGGTTCAGCCAGCACCTCGGCACGGCCCTCATTGTGGGGTTCCTCGGCTACCTCTTCGGACACTGGCTGGGCAACCTCGTTGCACATAATTACATCTACATCGCCAACAACGGACAGAACACCATGGCCGACTTCTTCGGTCTGCTGTTCATGGTCGTGGGATTCCTCGGCGGTATCGGGGTGTTCAACTACCCGTTGGCCAAGCTGATCGGCCGAATGCCCGAAGGCGAGCACAAGAACTGCGACGGGTGGTCCAAGTACTTCCGGTACACGCTGGACCACAAGGTCGTGGGCATCCAGTACATCGTCGGCGTGCTGCTCTTCATGTTCACCGGCGGGCTGCTGGCCATGGCGGTTCGCTCGGAGTTGCTGAGCCCGACGACGCACCTATTCTCGCCGGACACCTACATCAAGATCGTGAGCGAACACGGCACGGTCATGATGATGATGGCGACGTCGATCATCGTCGGACCTCTCGGTAACTACCTGGTACCGCTCATGATCGGCGCGCGCCGCACGGCGTTCCCCCGCATCGAAGCGTTCAGCTTCTGGGTGTTCATAGCGGGCTACTTCGTCATCTTCTCGGCGCTGCCCCTGGGCGGGTTCCCGACCGGATGGACGGGGTACGCGCCGCTGCAGACCCAGGCCGGTCCGGGCATGATCGGCTACCTGTTCGGGTTCGCAGTCATCGGCGTGGGCATGATGGCCGCGGGATTCAACATCGCCGTCACCATCGTCAACTTCCGCGCACCGGGTATGACCTGGAGTCGGTTGCCGATCTTCGTCTGGTCGATCCTGGCGACGGCGGCACTACTCACGTTGGCGACGCCGGTGCTGTTCGCCGCGGGGCTGTTCGGGATCCTCGACAAGACGGCCCAGACCGCCTTCTTCGTCGCCGAGCACGGCGGTAGTTCGTACCTGTGGCAGAACCTGTTCTGGTTCTTCGGGCACCCCGAGGTGTACATCATGGCGTTGCCGGGATTCGGCATCGTGGGTGAGCTCGTACCGGTCTTCGCGCGAAAGCCGCTCTTCGCTTACAAGGTGGCGGCGGCGGGCATGATCGGCGTGGCGCTGCTGTCGTTCTTCGTGTGGCAGCACCACCTCTTCCAGAGCGGCATCAACCCGGACATGCGCCCGCTCTTCATGCTCACGACCGAGCTGATCTCGATCCCGACCGGATTCATCTTCCTCGTGGGAATGGGGACGCTCTATAGAGCCAAGATCAGATTCGAGATCCCGATGCTCTTCTGCATGGCGGTCTTCTTCAACTTCCTGATCGGCGGCGTCACCGGTGTGTTCCTCTCGGACGTTCCGGTCAACGTGACGGTGCATGGAGGGTTCTTCGTCCTCTCGCACTTCCACTACACGATCATGGGAGGCCTGCTCTTCGCGTTCATGGCGGGCCTGTACTTCTGGCTGCCCAAGATGACGGGCAAGATGATGAACCGCAAGTTGGGCATGTGGCACTTCTGGACGATGTTCGTCTTCTTCAACCTGACCTTCTTCCCGATGTTCATCATCGGGCTGTTGGGCCAGCCGCGTCGTGTGTTCACCTACGCCAAGGGCCTGCAGGGCCTCAACGACTTCTCCTCGATCAGCGCGTTCTGCCTGGGGCTGTCGTTCCTGCTCTTCTTCGTGAACCTGATGTGGTCGATGTTCATCAGTCCGGAGAAGGCCCCGGCCAACCCGTGGGACTCGTTGGGCCTGGAGTGGCAGACCGCCACGCCGGTCCCCTCGCACAACTTCGACCGGATCCCCGTGATAACGACCGACCCCTATGGCTACGGTGAGGCGAGCGAACCCGCGTTCACCGGCGCCACCATGGCAACTGAAACACCTACGAGTCAGAGTTGAGTGGAGACAGGACTATGACTGATACCTACAAGCACGAGCCCACGTCAGAAGAGCGCGAGTTTGAACTGCGCGCGCACATCGGGGCGTACTGGTCCGGCGGGCGGCTCTTCATTGGCATGTACACGTTCCTGTCTCGCCTCACTGGTCTTCTCGTACTTCTACCTGAGGTCGAGCAACAACGCTGATCTGTGGCGCCCGCATCACGTCACGGCGCCCCTGGCCTACGGGTGGGCCATTGAGATCTGCACCGTGCTGACCTCGGCCTTGGCCATCTTCGGCCAGTCACGGCTGCGTCGCGGCGCGGTCAACGACTGGCAGGTCGCGGGATGGACGGGTGTGGCCTCGGGACTGCTGGCGCTGTTCTTCCAGTGCTGGGAGTTGACGCGCCTCGGGTTCTTCCCCGGTTCGAGCGGCTACGCGTCGACCTTCATTGGCTTCGCGGTGATCAACATCATCACGCTCCTCGCCAGCACGTACTGGCTGGAGACGACGCTGGCTCGTTCGCTGCGGCTGCGCACCGTGCACGGCGGGATTGATCCGGAGCTCTCGGACAAGCCGCAGGCTCGCGCGTTCCGCGCCGACGTCGCGTCGATGACGTACTTCCAGGGCTTCCTGGTAATCGCGTCGATCCTGTTGTTCTCGATGTTCTATTTGATGTAGATGGGTGGTTGTACTTTCAACCGTTAGTCTGAAGTCGTGATGTGCTGCCGCGAGGTGCGCGTCCGTGAAGGTGGGAGGCGATAGTGATGGCAAGCGACATTTATATCGGGCCCGAAGTGCAAACGATGGTGGTCCTGCTGGGCGTCTTCTTCGCCGTCTGCCTGTGGGGCTTCTTCCAGCGTCACCCGTCGGAGTGACCTCCGGGGCCTCCGCCGCCCCTCGTCGGGCTTGGGTGCCCGAGTTTCGACGCTTCGTGGCGGGCGCCGGTGTGGTGCTGTGGTTCCTGTGCCTCGTCCCTCCAATGACCTCCTGGTCACATCGCTACGAATTCGCTGAGTCCATCCAGTTTGCCGTGCTCGGATTCTGGGTCCCGGCGCTTCTGGCCGCCGGAGCGCCCTGGCAACGCTGGCGCCTCGTGCGCGTCGATGAGTCCGGTGAGATCAGCGCGGGACTGTTGCACGAGCGCCGGCGGGTGAACCAGGGTCGGGCCCTCAGCTTCGCGACCCTGTTCGTGGCAATGTCGATCTTCTGGCGGCTGGCGCCGGTCGTGAACGGCCTCACCGATCACGAGTGGATCGTCGTTCTCGAGGCACTGACGCTGACGGGGGCCGGAGTGGCCTTCATGTGCGACGTCGTCGAATCACCGCCGCTGCGGCCGGGGGTCTCACGTCCGTACCGCATCGGCATCAGCGCGGCGGTGATGTGGTCGGCGTGGGTCTTCGCCTACCTGGAAGCGCTCTCGCACGCGCCGTGGTACCGGGCGTTCCAGCACGTGGCTGGTCGCGGTCTATCGATGTCGGCCGATCAGCAGCTCAGCGCCGGGTCGGTGTGGTTCATGACCGGCGTGGTCTTCGTCCCCATCATCTTCTGGAACCTCGTCCACTGGCTCCAGGCCGAGGAGGACCCCGACGACGAGCTCTACAAGATGGTGCGCCAGGAGCGCACCCGGGGGTTCTTCGGCTACCGGTCGGACGACTCGACCTAGGTGCCCGGCAGGTGCCCGGGGGTCGCCAGGTGGAGGGGGACCAGGGTGGTGTTGAGGATGCTGCCCGCACGCGCGAGGTAGCTCAGCGCGACCTGGCGGTCCTGGACGAGGTAGTTCTCCTCCGTCGTGAGGTCCGAGAGGGCCTTGGCGTTACCCGGATGACTGAACAGCACGATGATGTCCTTGATGGCGTCCTGGGCGTCGTGATCGATCCAGCGCACTACGGTGAGGCGCATCTGCTCGACCTGCTTGCCCGCCCTCGTGTCGACGATCTGGAGGTTTCCGGTCATGTCCGTCAAGGAGCTCGAGACGAATGAGCAGCTCTGGCGGTCCTGGGGCAAGTAGGTGTCTAGCGCCAGGTTGAAGTTGGGTGTGGTCAGCCTCTTGGCCACGTCGAGTCGGTAGAAGTGAAAAGCCTCGGTGATCGAGTAGTTGCAGGTCTTCAGATCGAAGTTGATCTGGCGCACCGCTGAGTTCTGGTCGCCCGCGTCCTGGGCGGGGCTGATGTGATGGGGCAGGTCGGTCACGACCGAAATGACGACCGCCAGCACGATCGCCGCGGTGAGCAGCACCCAGGGTCGCTTGTACCAGAGGGCCTTCGTCGTGCCGAAGGACGACGCGGGCATGGAACCGGGATCGAACTCCGGGGACGAGACGCCCTCGGGCCGATCAGTCATCGGGCAAGACTACTGGCCTCAGTCGCGATCCCTTGGGCGAAGCGACGCACCAAGTTGGCAGGGAGCGAGTAGACCTGCGCGCGACTGACGTGACCGAAGGGAACCGCGAGCGCGCTGAGTTGACCTCGCGGACTAATGAAGTACATCACGTTGTTGTGTGAAACCTCCCTGGCCGTGGCGCCGACCTGGACCACCACGCCGTAGTCGGACCACGTGGCGTCGAGTTGTCGTAAGGATCCGGTGAGGAACTGCACGTTGATTCGGCCCGCGAGGCCCGGCACGAGCAAGGCGGCGGGCCGCGGATCAACGGCGAGGTCACTGGGATCGGTGTTGACGATGGCCACGTCGACGCTCACACCGCCCCGTTGGAGTGAGTTCAAGGCGTCTCGAATCTCAGCACCTTCGACGGGGCAGATGTCACGGCAGTTCTTGGCGTAGAACGCGAGCAGGACCACCCGTCCACGCTCGCTGTCAAGACGCCACGTGCGACCGGTCTGGTCACGCAGGTTGACTGGCGGCGCCTGGGCCGTCGCGATCTCCTTCAGCCCGATGAACGCCGCGGTGTCGAGTGCGTGCGTCGTCGTGGTGGTCAAGGACGTGGCGACGGTCGTGCTGGTCGCCGGCGTTGATCCGCCGGCGCCGTAGAAGTGGTCGAGGACGGCGCCACCGAGGCCGAGTGTGAGGAACGCGCCAGCGACGACCAGGACGAACCGCGGCGGAAGTCGCGGACGCGCCGGACGTCGTCCGCGTGCGGTGGTCTGCTCTAGCTCGCGGCGGAAGACGGCCCGGCGTTGCTCTTCGGAGAGTTCGCCGGGAGGGATCTCGTTCGTCATGCGCTCGGGTCACCTTACCGTCACGCGTCTGACGATTCGAGGTCGTGACGCCCCCTGTGCACCCCGAAGAATCGTCATCGCCGTCGGTAGGATGTGGCCGTGGAGGACGCCGGGGACGCGACGCGCGTCTCTACGTCACCGTCGAAGCGACCAGTTTCGGCGTGGCGAACGCACCTGACCCTCGCCATCGGCCTCGCCCTGTGCGCGGCCGCGTTCTGGTTCGAACTGCACCGTGCGCTGGGTGGCAACGAACTGAGCTGGGCCTACGTCTTTGAGTGGCCGCTCCTCGGCGTCTTCGCCGTGTACATGTGGTGGCGAGTGTTGCACCCGGCCCAACCGCGCCGAGCGGCTCGTGCCGTGAAGGAGACCCCTGAGGTCGAGCGCATGCGTGTCGCCTGGCAGGAGTATCAAAAGACCCTCCAGGTCGAGGCCGAGCCTGACCCCCGGGACGCGCCGGGACGCTCGTAGTACCGCCGTGAACTACCTGAGTCAGCACTGGTCCTTCGACCCGATGCTCATCCTCATTGCCCTCACGGTGGTCCTGCACGAGATGGGGCTGCGCCGGCTCGCTGCCCACTCGCGACCCCGACGCACCGCGTGGCGTCGACGCCGGTCGTACTTCTTCTACGCCGGCCTGATCGTGCTGGTCATCTCCATCTCCTCACCGATCGACTACTGGTCGTCGAACTACTTCTTCGTGCACATGATCGAGCACGTCCTCATCGCTTTCGCGTTCCCAGTCTTGGTGGTCGCGGGTGCGCCGTGGGTCCCGATGTACTTCTGTCTGCCCGTGGGACCTCGCCGGTCGCTGGGTCGATTCGTGTACCTCGACCGGCGAACTGGTTGGTTGCGTGCGGCGGGTCGCTTCCTTCGGCGTCCCACGGTCGCACTGGTCCTGTTCAACGCGGCCATGGTGGGCTGGCACATTCCCGCGGCGTTCACCTTCGCCGAGCAGAACCAGTGGGCGCACATCTGGCTGATGCACGCCAGTTTCATCGTCACCGGTCTGCTCTTCTGGCTCCAGATCATCCCGTCGCACCCCCTCAAACCTGCTCGCGGTCCGGTGTGGCAGGCCGGAGCGATCCTGTTGACGAACGTGACGATGACGGTGCTCGCAATCTCCATGAGCTTTCTCACCGCCGTCAGCTGGTATCCGACGTACTCGCACCTGGCCGGCGTCACGCTGTCGCCGTTCGCCGACCAGCAGATCGGCGCGGCGATCCTGTGGGTCTGCGGAGACTTCTGGGCGTACCCGGCGCTGGTGATCATCATCAGGCGCGCAATTGAGTCCGAAGGTTCGTTCGGCGGCGTGATCGACCGCGCGCTGCACGGTCGCGCCGAGCGTGACCCCCTCTATTTGAAATGACGTCCTGCTAACATCGGGCCAGTCGTCAAGCGGGTCCCGTGAGGCTCGTACGGCTGGAGGACGCCAGTGCCAGAGCAGGAGTCGGAGCCGCGCGCGCGTCGAGCCGGTGCGTTCGTTCCCCGGCGTCAACTACTGTCCGCCGATCTCGTTGACCGCGCCATCCGACGTATGGCCCACGAAGTGATCGAGCGGGTCGAGGACCCGTCCAGCGTCGTGATCATCGGTCTGCAGACCGGAGGGGTGCCCGTCAGCCGAATGCTCGGCGACGACCTGGGGGCGATCGCCGGCCACCCGTTCGTCCTCGGCGTGCTGGACGTCGCGTTCTATCGCGACGACTTGGACCGCCACCCTCTCCCCGCTAGTTCGGTCACCGACATCCCAGTCGACCTCACAGACCGCACCGTGCTGGTGGTCGACGACGTCCTGTTCACCGGTCGTACCGTGCGTGCCGCTCTGAACGCGTTGAGCGACTGGGGTCGACCGCGCGAGGTCCAGCTCGCGGTGTTGGTGGACCGTGGCCACCGTGAGCTGCCGATCCGTCCCGACTACGTCGGTAAGAACCTGCCGACCTCTCGGGACGAGGCGATCGTCGCGGGCCCCGACGGGGTCTGGATAGGAGAGCGCGCGTGACGATGGTCGACTCCCTGCGCGGCCAGAACCTCCTGTCGCTCGAGGACCTCTCGCGCGACGCGGTCGTCGAAGTCCTCGACACAGCCGAAAGCTTCGTGGAGGTCAACCGGCGAACGATCAAGAAGGTCCCGGCGCTGAAGGGTCGCGTGGTGGCCTCGCTCTTCTACGAGGAGTCGACCCGCACGCGACTGAGCTTCGAGACCGCCGCGAAGCGTTTGGGCGCAGACGTCCTGTCGCTCGCCGTGGCATCGAGCAGCGTCAAGAAGGGCGAGTCGCTGCGCGACACCATCGCCACGATCGACGCACTGGGGATTGACGCCGTCGTCATGCGCCACGCCTCGAGCGGCGCGGCCGAGCAGGTCAGCCGGTTCGTGCCCCATGTTCGGGTCGTCAACGCCGGCGACGGGCTCCACCAGCACCCCACGCAAGGCCTGCTCGATGCCTTCACCGTGCGCCAGGTGCTCGCTGAGCGACGGGCCCTGGATGGTCCGTCAACGGGTGCGGACCTCTTTGGGGGCCTCCACGTGCTGATCGTGGGCGACGTGGCGCACAGTCGCGTCGCACGAAGCGACGTCGCGGTCTACGTGAGCCTCGGTGCCGAGGTGCGCATCGCCGCGCCGGGCACGCTGCGTCCCGTGGGCGTGGAGGAGTGGGGAGTGGGCGTGGTCGACGACCTCGACGACGCTCTCGCCTGGGCTGACGTGGTGGTGATGCTGCGCTTGCAGCGCGAGCGCGGTACTGGATCCTTCGTCCCGACTCTGCACGAATTCACGCAGGCCTTCGGACTGACGATCGAGCGCGCGCGTCACCTGCGGTCCGAGGCGATCGTGATGCATCCGGGGCCAATGAACCGTGGCGTCGAGATCGATTCGGCCGTCGCGGACGGCCCGCGCGCGGTCATCACGCGCCAAGTGGCCAACGGGGTGCCGGTACGCATGGCGGTGCTGTACCTAGCGCTCGCTGGTGCGCGAGAGGCGAGCGGACTATGACGATCCTGCTGCGTCACGGAATGATTGTCGGGTCGGTGGCGACCCGCTCTGCCGACGTCCTGATTCGCGACGGGCGCATCGCGGACGTGGCGGAGCGAATCGATGCTCCCGCTGGCGCCACGGTCATCGACGCGCAGGGATGCTGGGTGGGGCCGGGACTGGTCGATCTGCACACACACCTGCGTGAACCCGGTCGCGAGGAGGCCGAGACGATCGACAGCGGCGCCCGCGCCGGCGCGATCGGCGGTTACAGCGCGATCGTCGCCATGCCCAACACTGAACCGGCGCTGGACAACGCGGCTCTGGTCTCGTACGTGCTGGAACGAGGAGCGCGCTCAGTGCTGGACGTGGCGGTGGCCGGAGCCATCACGCAGGGCCGGCTCGGAGAGCTGCTGGCGCCGATGGGCGAGATGGCCCGGCTGGGTGTGCGTCTGTTCACCGACGACGGAGAAGGAGTCCAGTCGGCGTCGGTCATGCGTCGCGCGTTGGAGTACGCCAAGCCGCTCGGCGTTCGTCTCGCTCAGCACTGCGAGGAGGCCACCCTGGTGGCGGGCGGCTCGATGAACGAAGGCCCGCTGAGCGGCCGACTCGGACTGTTGGGGAGACCGTCGTTGGCCGAGGAGGTCATGGTGCTGCGCGACCTCGAGCTGGTCCGCCTCACCGGTGCGCCGCTGCACTTCCTGCACCTGTCCACGCGCCGGTCACTGGACCTCGTGGCCGCGGCGCGCGCCGAGGGCCTCCCGGTGACCTGTGAGGTCGCGCCCCATCACTTCACGTTGGACGAGGGGGCCTGCTCGACCTACGACCCCACGTTCAAAGTGCACCCGCCGCTGCGATCGGCTGACGACGTGGCCGCGGTCCGGCGCGCGCTGGTCGACGCCGGGTGTGACGCCGTGGCGAGCGATCACGCCCCGCACGCTCCGGAACTGAAGGACCTCGCCTTCGACGAGGCGCCCGCGGGGATGCTCGGTCTCGAACACGCCGCCGCCCTGACCCTGGAAGCGTTGGGGGGAGCCGACGCCTCGCCCCAGAGGTTCTTCGAACTGCTGAGCCGCTCGCCGGCGCGCATCGCTCAGCTTCGCCACGAAGATCAGCGGGTCGCCCTCAGCGGCCATGGCGGCGAGGTGAGCGTCGGCGAAGACGCCAATCTCGTCGTGTTCGATCCCGCCAAGAGCTGGCGGGTCGATGCGCGCGAGCTGCAGAGTCGCGCACGTAACACGCCCTACGACGGACGCGAGCTCACCGGAAAGGCCCGCGCGACCATCGTGCGGGGCCGCTGCGTCGTCGTAGAAGGCGAGCTCGCGTGACGCGACGACCTGCGACTCTCGTCCTGGCCGATGGGGCCAGCTTCGAAGGGTGGTCGGTGGGCTTCGAGACCGACACCGCCACCACCGGGGAGTTCGTCTTCAACACGGCGCTCAGCGGATACCAGGAGGTGATCACCGACCCGAGTTACGCCGGGCAGGTCGTCACCTTCACCTATCCGCACATTGGCAACTACGGTGTGACGCCGGAAGACGACGAGTCCGTGCGTCCGTGGTGCCAAGGGATCGTGGTTCGCGAGCTGAGTGCCCGGGCTTCTAACTGGCGCGCGCACGGATCGCTCGAGGACTTCTTGCGCCGCCACCGGGTGCCCGGCATCGCCGGCGTGGACACGCGACGTCTGACCCGTCACCTGCGCCAGTACGGCGCACTTCCGGGGGCGTTCGGGCCTGGCGACCCCGCCCTCGTCGAGGCCGCTGCGCGAACCGCCGTCGGCACCGAGGGCGCAGACCTCGTCGGCGTGGTGTCCACGACGCGGCCCTACGAGCGCGGCGATGGTGAACACCACGTGGTGGCCGTCGACTACGGGATCAAGAGTTCCATGGTCGCGCAGTTGGCCCGTCGATTTCGGCTCACGGTGGTCCCGTCATCGACGACGGCCGACCAGGTGCGCGACCTCGCCCCCGACGGCGTCTTCCTGTCCAATGGGCCGGGCGACCCCGCAGCCTTGGGAACACAGAGTGCGGTGATCGCGGACCTCGTGGGTTCAGTGCCGATATTCGGCATCTGCCTAGGACATCAACTCTTGGCAACCGCCATGGGCGCGACGACCTTCAAGCTGGACTTCGGGCACCACGGCAGCAATCACCCGGTCAAGGACCTGGCTACTGGTCAGGTGGAGATCACGGCGCAGAACCACAACTACGCCGTCGCGCCCGATTCGCTCTCGCGGGCACTTATCAGTCACGTGAATCTCAATGACGGGGTCATCGAAGGGTTGTCGGCACGCACCGAACGCTGCTTCTCCGTCCAGTACCACCCCGAGGCCAGTCCGGGACCGCACGACGCGCGGTACCTGTTCGAGCGCTTTAGCGCCCTGGTGCGCTCCGAGCCGTGGGCGTCGCTCTGATGCCGCGCCGCGACGACCTGCGCACGATCATGGTCATCGGCTCCGGACCCATCGTCATCGGCCAGGCGTGCGAGTTCGACTACTCCGGGACCCAGGCCTGTCAGGTGTTGCGCGACGAGGGATATCGCGTCGTGCTGGTCAACTCCAACCCCGCGACGATCATGACGGATCCGGCGACTGCGGACGTGACCTACGTCGAACCGCTGGACGTCGAAGTGGTCACCGACATTATCGAGCGCGAACGCCCCGACGCCTTGCTGCCCACCCTCGGGGGCCAGACCGCCCTGAACCTCACCATGGAGCTCGTACGCAGTGGCGTCACGGATCGCTTCGGGGTCGAGGTCATCGGTGCGCGTCCCGAGGCCATCGAGACCGCCGAGAACCGCGACCTCTTCAAGGAGGCAATGGCCGACATCGGACTCGCGACCCCCGCGTCGGGGTTCGCGCACACCGTGGACCAGGCGCTCGAGGTCGCTCAGTCAATCGGCTACCCGGTCATGGTCCGTCCGAGTTACATCCTGGGCGGCGCCGGGACCGGCATCGCCGCGGACGTTGGCGAGCTACGTACCCTGGCGGCTGAGGGAGTGGCGGCGTCACCCATCGGACAACTCCTCGTCGAACGCTCCGTCGCGGGCTGGAAGGAGTTCGAACTCGAGGTGATGCGCGACGCGGCCGACAACTGCGTGGTCGTGTGCTCGATCGAGAACGTCGATCCAATGGGTGTGCACACCGGCGACTCGATCACCGTGGCCCCGGCTCAGACACTGTCGGACGTCGAGTTCCAAGCCATGCGCGACGACGCCTTCGCGGTGCTGCGCCGCGTGGGTGTCGAGACCGGCGGATCCAACGTGCAGTTCGCGGTCGACCCGCTCACGGGTGAGCGACTGGTGATCGAGATGAACCCGCGCGTCAGCCGCTCGAGCGCCCTGGCGTCCAAGGCCACCGGGTTTCCCATCGCCAAGATCGCGGCGCGCCTGGCCGTCGGGTACACGTTGGACGAGATCCGCAACGACATCACTGAGGTCACTCCGGCCAGTTTCGAGCCGGTCATTGACTACGTGGTCACGAAGATTCCGCGCTGGGCCTTCGAGAAACTTCCTGGCGCGACGCCGCGTTTAGGCACGCGCATGCAGTCCGTCGGCGAGGTCATGGCTATCGGTCGGACCTTTGCCGAGTCCTTACAGAAGGCCGTGCGGTCCTTCGAACAGGGCCGGGTCGGCTTCGCTCTCGGGCGCGACCAGGAGTTCGCGCAACTGGACGACGACGCACTGTGGAGCCGATGCATTGAGCCCACCCCCGAACGCCTCTTCGCCCTCTACGAGGTGCTGTTTCGTGGAGCGGGCGTCACCGAGGTGGCCGCGCGCACCCTCATCGACCCCTGGTTCATCGACCAACTCGGTGACGTCGTCGATGCCGAGCGCGAGGTCGTCGCTGACGGTTCCGTGGCCGGCTGGGACCGTGCTCGCTGGCGCCGCGTCAAACGCCTTGGATTCTCCGACACCCAGATCGCGAGTCTCACCGGATCAGGTGCACTCGAGGTGTCGGCGAGCCGGGAGGCGGCAGGAGTGCGCACGACCTACAAAACGGTCGACACGTGCGCCGCGGAGTTCGCGGCGGCCACGCCGTACTACTACAGCACCTTCGAGGACGAATCTGAGGTTCTGGCCTCGCCGCGCGATCGCGTGATCATCCTGGGGTCGGGGCCCAACCGCATCGGCCAGGGCATCGAGTTCGACTACGCGTGCGTCCACGCCGCTCTGGCCCTGCGCAACCTGGGATTCGAGACGGTGATGATCAACTGCAATCCCGAGACCGTCTCCACCGACTACTCGACCTCAGACCGGCTCTACTTCGAGCCCCTGACCGACGAGGACGTGGCCGCCGTCATCGCCGCGGAGTCCGCGGCGTGCGAGAACGGTGCACGGGTGCGTGGTGTGATCGTCTCGCTGGGTGGCCAAACGCCCCTCAAGCTGGCGCACGCGTTGGACCCCGACCTGGTCCTTGGTACCTCCGTCGCCTCGATCGACGACGCCGAGGATCGTCAGCGCTGGTCCGCCATCTGCACGCAGTTGGGGTTGCGCCAGCCCCCGGGTGACGTGGCGCTCTCCCTGGTTGACGCTCAGCGGATTGTGGGCGAGATCGGTTACCCCGTCCTCGTACGTCCGAGTTACGTGTTGGGCGGTCGCGCCATGGAGATTGTCTACGACGACGACGCGCTCGAGCGTGTGATGAACGATCTCACCAGCGCGCACGGTTCGTTGGCGCGCGAAGGGGGAGTGTCGGCGACACGCCCGGTACTGCTAGATAGCTTTCTCGAAGGCGCCATCGAGGTCGACGTCGATGCCGTTCGTGACGCGAGCGGCGACCTGTTCGTCGCGGGCATCATGGAGCACGTTGAAGAGGCGGGGGTGCACTCCGGTGATTCGGCGTGCACTCTGCCACCCCAGACACTCGACGCCGAGGCCATCGTCGCCCTCCACGACTACACGCGGCGAATTGCCGACGCGCTGTCGGTGGTGGGTCCGTTGAACGTGCAGTACGCCCTCAAGAACGGCGAGCTCTTCGTCTTGGAAGCCAATCCGCGCGCCAGCCGGACGGTGCCCTTCGTGGCCAAGGCCACCGGCGTGGCGCTGGCCCAGGTCGCGGTGCGCGTCATCATGGGTGAGTCATTGAGCCAACTTCGCGCGGCGGGCGTGGTGCCGCACGAGACGCCCACACCGCGCCATGTGAGTGTGAAGGAGGCGGTTCTGCCGTTCAATCGGTTCCCGGGAGTCGACACGGTCCTGGGGCCGGAGATGCGCTCCACCGGCGAGGTCATGGGCGTGGGGGAGAGTTTCGGGATCGCTTTCGCGAAGGCCCAGTTGGCCGCCGGCGCCCGACTGCCCGACAAGGGCCAGGTCTTCATGTCCTTGGCCGATCGCGACAAGGCGGCCGGCGTCGACCTCGCGCGCCAGCTGGTGTCGTTGGGATTCACCATCGCGGCAACGGCGGGTACCGCGGAGCTGCTGGGGGCTCACGACGTTCCCTTGGCTACGCGAGTCGGCAAGGTGGGTCAGCCCGACGGCGGAGTGGACGCCGTGGCCATGATCACGGCCGGTGAGGTGCACCTGGTCATCAACACGCCCTCGGGTGGGGGCGCGCGGCGCGACGGCGCCTTGATTCGGGCCGCGTGCGTCGCCCAGGCTCTGCCGTGTCTGACGACCCTCAACGCCGGCGTGGCCGCGGCCCTCGGCATCGCCGACACGCGAGCGAGTGGGTGGCGCGTTCGGTCGCTGCAGGAGTTGCACCAGTGACGCCGGAACTCTCAACCGCTGTCGGCTCGGTGAACCTGCGTTCGCCAATTCTGACCGCGTCGGGCACCTCGGGATACGGCGACGAGCTCGCCGGCTACGGAGACCTCAGCTCGCTTGGTGCGGTGGTGGTCAAATCGTTAGCGGCCTTTGCGTGGGAGGGCAACACGACGCCGCGCGTCGCCGCCTCGGGTGCGCACATGCTCAACTCGGTGGGACTCGCCGGACCCGGCGTTGCGGCGTGGCGCGAGGTTCACTTACCTGGTCTAAAGGCGCGCGGTGTCACGGTGGTGGGCTCCATCTGGGGCCGCACGGTCGAGGAGTTTTCCGAGGCCGCCGGGCTCTTCGCGGGCGCCGACGTCGCCGCGCTCGAGGTGAACGTGAGTTGCCCCAACCTGGAGGACCGGTCTCGCATCTTCGCGCACTCGGCCGCGGCGACGGCCGCGGTGGTCGGCGCGACACGGGTCGCCGGCCGACCCCTGTGGGTGAAGTTGAGCCCGAACACCCCCGACCTCGTCGACGTAGCGGACGCCGCGCTCGGCGCCGGTGCCGACGCCCTGGTGCTCGTCAACACGGTGCTGGGCATGGCGGTAGACGTCGAGCAGCGCCGGGCGGTCTTGGGCAACACCGTGGGCGGCGTCAGCGGTCCGGGCATCTTGCCGGTGGCCCTGCGGGCCGTCTATGAGTGCCGGGCGGCCTTCGCCACCGCGCCGATCGTGGGTGTCGGTGGCGTGGCGACCGGCGCGGACGCGGTCGCCATGTTGATGGCCGGGGCCAACGCCGTCGAAGTCGGCACGGCGAGTTTCGCTGACCCGAGAGCGCCATGGCGGATCCAGAGTGGTGTCGAGGAGTGGATGCGCGCTCACGGCGTTCGCGACCTCGCCGAGATCGTGGGGGTGGTTCATGGATGAGACATTTGGAGAGCGCCTGGCTGCGCGCGTCGGTGAGCGCGGAGCACTGTGCGTGGGCATCGACCCCAGCCCGTCGCTGGTGGAGGAGTGGGGACGAGGTGACACTGTCGAAGGGGCCGAGTTCATGGCGCTGCAACTGGTCGAGGCGGTCGCCGGAGTGGCCACCGCGGTCAAGACCCAGGTGGCGTTCTTCGAACGCTTCGGCGCGGCCGGGTATCGGGTCCTCGAGCGTGTGCTCGTTGACGCCAGCGCCGCCGGCCTCATCGTCATCGGCGACGCCAAGCGCGGCGACATCCCGTCGACCAACGAGGGCTACGCCCACGCGTGGCTGATGCGAGGTTCCCCACTGAGCGTCGACGCGCTCACCGTGAACCCGTACCTCGGTGTGAGCGCGCTCGAGCCCTTCACGGAGCTCGCGCGCGAGCACGGCCGCGGACTGTTCGTACTCGCCGCGACGTCCAACGATGAGGGACGCTCCGTGCAGACGGCTAAGGCGAGCTTTGGTGACGCGGTTGAAGAGGTGGTGCTGAGCGCGGTCGCGGAGATCAACGACCGCGACGACGGCCGCGGTCACGTGGGCGTCGTCTGGGGCGCGACCCGCGACACGCCGGTGTTCGACCTCGCGCGACTCGGGGGTCCGATCCTCGTTCCAGGCGTGGGCAGTCAGGGGGCGAGCGCGTCCGACGTGGCTCGTCTCTTCGCGCGATGCCCGCGGAACACGGTGCTCGCCAATGTCGCGCGGTCCATTGCTGGGGCTGGGCCGGACCGCCGGGCGCTGCACGAAGCGGCCCTGCGTTGGCGTGATGGCCTGGCGGACGCCTTCGCCTGAACGGTTCGGACACCCGAGGGGTAGTCTTTCGTCGTGGGACCGACTCCCCCCTCCCTGTCGCAAGAACAACGCGTAGAGGCCTCCCGCCTGGCGGTGGCCAATCGACGACGCCGTGCCGAGGTGAAGCGCCTGGTGAAGTCGGGTGAACTCTCCCTCGCCGACCTGTTCGACCTGGCCGCCAAGGAGGAGTGCGTGGCGCAGATGCGCGCCTACGACCTCATCAGTGCGCTACCCGCAATCGGTGAGGTGAAGGCGGCGCGCATCATGGCGCGAGCCTCTATCGCAAAGACCCGTCGGATCCGAGGACTCGGTCCCAAGCAACGAGCGGAACTCTTCCGAGCCCTTGTCCGTTAGTCCGCTGATCGTTGTGCTGATCGGCCCGGGCGGGGTCGGTAAGGGCACGATCGCGCGACAGATGGTGGCGGCCGATCCTTCGATTTGGCTCAGCCGTAGTTGGACGACGCGGTCGCGTCGACCGACCGAAGCTGACACCGACTACACGTTCGTTGATCGTGAAACGTTCGAGCGCGCCATTCGCGACGACGCGTTTCTAGAGTGGGCCGAGTTCCACGACAACCTCTACGGCACACCACGTCCCGCTCAGACTGATGGCGTCGACGTCCTGCTCGAGATCGAGGTCCAGGGCGCCGAGCAGGTCCGCCAGGAGCATCCCGACGCGGTCGTCTTCCTCATCCTCGCGCCGAGTACCTCGGACCTCGAAGAGCGGCTGCGCTCGCGGGGCGACACCGAGGATCACGTGCGCCGTCGCCTGGCCTCTACACCGGGCGAGGTCGAGCGGGGCCGGGCCCTGGCTGACTTTGAGGTGGTCAACGACGACCCGCAACGGGCGACGGCCGAAATCCTCTCTATACTGGAGGGGCTTCGTCGGCGTCGCCGCGCGGCCCCGGAAAAGGACTAGAAACCATGGCCGAACGCCCCACGCTCGTCGATCCGCCCATTGAGGACCTGCTCGGCAAGGTCGGTGACTCCAAGTTCACCCTGGTCGCTGTGTCGGCGATCCGGGCGCGAGAGATCAACGAGTACTACAACGGCCTCGGCTCCGGTCACGGCGCCCTCATCCCACCCCAGGTCACGTCGCTGTCGAACAAGTCGCTGTCGCTCGCCCTCGAGGAGCTCTACGAGGGCAAGCTGGAGTTCCATCGGCCGACCCCCGAGGAGATTCAGGCCGAGCTGGAGGCGAAGGAGGCGGAGCGCGCATCCCTGGAAGCGGAGAGCGACCTGGACGCGTTCACCGATGCCCTCCGGGACTCCTAAGCCCCCAGCCCCCTTTATTGTCCTAGGCGTCGCGGGCGGCGTCGCCGCCTACAAGTGCGTCGAATTGGCGCGACGACTGGTTGACGCGGGCTACCACGTCGCGCCGGTCCTGACCCCGGACGCCACCCGCTTCGTCGGCGCGGCGACCTTCTCGGCGGTCGCCAGCGAACCCGCACGCACGTCACTGTTCGACGACGCTGTGACCCCCATTCCCCACACGTACCTCGGACAACACGCTGACCTGGTCGTGGTGGCACCGGCGACCGCGCACCTCATCGCGCGCTACGCGCTCGGCCTGGCCGATGATCTGCTGTGCGCGACGCTTCTAGCCACTCGGGCTCCGGTGCTGCTGTGCCCGGCCATGCACACCGAGATGTGGGAGCAGCCGTCGGTCCAAGAGCACCTGGCGACCCTGCGCCGCCGCGGTGTCTTGGTCTTAGGTCCGGCGAGTGGCCATCTGGCCGGCGGCGACGAGGGACCGGGTCGGCTGGTCGAGCCCGCCGAGATCGCCGACATGGTCAAGCGCATCGTGAGTGGTTACTCCGGTGCGCTCAGTGGGCGGCGCGTGCTGGTGACTGCGGGCGGGACCCGCGAGCCCATCGATCCCGTACGGGTGATCACTAATCGCTCGTCGGGGCGTCAGGGCACCGCGTTGGCCGAGGTCGCGGCCCGCCTGGGCGCCACCGTCACTCTGGTCACGACGGCGAACCTGTCGCTGGCCCCCGATGTGGCGGGCGCCATCGAGGTGGTCAGCGTGGAGAGCGCCGCGCAGCTCTTCGCGGCGACGACCTCGCGGGCCGAGGACTTCGACGTCATCATCATGGCGGCCGCGGTCTCGGACTTCACCGTTCGCGCGTCGACGGACAAGCTCAAGCGCCGTCACGGGGTGCCGGTACTGGATCTGGAGCCAACCGCCGACGTCATCGGCGCATTGGTGGCGGCGCGACGTCCGGGCCAGCTCATCGTCGGTTTCGCCGCGGAGACCAACGACGCACTCGCCAATGCGTTGACGAAACTGCAAGACAAAGGTGTCGACCTGCTCGTGCTCAACGACGTCACTGCGCCGGGGGCGGGCTTCGAGCACGCGACGAATGAGGTGACCGTGCTCGAACGTGACGCTGATCCCGTGACCCTGTCGATGCGATCCAAAGAAGCGATTGCCGAGGCCATCTTGGCTAGGGTGGCCTCATCGTTAGCCCGAGGAGACCGATGAGCGACCGCACCCTGTTCACCTCTGAGTCGGTCACCGAGGGACACCCCGACAAAATCGCCGACCAGATCTCGGACGGCGTGCTGGACTCCATCCTGGCCCAGGACCCCCTGGCTCGGGTGGCGTGCGAGACCCTCCTGACAACGGGGCTGTGCGTCGTCGCAGGCGAGATCACCACCACGGCGGTCACCGACATCACCTCGACCGTTCGGCGCACGATTTTGGACATCGGCTACGACGACACGGCCAAGGGTCTCGACGGGCGCACCTGCGCGGTCCTGGTCTCGCTCGACAAGCAGAGTCCCGACATCGCCGGCGGCGTCGATACGGCGTTCGAGCAGCGCACGGGCAACGGGGGAGAGGACGTCCTCAACTCGCTGGGCGCGGGCGACCAGGGAATGATGTTCGGCTACGCCTGCAGCGATAACGACGACCTCTTGCCGTTGCCGATCTGGCTCGCCCACCGACTCTCGATGCGACTGGCCCAGGTGCGTCGTTCCGGACTCGTCCCGTACCTACGCCCGGATGGAAAAACCCAGGTCACGGTGATCTACGACGCCGGACGCCCGGTCGGCATCGACACCGTGCTGGTGTCAACCCAGCACGACGACGGGATCGACTGGTCGGTGATCCGCGACGACGTTCTCGAGCACGTGATCCGCCCGATCCTGCCGGGAGACCTCGACACGAGCTCGATGAACGTCTACGTGAATCCCTCGGGCAAGTTCGTGCTCGGCGGACCGCACGCCGACGCCGGACTCACGGGTCGCAAGATCATCGTCGACTCCTACGGCGGGATGGCCCGTCACGGCGGAGGATGCTTCTCGGGCAAGGACCCGTCCAAGGTAGACCGCTCGGCGGCGTACGCCGCGCGGTGGGTGGCCAAACATGTGGTCGCGGCCGGCGCCGCCGAGCGCTGCGAGCTCCAGGTGGCCTACGCCATCGGCGTGGCCCGGCCGGTGTCGGTGTTGGTCGAGACGTTCGGCACCGAGCGAGTCGACCGCGCGAAGATCGCCAAGGCCGTCGACGCCATCTTCGACCTGCGCCCGGCCGCCATCATCCGCGACCTCGACCTGCGCCGCCCCATTTACCAGCGCACCGCGGCGTACGGGCACTTCGGGCGCGGCGACCACAGCTTCTCGTGGGAGCAGACACCCCGCGTCGACGATCTTCGCCGGGAGCTGTCACTCACCTAGTGGACACGACGCGCGCCGTGCGCATCGTCACCGAAGTCGGCGCGGTCGATCGGGCCTTCGACTACCTGGTCACCGACGCCACGAGCCACGTGGGACTTGGCGACCGCGTGCGCGTCGATTTCAACCATCGCTCGGTGCGCGGGTGGGTTATCGCCCACGCCGACGCGGCCCAGGCGGTCAAACCGCTCGGACGCTGGCTGGGCTACGGTCCGCCCGGCGAGATGCTCGAGCTGCTTACCTGGGCCGGCGAGCGGTGGTATGCGCCACTGGCTCGATTCCTGGCGGCGGCGTCGCCACCGGTGCGCGTGACCGAGCTGCCCGTGGCGCCCGCGCCCGCGGCGCTCGACGCCGCAGTGATTGCCGGTGCACTCGACGTCGAGCCCGGCGTTGTGGTGGTCGCCCCGACGCTGGACCCGCTGCCCCTGGTACTCGGTGCGTATGAGCAATGTCGCACGCGAGAGGGAAGTCTGCTCGTCCTCGTGCCGACGGAGGCCTGGGCCCGACGGTTGCGCGGCCGTCTCGAACAGCGCGGCTGCGCCGTGGCATTCGGGCCACGAGAGTGGGATCGGGCCCGTGCGGGCTGGCCGGTCGTCGTCGGAACGCGCGGGGCGGCACTGGCCGCCACGCCGCACGTGGCCGGCGCGGTCGTGGTGGACGCCGACGACGACGCCTTCCGGTCGACGGCGACGCCTACGTGGGACGCGGCGACGCTGCTGCGCGAGCGCTGTCGACGTGAGGGTGCACCGCTGTGGTTGACGTCGATGATTCCCTCACCGGAGCTGCTCGACGGCGAGGTCTGGCATTCAGCGGGCGACGTCGAAGGAGGGTGGCCGGAGACGACCGTGCTCGACCGACGTCTCAGCGATCCCCACGATGGTGCGCTTGCGCGAGAGGCCCTGGACGCGGCGCACGCCGCACTGGAGGGACCCGATGAGGTAGCGGTCGTCGTGGTGCTCCAGCGCTTGGGGACCGGTCGCCTGGTCGCGTGCCGGCGCTGCGGCGAATTGGCCCGATGCGAAGTCTGCTACCAGGGTGAGCGCGAGGTAGCGGGGAAACTCGTCTGTGCCGATGCGCACGCGCCCCGCGAGATCTTCTGTCGAGCCTGCGGGGCGACGAACCTCCGCCGCGTTGGTCTCGGCGTCACGACGTTGGCTCGCGACGTGGCCGCCCAGCTCGGCCATCCGGTCAGCGAAGTGACCGCGGCGACGGCGCCCGAGGTGGCGTTGGAGCGTGTCGTGGTGGGGACCGAGGCGGTCTTCACGCGAGTTCGACGGTGCGCCGTGGTCATCGTCGCCGACTTCGACCAGTACCTGCTCGCACCGCGCGCGTCGGCGCGGCGAGCCGCCGCCGTTGTCGTGGGCAAGGCCGGTCGTCTGGTCGGTAGTCGTCGCGACGGACGCGGCACCGTGATCGTCCAGACCCGGCGGGGCGAGGACCCGGTGATCGCCGCGCTGCGCAGCGGCGACGTCTCCGGATTGGTGAATGAGGACGTCGCCACGGCACGGCTCCTGGGTTTACCTCCGTTCGGAGCGCTCGCCGAGGTCTCCGGTGACGGAGCGGCTGACTTCGTGGCTCAGGTCGACGGCGACGTGGCGGTGGCGCACTCGGGTGACGTCTACACGCTGCGCGCCCCCGACGCCGACACGATGAGCGCGGTTCTGCGCAAGGTCGAGCGACCGGCGGGTCGCCTGCGCGTGGCGGTCTGGTAGCGATCGACCCCGCGAGAGTCGGGCGGTAACGTGTCGAGGTGTCTACGCTGCCCATTCGCGTCTACGGCGACCCCGTCCTACGCGAGGTGACGGCGCTCGTCGAGGAGATTGACGGGCGGGTCGCCGCACTGGCCCAGAGCATGCTCGAGACCATGTACGAGGCGCCCGGCGTGGGGCTGGCTGCGAATCAGGTGGGCGTCCAGAAGCGGATGTTCGTCTACGACAAGGGGGACGGTCCGGTGGTCGTCATCAACCCGCAGATTGTGGAGACCGACGGGGAATGGACCTTCGAAGAGGGCTGCCTCTCCGTGCCCGGCTTGAGCTGGGAGATCACCCGGGCCAATCGGGTCCACCTCACCGGCTATGACCTGGACGCCCGAGAGATTGTCATCGACGCCGAGGAGTATGAAGCTCGGATTCTCCAGCACGAGGTTGACCACCTCGACGGGGTGCTGCTCGTCGAGCGTCTCGACGCCGACCAGCGCAAGGCGGCCAAGCGCGTACTCCACGAGCGCCAGACTCTGCTGTCGTCGAGCGACCCGGACGGCCTGCACCGACTTCTGGACCAGTAAATGCGACTGGTGTTCCTCGGGACGCCCGACGCGGCGGTTCCCTCGCTGCGAGCCCTCGTCGCTGCCGGACACGACGTTGACCTGGTCGTCACGCGCCCGGACCGACGACGCGGACGCGGCGGCGACCTCTCTCATACCCCCGTCCAACTCGCCGCCGAGGATCTCGGGTTGAGCGTCGCGCACTCGCTCAGTGACCTCGCCGGTGTGGAGGTCGAGCGAGGCGTCGTCGTCGCCTTCGGCGCACTCATCCCCACCGACGTGCTGGCGCGCGTTCCGATGCTGAACGTGCACTTCTCCCTGTTGCCAAGGTGGCGCGGAGCGGCCCCGGTCGAGCGGGCAATCCTGGCCGGAGACGAGGAGACGGGGGTTTCGGTGATGTCCCTCGAGCCCGAGTTGGATACCGGACCAGTCCACGTGCAGCGACGCCTCGACGTGAATGATCGCACCGCCTCGGAGTTGACTCGCGAACTTGCGGTCCTTGGCGCGGATGCCCTGGTCGAGGTCCTCGCGACGCCCGACCTGCTCACTCACCCGGTGTCCCAACACGGCGAGGTCACTTACGCGGCCAAACTTCTCGCCGAGACGTATCACCTGGAACCGGAGATGCCGTCGGACACGTTCCTGCGAGTGGTGCGTCTGGAGCGGGCCTTCACCATCATCGGGGGCCGCCGGCTGCGGATCGCTCGCGTGCACGCGACGGACGCACCGGACGCACCCGCCGGGACGGTCGTGACGCTCGGCAATGACATCGCGCTGGCGCTGTCCCACGGAGTGATTGCCTTGGATGAAGTCCAACCCGAGGGCGCGCGACTCATGACGGGCGCGGAGTGGTGGCACGGCGCGCGCCTCACGACGGCGACCGCCAGATGGGCGTGAGTAACGACACCGAGTCCTAGGCTGAGTTCGTGACCTCGATCGACGCTGGCCCGGTGGGGTCGCTGCGCGTGGCTCCCTCTATTTTGGCGGCGGACTTCGGCGCTTTGGCGCAGGCCGTACGCGAGATCGACGCCGAGACCGACTGGCTCCACGTCGACGTCATGGACGGACATTTCGTGCCCAACGTGTCCATTGGTCCTCCGGTGGTGCGCTCGCTGAGGCCCTACAGCACCCGATTCTTCGACTGCCACCTCATGATGAGCGAACCGGGTCGCTACCTGGAAGCCTTCGTGCGCGCCGGGGCCGACGGGTGCACGGTGCACGTCGAGGTCGGTTCGACGGCCACGCTGATCGACGAGGCCAAGTCGCTGGGACTGCGCATAGGACTGGCCGCCAACCCGGATACGCCCTTCCGGCAGGTGGCGCCCTTCCTCGGCGACGTCGACCTCCTGCTGCTGATGACGGTCTTTCCCGGCTTCGGCGGGCAGAGCTTCATCGGCGACGTCATGGACAAGGTGTCCGAAGCCCGGCGCGAGATCGACGCCAACGACCTGGACCTGGACCTCGAAGTCGACGGAGGCATCGACGCCACGACCGCCCCGATCGCGGTCCGCGCCGGAGCCAACGTGCTGGTTGCCGGGTCGGCGATCTTCGGGGCCGCCTCGCCGCGCGACGCGGCGCGCTCCCTGCGCGAGGCGGCGCTCGCGAACCGATGAGGTTCTCACCGTCGGAGTTGATGACGATGGCCGTGGACGAGGCGCAGCGGGCGCGACTGCTGGCTCCGCCCAATCCGTGGGTCGGTGCGCTGGTGGTCGACGACGCCGGCGTCGTCATCGCACAGGGTCACACCCAGGCGCCGGGTGACGCCCACGCCGAGGTCGTAGCGCTGCGCCGGGCCGGTGACCGGGCGCAGGGCGCGACGATGGTGGTCACGCTGGAGCCGTGCGTGCACGTCGGGCGGACCGGGCCGTGCGCCGAGGCGATCATCGAGGCGAGCATCCGGCGCGTGAGCATCGGCATCATTGACCCTGACCCGCGCGTCGCGGGTCAGGGCGTCGAACTGCTGCGCGCCGCGGGTGTTGACGTGGAGGTTGGGATTGAAGAGGCGGCGGTGCGCGACCAACTCGCGCCGTACCTGTGGCACCGCACGACCGGTCGGCCCTACGTGGTCGCCAAGGTCGCGTCCACGCTCGACGGCGTCGTGGCGATGGCCGACGGCACCAGCCAATGGATTACCTCGGATGCGGCGCGCCGTGACGCCCATCGGGTGCGCGCCGAGTCCCAGGCCATCGTCGTCGGTGCCGCCACGGTGCGCGCGGATGACCCGAGGCTCACCGCACGGTTGGATGACGTTGTCCTGGAGCCACTACGGGTTGTCTTGGGCCACGCGCCGGAGCACGCGCGTGTGCGGCCGTGCCTCGAGAGACAGGGCGGCCTCGAACCCATCCTGGACGAACTCGGCGCCCGCGACGTGCTCCAGGTACTGGTTGAGGGGGGTCCCACGACGACCAGTTCGTTTCTGGAGGCCGGTCTGGTCAACCGTTTGGTGTGGTACGTCGCGCCCGCGTGGGCCGGCGGTGACGGCACTCGCAGCGCACTCGAGACCTTGACGACACCGTCGATCGGGGCCTTGCGTCGGGGTCGCGTTGTGGCCGTGCGACGCATCGGCGAAGATGTACGGGTAGACGTGGAGGTCTGATGGCACTTTCTTCGATCGACGCGGCGGTGGCCGCACTTCGGGACGGCGGGATGGTCGTCGTGGTCGATGACGAGGACCGCGAGAACGAGGGCGACCTGATCATGGCCGCCGAGGACGTAACGCCCGAGTCGATGGCCTTCTTCCTCGAATACACCTCCGGAGTGATCTGCGTCCCGCTGGAGTCGGCTCGCGCCGATGAATTGGAGCTTCCGCTCATGGTGGTGGCCAACACCGAGGCCCAGCGCACGGCCTTCACGGTGACCGTCGACTACCGGCACGGCACGACAACGGGGATCTCGGCGCACGACCGAGCGGCGACCGTGCGCGCCCTGGTGGACCCCGCGACGAGCCCCGCTGACCTGGCCCGACCGGGCCACGTCTTTCCGCTGCGGTATCGCCCGGGCGGCGTGCTCAAGCGCGCGGGACACACCGAGGCAACAGTCGACCTGTGCCGCTTGGCCGGCAAGGCACCGACCGGCGTGCTGTGCGAGATCGTGTCCGCCGACAAGTCCGACATGGCGCGACTGGGCGAGCTGGAGTTGTTTGCCGAGACTCACGGCCTGCCGATCGTGTCGATCGCGGACCTCATCCGGTATCGGCGCCACCACGAGAAATTGGTACGCCGGGTGGCCGAGGCCGCCCTGCCGACCGACTACGGCCAGTTCCAGGCCTTCGTCTTCGAGTCGGTGCTCGACGGTGAACAGCACCTGGCTCTCGTCTACGGCGACATCGCGGGACCAGTGGACCCACTTGTGCGCGTGCACTCGGAGTGCCTGACCGGCGACGTGATGGGTTCGTTGCGCTGTGACTGCGGACCGCAGTTGCACACCGCCCTGGCCAAGATTGCCGCCGAAGGATCGGGTGTCGTGGTTTACCTGCGTGGTCACGAAGGCCGCGGCATTGGCCTGGGCCACAAGATCAGGGCCTACGCCCTCCAGGAGGACGGCCACGACACGGTCGACGCCAACCTCGAGCTCGGGCTGCCGGTCGATTCGCGCGAGTACGGCATCGGTGCACAGATCCTCGTCGACCTCGGCGTGACCCGGATGCGCCTGATGACCAACAACCCGAGCAAGTACGGCGGGCTGGAGGGATTTGGTCTGAAGATTGTCGAGCGGGTGCCCCTGGAGAGCCGTCCAACACCTTTCAACATCGACTACCTGCGCACCAAGCGTGAGCGCATGGGTCACCTCCTGGAAGGCCTCGATGACGAAGAGTGACCAGCTCGCCTTCGACAAGTCGATGGCCGAGTCGTTGCGCGCGCGCGTCGGTGAGTCGCTCGAGGGGGTCGCGGAGGGTCGGGGCCTTCGCGTCGCTTTGGCCTGCAGTCGCTTCAACGGCGCCGTGACCCTGCGCCTCCTGGACTCGGCGCTGACGACCCTCAGTGACGCCGGCGTCGAGCGCGGTGACGTGGCGATCGGGTGGACCCCCGGAGCCTTCGAGTTGCCGCTGTTGGCTCAGGCCTTCGCGACCGGGCCCCGTCGCTTCGACGTCGTGATCACCCTGGGTGCGGTCATCCGAGGCGACACCGGGCACTACGAAGTCGTGGCCGGGGAGTGTGCCCGCGGTGTCCAGTCCGTCCAACTCGCCACCGGCGTGCCGATCATCTTCGGGGTGCTGACGACCAACACGACCGCCCAAGCACTCGAGCGCTCACGCTCGGACGACACGAACAAGGGCCGCGAGTCAGCGTTGGCCGCCCTCGAGATGGTCTCCCTCTTGCGCCAAGGCCCGCTGGCGCGCTGACGTGCTGCACGGCCGCGTCGCGTCCTTCGACGAGCGGCGAGGCGACGGCGAGTTCGTGACTGACGACGGCGAGCGCCTCTACTTTCACTGTCTCGACATCGCCGACGGTTCGCGCAGCATTCGAGTTGGAGTTCGCGCGGACGCCGAACGTGCGGTGGGCCACCGGGGACGAGACGATGCGGTCAACATCGTGGCCGTGGCCGAACCCCACCAGGCGCACCAATGACGAAACCCCGGCGCAGTGCGCCGGGGTTTCGCTGGATGAAGCGTGTTACGTGTTACTTGGTAGGACGTACCGGAGCGGCGCCCAGTGCGGTCATTGAGGCAAGCCTCGTGCTCTTGGCGAGCTTGATCGCAGCGTGGAACGTGGCCAGGGCGGCCGTGTGGCTACCCGGTGCCTTCAGCGCGACGGTCAGGGCCGTGGTAGCGGTCCGAACCGACTTGTTGTACGTGCGCTGAATTGTCGCCCGTGCAGTGTTGTACGCGGCAATTGCGGTGTGCCACGCCTTCAGCTGTGTCTGGTAGGCGGTGACGGTTGTCTTCGCCGTGACCGAATTCGAGGCAGCCCCTGCAATCGCCGGGGTGCCAACACCGAGAACTGCTAGAAGGGCCAGCGCCGCGATGGGCCGGATTGTCATGTTCTTCATGATCTTCATAATTGATCCTTTCAAAGGGTCAACTTCCACGGTAGAGGGGCCAATTGTGGTGCTCCTGTGAGTTGCACCGGGTTTGAGTGAGAAAATTATTACTCGTCGGCCGGCGGCGAAGTCGGCGCTGAGGCCCGCACGAAGACCTGTTGGACCTCGGCCAGCGCGTTGCGATAGAGACCCACGTGTTCGCCGAGTCGGTCACCCCCGGCGTTGACCATCGCCGAGGCGACGTCGATGCACAGTCGCGCCTCGTCGAGGTGGGGCGGAGTAGCTGCGAGGTGGACGGCGGCCAGTTGGATGAGGTGGAAGATGTGGCTGCCCAGGATTGTCTCCACGGGAGCCTCGCGCAGGAACTCAATCTCGTCTTGAGCTGAGGTCACCTCATCGGCCTCGTCCGTCACCCGACCACCGTAGCGTTTGGGTTGCCGCGCGCGTTTATGCGGCCCGACGACGCATGAGAGGACCCGCGTCGCGCGGCGTGCGTCGTCGGAGAGAGCCTGGATCGCTCTCTGCTAACGTTGTGGGGCAGTTCAGCAAGCGAGGTCGGCATCGCCGACGTCCACCTGGTCATGAAGAGTGCACCGGGTTACCAGGAGTTCGCGCCTCGCTTGCCGTGGCGGCACCCGAAGGGTGCCGCGGAGAGCAAGGAGAGAGTTATCGCAACAGTTCCTGGAGACCACCGCGTCAACGACCGCATTCGCGTGGACACGATTCGTCTGATTGACCAAGACGGCAATCAGCGAGGTGTGACTTCCACCCGAGAGGCCCTGGCGTTGGCTCGGAGTCTTGATCTCGATCTCGTTGAGATTGCGCCCACGGCGAGTCCGCCGGTCTGTCGAATCATGGACTACGGAAAGTTCAAGTTCGACGAGGCGCAAAAGGCCAAAGAGTCACGTCGCAAGAGCCTAAACGTGGGCGTCAAGGAGATGAAGTACCGACCCAAGATTGGTCCGGGCGACTTCGACACCAAGACGCGGCTCGTGGAGAAATTCTTGAGCGAAGGTCACAAGGTCAAAATCACGATCATGTTCCGTGGCCGTGAGTCGGCCCATCCAGAACTGGGCAAGAAGATCCTCGACCGGCTGGTGGAGCGCCTGAGCGATGTGGCCAAGGTGGAGTCGGCGGCCAAGATCGACGGGCGCAACATGATCATGGTGCTCGGACCCGAGAAGAGGAACCGTACGAAGAACGCTGAGGGCGCCGGTGAGGTGCTCCAGGAGGTCGCGCAAAGCGCGCCGGCCGAAGTATCGCAACAGGAGGGCTGAGATGCCGAAGATGAAGACGGACACCGGCGCCAAGAAGCGCGTCAGGGTGACGAGCACGGGCAAGCTGCGTCGACGTAAGGCGTTCCGCGGGCACCTCATGGAGAAGAAGTCGTCGACGCGCGCGCGTCGCCTGGGTCGCGAGACCGACTTCGCCCCGGGCATGGAAAAGAACGTCAAGAGACTGATGGGTCTGTAGGACCCGAGAAGGAGAGGAGAGCCGATGGCACGAGTCAAGAGGGCGGTCAACGCCAAGAAGCATCACAAGGCGATTCTCGAGGACGCCAAGGGGTATTACGGCGACCGCAGCCGCACCTTTCGTGCGGCTAACCAAGCGGTGCAGCACTCGGGGGTGTACGCCTTCCGGGACCGCCGAGCCCGCAAGGGTGAGTTTCGCAAACTGTGGATCCAGCGCATCAACGCCGGGGCTCGACTTCACGGCGTGAGCTACAGCCGCTTCATCGCGGGCCTCAATGCCGCGGGCATCGAGGTGGACCGACGCGTGCTGGCCGATTTGGCCGTCAACGACAGCGTTGCGTTCGGCGCTCTGGTCGACCAAGCCAGCGCGGCTCTCGCCAAGTAGGTCGCTCATAGAGGCGCTGGCGTCGTCACACCAGAGAGTGCGTCGGTTACGGCGCCTCATCCAAAAACGGTCACTGCGCTGGAGCGAGGGCGTGTGCGTCCTCGAGGGCCCCGACCTGGTGGAGGAGGCGCTGGAGACCGGCCAGGAGCTCGAGGCCCTCTACCTCGCCGCCGACGCGTTGAATGAACCTCGCTATGGCGCCGCTGTGGCGCGAGGCCTGTCGGCGGGCGTGCGCAGTTTCACCCTCGCGCCCGGCGTGATGGAGAAAGTGGCCGACGCCTCGACGCCGCAGCCGATCCTGGCCACGATGCGTTTCCACGTCGGCTCCTTGACCGAGCTGGCCTTCCAGGGCTTTTCGCTGGTCCTGCACGACGTGCGTGACCCCGGCAACGCGGGCACGGTGATTCGCTCGGCCGACGCCGCGGGCGCCGACGCGGTCATCTTCACGGGTCAGTCGGTCGACCCTTTCAGTCCCAAGACGTTGCGAGCAACGGCGGGCTCGATCTTCCACCTGCCGGTCGTGGTCGCTGACTTGACCGACGCGCTCACCCAGGCGCACGCGGCGGGCGCGCGCACTTGGGCCGCGATCGTGCGCGGTGGCCGTCCCTTCAGAGACGTCGCCCTCGCGGAGCCGAGCGTCGTCGTGATCGGAAATGAGTCTGAAGGTCTCGACGACGGCGCCGTCGCGCTGTGCGACGAACAGCTCAGCATTCCGATGTCCGGTCGCAGCGAGTCACTCAACGTGGGCGTCGCGGCGTCACTGGTTCTCTTCGAGGCCATGCGCCAACGTGAAGGCGCCGCGCGACAATCGGGCCGACCTAGCCTTGGGGGGTCATGACCCCTTCACCACTCGACGATCTCGCGACCCATCAGGCCGACCTTCTGGCCGCGATCGAGTCGGTGGCGACGCTGGACGAGTTGCGCGACGCCGAGCCATCTCTGGTCGGCCGCCGTTCACCACTCGCGACACTTCAACGCTCGCTCGGCTCGCTCGCGCCCGAAGAGCGCCGTGACGCCGGGGCGCGTCTCCAGGAGTCGCGACGCGTTGTGGAGGCGGCGCTCGATGCGCGGCGCCAGCAACTCAGCCAGGCTGAACGGGTCGCCCGGCTGGAGAGCGACCGCCTCGACCTCGGTGACGTCGTGATTCGCGACGTGCGCTGGCCGGTCGTCGCCGGTCATCCGGGCCTGATCGCCGCGACCCAGCGTTCGCTGGAGGACGTCTTCGTGGCGATGGGCTTCACCGTGGCTGAAGGGCCCGAGGTCGAGAGCGACTGGTACAACTTCGAGGCCCTCAACATTCCGCCGGGCCACCCGGCGCGAGGTTTATGGGACAGCTTCTACGTCGACCTCGGAGAACCCGAGACCGTGGTTTTGCGAACCCACACGTCACCCACCCAGATCCACCTGATGGAAGGGGCCGTTGCGACCGGGACCCTGCCGATCCATTCAGTGATGCCGGGTCGGTGCTTTCGACGCGATACGCCCGACGCCAGCCATCTGCCGACCTTCCACCAGGTCGAGGGCATCGTGGTGGATCGCGGTATCACCTTCGCTGACCTCGCCGGTGTGATCGAGACATTCACGCGCGCCTACTTCGGCCCCGACATCGAGGCTCGACTTCGGCCGGGCTTCTTCCCGTTCACCGAGCCGTCAGCCGAGTTTGAGGTGACGTGCACAATCTGTCGCGGGAGCGGATGCCGCACGTGCTCGCACACCGGGTGGATCGAGCTCGGCGGCTCGGGGATCATCGACCCCGCCGTCTTTCAGGCGGTCGGAATCGACCCCGAGGAGTGGAGCGGTTTCGCGTTCGGATTCGGCATCGATAGATGCGCCCAGATGCGCCACCGGATCGCCGATATGCGTTCGCTGATCGAGAACGACACCCGGTTCTTGAGGCAGTTCGTATGAGGATCCCGCTCAGCTGGCTGCGCGAGTACGTGGACCTGACCGAGTCGCCCGAGGAGCTTCGGCCGTTGCTCGACGGGCTGGGTCTGGTCGTGGACGCCGTCGAGACGGTGGGCGAGGGATTGGACGACGTGGTCGTCGCACGAGTCGATGAGATTCGAGCCATTGACGGGGCCGACAAGATCCGGCTGGTGACCGTGGACGCCGGGGCCGGCCCAGTTGAGGTCGTCTGCGGGGCGTGGAACTTCGAGGTGGGCCAGCACGTTCCCCTGGCGCCGGTCGGCGCGGTCCTGCCCGACGGCACGGCGATTGCTCGACGCAAGATGAAAGGGATCACGAGCAACGGAATGCTTTGCTCGGGCCGCGAACTGCGAATGGGTGACGACCACGCGGGCCTGCTGGTCCTTGACTCACTGATGTCGCCGCACGTTGGTCAACGTCTCTCTGAGGCGCTCGGCATTGAGCCGGACACCGTGTTCGATATCACGGTGGAGGGCAACATTCCCGACGCCTGGTCGGTGATCGGGGTGGCGCGCAATCTCGCGACCAAGCTCGGACGAACGCTGCGTGAGCCGGTGCTGGCGACGCCTGCCTCGACGGAGGTGACCTCGACCTACGCCGCGGTGGGCATCGATGCCCCTGACCTGTGCGGCCGACTGACCGTCTCGGTCCTACGCAACGTGGTCGTGGCGCCGTCACCCGCGTGGGTGGTGCGACGTCTCCAGAACTCCGGCATGCGCGCGATCTCCAACGTCGTGGACGCGTCGAACCTGGTGATGTTGGAGATGGGTCAACCAACGCACCCCTATGACGCGCGCAAGGTTGCCGACCGCACACTTCGCGTGCGACGCGCGCGGGCCGGCGAAACCCTAGTGACGCTTGACGGGGTCGAACGTCAACTGGCTATGCCAGGCCGGGGTCTAGGAGACACCGGTGAGGATTGCGTCATCGTTGATGGCGACGACAACGTGTTGGGGCTGGCCGGCATCATGGGTGGCGCCACCAGTGAGATCAGCGAAGCCACGACCGAGGTCTTGGTTGAGGCCGCGAACTTCGAGCCCATGGGCGTCGCACGATCCTCCAAGCGTCACGGACTTCGTAGTGAAGCCTCCGCGAGATTTGAACGCGGCGTCGATCCCCAACTCGCCCTGCGCGCTGTCGGCCGATTCGTTGCGGTCCTGGCTGAGAGCGTCCCGGACCTGGAGTGGTTGGCCGATCCGTTGGACGAGCGTGGCATCGTGGCGACGCCACCCACAGTCGAGTTGCGTCCCGACGACGTGCGCCGAGCTCTCGGGGTCGAGCTGGATCCCGCCCTCTACGAGCGCGACCTGACGGGACTTGGCTTTGTCGTGACCCACGAGGGCGATCGGACTTTTATCACGGCGCCCTCCGCGCGTCCCGACATTCGCGAGGGAATCGCCGGACGCGCCGATGTGATTGAGGAGGTCGCTCGTCTCCACGGTTACGGCCGGCTTCCACGGCACGCGCCGACTTGGCCCGAGCCCGGTGGCCTGACGCCACGCCAGGTCCTGCGGCGACGCATTCGCGACACCATGGTCGGTCTCGGTGTGTTCGAGGCATGGACGCCGACGTTGGTGAGCGACGAGCAGTTCGATTTGCTGAATGCCGGTCAACCTCGAGTGAGGATTACCAACCCTTTATCGACCGATGAGTCGGTGCTGCGCGCGACGATGGTGACGGGCCTCGTGACGGCGTGGGGGCGCAACGTCGACCGGGGCAACGGTGACGTTATGTTGGGGGAGTTCGGGGTGGTCTTCACGCACCCCGACCTCAGCGTTTCACCTCGGCTGACGCGAGGGGGAGCGGGCGGCACGGTGGATCTGGTTCTACCGGGGGAGAATGAACGGGTCACGGTCGTGCTCGGGCGACCCGACGACGACGCCACACGCGCGGTGGCGTTGTGGTCCGTCGTGGCGGGGCGACTGGGCCTAGAGCGTGTGGTGCTGAGGGCGCTCGACCCGCCGCAGCCGGGGTGGCACCCGTCACGCAGCGCGTCACTCGTCGACGCACGTTCCGGCGCTGTCCTCGGCGTGGTGGGCGAGATCGATCCGGACTTTGTGACCCAGCTCGTGCCGAATGCAGGGCGACGCGTGGGACTAGTGGACCTTGACCTGGACGCCTTGGCGGACTCCCAGCGCGCGAGCCGGAGCGATGACTTCGTGTCAGAACCCAGTCGCTATCCAAGTGCGAGCGTTGACTTGGCCTTCGTGACACCGCGCGCCGTCGCGGCGTCTGAGCTCGAGGACGCTCTGCGCGCCGCGAGTGACCTGGTGGAGAGTATCGAGCTGTTCGACGTCTACCAAGGATCGTCGCTGCCCGTGGGGACACGGAGCCTGGCCTTTCGCGTGATCTTCTCCTCACTCGACGCCACCTTGTCCGACGCCGAGATCGGCGCGCATCGCGATCAACTCATCTCGGCGGCCACGCGATTGGGAGCGACCTTGCGCTGAGGTTGGCGCTCGGTCGTTAGGTTGAATCGATGGTCGAGTACGTCGGTCGCCCGGCTCGGGGTCGGACTTTTTCGTCGTCGCGGACGGTCTACCTCGGCGACGCCGGGGAAGACGGCCAACTGCGTGTTGACGGCCTGGCCCGGTTCCTCCAAGACGTTGCGAGCGACGATTGGGCCGACTCGGGGATCAACGCCGACGACTTCTGGCTGGCTCGTCGCACGACGTGGCGACTGACGCCCACGGGACGTTGGCCTCGTCTCCATGAGCGCGTGACGCTGACCACATGGTGCGGCGGCAGCGGCGCGGCGTGGGCCGAGCGTCGTACCGACCTGGAGATTGACGGTCAGGTGATGGTGGAGGCAGCCTCCCTATGGGTTCCGGTCGGACCGGAGGGTCGACCTCGGCGGGTGCGCCCTGACTTCTACGAGGTGTACGGCGAGGCGGCGGGCGGTCGTAAGGTCTCGGGCCGTGTCACGCAGACGCCCGTGGACCCCAGTGCCTCATGCGAGACGTGGACGATCCGGCGCAGCGATATTGACGTGGTCGGGCACGTGAACAACGCCGCGGTGTGGAGTGCCGTGGCGGAAGCCGTTCCCCCTGGTATCCGCGCCGCGTCCGTCACCCACCACGCGGCTATCGAATTTGCTGACCCGGTATCGCTACGGGTATGTGACCATCGGTTTTGGATGAGCGTGGACGACGACGTGCGTGTCTCAGGCGACTTCGAGACCGACTGACTCGCGACGCGTCCCCGAAGTGGTCGCGAGCACGCTGCCCACCAACACGAGTGGGAAGCCAGCGAGAATCGCTGCGGTGAGCGGCTCACGCAGGAATGTGATGCCCAGGACCACGGCGATCGCCGTGTTGAGGTAGGTAACCACGACGCTTCGCGTCGCCCCCACCTCCCGCACGAGCTCGAAGAAAACGAAGAAGGCGCCGGCGGTACACACCACTGAGAGAGTGGCTGCACTCGCCCAGGTCTCGGCGGTGGCCGCGTGCGGCCAGTGCGTCAGCGCCCACGGCGACCAGAGCACGGCGACGGAGAACGTAGCCCCGGCGACGACGGCAATGCTGGGCACGTCTTGGAGTTTGGCCGCCAGGATCAAGGGACCAACGGCGTACCCGACGCAGACGAGCAGCATGAATCCAACCCACGTGAATGACCCTCCGCTCACGCCGAGGCCGACGAGGAGCGCGACGCCGACGGCCCCAATACCGAGCCCGAGGTGCCGGCGCCGTGTGACGTGTTCTTCCGTTCGCCGGAAACGTTGGGCCACGATAGAAAAGAGCGGCACCGCACAGATGATCAGGCTGGTCAGTGAACTGGTGATGTGTCGCTCCGACGTGGACATCAAGAACCACGGGATACCGAACTCGACGACGCCGAAGATCACAATCCAACGCGCATGGTCAATAACCGCTCGCAGTTGGCCTCGAAACATCAACACGAGCAAGAGGAACACGCCGACCGGCGCCGTACGACAGAAGACGAGCACCCCGGGGTCCATCTGGCGCACTGCCACTCGGATGAGCAGATAGGGCAGACCCCAAATCACTGACATTGTGCCGAACAGGAGCCATCCGCGTTGCGACACGGCGACAGCCTAGTGGCGTGGCGGGACATTTGCATAAATGGCAGAACGTGTGCATAAAATGGCATCATGCGAATGGGTGTTGTGGGGGCGTCCGGATACGCCGGCTCGGAGGTCTTGCGCCTCGCGGCCAACCACCCCGACCTTGAGGTGATTGTCGCGACAGCGTCGACCAGTGCCGGCAAGAAGGTCGGGACGTACGAACCCGCTCTCGCCGCGATCTACTCGGACCTCGTCTTTTCGGACACCGACAACGTCTTTCAGCACGACCTCGACGTGGCGTTCGTCGCCCTGCCTCACGGCGAAAGCCAGCGAGTGGTGCCCCAACTCGTGCAGCGCGGCGTCACCGTGGTCGATCTCGGCGCGGACTTTCGCCTCAAGAGCGCCGCGACGTACCAGACCTGGTACGGGGGAGACCATGCGGCCCCGGAGTTGCTGGCCGACGCCGTGTACGGACTGGTGGAACGACACCGCGAGGAGCTTCCCGGCGCCACGTTGATCGCGGCCCCCGGGTGTTACCCGACCGCGACCGCGTTGGCCCTCGGACCGTTTCTGGACACCGGCGTAGTTCAGAACAGCGGCGTCGTGGTCGATGCGATGAGTGGCGCCTCGGGCGCTGGACGCCAATTGAGTGACCGCTTGCACTTCTCACGTCTGGCCGCCAACGCCGAGGCCTACGGGCTGACGAACCATCGCCACACGCCCGAAATCGAGCAGGAACTCGACGCCCAGGTTCTCTTCACGCCGCACCTGGTTCCCACCAGTCGGGGCCTCCTCGTCACCGCCTACGCACGCCTAGCCACGAAGGACTTCGACACGGCCGGCGCCATGCAACTCTTGTACGACACCTACCGTGACGACCCGTTCATCGTCGTGACGGATGAGCCGCCCACACTCAAGGACCCGGTCGGGTCGAACCTCTGCTTCGTCAGTGCACGTGTGGACGAACGCACGGGATGGCTGGTTGCACTGAGTTCAATTGACAATCTGATCAAGGGGGCAGCGGGCCAAGCGCTCCAGGCCTGGAACCTGGCAACGGGCCGGTCCGAGACGAGGGGCCTGCCCCTGAGCGGAGTCACGCCGTGAATCGCGTGGTGGTCAAGATCGGCGGTCACGCCTTGGATGACGTCGACGGCGACGGGTCAACGCTGCAGGACCTGGCGAAGGATGTCGAGTCCCTGTCTAGCGACGCGACGAAGGTCGTCGTGGTACACGGTGGCGGCCCCCAGATCGGCGATCTCCTCGCTCGGCTGGGCGAGACGTCGACCTTTCTCGAGGGTCTCCGCGTCACCGACGAGGCCGCGATGTCGGTGGTCGCGATGGCCCTGTCCCTCGTGAACGTGCGGATCGTCGCCGCGTTCAACCAGGAGGGAGTGCGGGCCGTCGGGCTTTCCGGCAGTGACGACGGACTTCTCACGGCCACCGCTCGCGGCGCGAAGTGGGGACGAGTGGGTGGCGCCCCGGCCGTTCACGGCGAAGTTGTCGAGGGCCTCTGGTCGCTGGGGATGACTCCGGTCGTCTCATCCATCGCGGTCGACGCGTCGGGCGAACTGCTGAACGTGAACGCCGATAGCGTCGCTGGAGCGCTCGCGGCAGCCCTCGACGCAGACGCGCTCTACTTACTGAGCGACATCGATCAGGTGCGCACAGATCCTGACGACCCCGCGTCCGCGGTGTCACGGCTGACCGGTGCCGAAGCCCGGTCCCTGGTGGAGTCGGGTCAGGCGCGTGACGGCATGCGCCCGAAGCTCATCGCCGCTCTGGACGCGCTCGATGGGGGAGCCAAGAGTGTCACTCTCGCCAATGGCACGCACCCCCACGCGCTGCGCGAGGTCGTGCGCGGGTCAACCGCTTCGACTCGGGTGGTCGCGTGACCCGCCACTTCGTCACCATCGAAGGACTGGACGACACCAGTCTGAGGACGATCTACCGGCTTGCCGTGGAGCCGCTCGATGACGAGACACTCTCGGGACAGGGCGTCGCCCTGGTCTTCGAGAGACCCAGCCTTCGCACCAGGGCGTCGTGCTCGGTCGCGGTGAGCGAGTTGGGCGGATTCACGACGTTCTTCAACGATGAAGAGGTGGGTCTCGACAGTCGCGAGTCGGCCGAGGACGTCGGTCGCACCTTGAGCGAGATGTACTCGATCGCCGCTCTGCGGGTGCGCCTTCACTCTGTGTTCGAGCGGATGGGACGAGCCACTGAGGGCCGTCTGGCGCTGATCAACCTGTTGAGCGACGTGGCGCACCCGACCCAGGCAGTGGCCGACGTCTTGACCCTGGCCGACCACTTTGCGGGTGGTGACGTGATGGGTCTCGGCGGACTCGAGGTCGCCTACGTCGGTGACGCGACGAACGTGACGCGTTCGCTCGCGGTGGCGCTGCGTCGACTGGGCGTGAACGTGACAGTTGGGGCGCCCGCGAACTATCAGTTGCAGCGCGGCGGTCCTGAGGATCCGCAGGCGTTGAACGGCCCGGGTGGCCTACGGCTCACCGAATCGGCGCCGGAGGCCGTAGCTGGCGCCGACGCCATCTACACCGACGCGTGGGTGTCGATGGGCCGCGAAGAGGAAGCCGCGACGCGACGCCACGAACTCGAGTCGTTTCGGGTGGACGCCCAGCTGCTCGCGGGGGCGAAACGCGACGCCGTGGTTCTGCACTGTTTGCCCGCGCATCGCGGCGACGAGATCACCGATGACGTGCTCGACGGTGAGAGGTCGCTGGTGTGGCGCCAGGTCTTCCATCGCCGCTCGGCAATGGTGGGTGTACTTCGTTGGATAACCGAGGAGAGTTCATGACCAAGACCCAGCGACAACATCGGATCACCGAGTTGTTGGAACGAAACGTGATCTCGACGGCGGCCCAGATCGTCACGCGTCTCCAGTCCGAAGGCTTCGCGGCGACGCAAGCGACGGTTACGCGTGACCTCCAGGAGTTGGGGACGATCAAGATCCGCGACGAGCACGGCACTCGTCGCATCGTGATCTCTTCGGGACCGAAGCTGCAGCTCGGCGCCGGTGGACCACTTGCGGCGCATGATGGGCGAGTGGGTGGTGTCCGTTGAGAACTCCGCCAACCTCGTGGTCATCCGCACACCGCCCGGGTGCGCGCACGTGGTCGCGTCGGCCCTTGATCGCAGTGCTTTAGACGGGGTGTTGGGGAGTGTGGCGGGCGACGACACGCTGCTGGTGATCGCCAACGAGCATCGCAGCGGCGCCGCACTGGCGACCGAGTTTCGCCAGCTGGCCGGCCTCGAGCAGCCGGTGACCCGAAAGCGAGGCAAGTGATCATGGCCAAGAGAGTGGTGCTGGCCTACAGCGGAGGACTGGACACCTCGGTGGCGGTCCGCTGGATGATCCAAGAGTGGGGTGTGGAGGTCGTCTGCGTCCTGGTGGACGTGGGTCAGGACCCCGCCAGCTCGGAGGACTTCGACACGATCACGGCTCGCGCCCTGTCCGCGGGCGCGCTCGAATGCGTCGTGGTCGACGCACGTGACGAGATGGCCGAGGAGTTCTGCGCCCCTGCCATCGCGGCCAACGCTCGCTACGAGGGTAAGTACCCCTTGGTCTCCGCCCTGTCTCGGCCCGTCATCGTGCGTCACTTGGTCAATCAGGCTCGCGTGTTCTCGGCCCAGGCGGTAGCGCACGGGTGCACCGGCAAGGGCAACGACCAAGTTCGTTTCGAGGTCGGGACCCACGCGCTGGCCCCGGACCTTGAGGTCCTGGCGCCCGCGCGCAACTGGGGCATGACGAGGGCCGACTCCGTGGACTACGCGGCCAAATGGGACATTCCCATCAAGGCGACCAAGGAGAAGATCTACTCGATCGACGAGAACCTGTGGGGTCGCGCGATCGAGTGCGGCGAGATTGAGGACCCGTGGGCCGCGCCTCCTGAAGAGCCTTACACCTTGACCCGGGTCACTCGTCGAGACCCGGTGGAGATCACCATCTCCTTTCGCGAGGGCCGTCCCGTCGCCCTCGACAATGAGCCAATGAGTATGGCGACACTCATCGCGTCGCTGAACCACCGGGCGGGCGCCACCGGCTTCGGGCGTCTCGACATGGTCGAGAACCGGCGCGTCGGAATCAAGAGTCGCGAGGTCTACGAGTGTCCGGCGGCCCTGGCCCTCATACTGGCGCACGCCGAACTAGAGGACCTGACTCTGGAACGAGACGTGCAGCACGAGAAGTCGCGACTGGAGCCGCGGTGGGCCGAACTCGTTTACGACGGCATGTGGTTCTCACCCCTCAAAGAGGCGCTCGACGCGTTCATGGCTGAGACGCAGCGTCACGTCACGGGCGACGTGCGAGTGCGGTTCGAACCGCCCGGACTCGCGAGGGTCACCGGACGACGCAGCCCCGTCGCTCTGTACGACTACGGCCTCGCGACCTACGACGCTGCGGACACCTTCCGTCACGCCGACTCGGAGGGCTACGTGCGGATCTACGGCCTCGGCGTCAAGACGTGGGCGGCGCGCCAGGGTGCGAAGAACGCCACCCCGCCTCAGTCATGACGCTCTGGGGCGGACGCTTCACGGGCTCCATGGCCAAGCCGCTGTGGGAGCTGTCGGAGAGCTATCCGTTTGACCACGTTCTCTATCACTACGACATCGTCGGATCCAAGGCGCACGTGGAGGGGCTCGGCGCCGCGGGCCTGATAAGTGACGAAGAGCGCACGCAACTGCTCGTGACCCTGGACGACGTCGAGTCGGAGTTCGATCGCGGCGAGTTCGTGCGGCGTGGCGAAGACGAGGACATTCATATGGCCATCGAGCGGCGGGTGATCGAGCTCGCCGGCGATACCGGAGCCAAGCTGCACACCGCACGCAGCCGCAACGACCAGGTGGCGACGATGCTGCGACTGTTCACCCGCGACGCTGCGTCCGAAGTGGCTGAGATGGTGTTCCAACTCGTCGGAGCCCTCACGTCCGTCGGTGATCGATACCCCGACGCTGCGCTGCCTGGTTACACGCACCTTCAACGCGCTCAACCGGTCCTGTTAAGTCACCACCTCCAGGCGCACGCGTGGGCGTTATTGCGCGACGTCGACCGAATGATGGACGCGCGCGACCGACTCAACGTCTCGCCTCTGGGCGCGGGGGCGTTGGCCGGGACGTCACTTGAGATCCAGCCCAAGCTGACTGCGGAACTTCTCGGATTCGCCGGGACCATCGCCAATTCGATGGACGCGGTCAGTGACCGCGACTTCGTAGCTGAGGTCCTGTTCGACGTCGCGCTGCTCGGCGTGCACCTGTCGCGCATGGGCGAAGAACTCGTGCTCTGGACGAGTACGGAGTTTGGCTTCGCCTCACTGGGTGATGACTACACGACGGGATCGTCGATGTTGCCGCAAAAGAAGAACAGTGACGTAGCGGAGTTGGCCCGAGGCAAGAGCGGTCGGCTCGTGGGAAACCTCACCTCACTCCTGGTCACCCTCAAGGGGCTTCCACTGTCGTACAACCGCGACCTCCAAGAGGACAAGGAGCCCTTGCTCGACTCGCTGCGGCAGGTCGGCCTGATTCTGCGCGCTCTGACCGGCGCGTATTCGACCCTGGTCTTTAACTCCGACACGGCAGCCCGCGCGGCCGGCGACGAGCTACTGGTGGCGGTCGACGTGGCCGAGGCACTAGTGGCCACCGGCGTCCCGTTTCGCCAGGCCCATGAATTGGTCGGACAGTGGGTGGCCCAGTCGCTCGCCGACGGGACTGCGTTCTCCCAGGTCGTGGCCGGTCACGACGACGGTCGCGGCCTCGTGAAACTGTTCGATCCGGGTCAGTCACTGGCGAACCGGCGCTCCTCGGGCGCCAGCGGGCCGATCGCCGCGATCGAGCAGCGCCATCGTTTGGACGCTGCGCTGGCGGCAGAGCGGCTGCGGCTCTAGCGGGGTCGTGACACAGTTCGCAAGGCACCCGGCCGGGCCGCGTCTGCTATCATTGAGTTCCCGCCGCAGCGAAGGCGACCGGTGCAGTTGCACCGATTCGAACCGCGCTGGTAAGGTTGGCATCCCTGCCGCCGGGCAACCGGTGGCGGAATCACGGAGAAATCCGAGATGGTGAATGTCGTACCTCCGACTTCGGTCGCGTACGACGTCGCTCCTTGAAAACGGAAGAACGAGAGCCAAAAGCCAGTACGGGCGACGATGAACGGATCTAACCGGTCGCGTCGTTCGTCAAAAAGATGTAGGCAACGAGGCCACCCCGTGGTACTCGTTGTTGTCAGGTCGGTATTAGAGTCGCCGATCTGGCTCTCTGATGATCTAGGAACTTCGGTTCCAAGAAAATCTTGATGGAGAGTTTGATTCTGGCTCAGAATGAACGCTGGCGGCGTGCTTAACACATGCAAGTCGAACGGAATCCAAGGAGCTTGCTCCGAAAGATTTAGTGGCGAACGGGTGAGTATCACGTGAGCAACCTGCCCCGAAGACTGGGATAACACCGGGAAACCGGTGCTAATACCGGATGTCTTCCACTGACCGCATGATCGGTGGAAGAAATGTCTTTTCGCTTCGGGAGGGGCTCGCGGTCCATCAGCTTGTTGGCGGGGTAACGGCCCACCAAGGCAACGACGGATAGCTGGTCTGAGAGGACGATCAGCCACACTGGAACTGAGACACGGTCCAGACTCCTACGGGAGGCAGCAGTGGGGAATCTTGCGCAATGGGCGAAAGCCTGACGCAGCAACGCCGCGTGAGGGATGAAGGCTTTCTGAGTTGTAAACCTCTTTCGACAGGGACGATTGTGACGGTACCTGTAGAAGAAGCACCGGCCAACTATGTGCCAGCAGCCGCGGTGATACATAGGGTGCGAGCGTTATTCGGATTTATTGGGCGTAAAGAGCTCGTAGGCGGTTCGATAAGTCGGGTGTTAAACCCCCAGGCTCAACCTGGGGCCGCCACCCGAAACTATCGTGACTTGAGTTTGGTAGGGGATCACGGAATTCCTGGTGTAGCGGTGGAATGCGCAGATATCAGGAGGAACACCAGTAGCGAAGGCGGTGATCTGGGCCAATACTGACGCTGAGGAGCGAAAGCGTGGGGAGCGAACAGGATTAGATACCCTGGTAGTCCACGCCGTAAACGGTGGGCACTAGGTGTGGGGACTTTTCAACGGTTTCCGCGCCGCAGCTAACGCATTAAGTGCCCCGCCTGGGGAGTACGGCCGCAAGGCTAAAACTCAAAGAAATTGACGGGGGCCCGCACAAGCAGCGGAGCATGTGGCTTAATTCGATGCAACGCGAAAAACCTTACCTAGATTTGACATGCTGGGAAAAGCCGCAGAGATGCGGTGTCCTTCGGGGCTCAGCACAGGTGGTGCATGGCTGTCGTCAGCTCGTGTCGTGAGATGTTGGGTTAAGTCCCGCAACGAGCGCAACCCTTGTTCTATGTTGCCAGCACGTAATGGTGGGGACTCGTAGAAAACTGCCGGGGTCAACTCGGAGGAAGGTGGGGACGAGGTCAAGTCATCATGCCCCTTACGTCTAGGGCTGCACACATGCTACAATGGCCGGTACAGAGGGCTGCTAAACCGCGAGGTGGAGCCAATCCCTAAAGCCGGTCTCAGTTCAGATTGCAGGCTGCAACTCGCCTGCATGAAGTTGGAGTTGCTAGTAATCCCGGATCAGCATTGCCGGGGTGAATACGTTCCCGGGCCTTGTACACACCGCCCGTCAAACCACGAAAGTCGGCAACACCCGAAGCCGGTGGCCTAACCGCAAGGAAGGAGCCGTCGAAGGTGGGGTCGGTGATTGGGGTTAAGTCGTAACAAGGTAGCCGTACCGGAAGGTGCGGCTGGATCACCTCCTTTCTAAGGAGCACATCTGCCCATTAGGGGCAGACAGCTACCGAGTTGAATGCTGGTTAGTCAGCTACGTGGTCAACCACTGGGGTCTTCGGTCCTGGGCATTCGTGCCCCGCACCGTTCCCGTCAGGTGCCGGCCGCGTAGGTCTGGACTCTCGTCTTCCGTTTTGGAGGAGCGACGCTCCTTGGACGGTGCCCCACGGGGCCGCCCGTCCCGCGACGATCCTGCTCAAGCCTGTTCGGTTGAGTGGTAGAGCGTTGGTGCGCTGATCCTTGAGATTTCTAGAACGAGCACGAGCATCTATATTTTTTAAAAATATCAATTTCTCCAAGCTACAAAGAGTCAACGGTGAATGCCTTGGCGTCTAAAGCCGATGAAGGACGTGGGCGACTGCGATAAGCCATGGGAAGCTGTCTACCAAGCTGTGATCCATGGGTGTCCGAATGGGAAAACCTTGCATCCGTTATGGGGTGCAACTCCCGCCTGAATATATAGGGCGGGTAGAGGGAACCGGGTGAATTGAAACATCTCAGTAACCCGAGGAGAGGAAAGCAAAATGCGACTCCCTGAGTAGCGGCGAGCGAAACGGGAAGAGCCTAAACCGAGCTGGTGTTAAAGCACTGGGCGTTGCCAGTTCGGGGTTGTGGGATTTACGGGAAGGAACCAGCAACCTTCACAGAGTTACAAAACCGATGCGTAGCAGAACTACCTGGAAAGGTAGACCACAGGGGGTAACAGTCCCGTACGCGAAACGCAAAGGTCTCTGCGTAAACACCCGAGTAACGCCGGATCCGGGAAAGCCGGCGTGAATCTGTCAGGACCATCTGATAAGGCTAAGTACTCATAGACGACCGATAGTGAACAAGTACCGTGAGGGAAAGGTGAAAAGTACCCCGGGAGGGGAGTGAAATAGAACCTGAAACCGTTGATTTACAATCAGTTAGAGAGTCGTCACGTCTACGGACGTGGCCTCGATAGCGTGCCTTTTGAAGAATGAGCCAGCGAGTTGTGGTACGTGGCGAGGTTAACCCGGGAGGGGTAGCCGAAGCGAAAGCGAGTCTGAATAGGGCGTTCAGTCGCGTGCTGCAGACCCGAAGCCGAGTGAGCTAGCCATGGGCAGGTTGAAGCGGGGGTAAAACCCCGTGGAGGACCGAACCCACCTCAGTTGAAAATGAGGGGGATGACCTGTGGCTAGGGGTGAAAGGCCAATCAAACTCGGTGATAGCTGGTTCTCCCCGAAATGCATTTAGGTGCAGCGTCAGTTGTTCAGCATCGGAGGTAGAGCACTGGATGGGCTAGGGGGCCTACAAGCTTACTGACCCCAACCAAACTCCGAATGCCGATGCTCTAGAGACTGGCAGTGAGACCACGGGGGATGAGCTTCGTTGGTCGAAAGGGAAACAGCCCAGATCTTCAGCTAAGGCCCCTAATTCTGGACTAAGTGGAAAACGATGTGAGAACGCTCAGACAGCCAGAAGGTTGGCTTAGAAGCAGCCACCCTTTAAAGAGTGCGTAATAGCTCACTGGTCGAGTGGTCTTGCGCGGAAAATGTAACGGGGCTCAAGTCCAGAGCCGAAGCTTAGAATTGCGACCCGCAAGGGTCGTAGTGGTAGGGGAGCGTCGAACCTGCTGTGAAGCGGAGGTGTAAACCTGCGTGGAGCGCGTTCGAGTGAGAATGCTGGTATGAGTAGCGAGAGAGGGGTGAGAAACCCCTCCGCCGTAAGCCCAAGGGTTCCTGGGGAAGGCTAATCCCCCCAGGGTAAGTCGGGAGCTAAGGCGAGGCCGAAAGGCGTAGTCGATGCACAACAGGTTGATATTCCTGTACCACCGTGTCCGCGCCCATTCCAATGTGGGGGTACTAAGGGGCTGACCTTCGGGTCGAACCGACAAACCCCGCGGCGGGAAGCGAAGGAGGGACAGAGGAGGATAGGTGAGCCCAGGCGTTGGTTGTCCTGGGGTAAGTGTGTAGGGCGAGATCTAGGCAAATCCGGATCTCACATGCCTGAGACACGATGCCGAGCCATTAGGCGAAGTCACTGATTCCATGCTCTCAAGAAAATCTTCTAGCGAGTTGACACGGTGCCCGTACCCCAAACCGACACAGGTGGGCGGGTAGAGAATACCAAGGCGATCGGGAGAACTGTGGTTAAGGAACTCGGCAAAATGCATCCGTAACTTCGGGAGAAGGATGGCCTTACTAGCGTGAAGGACTTCGCGTCCGGAGCGTGAGAAGGTCGCAGAGAATTGTGGGAAGCGACTGTTTACCAAAAACACAGGAGCGTGCTAAGTCGTAAGACGCCGTATACGCTCTGACGCCTGCCCGGTGCTGGAAGGTTACGGGGACTGGTTAGCTCTTTGAGCGAAGCTAGGAACCTAAGCCCCAGTAAACGGCGGCCGTAACTATAACGGTCCTAAGGTAGCGAAATTCCTTGTCGGGTAAGTTCCGACCTGCACGAATGGCGTAACGACTTCCCAACTGTCTCAACCACAGACCCGGCGAAATTGAAGTACGAGTAAAGATGCTCGTTAGCTGCATCAGGACGGAAAGACCCCGTGCACCTTTACTACAACTTGATGTTGGGTTTTGGTTCAGTTTGTGTAGGATAGGTGGGAGGCTTTGAAGCGTCGGCGCTAGCCGATGTGGAGCCAACGTTGAAATACCACCCTTTCTGCACCGGAGCCCTAACCTTGGTCCGTAATCCGGATCAGGAACAGCGTCAGGCGGGTAGTTTGACTGGGGCGGTCGCCTCCTAAAACGTAACGGAGGCGCCCAAAGGTTCCCTCAGGCTGGTTGGCAATCAGCTGTTGAGTGCAATGACACAAGGGAGCTTGACTGCGAGACCTACAAGTCGAGCAGGTACGAAAGTAGGGCATAGTGATCCGGCGGTCGCTTGTGGAAGCGCCGTCGCTCAACGGATAAAAGGTACGCCGGGGATAACAGGCTTATCTTCCCCAAGAGTCCATATCGACGGGAAGGTTTGGCACCTCGATGTCGGCTCGTCGCATCCTGGGGCTGAAGCCGGTCCCAAGGGTTGGGCTGTTCGCCCATTAAAGCGGTACGCGAGCTGGGTTCAGAACGTCGTGAGACAGTTCGGTCCCTATCCGATGCAGCCGTAAGTGAATTGAGAAAGGTTGTCCCTAGTACGAGAGGACCGGGACGAACGCAGCTCTCGTGTGACAGTTGTCCTGCCAAGGGCATGGCTGTTTTGCGACCTGCGGGTGGGATAAGCGCTGAAAGCATCTAAGTGCGAAGCCCGTTTCAAGATAAATTCACTCACTGGATAACCAGGTAAGGCCCGTGGCCAGACGACCACGTTGATAGGCCGGAAGTGTACGTGCGGTAACGCATTCAGCTGACCGGTACTAATCGGCCGAGGGCTTGGAGTTTGATGTTCGTGCTCGTTCTAGGACGCTCAGGGAGCCGGCGACGCCGGTTCGGACCACGAGAGTGGTCGAGCGCATGGTTTCCGGTGGTTATGGCGGTGGAGATATACCTGTTCCCATTCCGAACACAGCAGTCAAGCCCACCAGCGCCGATGGTACTTGGGGGTCCCCCCCTGGGAGAGTAGGTCGCCGCCGGATTTCTTGAAAGACCCCTACCGCAAGGTAGGGGTCTTTCGCTTGGTTCCAACGTCGGCAAAACGCAAAATCAATACATCGTTTCGGAATCGAGAAACGGTACAATCACTGAGATAGACACTGAGTCACCGCACTAATTTCTTTCGATGTGCCGAAGGCAATATGGAAGCCGTAACCGATCGGAGCGGAACCGATGCCAACTCAAGGTGGGGGTGAGCCCGGGCCACAGGGGGCGGGCATGCCGGTGGTCGACTCCGCGGATGATCAGGGCGGGGAATCTGCGAGTTCTCGGGTTAGGGTGCGAAGCGGTGCGCGACGCCGAATCCTTCGCCTGACGGGAAAGCCGCGCGCTGGGTCGCCGGACTTCCAGCACGGTCTGGAGGCAATCCGGGCATGGGGCGGGCACGTTGGGCGCAATCTATTCCAGCGTAAACACTTGCCAGTAACCATTGCCATATTGCTCTATACAGTGTGGTTTAGTTACCTCAGTATCAGTCTGTTCTTTGGATACGGACAACCCCCATTCGACCTTTCAGTCTTCAATCAGGGCCTCTGGCTTCTGAGCCACTTCCACGCACCCTTCGTCACCGTGATGGGACGAAACCTTTTCGGAGACCACACTTCGTTCATCCTGCTGCTGGTAGCGCCGTTCTATCGATTGGTCCCCGAGCCGCAGGGCATCCTGGTGCTGCAGTCTGCGGCCATGGCCGCGGCGGCAATTCCCGTGTACATGTTGGCCCAGAAGTACATGAAGAACTCGTTGATTGCGACGTGTCTGGCCGTGGCATTTCTGCTCAATCCGGCTCTTCAGCAGGGGAGCCTGGACCAGTTTCATCCCGAGGCGTTTCAAGTACTGATCATCAGTGTCGCGATCTACGCCGCGCTCAATTCTCGCCAGAAGCTTCTGGTGGTCACGGTGGTTCTGGCGTTGCTCGTCAAGGAGGACGCGGCGGTCCTCGTGGTGCCCTTGGGGCTTTGGGTGGCCCTGCGTCGAGACCGCGGGCTGGGTCTCTGGATCGCGGGTTCAGCGGTTGCGTGGGCCCTCTTCGCCAACGAGGTGGTCATTCCCGGTCTTCTGGGCGCTGGCAGCATCTATGGGGGTCGCATACCTTTTGGTGGCCCGCGCGGCTTACTCCAAACTCTCGTACGTCACCCTGGTCAGTTTGTCGCCTATATCCGCTCGGGCACCCGCCCGTTCTTCGTGTGGCAGTTGGGCGCCATGGTGGGCTGGGTCTTTCTCCTGGCACCCGAGATCGCGGCGATCGGCACCTTTGTTGTTCTGGAACTCGTCATCAGCAACGACGTCTACATGCAGCAGATCATCTACCAGTACACGTTGCCGCTGATCCCGGTCCTGATGTTGGGCACTGTCTTCGCCATTTCAAAGCAACGAAGTGTGCGGCGACGCAACGTGGCCACGGCCGTCGTCGTCCTCAGCGCCCTATGGACGTGCACAGTCTGGGGACTCGCTCCGTTTTCGAACAACCACGTCCAAGGGAATTGGTACTCCAACAGCGCCATCGGACATGGCGTCGCCTACGTGGAGAAGGGCCTCCCACCGAACGCGGTGGTCTCGGCGTGGTATCCGGTCGTGTCGCACATCGATGAACGAACTCAGGTGTACGTGTGGCCAACTCCCTTCAGCGCGCAGGATTGGGGTCTGGGCACCAACATCGGAGCGCGGCTTCCCGTCTCGTCGCAAGTGCAGTTCCTCATCCTTCCCGTTTCCTTGGCGAGCGACCAGAATCCCGACGTTATGGCGAAGATTTCTGGTTCGTTTCAGCTCGTGCGCAGCAGGGGCGGCATTGGCCTGTATCGACGGATTGGCTCCTAGTGCCAGCGAGGTCAAACCTCAACGGACGAAAGACGATCGATTCATATGGGCGAGTACCTTTGGGCGTAAAGCGTGCGCCATCGGCTGGCGGCATTGGATAGTCGCGCGGACTCGTAGTGAGGGACGCGGACCAATCCGAAGGAGGTCATCAATCCTCCGGGATGGCGTCAAGTATGGGCACTGCTCGCAACGTTTCTCTGCGTTCGTGGGCGATCGCGCGTCTTCGGGCTTTTCCGCAAGGTCGGGTCGGAGCCGTCGTTGTTTATGCGGCAATCGCTTTGGTGGCGAACTGGCCGAACTGGCCTGGCGATCCCAACAGGACTCGCACGGTACTCAATTTTGGGATCACCGGATCAACTGACGTCATTTTGGGGACCTGGTCGCTCGCGTGGACATCGCACGCCGTGGTTCACGGCTTGAACCCGTTGTACTCATCGGCGATCAACTATCCCTACGGCGCCAACATGGTTCAGAACACGACGTCACCACTTCTCGGACTCCTGCTGGCACCGATATCTCTTCTGGTCAGCCCCCTCGTGAGCATGAATCTCTTGCTGTGGCTCGCTTTCGTACTCTCCGCGTCGTCGATGTTCTTCGTTCTCCGACGTTTCGTTGCGTGGGAGTTCGCCGCATTCGTCGGTGGAGCTTTTTACGCATTCTCACCGTGGGTCATCGACCAGAACCTCTATCACCTCAACCTGTGCTTCGTTCCGCTTCCTCCGCTGATACTGCTCAGTGTCTACGAGCTGTTTCGCCAGGGGCAAGCCCGACCCCTGAGGTGGGGTGTCGCGCTCGGCGCCAGCGTGGTCGGCCAGTTCTTGATTTCGACCGAGATCTGCGCAATGACCGTGCTCATAGCGGCATTAGGAGTCGTGTTTCTTTGTATCTCGTCGCCGTCAGGCGTGATGCCCGCCTTTCGCCGCGCGCGAATGGGTATGGCCGCAGCGCTGGGAATCGGCGTCGCGCTCTTGTCGTACCCGATCTACGTCATGTTCGCCGGGCCGTACCACTTCATTGGGACCCCGAATCCTGGTGGAGAAGGTGCCGATCTCTTGAGTCCCGTGCTGCCCACCTCACTGCAGTTCTTCTCTCTAGGTCATTTGGGGGTGATCGGCAACAGCCTGGTTCACGCCAACACGTCCGAGAACGGTGGCTATCTGGGTGCCCCACTGCTCGCCCTGATGCTGGTGTTCCTCGTCGTCTACTGGCGCAAACCCAGGGTCCGATTCTCGGCCCTCATGGTTCTCGTGTCGTTCGTGCTGTCGTTGGGCAATCACTTAGAGGTGAAGGGCATTGCGACGAGCTTCCCGCTGCCCTTCAACCTCGTTCAAGGTCGATTCATCTTCAACAGCATCCTTCAGGTGAGGTTCGGTCTCTTCGTCGTCCTCTTCGCTGCGGTCCTGGTGGCGCTCGGCGTGGACGAGATGCACGCGCGGGCGCGCTCTCGATCGGGCGAGCGCTCGACGCATTCGCCGATGAAGGTGCGTTCCGTGAAGGACCTCTCAGGGCGGTGGGCTGTGTACGCGTTGGGCGTACTCTCCATCGTTGCCCTCGTGCCGAGGTTTCCGCTTCCCACGGCTGCGGCGGACGTGCCATCGTATTTCACTAGCCGTGCCGTGGACCGAATTCCCGCCGAGAGCGTCGTGCTGGTTTCTCCGTATCCGTCGGTCTTTGACCCCGTGGCGCAACTGTGGCAGGCCGCGGCCCAGATTCGCTTCAAGATCATCGGTGGCTACAGTCTCTTTTCGTCCGGTTCCACGACCGGCAACCCTCCCTCGCCGTATCCGCCATCTCTGTCACCGATCGACGTTCAGATGTTCTTGACGGGCCAGGCTGACGGGACGCCGTTCCTTTCTGGTCCTATCCCGCCCGTTGACCACCAACTGGAGTGCGACCTTCGGAGCTTCCTGCGGAGTTACCACGTGGGGACCGTGCTCGCGGGGCCGATCCCGACGAGCTTCCAGTCAAATCCTGAAGCACTGCACACGCTGTTCGTTGACGCGTTGGGACCCCCGTCAACCGTCGACGGGCCCATCACGGCGTGGTACGACGTCGCGAACATACTGGCTCGCAGCAGTACTCACTTTCGCTGCTCCACTACATAGACCCGAGTGACGAGTGACGATTGTCGGAGGAGGAAGGACTGGCATCTGCGCACCACTCAGTGGCGAAGAAATCTGCGGCAGTAGGATTCATGGGTGGCACCGCGTCCCCCAAACCCTCGTCGAGCCACGTCCTCGACGCCGCCCCGAGGCGGACGACCGCGACCTGACGCAGGGGCTCGGGGCTCTAGAGACGCTGCGGGATCGAACCGTGCCGCTCGCGCGCCCAAAGGTGCAAAGGGGTCGGGGACTCCGCATCCGGACCGAGACGCGCCGCGCTCAAGCTCTCCGCGGCCCGGCCGGGACGCACCGCGTCCGAGTGACGGGCGAACGGTCCGAGGCAACGAGCGAACTGGTGCGCCGCGTCGATCTCGAGACGTATCCGACGATCGACCGGGCCGTCCAACGACGAGACGTCCGCGCGACGCAGGCGCAGGGGGAAGGCCGGCAACAGGTCGAAGTTCCTCCACCGCACGTCCGCGTAGCGACCGACCGGACGACGAGCGCGGACCGCGCACCTCAGGACCGCGAGGTCGCGACGGCGAGTCCGCGCGTGCGCGCACGACCCGTGGTGCTCCTGCGGATCGCTCGCGTAACTCTCGGGGACGCCCCGCGCCGCGCGAGTTGACCCCGGAGCAGGCCCAACGCCGCCACGCCGGCGACGTGGCGCGCCAGAGCGGATGGGGTGGCGTCGCGCGCAAGGGGGCTGTCAACATCACGTCCACCGGGCGCGAAATGGTCTCTCGTCCGGCGGCCCGCCCAACGCCGGTGCCCAGCGAAGAGTGGGTGCAAGAAAGTCGACCCGTGCGCCCCGCCGCCGTGGCAACCCCACGACCCCGCGCACCCTACGTCTTGCCCGGTGAGATCGCGGCCGACGTGCGCAAGGCGTTCATCGGCACGAGTTACATGCGCGAAAAGGCCGTGGTCACGCTCACGCGCGCGGCTGAGGCGTACGACCGACGGCGCTTTGACGAGGCGTTGCGCCTCGGCCGCACGGTCTCCGACGCCGTACCGGGCGTGGCCCCAGTGCGCGAACTGACTGGACTCGCCGCCTACCGCGCCGAGCGCTGGAACATGGCCAAGATCCACCTGACCGCTCACTTCGAACTGACCGGCAACCCCGAGCACCTGCCGCTGGTCATGGACTGTGACCGCGCCACGCGTCGGTGGCGCGCCGTCGAGAAGGTGTTCCGAATAGTGGGGGAGGCCGAACCGACGGCCGAGGTGTTGACCGAGGCTCGGATCGTCATGGCGGCGTCCCTGGCCGACCAGCGAAAGTTTGCCGAAGCGGTTGACCTGCTAGTGCGCGCTGGGGGCACCAAGCAGCTGCGCAACCCGTCGTTCCGTCACGTGCGCCTGTGGTACGCGTTGGCCGACATCTTCGACCGGGCGGGCGACCTCACCTCGGCCCGTGAGCTCTTCGCCCGGGTGGTTCTCGCCGACCCGGACGCCTACGACGCCCGCGAGCGCCTGGCCGAGCTGGGACCGGTGGTGCGCAAGAACCGACCGCGTCGGGCGACCCCGGTCTCCAAGAAGAAGGTCGACTAGGCCGGCTCGTCTAAGAGGTCATGCCGCCCAAGCCCACCAGGGCTCGTGCGTGTTCGATCTCTCCCAGGTGGCGCACCGCGTGCTGGTAGATCCAGCACTCCAGCGCGTCGCTGCGCGTGATTCCGGCGTCGCCCCCGACACGGGCCGAAAAGGTATGGGCCAAATCGGGTCCGTACGGCGCGGCAACGATGACGTCGTCCAACGACGCGACGTCGATCGTGGCCACGAAGGCGTCGGTAACCGAGAAGACGAGGTCCTGGAACTCAGTAAATGCGGCCAGGTCACCAATGCGCTGATGGACCATCTCCTCGACGCTGCGACTCTTGCCGTGGTCGAGAACGCCCAGTCCCAGTCGCTTGGCCCACGCGTCGCTGAACAGGGGGTTGGGGCCGCCTACGAAGCACAGACTGCCGTCTTCGATCAACACCTGATGGACGAGGGAGAAGGCGATGGGCAGTACGCCGTCACGCTCGACGTGATTGATCTGGTCGAGGTTCATCTGCGCCAACGCCTCGCGGTACAGAGAGTGCACCGCGCCGAGGCGCCGCGTCAGAGAAGACCGGTAGGCGTCGTCCACGTCCTCAGTCTGGCCGACGCGTCCGGGGAGGGCGAACACAGCGTTCTTGTAGACTTTGCCAATGGACATCGCGTCATTGTTGGGTGACGAAGCGTCATCACTGCTCGATCACAGGGCCACCGCTTTTCCCAAGGAGCTGCTGACCCTGCCCGGGCCGAACTTCGTGGGCGACGTGCTGGCCTGGACCGACCGGTCGCCCACGGTGCTACGCAACATCTCCACCCTCTACAACCACGGACGCCTCGGGGGCACGGGCTACCTGTCCATTCTTCCGATCGACCAGGGCATCGAACACTCGGCCGCGGCCAGTTTCGCTCCGAATCCCGCCTACTTCGACCCCACCCGGCTCTGTGACCTAGCCATCGCCGCGGACTGCAACGCCATCGCCACCACCCTGGGCGGACTGGGAGCGGTGTCGCGCCGCTACGTGCACCGCATTCCCTTCATCGTGAAGCTGAACCACAACGACCTGCTCAACTTCCCCAACCTGTCCGACGAGATCCCGTTCGCCTCGGCCCAGCAGGCCGCCGATCTCGGTGCCGTGGGCGTTGGCGCCACCATCTACTTCGGCTCACCCGAGTCCGGGCGCCAGATCCGCGAGATCTCGACGGCGTTCGCCGAAGCGCACCGTCTCGGGATGTTCACCGTGTTGTGGACCTACCTACGCAACCCCGCGTTCAAGACCGCCGAGCGTCGACTACCACCTCAGCGCCGACCTCACCGGTCAGGCCAACCACCTCGGTGTGACCATCGAGGCCGACATCATCAAACAGAAGCAACCCGAGAACAACGGTGGCTACGTGGCGCTCAAGTTCGGCAAGACCGATCCGCGCGTGTACTCCGAACTGACCACTGACCACCCGATCGACCTGACCCGTTGGCAGGTCGTGAACTGCTACGCCGGCCGCATCGGCCTGATCAACTCGGGTGGCGAGTCCCAGGGCAATGACGACCTGGCGGGAGCTGTGCGCACCGCCGTCATCAACAAGCGCGCGGGTGGCCAGGGTCTCATCCTCGGGCGAAAGGCTTTCCAGCGGCCGATTGACGAAGGCGCCGACATAGTTCACGCCGTCCAGGACGTCTATCTCGATTCCGCGATCACGGTCGCCTGAGCCGACCGATGGCCGACGCCACGGACGCCGGATGGCGCACGTGGGCGAACCTGGTCACCCTGATTCGGCTGGCCCTCTTACCCGTGTTCCTGTGGCTGCTGTTCGGCACGGGGCACCGCGCACTAGCCGCCTGGCTGCTGGCCACCTTGGGCGCCACCGACTGGATTGACGGGTTCCTGGCGCGACGACTCTCCCAGGTCTCCAATATCGGCAAGATCATCGATCCGGTCGCGGATCGCCTCCTAGTCATCGTGGGCCTGCTGGGCGTCGCGGCGGCCGGGGGAGTGCCCTGGTGGTTTGCCGGCACCACGCTGGCGCGTGAGCTCATTGTCTCGGTGATGACGGTGGTGCTGGCGGCTCTGGGGGCCGCGCGCATCGACGTGCTGTGGTGGGGCAAGGTCTCGACCTTTGCGCTGATGACAACGTTCCCGCTCTTTTTGCTCACCACCAACGACCACCACGCGCCTCTGGCCACCTGGCAACACGTGGTGCGCGACGCGACGTGGGTGGTCGGGCTGAGCGGACTCGCGCTGGCCTGGATCGTGCTGGCCGGCTACGTTCGCCCGGCCGTCAACGCGCTGCGCGTTGGTCGCAGCGCCCGGCGCGTCGGATAGATTCGGGCCATGCTGATACCCGAGGAACTGCGCTACTCCCGCGACCACGAATGGGCCCGGGACGATCAGGGGACCGTGCGAGTCGGTATCACCGACTACGCCCAAGACGCTCTCGGCGACGTGGTCTACGTCGACCTACCCAAAGTGGGAGCGAGCGTGACCGTGGGCGGAAAAGCTCGGTGAGGTCGAATCGACGAAATCGGTCTCGGAGATCTACTCGCCGGTCGCGGGAACGGTGAGCGTGGTGAACGCCGACCTCACCGCGACACCCGAACTGATCAACTCCGACCCGTACGGCGCGGGGTGGATCTGTGAGGTCACGACGGAGTCGTCGGACGACGTCGCGAACCTGCTCGACGCGGCCGCGTACCGCGAACTGACCAACGGTTGACCCCGGCGGCGCCGGGGAATCTTCTGTAGGGTGGCTGCCGTGCACTGCCGTCGGTGTGGGGAGATCCTCAACGAGAACGCCAACTTTTGTTGGGCGTGTGGGGCACCTCAAGTAGTGGCGACGTCGCCCGAGACGGTCGCGGTGCCGGTGGTCTACGCGCCGGACGCGCCGCAACCGGGCGCGAGTCGCAACCCGCGCGGCGCGCACGGTGACGAATTGGTGATCGCATCGGGGCAGAACGCCGGCACGCGCTTCGAACTCGGCAAGGAGACCACGTCGGCGGGCCGGCACGAGAACTCCGACCTGCTCCTCGACGACGTCTCGGTCTCGCGCCATCACGCGGTGTTCACGCGCACGGCCAGCGGCCGCATCACCTTGCGCGACCTCAACTCGCTCAACGGCACCTACGTGAACGGCGCGCGCGTTGAAGAGACGACGCTGCATTCGGCCGACGAGGTGCAGATTGGCAAGTTCAAGCTGGTGTTTTGGGAGGCTGCACTATGAGCGTGGGCGGGGGGAGGATGAAGATCGGTGAGGTGCACGCGCTACTACGCCAGGACTTCCCGGACATTGAACTCTCCAAGATCCGCTACTACGAGGACAAGGGGCTCGTCGAGCCCAGCCGGAGTCGCAAGGGGTACCGTCTCTACTCCGATCGCGACGTCGCGTGCCTGCGCGAGGCGATTCGCCTGGCCCAGGAGGAGTTCGTGCCGCTGCGGGTGGTGCGTCTGCGATTGGTTGAGCAGGGACTGCTGAGCGACGGACCGTCCTCGGTCGCGCGTCAGGTCGCGCGCGACGCCGCGACCACCGTGGTGACCGCGCCGATCCCCGCGGCCACGCCCGCCGCGCGTCCCACTCTGTCGGTAGTGCGGCCCGCGTCGAACGACGCGAACACGTCAGGGCCGACCGCGGAGTACGTCGCACCGGAGTCGCTGCGTGAGCTCGGACTCGACGCCGCCGTGCTCAATCAGCTGATTGGCTTGGGGCTGGTGTCGCCGTCGTCGCTGGTTGGCGAGACCACCTTCAGCGAGATCGACCTGCGCATCGCCCAGGCGGCGGGGGCGCTGTTGTCGCGCGGCAGTGACGGACGATTCTTGAGCGCGCTGCGCCGCGTCGTCGAGCGTGAGGTCGGAGTGATCGAGGACGTGACCGAGCCGCTGCGCTCACCGTCACGACGCATGACTCGCGATGAGACGCGCGCGGCCGTCGCCGCGGTGACCAGTGAGGTCGAGAACCTGCGGACACTGCTCTTAGAGCGCGCGCTCGCGACGTACCTCGGGCACTGACGCAGCGTCCGTGCGCACCCGGGTCTAGGCTCGATTCGTGGTTGAAGTGATTCTGCGGGCCGTGCGCGTCGACGTGGGGACCTCCACGCCGCTGCTCCTGCTCGAGGAGGTGGGCGGCGAACGCGTGCTGCCGATTTTCATCGGTGCTCCCGAGGCGACGTCGATTGCCTACGCGCTGCAGAAACTCGAGACGCCACGTCCGATGTCCCACGACCTGCTCGGTCACGTCATCACTGCGCTCGGCGCCAAGGTGTTTTCGGTCGAGATCACCGAGCTCGTGGACAACACCTTCTACGCCAACCTGCGATTGGTGCGCAACGGTGCCGAGGTGGAGGTCTCGGCACGACCGAGTGATGCGGTGGCGTTGGCGTTGCGCGTAGGCGCACCGATCCTGGTGAACGACGAGCTCATGGCCGCCGAAGGACGCGTCATCGAACTCGAGGACTCGGAAGAGGCCGACGTCGAGGAGCGTTCGGAGTCGGACCTCGTGGCGGAGTTGCGAGAGTTTCTCGACAAGATTCGCCCCGAGGACTTCAACCGGTGAGCCGAGCTCTTAAGTCGCTCGCCATATTCTTTGCCTTTGTCGCGATCTACACGCTGAGCCGCTACGGGCATTCGACAACGACGACGACCACGTCGTCCACCACCACGGTGGCGGTCACCACCACGACGACCGGCTCCAATAGTGCGTCCACGACCTGCAAGGGGAGTGACTTTCGCGGCTCGTTCAACCAGGGCCAGGGCGCGGCGGGCACGATCTACGCCAGCGTCACGTTGGTTAAGACCTCCTCGGGGTCGTGCACTATCAAGGGCTGGCCGATTCTGACGCTTCAGGACCGCCTCGGCGCTCTGCTGACCTCGTCGACGGTCGACCTGCCCTCGGCCAGCGCGCCGATCCAGTTCAGTGACGCCCGGGCCAACCAGGCACCGGGGCTCGTCACCCTGACCGACGGCTCGACGACGACGTTCTCGCTGGCGTACTCCGACGTTCCTACCGGCGCCACGACCTGCCCGTCGGCCCAGACGGTGTCGGTGTCACTCACCAAGGGCGGCTCGACGGTCGCGGTGACGCCGCAGTACCCGCCGGCGCCGTGCAATCACGGCCTGATCTGGGTGAGTCCCTTCTACTAGTCAGCGCGTCCGCGTCGTCGGGACTTTTGTCCCTGCCACGGCGCCCTTGGGTCCACTACCTTCTCTGATAACGACGCGCAGTGGGCCACGGGGGCGTGAGCGTCGCCGGGGGCAGAAACAATGACAGACGGAATGACATCCGATTCACTCGGCGCGAAAGTGGAGGTAGTTCCAGGTCAACACGAGCGACTCCACCAGGGAGCGCTCGGAATGATTGACATCGCCGCGGCCACGATGGCCAATATCGCGCCGGCGATGAGTTTCTACTTCGGGTTCGGATTCTTGGCGCTGACGGCCGGCGTCGCCTCGCCGCTGACCATCGTGGTCGCGATTGTCGCCATCGCCCTCCTGGGTAACACGGTCTCTGAATTCACCAAGGTGACACCCTCCACTGGAGGATTCATCACCTTCGTTGGCAAAACCTTCGGGGGCCAGGCCGGCGTCACGGTCGCGCTCCTGACGGGTGCGGGCTACATCGCGGCCATGTCGTCGGTGATCGCCATCGTGGGCGGATTCTTCCAGTACCTGTTCCAGACCTACAACGTGTCGGGGCTGGAGAGTGTGCCGTGGATTGTCTGGACATTCCTCTTCCTCGCGTTCGGCGCCTACATGATGGTGCGCGGCGTGCGGGTGTCGACGAAGTTGGCCGGCGCGTTCTTCGCGTTCGAGCTCGTGATCCTGGTCGTGGTGAGCGTCGCGTCCCTCATCAAGTTCCACAACAACCTCTCGTGGGAGCCGTTCAACCCCTCGAAGATCACGAATGGTTTCAGCGGTCTGGGTGTGGCGTTCCCACTGGCCATTTACCTCTTCATCGGTTGGGAGAACTCGGCCGCCCTGGCTGAAGAGACGAGCGAGCCCCGCAAGAACGTCCCGAAGGCGGTGTACACCTCGATCGGGCTTATGGGGGTGAGTTACCTGTTGTTCGCCTACTCAACGGTGATCGGCTTCAAGAACAACGTCAAGACTCTCGGTTCCGCGACCGTCCCGTTCCTGCAGGTGGCCCACGAGGTGCTGCCCTTCCTCGCGTTCTTGGGATTCGTCGCGGGCATGACCTCGACGGTCGGTTCGATGATCGCCGGCACGAACTCGCAGGCTCGACTGGTCTTCAACGCCGGGCGCGAGGGACTGCTGCCCGCGTTCATCGGCAAGGTGCACAGCAAGCGACGTACACCGATCAACGCTCTGCTGACATTTCTCTCGATCTCCACGGGCATCATCCTGGTGTGGGGTTTGCTGCACATCATCGGCGGTGCCAAGTACTCGGGTTCGATGAGTGCGTTCAACTACTTCTTCGAGTCGTCGACCTTCGGGACGATCTTGATCCTGCTGGTGTACGCGGCGTGCAACCTGGCGCTGCCCTTCTACATCAAGAAGAACCACCCGGACGTCTTCAACGGGTTCCGTCACGGCTTCCTGCCCATTCTCGGCACCGCCTGGATCTTCGTGCCGCTGTACTACCTGGCCAAGCCGGGACAGTCGACACCGTACGACTGGTTCCCGTGGGCCGCACTGGCCTATCTAGTGTTCGCCATCGTCTACTCCGTGGTGCTGGTCAGCCGGGACCCGGGGATCGGCGATCGAGTGGGGTCCATCGTCGCGGACGCGTAGCTTCATCTCTCCTCGTGCGGCGTCGGGGTCACCAGTATCCGGCCCCGCGCCGTGGCGTTGGCGATGGCGTCGAACGCGTTCGGTAGCTTTTCCAGGGTCACGACACGATCGACGAGCGGCTCGAGGTCGACGGTGGGAACGACCTGGCCGAGGGTGGACCACACCATCTCTCGCTTCGCCATCGGCATCTCCACCGCGTCGACGCCGAGCAGGCTGACCGCGCGCGTGATGAAGGGGAACACAGTCGTGTCGATCTCGGCGCCGGCGACGAGACCGCTCGCGGCTACCGCGGCGCCGTAGCGCAGGCTGCGCAGGATCTGGGGCAGAGTGGCGCCGCCTATGCAGTCAATAGCGCCGTCCCATCGCTCGCTGGCTAAGACCCGTTCGGGTCGGTCCGCGACGTCGTCACGACCGATCACCTGGGCCGCGCCGCGCGCCTTTAACCACTCCGCTTCGTCGCTCGAGCCGGTCGACGCGGTGACGTCGTAGCCGCGCGCGGCCAGAAACGTCACGGCCGCCGACCCGACGCCACCGGTGGCGCCAGTCACCAGAACCGACGCGCCCGATTCGAGGCCGTGCGCCTCGAGCGCCAGGACGCTGGCCATCGCGGTGAAGCCCGCGGTGCCGATGACCATGGCGTCGCGCGTGCTGATTGTCTCGGGTAGAGCGTTGAGGAAGCGCCGAGGCGCGTAGAGCTGAGCGGCGAAGCCCCCGTCGCGCGCGACGCCGAGGTCTCCGCCGTGAACCGCGACGCGCGTTCCTACCGGCACGGCGGAGTCGGAGGAGGCCACGACGGTACCAGCGGCGTCGATGCCGCCGATGAGTTGGGTGACGCGACGTACGCGGCTGTGGGGGCGTGCAACCAGTGAGTCCTTGAAGTTGACGCCGCTGTAATCGACCTCGACCAGAAGATCCTCGGGAGCGGTGGGCGAGACGTTCACGTCGTGCACGCCGAACTCGAAACTCTCTCCGGACTCCTTGATGACGAAGGCTCGCACGAGGGCCACCTTACGTTCGGCACGGGTTCGGCCCCTACGATGAACGGCGTGGCGACCGTCGTGCTCAATGGGCACCCCACTTGGTTCACGCGCGGCCGGGGACGCGGCGCGAAGATCGTGCTCCTGCACGGTGGGCTGAGTTCGAGCGCGAGCCTCTTGAGGTCGATCGGGCCGCGACTCGCCAAGGAGTTTCGCATTACCGCCTTTGACCGACGAGGTCACGGTCGCACGGCCGACACCGCCGAGCCTTTCCACTACGACGACATGGCCACCGAGACGATCGCGTTCTTGGAGTACCTCGGGGGTCGCAGCCACCTGGTGGGACACAGTGACGGGGGAATCGTCGCCCTGCTCACTGCGCTGCAACGTCCTGACCTCGTGAAGCGCGTCGTGGCGGTCGGGGCGAACTTCCATCACGACGCGGTCGCCGGTACGGGCGATAACACGTTCGAGGGTCCCGACTTCGATGAATGGGCCCAAAAGTTCGGCGCCCTCTCGCCCGATGGTCCAGCCCACGCGCGCGTCGTAGCTGACAAGGCGCTCACCCTGTTCGCCAGCGAGCCGAACATGAGTGCGGCGGACTTCGCGGTGATGTCGCGTCCCGTGCTCGTCATGTCCGGCGATGACGACGTGGTGCCACTCGCGCACTCGGTCGCGCTCTACGAGTCGATGTTCCAGGCGCAGTTGGTGGTCGTGCCCGGGAGCTCGCACGCAGTGCTGAAGGAGCGGCCCGCGGAGTCCGCGAGGATCATCCGCCGATTCCTTACCCAGCGGCTGCCCCCCAAGACCTTGCAACCGGTTCGTCGCATCACCGCGGGCACGTAGTTTGGCGATCCGCGTGGCCCAGGAAACTTCGAACCCGTCAGTAGGCTTCTTCGCGTGGTGACGCGCTTCGCGGAGGGTCGGGCCGACCTGGTGGGCCGCTGGACGTCGCTCGGAACCCTGACGAGCGACTCGGTTCTCTACTCACTCGCCGCGCTCTTCGCCGTGGGACTGGGGTGGACATCGAAGCAGCCCGCTCAGTGGCATTGGGGTTACTTGGCCTTCGCGCCGTACGCGGGCGCCGCACTATTGGCCGTCTTGCTTTCGCGTTACAACTTGCGTCGCGAGACGCTGACCCGCCTTGCCTTGCTGGCCGTAGTGCTCCTAGGCGCGGTGGCCCTGCCGCTGATACTCGAGGCGCGCTGGCGCCAGCTCGACGACCACCCGGGCCTCGCCCAACCCGAGGTCGGGGTCATCGAACGCGCCGGGAAGTACCTCTACGAAGGTCAAGATCCCTACAAGACCTATGAGAGAAACGGGCACTTGGTCAACGCGGTGCCGGGACTACCCGCCTTCGAGTCCTTTTTCCCCTACTTCCCCTTGATGGGTGTGTTCGGTCTTCCGTCGGCCGAAACCCACATCGGCCACGGGCTTACCGACGCCCGGATCGTGATGTCGCTGATGACGTTGATCGTCTCCGGACTGGGCATTGGCCTGCTGAAGGCAACGCGACGACAAAAGATCCGCGTGATCCAAATTCTGCTCGCCCTGCCCACTGGAGCGCTTTTTCTTGCCACGGGCGGCGACGACATGCCCATCCTGGCTCTCTCGTTGCTCGGCGTGGCCGCGCTGCAACGACGTAACAGTGTCCTCGCCGGCGTCAGCCTGGGTCTCGCGGCGGCCATGAAGCTGACGGCCTGGCCGCTAGCTCTCGGAGCTTTGTTGGTGGTTCGCCGCGGTGACGACCGTCGCGCGTGGCGCACGACGGGGTTGATCATTTTGGCCATTGTCGCGGGCACCGTGTTGCCCTTTGCCGTGCGCGCGCCGGTCGCCTTCATGTCCAACGTCTTCGCGTTCCCGCTCGGGCTGACCAAGGTGATATCCCCAGCAGCTAGTGCCCTGCCGGGCCACCTTCTCACCACGCTGTGGTCGCCGCTCGGGCACGTCCTGGCACCGCTCGCGCTGATTGTCGGCGGCTACTACGCCGCTCTCTACGCGCGGCGCCACTGGCCCCTGAGCCTCTCGCAGTTGCTCGGAGTGCTGGCAGTTATGTTCACGGTCCTGATCTGTGCGGCAACGGCGACGCGGGTCGGCTACCTCATCTATCCACTCAACTTCGCGCTCTGGTCGCGTGTGACTCAAGCGCCGCCGCCGAGGGAACTGGAACTGGTCTAAATGCCGCTGGTGTTCTGGTAGATCCGAAAGTCCCAGTAAGTGGTGTGTGCCGACGCGTGCTCCACGGTGACGCCGATCACCCAATAAAACGTGTCCGAACCCGCCTTCTGGAAGAGCAGCTGAGCCTGGCCGCTGCTCGATCCGCGCGAGAAGAGGTTCCAGCCGCGCGCCGGCAGTTGCGCGCTGTAGAAGCCCAAGACCTGACCGGACTTCGCGGTGGTCTTGAGCGCCTGCACGCAGTCGTAGTCGCCGGCGCCGCTGTTGGGGTGACTGGTCGCGGCGGTGGTGACGGTGGTCGCGGGCACAATGAGCGCGCTGGAGATGTTGGCGGGGGGACTGCCGGCCTGCTGACAACCGGCCAGGAGGTGGCCCGTCTCGGCCGCGAGACCCCCCACGATCACGGGCAATGTCGACGTCGGGGTCTTGACGTGGGGATTCGCGATGAAGTTGATGGCCAGGAAGATCACCAGGGTGACGACCGCCACACCCAGCACGATTGCCGCCGGGATGATGCTGGTCGTCGTGGTCAGCGGGGGCTTGACCTCGTCGCTCACCCGTTCCAGCCTAGGTGGTCGATTGGGCCGTGGCCTTGGCCCAGTCGCCACGTCGCGGCACTAGTGAGCGCGGCGAGCACGAACGACTTGGCGTCGCGCACCGCGTCGGGGACTGGACGGCCGAAACCCAATCCGGCGCAGATGGCGGCCGAAAGTGAACAACCCGTTCCGTGATCGTTGGCCGTGGCCACGCGCGGTGCGTCAAAGAGAACGACGCCCTCGGCGGAGACAAGCACGTCCGGTGATCGACTCTCCGTCGCGGCGCCAGCGATGAAGTGCCCGCCCTTCACGAGGACGAACTGCGGTCCCCACGCCAAAATGGTGCGGGCCAAGTCGGCCATGTCGTCGAGCGACGTGACGCTTGCCACGTCCACGCCACAGAGGGCGGTCGCCTCCAGCAAGTTGGGAGTGACGACCTCGGCGTTCGGGATGAGTAAGTTGCGATACGCGTCCAGGCCACCCGCACCGATGAGCTCGTGACCGGTCGAGGAGATAAGGACGGGATCGACGACGAGGTGGGGGAGGCGCTTTGCAGCCGCGAGTTGAGCGACGGCTTCGACGGTGGCGCGCTGACCGAGCATGCCCGTCTTGACGGCTGCCACCTTGAAGTCTTCGAGCACCGCGTCGATCTGGGCTACGACCATGGCGGGATCGATCAGAGTGACCGCGGCGACACGCGTCGTGTTCTGCGCGGTGACCGCGGTGAGCGCGCTGGTGGCGTGGACGTCGAAGGCGGCGAACGTCCGCAGGTCGGCCTGGATGCCCGCGCCGCCGCCGGAGTCCGATCCCGCAATGGTCAACGCAGTGATCGGTTCCACGGCGTCAACCCTACTGACGACAAGATTTTGGTCACTACGCTGGCTGCGTGGATGAACTCTTCGTCGTTGGTTCCGTGGCGTCGACGTCGCGGCTCGTCATGGGCACGGGCGGATTCCGATCGCTGGAGATCCTCGAGGAGTCGATCGTGGCGTCGCGTTCGACGATCGCTACGGTGGCGTTGCGTCGCGTCGACCCGAACGTCGAAGGCTCGATCTACGACCTGCTGACGCGTCTGGACGTGTCGCTACTACCCAACACCGCGGGATGCTTCAGCGCTGACGAGGCGGTCAAGACCGCGCGGCTGGCGCGCGAGGCCTTCGGGACGCCGGCCATCAAGCTCGAGGTGATCGGCGACGAGACGACGCTGCTGCCCGACACCACCGAGACGCTGGCCGCCGCCGCGCGCCTGGTTGCCGAGGACTTCGAAGTCTGGGCGTACACCTCGGACGACCTCGTGGTGGCTCAGCGGCTCGAGCAGGTGGGCTGCGTCGCCGTGATGCCCTTGGGCTCGCCGATCGGGTCGGGTCTCGGGGTTCGTAATCCGCACGCCCTGGGCCTGATCGCCGAGCGCCTTCACGTGCCGGTGCTCCTGGACGCCGGGGTCGGAACTGCGTCGGACGCGGCGCTCGCGATGGAGTTGGGCTGCGACGGCGTCCTGGCGGCGTCGGCTATCAACCGGGCGATCGACCCGGTGCGGATGGCTGGCGCGATTCGTGACGCGGTCCTGGCCGGGTACGGTGCGCGGGTCGCGGGCCGAATTCCGCCGCGTTTGGCGGCGGAGGCCTCGTCGCCGTCGTTGGGTCGCCCGGACCTGTTTGTTTCGTAGTGCCCGGCAAACTACACTCGTGTAGTCCTCAGCGCGACGCCGAGGGCGCCTCAGTCGGGAGGGGTGCGATGCGAGAGTCACTTACGACGCGATTCAGCGGGCCCACGGTGTGCCGCCTGACGGGCGTCACCTATCGCCAACTTGACTACTGGGCGCGCACCGATCTCGTGACGCCCTCGATCACCGCGGCCTCGGGCAGTGGTTCGAAGCGCGCGTACTCCTACAGTGACCTGCTCGAAGTGAAGGTCATCAAGTCGCTGCTCAACTCCGGCGTGTCGCTGGCGCGCGCTCGCCAGGCGGTCGAATGCCTGCGCAGCGCGCTCGGCGCCGACCTGGCCTCGAGCTCCCTGGTACTGAGCGACGCCGGTTCAGTTCTCGCCCACAGCGACGGGGACCTCGTGGACCTGCTCCGCGGGGGCCAGGGAGTCTTCAATATCGTGCCACTGGCCGGCGTGGTCGCCGAACTCACGACCACGCTGCGCCTCGAAAAGAACGAGACGTCGGAGAAGGAGACCCTCACGGCGTGATGGCCAGACCGTCGGCCCGCCTCGGGCGTGGCCGGCACCCCAGCGCGGTGGCGCCAAACCCGGGCCGCTTCGCGCACCCCAGCGAGGAGCTGTTCGCCTCGTTGCTCAGCCTCTACGGCCTGCACTGGTCGTACGAGCCGATCGAGTTCCCACTCGCGTGGAACGAACGCGGCGAGCCCACGCGCGCCTTTCGTCCCGACTTCTTCGTGGCGTCGCGCGAGCTCTTCATCGAACTCACTGTGCTCGAACAGCGCCACGTCACACGCAAGAATCAGAAGATCCGAGAGTTCCGGGCGCTGTATCCGCAGATCAATCTTCTCGTCGTCTACCAACGAGACTTCACGCGCTTGCTCACTAGTCACGCCCTGGGGACGTTGTCAGACTTCGCGGCCTAGCATGGCCCTCGTGACCGACCGCCGGCCCTTTCTCTATGACCGTCACGTCGAGTTGGGGGCCAAGATCGTTCCCTTCGGCGGCTGGGAGATGCCCCTCGCGTACGCGTCGGGCACGGTGGCCGAACACCTGGCCTGTCGGCGCGACGCGGTCGTCTTTGACGTCAGCCACTTGGGCACCGTTCGCTGTGACGGGCCGTCGATGTTCGCCGAGCTGCAGTCGGTGCTCACCAATGATCTCAACAAGATCGAGACCGGACGCGCGCAGTACACGCACCTGCTGAACGACGCGGGGTTCGTCGTCGACGACATCATCGTCTGGTGGGTGGGCCAAGACCAGTTCGACGTCATGCCCAACGCCTCGAACACCTCCGGGGTCCTTGACGCCCTGAGCGGAGTGGACGTCACCGATCAGCGCTGCGTTCTGGCCGTCCAGGGCCCCAACGCCCGCGACCGCGTGACTCGGGTCGATCCGCGATTCGGGACCGTCGGCCGGTTCCGGGTTCACACCTTTGACTACCGGGGGGTGCCGGTGCGCGTGGCGGGCACCGGCTACACCGGTGAGGCCGGCGTGGAGATCGCCGTGCCCAATGAAGCGGCCGTCGACCTGCTTGACGCCTTGGTGGGCGCAGGCGTGACGCCGGCCGGCCTCGGCGCGCGTGACACCCTTCGCCTGGAGGCCGCCCTGCCGCTCTACGGGCACGAACTCACCACGTCCTCTACGACTCTGGAAGCTCGACTCGGTTGGGTCCTCGGCTGGGACAAAGAGACCTTCCGCGGTCGCGACGCGGTCGCCGCCGAGCGAGAGCGCGGTCCGCGACGACTCCTCACGGGTCTCGCCACGGAGAACCGCCAGCCGCTGCGCGACGGCGCCGTCGTACTGGTCGACGGTGAGCAGGCGGGGCCCTTGACGTCGGGTAACTACTCACCGGTGCTCGAGCGCGGCATCGGGTTGGGACTGCTCGCCGGCGACGTCGCGGCGGGCACCGAGGTCAGCGTGCAACTGCGCGGTCGAGAGGTCGCGGCGACCGTGGTCACGCTGCCGTTCGTCGCCAAGGCGAAGGCGCACTGACGTGGCCGACTACCTTCCGCACACGCCGGCCGAGGTTGACCAAATGCTCGGGTTCCTCGGTCTGAGCGAACTTGATCAGCTATTCGAACTGATTCCCGCGGCGGTGCGTCTCGCCGGTGGGCTCGATCTGCCCGAGGGACGTAGCGAGCCCGACGTCGCGGCGCAGTTCGCTCGCTACACCGCGGCCAATCGCGCGACGTCCGCGCTGACTTGCTACGCGGGTGCCGGCGCGTACGACCACGAGGTTCCGGCGGTCGTGCGCGCGCTCGCCAGCCGCTCGGAGTTCGTCACCGCGTACACGCCGTATCAGCCCGAGGTCGCCCAGGGCGTACTCCAGGCGGTCTTCGAGTTCCAGACGATGGTCTCGCGTCTCAGTGGACTGGCCATCGCCAACGCCTCTCTCTACGACGGCGCCACCTCGCTCGTCGAGGCGCTCAACATGGCCCACGGCGCGACGGGGCGCTCCAAGATGGTCATCTCGGCGGGCGTGCACCCGCACTGGCGCGCGGTCGTCGCGACCTTCGCGCGTGGCACCGGACACGAGATCGTTGAGGTGGGACTGCGCGATGGCGTCACCGACTGGGCCAGCGTCGACGTGACGGACGCCGCCGCGGTTGTCGGCGCCTATCCGAACTACCTCGGGGTGCTCGAGGATCTCTCAGTCGCGCGTCGGGCCGCCGACACTGCCGGCGCGCTGTTGGTGGTGGCGGCCGATCCCGTTGCCGCCGGCGTCCTGCGACCGGCCGCCTACTGGGGCGCCGACGTCTGCGTGGGCGAGGGACAGCCCTTCGGCACGGCGCTGGGCTTCGGTGGTCCGTACCTCGGGCCTCTTCGCCTGCACCCTCGAGCAGGTGCGTCGCCTGCCGGGTCGCATCGTCGGAGAGACCGTCGACTCCAGCGATCGCCGCGCGTTCGTCACGACGCTGCGCGCTCGAGAGCAGGACATCCGTCGCGAGAAGGCGACGTCGAACGTCTGCACCAATCAGACCTTGATGGCGGTGACGGCGGCGGTCCAGTTGGGCTGGCTGGGCACGTACGGCCTGCGCGAGGTGGCGACCCGCTGCCGCCCAGGGCGCGCACTATCTCTCGGAGCGACTGCGCGAGGTTCCCGGTGTGACGCCCGTCGCTACCCAACCATTTCTGCGCGAGTTCGCGATCCGGGTGCCCGGTCGCGCCGACGACGTCCTGGCCGCCATGGCCGATCAAGGAATCCTGGGCGGTCTCTCCGCGCTTTCACTCACGCGTGGTCCCGACGCTTCGCTCGAGGACATCGAGAACGTCGTGGTCGTGGCGGTGACCGAGCGGCGAACCGCGCGAGGAACTCGATCGCTACGTCGACGTGATGCAAAAGGTGGTGGCGTGATGGCGTGGGCCGGCGGACGAGCGGCGTCAGCGCCCCTCATGGGCGACGCCACCGAGCCGACGATCTTCGAGCTATCCGTTCCCGGTCGGTCGGCGTACCAACTCCGCACGACCGACGTGCCAGCGTCACCGCTCAGTGAGCTCGTGCCCGCCGCTCACCTGCGCGCGGACGTGGTTGACCTGCCTGAGGTCTCCGAGCGCGACCTGGTTGGACACTTCACGCGCTTGTCGCATCGTCAGTATTCGGTGGACCTCGGGGCGTATCCGCTCGGTTCGTGCACGATGAAGTACAACCCCAAGTTCTGCGACCAAGTCGCGGCGGACCCCGGCCTCACCACCGTGCACCCCGGCGCGCCCGCCGCGTTGACGCAGGGGTGGCTCGAGATCCTGGTGACCTCGGAGCAGCGCCTCTGCGCGGTGACCGGCATGGCCGCCGTGACGTTGCAACCCGCGGCGGGCGCCGCGGGCGAGCTGACCGGGCTGTTGCTGATGCGCGCGTTCCACGACTCCAACGGTGACAATCGTCGTCGCGTGATCATCCCGGACTCGGCGCACGGGACCAATCCCGCGTCGGTGACCCTCGGGGGCTACGAGGTCACCACGGTGCCGTCCAACGACCGGGGTCTGCGTCGACCTCGCCGCGCTGCGCGCGGCGTTGGACACGGACGTCGCCGGCATCATGCTCACCAATCCCAACACGCTCGGACTCTTCGAAGAGGAGATCACCGAGATCGCCGCCGCAGTCCACGACGTGGGCGGCCTGCTCTACTACGACGGCGCCAACCTCAACGCCATTCTGGGCGTCGTGCGCCCCGGCGACATGGGCTTTGACATCGTGCACATGAACCTGCACAAGACCTTCGCCACGCCCCACGGCGGGGGAGGGCCGGGGGCCGGACCGGTGGCGGTGTCCGCGCGACTGGCGCGGTTCCTTCCGGGACCGCGGCCGAGCGTACGGCCTCGGGCGACTACGCGTGGGTCGAGCCGGCGCATTCGATCGGGCGGGTCCACGGCTGGCACGGCAACGCGCTGGTGCTGGCGCGTGCGCTGGCCTACATCGACGTCCACGGCGCCGACGGTCTGCGGCGGGTGGCCCAGCACGCGGTGCTCAACGCCAACTGGCTGCGTCGACGCCTCGACGCGACACTCGCCCGCCCGTACGACCGGCTCTGCATGCACGAGTGCGTGCTCAGCGCCACCAAGCTCAAAGCGCGCACGGGGGTGCGGGGACTCGACGTCGCCAAGCGGTCTATTGGAGGAGGGCTTCCACTCTCCGACGGTCTACTTCCCGCTGATCGTCGATGAGGCCCTCATGATCGAACCGACCGAGACGGAGAGCCTTCAGACACTCGAGGCCCTCGCCGAGGCGGTCGAGCGGATTGCGCAACGCGCCGAGACCGACCCGGAGGGCCTGCACCGCGCGCCCCAGACGACGCCGGTGTCGCGCGTTGACGAGGCGCGCGCCGCGCGTCACCTCATCGCGACCGAGGACGCCGCCGAGCGTTAACGCGGGTCGGGACGGTCAACGTCGCCGATATGCGCCAAGACGCGGCGCAGCAAGCGAGCGAGGTCGCGCTGTTCCGTGGCGCTCAGCGCGCCGACGGCCAGGGTCTCGTGCGAGTTGAAGACGGGAAAGATCTCCTCGATCAGCGCGGTGCCCGCGCGCGTGAGCCCGATCGATACCCGTCGTCGGTCGTCGCGATGGGGAATGCGACGCACCAGTCGTCGTGACGCCAAGGTCTTGACGACGCCGGTCAGTGTGCCCTTCGTGACGCCCGCTTCGGCCGCGACGTGGCCCGTCTCCTGATTGCCCCAGATCCACAGCACCCACAAGACGGTGAAGGCCACCCAACTGAGGTCGTACGCGCTGAGGACCTCGCGCTCCATGTGATTTCGCACGGCCGCGCCGGCGCGGTAGATGTTCGAGACCGCGCTCATGGCGTTGAAGTCCAAGCTCTGGCCGGCCAGTCGCGCGCGGATGTCGCGCTCGGCCGCGGAGACGACCGACGACGAACTGCTGGCGATCCGTCGCGACATCGCTACGACCCGAGGGTTCGGCCTCCGGCGAACGTCGTGCCGACGCTGCGGAAGTAGCCGCCAATGAACTCTCTCGGCGCCAACGAGGCCAACTCTTCGGTAGGTGAGTCGAAGAGCGTCAGCGTCGCGTTACCCACGTAGGCGGGTCCCAGTTCCACGTCGACCCCCGACATGGTCACGACCTCGGCCAGGCTGTCGCGGCCGTCGAGTTCAATCCCCGGGAACCAGCGGTGGTGGAGCATCGCGTGCGAGTTGACGAAGCCGGCATTGAGCGAGTCGCCGGTCAGCGTGACCGTGGCCTCGGCCAGGCGGCGATCCCCGGCGGCGAGCGTCATGCCGAAGCGACCCCCGGCTTCGAGACGCGGACCGGCACGCCCGACGCTCACCGGACGGGTCTGGCGGATCGAGCCGAGCTTCTTCGGGTATCCCTGGAGGATGCCGCGCACCAACGCGAAGTCGGTGTCGACCCAGATGAACACGCAGCGACTGAAGAGCTGGCCGTCGTAGCGACACCGCACGACCACGAATGCCTCGTGGTACTGGGCGCGCACGGGGTCCAGGAGTTCGGCGCCGTCGGCGCCGCAACTCTGCCAGTCGGCCCAGATCATGGCGACCGCGCCGGGGTCCTCGTCGCCGTTCGCCAGCGACACCCCGTCGGGCAGCAGCGACGCGATCGCGGCCGGGTCCGTGCGGTACTCGACGGTGAGAAGGTCGCCGGAGTAGTGCCAGGGCGTCGGCGGCAGGATCGATGCGCGACCGCTGGGCGTGCGCGGGAAGGGCAGTCCGTGCAGGGTCATTGCCCTGTCCATCCGCTGTCGGGACGATCGAACCAGATATGTACTTGGCCGGTGCCGATGGAGTTCTCGTAGGCCGAGAACAGTCGTCCCGGCGCGACGCAGTCCGGCCCCCCGAGCGCCGCGGCCATCATCTGGTAGTGGGCGAAGCGGCCCTCGGGCTTGAAGGCCGCGAAGTCGGGCAGGTTCGCCAGGACGGCGGCGTGATCGCCTCGCAGCAGTGCGTCGATGACCTCGTGGTCGGCGTCGCGCGCGCCCGGAGTGAAGATGTGCTCCTCGCCGGCCGCCTCGTGCTCGCGCAAGGTGCGCAGTGTGTGGAAGGTGTGGCTGAGCGCGCCGGAGGCGATGAGGACCACGCGCTGGTCGGACTCGGCCACCGCCTGAGCGATGACCCGGCCCACGGTCGCGAAGTCGCGCGGCTCGGCCGTCTGGCAGGTGCTCACCGATACCCAGGCCTCATCGTTCTGAAGGAAGCCAAGGAAGTTGGTGGTGGCATACGCGATAGGCAGATGCTCGTTGTCGATCGGAGTGATCCAGCAGTCGGGCGTTTGGTCGGCGATACGTCCGACGCGGTGGGCGAACTCCGGACTGCCCGCGATGTCGTAGGGCACGCTCGACATGCCGCGGGGCAGCTCTTCGGAGGTGAAGAACCCCTTTCGCCGCTGGTGGGCGGAGATCACGAACTCCACGGTCGTGAACCAGTGACTGTCAAAGACGATCACCAGGTCGGGCCGCAGCTGGTCGAAGACTTGGCGACGCAGGTCGTGCAGTCCCGTGTACAGCGTGCTCTCGTTTCCGTTGTTGAGCTGGCGACGGATGTCGTCGGGCAGCACGATGGTGGGCACGTGGGCCAGGAGCCCCGCGCCGACGATCTCACCCATGGGTCGTCCCCTCCTTCACCTGGTAGGTCTTCAGATCGCTGTAGAAGTCGAGGGCGTAGTCGCCGCCCTCGCGGCCGATGCCGCTGATGCCCGTACCGCCGAAGGGTGCCGTGAGGTCGCGCACCAGGAACGAGTTCACCCAGACGGTTCCCGCTCGCACGGCGGCGCCCACTCGATCCGCGCGGGCACGGTCGCTGGTAAAGACCATGGCGCTCAACCCGTAGGAGGTCGAGTTGGCCAGCGCCACCGCGTCGTCCTCGTCGGTGAAGCTCTGGACCGTGAGCACTGGCCCGAAGACCTCGCGCTGGACGATCTCGCCGTCATTGCTCGCGGGCTCGATCAAGGTCGGTAGGTACCACAGGCCGTCCGGGTTCAGACGCTGGCCCCCGAAGACGACGCGGTCGCCGTGGTCGCGGGCGCGCTCCACGAAGCCCTCCACCCGCGCGAGGTGATCCGGATGAATGAGAGGCGATACCGTCGTCGCCGGGTCGCGGCTGTCGCCCAGCACGTGGCGCTGAGTCTCGGTGGTGAAGCGTTCGATGAAAGGCGCGCGCACTGACTCCTGAACGAGGAGCCGCGTTCCGGCGAGACACACCTGACCCGCGTCGTCGTACATCAGGGCGGCCTTTTCCGCCGCCAGGTCCAGGTCGGCGTCGTCGAAGACAATGAGCGGTCCCTTGCCGCCGAGCTCGGCCGTAAAGGGCGTGAGGTTTCGAGCCGCGGCAACCCCGATGGCCCGTCCGGTCTCGGGTGAACCGGTAAAGGAGATTCGCCGAACCCGCGGGTCGGCCACGAGCGCGGCACCGGCCTCGTCGCCGAGACCCTGGACGAGGTTGAAGACTCCCGGTGGCATTCCCGCCTGGTCGACGAGATCCATCAACAGCGAGCAACTCAGCGGCGACCACTCGGCTGGCTTGAGTACGACGGTGTTGCCCGCCGCGAGCGCTGGTGCGCATTTCCACGTCGACAGCATGAATGGGGCGTTCCAGGGCGTAATGACGACTGTCGGACCGGCCGGCATTCGCTGGACGAAGTTCTGGGTGCCGTTGGACTCCCACTGACGCCCGACGTAGTTGACCGCCAGGTCCGCGTAGGCCCGGAAGTTCCGGGCGCCGCGCGCGATCACGCGCAGACGGAGGCTCTCTTCGAGCATGCCCATGTCGAGGGTCTCGACGCTGGCGATCGGATCGATGTTCTCGTCGATGAGGTCGGCCAGACGGTGCAACAGCTCGCCGCGCTCGTAGGCGGTGAGCGCGGCCCACGCGGGGAAGGCATTGACTGCGGCGGTGATGGCGGCGTCGGCCTCGACAGGACCGCCTCGGGCCACGTCGGCGAGTTTGAGCGACCAGTCGAGCGGGGACCGATCTTCGAAGGTGCTCTCCGAAGACACACGTTGGCCGTTGATGTAGTGGTCCGTCGACACCTCGACTCCACCCACGTCCACGCGGGGGTTCACTTGCTATACCTCGGTGCGACGCGCGGTGACGGGAGGGAACTGCGGTCGGTGGTTGCGGGTCGGCGCTGACCGCGAAACTCCCAGTCGCCACCCAGGGCGGTGGACAGGACCTCTTCGGTGGCTGTGGGCTGAGCGCCCACCTCATCGCTGACGGGATCGGGTGACGCCACGATGTGATTGGTCAGCGCGCCGAGTCCCTCCACTTCGACCGTGACGACGTCGCCGGGAGTGACCGGGCGCGACACGGCCGGCGTGCCCGTCAGGATGAGGTCGCCGGGCACCAGGGTGATGAGCCGGGCGATGTCGGTGACGAGGTAGTCCATATCCCAGGCCATCTCGTCGGTCGAACCGTCCTGGCGAACCACGCCGTTGACGAGCGTGCGCATTGACTTGTGGCGAAAGTCCCAATCGGTGACTACGCCTGGTCCGACCGGGCACATCGTGTCGGCGCCCTTGACGCGGAGCATTGAGCCGGCGTCGGTGTCGCGAAAGTCGTGGAGGCCGAAATCGTTGGCGATGGTGTAGCCCGCGATGTAGTTCGGCGCGTCGGCGAGGGCGATGTTGCGCGCCGTGCGGCCGATCACGATCGCGACCTCACCCTCGTAGTTGAGGTAGTGGCAGTTGGCCGGCCGCACGACCGCTCCACCGTGGGTGTTGAGGGCGGAGATGGGCTTGTGAAACCAGGTCGGCGCGGGCGGCAGCTCGATCTGGAACTCGCGGACCCGCGAGACGTGGTTGAGGTGACAGCACAGGATCTTGGTCGGCGTGACGGGCGCGAGGTGCGTCGCCGCTGAGGCGGCGACACGTCGTCCGTCCGCGGCTACCAGGTCGTTGCCCTCACGTTGGACCTCGACCACGTTTCCGTCGAGCAAGATGCGGCGATACTCCAACGCGCCTCCGCGAATCGTTTGCACTCAAATGATTAATTCACTCTACAAACCGAGGCGCCGCGTCGTGCTACTTTCGCCAGAGTCAGAGGGGAACGCCATGACAGACGCATTCGACCGAGTCCGGATCCTGTGGCCGGACCACCTCGGGCTGGCGCGCGGAAAGTACGTGCCCGCGAGCCTGGCCGAGAACGGCTCACACCACTGCACCGGCACCTGGGCGCTGGGCTACGACCGGGGCATGACCCCCGAGACCGTGGGCAGCTACTGGAGCGAGGGTCTGCCCGACCTGCACGCCATCTACGACCTGTCAGAGATACGACCGGGCTGGGAGCCCGACACCCGTGTCGTCGTCGCGGACCTACAGCGCGAGGGAGAGCTGGTCTCGGTCGCTCCGCGCACGGCACTGCACAAGGCCGTCGCCGACTGGCGCGCCCTGGGTTATGAGCCAATGGTCGGGTTGGAGTTCGAGGCGTTCGTCTTCGAGTCCGACGACGCGGGCGGGTGGCGTCCCATGGAAACGCCGGGCGCCTTCGTCTACGGAACCGGGCCGAGCGTGGACCCGCACGGGATGATCGACGCGATCTGGGAAGCGAGCGTGATGGCGGGCATTCCGCTCGAATCGGTCAACTCCGAGTACGACACACCTCAGTTCGAGTTCACTTTGCGCTATCGCGACGCCTTGAGCGCCGCCGACGACGGCTTTCTCTTCAAGGTGCTGGCGCGCGAAGTGGCGCACCGCCTGGGCCTTCTTCTCACCTTCATGGGAAAGCCGATGAGCGACCGCGGCGGATCCGGACTGCACGTCAACTTCTCCTTCACCGACGACAAGGACGAGAACGCGATCAACAACCCGACCGCCGCTGACGGGTTGTCGGATCTCGCCAAGCACTCAATTGGCGGCCTCATGGCGCATCACCGGAGCCTGGCCGGCCTCTGTGCGCCGACGGTCAACGCGTACAAGAGACTTCGGCCGGCGTCCCTGTCGGGGTACTGGGCGAACTGGGGTTACGACCACCGCGGGGCGACGGTGCGGGTGCCCTCGGAACGCGGTGCACCGGCGCGTCTAGAACATCGTCTGAGCGACGGTGCCGCAGTGGTGCACACCGCCGTGGCCGCGGTGCTCCAGGCCGCACGATTGGGTGTCACCCAGAAAGTGTCTCCGGGCCCCGCCGAAGGCGGCAATGGACTGGACACCATCGACGCGACCATTGGCGTGCCGGCGTCATTGAAGGACGCCCTTGACGAGCTCGAGGCGGATACGCAACTGGTCGAGGCCGTGGGCGCCGATCTGGTGGCCCAACACATCGGTGTCAAGCGCACGGAGTGGGAGCGCTTTGCCGCCGCTACGACCGACTGGGAACTGCGCGAGTACCTGCCGTTCCTGTAACACCCGTCGAACGCGCGCGGCCGCTCGGACCGGCCCCTGGGATTCTGGTCGGGCGATTAACGCCAGGTAACGCGCACGGGTAGACGCTTGATGCCGCTGATGAAGTTCGAACGAAGTCGCTCGGGTGTTCCGTTCATTTCGATTTTCGACCATCGAGACGCGATCTCTTCGAAGAGCACGCGCATCTCCAAGCGGGCGAGGTGAGCACCCAGGCAGAGGTGGGGACTCTGCAGGCCGAATGACACGTGGTCATTGGGGGAGCGGTCAGCTCGAAACTCAAAGGGTTGGTCGAAGTGCGATTCATCGAAGTTGGCTGACGAGAACCACATGACCACTTTGTCTCCGGCCGCCATTTCCTGGTCGTGCCAGACGGTGTCCTCGGTCAGCGTGCGGCGAAAGTGCATGGTCACCGTCGACCACCGCAACATCTCTTCCACCAGCGCCTTGCGCTCGTCGATCGACATTGACCGGAGACGTCCATAGAGCTCGGGTCGTTCGATGAGCACCAGCAGTCCCGCCGTCATCGAGTACCGAGTGGTGTCATTACCCGCGGCCACCATCAGCGTGAAGAAGTTCTTGAGGGCCAGGTCGTCGAGGGTGTCGCCATCCACGTTCGGTTGGAGCAGTGCGGTGAGCACATCGGGCGTCGGCGTGATCCGGCGTTCCGCCAGAGCCTGGGTGGCGTATTCGAACAACTCGATGGCGACGGGGCTGCGGAAGGGGAGCAGTCGGTAATCCGTGGTGTCGACCTGGTCGACCACGTAGTCAGTGAAGTCCGGGTCAGTGTTGCCGATCAGGGCGTCGCCACGCTGGACCAACCACTCCTGGTCGTCGTGGGGCAGCCCGAGAAGGCGTCCGAGCATGCGCATCGGTAGTTCGCGCGCGATGTCGTGGACGAAGTCGAACTCCGACTGGCCGATCTTGGAGTCCAGGATCTCCACCGCCATTTGGCGCACCGCATCTTCGTACTCGGCGATGGATCGTGGCGAGAACGGCCGGCTCACCAGTCGGCGCAGGCGTGTGTGCTCGGGGGCGTCCATCTCCATCATCGTGCGCCGCGCCTCGGTCTCGTCGGGGGCCATGTCCTCGAGACGGATGCCGAGGCGGCTCGAGAACAGCTCCGGTGTGCGACTCACGTGGAGCACGTCAGCGTGACGCGTCACACTCCAGAAGCCGCGACCTCCGTCGCTCTCCTCGGTCCAATGCACGGGGTCCGTCGCGCGCAGCTCGGCGAAGGTGTCGTGGGGCACGCCGTTCACGTAGGTGTCGTGCGCGGTGATGTCTTGGAGTGGCTCGGTCATGATTCCCCCGGTCCGGATGTTTGCTTCCAAACGATTGGGCCATTACAGCACAGCGCACACGAGACCCGTACACTCTAGGGGTGGCAAAACCGCTTATCGGCTTGACCGGACGTCGGTGGCCGGCGACCTTTCTGGGCGACAACGTCCCCTTCGCGATGCGCGAACTCTCCTTCGACCTGCACTTCTCGGACTACCCGAAATCGGTCGCCGAGGCCGGGGGCATGCCGGTGGAGTTGGCGCGTGACGCCGACGTGGCGGGCATCGTCGAGCGCCTCGACGGCGTCGTCTTCAGTGGGGGAGCGGACCTCGACCCCGCGCTCTACGGCGCCGAACATGACGCCGAACTCGGCCAACTCGAGCGTGACCGCGACGAGTGGGAGTTGGCGTTGTTCAACGCCGCCCGGACCGCGTCACTGCCGATTCTCGCAATCTGTCGCGGTTTTCAGTTGGTGAACGTGGCCTTTGGCGGCACGCTCACGCAACACGTGGACATCGACGAGGGCGCCGGGCATCCCCAGTGGAACGTCGACGGTCGAAAGACGACCCACGAAGTCAGCGTGGTTGAAGGAACCCTCACGGCGTCACTCCTTCCCGCGAGCTGGTCGGTCAACTCCCTGCACCACCAAACTGTGAAAGAAGTCGGCGCGGGACTGATCATCTCGGCGCGCGCGAGCGACGGCGTGGTCGAAGGTCTCGAGACGCCTGAGGGCGACCTGCTGGCCGTTCAGTGGCACCCCGAACTCCTCGCCAAGCCCGATCCCACCTTCCAGTGGCTCGTGCGCGAAGCGTCGACACGACTTTCTCAGTAGTCCGCCGCCTGCGCTGCGCGAGGGTTCTTGACTGAGGTCGTTTGACCCCGTACGTTTGACCGAGAGCCGCTAGGGACTTGTCCGAGCGACGGCGAACGGAGGACGGCATGGCCGAGGAGATGACGCAGCAGGCTGCATTGGGCGGCAAGAGGAAACTCGGTCTGATCGACACGATCGCCCAGTCGGTCGGGTTGATGGGACCGGTCTTTTCGATTGCGTTCTTGGTTCCGCTAGTCGTGGGCATCATCAGCGCGACGGGCAACGGCGCCGGCAACGCCGCCGCGCTCTCGGTGTTGATTGCCCTGGTCGGGGTCGTGGGCCTCGGGTGGATCGTGGCCGAGTACACGCGCAAGATCCAAGCCGCCGGCTCGCTCTACGACTACGTGACTGACGGGTTGGGTAGCCGCATCGGCACGGCGGCCGGCTGGCTGTACTACCTGGGAATGATCGCGCTCGGCTCAGCCATCCTGCCCTTGATCGGTGGGATCATCCACGACACCATCCAGGGCGAGTTCAACCGCGCGCCACTGCCGTACCCGGTCTGGGACATCCTCTTGTTTCTCCTCGTGGGGAGCATCATCTACTTCGGAGTCGTGCTGTCGACGCGCGTTCAGCTCACGCTGGCGCTGATCTCGGTGACGGTGGTGTTGGTCTTTTCGATCTTCGTCATCGTCCAGAGCGGGGGAGTGCACCACATCTCGTCGGGCTTCTCTCCCTCGGGCTCACCGCTGCACTGGAAGGGCGTGTTCTTCGGAGTCCTCTACGGCGTGCTGCTCTTCACCGGATTCGAGACCTCCGCCAACCTGGCCGAGGAGACCGAAAATCCGCGGCGCAACATACCGCGTGCCGTGCTGATCTCCGTGGTGGTGATCGGACTCTTCTACGTGGTCGCGAGCTTCTCGCAGGTGGCGGGGTATCACTTCAACCTGAACCTGCTGGGCAAGAACGCGGGAGCACCTCTGTTCACCTTGGCCGGACCCAAGGCGGCCGGAGGATACGCGTCCGTGGGCATTCGACGACTGGTCGAGCTCGTCGTCATTATGGACATGATCGCGGTGCTGATTGGCTGCGCGGTCTCGGCGTCACGCGGCGTCTTCGCCCTCGCTCGCGATCGGCGTGCCCCGCGTCCACTCGCATCCGTTTCGCGCCACGGCACGCCCTTCGGCGCGAGTGGGTTCGTTCTGTTCGTGTACGCGGTCGTGATTGTCCTGGTTGCCACGACCACCGCGGCGGCGCTGCCGCCGCCGAACCCCGAATACTTCTCAATGTTCAGTTGGCTGTCGACCTTCGGCGGGTTTGCGATCGCCGTGATCTACCTGCTGATCTCCGTCGGTGCGCTGAGAGGTCTGCGCTCGACCGGCAAGCTCGTGCAGCTCTACGCAGCCTGTGCGGTCGGGGGAGTCGTGACCGCGGCCGCTATCTACGGGGCGATCTATAAGGTCACCTCGCCCACGGTCTGGGCGCCCTATATCGCGCTCATCCTTCTGGGCGTCGGCCTCCTGGCCTCATTCCTGATGCCCGATGCGCCGGTGGGCAAGGCGGACTTCAGTGGTCTGAGCGAGGCCGAGCAGGGTCCGATCAAGATCTAGCCAGCGGTTCGCCGCGCTCAGGCGCGAGGTGGGCGCCACAGGGAGTAGAGCGCAGGACCCTCGGCGAGGGGCTGCAACGTGTTGCGCAGTTCGTAGCCGAAGCGCGCGTAGTACGCGAGGTTGTCCGCGTTCTGGGTCTCCAAGCTGGATCCCACTCCCTCGGCGTCGATGCGGGGGAGAGCCTCGTGCATCAGGGCCGTGCCCACTCCCCGACGCTGCTCGGAGGGATTGGTCATGAGCAGCTGGAGATACCAGTGCGGGTCCTTCGGGTGGGTCGCGACCGCGGCCTTGACGTAGGCGTAACCGCGGCGCATCGTCTCGGGGCGACGCAGGAACGCCCGCAGGGTGCCCGAGACCTGGGAGAGCTGGGTCATCACGGACTGCGGGTAGCGCCCCGTTGGCAGCCACAGTGCCACGCCCACGATTCGGTCATTCGACGCGCGCACGGTACGCAGGTGGGCGCCGGGACCGGCGTGGGCCATGACCGAGCGGTGGACCAGGTAGAGACCGCGCTGGCGCATGGCGTCGTCGGGCATCACGAAGCGAAAGAAGGGGTCGTCTCCGAAGGCGCGCACTGCGAGCGCGGCCGCCTCGCGAAGTTCAGCCTGTCCCAGTGGGCGACTGTCGACGGTACGGGCCTCGGGCACGACGCCGAGCCTATTCAGTGGGCGAGTGACATTCCGAGGAGCAGGGCCGACGCGCACAGCGCAGGGGTGGCGACCACGAGCGTGGCCGCGTAGCCCCAGTGGTGCTCGCGCTGCAGAACCGCGGGTATCGCGAAAGCCGACGAGAAGGTTGTGAGTCCCCCGCAGAATCCGGTCAGCGTGACCGCTCGCCACGTCGCGTCGGCGGAGCCCACGAAACGGTAGGCGACCCAGCCGGCGACGAAGCAGCCGAGCGTATTGGCGAGGACAGTGGCCCAGGGCCGCAGTGTCGGGTGGTGCCGACGAACCGCGTACTCCATGAGGTAGCGCACCACGCACCCGACGGCACCGGCGCCCGAGACCGCGAGGAGCGTCATGAGTGGTGGTGGCGGTGGTGGCCCACCAGCCCGAGTGCGGCCGCCGCCACGCCGCTCGCGACGGCCCCCAGGGCCACGGCGAGACCCCCGCCCGCGCAGCGGTGCCAGACGGCCGCGACACCGAGGAAGAGGCCGCTGTAGGAGGTCAGGCCGCCGAAGAAGCCCGTCACGAGCACCAGGCGCCACCGATCGTTCGGGTCGTGGTGGCGCAGTGGTCCGCGCAGCAGCCATGTGGCGACGTAGGCGCCGACGGCGTTGAGGGCGAGGAGGATCCACGGAATGTGGCTCACCCAGTCGGTCGAACTCGACGACGCGCTCTGGACTTTCATGGAAACGTCACGAAGCGCTGTACCGACCGCTCCACCCGCTGCAACGACTCCAATGGCCGCGGCGAGCTGACGAGGGGAGAGCGTGATAGAGGGCCGCATCGGTACGTTGACGCTACTTTGTTGGCGTCTGGACGCTGATGATGCGACTGTCGAACGTGACCTTCGAGTCTCACTCTAACTTTACATAACGAACATTATCGGCGAAGTGTCCGCAAAGCGCTGGTATAATCGCAGTCATGCGCCGGGCCCTCCTCGTCCTCCTCCTCGCGGCGTCGACGGTCGGTTGGCTGGCCATTCCTGCCGGTGCCGAGGTCAATGCCGCCGACGGCAACCGGGTCCACCTCTCCTTCGACTTCAGCGATAACAGCGACCCGGCGTCGGCTAGCAACGGCTCGTTCAACATCATCGCGGACGTGTTGCCCGAGCACACCCCGGGCGTCGTGCGTATCGTGGCGATCGCCCCGGCGGACTCGGGCCTCGACAACCTGGTCTGTCGCTACCAGGCGGTCCAGGCCAGCCAGGTCGAGTGCAGCTTCAACTTCACGACGAGCGGTACCTGGGAGATCAAGTCCCAGTACGCCCCGTCGCGGGCGTCGGACGTGGCCGCGACGGCCGTCACCAACATCGACGTCAGTAACTGACCCCGCGCCCTCGCGGCGCCCGTAACTCCCCCGGTACCCCGGCTTATGGCGCCGCGTTTCCGCGCCACGGCGTGACGCCCTACACTTCGCGAAATGGCTGACCTCTTCGACGTCTCGGGAAAGACCGTGCTGGTGACCGGGGGGAGTCGCGGCATTGGCGAGATGATCGCCCGCGGATTCGTCGAGGCTGGCGCGATTGTCTACATCTCTTCGCGCAAGGCCGAGGTAGGCAACGCCCTCGCCGAGGAGCTCTCGCGCGTGGGCGTGTGCGTGTCGATTCCCGCGGACCTCTCACGCGAGGACGAGTGCCGGCGACTGGCTGAAGAGATCGCGCGCCGTGAGGATCACCTCGACGTGCTGGTCAACAACGCCGGGGCCGCCTGGGGCGCCCCGATGGCTGACTACGACGAGAAGGCCTTCGAGCGAGTCCTGGCGCTCAACGTGAAGGCGGTCTTTCACCTGACGAAGTTCCTGCGCCCGATGCTCGAGGCGGCCGCGACCCCCGACTCGCCTGCGCGGGTCATCAATATCGGGTCGATCGACGGACTGCGCCCGCCTTCCATGGAGACGTACGCCTACTCGGCGTCCAAGGCCGGCGTCCACCAGCTGACGCGACACCTCGCCGTCTTCCTGGCGCCGCGCGTGACGGTGAACGCGATCGCGCCGGGGCCCTTCGAGTCCAAGATGATGCACGCGACGCTCGAGGCATTTGGCGATCAGATCGCCGAGTCCGCGCCCATGAAGCGCATCGGCAAGCCGAGCGACATGGCGGGAGCGGCGATCTTCTTGGCCTCCCCCGCTGCGAGTTACATCACCGGTGTGGTGCTGCCCGTCGACGGAGGACTGGCGACGCTGAACTAGCCAGCTTTCGTGCCGAGTGTGACTCTGATCGAGATGTGGTGAGTCCCGCGCACAATCCCCAGGGTGACCACGTCACCCGGCTTGAGCGCGGTTATGACGTTGGTGACGTCCTGAGCCGAGCTGATGTTGGTGGAGTTGATCTTGACGATGATGTCGCCCTGGCGCACTCCTGCCTTGGCGGCACCGGTACCGGGGATGACACCCTGCACCAACGCGCCGCTCGAGACGGAGAAGCCGAACTGGATCTCCAGCGATGGGGTCATCGACATGATCTCCACGCCGACGAACGCGCCGTGACTCACGACACTGTGGCCGGACTTGAGTGAGGAGAGCAACGACAAGATGGTGGCGTCGGGAATCGCGAAGCCAATGTTCTGGGCGTTGGTGCCGTCGGGCAGCGTGCCGGCCACGGCGGTGTTCATGCCGATCACGTTGCCCTGGGAGTCAAGCAGCGGTCCGCCGGAGTTACCGGGGTTGATCGCCGCGTCGGTTTGAATCATGTTGTTGAGCGTCTCGCTCGAGGTCGACGAACCGGCGGTCACCGTGCGACCGAGCGCGGAGACAATCCCCTGCGTGACGGTGGGCGTGCCGGCGGCGAGACCCAAAGCATTGCCAATCGCGACGACGGCGTCGCCGGCCACGAGGGAGTTGGAGTTACCGAAGGTCACCGGCGGGAGCCCCGACGCGCCGTTGATACGGATCAGCGCGACGTCATTGACGGAGTTCGTGCCGATCAACGTCGCCGGCAGAGCCTTGGTCGAACCCGTGCGGGTCACGGTGATCGTTCCGCCACCGACCGCGGCCGCGATGACGTGGTTGTTAGTGACGACCAGACCGGTCGACGAGATGATCATCCCGGTGCCCTGGTCCTCGGATCCCGGACCGTGGACGTCGATGGATACGACCGACGGCACTACTTGACGTACGAGGGCCGGAATGGTCTTGCCATTCGGCAGCACCGCGCCGCCAGGTGAGGAACTCACCTGGTTGACCGTCACGCCATTTCCGCCCGATGATGCCGGCGCCGCGTAGTGGCCGGCGAGTCCCCCGACGAGGGCGGCGACGAGGAGCAACGAAACCCGAGTGGGCCATACTCCCCGTGACGACCGCCCCTGGGAAGCCAGGGGCGGCGCGTCCACGAATTGTGGGGCCGCCGCGGGGACGTAGGCGGGGTCTTCCCCGTCCCCGGGCGGCGGCGCCCACGGCTCTGGTGACATCGCGGCGTGCTCGCCGGCGAGTTCGGACGTCGCTCCCGTTACACCGGCCTCGGAGGGCTCGGGCGCGGCGGGAGCCTGCGACTCCGGTTCGTCCCCGGGGGGTGGGGTGATGTCACTCATGGGGCCATGCTAAGCACCGCAATCTAAGTTTCATCTAAACCTCGCCGAAATATTTCTGGCGGGATCAGCGACTAGATTGGTTCACTATGTCGCGTCGAATTGACATTGAGATCACCAGTCTTAATGGTGAAATCGCGACGTGGCGCGCCGCGGGCGCCAAACTGCCCAAGGGCGTTCTCAACACTTCTCTGGTGCCCGGTGGAGCCGTCGTCGGCACCGTTTACCGAGCGGACATTGACCAGTTCATGGAGGGCATCGAAGTACTGTCCGTGGCCCCCGCCAAGACCGCGTCACCCGTCGACCCTCGTAACGAACGAGTCGAACGCATCGTCGTCGCGCCGTCCGGGCCTGATGTCGTCGTGACCTACGCGCCCAAGGGCCGGGGACCGCGTCGCGACACGGACCGCGACCGCCCGCCGCGCACCGGCGGCCGACCCCCGGGCAAGGCCCGTACGGACCGCGAGCGACCGCCTCGCGAGCCCCGCTCAGCGAGCGATCGACCGGACCGCGAGCGTCCCGCGCGGACCCCGCGGCCTGACCGACCGGCCCGAGGCGAGCGAAGCCCGAGAACCGAACGACCCACTCGCGGAGAGCGACCCGAGCGAACCGAGCGACCGGCCCGCGGCGAGCGTCCTGCTCGAGGAGAACGACCCACCCGCGGCGCGCGTCCGGAGCGTCCAACTGCGCCGCCCATGACCACGACCTATCGCAACGCGTTGCTGGCCACGCTCTCGCCCGAGCAGCTTCCGGTGGCGGAGCAACTGCTGCGTGGTGGCATGCCCGCCGTGCGCGCCGCGGTAGCCGAACAGAACAAGAACGCCACGGCGCAGGGTCGCCCGACCATCGATGCGACCACCATTGACCGCATCGCTGAAGAGCTCCTCGGCAAGACCAACCTGGCCCTGTGGCGCGACCGCGCGGCAGGCGCCATCGGTGCGGGGCGAGAGCTGCGCCTGCGTGATCTGCGCGCGGTGGTGACGTCAGCCAAGACGGTGTCGCTCGATGTAGAGTCGCGCGCTCAACTCAAGGAACTCCAGGCGTCGCTTACCACTCGGTTGGATACCCTGCGCACTCAGTGGAACGAAAAGTTGGAGGCAGCGCTCACGTCGAAGAACGTTCCCGAGGCCCTGCGCCTCGTCGCGCGTCCGCCCGACATGTCGACGCGTGTGAGTGCTGACGTCGCTGCGCGCGTTGTGGCGATGACCTCGGAGGTCCTTAGCGCGGAGCAGGACGGCGCGCAGTGGCGTCAGATTGTTACGTTGGCCGCGGAGACCTCCATCCGGCGTAACGTCAAACCGCAGGGAATTCCCGACGATGACGAGAGTCGGGTCGTGGCCCTGAAGAACGCCGGAGCCATCCCGGAACTGGCCAAACTCCTGGGAATGAAGGTTCCCCCTCCCCCACCGCCAACACGCGCCCCGCGCCGTCCGGTTACTCGGCGCGCATCGTAAGAAGTCTCGCCTTGAGTCCTAGCGACTCGTAGAGCGACTTCGTGGCCCGATCTCCGGGCAGCGCGAATGCGTCCAGAGGCGGCGCATCCATCGCAAACAGGCTTTTCGCGATGTCGCGGGCGACGCCGAGGCGCCGCGACATCGGGCTCACGTAGACGCCGACGATCGTGCGGTGTCGCACGATGGCGAAGCCCACGAGTATCTCGTCGCGACGTTCCACCATCACGCAGTCGGTCGCGACTAGTTCGCTCAATGGATCCAGCGAGTCAGGCAGGACCTCGGCAAGGAGCTCTGACCCGCCCCGGATAGTTGTCAGCGCGTCGAGGGCTTCACCCCAAAGTTGGCGCAGCTCTGCGGTGACCTCGGTCGCCGGCGTCAGGCTCACGCGCTATCGCGGCTCAGACGCAGTCGCGACAGAGTGTCTTGGACCGGTCCGCGAGTTGACTGGTCTTCTTGAGCAGACGGCACGACGCGCATCGAAACTCGTCGTCCTGCTTGGGCAGTATCGTCTCGGCCGGGTCCACGACCGTGTCGGTCTCACTGACGACCTCGTCGTCCTCTTCGGCGGTTGTGGAGCGCCGAATCGTTTCGGCCAAGACCTCGTCGAGGGCCAACTCCACGTCCGCGTCGTCGGCGACCTCCTCGTCCTCTTCGACGACGGGCACCTCGGCGACGACCTCTTCCTCCTCCAGGGCCACCGGGACGTCGTCTTCGTCGTCCTCATCAGCGACGACGTCCTCTTCGTCTACAAGCTCCTCGGCGACAACCTCCTCGTCAAAACCCTCGGCGAGTTCCTCCTCGTCAAAGACTTCCTCGGTATCGCTCTCACTGGCCATGTGTCAATTCCTCTTTCGCAGCGCGAGCAGTGTAGAGCCTTTTTCCCTGCGACGAAGCCCTTTTGGGACCCAAGGTCGTAAATCCCGGATTATTTTGCTTTTTGGCGGTTCCGCTCCGCGCTGCGCTCGGCCTCCAGGCGTTCGAGATCGACGTCAGAGAGATCCACGAAGCCCATGGCGTCGGCGATGGCCCGGTGGCCCGCCACGTCGCGAATCTGGCGGGCCATCTCCTGGGCCACCCGGCGGTAGCTGGGATGACCCTGGGGTCCGGAGCGCAGCTCGATCAGGTGCATGGCCTCACGCGCGTTCATCTGGATGCTGTAGCGAATCCGGTACGCCAGGGCTACCGCGTACTGGCTGAGCTCGGGCAGGTCCTCGTGTAGCTCGTGGTAGAGCTCGGCCGAGCGCGCGAGCGACTCCTCGAATCGTTCGGCGAGACCCGCCTCACGTATCACGTCGGGCACGTCGTAGCCGAGGTCCACCGTGAGGGGCTGCCACTCGATCGTGAGCAGGCGGTGGCGCTGCAGGTCACGGAAGGCGCCGTAGTCGGTCACCAGTTCGAAGCGGTAGTCGGTGCGCTCGAAAGCGCGGCCGGGCCGGTGGCGCCGGTTGAGACGACGCCCGACGTAGGTCTTGACCAGGTGGGTGCGCTCGAGCTCGTTCATCTCCCCCACCCGGCGCACGATCTCGGCGTCGGACATCGACGACGCCTCGAAGACAATCGCCTCGGTCACGCGCTGCTCGCCCTGCGGGTCAAAGTCCACCAACCGCACTGACTCCTCGTCGGGGGGCGGGTCGGGGTCGCGCCACGTCGTGCGCACCAGGTCGCGCGCGGCCCCGTGCGTCTGGGCCAAGTAGTCGACCCACGCGCCGCCGCGCTCGGCGACGTTCACGCGCTTGAGGAACGACGGGATGACCTTCATGAGCTCGGTCATCATGAGGTCCGCGTAGTCGCGCACCTCGGGCAGGGCGTGGGCGCGCATGCGCAGCAGCAGCGCCTCGTAGGCCTGGCCCGAGGCGTAGATGCCGAGGTTCGAGATGGCGCTGGCCGGCAGTAGGCCGCGCGTGGCGTCCAGGGCCTTGGCGCGAATGGCCTGGCGGTAGACGAAATCGGTGTCGTCGGCCGTCTTGGGGAATCGACGCGTCAGCCACTCAGTCAGCTCGCGCAGCAGGTCGGCGTAGGTGTCGAACATCCGGTCCATCTCGCCCACGTAGCGCGCTCCGCGCCTCGACTCCAGGATGGCCGGGTCGCGGTAGTAGCGGTAGAGCCCGTTGGCCAGGCGCCGGTCGTAGCCGAGGTAGCGCGTCGACTGCTCGAGGTAGCTCATGAGCCGCCCGCGCTCGAGCACCTTGGTCAGTACGTTGCTCGCCTGCTCGCACGCCAGGTGCACGCCGCCCAATTGGGCGACCGAGTCGTCGCCGTACTCGTAGAAGATCCTCTGGTAGAGCTCAGCGGCGCGGTCCAGGCCGACAGTCGCGTCGACCGTGAAGTCACCAGCGAGGTCCAGGTCGCCCACGAACTCGTCGAGGAACAGCCGACGCAGGCTCTTCGACGATCGCGAGTAGCGCGCGAAGAGGGCTCCCTTGACCACGTCGGGCAGGTTCACCAGGGCGAACACCGGTCCCTCGAGGTTGGTGAAGTACCGCCGGAGGATTGCGGTCTCCTCGGCGGAGAACTCCTCAACGACGTAGGGGTGCATGGATTTACGAGACTAGGGCCAGTTCTCCGTAAGGGGGTGGACGCCGGTACCGGCCACGACGACGCTGCGCAGCACCAGGTCGCGCGCGGTGGCCGCGGCCTCGGCGACGTCGGAACGGTCGTGGAGACGGGCCAACTGCTCGCACAGATCGCCCACCTGCTTGGCCTGTCGCACGAAGTCCCCGGGTGAGGTCAACCCCACTTCGACGTCGGCGAGGTCCAGCACGGTGCCCAGCGGCGCTCCGCGTGCCCAGGCCGCGATGACGGTGGCGAAGCGCCCGTCGGGCTCGCGCGCGTGCGGGACGTGATATCGATCCTCGACCTCGTGCGTGGCGATGGACAGCAGCGTGATCTCGCGGATCCTCTCGTCCATCGTGTCGCGACGCTGGGGGCCGAGTCGGTCGTGAATCGTGCGGCGCTTCTTGGTCGAGACGCTGGCGCCGGCGTGCGGCGTGCGGCTCGCGCGCTTCGCTTCGTAGGTGAAGGCGCTGAGCACTCCGGCCAGCGACTCGGGCTCGAGTCCGTCGAAGACCCCTTCGGCGACCGCCTCGGCGATCAGCAGGTCGCACTCGTGGTAGATCGCGCGCAGGAGTTGGCCGGACGGAGTCAGCATCCATCCCTGGGCGTAGCCGAGCTCGTCCATCACGTGGTGACGCGCCACCATCTGCTCGGTCAACGGGCGCCGCGAACCCGCGGGTCGGCGATCAGCCTCGAACTGGGCGAACGAGCGGCGCACCACGTCGAGGGCCGTATCAAAGTCGAAGTGATTCACCAGGTTGGCCGTCAGATTGTAAGTCGGTCGAAACGACGAGTGCAGGTCCGACGGCGGGGCCGTCGCGACGCGCGCGACGTCGACGAGTGACAGGTCGGTCGCGAAGCAGACCACCGCGTGGCCCTCGTCGTCCAGGCCGCGCCGACCGGCGCGCCCGGTCATCTGGGCGAACTCGGCGCTGGTGAGTGCCTGGCGACCCGCGTCGGAGTACTTGGTGAAGCGCTCCAAGGCGACCGACCGGGCCGGCATGTTGACGCCCAGCGCCAGGGTTTCGGTCGCGAAGACGACGCCCAGCAGGTTGCGCTCGAAACACGCCTCGACGATCTCGCGAAACGCCGGCACCATCCCCGCGTGATGCGGGCGCGAGGCCGCGTCCGAGGGCGTCGAGGAACTCCGCGTACTCCAGGGCCGCCAGGTCATCGTCACGAAAGACCTTGAGGCGCGACTCGGCAATGGCCTCGATCTCGCGGCGCTGTTCGGCGTTGGTGAAACGCAGTCCGTCCCGGCGACACTGGTGGACGGCGTCCTCGCAGGCGGCGCGCGAGAAGATGAACACGATCACCGGCAAGAGATCCTCGCGTTCGAGCGCGCGCAGCAGCTCGCTACGGCGCGGGGCGAGGAAAGGTGGCGGCGGGGCGCTGGACTTTGGTCCGTGCCACTTGGGACCGGGTCGAAACCGCCGCGTCGAGCGCATGACGTTGTCGATGCGTCGCGCCTCGTCGGACAGGCGCGTGCCGTCCAGCAGGTCGATCACCTCGGCGTTGCTCTGCCCGCGTCGCACGAGAGCCAGGTGGTCGTGCAGCGTGATCGGTCGCTCGATCTCGACGATGACGGTCGTGGCCCCGCGTACCTCGCGCAACCACTCACCCAGGAAGGGCGCGTTGCCGATGGTGGCCGAGAGCGCGACGAAGCGCACCACCGACGGCGTGAGGATCAGTACCTCCTCCCACACTCCCCCACGGAACGGGTCCTGTAGGTAGTGCACCTCGTCCAACACCACGAGACCGAGGTGACGAATCTGATCTGAGTCGGTGAGCAGCATGTTGCGCAGGACCTCAGTCGTCATGACGACGACGTCCGCGCTGCGATTGATCGAGGTGTCCCCGGTCAGCAGACCCACGCGGGCAGTTCCGAAGAGTCGGGCGAGCTCGTGGTACTTCTGATTGGAGAGGGCCTTGAGCGGCGTGGTGTAGAACGCGCGAGTTCCGGCGGCCAACGCGCAGGTGATGGCGTACTGGGCCACGAGGGTCTTGCCCGAACCGGTGGGCGCGCTCACCAGCACGTCAACGCCCTCGTCCACCGCGTCGAGTGCGGCGACCTGGAAGTCGTCGGGGGCGAAGCCGAGCCCCTCGACGAAGCGCTGCCGCTCGTCGACCGGGCTCACAGGTGCAGCAGCTTGCCGACCGCGATGGAGAGGAAGTAGAAGGCGGTCAGCGGCAGCGCGAGGGCGAACATCGACAGGGGGTCGCCGCTGGGCGTGAACACCGCCGCGACGATGGTGATGCCGATGAGTGCGTAGCGCCAGGACTTCAGGAGCTGACGCGGGGTCACCAGGTGCGCGAGTTCGAGCGCGACCAGCACGACCGGGAACTCAAACGTGATTCCGAAGATGAACATCATCAGCAGAAACAGACTCAGGTACTGGTTGGGGTTGTAGTACGACACCAACGTGTGCCCACCGATGGACTGGAGAAAGCGCAGGGCGTGGCCGAAGCTGAAGAAGGCAATGACCACCCCCCCGGCGAAGAAGAGGACCGACGCCGCAACAAACGGCACCGCGTAGCGGCGCTCCGTCGCCTTCAGTCCGGGCGTGATGAATCTCCAGACCTGCCAGAAGACGATGGGTGACGCCAGGAGCAGTCCGCCAAAGAATCCGATCTTGATGCGCAGCGTGAGTCCGTCGAGCGGGTTGGTGACCAGAAAGTTGCAGTGACCGGGGCGAGCCCGGCAGTACGGCTCGGTGAGGACGTGCAGAATCTGCGGGTAGAAGATGAAGGCCGCGACGCCGAGCACGAGGATCGCGCCCGTCGCCACCATGAACCGGTGGCGGGCTTCGGCGAGGTGCTCGGCCAGCGTCATACCGGACGCCGCCTGGCGAAACTTGGCCATGGCTTAGTTGAGCGAGGGGTCTGGGGGGCTGGACCCCTCGACGGGTCGGGGTGCGCGCGGTCTCGGAGGCGGCGCGATCAAGTCGATGGCCGGCTCTTCCGCCGGTGGATCCTCGGCCGCTGGGGTCGGTTGCTCACGGGTTTCGCGCGCGTCGGCGCGATCGGCTAGTTGATTGAGCAGATTCACTGGGCTGCGCGCGATGCGCGCGATCTCGCTCGAGCTCGGCAGGTCCGGCATGACCTCGCGCACCTCGGACTCGACACGCTCTTGTAGTCGCTTGAGGGATCGCCACGCCGTGCCGAGGCGGTGCGCGACCTCGGGTAATTTGTCCGGTCCGAGCAGCACCAGCACCACGGCCACGATGACCAGGATTTTGATGGGACTCAGACTGAACATCGCCCAAGTGTACGACGACGGCCCGAAATCACCCCTACAGCAAGCCGATTCGCGACGGCGGCCAGATCCGCAGGAACACCTTGCCGATCAGATCCTTGCGCGGGACGCTGCCCCAGAATCGACTGTCACACGAGTCCGGGTGGTTGTCACCCATTACGAAGTAGGAGTTCTTGGGCACGGTCACGTTGCCGATCGGCGTCTGCAGCGGCTCGATGTGCGGCCAGTTCTCGTGCAGGAGATGACCGTTGTAGTAGATCTTGTTTTCCCTCGAGGTCAGGTGATCACCGGGCAGGCCGATGACGCGCTTGACGAGGTCCGAGACGGCGTCGCCGCAGTGCTCGGCAGGAGGGGCCTTGAAGACGACGATGTCGCCGCGGTGGATGGTGCCGAAGTCGACGCTGAGCTTCGAGACGAGGATGCGGTCACCGATCTGGAGCGTGGGCTCCATGGAGGCCGACGGAATATAGAACGTCTGCACCACGTAGCTGCGCATGACGAACGACACGACCACGGCGAGCACGATGATGATGAGCCACTCGAGAACGAGGCGACGGTGCCGGCGAACAAATCGAGGTGCGGGGGGCGCCACCGGCTCCTCGGGATCTTCCACGGCGACCGGCGCCGAGGGGGTGGAGTCGTCGGTCACCTCGATAGGTTAGTCGCGGCGTTCGTGGCGCTCGAGAGAGACCAAGAGCTTCTGGAAGCGCTCGTCGTTGCTCTTGAACGGATCCTTCAACAACACCGTGCGTTGCATCTCGTCGTTCAACTTCAGGTGGACCCAGTCGACCGTGTAGTCACGGCGCCACTGCTTGGCCGCTCGGATGAAGGTACCGCGCATGTGGGCGCGCGTCGTGGCCGGAGGAAGTTGCGCCGCCCGGCTGATGTCCTCGTCGGTGACCATGCGGCGCACGTGGCCGCGCGCCTGGTGGCGGTAGAACAGCCCGCGCTCGTAGTTGGTGTCGTGATACAGCAGGTCAATCAGGGCGATCTTGGGGTCAGCCAGACTCAGGCCGGAGCGCTCGCGCTCGCGTTCAATGATCTGGAGTTTGGCAATCCAGTCCACGCGGTCCGCCAACATCATCGGGTCACTGCGGTACTGCTCGATGACCTCGCGCCACAGCCGCACCGCTCGGATCTGATCGGGCGGCAGGTGATGGGACTGGGAGAACAGCTCGGCCCTCTCGCACAGGTCCTCTTGGATCTCGAGGGCGGTCATGTCGCGCCCGCTGCTCAGACGCACGGGCTCTTTGCTCCACAGGTCGTAGGAGATATCGCGCAGGGCGTTGATCGGCGACGCCATGTTGTAGTCGCGCAACACCGTGTTGCGGTCCTCGATCATGGCCAGGATGACACTGGCCGTGCCGACCTTCAGGAAAGTCGCGAACTCGGACATGTTCGAGTCGCCCACGATGACGTGGAGCCGGCGATACTTCTCGGGGTCGGCGTGGGGCTCGTCGCGCGTGTTGATGATGGGTCGGCTGCGTGTGGTCGCTGACGAGATCGACTCCCAGATGTGCTCGGCGCGCTGGCTCATCGAGTAGGTCGTGCCCTTGGCGTTCGTGACGACCTTGCCGGCCCCGGTGAATATCTGGCGGCTGATCAGGTAGGGAATGAAGACCTGTTCGAGCCGGTTCAGGTCGTCGATTCGCTCGATGCAGTAGTTCTCGTGACAGCCGTAGGAGTTGCCGGACGAGTCGGTGTTGTTCTTGAACAGGTAGATGTCGCCGCGGATCCCCTCGTCGGCCAACTGGCCCTGCGCGTAGGTGACCAACTCGCGCAGGATCGTCTCGCCGGCCTTGTCCTGGGCGACGACGTCGGACAGCGTGTCGCACTCGGCCGTCGCGTACTCGGGGTGACTCCCCACGTCCAGGTAGAGCCGGCTGCCGTTCTCGAGGAAGACGTTGCTGGAGCGTCCCCAGGCGACGACCTTGCGGAAGAGGAAGCGCGACACCTCGTCGGGGCTGAGTCGGCGTTGTCCTCGCAACGAGAACGTGATCCCGTACTCAGTCTCTATCCCGTAGACGCGCCTCAACATCGTGGTGCCCGGCGCGCGCTCGTCACTCTCGAAGCCTGCTCACGTCATCGTCGCTGAGGCGCCGGAAGGTCCGGCGCCCTCCCCCATCTTCCAGGACGCCCACCTCGAGGTCTGACGTGGGAATTGCCCGATCGGGCCCGGCGAGCGCGCCAATGGCGTTGCGCAGCGTCACCGTGAGCGGCTCGAGGCTCTGTTCGGACTCGGCGAAGCGCGCCTTGATCGTCTCGGCGTCGCCACCCAGAACCGCGAAACGTGGCTCGTCCGAGATGGTCCCCTCGTAGGCAATGCGGTACAGCTTGGTGGGACGGAACTGATTGCCCAGCTGGGCCACCAGGATCTCGATCTCGAGCGGCTTAGGTCCCTCGGTGAACATGTCCCCCACGTGCTGGGCGTAGTAGTTCGCGAGTGCTCGTGCGTCGACGTCCTCACGTGAGTAGGTGAAGCCCGTCCCATCGGCCCACCGGATGCCGGCCTCGCGCAGCCGGTCGAACTCGTTGTACTTGCCCACGCCCGCGAAGGCGATGCGGTCGTAGATCTCGGAGATCTTGTTGAGCGACGCCGACGGATTCTCGGCCACCATCACGACGCCCACGTCGTAGATGGCCGCCACGATGGAGCGACCTCGGGCGATGCCCTTCTGGGCGAACTCGGCCCGGTCCTTGATCAGCTGCTCGGGCGAGACGTAGAAGAAGTTGCTCACCGAAGGGTCCCTCCGGCCAGGCCCTTGGACTCGGTGCGACGCTCATTGATCGTACGGAATCGCTGCGCGACGTCGTCGGGCGCCAACTCGCGGAATCCGTCGGCGTTGAGGGTCACCATCATCGGGAAGATCTCACGAACGAAGTCGGGTCCCCCGGTCGACGGGTCGTTGTCGCCGGCCTCGTAGAGCGCCAGCGCACCGAGTTCGAGGGCACCCTCGAGGTCGAGGTCGCTGCGGAAGCCGAGTCGCAGTGTGTTGTCCGCGAACGGCGACCCCGAGCCGATCGTGGCGAAGTCGAGTCGCTCGTAGCAGCCGCCCGCGCCGTCGTATTCGAAGATGCGCCCGACTTGGTGGCTGGGGTCCCAGCCGGCCAACAGTGGCACCACCAGCAAGGGTGTCGTCAGGTTGTTGCGCTGGATGATCGGCGAGAGGTAGTTGGCCTTGCCCTCGAGACTCAGCGTCGCGTCAGTCATCTTCTCGTAGTGCTCAAAGGAGAGTTGAGCCATACGGATGAACTCGAGGCCGCGCGCCGCCGCACCCGACATCGCGATCGCGGTGAAGCTGTCGGCGGGCTCGATCTTGCGCACGTCGCGGCTGGCGATGTAACTGCTCGTGGCTTGACGGTCACCGACCATCACGACACCGCCCACGTAGCGAACCGCGATCACCGTGGTCGCGTGCGCCGAGGGGGCGTCACCCGGCCAGGGCGGAGACGTCAATCCAGCGTTCTCAGCGAAGCGAAAGAAGGACGGCCCGGGGTCGTCCCCGGTGCGAAAGAGCGGAAGCCCCATCCCTACTGGCCGCCCTTTTGGACGTAGTTGCGAACGAACTCCTCGGCATTCTCCTCGAGGACCTCATCGATCTCGTCCAGGAGCTCGTCCAGGTCGGCCTTCAACTGCTCGCCCTTGGTGGCGTCGACCGACACCTCGCCGGTCACCGGTGAGGTACGTCCCGTGCGTTGCTTTTGGATTCGCTCTTGTTCGGTCATACGTCTTTTCTACCTGTCTAAAGCGGCGAGGAGGTCGTCGGCTGTCTGACTTGTTTCTAGCAAGTCAGCGGTCATTTCTGCGGTACCCCTCAAGGGGTCCATCATCGGGACGCGCTGCAACGGTCCCTCACCGAGGTCAAAGACCACCGAGTCCCAGTTGGCGGCCACGATCTGCTCGGGGTAGCGAGCCACGCACTCGCCGCGAAAATAGGCCCGCGTCGTGCGTGGTGGGTTGTGAACGGCTTCACGAACGGCCGACTCGTCCACTAACTCGACCAGCCCGACGCGGCGCGCCAAGGATCGTTCGGGGCGTAAATCGTGAAACTGCAGGTCGATTGCGCGCAGGCGCGCGTCGGTCGGACCGAGGTCGTAGCGCCGGCGGTAGCCGTCGACGACGCGTCGTTTGGCCACCCACTCCACGCGGTCGGCCACCGAGTCGGGGTCGTCGCGCACCCCGTCGAGCATCTCGCGCCAGTGGCGCAGGATCAGGTCCACCTCGTCGGGCGCGGCCACCGCGTCGGCTCCGTGATCGCCGGCGTACCGCGATGGCGAGAGTCCACAGGAGGTCCTGAAAGTCCCAGGCGGTGCGCGAAGTCCCGTCGTCGCACTCGGCCGCCGTGGTGAGCGACGGGTCCAGGGCGTAGGCGCGCACGGCGGCGACCGGGTGGCGCGGCATGGCGGGAAAGACCTCGGGGCCACGGTCCTCGAGAACCGCCAGCAGCAGCGCGGTCGAACCCACCTTGACGAAAGTGGCCACCTGGGAGAGGTTGGCGTCGCCGATGATGACGTGCAAACGCCGGAAGCGCTCCGCGTCGCCGTGGGGCTCGTCGCGGGTGTTGATGATCGGGCGCTTCAACGTTGTCTCCAGGCCAACCACCTCTTCAAAGAACTCGGCGCGTTGGCTCACCTGGAACGCCGGCGCGTGCGCCATCGCGTCCTCGGTCTCTGCCCCCACCTTGCCGGCGCCGACGACGATCTGGCGCGATACGAAGTGCGGCACCATGGCGCGAACAACGTGACCGAAGTCCACCTCACGCTCCAGCAGGTAGTTCTCGTGCGTGCCGTAGGAGTTGCCCTTGCCGTCAGAGTTGTTCTTGTACAGGGTGATCTGCTCGTGGACCGCCAGGCTCTGGTTGGCCACCTCGAGCGCGCGACGAAGAACCTCCTCGCCCGCGACGTCGTAAAGAGTGGCCTCGAGGGGGGTGCGACACTCGGGCGCGGAGTACTCGGGGTGTGCGTGGTCGACGTAGAGGCGTGCCCCATTGGTCAAGACGGTGTTGGCCAGGTGCGTCTCGACGATGGGTGCGAAGGCGGTGAGCCCGGGCAGGCCCCTCGCGTCGAGGTCGGGCGTCTCGCCCTGGAAGTCCCAGTTGATCCGGGCCCGTCCCTGCTGGGCGTAGGCGTTGACCACCAGGCTGGACGCCGTGATCGGGTCGCGATCGGGACCGCCCGCGATGCCGAACTCCGTCTCGATACCGAGAACCTTGGCGATGGCCATGGCCTTAGAGGTACTGGCCGGTTCCGACGTGCGCGATCGAGCGACCGCCCTCGATCTCGGGTTCCTCGCGGTTGATGAGAGTGCGGATGAAGATGATGCGCTCGCCCTTCTTGCCCGAGATGCGAGCCCAGTCGTCGGGGTTGGTCGTGTTGGGGAGATCCTCGTTCTCGCGGTACTCCTGGCGGATGGACAACTTGAGATCCTCGGCGATGAGGCCGCGCCCGTTTCCGGCGATCTCGCGCTTGACCGCGAGCTTCTTGGCGCGCCGAACGATGTTCTCGATCATGGCGCCCGACGCGAAGTCCTTGAAGTAGAGGATCTCTTTATCGCCGCCCTGGTAGGTGACCTCGAGGAACCGGTTCTCGTCGTCGACGCGGTACATGTCGGCAACGGTCTCCTCGATCAGCGCCTGGACCGCCTTGGAGCGGTCCCCGCCGCCGAGGTCGACGACCGCGCCCTCGTCGAGGGGCAGGTCGGCGTGCAGGTATCGCTGGAAGATCTGGGCCGCGGCGTCGGCGTCGGGCCGCTCGATCTTGATCTTGACGTCGAGTCGTCCCGGGCGCAGGATCGCCGGGTCGATGAGGTCCTCACGGTTGGTCGCGCCGATAACGATGACGTCGCGCAGGGATTCGACGCCGTCGATCTCAGCGAGCAGCTGGGGCACGATCGTCGACTCCATGTCCGAACTGATCCCTGATCCGCGCGTGCGAAAGAGTGAGTCCATCTCGTCAAAGAACACAATGACTGGGACACCCTCTTCAGCCTTCTCCCTCGCACGTTGGAACACCAGTCGGATCTGTCGTTCGGTCTCCCCCACGTACTTGTTGAGGAGCTCAGGTCCTTTGATGTTGAGGAAGTATGAGCGAACGTTTCGATTGCCACTTAGTTCGGCCACCTTGGCCGACAGCGAGTTGGCCACGGCCTTGGCGATGAGGGTCTTGCCGCATCCGGGAGGGCCGTAGAGGAGGATGCCCTTTGGCGCCGGCAGCTCGTAGTCGTGAAAGAGCGCTCGGTGCAGGTAGGGCAACTCCACCGCGTCGGTGATCGACTCGATCTGAGCGTCCAATCCACCGACGTCGGCGTAGCTGATGTCGGGCACCTCTTCAAGGACCAGCTCCTCGGCCTCTTGGCGCACCAAGCGCTCGGTCAGCAGGTTCGAGCGCAGGTCCAGCACCAGGGCGTCGCCGCTGCGCAGCTTGACGTCGCGCAGGCCGTCGGCCAACTCCACCACGCGTTCCTCGTCGGCGCGCCCGTAGATCAGCACACGGCGCTCGTCGAGGACCTCCTTGACGGTGACCACCTCGCCCTGGCCGTCGGGGTCGCGCACACCGATGACCGTGAAGGACTCGTTGAGCACCACCTCGTCGCCGCGAGCCACCTGGCCCGGGTCCACGCCCGGGTGCAGCGCTACGCGCATCTTGCGCCCCGAGGCGAAGACGTCGACCGTGCCGTCGTCATTGAAGTCAACGAAGGTGCCGTAGACCGCGGGCGGCTGGGTCAACTTCTCGACTTCGTCACGCAACGCCGCGATCTGGTCACGCGTCTGTTGAATGGTGATGGTCAGCTTCTCGTTGTTCGAGCGAGTTTGGGCGACCTGGCCGCGTGCTTCGAGCAGCTGCTCCTCGAGTGCCTCGATGCGCCGCTGAGCGGCCTCGATCTCGCTCAGGGCGCGCTCGCGCGCCGACGCGTTGGCGTCGCTGACGTGCTCGCTGGCGTCTCGTCGGTCCATGAATCCACCCTAGGTGCGGTCGCGACAAGTATGGGGGTCGCGTGAATCCCGGCCGCTAGAGTGTCCTGACCGTAATATTGCCCCGGAGGCTCATGTGAAGGTGTGGATTGACCAAGACCTGTGTACGGGTGATGGTCTCTGTGAGGAGATCTGCCCGGAGGTCTTCACACTGCTCGACGACGGTCTGGCCTACGTGAAGCAGGACGGACTGGTCAAGAACGAACCGGGCGGCGCCGAAGGCGTGGCCGCGGTGCCCGCGGGCATGGAAGACGCAGTTGTCGAGGCCTCCGAAGAGTGCCCCGGCGAGTGCATCTTCATCGAAAAGGACTAGTCGGCATCGCTTGCTCGGGCCACGCGCCGCGCTGAGGTCAAGAACCCGGTGTGGGCGACCATCCGGTGGTCCGGCCGCACCGAACGCCCATCGACGTGCCAGGTTCGGCGCAGGATCTCCACCGTCTCTTCGAGGCCGAAGGCGTGAGTCCGCAGCGTCTCACGAAGTCGTTGCGTCTGGTTGATCGTTGGCAGATAGGCGAGCAGGATCCCCCCGGGACGAAGCGCGACCTCGGCGTGGGCCACCACCGCCCAGGGTTCGGGCATGTCCAGTAGAACCCGGTCCAGGTCACGTTCGTCAATTCCCAGGGTGACGTCGCGGATATGGACGTCGTAGGCGACGTCGGTACCGAGTAACGCGTGCACGTTGCGCTCGGCGTCCTTCGCGAAGTCCTCCCGGATCTCGTACGCCGTGATGATCGCGCCGGCGCGCAGGAGGGTCATCGACAGCGCTCCGGATCCGACGCCCGCTTCGAGCACGCGTAGTCCCGGTGCAATGTCCGCTTGAAGAAGTATCGCGCCGAGGTCCTTGGGATAGATCACCTGCGCGCCTCGGGGCATCTTGAGAACGACGTCGGACAACGTCGGACGCAGCACCAAGAAGGAGCGTTCCGTGTTGCCGCTGACCACCGAGCCCTCTTCGACCCCGATGACGTCGTCGTGCTGGACGATGCCGGCGTGCGTGTGGAACGCGTCGCCCTCGCGCAGTGTGACGAGGTAGCGCCGGTCCTTGGCGTCGATGAGCATGACCCGTTCGCCGGCTTCGAGGCGTCCGCGACTCACGCGCCCACCGGACCGCTCGTCTTCTTCGTCGAGCGAGAACGCTCAATCAGGCGCAGCACCAGCACGCCGACGGCGACCGCGAGCCAACGCCCCGAGCGCAGGACCCACGCTCGGCGAAGCGTGGCACGAAGGGCGACGCCCAGCAGTCGCCCCAGGATCAACTCGAACGCCCCGCGCGTCCCCGCCGGCCCCGGAGCCACCCCCAGACAAAACCCGAGAGCAGGCCCCCGAGACCCGCGCCGGCGACGACGGGGTTCGAAGGTTTGGCTCCCCCGCCCAGGCCCGCCGGCAGCAACGCACGGATCTTGGCTTCGAGCTCGCGGCGCGTCGGCGACGGTTCCTTCACGACTTCTCCTTGAGTCGACGAGGACCAGCTCCGCGCACGACGCGCCAGGCGGTGAGTGCCAAGACCACAATCGCAAGGCCCGCCACGATGAAGTACGGAATCCACGACAAGGTGCCGCGAAAGACGGCGAACTGCTCCTGGAAGAAGCGCAGCACGGCTAGCAGCAAGAGCACGACGCCGAATCCCACGAAGACGCTGCCCAAAGCCCCGTAGAGGGCGAAGCGACCGGTGTCCTTGAGCGGCTGAAGGGTCTCTTCCTTGACGTAGCGCAGTGCCACGGCACCTACATCCTCGAGGTCATCGCGAATCGATGTGCCGCGCAGCAACTTCAGCCACGGAGGACGTTTCACGTGGCCAGCCTACTCAGCACGTGTCCTGGCCAGGAAGGACGAGTGGGCCCGAGCCACCCCTCGACCCTCGGCGTCCACGATGTGCGCCTCGACGAAGATCACGACCTTGCCGGCCTTCAAAACCCTCGCCGTACAGGTCAGCTTCTCGCCGGCGCGCACCGCACCCAACAACGAAATCGTCATCTCGGTGTTGACCACCGAGGCGCGGCGCCCCTCAAGGGCCGTGACGGCCGACGCACCCATTGCCGAATCGGCCATGGCTGCGAGGAATCCCCCCTGGATGAGCCCCGCGGGGTTGGTCATGCGCTCGTCGGCGACCATCGTCCACACTGTCGTACCCGGGGTCGTCTTGTCGACGCAGGTGAGACCCAATGTCAGGTCGCAGTTCGGTGGAATCTGCAGCGTCACAGCCTGAGGCTATCTCCGTCATCGCGGGATTCCTCGCGACTCAGTCGCTAGGGTTGCGGCCGTGGGCGATCAACTCTTCGCGGGGGCCAACGACCTCGAAGGTCGGGTGATCCGCGAAATCATGGCGCTGGCCATGGACGCGCCGGCGAAGGCGAAATCGGGCCACTCGGGCACAGCGATGGCGCTCGCTCCGCTCGGCGTGACGCTCTGGAATCGAGTGATGCGTCACGACCCGACGGACCCGTCGTGGCCGGACCGCGACCGCTTCATTTTGAGCAACGGCCACGCGTCGATCCTCCAGTACGGCCTGGCTCACGCCTTCGGGTACGCGGTGAGCAAAGAGGACCTGGAGTCGTTCCGCCAGCTGCACTCCATCACGCCGGGTCACCCGGAGGCCGGCCACACCCCCACCGTGGAGGTGACCACCGGTCCCCTGGGCCAGGGCCTCGCCGACGCGGTCGGCATGGCGATCGCTGAACGAGTCCTGCGCACCCAGTACGGCCCTGACCTGGTCGATCACCGTCTCTGGGTCCTGGCCGGTGACGGCTGCCTGGAGGAGGGCGTCAGCCACGAGGCGGCCTCTCTGGCCGGATTCCAGGGGCTCGACCGGCTCACCGTCGTCTACGACGACAACCACATCACCATCGACGGCCCGACCGAACTGGCCTTCCGCGACAACACCCCCGAACGCTTCGCGGCGTACGGCTGGCACGTCCTGAACCTGGGTGAGTCGGCCAACGACCTCGACGTACTCGAGGCGGCGCTCCGCGACGCGAACGCCGAGACCTCGCGTCCCACGTTGATCGTCCTGCGCTCGCACATTGGCTACCCCTCGCCGCAGATGATGGACACTCGTGAGGCGCACGGTGATCCGTTCAGCGCCGAGGCGATCACGGTGGCCAAGTCACTGCTCGGCGTGCCCGACGTGCCCTTCGTCCTGGACCCCGAGTTGCCCGCTCAGGTCGTTGCTACGTTGACCCACCGTCGCGACGATCGCATTGCCTGGCAGGCGCGACTCGCGGCCGCCGGTGATCGCGGCGCCGCCTTCGTGACGCAGCTCGACGACCACGGAGCCCTGGTCGGTGAAGCTCGGCCGGAGCGATTCAGTCCGGGAACTGGAGTCGCGACGCGCAAGGCGATGCAACGCGCGATGGACACCTTCTCGCCGATGATGCCTGGCCTCACCGCCGGGTCCGCCGATCTCACCGGCAACACAGGCGTGATCCTCGCCAACACCTCGCCCCAGGGAGCGGGTCAGCCCGGTGGGCGACAGATTCACTTCGGCATTCGCGAGTTCGCGATGGCGGCGACACTGGTGGGCCAAGCACGACACGGCGGGATCCGTCCGGTCGGGTCCACCTTCTTCGTATTCAGCGACTACATGCGCCCCGCACTTCGGTTGGCAGCCATGAGCGAGGCTCCGGCACTCTTCGTGTTCACCCACGACTCGGTCGGAGTCGGAGAGGACGGCCCGACGCACCAACCGGTCGAGCACCTCATGGCGCTGCGCGCCATGCCCAACCTGCACGTGGTGCGACCGTCGGACGCCAACGAAACCCTCGACCTGGTCGAACGGCTCCTGCGCGATACGCAGCCCAACCCGACGGCGCTCGTGTTGACGCGTCAGGATGTGCCGGTCATGGACGGCGGTGACGCCGACGCCAGTGCGACGAACGCGTGGCGCGGTGGGTACGTCGTACGCGAGCACGCCAACGCGAGGTTCACGTTGGTGGGCACCGGCTCAGAGGTCGGTCACTGTCTGGCGGCCCAGACGCAACTCGCCGAGCGCGAAATTCAAACCCGTGTCGTGGCGCTGCCGTGCTGGCGATGCTTCGACGCCCAGGACGCGAACTATCGCGACGCGGTGCTGCGCCGCGACGTCCCCTCGGTCTCACTCGAAGCCGGGGCGACCCTCGGCTGGACGCGCTACGTCGATCAGGCCCTGGGCATTGACAGCTTCGGCAAGTCGGCACCCGGCGCCAAGGTGTTCGAGTATTTCCACATCAACGCGGCGGCGCTGGTCGCCCACGTGGAGGCATCACTATGACGAAGTTGCACACTCTCTTTGAGACGTACGGTCAGAGCCCCTGGATCGACAACATCCGGCGCGACTGGCTCGACGACGGCACCCTGGCGTCCATGGTGGGTGACGGAGTCCGGGGCGTGACCAGCAATCCCTCCATCTTCGCCAAGACACTGTCGACGTCCTCGGCCTACGACGAGGCCATCGCCCAGCACACCTCGATGGACCTCGAAACACTCTTTGAGACGTTGGCGGTGTCGGACGTTCGTGACGCCTGCGACGTGCTGGCCGGAGTCCACGCGAGCGCCCGCGACGACGTCGCGTCCGGTCGTCGGCGCTACAGCGATGGGTTCGTCTCCTTGGAGGTCTCGCCGCGACTGGCCAACGACACCGGGGCCACGATCAGCGCCGCGCACCGTCTCAACGCGGCGGTCAACCGTCCTAACGTCATGATCAAGATTCCGGCCACGCTCGAGGGTCTCCCCGCGATCACTGCGGTGTTGGGCGCCGGCATCAACGTCAACGTGACGCTCATCTTCTCGCTGCAGCGCTACAGCCAGGTCCTCGACGCGTGGATGTCCGGCCTGGAAATCGCCGCGGCCAATGGCCACGACGTCGCCGGTCTCGCCAGTGTTGGCTCATTCTTCGTCTCGCGGGTGGACACGGCGATTGACCCGATGCTCGCCGAGGACGACCCGCGACGGGGCACGTCGGCCATCGCCCAGGCCGCGCGTGCCTACCAGCTCTATCGAGACCGCATGGCCGGCGAACGCTGCGCCGCACTGCTGGCGGCGGGCGCCCAGGTCCAGCGACCGCTGTGGGCATCGACGTCGGTGAAGAATCCCGCCTACCCCGAGCTGCTCTACGTCGAGTCCCTCGTCGCCGACGAGACAGTGGACACCATGCCCGACGCGACGCTGGCCGCGGCCCGCGACCACGGCAACTTCGCTGACTCACCTTTGCTGGACCCTGCAACCACGAGCGCCAAGGCCGCCGAACTGGACGACCTGCCTCCAGAGGTCTCACTCGACGAGGTCACCGCGCGCCTCGAGACCGAGGGCGTCGCGTCCTTCACCACCGCCTACGAGGACCTACTGGAGACTCTGGCGAAGAAGCTCCAACGCCCCGAGGCGTGACGCACACGACGTGGGCAGTTCCGGAGAGTCGTCGGGGACCGAACCCTCGAGTCACCGCCGTAGGATGCTACGCATGTTGAGCCCCGAGGTTGCGCTGTCGCGATCCGACCTCTTGAGCGCGACCGCCGAGGAGTTGGCCGCGTCAGCCTTCGCACAAGCCCGCGCGGCGCACGGCAACGTGGTGACCTACTCGCCCAAGGTGTTCATCCCCCTCACCAAGCTGTGCCGAGACCGCTGCGGCTACTGCACCTTCGCCCAGGCACCCGCGCACGTCGCGTCGCCGTACCTCCACCTCGACGAGGTCATGGCCATCGCCCAGGCCGGGCGCGACGCCGGCTGCACGGAGGCACTGTTTACCCTCGGCGAGCGCCCGGAGTTGCGCTACGACGAAGCCGCACGGTGGCTGGCGGCGCGCGGGTACCGATCGACAGTGGACTACGTCGCGACAGCGGCGCAGATGGTGCTTGAGAGCACCGGCCTCTTGCCGCACGCCAACGCCGGCGCGCTGTTCGAGCACGAGTTGGCCCAACTGCGTACGACCAGCGCCTCCCAGGGCATGATGCTCGAGACCTTGGCCGACGTGACGGCGCACCGGTTGGCCCCGGACAAGACGCCCGCGCGCCGTCTGGAGACGTTACGACTGGCCGGCGAGCTGCAAGATCCCCTTCACCACGGGCCTCTTAGTGGGCATTGGTGAGGACCGCGCTGACCGTTTGGCCACGCTGGCGGCGATCGCTGACTCCCACGCTCGTTACGGCCACGTGCAGGAGGTCATCATCCAGAACTTCCTGCCCAAGGCGCGCACCGCCATGGCGCGCGAACCCGCGCCGACGGCCGAGGAGTTCCACTGGACGATTGCCGCCGCGCGCCTGATCCTGCCCAGTGACGTTCACCTGCAGGCTCCGCCAAATCTCTCGGACGATCCTGCGGCCCTCTTGGCCTTCGGCATCGACGACTTCGGTGGTATCTCACCCGTCACGCGTGATCACGTCAATCCGGAGCGCGCTTGGCCGGCGATCGACACGCTGTCACGCGCCTGCGCCCAGCAGGGCTTCAATTTGGTGGCGCGACTCACCGTGTACCCGTCGTTCGTCGCGCGCGGTGCCGAGTTCCTCGATGCGAAGGTGCGCCCGGCGGTGCTCGCGCACGCGGACGCCGGATTCCTGGCGCGCGACGACGGGTGGTTCGCGGGTTCGGACGCGACTCCGCCCGCGCCAAACTCCGCCGGGACGATCACGTCGTCAGTCCAGGAACTACTCGACCGCTTCGAGCCCGGGCACGACTTCACCCACGACGAGTTGGTGACGCTGCTCAGTGCGCGCGGCCGTGACGTCACGAGCGTGAGCGAACTGGCCAACGACGTCCGGCGCCAGTTGGTGGGCGACGACGTGACCTTCGTGATCAATCGCAACATCAACTACACGAACGTGTGCACCTTCAAGTGCCGGTTCTGCGCATTTTCCAAAGGCCCGTTGTCGCTCAACCTGCGCGGAGACCCCTACCTGTTGACCTTGGATGAGATCAGCGAGCGGGTCCGTGAGGCCGAGGAGCGCGGCGCCACCGAGGTCTGCCTCCAGGGCGGGATCCACCCGAAGTTCGACGGCGACTACTACATCGACGTGGTGGCGGCCGTGCGCGCCGGGTCGCCGACCATTCACATTCACGCCTTCAGCGCCTTAGAGGTCTTCGAGGGGGCGCGGCGTTCCAACCAGGACCTGGCGACCTACCTGACCCGGCTGAAGGACGCGGGGCTGAAGACCCTCCCTGGCACGGCTGCCGAGATCCTCGACGACGACGTGCGTCAAGTGCTGTGTCCGGACAAGATCAATTCGGACCAGTGGCTGGCGGTGCATCGTGCGGCTCACGGCGTGGGCCTTCGCTCGAACATCACGATCATGTTCGGCGCCGTCGAGGGTGTCGCGAGCTGGGCGACGCACCTGATGCGCACCCGCGACCTACAACTCGAGACGGGTGGCTTCACCGAGTTCGTGCCGCTGCCCTTCGTACACATGGCCACACCTTTGTTCCTCCAGGGTCGCAGCCGGAAGGGTCCGACATTTCGCGAGGCCGTTCTGTTGCACGCCGTGGCGCGGCTGCACTACGCCACGGTCATCAACAACATCCAGGTCAGTTGGGTCAAGATGGGCGTCGAGGGATCGCGGCGCATCCTGGGTGCGGGCGCCAACGACGTCGGCGGGACGTTGATGGACGAGAACATCTCGCGCGCCGCGGGTGCGGTGCACGGCCAGGAGATGGACGCGGCGGCCCTGGAGCGGTTGGTCGAGCCGCTCGGGCGTCGCCTGGTCCAGCGCTCCACGCTCTACCAACGCGCGTGAACTCCGACGAGGTCATCAACGAGTTCCTGAAGGGTCTCGGCGACGCACATCTGCCACCCGAGCGCGAAGCCATCCTGCGCACGTTGGTCACGAGTCTCGTGGCTCTGGTGGCGTTGGACCCGGACGACGGTGATCTCAAGGTCGCGGCCACGGTATTGGATGAGCTCCTCGACGCGGCGAATGTCTTCTCCCCCTGGCGAGAACGCCCCAAGTTCACGGTTTTCGGCTCGGCGCGCACCAAGCCAGACTCTCCGCTCTACGAGATGGCCTCCCAACTCAGCGCGGCCATGGCCGCGCGCGGGTGGATCACCGTGTCGGGTGCCGGGCCGGGGATCATGGAGGCCGCCGCGCGCGGAGCGGGTCGCGAGAACACCCTCGGCGTCAATGTGGAGCTGCCGTTCGAGCAAAGTGCGAATCCCTACGTCGACGCCGAGACTCGCCTGGTGGAGATGAAGTACTTCTTCACCCGAAAGGTGGCGCTGACCAAGGAGTCGATCGCCTTCGCGATCTTCCCCGGGGGCCTCGGCACGCTGGATGAGACCTTCGAGATCCTGACGCTGTTGCACACCGGCAAGTCGACCCCGGCGCCGGTGGTGTTGGTTGACACACCCGACGGCACCTACTGGACGGCCTGGGCCGATTTCGTCGACGGCTGGATGATCAAGGCCGGGTACCTCGACGACGCTGACACCTGCCTGTTTCGGATCGTTCGTTCCGTCGAGGACGCCATTGCCGAGGTCGAGCGGTTCTACTCGAACTTCGTCGGCTTCGACCTCGAGGGCTCCCTGGCGCACGTGGCACTGAAGCACCCAGTCACGGCGTCACTGCTCGACGCCCTCACCCGCGCGGTGCCGGCCTTCGCCACGGGTGCGGGTTACCGGGTCGATGAGTCGGGACTACTCACGTTTGACTTCGACGGGCGCCGCTACGTCAACCTTCGCCAGGTGATCGACGTCGTGAACGCCGACTACTCGGCCTGACCGCGCAGCAGCGCCTCGGCCTTGACCAGGCTGCGGCGCACCTTGGCCAGGCGCCGCTCGAGTTCCTTGGCCGACTCGGCGTCGTCGTCACGCAACTGGGCGCGCACCGCGTCGAAGAGGACGTCGCTCACCCGCTCGGCCAGGCGCGCGACCTCGTCGGCCAGGCCGTCCAGGGCTTGGCTCACGACAGGGTGATGACGTCGAGTTCGCCGGCGCCGTACTGCGCGCGCAGCACCTTCTTGTCGAACTTGCCCACACTGGTCTTGGGCACGGAGTCAATGAAACTCCATCTTTCGGGCAACCACCATTTGACCACCCGCTCGGCCAGGTAGTCACGCAGCTCAGATGCCGTGGCGGTGGCGTCGGCGCGCAACACGACGCAGCACAGCGGTCGCTCCTGCCACCGCTCGTCCGGCACGGCAATGACCGCGGCCTCGAAGACCGCAGGGTGCGACATCACGGTGACCTCCAGGTCCACCGAACTGATCCACTCGCCTCCGGACTTGATCACGTCCTTAGTGCGGTCCGAGATCACCATGAAGCCCTCGCCGTCCAGGGTGCCCACGTCGCCGGTGCGCAACCAGCCGTCGTGGAACTTGTCGGGGTCGTCCACGCCGAAGTACGAGCCGGTGACCCACGGACCGCGAACCTCGAACTCGCCCACGGACTTGCCGTCCTTGGGCAGGATCGCGCCGTCCTCGGCGACCAGGCGCACCTGGATGCCGGCCACCACCCGGCCGGCCTTGGCGCGATAGTCGAGTTCGGCGTTCGGAGGTGTTCCGGCTGGGGGGATGGACACCGCGGCCAGCGGACTGGTCTCGGTCATGCCCCAGCCCTGGACCAGGTTCACGCCGTGGCGATCGCGGAACGCCTCGATCATGTGGCGCGGCACCGCGGAGCCGCCCGCGACGATCTGGCGCAGGCTGGAGAAGTCTGCCGTCGCGTCCAACTCGGCGACACGCAAGACGTCGTTCCATACGGTGGGCACGCCGAGCGATGTGGTCGGGCGCAGTTCGGTGATCATCTTCACGATCGGTTCGCCCTGGAGGAACATCTGGGGCATGATCAACTCGCATCCGGCCAGGAAGGCTGTGTAGGCGACGCCCCACGCGTTGACGTGGAACATGGGCACGATGAGCAGACACCGATCCGCCTCATTGAGACCGGTGGAGTTGGCCGACGTCGAGGCCATCGAGTGGAGCCAGACTGATCGGTGCGAATAGACGACGCCCTTGGGGTTGCCGGTGGTGCCCGAGGTGTAGCACATGATGGCGGCGTCGCGTTCGTTCAGTTTGGGCCACTCGAATCCGGGACGCTCGGCGTTAACCAGGGTCTCGTAGTCCAGCGTGGGTCCGAGGGCGCCGCTGTCGTCGGGGCCGTTGACGATGAAGTGCTCGACGTTGGGAATCTGGTCGCGCACCTTGGCCAGCATGGGAACGAGGACGGCGTCGACGATGATCACCCGGTCTTCGGCGTGGGTGATGATGTAGGCTCAGTTGTTCGGGGAACAGGCGAATGTTGAGCGTGTGCAGGACTGCGCCCATGCAGGGCACGGCCAGGTACGCCTCGAGGTGAGCCTGGTTGTTCCACATGAACGTGGCCACGCGGTCGCCGCGTCGGATCCCCAGTCGGGCCAGCGCGGCCGCCAGCTGCTCGGCGCGCTTGGAGACTTGGAAGAAGTTGGCCTCCTTGACCCCGTCGGGCGTGACGGTCAGGACCTTCTTGTCCGCGTACAGCCACTCGCCGTGGCGCACGATGTCGGTGATGACCAGCGGTGCGTCCTGCATCGTGCTGTCCATGGGTCCCCCCTCGTCTGGTGACGATGCTACAAAGCGTCGCGACGCACGGCGCTCACCACGAGACGGCGTAGGGCTCGAGCGGCGCGGGCAGGGCCGTGACGCCGTCGCGCAGGTAGGCGTCAACGGAGGCCGCGGCACTGCGGCCCTCGGCGATTGCCCAGACGATCAGGCTCTGGCCGCGCACGGCGTCACCGCAGGCGAAGACCGGACTGGCCCCGTCGAGTGACTCCAGACACCACGAGCTCGTTGACCGCCAGGGTATTGCGCGGCGTGAGATGTGGCGACGCGTCGAGGCCGAGGCCCGCGAGTTCAGGTCCAATGAAGCCCGCGGCGATCAAGACCAGTTCGGCCGGCGCACGCGCCGCCTCATCAGTGGCGTGATCGCGCAACGCAATCTCAGTGACGTGACCGGGACCGCGAAATTCGAGCGTCTCGGTGGAGAATCGCCGTTCGCCGCCCTCGTCGTGGGCCGGGGAGCTCTTGAAGAGGCGCGCCATCGTCGGCCAGGGTTGGTCGTCGGGCCGTTCGTCGGGTGGGCGGTCCAGGATCTCGATCTGGGTCACTGACGCCGCGCCCTGACGGTGCGCCGTGCCCAGACAGTCGGCCCCGGTGTCGCCACCTCCGAGGATGATGACGTTTTTTCCCCGCGCGTCGAACGGCGACGGCACCGCGTCGCGTACGGACCGGTTGGCGGCCTCCAGGTAGGTCATCGGCGGCCATGACACCGTCCAGGTCGGCACCGGGGACGTCAATGCGCCGTGGCGTTGTGGACCCCAGCGCCAGCACGACTGCGTCGAAGGTCCTGCGCAAGTGCGCAAGTTCGACCGCGCCCACCGTGGAGTTCACATGAAAGACGACCCCGGAGTCGCGCATGACGGCGAGGCGCCGGTCGAGCACGGACTTTTCCATCTTGAACTCCGGGATGCCGTAGCGCAGCAACCCGCCGATGGCGTCGGCCCGCTCAAAGACCTCCACCGCCGTGACCGACCGCGCGCAATTGGGCGGCGACGGCGAGACCCGCTGGTCCCGAACCCACGACCGCCACCCGTCGGCCGCTGTCGGTGACGTCCGGCGCGCGCACGCTCAGTCCCCCGGCGAAGGCGTGCTCGGCGACCTCGTACTCAATGCGCTCAATCGTCACGGACGCGTCGCTGATGTTGAGCACGCACGCCGACTCGCACGGCGCGGGACAGAGCCGTCCGGTGAACTCCGGGAAGTTATTCGTGCGCAGCAGTGCGTCGGCCGCGTGGTCCCAGTGCTGACGAAAGACCGCGTCGTTGAACGCCGGGATCGGATTGCCCAGGGGGCAACCCTGCGTGCAGAACGGGATGCCGCAGTCCATGCACCGGCCGGCCTGGCTTGCGACCTCGTCGTCGTCCTGGGCCTCGTAGACCTCGTGCCAATCGCGGAGTCGAACCGGCACGGGCCGGTACCCGGGGCCGCGCCGCGGCGTCTCCAGGAATCCGGTGGGCTTACCCACCGCGTTGCTCGTCGCGGGCTCGCTGGTACTCCGATGATTCGACTCGCACGAAATCCATCCGCGCTCGACGCCAGTCCGCGAGCAGGCGCGCGGCCACCTGTGACCCCGTCTCGTCGTGAAAGCGCGTGAGCAGGTTGCGCAGTCGCTCGTCGTCGTCGGACTCGAGCGGGTCGATCTCGTAGACGCCGGCACTCAGGTGGTCGTGCACCGTGTCGTCGGGGTCGTAGAGGTAGAGGGTGCCCCCGGACATCCCCGCGGCCAGGTTGCGCCCGACGGCGCCCAGGATCACGACCACGCCGCCGGTCATGTACTCGCCGGCGTGGTCTCCCGCGCCCTCTACGACGATGGTCGCTCCGGAGTTGCGAACGCCGCAGCGCTCCCCCACCACGCCGCGCACCAGGATCTCTCCCCCGGTGGCGCCGTAGCCGAGCACGTTGCCGGCGATGATGTTGCCCTCGCTCGCGAATGTCGACGCCCCGGATGGTTGGATCACGATGCGTCCGCCCGAGAGGCCCTTGCCGGCGTAGTCGTTCGCGTCGCCGGTCAGGTGAATCGTCACCCCGGCCGGAAGGAAGGCCCCCAGGCTCTGACCGGCCGATCCGGTGAAGTCCAGCACCACGGTGTCCTCGGCGAGGACCCGGCCACCGTGAGCGCGGGTGAGGGCGCTGCCAGTGAGAGTCCCCACCGCGCGGTTGACGTTGGTGATGGCGCCGGTGTAGTGGAACGTCTCGCCGCGCAACGTTGCGTGTCGCGCGTCGTCCAGGAAGTTCCAGTCCAGTGCCGCCTCCAGCCCATGATCCTGCGCGATGCTCTGGCGGCGCTGGTCGGGTGGAACGGGCGTGAGCAGTCCCGACAGGTCGAGGTCCAGGTCCGCGTCGGCGCGCGTCTCGGCGCGCAACTTGGAGGTGTCGCCGACGACCTCTTCGAGAGTGTGCGCGCCGAGCAGGGCCAGATACTCACGGACCTCCTCGGCCACGAATTCGAAGAAGTTCTCGACGAACTCGGGCTGTCCGGCGAACCGTTCGCGCAGTCGTGGGTTCTGCGTCGCGATGCCGACCGGACAGGTGTCCAGGTGGCAGACGCGCATCATCACGCACCCCGACACGACCAGGGGTGCCGTGGCGAAGCCGAACTCCTCGGCGCCCAGGAGGGCCGCGATTATGACGTCGCGGCCGGTCTTCAGCTGCCCGTCGACCTGCAGGACGACGCGGCTGCGCAGGCCGTTACGGGCCAGCGTCTGGTGGGCCTCGGCGAGACCGATCTCCCAAGGGGTGCCCGCGTGCTTGAGCGAGGTGAGTGGCGCTGCCCCGGTGCCGCCGTCGTGGCCCGAGATCAAGATGACGTCGGCGTGAGCCTTCGCCACGCCCGCGGCGATCGTGCCGACGCCCTGCTCGCTGACCAGCTTGACGTGCACGCGCGCCCGGTCGTTGGCGTTCTTCAAGTCGTAGATGAGTTGCTTCAAGTCTTCGATGGAGTAGATGTCGTGGTGGGGCGGTGGCGAGATCAGTCCCACCCCGGGCGTCGAGTGGCGGGTCCGGGCGATCCACGGGTACACCTTCGTGCCAGGGAGTTGGCCACCCTCGCCGGGCTTGGCACCCTGGGCCATCTTGATCTGCAGGTCGTCGGCGTTAACGAGATACCGGCTCGTCACCCCGAAGCGCCCGGAGGCCACCTGCTTGATCGCCGATCGGCGATTGAAGCGAGGGTCGGCCACGTCGTAACGGTCCTCGTCCTCGCCCCCCTCGCCGGTGTTGGACCGTGCCCCGAGCCGGTTCATGGCGATCGCCAGGGTGGTGTGCGCCTCTTCGGAGATCGAGCCGTAACTCATCGCGCCGGTGGAGAAGCGCCGGATGATCGACGCCGCGCTCTCGACCTCGTCGAGGGGCACGGGCACTGCGGCCGGTACCAGTTCGAGCAGGGCGCGCAGCGTGGAGCGGTCGTGGCGCTGGTCGTCCACGGCTGATGAGTACTCCTTGAAGATGTCGTAGCGACCCGCACGCGTGGCGTGCTGGAGCTTCTGAACGGTGCGCGGATTGAAGAGATGCACCTCGCCGCCGCGGCGCCACTGATACTCACCGCGGTTGGCCAGGGCCACCGGCTCACCAGGGTGCGGGCGGTAGGCCCGCGCGTGCAGCGTCAACACGCTCTCACCGAGGTGGCGCAGCGTGACGCCGCCGACCCGCTTAGGTAGACCGGGGAAGTAACGCGACACGACCTCGTGACCCAGCCCCACCGCCTCGAAGAGCTGGGAGCCCACGTAGCTGGCGACGGTGCTCACGCCCATCTTCGACATCACCTTGACCACGCCCTTGGTCAGGGCCTTGGCGTACTGGTAGCGGGCCTCAAAGGCGCCGGGCGCGTCAATCTCTCCCTCGGCCACGAGCGCATCGATCGACTCGTAGGCGAGGTAGGGACACACCGCAGATGCTCCGAAGCCCAACAGCGCCGCCACGTGGTGAACCTCGCGCACGTCGCCGGCTTCGAGTATCAAGGCGGCGTTGGTGCGAAGGTGCTCGTCCACCAGGCGGTGGTGAAGCGCTGAGGTGACGAGCAGACTCGGAATGGCCGCGTGCTCCGGCGACGTGTTGCGGTCCGTGATGATGACGATGTTGGCGTGCGAGCGCACCAGTTCGACCACCTGGTCGCACAGCTCGTCGACTGCTCGGGCCAGTCGCCGTCCCGGGTCGGACTCACCCTCGACCTCAAAGAGTGCGTCCACGACGACCGGGTGGAACCCGTCGACGGCGTCGTCCTCGTCGACGTAGCGCAGTTTGGCGAGATCTTCGTTGCTCAACACCGGCGACGCCAAAACAATCTGATGGCAGTGGCGAGCCGAGTCGCCGAGCAGATTGTCCTCGCCGCCGATGCTGACGCGCGTCGAGGTCACCAACTCCTCGCGAATCGCGTCCAATGGCGGATTCGTGACCTGGGCGAAGAGCTGGCTGAAGTAGTCGAAGATCGACCTCGGCGCCCGCGACAGAGCGGCGAGGGGCGTGTCCGAGCCCATCGACCCGATGGCCTCCTCACCGCTCGCGGCCATGGGACGAAGGATGAGGGCCAGGTCCTCCTCGCTGTAGCCGAAGTTGACCTGCTGGCGAAGGACCGACGCGTGACTGGGCGTGAGCATCGCGCGAGCCCCTAACTCGTCGAGGGACGCCTGGCTCTCCAGCCATTCGCCGTAGGGCGCGCGCGATGCGAGATCACTCTTCAGCTCGTCGTCATCGATGATGCGACCTTGGGCAATGTCGATCAGGAACACGCGGCCGGGCTGGAGGCGCCCCTTGCGCTCGACCTGGGCCGGGTCGATGGGCAGTACGCCCACCTCGCTGGCGAAGATGACCCGGTGGTCCTTGGTGACCCAGTAGCGCGCGGGCCGCAGGCCGTTGCGGTCCAGGACTGCGCCAACCACCCGTCCGTCGCAGAACGTGACCGACGCCGGACCGTCCCAGGGTTCCATGAGGGCGGCGTGGTACCGATAGAAGTCGCGGCGCACGGGGTCCATCGCCGTCGAGCGTTCCCAGGCCTCGGGAATCATCATGAGGATCGCGTGGGGCAGGGACCGACCGGCGTGGACCAGCAACTCGACGACCTCATCGAAACTGGCCGAGTCGCTCAGCCCCTCGGTGACGATGGGCGTTAAGACCGCCACGGGCAAGGGCAGGGCCTCAGTGTGGAGCGTGGTCTCGCGCGCGGTCATCCAGTTGCGGTTTCCCCGGACGGTGTTGATTTCGCCGTTGTGCGCGATATAGCGGAAGGGCTGAGCCAACTCCCAGCGAGGCAAGACGTTGGTCGAGAATCGGCTGTGCACGACGGCGATCGCCGAGACCAGCGAGTCGTCGCTCAAGTCGGCGAAGTAGTTGCGCAGCTGCGGGGCGGTGAGCATCCCCTTGTAGATCACGACGCGAGACGAGCACGATGCCGCGTAGAGGGCCACCGTGTGCTCGATGATCTTGCGCGCGCAAAAGAGCGCGCGCTCCAAGTCGTCGCTCGTCATGGGGCGCGTCGTCACCACGAGCTCCTGGATGAATCCGGGCTCGCCGGCCGCCGCGGACTTTCCCAGCAGTGACGAGTCCACCTTCAGGTCGCGCCACCCCCCTGAGGTCAGCCCGACCCTGGCCAAAGCGCTGTCGATGACGGTGCGCGCCGCCAGCCAGTCCAATGCCACCGGGACCATCCACTGGATCACCCCGTACTCTCCGCACGGCGGCACGTCATCAAACGCGCGACGGATCATGGCGTCGGGCATCTGCACGAGGATTCCCGCGCCGTCACCGGAATCGGGGTCCGACCCCGTGGCTCCTCGGTGTTCGAGGTTCTCCAGGATCGTGAGGGCGTCGACGACAGTGGCGCGACTTGGTCGACCGGTCAGGTCCGCGACGATTCCCACGCCGCAGGCGTCGTGCTCAAAAGAGGGGTCGTAGAGTTCTGTCATCTTCGCGTTGTCCGTCGGGGCAACGCTGACCCGCCCCAACTATAGCGAAAGGCCTTTACCAAACCTCGACGTACGCTGGCGTCATGAAAGGCGCACCACGATCCGTTCTCGTCGTTGGGGCCGGGATCGTCGGCCTCGCGAGTGCGTATCGACTGGCGCGTCGCGGTCACCACGTCACACTCATCGACCCGCATCCGGGGCGCGGGGCGACGTGGGCGGCCGCCGGAATGATCGCGCCGTCGGCGGAGATCGTTCCGGGCGAACTAGAGACCTATCGGCTCCAGTTGGGCGCGTTGCCCGCGTGGCGGCGACTCGTCGAGGACTTGGAGGCACAGACCGGCAAGCGGGTGGGTCTACACGAGACGGGCACCCTCTACGTCGGCTGGGAGCCCGGGGACCGGGCCCTGCTGCGCCAGTTCACCGAGGTGGCGGCCAGGTTCGCCGCACCCTTCCGGCTCTCTCATCGAACTGATGAACCGGCGCTCTTCGCTGGACTGTCCGATCGGGTGAGCGACGGCGTCGTATTGACTGGAGACGCGTGGTTGGACCCCGACGAGGCCGTCGGGGTCCTTCGCAATGCCCTGACACGGCTCGACGTTGAGCTCGTCACCGAGACGGTCGTCGAGGTCAGCGGAGACGAACGCTCGGTGATCGCCCACACGTCGAGTCGTCGCGTGAGCGCCGACACCGGACTCCTCACCACCGGGTGGTCTCCCCTCCCCTCCGGCGCGCACGCCAGTGGAGTGAACCTGGTGCGACCCGTCCGAGGGGTCACGGTCCGGGTCCAGGGATTGGAATCCACAAGTGGTGCGATGGTGCGCGCGTTCGTCCGCGGCCGTCCGTTCTACTTGGTCAACCGGTCTGGTGGTCGCGGCGTACTCGGTGCCAGTTCGGAGGAGCGCTCCGCAGCGACCGTCGAGGTCGGCGAACTGCACCGGATCCTGCGTGACGCGCTCGACGCTCATTCCGAGTCTCGAGAGCGCGGAGATTCTCGACACCCGCGTCGGACTCCGTCCGGCGAGCACGACCGGGCGGCCCTTCTTCGAGCGACTGGAGCCGAAAGGGTGGGGGTGGTCGACCGGTTACTACCGCCACGGCGTAACCCTGGCGCCGTGGGCCGCGGAACTCGCGGTGGGCTTCGTGGAGGAGTTGTGATCCGGGTCAATGGCGTTGAGCGAACCCACGAGAACGAGTCGATCGCCGAACTCGTCGAGCGACTCGGAATCGAGGCCCGTGGTGTCGCGGTCGCGCTCGACGGCGAAGTTGTTCGCCGCTCCAGCTGGACCAGCACTCCGGTGCCCGATGGTGTAGCAGTGGAGATCGTGACCGCCGTCGCCGGCGGCTGAGAGGAGAACTCGTGTCAGTACAAGACCTGTTGGACGCGCTCGACGAGCGGATACTCGACGCCCTGCGCGCGAAGGCCACCGGCGAATCGATCGCGTATCTGTGCGAGGCGCGCGCGTGGTTGACCCATCCCGACCAGTCCCACGGATCGCATCGACCGAGTGACTGAGCAGCCTCCGGCTAGCATTGACCCCTCACGGGCTGTGGCTTAGTTTGGTCTAGAGCGCTCGGCTGGGGGCCGAGAGATCGGGAGTTCAAATCTCCCCAGCCCGACCAAATCGTCATCACGCTCAGCTCATCCGGGCCACAAAATCCGCCGCGATTTCGCTGGCTAGCGTTCGAACGTGGAAAAGGACGAACTGCTGCGCGTTATGACCACGACCCACCGTGACGTGGCATTACTCGTCGAGCGGATTGACGACGACCGATTGTTAGATCCAGCGATGGACGACTGGACGGGGAAGGATGTGCTCGCGCACTTGGCGTGGTGGCAAGATCACTCGGCGCAGGTGATCGTCGCCCTGTGCGCTGGCCGAGTACCGGACGATCAGACCGATCCCTCAAGGACGACCGATGAGATCAACGAGAGTGTCTTCCGCGAGCACGTCAACGATCTTCCGGAGGAGACGCGGGTCGCGTTCTCCCAATCCTTCGAACGGCTTCTGGCGGCGGTCAGTGGTCTCACCGACGAGGAGCTCTTCGACCCGAACCGGTGGCCCTGGCTAGAAGGAGCGCCACTCTCAGAGATGCTCCAGTGGGACACCTCGCGTCACTACGATGCGCATTTGGGGAACTTGGCGCCCCTCGCCCGGAAGGCCGAGATGTGAGTTTTAGGCGATCCCACGTGGGCTGAGCCGCATTACCGGGGATTGTCCGGACCGGTTTGGAACCAGTCACTAGAGACCCTGACGGTAGAATTGGATGACGTAGGCCGGACTGGACCCCGGCGTTCGCGGCACACGCGCGAAAGAGGCGGTACCTAGAGAGGGTGATTCCAACCACCGGTTGGACTCAGTATGCAAGAGAAGGACCCCTTCGTCCTGCGCCATCTCGCCCACGCCCAGCCCGAGCTGTGGTGGCTTGACTCGGACCCCCTAGAGCCCGCGCCGCATCCGGCGCTGATTGGCGACCTGGGCGCCGACCTGTGCGTCGTGGGGGCGGGTTACTCCGGTCTGTGGACGGCGCTTCTGGCCAAAGAACGTCAACCGGAGCGCGACGTGATCGTGCTCGAACAGTACGAGACGGGTGCGGGCGCCTCAGGTCGCAACGGAGGCTTCTGCTCCGCGTCACTCACCCACGGCTTTCGTAACGGTCTGCGGCGCTGGCCCGACGAGATGGCGATCATCGAGCGACTCGGCCGTGAGAATCTCAACGAGATCGAAGCGACCATTCGTCGATACCACATCCCGTGCGACTGGGAGCGAAACGGTGAACTGCGCGTCGCCGTGGCGCCGTGGCAGATGCGCGAGATGACCGAGGAAGCGCGAATCCGAAACGAGTTGGGCGACCACGTTGAGGTGCTGTCACGCGATGAGGTGCAGGCCCGCGTTCACTCGCCTATCTACCAGGGCGGACTGTTCGATCTGGACGGCACGGCCCTGGTGGACCCGGCGCGACTGGTCTGGGGGCTGGAGCGTGCGTGCCTCCAGATGGGGGTAAAGATCTTCGAGAACTCCAAGGTGGAGTGGCTCGAAGACGTGGACGACGCAGTGCGGGTGCACACCCCGTATGGCGCGGTCACCGCGGCGCGCGTGGCCCTGGCGACCAACATCTTCCCCTCACTGGTGCGATCAGCGCGCAAGTACGTCGTGCCGGTCTACGATTTCGCGCTGGTGACCGAACCGCTCAGCCCGGAGCAGCTGGCGAGTGTCGGGTGGTCGGGCCGCGAGGGTATCTCGGACTCCGGCAATCAGTTCCACTACTACCGAATGACCAAGGATCACAGCATCCTCTGGGGTGGCTTTGACACCGTTTACAACTTTCGCGGCAAGGTCCGTCGCGAGTACGAGTTCAATCCATCGACCTACGCGACGTTGGCCGGTCACTTCCTGAACACGTTCCCGCAGCTGGCCGGCATCAAGTTCACGCACGCGTGGGGCGGCGCCATCGACACCTGCACTCGTTTCTCGCCGTTCTGGGGAACCGCGAACGCGGGCAAGGTCGCCTACGTCATGGGTTACACCGGCCTGGGCGTGGCCTCGAGCCGATTCGGCGCGGCCACGATGCTCGACCTGCTCGACGGTCTGGACACCGAACGCACCCGACTTACGATGGTGCGCTCCAAGCCGCTGCCGTTCCCACCCGAGCCCCTGCGCTGGCTGTTCATCCGGTTCACGCAGGCGGCGATCCGCTCGGCCGACGCCCACGAGGGTCGGCGCAACCTGTGGTTACGAATGCTGGACGCGTTGGGTCTGGGTTTCGACTCCTAGTTGTTCGTCGTTACTCGGCGTGCCCGAAGGACTCGATGACCTTTCTCTCCTCGGCGGTCAACTCGCGGGGCTCATCGCCGCGCGCCATCTTCTCGCTCTGTACGTACTGACGGATACCCTCAACTACGTCGGGGTTGGCCAGCGTGGTGATGTCACCGACGTCTGCGAAGTTCGAGACACTCGCGATGACGCGCCGCATGATCTTGCCCGATCGTGTCTTGGGCATGTCCGAGACGATCCACACGTTCTTGGGACGTGCGATGGGACCGATCTCGGTGACGATCATCTGGGACACCTTGTCCTCGATGGCCTTACTCGCGGTGAAGCCCGGCTTAAGAGCCACGTACAGCTCGACGGCGTGCCCGCGCATCTGATCGACGACCGGGACCGCGGCCGCCTCGGCAATCTCGTCGACCATGATGGCTGCGGACTCCAACTCCTTGGTGCCCAGTCGGTGCCCTGAGACGTTAATGACGTCGTCGACCCGACCGAGAATGCGGAAGTACCCGTCCTCGGCCTGCATGGCTCCGTCGTTGGCGAAGTACGGCCAGTCGTGCCAGTCAGTGCTCTTGGGATCCTTGTTGTACTTCTCGTAGTAGGTCTTGACGAAGCGGTCGGGGTCACCCCAGATGGTTTGGAAGATGCCCGGCCACGGGTTGCGGATGCAGATGTTGCCCGCGATCCCGCTGCCCGCCGCAATTCGTTCGCCATTCTCGTCGAGGATCTCCGGAAAGATGCCAACTACCGCCGGCCCGCAGCTGCCCGGCTTCATCGGATTGAGCGCCGGCAGGGTGCTCCCCAGGAAGCCACCGTTCTCGGTCTGCCACCAGGTGTCGACGATGACGGCCTCGCCCTTGCCCACGACGTCGTGGTACCAGCGCCACACATCGGGCTCGATCGGCTCGCCCACCGTCGTCATGTGCTTGAAGTGGTAGTTGTACTTGGCCGGCTCGTCCGGTCCGAGCTTGCGCAGCATCCGGATCGTCGTGGGCGCGGTGTGGAACGTCGTCACGCCGAGTCGCTCAGCGATGCGCCACGCCCGTCCGGCATCCGGGTACGTCGGCACTCCTTCGTACATGACGCTCGTCGTGCCAAGTGAGAGCGGTCCGTAGACGATGTAGGAGTGTCCGGTGATCCAGCCGATGTCGGCCGCACACCAGTAGGTGTCCTCGGGGTGGATGTCTTGGTAGTACTTGGACGTCCCGGTCACGTACGCCAGGTAGCCACCGGTGCTGTGCTGGCAGCCCTTGGGCTTGCCGGTCGTGCCACTCGAGTACATGATGAACAGCGGCGCCTCGGCGGGCATGGAGACCGGCGGAACCTTCTTGTTCTTGAACTCGGGCATGAGCTCGTCGATGAAGTAGTCACGGCCGGGGACCATCGGGGTTTGCGAGGCGTACTGGCCCGGGTGGCGGCGCCACACAAGGACCTTCTCCACGACGACGCCTTCTTCGGCGGCGCGGGCAACGGCCTCGTCGGCCTTGACCTTGTGATCGACCAGTTCACCGTTGCGGTAGTAGCCGTCCATCGTGACGAGGATCTTGCTCTTGGAGTCCGCGATGCGTCCTCCGCACGCTGCGCCGGAGAAACCACCGAAGACTTGGGAGTGAACGACGCCCAGCCGCGCGCACGCCAGCATCGAGACCGGCAGCTCCGTGACCATGGGCATGTGGAAGGTAATCACATCGCCCGTCGCCACGCCGCCGAAACCTTGGAGCAGTGCGGCGAACTCGTTGACGCGCTCGTAGAGCTCTTGGTAGGTCACGACCTCGGTAGGGGCGTCTTCGGGTTCGGGCACCCAGATGAGCGCCGCCTTGTTGCGGTCCGTCTTCAGGTGCCGGTCGACGCAGTTGTACGAGGCGTTGAGTTTGCCGCCGACGAACCACTTCCAAAATGGTGCCTTACTGGTGTCTAGGGTCGTGTGCCAGTAGTGGTCCCACGAGAGCAGGTCCCCGTACTCCTTAAAGCACTCCGGGAAGTTCTCCTCCTTGAACCGGTCGAAGATCGCGGGGTCGTTGGCGTTGGCCTGTCCGATGAACTTGGCCGGTGGATAGACGTACTCCTCCTCGCGCCAGTGGACCGCAATCTGGGCCTCGGACGTCTCGACTGACTCAGACTCGGTCTCCGTCTTGCCACTCTTGGGCGACATGGTCTCTCCTCTCGGCGAACCAGGCGCCAGTGGATCATCAGCGATCGAGACGCCGCGCCACAAGGGAAAATACGTCCGCGGCGCTGGTCGCGTTGACCTTCGCGCTCTCTCGAAGTTCCTACCACAGATCATCCGGTTCGACAATGGACGCGATTTCCCCGGGGCGAGATGGAACGCAATCTGCGAATGGTGGGTGATTCGCCACCGTTATGGGAACTGATCCCACTGAGCCCGAGCGCGCGTCCCCAAAATGCCGACAGCGCCCGAACCTCTCGGCCGGGCGCTGTCAGCGGTTGGGTCCGGTGGCAAGCCACCAGTGACACGTACTCTAGCCGCGCCTCTCAGGGGGAACGAACTTTCCGAAGATGGATCGTGGTTTGCGCTCGCTCGGGCCAGTGACCCTACATAGACGCAGTCCTTTGGCACCCAAGGAGCCCTCGTCTCACCTGTTCGACAAGGGCACGCAAACGCCAAAGCGCCCGGGCCTTGGCCCGGGCGCTTTGGAACAACTTGTCGATTGACCTACATACTCATTGGCTTGGGCTTGTTCAACGGTCCCACGGGAAGGACAACCTTGCCGTGCGTGTCGTTAATCACTCCCGCCGCTGAGGCGTACCAGGCAATCGCCGCCGTCACGAGGCCGGCCCATCCGCCCGCCTTGATGATCGAGACGTGGCCCGCGCCCCAATTGCCGATCGTCAAGAGAACGAACGTCACCGTCAGGGCGACGAAGACACCGAGTACCGCGGCGGACGTCCTCATGGCGGCGATCATCATGTAAAACGTGAAAATGGCCCAGCCCAGTAGGAAGATTCCCACGGTGTCCGTTCCCGCCGGAATGGCCGGGATTTTGAGCAGCACGTAGAAACTGATCCAGAAGGCGCCGTACGACGTGAACGCCAATGCTCCAAACGTGTTCTTGCGATGGAACTCCCACATCCCGGCAGCGAACTGCGCGATACCGCCGTAGACCAGAGCTAGCGCCAGGGCCGCCGCGGCTCCGCCGCCGTGCCATAGGTGAGCGTTCCATGAACTGAGGCAAAACGTCGTCATGGCGAATCCGGCGAGGCCCAACGGCCCAGGATCTGCCACTCTGTGTTCGTCAGCCATTCAATACCCCCAAACCTCGTTGTCGAGGCGCCAGGGTTGGCTCCTCAATTCATATTTAAGACCGTTCTGATTCTCGCTGCACGGATGCAAATGAGCGAGAAGAGTGGCGGCCTTACTCGCCAGTATCGACCCTGATGAAAAGCGAGTTCCGAGGAGACTTACTAATCGAGAGCGCGGCGAAATCCCGCGAGGAACGACTCCACCTCGTTGCCGTCTCCCCCGTCGAGAAGGATCTTGACCAGCGCCGATCCAACGATCACACCGTCGCTGGTGTTCGACACCTGCCGGGCCTGGTCTGGCGTCGTGATCCCGATTCCGACGTAGCACGGGCGGTCGCTGTGACGCCGCACGGCCGCGGTCACGTGATGGGCGTCGCCGGACTCCTCGGCGGCTCCGGTGACCGCCATACGCGCCGACGCGTAGATGAAGCCTTCACTGGCCGCGGTCAGGCGCTGAACTCGATCGTCCGGTGTCGAGGGCGCGACCAAGAACACCGTCGCGACGTCGTGCACGCCGCAGGCCCGGCGCCAGTCGTCACTCTCCTCGAGTGAGAGGTCCGGCACGATCGCGCCGGTGACACCCGCTTCGGCCAGTCGCCCCGCCGCGCGTTCCAGTCCGTAGTGCAAGAACTGGTTGTAGTACGTCATGGCGACGAGAGGCACCGCGGCGTCGAAACCGTCGAGGTCGCGCAGGATGGAGTCGACCGTCGTGCCACGCGCGAGGGACCGTCGCGACGCCTCCTGAATGACGACGCCGTCCATCATGGGGTCCGAAAAGGGCAGTCCGATCTCGACCAGGTCGACTCCCGCCTGAACGGCGGATTCGACGTGGCGCACCCAGTCGTCGCTCAGTCCCGCGACGACATAGGCGACCAGTGCCTTGCGCCCGCTGTCGCGCAGCCTGCGCAGCGCCAACTCCAGACCCGTCACGGCGACTCATTCAACAGTGCTCGCACCTGAGCCACGTCCTTGTCGCCGCGTCCGGAGAGATTGAGGAGGACCGTAGATCCGTGAGGCACGGACCGACCGGCGGCTTGGGAGAGCCAGGCAACGGCGTGCGCCGTTTCCAGTGCCGGAATGATCCCTTCGAGTTCGCTGAGGAGGCGCATCGCCGGAATGACATCCGCGTCGCCCACGGCGTAATACTCGGCTCTATTCGTCTTGGCGAGGTGTGCATGCTCCGGACCGATGCCGGGATAGTCCAGGCCGGCCGAGATGGAGTGCGCCTCCTCGATCTGGCCAAATTCGTCCTGGAGCAGCAGAGACCGCATCCCGTGTAAGACGCCGGGCGTGCCGTTACCCACCGCCGAGCCGCCGGCGGCCTCGATCCCTACCAGTCGCGCCGGACCATCGGCGAAGCCCGCGAAGACGCCGGCGGCGTTCGACCCTCCGCCCACGCACGCCACGATGACGTCGGGCGTAGCCGCGCCGAGCTCGTGGAGTTGTTGCGCCGCTTCGCGGCCGATCACGCTCTGGAACTCTCGCACCATCCACGGGAAGGGATGCGGACCCATCACCGACCCGATGCAGTAGTGCGTATCGCTGACGCAGGTCACCCACTCGCGCATCGCTTCGTTCACCGCGTCCTTGAGCGTGCGGCTGCCGGACGTGACGGGAACGACCCGCGCGCCCAGTAGCTCCATCCGAAAGACATTCAGCTCCTGGCGTACCGTGTCGACCTCGCCCATGAACACCGTGCACTCGAGCCCGAGCCGCGCCGCCGCCGTGGCCGTGGCCACACCGTGTTGTCCCGCTCCCGTCTCGGCGATCACGCGACGCTTGCCCATCCGGCGCGTCAACAGCGTCTGGCCCACCACGTTGTTGATCTTGTGCGAGCCCGTGTGAGCGAGGTCCTCTCGCTTGGCGTACACCGTGACACCGAGGTGGGCCGACAGTCGAGCCAATGGTGTCACTGGCGTAGGACGTCCCGCGAAGAGCCGCAGCACCTCGTCGAACTCGGCTACGAACCCCGGGTCACGCCAGGCCGAGTCGAACTGCTCCTCCAGCTCCAGGCATGCGGGCATCAACGCCTCGGGGACGAACCGTCCGCCGAAGTCGCCGAAGTGGCCCAAGTCGTCCGGCCGCGCCATCGCGGAGTCGGGGTTCACGCCGTCACTCGTCCGTCGAAGGAACGTCGGGCCACCACGATGAACTCTCTGACCCGCTCTGCGTCCTTGATCCCCGGGGCCGATTCAACGCCCGACGAGACGTCGACCCCCCACACATCCACCGTGACAATGGCGTCGGCGACGTTGTCGGAGGTGAGCCCACCCGCGGCGATCACTGGTCGTGAGAACGACCGGAACCCCAACTCGTCGAAGGAGTGCGCCGTGCCGCTCCCCGGCACGGGTCCATCGATGAGGACTGCGTCAACCACGGTGTCATCGAACGTCATGAACTCCGGTGTGCCGATCGACAGGGCCTTGACCACGCCGAGATTCTCGGCACGGAGCGCCTCCAACAGCTCAGTCGAAAGTTCCCCGTGCACCTGGACGACGTCGGCACCAACCCCGGCGAACACGGCGTCCAGAGACTCGCGATCTCTCGAGTCCACCACTGCAACCCGGACCAGGCGTCCGCTGACGGACGTGGTGATCGCGCGGGCTTCATCGACGCCCACCTGGCGTGACGAGGTCGTGAGGATGACACCCACGGCGTTCGCACCGGCGTCGGCGACCATGACGGCGTCGCGAGCGCTGGTCACGCCACAGATCTTGACGAAGACAGGCGCGGCGGCGAAATTACTCACGGGTGCCCTTCGGGACCCCGCAGAGCTCTCGAACCGCGGCTGTCGGGTCGTCGGACGTGACCAGTGCTTCGCCCACCAGCACCGCGTCGAAACCCGCGCTACCGGCGCGTTGCACATCTTCGCGAGTGGCCAAACCGGACTCGGCGACACGCACCACGTCCTCCGGCAAGGTGGCGGCGACGCGGGCCGCCCGCCCGGTGTCAACTTCGAACGTGTGCAGGTCGCGTTGGTTGACGCCGACCGTCGTCGCCCCCGCATCCAGAGCTCGACGCGTCTCGAGTTCGTCATGGACCTCGACCAGCCCATCTAGACCGACGCGAGAGGCCACGTCGAGAAGGAGTCTCAGCTCCACGTCACTGAGGGCCGCCGCGATGAGTAAGACGCCCGCCGCCCCCATCTCCGCCGCGTCGATGACGTCGTTGGGGCCGACGGTGAAGTCCTTGCGCAACACGGGTACGTCGACGCTGCGACGCACGGCCATCAGGTCCTCGCGGGAGCCGGCGAAGAATTTCTCGTCAGTGAGCACCGAGATGGCGGCCGCTCCCCCGCTCTGGTAGTCGCGCGCCAAGTGGGCGGCGTCCAATTCCGGTGCGAGCCATCCCTTCGACGGCGAACGGCGTTTGACCTCGGCGATCACGGCCACCGTTGTCGAGTCGCGCAGCGCGCCGCGCAGAGCGGGCCCCTCGTAGTGAACCTGGTCCACGCGCCCGCGCCACGAACGCTCGTCGTGCGCCGCTCGCTCGCGATGGTGAGCCACGATGCCGTCCAGATACGTGGCGCCCATCACGAAAGAGTACCGGCGCCCCGGTGAGGAACCGTCGGGCGCGGACTAACTTGTCGCTATGTCGGCGAGCCCGTGGTGATGAGTTCGACGTTCGGCGCGGATGTCCTGCGTCCGTTGGTGGCCGGAACCAATCTCGAACGCGCCGAGGCCCGCGACGCGTTGAGTGAGGTGCTGGCCGGTCGTGTCGACCCGATACTCGTCGCGGGATTCTTGACCGCCCTCACCATGAAGGGTGAAACCGCCAACGAAATGACCGGGTTCATTGACGCGATGATCGCAGCGGCGACGACGTTTCCCATCGGACCCGACGTCATGGACATCGTGGGCACTGGCGGAGATCAACTTGACACGGTCAACGTGTCGACGATGGCGGCCCTCGCCGTCGCGGGGTGCGGGGTCCGCGTGGCCAAGCACGGCAATCGTGCCGCGTCGTCCTCAGTCGGCTCGGCTGACGTTCTCGAGGCGTTGGGCGTGCGGTTGGATGCCCCCGCCGACATCGTCACCAACTGCGTGCGCGAGGCCGGCATCGGGTTTCTCTTCGCCCCGACGTTCCATCACGCCCTCGGAGGGCTGACGCCGATCCGGCGCGCGCTGGGCTTCCGCACGATCTTCAATGTCCTTGGTCCGCTCGCCAATCCCGCCCTGGTCGAGCGCACCCTGGTGGGCGTCGCCCAGGCGCGGCTGCTCGAACCGATGAGCCACGTTCTTCAGGCGCGCGGCATCGTGCACGGCATTCTGGTTCACGCCGACGACGGGCTCGACGAGCTCTCACTCGGATCGATGTCGACGCTCTACACGGTTACCCCTTCGCAGATACTGGATCGACGCCTCGACGCCGGCCACGTGCTGTCGCGTCACCACGGGCCCGCGAGCCTGCGCGGCGGGGACGTCACCGCCAACGTGGCCGCCGTTCGGTCCTTCGTGGCCGGTGACCCCGGAGCGGTGCACGACGTCGCGTGCGCCAACGCCGGCCTCGCGCTCATCGTGGCCGGCCGCGCGACCACCCTGCAGCAGGGGTTTGACCAGGCTGTCGCCAGCGTGCTCGAGGGTCGCGCCGCGACCGCCCTCGAACGGCTGGTCGAGGTTTCGAACTCCTAGAGCAGTCGCAGGTCCCGTCGATACCACAGGGCGTTTTCGACGTAGGAGGCCGCGCCCTCCTCGATTGCCGCGAGGTCGCTGGCGCCTTCGCGCATGACGGCGGGCACGCCAATGGCCAGCGCTCCGGCCGGGACGTCACTGCGATTTCGCACCACGGCGCCCGCGGCAACCGTGGCGCCCGAGTACACGTTGGCCTCGTGCAGCACGACCGAGCCACTCCCCACCAGGGCCCGGTCGTGGATGACACAGCCTTCGAGATGCGCCAGGTGCCCGACCACGCAGTCGTCGCCGACCACAGTGGGATACTCCGGCACGGCGTGGACCACGGCTCCATCTTGGATCGACGTGCGTTCGCCCACCACGATCGTCCCGTAGTCGCCGCGCAGGACCGCTCCGGGCCAGACCGAAGAAAACGCCCCGATACGCACGTCACCGATGACGACGGCGTCGGGGTGCACGAAGGCTTCGGGATGGATCGTGGGCGTACGGTCACCCAGCGCGTAGATCGGCATCGACGCCTCCTAGTGGCTCAGCCACGAAATTAACTGATAGATCCGCCAAACGAGGTAGATGGCCGTCGCCACGAGGAAGAAGCGCCACCGCCACGGGATCGACGTGGCCTCGGGCTCGCTCACGTCCTGGCCGCAGACCTCGCAGACCTCGCCCTCGACCGGCCGGTCGCAGGTCTCGCACCACCGGGCCACTACTCCACCCGAACCCGTACCCGCAGCGGCGTATTGCCCAGCTCGAAGCGCTCGCGCAGGGAACGCTCGACGTAGCGCAGGTACGTGGGCGCCAGGCGTCCGGAGATGAACAGCGTGAAGGTGGGCGGTTCGATGGCTCCCTGGACCGCGTAGCGGATCTTGCCCGTGGGAGAGGGCTGGCGCACTTGGAGGTCGCGTACGGCGCGGTTGAGCGCGCCGGTCGGCACGCGCTGGACGTACTCGGCCGCGGCGGTCGCCAACGCCGGCAGGAGTCGGTGGACGCCCTTGCCGGAGGTGGCGGTGGTCTTGAGCACCGGTGCGTCACCCAGGAACGCGAGCTTGTCGGCCACGCCGGCGAGAATCACCGGACGTTCGTCCGTGGGAACCAACTCCCACTTGTTGAGCACCACGATGGCCGGGCAACCGGCTGCCCCGATGCGTTCGGCCAGCCGCTGGTCTTGACCGGTCGCTCCGGTCGTCGCGTCCACCACGAGCACGGCGACGTCGGCCCGGTCCAGGGCCTCAAGGCTGCGCAGGACGGCGTAGGTCTCCAGGCCGGCCTCGGTCTTGGCCCGCCGGCGCATGCCCGCCGTGTCGATGAAGCGCACGGATCCCACGCTGGTCTCGACCACGGTGTCAATCGCGTCGCGCGTAGTTCCGGGCAGGTCGTGCACGACGGAGCGTTCCTCGCCGATCAGGCGATTGAAGAGCGTGGATTTACCCACGTTGGGCCGACCGACGATGGCGACGCGCAACGTCTCGTCGTCGGACTCGGTCTCCGGCTCGGGTCGCGTCGTCGCCAAGTGGTCGACGATGAAGTCCAGCAGGTCACCCGAGCCGCGTCCGTGCAGGGCGCTGACCGGATGAGGATCGCCCACGCCGAGGGAGAGGAACTCCCACATGGCTCCCTCGCGCACCGCGTCGTCAACCTTGTTCACGACCAGGGCTACCGGACGGCCACATCGAAGAACCCACCGCGCGGCGTGGCGATCCTCGTCGACCGGACCGGTTGCCGCGTCCACGACAAGAAGCACCAAATCGGCGTCGGCCAACGCGGTGTTGGCCTGGGCCGACACCTTGGTCTCGAGGTCGTCCCCCGACGGTAGCCATCCCCCCGTGTCCACCAGGTCGAAGGTGACGCCAGACCACTCGGCCTCGACGCTCTTGCGGTCGCGCGTGACACCGCGGTGCTCTTCGACGACGGTCATCCGGCGTCCGGTCAGGCGATTGATGAGCGAGCTCTTGCCCACGTTGGGCCGTCCCACGACGGCGACACGGGGATGGTTCACGACAGGGCCGCGACGGCCACCCGCCGCGATTCGAGCGCCTGGCGCAGGTCACGGCCCGTGGTGCGCACTGTCGTCACCGTCCGCGGCAGGTCCGCCAGGGAGGAGCCGTCGAGGAAGCGGCCCTCGTTGAGGCACACGTCGGGCACCAGACAGACCGCTGACGGATCGATCGTGTTGAGCGTGCGCGCGAGGTCCGCGCCCGTGAGAAGGCCCGCCACCTTGATGTTGCCACCGAAGAAGGTGTTGGTCACGGCCACGACTGCGACGTCACGAAAGCCATGATCGTCGAACAGTCCGCGCAGCAGGGGCGCGGCGTACTCGCCCGTCAACACCGTGAGGGGCCCGTCGCTTTCGGACGTGGAGAGCTTCTCCGCGCTCGGCCCGGTAGCCCCAGGCCGGTGCGCCGTCGACCGACTGGAAGAATCCGGTGCCGAGCCGCTCCGACTCGACGCCGTCGACGAAGCCGCGGGTGAACTCGGCGACCATGCCCACGCCGTTCTCCGCCTGGTCGAGACTCTCGTAGTGCTCGGGTCCGGGCGTCGGGCGACCGGCGGCCAGGTAGAACTCATCACTGGCGTAGACGGTCGTGCGCCCGAGGAGCTCACGGGTCAGCGCGCCCACGCTCTCGGCCAGGTCGATCACCCTGGCGGCCTCGGCCGGGGTGTGGGGTCGCATGGAGGACTCTTCGGAGTAGGCGCTGACGCCGACGGGCACGAGCGCCACCGAGGCCAGATTGCGATACCGCGTGATCACGTCGTCGAGAGTGGCGACCAGCTCGTCGCCGTCGTTGACCCCCGGGCAGACCACGACCTGTCCGTGCACCTCGATGCCGGCACGCAACAGCTCGGCCAGCCAGCGCAGGCTGGTCGCGCCCCGTGGATTGCGCAGCATGCTGGCGCGTAGCTCGGGGTTGGTCGTGTGGATCGAGACGTAGAGAGGCGAAAGTTTCTCCTCGATCACGCGCTCCAAGTCGAACTCCGTGAAGCGCGTCAGCGTCGTGTAGTTGCCGTAAAGGAACGAGAGTCGAAAGTCGTCGTCCTTCACGTAGAGCGAGCGCCGCAGGCCCTTGGGGAGCTGGTAGATGAAGCAGAAGGAGCAGTGGTTGTCACAGGTGCGCACACGGTCAAAGACCGCCGAATCAACCGTCACCCCCAGGGGCTGTCCCACGTCCTTGGTCACGACGACCCGGCGGCGCAGCGCCTCGCCGGCGCGCTGGATCAGCAGCGTGACCTGGGCGCCGTCGACGAGTTGCTGGTATTCGATGACGTCGGTGGGCTCGCGACCGTTGATTGCCACGACCTCATCGCCCACGGCAAGGTCGGCCCCGGCGGCCGGGGAGTTCTCCGAGATGGACGAAATATGGGCTCCCGACACCCCGCCAGCCTAGGGGCGGTGGCGTTTACGCCCTTAGGCTGGAGACGTGGACGTCGACAAGGTCATCCTGGCCGCGCCGCGCGGATTTTGCGCCGGAGTGGAAAAGGCCATCAAGGCCCTCGACTGGATGACCCGGATCTTCACCCCGCCGGTGTTCTGCTACCACGAGATCGTCCACAACCGTTTCGTGGTCGAGTACTTCAAGTCGCTCGGGGTGGTCTTCATCAACGACATCGCCGACGTCCCGTTGGGTGCGCCCGTGATGCTCAGCGCTCACGGCTCGTCGCCCCAAGTGATCGAGGCCGCCCAGAGTTCGGGCGGCACGGTGGTCGACGCGGTGTGCCCGCTCGTCACCAAGGTCCACCACGAGCTGAAAGTCCGCGCGCGCAAGGGTTACACCGTGCTCTACGTGGGCCATGAGGGTCACGAAGAGGCCGTGGGAACGATGGCCGTGGCGCCCGCCTCCGTCGTCCTCATCGAATCCATCGCCGACATCGACGCGGTGGCGCTGGACGCGGGACCCTTCGCTCTGCTGAGCCAGACCACCCTGAGTTTTGACGAGTGGGAGCACCTGCGCGAACACGCCGAAGAGCGCTTTCCCGATATTTGGATGCCCAACCGCAGCGACCTGTGCTTCGCCACCACCAATCGCCAGGCGGCCCTGCGCGCCATCGCGGCCAGCGCCGACGCGGTCGTGGTGATTGGCTCGGGCAACTCGTCCAACACCGTGTCGCTGGCCAAGGTCGCCGTCAGCGCCGGGTGCTCGAGGGTCTACCGCGTCAACGGAGTGCACGAGCTGCCCGAAGACCTCAGCGGCGTCGTGGCCGTTACCGCGGGCGCGTCGGCACCCGAATCCCTCGTCAATGAGGTGCTCGAACACTTGAACCCGCGCAATGGCGTCGAGGTGCGCTCGGTGACCGTGGAGGACGAGTACTTCCCGCCACCGCCCGAGCTGCGCGAGATGCTGCGGACGCTCTCGGCCCTGCTCGACCTGGCGCTCGACACACCGAACACGTCGACCTTCGACACGCAGGCCGATCGCGACTACACCGCGGCCGAAGTGCTCTCGGGCTCCACTCGCTGAGACCGGGACGCGCGGAGCCACGGGCTAGACTTCATCCCCGTGAGTTTCTCCCCCGGACGCGCGTGACGCGCGTTCGGCGGGCCGACGGACGCCCGGGCGCTCGGAGGATCACCTCAGTCAATCGGTCCTAAGGAGAGTCATGGCCGCCACCAATCTCGAAAAGTCACGCGCGGCGCGCCTGCGCGCCTACGCCATTGATCAGGCGATGACCCGCTTCAACGCCGACTACCGCGGGTTCAGCCCGCAGCCCATCGTGGCCTCGATCTGCGCCTACGAGGAGGAGGGCAACATCGGCGCCGTCCTAGACAAGATGCCGGCCACGGCGCTCGATCAGTCCTACACCACGCTCGTGGTCGTCGACGGCGGCGATGACAAGACCGCCGAGATCGCGCGCACCTACCCCGGCGTGGTCGTCATCGAGTTCCCGGTCAACCTGGGCCACGGCGTGGCCCTCCAGGTGACCTATCGCTACTGCATCGACCACGGTGTCAACTACATCGTGACCCTCGACGCCGACGGTCAGAACGACCCGGCCGAGATCCCCGACCTTTTGTCACCGCTCGTCGAGGACCGCGCCGACTTCGTGGTCGCCAGTCGTCGCCTGGGTGTCGACCAGACCTCGGACATCATTCGAAAGACCGGCGTGCGCTTCTTCTCCTTCGTCATGAACCGCATGACGGGCGCGCACCTCACCGACACGTCCACCGGCTACCGGGGGCTGCGCGTGACGATGCTCGCCGACGTGCTCGACCGCCTCACCCAGGAGCAGTACCAGACCGCCGAACTGCTCATCACCTGTCTCAAGCGTGGGTGGCGTGCGACCGAGGTGCCCACCGTCTGGCACCCGCGCGCGTCGGGCACGACCAAAAAGGGCGCCAACTGGCTCTTCGGCTTCCGCTACGCGCGCGTGGTTCTCGGCACCTGGTGGCGCGAGCGCTAACTGATCCCCAGGCTCTGGTGGTAGACCGCCTGGAAGCTCGGCTCGCAACTCTTCACTCTTGGCCGTGACGGCCGATCGCGACACGCGGCCTTCGCCCGCGGGCGGCGAGATCGGCGCACCCACCACGATGCGCACCTGGACCGGTCGAGGAAAGCGCGCCCCCTTGGGTAGGACGCGTTCGGTCCCCCCCACGCCCACCGGCACGACCGCGGCCCCCGTGCGCGCCGCCACGAACATGGCGCCGTCATGCAGGGGCTCGACCTCGAGACCGTCGCGGCGCGTCCCCTCCGGAAAGAGCACGAGCGCGTAGCCACGCTTCAGGACCTCTTCGGAAAGACGCATGGCCTCGCGGTCCGGCGTCCCGCGATTGACCGGGAAGGCGCCGAGGTGACGCACCAGTGGACCCAGCACCGGCACGCGAAAGAGCGAATCCTTGGCCATGAAGAAGACCTTGCGCTTGGAGATGAACAGGGTGAAGGCGAAGTCCACGTTGGAGCGATGGATCGGTGCGATGAGCACCGGGCCGTGCTCCGGGATGTTGGCGCGACCGGTCACGCGCGGGCGAAACAGCACCCAGGCGAGCGAGGAGAGGATCGCGGCCACCACGCGGTAGACCACGGTCTTGTCGGGGTTTAGCTCGATTGACTCGTCAGACATTCAATGATCTCCTCCACGACGTCGTCGACGTCGCGTCCGGTGGTGTCCACGACCAGGGCGTCATCGGCCTGGCGCAACGGCGAGGCGTCGCGCGAAGTGTCGGCGGCGTCACGACGCGCCACCGACTGGGCGCTCTCGTCGCCGCGCCGGCGCGCCCGCTCCTCGGCCGAGGCCGTCAGGTACACCTTGACCGGCGCGTTGGGGAACACGACGGTGGTGATGTCGCGGCCCTCGACGACGGTGCCCACCGGTTCGTCACGCGCCCATTGGCGTTGGCGGCGCACCATCGACGCGCGCACGTCGGCGTTGGCGGCCACTAGCGAGACGGCCACGTTCACGCGATCGGTGCGGATCTCGTCCTCGACGTCGCGGCCGTTGACCGTCACGCGCGGCCGCGTCGTGATCGTGAGGGTGTCAGCGAGCGCGGCGACCGCCGCCGAATCGGCCGGGTCCAGGCCGGCGTCCAACGCCTCGACCGTGACGGCCCTGTACATGGCCCCGGTGTCCATGAAGGCCCAACCCAGACGTTGCGCGAGGGCTCGGGCCACCGTGGACTTGCCCGATCCCGCCGGGCCGTCGATGGCGATGACCCGGTCGCTCACGTCACGAACGCTAGGTCGTCGAAGAACCGGGGGTAGCTCGACGCCACCGTCGCGGCGCCGTCGACTGTGCCTCCGTTGCCCGCGGTCATGGCGACCGCCGCGGCCATGACCATGCGGTGGTCCAGTGAGGCCGGTTGTGTGAAGACCGCGAACTTCGACGCGTCGCCGAGTCCCTCGACGAAGAGGTCGTCGCCCTCGCCCCACGCGAGACACCCCAAGGCGTTCGCGAGCGCCAACGACCCGCTGAAGCGATCAGACTCCTTGAGCCGTAACTCCCCCACGTCGCGAAAGACGCTCACGCCACGGGCCGCGGAAGCCGCCACCACCAGGATGGGCACCTCGTCGACCGACGGGACCTCACGGGCGTGCACCTCGGTAGCGGTCAGGGATGTCGAACTCGCGCGCAGCGTCGCGCCGTTGTCACCGCGCTCGACGTCCACGTGGGCTCCCATGCGCGCGAGCACGTCCAGGTAGCCGACCCGCTCGGGCGACGAGTCGACATCTTGCACCTCCACCTCGGCGTCAGGGTGCGCGAGGGCCAACACCACGAAGAAGGCCGCCTGAGAGGGATCGCCCGGCACGAGCCACTGATGCGCCTGCGGTCGGCCAGGGGTGACGGTGACCGTGCGGCCGTCTCGTGACTCGACGCTGTGCACCGTGACGCCGGCGTGCACCAGCATGTCCTCGGTCGTGGTGCGGGTGCGCACCTCCTCGTGAATCACGGTGTGGCCACCCGCGAAGAGTCCCGCAAGCAGCACCGCGGACTTCACTTGGGCGCTGGGGACCGGCACGTCGTACTCGATCCCGTGCAGGCGCGACGGGGCCGAGACCGTGAGCGGTGCGAAGACCCGTTCTCCTTGACCGACGACCTGCGAGCCCATGAGCGCGAGTGGAGCCGCGACCCGATCCATCGGTCGTCGCGAGAGCGACGGGTCACCCACCAGGGTGTGCACCCCGGGAATCGCGCTGACGACGCCGGACATCAGACGCATCGTGGTGCCGGAGTTAGCGCAGTCCAGTGGCTCGCTCGAGACACGGAGTCCTCCATCGGGGCCCTCGACGCTCACCACGTCCTCGGCGACGACGACGCTCGCGCCGAGCTGGGACACGATCGCGGCCGTCGCGCGAACGTCCTGACCGGTCGACAGTCCACGGATGACGCTGGTCCCCTGGGCCAGTGCGCCCAAGATCAACGCACGGTGCGAGGTGCTCTTGTCGCCGGGAACGTTCAGAGTGCCGCGAACCCGTCGCGCCCGGAGAACCTCACGTTGGTCGTTCATTCGAGCGCCGCCGTGAAACCGAGTGCGCTCAACGCGTCGCGAAACGTGTCCGCCTGGCGTGCGTCGACGGCCAGCAAGAGCGTGCCGCCCACGCCCTCGATGCCGTGGGCGATCTCGATGTCGTAGATGTTGACCGACATCTCCGAGGCCGCGGTGGTGACCGCGCTCAGCTGTCCTGGTTGGTCCGACACCACGATTCGCAGGTACGCCAGGTTCTCCGCGCTCAGCGCACGCCCCGGTAGGTGACGTCGAGACTGGGCCGCGGTTCGCAGACTGGTCTCGACAACATCACGCTGCCCCTCATCGATCGCCCGACGAAGGGTGCCGAGGCGCAGCTCCAGGGACTCCGAGGCTCTGCTCACGGCTGCGCGATTCTCGAACAGCACGTCGGGCCAGATCGTCGGGTCGCCGGCGGCCACGCGCGTCATGTCGCGAAACCCGCCCGCCGCCAGTTGCAGCAAGACGGCGTCCTCTTCGGCAGCTCGGGCCGCCTCGTTCATGAGCGCTCCGGCGACGAGGTGCGGCACGTGGCTCGCCAGGGCCACCAGGCGGTCATGGTCCTCGGCGTCGACGGCGACGACGGTGGCGCCGATCTCGCGCAGGATCCCGTGCAGCGTGCTGTAGGAGCGAGCCGAGGTGGAGGGCGTAGGAGTGAGGACCCACGTACACCCGCGAAACAGGTCCGCGCGCGCGCCGGCGAGACCGCGCTGTTCCGAACCGGCCATGGGGTGACCGCCAAGGAATCGGGCGTCATTCACCTCCGCGACGATGCCCGACTTGACCCCGGCGACGTCGGTCACGATGAGTTCGGGGCTCGCCAGGGATTCCAGCACCGTGCGCGCAGCAGCGGACACCGCGCCAGCCGGCGTGGCAACCACGACCAACCTCACGTCCTCGTCCAGCCCTCCGGCCACGACGACCGAGGACGCCAGAGCGTTCTTGGTGACGGTGTCGTCGAGGTCCTCACCGGTGACGTCCCAGCCCACTTCGCCTAGCGCGCGGGCGACGGAGGCGCCAATGAGACCCAGCCCCACTACGTGGGCCCGGCGTCTAGCCGGGGAGGTCATCGCGAAGCGACTGCGCGTCGCGTAGGTAGACGTGTACCAGGGCCGTGCGCTCTCGATGCGCGTACACGTGCAGCAACACGCGGATGCACCGGGCTTTGAGCTCCGGGGACGTCGATCTCCGTGGCGCACAGCAGCGGGACGTCGCCGAAGCCCACTCCCCGCGCCGCCGTGGCCGGGAAGGTCGACGCCAGGTCCGGCGTGGCGGTGAAGATCACGCTGACCACGTCGTCGTGGTCGAGATCGTTTCGCTCCATCAACGCGACCAGGAGCTCCTGAGTGGCCGCAGTGATCTCCTCGACGGTGTCGACGACGCACGTCGTGGCGCCGCGAAGGGCTCTTAGCGTCACGTCACTCATGACGGAATGGTAGAGGAGGTCTCCTCGACGAGACCAACCGACTCCATCAGACGACGCACCTCGGCGACCGAGAGCTGGCGGGACGCCCCGGGCGACAGAGTGGCGTCCTGCAGTGGCCCGATGCGCGTGCGAACCAATCGGGTGACCTCGTGACCGACCGCCGCGCACATGCGCCGGACCTGTCGATTGCGGCCCTCGTGAATGACAATGCGCAGCAGTCCCTCGCTGACGCGGCTGACCTGCGCGCGCAGAGTCGGTCCGTCGTCGAGTTCGACGCCTTCGCGCAGTCGACGGATCGCCGCGGGCGACGGGTCGCCCTCGACACGTACGAGATACTCCTTGGCCACGCCGCCGCTGGGGTGCGTCAGCAGATGCGCAAGACGCCCGTCGTTGGTCAAGATCAGTAGACCCTCGGTGTTCATGTCGAGTCGACCCACGGGAAAGATCCGCACCGGCGAGTCCACCAGGTCAAGGACGGTTGGTCGACCTTGCGGGTCGGTGGCCGTCGTCACGACGCCGTCGGGCTTGTTGAGTAGGTAGTAGACCCGGCCGGGCTCGGTGGGGGCGAGGACTCCGTCTACGTGGATGACCTGGGTCTCGGCGTCGACGCGATTGCCCAGCTCGGCCACGCGGCCGTCGATGGTGACGCGGCCCTCTTCGATCAACCGTTCGCACGCGCGACGTGATCCGAAGCCCGCTCGAGCCAGGCTCTTTTGTAGGCGCTCACCCTCTGGCACCTAGGCCCCCTCGAACGCGTCCCCGTCGACCAGCGCCAGCTCGTCGGCCAGGTCGCGCGCCGTCTCGAGGGCCGGCATGAACTCCTCCACCGGTGGCAGGTCGCGCAGGGAGGCCAGTCCCAAGCGGTCCAGGAACTGATCGGTGGTCGCGTACAGGATGGGCAGACCCGGTCCGGGGGCTCGTCCGCACTCGACGATGTAGCCGCGCTGCTCGAGCAGCCGGCACACCCCGTCGACGTTCACCCCGCGAAGTGAGCTGATCTGGGCACGCGAGATGGGTTGGCGGTAGGCGACGATCGCCAGGGTCTCGAGGGCGGCCGAGCTCAGCCGGTGCGAAACGTCACGATTGGCGAAACGCATGACCGACTCGGCGGCGTCCGGCGAGCTGCGCATCTCCCAGCCGCTCGCGAGTTCGACCAGCGCGAAGCCCCGGCGCTCATCTTGATACTGAGCGCGCAGCTCCCGCAGGGTTGCCGTGACGCTCGCGGCGTCGACCTCGGCGACGTCGGCCATCTCCTCGGCCGAGATCGGCTCGAGGGCGACGGTGAGCATGGCCTCCAAGCGCTGGGCCAGCGAGTTCTCATCCCTCATAGACATCCACACGGGTGACGTCGAGCCACGGCGCGTCCTCGCGCCACTCGACCACGACCTCACCGAAGGTCGTGCCCTGACCCAGTTCCACGTGGCCCAATTTGCACAGTTCGAGCAGCGCGAGGAAATGCACGATCACCTCGATGCGGGTCTGCAGCGAATCGGTCAAGTACCGGAAGGTGACCCGGCCCAGCGCGGGCAGGCTGAGGGTCAGCGCGGCCACGGTCTCGGCCACGGTGACCGCATCTACCGTCACGTGGTGCAGACGCACGGCGGGCACGGGTCGCTCTTCGACCCCGCGCAGGTAGGCCTCGGCGAGTTGGGCGACCGACACCCCCGCCAACAGGTCCGGCGGGTCCACCACCAGCCCGTCGTCCACGCCGCGCAGGCGCGGCCTCGACTCATTGGCCCGTTCGAAGAGCGACGCCAGCGCGTCGGCCAGGCCCGCGTACGTGCGCAGTTCCAAGAGCCGAGCCAGCAGGACGTCGCGCTCCTCCCAGCCCACGAACTCCTCGTCCGGCTCGGTGTCGTCGGCCCCGGGCAGGAGCCGACGGCTCTTCATCTCGAGCAGGATGGAGGCGATCAACACGAACTCGGAGAGTTCCTCTACCTCGACGGACCCGTCGCTGAGGCGGGCTAGGAACTCGTCCACGATCGGTCCCAGGGGTACGTCGAGGACGTCCATCTCGTGTCGTCCAATGAGTTGCAACAGCAGCTCGACGGGGCCACTGAAGGACGGCGTCGTCACGACGTAGGTCACGCGCACGACTCTACTGGAGCCCGGTGTGTCTCCTTCGCCCCTCTACGATGGTGCGATGCGCGTGTTCTCGGGTGTTCAACCATCGGGCACGATGCACCTGGGCAACTACCTCGGCGCCCTCAAGCAGTGGGTCGAGGTCCAAAGCCCCGACGCCTTCTACTGCGTCGTTGACCTGCACGCCCTGACGTTGCAGATCGAGCCCGAGGTGCTGCGCGAGAAGGTCGCCGACAACGTGGCCACGCTCGTGGCGGTCGGTCTGGACCCGGACCTGTGCACGATTTTCGTCCAGAGCAACGTTCCCTTCCACGCCCAGCTCACCTGGCTTCTCGAGTGCGTGGCGTCCTTCGGCGAGCTCAGCCGCATGACCCAGTTCAAGGAGAAATCCGAACGCACAGAAGGGCTACCGGGTCGGCCTGCTGACCTACCCGGTACTCATGGCCGGCCGACATCTTGCTCTACGAAACGGCCCAGGTGCCCGTCGGCGACGACCAGCGCCAGCACCTGGAACTGACGCGCGAAGTGGCCGAGCGCTTCAACAACCGCTACGGCGTGACCTTCGTCGTCCCCGAGGCGGTCACTCCCCCGGCGGGCGGGCGCGTCATGGACCTCCAAGAGCCCACTCGCAAGATGTCCAAGTCGATCTCCTCACCCATGGGGTCGATCTACCTGGGTGATACTCGCGCCGAGGTCGAGCGCAAGATCAAGCGCGCGGTCACCGACACCGACAACGACGTGCGGGTGGACTGGGAAAAGAAGCCCGGCGTGTCGAACCTGCTCGAGATCTTCGCCTCCCTGAGCGGCGAGTCCCCCGCGACGGTCGCCGCACGGTACTCGGGTTACGGCGATCTCAAGGGGGACCTGGCCTCGCTGATCAGCGAGACGCTCGCGCCCCTGTGGGAGCGCTACCGTGAACTGCGCAATGACACGAAGCGCCTGAGTGAGATCGCCGCGCTCGGCGCCGAGAAAGCGGCCGCGGTCTCGGGGCCGGTCTATCGTCGCGCGACCCAGGCCATCGGGCTCAGCTAGATAATCCGGTTGAACCACCAGTTCTCGAGGTCAGTAAAGACCGTCGCGCGCAGGTGAAAGAAGACCGAGTCCAGAATGATCAACGCAAACACCAGTGGCAGCGCGTACTGGCGGAACCGGTAGTACGAGGGCAGCTTGCGGCTGGGGATGAATCGTTCGATGATGGCTGAGCCGTCGAGTGGCGGGATCGGGATCAGGTTAAACGCCGCGAGGAACAGGTTCACTAGTCCCAAGTACATGCCAGCGTTGAACACGCCCTGGGCCAGCGACCCGGTTTTGAGCACGTGGACGGCAAACTCGCACAGAAGATACGAGAACACCACGAGCACCAGGTTCATGGCCGGGCCGGCCATCGAGACGTAGAGCGACTGGCGACGAGGATTGCGCAGTCGCGAAAAGTTGACCGGGACCGGTTTGGCGTAGCCAATGGCCGGCAGACCGGAAAAGAGCAGCAGGGCCGGCAGCAGGATGGTCCCGAAGGGGTCGATGTGCGCCAGCGGGTTCAACGTGAGGCGGTGCTGCTCCTTGGCGGTGGGGTCACCGTAATGCAGCGCCACCCAGCCGTGGCTGACCTCGTGCAGCACGATCGAGGGAATGATCGCGATGAAGAAGTAGACGTTGGAGGACATGGCCTTACTCGTGCGCTCGGGGGTGCGCTTGACGGTACTCGCGTTGGAGCGAGCCCACCGACACTGCGGTGTATATCTGGGTCGTGGCGATGGAGGCGTGACCTAGAAGTTCCTGCACCACTCGGATGTCGGCGCCGTGGGCCAGCATGTGCGTGGCGCAGCTGTGACGAAAGACGTGGGCGCTGATGCGTGCGCGCGGGATTGCCACCGCGAGCGCGCGTCGCCGCACAATCAGATCGACCCCTTGGCGGGTCAGCACCCCCCCGCGAGAGTTGAGAAAGAGTCGACTGGAGCGATTCTCGCGAAGCAGTTCGCGCCGTCCGCCGGGCTCGAGGTAACGCGCCAGAGCCCCGCGAAGTGCAGAGCCCATCGGCACCAAGCGCTGGCGAGAGCCCTTGCCCGTGACCAGGATGAGTTCCTCGTCAAAGTCGAGGTCCTCGAGGCTGAGTCCGACGACCTCAGAGACTCGCGCGCCGGTCCCGTAGAGGAGTTCCAACAGCGCTCGGTCACGCCGCGCAATCGGGTCCGCAGCGGACACGGCGTCCAGGAGTCGGGCCATTTCGTCTTCGGCGAGGGGTTTGGGCAAGGAACGACCCCGCTTGGCGGTCTTGAGGCGTGACGACGGGTCATGTTCCAGTCGACCCTCGTCAACCAGGAAGCCGAGCCAACCGCGCACCGACGACGTCGCTCGCGCGACGGTCCCCGCGCTCCGCGGGCCTCGCAGTTCGTCGAAGTAGCTTTCCAAGTCCTCCGCGCTCACCGTCAGCTCATCAAGCGAGCGCGCGTCCATCCAGGCGATGAGGCGCAACAGGTCCCGGCGGTACGCGTCGATGGTCGAGCGACTCCGCCCCTTTTCCACCGTGAGCCACTGCAGGTACTCCTCCAGCGCGCGGCTAGTCGAAGTCGAAGAAACGGCCATAGATCCGGTGCAGCGCGACCGCCAGGGTGTAGTCGATCAGGTCACTCGTTCGTAGTAGGTCGCGCAGCTGTTCTGGCGAGCACCACATGACGCTCGCGGACGTCTCTTCGGGTCCCGCCGGCGCACGCTCGACGAGTGTGAGATCGCGCGCTTCAAAGATCGTCATCACCTGAGTGCACCAGCCCGGAGAGACCATGAAGCGCCCGAGCATCGTCCACGTCGCGGCCTCGCACCCGAGCTCCTCGCGCAATTCACGCTTGATCGCCGCCAGCGGCTCCTCGCCGACGACGTCCAGGGTCCCGGCGGGGATCTCCAGCACCTCGGTGTCAAAGGGTGCGCGGAACTGACGAATCAGTCCGATCTCACCCGCGTCGTTGATGGCCAGCGCCGACACCGCGCCGCGGTGAGTGACGACGTCACGCGTGAAGGTCTGTTGGCCGTCACTGATCGTGCGCTGTTCGACACTGAAGACTCGCGACTCCAGGAGCGCAGTCGTGGCGACAACGCGAAGCGGCGGGCTCACCGCGCCGCGTCGACCGACGTCGGATCCAGGATGTGAGGTTCCCGACCTTCGGCGCGCGCCGCGGCGGCGCGCAGCAGTCCGTGAAACAGGGGGTGGGGACGATCCGGTCGTGACTTGAACTCCGGATGGGCTTGGGTACCGACGAAGAACGGGTGATCAGCTATCTCGACGAACTCCACCAGTCGGCCGTCGGGCGAGGTGCCCGAGCAGCGCATGCCAGCGGCCTCGTAGCGCTCGCGGTAGCGCGCGTTGAACTCGTAGCGGTGGCGGTGTCGCTCCGACACAACGGTGGCGCCGTAGAGCTCCGCCACGACTGAACCCTCGTCGAGCATTGCCGGACAAGCCCCCAGACGCATGGTTCCACCGAGGTCGGTGATGTTCATCTGCTCGGCCATGAGTGCGATGACCGGGTCCGAGGTCGTCAGGGAGATCTCCGTCGAATGCGCGTCCGGCAGTCCCAGGCAATGTCGCGCGAACTCCACCACCATCACCTGCATGCCGAGGCATATTCCCAGGTAGGGGATGGCATTTTCGCGCGCGATCCGGGCCACGCCAATCATGCCCTCCACCCCGCGTTCGCCGAAGCCCCCCGGCACGATGATCCCGTCAAGCTGACGGATGCGCTCGGCGTCGATCTCGGTCGGCACGCGTTCAGCCTCCAACCACTCGATCGTCGTTGCGGCCCCCACCGCGAATCCGGCGTGGCGGATGGCCTCGGCCACCGACAGGTAGGCGTCTGGCATCGTGACGTATTTGCCGATGACCCCGATGCGCAGCGTTCTTGTGGTGTTGTGTACGCGGTGCACGACCTCTTCCCACGCCGTCAGGTCAATCGGGTACTCGGCCAAGTCGATGCCCAGGGTGTTGCACACCATGGTGTCCAGGCCCTCGTGGTGCAGCGTGATTGGAATGTCGTAGATGCTCGGGGCGTCCACCGCCGAGATCACCGCGTCGATCGGCACGTCGCACAGCAGTGAGATCTTGCGCTTGAGCCCGTCAGAGATCGGCTGGTCGCTGCGACACACGATGACGTCGGGCTGGATACCGCGAGAACGCAGTTCGGTCACCGAGTGCTGGGTCGGCTTGGTCTTCTGCTCGCCCGAGGGGGCCAAGTACGGAACCAGCGTCAAGTGGACGTAGCAGACGTTGTCGCGACCAGCGTCGCGACGGTACTGGCGAATGGACTCGATGAACGGGACGATCTCGATGTCGCCGACCGTTCCCCCGATCTCCACGATCACCACGTCGGCCCCCAGGGTGCCCACGCGACGGATGCGCTCCTTGATCTCGTCGGTGACGTGCGGGATGACCTGGACGGTCTTGCCCAGGTAGTCACCCCGGCGTTCTTTGGCGATGACGTTCGAATAGATCGAGCCGGTGGTGGTGTTGGACATCTTGGAGAGTGACTCGTCAATGAACCGCTCGTAGTGTCCGAGGTCGAGGTCGGTCTCACCTCCGTCGTCAGTCACGAAGACCTCGCCGTGTTCGCCGGGGTTCATGGTGCCCGGGTCCACGTTGAGGTACGGGTCCAACTTGCACATGGTGACCTTGAGGCCACGAGACTTAAGGAGACGGCCGAGCGACGAAGCGGTCAAGCCCTTGCCGAGCGAACTCGACACGCCACCGGTGACAAAAACGAATTTGGTCATCGGATGCCCGTCACATTCACGGAACACCATCTTAGCGGCGCGGTGTCACGCCAAACCCGAACCAGATTATGAATTCACTGTTTCCAAAAGTTGTGTCGCCAGGGCAAGCGACTCGGCCGTGACCTGGTCGCCCGCCAGCATTCGCGCGATCTCGCGTACCCGGTCCTCTCCGGTCACCTCGCGCACCGTGACGGTGGTGGTCTGGCCCCGCACCCGTTTGTCGACGACGATGTGGTGGTCGGCCTTGGCGGCGACGGACGCTAAATGGGTCACCGCGAGCACCTGTTGCTCGTGACCTAGTTCACGAAGACAGTCGCCAATCTGTTGGGCCACCTGACCGCCCACACCGGCGTCGACCTCGTCAAAGACCGCTACGACGTCGTCGTGGACCGTCTCGAGCGCCAGTGCCAGCTGAACCCGACTCAACTCTCCCCCGCTCGCCAACGTCGTCAACGGGCCCGCCTCGCGGCCCGGATTCGGTGCGAAGAGGATCTGGACGTCCGATCCGTCGTCACCGTTCACCTCGATGCGCAGGGTCGCGTGAGCCAACGCCACCCGCGGCAGCTGCGTCGATACAGCCCGCGTCAAGCGCTCCGCGGCCGCCTCGCGGTCCTTGCGGGCACGCGCCGCGAGTTCAACTTCGGACTTCTCGAGGCCAGCAATCTCGCCGTCCAGCTGGCCCAACCGCTCGCCGGCATTCTCCAGCGCCTCGCGGTCCCGTCGCATCTCCTCGAGGGCAGTCAGGGCGCCGTCCAGTGTCCCGCCGTACTTACGCGCGACACCTTGCAAGACCCCGACGCGATCCTCGAGGGACTGGAATCTCGCGTCATCCAGCCCCCCTTCGCTCGCCAGCGTGGCCAGCTCGCGTACGGTCTCTCGTGCCTGGTCCAGCGCTGCACGCAGCGTCGTACGGGCCGCGTCGTAGGCCAGACCCGCCGGAAGCGTGGCGATCGCTGTGGCCAGTCGAGCCAATGCCGCGTCCCCGTCGCCGTCGAGGGCTTCGACGGCGGCGTTGAGCGCCGCCTGCCCGTCACGCAGCTCGGTCAAACGAGTCAACTCGTCCAGCGTGCTGGATAGCTCCGTCGCGCCGGCGATCTGGGCCGCCTCAATCTCGGCGACCCGAAACTCCAGGAACTCCAGATCGCGCGCACGTCGTTCGCTATCGCCACCGAGTTCCTCGCGGGTCGCGCGCGCCTCGCGCAGTTGACGCCGGGTCGAGACCAACTCATCGGTCGTGACCGGCCCGCTGCGGTCCAAGAGTCGTTGGGCCTCACCGCGCTGGCGCAGGGCGAGTGAGTCATGCTGGCCGTGGACGACGACCAATTCAGCGGCCAGAAGGCGTAACGCCTCCGCCGAACTCCCGGTCCCGTCCACGGTGCTGCGCAAACGTCCCTGCGCTCCGGCCTCGCGCGTGAGAGCAACTTCAGATCCGTCGCGGCGCCGAAAGACTGCTGCTACGCGCGTGGTGGGACTGAGCGCCTGTCGCGACGCGGCTCCCTCGCCGCCTAGGCACAGCTCCAGTGCACCGAGGAGCAGGGTCTTTCCGGTTCCTGTCTCACCCGTGATGACGTTGAACCCCGACGTGAACTCGACCCGGGCGTCGTCGATCACGCCCAGTCCGAGAGCAGACAGTTCGAGGAGCTGCGCCTTAGGCATGTCCCGCGCGCAGGCTCTCGCGCAGGCGGAACCCCAACTCAACTCGCGAGGTCGCCATGACGCGAACCGGCGTGGGACTGCGACGGACCTCGACGAAGCCTCCGGGTTCGAGCGATCCGATCACGCGACCGTCCGCGACAATCTCCGCGGGCCGTTCGTCGGCGACCAGTCGGACCACCTTGTCGGCCCCGACCACGATTGATCGGTCAATGGTGAAATGGGGGGCAATCGGGGTGATCACCAACACGTGTAAGGCAGCGTCAACGACCGGACCCCCGGCGGAGAAGCTGTAGCCCGTCGACCCGGTAGGAGTGCTCACCAAGACGCCGTCGGCGGCGTAGGTGAGGAACTCATCGTCGTCCACAAAGGTCTTGATGCGAACCATGTGACCCCCCGAGGTACGCTCCACAACCACTTCGTTCAGCGCGAACTCGTCCAGGTCGGTGCCGGAGGCCGAGATTCGCAGCGCCAGACGGTCCACCACCTCCCCACCGCGTTGAGCGGCCTCGACACTTTGAGCCAGCTCGTTGGACGGCACGTTGAGCAAGAATCCCACGCGGCCCAGATCCACTGGGAGGACCCGAGCCCCGAACTGGTGGGCCAGACGCGCGGCCTGGAGGAATGTGCCGTCTCCGCCCAAGCTGACGACGAGGGAGTCGCTTTCGAATGGCGGCGCCTCGTCGGTGTCCAACAGATGGATCCGCACGTCGAGCCCCTCGTGGCTGAGGTGAGTGACCGCCTCGCGGGCGAGATCAACCGCGTCCGCGCGATGACTGAAAGCTGCAAAGATTACTTGGGACACAACTCTCCTCGTGACGACATGGTAGTTACCATCGGTCGCGGGTCAGAGAACTCGCGACGCGGGCCAAGGAGTGCCGTTGATCAGGGATGTTGACACTCCACCCAAACGCTGGACTCGACTTATACAGTGGTCGTAGTGTCATTAATCAGGTATCGAGACTCAGACCAGATGTCCTTCAGTGACGAAACCCAGCGCGATGTGCGGCGACGAGCGCACGGCGTATGCGAATGCACCCGAGACGCGTGCCCGCACTTCGGCCGATGCCGCTCGGCGGGCGCGGAGTTCCACCACAAGAAGACCGTGGAGGCCGGTGGCACGGATGAACCCTCCAATGCGCAGTTCATGTGCAAGAGCTGTCACGAGCGGGTGCACGGCAGCCACAGCGCGGTGGGTCGGCTCTAGTCCGCGAGCAGAAATCCGTCGTTGACGTAAAATTTTTCTTGACATCCTCTAGGCTTTAGCCCCATCGTCAGGGGAAATGCCGAGCGTTTGCGCCATAATTGCGCGAGTGTTGTCTCTCGATTGACGCGTAAATACATCGACGCCGTCTACCGTCAGTGACGTGTCGAGAGTGTCGGATCTTCGAACGTTGACGCGTCACGGCGTCGATGAAATCACCTCTACCGGGGGTGCTTGGCGCGCCACGCTCTCAGACTCCACTTCGTACCTGGACGGACAGCCCCACGCCTGGAAGCTTGATCCTCGAGGCGCTGCCCGACGGCACGGCCCTCCTGGACGCGCGCGGGGTGATGTGCCAGGTCAACGCCGCGCTCACTCGCCTGAGCGGTTACACCCGCGACGAGCTGGTGGGCCAGAACGTCATGCTGCTGGTCCCCCCTCGGCTGAGGAACCTGGGTGACTCCGCCCGGCGCCAGAATGCCCGCAACCCGCAGACTCCGCTGATCTGGAACAATCAGGATCTGGGCATCCTGTGCAAGGACGGCTCGGAACTGCCGGTCGATTTCGCCCTGTCGAGCTTCGAGATTGACGGCCACTCGTGGTCGGTAGCGGCGGTGCGCGACAACTCCGCACGCCGAGTCGAGGAAGCGGCGCGCGCCGACGTTGAACTGCGCTTTCGGGTGGCGTTCGAGAACAACATGGCGCCGATGACATTCACCGACGCGGACGACCTGATCATTGCCGTGAACGACGCCTTCTGTCAGATGGTGGGTTTTAGTCGTGACGAACTGATCGGCCGCGACTCGACCCCCTTCACCTACCCCGAAGACGTCGGCATCACCGAAGAGACGTTGCACCGTGCCATCACCGGTGAACTCGAGCAGGAGCGCTACGTCAAGCGCTACCTGCGAAAGGATGGTCGCGTCATCGACGTGGAGGTCTCGCGATCTCCGGCCCGTGACGCCGAGGGCGCGATTCGGTACTTCGTCTTCTCCGAGCGCGACGTCACCGAAGAGCGCGCACTCACCGCCCAGCTCTCGCACCGTGCGCTGCACGATCCGCTGACGGGGCTCGCCAACCGGGCGCTGTTCGAGGACCGCCTGTCCCAGGCGCACTCTCGCGTGGTGCGCCAGGGTGGCGTCGGCGCCGTCCTGCTCATCGACCTGGACGACTTCAAGGGGGTCAACGACACCCACGGGCACTTCGCCGGTGACCAATTGCTGATTGCGATGGCGCATCGACTCGCCCAGGAGACCCGGTCATCGGACACGCTGTGCCGCTTCGGCGGTGACGAGTTCCTCTACCTAGCCGAGGCACTCGAATCTCGCGAGGAGGCCGAAAGTCTGGCCGAGCGGCTCCTCGAGGTGATCACCCAACCGTGCACCATCGCCGGATCCATCATCTCGCAGCGAGCCAGTATCGGCATGGTCGTGTGGGACTCGCAAGATACCGATTCGGGCGAGATCATCCAGAACGTCGACGCCGCGCTCTACGAGGCCAAGAGTCGGGGACGAGGACACCACGTCGTGTTCACGCCGAGCATGCACCAGCGCGCGGTCAATCGTTTCTCCTTGGTCCAAGAGCTGCACCAGGCGCTCCAGACCGGTGAGATCTCCATGCACTATCAGCCCATCGCCGATCTCTCGTCGGGACGGGTGGTGGGCTTCGAAGCCCTGATGCGGTGGCTGCACCCTGCGCGTGGTTGGGTGCCCCCGGTTGAATTCATCCCGCTCGCCGAACAGAGCGACCTCATCCTCGAACTCGGCCAGTTCGCGCTGCGTCACGCCATTACCGAAGCCTGCCGTTGGCGCGCGGACGCGCCGGATGACGTGGGCCCCTACGTGACCGTCAACCTCTCAGCGCGCCAGTTCCTGTCGCCGGGACTGGTCAACAACATCACTGGGATGCTGGACGAGGCGCGCCTCGAGCCGAGCCGACTGATCCTCGAGATCACCGAGAGCGTGGCACTGCTGGACATCGCCGAGACGAAGTCAGTCCTAGAAGACCTCAATCGCCTCGGCGTCGGTATCGCCCTGGACGACTTTGGCACGGGCTACTCGTCGCTGTCCTACCTGGCGGACATCAACCCACGCATCGTCAAGATCGACCAGTCGTTCGTGCGTCCCGCCCAGGAGAGCGCCCGCAATGACCTGCTCTTAGAGACCATCATCTCCCTGGGCCAGGGTCTGCACATGACGATGCTCGCTGAGGGCATCGAGACGCAGGTCCAATTCCAGCGACTGCGTCGCATGGGCTGCGAACTGGGTCAGGGCTATCTCTTCTCCCACGCCGTTCCCACCGAGGAAGCGGCAGCAATGGTCGGGAGTTTCCTGCCCGCCAAGTGACGGGGTGCGGGTCGCTGAACCTTGCCCCGACGGTACGCTCGATTCGTGGAGGTCGTCATCTCCGACGAAGCTCGGGAGTTCGTCAAGTCCCGCGGTGGCGCACTCTTCGTGCGAGCCCGTGAGCTCAAGTGTTGCGGCGGCGCCATGGTGGTACTGGACGCGACGACCTCTGCTCCACGCGACGCGCTGAACTACGTGGCCTACCCCGCCAATGAGATCGAGCTGTACTACCGGGGCCAACCTCGCGGAGTTCCCAAGCAGTTGGTGGTTGAACTTCGCGGACTCGTGCGACGACACCTGGCCGCGTACAAGGACGGGTGCGTCTTTCCCCTGTGACTGGGGCGCCGTCTCGGCGCTTCCAATTTGATTCGTCCCCGATGTGTTACTCGGGTAGGTGGCAGCACGCCTCGACGTTGTTGCCGTCCGGGTCCCGTACGAACGCACCGAAGTAGTTCTCGTGGTACTCAGGCCACGATCGCGGGCTGTGCAGGACTTCGGCACCCGATGTCACGGCCACGTCGAAGAACTCCTGCACCGCGCGCCGGTTGGGAGCGCTAAAGGCAATGTGGGACTCCCGGAATCCGGTCCCGGTGTCTTGCGGGCCAATCCAAAAGGACGGCATCGAGTCCGTCCCGTACCCCATCACCTCCCCGAAGTCCATGAGGCGCGAACCCCCAAGGGGGGCGAGCACCGCGTCGTAGAACGCCGCACTGGCGGCAACATCTGAGCATTGCACTGACACGTGATCGAGCATTCGCTCAGCATTCCACAACCGGCATCACGTGTCGAGTGGTTCGACGACCGCCGAGTGCTCTGACAGCGTGTCGACGCCTGGAGCAGGGATCGAGACCCCTGCCCACCGAGAGACACGGGCGCGCGCTACTTCAAGCGCCGGATGGTATCTAGGAACCACCCAGAAATGACAAACGCCCCCAACCCCACAGATTCGTGAGGTTGGGGGCGTTACGCCACGGGCTAGAGGGTCAAAGTTCCGTGGAAGGTGATGTGCAGTGAGCCGCCCTCGGCGCACTGCGTGTTGATCGCTGAAACGGGTGCGTTGCTCCAAACGGTGAGGGTGACACCGCTGGCGCCGGCGAACGAGCCGCTGGCGACGCTACCGCCCGTGTAGACGATCTTGTAGTACTGCTTGGATCCCACGGTCACGGCCGAGATGGTTCCACCGGTGAGGGCCACGCCAACCGACGGGGCGATCTTGTGCCGCGGCGTCCAGGCAATGGTTCCGCCCGACACGTCAGACAGCGTGCCCGCAGTCAGCAACGCGCACGTCGCGACAGTCGTGGTGGTGGTCGGCGCCACGGTCGTGGTCGTGGTCGGTGCCACCGTCGTGGTGGTCGTTCCCGCAACCGTCGTGGTCGTCGTCGGTGCCTCAGTCGTGGTGGTGGTTGTCGTCGGCGCCACCGTGGTGGTGGTCGATCCCACTGTCGTGGTGGTCGTGGGTGTGGTCGTCAGCGACGTACTGAAGTGACCAGTCTTGAGCTTGGTGCCGCCCGTGCTGGTGCACGCCTTCCCCTTCTTGGGGGTCAGGTTGCCACTGATGGTTACCGCACCGCTGGTGCTGACGACGAGACGTCCATGGAAGTTGCAACTGGTCGTGCCGGTTGCTACAACACCGTTGTGCTGATGGCCTTTACCGGAACCGGGTCCGCCGTGAGGGTTTCCACCCTTCGCGCCAGCTACTCCACTTCCGATCGCAAACACGAGTCCGAACGACAAGGCCATTGCCGCCAGAACTGACAGGTTCTTCTTCATAACATCCTCCGATTATCCGCAGCTCTTGCAGGTTTTAACTTCAACATCACAGTACCGTCGGCCCTTTGCGAGAAGGCGGGGCTCAGCCTGTGAAAATGGTGTGAATCCACTACTTTGCGCGCAAGGCGGAGACGTGAGCACTCGAGTGGAGTCGCATTTCGTGCAACGTTGTCGCCGAATTGATTTGCATCGACGGTGCATACGCGTCACGAAGTCCTCGCGTCGACACCACACGTTCCATTGCAACTCGCAGCGGGGCAAGACCCATCGTTGGAGCGGACGACATCCGCTCAGCGGAATGCGGCCTCGTCGAAGCGGTTCGTCACTTTCCGCGTTGCGGACCGTTATGGAGCTGGTTCAGCGGCACCAAGCAGCGTCGGAAGTTCGACGTTGACAACGCACCAAACGACGTGCTGGTCTCGCATCGAGAAACTATTGCAGTGGATGGCGGCTTCGTCTTCGCCCGAAGAAACCTGTGTTCCGGTAGAATTCCTGTTCACAGCACCGTTCGTCCATCGTTGACTCTCGGAAGTACAAATGAATGAAGGTCCATCCACGAGCGCGAGTTTGGGGTCCATGAGTACAGTTGCACGTTGCGCGGTGCCCGCGGTGTGTCGACGCCGGAGAAACTCCATGGAAGCGAAATTCTAGTGGTGATATCCGTCGATGACGTCGTCGGCGACCACTATCGACTGATTCGACTCCTCGGACACGGAGGAATGTCCGACGTCTTTGAAGCCGTGGACGAGACCACTCAACAGACCGTCGCGGTGAAGGTCGTCCGATCCTCGGATCCGGAACTGGCCCGGCGGTTCGCACAGGAGGTCCGTACGCTTGCGCTCATGGACCACCCTGGTCTTGTGCGGCTACTCGATAGCGGCCACTCCGATACTCAGGCGTTCCTCGTGATGGAGATGGTCGAAGGAACAACGTTGGCGCAGCTCCTTTTCCAAGGACCCCTCAGTCCAGCGCGAACTGCGACTCTCGGTTCGCAACTCGCACACGGCCTTGCCTACGCTCATCTTCAAGGAATCGTTCATCGTGACGTGAAGCCGTCCAACATCCTGCTGGACGCGAACGGTGATGCGAAGCTGAGCGACTTTGGAATCGCGCGTCTGCTCGATGACTCAACAATGACGCTGGCGGGGACAACCTTGGGCACCACTGCGTACATGGCACCCGAGCAGTTGGAGGACCATCAGGTCGGAATCAGCGCGGACGTCTGGAGCTTGGGCGTGGTTCTGATGGAATGCCTCACGGGTCGTCGCGTCTTTGAAGGCACGCCCAGCGAAGTCGTTGCTCGACGACTGCGCGGTCCCGTTCCCCTACCGGGCGACTTGCCGGTTCCCTGGAAACTCATCTTGAGCGGGATGCTCGACCATCGTCCGGAGCAGCGACTTAGTGCATCTGAGGTCGCCGAGATGTTGAGTACCGAGCCTTACCGCCGCGACTGGACGCCGGTGTCTACGCCCCAGAGTGTCGACACCGTTCCGATCGTCCCCGTCGACCTGGCTGGTCTCACTTCTGCTTCAGTGACGAGCGCAGTTTTGATGCAAGACGCCACCAAGATCGCCGAACCCGTGTCACCGCTCGCGGGAGATGCCACACGGGTCGTACGGCCAATGGCACCACACCCGCCGCGCCATCGAAAGAGGTGGCGCCCGTCTGCTCGCGACTACGTCTTCGTCGGGGCGTTGATCGCGGTCTTACTGTTTGGTCTTCTGCTTCACTCCGTGCTCGGGTCCAGTCCGTCACCCTCCGTGACCACCGTGCCGCCAACGACTGCGAGCACGACCACGACAACGGCGCCACCGAATGCGGCCAGCGCGCTCACGACGCTCACCAATGACACCACCGCCGCGGTAGCAAACGCGGGGCTCGACCCGGGCCTCGCCCAGTCCATCACCACCTCGGCCGGCCAAGCACTCATTGATGCGGCGACCACGAACCTTCCCAAGGCCGCCACGGATCTTCAACAAGCGGCGAACGCGATCGCTGGCGCCCTTCAGGGAGGGAAGATCACCTCGGCGACCGCCTCGATACTTCAGAACGATCTCTCTTCTCTCGCGACCGCGCTGGGTGTGACTGCCCCCAACACGGCAACAACGGTGCCCGGTAACGGTCAGGGTCCGGGCGACGGGAATGGAAAAGGCCACGGCAACCATTGAGCCGATTAGTGGTCGGCTGTGCGTCGCGGCCACGATCCACGTCACCTCGAGAGAGTTGGATCGCTCCAACGACCCAGACGAGAGTTACGATTCGTCCATCGTGCAGGTCGTCGACGAAGGGGGTACGCAGTGAGTTTTCGCCGTTCGGCGACTCGCCGTCAATCCAACGATGGCGTCGCCATGGTGGCCACACTGATGGTCGTCCTGATCTTGGGAGTGTTGGGAACCATCGTCCTCACCACTCACTTTGGCTCGACACCGACCACCACGGGGCCTTCGCTACCTCCTGCTCAAACGACGACCATTCCCTCCAGCCCCGGCAGCGCCGCGCTAACGGCCGCCGTGAGCGCCTGTGAGGCTGATTTCGCACTCGTGACCTCCGCGATAGCGAACTACCAGGCGCTCAACGGTGTCGACCCGCCGACGGGGCGGGCGTGGGCGACCTCCACCTCCCGCAGCGGGCCCTTCCTCCAGTCGTGGCCCTCGGATGCCCAGTACTTCTCGCTCTCCTGGAACGGATCGAGTCTGTCCGTTGTACCGATCAAGGGCAGGGCGTCGCACGGTTCATTCGGGGTTCGCAGTCCGGCGAGTGGGTGCTTCGCGATCTGACGTCCCCTCGACGACCCATCGAAGCCACGAGGCTCAGACTCAACCAGTCAGAACTACTTCGCGTCAACACCGGGCTGCAGATCGAGAGTCGCGGTAGACCTGAATCGTGGGGTTCAACATTCGATGGAATGCGTCCCTCGGTGGCACGCTCCTCACGTGTGCCGTGGCGTGCGCGGCACTGATCGGCGCGTTCACGGCGACGCCGGCGGTTGGAGCCGCCGACCACGGGTTTCATTCGGTTCCGCTGGCGGTAGCGCGGGCGACCACCTCAGGATCCACGCTGCCCGGAACCCACTGTCCGGCGTTTCCGGCCAACAACGTTTGGAACACGCCGATCACAAACTTGCCGGTGAACGCCGCCAGCGCCACCTGGCTGTCAACCATGGGTTCGAGCACCACGTTTCTTCACCCGGACTACGGACCCTCCTCGAATCCCCAGAAGCCCTACGGAATCCCCTGGAAGGTAGTGGCACCGGGCACGCGATTTACTCGCGTCTCGTTCCTCTATTCCTCCGAGAGCGATCGTCGACCGTATCCGCTCACGGCAACCACGCCCATCGAGGGAGGGTCCGATCGTCACGTCTTGATGGTCGATCCCCGAAGATCGGCCACGTCGCTTCCCTGCACGCTCTTTGAGACCTTCGACACGCACTACCGAACCGGCGGTCGCTCCACTGCGGGCTCGGGTGCTGTGTGGAACCTTCGTTCGAACGCGCTTCGTCCGGCCGGGTACACCTCCGCAGATGCGGCCGGTCTTCCCATCCTGGCCGGTCTCGTCAACTTCGACGAGGTTGCGGCGGGCACGCTCAATCACGCCATCCGCTTCACGGCCGACTGCACCCAGCAGTCCTACATCTGGCCCGCCCGCCACCAGGCCGGCCAAGCCAACACCAGTTGCCCACCGATGGGGGCACGATTTCGACTGAACGCGTCGTTCACGCTGCCGGCATCGGTGTGCAGCGCCTTCTGTCAAACCGTGGTGAACACGATGAAGACCTACGGGCTGATACTCGCGGACAACGGCAGCAACTGGTACTTCCAGGGGACGGCCGACCGGCGTTGGACCTACGGCGAAGTCGATCAGCTCAAGCAGATCCCGGCCAATCAGTTTGTGGCGGTCGATGAGTCGTGTCTCATAGTCAGTCCGAACTCGGGTCAAGCCCTGCAACCAAACACGTCGGCATACACCCAGGCCTGCGGCTGAATGAAGCACGACACTGGGCGAGGCCGGCGCCACATCGCTAGCGCGTCACCGCTCGAGACTCACCGCTCGGACCTCGCGGCCTCGCGCTCACGAAGGCGGCGAGAAGAACTCCAGCGCGATGTTGTCCGGGTCACGGAATGAAAGACCTGATCCGTAATGCGCATCGACGATGCCGCCGTGGGCAATCCCCAGGCTGTCGAGCTGGGCCTGCCACTCCTCAAGTTCCGCGCGATTGGCGCAGGCGAAGGAGAGGTGGTCCAACCCGACGTTCCTCTCGTTGAAGCTGGAGTCAGTGGGCTCGCCCATGAACTGGTGTAGCCCGACCAGGGTCTGACCCCCAACGAGCCACACGGTGTGATGGAACGGCCCCGCGTCCTCGTCCAGCACCGGGCTCGTCTGAAACAGCTGCTGATACCACGGAACACTCCGGCCAAGGTCCTTGACCGTCAGCGCAACGTGGGTGATCGTTGGAAACTCGGGCACACGCACCTCCATGATTGGTCGAGATGAGCATATGACACATCCTTCTCACCGGCCAACGAAAACCATCGGCACGGGCGTCGTTGGTCCGATGCCCGTGCGGCCGCGTCCGCGGTGTCAGTTGCGACTCCCCTGCGTCGGTCCTACGATTCTTCGATGTTGGAGGTACCCTCCAGCGCCGCTGCAATCGCCGTGGGCGTTGACGCGAATGCGAAGGAGTTGCCGTGCCCGTTGAAGGTGAGTACGAACCCAGTCCCTCCGAGTGGGTGAGAGATCAGGTCGATGAGTACGAATCGTCAAGTGGGCAGCGCGGCAATACGCTGCGCGATACCGGTCTCCCGATCATCATCTTCACCACTCGCGGCCGCAACAGTGGCAAGGTCCGCAAGATTCCGGTCATGAAGGTGAAGTACGGCGACGAGTACGCGTTGGTGGCGTCCAAGGGGGGGGCGCCGAGCCACCCCGTCTGGTACTACAACCTGGTCGCCCACCCCGACGACGTGGCGTTGCAAGACGGGCCGGAGCCCTTTGACGTGGTCGTTCGCCAGGTGGAGGGCGAGGAGCGCGACCTGTGGTGGCAACGAGCCGTGGACGCCTACCCGCCGTACGGCGACTACCAACTACGGACATCTCGAGAGATTCCGGTCTTTGTCGCGAGTCCCAAAACCAATTGACGTCACCGAACGCGTAGACGAGGGCCGGCACCGACCGTCAACTCCCACAGCTCTTCCACGTTTCGTCTACATTCGGCGGCTGGTCACGCGGCGAACCAAGGACGCGTGCCGGTTCCTACAGTGGGACACAGCGAGATGTCTGGAAACGGCCGAAGGGAGCCACATGGATGACGCGACGGTTCTGCAAAGGATCGAACGACTGGTTGCGCAGGAACTCGAACTCGAGGAGTCCCACGTGGGCACCCCAGCGACGGACGAACAGCGCAAGGAACTTCAGCACATCGAAGTCGAGCTCGATCAGTGTTGGGACCTGCTGCGCCAGAGGCGGGCGCGTCGCGCCGCCGGCCTTGACCCCAATGACGCGAACACACGGTCCGAAACGGTCGTCGAGCACTACTTGCAGTAGTGCTCGCCGGCGCCTCACGGACTGGATCAGCGATGGCCCCTCACTCGCAGTGAGATCATCCCGCAGTATCTCGGGTCCCACCCGGCGGGAAGTTACCCATTTCGGCACCGACCTTCTTACCAATGTTTGCAATATGCAAATGGATCTCTTCAAGAAGATCGGTGTTCTTCTTCACTTGATTCGTGAGTGCGGTGTTCTCGGAAATCAAGGCCTTGATGTCGTCGGTGTTGTTGGCGGTGTGAAGAGCGACTTCTGAAGAGATCGCGTCGGCCCTCTTGGCGGCGATGAGCAGCGCCGCGGCTTGTACCCCGGCCAGCATTGACAAAAAGAGATTCAAGAGAATATAGGGATACGGGTCGAATGCCTTGTGGTGCAGTACGTGTTCGAGAAAGAGCGTGTTGACAATCGCCCACAGGATCATCACCGTGAAGAAGGTGAAAACGAAGGGCCACGAACCCATCATGTTGCGCATGCGATCGGCGGACCGTTCGCCCAGCGAGAGCTGATCTCCGGATCTCACGCCCGGGTGAGCGTGCCAACGCGATTGCCAGGCGTCAATCGTCATGTACAAAATCGTCGCACAGTCCAGCCCGTGAGCGGCGGACCTGCGGTCTACCGACGTTCACCAGTGATTGCGGATACGACCGCCAATCGCTCGTGACCGGCGAGAAACGCGCTAGTGCAAGTGACGCCAGCGCAGGTGGTGCAGGTGACGAAGACCCTTCTCGTGATGCGGACGTTCCTTAACCCCGTCCGCGAAGGCCGCCTTGTCGATACGCCGCATCGCCGGCAGACCAGGAAGAACCGCGAGCGTCACGACGGTGCCAATCAACGCCAGGCCGTCTCGCAGGCCGGTCACGTTGATCAGCAACGTCATGATCAGGGACCCCAGCGCCATGCCACCCACCTCGCCAGCTTCGAGAGCACCGAGCACGCGCCCGAGCTTCTCGTTGGGAACGATGTGCTGCAGGACGGTGATCGCATTCACGTCGACGACCGAGTTGGCCGCACCGATGAGCCACATCGCGAAGAGCGCCGCCACCAAATTGGGAAAGACGGCGATGATAATCAGAGGCACCGCCCACACCATGACGCCAAATCCGAAGTGAGTCGCGAGCCGTGCTCGCTGCATGAGCATGAGGGCGACGAAGCCGCCGACAAGGCCCCCGATCCCCAGCAGTGACTCCATCAGCCCCAGCCCGGAGGTCCCAATATGCAGCAGTCGCAGCGCGATTGCCACGGTGAAGACTGCGGACGCTCCGGCGACGATGCACTGCAATATGTACAAGATCACCAGCGTGAGAACGTCACGGTCACCGCGGATGGCCTTGAAGCCCTGCGCGGCACGCACCAGAAAACTCTGGGCCTTGATCTCGACGGCGTCAGTTTTGCCGGAGTACCGAGCGACGAGCTCGGCGGACCTTTCTTCGGGCGCCGGGGGACGCGCCGAAAGAACAAACGCCGCTGACCACGCAAACGTCGCCGCGTCGAATGCAAACGCAATCGGGATGTTGGCGTAGGCCAGCAGAAAGCCCGCCAACGCCGGCCCCGCAAAGAAGCCGACGCTTTCGATCGTGCTCGACACGACATTGGCGCCGGCGATCTCATCCTGCTCGCGCGCCAACAGCGGCAAAATTGACGCCTGGGCCGGTCGAAAGGCCGTTCCCGCCATGCCGACCACCACGACAAGGAGATAGATGTACCACTTGGACTGGTGGAGTCCGACGAGCACGGCAGCCAGGACCACGAGGACCAAGCGAATCATGTCGGCCGACACCATGACACGACGGCGGTCGTACTGGTCGGCAAACGTCGACGCGAAGGGGGCAACCGCCGCGATGGCCACGTATCGGGCGACCGCCAGAACTCCGACGGCCGTAGGTCCGCCAGTCCGGTATGCGTAGACGACGGCACTAAGGGCGAAGACACCGTCTCCGATGAGAGATCCGGCGAAGGCAAAAAAGATCCTGCGTAGGGCCTGGTTGGCGAAGACATTGGACATCGCCTGGCGCGACGACCGCAACTCCTCGCGAACAAGACTCACCGATGCCCCCTAGAATCCTCAGTCCCAATCGAAGTTAGACGATTCGTTCGCTGTCAAAAGTCACGTGCTTCGTCCCTGATCTCGTCGGTCGCAGCCACGGTTACCGACCCGCTCGCGGATAGTCCAGCGCTGTCAGATCTTGAGAGGCGTCGAGATGGCACGTCACGCGCACCGACTACCTGTGTGAACCAACCCCCTCAGGGGTCGTCACTGTTTTACTTCCGCAACTTCAGTTTCGAGTGCCTAGGGCTTCGAAGTGCTCGTACAGGTGAGACTCTCCCGAAACCTTGCGCTCGTACTTCGCGCGAGGCTCGACTGCTCGCCACATCCCGCCAATCCAGAAGAGGTCCGACAGCATCTCCCAGTCGAGCACATTGTGCTTGACCAAGGTACCTACGGTTTCTCCGAAGTGCAGAACCGTGCGGACTGAATCATTATCGGACGAGCCGTCGCCGGCACTGAAGCCATCAGCGAAGATTTCCTTCATCGCGCGGTCCAATCCAATCTGCGTACTCCACCGCGACAACTGGACAATAAGCATTGCATCCTCGTGCGTAGCAGCCACACCCGCCCCTTTCTAATTCACGATCAAACTGTCACCTGGCTCAGGCTGGCGTAAGACTAACGGAGATATCGCGGTGGCGCCACTGGACGCGCCGTCAGCGCCGGAGGATTCGTCTCAGCTCTGAAAACTCGATGCGATGCTGGGAAGATATCCACAGTCCATCGTCGAAGGCCCCAATCTGGAAAGGAAGCGCCAGAGGTGTCGTCTTTACGTACTGGCCGAAAGCCGCCGGCGATCAACAGACACGTTGGCAGTCCGCTCTCCCTTTTGAACTGTACCGAATCCGCGAGACCAACGAGGATGACCGATGGCTACGCTGCACGCCAATGGAAGTGAGCGTAAGTGATGGACGTACTCGCTGTGCCTGGTGCGGCGACGATCCGCAGTACCTGGCGTATCACGATGTTGAGTGGGGCGTGCCACTGCACGGCGACCCCGCCTTGTTTGAACTACTGACGTTAGAAGGCGCTCAAGCCGGGCTGAGCTGGTTGACCATTCTTCGGCGGCGCGATGGGTACCGGCGAGTCTTCGAAGGGTTCGACCCAACAACGGTCGCTCGGTTCTCGCAGAAGAAGATGGAGCGGATTCTCACGGACCCCGGCATCGTACGAAACCGACAAAAGGTGGCGTCCGTTGTGAGCAACGCGCAGGCCATCCTTCGAATTCAGAAGGAACATCGGAGTCTTGATGACTTTCTCTGGGGACTTGGCTCGGGCCCGGGCGACACCCTGACCCGGGCAGGAACGATGAGCAAGCGACTACGCACTGAAGGGCTTCGATTCGTCGGTCCCACCATCTGTATCTCATTCATGCAGGCTGGGGGCATGGTGAATGACCACGACAAGAGATGTTTTCGGTTCTCGGAAATCGCCAATCTCCCGACGTAACTCCTCCGACCGCCCGTTGGTTGGATCCAACGGCTCAAGTCGGATCGGCGTGAGCGAACGGCGGGGGTTACGTCGAGCGAGACGGTTTCGCCGAGATCCGGTCGAGTGAGCCGCCCTCCACAATGACGATCTTGCTGTCACCCGTTTTCTTGACCGAATACATGGCGGCGTCCGCCTGAGCGAGGACCTCATCGGAATGACAGTCGGGACCCTGCACGACAGCTATCCCCACGCTCATCGTCATGAAGACGTTCTCTCCATTCACCTGTACTGGTTCGGTGACTACGGAGTGGAGACGTTCAGCCATGCTCGGAGCCGAATTTAAGGGATCAGCGAGGTCACCGAAAATCGCGATGAATTCGTCACCCCCAAAGCGCGCGACAACGTCCTCCGGACGCATCTGGGCCACCAACCGTGACGCCAACTCGACGAGCACTTCGTCACCGCAGGCGTGGCCGTACACATCGTTGACGTCCTTGAAGTTGTCCAAATCCATGAACGCAACGACCAGTCCCCCGGAGTGCCGAGCCAATCGCGCAATTGCTCGGTCGAGCCAATCAACGAGTGCCGTCCGATTGACCAGACCAGTGAGCGAGTCGTGGAGAGCAAGATTCGACAGCCGTTCGTACAGTGTCTTGAACTCTGCGTCGAACTGCTTGGCCATGCGCACGAGTCCGGAATGACAACTCCTCACCACCTTGGCGCACGCAGCGTCGAGTGTTGCCTTGCTGATGCCTAATCGGGCAGCCTCCTCGGCCAGCACCGTGCACGTTGCATCACTCCACCAGAGGTTGAGCCTGGTGAAGAGGGCGACCGACATCTGCAAACGGGACTCCCCCGGCTCTGCCGCTGCAAAATCGAGTTCCGGTTTTGGGCGGTCGCGCGCACGCGTGGGCAGCTGAGGTTCCTTTCGTCGCCGCGCGGCGGCTTTTCCAGCGGATGCGATCTGCTCACGATCATCGAGATTGGAAGCAGATCCGCTCTTCAGCCAATTGACCACCGACTGGACAGCCAGCGTCGTGTTTTCCCAACCGGCGTCCGGCGAGGTCACCTCTTCCCAGGTGGCACCTGATTGCTTGACCAACTGTTCCTGGCACCACTCGACGATGTCGTCAGTGCGGATCTCGAGTGCATCGGCGAGTGCGAGCCGCTCTGCGTCTCGACCAGTGGGCTCCATGTACCTCGATGCACTTCCTAGCGACGGGGAATCGCCTAACGAATCCGCGAATCAGCACGGTCCGGGGCGTAATGCGCATGCGCCGCTACACCAATGGGTGTTTTCCAAAACCCATTAGTTGGAAGGCTACAACGCCGTCGAGGTGCCGTGTCCGGCCTCAATCGCGGGCCCAATTCACCGGTCGGGTCGAGCATTTCTCTCGTTAAAGTTCCACCGGCGTGGTTTAGATTGACCGACAGCATAGGGGGAAGGAAAACACGTGACGATAGACGACGGCATGAAGATTACGGTCACCAAAGACGGTCCGTATCAGGTTGAGGGAGCTATTCCCCTGGTTCGTCGCACGATGGTGCCGGACGGACAAGGCGGCTCGAGCGACTGGCTCGATGGTGACCAGATCCCAAGCGGTTCGACCTACCGGCTGTGCCGATGCGGTCAGTCTAGGAACAAACCATTTTGTGACGATTCGCACTTGACCAACGGTTTCAATGGCGCAGAGACAGCGAGCCGCGCTCCGTACTCATCTCAGGCCGTCATCATCCGTGGTCCGCACGTAACTCTCACTGACGCGGAGCAGTTCTGCGCGTCCGCCCGCTTCTGCCATCCGGGCGGCGGAGTGTGGAACCTGGCCGAATCCGCGGACAAGGAACACGCGCAACACGCCATCCGCGAAGCTGGAAACTGCCCCTCTGGTCGCCTCGTTGCACGGGACCCCGCAACGGGAGTTGCCTTTGAACCAGAGTTCGCGCCATCAATTGGCGTCATCAAGGACCCCGACGCGGGCGTGGCCGGCCCGCTCTGGGCGCGCGGCGGTATTCCCGTCGTCGGTGCCGACGGCGAAATGTACGAGGTCCGTAATCGCGTCACGTTGTGTCGATGCGGCAACTCCTCAAACAAGCCCTTCTGCGACGGAACTCATATGGACATCGGATTTCAGGAGTAGCTCGCCCTCACATCGACAGTCTGGCTGGCAGGTCTCCTGCCGCCTCACGACGGTTTGCGATCACTTATGACCGGGTAGGGCGTGGTGTTTCGCCGATACGTCGTCATTCTCACGTCGGCCGATGTTTCGAATCCTGATGCAGCCGCCGCCGCGAGTCGGTCTCGAATGTCGTGAGGGGCGTGCCACCGGTACGGAGTCATCGTAAAGAGGTCGTCCAGCAGGGCCTGGTCGTGCAGTTCGATGGGGAAACGGATCGCAACTGACGCGGCCTCGCTGAACCACTCCCGCGCCTCGCGCAACGGGGGCTTCACCTCGTGCGGACGGGGGTCCGCATAGACGAGGGAGCGCAAGCTCGCCAAGTGCGCGGGACCTGGGTGGAGGGCCACGACGACGCCGTCGGGTCGTACGACGCGGGCCAGCTCTTCCGCCACAATTGGACCGAACACGTTGAGGGCTGCGTCCGCAGCGCCGTCATCCAGTGGCACATCGGCGGCGCTCGCCACTGCGTACCACCCCTTGCGGTGAGTTCGTGCCGCCGCGGCCACTGCCGATTTGGCCACGTCGATGCCCAGGACGATTGGCGCGTGCAGGTACCGGGTGTGACGGCCCTCCCCGCATCCCACGTCCAGTATCAGTCCGGGACTTTCGAGGTCGAGTGCTTGGACAAGAGCTTCGGTGATCGGGTCAAAGGTCCCAGTAGCCAGAAAGCGGTGGCGGGCCGAGACCATCTCTGCACTGTCGCCAGGTTGATGACTGCGCCGCTGACCAGCGACTAATAGGTTGACGTACCCCTCGCGCGCCACGTCGAAGCTGTGACCGCTCGGGCACAACCAGCGGCGATCTTCCTGTTGTACCTGCAATCGCGCGCGGCATACGGGACAGGTCCAAGGCGCAACCGCAACGTTCGGTTCGCCGCCCGCCATTGCAGCATTATGGCAGTCCTCACGGGCGCGATCTGGTCGTCGATACCGCGGAGACTGGCACTTCGGAGGCGAGTGGCAGACTGCAATCGCCACTCACATAAATGCATGACGCCGAAGAGCAATCGAAAGGAATGTGAAGATGAAGGAACGCGAGCTGCGCGACGCCGTATCCATCGACATCGCTGCCCCACCCGAGCGCGTGTACGAACTCGTTTCGGACATCACCCGCATGGGCGAATGGAGCCCCGAGTGTTATCAGTGCGCGTGGACCGATGGCGCGACCGGCCCCGTGCTGGGTGCACGATTCAAGGCTAAGAACAAGGGCGGCCGCGGACCGTCGTGGTCAAACAGTCCGGTGGTGACTTCGGCTGAAGTGGGTCGTGAGTTCGCCTTCAATCGAAAGGGTCCGGGCATCGGGAGTTACACCTGGCGCTACGTCATGGAGCCGACACCGACCGGAACGAAGTTGACGGAGTCCTTCAACGCCGAGCGTCGGCTCGGAAAGGCAATGACCTTGTTGACGATGAAGTGGACCGGGAGCGCCGACCGTGACGTCGACCTCCACCAAGGAATGCTCACGACTCTGGGGCGCATCAAGGCAGCAGCAGAATCGTGAGGTGCCATGCTTGATCCATGGAAGGGCTACACCTGCCTAAGGGCTCCCGCGTCAACGTCTTCACGGCACAAGAGCGGCCCGACCTTTGGCAGGACGCTCGAACCTTGTTCGGCGATGTGTGGCCCGAGTACAACCTTCACGGCAACGACACGGCGAAGTACTTCAGCGAGCTGTTCCCAAAGCACGCGCACGTCCAGATTCTCTTCACGGACTCGGCGACAGAGCGGATCGTGGCGCGCGGACGCACTATCCCGTTTCGCTGGGACGGAACGCTCGACGACCTGCCCCACGGAATCGACGCCGTGGGTCTGCGTGCCGTTGCCGACTCGCGGCCGCCGACCGCTCTGTCGGCTCTGGCCGCCGAAGTGGCCCTCGAAGAGCAAGGACGAGGACTCAGTGGGTTGTTGATCCAGGCAATGGCAGATGCCGCGCGCCAGGCTGGGCTGACGACGTTGGTGGCGCCGGTCCGCCCGACTTGGAAGGACCGGTACCCCATCACACCGATCGAGACCTACGCGCACTGGTCGCGAAGCGATGGCCTGCCCCTGGACCCGTGGATACGGGTGCACACCCGGCTCGGAGCAACAATCCTTCGCACGGAGCCGGAGTCATTGCGGATCGAGAGCAGCGTCGACGATTGGGAGCGTTGGACCGGCATGACATTTCCGGTGGACGGCGACTACGTCTTCCCCATGGGACTAGCGCCGCTGCACGTTCACGACGGCGTGGGCTCCTATTGGGAACCGAACGTGTGGATGCACCACCCGCTTTGATGTGGTTCCCAACGCCATAGTCCCGGAGGATGTTAAGTGACGCCTAATGATCGAGCGCCGCAAGTGCCGGAGCAACGCGAGAAGGTCGTGGTCGTCGGAGACTTCAACTGGGAGACGGTGGAAGGTGTTGAGATCGAGCCCTTTCAGCACGACTTTGTTGCCTCAGTTGGGCACTACCGGCGACTCTGCGAGGACCCGAGCACACCTTGGAGCGCGAACGCCATCGAAAATTCCGGCCGTGTCGTTGGTTTCGTGATGACGGCGGTAGAGGTGGACGTGTCGACGTACTGGATTGGCGGTCTCATGATCGATCGAACGGTGCAAAATCGCGGTATTGCCCGCCGCGCACTCGAATCGCTGATCGACCGCGCCGGACGCGTCGGTCTGCAACACGTCGCATTGACGTGCGCTCCGAACAACGTGGTGGCCAACCGGCTCTACGCGGCACTGGGATTCGCACCTACTGGATCGGCCGAGGGCGTTGAGCTCGTGCTCGAGCGAGACGTCTGACAAATTGGTTGATCAGTTGGGGTAAGGAGTTCGAAAATGAACAGCCGAGCAGCCGGAGAGTTCGTTACGGAGACACTGCTCGACTACGACCGTGGTCGTCAGGTCACTGTCTATGTGCCTCCTGCTCCGCCCACGGAAATTGTGTTTGCCGGTGATGGGCAGTGGTTCCCAGCGTGGGGTCGGATCCTCGAGTCGACTGATCGTCAAACCACGATGATCGTTGCAGTTCATAGCTTGACGGACGAAACGTCACGACTCAATGAATACTCACCGGTCTTTGACGCTAGTCGGTTTGCGGCGCACGAGCAGTTCTTGGTTGAGGACGTCCGCCGATGGGTGGGGTCGAGATTCGGAGTCTCGCTGCCCGCAAACCGCACCGCAGCGTTCGGCTACTCGGCTGGCGGCGAGTTGGCGATCGCGCTGGGACTTCGTCATCCGGACGTCTACGGTGTGACCCTCGCCGGCTCGCCGGGCGGCGGGTACCAACCGAGGGGCAAACTGCCGAGGCAACTTCCGCGCGTGTACTTCTTTGCTGGCACGAGAGAGCCCTTCTTTCTCGACAACGCGACCCGGTGGGCGGTCGCACTTCGTCAGGCTGGTGCTGACGTCGCGATGAGAGAACGCGACGTGTCGCACGGTGCCGACGCATGGCGAACTGATTTCCCCCTCATGTTGAACTGGGCGTTTGGGGCGAGTTGAGAGGGAAATGGTAATAATTGCCAGGCGGCTGGATGGGTCCGCAGAGAATCGGGGGCTCTGGAATGTCGAAGTACATGATCTCGTTCGGAGCCAACGCGATGGACCACATTCCCGACGAGGATTTCCCCGCCGTTGGCCGGGACGCGCACGCGGTGGTCCAGGAGACCGTCAACGCTGGCGTGCTAGTGGTCACCGGCGGGCTGGATGGACAGGTCGCCAGCATCGTGGCCACCGACGGGACAGTCACCGACGGCCCGTACCCGAAGCCGATTGGCGGATTCATGGTCGTCGACGTGCCCACGCGCGATGAGGCGCTGGCGTGGGCTGCCCAGATCGCCGTCGCCTGCCGCTGTGCACAGGAGGTTCGAGAGATTATGCACGACCCCGAAACCGACGCGATGATTCGCGACGCCGAAAACCGCGGCTAACGCGGCTGACGAAGTATCCAGGCTTGAGCGGCGCTACTTAAGGAGGCGGGACAGACGCCGGTCGGCGAGGACTCGCCCACCCGTCTGACATCTGGGGCAGTAGGTCATTTCGTAGGACTCGAATGACACCCTCCGAAGTGTGTCGCCGCACGGTGTCGGACACGGTTCACCGGCTCGTCCGTGCACCGCGAATCGCGCACCCAACTTCGCCTCCGACAGGCCGCCGCGCCTCTTTCGCTCGAGCTCGAGCGCCCCGGTCAGGACGTCGTTAACTGCCATCAACAGTTCACGGCGCTGGTCCGTGCTCAGTGAACGCAGGGAGGCGAAGGGCGACAGCCGCGCCCGGTGCAGAATGTCATCACCCCAACCCCGGCCGATGCCTGATACGAAACGCTGATCTCGCAGGTCAGTCGTGAGCCAACGTCCAGAGTCACTCGAACGGATCCGATCGGCGAACGCCTCGGTGCCCGGTTCGGGCCCGAGGTTGGCGAGCGGGCCATCATCTCGTGGGGCCAACACCCACCACGCGGCCTTTCGATGGGTTCCGTACTCGCGAACGAGCACCCCTACGAGCGCGTGATCGAAACCCTCCGTTCCCTCGCCGAACGAAAAACGCACCGCTGAACCACGTGGCCTCGTCGCCTTGGGCGGCTGTTCAACGTCGAGGCGGCCCGCCTGTGAAAGATGTAGCACGATGCGCGTCGCGTCGTCGAACTCCCACACCAGGTACTTGGCCCGTCGGCTGACCGACGCGAGGCGATGACCCAGCAGGGATTCGGGAGTGGGCGCATAGGTCTTGAGCGAGGAGAATCCAAGGAGTCGGGCCTCTTGCAGGACGAGCCCCGAAAGTACCGCATCGAGTCGCTCCGACAAGGCCTGCATCTCCGGCATTTCGGGCATCTACCAATGTACCGAGCGGCGTTGAAGTTTCATTCCGCGTCTCAGCTAGCGGCCCAATACGTAAGACGGCCGATGCTGTGTTAGGTACGGTAGCGGAGCCGTTTCTCGCAACAAGCACGTATCGTGTAGCCATGCGCTTCGCCTTTAAGACCTCGCCGCAGAACACGACCTGGGGTGACATGCTCGCCGTTTGGAAGGTCGCCGACGATATCGAATTCTTTGAATCGGGTTGGACGTTCGATCACTTTTATCCAATTTTCTCTGACAGTAGTGGCCCGTGTCTGGAGGGTTGGACCACGCTCACCGCGTTGGCACAGGCGACGACCCGTTTGCGGCTGGGGACGCTGGTCACTGGTATCCACTATCGGCACCCCGCGGTCCTGGCGAACATGGCAACGACTCTCGACATCGTGTCGCAGGGCCGGCTCGAGCTTGGCCTCGGCGCCGGCTGGAACGAAGAAGAGTCTGGCGCGTACGGCATCGAGTTGGGGACGGTGAGCGAGCGTAGTGATTGCTTTGAAGAAGCCTGTGAGGTGATTCTCAGTCTGTTCACCCAGGAGAGGACCAACTTCACGGGCCAGTTCTACGAGCTCGAGGATGCGCGAAACGAACCGAAGCCGATACAGCGTCCGCACCCGCCCATCTGCATTGGCGGTAGTGGCGAGAAGCGGACTCTACGTACGGCCGCGCGCTATGCCCAGCACTGGAACTTTGTCAGTGGGACTCCGGACGAGTTCGCCCGCAAGCGTGATGTCCTCCATCAGCACTGCGCGGACGTTGGCCGAGACCCGTCGGAGATTCTCCTCTCCAGTCACGTGATGTTCTCGGGCGACGTGGCAGCCACGGTGGAGCAGGCGGCGGCTCTGGCCGAGGTCGGTGTTGAGTTGGGCATCATCACGCTTCGACCACCGCTCGACCCGCGAGTACTTGAGCCGCTCGCCACGGCATTGAGCGATCTTTAGTCGCGATCAACTGACCTTCACTGAAGCGGCGCGTCACCCTCGACCACCAGGTCAGCCCTCTGTTCTGGAGATTCGCGCCGAATGTATTCGTCTTCTTCGGACATCCACCTGGTCCACGCCTCGGCCATTTGCTCGCCATCGCGCTCCAAGCCTCTCCGCAGTCGCTCATCTCTAGGCGTCTCAACCCAAATCGCAAAAGTAATGAAGGGAACGAAAGCCAGCCTCATCGAGCTGACACCTTCAATGATCAAGTGACGACCCGGCGGCACGTTGACCCACCCAGCGAGTTGGCCCGTACGCCAGTCGTTTCGCTGATACGCGATCGCCTGGTTTCGAGACAACGGCAGCAGGACCTGTTCAAGAAATCTCGGCGCCCAGCCGAGTGGATCATCCCAAGAAGCGAAGTCGTCTGTTGGAACAATCGGCGCGTCTCCCAAGTAGGGCGAAATGAGTCTGGCGAGGGTTGACTTCCCTGATCCCCCACCGCCGTCAATCGCAACGACCTTCGTGCCAGTCACCGCCGTCAGGTGTTTGACGCGTATCTGTTTGACAATTTCGTCGAGCACCATGAAGTCCCTCCTCATCTCCGGCGGTGCGTTAGCGGTCAATTTCAAGAATGGGCCGGTCGGGGCCCGACAATATGTTCGCGTCCACGCATCTACGCTGAAGACGGATACTCCGACTCAACCGACGTAACTCTCGGATGAGATACAGAACTCGTTGCCCTCAGGGTCATTCATCACCGTCCAGTGGTGGCTGGCGTCGCCACTGTCGTGTTCAGCGACGATGGATGCTCCCAATCTCACAAGTCGCTCGGAGACTCCAGGGCCGGGGTCAATCATGTCCAAGTGCATTCGATTCTTTGCTGACTTCTTCTCCGGAACCCTCTCGAAGAACCAGGCCGGCTGGGTACGGTCTGCGTCCTTCCGTCCGATGGAGCAGTATCCAGAATCGCCTCCGGGATCCAGCGGACGTCCCAGGGCCTGTGACCAAAAGCCACCTACGACGAGTGCGTCATCGCAGTCAAAGGTGATGTTGCCTATGTGCATTGACATGAGCTCCTTACGAGAGTTGACGACTCTTCTCATCCTTACTCAACCTCATCTTTGCAACTCGGTCGTCCGATGTGCACCTCAATCCTGCATAGCGACACCGTTCCCGGATGGAGCGAGAGAGAAGCGTGGTGCTCAAGTGTCGATTCGTGAGACAGCTGCGGCCAAGGTCGATGGCCAGATGTACGTCAGTACCCTGTGGGCAGCGAACTACTCGCGTGACGACGGAGCCTGGGGGTGGATAGTCTCACCTCGGGCCAACATCTCTACAAACTGGCCGATGCGTCGAGAGCGAGTTTCGGGCTTCTTGGCGTTGCCGATCCGGTAGAGGATCGCGTACCGGTTCGCACGTGTGAGCATCTCAAACATTGCCTTCGCGCGGGGATTGGCACTAAGGGCGGCAAGAAGATCGTCCGGCACGTCACTGCTGGCCTGCCCGGCGTATGCGGCCGCCCATCGACCGTCGTCCTTTGCCTTTTGAACCTCGTCTTCGCCGGATCGATGCATTCGACCGGTAGCGATCAACCGCTCAGCGATGGCAGCGTTTCGTTGGGACCACGCGCTGCGAGCCTTTCGAGGCGTGAAACGACGTCGGAACGTAGCCGAATCGCGACGCCCCAACTGTCCGTCAATCCAGCCGAAGCAGATGGCCTCGTCCAGCGCCTCGTCGTACGAGATCGTTGTCGGTTCGGCCGATCCCTTTTTGGCCAATACCAACCAGACACCGAGTGAATCCGAGTGATGTACCCGTAACCATCTCCGCCATTCACTCGCGTCTACGACCAGAAGCTCCGGGAGATCCACGGCGCGTTCAGCGCCAAATCAATTCAAACGCCGTGAACATACTGTTGAGACCCTTGAGCGAAATTGACCTCGGGCCCTGGAGCGGAAAAGCCCCATCAAGATCCTCCTGAACGGCTTGCGACACCAGAATCTCCCCGCCCCCGGCCTGGCTGGCGATCCGAGCCGCGACGACGACCGTTCTTCCGAAGAAGTCACCTCCCTCAGCCTTTGCATTGCCGGTGTGCAATCCCATTCGCGCGGGCACCGGTACTCCCGACCACCCATCACTGAGGGTCCGTTGAATGGCGGAGGCGCACGCGACCGCAGATCCTGCAGCTGGAAACGCCAACATGAATCCGTCGCCCTGTCCCTTCACGACCGTTCCACCAAACACCACTGTCTTTTGCTTCACAACTGAGTCGTGCCACTCCAGTAACTCGAGCCAGCGTGCCTCACCAGGAGATTCCATCAGATCGGTGGAGCCTTCAAGATCGGTGAACATGATCGTCACGGAGCCGTCGGCCGACATTCCCGTCGTTGGTGGCGATACATCTTGGACCAATTCCAAAAACTCATCCATCGCGGTGGTGAGCTCAAGTCCAACGGTGTCCTCGTTCACCGTGGTCACTGCGAACTGAGAATGCACGACTTTCCAGTAGACACCCTCCTCGTGAACGATGACCGTCATCCTGGCTTCCAGTGGTTCCCTCTCTCCAAACGAGACTCGGCAGCGAATGGCAACCCATCCAACGGATCCTTCCTACCAGGCGACGATTTCATCGGCCTCAACCTTGACCCCGCTCAGGGTTGCCATCTCGCTGATTTGAGCCCTTCCAAGGGTTTCGTACTTGTCGAACCCCTCCCACCATTCGTCCGGATCAGGTCCGATAAATCGCAAACCCTCATGGCGTGACAAAGGTTCAATGTGCTTTTCGTAGTCCACGAACCACGTGGACATCCACCGCTCGATGAATTCGACTAGTTCCGGCGTTGGTTCCATTGGCACAGATTACGCACCGATTAAGAGTGATACTTCCGCGAAGAGCGCGACGTATGAGCGGCAGCACTATCGGTCAAAGCGTGAATGATTTCGAGAATTCGTCCCACGGCGTGGGAGAATCGACATAACAGGTCTTACACGAATCAGCGGGGATTGAACCCATTGCCTGCGCGGAATTGACGCGACGCCGATTCGCGTCAACTGAGGTGCCAGCGGAACTTGACCGGTCACTTCCGCGACATCGCCTAGGTACTCTTGCTCGATGAGTCAGGTGCAGATCGAGTTCTACGGTGAGGCGTGCCGCTCTTGTGGTTACGGCTGGACACAGGGCATTGACCTCTTGGTGGCCGAAGTGCTCTCTCTCGACGACACCTATCGAACGACACTCGATGGCTTACCGGGGACGGCCCGAGATCCGGAGCTCGCGTGGTGCGCGGCCGCGTATGTCCTTCACGTCGCGGACAACCTTCGAGCGCACGGTGAGCGCATGGCCGCGGCATCCAGAGGGGCGCAGTTCGTGTTTGTCCACGCTGATCAAGACGAACTCGCTAACGTTCGCTCATACGAGTCGAAACCGATTGAGGGAGCCCTGTGGTCTCTGAAAACGGTTCTTGTCCCCTACGTGGATATCTTCCGCGAAGCCGAAGCGTCGGGAGTGATTCTTGCTCGCCCAACGCGTGGTGATCAGCTGGCCGCGGATGTACTTCGTGGCAACGTCCACGACGCGCATCACCACGGGTGGGATCTCCTAAGAATTGCCCGCGCGAACCAGAAGTAGGACTAGATCTTTCGCACTCGGCGCGAGGACGTCAACATTCTCCGGCTGGTGTGAAGTTGGATGGTGGTGCGCTTCAGTTCATGCCCGGAGGTCGTCGGTTAACGTCTCCGCGGTGGACAACCATATCGACTGGTCAGCGGTATTCAATGAAGTCTTCTCAGTCGATCCGTCTAATGTCCAGGATCAAATCTGGCGCGAGGCATTTGGCGATGAGTACCCCGATGAAGTACAGCCATATAGCTACATCACTCGAAGCGAGCTTGCACAGTTCGTCGAGGAGATGAAGGTCGATAGTCACTCGATGATTCTCGACATCGGATGCGGTCGCGGAGGTCCCGGGTTGTGGGTCGCGGCAACGACTGGCGCCTCAATTATCGGCGTTGATATCTCGACCTCCGCCTTGTCCAGCGCAGAGGGGCGAGCCGCGCGATTGGGTCTCGCCACCCGTGCTGATTATGTGCTCGGTGACTTCGCCTCCATTCCAGTACCGAACGACTCGGTCGATGCTCTCATGAGCATCGACGCATTACTGTTCGCCCCGGACAAGAGAAGTGCGATGGTCGAGATATTCAGGGTGCTCAAGCCTGGGGGCCGTTTCGTCGCAACGACCTGGGACTACCACTCTCAACCGAAGGGGCGCCCTCCCCAACTTCCCGATCACCGCCCACTTCTCGTCGAGACCGGTTTCGAGATGGTTCGCTACGACGAGACTGATAATTGGCGCCGCTACATGGAGAAGACCAACGAGCTGATGTTGGAACGAATTGCCGATCTTGCGCAAGAGGAAGGTATTGGTGAGGACGAGGCACGAGCCAGCGCGATCGAAATGGAAGAGTCCTACGCCACGATGATTCAACGAGTGTTTATCGTGGCGCAGAAACCCGCGTCTCTACCCGTTTAGGAATCGTGTCGGGTTGGCGCCTCGGGTAGATCAACGGTCAACTGGTGTCGGAGGCCAGACGTAACTGGTCTGCTGCTAACAACTGGGGGCTCGCCTAGAACGGACTCGATCACAGCGCGAACAGGAGCGAGTTGTTGTCAACCGGGCAAGTGAGTTTCACTCTTGTAGATCTTGCACAGCGCCACTCGTTGATTCGCGTCCAAGTCCGCATCGGGGTGCGTGTCATGTATCCGCCCTGTTCCGGCGTCGTTGTCGCGAGACGGTGGGAGCCGGAGGTATCCCTTTCCAGCGATCGCCAATATCTGTTGGATCGTGCACGTCGGGCTCGCAACACTCCGACCACACCCCGCGACCAGAAGTGAACTCGTCACCAGAGCAAACAACGTCAGCAATGTTCGCGCTGCCCTGCACCCCACCGATTGAAGAGATAGTGGTTCGCCTGCCCACGGCGTCTTTGCGCTCACTGCACTGTCACAACCTCCCATTGGGCACGTTCTGCCAGGAGAATGGAGGACACAATCGAATCCCAGCTGGCTCCGCCGTTGCAATCGACCATCAGGGTTCTGCCTTCAGCGGTGGCGAACTCAAAGTTGAAAGTCATCATCGATGGACCTTAGACGGACAATCCTTCGAACGAGTGTTGGTGGCCCGGCGTGACATATCTGCAACCATGCACTCGCGCTTGACCTAAACTTTGTGGGTATCGGACTACGAACCCAGATACGCACCGTTTGATTGTCGGATTGATCACAAGACGCGCTGAGGTTGCCGGGTAATCCAAAGAGATTTCAACCAGCTCGATCTTTAATGCCTATGATCACTGCTGTTAAACGAGCTCCCCGCAGAGTCGATGTCTCATGACGCAGTACCGCGGATCCAAGCGGAAGGCTGAGAATGTCCACTGAAGAACGCTTCTCTGACGCGGCCGGCCAAACCAGTGACATATGGGACCGTTTTGTGCCGGACTCCGGGTCACCAGGCTTTAGCCTTCGCACGACCTATCCAACGAATCCTGACGGGGTAGAAGTCATGCTTGAACGGTGGGATGCGGGAACTAGTGAGCCACCTCACTTTCACCCAGGTGACGATATGACGATTGTCGTGGAAGGAATGATGTCGACTCAGTTCTATCGGCGTCACGGGGATGCATTGGTTGCTGATGGAGAGCTGGTCGTTCTTCGCAAGGGCGATGTCGGATACACCCGAGCCGGCCAAATCCACGAGGCAAAGTACATCGAGGCCTGCCAACTTGTCTACGTGCACGACGGTGCCTTTGCGTTCACACGTGCAGAAGGCGACGTCGGCTAGGCAACGGCTCGACCCAAGTAAGCATCCGAAACTTGGAATACTCGGTCCCTGAAGTACCTCAATGTCGATGCGTGGTGAGAAGTTGATCTTGTAATGGCTGAGAGCGCATAAACAGAGGAGTCGGAGGTCCGACGTCATGGCTCTGTGACCAGGTATTGGCGGCAGATCGAGTGAGCGAGATCACGGTGCGAACTCACCTCCAATGAACTCCGAGTATCTCAGGAATAACTACGGAATCTTGATTATCTTTCATCTACGACTAACCAGCACTTCGCGTTGGGGGCCCGACAGGGCTCGTGTTGATGTGCGGCAATGGGCTTCTTGCCAAGATTCAACTGCGGCGAAACCTTATGGGTGCGTAATGCATGGCCCCCCCACCGTCGCAAACCCTGTTCCCTTGCGCGGCGTCAGTGGTACATTGCGCTCGAAGTCTCGATTTGGTTCCTCCCCGCACTAGTTAGGGGGTCAAGTTATGAGCTTTTCTGTCAAGGGCAAGTACTTCGAAACGTGCAACTGCGACGTGAGTTGCCCCTGCATTTGGATGGGGCCCGCAACCAATGATACGTGCGACGTGCTCCTTGCCTGGCACGTCACGGGGGGCCAGAAGGACGGTGTCGATTTGTCTGGCCTCAACGCCGTCATGGCAGTTCACACGGGCAAGAGGATGACGGACGGGAACTGGAAGGTCGCTCTCTACCTCGACGATCGCGCTTCGCCAGAGCAGTCAGAAGCGCTCGGTGCGGTCTTCTCGGGCGGAGCTGGAGGACACCTCGCCGGTCTCGGTCCGTTGATTGGTGAGGTTGCAGGTGTCACTCCCGCCACGGTCTCATTCGAGAATGACGGCAATTCGCTCAAAGCGGTGGTTAAGGGCGTGCTCTCGATGGAGTCGACGGAGATGATCGGCATGGACGGTTCGCACGCGCCGGTTATTTCCAACCCTCTGCTAGGCGCCGTCGCACAGCCCGTTGTTCAAGCAAGAGCGGGCGAGGTGAGCTACCACGGACATTGGGACGCGGAATTCTCGGGCACGAACAGTTTCGTTACCGACTTCGCGTATGACGGCTGAGACCACCAACGCCGCCAGACCCCAACTAGGGCTGTCGCTGCGCCAATTTCTGCCTGGCTGGATCGGGCTGTGCTTGATAGCCCTTCTCGCGTGGATTGCGACAATCGCCTGGGCCGGCTCGATGGGCGTTGGCGCCGGCACAATGGGAATGTCCATTGGGCCTTTCCTTGGAGTATGGGTCGTGATGATGGCCGCGATGATGCTGCCATCCGTGGCGCCCATGGCCATCGTGTGGATCCAATCCGTAGCTTCGCGCCCTCGCAGACTCGAGAGAGTTCTCGGGATCATCTCATTCCTTGCGGGCTACCTCTTCGCGTGGACCGCCTTTGGTGCCGTGGTCTACGTCGTGCTGCTGGGCGCTGACTCGCTCGCCAACGAAGCGCCGAATACAGCACGTTGGGTCGGTGCGGGCATCTTCGCCCTGGCGGGGGTTTATCAGCTGACGCCGCTCAAGGGCGCTTGTCTCCGCCACTGCCGATCGCCGTTGGGTTCGCTCTTCCACTACGCGAGCTACAGGGGCCGTGGACGCGATTTCCGCGTGGGACTGCACCACGGTTTCTACTGCGTCGGGTGCTGCTGGGGTCTCATGATCGTGCTCATCGCCGTGGGCGCCATGAACGTTCCAGCCATGGTCGTGCTAGCCGGTGTCATTCTGATTGAAAAGGTCTGGCGCTTCGGACGGGTGTTTTCGCGTTTCGTGGGCATTGCCCTACTTTTCGTCGCAGCGCTCGCGCCCTTCATCGCGTCACTCCTTCCCGGGTTGACGATGGTTCCGGCGCCGGGAATGTGACAGTTGCGGTACGCGGTCTCAGGATCTCGGACAAGGTAGGAGCCTGGGGTACGAGACAACTCAGCAGCCACCGGCGTTTGGCAGCTGACAAGGGACTCAAGCCTGGAAAGTGTCGGAGGCCCGACGTGACAGATCTGCAACCACGAACTGGCGCTTGACCTAGGCCTCGTGGGTTCCGGTCTGCAGGCCGACGTCAACAATCTCAGGGCGGCGGGTGAAACCGTGGCTTCGATGACTCGATGCCACAGATCCGGGGCAGTGACAAGTCCGCCGACTCATGCGAAGATAGTTTTCACTCGTGCACCAAGTCATCTCGAAAGGCGTCGGCGCATGGCTCTTAGTAGTCGTGTCAGCAAGTGCGCTCACGTTCATTGCCAGCAGCCCTTCGGAGGCATCATTAATTCCCCAATCCAGCCTGAAATGCGGCCCTGATCAATTGAGCGTCGTCTGGCGTGGGACCACCGGCGGCCTCGCAGGGACATTCGGCGACCTGTTCTGGATACGAAATGAAGGTCCGTCCCCTTGCGTCATAAGCGGGTTTCCGAGTATTTCCTATTACGTCAAGAGCAAGCGCGTTCCTATGAAGACGAGTGACCTCGATGGACGTAACGGAAACGATCTCATGGGAGTGGCTCCCGGTCGACGAATACCTTCGATTCGACTCCTGTCAGGAGGGCTCGCGTCCTTTTGGGTCTTCGGGAATGATGCAATGTCAAGGTGTATCTACGCCGACAAAATGACAGTCTCGTTAAAATCGTTGAGCGGAATCGTGTTGGTGCCAATGCCAAAGGGTTATCAATCTTGGAATTATTGCGGCGGCGGAGTCGAAGTCAACCCACTCGTCCCTGGCGGGTCTGGAAGCGATCCGTCACGCCCTTTGAAAACCGAGATTATGCAATAAACCGGCCCTACGTGACAGGTCTTCAACCACGCACTGGAGGCTCGCCTGACCCGAATCTGCTCGCCTCGATCGCGCGGGATGAATGATCTCGTCCCAGACGGCGAGGCCTTACGTCTTCACCAATCGGAAAGTCGCCTGTCGACTTAGCACAGCCTGAATTCGGACGTCGTCCCCTGGGCATGGTCTCGACCGAATATCTCGGTGACAAATGAGCGCAAAACACACACATGGTTGCGAACTTCTTGGATGCCGTCGAGCAACTGCATCGAAAGGACTCCGGGGGCCGGACACTCCCAATCGGTCGCAGTGAAAGTGGGAGTGAAGCCCCTGGGATCTGCGGCAGAGATTGTCAACACCACCGAGTTCTCATGGCAATCAGGCAATCCCGTCATTGGAAGCGCCGTCACTTGCTGATCCAGTTCGAGCGCTTGCGCACTTGTTAGGACAACAGCGACTGGGTCACTGGAGGGATTCATTGGGGAGAGCCTCCCGTATCCGGTCACGGTCACAGTGTCTGTCGTCGGCCACAGCAAATGGCCCGGAGTCGAGCGACTAGCAATAACTACTAGGAATACTCCGATCCCAAGAGACAAAACGAGGACACTCAAGATGAAGAGGCGCCACGTTCGAACGGTGGTGACGGTGCGTACCTCGCTCACTCCACATCACCATAGGTTTCCCACCGGTCCAGTGGTCAAGCACGCAGCGACGCTAAGAAATCGATCGAATCTCATCACCTTCGTGTCTCTGGCTGGTGTCGGGGGCCCGACGTAACAGGTCTGCTACAAGTCACTGGCGACTCGAATGATCGCAAGCAACGGAGAGTTAGATGACGGCATCGTCGTGCCTCAAAACAGGATGGCCCAAGCTCCAAGTTAACGGCGACGCTCTGTTTCAGGAGGCCGCGACTGCGTCGGCGCTAATCGCCCAGCCGAAAGCCTTGTCATCGGTGATTGACCTTGCAATGGGCTGGAGGACACGAATCACGATGTCACGAGCTCTTCTCTCTGCCTCCAGCTTCCTGGTGGCCGAGATTCGGACGACCGCCGAGGTCGAGTGCGGCTGAGATGGATGGTCGAACCGAACGACGGTAATCCCGTCCTCTGCCTTCAATGCTGCCTCAAACAAGTCGGGAAAGATCTCTTGATCGGTGACATGTTCCATTCGGCCACGAATTGTCACATCCCATTCACGTGCGGAGGCCATGTCGAAAACGATAGGTGCTTCCAGCGCATTCTCGTCGCCTGGTGTCGGAGGGCCTACCCACACAATCTCCGGCTGGCGTCTCAGTCAGTGGCCTCAGTCTGACTGAGATGGGTTATCGAAGCAGAAAGGCGAAGTAAATCCCGAGGATCGCAATCAGTGCATCGGCAGTGGCGGTCATCACTCGAAACTGGCGGGCCGTCTTCGCAAGACCCCAGACGCCTTGCCGCATGGATCCAATTCGATAGTACTTTTGCCCAAATTTGTAAAAGCGATCCACGATTCCCTTTGGATTAACGATGACGATCACCAACTGAATTGTGGCCAACGCAGCGAGGACAGCGCATGCCAGGAAACCGGCGCCATTCGATGTGGTGGAGGCGATGAGCTCAATCGTTGTCATCTAAACGAACGCTAACCAATGAGATCAGGGGTGCGCTGCCTGTATCACAGCACCCGCAAACTGCATCGATACATCGTCGTCCGATAAGGCCGTGCAACGACAGCGGAATCGCGCACTCGGAGATTGTTGGTGTCGGAGGCCCGACGTAACCGTTTTGCAACCTTGCATTGGAGATTGAGTCTTGACGCCAGCGATTCACCTCAGCGATGATCGTTGTGTGCGGAGGGAGCTCAAGTACGTCGAACTCAAGACGGGATTCAATGGTGACGGTCCCGCATCGATTAGTTGGGTCACATTCTCAAAGACGGGGAGGACGGTGTACTACCGAGGTCGATCTCTCCAGCGGATAATCCGAGGTGGCGTTGACTCTAACCATTACGACGTTGCAACGGGCGATGAGTTTTGGATCTCTGGCGTCAAGAAGGACCGCCAGGATCGACACTGGGCAGGAAAAGGGGTCGTGGATATAGACGATGATGCCCGGGATGAATATGAGCGAATCATTAGTGGTGGGCCTCAATCAACAAGAGGTTGAATCGGTGGATTCCCTGTGCCCGACGTAACAGGTCTGCTACCAGCCACTGGCGGCTCGCCTGAGCCGTTCTGGTTCGTGTCGGGAGGCGGGCGTCAACAATCATCGACTGGAGGGTGAGTCATTTGACTTCGCTTTGAAAGCGGTAGTTCCGGGGTTGCGCCATGATTGGATCAATGGAGGATTCTGAGTCGCCGGAACGTGACGATGTGCGAGATGAGTTAGTCGCATTCGTCGAAACGCTTCGGATTCGACTTGCCAAGGTTGCGGAAATTGAGATCAAACAGTTGACCCCGTTGATTCTCTTGACCAAAATTGTTCCGAACGCGTCTAAAGCATGCCCTGTGTCCGTAGCTGAGTTGGATGAACATGAATTGATTGTAAATGTTGCGGGCGGTCGATGGGAGCTGGGCCGAAGCAATGAGAGTCTCGAATTCTTTAAGAGCGTCGTCGAGTCGTCAATTAAGGGTGATGTGGTGGAGACCGTCGGTTTGGAGCGAGTAGAGACGCGTGTCACACTTCCGAACGGCAATGTCGTGAAGACAACGAGGAGGACCATGGGTGGGATCATCCCGACGCCCGGATGGCGACATTGGGGGCGAAAGGTTCGATATGAGCCATATCAGAAGGAAGAAGCGGAATCGAAGTCTGAACGAGACTTGGCGATGTAGTTCGAGTCGATTTTCGGTGGCCCGACGTGACAGTTCTGCCACCATCCACTGGCGGCTTGACTCAAGTCAGTTGTAACCGGAGCCGAAGGGGGACACGATCTTGGCGGCGCGCTACCCCGTCGAGAAAGGCATTGGGTAGACACCCGATTGAATAGGCGTTTCGCCGAGGTGCCTGTCACTCAGACACACATCCAACGCAAAGGGAATTTCGTACGTATGGGCGCCAAACGTAACTTGAGCAATCGTCACCAAGCACCTGGCAGGAACATCCGATTTTGAAGAGTAGGTGTCTCCGTAGTCGATTCCGAAAGACGCCATACGACCCGGGTTAAGCAGTACCGTGATCGGCCGCACGTTCTTAAACATGTAGGTGGAGTGGGTGATCGAGACGGGCACAGCGGACTTCGCCGTGAAGAGTCGCAATAAAGGGAAGCCCTTCATCTTGCAAGATCGCTGGCCGATATTGGCGATGAGTACGACGTCAGAGCCATGTCCCGCAGCACCCGGACCAAAGGAGAGTGCGACCTCGAGCTGGTCACCCGCGCAACTAGTAACCACCAAATGTGGTCCGCCCGTCGCTGATGCCGGCGCCAACGGTTGGAGGAATAGTCCTGCGAATATCCAAACGGTGGTCACGGCGATAAAGCTCCGACTTCGCTTCCTGAGGATCATCGGCGAATCCTAATTTGCGTGCGGCCAATTTACTGCTTGCTCGATGGCAACCGATCCGAGATGTCGTGGTCTCGAGTGCGGACCGAGAATCTCGAGTAGGCGTGTGACTTCCACGGCTAACTGGAAGGCGGCCTGGTGTCGGAGGCCCGACGCAACAGGTCTGCTACTACCCATTGGAGGTTGGCTTGAACTGTGCTGACAGTGAAGCACTTCAACCGAACGAAGACACCTGGCCCTTCATCTTCTCCAATTGCCTGAGTGCAACGAGAGACAAGTCGGGCCAGTCCCACGGATTGTCGATTGGTGCCTCGAAGATGACTATTGCGGAATCCGATGAGACCGATTTACCCGCCAACCGAAGGCTTCGCGTCCCGAGTGGCTTCCGGACTCGGATCTCTCCATACGCGATGTTCTCGTCTCTAGTTTTACGGGACTCTGGGAGTGTCACTGCACTTGTCACTTCCCAATTTTCGAGCCGATGCGCAGTGGACTCGGTATTCCGTAAATGCATCGCAAGGGCGTCTTGACCCGACGTGAACTGCTTGAGAATCAATTGGATTTGTCGGTCCTGATAAGGCGCGATGAATATCCCCTGTGCGGATAGTCCGCCCGATCGCGCCGCTCGCTCGTCCTCCGCGCTCTTGAGTGACCTCAAACCAGTCTGAGTCACGCGTCGCATGTACAAACCCAACCCCTTCCAGGGAATGTCCTGTAGCCCGAGAACCGCAGTCAGGGCTTGGCGATTCCCGTCGCCAAAACGTAATCCTTTCATCCATTTCCTTTTATTCGGCTCGCCTCTTCGGCTCGCCTTCAGGATCTCATTAGCCGTCGATCCCAGGCCCGGACTCTCAAATGGCGCCTCTAGCCACCTTTCGGTTTCACGGTGGAATGAGCTCTGGTCACCAACCAAGTGAGTTTTGTCCGCCTCCATCATATGGATGGCACTCGCAGATGCAGATGCAGATCAGTCGATTCCCTACATTGGCAAGATTGATCGTTTCATTTAACTGTAAGAAAGCCAATCTCGGATGGATGGGAAAACTACTCTGATCAGATTCTTACGACTGCTCACATTGCTATTGCGAATCCTGAAATTACCAACTCTTTCGCCATCAATATTCGCGAAGTTCATGTCCCATTGCGGTACTTACCCGGTAGACGGCACCCAATTGATCGATTATCCACGCACTACCCCCTGAGATCTGCATTGATGATAAAATAGAATCGTTTGGATTGGCAACGTGTACCACAGATAACACCAAATGCGTTGTGCCAGATACCACGTCGACCGTTCCGCTAGACCGGTCCACGATCCATAGATCTCCACCAGTGGAGGCTAATCCCGCGACGGAGACGAGTCCTATTTGTTTTCCAGAAATTCTTGCCAATGGATGTAGGTTTGACGTCGAATATACCCCGACATCTCGATATCCATCAATGGTTACGAATAGTTTGCCCTCTCCGAGCGCCAACTGCCCAAAGCCGTCATTGGATCTGTATTGATTAACTGTCTTTTGTGTTTCGATCTTGTCAGACAATAGATTCACTTTCATCAATGTCTCATATCGTTTCGATGTATAGGTGATCCATACGTTCTCGCCGGAGGCGACCATCTCCAATGGACCAAAGATGTCTGTTGGTGTCGAAGAATACGAACCAAGAGACACCTTGGCAACAAGCGAACCGGTTGTGATATCAAGCTCCGACAGGCAGTCAGAACGGACATTTAGTACAATGACCCTTCCTCCAGTCAACAGCATCTGGATGGGATCGTCGAGGAAGCGTCCGGCGCTACTCAGTTTACGGAGCAATTGTCCGGAAGAAGCATCGAATATTGAAATCGAATTATTGCCGTCATTTGCAACCCACAACTCACTACCTACGAGGATTGCAGAGCGCGGTGCAGATATGGCAGAACCTCCTCGAAAGGTCCTTACAAGTAAGCCGCTACGCCTGCCGATTTGGACAACCCTATCTGGTGCCCACTCCGTTACCCAAAGGTTATGGTTTCCAACCGCCAATGAGGTTGGATCATGCAGCCGTATTATCCGTAGGTTGGCGCCTCTGCTCGAATTACTGACCGCGAGAGTCAGCCATCCGATGGAAATCACCAGGATGATAGCTAGCAGTTGTTGTCCTCGACCGAACTCGAGAACCCTCCTTGGTCCGGCGACATTTCTTCGGTGCAGATGCGAATCACGAATCATTTCACCCCATCTTGCTCGACGAACCGTCGAATTCCCCTTGTCACCCTCTCACCTTTTGAGCGGCATATGCAGTGCACCGGGCAACGGGACGCTGGTGCCAGCAAACTGCGTTGGTCACTTAATCCCTCGGTCCATTTCGCTGACTTCCGACAGCTTCCCCGTGAGACCGAGGGTTCCATTGGCATGTAGTCATTTTCACCACATGCCCGCGAACCCTGCAAGGTCTACATCAACTGGGGATATCGAACTGTCCACAATCTGATACTGCCATGCGTACGTCGTGTTGCCAATCGTGCACGGTGGATAATATGGGCCCCAGGCAGGTGCGTTTGACTTCATGAATGTTTGGGGATATGGTGGGTAATTACCCGTGTACTTCTGTGGGTATCCAGCCCAAAGTGCGGAACCGGTATACGTATTGTAGTTGGATGCACAGAAATTTGTGTTGAAAGCTGAACCACTCTGGGTATTCGCGTAGAAACCCGGTACGAATCCGTCTATCTGTATTTGGCTGACCCACGAATTGAGATAGGCAATAGATGGATTGTCATGGGGCTCAATGTCCCTGTAGATAATGACGGAGTTGTTGTTCGGTGCCGAAAGATTCTCGGCTTGACTCGCCGCTAGGTTGGCGTCGGAAGCGCCATTGCCATAACTCTGGTCATTGGCCATGATCAGGCCGATCACGATGTGTTTGCCATGATACAGCGAGACTGTCGACGAGTTCAGAACTGGTTGACCACCATTATCAAGGTATTGAAACACCATAGTCGGAACTCCCAATTTCTGCTCAATTGACGACACTTGCGCTGACGTAAGGTTTCCGAGTTCGTCCCACCCCCAATTCACACTCCCGCCGCCGCCGCAACAAGGTATTGGTGGGGGTCCCCCGGGATTACTTCCCGAATTAGTAGCACCCGCCGTCGAAACCAATGCAAAGCCCAGTGAGCAACTCGCGATTCCGAATAGCCAAAGTCGCTTCAAACCCTGTCGACGTCGCTTGGTCCAAACTTTTCGAGTCACGGATTCTTTCATGGAATGTTCCAACCCTCCCGAAGAGATATCTGGTGCGTCGTTGCCCAGTCTTAAGTCCTCTATCGTGTCCTAACCCAGAACTCGTGTTGAGTCAATCACATGCATCTACCGCGACCACTTCGTTCTGTGTCGAGCTGACTGTCGACGATAACCTGAAACCTTGCCCGATGACTAATGCGACCTTTTTCGGCCTCGTTCACTCCATTTAGTCTAAAGACCGCATCTGAGTCGTAATTAGAAACGGTAGTAACAAAAAGCCACTTTTCGACGCCGATGATACCAACAATTACGCCAACTTGACGATCGGGGCCGCGGGCGAAGCCTCACTTGAGGGTTTGGCAAACCTCCTTACGTTGGCGTTGGAGTCATCAGGTTCTCCGGGGTAGGGACGATAAACCGAGGACTCCTCTGGAACAATTTCGATGCATGCCGTCTTGACGCTCCTATATAAGTCAAGTCCTAGTTTTGAAGCAGATCCATCTTGAGGTCGTAGAAGACCTCTCAGGCGACGAACCGCTTCTTGACGGTCCTATATAAGTCAAGCCCTAGTTTTGAAGCAGATCCGTCTTGTTAATACGTAAAGGCAAGTTCATCACCGAGCTTCTTCTCGTTCGAGCTCAATTGACCAGTCCCAGTGCCCGAGGACGGCGTGCGCGAAGCGCCAAGCCGTCCGTTCGGGCACCCTGAGTGATAATCAAAATCGTTGAAATAATCGGGCCGAAAGACAATTCTTAAGTCCTCGCGCAGAATTGTGTCCCAAAAAGCGATTCTGGACTGGCTACTTATATAGAGGGTGAATGTCTCGCTCCTCTGTGAGGAGCACAATGCGATCGCCAGATTTCGCCACAACGGTGAATCCTGCGCAGATTGATCTCAGTCGCGACCGTTGGACGTTGACAGTCAGGTGAGTGACGGTCGGGACCTGTCACGGGCAGCGGGCATTCTGATGGCGATTGGCCTGCGGATCGTGCAGGAGGAGTCAGCGAAGGAGGGCAATGGGCACGAGCGTCGTCTATGTCCGGGTCTCAACCGAGGATCAGGTGGAGTTCTCCCCCGACGCCCAAGCCAAGCGCTGCCGGGACCTCGCGCGACTGAAGGGCCTGGGACCGGTGACGGTTCTGGCTGACGAAGGGTGGTCCGGCAAGAACCTCGACCGTCCGGCGATGCGCGAGTTGCTCAGCCTGGTGGAGGCCGACGCCATCTCGAATCTGGTGATCTGGCGCTGGGACCGCCTCAGTCGCGACCAGGGCGACTTCGCGACATTGGTCAAACTCTTCGACCGCCACCACGTCAAGGTGCACTCGGTCAACGAGGGAGATTTGGATCTGGCCAGTGCCTCGGGGCGCATGCAGATTGGCGTGCACGGCGTCTTCGCCCAGTACTACCGCGACCAGTTGATCGAGAACACCCGCATGGGCCAGCGCCAGGCCGCCGAGCAGGGCCGCTGGCTCAACCGCGCTCCCACCGGCTACGACATGATCAACGGCAGCCTGGTGCCCAACGAGATGGCACCACTGGTGCAGCGTGCCTTCACGCTTCGCGCCGCCGGCTCGAGTTACCCGGCCATCGAGAACGAGATCGGAGTCAAGTTCTCCACCATCCGTCACATCTGTTTCAACCGCGTCTACGTCGGTGAGGTCACCCTCGGCGGCGAATGGTTCAAAGGTCAGCATGAGCCCCTCGTCAGCCCCGAACTCTTTGCCGCCGCCCAACGAGCCCACACCACCGGCAAGCGTCGCAGCAAGGACCTGTTGTCGGGCTTCGTGCGCTGCGGTCTCTGCGGCAAAGTCGCCGGCGTGCACTACAACGAGCGCGGCCAGGCCATCTACCGCTGTCGACACCGTGGCCAGGGATGCCAACAGTCCGGTCGCTCGGCGAACGGACTGCACCGGGCCGCCGTCCTCGGTCTACGAGTCCTCGCGAGCGACACCGATCTACAGGCCGCCATCCGGGAACAGTTGAACTCTCACCGCGGCCCAGCGAACCACCGGGGGCCCTCTGTGGCCTCGGTGGTGGCCTCTCTCAAGACCAAGGAGCGCAAGCTCCTCGATCTCTACTACGCCGATCAGATCAACGCGAACACCTTTGCGGATGAGTCAAGTCGCTTGAACACTCAAATCGCCACCTTGCAGGACGAAATGGCCGACACCGAGCGCGTGAAACAGTCGAGGGACCACTTGGCCGACCGATTCGACCACGTCGCGCGAATGCTCTCTGACCTCAACGTTGTTGAACTGTGGCAGCACGCTGACCTAAAGGAGCGCCGCGCCTTGGTCGAGGATCTGATTGACTCCGTGCGCATCTACCCCGACCAGTTGACCGTTCAGGTGGTCGGCGCACCGCCCATAATTGTGGCCCTTGATGAAGTCGGACTTCGCGGAGGTATCAAAACAGTGGTGTCGGAGGCGGGACTTGAACCCGCACGCCCCTAAGGGCACCAGCCCCTCAAGCTGGCGCGTCTGCCTATTCCGCCACTCCGACCCGACTCACCACATTAGTGCGTGGTCGACGGCCGTTTGCTCAGGTGGTGGCCGGCGGAGCGGTGTTCCATCCTGCCACCTCGTCTAAGAATCCCGGGACGGAGAGGCTGGCGGTGACACCTTGGAGCAGGTTGCTCCACTCGACGATTGACGGAGCGGTGTAGAGCGGACGAACCCAAAAGTCGTGGAGCACGGCTTGATCTAACTGAAGCCACGTGGTGGTCGCTGCGGCGGAATTGAAGTTGGAGATGGCGTTGTCGAAAAGTGTGGTGACCGGAGCCGAACGGAACCCGCTCAGGTAAGAGTCGGCGAACGCCGGACCGCTCCACGATCGCGCCGCCACCGACGGGGTCGTTACCGTGGGCTTCGCAAAGATCGCCACGTCGGCGTAGTTGGTTGCCGACGCCTCCGCCGCGGACACGTCGCTGGCGTCGTGCACCACGGTGGCCGATATCCCCGCCGCGGCCCACTGTTTGACCACGGCGGCGGTTGTCGATCGGTCGACTGCGCTCGGGCCCGTGATGACCCGCAGTGTTAGCCGCTTACTGGTGGCGTTGAGCCAGTGATGTCCTGAGCGGTGATAGCCCAGATCGGTCAGCTCCGCGTACGCGCAGGTGAGACAGTCAGCCAACCCGTTCTGTTCAGGGGTCGTCGTGGACGTGAGCGTGGTTGACGTCGTCGGAACCCCGCCCTGTGCGCCGGGGTACGCGACCTGGCCCTGGGAGAACAGCGCCGACGCGGCCACCGACGGAGAGAACGTGATGGAGCCCCACAGGCGGTTGAGCAGCGCCTGGCGATTGATCGACCAGCTGAGGGCCTTGCGCACGTTGATCGACCGGGTCAAGGGACGGCTCGGAGCAAAGCTCATCACCTCAATGTTGCTGGAGGACCCGAGACGACTCGCCACCGACGGACGCGCGCTGAGCGTCTCGATGACCGGCTTTGACACGACGAGCGAGTAGTTGGCGAAGAGCGTCGCCGGGCCGGTCGGAATTGCCCCCGACGTCACGAGGATGACGTGACCGAAGCGCGAGGCGTTCTGTCTCCAGCGAGGATTCATGGTCAGGACAATGCGATGCGTCGAGGCGCTCACCACTCGGTAGGGGCCAAGCGACGGCCGGCGCACGAGGTTGGCCAGGCCGCACCCCGGGGTCGTCCCCCGGGCCTCCACGTCGCGGAACAGTAGGTTCCAGTCGGCGTACGAGGTGGCGAAGACGGCCGTCACGGTCAGGCCGTCACTACCTACGGAGAGCGACTGGATGTCGCGGTAGCCGTCGCTCATCGCGCTGGGTAGCGAACGCGCGCGCTGCCACCACGACACGAGGTCCGATCCATTGAACGTGAGTCCGTTACTCCAGAGCTGGTGGGCCGCGATGGTGTAGACGACGGTCTCAGGCGAAAGCGACGTCAGTTCGGCCGACGCAATGGCGCCGCCCTCACCGACCAGCGTGCCGGTGGGCGACGTCTGGAACGCCGACGGTCGAATCAGGTCGAGCACCGCGCCGGTCGTGGCGGTGGCGCCACGGTCCAGCACCGAGCAGCCGTTGAAGGGCCCCGGCACCGAGACGGTCAGGGTTCGTGCATTGTCGCCCACGAGCGTGGCCGCCCGGGCCCCCAACGGGGCCAGCGCCGCACAGACGGCCAGAACGACGCCAATGGCCGGCAGGATCCGGCGAGCGAACACCGGGACTACTGCAGACGCAGGTCGAGCGTCAGGGTCGCAAACGTGAAGATGAGGGCCACCGCGATCGTGATCCGGTCCAGGTTGCGCTCGACGACCGTCGAGCCTGACGCCGTGGCGCCGAGGCTGCCTCCCATGAGGTCCGAGATGCCGCCGCCACGTCCCGAGTGCAACAGCACCAAGAAGATGAGCGCGACCGCCGAGACGGCCTCTATGGCCACAAACGCCCATGTGAACATCGAAAAAACCTCCGGATTAGCGCTGTTTAGCGTAGCAGTCGTTGCAGGCGTGCACGATGGCGAGGAACGAATCGGCGGTCAGACTCGCGCCCCCAACCAAGAATCCGTCAACTCCGCCCTCCGTCACCAGTTCGGACGCGTTGTCGGCGTTGACCGACCCTCCGTACAGGACGCGCATATCGCCCGCCCCACGGGCGCTCACCGTGGCGCGCAGATACGAGGTCGTCGCACGGACCTGTTCGATGGTCGCGCTCACGCCCGTCCCGATAGCCCAGATCGGCTCGTAGGCCACGGTGACGGCCTCGAGAGCCGCGGGCTCGAGTCCCGCCAGTGCGCTATCGAGCTGGGCGCGCACGTATTCATCCTGACGGCCCTCTTCGCGCACGGCGAGGTCCTCACCCACGCACAACACCGCGCGCAGTCCCCCGGTCACCACGGCGCGCAGGGTCGCGGCCACGACGTCATCGCTCATGGCGTAGCTCTGTCGGCGTTCGGAGTGCCCGACGAGCACCGACGTCACCCCGAGGCGTGACAGCATGCCCACGCTGACCTCGCCGGTGTGGGCTCCGTGGGCGTGCTCGTTGACGTGCTGGGCACCCACGGCCAGCGGAATCCGCTCGGACTCGACGACCGAGACCACGCTGCGCAGGTCGACAAATGGCGGGGCCACCACGACGTCGGTGTGCTCGGCCGGGATCGCGCGCAGGAGCACCCCGAGTTGCTGGACGAGGTGCACCGCGGCCACGTGGTCGTGGTTCATCTTCCAGTTCCCGATGACCAGGGGGCGACCCGACCGGTTCATCAGGGAAACGGGCTTTCTCGGAGGGCCCGCAGCCCCGGCAGGTCGCCGAACTCGACGAACTCCAGCGACGCACCGCCCCCGGTCGAGACGAAGCTCACCCGGTCGGTGAGCCCGAACTGTCCCAGCGCGGCGACCGAGTCGCCGCCCCCGACCACCGAGGTCGCGCTCGAGGCGGCCACCGCCCGCGCGACGGCTTCGGTGCCGGCCGAGAAGCGCGGGTCCTCGAAGACGCCCATCGGCCCGTTCCACAGGATGGTCGCGGCTCGTGAGATCACGTCGCAGAAGGCGTCGATCGTCGCGGGGCCGATGTCGAGTCCCACGACGCCGTCGGGGATCTCTTCGCCGAACTGCTGGGCGGCGTCGGGGCCACCGCGACCGAAGGTCGAGCCGGCAGGAAGTCCGAGCGCGTCGACCGGGATCAGTACTCGGCCCGTCGCGAGGAGTTCGCGACACTCATTCAATCGAGTCGCGTCCAGCAGCGACGATCCCACGCCGTGGCCTAGTGCGCCCAGGAAGGTGTAGGCCATGGCGCCACCAACGATGACGGTGTCGGCGCGATCGACGAGCACTCGTACGATGCCCAGCTTGTCAGCGACCTTGGCGCCACCGACGATCGCCACGAACGGTCGCGCCGGCGCGTCCAGCAGGGCGCCCAGTGCGGCGACCTCACGCTCGAGCGCGGGTCCCGCGGCGCAAGGCACCACGCTCGGGGGAATCATGATCGACGCATGCGCGCGGTGCGAGGCGCTGAACGCCTCGTTCACGTAGTAGTCGAAGCCCGCCACCAGGGCCTCGCCAAACGCGCGGTCGTTCGCCTCCTCGCCCGGATCAAAACGCAGGTTCTCCAGGAGCTCGACGCCGGGGCGGAGCTCCGCCAGGCGCCGCCGTACCGGCTCGACGCTGAACTCGGCGACGACCCGCCCGTGGGGTCGACCGAAGTGCGTGGCGGCCACGACCCGCGCACCGCGCGCCAGCAGGTCCGTCAGCACCGGCTCCACGGCGCGGATTCGAAAGTCGTCGGTCACCTCGAGTCGGCCGTCCACCTCAGCCACCGGGGTGTTCAGGTCGACGCGCACGAGGACACTCTTGCCAGTGAGATCGCCCCAACGCGCGAGGTCCGGTAGGCCCGTCACCCCGATCGACCGACGAAACGCGTCAGATCGACCAGGCGGCAGGCGTAACCCCATTCGTTGTCGTACCAGCCGAAGACCTTGACCAGGCTCTTGTCGTCGTCGATGCGCTGGACCATCGTGAGCCCCGAGTCGAACGTGCAACTGGCCGAACTGCCCACGATGTCCGACGACACCAGGGGCTCCTCGGAGTACACCATGATCGACTTCATCGGTCCGTCGGCTGCCGCGCGGAACGCCTCGTTGATCTCCTCGACCGTGGTCGAGCGCACGATCGCCGTGAAGTCCGTCAGCGAGCCGTCGGGGACCGGCACGCGCAACGCCGAGCCGTCCAGGCGTCCCTTCATCGACGACAGCACCAGGCTGGTGGCCCGCGCCGCGCCGGTCGAGGCCGGCACGATGTTGATCGCCGCGGCCCGCGCCCGGCGCAGGTCCTTGTGCTCCAGGTCCAGCAGGTTCTGGTCGTTGGTGTAGGCGTGGATGGTCGTCATGAGTCCCGCGTCGATCCCGAAGGCGTCGTCGAGGACCTTGACCATCGGTACGAAGCAGTTGGTCGTGCACGAGGCGTTCGAAAGGACCTGGTGGTTCTCGGGGTCGTAGGTCTGCTCGTTGACCCCCATCACGATGGTCGCGTCGGCGTCACCGGCCGGCGCGGAGATGATGACCCGCTGGGCCCCGGCGCTGAGGTGCGCGGCGGCGGCATCGCGGGTGGTGAAGCGGCCGGTCGACTCGATGACCACGTCCACGCCCAGCTCGCGCCAGGGCAGTGCCGACGGGTCGCGTTCGGCGAGGACCTTGATGACTTCGTTGCCCACGGTCATGCCGTCCTCGCCCACCGAGACGGCAACGTCCAGGCGACCGTGCGTCGAGTCGTACTTGAGCAGGTGGGCGTTGAACTCGGGTGAGGTGAGGTCGTTGACCGCCACCACCTCGACGTCGGACGCCGACAGCGACGCGCGAAGGAAGCAGCGTCCGATCCGCCCGAATCCGTTGATCCCTACGCGTACCGCCATCGCGCTCTCCTCGAGTCAGGCCTCAGGTCGCCGCGAACGCGGCGACCGCCTGCGCCAATTTTTGCACATCGTGCACTAGGTGATTTTCGCCGGCCAGGTCGGCGAGCCGAACGGGCACCGAGCACGGGTCCGCCGCGAAGGCACCGCCTTCGTCGACCAGCACGACGTCAGGTATGACACCGTGGCGCGTCAGCGCGTCGACGTGGTCCTGCAGGTCGAAACCCGCGGTCTCGGGAACTTGAGGCCGCAGGTTCGCCACGTAGACGGTGGTGGCGTGGTTCCCGGCGAGGGCCTGGAGTATTCCCGGCACCACGCACGCCGCCAGAACGCTCGTGAACAGCGATCCCGGTCCGATGAGGATGAGGTCGGCGCGCTCGATCGCCTCGACGGCGACGGTGGGCGCAGCGGCATTCGCCGGCTCCACGCTCAGGTGGCGGATCGAGGTGGAGCGCGCGACCTCGGTCTGGCCCCGGGTCGATCCGTCGGGCGTACTCGCGACCAGGACCACCCCCTCGCGGCTGGCCGGCACGATAGTGCCGCGCACGCCCATCACCTGGGCGACGGCGCGAACTGACTCCTCGAGGTCCCCGGTCGCGTCGATCAAGCCCACCAGCAGCAGGTTGCCCACCGCGTGACCGGCCAGTTCACCCACCGCGAAGCGGTGCTCGAAGGAGGCCGTCAACGGGTTGTCCGGGTCGGCCAACGCGCCCAGGCACTTGCGAAGGTCCCCCACCGCGGCGACGTCGAACATCGCGCGCAGGCGACCGGTCGATCCTCCGTCGTCGGCCACCGAGACCACGCCGGTGACGTCGCTGGCCACGAGCGCCAGGGCCCGTAGAGAGACCGCGGTCCCGTGGCCCCCGCCCACGGCGACGGCCCTCATCGAGCGATGTCGCGGTGGAAGACGGCGTGGGTCAGGTCGAGGCGCCGACGCAGCTCCTCGGCAATGGCCACCGAGCGGTGGCGCCCACCAGTACAGCCCACGGCCACCGAGAGGTAGGACTTGCCCTCTTTGGCGAACGCCGGGATCTGCCAGTCCAGCAGCGAGACCACGTCGGCCAGGAAGTGCTGAGCGGGTTCCTGTTTCAGCACGTACTCGGCGACCGCCGGGTCGAGGCCCGAAAGGGGACGCAGCTCTTCGATCCAGTAGGGGTTGGGCAGGAACCGACAGTCAAAGACCAGGTCGACGTCGCGCGGGATGCCGTTGGCGTAGCCGAAGGAGACCAGCGACACCCGCAACGAGTCGGTGGAGTCGCTCGCGGAGAAGGTCTCGACGATGCGCGCGCGCAGTTGGTTGGTATTGAGCGGTCCGGTGTCGAAGATCAGGTCGGCCGCGTCACGGATCGAGGCCAGCAGCGCGCGCTCGGTCGCGATCGAGTCGATCAGCGTGGCGCCCGGGAAGGGGTGCCGACGACGGTTGCCCTCGAAGCGGTGAATGAGAACCTCGTCGGGTGCGTCCAGGAACAGGATCTTGACGCTGTCGTGCAGGGTCGAGAGCTCCTTCTCCACCGCGAGCAGCTGGTCGGGTTGGATCTTGCCCGAACGCCCGACGATGAAGGCGACACCCGCGTAGTCGAGGGAGCCGGCCGACGCGAGCTCGCTCACGCGCACCAAGAGTTCGACCGGCAGATTGTCGATGACGAACCACCCGAGGTCCTCCAGGGCGGCCGAGACGGTGGAGCGACCCGCGCCGGACATCCCGGTCACGAGCAGGATCTCACTCATCGTCACTCCCCTTACGCGGCGCCACCGGAGCCGGCGCACGCAAGTGATCGTAGAGCCTCACCGCAACCTCACGAGGCAGCCAGGCCAGGGCGTCGAGCTCCTCGAAGGACGCGTGGCGCAGCGCGTCGAGCGACCCGAAGGTTTCGAGCAGGCGCTCACGACGAGCCGGGCCTAGTCCGTCGACGCCTTCGAGCGTCGAGGCCACCATCGAACGACCGCGCTTGGAGCGATGGAAGGTGACCGCGAAGCGGTGGGCCTCGTCGCGTATCCGCTGGACCAGGTAGAGGCTCTCCGATCCGCGCTCCAACGCAATCGGCGTGGAGCTGCCGGGTCGGTACAGGAGCTCCTCGCGCTTGGCCAGGGCCGCGAACTCCACGCCCTCCACCCCGGCCTCCTTGGCTGCGCGCTGGGCCGCGTGCAACTGGGGCAGGCCGCCGTCGAGGATGATGAGGTCGGGACGGCGCGCCGCAACCGACGAGCCTTCCTCGTTCCAGTGATTCAGTCGCCGGCGCACCACTTCGGTCATCGCGCCGACGTCGTCGTTGCCCAAGGCCTCGCGCACGTTGAAGTGCCGGTAGTCGCTCTTCTTGGCCAGCGCGTCCTCGAAGACCACCATCGACCCGACGTAGTTCGTGCCCTGGAGGTGGCTCATGTCGAAGCACTCAATGCGAAACGGTGGTTGGGGTAGGTCCAGCGCTACCCCGAGCTCCTGCAGGGCGCGGCTGCGCACGTTGTGGTCGCTCTGGCGACGCAGGGAGTCGCGACCGATGACCGCCAGGGCGTCGGCGCGCGCGAGCTCGAGCACCTTGCGGCGCCGGCCGCGCTGGGGCGCCAGGACCTGAACGGGGCGGCCGCGGCGTTCGGTCAGGAAGTCCACCGCTAGCGCCGTCGCAACCTCGGGGTCCTCCACCACGATCACCGGCGGCACGTCGCTGGCGTCCGGGTAGAGATCGGGCAGGACCGCTTCGAGCATCTGCGCGGCGTCCTCATCCATCGAGCGGTCGATGAGGTGCACGGTGCGGCCGATCACGCGCCCGTGGCGCACCCGGAACCGTACGATTGCCGCGCGGCCGCCATTGGTGCCCACCGCGATGACGTCCAGGTCCGAGTGGTCGTCGAGCACGACGCTCTGGTCGCTCGCGGCCCGCTCCAACGCGGCCAGGGCGTCGCGGGCGCGCGCGGCGGCCTCGTAGTTCTGGTCCTTGGCCGCGGTCGTCATCTGCTCGTCCAGCAGCCGGCGCAGCGGCCGCACGTCGCCTTCGAAGAAGTGCACCCACGATTCGAGCAGCCCGCGGTACTGCTCGGGGGTCACCGCCTCGATGCAGGGACCCGAGCACTTGCCGATGTCAAAGAGCAGGCACGGCCGCCCGATGCGCTGCTGGTAGTCGAACTTGTGGCGTGTGCACGTGCGCAGGGGGAAGGCCTGGACCAGTTCGTCCATCGTCGCGCGCAGGGCCCGCACGTTCACGAACGGTCCGAAGTAGCGCACGCCCTTCACGTGGCGCGCGCGCGTCAGGTAGGGCGCGGGAAAGTCCGAGCGCATGTCGAGCGCGACGTACGGGAAGCTCTTGTCGTCCTTGAGCATCATGTTGTAGCGCGGCTGATTCTGCTTGATCAGCTCGTTCTCCAAGATCAGCGCGTCGATCTCGTTGGGCGTGACGATCCACTCGAGCGACGTCGCGTCGCTCATGAGCGCCCTCGTCTTGTCGGTCAGCGTCTCGGGACGCGCGAAGTAGTTCGACACCCGCGACGCCAGCGACAGGGCCTTACCCACGTAGATGATGTCCCCGGCGGAGTTTCGAAAGAGATAACAGCCGCTCTGACGCGGTATGCCCGAAGGCTTGACCAGCACTACGCGCTCCTGCGGGCCCTCTCGAGCACCTCGCGCAGCACCGTTCCCGTGGCCGTGGGCAACGTGGCCACGGTCTCGGGGGTTCCCTCGCCCACCACCAGTCCCCCGCGCCGACCGCCCTCGGGGCCGAGGTCGATGATCCAGTCCGCGGTCTTGACGACGTCCAGGTTGTGCTCGATGACGAGCACCGTATTGCCCTGGTCGACCAGTCGGTGCAGCACCTCGAGCAAACGCGAGACGTCTTCGAAGTGCAGTCCCGTCGTGGGTTCGTCGAGCACGTAGAAGGTGTGCCCGGTGGGTCGGCGCGCCAGCTCGGTGGCCAACTTCACGCGCTGGGCCTCGCCGCCGGACAACGTCGGCGCGGGCTGGCCCAGTCGCACGTAGCCCAGACCAACGTCGGCCAATGTCTTGACGTGGCGCAGGATCGTCGGCTGACGGTCGAAGAAGTCGAGGGCTTCGGTGACCGGCATGTCCAGCACATCGGCAATGGACTTGCCGCGATAGAGGATCTCCAACGTCTCGCGGTTGTAGCGCGCGCCCTCGCACACTTCGCAGTTGACGTACACGTCGGGCAGGAAGTGCATCTCGATCTTGATGGTCCCGTCGCCCGCGCACGTCTCGCAGCGCCCGCCCTTCACGTTGAAGGAGAACCGGCCCGGCTGGTACCCGCGGACCTTGGACTCGGGGACCTCGGCGAAGAGCCGACGGATCTTGTCAAAGACACCCGTGTAGGTCGCCGGGTTCGAGCGCGGCGTGCGCCCGATGGGCTGCTGGTCAACCGCCACCACCTTGTCGACGTGATTGACGCCCAGAATCGTGTCGTGCTCGGCCGCGACGGATTTGGCGCCGTTGACCTGGCGCTCCAGGGAGTTGAGCAGGATGGCGTTGACCAGGGTCGACTTACCCGACCCGGACACGCCGGTGACCGCGACGAACTTGCCCAGGGGGAAGCTGACCGTGACGTCTTGGAGGTTGTTGGCGCGCGCGCCCTTGACGGTCAGTCGTTGGCCGTCGCCCGAGCGCCGCGACGTGGGCACGGGGATGGAGCGTCGGCCCGACAGGTACTGGCCGGTCAGCGACTCGGGGTTGGCGATGAGCTGCTCGTAGGAGCCAGCGTGCACGACCCGGCCCCCGAACTCGCCAGCCCCCGGACCGATGTCGACGATGAAGTCAGCCAGACGGATCGTCTCCTCGTCGTGCTCGACCACGATGACCGAGTTTCCCAGGTCGCGCAGACGCTCCAGCGTGGCGATGAGGCGACGGTTGTCGCGCTGGTGCAGGCCGATCGACGGCTCGTCGAGGACGTAGAGAACACCCACCAGATAGCTGCCGATCTGACTGGCCAGACGGATCCGCTGGGCTTCGCCACCCGACAGCGAGGCCGACGCGCGGCTCAGCGTGAGGTAGTCCAGACCCACGTCCATTAGGAAGTTGAGGCGCTCGCCGATCTCCTTGATGACCTGGCGCGCGATGGTCTCCTCGCGCGCCGTGAGGGTGAGTGTGCGAAAGAGCGCGACCGCTTCGTCGATGGTGAGCGAACTCACGTCGGCGATGTTGCGGTCGCCGACCCTGACCGCGAGCACCTCGGGCTTGAGGCGCTGGCCCCGACAGGTCGTGCACTCTACCTCGCGCATGTACTGCTCGGCCTGTTCGCGCGACCAGTCACCGTCGGCCTCGTTACGTTTGCGCTCGAGCCACTCGACGATCCCGTTGTAGGTCGTCTCGTAGGTGCGCACGCGTCCGTAGCGATTGCGGTAGCGCACCGGCACCGATCGCTTCTCGACCCCGTAGAGCACGAGCTTGCGGTCCTTGGCGCGCAGCTTCTTCCACGGCTTGTCCAAGTCGAAGTCGCCGAGTTCGGCGATCCCGGCGATCAGGCGCTCGAAGTACTTGAAGCGCGCGCCGGCCCACGGGGCCAACGCCCCCTCGCTGAGCGAGAGTGAGGGGTCGGGCACCACGAGATCGGGGTCGACCTCGAAACGCGTGCCTAACCCCGTGCAGACCGGACACGCTCCGTAGGGAGAGTTGAAGGAGAAGTCGCGCGGGGCCAATTCGGAGAAACTGATCCCGCAGTCCACGCAGGCCAACTTCTCGGAGTACTGCTCGAGCTCGTCGGTGTCGGTGAAGAGGAACGAGACCACACCCTTGGTGAGCTTGAGCGCGCTCTCCACCGACTCGGTCAGGCGCTGGCGGTTCGAGGCTTTGACGGTCAGGCGGTCCAGCACCACGTCGATGGTGTGCTGTTCGTAGCGCGCCAGGTTGAGACTGTCGCGCTCGGTCAGTTCCATCACGATCCCGTCGACGCGCACCCGCGAGAAGCCCTGCCCGGCCAGGTCGTTGAGCAGAGTCGAGTACTCACCCTTGCGACCTTCGACGACTGTCGCCAGCACCAAGAACTTCTCCCCATTGGGCCGGCTCAGGACCTGATCGACGATCTGCTGGGGGGTCTGGCGGGTCACGGGCTTGCCGCAGTTGGGACAGTGCGGCACGCCGATGCGCGCGAAGAGCAGACGCAGGTAGTCGTGGATCTCGGTGATCGTGCCCACGGTCGAGCGCGGATTACGCGAGGCTGTCTTCTGGTCAATCGAGATCGCCGGGCTCAGCCCCTCGATGAAGTCGACGTCGGGCTTGTCCATCTGGCCCAGGAACTGGCGCGCGTAGGCCGACAAACTCTCGACGTAGCGGCGCTGGCCCTCGGCGTAGATCGTGTCGAAGGCCAGCGAGGACTTGCCTGACCCGGAGAGCCCAGTAAAGACCACCAGTCGGTCCCGCGGCAGCTCCACGGACAGGTTTTTCAGGTTGTGAACCCGGGCGCCCTGGACGCGAATCGACTGAGACATAGGGCGAATCTACCGGTCAGGTGTCGCTGAGCAGTTCGTCGAGAGACTCTTCGAGACCCTGACGAAGAAGGCTGTGGAGCAGGTCGCGCAACGTCGCGGCCTCTTCGAATCGCAGCTCGCGCGCCGCCTCCAACATGGCCTCCTCCACCCGGGTGATCTCCAGGTTGAGGTCGTCCGACAGCGGCTCTTGGAGCGAGGTGACGCCGTGGACCTTGTTGCTGGGCTCGGGGGCCGACTCGCTACGCAGTCGACCCAGGATGTCGGCGACGTTCTTCATGATTGTCTGGGGCTCGATGCCGTTCTCGAGGTTGTAGGCGACCTGGACCCGTCGACGGCGCTCGGTGAGCGAGATCGCCTCGCGCATCGAGTCGGTGACGCGGTCGGCGTACAGGACGGCCTCTCCGTTGACGTTGCGCGCGGCGCGTCCGATGGTCTGGATGAGGGCGCTGCGCGAGCGCAGGAACCCCTCCTTGTCGGCGTCCAGGATGGCCACCAGGGAGACCTCAGGCAGGTCCAGGCCCTCGCGCAGCAGGTTGATTCCCACCAGGACGTCGAACTCGCCCAGGCGCAGGGACCGCAGGATCTCGATGCGCTGGATGGTGTCGATGTCGCTGTGCAGGTACTGCACGCGGTAACCGGCCTTGGTCAGGAACTGGGTGAGGTCCTCGGCCATCTTCTTCGTCAGCGTGGTGATCAGGCACCGTTCGCCTCGCGCCACCACCACGTCGAGTCGCCCGCGCAGGTCGTCGATCTGGTTCTTGGTGGGCATCACGGTCACCATCGGGTCCACCAGACCGGTGGGACGGATGACCTGCTCGGCGATCTGGTCGCTGTGCTCCAGCTCGTAGGGTCCCGGGGTCGCTGACACGAAGATCATCTGGGGCACCAGCTCCATGAACTCGTCGAAGTTGAGGGGCCGGTTATCCATTGCGCTGGGCAGGCGGAAGCCGTGCTCGACGAGGATCTCCTTGCGCGAGCGGTCGCCGGCGTACTGGCCGCGCACCTGAGGCACCGCCACGTGGCTCTCGTCGACCACGACGAGCAAGTCCGCCGGGAAGTAGTCGAGCAGCGTGAAGGGACGCTCGCCGGGCTTTCGACCGTCCAGGTGAGCCGAGTAGTTCTCGATGCCCGAGCAGAAACCCGTCTGCTCGAGCATCTCCAAGTCGTGCTCGGTGCGCGAGCGCAGCCGTTGGGCTTCGAGGAGCTTGCCCTCGCGCGCGAACGTGGCCAACTGGACCTGCAACTCCTCTTCAATGGTGCGGATGGCCCGCTGGAGGGTCTCGGCGCCCGTGGCGTAGTGCGACGCGGCGAAGAGAGTGAACTCCTTGACCTTGGCCCGAACCTCGTGGGTCATCGGGTTAAAGAAGGCAATCTCTTCGACCTCGTCGCCGAAGAACGAGACCCGCACCGCCTCCTGGCTGTAGGCCGGCTGGACCTCCAGGGTGTCACCCTTCATGCGGAAGTGTCCTCGGTCCAGGACCAGCTCGTTGCGGCTGTACTGCATTTCGACCAGGCGTCGCAGCAACAAGCGCTGGTCGATGTGCGTGCCGACCTCCAATTGCAGCATGCGCTGGCGATACTCGACCGGTGAGCCCAGGCCGTAGATGCACGACACCGAGGCCACGACGATCGTGTCGCGATGCAAGAGCAACGACGACGTCGCAGCGTGGCGCAGCCGGTCGATCTCTTCGTTGACCGAACTGTCCTTCTCGATGAACGTGTCGGTGCGCGGAAGGTACGCCTCAGGTTGGTAGTAGTCGTAGTACGAGACGAAGAACTCCACACGATTCTGCGGGAGCATCTCCTTGAGCTCCGAGGCGAGCTGGGCGGCCAACGACTTGTTCGGCTCGAGGATGAGAGTGGGCCTCTGCACCCGTTCGACCAACCACGCGATTGTGGCCGTCTTACCGCTGCCCGTGATCCCCTCGAGCGTCTGGTATCTGAGTCCGTCCTGGACACCGGCCGCCAGTGTCTCGATGGCGCGCGGTTGGTCGCCGGACGGCTGAAACAAGGATTCGACGAGGAACCTATCCACTGGCTAGTCCCTCGTCGCGCAGCGCTGCGTCAATCTGGGCGTAGAGCTCGTCGAGCGTTCCCTCGTTCCAGATCACCCGATCGACGATCTCTGCGCGCCGCTCGTTGGTCATCTGCACGGCCAATCGAGCCCGCGCGTCCTCTTCGCTGAGTCCCCTGCGGGTGCGCAAGCGCTCGAGTGCGGTCGCGGGCTCGACCATCACTGCCCACACGGCGTCCAGTGATAGCAGCGAGCGGTGTTCGGGTCGAAAGAGGGGTAACACGACGAAAGCCGCGGCGCCCTGAAGTTCGTCGAGTTCGCGTACTATCTCCGCGCCAATTGGCCCGTGCGTGATCCGGTTCAACCGGGCCAGCGCTGAAGGGTCGTGAAACACCACGTCAGCCAGGAACGGCCGGTCGATCTCGCCATCGGCGTCCAACACCGCGTCGCCGAACGCGTCACGCAGCGCGCCCCACGCGGGTTGACCAGATGTTGTCACGCGTCGCGCGATGACGTCCGCGTCGACCACGGGCCAGCCCAGCGTGCTCAGGCGCGCGCTGATCTCCGACTTGCCGGCGCCGATCCCGCCGACGAGAGCGATTCGTTTCACCCGAACACGCTAGTCATGGGCTGTGACACGGCTTTCGACGAGTGGCCCTGTCCCGAAGGCCACGAGAGCGTCAACTAATCTCACTTAAGACCGTTGGGGGATTTGGGTGCTCAAGTACGTCGCGAGACGTCTGGTGATGATGATCGGGATCACCTTCGTCATCTCCATCGGCAGTTTCTACCTCCTGCACCTCCTGCCGGGCGACCCCGCGTCGGTGATCCTGGGGCTCGGTAACACCCCCGCCGCCCGCGCGGCGCTCTACCACCAGTTGGGCTTGGACAAACCGATCTACGAGCAGTACTTCATCTGGATCGGCCACGTCCTGAGCGGGCATCTGGGCGACTCGTTCATCAGCCACACGTCGGTCCTGTCCACTATCCGCGCCGCCCTGCCCATCGACCTGGAACTGATCGGCCTGAGCCAGATCCTGGCCTTCGCGGTCGCCATCCCGACGGCGATGCGCTCGGCGCGCAAGCCCGACGGCATCCTGGACCGGATTCTCGGAGCGGGAAGCTTCACGCTACTCTCGGTGCCCCCGTTCATCATCATCGTGCTGCTCGTGCTGCTCTTCTCCATCAAGCTGGGCATCCCCAACACCGGCCCGGCGTCGTACGTGTCGTTGTCGACGGACTGGATCGCCAACCTCGAAAGCCTGGCCCTGCCGGCCTTCACTCTGGCCATCGGGAGCTTCGTGGTCTACTACCGCGTGCTGCGCAGTGACCTGATCTCCACACTCCAAGAGGAGTTCATCACGATGGCGCGCTCCAAGGGGCTCAGTCAGCGGCGCATCATGTGGATCCACGCCTTCCGACCGTCGTCGGTGGCCCTGTGCGGGACGGCCGGGGTCAACATCGGCGGGTTGCTCGCGGGTGGTTTCGTCGTCCAGTACCTCCTACAGATCCCCGGGCTCGGCTACACCCTCATCTCGGCAATCAACACCAGCGACTACCTGCTGGTCCAGGACATCGTGTTGGTGGTATCGGTCGGTGTGGTCTTCGTCAACTTCCTCTTCGACTTCACGGTCAACCTGATCGACCCGAGGATCAGCCGTGAGTAGCGCCCTCGACGAGGTGCTGACCGAGGCGAAGCCGGAGAAGCGCGGACCGCTGGGGCCGCTCTTCTGGATCTGCGCGGGGTGGCTCGGCCTCAATGTCTTCGGGGCGATCTTCGCCAACATCCTGCCCTTGCACGACCCGCTCTTCGGCAACTACAACGCCATCAGTCAAGGACCCAGCGCGCACCACTGGCTCGGCACCGACGACCTGGGCCGCGACATCTTCTCGCGCATCGTCTACGGGTCGCGGATCTCGATCGCGGTCGGAACCGGTGCGATGGTCATCGGCTTCGGGGTCGGCGCGCCGCTGGGCATGTTGGCGGCCTACCGGCGCGGCCGCTTCGACTCGATCCTCACGGCGTTCATGTACATCCTGCTCGCCTTTCCGGCCATCGTCGCGGTGATCGCCGTCCTGTCGTTCTGGACGCCGCGCTCCCTGCTCAAGATCATCGTGGTCATCGGACTCGCTTCGATCCCGCTCGTCTACCGGGTGATCCGCACCGCCACCATGGCCGTGGCGACCAAGGACTACATCATCGCGGCCAAGGTGCAAGGGGCGACCGACCGGCGGATCTTGATGAAGGAGCTACTGCCCAACATCGCCCCGATTGGGATCTCCTTCCTCCTCATCGGTGTGGCCACGGTCGTCACGCTCGAGGGCGCCCTGGCGTTCCTGGGTCTGTCGGTGAACCCCCCGACGCCGTCGTGGGGCAACATGATCAACGAGGCCCGCACCGTCCTGGCCCAGAACCCGTGGCTGGTGTTCTTCCCGTCGCTCGCGCTGTGCCTCTTCCTGCTGTGCCTGAACTTCATCGGCGACCGCCTGCGGTCGCACTATGACGTCACCGAGACGAAGCTGTGAGCGACGCCGACCGCCTGCTCGTCGTCGAGGACCTCTCGACCACCTTCGCCACCCAGGGCGGGCGGCTTCCGGCCGTGTCGCACATCTCGCTGTCGTTGGACCAGAACGAGACGCTCGGCATCGTCGGTGAGTCCGGATCGGGCAAGACCGTGCTCGCGCGCACCATCATGGGCCTGCAGCCACGGACCAACGTCGAGGTCACCGGGTCGGTGCTGCTGAACGGCCACCAGATGGTCGGCGTCAGTGAGGCAGAGAAGCGCAAGTACTGGGGCACCGAGGTCGCCATGGTCTTCCAGGACCCGATGACCTCGCTCAACCCGGTGATGCGCGTCGGTCGCCAGATCGACGAGGCCCTGCGTGTCCGGATGAACATGCCTAAGGATGCCGCCAAGGCGCGCGCCATCGAGCTCCTGGAGCTCGTGGGGATCCCGTCGCCGGAGCGTCGCTACCGCGCGTATCCGGGACAGCTCTCCGGTGGGATGCGCCAGCGCGTGGTCATCGCGACGGCGCTGGCGTGCTCGCCCCAGCTGCTGATGGCTGACGAACCGACGACGGGCCTCGACGTGACCATCCAGGCGCAGATCCTGAACCTGATTGACGAGTTGAAGGAGCGCCTCCACATGTCGGTGGTCCTCATCACGCACGATCTGGGCGTGGTGGCGACCCGGACCTCGCGCATCATCGTCATGTACGCCGGACGCGTGGTCGAGACCGGCTCGACTCGTGACGTCTTCCACCGTCACCGCATGCCCTACACCCGGGCGCTGCTGGAGAGCTCGCCGAAGGTGACCAGTCCGTCTCACACGCGCTTGCACACCATTCCCGGGCGCCCGCCCAACCTGGTCAACCTGCCTCCGGGCTGCAGCTTCGCGCCGCGCTGCGCCTCGGCAACGCAGCGCTGTCACGAGGAGCGGCCCGAGTTGCAGGTAGATAACACGCCGGGTCACGCCTTCGCCTGCTGGAACCCCCTGCCCATTGGACCGGAGCGCGTCGCGTGACGATCGAACGCACTCCCCTACTCAAGGTCCGCGACCTGACGGTGACATTCGGCAAAGGCCACCACGCCGTCAGCGCGGTGGCCGGCGTGAGCTTCGACATCTACGAAGGCGAGACGCTGGGTCTCGTCGGCGAGTCGGGCTGCGGCAAGTCCACCACCGGCAAGGCGCTGATGAAGATCGTCGAACCGACGAGCGGCACGATCGACCTCGAGGGCGTCGAGGTGACGAAGCTGCGGGGCCGGGACCTGCGCAACGCGCGCACCCGCATGCAGATGATCTTCCAGGACCCGATCAGCTCGCTGAATCCGCGGCGGCGCGTCAAAGACATCGTCGCCGAGCCCCTCGACTGCTGGAAGAGCGTCACCGGCGACGAGCGCGCGGCCATCGTCTCCAAACTGCTCAACGAGGTCGGCATCGACCCCTTCGTCTACGGCAACCGCTTCGCGCGCCAGTTCTCCGGCGGCCAGTGCCAACGCATCTCGATCGCCCGGTCCCTGGCCATGCGGCCCAAGATGCTGATCTGCGACGAGATGGTCTCGGCACTCGACGTCTCGGTGCAGGCCCAGATCCTCAACCTGCTCTCGGACCTCAAGGACGAGTACGGACTGACGTTGCTCTTCATCGCCCACGACCTGGCGGTGGTCAAGAACGTCAGCGACCGCGTCGCGGTCATGTACCTGGGCAAGATCTGCGAGGTCGGGCCCTCCGACGTCCTCTACGACGCGCCGGCCCACCCGTACACCAAGTTCCTGCTGGGCGCGGCGCTCGAGGCCGACCCCGACGCCCCGGCCCACGGCGAGGTCCTCCAGGGCGAACCGCCCAGCCCGATCAATCCGCCCAGCGGGTGCCGGTTCCGCACGCGCTGCCCCTTCGCCCAAGAACGTTGTGCGTCCGAAGAGCCCGTGCTCTCCGACATCGCGCCGGGCCACCAGGTCGCGTGTCACTTCCCGCTCATCCCTCGACGCGACTGAACCGCTCGACGCACGCGCCGTACCCTGGGACGGTGAATGTGCTGCCCGAGACCGTGACGTCGGAGCGACTCACCATGCGCGTGTGGCGCCCCGAAGACGCGCCCGCCCTGTCGCGCGCCGTCAACGAGAGCCTCGAACACCTGCACGAATGGATGCCCTGGGCTTCGGCCGACACCGACGTCGAGCACTACGAGGGGTTCATCGACGAACGACGCGTCCTATGGCTTGGCGGGGGTGACGCCACCTACGGGGTCTTCGCCGGTGACGTGGTGGTGGGCGGCACTGGTCTGCACCGACGCGCCGGACCCGGGATTCTCGAGATTGGCTACTGGATCCACGTCGACCACGTTCGCCGCGGCTACGCCACTGAACTATCGTGCGCGCTGACCGACGCGGCCTTCGACGTCGAGGGCGTCTATCGCGTCGAGATTCGCCACGACCGGGCTAACTTCCGGAGCTGGGCCGTGCCCGAGCGACTCGGCTTCACGCTGGCCGACGAGCAGGCCGGCGAGCGCAAGACATTCGGCGACGAGGGGGTGGACTGCACTTGGGCGGTGGAGCGCGACGCGTGGCTCGCTCGGCCCCGTCTCGACGTTTCGTGACCCTGAGCCCAGGCGTAGCCGATCGATCGACGTTGGACCGTTGGCGCGGCTGGATTGTCCTCGTAGCGCTGCTAGCCGGGCTCGGAGCCGTCGTCCTCATCTACCACCAGCCCTCACACAACTTCGACGAGAGCGCGCATCTGGGCGCCTGGCAGTCCGACCTTGCGACGGTCCTCTCGGCGCACGCGGTCGGCTGCCCGTTCGGGTACAAGGTGGGCGTCACCAGCGTGCCCGGTGTAGGTGCGATCGATCACGTCTGCGTCACGCGCGGCTCCTCACCGGCGTCACTGCTGGTCGAGTTCTTCCCCGTGAAGGGCAAGTATCAACTGGCCTACGCGACGACGGCGTCGCTACCGACGGGCCAGTGCTCACAACGTCTGGGCCACGGGTGGTGGCAGGTCGCGCGGATGAGTGCGACCACGCTCAGCTGTCCGCGCGGATACAGCGTCGATCCAACTCATTGAGCGCGCCCTCGGAACTGACGCGGATGTGTGTGCGCAACGACGAGCGTTGCGGCGAGCTGATTACGAAGCGTCCGGAGCGTCGTCCGTGGCCGCGTCGTCGGGTGTGACATCGACCGTCGGCGTCTCGGGGGCCGCAGCTTCCGCGACGGGCGGCTCCGCCGCGACGGCGTCGTCCACGACGTCCGGCGTCGAGACGGCATCGGTGACGGCCTCGTCGTCGGCCGGTTTGCCGCCGGTCTCGACCGCGAACTCGGCCCAGGCGGCCTGCGACTCGGTCTCGGGCGTGAACTCGCCGTACTCGAGGCCCCCGATGTAGTTGCCTTCGGTGTCGTAGGCGTGAGAACCGAACGCCTCGCGATACTCCTCGGAGACCTCACCACCCTCGGCGGCCTGCTTGATCGACAGACTGATGCGGCGCCGCGCCGTGTCCAGCTCGATGATCTTGACCCACAGCTCCTCGCCGGGGGTGACGACCTGGTCGGGCGACTCCACGTGGTGCGCGGCCATCTCCGAGATGTGCACCAGACCCTCGATCCCGTCGCCAACCTGAATGAAGGCGCCGAAGGGCACGAGCTTGGTGACGCGCCCGTAGACGAGCTGGTCGACCGCGTGGCTGTCGGCGAAGATCTGCCAGGGGTCCGACTGGGTGGCCTTGAGCGACAGCGAGATGCGCTCCTTGGCGAAGTCGACGTCGAGCACCTCCACGTCAACCTCGTCGCCCACCGAGACGACCTGACTGGGGTGGTCGATGTGCTTCCAGCTGAGTTCGGACACGTGGATGAGCCCGTCCATCCCGCCCAGGTCCACGAATGCGCCGAAGTTGACGACCGAGGAGATGACGCCGTGGCGACGCTCGCCCGGCTTGAGGTTCGAGAGGAAGTCGCCGCGCTGCTCCTTCTGGGTCTCTTCGAGCCAGGCGCGCCGTGACAGGACGACGTTGTTGCGATTGCGGTCGAGCTCGATGATCTTGGCCTCGACGGTCTTGCCGATGTAGGGCTGGAGCTCGCGCACTCGTCGCAGCTCGACCAGCGACGCCGGCAGGAAGCCGCGCAGTCCGATGTCGACGATCAGGCCGCCCTTGACGACCTCGATGACGACGCCCTTGACGACCTCGTCGCGTCCCTTGAGGTCCTCGATGTTGCTCCAGGCCTTCTCGTACTGGGCCCGCTTCTTGGATAGGACGAGGCGACCCTCCTTGTCCTCCTTCTGGAGAACCAAGCACTCCACGCGCTCGCCGAGCGAGACGATGTCGGAGGGATCGACGTCGTTGCGGATGGACAGCTCGCGCGCCGGGATGACGCCTTCGGACTTGAATCCAATGTCGAGCAAAACTTCGTCGTGGTCGATCTTGACCACGGTGCCGGTGACCAGGTCACCGTCTTCGAACTCCAGGACACTGTCACCGACCAAGGTGGCGAGGTCGGTGCCGACCATGTTGTCCTCGGTGATGACGCGCGGGATGTAGACGCCTTGCTCATCAAAGGTGCCCATGGGCTGAGGGGAGAGGAGGCTGATGCCGTCCGACATTCGTTACTACCTTGGCGACCGCACCGGGGCCAACTAGGCAACAGGGTCTGGGTTTCCGGTGCAAACCCAGGTTTCGATGCTAGCACTGCGGCCGCTCAGCCTTTCGCGGCCGCCCAGTTCTCGCCCCACGCCAGCGACACCTCGAGGTTGACGGAGAGGTCGGCCGCGTGCGTCAGCGCGTCGATGATGATGGCTTCGACTTGGTCGCGCTCTTCGGGCGGCGCCTCGACGAGGACCTCGTCGTGGACCTGCAGGATGAGGCGCGCGGCTAATCCCTCACTCGCGAGGCGCCGGTCCAGTCGCACCAGACCCGACTTGAAGACGTCGGCGGCGAGACCCTGGATCCCCGCGTTCATTGCCTGGCGTTCGGCGGCCTGGCGCTGGGGTCCCACCGCGGTCGCCAGGTCGGGGAACGGACGGATGCGCCCGAACTCGGTACGCGAATAACCCTGGGCGCGCACCTTGGCGAGCGTGTCGTCCATGTAGGCGCGCAGACTGGGGAAACCGGCGAAGTAGCGGTCCATCACATCCTTGGCCTGGGCCACCGGCACGCCGAGGCGTTGGCTGAGCCCGAAGGCCTCCATGCCGTAGGCGAGTCCGTAGGAGACGGCCTTGGCCTGTTCGCGCTGCTCGTGGGTGACCTCGGCGGGTGGCACCGAGAACACCGACGCGGCGATCGTGCGGTGCACGTCCTCGCCGGTCGCGAAGGCCGACACCAGTCCGGGGTCCTGGGAGAGGTGCGCCAGGATGCGCAGCTCGATCTGGTTGTAGTCCGCGACCGCCAGCAGCCAGCCCTCGGAGGGTAGGAAGGCGTAACGCAGGCGACGGCCCTCACTGGTGCGCACCGGGATGTTGTGCAGGTTGGGACTGTCCGACGACAGTCGCCCGGTGCGTGCGACGGTCTGTTGGAACGTCGCGTGGATTCGACCGTCCGGCGCCACCGCGTCGATGAGATTCGAGCCGTACGTGCTGCGCAACTTCTCCACCTCGCGGTAGCGCAGGATGAGCGCCACGATCGGGTGCTCGTCAATGAGCGACTCCAGCGTGGTGGCGTCGGTCGAGTAGCCGGTCTTACCCTTCTTGCCGGGCTTGAGCCCGAGTTCGTCAAAGAGCACCGTTCGTAGCTGCGCCGAGGAGTTCACCTTGAACTCGTGGCCCGCGACGCGCTGGATCTCGGCGTCGAGACGGGTGGCCTCGGCGGCGAACTCCGCCGAGATCGATCGCAGCAGTTCGACGTCGACGCGCACGCCGCGCGCCTCCATGCGCCCGAGCACCTTGACCAACGGCAGCTCGACCTGCTCGTAGACGAAGCCCAGCTCCCAGTTCACGATCTCGGTGCGCAGGTGCTCGCGCAGACGCGCCACCAGCTGCGCGTCCTCCACCAGGGCGTCGTCGTCGCCGGCGTCGTCGAAGAGTGAGGGGTTGGCATTCGTCGGTGCCTCACCAAGGAATCGCTGGGCGACGTCGGCCAGCTCGTAGTGCCCACTCGTGGCGTCGACGAGGAAGGCCATGATCGACGTGTCGTCGGACGGTTCGTGAAGGTCTCGCCCGTGCGCGTCGGCGTAGCGGTAGAGCGACTTGACGTCGTGCCCGGCCGGCGCGAGGTCACCCAGTGCCTCAACCACGTCGCCCATCGCGGCCACACTCACGTGGCCGGACGCGGGGTCGTAGGCCGCGACGCGTTCGAGACGGTGCGCCAACACCGCGCCGGGCGAGGCGAGGACTGAGGCAAGTTCGGCCACCTGCGCGCGCGGACCCACCGCGCGCACGGTGGGTTCCGGGGCGTTCGAGGATGCGCTGGGCCGTCCCAAGAGTCCTTCGGTCATCAGCTTGTCGAAGCGCAGGCGCATCGAGTTCATCTCGAAGCGTTCGAAGAACGCCATCACCTCGGAGCGGTCCCAGCCTCCCAGTTCCAGGTCGTCGGGCGTCATGGAGAGCGGCACGTCACGCACGAGACGCATCATCTTCTCGTTGTTACGCGCACGTTCCTCGTACTCCGCGAGGTTCTCACGCAGCTTGGGCGTCAGGTCGCCCAAGTGAGCGTAGAGATCGTCCATGTCGCGGTACTGGGCGAAGAGTTTGGCCGCGGTCTTCTCCCCCACGCCCGGCACGCCCGGCAGGTTGTCGGACTGGTCACCGCGCAGCGCGGCGAGCAGCGGGTAGCGCTCCGGCTCGATGCCGGTGCGCTCCATGATCCCGGCGTCGTCATAGAGCGAGTAGTCCGAGACCCCGCGTCGGTTGTAGAGGACCTTGACATAGGGGTCCTGGACCAACTGGAACGTGTCGCGGTCCCCCGAGACAATGATGACCGGGACTTGAGCGTCGCGCCCCTCCGTGGCAAGGGTCGCCAGCACGTCGTCGGCCTCGAAACCGGGCACGCCGATCACGGGGATGTGCAGGACTTCGCACATTGCGCGGATGAGGTCGAACTGGTGCTCGATCTCCACCGGCGTCTCCGCGCGCCCGCCCTTGTAGTCCTCGGTCATCGCATCGCGAAAGGTCCCACCCGGCAGGTCGAAGGCGACGACGGCCCCGCGCGGGCGGTTCGAGCGGATGAGCAGGTCGAGCATTCCGGCGAAGCCGTGCAGGGCGTTGGTGACCACGCCCTCGGAGGTCGCGATCTCCACCGGTAGTGCGAAGAAGGCGCGGAATGCCAGCGACATCCCGTCCAACAGCACCAGAGGCCGTTGGGTGTCGGTGTCCTTAGCCAACGAACTCGCCCCTCAGAACCTGCTGGGCCACGTCGCGCATGCGCGTGCGCGCTCGCATCGCCGACTGCTGGATGACCTCGAAGGCCGCCGGCTCGTCGAGTCCGCGATTCTCCATCAGCCACTCCTTGGCGCGCTGGACGATCTCGCGGGTCTCGATCTTGTCGTCGACGTGGCTCGCAGTGGCCACCGGGCCCGCCGCGTCGACCGAGGGGTCCAGGATCGCGGCCAGCTTGGGCAGGATCTCACTGGACCGAAACGGCTTGACCAGGTAGGCCACGACGCCCGCGTCGCGAGCACTCTCGATGAGTGATCGTTGGCTGAACGCCGTCAAGATGACGACGATGGTGTCCGAACCCTTCAACTCGCGGGCCACTTCGAGTCCGTCGAGCCCGGGCATCTTGATATCCAGTAGCGCGAGGTCGGGATGGTGCTCCTGGATCAACGCCAACGCGTCATCGCCCCGTGCGGCCTCACCCACCACGAGGTAGCCGTCGCCCTCGAGCATCTCTTTGAGGTCGAGACGAATGATGGACTCGTCGTCGGCAATCACCACTCGCTTGTCCATCGTCATCCTTCGGGGGTCCACTCGCGCAGCAACTCGTCACGCTCGGCCGCCAATCCTCGCACCTCCGCGCCGCGGCGCAGTAATTCGGCGTTCGCGGCCATCACGTGCTTGGATAGTTCGCTATATTCTGCCGCCTGGAGCGGGGTCTCAGAGACCAACGAGCGGATGCGTGCGTCGTCGAGCGCGTCGTTCCACACCACGACCTGCTCTTCGAGGATCTTGAGGCTCTCACGCGCGGCACTCAGCCGGCGCTGAATGTCCTCCAGGTGCCGCTTCTGGGTCCGTGATCCCACGTCCGAAAGTGTAAGACGGCTTCTTTCACAGTGTCACAACGCGCCGCGCGTGGTCCAACAGGGCTTGGGAAGGCGTGACACCGAGACCGAAGGCGGTCTCGATCGCCTCGGGCTCCGTGAGGTCCCCACGCTGCACCGGCGCGATGTCGCTGGGTTCGCTCACGGCGTGCTGGGCCAAGCGCCGGTGGACGGTACGCGCGAAGTCGGACTCGAAGAAGCCGCCCAAATAGACAGCCAGTCCGAGTTCGGTGGCCCGCGCGATCATCGCCAACGACATGGCCAGTCCCCCGACACGCGCGGGTTTCACGCAGACCATCGCCCCCGTGACGTGACGCGCAATGTGATCGAGATCGCTGCGAGTGCGCACGCCTTCGTCGAGACTGACCGGGACCGACATTCGAACAGCCAACCCCGCGTGGTCGAGCACGTTGCCCGCACCAAAGGGCTGCTCGACCGCCACGACGGGCGTCACGGCGCTGACGCGTTCGACCTGCTCCAAGACCTCGTCGATCGTCTGCGCCGACGCGTTGAAGTCCAAGAGCACGGGCTTGTTGAGCTCGGCCAGTCGCGAGAGTGCATCGTCGGTCAGCGCGCCGGGGCGCGTCTTGACCCGCAGGCGGGCCGCTTCGGGATTGACGGCCCACACGGCACCGTCGAGCACCGAGACGGTCGCGAGCACGGGCGTGGCGAAGTGGGCCGGCCACTCCTCGGCCAGGGAGCGCGACTGAGAGCGCAGCACGAAGTCGAGCAACGCCATCTCAATGAGCGCCACCGCGAAGCGGCTCGATGTGTGCGCCCCACGCCACCGCGCGATCCGGGCCCAGTCGGGAGGCGCACCCTCTCGATGAGTGACCTCGGCGACCAGCGGCAACAGCCGCGTGCTCAACGTCTCGACGACCTCACCCGCAGACGGGTCACCGTTGAGCGCGCTGGGTTGCGCGGCGACTTCGCCGTAGCCGCGCTGGTCGTCGTGCTCGACCTCGAGGTACAGACGCGGGCGCGACACGTGTCGTTCGCTCGCGGCTTCGACCGGGTGCGCGAGCGTCGCGTCGTCGCGCCACAGGGTGAGCCTCACATCGGTCACATTAGGGACCCTGCTACCGTGGACGGCTCAGCCCGGATGGCGGAATCGGCAGACGCGGAGGCCTCAAAAGCCTTTACTCGAAAGGGTGTGTGGGTTCAAGTCCCACTCCGGGCACCGCTGTGATGTCTCATTATTTCTGGGACAAACGAACCCTCAGAGCCTAACTCCGCGGGCTTGGTAGTCGCGCGAGGGGTCGAGCGTGAGGTGTCGGATCACGTCACCGTCTTCATTGATAACCCTCACGTCGCGGTCCGCCATCAAGATGAGGACACGACGTCCCGCGTGAGCGCGTCCGAGCCCGATGTGGTGGAGCCGGGCGCGGTAGCGCAGGGTCACGCAGCCGGTCTTGTCGACTTTGTCGTGACGCACCTTGGTGGTGGCCAGCACCGGCTGGCCATCGATCACCGGCGTGGCCTTATCCATCGCGCGCCACGCGTGCATCGGCGGGCAGTTGCGCGCCTGGTGGGGACGCTCCTCGTTGTAGATATGCACGAAGCGGTCGATCTGGGCTTGCAGCTCGGTGAGTGTCAGCGCCGCCGGGCGCTTTCGTAGCCACTTCTTCAGGGTCTGGTGGTAGCGCTCGACCTTTCCTTGAGTCTGTGGATGGTAGGGCTTGCCGTGCTTGAAGGTGATCCCGAGGGCCACGAGGTCGATCTCCAGGCCCGTCGTGGCCCCGCGGTAGGAGGCGGTGTAGATGGCGCCGTTGTCGCTGAGCACCGAGCGCGGCAGCCCATAGTTAGCGGCGCAGTCAAAGAAGATGCGCACCACGTCCTTGGCCGTGGTCACCGGCACCGCGACGCTCGCGAGCACCGCGCGGCTGTAGTCGTCGATGAAGTTGACGATCTCGACGGGCTGGTCGTTCGCCAGGTGCCAGTGGGTCATGTCGGACTGCCAGCAGTCGTTGGGCAGCGCCGACTCAAAGCGCAGCCAGGAGGACCTTGGTCGCTTCTGGGGCTGGGGGGTGACGAAGCCGCGCCGCACGAGCACCCGGTGAATGGTCGACAGCGACGGGGCGTCGGGTCCCAAGTGGTAGCGAATGGTGCGCGCACCGTCGTCGAGGCCCTCTTCGGCTAGGCGCTTGCGCAGCACCACGATGCGGTCTTCCAGCAATGCCGGCGTGCGCGACGGCGCCACCTCGGGGCCGCGCTTGAGCGGCACCAGCGCCGCGTCGCCGCCCTCGCGATAGAGCGCCACGTGGCGGTGAACCCAGGACTTCGAACGTCCCGTCGCCGAGGCCACCGCACGCAGCGAGCGACCCTCCACCAGCACCGCGTTCACGCAGTAGTTGGCCAGATCCACGGACACCTCCCGAGCAGGTGTCCCAGAAACTATGAGACATGCTGTCCCAACAACTGTGGGACCTCAGACCACTCCGGGCACCGCGGGCGCGGTTACCGTGGAGTCGTGTCTGACTGGCCGGTGCTCCCCTTCAGCGATCACGCGGTCGCCCTCTTCCCTGGTCAGGGCTCGCTGAGTGCTGGCGCGGGAATCCCCTGGCACACCTCGCGCCACTGGGACTTCGTCGGTCGCGTCAGTCAGGTCAGCGGCGTCGACGTCGAACACCTACTGCTCGGTGCCTCCGACGCTGAGGTCGTGCGCACCGACAACGCCCAGCTCGCCACGTTCGCGCTGTCCATGGTCGGTTACGGCGAGCTGCTCGACGACGACGTGCGACCGCGTTACCTACTCGGCCACAGCCTTGGCGAGTTCTCGGCCCTCGTGGCCTCAGGTCTGCTCAGTCTCGACGAGGGTGCACGCCTCATCGCGGTGCGCGGCTCAGCCATGGCGCGGGCCGCGGCGGCCGAAGAGGGTTCCATGGTGGCCCTGATGGGCGGAGACGACGGAGCCCGTGACGCGCTCCAGGGTCTCGAGGGAGTGTGGCTGGCCAACGTCAACGGCACCGGCCAGTTGGTGGTCAGCGGCACGCGGCGCGGGCTCGACGACCTGCTCAGTCGCCACCGCGAGCTGGGGTGGCGCCGCGCGACGCCGCTACCCGTGGGCGGAGCGTTCCACTCGCCATTGATGGCGCCGGCCCAGGCGGAACTTGACCAGGCACTGGCCACCACAAAGTGGGCCAGCACCGACGCCACGCTGATTGCCAACGTCGACGGGCGCGTCCACACCGAGGCCAGTGAGTGGCGCGAGCTGCTCTCTCGCCAGCTGACCTCGCCCGTCCAGTTCTTGGACGCGACCCTGGCGTTGCCCGACAGCGTGGTCACCACCATCGAGCTGCCCCCGGGCGGTGTGCTCACCGGGCTCACGAAGCGAATACGCGACTTTGACGAGCAGTACGCGCCGGCATCCCCGCTGGCCCTGCGAGAGATCGAGCTGTGAGTCGCCTGGTCGTGGTCACCGGCGCGAGTCGCGGGATCGGCGCCGCGATCGCCGAGCACTTCGCCGCACGCGGCGATCAGGTGGTCGCGCTATCGCGCTCGGGTGAGGCACCGAGCTCGTGCGCTCGCTCGCTACGCGTCGACGTGACCAACTCGAGCGAGGTGACCGACGCCATCAAGGCCGCCACGACCGAGTTCGGCCCCGTCGCGGTGGCGGTGGCCAACGCCGGCATCACCCGTGACGGCCTGGCGCTACGCATGAGTGACGAGCAGTGGCGCGACGTCCTGTCCACCAATCTCGACGGCGCCTTCTATACGGCGCGCGCGGTCCTGGCCTCGATGGTGCGGGCTCGCGCCGGGTCGATCATCTTCATCGGCTCGATCAGTCCGTTCGTAGGGGTCCCGGGCCAGGCCAACTACGCCGCTGCCAAGGCCGGCCTCGTTGGGCTCGCGCGGTCCCTGGCTAAGGAGGTCGCCACGCGGGGCATCACTGTGAACGTCGTGGCCCCCGGCCTGATCGAGACCGACATGACGAGCGACCTGGGCGAGTCCCGCGAGCTGATGGCCGCTCAGATCCCCATGGGTCGCGTCGGTCAGCCTTCTGATATCGCCGGTGTGGTCGGGTTTCTCGCGAGCGATGACGCGCGCTACCTCACGGGCGCGGTCATCGCGCCCGACGGCGGTCTGTCGCTGGGAATGTAGGCGACGGGTCTCGCGACCGGTTGACTACCATGGAACGAGATAAAAGCCAAGGGGTACCACGATGGACCGCAACGAAGCGCTCGCCAAATTCACGGACAACGCAGTGGAGGTCCTCGCCGTCGACCCCGCTCAAGTCACCCCCGGGGCTTCGTTCGCCGATGACCTCGGCGCGGACAGCCTCGACTTGGTCGAGTTGGTGATGGCGCTCGAGGAAACATTCGACATCGAGGTCGCCGAGGATGAGCTCAAGGACATTCGCACCGTCGGTGAGGCCTTCGAACTGATCTACGCAAAGTTGTAGTGCGGGCGGCCGTCACTCCCAGCGGGCCGGTCGAGGGACGTCGAGTCGCCGTCACGGGTCTTGGCGCACTGACCTGCGCCGGCATCGGCGTCGAGGCGCTGTGGAGTGCACTCGAGATGGACGTGGCGCCACCCTCCAAGCGTGTGGCTCCCTTTGACGCCACGCACCTGGGCGGGCCAAAAGAGTTGCGGCGCCTGGATCCCTTCACGCTGTACGCGCTGACGGCGGCCGACGAAGCCTGGCGCCAGAGTGGGCTTGAAGGTCCGCTCGTCGACGCCGGCAGCATCGTCACGACCGGTATCGGCGGGCTGCAGACCATCCTTGAGCAGTACGCCGTCCTCACCGACCGCGGCCCGGATCGCGTCTCTCCGTTCATGATCCCGATGATGATGCCTAACGCCGCAACGGCCGCGATCTCCATGCGCTTCGGACTGGGCGGTCCCTGCGAGACGGTGACCACCGCGTGCGCGGCGGGCACCCATGCGATTGGCAACGCCGCGCGCCTGGTCGCCCAGGGTCGATGCCCGGTCGCGGTGGCCGGAGGGGCCGAAGCCGTCATGGTGCCCATGGCCGAAGCCGGTTTCCGCAACATGACGGCCCTCAGCGCCCAGGACCTGTCACGACCTTTTGACACCGATCGCGACGGCTTCGTGATGGGAGAAGGCGCGGGCGTTCTGATCCTCGAGGAGTGGGAGCACGCACTGGCGCGCGGCGCGACCATCTTGGCCGAAGTCGTCGGTGCGGCCTCGACGGCCGACGCCCACCACATCACCGCCCCGGACCCCGCCGGTAACGGCGCGGTGCGTTGCATGGAACTCGCCCTCGACGACGCGGGGCTGGCCGCTCACGACCTCTCGCACATCAACGCTCACGGCACGTCGACACCCCTCAATGACCTCGCCGAGGCCGTCGCGGTCCACCGCGTCTTCGGAACCGACGCGCCACCGGTCACTTCGATCAAGGGACACCTGGGGCACTCGTTGGCCGCGGCGGGCGCGCTCGAGGGCGTCACATCCGTCATGACGCTGCTGCGCCAGTTGATTCCCCCCACGGCCGGAACGCGCAACATCGATCCCGAGATCGACCTCGACGTGGTTCTCGGCAAGCCGCGTCACGCGACCATCGACACCGTTCTCTCGAACTCCTTCGGGTTCGGCGGCCACAACGGCTCGGTCGTCTTCCGGCGCTACGCCGCGTAGGGCGCAGCGACCCGTCTCACTCTCCGCGCGACCTCGCAATCTTTGTTCAGGTGACCACTCGATCGTGGTCGACCGTCTCTAGGAGTCCTGGACCAACCCGAGCACGTTGCCGTCGGGGTCAGTGAAGCTGGCGACGAGTCGTCCTCCACCGACGTCACGCGCCGGATCCTTCGCGGTCGCGCCGGCGGCGATCACCTCGGCCAACTTCGCTTCAATGTCGGACACCTGCCAGTACGCCACCGGCGAGGTCATCGCCTGGGGACCGCCGCCCGGCACGAGTCCGATGTGCTGGCCCACGACGTCGTAGCCCACGTAGTACGGCCCGTCCGCCTGCGGCTCCACGCCGAGCAACGCGGTGTACACCGCCTTGGACGTCGCGAGGTCCGACACCGGATGGAGCACGATCTTAATTCCCTGAGTTGACGATCCGCTCATGGACTTCCTTTCATCCTCTGGCACCTCGACCCGAGCGATGGCATTCGAGTCGAGGGCGGCGCAATTGGCGCCAAACCTAGTGGCGCCGCCATCTACGCGACTCGAGCTGCCACGAGCCCTTAAAGGCCAAACCAATCGTCGCGGTGGCGGTCCACCTGCGAGTTCTCGTACGCCCAACGCGCGTTGGCGATGAAGTCGCCCAACAGCACCGGGTCCTTGACACCCGGCGCGGTCTCGACACCCGAGCGCACGTCGACGCCCCACACGGGGTAGTTCTGCACCACGTCAACCACGTTGGAAGCGGTCAGGCCGCCGGAGGCCACCAGTGGTGTGCGGATTGACTCGTCGAGAAAGACACTGAGGCAGTCGACGAGCGAGTCGTGATCGTCGGACTCCGGCAACACCAGGTAGTCCACCCCGGAGGTCTGCAGCTCCTCGTCGATCACTCCCGTACTAGGAATCGTCCGGAAGACGGTGTTGACGCGCTCGGCCACGTAGCGCAGTTGATCGAGCGACATCGCGCCGTCGATCTGGACCGCGCTGAGCCCGAGCGTGTTGGCGACCTCCACGACCCGCTGGGGCAGTTCGTTGCGAAAGACCCCCACGGTGATTGCCCCGTGCGGCAGCCGACGTATCACGTCGTGCACGGTCTCGGGAGAGACGCGCCGCGGAGTTGGTCCGAACTCGAAACCCACCGCGGTCGCCCCGAGCCCGATGGAGAACAGCGCGTCCTCCTCGGAGATGACCCCGGAGATCTTTATGAACAGGTCATCGACGAACAGCCGCACATGCCCTCCTGGCGACCACGCTAATTCACCGTCGTGGTGCGGCTTTAGAGCGTGGCGACGAGAACTCCGTCGACGACGCCGTCGACCAGGGTGCGGTGTGCCACACCAAGTGCGCGTACGCCTTCGTCGGCGGGAATCACGGTGGTCGTGCCTTGGGGACCGTCCGGACCCTTCGAGCGCAGCACCGCGTCGACCTCATCGAGCGTGGCTCCGCTCGCGCGCACGAGACGCCACGGCACCTTGGCACCGCGCGCGTCCAGCCGACCGACCAACTCCTGGCCCGTGTAGCAGCCCTTGGTGAACGAGATCGTGGCCGCGACGAGCGCAGAACCAAAGCTGTGTGGACTGAGTTCGCGCGCGGTCTCGTTCGCACCGGGCCAGCCCGCGGTCACCAGCTCCAACGTGGTGGCGAAAGGGCCGTCCATCGCGTCCGCGACCTCCAGTGTGCAGTCGACGCGAAGCAGAAAACGTCGCAGCCGTGCCGCAGCGTCGTCCGCCACCTCGCGCGGGACCACGAGATCGACTCCCGCATCAACGCCGCGAACCCGCAGAGCAGTCACCACGATGGAGTCCGGACGCAGCAGCAGCGACCAACGTTCCGACTCGCCGAGCCCCTCGAGGTCCTGGGTGAGTTGACCCTGGAGAAACGACAGGGCTTGCTCACCACGCGCTCTGATCAGGGACCATTCGAGAGGTGCCACGCTCACGGTCTGGGTCGCGTCGCTCATCCACCATTACAGTAGGCGCGACCGCGCGCACATCGTTCGGTCGCCAGGGGGCTGCGTGACGATACAGACCGAACTCAACACCCTCACCTCGTCGCTCGACGCCTTGGCGACGCGCATCACCGCACTGGTCGAACACGAGGGGGCCGCCATGTCCGCGGACGTCTACACCGAATTGGTCGCGGCCGAGCGCACGATTGGGACGTTGCTGCGTCGACTTAACCGCGTGGCTACTCGGGTTCGCTGAGAGGCAACGGTAGTCTTCGAACATGGTCGGACCGTGGACGTGCACCGATTCACTCACGCCCGACCAGCGCCTCGACGTCCTGCACCTGCTCAATCGCACCGAGGTACGGCTCGGTCGTGAGGCCATTGACGAAGGTCGCCAACGCATCGTCGTCCACGGGTGGTCGGGCGAACACTGGCTGCACTACGGTGCCAGCGCGCTCGACGGCTACGCGCTGCTGACCGGCACGGATCCGTCAACGCTGGAGATGTGCGGTGGTGGTTTTGACTCGGGACTCCTGTCCGCGGTCCTGGCGCGCCACACGAGTCTTCACTGGTGGACACGCGGCGTTCACGACGTGACGCCCGGACACGTCATTCGGACCCTCGAGATGCTGGAGGTGGGCCTGCCGGTTGACGTTGTTCCGGTCCCTCCGGGTGCCACCCTGCGCAACTTCGAGCCCGGCCGTGATGAACAGAGCTGGCTCGCCCAGAACAACGCCGCGTTCGCCCATCACCCCGAACAGGGCGCCTGGCGCGAGGAGGACCTCGACGAGCGATGCCGCGAGCCCTGGTTCGACCCGTCGGGCTTTCTGCTCCTGGAGATCGATGGTCGGTTGGCCGCGTCGTGCTGGACCAAGGTGCACGAACTGCACCCTGATCGATTCGGAGAGATCTACGTGATCTCCGTGCACCCCGACTTCCAAGGACGCAACCTGGGCCGTGTCATGGTGACTCAGGGTCTGGAAGTGCTGCGCCGAAAGGGTGTCACTGAGGCGATCCTCTTCGTTGACCAGTCCAACGTCGGGGCGCGACATCTCTACGCCTCGCTGGGATTCACCATGGTGCGCGAGGATCAACTGGTGAGTTTTGACGGCACCTAACTGCCGACGAGTCGCCCCACTCCGAAGGTGACCGCCGCGGCCAGCGTGGTCACGAGCAGTTGACGCAGTGCCCAGCGCACCGTGCCGCGCCGAATGAACCAACCGATTGCGCCGCCAAAGACCAGTGACGCCACCGCCCCGAGCACAATCGACCAGACGGCGTCGCTGCCGCTCGAGGTGAAGAGCCAGGGAAGCAAGGGGATCAACGCCCCGATGCAGAACGCCACGAAGGACGAGGTTGCCGCGGCCCACGGCGAACCCGTCGCCGAAGGGTCCACGCCGAGCTCCTCACGCGCGTGGGTGCGCAGCGCCAGGTCGGGGTCGCGCATCAGGTCCGTGGCCAATCGGTCGGCGAGCTCGGCGTCGATGCCGCGCGACACGAAGAGACCCTTGAGCTCCTCACGCTCCTCCACCGGACTGGCTTCCAACGAGCGACGCTCGACTTCGATCTCGTACTCGAGCGACTCCTTCTGGGCGCGCACCGAGACCCATTCACCCGACGCCATGGAGAATCCGCCCGCTACCAGTCCGGCGAGTCCGGCCAACCGAACGACGCTGTGACCCGGATTGGCGCCGGCGAATCCCAATATCAGTGAGATGTTGGTGACCAGCCCGTCGCTCGCTCCGAACACACCCGCGCGGAACCAACCCGAGGTGAGTTGGCGGTGCGATTCTCCGTGGTCGTATTCAGACACGATGCCAGTCTAGGGACGTCAAAACCGGCGCCAGGGTGACAACTAGAGTCGTCGTGGAGGTAGAGATGACCACGCGCGTATCGAGCACCGACGACCTAGCCGCGATGGTCGGCACTCACCTCGGGTACTCCGACTACCACACCGTCACCCAAGACGCGGTCAACCTCTTCGCTGACGCGACCGGTGATCATCAGTGGATTCACGTCGACCCGGTGCGGGCCGCGGCGGGTCCCTTCGGGACGACCATCGCGCACGGGTACTTCACACTGTCGATGTTGCCGGTCCTGCTCAGCGGTTTGCTCCACGTGGACGGCGTCACTATGGGCATTAACTACGGCACCAACAAGGTTCGCTTCCCCTCGCCCGTGCCGGTGGGCTCGGAGTTGCGCGCGGGAGCCACCCTGGCCGCGGTCGACGAAATCCCCGGGGGCGTCCAGGTCGCCCTCGACGTCGTCGTCGAGGTGCGCGACGCCGCCAAGCCGTCCTGCGTCGCTCAGGTTGTCTACCGCTACTACCACTAGTCGCGTGTCGTCTCCCGAGCTGCCGCTCGGCGCGGACAAGACGCGCGCCGTCCGCGCGATGTTTGACGCCATCGCGCCGCGCTACGAGATGCTCAACAAGCTCATGACCTTCGGGCTCGACGCGAGGTGGCGCCGACGCGCGGTCATCGACCTGCGATTACCCCCGGCGAGCCTGGTTCTGGACGTCGCGGCCGGCACCGGTGACTTCACTCGCGAGTTGTCGCGCCAGGGCTATCGCCCGATCGCGACGGATCTCAGCTACGAGATGCTGCACGTCGGCCGGCACCTGCGCGCACGCGTCCAAGCCGACGCCACGTCGCTTCCATTTCGCGCGGCCGCCTTCGACGCCGTGACGTGCGGATACGCGTTGCGCAACGTGGCCGACCTGCAAGCGACCTTCGATGAGATGTCGCGCGTCGTGCGAGCCGGAGGACGGCTGTCGCTCCTGGAAGTGGCCGAACCCACCGGCGGACTGTGGCGGGTGATGTTCCGGTTATGGTTTCGTCGCGTCGTACCCCTGATCGGAGGGTTGTTCTCGGACCGGAACGCCTACGCCTACCTGCCACGATCGACTGCGTATCTACCCGACACCGACACGATCGTCACGATGCTCAACCAGGCGGGCTTTCGCGCGGTGAATCACCGCCTGCTCATGGGCGGACTCAGTCAGCAGTACGTCGCCACGAGGGCGCGGTGAAGTTCGTTCGCCGCCGGGTCGACACGGTCTCCCCCGACGCCTTGCGTACGATCGGGGCGCGCCGCGGGTGGCTGGTCGAGTCGCCGGACACCTTGCGCGTCGGTTTTGGACCGACCGCACTCGAGGTCGACCTGCCTGGAGGGACCAGGGGCCACATGAACGTCGCCCGAGCCTTCCAGGGCCTGACGCTCGACGGAGATGACGGCCCCGCGGGAACGGGCATCGTCGCCTTCGGCACGCTGCCCTTCGACCCGACCGCCGCCGGACGCCTCGATATCCCGACCATTCTCGTGACCCAGCAACGTGATGGCCAGACCTGGGTCACCTGCGCCGAGGGCGCCCCTCCTTGGCGCGAGTTCCTCGCCGACGAGTCGTCACCGACCCAGGAGCCCCAGAGCCTGCGAACGCTGACCTACCAGCCCACGGCCGAGGAGTACGCCCACAACGTCGCGCTGGCCGTGGAGGTGATGCGGGCCAAGGAGATCGACAAGGTCGTGCTGGCCCGTGCCGTGCTGGGCACCGTGCCCGAGCCACTGGACTGTGCGGCGATCGCCGAACGGCTACGGCGCCGCGAGCCGATCTGCACGATCTACAGCCTGCCCACATCTGACGGGCGACGCTTTGTCGGCGCCAGTCCCGAACTCATTGTTCGCCGCGAGGGAACGCTCGTGCGAAGCCAACCGCTCGCCGGCACGATCTCGTTGCCGGCCCACGCCGCGCCCGACGACTACCACACCTGGTTGCTCGGCAGCGCCAAGAATTTGCACGAACACGCCGTCGTCGTCGACGACATCGTGCAACTTCTCTCCCGTGACTACGACGACATCGTGGCGGATCCGACCCCGTCGATCGTCGCGCTACGCACGGTGGCCCACCTGGGCTCGTGGATCACCGGCGTGCACGCCGATCCGGCCACCGCCCCCGACGCACTGGAGGTGTTGCGATTGCTGCATCCGACGGCCGCCGTTGGCGGCATGCCCCGCGACGCCGCCGTTGAGCTACTGGCCGCACTCGAACAGCACGACCGTGGTCACTACGCCGGACCCGTGGGGTGGGTTGACCAACAAGGTGACGGCGAGTGGTGGCTCGGACTCCGGGGGGTGCTGGTTGACGGCACGGCGTTCGAGGCGTGGGCGGGCGCGGGCATTGTGAGTGAATCGGACCCCATCGCCGAACGTGAAGAGACGCGCGACAAGTTGGCCAGCGTCCTGACGAGTGTGTTGGTGGACCGGGTCTAGGGCCGAAGACCGAAGGGGCGCTCGGCCGCCCACTTGGTGACCAACCAGAGCGCCTCGACCACAATGGCGCTGGACATCTTCGACTCGCCAAGCGTTCGGTCGGTGAAGGAGATGGGAACTTCAACAATCGACGCCCCGCCCAAGCGCGCCCGATAGGTCATCTCGATCTGGAACCCGTAGCCGTCCGCCGTGACGGTCGCGTAGTTGATCTTGTCCAATGCTTCGCGCGAATACACGCGGTAGCCCGCGGTCGAGTCGCGGACCTTGAGGCTGAGCATCAGCGACGCGTACTCGTTGCCGGCGCGCGAGAGCCACAGCCGTGGAATCGACCAGTTCGGAATCGTCCCGCCGGAGACGTAGCGTGAGCCGATCACGACGTCATGCGTAGCGGCGGCCGCGAGAAGTGTTGGCAAAGCGTGTGGGTCGTGCGAGAAGTCGCAGTCGATCTCCACGAAGCGGTCGTAGTCGCGTTCGAGCCCCCACGCGAAACCGGCGCGATAGGCCCCACCAAGTCCATTCTTGGCGCCGCGGCGCAGCACCGAGACTTGGCCAACCTGCTCACCCACCGCGGCCGCGGCGTCGGCCGTTCCGTCGGGGCTGGAGTCGTCGACGACCAACACATCGGCGTCGGGTACGGCCTCACGTATCGCGCGCAGCATGCGCTCCACGTTCAATATTTCGTTGTACGTGGGCAGAACCACGAGCACGCGCATCGTTCGATTCTACCGGCGCTCCTAGACTGCATCGGTGGGGAGGGACTCGTTGACCAGGACGCCGCAGCGCTCGTAGGGGACTTCGATGGCTGACCCCGCGACCTCGAGGCGCTTCTCACTGCCCCGCGAAATTCGCATCATCTTGAGTGTCGGGTTGTTGGTCTTCGTCTTCACCTACCTGGTACTCCCCCAGTTCGCCGGCGGACGAAAATCGCTGCACCTGCTGTCGTCTCTCAATCCCTTGTTGGTACTACTCGCTGTGGCTTGCGAGATCGCGGCGATCTACTCGTACGTCGAGCTCACCCGCACCGTGTTGTACCCCTATTCGCCGAATCGATTCAACACGTTGCGCGTCAACCTGGCGGGACTGGCGATCAGTCACGTGGTGCCCGGAGGGACGGTGCCCGCCGGGGCGCTCTCGTATCGGATCTTCAACGAACTCGGAGTACCGAAGGAGACCAATGCCTTCGGACTGGCCACCCAGGGCAGTGGATCGGCCGTCGTGCTGAACATCATCTTCTGGTTCGCGTTGATCATCTCGATTCCCCTGCGCGGGTTCAACCCGGCCTACGGGTTCGCCGCCTTGGCCGGGGTCTTCCTACTCGGCGCGTTCTTCGGGACGATCCTGTTGCTGACGCGCGGTCAACGCCACGCCGACAATTGGCTGCGCGCCCTGGCCCGACGGATTCCGGCGATCAACCCCGACAAGATCAGCGAGCTGCTGGGCAAGGTGGCCGCGCGGATCACCCTGCTGATCAACAACCGGCGCACGCTCTGGTGGGCCTTCACGTGGGCGGGTCTCAACTGGCTCTTTGACGCCGCGTGCCTATGGGTCTTCGTGTGGTCCTTCGATCACGCCATCTCGCCCATCGACCTGCTGGTCGCCTACGGGTTGGCCAACGTCCTGGCTGCGATCCCCATCACACCGGCGGGCCTCGGCATCGTGGAAGCCACACTGATCGCTACTCTCGTCGGATTCGGAGTTCCCCGCGGTCAAGCCATCTTGGCGGTGCTCTCGTACCGGCTCGTCAACTTCTGGATTCCGATTCCCATCGGTGGCGCCGCCTACGCCAGTTTGCAGTGGCGTCGCGACCGTGGTCCTAGTGAGGAACCAGCGACCGGGCCCGAGCCAACGCGCGACGCTTGAACTCCTCCTGGGCCGACACGTCGTTGACTGACTGGAGGCGCCGCCACCGCCGGTCGGTGCCCAACACCCAGGTGAATCTGTCGTCGTGCCACGTGACCTCAAAAGCCTCAATCAGTTCGTCCTGATTGTCCTGGCTGCCGATCGGCACCATCACCTCGACTCGTCGGTCGAGGTTGCGCTCCATCAGGTCCGCTGAGCCGATGTAGACCGAGAAGTCCGGCTCACCGGGCCGCCCGAAGATGAACACGCGTGAATGCTCCAAGAACTCACCGACCAGGCTGTGCACGGTGATGCGCTCCGACAGACCAGCCACACCCGGGCGCAGGCTGCACAACGTGCGGACCTCCAGGCGAATCTCGACGCCGGCGTCGCTGGCCTCGTAGAGCGCGTCGATGACGGTGGGATCGGTGAGGCCATTGACCTTGATGGCGATCGAGCCGCGCGGACCAAGGTCGCGCTGGCGGTTCACCAGCTCGACGATGCGCTGGCGCGTCTGAGTCGGGCTGACGATGATGGTGCGAAAGTCTTCGACCCGCGCGAAGCCCGTCAGGTAGTTGAAGAGTTCGCCCACGTCGTGGGCGATGTCCGGGTCGCAGGTCAGCAGCCCGAAGTCCTCGTAGATGCGCGCGGTCCGATCGTCATAGTTACCGGTGGCGACATGGACGTAACGCGCCGTCGCCGCACCCTCATTGCGCACGATGAGCGCGGTCTTGGAGTGGGTCTTGAGACCCACCACGCCATAGACGACGTGGGCGCCCGCGTCCTCAAGGGCCTTGGCCCACTCGATGTTGGCCGCTTCGTCGAATCGTGCCTTGAGCTCGACCAGTGCGACGACCTGCTTGCCGTGCTCGGCTGCGCGGATCAGCGATTTGACCACCGGTGAGTCACCGGAGGTCCGGTACAAGGTCTGCTTGATACCCACCACCATCGGGTCGTCCGCCGCCTGGGCGATGAACACCTCGACCGAGTCGCTGAACGACTCGTACGGGTGGTGCAACAAGATGTCGCCTTCACGGATTGCGGCGAAGATGTCGCCGACGTGGTCACCCTGGAGCAATCGAGGCGGTGTGAGCGGCGACCACCCTTCCCCGCGCAGATCGGGACGTTCCATGGAGTAGAGACTCCAGAAGTCGTGCAGCCCCAGGGGAGCGTCCGTGACGTACACGTCACTGGGATCGAGTTTCAACTCGCCGACCAACAGGTCCAAGAAGTCCTGGGACATTCCGCTCTGCAGCTCTACGCGCAGGACCTCGCCGAAACGACGCCGGCGCAACTCGACCTCCAACGCAACCATCAGGTCGTCGGCCTCATCCTCTTCGAGGGTGAGGTCAGCGTTTCGCGTCACGCGAAAGAGGTCGGCGCGCCCAATCATCATGCCCGGGAACAACTGGCCTAGATTCGCCATAATCAGGTCCTCGAGGAGGCACCACCGGTCCGTGCCGGCCGGCAGGAAGCGTGGCAGCGAGTTCGGCACCTTGACGCGCGCGCTGCGCTCCTCGCGCGTTGTCTCGTCGATGACGGTGACCGCAATGTTGAGTGACAGGTTGGAGATCATCGGGAAGGGGTGACCGGGGTCGACCGCCAACGGCGTGAGGATCGGATACACGTGCTCATCGAAGTACACGGTCAGGTTCTTGCGCTCCGCATCCTCGAGCTCCGCGAACTTGACGATCGCCACGCCCTTCGCGGCCAACTCCGGAAAGATGACGTCGAGGACGAGCCGGTCCTGGCGCTCGATAAGTGAGGTCACGCGCTCGTGGATATCGGCCAGCTGCTGGCGGGGGCGTACTCCGTCGACCGAGGGCGTTTCCACGCCAGCCGCGACCTTGTCCTGGAGGCTGACCACGCGCACCTGAAAGAACTCATCGATCATGTCGGCGAAGATCGCGATGAACTTGCAGCGATCCAGAACCGGTAGGCGTCGATCTTCACCGAGGTCGAGCAAACGCGCCCCGAACTCCAGTCGGGAGAGTTCCCGACTGGAGAAGCGCTCGGGTCCGAACGACGAAAGATCTAGCGCAACGATGTTTCCGACTCCCTGCTTCACGGCGACGTGATGTACATAGCGTAGGGCTACTGTTGAACCGTGGCGAGGCACGCGATTCGGGACGCGCCGGCACCCAGCGCCAGCGCGACACCTGTCTCTAAGTCGCGCTCCACCGAACTCGGACTGATGGTCCTTGCCTGGATTATCTCCACGTCCTTCTACATCCTCGCGTCGCTCGGCGCTCAGGGGCGTATGCCGCCGCAGCTGTGGGCGTTCCTCAGCGTGATCATCGGGATCTCCCTGGTGATGCACTTCGCCGTCCGCCGCTACGCGCCCCAGGCCAGCCAGATCTTGCTGCCCATCGCGACGCTCCTGAACGGCATCGGCTACGTCGAGATCGCACGGTGGAACTCCACTCACGCGGCCTATCAGGCCTTGTGGTTCGCCCTCAGCGCGGTCGCGCTGGTCATCACGCTGCGGGTGGTGCGTCGCGTGCGCGACCTGGACCGCTACCGGTATCTGACGTTGACGGCGGCGATTCTCCTTCTGCTGATGCCACTGGTGCCGCACTTCGGTGAGTCGGTGTACGGAGCACGCCTCTGGGTCAAGGTCGGGCCGCTCTCCTTCCAACCGGTCGAAGTCGCCAAGATCCTGCTCGCTTTCTTCTTGGCCTCGTACTTCGCGTCGAATCGCGAACTCCTGTCCACGCCGACGCTGCGGATTGGGCAGCGCCTCATCGTGCCGCCCCAGAAACTCCTGCCCATTCTGGTCGCGTGGGGGTTTGCCATTGCCGTCCTCGGGGCCGAGAACGACGTCGGCTTCGCGATCCTTCTCTTTGTCCTCTTCATGGCGATGTTGTGGGTGGCCACGGGTCTCAAGACGTACGTGGTGCTGGGACTGACCTTGTTTGCTGGCGGAGGGTTCTTAGCCGAGCAGCTCTTCTCCCAGGTCCACCAGCGCATCACGGTGTGGCTAGATCCGTGGCCCTACATCACTGGAATCGGCCAGCAACTCGGATACGGGTGGTTCTCCCTGGCCGCCGGCGGGGTCACCGGTACGGGACTAGGACTCGGCCAGTCGGGCAACGTGCCCGAGATCACCTCGGACATGATCTTCGCGGCCATCGGCGAGGAACTCGGACTCATCGGGATCATGGTCGTGCTGTGTCTGTTTACGCTTTTCGTCGGGGAAGGCTTCCGCATCGCCCAACGAGCGCACTCGGACTACGTGCGGCTGGCGGCGACCGCGCTCACCGCGACCATCGGCATCCAGGCCTTCGTCATCATGGCGGGGATACTCCGGATCCTGCCACTCACCGGTATCACGTTGCCCTTCATGGCTTACGGCGGTAGTTCGCTGCTGGCGAACTACGTCATCGTGGCCCTGCTCTTGCGGATCTCAGACGAGAACGCCACGGAGCTGCGCGGCGGCGAGATACGCGTCGTCGAGATTACCTAGTCGTTGGCGTCGGCCAGGACGTCCTCGGCGCACAGGATGGGCGACGTCACCCGCTGACGCAGCGCCAGGATGATGGCGTCGCTGGTCCGACAGTCGATCACCTCGCGTCCGCGCGGGCTCATCAGGTCGATTTCGGCGTAGAAGACGCCGCCATCCACTCGCACGATCCTCGCCGCCACGACGTCGGCCCCCAGTCGAGCAAGGATCTGGCTGGTCAGCTCGTGGATGCCGGGACGGCGACCCTCGACGCGTTCCATGGCCTGGTGCAGCGCGACGGCGTCGGCCAGAGCAATGGGGATGGACAGGTTGCGGAAGGGAAACTCTGACTCCATCAGGTGCACGTGGGGCGACGAGTCGGCCAGGTCGTAGGTGACGCTGACCGCGTCCATAACCCGAAATTCGGGACTGGGCGCGACGACGGCCACCTCGCTCTCGGCGGTCTGCATCTCACTCGGGTCCGAGATGTCGTCGTCGGCGGTCTCGTCGGCGTCGCTCATGCCACGACGCTAACCGCGCCGGCGCGAGACCGATAGCACGAGACCGCCCGCGGTGTAGAAGACCAGCACAGCCGAACCCCCGTAACTGAGCAGCGGCAGCGGTATGCCCACCACCGGCATGATCCCCATGGTCATGCCGATGTTTTCGAAGCAACTGAACGCGAAGAAGATGAAGATCCCCAGGCACAGCACCTTGCCCATCGTGTCCTTGGCTGTTCGGGCAATCCAGAACATTCGAAAGGCGATGAATCCCAGGAGCGTAACGATGGTGGCCGATCCAATGAAGCCCAACTGCTCTCCGATGGCCGTGAAGATGAAGTCGGTGCGCTGCTCGGGCACGTAGCCGAGCACCGTCTGCAGACCGTGGAAGAAGCCCGCGCCGTGCAGTCCGCCCGCACCGATGGCCGACTTCGCGTTGTTGACCTCGTAGATCAGCCGCTGCATCGCCGGGCTCGTCGAGTTCTGGTGCAGGAACGAGACAATGCGGTCCAACTGGTACTTGTGCAACAGCTTGCCGTAGACCGCGATGGCCACCGCCGCCGACCCGACGACGGCCAGGAAGGTCATGAAGCGCGGCGGGACTCCGGCGACCACCATCATGGCGGCCACGACCAGGACGATGATGACCGCCGTACCGAGGTCGGGCTGTAGGACGATGAGCACCAGGGGAACCGCACCCATCGTGAGGATGCGCATGACGTCGTACATGGCCAAGCCGTCGGGTCGTCGCTGGCAGTACGTGGCCACGGCCAGCACGATGATCAAGACCGTGAACTCGCTCGGCTGCACTTGGAACAGCCCGAAGTTGTACCAGCGCTGCGCCCCGAGCGCGGTCTGACCAAGGAAGAACACGCCCATGAGCGATATGAGCGACAGCACATACAGCGGCGTGGCGACGATCTCGAGGCGCCGGTAGTCAATCCGAGAGATCGCGTACATCACCGCCACCCCAATGACCACGAAGAGGCCTTGGCGCTCCAGGTAGTAATGGGGGTTGTAACCGGCGAGTACCAGCCCGTCTCGAGTGGCGCTGTAGTCCATGGCGGCGCCGATGAGACCCAGGAGAATCATCCCCCACAGCAGGCTGTGATCGAGGCCCTCCTTGGGCTTGAGTCGCGACGTCAGGGCGGCGAGGGTGTCCGTCACGCCACCACCTTCATCAGCAGTGCGGCGTCCACCTCGCGCCCCCACCACCAGGACATCTGTCGCGCCGCCTGGTAGGCCAACATGCCGACGCCGTTGGCCGTGCGGCACCCCAGCTCGGCGTAGGCTGCGCGCCACTCGGTGAGGCGAGGCTCGTAGACCACGTCAACGCACACCGTCGACGCGGTGGCCCCGTCAATCACCTCGGCGGCCAATCTGCCGTCGACCGGCACGGTGTTGACGACGAGGTCAACTGTCCCGGGTGGCCGTGTAGTCGCCACGACCACGTCGTAACGCGCAACGAGCCACTCGACGCGCGCTGCGGTGCGTCCCGTGACCGAGATCGTTGAGGCCCCGCCACGCGCCAGGGCGTCCACAATTCCTCTGGCGGCCCCACCGGCACCCAGGACCGCCACTGCCAGCCCAGAAGGTTCAAGGCCAAACTGCGCTCGCAACGAATCAACGAACCCGTCACCATCGGTCGCAGTGCCCGTGACGCGTCCGTTGCGCACGAGCAGCGAGTTCACGACGCCGAGGCGAGCGGCCACCGGTTCGAGCTCGTCGCACGCGCCGGTGGCGACGGATTTCAACGGCATCGTGATCGACAGCGCATCGAATCGCGATCCGAGCAGCTCGCCGAGGCGCCCGGCTTCTGATTCGTGCAGCGCCACGCGCTCGGACGTCCCGGTGAGGCCCACTTGGGCCAGCCCCGCCTCGTGCAATTTGGGCGAGAGCGAGTGCTCGATGGGAAAGCCTGCGACTCCCAAGCGCCAGTTCATCCGAGATTCTTCGCGGCCTGCTGCTCGTTCTTGAGCTGTTGGGCGTACGTCGTAGCGAACTTTTCGTCTCCCTTGTTGTCAAAGAGTACGAAGTAGAGCCAGCTCCCGGGTGGTGCGTGGAGCACCGCGCGCAGTGCGGTCGTGGACACCGCACAGATCGGTGTTGGCGTGAGACCGGTATGCAGGTAACTGTTGTACGGGGTCGGATTTTGCAACATCGCCGTCGTGACCGCCCCCGAATCCATGCCCAGCGGATACTTGACCGTCGAGTCCATCTGGAGTGGTCCGCCGCGCTGAAGGCGATTGAAGATGACGCGCGCCACTTGGGGCATGTTCTGAGGGTAGTAACCCTCGCGCTCCACTATCGATGCGGCAATGACCAGCTGATACGCAGTGAGCCCGTTGACCGTGGTCGAAGGGGAGAAACCGACCGAGTCCGCCTCGGTCGTGAATTTTGCGGCCATCGCCGACGCCAGCTTGTGCGCCGATTCGTGCGGTGCGAGCAGATACTGGCCCACCCCCACGAGCCCCTCAAAGGAGTTCACGTTGGCCGACTGTCCCGGCAACGCCGGCGGGGACAGGTCCGGATGATAGGGCGAGGAGCGCGCCAGTGACGCCAGATCAGTGAGGAACTCCTCGGCGTATGCGCTTCCTCGATCCGCGGCGACGGTCTGCGCCACCTCGTGGATCGTGAGACCCGGATCGACTGAGATCACGTTGACGTTCGGACCACCGTCGAGCACGGCTCGCACGTGTGCGAACGAGGAGTTCTGTGCGATCTGGTACGAACCCGCTTGCACGGTATGCGGTCCTTGCAGCGCCGCGTCGATGCGAAAGGCGAAGGACGAGCCGATCACACCTTGCGCGTGCATCTCTCCGGCGACGGCCGAGATGGAGTCTCCCGACTTCACCGTGACCACGACCAAGCGTCCCGGTCCCCCCAGCGGATACGCCTGAAGGGCGAACCACACCACCACGATCAGCACGACTGCGCCGGCGCCCGCAATGATGCGGATCGTTCGCTTACTCACCTGGTGTCGATTCGAGGTAGCTCTGCAGCATGACCACGGCCGCGGCCGAGTCCAGGCGGCCACGGTGCTCGCGCGACGTCACCCCGGCCTCACGCATCGATCGCTGGGCCTCGGTGGTCGTGAGCCGCTCATCTAGGGCCACCACCGGAACGTCGCCCAGGCCGGCACGTAACTCCCTCAGCAGCTCATCGGCCACGGCCGTGGACGCGGTCTCGGATCCAGAGAGCGCGACCGGTCGCCCCACCACGACCAGATCGACCCCCTCGTCGCTGACGAGCCGCGCGACCGCGGCCGTCACCCCGTCGGACGAAAGGGCTTTTCGGGGGAAGGCCATCGTGCGCGCCGAATCAGAGATGGCCACCCCGCAGCGCCGGGTCCCCGGATCGATCGCTAGTACCCGGGCCATGCGAAACTAGAGCGCGCGCGCCGCGTCGAGGACCTTGTCGAGGGCTCGGGCGTCACGCCCGCCCGCGAGGGCCAATCGGGCCGACCCCCCGCCACCCCCGCCGACCAGGGATGACAGTGTCTTCACAGTGGCTTGTGCGTCGAGTGACTCGTCGGTGGCGACGACAATTGCCACCTTTTCGTCACTCGTGCCCGCCAAAACCACGGCGCGCCGTCCGCGGCGCTGGAGGTCCTGGGCCAGAGTACGCAGTTGATCACCGCTGAAGCCGTCGACTCGCGCCACGACCACGTCACCGTCGAACTGCGCATGGATCTCGTTGGCCAGGTTGGCCAACTGGCCCTGGCGAAGTCCCGAGATCTCCTTCTCGAAGTCGCGCTGGCGTTCCAGCAGACGCTCGAGGGCCGGCAGCACGTCGTCGCTTGACGTCTTGAGTATGGCGGCGACACCGGCGAGCGCGCGCTCCATTTCGTAACTGCGACGAAAGGCAGCCATCGCGCTCACTGCTTCGATGCGCCGTGTGTTGGCACCGATCGAGGATTCGCTGACCAACTGCACCAGACCGATGTCGCCGAGGCGATCCACGTGGGTTCCGCCACAGAACTCCAAACTGTGCGCGCCAGCGCGGACCACTCGCACGCGGTCTCCGTATTTGTCACCGAAGAAGGCCACCGCCCCCATCTTCTCGGCCTCTTGCTTGGTGGTCTGGATCGTCTCGACGCTGTCATTGTCCACGACGTCGCGGTTGACCAAGCTGAGAACTTGCTCGGCTTCCTCGTCGGCCAAACCACTCGAGTGAGAGAAGTCGAATCGAAGACGCTCGGGTCCAACCCAGGAGCCCTGCTGGCGTACGTGGTCGCCGAGCACCTCGCGAAGTCCGGCGTGCAGGAGATGCGTCGCCGTGTGATTGCGCCGCGTGGCCTCTCGGCGCATGGGGTCGATGACGGCCAAGGCGCTCTGGCCGGGAAGGACCTCACCGGTCACGCGGCCACGGTGGGCCACCAGTCCTCCGGCCACACTCTGGGTGTCGATCACGTCGAATCGTCCGGTCTCCGTCGTTACGGTTCCGGTGTCGCCGACCTGACCACCGGACTCGGCGTAAAAGGGGGTGGCGTCGAGGAAGAGTTCGCTGACGTCCCCCTCGCCGGCCAACACCGCCAGCACGGTGGTCTCCACGGAGTAGCGCGCGACATCGCGTCCCACGAACTCAGTGACGCCGTGACGCTCGACCAAGTCGTGGTAGTGAGCGTCGTCGGCCGCGCTCAGAGTCTTGGCGCTGGCCCGAGCCCGGTTGCGCTGCTCGAGCATCGCCGCGTCGAAGGCTGCGCGGTCGACGACGAGCCCCGACTCGGCCGCGATCTCCTCGGTGAGCTCGACGGGGAAGCCGTGGGTGTCGTGGAGCTTGAACGCAACGTCGCCCGGAAAGACTGTGGAACCCCCGCGCACGACGACGTCGCGCGCTTCGTCCAATAAGGCCAGTCCGGTTTTCAATGTACGTGCGAAACCCGCCTCTTCACGTTCGAGCACTTCGACGATCAGGTCGCGGTCGTGCACGAGCACTGGGTAGGCCACCGCATCCTTGACGATCGTCGCGTCAACCAAGGACGCGAGCATGGGCCGCTCCGAGCCGGCGCGGCGAGCGGCGAGAAGTGCGCGGCGAATGATGCGGCGCAGCACGTAGCCACGTCCCTCGTTGGACGGCAGGACTCCGTCGGCGACCAGCATGGTCATCGCACGACCGTGGTCGGCGATGCGGCGCAGCGCCACGTCCGTGGCGTCGTCGCGACCGTAGGCGACGTCGACCGCGCGGGCGGCGGCATCCAGCAGCGGCGCAAAGAGATCCGTCGCGAAGACGGACTCGACGCCGTTCAGGATTGACAGGATGCGTTCGAACCCCGCCCCCGTGTCGATGTTCTTGGTCGGCAGGTCGAGCATGGTGCCGCCGGGTTCACGCTCGTACTGCATGAAGACCAGGTTCCAGAACTCCATGAAACGGTCCTCGCCGCCGAGTGCCGGGCCTCCGTCCGCGCCGAACGCCGGACCCTTGTCGAAGAAGATCTCTGAGCACGGCCCGCATGGTCCGGTTTCGCCCATGCCCCAGAAGTTGTCCTCGTCGAGGCGCTGGATGCGACTGGCCGGCACGCCGATCTCGTCGCGCCAGATGTCGGCGGCCTCGTCGTCACTCAGGTGGACGGTGACCCACAGGCGTTCGGGGTCCAGCCCGAACCCCTCGGTCACGAGTCCCCAGGCGTAGGCGATGGCGCCCTGTTTGAAGTAGTCACCGAAGGAGAAGTTGCCCATCATCTGGAAGAACGTCAGGTGTCGTTGGGTCGTGCCGATGATGTCGATGTCGGAGGCGCGGAAGCACTTCTGGATGGACACGGCCCGCGCGTGCGGCGCCGGCTCCTCGCCGAGAAAGTACGGCTTGAAGGGCACCATGCCCGCGATCGTGAAGAGAAGTGACGGGTCGTGGGGAATCAGGCTGGCCGAGGGCACGACCGTGTGGCCGTTTTGGGCGAAGTAGTCGAGGTAAATCAAGCGAAGTTCGGCGGATTCCACGCGCTTACTCTACCGGCGCCTCTGATTCGTCCTGGTCCGGTGGGGTGGTGCGCTCGCGCCACTGCTCGACGAGCGCTCGCTCGCGACCGTAGGGACTCGGATCGTAGAAGTGGCGACCGATCAGCGCGTCGGGCAGGTACTGCTGTTCGACCCACCCTCCCGGGTGGTCGTGCGGGTAGGCGTAGTCGGTTCCGAAACCCTGCTCGGACGCGCCGCGGTAGTTGGACCCGCGCAGGTGGTCGGGAACCTCGGCGTTGCCCACGTCGCGCACCGCGTCGGTGACGGCGCCCAGCGCGCGGGTCACCGAGTTGCTCTTAGGCGCCAGTGCGAGCGTCAGAGTCGCGTGGGCCAGGTTGAGACGCGCCTCGGGCAGACCCACGAATTCGACCGCCCTCGCCGCCGACTCGGCGACTAGGAGACCGGTGGGGTCAGCCAGTCCGACGTCTTCGCTCGCGAGGATCACCAGGCGCCGCGCCAGGAATCGCGGACTCTCACCACTCTCGAGCAAGGTCACGAGCCAAAACAAAGCGCCGTCGGGGTCCGATCCGCGAATCGACTTGATCAGCGCCGACACCTGGTCGTAGTGGGTGTCGCGCGACTGATGGTAGAGACGCCCGTCGCGCGCCCGGCTGACGTGACCCACGTCGACCTCGTCGACACCCTCCGCACGCGCCAGCACGATCGCGATGTCGAGCGTCGTCAGCGCCGCGCGGGCGTCGCCGTCGCTCGAAGCAACCACCGCCTCGAGCGCCTCGTCGCTGATGCGTGCCTCGCGAAGCGCCAGGCCACGCTCGCACAGCGTGGTCAGGTCGACCGCGCCGAGTGGATGCAGACGCCACAGCGTCGACCGGCTCATCAACGCCGCGTTGACCTCGAAGTAGGGGTTCTCGGTCGTCGCGCCGATGAGCACGATCTCACCGGTCTCGGTTGCGGGCAGCAGCAGGTCTTGCTGGGCCCTGTTGAAGCGGTGCACCTCGTCGATGAACAGCACGGTGCGCTGGTCACGCTCCCCCAGCCGTTCGCGCGCGCGCTCGATCGCCTCGCGCACGTCCTTCACGCCCGAGCTCACCGCGGAGAGGCTCTCGCTGGCATACCCCGCGCCGAGGGCCATGATGCGGGCCAGCGTGGTCTTGCCGGTCCCCGCCGGTCCCCACAGAATCATCGACGTCAGCTGACGCGCCTCGACGAATCGACGCAGCGGGCCACCGGCACCAACCAAGTGGTCCTGGCCCACGACCTCGTCGAGCGTGCGCGGACGAAGCAACTCGGCTAGCGGGGCGGCCTGGCGAAGGCGCTCAGCGACGGCGTCGTCAAAGAGTGACGTGGCTCACGAACCTTTCGGTATGAACGTGAGGCGAAGGTCGCGAAGTTGGCGGTCGGAGATTGACTTGGGCGCGCCGGTCATCAGGTCGGCACCGGACTGCGTCTTGGGGAAGGCGATCACCTCGCGGATGTTCTCGACACCGGCGAAGATGGCCACCAACCGATCGATGCCGAAGGCGAAGCCCGCGTGCGGTGGCGCGCCGTATCGGAAGGCGCCCAGGAGGAATCCGAATCGGCTCTCGGCCTCTTCGTCACTGATGCCGAGCGCTGTAAAGACCCGTGACTGGATATCGGCGCGATGGATACGCACGGACCCGCTACCCAGCTCCCAACCGTTGAGCACCAGGTCGTAGGCCTGGCTGCGCACCCGCAGGGGATCGGTCTCGATGAATTCCAGGTCGTCGGGGTGAGGCATCGTAAACGGGTGGTGGGCGGCCATCGGGTGTCCGTCCTCGTCGACGCCCTCGAACAACGGGAAGTCGGTGACCCAGACGTAGCGGTGAGGGCCTTCGCTCACCGGTGGTGAGCCCAGCGCCACGCGCAGCGCACCCAGGACTCGACTGGCCAGAACCATCTCGTCAGCCACGACCAAGATCAGGTCTCCTTCGCGCGCGTCGTCCACCGTCGCAATGGCGTCGCGCTCCACGTCGTTGAGGTGGCGTGCGAGCGGCGAGTCCAGACCCTCCGCGGTGACACGGAACCACGCCAGGCCCTTGGCGCCCAGACTCTGGGCCTGTTCGACCAGCGCGTCGAGTTGGCTCCGCGTGATCTGTGCGCCGTCGGGCACTCGAAGCGCCTTGACCGCCGGCGCCTTGAACGCATTCACGTTGGTCGCTGCGAACACGTCCGACAGATCCTGCAGGGTCATGGCAAAACGCAGGTCGGGCTTGTCGGTGCCGTAGCGCTCCAACGCCTCGGCCCACGTCATCGAGGCGATCTCGCCCGGTCGCTCCCCCGTGGCCGCTTCGGCGGCGTCCAGCACCGCGCGTGACACGAAGCCCATCACGTCGTCCTGGTTGACGAAGCTGGCTTCAATGTCCAACTGGGTGAACTCGAACTGGCGGTCCGCGCGCAGGTCCTCGTCGCGCAGGCATCGCGCGATCTGGTAGTAGCGGTCGAGGCCCCCGACCATCAGCAGCTGCTTAGCGATCTGCGGACTCTGGGGCAGCACGTAGAACTCGCTGGGGTGCAGTCGTGACGGCACGACGAACTCTCGCGCGCCCTCTGGGGTCGGCGCCCACAGCAGCGGGGTCTCCACTTCACAGAACCCCTGGGCGTCCATCGCCGCACGCAGCGCCCGGTTGACGTCGGCGCGTAAGCGCAGGTTGCGCTGCATCGGCTCGCGGCGCAGGTCGAGGTAGCGCTTCTGTAGCCGCACCGCCTCGTCGACCTCAGTGCGCTCGTCGAGCGGGAAGGGCGGTGCCTCGGCGACCGCGAGTACCTCTACCTCGCAGTCGGTCAACTCAATCTCACCCGTGGCCAGGCGGTCATTGACCGTGCCCTCGGGGCGACGCGCCACCGTGCCACTGACGCGAACCACGTACTCCGCGCGCACGTCGACCGATCCGTCAACGACCGCCTGGAGCACTCCGGAGTGGTCGCGCACATCAAGGAAGGCGAGATGCTCGCCGTGCTCGCGTCGCTTAGCCACCCAGCCGCAGACGACCACCCGCCGGCCCACCTGATCCACGCCCACCGACGCGCACAGGCCGTCTCGCAGCGACGTGGCTTGAAAGTTGTCGGGCGTCATTTCGTTGGTCACCGCAGTTCGGACAGGGTCGCGACGAGGTCTTGGCGGGTGACCCGCCGCTGCGTCTGGTCGTCGTCGCCGCGCAGGTCCCGTACGGCCACCTCACCAGCCGATCGTTCCTGAGGACCGACGATGAGCGCCCAACGCGCGCCGGAGCGATCTGCCACCTTCATCTGGGCCTTCATCGACCGCGAATCGTAGGCGCGTTCGACGGCCCAACCGGCTACGCGAAGTTCGTCCACCAGCGCCGTGGCCTCGTCGCTGTCGGTCGTGTCGACGACGAAGAGGTCGACCGATCGCTTCACCAACTCACGGTCAACGCCCTCGGCGTCCAGGCACAGCAACAGACGCTCGATACCGCATCCGAAACCGATGCCCCCCGTAGGCGATCCACCGAGTTGCTCGGCCAATTGGTCGTAGCGTCCGCCGCCGCAAATGGCGTTCTGGGCGCTCTCGAGGGCGTCGGAGATGAATTCGAAGGTCGTACGCGTGTAGTAGTCGAAACCTCGCACGAGTCGCGGATTGCGCGTGAAGGGAATCCCCAGACTCTCTAACCCCGCGACGACCCGCGCAAAATGCTCACGGCAGTCGTCGCAAAGGTAGTCGGGCAACATCGGTCCGGCGTTGGTGACGGCTATGCACTCGGGCTTCTTGCAGTCAAGAACGCGAAGCGGGTTCTGAGACCACGTCTCACGATGCTCATCACAGAGCTGAGCGCGGTGTTCCGCAAGGTACTCGCGCAGCACTTCCACATAGTTTGCGCGACACACGACGTGGCCCATCGAGTTGACGTCGAGTCGAAATCGTGTCAGTCCGATCGATCGAAAGAACCGAGCGGCCAGGGCAATGACTTCGATATCCACGGCCGGATCATCTGTTCCCAGTACTTCGACTCCGAGCTGGTGGTGCTGACGGTACCGGCCGGCCTGGGGCCGCTCGTAACGAAAGGTCGGCGCCACGTACCAGGCCTTGAAGGGTGTGGTCGGCTGGTGTTGCACGAAGGCGCGCACGACCGGCGCCGTACCCTCGGGGCGCAGCGCGTAGACCCGGTCGCCTCGGTCCGAGAAGACGTACATCTCCTTCTGGGCGACGTCGGAGCCTTCGCCGATGCCGCGGTTGAAGACACCCACCTCTTCGAACATCGGGGTGATGACCAGCGAGAACCCGTAGCGGTAGGCGTACTGAGAAAACGTGGCCACCACACCCTCCCAGCGCGCCGACGCCGGCGCCAGGACGTCGTGGGTCCCGATGGGCGCTCGGAACGAGGTGACCGGATCGCTCATGAGTTGGTGTGTTGACCGGGCAGCTGGCGGAATGCGTCGAAGACCCCGTCGACGCCCTTGAGCGCCGCGAGGAGGCTGGATAGGTGCGTGGGGTCAGCCAGCTCGACGTCAAAGACCATGCGCACGATGCGCGAGCCCGACGTCGTCGAACTCGACGAAATGATATTGAGGTGATACTCGGCGACCACTCGAGACACGTCAAGCAGCAGGCGCGACCGATCAAAGGCCAACACCTCGAGCACGGCGCGGTACTGTCCGCCCAGTGATCCGTCCCACTCGACGTCGATCACGCGCTCGCCCAGTCGCTGGGCCAGCGCCACCGCGTTGGAGCAGTCGTCGCGGTGCACACTCACTCCTCGGCCCTGAGTGATGAAGCCCATGATCGGGTCGCCGGGCACAGGTGAGCAGCAGCGCGCCAGGTGGATCATCACGTCGTCCAGGCCCTCGACGTAGACGCCTGCGCTACGCCGCGTGGTGCGGCTCGTGCGCGGCATCTTGGTGACGGTCGACGGCAGCTGCTCGGCGTCACCACCGTGGAGTTCACGTTCGAGGCGCTGAACGACGGCGAGCGCCGAATTCTGCCCGCTGTCGATCGACATAAACAGGGCGTCCAGGTCGTCGAGATTGAGCGACTTGACCACCCCGTCCAGCGCGCTCGAGGTCAGCGACGTCGTGACTGGCAAGCCCTCACGACGCAAGGCTTTCGTCAACTCCTCGCGGCCACCTTCAATGGCGTCCTCGCGGCGCTCGCGCTGAAACCACTGGCGTATCTTCGAGCGCGCGCGCGACGACTTGACCAGCGCCAGCCAGTCACGCGACGGACCGGCCGTCTCGCTCTTGCTGGTCACGATCTCGACGACGTCGGCCGAGTGCAGCTCAGTGTCCAGGGGTACCAGTCGACCGTTGACCTTGGCTCCCACGCAGTGGTGTCCCACCTCGGTGTGCACGGCGTAGGCGAAGTCGATGGGCGTCGCGCCCTCGACGAGCGAGATCACGCGGCCCTTGGGCGTGAAGACGTAAACCTCGTCGTGTCCGAGGTCGAGCTTGAGCGCCTCCAGGAAGGCAATGGGATCGCTCTCTTCGGCTTCCACGTCGACCAGGCGCTGCATCCAGGCGAGCTCCTTGCTCGGGTCTCCGTCCTTGGACTTGTAGGACCAGTGCGCGGCGACGCCGAACTCGGCGCGCCGGTGCATCTCGTGGGTGCGGACCTGAACCTCGACCGACTTGCCGCGCGGGCCGATCACCGTCGTGTGGAGCGACTGGTAGAGGTTGAACTTCGGCGAATTGATGAAGTCCTTGAACCGACCTTGCACCGGTGACCACAGCGCGTGGATGGCGCCCAGCACCGCCCAGCAGTCGCGTTCCTCGTCGACGATGACCCGCAGGCCCACGAGGTCGATGATGTCGTTGAACTCCTTGCCCTGGATGACCATCTTCTCGTAGATGTTCCAGAAATTCTTGGCCCGCCCGGTGATCTCGCCCTTGATGTCGAAGGTCTTGAGCTTGGCCGACAATAGTTCCATCACCTCGGCGAGGTAGGCCTCGCGCTCGGGGGCGCGAGCGGCCACCATCTGTTCGATCTCGGCGTAACGCTTCGGGTGCAGCGTGGCGAAGCTCAGGTCCTCCAATTGCCACTTGACCTGCTGGACACCGAGGCGGTGCGCCAGCGGCGCGTAGACGTCGAGGGTCTCCTGGGCGATAGCTCGCTGACGGTTCATCGGCATGACCGAGATCGTGCGCATGTTGTGGAGGCGGTCGGCCAGCTTGATCAGTAGGACACGCCAGTCCTGGGCCATGGCGATGAACATCTTGCGGATGGTGGCGGCCTGCTGGGCCTCCTTCGAGTCGAACTCCAGGCGGTCGAGCTTGGTGACCCCGTCGACCACCGCGGTGACCCGGTCTCCGAACTCGCGCGCGAGCCACGAGGTGGTCACGCCGGTGTCCTCGACGGCGTCGTGCAGCAAGGCGGCGGCGATGGTGGTCTCGTCTAAGCCCAGGTCAGCCACGATGTCCGCGACCGCGATCGGGTGGGTCACGTAGGGCTCGCCGGTGCGGCGCAATTGACCCTCGTGGGCCGCGATGGCGGCCAGTCCAGCCCGTCGAATCAGGTCCGCGTCGCCGTCCTCGTGATATCCCTGGAACCGGGTGATGAGACGTTCGATGGCGTTGGCCAGCGCGGGGTCCGCTGGGGCGCGCGAATCCAAGGTCACCATGGGGTTAGCCTACCGGCGCCCTACCGCCTTTTACGCTTACGCGGCCTTGGTTGCAGTGGCGTGGCGCTCCGCGGAGTGATCGTCGACGCGCCGCTCGCCACGCTGCGCGACCGTGACGCGCCAACGGTGCGCTGCGGCCCGTCGCCACCCATCACTGCGGCGGCGGCCGGCGTGAGGACCTGACGCTCGGCGCGCGAGGCGACTCTCGCCGACAGTTCGCGATAGCGCGGTTCACGTTCCTTAAGCAGCGACAACAGCGGGCTCGCGATGAAGATCGACGAGTAGGCCCCGCTAAAGAGTCCGACGGTTAGCGCGAGACCGTAGTTCTGCAGCGTGGTCGCACCCAGGATGTAGGCGCCAACCACCAGCACGGACAACACCGGCAAGATGGCGACCAGCGAGGTGTTGATGGAGCGCGCGAGGGTCTGGTTCATGGAGAGATTGACCATTTCGGCGTAACTCATGTCGCCGCTCTTGAGCACCGAACTGGCGTTGTCGCGCACGCGGTCAAAGACCACCACGGTGTCGTAGAGCGAGTACCCCAGGATCGTCAACAGGGCGATCACCGTGTCCGGGGTGATCTGGAACCCGAACAGCGAATACACGCCCACGGTCACGAGGAGGTCGTGCACCATGGCGATGAAGGCGGCGAGTGCCATCTTCGGCTCGAAGCGCACGCTGATGTAGAGCACCACCGCGATGAAGAACACGATGAGCGCCTCCAGGGCTCGCTTGGTGATCGATCCGCCCCACGTCGGTCCCACGCTGCTCGTCGAGACCTGAATGAAGGCGACACCCGCGGCTTTGGCCATGGCACTCGCCACGTGATTCGTCACGGTGGTCTGTTGATCAGACGAGAGGTTGTTCAGGTCGGCCGTGACTTCGTAGGTCACACCGCCCAGCTCTTCCACGGTGGGGTTGGTGAGTCCCGCCCTCGTCACGGCCGCGGTCATCTTCGCGATGGACGAGTGCGGGGCGCGAACCTCCCACGAGTTGCCACCCTTGAAATCAATGCCGAGGTTGAAGCCGCGAATCGCGAGCGACCCAATGCCCAGCACGATGATCACGATCGAAATGGTGAACCACAGGCGGCGCCGACCGACAAAGTCAATCGTGGTGAGTCCCTGATAAAGGCGCCGGAACGGGCCTGGGGTCATGGTGTCGTCACTCATGGACGCCCGCTCCCGGTCGCACTCCCGCCGCCAGCGAGAGCGCCGACGTGCTGTCCGAACCACGCCGGCCCAGCAGGACGACCATCGGACGGGTGAAGTACCAGGTGATGAAGACGTCCATCAACGTCGAGAGCCCAAGGAAGAAGGCGAAGCCTCGCACGTCGCCCACGGCGATCAGGTAGAGGAGGACCGCAGCCAGCAGGCTGACCGTGTCCGCCGCCAGCACCGTGCGCCACGCGGAGCGGAAACCGCGGTCGACGGACGTGCGGATAGATCGTCCCGATCGAGCTTCGTCTTTTAATCGTTCGAAGTACACGATGTAACTGTCGACCGTGATACCAATCGACACGATGATGCCCGTGACACCGGCCAGAGAGAACGTTGGGGCGAACGCGGTATGGCCGAGCGCCGAGATGATTGCCCAGAGAAGCGCAGCGGTGACACCGAGTCCCAGGATGATGACCAGCCCCAAGGCTCGGTAGTAGAAGATCGTGTAGAGCAACACCAGCAGCAGACCAACCAAACCCGCGCCGAGACCAGCGACGAGCGCGCTGTGACCCAAAGTCGGCGACACGGTCTGGGTCGTCTGTGGAACCAGGCGCACCGGCAATGCTCCGAACTGCATGGCGATCGCCAAAGTCTGAGCTGAGGACTGGGTGAAGGATCCCGAGATCTCACCCGACCCGCCGAAACTGGAGAAGGCCGCCTGACCGGGCAGGATCAGCGGGGCGGACTGGACAACACCGTCGAGTTCGATGCCGACCTCCTGGTGAAAGTTGGCCTTGGCCACGGCGTCCCACGCTGGGCTCCCCGTGGAGGTCAAGTTGTAATTGACCACCCACGCACCAATCGTGTTCTGTTGGGCGATCGCCTTAGAGATAGCCGTGCCGGTGAGCTGCGCCGGGCCCAGAACCATGCGAACACCGGGCTGGCCCAGTACGGGAAGGATGACCGTCGCGGTGCTGAGGTCGTCGTTCGGCTTCGTTGTGGCGATGTTCGTGAACTGCGGATCGGGAGGAATGTTGTTGGTCGCGGACTGGGTGGAGGTGTTGATGTTCAAGTTGGCTGCCGTCAACTGGTATTGGGGTCCGCACTGAGGAACAGTCGATACGGCCTTGGCCGTCTTTGACGCCGGCAACGCGTCACAGAGCACGGGGCGAAAGAGAAGCTGTGCGGTCTCGCCCACCAATTTGAGCACCCGACGAGCGTCCTTGACGCCGGGCACGGAGACGACAACGTTCTTTCCTTGCAGGTTGACTGTTGAACCGGAGACGCCGAGACCGTTGACGCGGTTGCTCAGAATCGTCACGACCTCTTGCATGTTGGCGGTGGAGGTCGGAGTGGCGGGCTTGTAGACCGCCGAGACGCCGCCGGCGAGGTCCAGGCCGAGCTTGGGACCCCAGCCCAGCGAGAGGGTCGCCGCCAACGCCCCAAAAGCGATGGCGATTGTCAGGACCAGGCTGAGGATCAGCGACTGTCGGGAACCGACCGGGGCCGGCATTCTTACTTGTCGCCCCCGGTAGCGTCGCTGCCGGGAGTTTCTCCGTCCGTCGGATGCTCCTCGTTCGCCTCGTCATCGGTCGACTCGGGTACCACGGGGTCGAATCGGCGCGCGATGGCGCTGGGCACGAAGTCGAGTTCGACGCCGCTGGCACTGCGCAGGGTCACCAACTGGTCGTCGCGGCGGACAATGGTCCCCACGAAGCCGCCCACCGTCTGGGCGCGCTCGCCGACGTCGACTTGGCGGGCCTGGGAGCGAGCCGCCTTCTGCTTGCGGCTGCGGGGTCGGATGTAGAAGAAGTACAGCGCGACGAAGACCGCGACGTAGATGAGAAGAATCGCCGAGCCGCCTGAGGATTTGGTCGCAGCGAAGAACAACATGGGGGTTCCCTTCGGGATAGATGCCCCCGAAAGGCTACTCCGTGGCGCCGCGCGCCCTAGAGCAGGCCGCCTCCAGGTGGGGTGCGACCCAAGTGCGCGTAGGCACGCTCGGTGGCGACGCGACCGCGTGGCGTGCGCGCCAGCAGGCCCTCGCGCAACAGGTATGGCTCGTAGGCGTCCTCAATCGTGCTGGTCTCTTCACCGCAGGCGTGCGCCAGCGTGGTCAGGCCCACCGGTTGGCGCGAGAATTGGTCGCACAGCACACCCAGGATGCGCCGGTCGACCTTGTCCAGGCCCAGGGTGTCGACCCCGAACAGCTCGAGAGCCTCGATCGCCAGGTCTTCGTTGACGCGCTCATGGCCGCGAACTTCAGCCACGTCACGGACCCGTCGCAAGCAATCGGTTGGCGATGCGCGGAGTTCCCCGGCTGCGACCAGCGATCACAGCGGCAGCACCCGGGTCGAGAGCGACACCGAGCAGGCGCGCCGAGCGGGTCACGATGATGGTCAAGTCGTCGGCTCCGTAGAGGTCGAGCGACGCGACGAAGCCGAATCGGTCACGCAGTGGCGCGGCCACCAGACCCGTCCGGGTGGTGGCCCCGACCAGCGTGAAGCGAGGCAGGTCGAGCCGGATGGAGCGGGCCGAAGGGCCGCGGCCGATCATCACGTCGAGGCGACGGTCCTCCATCGCGGGATAGAGGACCTCTTCAACCGATCGCGTGAGCCGATGCAGCTCGTCGATGAAGAGCACGTCGCCGTCGTGGAGGTCGGTGAGGAGCGCCGCGAGATCTCCCGGTCTCGTGAGCACCGGGCCGGAGGTCACGCGAAGGCCCGCCGACATCTCATTGGCCACGATCGTGGCGAGCGAGGTCTTGCCGAGACCGGGCGGCCCGGCGAACAGAAGGTGGTCAACAACCTGACCCCGCACGCGCGCGGCCCCCAGGACAATCTCGAGATGGCCCACCAACTCGCGTTGGCCCACGAACTCGCTGAGGGTCCCCGGTCGCAGGGACGCCTCCACTGTTCTCTCTTGCTCGTCGGCCACTGGCGCCACCACGCTGTCGGCCCCGGCAAGGTCGACGTCGCGACGGGTCACCGCGGCCTCAAACGATGTAGGGCCTCGCGCAGGGTCGCTGATTCGTCCTCGCTGGGCGCCACGTCTCGGAGGGCCTCACGAATCTCCGAGCCGGTATAGCCCGAGAGCCCGCAGACGCGTCCTCGACGGCCTCGTTGTCACTCACGCGCACACCTTCGTCGCTGAGGGCGGAGACAACCTTGCCCTTGAGTTCGAGCACGATGCGGCTCGCCGTCTTTGGTCCGATGCCGGGGATCAGCGCGACACGTTTGGCGTCGCCGCTTTCGATCGCGAAGGCGAGCTCGGTGGTGGTCATCGTGCGCAACGCACCGAGTGCGGTCGAGGGACCGACCCCAGGGGTCGCGAGCAGCATCTCGAAGAACTCACGTTCCTCGAACGTCACGAACCCGTAGAGGGAGATCGCGTCGTCGCGCACGACGGTGTAGACGAAGAGGCTCGCTGTATCACCCGCCGAGAAGTCGTCACGCGCGACGTGGACTTCGTATCCCACGCCACGCACGTCCACGACCAGCGCTCCATTAGGTAGCCGGTGGCGCACCTCGCCTTCGAGCCATCCGATCATCGCCGGGGCCGCAGCAATCAGTCGGCGTTGTGTACGTTCCGTCACGAGGTAGGTGATCGCCAGGGCCAGGGCGTCGGCCACGTCGGGCGGACGCGGAGGCTCGGCGAGCCCGCAGAGACGCGCCACCATGGCCTGAACCTGGGACTTGCTCGCCGCACCGTACCCAGTGACGGCGAGCTTGACCTCCTGGGAGGTGAACTGGCGCACGGAGGCTCCGGCGGCGCCGGCGAGCGCGATTGCCACGCCACTGGCCTGGGCCACCGAGATCGCGGTGCGGGCGTTTCGTTGGTAGAAGACGCGCTCGACGACCACGACATCGGGCTCCACTTCGGCGATCAACTCCGCCAACTCGTCACTCAGGAGACGAAGGCGTTCTTCGACCGGCAGGGTCTTCTCGGTCTCGACGACCCCGGCCCGGCGGGCGGCGAAGGACTCTCGATTCTCGAAAGAGCCCTCCACCAGACCAAATCCGCAGCGGGTGAGACCCGGGTCAATGCCCAGTACGAACATATGTTCGATACTAACCCGGGCGGCGTGCGCGAACGGGTTTAGCCCTCGAACGCGGCCAGGACCTCATCGGAGACGTCGAAGTTGGCGAAGACGTTCTGGACATCGTCGTGCTCGTCCATCGCGTCTACCAGTCGCAACACTCGCTTGGCCTCGGAGTCGTCGGTGACCGCGATGACGTTCTGGGGAACCAGCGTGAGCTCGGAGCTGAGCACCTTGAAGCCGGAGCCATCGAGCGCATCGCGCACCGCCGCAAGCTCGTGCGGAGGAGTGGTCACGAGGTAGTTGTCGCCGTCTTCGGAGAAGTTCTCGGCGCCGGACTCCAGGACCCGCTCGAGAAGTTGGTCCTCGTCCAGCGGTCCCTGCACCTCGATCACTCCCTTGCGATCGAACTGCCAGGCAACGGATCCCGGTTCGGCGATCGAGCCACCGAAGCGCGTGAACAGGTGCTTGATCTCGGCGCTCGTGCGATTGCGATTGTCCGTGAGCGTTTCGACGATGACCGCGACGCCACCGGGCCCGTATCCCTCGTAGGTCACCGGCTCGTACCGCGCCCCTTCGAGCTCACCGGTGCCGCGCTTGACGGCCCGATCGATCGTGTCGATCGGCACCGAGGCCTCGCGAGCCTTCTGGTACATGGTGCGCAGGCTGGCGTTGGCGGACTGGTCACCGCCGCCCTCGCGCGCGGCGACCTCAACCTGACGAATCAGCTTGGCGAAGACCTTGGCACGGGCGCTGTCCTTGGCCCCTTTGCGGTGCTTGGTGGTCGCCCACTTCGAATGGCCGGACATGCTTCCTCCCGCCCCGTGGGGCGTAGACGATGTTACCGGCTGGGCGGGGACGCCTCGAAGGGAGGCGTCCGACTAGTTGACGGTGGGACCCGCGGCGCGGGCGCTTTCAACCCCGGCCAGCGCCTCGCGCAGTTCGGCGAGCCATTCGGTCTCGTGGCGCCCGACCAACTTCACGCACCACGCCAGGGCCTCGCTGCGACTGCGTGCGACCCCCGACTCGATCAGCGTGTCCAGTACCGCGCGCTCGCGCAGGCGCAAACGGGTCATGACCGGAATGCTCAGATGCGTGAACAGTGTCGTCACGCCGTCGCGACTGACTCCCCAGGACACCTTGCGCCGAAACAGGTCTTCGGCGGCTTCCGCCACCCCCATTCGCTCCGCGCGGGTCGACTCGCGAAACTCGTCGACCTTCACGTCGGCGGGCAGTTCGCCCACACACCAAATCTCGTCACCGTCAAAATCCACGCTGATCGAGCTGAACCAGTTGCGCGGCACCTTCTCGTCGAAGAACCGCTTGATCTCTTCATTTGCCATAATTACTAGATTACATCATTACAACACAGTTGCTACAGTTGGTCGCTCTTCGACGCGTTGAAGTATTTCAGCCCCTTTATCAGGTATGACGTGGATCCCACCGGGACCAGACGCCGATCACGGGGTGGGCAGCGAGTCCAGGAAAAGCTGGTGAATGCGCGTCTCTCCGGCCAGTTCGGGGTGGAAAGCACATCCCAAGACCGCCCCCTGGCGCACCAGTACGGGGTGGCCGCCGTCGCCGTGATCAAGGGTTGCGAGGACCTCCACCTCGGGAGACCACGTTTCGATACGCGGTGCGCGGATGAAGACCCCGTGGACGTGACCGATCCCCTTGACGTCCACCACCGTCTCGAAGCTGGCAATCTGACGCCCGTAGCCGTTGCGGCGCACCGCGACGTCGAGCGCGCCGAAGCTCCACTGGTCGCCACGCCCGTCAAGCACCGTGTCACTGAGCAGTATCAACCCGGCGCAGGTGCCCAAAACGGCGAGACCGTCGTCGAGGGCCTCGCCGAGTGGCTTGCGCAGACCCGAGGTCTCCAGCAGGTGCGCGATGGCCGTCGACTCGCCCCCGGGCATCACCAGACCGTCTAAGCCGTCGAGATCCTCGGGTTTGCGCACTCGCGTGACCTCGGCGCCCGCGGCCGTTAGCACGGCGGAATGTTCGCGTACGTCACCCTGAAGGGCGAGTACGCCGACGCGCGGCACTACCATCCGCGCTCGGCCAGGCGCTGTTCGAGGGTAGCGGTCTCGGCACCGGCCATGGCCGCCCCGAGTCCGGTCGAGACCTTGGCGACCACCGCGGCGTCATCAAAGTGCGTGGTGGCTTCGACGATGGCCACGGCCATGCGCGCGGGTTCCTCGCTCTTGAAGATGCCCGAGCCGACGAAGACGGCCTCGGCCCCCAACTGCAGCACCAACGAGGCGTCAGCCGGAGTGGAGATGCCGCCGGCGCAGAACATCGGCACGGGAAGTCGACCACTCGCGGCGACCTCTTGGACGAGCGCCAGGGGCGCCTGCAGATCCTTGGCCAGCGCGTAGAGCTCGGCGGCGTCGGCACTCTTCAGCCGACGCATCTGGGCGTTGATCGTGCGCAGGTGTCGCACCGCCTCGACGACGTTGCCGGTGCCGGCCTCGCCCTTAGAACGGATCAGGCACGCGCCCTCAGCGATGCGGCGCAGGGCCTCGCCCAGGTTGGTCGCCCCGCACACGAAGGGCACGGTGAAGGCCCACTTGTCGATGTGGTTCTCCTCGTCGGCTGGCGTGAGCACTTCGGACTCGTCGACGTAGTCCACGCCGAGGGCTTGGAGGACCTGCGCTTCGGCGAAGTGTCCGATCCGGGCCTTGGCCATGACCGGGATGGTGACGGATGCCTGAATCTCTTGAATCATGAGCGGGTCGCTCATGCGGGCCACTCCCCCGTCGCGACGGATGTCGGCGGGCACACGCTCCAGGGCCATGACCGCCACGGCCCCCGCGTCCTCGGCGATCTTGGCCTGCTCGGGGTTGACCACGTCCATGATCACCCCGCCGCGCAGCATGTCGGCCAGGCCCCGTTTGACCAGCGTTGACCCGACTGTGGAAGGTGTACTCATGGTCAAATCCTACCGGGCGCGCCTCACCACTCTTCGAGGGCTCGCGCGCGCAGGGTGACGTCATCGAGGTCCGACGGGTCCGGCTCCATGCGATCGAGGTGCACGTCGAACCAGATCCAACGCTGCGCGTCGTAGTCCGGCGACGCGAAATACGACGAGGTCGGTAGCGACTGTTCCGCGCAGCGCCGCAGGGCCCCGGCCAGTCCCAGCGGGTACCGGATCGCCGCGGCCGCCACCTCGTCGGCGCGGTAGGTAGCGCCGACGCCGGCCAACTCTCGACGCGCCTCGTCGTTGGCACCGCTGACGCAGGCCAGGCTCTCGCGCATCAGCAGTCCCAGTCGTTGGCGCGCCAGGCAGTGGGCCACGACGCCTTCGAGTTCGATCAATTCGAAGTCGCGGACCAGCGCGTCGGTCACGACGAACGTGTCGCGGGCCCCGGGCACCAGGGCCGCGTTGTACCCGTCGTCGCTGACGATCACTGTGCGCAGGTTGCTCGACCCGAACGTCGCCGAGAGCCGGTCGATGACTGTTGTCAGGCGCTCCAGGTCCTTGGAGGTGCCGCCACCGTCGAATCGCGCGGCCAGACTCGCGCCCAATGTCCGGCCTTGGCGTTCAGCGCGCTGGAGGGCCCGCCACAGCTCCCAGGCGTAGAGACCGGCGATCGCAACGCCGATGATCGGCAGCCACGGCACGAAGGCCACGCCGCCGATGAGTCCGCCCACGACAATGGCGATGATGACGGTCTGGGGCAGGCGTCGCCGGAAGGCGAAGTCGCGCACCGCACGATGGTTCGCGTGGCGCTCGGCGCTCGTCGGCGCGTACGGACTCTGCCACGTGGGGTCCAGAACCGGCGCGACGTAGCGGGGACTACGGTCACGATTCGAAGAGCGCCGCTGACGCGATCGCTGCTTGGTGGCCACGACGAAAGGCTACCGTCTTAACGCAAATCGCTCCCCCGCGCGCGCGTAGAGCACTTCGTACTCATCCATCAGGCGCCGCATGGACCAGTTCTCGGCGTGGGCGCGCGCCGCCCCGATGGCCTCGGGCGTATCGCGCAGCAACGCGGCCGCGATGCCGGCCTCCAGAGCGGCGGCGTCGCCGGGAGCGACGAGGACGGCGTGTCCTCCGGCGGCCTCGCGATAGCCGTCGATGTCACTCGCCACCACCGGCGCTTCACTGGCCATGGCCTCGAGCAGCACCACCCCGAAGCTCTCGCCGTGAGTTGAGGGCGCGACGACGACGCGCGCGCGCCGCAACCACTCACGTTTGTGCGCGTCATCGAGCGCATCGAGGAATACGATCATCTCGTCGTGCGCGGCCCGCGCTTGAAGTCGCTCGCGCTCGGGCCCGTCGCCGATCACGTTCAGGCGCCACGGCGCGACGTCACTCTCGTTGTGAGTCCGAACCGCCTCGATCGCGAACGCCGCGCCCTTGCGCTCCTCGAGTCGACCGACGAAAACGACGTCGACCTCCTTGCTACGCCGTCGAGGGAACTCCACGAAGCGCTCGGCTTCGAATCCGTTGAAGAGCACGGTGGGCGATACGCCCGTGGCGCCGGTGATCGTCCGGGCGGCGGCGTCACTTACGGCAACGGGTTCATCGACCCGCCGGGCGAACCAACCCAACAACGGACGCGTGAGTGTGAGTGCAGGCCCCGAGCCGCCGCGGTGGAAGGTGGCCACGCTGGGTGCGGCGTGCGCGCGCAGCACCCCCCAACCCAGCACCGGCGCGTAGGGCTCGTGGAGGTGCACGACGTCGGGCGCAAACTCGGCGACGCGGCGCCGGACCGCGGCGGCCGCGCGCGGCGACAGGGTCAGCGGGGCGCGAGATCCGTTGGCCGGCACCGACCAGACCCGTCCGAACTGCTCCACCATTGCGGGCGTGTCGTAGACGCCCTCGCCGCGCCCGGGCGCGACTACGAGGACCTCGTGGGAACGCCGGCACAGTTCACGGCTCATGGCCAGCACCTGCTCCTGGACTCCCCCGGGCACGCCCAACGAGTACGGCGAGAGGAGCGCGACGCGAGTCACGCCGTGCCGAAGCGATCCTGGAGGACGTGCCACTGCTCCGGGGCGCGGCGGATGAGGCCTTCGAGCTCCAGCGCCAGCAGTTCGGTCACGCGGTTGACGTCCTGGCGCAACCGACCGGTGCGCGCCGTGTCGATCGGCGGACTCACGACCGCGAAGTGGTCGCGCCCCGGACCCGTGTAACACGCAGCGGCCACCAGCATCGCGCCGGTGCGAAGGGCCAAGGTCGCGGGACCGGCGGGCAGAGTGAGTCGCTGACCGAAGAAGTCAACCGGCAGACCATTGTCCAGAATGTCTCGGTCGCACAGCAAACCGACCACGCCACCCGCGTTGAGCGTGGTGAGCATGGCGGTGCCGGCGTGGTCGTCCAGTGGCGTGATCGAGATACCCATGGACGCACGCTTCTGTTTGAACCACTCGAACAGTTCGGGTGGTTCCAAAACCTCGGCCACCGCCATCATCGGCATGCCGACCTGGGCGAGAAACGCGCCACCCCACTCCCAGCTACCCACGTGGGGAAGTGCCAACACCAGCCCCTTGCCCGCTTCGCGAGCGGCCTCGAGGTGTTCGAATCCCTCGGCGATCACGAAGCGCTTGACGACTGTCTTGGACTTGATCGCGGGCAGCTTCGCGCCCTCGGCCCAGTAGCGCCCGTAGCCATCGAAGCCACGTTCGACGAAGCGTTCGAGCAGAGATGCGTCGGGCACCTCGCCCGGTGGAGCCAGCGCGCGGCTCAGGTTGGACGTCAGTGCCGCGCGCGCGTTCGTGCTGCGCCGTCCCACGACGAGCGACACGTGCCGCCCGATCCAGATGTCGAGGCGTTCGGGCAGCCTCTCCATCAGTGCACCCAGTGTCTTGAACAGCGCGACGTGCGCGCGCGGACCCACGGTTAGTGGCGAGAGGTGCGGCTGAGGCCGCGCCGCGACCAGCGCGGGTGGTAGTGGGGACGCGCCACCAACGGCACGATCGGCTCCGGTCGCGCCGCCATCTGCCAGACCCGCCAGAAGCGACCCGCGGCGGTCATCGTGGTCAAGCCCAATAGGACCCACAGCACCGGGACGAAGATCGCCGACGACAACAGGGCCACGCCCAGCAGGATCATGCGCTCGGCACGCTCCATGAGACCGCCTTTGGCGGTGAGTCCCAGGGACTCGGCCTTGGAGCGCTGATAGGAGATGAGGTAGGTGGTGGTGAGAATCGCGAAGGGCAGGAGCACCAGCTGGCCGCGGTGGTGAGTGGTCAGGTAGTACGCGCACCCGCCCATGATGACGGCGTCGGCGATGCGGTCGACCACCGAGTCAAAGAAGTTGCCGCGCTGACTGGCGCGTTGGGAGGCCTTGGCCACGGCCCCGTCGAAGATGTCGTGAAAGCCCGTGAGCGTGAGCAAGATGATGGCCAGCCAGAACCACCCGGTGCCGATGGCCCACGCCGTGGCCAGGGCGAACACCAACCCAGAGAAGGTGAGGACGTCGGCCGAGATTCCGGCGCGCACCAGTGACCGACCAATGGGGGCGACGGAAGCGTCAAACCCTTGTCGGAACCTACCGTCGAACATTCATCTCCCGGGTCCGTCGCGACCAGTCTACCGACGCCACTCAGCCCCCCGCGTTGTCCATGTGCGGGTGCACCTTGGCCCACGTGGAGGCGAGGGACTCGGGCAGCACGCGGGTTTCGCCAATGGTCGTCATGAAATTCGTGTCACCGTTCCAGCGCGGCAGGACGTGGCCGTGCAGGTGCTTGGGTATGCCGGCGCCGGCGGCCAGGCCGAGATTGAGTCCGATGTTCATCCCGTCCGGGTGGTAGGCGGCCTCTAAGGCGTTGTTGCAGCGTCGCACCGCGCGCGAGAAGTCGTCGTACTCCGCGTCGGTGAGTTCGCCGAGTTCGGCCACGTGACGTCGCGGTAGCACCAGCACGTGCCCCGAGCCGTAGGGGAAGGCGTTGAGCGCGACGTAGGTGAGCTCGCTGCGCCACAGCACGCCCGTCTCGTCACTGACCTCGGCGTTGGCCAGGACGCAGAACACGCACGCTCCGTCGTCGGCGGCGTTGTCCTGGGCCCCCGTCCCCGACACGTACTGTTCGCGCCACGCGGCCGAAAAGCGCGCGAGGCTCACGCGTGATCCTCGGGCGCGCCGTGCGCATCAATCTCGATGCCCAATTGGGTGATGAACTCCAGAAGCGCGACTCCGCGCCGGGGGTCGTTAGACCCGCGCGCGTTCACGCCCACCGTCACGGCGGCGACGTCATCGTCGCCGACCACGAGCACGTAGGGGATCTTCTCCATCTTGGCCCGGCGTACCCGTGCGCCCAACGGCTCCGAGGCCGTCTCGACAGTCGCGCGCACGCCGCGCTCGCGCAACTCCTTGGCCACGTCGAAGGCGTAGCGGTCGTGGTCGTCGCGCACGCCAAGGACCCGAACCTGCTCGGGCGACAGCCAGGTCGGCATGTTGCCGGCGTAGTGCTCGAGCAGCACCGCGATGAATCGCTCGACTGAGCCGAAGAGCGCGCGGTGGATCATGATCGGGCGCGTGCGCGAGTTGTCCGATGCTATGTACGTCGCCTCGAAGCGCTGGGGCGTCTGGAAATCCAGCTGGATGGTCGACATCTGGTGGGTGCGACCGATCGCGTCGCGCGCCTGGACCGAGATCTTGGGTCCGTAGAACGCTCCGCCGCCGGGATCGAGTACGAGTTCGAGTCCCTGGCCCCCGGCGATGTTCGCCAGCGTCGCCTCGGCCTCGGCCCACTCCTCGTCGGTGCCCACAGCCTTGCCTTCGGGCCGCGTGGACAACTCGAGGTAGAACTCGGTCAAACCGAAGTCGCGAAGTAGGTTAAGTACGAACTGCAAGAGGTTGGCCAGCTCATCGGCCATCTGCTCACGCGTGCAGAAGATGTGCGCGTCGTCCATGGTCAGTCCGCGCACGCGCGTCAGACCGTGGACCGCACCGGATAGTTCGTAGCGATACACCACGCCGAACTCGAAGAAGCGCAGTGGCAGCTCGCGATAACTGCGCTGGCGCGACTTGAAGATCAGCATGTGGAACGGGCAGTTCATCGGCTTGAGGTAGTACTGCTGGCCCTCGTCGAGCTCCATGGGTGGGTACATCGACTCGGCGAACCACTGCAGGTGCCCGGAGGTCTCGAAGAGGTCGGACTTGGAGATGTGCGGCGAGGTCACGAAGTCGTAGCCGCCCGCGACGTGGCGCGCGCGCGAGTAGTCCTCCATCACGCGACGCATCGTGCCCCCCTTGGGGTGAAAGAGCGCCAGCCCCGGTCCGACCTCGCTGGGGAAGGAGAAGAGGTCGAGCTCGGCGCCGAGCCGGCGGTGGTCGCGACGCTCGGCCTCCTCCAGGAAGTTCAGGTGCGCCTCGAGGGCTTCGGCCGACTCCCAGGCCGTGCCGTAGATGCGCTGGAGCTGGGGGCGCTTCTCGTCACCGCGCCAGTACGCCCCGGCGACGCGGGTCAGGCGGAAGTGGCCCAGGCGACCCGTCGACGGAACGTGCGGGCCGCGGCACAGGTCCCGGAACTCCGGAGAGTTCACGTACGTGCTGATGACGGTGCCGCTCGCCTCCACCAGGTCCTCGGGTGTACCGCCGTGGGCCACCGCTTGAATGATCTCGACCTTGAAGGGCTGGTCGGCGAAGACCTTGAGCCCCTCGTCGATCGAGTACTCGGCGCGAGTGAACGGCTGGTCTTCGGCGATGATGGCGCGCATCTCGGCGTCGATGCGGGCGAGGTCGTGGTCGGAGAACCGCTCGCCGCCGGGCAGCTCGAAGTCGTAGTAGAAACCGTCACGGATCGCCGGGCCGATGGCGTAGTGCGCCCCAGGCCACAGCCGCGTCACGGCCTGGGCCAGCACGTGCGCGCTTGAATGCCGCAGGACCTCGCGGCCCTCCTCGCTGGCCGGCGTGACGATGGCGACACTGGCTCCCGCGGGCAGTACCGTCCACAGGTCGGTCAGCTGACCGTTGACCACCGCGGCAAGGGCGTCGCGCCCTAAACGCTTCCCGATCAGGGTCGCCAGGTCGTGGGCGGTCGACTCCGCCGCCACCGTGCGGACGCTCAAATCCGGCAGGGTCACCTCGATGTCCGCCATGGTGCCTTTCGTCGCCTACAGAGTAATGCCGAGCAGCGCGGCGCCCGGGGCGACGTTGCACCCGGCGAGCGCGGCGTCGTCGAGCACTCGTAGGGCCCCGGGCGTGTCGAGGTCATCGTCGAGTGCTGCGCGCACGTCCTCGAGCGCGGTGCTGGCGCGACCGGTGGTGAGGGTCGAGCGCCAGGTGGCCAGCCTCGACTGGGCGAGGGAGAGCAATTCGTCGCGCCACTCGAAGTCTCGCGCGGTAGTGCTGACCCAGGAGTGCGAGTCGTGCGGCTGCGGGTTCGGCACGCGTCACGAGTTCGTCGACGAATACCAGGTTGCCTAGCGACTTGGACATCTTCGTTCCGTCGAGACCGACCAGGCCGGTGTGCACCCAGTGCTTGGATAACGCAACGCCAGTCACCGACTCGCTCTGGGCCGCCTCGCACTCGTGATGAGGAAAGGCCAAGTCACGCCCGCCGCCGTGGACGTCGACCGTCTCGCCCAGATCGCGCCGCACCAGGGCCGAGCACTCGATGTGCCAGCCGGGACGACCCCGACCCCATCGCGACTCCCACGCCGGCTCGTCCTCGAGCGACGGCTGCCACAGGACGAAGTCGAGCGGGTCGCGCTTGCGCGGGTCGTCGGGCCGTCCGCCGTTCTGCGCCGCCAACTCCAACATGACCTCGCGGGGCTGGTGGCTGATCTGGCCGAAGCGAGGAAACTTGGCCACTTCGAAGTAGACGTGGCCGTCGGCTTCGTAGGCGAATCCGCGCTCCAGAGTCGTGCCGATGAGGGTCAGGATCTCGGGAATGGCGCCACTGGCGCGCGGTTCACCGGCGACGGGCAGCAGGTTGATGAGCGCCATGTCGCGTTCGAACCGCGCCATCTCCTGGGCCGCGAGGTCCAGGTAGTTAACGCCCAACTCGCGAGCCTTGCGGAGGATGTCATCGTCGACGTCGGTGACGTTGCGGATGCAGCGCGTCTCGTGCCCCGTGTCGCGTAGCCGGCGTTGCAGCACGTCAAAGGCCAGGTACACGAAGGCGTGGCCCAGGTGCGCGGCGTCGTAGGGCGTGATGCCACAGCTGTACATCGTGACCACGGGTCCGGCGTCCAGTGGGTAGACGCCCCGGCGGGCCGCGTCGTACAGGTGCATCAGTGGGTGAGGCCCGCGAGCTTCAGGTAACTGTGCGTGCGGTAGCGGATGTTGAGCGAGATGCACACCGCGGTAAAGGCCTCGACGGCGCTGGCCAGCGACATCGAGCCAGCGACCACCGCGCGGAGCCCGGGCATCTCGTCGATTAATTCCGCGACGCGAGTGCGCGCGAAGTCGTCGTCGGAAAAAACGATCACGTCCGCGTCGAGCTCGCTGTCGAGGTCCTCCATCATCGCCGCAGGCAGGTGGTGAAAGGCCCCCACGATCGTGCTGTCGGGCAGGGCGTGAGCGATTTGAGCGGCCATGGATCCGCGCGGCGGATAGAGCGGCGTCAGCTCGCGACCCTCCTTGGCCAGTGCGTTCACCATCGAGATGACCGTCTTGTCGGCCAGGGCGTCACGCAGCGCGCTGACGGTCGCAACCGCCGAGTCCCAGGGCGTGGCCACGATCACGAGGTCGGCGCGCGCCGCGTCCTCATTGCTGGCCCCCGCGATCGAGCCGCCGCGCGGCGACAAGCGGGTTGCGACGTCGTCGGCGCGGGCCGCGTCACGCGAGCCGATCAGCACGTCGTGGCCGCAGCTCGCGAGCCGGACCGCGACACCGCGGCCCGCCGGTCCGGTACCACCCAGAATGCCCACCGTCGCCATAGTCGTCCTTTTCAATTTCTTACTCACAAGTACGCTAACAACATGGGACTGCTGGCGGACCACCGACTCCTGGTCACGGGGGTCCTCACCGACGACTCACTGGCCTTCGGCATCGCGAAACGCGCGCTCGAAGAGGGCGCCACGGTCGCGCTCTCGGGTGCCGGGCGCGGCGTCTCACTCACCCGGCGTGTCGCGCGCAAGCTCGGTGACGTCGGAGAGATCGTGGAGCTGGACGTGACCGATCCCGCCCAGGTGAGCGCCGCCGCAGCCGAGATCGAACAGCGATTCGGGCGCCTCGACGGCCTCGTCCACGCGATCGGGTACGCGCCGCCGAGTTGCCTGGGCCAGGGCATGCTGGTCGCGCCCTACGAGGACGTGGCCACCGCGATGCACGTGTCGACCTACTCGCTCGCCGCACTCGTCGGAGCATTCCATCCGCTGCTCTCCAAGAGCACCGCGGTCGGCGGCGCCTCGGTGGTGGCCCTCGACTTCGACGGGTCGCGCGCCTACCCGATGTACGACTGGATGGGTGTCATGAAGGCGGCGCTGGAGTCACTCGGGCGCTACTTAGCGCGCGAGGTCGGACCCGAGAAGATCCGAGTCAACATGTTGGCCGCGGGCCCGATCCGCACCATCGCCGCCAAGTCCATCCCGGGTTTCTCGGTCTTTGAGGACACGTGGGCCGACCGCGCACCATTGGGCTGGGACGTCAACGACTCGAGCGCGGTGGCAGATTCAGCGATTGCTCTGCTTTCGCCACTGTTGCGCGCGACGACCGGATCGGTGATCCACGTGGACGGCGGCGCTCACGCAATGGGTTAGTCAACCCAGCGGGAACGCAGTGGGCAACTCCGCATCCTCGACGCGACTCGTCTGGTGTGCGAACTGCGTCTCGTAGAGGTCGTGGTAGAGACCGCCGGCGGCCAGGAGCTCTTCGTGACTCCCACGCTGGACAATGGTGCCGTCGTCCACCACGAGGATCTGGTCCGCGTTGCGGATCGTGGACAGTCGGTGCGCGATGACCAGTGACGTCCGCGCGGACATCGTCTCGTCCAGCGCGCGTTGCACGTGGAACTCACTCTCGGCGTCCAGGTGCGCGGTGGCCTCGTCCAACACGACGAGGCGCGGCGCCTTGAGCAACAGTCGAGCCAGTGCCACGCGCTGCTTCTCACCCCCCGAGAGCCGGTAGCCACGCTCGCCCACCACCGTCTCGAGCCCCAAGGGCAGTGACGAGACCAGAGGCCAGATTTGCGCGGCGCGCAGCGCCGCTTCGAGCTCGGCGTCGGTGGCGTCGGGCTTGGCGAAGACGAGGTTCGCCCGTAGGGAGTCGTGGAAGAGGTGCGGGTCCTGGGTCACGACACCGACCGTCGCGTTGAGCGACGCGATCGTGGCGTCGCGCACGTCGAGCCCGTTGATCGTCACCGAGCCCTGGTCGACGTCGTACAGCCGCGACACCAGTAGCGAGATCGTGGTCTTGCCCGCGCCGCTGGGACCCACCAGTGCGGTCATCGTCCCTTGGGCCACAGAAAAGGAGACGTCGCGCAGCACCTCGGTGCGCGGCGTGTCGTCCAGGCGCGCCACCGCTTCCAGTGATGCCAGGGAAACCTCCTCGGCACCCGGATACGAGAACGCCACGTTGGTGAAGGCCAGCTGCGCCGGGCCGTCGGGGATCTCTCGCGCGTCGGGCGATTCGGCGATCATGGGTTCGAGGTCCAGGACCTCAAAGAGCCGCTCGAAGCTGACCATCGCCGACATGTAGTCGATGTTGATGCTCGAGAGCTGGGTGAGCGGCCCGTAGAGCCGTGTGAGGTACAACGTGAGCGCTACCAGAGTGCCGAGGGCCAGAGATTTGTGCACCACCGCAATGCCGCCGAACAGGTAGGCGAAGGCAGTGGCCAACGACGCCGTGAGGCTGAGCGCCACGAAGAAGAATCGCTGGTAGGTCGCCTGGCGAACGCCCATGTCGCGCACCTCGCCCGCGCGACTCTCGAAGTGGCGCAGTTCGTCGGCCGGTCGCCCGAAAAGCTTGACCACCATGGCGCCGGCGACGTTGAACCGCTCGCTCATGACCATGTTCATCTCGGCGTTGAGTTCCATACCGCGCTGGAAGAGCGTGCCGAGGCGTCGGCCCACGTAGCGCGCGGGGATGAGGAACGCCGGCAAGAGCACCAGCGCCACCAATGTGATCTGCCAGCTCAGGTAGAACATGGTCGACAGGATGATCGTCACGAGTACCAGGTTGCCTACGACGTTGGAGAAGAGGTCGGTGAAAGCCTGCTGGGCACCGATGACGTCGTTGTTGAGCCGGCTGATGAGCGCGCCGGTCTGGGTTCGCGAGAAGAATGCGATGGGCATGCGTTGGATATGCCCGAAGACGCGAGCGCGAAGGTCGTAGATCAGCCCCTCGCCGATCACCGAGGACATCCGACGCTCCGCCAGTGACAGGACGGCGTCGAAGATGGCCAGGCCCGCGGTGAGCAACGAGAGACCGATGATGAGACCCTCGCGCTTCTTATGGATCCCGATGTCGATGATCGCGCGCAGCACCAGCGGCGCGACCGAACTGACCACCGCGTCGAGCACGACAAGAGCGAGGAAGATACCGAGCATTCCCCGGTAGGGACGAGCGAACTCGATGACCCGCGGCAAGGTGCCCTTCTTGATGTGGTGCTCGAGGAGTGTGCGGTCGCGACGAAGTCCTCGAATGCCCACGCCGTGAGCACCGGCTCCGCGCATACTCATCGTGACACCTCCGCTCAGTGAGTGTAGGAACCGTCCCGCGAAGTCAACGCACGCGACCTACGAGGTCAGCGCCGTTACCACGATGAGCACGCCGAGGGTCATCATGACGCTGGCGCCCACGGTGCGCAGCACCACGAGTCGCTTCGCTGAACCCGACAGCCACTCGCGCGCGGTTCCCGCGATGAGCCCCCACGTGCCGTCGCTGCAAAAAGCCATCACCGAGAAGATGATGCCGAAGATAAGGAGTTGGACGGTCTCGTGACCCTGGGACCGGTTGACGAAGTGTGGGAAGACCGCCGCGAAGAATACGAGCGACTTCGGATTGAGGACTCCGACGACGAAGCCCTGGCGCACGATGCGCACACGTGACGGTCGTGATGACTCGCGCGCGACCATGGCGGCGGCGTGGGCTTGGCGATGGCGCATCGCGTCGACACCCAAGAAGATCAAGTAACCACCACCAACCAACTGGAGGACCACTGAGAAGGTTTTGGAACTCGCGAGCAGTGGGCCGAGCCCGAGGGCAACGATGACCGAGAGCACCAATGTGCCCAGACTGTTACCCAGGACCGTGAGAACGGCCACCGCGCGACCCCAGGCGACGCCCCGGGCGAGTGTGAACAGAACGCTGGGACCGGGCGCGATGATGATCAACAGTGACGCCACGAAGAACGTGGCGAGCTGACCGCCGCCGATCACGCGTCGACCCATCGAAGGACCGCACTGAGTGCCTGAAGGCTCGCCCCAATGCTGAATCCGATCGTTGCCGCGAAGAAGGCGGTGGCGACGCCGACGGTGCCGCCCAACAGCCATCCGATCACGAGGACAACGACCTCCAGTGAGAGTCGCACGTAGACGACGCTGACGCCCCAACGGCGATGCACGCTGGTCATGAGTCCGTCGCGCGGGCCGGGTCCCAGTCCCGTCGTGAGGTAGAGGGCGCTGCCCACACCTATGGCCGCCACCGCCGCGACGGCGAAGAGGGCCTTGACGATATCGTCGCTCGGCGTTGGCACGATCACTGTGGTGAGGTCCAAGACGTAGGCGATGACGACAAGGTTGGCCAACGTGCCGAAGCCGGGACGCTCGTGCAGCGGATACCACGCAAGCAGGACAACGCAGCTGATCGCCGCCGTCGACCAGCCGATGGAGATGTGGGCGTGAATCGCCACCCCCTGGGCCAGTACCGTCCACGGCGTGGCACCCCAATGAGACTGAACGAGGAGACCCTCACCGAGCCCGAAGAGTGAGAGCCCCACCAGGAGAGGCGCCACCATCCGAGGTCGCAGTGCCCACGTTGAATCGGCTCGCCACGGTGTCGACGGAATGCGGTGGCTCAGTTTCATGGCCCCGTGACGGTACCAGGATGGTCGTTTATCCCCCGGCGACGCCGTGCCCCGTGCCGCGACGGCGGCCCCGGTTCAGCACGGGCTATCGCCCAGGGTTGGGCGCGCTACTCCTCGTCGGGGTGGTCACCGGCCTGCATGACCGTGACGAGCGTGTTCATGACGGGCTCGGTGAAAACAGTGATTGCGCTGCCCGGAACAGGCATCTCCTCGACGACCACTGTGCCGCCCGCGGAGCGAACGGTGTCGCGGATGCGTTCTAACGAATCGCCGATGTAGATGGGATTCCACTGCGCGGTCCGGTCCGGCATCTCGTCCTGCGAGATACTGGCGAACCACTGGTCACCGTTCTGAAGGACTCTCATGTCCGGTCCGGACTCGTTGAGGGTCATCCCGGTGAGGGCGGTGTAGTACGCGGCGGCGGCGGCCGGGTCGTTGGACGTGTGGTCGAACCATCCGGCGGTTCCGGGCTCGTAGACGACACCGAAGCCGGGGAAGGTACCCGCCTCCCAGAGACCGTGCACCGCACCGACTGGGTCCACGACCAGAGCCATCTTGCCGATGTCCGTGACGGCCATGGGGCCCATAAAGACATTGGCACCCAACTCGGTCGCCTTGGCGGCGGACTTGTCGATGTCGTCGGTGGCGAAGTACGTGATCAACTTGCCCTCGGCCCCGGGGCCCTGGGCCAGGCCCATCACGGCGCGACCGTCGTGACTGGCGATGGTGTAGTAGCCCATCTCTTCGGCGCCGACGTCGAACGTCCAACCGTAGAGGGCGTTGTAGAACGCCATCAGGGCCTCGCGCTGTTCGGTGGTCTCGACCATGACGTCGACCCAATTGGGCATTCCGGACTGGTGACTTTGGGTTGTTGGCATGGCCGGAGTCTGTCACCACCCTGTGACGCGCGCCAGAGAACTTTGCGCGACGACACCGTGACGCTCGCACTGCACCGGCACAAACTCAGAGCCCCGGTGCCGTGCACCGGGGCTCTGAGTTCAGACTGTGCGAGGTGTTACTTCAGCCAGGAAGGAATCCCCGTGCTGAGCTTCGTCGCCGCGGTGACCGGCCCGTTCGGCGTGGAGTCGGTCACCCAAATCTTGCCGTCCACGGGGTGCGTTGCGGTCGCGCTGGTCACGGTGACCAGGTAGCCCGCGTTGAGACCCTGGTGGTTGTTGGACGTGTAGCGCAACGGCGTCAACGACGGCGTCTGGCTGAACGTCGTATGCGTCAGCGTGTGCAGGAAGCTGGCCCGGGTGAAGTTACGCCCAGATGCCTTAAGGGCTTCGACGAATGCGACACCCCAGGCCGCGCCGTAAACCATGTTGCCGTCCAGCACGGTCGAGGAGGTGAAGGACGGGAAGTCCGTCTTGTCCTTGCCGAGCACCTTGGTGATCCAGGCGTGCCACGGCGTGGAGGCGTCCGAGGAGGGCAGGTACGTGAACGTCACCGCACCGATCTCCGGGTCCGCGGGCACCTTGCCGGCCAACGGTCCAAAGACCGTCACCGGGTCCGAGCCCACGCTGGAGATGATCCAGTGCGGGGAGTACCCGAGCTGGAGGGCCGCACCGAGAACCGCGTCAGTGGCTCCGGGGATCGTGTCGAGCACGACCACGGTGCACTTGTCGCTCTGGAACTTGGCGACGTACGGGCCCATCACGGCGCCCTGCGTGGTGACCAACGCGGCCACACTGTAGAACTGCGTGTCGGTGAGGTTGATCGTGCCTGCGCCGACCAGGCCAGCCAGGCCGTCGGAACCAAAGTCATCGCCCTGGCCCAGGAAGCACACGTTGGCGCTGGGGTACGTGGCCGAGATGTACTTGGCGAAGATTTTGCCCTCTTCGTTGTAGCTGGTCTGCCAGCCGAAGAGTCCCGGGTACGTCCCTGGGTTGTTCCAGTCACGCGAACCGGAGTTCACGAACAACTGAGGCACGCCGTTGGACTTGAGCAGCGAGCGCACCGAGTCCTGGGTGGGTGTGCCCAACGAGCCCACGGTGGCGAACACCGGCACCGATAGAAGCGCGTGGGTCTGGGAGACCGTGCTGGGTGTGCCCGTGCAGCCGAAGCCGGGCGTGCCGTAGCAGTCGTCCTTCAGGATGTACTTGATCTTGCGACCGTTGACGCCACCCTTGGAGTTGACGAACTTGAAGACGGCGTTGGCCGCCTTGGCGACCTCGTTGTAGCCCTGGGAGGCGATGCCGGTGAGCGGCACCGTGGCCCCGATCGTGATCTGCTTGCTCGTGACCCCGGGCACCTTGGTGGCCGCGCTCGACGAGGCGACCCACCCTCCGGCGCTCGTCAGTCCCGCGCACAGCAGGAGCGACATCCCCGCAAAGGCGAGGCGTCGCGTACGTGACAGCTTCATTTTGTATCCCCTTTTACTTATCGAACTCTTATCCGGAAGCGTACGTCCTGATTAGGGCCAAAACAATTCAGGGCACGGAACGCCGCGCACGCGTTCGCCAGAGGTGGCGAGCTAACCCGGCGATGCCCAACGGCGCGAACAGCATGGTCAATATCAACAGACCACCGAAGATGATGCCGTTGAGTTGGCTCGCCAGATTGCCCTGGGGGTTGAGGCCCGTCTGGGAGGTGATCCATGTGATGAGGTTGGTGGAGTAGGCGTAGATGAGCCCGCCGATGAGCGCACCGGTTATCGTGCCGATCCCGCCGATCACGATCACAGACAGGATGGTGATGGACAACGCGAAGGTGTAGGTGGACGGCGACACCGAGTTGTTGATGAGCGTCCACAGCGCCCCGCCCAGCGACGCGTACGCCGACGCGACGACGAAGGCGGTCACCCTCGCTCGCGGCAGCGAGATGCCGACGAGCTCGGCCGCCACGTCGTTGTCGCGGATCAATCGCATGCCGCGACCGGTGCGGCTGGCGAAGAGGTTGGCCATGAAGAAGAAGGCCACGCCGGTGACCACGAGGGTGATGTCGGTCAACCACGCCGTGTTGGTCGTGAGCAGCGGTGTCGAGCGCCCGAAGAGGCTGATCAGCCAGTGCGGCGGCGTCGCCACGTTCGGTAGCTGGAGTCCGCCGTCACCGCCGGTCCACGAGTTGAACGAGTTGAGGATGGCCCCAAAGGCCACGGCGAAAGCCAGAGTCATACCGGCCAAGTACGGACCGCGTAGTCGCGTTGCCGGTAGTCCCAACAGAAAACCCACGAGGGCGCCCGCCGCGACCGAGATGCCCAGGGTGACGACGATCGGTGTGGTCGCATGGTGATTGGCCCAGATGGCCATGATGAAGGCCCCCACGCCCATGAACGCCCCGTTGCCCAAGGAGATCTGGCCCGACGCACCCGTGAGGAACGACAGTCCGACCAGCACGATCGACATGGCCGCCCCGGTCGCCAGGTTGTAGTCGGTGGTCGCCGAGAAGTAGAAGGTCGCCGCGAGGGCGACGACGACCGCGGTCGTGCTCATCGCCGCGCGAGCGATAACCGGATGCGTCGCCCGCAGGCCCGGCGTGGTGATGGTGGCGACGCCGGCCACGACGACGAGGGTCGCGAGCGACATCGCCACCGCGTCGCGAGCACTCGCCAGCACCAAGAAGCTGATGATCACGCCGAGCGCGGCCACGCCCGCCGCGACGCCAAGTCTCGTGGTGAAAGACCGCATTTCCTAGACCCGTCTGGCCGTGCTCGGCGAGAAGATCCCGTTGGGCCTCACCATGAGCGAGACAACCAAGATCACCAAGGCCACCAGAAGAATGGCGTTGGAGTTCACGTAGTCGGTGACGAACTGCAGGATGATTCCCATGGCGACGCCCGCCACAATGGCGCCCACCGGGCTTTCGAGCCCCCCGACCGCGGCCGCGATGAAGCCGAAGACAAATACTCCGTCCATCACCTGGGGCGTCAACCCCGTGAAGAAGTTCGACGCCACGAGGATCGTCGTGACCGTGCCCACTCCGGTCGACAGGATCCAGCCGATCGTCAGCATGCGGCCGACCCGAACCCCGAGTAGGCGCGAGACCTCCGGCGCCAGCGCCGACGCACGCAGTTGCAACCCCAGATTCGTGAAGCGGAACAGCGCCGCGACCAGCGTCATGACCAGGAGCGCCGTGCCGATCTCGTAGAGGGTGAAGTCCGAGAGGGCGATCGGCTTGCCGCCGAGTTGGAAGTCGATCGGCGAGAACGGGCTCGGCAGGCTGTGCGGTCCCGACGACCAAATGGCCGCCGCGACGCTTTCGAGCACGATCAGGAATCCGACCATGACCACGATGGGGTTGATCTCCGGTTTGCCGTAGAGGGGTCGTACGAGGACGCGCTCCGTGGCGCCGCCGAGAAGAAAGCCCGTGAGAATCGAGAGGGCCACACAGGGCCAGTAACCGAAGAACCTGGCGAAGAACACCATGCCCACGTACGTCGCGAACATGGGCATCGCGCCCTGGGCGAAGTTAAGGATCCCGGTCGAGCGCCACACCAGGACCAGGCTGAGCGCGACCAACCCGTAGATGACGCCCTGGGTCACGCCGCCGAGCAGGTCGGACACGATCCGCGAGGTCAGGAACGGATCCACTACTCCACCAACCCGAGGTAGTACTGGCGCAGGTTCTCGTCGGCCGCCACGACCGAGGCGACGTCACTGGCCACGACCTTGCCGACGTGCAGGACGACCGCCCGATCGGCGATACGCAGCGCCGACGAGGCGTTCTGCTCGACCAGGATCACCGTGATCTGGTGTGAGGAGCACAACTCCTTGATGGTGTGCATCAGTTGCGCGGTGACCAGAGGCGCCAACCCCAGCGACGGTTCGTCCAACAGCAGTGTGGTGGGTTGGGCAATGAGGGCGCGCGCCATCGCCAGCATCTGACGTTCGCCGCCGGACAGCTTGGCGGCGTGCTGGCGGCGCCGCTCGCCGAGCACCGGAAACCTCTCGTACTGCTCGGCCAGTCCGGCCTTGAGGTCGACCTTGGCGGCCAGGGCACCGAGGCGGAGGTTCTCCTCGACCGTGAACTCGCCGATGACGCCGCGACCCTCCGGCACGTGGCCCACGCCGAGACGCGCGATGTTCTCGGGTAGCTGGTGGCGCAGGTCGCGCCCGTCCAGGATGATCGTTCCGTGAGACGGCGTGGTCAGTCCGCTGATCGAGCGCAGCAGAGTAGTCTTGCCCGCGCCGTTGGCGCCGACGACGGCCGTCAGCGAGCCGGTCTCGGCCGAGAACGACACGTCGCGCAGCGCCTGGACCGCGCCGTAGGAGACCGAGAGCCCCTCGACGGTAATCATTCGCTCACCCCGAGGTACGCCTCGATCACCGCTTCGTTGTTGCGCACATCGGCGGGAGTCCCCGTGGCGATCACCTCGCCGAAGTCCAACACGATCAGTCGGTCCACCAACGGCATGACGAACTCCATATCGTGTTCCACCAGGAGCACGCCCATGCTCGAGCGCAGCTCGACGATCCGAGCGGCGAACTCCTCGAGCTCGGCCTCGTCGAGGCCGGAGGCCGGTTCGTCCAGGAGCAGCAGGCTGGGTCGCGTCATGAGCGCCCGAGCGAGTGAGACTTTCTTCGCCGTCCCGTAGGGGATCGCTGAGGGGTAACTGCCAGCGAGGTCCGCGATGCCCAAGCGCGCGAGATTTTCCATTGCCTCGCTACGCAGCTGCCTCTCAGAACGCACGGCACTTGGTGACGCGAGGAAGCTGGACCAGAAGCCGCCGTGTCCGCGGATCTGACCGCCGGCCATTACGTTCTCGAGCACCGAGCAGTGGCCAAAGAGTCCGACGCCCTGGAGCGTGCGAGCGATGCCGGCGTGGGCGAGCTGGCTCGGCCGCAGGTTGGACTTGCCCGCGGCTGGAAAGTGCACGTGACCCTCGTTGGGCCGCACGAAGCCGCACGCGACGTTGAACGCCGTGGTCTTTCCCGCGCCGTTGGGACCGATCAGGCCGACGATCTCGCCTGAGGAGACCTCGAAGGAAACGTCTGACAGTGCCTTGAGGCCCTCGAAGTGGACGGACACGTGCTCGAGCGAGAGCATGGCCGGGCGAGCGTCGTCGTCCATGACGCTCAAAGGTACAGGCTGGTCGCCACCGCGTCGGGCCGAGGTGGGTTCACGCCTCAGCGCGGCCCACCGGCTCGTGACTGGACGTTGGGCGCCACCCGGGACGCGGGATCGCTGCCAGGAGCCGGCGCGTGTACTCCTCGCGCGGGTCGTCGAGGACCCGATCGGTCGGACCGCTCTCGACGACCTTGCCGCGGCGCATCACGATGACGTCGTCGCTCACCTGGCGCACGACGGCTAAGTCGTGGGAGATGAAGAGGAATGTCACGCCGGTCTGCTCGCGAATGTCACTCATCAGGTTGAGCACCTGAGCCTGGATCGAGACGTCGAGAGAGGCGACGGCCTCGTCGCAGATCAGCACGCGCGGCTCGCACGCCAGGGCCCTGGCGATCGCCACGCGCTGACGTTGGCCCCCCGACAACCCGCGCGGCAGAGCGTCCGCCTGACGCCGGTCCAGCCCGACCTGGTCCAGCAGCTCTTCGACCCGTTCAGCGCGCCGGGTCGCGGTCCAGTCGAAGTGCAGCGTGAGGACCTCGTCGAGACACTTGCGCACGACCATGCGCGGGTCCAACGACGAGTAGGGGTCCTGGAAGACGATTTGGACGTCTCGGGCCCGTCGCTTGCGCTCGCGCGAGCTCACGTGTCGCCACCCACGTTCGCGCCCGCTCACGGTGATCGTGCCCTGCGTCGGTCGCTCGAGACCCACGATCATGCGCGCCACCGTGGTCTTGCCCGAGCCTGACTCGCCCACGATCGCGAGCGAACGGCCCGGCGCGACCGCGAAGCTCACGTCGTCCACGGCGACCAGGCGACGGGTTTCCACCTTCGGATGCCACCGTCCGAGCAGGCTCGGACCGGGGGCCGCGACCTCGGGCGCCGCGTGCGGGTCTGCGCGCAGCGTGAACACCTTGCGCAAGTGGGCGACCTCGATGGCGGGTGCGTCACTCACCGACGGCCTCACGCATCGCGTCCGGGTCCATGTGGCCACGCAACTCTTCGGTGCGGTGGCACGCCACCCGGCCCTCGCCCACCTCGCGCAGCTGGGGGCGTTCGACTCGGCAGCGATCCTGGGCGAAGGGACATCGCGCGACGAAGGCGCACCCCTCGCCCACCTCGTAGGCCGAGAGCGGGCGGCCGGGGATCGCCGCCAGTCGACGCACGCGCGCGGTCGCGCTGGGGCGCGACGCCGCCAATCCCGCGGTGTAGGGGTGGAGTGCGTCGCGGTGCAACTGGGACGCCGGGCTGTCCTCGACCAAGAAGCCGGCGTACATGACGGCGATGCGGTCACACACCGCGGCGGCCAGCTCCAGGTCGTGGGTCACGAAGAGCATGGCCAAGCCCCGCTCGCGCCTCTGCGTGTCGAGGTTGACCATGACGTCAGACTGCGTTGTCACGTCGAGCGCCGTCGTCGGTTCGTCGGCTAGGAGGAGGCGCGGCTCAATGGCCAGCGCCGCGGCGATCATCACGCGCTGGAGCATCCCGCCGGACAGCTCGTGCGGGTACTGGCGAAGCCGTCGTGGCGCCTCGTCTATCCCCACGACTTCGAGCAGGTTCGTCACCGTCACCAGCGCGGCCCGCTCGTCGTCGCCACGTTCGATCAGTGCCTCCGTGAGGAAGTCGCCGATGGTTCGCACCGGGTTCACGTGAGCCTTGGGGTCCTGGAAGATCATCGCGACGTCGTGCAGGCGGTAGTCGCGCAGCTCCTCGGCGTCCATGGCCAGCACCGAACGACCGCGGAACGTGATCTCGCCGCCGACCCGCGCGCCCTCGGGCAACAGGCGCAGCACCGCGCGCGAGGTGATGGACTTGCCCGCACCCGACTCGCCCACCAGACCAACAGCCTGGCCCTCGCCCACCGAGAGCGAGACGTCGTGGATGACCCGACGACGTCGCCCCTCGACTCGAAGGTCCACCGCCAGGTGACCCAGGTCGAGTGTGTTCACGCGCGCCGCGTTCCCTGGCGCGCGGCCAGGCGGTCGCCCAGCAGGTTGAAGGCAACGACGGTCAAGATGATGCAGGCCCCGGCGAAGAGTGACTCTTGGGGGTGTCCCGCCAGGATCGAGGACTGGCCGGTCGAGACCATGACGCCCCACTCCGCGGTCGGCGGCTGGACGCCGAGTCCGAGGTACGACACGGCGGCCAGGTCAACCAGCGCGTAGCCGAACGACAGCGTCGCCTGGACCAGCAGGAGCGGGGCGACGTTGGGCAGCAGGTGGCGCCAGCAGATCGTGCGCGCCGGCAGGCCCTCGACGTAACAGGCGGCAATGTAGGGCAGGTTGCGCTGGCGCAACGCCTCGGAGCGCACCACGCGCATCAGATACGGCGTGTAGGCGATCGACAGGGCGATCACCGGCGCCACCAGCCCCGGTCCGAACATCGCCACGGCGAGCATCGCCAGGATCAGCCCGGGGAAGGCGAAGAGGATGTCGGCGGCGCGCGACACCACCTGGTCGAACCACCCACCGAACCACGCCGCTGAGATCGCCAGCACCGTCCCGACGGCCGTCGAGATCACGATAATCAGCGCTGGTCCGAGCAGGCTGAGTCGCGCGCCGAAGATGAGTCGCGACGCGATGTCGCGCCCGAAGGAGTCGGTGCCCAGCCAGTGAGCCGCGGACGGATTCTGGCTGCCCGCCAAGATGTCGGCGAAGTTGGGGTCGTGCGGGGCGATGAACGGTGCGAAGAGGGCCACGATCACGAGCACCACGATGAATGCACCCGGCGCGACCACCATGGGGTCGCGCCACCACGCGGACCGGCTCGCGCGCTTCGTGTCGCGCGCCAGCGGTCAGCGCGGTCGTCAGCGCGGCGCTCATCGCGACCCCGCACGAAGGCGCGGATCGAGCAGCAGGCTCCAGAAGTCCACGATCGCGTTCACCACGACGAAGGCGGCGACGAGGATGAGCGCCACCGCCTGGACCGAGGCGAAGTCCTTCTGCAGCGCCGCCTGGACGAGGAACGAGCCCAGGCCGTTGATGCCGAAGGCCTGCTCGACCACGACGTCACCCGCGATCAGTCCGGCCACGGTGAGCCCCGAGACCGTGGTGATGGGGATCAGTGCGTTGCGAAACACGTGGCGCCAGATGACGTGACGTTCTTTGATGCCCCGGCTGCGCGCAGTCTCCACGTGCTCGCGCGACAGCTCCTCGCGCACGGCGGCCCGAGTGAGTTGGGCCGTGTAGGCGAGCCACGAGAGGGCTAGCGCGATCGAGGGCAGGGTGAGATGCCACAGTCGATCGACGAAACCGGTGCCCGCACCGAAGACCGGGAACCACTTGAGGTTCACGGCGAAGACGGTGATGAGGAAGATCGCGGCGACGAACGACGGAGTGGCCAGACCCGACGCTCGTGCCCACTGTGATGACCGTGCCCAGACGGCGGCGCACCGCCGCCAGCAGTCCCAGCCCCACCCCGCCCACGATGATGACGATCGAGGAGTACGCGACGAGGAACACGGTGTTGAGCACGCGCCCCGCCAGCAGCGTCGTCACCGACTCGCGGTAGACGAAGGACGAGCCGAGGTTGCCGTGCAACACGCCGTAGAGCCAGTCCCAGTAGCGCAGCACGAACGGCTGGTTGAGGTGCTCGGTGCGCTGGATCGCGCGCAGCACCGCGGGCGTGACGTGCCCACCGGCCAGCAGCGTCGCCGGGTCACCCGGCGCCAGGAACAGCGCCCCGTAGATCGCGACGCTCGCCACGAGCAGCGTCACCACGAGCGCGACCACGCGCCCCGCGACCATGCGCGCGATCACGCGAACCTGCGCGTTCTCATCCGGCCCGCGTCAGCGGACCGGTTAGCTGGACGAACCGAGCTTGGCGAAGCAGGGCTCGTAGATGTAGGCGAATGACGTCGGCGCACCGGTGATCGTCTTGTTGAGGAACAGCGACTGGTCGGGGTTGACCATCGGGATAACGATGTCGTCGCGCATGTAGATCGCCTGGGCCGAGGTAATGAGCCGAGCGCGCGCCGTGCCGTCGTAAGTCTGCTGGGCCGCCGACAGATCGCTGTTCACCGTTGCGTTGTTGTAGTTCGTGTAGTCGAACAGCGCGCCCTTGGGGAACCACAGACCGAGGTAGTCGAGCGGGTCCGGAACGTCCAGGTAGCCCTCGTCGATGAGCATGTCCACGCCCTTGCGGTACGACGGGACGAAGAAGGCGTTGGAGAACGCCAGCGGCTGCATCTGGTCGAGCTTGATGTTGAGCCCGATCGAGGTGCCGGCCTGCTGGACCGCCGTGGCCAGCGCCAGTTCGGTCTGGTCGCCCGCGAGCAGGGCCAGGGTGATCGGCGCGGTGTGGCCGGGCACCGACTTCACGAGCGCCTTCGCCGCAGAGAGGTTGGGCGTGGCCCCCGGGAGCTGGGCGTTGGCCGCGCGGTAGATCGAGGTGGCCGACGGGTCCCACGCGGTGGGCGGCGTGAGGGCCAGGTTGGGCGTCGCGGCGCCGCCGTAGACGACGCGCGCGATGGCCGGACGATTCAGCGCCAACGAGAGTGCCTGGCGGATCTTTACGCTGCCGATCGGTCCGGTGGTCGTGGTCGGCGCCAACTCGGTGATCGAGAGGCTCGGCCCGAAGTAGAGAGTGCCGTCCGAGGCCGTCTTGAGCTCGGGGTAGCTAGTCGCCGGCACGCCGTAGGCGCCGTCGATGTCACCGGACAGCAGAGCGCTGGTGAGCGTGGACGAGTTCACGATGAACTTGACCGTGACCGTCTTGATCTTGGCGGTGAAGTTCGGGTCCCAGTAGTGCGGGTTGCGGGTGAGGACAATGTCATTGCCAGGGCTCCACTGCTTGAGCTCATAGGGACCTGAGCACATGAGCCCGCCGGATGCGGTGCCGAACTTGGCACCGGCCTTCACCATGAACGCCTTCTCGGCGATGCCACCGGCGATGGTCGCCATCTCTTTGACGAACAGTTCGTCGGGCTTGGAGAGCTTGACCGTCACCTGGTAGGCGCTGGTCGCGGTAATCGACTTGACCGACCCGTAGTACGCGCCGTTGAGCGGCTGGTCCTTGGGGTTCAAGTTACGCAGCATGCTGTAAGCCACGTCGGTGGCGGTGAGCGTGTGGCCGTCCCAGAACTTCACGCCCTGGCGAATAGTGAAGACCACCGTGGTGGGGTTCGTGTACTTCCAGGCTGAGGCAATCCCCGGTGAGATCCCGAAGGTCGGGGTGAGTCGCAGTAAGTCGTCGCACATGTTGGAAATCATCACGTCGGGCGAATAGTCCGCGGCCTTCACGTAGTCGAGCGTGGTCGGCTCACCGCCGGGAAGGTCCCAGGTGATCGCCGACAGCGGGCCCTTGGCCGGGGGCGTGGTGTTGACGAGGTGCACCGCCGAACTGCTCGAACCGAATGAGGTGCCTGGAACGACCAGAATCCCCCCAGTCACCGCGATAATGGCACTCATCAATACTCGACGCGACGTGACGCGTTGACGAACCTTCATGACACTTCCCCTCCGGACCCCGCAAGGTCCCGCACGTTGACGAACGTCAGCGACTCCCCTGTACTTCGTGTCTATGCATACCATCTTCGGCGCACTAGCCGCGATGAGCTACCCCGGATCCGCCTCCAGGTGTGCGCCGATGGCAACCACTGCATCGCGCGTCGCGTCGATGGCCCCTTGGTCGAGGGCCGTTGGCCACGTGGAGAGTTTCACAACCACCGTCTGGCTCGGGCCGTGCACGTAGATGTTCTGTCCGTAGATGCCCGCGGCAATCAGGAAGGGCCCGACGGGGTCGCGCACCCACCAGTAGTTGCGGTAGTGCGCCCCGGGGGGCGACTCGCGCGTGTCGTCGCCGGCGGCGAAGGCCTCCGCGCCGTCGGGCGCTCCACGAACCGTGTCGGCCACCCACTCGCGCGGCACGACCTGGCGGCGACCGCGTCGCCCGCCGTGGAGGTAGAGCAGACCGAAGCGCCCGAGGTCGCGCAGCGACGCGGAGATCCCGCCGTCGGACAGGGCGTTGCCGTGCGCGTCGAGGGTCACGTCGGCGTCGAACTCGGCCCCCATGGGCGCCCACAGCTCGCGCGACACCAACTCGTGGAACCTCGCATCACCGGCGCGCTCGAGCACCCAGGCCATCACGTCGGTGAGGATCGAGCGATAGCGGAACGCTCCACCGTGCTTGGAGTCGTTGACCAGCGTGGCGAAGTAACTCTGCGCGTCGGCGGGCAGATCGGGCTTGGAGCGCGGGCGCCACAGGTACACCTGCTCACTGTCGCTGATCTCGGAGTCGAGGACCCCGTAGTCCTCGCGAAAGCGCGTGCCCGTGCGCATGTCCAGGAGTTGCTGGATGGTGGCGCCGGCGAAGGAGGTCGACGCCAGTTCGGGCACGACGGTGTCGACAGCGGCCCCGACGTCGAGATCGCCGCGCGCGACGAGCGATCCGGCGACCGTCGCGGTGATGGACTTGGAGACCGATTGGAGCAGGTGAAGACTGTCGGGGCGCATGGAGTTGAAGTACGACTCGGCGACGATCGCGCCGCGGTGGATGACGAGGAACCCGTCGGTCTGGGTCTCGTCGAGCAACCTGGCCAGGCCCACGCGCGTGCCGCGCAAGTTGACGCGAACGCCCGAGAGATCGCGCTCGCGGCGTGGCAGGCGCCACACCGGTCCGGGGCCGCGCGAGATGAGAGCCGTGGGGATCAGTTCGCGCACGTGCTGATACGCCCAGCGATTGTTCGGCCCTTCCTCCCAGTGGTCGTCGAGGATGACCAGGCGTCCGGGGCCGAAGGGATGGCTCCCGCTCATCACATCACGAGATACGTCGCGCGGGGCGCGTCGCGCGTCATCGGTCGTCATGGCCCGAACCTACCTCGCGCGCCACGCGCGGCCCGACGCCTACGCGTCGCGTTTCATCATTCGCCACGCGCCGAGTGCCGACCAGACCACCACCCACGACGCCATGACGATGATCGCAACGGTCACCGACTCCTTCACGGCAGGTCCGTGTATGCCGTTGTTGGCGAAGGCCGTCGGTAGTCCCCCGGGTTCCACTCGCGCCGTGGCGATTCCGATGACCCCACGCTGAGCGTTGAGGAAGTGGGGAATGACGTGGTTGATCGCGATCGGTGTCAAGATCACTTCCAGAACGATCATCAAGACAACCGTCACGGTTCGTTGACCCGTCAGCGACGAGAGGCCTAGCCCGATCAGGAACGCGATCGCGGCATCCAGCTCGAGCCACAGTCCCGACTTGACCATGAGGTTGACCGGTGGGTACAGGAACGTCTGTTTGTAGTCCACGTAGTCCTGCGCCGCGATCTTGCGCGCGGCCACTTGCAACTGAGCCGCGGTGGGCTTGGGTGGCGGGGTGACCCCCGGCGGGAACTTCTTGACGATGATGACACGTCCGTTGCTGACGTAGCAGGGCAGAGCCACCCTGACGTTCTCGGACGGGAAGGCGCACGCGACGAGTTCGGCGTGCTGGGCGGCCCAGCTCTCGAGACCCGGTTCGGAGAGACCCACCGGCACAATGACGCCCTGATAGTTGAGCTGCGTCGGCGCGGCGAAGACGCACACGGCGCACACTATGGCGAAGCCCGCCGCCACCATTGGCACCAGTATCGCCAGTCCCGCGGGGATTCGCGCAAGGTAGATGGCCAGGCGCGAACGTCCGGTGATCACGAGATGGCGGAACATGCCGTCACCCAGGTCGCTCGATCCGGACGTCGCCCCCAGGGTCGCGGCCACGATGAATCCGAAGACGTACAGCACCCCGGCGACCATGGCGGTGTAGAGGTCGTACCCGCCGGCGGAACCGTAGGTCTTGGGGTCGGTGGCGTGCAGGATGAGGCGAATCGTCAGGAAGATCGTGGGGAAACCGATCAAGACTGCGGCGAGCATGATCATCACTCCGCGGCGCTTTCGCAGTTCCATGATCCTCGTGCGGATCATGGAACCGTTGGGCATCCATGACCCGCGGCGATCGGTTGCGGTGGTCTCGGTACTGATGGGTTCGTCCACTATCGACGTCACTTCACGTCCTCCTCTCCACTCTTCACGGTCGCACTCGCATTCGTCTTCTGGATCATTCCGAGAACCAAGCCGGAGCGTGTGGAGTGTCGACGCCTACGCGTCTCGTTTCGCCATTCGCCACGCCCCTAATGCGGTCCACCCCACGATCCACGCGATCACGACCAGGACCGCCACGGTCGTCGACTCGGGAACGAGACCGGGCGCGCCGGGACCGTTGCCGCCGAAGGCACTCGGCAGCGCGCCGGGTTCCAAATGCGCCACGGCCAGACCAACGACGCCGCGCTGGACGTTGATGAAGTGAGGGATGATGTGGCGCGACAGGAGCGGCGTGAGGATCACCTCGAGCACGATCATCAGTACGACGGCCACCGTTCGCTGTCCGAAGAGTGACGCGAGCCCCAGACCGACAATGAAGCCGATGATGGCCTCCAACTCGATCCACAGGCCGGCCTTCACCATCAGTGAGTTCGATGGTGAGCGGAACGTCCGCGCGTAGTCCACGTAGTTCTGTCGGGCCACTTGGCGCGCCAATTGGCTCATCTTCGCCGCGGAGGGCAACTGCGGCGTCTGGCGGCCGGGACCCGTCGGAAACTGCACCTGCTGCTTGCCATTGACGTAGCAGGGGAAGTTGACGTTGACGTTGCGGTACGGCAAGCCGCACAGCACCAGCTCGGCGTGCTGGCTCGCCCACGTGTCAAAGGCGGGGGCGCTGAGACCGGGAGGGATAGTGAGGCCGTCGTAGGTGATCTTGGGTGGCGCGGCGAAACAACACACGGCGCACACGATCGTGAAGCCGGCCGCCACCATGGGAATAACGATGGCCAGGCCCGCGGGAATGCGCGCGAAGTAGATCGCCATTCGCGAGCGCCCGGTCACGACCAGGTGGCGAAACATCCCGTCCGTGAGGTCCGACGAACCCGCCGACGCCCCGAGTGTGGCCGCGACAATGAATCCGAAGATGAACATCACGCCGGCCACGAGCCCGGTGAAGACGTCGTAGCCGCCCGCCGGACCGTACGTCTTCGGGTCGAAGGCGTGCAGCAGGATTCGGATCGTCAAGAAGACGGCGGGGATGCCAATGTTGACCGCGGCCATGGCGATCATCAGCCCGCGTCGCTTGCGCAGTTCCATGATGCGCGTGCGAATCATTGCGCCGTTGGGCAGCCATGACCCGCGGTGGTCACTGGCCATCGGGGTCACGACCATGGTGTCGGCGGCGGTACTCACTGCTCGTCGCCCAGACGGCTCGTGACCTGCAAGAACCAGGACTCAAGAGACACCTGGACCTCCTGAAGTCGGTAGACGGCGACACCGCCTTCAACGAGTCGTCGGTTGATGTCAGCGATCACGTCACGCGAGGTACCGGAGGCGAGCTCGACGCCGAGCCCGGTTTCCGTGACCGAGACCCGCGACGCGACGTTCGCGGCCTGCACGAGGGTGGCGGCGGTCTCGGGTGTCGAGCACTCGATCTGCAGGTCCTGGGCGGTGCCGGCGAGCAGCTCGGCGATCGGACCTTGGCGAATGATGTTGCCGTGGTCGACGATGGCGACCGAGTCACAGGTGCGCTCGACCTCGTCGAGGAGGTGCGATGAGAGCACGACCGTGCGCCCCTCAGCCGCCAACGACCGAATCATGTCGCGCATGTCGTGCATGCCGGCCGGGTCGAGTCCGTTCATTGGCTCGTCCAAGATCAGCAGTTGTGGATCACCGAGCAGGCATGCGGCGACGCCCAGCCGCTGTCGCATACCCATTGAGTACTTGGCGACCTTGTCGTCCGCGCGATGCAGGATGCCGACGCGCTCGAGCGCTCCTTCGATGCGGGTGCGCGCGGCGTGCTCGCGCGCGGCAGCCAGGATCTGGAGGTTCTGGCGTCCGGTGAGGTGAGCGTGGAAACGCGGCTCGTCGACGATCGCACCCACGCGCGCCAACGCCCGATCGCGGTGTCGCGGCACCGGGTAGCCGAGCAGGCTCATCGTGCCCGAGTCGGCCGGAGTGAGACCGAGCAGCACCCGGATCAGAGTTGTTTTGCCCGCGCCGTTCGGTCCGAGGTACCCGAAGGCGCAGCCGCGCGGAACGAGCAGTTCCACGCCGTTGACCGCCACGTTGTCGCCGAAGCGCTTGGTGAGCCCGTGGGTCTCGACGGCCCACTCGCTCTCGGAGCCGGAGTGCTCCGTGGGTCGGTCCAGGGTCGCTGTGCTCATCAATCATCCTTCCCAAACACGTGGTGGGGGGCTCGCCCGAGGGTGCGCGTACGTGTCGATTTGATGCTTCATCCTCCCACCTGTGTGCGCGCGGCCATATCAGGGTCATCCCCTGCGCGACGCCACTGACCTCAGGGTTAACCCCGAGGTCGACCACTCAGACGGCGCCGCGGCCGATCACCTCGCGCCATTTCACGCGGCGTCCGGTTCGCAGGATGGCTCGCCGGTAGATGCGCGACGCCAACCGCGCCAGGCCCACCGTCGCGACCAAGCTGATCGCGATCGACGCGGCGAACTGCCACCACGTGACGTCGGAGCGTCCGACCAGGACCGGCATCTCGAAGGGCGCGGTTGGCGGCAGGTACGCGAGGACCTTGACGAGGAGCGACACGCTGGCCGAGCTGGCCGAGGTGAGGGCCACGACGTAGCCGAAGATCATCGGCAGACTGAGCGGGAACGCCAGCGTCTGGACCTGGTCCTGGCGCTCGGCCATCGAGCCTGCGGCGGCGTACACCCAGCTGTAGAACGCGTAGCCCACCACGAGCCAGACCAGGGAGCTGGCCAACTCGATGGGACCGGTTCCGTGCAGCACGTTCGAACCAACCGCCGAGGCCAGCCCCAGCGCAAAGGCCAGGATGAGGGCCGCCTGCGCGAAGGCCACCAATCCGATCCCCAGGACCTTGCCGGTCAGAAGTTGGATCGGACGAAGGGTCGCGAGCAGCACCTCGATCACGCGACTGGACTTCTCCTCCATCACACCGATGAGGATCCACGTGTTGTACTGCGAGAGCATCACGAAGATCAGGATCACCCCGATCAGCGAGACGGCGCGCACGGGCTTGGCGGGGGTACCCGCGAGCAGGCTCGCCACCGGCAGCGGCTTGATGTGCGCCAGGATCGCGATTTGAGCCGGGCTGAGCTGAGCCTCGGTCACCGCCCGGTCTTGGCCCAGACCGAGGGCCACCGCCCCTACGGTCTGCGCGGTCGTCGAACTGTCAGTCGCCGATATTGCCTTGTTGACTTCGATGCGTTGGGCGTCGATGACCACGAAGTCGACGCTGCCCGAGCGCAGGTCCCGACTGGCGTGCGCCATCGACGGCTCGGCAACGAAACGGACTTTGGTGCCGACGCTGTGGGCCGAGCTCACCACCGTTGTCCTGTACGGCTGGGTCAGGCCTCCTACGAAGCCCACGACCTGAGTGGACGTCGTCGACTTGTTCAACGTCGGAATGATGATCGACGCCGCGACCACGGCCAGAATGAACAGAGTTCCCACGATGAAGATGCGGCTCTTGACGCGTTCCCTGATGTCGCGCGCGGCCACCAGGCCAACGCCGTTCGAGACGGGTCCCCAATACGTGTGCGAAGTATCGGGCCGCGTGTGCCTGCGGCGCCGACGCATCCATGCCCGCGTTCCCGCGAGTACGAGAACGACCACAATGATGATGAGGCTTCTCATCCCAGGGCCTCCCTGAACACCTCGGAGAGTCGGCGACGCGCGAAGATGAACTCGGTGAGCCGACCCGCCGCGGAGGCCGCCCGCAACACCACGTCGCTGTCCACGTCTTCGCCGAGCACGAGGCGGACCTCCCCGCCGCCAACCTCGGAGATTGTGACCCCGCTCAGCGAACGCGCCCAGGCCGCGTCACGGTCTCCCTCCACGCGCACCACCAGCCTCCGGGGCCCGCTCGTGGCGAGATCGTCCACCCGACCTGACACGATCAGTCGCCCGTGATCGATGATCGTCACCGACTCGCAAAGCTCTTCAACCTGGTCGAGTTGGTGGCTCGAGAACAGGACGCAGCACCCGGCCTTGGCCTGCTCGACGAGTACCTCTCCAATTGTGTCGATCCCGGCGGGGTCGAGTCCCGCGAGCGGCTCATCGAGCAGAAGTAGTTCCGGCGAGTGCACTAACGCGGCGGCGAGCTGAACGCGCTGTTGGTTCCCGTGCGACAGCGCCTCCACCTTGGAGCCAGCGCGATCACCGATTCCCAATCGCTCCAGCAACGAGGTCATTGCCGAGTGGGCGTCGGCCGGACCCATGCCGTGGAGGCGCGCGAGATACTCGAGCTGCTCACCCACGAGCATGTTTGGGTACAGACCCCGCTCCTCGGGCATGTACCCAAACCGGCGGCGCTGCGCTTCACCGACCGGCGCGCCCTTCCACCGGACCGACCCCGCGTCCAGATCCGTCAGAGCGAAGACGGCGCGCATCGTGGTCGTCTTGCCCGCGCCGTTGGGACCCAGGAACCCCACCACTTGGCCCGCGGGAACGGTGAAGGAGAGGTCATCGAGGGCGGTCACTTCGCCGTATCGACGTGTCAGACCGTCGAGCTCGAGGAGATTGGCCACAATGTCAGCGTAGATTGTGCCGCCCGACGTTCTAGGTGTGCGAGCCCGTCACTGTGTGCGAGGTGCGGGTGCCGACGTCGGCCCTTTCGACACCGCGCGGTGGCCCGCCTCAAAGAATCGCCACGGGCGCTCCGTGGCCCGTGTCAGTCCAACTCGCGTCGAAGTGGCGACGCGAAGGTCCCGGTCACTCGGTGAGCGGGCGACAAAGTAAATACGCGAGCCGTCGCCGCCACAGCAGTCACGGCCGTTGTCGGCGCCATCGATACCGAGGCCGCGGGTGAGATTTCCCGGGCCGCGAAGGCTGTCGCCAGTTTCGACCTCGCCGCCGTCGCTCAGCTGTGCGGCGCGCAGCAGGACGGCCCCGGCCACCCCGTCGGGTCCCGTCACGACATTGGCGCACCAGTGCATCCCGTATACGAAGTACACGTAGAGATAACCCGCTGGCCCGAACATGATTTTGGATCGTGGCGTAGGCCCGCGATGAGAGTGCGACGCCGGGTCATCCACGCCCCCGTACGCTTCGGTCTCGACGAGGCGGGCGTGCGTTAGGTGCTGGTCATCTTGCACCACCACAGCGCACCCGACGAGATCGCGGGCAACCTCGATCGGCGAACGCTCGAAGAACTCCCTCGAGAGCACGACATCAGCCACAACAAGTTGGGGTTGAGATCATTGCCATCACCGAAACGTCCCCCCAGGTCCTCGGACGCGACACCGCGAGCGTTCGCACCTTGCCCGCATGAGTGGGCGCTAGAGGACTCGAACCTCTGACCTCAGCCGTGTGAAGGCTGCGCTCTAACCAACTGAGCTAAGCGCCCGGAGACGCCATCTTACCGTTGCGCGTTCCTCGAGACTTTGGCCTTGCGAAGTAGCCTTCCCCCGTGACCGATAACGTCGAGGACTCCTTAGAGCCACGACCTCGACGCACGCGACGCGCCTCCGCGGTGCCGCGATCCGTGGTCATGGGAATCGACACGACCGAGCGCCGGGTCGGATTCGTCGCCGGGGCCATTGCCTTGGTGCTCGCCGGGCTGTTCACGCCCCACCTGTACAAGAACACCTGGATCACCGAGACCGCCAAGCCCATCAAGGGCAAGACCTGTGCGGCGCCGTATGACTGGAACACGGTGCAAAAGACCTGCACCCACCTCAAACTGACGCATCCGTCGGACTGGTTGCCCCAGTTCATTCTCATCGCGGTCATGGCCATTGCGATCATCGTGTTCACCTACCTGCGCAAGCGCGTGGGCGTGGCCTTCGCGGGCTTCTTCCTTGGTTTGGCCCTGGGCAGCGTCGGCTTCCCCTTCCTGATCCTGGGCGGATGGCTGCTGCTGCGCGCACTGCGACTCCAGCGCTACGGGGATCCCACCTTCTTCGGTTCCTCGCGCGCAGCACGCGAGCAGGCGCAGGCCAAGCGCGCGAATCGCGCAGTGGTTCCGCGCGAACCACGAACTCCTGCCGCTACCCGGTCCCGATCCCGAACCCGATCCCGCAAAGGTGACTCCGACACCGCGGCGATCGCGGCCCGGCCCGTCACTCCCGAGCCATCCAAGCGCTACACGCCGAAGAAACCGCCGCGCAAGCGCAAGTGATGGGCCATCTCGGACTGGACTTTCCCACCAAATGGGGTCGCGGTCTCGTGGCCCGCGCGGCGCGGACGGCGATTCAAGAGGGGTACGTCGTTCCCTACATGCGCCGCATCTCGACGCTGGAGGTACGTGGCCTTGAGCACCTGGACTCTCCCGGACCGGTGATCCTCGCCGCCAACCACACCAGCAACCTCGACACACCATTACTACTGAGCGCGCTGCCGGTAGCGATGAGACGGCGCATGGTGGTGGCCGCGGCCATGGACAACTTCTTCATGAAGCGCTTCACGGCCTTTCGCACGGTGCTCGTCTTCAACGCCATCCCAATCGACCGACACAAGGTGAACCGGCGCAGCTCGCAATTGGCACTGGAGCTCATCGAGCAGGGCTGGAACCTCATGATCTACCCCGAGGGCGGACGTACCCCGACCGGAGAGATGCAGGCATTCAAAGGCGGTGCTGCCTATCTCGCCGAACGCGCCGACGTCCCCGTGATCCCGGTCTACATCCAAGGCGCCGGTGAGCTCAAGGGTCCGCACTACGCGAAGGCGCCCCAATACAAGGCGGGGCCCAATCAGCGTCACCATCACGTCGTCGTGACCTTTGGCCCGGCGCTGCGCTGCGCCGAGGGTGAAACCATCCGACGCTTCAACGCTCGCGTGGAAGAGGCCGTGATCAGCCTGGGCCGCGTCGCCACCGGCGACGCGACGTTGCAGATCAACCGAGCGGCGGAAAGCTTGAGCGCTCGGCAGCGCTCTTCGTAGAGACGGTCAGCCACGCCCGGCAACGGGTCGAGGTCGCGACCGAGCACGACGGAGAGGATCTCGTCAGCGAACCACGGATTGAGCGCCAACACTGGCCCGTGCGCGTAGGTCGCCCAGATTCGTTCAGTCAGAAAGCCGTCGCTCGATCCGTCGTTGCCGTGTCCGCGCGCCGCCATTCCCAGGGCGGCGACGCCGTTGGCGCGGATGGTCTGTCCCCCGTGATTCTCGAAGCCCACCAACCACCGACCACCGACGTTGACGGCGAGGTCGCCGACGAAACGCCGCGAACCGCGGGTGGTGCTGACGTCGACCATGGCCAGGCCCGGATACTCGTTGTCGCCCTCAACGCAAAAGGTGGTGCCCAGGAGTTGCAGGCCCGCGCACACTGCCAGCACGTGAGCGCCGTCGGCGACGCGTTGGACGAAGGACCCGCCCGCCAGAAGCTCGCGAGCGAGGCGCTGTGGTCCGTCCTCGCCGCCACCAAGGAGGTAGAGGTCCGCGTCGGGAAGCGGGTCGTGCAGCCCCGCGGTCACGAGATCGACGTCGACGCCGCGGCGTCGCGCCCGTTCGGCCAGCACCCGCGCGTTGCCGGCGTCGCCGTACGTCCCCAAGAGCTCGGGCAAGAGTGATGCGACCCTCAACACGGCGCACTCCTGGCCAGCCACTCGCTGAACGCGGTGTAGTTGGCAATCAACCAGACCGGTGCATCGCCGACGGCGATCGATGACAGGTCGTCGATCACGGTCGGGTTCACCCCGGCGTAGTCGAGGCGAGCCGCCAGATCTAACCGGCGCGTGCCCAGGCAGGCGACCGTGAGACCACGGAGAACCTCGAAGGGCGCGTCGTAGAGCCAGGACGGATCACGACCGTCGGCGAGGTTGTCATTGATCGCAATCCACAGCTCCGACGTCCGGGGCTCAACCATGGCCAGAACCGCCGCGAAGCCCGCCGGATTCTTGGCTAGGACGAGGCGCAGCTCACGTTCACGCCAGCACCGACGCGCGAATCGCCCCGCCACCTCGACGACGCCGTTCATGCGCGCGACGGCCTCGGGCACGGAGACGCCGACCACCGCCAGTGCGGTCACGGCCATCGCGGCGTTGGCCGCGTTGAAGTCACCGGGTACTTCGAGGGCGAGATCCGCGTCGATGCCGTCGACCCGGAGGCGACCATCCAGCGTGGTGGTCAACGTGCTCGGCCGAGAAAATCCGCAGTCACTGCGCCACCCCGTCGCGTCGAATTCAATCGGTCGCGTGCACTTCGGACACGACGCGGCGTCGGCGCGCCAGACGGTGGGAACGTCGCACCAGCGCACCTGCGCGGCGACTTCGGCGGCGTAGACGACCAGAGGGTCGTTGGCGTTGGCCACCACGACGGTGCCGTCAGTCGACGCGTCACCGAAGAGTCGTCGCCATTTTTCGGCTATCTGGCGCACCTCGCCCGCGCGGTCTAGTTGGTCGCGCGAGAGATTGAGGAGCACCACGGCCCGCGGCGAAACTCGCTTGACCACTTCGGGCAACCACGACTCGTCGGCCTCGAGCACGACGTCGCTCGCTTCCGAGGTGACGAGCGCCGCCACGTGGCCAGCCACCATGTTGGCGCCGGTCGCGTTCGTCGCCACCGGCGAACCCCAACCCGCCGCGATCAGCGCGGTGGTCGTGGTCTTTCCGTTCGTACCACTCACGACGATCACGTCGCGTCCCGCCGCGAGGTGGTCGAGGAGCTTGCCATCGAGGACCAGGCCGACGTGTCCCCCGGCGACCGTGCCGGCTCCCCGGCGGGTGACGCGAGAGAGCCAGTTGACGGTTCGGACCGCTCCGACGGCGACGCGCGTGCGCAACGTCGGAGGGTTAGCCATCGGAATCACGCTAATCAAACGCGAAAATGCAAAAGGGCCAACCGGGGGGAGGTTGGCCCTTCTGCGAAACCTGAGTTCCACCCAATGGGGGGAGGATGGAACCGGCTGAAACCAATTATGCCGACCCCTCGTCCATCAATCAAGTCGATATCCGTGATAGTTACCATCTGTATAGTTGATGTATGGAGATCCGCCAACTCGAGGCCATCGTGGGCATCGACGACCACGGAACGTTCTCGGGAGCCGCTGAGGCACTCGGGACCGTGCAGTCGAATATTTCGAGCCGCATCGCCCGTCTCGAGGCCGAACTGGGCACCGAACTGGTCGATCGCGCCAAGGGTGTCCCGACCGAGTCCGGACAGGTCGTGGTCAAACGAGCGCGACGAATACTCAGCGAGATTGGCGCCATCGCCGCGGACGTTTCGGAGCTTCGCGCCGACGTCCGCGGTCAGGTGACGCTCGGCATGATCGGGTCGGGCGGTCGCTGGATCGTGCCGATGCTGCTCGACGCGCAACGCGAGCGCTTCCCCCACGTGGCCATGCACATCGTCGAAGGGTCCAACTCCACCCTCGAACCCCAGCTCGTGCAGGGTCTGCTCGACATCTCGGTCCTGGCCTGGCCGGTCGACGCCCCGGAGCTGGTCGGCGTCGACCTCTTCGACGAGGACCTGGCCCTCGTTGTGCCGCGCGACCACCCGCTCGCGGCCGAAACCTCGCCCGTGACCTTCGCCACGCTGGCCAACTACGAACTGCTGCTGCCTCTCTCGGGCACGCCCATCCGACGTGAGATCGACGACGCCAGCCGGGCCCAAGGCGTGGAGCTCCGGCCCCTCCTGGAGATGGACGGACTGCGCACGATCGCCTCACTGACGTTCGACGGACTCGGGATCTCGATTCTGCCGGCCACCATGCTCTCGCGACACCTGCGCGACTCCTTCGTGGCGCTGCCCATCGCGGGCATCGCCCGTCGCCGCGTGGTGCTGGTAGGTCGCCGATTCGGGTTCCCCTCCGCGCCCGTGCGCGCTATCCAGGCGTTAGTGGCTGAGGTCGTGCTCGGCGCTCAGGACGTGCCGGCGGGCGTGTATCTGCCGGGGCCGCGCCGTCTGACATAGTCGCGGGGTGGCCCCACACCTTTCACCCACCGACACCAGCGCCCTGATCGTTCGCCGCGACCGGGCCTTCAAGACCCTGGTCGCCAATGTCGGCCCACCTCCGGCGTTTCGCCGAGTTCGCGTAGACGAACGATTCGCGACGCTCATCCGCTCCATCACCTTCCAACTCCTGGCCACCAAGGCTGCCAACACCATCCACCGGCGCGTCGTGGAGGCCTGCGGCGGACTGGTGACCCCCGACACGGTGCTGGCCGCGGGCACGGCGAAGTTGCGCGCCGTCGGGTTGTCGGGCACCAAGGCGGCGGCAATGATCGACCTGGCCGAACACGTGACCGACGAACGGGTGCGACTCGGAGCCCACGGACGCATGAGTGACGACGAAGTGATGCGTGAAGTGACCGCGGTGCACGGCATCGGGCCGTGGACCGCCGAGATGTACCTCATGTTCACGCTCGGCCGACCCGACGTGTGGCCGGTCCTGGACCTCGGCGTGCGGCGAGGCTGGTCTCAACTGCACGGACTCGACGAGATGGTCAAGCCCCAGGAGCTGCGTCTGCACGGCGACCGATTCGCCGGCATTCGGTCGGCGGTCGCGTGGTACTGCTGGGCCACCGTCGACGAGGACGCCTGGGACAACTAGCCTCGCGGTCGTGCCCGACCTCTCCCTGACTGATGTAGAGCGTGACGCCCTTGACACCCTGATCGAGTTCGGCAACATTCCGTGCTTGTCGCCGATGTTCGACGAGCACTGGGAGGAAAGCGGCCACATCGAGGCGGCCATCCAGCTGCTGGCCGACTGGGCCCGGCAGCGCAGCATCGCTGACGCGGAGGTAAAGATCCACCGTCTGCCCGGACGCACCCCGGTGCTCACCGTCACCGTCCCGGCGACGTCAGCGACCTCCGGGACCTGCGTGCTGTACGGGCACCTCGACAAGCAGCCACCACTGGGTGACTGGTCCGAGGGTCTCGACCCGTACGTGCCGGTTCGTCGCGGCGACCGCCTCTACGGCCGTGGCCTGGCCGACGACGGCTACTCCGTCTTCGCCGCCCTGTTGGCGCTGGAGTCGCTCGAAGCGGCGGGCCGTCCCCACGCACGCTGCGTGGTCCTGATCGAGGCCAGCGAGGAGAGTGCCAGCTCGGACCTCGACGCACACCTTGACGTCCTCACCGACCACCTGGGTCAGGTGGAACTCATGATCTGCCTGGACTCGGGCGCCCTCACCTATGACCGCCTGTGGGTCACCTCATCGCTGCGCGGCAACGTCAACGTGCGGGTGAGGGTGGACGTCGTGCCACGCGCCCTGCACAGCGGACTCGCGAGCGGCGTCGTGCCCTCATCATTCCGTGTGCTGCGCCAGTTGCTCGATCGCGTCGAGGACGCCGAGAACGGCAAGGTGCTGCTGCCCGAGTTGTTTACTGACATTCCCGCCGAGCACATCGAAGCTGCCGAGGCTTTGACCGAGGAGTTTGGCGACGTCGCCGCCGAAGAGCTCGAGGTTCTCGATGGAGTGCGCTTAATGGGCAAGTCACCGGTAAAGCGCCAGTTGCGCCGCACGTGGCGGCCAGCGCTGTCGATCATCGGTATGGGGGGCATCCCGGAACCGGCGATCGCGGGCAACGTGCTGCGAACCTCCACCACCGCGGTGCTGTCGATGCGACTGCCGCCCACGGTCTCGAGCGACGTCGCGGCCGACGCCATGGTCGATGTCCTGAGCGCCGATCCACCGGAGGGCGCGCACGTGAACGTCACCGTCGACTCCAAGGGCGACGGGTGGGTCGCCGCAGCGCGCGCGCCGTGGCTCACAAACGCCCTCGTCGACGCATCGCGCGACGCTTTCGGGCGCGACCCCGGGTTCATTGGCGAAGGCGGCTCGATCCCCTTCCTGGCCGAGCTCGGTCGGCGTTACCCGGAGTGTCAGTTTGTCGCCACCGGTCTGATCGGCCCCGACGCCAACGCCCACGGCATTGACGAGATGCTCCACCTACCCACGTTCGTTGGCGTTACCAACGCCGTCGCGACGATCGTCGCCGCTCACGCAACGAGCGCGTCGAAGAGTTAGAGATTAAGGAGACCACGTGACAACTCGCATCGTGACCGACAACGGCACTCCACTTCAGGTGTTCGGCAGCCCCGAGGCGCCGCGGGGCCTCATCGTCCTGCAAGAGGCATTTGGGATCACCGACCATATTCGCGAGGTCTCCCAGCGCTTCGCCGACCAGGGCTACTACGTCGTCGCACCCGAGCTCTTTCATCGTGTCGGTTCACCGGAGTTCGGCTACGACGACTACGCCTCGGTGGCGCCGGCGATGGCGTCACTCAACCCGGACGGTCTCGCCGAGGACCTCACCGGTGCGGCGACGTTCCTTAACGCGGCGGGCTTCCCCAACGCGTCGATTGGCGTCGTCGGCTACTGCATGGGCGGAAGCGTCGCCTTCTACGCGGACACCCTCGGACTCGTCGGGGCGGCCGCCACCTTCTACGGCGGCGGTGTCGCGACCGGTCGCTTCGGCCTGGCGCCATTGGTCGAGCTCGCGGCGAGCCTGCGCGCGCCGTGGCTCGGGCTCTACGGGGACCTCGATCAAGGCATCCCGCCCGAGGACGTCGAAGCGCTACGCACAGCCGCAGCGGCGTCGCAGGTGCCGACCGAGATCGTGCGTTACCCGAACGCCAACCACGGATTCAACTGTGACGCGCGACCTGCGGCGTACAACGCCGACGCGGCCGCGGACGCGACTCAGCGCACACTTGACTTCTTCGCGGCGAACCTGACCGCCAAGTAACTCAGCTTCTTGCGACGTCCTTCCAGGGGACGTCCTTGTCGACACGCGGCTCTCCGGCCAGTCCGAGCACTCGCTCACCGATGATGTTGCGCATCACTTCGCTGGTGCCACCCTCGATGGAGTTTGCGCGCATGCGCAGAAACGCCTTGCGCGGATCTGCGGCGTTGAACGCGCTCTCGGTGGGTCGCACCAGCGGGTACCGGGTCTTATAGAGCAGTCCCTCAGCGCCGAGCAGGTCGACGCACAGCTCACTGGTCCGCTGGTTCTCCTCGGCGAAGGCCAGCTTCGCGGTCGAGCCCTCCGGTCCCGGCGTGCCGCTACGGCGCAGGTCGCTGGCGCGCCAGTTGGCGAGGCGCCCCACCTCATTGGAGACCCAGCGCTCCATCAGACGCGCGCGCAGGGCCATGGCGTGACCGTCGCGTCGTCCGGTCCACTTGCGCCGCCAGATCGACAGGGCCTCGCCAATCAGCCCCGAGTCGCGCGGCGGCACGGTGCCGCCGATGGAGACCCGCTCGTTCATCAGGGTCGTGATCGACACACCCCACCCCTCGCCCACGCCGCCCAGGCGCATCGTGTCGGGCACGTGCACGTCGTGGAAGAAGACCTCGTTGAACTCGGCCTCGCCGGTCACCTGATAGAGCGGCCGGACATCCACACCCGGGGCGTGCATGTCGACCAGGAACGCGGTGATGCCCTTGTGCTTGACCGCGTCGGGGTTGGTGCGCGCGATGATCAGACCGAAGGCCGACAGGTGCGCCAGCGTGGTCCAGACTTTCTGGCCGTTGAGGACCCACTCGTCGCCGTCACGGTCAGCGCGCATCGCGAGGCCCGCGACGTCGGAACCCGCACCGGGTTCGGAGAACAGCTGGCACCAGATCTCCTCGCCGGTGAAGAGCGGACGCAGGTACCGCAACCGCTGCTCGGGCGTCCCGTGTGTGACCAGCGTCGGAGCCACCATGCCGTACCCGATGACATTGCGAAACATCGCCGGGGGTGCGTGGAGTTCGGACAGTCGGCGCAGCACGTGCAGCTGCTGTGCGGGCGTGGCCCCCAATCCGCCGCACCCTTCCGGGAAGTTAGTCCAGGCCAGGCCCCGGTCGAACTGCTCGCCGAGGAAGAGCACTTGGTCGGTGGTCGCGGGCGGGAACCGCGTCACCAAGTCGTCGATGCGTTCGTCGATCTGCTCGTCACTGACGGTCACGGAACCCCCTTCTTCGGACTGCATCCTAGACACGCCGATTTCGTCGCCAAATGACCGGTCAACTAGAACGGTGGGGTGAGCACACGACGCATCTTGGCAACCTCGGGCGGCTTCGTCGCGGGACCCACGCAACAGTCAGTGCGACTCGGCGAGATGCTTCTTGAGGCCCTCACGTTGACCGGCAAGACCCGACCACGGGTCTGCCTGGTCTACAGCGCGAGTGGCGACGCCGCTCCCTATTACGCCGCGTCCTACGAGGCCCTGAACGCGACCGGGTGCGACGTCACTGAGTTGAAGCTGTTCCCGCAACCCTCGGGGGACCCCGTCGAACGACTCACCGGCTGCGACCTGGTGTGGGTGGGTGGCGGGTCGGTCGCCAATCTGCTCTCGCTGTGGCGCCTGCACGGCGTTGACGAGGCGATGGCCTACGCCTGGGAGGCCGGCGTGACACTGGCGGGCGTGTCGGCTGGCAGCCTGTGTTGGCACGTCGGTGGGACTACTGACTCTTTCGGCCCCATACTTCGTCCGGTGACCGACGCACTGGCCCTCCTGCCCTACGGCAACGGCGTGCACTACGACTCGGAGGCGCAGCGCCGTCCGTTGTTACACGAGCTCGTCGGCAACGCCACGCTGCCGCTCTCATTTGCGACCGACGACTCCGTGGGTCTCTGGTACGAGGGGACCACACCGACGCGCGTGGTCAGCGACCGCGACGCCGATCCCGTCACCGGGCCGGCGGCCTACCGCGTCGAACTGGTGAACGGTGAAGTGGTCGAGACGCGCTTCGCCGTGGGGTCCTCAGTCTCCTGATCCGGCGTGGGCCAGAGCGCCGCGCACGACGTCACCCTTGCGGTCCAGGGCTCCGGCCCGTTCGACGGCGTCGGGTGATCCGCAGCTGGCCAGCCAGTTCGCGAGAATCAGGTAGCCACTCTGAGTGAGGATCGATTCGGGGTGGAACTGCACTCCCTCGAGCGGGAGTTCACGGTGCCGCATGCCCATAACCAGACCTTCAGACCACGCCGTCAACTCGAAGAGGTCCGGTAGCGTGGCGCGCTCGACAACGAGTGAGTGGTAGCGCCCGGCGACCAGCGGGCTCGGCGCGTGCGCGAAGACGCCGACGCCATCGTGCTCCACCAACGTCGAGCGCCCGTGAACAAGCTCGGGTGCAGCGACGACGCGGGCACCGAACGCCTCTCCCAGGACCTGGTGGCCCAGGCAGACCCCGAGCATCGGCACCATCGCCTCGGCGCAGTAGGTGATGACCTCCAAGCAGTTGCCCGCGTCGCGCGGGTGTCCCGGGCCCGGTGAGATCAGCACTCCGTCGGCCGCCGTGAGCGCCATGAACTCGGCATCCACGGCGTCGTTGCGCGCCACGCTGACGACCGCACCCAGCTCGCTTAGATACTGCACGAGGTTGTAGACGAACGAGTCGTAGTTGTCGATGACGAGGATCGACGGACCGTGCGCCATGGCTGAATCCTATGAGGCGCACAAACGGCCTCGGTAACCTGGAGCGATGTCCACGCTCGACCTCGCCGGATTCGTCGGCCACGTCGAGGCTGGCTATACGGTGATCCCCCTCACGCGAACCCTGCAACTCGATCGCGAGACGCCGGTCTCGCTCTACCAACGATTCGCGAATGGCCGCGCGTTCTTCCTGCTCGAGAGCGCCGCCCTGGGCGAAGAGACGGGCCGCTACTCCTTCATCGGCCTGGACCGGCTCTGGCGGGTGACGACGCGAGGCGGACGCGCCGTGTGTGAGGGCGCGGCTCAGCCCGACGAAGCTGACAATCCGCTCGGCTTCGTGCGAAACCTGCTCGCCCAGCATCGCGCCCCGCACTCCGCCGACCTACCCGACCTCACCGGTGGCGCAGTGGGATTCGTGAGCTACGACTACGTGCGCTCCTTAGAGCGACTCGAGCGACCAGCCGAGGAGAACGCCTGGCCCGATGTTGACTTCTCCTTTCCGGGCTCCGTGCTCATTTGCGACCATCTGCGCCACTCCACCACCGTGGTGGTCAACGTTGTCGTGGGCAGCACCGCACCCGCGCTCGCGTTCGACGACGGCACCGATCGACTCGAGGCAATCGTCGACACGCTCTTGTCACCCGCTCCGGAAAGTGACCCGGTGCTCGAGCGCACGGTTGCGCTGGCGCCCGACGAGCGCGAGTCGGTCGACGTGCGAGCCCTCGCCGCGCGACTCTCCAACTTCTCGCGCAACGACTACGTCGCCGTTGTCGAGCACGCCAAGGAGCACATCGTCGCCGGTGACGTCTTCCAGGTCGTGCCCAGCCAGCAGTTCTGTCGCCTGAGCACGGTGAACCCCCTCACGCTCTACCGGGTGCTGCGCGCGCTCAATCCGTCTCCCTATATGTACCTGCTCGACAACGGTGACAATCAGATTGTTGGCGCCTCACCCGAGATGTTGGTGCGGGTCCACGACGGCGTGGTGAGCACCCGTCCAATCGCCGGGACGCGTCCGCGCGGCGACACCGACGCCGAGGACCGCGCACTCGAGACCGAGATCCTGAGCGACGAGAAGGAGATCGCCGAGCACGTCATGCTGGTGGACCTCGGGCGCAACGACATCGGCCGCGTGGCCGAGCCCGGCACACTGCGCGTCGAGCACCTGGCGCACGTGGAGCGCTTCAGCCATCTGATGCACCTGGTCTCGGCCGTGAGCGGTCGACTGCGCCCCGGGCTCGACGCGTTTGACGCCTTCGACGCGCTCTTTCCCGCGGGCACGTTGACCGGCACACCGAAGGTCCGCGCGATGCAGCTCATCGACGAGTTCGAACCGGTGCGACGCGGACCCTACGGCGGCGCCGTCGGGTACTTCGCCCTGAACGGTAACGCCGACTTCGCCATCACAATCCGCACGCTGTCGCTGCGCGACGGGATCGCGACGGTCCAGGCGGGCGGCGGCGTGGTCGCTGACAGTCGGCCGGAGTTCGAGTACCAGGAGTGCCTCAACAAGGCATCCGCACCGCTCCTGGCGCTCCAGATCGCCGACCCGACCTGAGACCTAGCCACCCGAAGGGTCCTCAGCGCGGTCGAAGGCTGACCAAGTCCGCGGCAATCGTCTCGGTGGTGGCCTGATCGACCTCGGCGGCCTCGGCGAAGTCGGGCCAGCGCTCAATCGCCGCCGCGACGTCGCGCAGGACGGCCTCCACGCCGGGCACCTCGTGACGATCACCCATCTCGCGCAGGTCGTCGAGGGTGATGTCGACGAAGTGGCCGTTGACGCTCATCTGGTGGTTCTGCGTCCAGGAGCCGCCCCAGTTGGAGTGCGTGACGTCGTAGGCCGGCGCGAGACGCCACTGTCCCCCGTCGGGCAGTAGGAAGGAGAAGTTCTTGGCGTGGTCGTCGCGGTTGACGCCCATCACGTTGAAGACGGCGCGCCGGAATATCTCTCGTGCCGCGTCAGGCCCGAGACCGAGCGCGCTCGCCGTCAGGAAGTAACTCGAGTAGGCGTGCGTACGCCGAGCGTTGTAGTCCAGGTGCGCGAGCGCGCAGAGTGTCTGAGTGTGAATGCGCTCGCCGCCGGGACCCCGGTCGAATCGCCGCGTCATGAAATGCGACCGCGGCCCCTCGCGCAGCAGCTGTGACTCGCTCATCTCGATGCCGGCGCTCGTGGCCATGAGGTAGTAGGCGTACTCGACCTTGCAGTACTGCTGGCTGGTTACCAGCGGGTCGCTATGTCCCGCCGGGTTGCCCACGCCGTCGAGCTTGAGGAGCCACTGCTCGTAGCCGGGCGGTGCGTTGAACTGACCCGACAGCATCTGGCCGGTCGCGGGGTTGTAGGCCAGGACGGCCTTGGCCCGCGCTCCCCCGGCCGACGAACCGACCGAGATGAGCTCGGCCAGGGCCCGGTGGATATCCGCGGTGTCATCCAGGCGACCGCTGATCTGAGCGCGGGCGGCGGTCACGAGGTCCGCCAGCTGGACGGCGCTCGGGTGGGCCGACGGTCCGGCCGGCGGACGGAAGGTCAACGCGCCCATCGCCCGATCGCTGGCGTAGGCGAGGCGGTCGAGCGCGGTGATGTTCGCGACCTCGACGCCCTGCTCGGCCATCCACGCGTTCACCAGCGCGTTACCGAAGCGGTCCGGCAACGCGTCGGCCAGCATCGCGGGCAGCCCGTAGAAGGTCTCGCGCGAGAGTTCCGGGAAGATGAAGACGCCGCGACGACACGGCAGGTGCAGTGGCGCGAGCTCGACGCCACCGTCGACCCACTCGTCGCCGTACTCGAAGGCGTAGTAGCCCGACGCGGGGTCCAACGCGACGGCGCCGACGAGTCGGCCCCACGCCGAGACCTCAATGACGTCGGTCGGGGTGTAGCTCACGGCTTCGACCGCGGTCGCCGGACGCGCCGCGTCGCGAGCGGCGTCACGCCCTGGCGTTCACGCAATAGGGCGATCGGACTGACGATGGGCTCGACGGGGGCGAAGGAGGACAACCAGTCCGCTCGGCCGAGCGCGCGCGCCACGCGAATCACTGTCGCCAATGAGGACCCCCGTCCGCCCTCCAGGGACTTGATCGCCGACATTGACACGTTGGATCGTTCGGCCAACTCGGCTTGCGTCAGTCCTAGGTCCAGGCGAAGTCGCCGGGCGTCCACCCCTAGGCGCTCCTCCCACTCCGCTGTGGTGGTTAATGGCTTACATTCCATCTGTTACACCTCATGCCAACTTTAACAGATTCTTTTCCAACTATCTACGCGATTTCATGGTTCCAAACTCTACCGTAGAGTCTATATTCCACCCATACGGGCCACGACGTCGTGCAAAGTCCGCTTTTCGGGGCTCCCCTATGCTGAGCCCCGAAGTGTCGAGAGGATTCGCCGTGTCCGAAGAGAGCGCCTACGACCGGTGGCGCGCTGAGTTCGAGGCGCAGAAGCTGCGCGACACCCCCTTCACCACTCTTTCGGGAATCCCCCTTGAGCCGGTCTACGGACCACGAGAGGGAGAGTTCCCGGGTGTCTACCCCTATACCCGGGGTGCCTACGCGTCCATGTACCGCTCGCGTTTGTGGACCATGCGCATGTTCGCCGGGTTCGGCACGGCCGTTGACACCAACGCCCGATTCAAGGACATCATCCGCTCGGGTGGCGGCGGTCTGTCGACCGCCTTCGACATGCCGACGCTGCTGGGTCTGGACTCCGACGACCCGATGGCGTTGGGCGAGGTCGGCCGGTGCGGCGTCGCGATCGACAGCCTGGCCGACATGCGCGACCTCTTCGCCGGGATCGACCTGAGGTCCATCACCACCTCGATGACGATCAACTCGCCGGCCGCCGTGATGTTGGCGCTCTTCGTGGCCCAGGCCGAAGAGGCCGGCGTGCCGCGCCACCTGCTGGGCGGCACGCTGCAGAACGACATCTTGAAGGAGTACCAGGCCCAGAAGGAGTTCGTCTTCCCGCCGCGCCAGTCAATGCGCCTGGTGCGCGACACCATGGCTTTCACGGCCGCCGAAATGCCCCGCTGGCACTCGATCAGCGTCTCGGGCTACCACATCCGCGAGGCCGGCTCGACGGCCGCCGAGGAGCTCGCCTTCACTCTGGCCAACGGGTTCGCCTACGTCGAGCTCGCGCGCGAGGGTGGGCTCAGCGTCGACACGGTCGGTCCGCGGCTGTCCTTCTTCTTCAACGCCCACATTGACTTCTTCGAAGAGATCGCCAAGTACCGCGCGGCGCGACGGATATGGGCGCGCTGGATGAAGGAGCACTACGGAGCGACCGACGAACGCACCTGGCAGTTGCGCTTCCACACCCAGACCGCCGGGGTGTCCCTCACCGCTCAGCAGCCCGAGAACAACCTCAGTCGCACCGCCATCGAGGCGCTGGCCGGCGTCTTAGGCGGCACGCAGTCGCTGCACACGAACGCCATGGACGAAGCGCTGGCGCTGCCCAGCGAACGCGCGGCGCGCATGGCACTGCGCACCCAGCAGATCATCGCGTACGAGACCAACGTGGCCCACGTGGCCGATCCCCTCGGCGGCTCGTGGTACGTCGAGGAACTCACCGACGAGATGGAGCGCCGCGCCGAGGCCCTCTTCGTCGAGATCGCCGAGATGGGCGGCGGCTCGATGCTCGAGGGCTGCATCCGCGGTATCGAGGAGAACTGGTTCCAGCGCCACATCGCCGACTCGGCCTACGAACTCGAGCGCTCCTTCAACGTCGGCGAGCGCATTGTGGTGGGCGTGAACGACTTCACCGAGGGCAACGACGAAGAGGACTTGGCCATCTTGCAGATCACCAACGAAGACGAGAAGCGCCAACTCGAGCGTCTGGAACGCGTGCGCGAAGAGCGTGACGACGAGGCCACCCACGTGGCACTGGCCACTCTGGCGGTGCGGGCCGCCGACCCGTCGGTCAACCTGATGGGTGACCTCATCAACTGCGCCAAGGCGTACGCAACGGTGGGTGAGATGATGTCAACCATGGGTGACGTCTTTGGGCACTACGTCGAGGTGCCATCGCTGTGACGGTGCGCGTCCTCGTCGCCAAAGTGGGCCTCGATGGTCACGATCGCGGCATCAAAGTCGTAGCGCGACTGCTGCGCGACGCGGGCATGGAGGTGGTCTACACCGGGACTGTTCCAGACCCCCGACACGGTCGCCACTGCGGCCATCGACGAGGACGTCGACGTGGTGGGCCTATCAATGCTGTCCGGCGCGCATATGACCTTGGCGCCGCTCGTGGTCGAGGCGCTACGCCAGCGTGGCTCCGACATTCCAGTGGTGGTGGGTGGCATCGTGCCGTCCGGAGACCTCGACGAGCTACGCGCGGCAGGCATCGCGGCCGTGTTCACACCGGGTGCGACCAAGGACGATATGGTCGCCGCGATCACCTCGCTGGTGGCATCGCGAGCCTGACCGCTCATCGGCGAACCTGACACCCCTGCGGTAACTTTCGACGCATGACCGAAATCCTCCTGTTCCATCACGCGCAAGGCCAAACCGCGGGATTCCTGTCGTTCGCCGACGAGCTTCGAACCGCTGGCCACAAGGTTCACGCGCCCGACCTCTACGAGGGCGCCACCTTCGCGGACGTGCCCTCGGGCGTGGCTCACGCCAAATCGATCGGATTCGACACGATCCTCGAACGAGGACGAGTGTCCGCCGATGGTCTGTCGTCCAGCTTGGTCTACGCCGGATTCTCACTCGGCGTGATGCCCGCCCAGCTCCTCACCCAAACACGGCCGGGAGCTCGCGGCGCTCTCTTCTTCCACGGTTGTCTCCCACCCGAGGAGTTTGACGCTCCCTGGCCCGACGGGGTTCCCGCGCAAATCCACGCGATGACTGACGACCCGTGGATGGAAGAGGACTGGGCGGCCGCGCGAGCTCTGGCCGACAGCGCCACAGGGGTCGAGCTCTTTGCCTACCCCGGTCGAGGTCACCTATTCGCCGAGATGGGCGGCGCCGACTTTGACGAAGCGGCGTCGGCGCTCCTCCGACAACGGGTTCTGGAGTTCCTCGACGGTGTTACCTGATCTCCTTTCAAGAGTTCTTGACCGACGAGCATCACCCAGAACGCACTCGCCAGCGCGAGAGCCAATTAAAAAATGCTAGTAAGCATGATTTCATAATGTCGTTAATGGTGCGCCTCGATACGCTTCGAGAGTGCCGATGGGAATGCTTCGACTTGGACCGCGACGCGCGGGCCTCCTCCGATTCAGTAGAGCCACGATTCTCTCGCTCACGCTGGTGGCGCCTCTCGCCACGGTGATCAACACTGGAACGACATCCGGCGCGTCAACGCCGTCGTCCGTACCGAAGTGCTCGTTCCGACAGCTGGAATTCGCCGTTGCCTGGGGACCCGGGGCCGCAGCCGGCAGCGATGGGATTCCCTTCATCATCGCTAACACGAGCCGAACCTCGTGCAGCCTTGAGGGGTATCCAAAACTCAGCTTTCTCCCCGACAAATATCAGTCGCGGACGTTGCGGGTTGTGCATGGCGGCGGCATGATTTTTCCTCGCGTCAAGACCCGTCTCGTTGTGATCAATCCGGGAGCCGACGCCTCCTTCGGCGTCAACTATGGCGACGCCGCCAATCAGAACGATCCCAGCGGAGCGGCCTGCGAGGTCCGGTACGTCTACGTGACCCTCCCCGTACGAACGGACACCTACAATCAGAACTTTGAAGGGTCGGTCGACTTCAATTTTTGCTTCACAGGATTCCTGGTATCGGAAACTGCCATTCAGTCGGGGCCGCTACCGAAGGAGGGTTAGTGGCTCCACGCAAAGGTGAGCCGCCAGCGCTCCCTCAGCGGCAACCAGGGACGTCGCGCAGGGTTCGTACGCGCCGAGTCATCAAGTAACGAATCGGCGAATGAACTGGTAAGTGTCCTAGCGAAAGTCGCGCTGGAGGTCGACCAAGGCATCGCTGCCCGGACAGAGCCGCGAGAACGGAATCTTGTTGAGTCCCGTGGCGGGAGTGTGATTGAGCACGTGTAGGTCCGGAGCTGACTCGTTGACGTAGAGCAGTCCGGTCGCAATCTCGCCGCGCAGGGCGCGGTCGCGCACGTACTCTTCAACCGCCATACGGTCGCCGGAGTCGTACCCTTCGGGCACGGCGCGGAAGCGCACCACGCTGCCGTCGTGCATGACGACCTCGCGCGCCTCGTCCGATGAGACCTTGGCCGTAATCTCGAGGCGCACCGGCACGTAGTCGGTCTCGATCTCCTTCACCTCGTGCTCGCGGGTGAAGCGGTAGCTCTTGGTCGAGCCCTCGTGGTCGTTGAAGGTCACGCACGGGCTGATCACGTCGATCAGCGCCAGGCCGTTATGGGCCACCGCGGCCTTGAGGATGGGGATGAGCTGTTCCTTGTCGCCAGAAAAGGCCCGGGCCAGGAACGTCGCGCCCACCGAGAGTCCCAGGAGAATGGGATCGATCGGGGCCAGGGCGTTGGGCTCGCCGCGCTTGGGCTTGGAACCAATATCGGCCGAGGGTGAGAACTGGCCCTTGGTGAGTCCGTAGACGCCGTTGTTCTCAATGACGTACACCATGTTGATGTTGCGACGGATCGCGTGGGCCAGGTGTCCGAGACCGATGGAGAGCGAGTCCCCGTCGCCCGAGATCCCGATGTAGGTGAGCTCGCGGTTGGCGGCGATGGCCCCGGTCGCAATGGTCGCCATGCGACCGTGGGCCGAGTTGAAGCCGTGGGCCCCGCGCACGAAGTACGTCGGAGTCTTGGACGAGCAGCCAATGCCCGAGAGCTTGGCGATGTGGTGCGGCGGCGTCGACAGTTCCCAGAACGCGTGGGAGATGGCGGCCGTCACCGAGTCGTGTCCGCAACCGGCACACAACGTCGACATCGCGCCTTCGTAGTCGCGAATCGTGAGACCGAGTTCGTTTTTCGGCAACGGGGCCAGCGGGATGAGGGGCTTGGCTATCGAGGTCATGAGGTCACCTCCACGCTAGCGAGGACGCCGTCGACCACCTGCTGCGCGCTCAGCGGAAAGCCCCCGTAGACGAGGATCGGGTGCATCCGCTCGGTCGCCACGCCGGTCTCGAGAGCGATCAAGCTGCGCAGCTGGGCGTCGCGGTTCTGCTCGACCACGAAGCAGTGCTCGTGGGCGTCGACGAACGCGCGCACCTCTTCGGAGAAGGGGAAACCGCGCACGCGCAAGTAGTCGGTCGCGAGACCCGCCTCGGCGAGCAGGTCGAGCGCCTCGCGCACCGCGAGGTCGCAACTGCCCAGCGTGATCACGCCGACGGTGGCGCCGTCGCGCCGCTGCACCGTCGGTGCCGGAACGTAGTTGGCGGCGGCCCCGTGCTTCTTCTTGAGGCGATCCACAACCTCCTGGTACTCCTCGGGGCTCTCGGTGTAGCGCCCGTGCAGGTCGTGGCCCGAGCCGCGCACGAAGTAGGCGCCGCGCTCCGCCGAACCCGGCAGGGTGCGCGGCGTCACGTACAGCGCGTCGGGGTCGGCGTAGCGGAAGAACTCCTTCACGCTGGCCAGGTCCTCGTCGTGCAGCACCCGACCGCGATCGGGCACGAAGTCGTCGTCCCAGGTGAGCGCGGGCACCACCCAGTCGTTCATCCCGATGTCCAGGTCGCTGAGCACGAAGACCGGCGTCTGGAAGCGCTCGGCCAGGTCGAAGGCGACGAGCGCAAAATCGAAGCACTCCGCCGGGTCCTTGGGGAAGAGCAGGATGTGGCGAGTGTCGCCGTGACTGGCGTAGGCGCACGCCAAGATGTCGGCCTGCTGGGTGCGCGTGGGCATGCCGGTCGAAGGTCCGGTGCGTTGGACGTCGATGATGACCGCCGGGATCTCGGTGTAGTAGCCCAGTCCCAACAGCTCGCCCATGAGCGAGATCCCCGGCCCCGAGGTAGAGGTGAAGGCCCGGGCTCCGCTCCACGAGGCGCCGAGCACCATGCCGATGGCCGCGATCTCGTCTTCGGCCTGGAGGATGAGGTAGTTGTTCTGGTAGGTCGCCGGGGCGTCGTCGGTTGCTGGGGTCAGCTCCTCGCGCCGGTACTGAGCGCACAGTCGGGTGAAGTTGTCCATGACCGCAGTCGCCGGCGTGATGGGGTACCACGCGGCGACCGTCGCGCCGGCGTAGAGGCATCCCAGGGCGATTGCCGTATTGCCGTCGATGAGGATCTGGTCCTTCGTGGCGTCGAGACGCTCGACCCGGAAGGCCAGCGGACAATTGAAGCTCTCCATCGCGTAGTCGTAGCCCAGGCGAAGGGCGCGCTGGTTGGACTCGCGCAGCTTCTCGTTTCGCGCGAACGTCTCGGCCAGCAGGTCGCTCACGAGATCGACCTCGATGCCCAGCAGCGCCACCACCACCCCGGCGTAGGCCACGTTCTTCATCAGGATGCGCTCGCGCGGCGCCTGGAAGTTCTCAATGATCATGCGCGCCAGCGGTACACCGAGGAAGTTCACGTCCTCGCGCAGCAGGTCCTCGTCGAGCGGCCACGAGGAGTCGTAGAGGACGTAGCCGTCCGCGCGCACCTCGGTGATGTCCTCGGCGTAGGTGACCGAGTTCATGGCCACCATGAGGTCGTAGTCGAGTGCGCGTGAGGTGTAGCCGTCGGCGTTGACGCGGATCTCGTACCACGTCGGCAGACCCTGGATGTTCGACGGGAAGAGGTTCTTGCCCGACACCGGGATGCCCATGCGAAAGATCGCCTGCATGAGCAGTCCGTTGGCACTGGCCGATCCCGTCCCGTTGACGTTGGCCAGCTTCACCGCGAAATCGTTGACTCGAACGTCGGTGATGATGTCAGTCACGTCGCCTCCTCACCCGCTCGCGGGTCCCGTGCGCACCGGGATCCGCAGCACCCCGCCGTCGCTGGCGTAAGGGATCTTGAGTTCGAACTCCTCCATGTCCCACGCCGCCGTCGGGCAGCGCTCGGCACAGAGACCGCAGTGAACGCAGACGTTCTCGTCCTTGATCATCACCCGACCGGTCTGGGGCAGTGGGGCTGAGATGAAGAGCGCCTGCTCGTGGTTCTCCGCTGGCGCCATAAGTCGGGTGCGCAGGCTGGCCTCGCTCCCGTTGGTGGTGATCGTGAGGCACTGGACGGGACAGACGTCGATGCACGCGTCACACTCGATGCACAGCGGTGCCTGGAAGGCCGTCTGGATGTCGCAGTTCAAGCAGCGCTGGACCTCGCGCACGGTCTGATCGACGCTGAAGCCCAGCTCGACTTCGGTGCTGATCGAGGCGAAGCGTCGCGTCAGTTCGACGTGGGTCATCTGCTGGCGCGTCGAGGGGTTGTAGTCGTTGTGGTAGCTCCACTCGGTCATGCCCATCTTCGCGCTCACCAGGTTCATGCCGTCGGCGGGTCGCTCGTCCAGCGGTGCGCCGTGACAGTGCTGATGGATCGAGATCGCCGCCTGGTGACCGTGGGCCACCGCCCAGATGATGTTCTTGGGCCCCCACGCCGCGTCGCCTCCGAAGAAGACGCCCGGACGAGTCGACTGGAACGTCACCGGGTCCACGACCGGCATCTCCCATTCGCCGAACTCCAGCCCGAGGTCACGCTCGATCCAGGGGAAGGCGTTCTCCTGGCCAATGGCCAGGATCACGTCGTCGCACTCGAGTACGACGGTCTCGAGAACGGTGGCGTGGCGGGCGCCCTCGTCCCACTCGACGACGTCGAACTCCATGCCGGTCAGGCGGCCGTCCTCAACGATGAACCGTTTCGGGGAGTGGTTGACCACGATGTCCACGCCCTCCTCTTCGGAGTCGTCCAACTCCCACGGAGACGCCTTGAAGTACTCGCGGGGGCGCCGTGCCATGACCTTGATCACGTCGCCGCCCAGTCGGCGAGACGTACGACAGCAGTCCATCGCGGTGTTGCCCACGCCGATGATGAGGACGCGCTTGCCAATCTTCTCCACGTGGCCAAACGCCACCGACTCGAGCCAGTCGATCCCGATGTGGATATTGGCGTCGCCCTCGGCGCGGCCCGGCTGGTCGAGCTCCTTGCCCCGGGGAGCCCCGACGCCGACGAACACCGCGTCGTAGCCCTCGTCGAGCAGGCCGGCCAAACTATCGACGGGCGTGTCGTAACGCACGTCGACACCCATGTCGATAATCATCTGCGTCTCGTCGGAGAGCACCGAGTCGGGCAGACGGAACGCGGGGATGTTCGAGCGCATCAGTCCCCCGGCGCGAGTGAACTTCTCGTAGATCACGATCTCGTAGCCCAGGGGCATCAGGTCGTTCGCCACGGTGAGCGACGCCGGCCCGGCGCCGATGCAGGCCACGCGCTTGCCGTTCTTTTCCGTCGGAATCGTGGGCAGGCGCCCGGAGATGTCACCCTTGAGGTCCGAAGCCACCCGCTTTAACCGGCAGATCGCCACCGGTTCGCCGTCGACGCGCTCGCGCCGGCAGGCCGGCTCGCACGGCCGGTCACAGGTCCGTCCCAGGATCCCCGGAAAAACGTTCGATTCGCGATTGAGCATGTACGCGTCGTCGAAGCGACCCTGGGCGATGAGACGGATATAACCCGGAACGTCGGTGTGCGCCGGGCACGCGAACTGGCAGTCCACGACGCGGTGGTAGTAGTTCGGGTCCTGTACGTCCGTCGGGTCCACGAGACTCCTCACCACCCACTCTGGGGCGCGTAAATCACCACACGCCGCGTCACCAACTTACTTCGGGCAACGAGCGCTTCCGTTACAGGTCGGGCTCTCTCTGCGCTGATTAGGACCTACGTCCTAGCGCGTCGGCGTCGCCTAACGACACGCCATCGGCGTGACTGCTTCGACGCGAGGAGCACAAGACGATCGGACGCGCGAGCTAGTCCGCTGCGGCCTCTGGGCGAGTGGGTGACGCGACGAGGCCACGCTCGGGTTCACGAACACCGGGAGCCACCAGGACCAACAGGCAGAGCAGAGCCGACAGTGCGCCACCGCCCATCAAGGTCGCGCGCGCTCCGACCGCCGTTGCGACGACGCCACCCAAAAGTATTCCGAGCGGGCCGAGCGAAAAAGCCAGCAAAAAGATGAGGGACGAGACTCGACCCATGAACTCGCGCGGGACAAGTCGCTGCACCATCGAAAAGAACACAACGTCGCCATAGATGAGCAGTCCCGCTTGCACCGCGTTGAGCACCGCCACGACCCACGCGTTCGGCGCGGCACCCAGGGCGGCCATCCCAACTCCCCCGGCCGCATAGGCGACCCAGAGAACCGTCACGAACAGTCGAGGGGTGCCGAGTCGAGCTACGACGACCGACGCACCAACGCCCGCCGCACCCCCCGCCGCGAAGACCAGTCCGAGGGCGAAGGGACTGGCGTGAAGGGTATGACGAACCAACAGAGGCAGCAGAACGGTGAAGGGCGCCATGCCCACGAAGTTGGCGATCGCCGCGCCGAGCAGCGAATAGAAGAGCCATCTCTGACTGCGGACGTACGCGATTCCCTGCAGCGCTTCGGCGAGCGCAGTTTCGTGATTCTCACGACGCGGCGTGCGGATCTTCATGAACGCCAAACACGTAGCGGACACCGCGAAGCTGATGGCGTCGGCACCGAAGGACCACGCAAAGCCGATGGCCGAGACAATCAGACCGCCTGCCGCTGGACCGATGAGCCCCTGGGTCAACTGCCCACTCATCTGACCCAGCGCGTTTCCTTGAGGCAGGAGAGCCTCGTTCAGCAGTTCGGGCACGATCGCCGTGGCCGCCGGGAAGAAGAACGCGTCGGCGGTGCCGAAGACGATCGACATCGAAATCAGTTCCCACATCCGAAGGTCGTGTCGGGCGAGCACGAGGGCCACCACCCCCACCGCCAATCCGCGCACCGTGTCAGACGCCAACATGGCGAAGCGCCGAGGAACACGGTCCACGACAACACCACCGATCAGGGCAAAGACCACGCTGGGCACGGTCCGCGCCGTGAGAACGTAGGCGAGGTCAATGGGTCGGTGTCCGATGCGTAGCGCCACCAGAGCCAGGGCGATCGTGAAGACTCCGTCTCCGAAGGACGACACCGTCTGTCCCGTCCACAGGAGCGCAAAGTCCCTGACCTTCAGGGCGTCAAACGTTCCCGATGGTTTCGACGGATTCGACACAGAGCTCAATTCTGGCACCCGGTGCCAGCGCGCCTCCGACAGCGTGATGGCGATGGTTCAAAGACGAAAGCAAGCCACCGTCAGTCAGACGGCGCCTCTCACAGAAGCGCGTCGATCTGTCCCATCGCGCCCGAGATGCCTTCCTCGAAGCCCATAGCCAGAACCTGATCCATGTCACGGAGCGAGGCGAATGAAGCCTCGATCGTCATGCGGGTCCCGCCGGCGTCTCGCTCAGTGAGTGCGACGCGCATGATCATCAACGGCGCATCCGTCACCAGATTTCCCGACTCGTCGGCGAATCCGTTCTCAAATTCCAAACGACGAGGCTTGTCCACGTCAACCACACGCCATATCCCGCGCGGCTGATCTCCATCCGGGCCGGTCATGAAGTAGGTCATCCGCCCGCCCACACTGAGGTCGTGATCCACGAACGTCGCCGGATAGACCGGCGGACCCCACCACCGTTCGAGTTGACGAGGGTCCTCCCAGAGCTGCCACACCCGCTCGATCGACGCGTCGAACTCCGCAGTGATAGTCACGGTGAGTGCGTCGAGATCTTTGAGAACGTTGGTCACGGTCATGTCATTGCTCCTTCGTTGAGGTCTTCGATGAGGATCTGCTCCATGCGCCCGATGCGACTACGCCAGACCTGCTCGAGTTCCTCGAGCTGCTCGTAGGCGCTGCGGATGGTTTGAACGTTGCCGCGGACCAGTTGCTCGCGACCGCGACGGCGTTTGGTGATGAGCTGAGCCCTTTCCAGAATCGACACGTGCTTTTGCACCGCGGCGAAGCTCATTGGGTAGAGATTCGCCAGGGTGCTCACCGAGTGCTCGCCGTCCAGGGATCTCCGGACAATGTCGCGGCGCGTGGAATCAGCGAGAGCACGAAATACCAGGTCAACATCCATTTCCAGGGTATCTACAACCATATAGTTGCATATTAGCGGTCCTGGAGTCCTCGCGCAAGTGACTCCAGCGAGTTCTCAGAGGCTGTGTTCTATTTGGCGAGTGCGGCAGGAGCCACGACCGACACCATCAAGTCGTGGCCTATTCAAGCGACCTCACCGATGCCCAGTGGATTCTCCTCGAACCTCTCCTGATGGTTCCCTCGAAACGAGGACCGAAGCACGGCAATGACCTTCGCCACGTCGTCGACGCGATGCTCTACATTTCGCACACCGGGTGCCAGTGGCGTTTCCTACCCGACGAGTTCGGTCCCTGGACTCGGGTCTGGTCCCAGTTTCGCCGGTGGTCGAGAAACGGGACCTGGACCTGGGTTCTCACCGCACTGCACGCGTCCTCGCGCACCGCTCTTGGCCGCAAGGAACCACTGCCCTCGATGGTCGTCATCGACACGCACCTCGCACGAGGCGCTTCAAACGGGGGTGTCACCTTCCATAACCAGGGAGGCCCCTACGGCCGGACCAGCGGGTCCAAGCGCACTGTCTGCGTGGACGTGACGGGTCTGCCACTCTGCGTGAGAGTCGTCCCGGCATCGACCTCCGAGGCCAGCGCCGTCGAACAGATACTCGACGACCTCGCTCGAACCGGTGCGGACAAACGACTGGAGCTCGTGCTCGTGGACCGCGGCACCGCTGTGTCCGCTGCCAAGCGGCTCTCGGCCAAGTTCAACTACGAGGTGCGCCGGGTCGGTTGGGACGAACCACCGCGCAACGAGCACGGAGCCAAGATCTTTCTCCCCATTCGTCACGCCTGGCGGGTCGAGGTGGCCCACGGACATCTCGTGCGACGTCGGCGCCTGGCGCGTTGTTTCGAGAACACCGTGACTTCGGCTACGGGGTGGTTGCACGTCGCCGCCATCAGTGAAATCCTTCGTGAGATTTCACGGACAGTCACGTGCTGACGTCTCTCCGAATTCGACTCGTCTGCGCGCGAGGACTCTTTGCGATACTGGTTGGGGTGGGAGATAATCACGATGGCGCGCGATGAACAACTGACTTGGGAACCATGGCAAGAGGAGTATCGACACGGGGCGTTTTATCTATTCCCACCCCCTGAGATTGCCCTCGTGGTCAATGAACTCCGCCTACTCTACGACCCGCGCTCCGCGGCCATCTGTGACGCCCACGTGAGCCTCAGCGAGCCTCTAACCGGGCCACCCGTCGATCAGCAGTTGGAAGAAATACGTGCGGCGCTGTCGGGCGTTACTCCGTTTCCCCTCACCTTTGGCCCGCTCAGCCAGATCGGCAGTCACCCCGGGGTCGTCTTGGGCCTCGGCCCTGAAGAGCCCTTCTTCGCCCTGCGCGCCGTCGTTCACTCCACATCCATCTTCGCCGGCCGCGAGTTGTCGAGAGCACAGCGATCGCCGCACATGACGGTCGCCGAATTCATCTCACGTGAAGAGGCTCAAGATCTCCTCGCGGAGGTGAGCTCCCAGGATGTCGGAGGAACCTTCCTCTGCGACCACCTCGTCTACGCCGTGCCCGACGCTTCATTCCACTTTGAGCCGGTCCTCACCCTCACTCTTGGGAACTTGAGCTAGAGCTTCGACCCTTGATCGTCTAATCGCCGACCGATGTGTGTCACACCCCGAGTCGACACTGAAGACGGTGACAAGGAACCCACAGCAAGCCCCTCTCTCCCACTCCGGTCAGGTGCTCTCACGAGCGGTCACGTTCCAGTTCGCCCTCGACCCGAACGCGGAGCAGAGAGTCCTCCTCGCCAAGTGCGCGGGCGCGCGCCGCTTCACGGTGAACCATCACCTGGCCCGAGTGAAGGCCAACCTGGACGCCAGATCGACCGAGCGGGAAGTTCTCTCCGATAGCGGTGAACCGTGCGAACGATCAACCCCTTCGCTGTCATGGTCGGGCTTCTCATTCATCAACGAGTTCAACGCCTGGAAGAACGGCCAGTCGGATGACTCACCGGTGAACGACGATGGCAGTCGCGGCCTGGCCTGGCGACACGAGTTGCCCAACGACGTCTTCGAGTGTGCGAGCGTGGATGCGGCCCTCGCGCTCGAGAACTTCTCGGTGTCGCGGCGAGGCCAGCGCAGCGGGACGCCCGTCGGGTTCCCCCGCTTCCAGGCGAAGGGGAAGGTGACGCCGAGCTTCCGGTTGCGTAACCGCGCGACGTCGGGTCGGGCACCTTCGAGTCAGCCCATCCGCTTCACCGATCCTTCACACCTGCGACTGCCCAAGTTCGGACCGGTGAAGCTCTGCGACCCTACCCGCAACGTCCGCCGGATGATCGACTTGGGTAGGTTCCACGTCTATTCAGCGACGCTGACTCAACGTGCCGGTCGTTGGACGGTCTCGCTGACGGGCGTGGCCGCGCAGCTCCACCAAGCCGAGCGCAGCCGCACCAACCGTCACGCCGTCCCCGTCGGAGTCGACCGGGGGATCATCTCCCTCTGCGTCGCCGCGGACGCGAACGGTGTTCCCTTCGAGAGCTTCAAGGGGGTGAGAACATTGAAGCAAGCGCAAGCGTCGCTCAAGGCGGCCAACCAGGCCCTGGCCAGAACCACACCGGGGTCGAAGGGTCGTCAACGAGCGAGGTCCCGACTCGCGAAACGACATCGCAAGGTCGCCAACACTCGGAGACACCTGGTCCACCAAGCCTCCAAGACCCTGGTTGACCGATGCCGGATCCTTGTGATCGAGGACCTCAACGTGGCGGGGATGGTGAGGAACCGACACTTGGCCCGTTCGATCTCGGACGCCGCGATGGGTGAGCTCTCCCGTCAGGTCCACTACAAGGCCCGGTGGCACGGGGTCGAGGTTCGAGTGGCTGACAGATTCTTCCCGAGTTCCAAAACGTGCTCGGGCTGTGGCGATGTCAGAAACGACCTCGACCTGTCGACGCGGACCTACTCGTGTGGGGTCTGTGGCCTGGTGCTCGACCGCGACCTTAACGCGGCCATCAACCTGGCCCGCTGGCAACCCAAAGAGTCTTCAACTGTGACACTGTTGGACCCAACGCGCGCTGCGCTTCTCTCCACAGCCTGATCCCACAGGGATCTGCACCGCGAAGCACGCGGGAAGAGCCGATCGTCACCCGCACAACCATCACGGCAACGTGATGAGGGCCCTGGGTCGGAACCGAGTATTCAGATGGATGATCGTCTGGGAAGTCGGACGGTGAGCAAGCACCGGCTGAACCACTTGGTTCCGCCGGTCAAGGCGAACCGGTGGGTCCAAATAGGACACACGCTGTCAGACGACCAGGGGAATCGACTCACCCGGGTCGATCGCCACCACCACCGCACCGTTGGACTTACCGATATGAGATCGCAGTTCGTCGGGGGTCCCCGTGAGCATCGGGAACGTCCCGTAGTGGTACGGCACGACGCGTCGCACACCCAGGAGGCCGACGGCGTAGGCGGCCTCACGCGGACCCATGTTGTAGTGACCATCGATCGGCAGGACGGCGGTGTCGGGACGGTATAGGTCTCGGATGATCGCCATGTCGCCGAAGACATTGGTGTCGCCCGAGACGTAGAGAGGACCTCCCTCGCCCTCGGGCAGGTGAACGACGTAACCCACGGGGCTGCCGCCGTAGATCTCGGGGACGTCGTCGCCCGCCGACACGCCGCAGGAGTGCTCCGCGCCGACCATGGTGACCGACACGTCACCGATCGCCACCGTGCCCCCCTTGTTCATCCCGATGACATTGGCCACGCCCATGAGACCGAAGTACACCGACATCTCGTGCACGCACACGATGCTGGCCCCCGTGGCTTCGGCCAGTAAGACCGCCGAGCCCATGTGGTCGAAGTGTCCGTGGGTGACGCAGATGAAGTGCACCTCACCGACCTCTTCGAGGGCCACCGGGCTTTTGGGGTTTCCCTCGAACCAGGGATCGAACACGATCCTCGTACCCGACATCGTCGTCAGCAGCACCGTCGCGTGGCCCAGCCAGGTCAGAGTTCCCCGGGCCCCCACCAGGTCGGTCTGCTCCACTTCGTCGTTTCGGATCGCCACGTTCACGGACCCACCTTTCGTCGCGCCACGCCCAGCGCAGTCAGCGCCACTCGCCAACGCTCTGCGGGGAACTTACCGCCAACCCCGTCTCAGCGCACGCCCGTTGACTGAGTCGACCGAGTCGCCACGTAGCTCACCTTGAAGAACGCCGCCAGATTCGGGGCACCGGTGGCGTGGCCAATGCGCGTCAGGTTGAAATTGTCCTGCACCGTGGCGAGCACGGAGTAGTGATTGAGGTGTTCACCCACGCGCGTCCCCGGCTTGGTCAGGGCGGAGAGGACAATGGTGGCCACCTGTCCGCCGCCACCAGCCGAGCCGTATCCCTCGTCCCAGGTGATGATGAGCAGTCCGCCGCTCTTGTAGGCGGCGCTGGACGTCACTTCATTGACGAAACCGGTGAGCCACGACGCCGCCACGGCGGTGGAGCAGTCGTGACCGTCGTGACAGAGGTCGGGCGTCACCCACAGCAAGCTGGGCACCTTCGACGATGGCCGCGCAAGGGTCGGTGCGAAGTCCGCGTACGAACGCAGGTGCGAACAGATCGATGGGGAGGACCGGACGTTGTCGTAGTAGCGGAAGGGATTGTGCTTGCTGGCGTAGTCGTTACCGCCGTAGGTCGCCAAGAAACACGGTCCCGGTACCCCCTCGAGGTAGGCGTCGTACGTAATGTGCGCCGCGGCTAACTGAGAGAAGAGGTTGGGTGCCCGCACGTAGCACGTGACGCAGTCACTGGTAACACCGAAAGTCGAGCCCCCCGAGAGCGCCAAGTAGTTCGGCAGGCTGGGGTGGGCCACGGCGAAGTAGTTCGTCGCCACTCCCCCTCGCGCCGCGATTCGTGCGATGGCCGGATTCGACATCACGCTCTGGTACGAGCGGTTCTCCATAACGACAACGAACACGTGCGAAAAGACCTGTGCGGGGTTCAGTCCAAACTCGCCCTGCTGCGCGTCAGCTGACGGCGCCACCAAGGTCAGCGCCCCGACGAGCACAACGAGCAATGCAGACACGGCAAGTCGGCTGCGCCGCGAGCGGAACGATTGGCTCGGCGACGAAGGGCTCACCGTCGGGTCCATGCACCCCATCCTGACGCGTGCAGCCGCGAAAACAGCATCGTCCATCGATGACCTTGGGCACCGCGCTCACTGAGGCCGTGGCTAGCGTTACGAGATGGTCGACGGGTCGCGCCAACGACGACGCGCGGTGGGCGCCTGCATCCTTTCATCGCCAGACGACGCATCATGAGCGTCACCCGCACCGCACTTCGCGAGTCGCTCCGGTTCGAGACTCGCTTGGTGACTCCAATCGTCGGACTGGTGACCGCACTACCCGTCGTGGCCATCTTCGCAATCGGCCTCGCATTCTTCTCGCCCCGCGAGGCGATCTCACTCGCCATTGGCGCCAACCTCATCGCTCTCGTCTCACTGGTCGGCGCACCGCGACTCTCGCTCCCGCTGGCACTCGTTGACGCAGTAGCCATGGCCCTGGCCGTAGTCCTCGGGGTCGCGACGACATCAACGTCGTGGCTTCATATCGTGCTCCTTGTTCCCCTGTGCTTCGCGGCGGGTTTGACGACTGTGTTTGGCATTACGCAGGGGGTCATCGGGACCCAGGCGATCATCGCGTACGTCGTCCTAGGACGGTTCGCCGGCTCCGTTGGCACCGCGGCGCACCTCGGGCTTTCGGTCCTGATCGGCGCCCTCGTCGAGGTGGGCGCGCTGGTTGTGTTGCGGCTGCCGCCCAGCCTGCGCTTCCAACGGTTCCAGCTCGCCACCGCGTGCGACGCGGTGGCTGAACTCGCACGATCTCCCCAGAGTCGCTCGGCGACCGACGTCTTGGCCAGTGTGGACGCGGCCGAACGTGCGCTCGCGGCACCGTCGCTGTTCGGGCGCGCCGATTCGCTGATTCTCCTGTCGGTGCTGAATCAGCTACGTCGACTGCGTCTGGAACTCACCACGACGGCGGGCATGCGAGTTCGCCTGGCTCCACAGGCCCCCGACCAGCTGACCCTTCAGTTAGAGCGCGCTACGTCGAACATCGCGGACGCCCTCGACGCGCTCGGAAGCGACCTTCGTCGGCGCACCACCTCGGGGTGGCGAACGCCAACGGGCGCCTACAGGGCAACGATCGACACTCTCGAGTCGGCTCTGCCCGAGGGCGTCGACGACGCGACGACCCTGGCGCGTGAAATCGCTCAGCACCTGTCAGCGATTGACGGTCAACTGCGGACGATGGGCAATCTCGTAGAGGAGTTGGGCGAGAGCGATAGTCGGCACGCCTGGCGGCTGCGCCTCCCCACGCTGGCGCGACTCTCGGCCGAGGAGCACACGGACCCCACCGTGCTGGGCGCGAGCCTCCATCGTGACTCACCGGCATTGCGACACGCGGTCCGGCTCGCGATTGCCGTTCCTCTCTCGGCGCTGCTGGCCACTTGGTGGGCCCTGCCGCGCGGATACTGGGTGCCCTTCTCCGTCGCGGTCATCTTGAAGCCCGACTACTCGACGATGGTTCGCCGCGGGGTGGACCGCGTCGTGGGTTCTGCCGTCGGCGCCTCGGTGGCCGCGGTGCTCGTTACGGCGCTGCACCCGAGCAATGTCGTCGCCGTACTCCTCGTGGCCGTCCTGTCGTGGGCCGCCTACAGCACGTGGTCGGCGAGTTTTCCCATAGCCATCGGCCTCATTACCGCGTTGGTCCTGGTCCTGCTCAGCCTGGCCCAGTCCAATCCGATCTCCACTGCGCTTGATCGACTCATCGACGTGGCCGTCGGCGGCGCCATCTCAGTGCTGGCCTACGTCGTGTGGCCGACGTCGCCTCGCGCCGGCGTGACCGACGCGTTCGCGCGACTCTTCGCCGCGTTGGACACGTACTTGGGCGCCGTTACGCCGGCGGTCCAGGGTGTGACATCAAGTTCGGTCGCGGCCGTTGACGCGTCGCGCTCCGCGCGCACCGCCTGGGCGGACGCCGAGGCCGCCGTCGGACGAAGCGTCGAGGAGCCGTCATCCACTCGAATAAATCCCAGTCAGGGACGCGCCTTGCTGGCCGTCTCGATGAGGATCCTTCGCGCGACCCACGCCCTTCGTATCGGCGCCGAACGTGGCGCCACGGCCGCGCCGTCGTCGGAACTGTCCGCTCTCGTTCAAGCGTGCCACGCGACCCTCGACACCCTCGCCCGCCACTTCTCCGACGCGGCTGCCCGGCGCTGGCAGGACCTGCGCCCCCTCTACCGATCAGCCGAGGAACGCCTGGCCGCTGACGGGGCGAACCCCAGCGTCGCGGTCCACTTCGACGAGTTGGTGAACGCTCTCAACACGGCGGCGCATCTCGTCTCAACGCCTGCGACCGTCTCCCACTGACGACCGCTCAGGCCGCCGTCACCGTCGACCAACCCGGATCGAGGTCCGAGGTGCACGCGGGGCAACGCGTCGCGGTGGGTGAGATCTGCGTCTCGCAACGCGGGCACGCGGCCAGTTGGGGATCGGCCGGCGGGGCGTAGCCGAAGCGCCGCATCATCGAGCCCACGGGCTTGACGATGAAGAAGAAGACAATCGCGGCGATGATGATGAAACCCACGCCGGCGTTCATGAAGGACCCAATGTGCAGGGGCTGCCCGTGCACCGTGACGGTCAGGTCGCCGATCGCGGTCTTGCCCCCGGTCATCGCCCCGATCAGCGGCGTGATGATGTCAGCGACGAAGGACTTGATCAGGGTCGCGAACGCGGTGCCAATGACGAAGGCGACGGCGAGGTCGACCAGGTTGCCCTTCAAGACAAACGCGCGGAACTCCTTGAGTATCCCAACACGCTCACGCACCGCGTCACGAATCTTGGCCATCGCAGCTCCTCTCACTTTTCGCGAAGAGTACCGCACCAGCCGATTGCACCGGCGGGGACGGCCCCAGAGGTGGGACTCGTTGCCGGTGTGTCGGAGTGGCTACACGTGACCGACGAGGTGGTTCGCGTACGCGTCGAAGGTGCCGTCGGGGTCGTCGTGCATGAGATAGAGCGCGAACTGGTCGACCCCCATGTCACTGAGCTCGCGGAGCTTCTCGCGGTGCTCCTCGACCGGCCCGAGCACGCAGAATCGGTCCACGATCTCGTCGGGAACGAACTCAGTCGACGGATTGCCCGCCTGGCCATGGTGGCTGTAGTCGTAGCCCTGGCGCGCCTTGATGTAGTCGGTCAACGCCTGGGGCACCATCCCCGACTCGGCGCCGTACTTGTGGACGATGTCGGCGACGTGGTTGCCGACCATGCCACCGAACCAGCGCGTCTGATCGCGCAGGTGCGCCCGATCGTCGCCGACGTAGGCCGGCGCGGCCACCACAACGTAGAAGTCATCGGCGTTCTTTCCAGCGTCGCGCACCGCGCTCTCGGCCACGCCGATGGCCCAGTTGACGACGAAGGGATCTGCCAACTGCATGATGAGTCCGTCCGAGCCGCGACCGGCCAGGTCGAGGGCCTTGGGTCCGTAGGCCGCCATCAGCACGTCAAGGTGACCGTCGGTGACCCAGGGGAAGTGGACCTCGGTGCCGTGCAGGTCGATTGTGCCACCCTCGGCGAGTGTCTTGATGACCCCCATTGCTTCGCCCAAGTGAGCCAGCGTCGCCGGCGCGCCGCCGGTCACGCGCACCGCCGAGTCGCCGCGGCCGATCCCGCACACCACGCGCGGACCGAACATCTCGCTCAAGGTGGCGAACGTGGACGCCGTCACGGTCCAGTCACGGGTGAGCGGATTCGTCACCATCGGTCCGACCATGATGCGTTCGGTGGCCGCCAGTATCTGGGAGTAGATGACGAAAGGCTCCTCCCACAGGACGCACGAGTCGAAGGTCCAGAAGTGCGTGAACCCCGCCGCCTCGGCGCGCTGGGCCAACTCCACGACCCCCCGGGCGGGAGGGTTGGTTTGGGCGACCAGTCCGAAGTCCACCGCTACCTCAGCAGTCCGTTGAGCCCGCGCGTGAGGAAACGGCCCGCGCCCGGGGTTCCGACGTACTGGTCCTGGTCGACGACGACCGCCCCGCGTGAGAGCACCGTCGTGGCCTTCCCGGGCACGTCGAGACCCTCGTAGGCCGAGTAGTCGACATCCATGTGATGGGTGGTCGCCGAGAGCGTGTGGCGGCCGTTGGGGTCGTAGACCACCACGTCGGCGTCGGCGCCCGGCGCGATGACGCCCTTCGTCGGGTAGAGGCCGAACATCTTGGCCGGGGTGGTCGCGACGATCTCGACCCAGCGGCCCAGGGAGATCTCGCCGTTGACCACCCCCTGGTAGATGAGGTCGACACGGTGCTCGACGCCCGGCAACCCGTTGGGGATCTTGGAGAAGTCGCCGCGGCCGAGCTCCTTCTGCTCCTTAAAGCAGAACGGGCAGTGGTCGGTCGAGACGACGCTCAGGTCGTCGGTGCGCAGACCGCGCCACAACTCGGCCTGGTGCTCACGGGGCCGCAGCGGCGGCGAGCAGACATATTTCGCTCCCTCGAAGCCGGGCCGTGCCAGGTCCTCGTCACTGAGGAACAGGTACTGCGGACAGGTCTCGGCGAAGACGTTCTGGCCCCGGTCGCGGGCCGCGACGACTTCGGCCAAGGCCTCGCTGGCTGATAGGTGCACGAAGTACACGGGGGCGCCGGCCACTCGGGCCAACTGGATGGCACGGTGCGTCGCCTCGCCCTCGAGGATCGACGGGCGAGTGGCGGCGTGAAATCGCGGATCGGTCTCGCCACGCGACAGCGCCTGGGCCACCAGCACGTCAATGGCGATCCCGTTCTCGGCGTGCATCATGATCGTCCCGCCGTTGCCGGACGCGCGTTGCATGGCCTGGAGGATCTCACCGTCGGTCGAGTAGAAGACGCCGGGATAGGCCATGAACAGCTTGAAACTGGTGACCCCCTCGTCGATCAGCACGTCCATCTCCTTGAGGGACACCTCATTGACGTCGGAGACGATCATGTGGAAGCCGTAGTCGATCGCGCAGTTGCCCTGGGCCTTGGCGTGCCACTTGTCAAGGCCCTCGCGAAGGCTCGAGCCCTTGGACTGGATGGCGAAGTCGATAATCGTCGTGGTGCCACCGAACGCCGCGGCTCGCGTGCCCGTCTCGAAGGTGTCCGCAGACTGGGTCCCGCCGAAGGGCATCTCCATGTGGGTGTGCCCGTCGATGGCGCCGGGAATGACCAACTGGCCCGTCGCGTCGATCACTCGATCGGCGTTCTCACGCCACGCCGTGGTCGTCGCCGATCCCGGGGCGCACAGCCCCTGGATCTTCTCGCCGTCGATCAGGACGTCGGCGGCGATCGGCCCGCCGGCGTTGACGACCGTTCCACCACTGATCAGAATCCTCACGGTTCCTCCTCCTCGTCTCGTGCGCCTACGGCGCAACGAGCTCGTCGTAGCTGTCGGGCCGCCGGTCTCGATAGAAGGCCCAGGTCCGACGGACCTCGGCCAGGGTGCTCATGTCCAGGTCGCGCACGACGACCTCGTCGTCAGATCCCGACGCCGCCTCGCCGATCATCTGACCGCGCGGGTCCACGAAGTACGACGACCCGTAGAAGTCGTTGTCGCCCAGGTCCTCGACACCCACCCGGTTGATGGCGCCGACGAAGTACTCGTTGGCGACCGCGGCCGCGGGCTGCTCCAGGTTCCACAGGTACGCCGACAGGCCCCGGCTGGTGGCCGACGGGTTGAAGACGATGCGCGCGCCACCGAGACCCAGCGCGCGCCACCCCTCGGGGAAGTGACGGTCGTAACAGATGTAGACGCCCACAGGCCCGACGGCCGTGTTAAAGACCGGGTATCCCAGGTTGCCGGGACGGAAGTAGTACTTCTCCCAGAAGCCCTTGACCTGGGGGATGTGGTGCTTGCGGTACTTGCCCAGGTACGTCCCGTCGGCGTCGATCACGATGGCGGTGTTGTAGAAGACGCCCTCTTGTTCGACCTCGTAGATCGGCGCGATGATGACCATGTTGGTCTCCTTGGCCAGCGCGCACATCGCCTCGGTGGTCGGCCCGGGGATCGTTTCGGTGTAGGCGAAGTACTCGGGGTCCTGGACCTGACAGAAGTACGGGCCGTAGAAGAGCTCCTGGAAACACAGGACCTGGGCTCCCTGGCCCGCGGCTTCGCGCGCGAGTGCCACGTTGGACAGAATCATCGAGGCTTTGTCACCCGTCCACTTCGTCTGGACCAACGCCGCGCGGACGATCTCGGGTTCGCCCTCTCTACCCTTGGACATGACACTCCCTTTGTTTGCGTACGAAACAAGTTAACGCCTGGCTCGACGTACCGAAAGACCGCGCTCGACGCGGGAGCGCGACGTGTCGTTCGCTAGCGTGCAATCAGGCAAACAGTTCGTCCATCCCGAACGCGACCGGAGGGGATCAATGAGCGCGACGTCGGCACACCGGCTCACGAAGCGCGTCGCTGACACCGTGACTTTCGAAGCCGAGGGTGTTGACTGCGTGAGTACCGGCGTTGAACGTCGCCACGTGACGCAAGGGACCTGAGAAACCGTGGGGTACGGCCAGCGCGCGACGACCGGGTATCGCGACGCACCCAACCCCTTCGCCCAACGACTTTTCGCCCCCCTGCCCCGTCGCTACAACCGGCTGGCCGCGGTGCTGTCGCTGGGTCAGGACCCCCGGTGGCGCGCGGCGGTCGTGCGCCACATCGCCGCGAGCGAACCACGTCTGGTACTCGACGTGGCCTGCGGGCCGTGCGCCGTGACCGAGAGATTGGCGCGCACCACGAGCGCCCACGTGGTCGGTGTGGACCTCTCCGAGGAGATGCTGAGGATGGGACAGCACAACGTACGTGAGGACGCACTCTCTGAGCGAGTGTCGCTGGTGCTCGGTCGCGGCGAGCAGCTCCCCTTCGGTGACGCGGCCTTTGACGCGTTGAGCTTCACGTACCTTCTGCGCTACGTGAGCGACCCGGAAGCAACGTTGACGGAGCTCGCGCGCGTGGTGAAGCCCGGTGGGGCCATCGCGAGCCTGGAGTTCGCGGTTCCGCCACGCGCGCTCTGGCGCGCCATGTGGTGGCTGTACACGCGCGCGGTTCTGCCCACCGCGGGGTGGGTGCTCGGTGGACGGGCCTGGTGGGACGTCGGACGCTTTCTGGGTCCCAACATCACCCAGCACTACCAGCGCTACTCGGTCGCCTGGACCGTGGCCGCGTGGGAGCGCGCTGGCATTCAGAACGTCTCGTACCGCTACATGAGCGTCGGCGGAGGCGTCGTGATCACGGGCAATCGGTCTGGTTAGTGGTGTCCGAGTCGTCACTCCCCGAAGGACCTGCGTTCTACGCTCAGCCGTCCTTCCTCACGCGACCGCGGTGGCGCGAGTGGTGGACGGTGCTGCACCCCCCGTACACGATGCTGCACCTCTCCCTGGTCACCGTGGGTGCGTGTCTCGCTGGACCCGTCAACACCGTGCACTGGATCGCGACGCTCCTCGCCTTCTTCCTCGCGGTCGGAATCGCAGCGCACGCGCTCGACGAATTGAACGGTCGACCCCTTAACACGACCATCCCAACCGGGCAGTTGATCGCGGCGGCGATCGTGGGACTCGGTGGGGCGGTGGCCCTCGGAATCGCCGGGCTGTTCCTGGTCAACGGGTACCTCGCGATCTTCATCGCCGTCGGGCTGCTCGCTTCCGTGGGCTACAACCTCGAGCTGTTCGGCGGACGCCTGCATACGAGCCTCGTGTTGGTGCTGAGTTGGGGTGCGTTTCCGATCCTCACGGCGTACTTCGCCGAGCACGGCTCGCTCAGCCTCGCGTCGTTCGTCGCGGCGGCCTTTGGCGCCCTCGTGGTCAAGGTGCAACAGATCCTGTCCACCCCCGCGCGTGACCTGCGTCGCCGGGTGGTGAGGGTGGAAGGGTCCTATCTTCGCGACCGACGGTTCGCGCGACCCCATCACCAAGGAGTCGCTACTACGTCCCTACGAATTGGCCCTCAAGGCGCTGTGTTGGATGGGCGTCGGACTCGCCGTCGCGCTGGCACTCAACCAGTACATCCACTAGGTCCGACTAGGCGAGATCCAATGCGGAGTGGGAGGCAAGCTTGAGCTGCGGGTACACGAAGGCGTAGAAGTACGCGGCGGCCAGGAACCCAAAGACGAGCGGCAGCACCACCCAGACGGTCTTGTTGCGACCGATGTCGCGAAAGACAGTGGCCGGCAACGTGGCGGCCCGCAGGATGGCGAAGTAGGGCAGCACGTACCAGAGAATGCCCAGCAACACGAACACGACGATCAGGAATCCTGACGCACCCGTGGATTGGCTCAGAGCGGCAACCATCGTGGCCGCCTCCTTGCTCGGGCTACGACAACGCCGAGACTAGGTCCGCAACGGGCACCGTCGCATAACTGATGAACTGGTCCGCGATCCCGTACGGGATGACGAGGTTGCCCGCGTGCACGATGGATCCGCACGAGTACACGACGTTGGGCACGTACCCGTCCTGTTCGCTCTCGTCAGGTACGAGCAAAGGTCGAGAAAGTTGCCCCAGGATCTTGGAGGGATCCTCCAGGTCCAGGAGCAGCGCTCCGATGCCGTAAGTGCGCATGGGACCGACGCCGTGGGTGAGTACCAACCAGCCCTCGGGAAGTTCGATGGGCGCACCGCAGTTGCCGATCCCGAGCAGCTCCCACGAGCTGCGCGGTGCTTGCAACTCGGACACCTGGTTCCAAATGTGCACGTCGGAGGTGACGGCCAGCGCGTTGGACTCGCGGTCGTAGCGCGACAGCGCCGCGTACTTTCCATTGACCTGTCGTGGGAACACCGCGAGACCCTTGTTGCCCCCGCCGACGCCCGCCAACGGAGTGGAGAGGAAGGAACAAAAGTCGGTGGTCTCCAGAAGCTGCTGGGCCACGCTGTGCCCGTCAAACGCAGTGTAGGTCGCGACGTAGCGCACACCATCGTCATCTTCCAGGCGCACGAAGCGCGCGTCCTCGATTCCCTGGGCCTCGCACGGCGTCGAAGGCCACAGGACGCGCTGAGAGATGTCGGTCGCTGGGTCGAAGGTGGCGACGTAGGAGCACTCGGCGATCGAACGCATCTGGACCGCAGTGTCCAGGACGTTGGGACGGGTGTCTCGTTGTTCGGCCAGGCTGTCGATGCCCGCCTCCAGGTCCGCCAGGGTGAACACTGGTGCGAGGTTGCGCAGCACGAAGGCTGCGGTCTCCCCGTCGATGCCCATGTCGTGCAGTCGAGCGCGGAACGCGCGCCGGTCGAACAGCGCGTATCCCGTTGTGGCCACCACCGGGAAGGGGTGCGGTTCGTCCAGGGTCATCTTCCCCGCCACGTCGACGACCCCGGTGCGAAAACACAGGGCTGACCGGTGTCCCTCACCGATCGCGCGGTAGCTCATGATCACTCGCAGATCTCCCGTTCCGACGCCACTCTGGTCGTGGTGTGCGACGAGGCACGGATTGCAGATCGAGCTGCCCTCGAGCGAGAACTCGTGGGTGAAGACAGCCCCTAGGAGCAGACGGCGATCGTCCGACAGCGGCTCGGCGACGTAGGCGGCGACGCGGTCGGCGTTTTGCGCAAAGACCGCGTCCAAGTCGTCGTGCCGGTCCGCGAAACGCTGCCGGATCTCCTTGAGTTCCGCCGAAACGTCAGCGTCGTCGAGGGCGAGGACGCGATCAACGGTGACCGAGGTGCGCGACTCACTACCCCCGACCAACTCCTGGCCCGGAATGAATAGGCGTGTGATGACCCGGCGAGCGTCGGGCACCAATCGCAGTCCCGAACGAACTGCCAAATCCATATCGTTCACGTAGCGACTCTCGACATACGCCGCGCGTTCTGGAGAGTCGTGAGCAGGGCCAGCGTCGACTCCGCACCTTGGTTGAGATTCGGGCCATCGGCCGTGAGCCCGTCGTAGCCGCCGCCGGTGCGCGAATCGAACATCTTCACGCCGACGTCGTTTCGTCCGGTGAACCAGCCCACCGCGAGCTCGTGACCGGCCAGCCACGTCGGGTCTCGCGTGATCTCAAAGGCTCGTAGGCACGCGTCGGACATCGCGGCGACCTCAATCGGCTGCTGGTCGAATCGATGTCCGTCAAACGTCCAGCCGCGGCCGCCGACCGGCGTCACCGAGAGGTGGTCATCGACCGTCTCGAGCGCGAGGAGCCACGTCAACTGTCGCAGTCCCTGCTCGATCAGCCGCTCGTCGCCCACAATCGAACCCACGGTCATGATCGCCTCGGGTAGCAGGGCGTTGGCGTAGGTCAGTCGCTCCTCCGGCCATTCCCACGCCGATGAGATCACCGGGCGGTCCAATACCTGGGCGGCCGCGTCGATGAGAGACAACGCGGCGTCATTGGTGGGATACGTCGTCAGCACTTCGGCCGCTCCCAGGGCGGCAAAGGCCGTCGATCGCGGCCAGGGCGAGCGCTGACGGGAGCCGCTCTCGAACAGTCGCAGCGCCTCGAAGCGCTGGAAATCATGCCCGGAGCGTGCGAATGTCGTGCCCAGGGCCCACAGGGCTCGGCCCCAGCAGTCGTCGGCCGTGCGCGGCCCGATCCAGGGTCCATCCTGGTGTCGGCGATTACGGAATTTTCCACTTCGACCTTGGGCCAGCGAGAGAAAGTCAAGTGATGTCTCGGCCAGGGCTTCGAGATCGGCGTCGGGATCGGGCTCGCGCGCGGCCACCAGGAGCACTCGGGCAACGTCGTCGGTGCAGTACCCGTGCTCGACACGCGCGAACGTGTGGTCGGCGTGTTCGTAGGTGCCGTGGGGACCCGTCAAGGAATGCAGGTGTGCGAAGTTCGGTTTCGGCGTACGCATCAGGCGACGATTTTGACCCGGTCCAACAGACGCGCGGCGACGCCCCGGTACTGGCGACCGACGGCGTCCCAGCTGAGGCCCGGCGCGAGCTGGGCGGCGCGCGAACTCATCTCGGCCACGGCGGCGGGATTGGTCGCGACACGCCTCATGGCCGAGCTCAATGCCGCCACGTCGCCTTGGGAAATGACGATGCCAGCGCCGTCACTGAGGAGCTCGATGGCGTGAGGGAACGCCGTCGCGATCACTGGCTTGCCCGCGGCGACGGCGTCGACCAGGACACCGGAGGTGGCCTGGTCCTTCGAGTCGTACGGCAGGATCACGGCGTCCGCGCTCGCAATGAGATCGGTCAGCGAGGACAGGTCGCGGTAGGAGTTGTCGAACTCCACCAAGTCGCCGACGTCGTTGCGCGAAACGCGTTCGACGAGTGACTCTCGATAGGCGTCGCCCTCGCGCGCCAGAACCTTGGGGTGGGTCTGGCCAGCAATGACGTAGAGGGGCGCGGGGTCTAAATCGCGCAAAGATACGAGCGAGTCGACCACCCATTGGATTCCCTTGCCCGGACCAATAAGGCCCCATGTCAAGAACTTTGGTCGCGCACCGTGCGCGATCGGCGTCGCCGGCGGTCCGACAGCAGCGCCGTGAGGGATCATGGACACCGGAGTCACGCCCACGTCGTACGTCGAACGCAGGATCACTTCGGCCCTGTCGGTCATGACGATGATCGCGTCAGCGATGCGCAGTACTTCGTTGAGCACCCAGCGCTGGTGCTCGGTAGGCGCCGCCAGGACGGTGTGCAACGTGGCGATCACGGGCACGTGGAGGCGATCGAGCACCTGAAGGATGTCGGAGCCGTCGCGGCCGCCGTACAGCCCGTACTCGTGCTGAACAAACACAGCGTCGCACCGGTTGAGTGCTCTCACCACTCGACCAGTTGACGACGGGTCCGATGCCATGAGCTCACCGATGAGAGGCAGGTCGGTCGCCGAATACGCTTCGGGAGCGTCGAGCACTCGTACCACCCCGACTGCGGCGCCCTGGCGAGTCAAGCTCTTGCCTAGGGCCGTCGAAAATGTCGCGAGGCCGCACTGGGTCGGTGGGGCACTGCTGAGGAGACCGAAGGTGCGAGCCCGCGACGTTGCCTTCGTCGCCTGTGATCCCCGTGACGTTGTCAACACTCCCATGGGTCCCTCCTTTCGCGCCCTCGGATGCGCGCGTTTCTTGCCCGTTCGCGTGGATCCGCCGGTGCGCTCCTCGAGCGGATTCGCAGCGACAGTCATCGCACACCCCTCGAGTACTCGCCCACGACGTTCACTCTCATATCTGTCATTTACTGTCCGCAACCGGCGCGACCTGACGGCGCGACTTTCGAATTACCCGTGACTTGTGGCGAAGGTCAAGCAACAACGACCCAATGGTCATGACTGCCGCCATCGTCTCCACGATGAACCAAGTAGGAATTTTCTCGCGAGGCGCGTTGGGAGCCGCGACTGTCTCGACTTCTGGCTCTGCGCTAAGTCGACGTAGGCGATTGAGCATCATCGAGGTCCTCCTGGGGGTACGAAGGCGTCGAGCCCGAACGGGCGACAATCTCTCGATCGTCCGACCCGGATTTGGCGTCTCAGAACGGAAAGATCACTTCCTTCCGTGTCCATATTCTACACGGAACGTTGAGCCGTCAATCCGAGGGCAACCTCTCCTTCGCTCCATCGAAATGAGTGTGCGGCATCGAGAATTTCCATCCGTCGAGACCGAATGTGATCGGCGTGTTTCGGCCTCGTGAACATCGACGCAAGTTGCACAATCATCGCATCAACGTGAGTGAAAACACTGAGCGCGCCGGCTGAGATCTGAACTCCAACTCCCAAGGCGGAGTCTTCTATTCAGTGCTTTTGACTTGACATTCACCCCACGATGTGTACACTCAGGTAAGCGGCTCTAGACAAGACGGTTGCAGCAGTTACATACGCAATCAAAGTCTGGAGCGCTGTGCAATCACCGACACCACACCTCAGCAATGGGTCGGACGACGCGACGCGCGAGTTCAACCTGAGCGCGAAGAACCCCGTAACAATGTCGAGTGCGAGCTTCGATTTTGCAGATTTCCAGGGAGAAACGTCGTCACGCGTGCTCCTCGTAGGAGAGATTCCGATCTCTCTCGACGCTCCCTTCGAAACGCGGATCACCTCATGACGGTCCGCCAGGCCACCAACTCTTTGACCGTGAGCAACCAGTCACAGGCGGATGCCTTCATACGGGTCCCCCTTAGACAGTGCCTCACTCTATTGAAGGAACGAACCCCGGCTGGTGTAGGCGCATCTCCACAAAGGACCGGTGGTCTCGACGTTCTTCGATACACGGAGTCGCGCGCGTTGTTACGCGCGGCTCACGTGTGTCATCTCTAGGCAACCTACCCCCGCTTAGAGGTGACACAGGTGAGCCGCGCACTTGGCGCGAGGAGCTCCGAAGTTCGCGAGCCGAGCCAGGTCACAACCCGTCAGGCGTCCACACAATGCCCTTGACCGGCTGAGGAGATCAGTTCACTGGGGTCACATTCATAACAACCTGAAACGGAGCAGGCAGTTGGCTGTCGAAAAACGTATTAGCAGAGCGCTTCACTGGGTGGGAGATGTCACGTCGCGCGCGGGCGCGTCGGCCGTCGTGGCAGTGATTCTCGTCGTCTTTGTCGTCGTGCTCGCGATTGCCGGCTTTCCGGCGTACTGGATGTCAGCGTTCGCAACCGCGACCTCCTTCATCACGCTCGTGATGCTGTTCGTGATCCAACACACTCAAAGTCGCCAGCAGACGGCCCTCCAATTGAAGCTGGACGAGCTCATTCGGACCTCTCCGCAGGCTGACGATCACCTCGTGCACATCGAACTCGCTCCAGACGCCGAACTCGACCGACGCGAGCAGGACCAGATTGCCCATCACGAGTCATTGAGAGAGCCGCCCCAGGGTGTTGACCATCAACGAGAAGGTGACGCGCGCGGCGATCCGCCCTCGGACACAAACACCGGGAGTGCTGAGGCGTAAGTGCTCGTAACTCGCTCGTGATGTGGTGCAAACGTCGAGTCCGAATCGGGCCCGCCGATTACACCTGCGTCCAGACTCGACACCGGACAACGTCGGTGCGCTCAAGGTGAACCAGTCCGTCGTGACGCGCCTTCGAACTGTCACGACGAGCCATGGACCTCAACTGGCGGTCTTTGAGGAACCACGCTCGGTCAGACTTCCTCACTCGCCACCCCTGAAATCGAGCGTTGGACGATGGGGACGAAGGTGCGGTGACTGAACACCTGGGCGGTGTCGGTTGTCGACAGAAGCTGGAGAGGAGCCAAATCCACTGATCAGACCGTCAGGGAACGGTTGATCGATGTGCGTCGCAGTTGGGTCGGGTCGGCGTCGAACGGGTATGACACGACGTGCCATCACCTTCACGCCGTTGGCCGCGCCCTTCCAACTCAATGACCACGAGCCCCCCGGAGTGCCCTTTCGGGACTCAGGTTGTGTTCGCATCGGCCACCTGCTCTCCAAGCCGTTGAAGCGCGCTCTTCGTCTCGCCCCGGTGCTTGGCATCCGTCGTGCCCATGTTGGCCGTTCCGGGTATCGCCTCACCGGACACAGGCGAGTTCTTACGCCGTCGACTCTTCACGCTGTCCTCCTCACCACGGTCTAAATAAACCGTGATCTACTCCATGGTCCGGATCGTCACCTAGTGACGGATCCGTGAGCGGTGCGGGGCAGGCAATCGCACGCCGCGGGCCGCTCCTTGCAGTCGCTAGTTACTTGACTTCTTGGTGAACGGAGCTCGTCCCACCCGCGGTGTCGGTGACCTGACGATCCAAGGTGTGGTGGCTGCTGACCTCGCTGCGTGACATGGCAAAGATGATCGCCGACACCACGAAGCCCGCCGCTCCCGCAATCATCAGAATGAGTCCCACCGTTGAGAGCCTGAATCCGTGACCCTGATACGTGACGGCCCAGTACATAATCGCGCCCGCCGCCGCAGCGATACCGCTCAAAACCATTCCAGGTAAACCCATTTCGCGCTCTCTTCTTTTCAACCTGACCAATTGTCAGGCGAGAAGGATGCGGGGTCTCGACGTCCTAGATGTAATCGTACTGCTCGAGATGAGTCTTCAAGCGGCAGGGTAGGCAGTCATTGAGGCCCGCCACCAACGAGGGCGTGTTAGCGCGAAGGCTTCGCGGCGACGGGGGCGACTAAGTCCTCGATGGCGAGTTCTCGCTCCACCACTCGGCGCGCGACCTCCGTTAAACCGAGGTTGTGGTTACGCGCGTGGGCGCGCAGATGTCCAAAGGCGTCGTCCATGCCGCAGTTCACGGTCTGGCTGACCATGCCCTTGGCCTGTTCGATGATGATCCGGCTGTTCAACGCAATGCTGAGCTGACCGTTGAGGGTCTGGGCATCAAGGTTCGTACGGTGCTGCAGGATCGCGATCGTCGCGACGTCGGCCAAGCCCTGGGCGACCACGATGTCCTCGTCATCGAGGGGTCCCTGCGTGGTTCGAAAGAGGTTGAGCGCCCCGATCGTTCGTCCCCGTAGTCGCATCGGCAGGCAGTGCACCGAACGAAACCCCTGGGCCAGGGCCCGCGGCGTAAAGAGGGGCCAAAGTTCGTCGGCCTCGGACAGTTCATAGTTGACGATGGCGCGACCGTCGCGGAAACAGTCGATGCACGGGCCCTGGTCGGACTGGATCTGGAACAACTCCAGCACCCTCATTGACTCGCTTGACGAGGCGAGAAAGGCCAACTCTCCGCCGGGTGAGGAGAGCATGACGCCCGCCGCGTCCACGTCAATGGCGTCCACGCACCGGTTGCTGAGAACCGTCAAGACGTCGATGACGTCGAAGTTGTCAACGAGGTTGTCCGCGAGTTCGACGAGCGTCGCGATCAGGAGTGATTCCCGCGTCATGTGCCCCCCATTCTACATTGAGCGCGCGCCAGTTTTCCGCGGGCACTGGGTGGCCCGCCGGTCACCGACGTCGCCAGATTCGTCATTCGCTTCTTCCCCACACGTTACGCCAGGTGTCGATCTCCCGGTCGTACCAGAGCTCACGCGCGACCACGCGCGCGGCCGTGTCCGACAGCGCCGCGGTCAGGGCGTAGGCGTGGCTGCGCAGTGCGACCAGGGCGTCGCCGAGTGTCATCGACGCCTGCACCGCGATCATGCCAGCGGCTTGATGGACCTGGAAGTCGAAGGAGGCCTCGCGTTCGAGGTCCCAGGCGAGCGATCCTTTCACGGCGCGCGCCTGCAGGGCCAGCACCGCGCGCGCAATGACCGCGGCCATGAGGTAGGCGTCAGTCTCCTGGGACTCGGTCATCGCACCTTCACGGTCGCGGTAGAGGGCGAGCGCGCCCAATTGAACGGCACCGATCCGAACCGGGAAGGCAAACACTGCACCCGCCCCGAGTATCACGGCACGGGCGCTGTAGGCCAGCCACCGAGGATCCGTCGACTGGTCGAGGCTCCCTTCGCTGACCGCGAAGTCAGAACCACAGGCGTCCACGCACGGACCGGAACCCACGGTCATCTCGAGGTCCATGAGGCTGGCGGCCACGCCGTTGCTAGTGCACATGCTCGTCAGCTGCTCACCGCGAGAGACGAGGGCGATGCCGGCGCCGCTCAGGCCGGTGATCTCGGCGGCCACCGAACACAACATCCCCGACGCGGGGCCGGAGCGTTCGTGCTGGGCCAGCAGTTCGAAGATTGCCACCAGACGTTGCGTCGCCACGTTACGGTCCGAGCCACATCGGGAGGGAGCGCGCGACACGCTCGTTGAGCAATTTCATTCGGTCCCCAGATAGAAGGTGGACGCTCAACGAGGTCTTGATTCAGCGCTGCAAGTCAGAAGCGAAGACTTCCCTTCACCCTAGCGACGATTTACGGACGCACCGCGATGCAAAGTGCGGCGGCGTGGCTACTGCGAGTTCACGATGATCTGCTTGAGCCGCGTGAACTCCTCCATGCCGGCCACGCCTCCCTCCTTGCCGTACCCGGAGGAGCGGAATCCGCCCACCGGCATCTCCGGGCCCAGGATCAGGTGATCGTTGATCCACACGGTGCCGTAGTGCAGGGCATTGGCCATTCGGGTGGCGCGTCCCACGTCGCGCGTCCAGATCGATCCGGCCAGTCCGTACTCCACGTCGTTGGCCATGCCGAGGGCCTCGGCCTCGCTCGTGAACCTTTGTACCGTCACCACTGGTCCGAAGCACTCCTGCTGTACCAGGTCGGCGCCCTGGTCAAGTCCGGTCACGATGGTGGGCTCGTAGAAGTAACCCGGACGGTCCGGAACGCGCCCGCCCACGACCACGGTGCCGCTCGCGCGCGCGCCGTCGACTAGGCCGGCGACGCGATCGCGCTGGACCTCGGAGATCAAGGGACCGAGCGTGGTGCGCCGGTCGTCGGTGTCACCCATCACCGCACCGGCGAACTCAGACACCAATCCGTCAACGAACTGATCGAACAGGGAGTCGGCCACGATGACGCGCGTTGCGGCCATGCAGTCCTGACCGGCGTTGATAAGGGCCATCGCTCCCACCGTGGCCACGACGCGCTCGAGGTCGGCGTCGTCGAAGACGATGACCGGAGCGTTTCCGCCGAGTTCCAGGACGACCGGCTTGGGTGTCTCCCCCGCCAGTTGAGCGATGCGTCGACCCGCCCTCGTCGAACCAGTGAAAGTTGCGATCGCCACGAGAGGGTGGCGCACCAAAGCCTCGCCCGCGACGGGTCCGTGCCCGTGCACCACGTTGAGCACCCCTGGCGGCAATGCGGCGGCGACGAGACGCGCGAACGCCGTCGTGGAGAGCGGCGTGTTCTCCGAGGGCTTGATCACCATCGTGTTGCCGGAGGCCAGCGCCGGTCCGATCTTCCAGACTGCCTGCCACAGTGGGTAGTTCCACGGTGTGATGGCACCCACGACGCCGAGCGGTTCGCGGCGCAGGTAGAAGGAGTGTCCAGCCACGTAGTCGCCTCCCGCCTGGCCCGAACTCGTCTTCGCGCCCCCGGCAAAGTGTCGGAGGGCATCGACGATCGCGGGCAGCTCTACGTCGTGCGCCGTGGCCCACGGCTTGCCGGCGTCCATCACTTCAAGTTCAGCGAAGCGTTCCACGTCGCGGTCGAACAGGTCGACCAACCGGTGGAGCTTCTGGGCTCGGTCGGCCGGGGTCATCTGCGACCAACCGGTGAAGGCTCGCGCGGCTGACCGGACGGCGTCATCGACGTCTTTCTCGTTCGATGCACCCACGGTGGCGATCTGTTCGCCCGTCGACGGGTTCATTACGGGTATCAGGTCATCCGAACTGGCCGATACTGAGTGCCCGTCAATGAAGTTCTCAACGTTCATGCCCGACTCTTCTCCGATCGGCGTCGCCCTTATGGTCATCGCCTACGGGAACGGTATCGGGCGCAGTCGGGCCCACCGGGCTCACACCACCGACAAACTCCCGCCGTGGCCAGGGGGCCGGATATTCGGACCCCTGCCCTGGCCACGGCGGAAGACTTTGTCCGCCCTTGCTACTCGACCGGGATCTCCTTGTTGATGAGTCCCAAATCGATTCCCTGACTCTTTCGAATCAGTCGCGCCACGACGTACACGACGATCGCCAGCACGTAGAGCCCGGCCATGAACCACAGCGACTGGTGGTTGTTGACGCCGTAGGCAGGGTTCTTGAGCCACTCGTAGACGTTGTAGACGATGAGGCCTAGGGTGGCCGCTCCCGCGACCGGCACGATCGGCACCGGGCCGATCCTGAACTTGCTCGCCGCCGACGAGGCCCAGAGCTCGGGTTTACGCCAGGGCAGGATGATCACCGCGATCGCGCTGATCCCGTAGGTGACGGCGATGACCAATGTGGCGTCGAGCGTATAGGTCACGAACTTCGCCGAATAGGCGTAGACCGCGCTGAGTCCCACCGCTGGCAGCAGCATGAGGATGAGCGAGGCCATGGGGACCTTGCGCTTCTCGCTCACCGTGGCCGCCATGTCGGGCAGCACTCGGTCGAAGGCCGCGGCGAAGATGACGCGCGTCGACGACAGGAACAGCGTGCCAACCCAGCCGAAGAACCAGAGACTCATCAGCAAGATGAGGACCACCTGGAACGCCTCGTTGTGCACGATCCAGCCGGCGAGCATCACTGGGTACGGCCAGATGGGGATCGAGCCCTTGCCGTTCCAGAACGCCGCGTTCGCGTTGTTGTAGAAGCCCCAGCCCACCGTCTTGACCATCAGGAGCAGGAAGACCACCGACAGGGTGACCGTCAGCCACAGGCCCGAGAACATGCCAGTGAACACGCGCTTGAAGTCGCTGGCGCCGCGGACCTCGCCGTAGAGCGTCGAGCCCCAGTTCGGCCACAACAGATAGAACATCAGCAGCGGGATCATCAGCATGCTCGCGCCGAAGGCGTTCAGCCCGAAGGCCGGAGCCGCGTAGCCGAGGCCGTGCGCCGTGGCGTTCGTGGAACTCACCGCGTTGGTGAGGCCGAAGTACTTGTGGGCCTCGAGGTTCACCGAATTGACGAAGCTCTGATGCGAAGTGAAGAGCAGTAGTCCTACGACGATGAGGAATCCCAACATGCCGCCGGCGAAGCACCACTTCTGGACCTTCGCGTAGCCGCCCATGCCGACCGACACCAGGATGCCGGCGAGCGCGATGGTGATCAGCGAGATCGTGAAGGAGCCGTTGTGCGTGCCGAAGTACGAGGCCGCGCCGCGCCAACCCAACGTGTAGAAGAGGGGCTGGATGAACTCGACGTTGAGGACCGTTCCGTAGATCGGCGCCCACAGCCACAGGATGAACCACCACCCGGTAGCAGCGAAGACGAAGCCAATCGGACCGCCGAGTATTCGGCTCTGCCACACGTAGTCGCCGCCGGCTCGTGGGATCGTCACGATGAGGCCCGTATAGGCGATCACCAAGAACGACACCCACACCGCCGAGAGCAGGACCCCAGTGAGGAGCTGGCCCTTCGGGATAAACGAGTTGAAGGAGAACTCGTAGATCCCCAGCGTGATGATGTTCGTCGACAGGCAGGCGTAGATGATCGCGTCGCGAACGCTCCATCCACGTACCAGACCGGTGGCTTTTCGAAGGAACAGCGTCGGCGCTTCATCGCCACCGGTCCTCCCCCCCACGCCGTCCGACGGTCCCCCCGTCTTCTCATCTATGGACATGAATCCCCCCTTGTTTGACAGTGTCTGTTCAGCCGTTGACGAGGATGTACCTCGTTACCTTCTTCTTCTTTTCGTTGAGGTCGATGACGGCGCCCTGCAACACGCCGTCGGTGTAGACGCTGCCCGGGTTGATCGCCAGGGTCTTGCCGATCTTGGTCACGCCCTTGGACTCGTGGATGTGGCCGTGGACGCCGAGCATCGGCTGCAGGTTCGCAATGGCGTCGCGCACCGCGGTCGAGCCCACCGGCTTCATCACGGCACCCCCGTGCATCGGCCGCATGTTCTCATCCAGTGCCGGCGCCTCGTCGAGTCCGGAGTTGTACGGCGGTGCGTGGAAGTTGAAGATGGCCCGGTCCATGTCCGGGATCTGGTCCGTCACGTTCTTGATGCGAATAGCCAGGTCCTCTTCGGACCCTTCGCGGAAGGTGTCCCAGGGCGTCGGGTTGGTGTAGCCCATCGACGCCATGTAGAAGCCGTCGAGCTCGACGACTTTGCCTTCAGTGAACGTGACGCACGGCGACGCCTCGATCACCGGGTCGATGTCGAAGGTGTCATCGTTGCCGCCGTTGACGAAGCACGGGATCTCTCCGCCCATCAGCTTGCCGTCGGCCATGTCGAGCCATCGATTGAGCGTGTGAACCATCTCGATCGTGAAGCGCTTGTCGATCGCGCCGTCCTCTTCGTTGAGCACCGTCATCTCGTCAGGGCTGATGCGCGCGGGATAGAAGCCGCGATTGCGGATCTGGGCCTCGACCGCACGGATCTCCTCCTCGGTCTCGAGGTGGAGGCTCTGGCCCCCCCACGTCACCTCGGAGAACCCCGTGCGCGACACGATGGGCACCATCACCTTGCCGGTGACGTCACCACCCAGAATCACCAGGTCCGCCTTGTAGAACGCCGCGGAGTTGAGGAACTTCTTCCAGCAGATCTCAGATCCGTGGATGTCGGTGGCAAAGAAGATGCGCACGCCGAGCCCTCACCTCCCCCAGACGACTATCGGAAAGGGCACCCGAGCCTCCAGGTGTGGAACTTCGCCCCGCCTCACCCCAAACAGCGACGCCATACCTATCACAGGGACTCCAGAGGTGCAAGGAGCATCAGTGCGCGACCTCCTCGGGCAGTTCGTACCAGCGCATGCGCTCGCCGACCCGCGCACGCGTCTTCCACTTGAGCGACTTGGGTGTGGCGTCGGCGAGGTCGAGCAGCCGCTCGGCGTTGCCCAGCGGGTCGTGACGCGGCTGCGGTGGCACGAGGTCCGGGTGGTCGCCAACCAACAGGGCCAGTTTCGACAGGTTGCCGGTGACTGTGCGCCACCACCCCCAGTCCGCGCTGAGCACGTCGCAGAATCGTTGGCGGTCGATCTGCGGTCCTCCCTCGCCGGGGCTGTCGCCGGAGACCGGAAACGCCGAGAGCAGGTGACAGATGTCGCGTGCGTCCTTCTCGTTCAGTTCCACGATCTGCAACTTGGTGAGCAGAAGGTCCACGACATCGAGCGTGTACGGCAGCACCCGGAAGTTCGGGCGAAAGTCGAGCTCGTGGCACATGGTGAGTCGATCGACCATGACGTCGATGGGCCGTCCGGACGGAGCGGTGAAGTACATCTGGCGCTCTCCGCTGAGCGAGTTGAACCGACGATCGGGCTCGCAGCCCGCGCTCTCCAAAAATGCCATGACCTCGCGGCGGCCCTTGGACAGACACCCGAAGTCGATGTCCTGGTCTCGACGCAGACGCGGTGGGAAGTCCGGGCAGAGCACTCGAACGGCGAGCCCGCCGAGCAGCCGTAGCGGGATGCCCGCGGTAGATGCGGCCTCGGCGAGTTGGCGTGCTTCGACCAGTGGATCGTCAGCTGTTCCCACCAGCTCCGACACACCGTCACTCACGAAACTGCCCCCATTCGCCGTGTGGTGGTCACCCTACTTGCGAGACGTGAATCTGCGTGGACCTATCCGTCAACGCGCGCCAGCACCTACCGCGCCGTGCGCCAGGAGCGCCTGGCGCCACTCCTCGGTCTCACGCACCTGGTTGAACGTGAAGAGGTGAACGCCCTTCACCAGCGACGCCGGATCACTGAGCACGGTCGCGACGCGTTCGAGCAGCCGGGCGGGGTTGTAGGCGCCGGGGGTGCCGAGGCGCAGGATGCCCTTGCCGTGGCCCGAGACGAATCGGGCCGACTCGCCCACGCCGATCTTGGAGGCGATCCGCACCAGCTTGGCTTGCTCGACCGGGCCGGCGAGCCCGAAGTAGAGCGGCAACGTGACGCCACGGGCGCGAACCCGGCGGACCCACCGGCGCACGACGGCGGGATTGAAGCACAGGTTGCTCACCATGTAGGTGGCGTGGTGGCGCTTGTCCCACATCGACTGGATGGTCACGTCATCAGAGATGCTGCGGTGGCTCTCGGGGTATCCGGTGACCCCGACGTTGGCGAACGGGCGACCGAGTTCGTCGAGCGCGGTGAGCAGGGAGTACGCGTTCTCGAAGTCACCGGCCGGCGACGCCGAGTCGCCCGCCGGCACGAAGAGGTCGCTCACGCCGACCGCCGCGAGTCGTCCCACCAGCTCGGCCAGATGGGCCTTGTCGACGACCTGGCGGGCGGCCACGTGGGGTACGACCGCGTACCCCTGAGCGCTCAGACGTTCCGCCAGGGCAATGGTGGCCTCGAGACCCTTGCTCGGCGACGAGGTGATCGTGACCGTGACGTCGCGCGGCACCCAGGTGACCACCAACTCCTCCGTTGTCGGGGTCGGCAGGACTTCGTAACGCGGGTTCACCAGCAGCGCTGCGGCGGCGGCAACCCTACGCACAGTCGTCGACCTCGGCGCCGGAGCGCGAACCCGGCGACGTGCGCGTTGCCGACGCGAGCAGGCGTTCGAGTTCACTCTCCAGTGAGCCAGTGCCGACGTCGAGGATCTCCAGCGGCAGTCCGAACTGCTCGGCCAGGCGGCGCGCCGTGGCCTCCAGGTCCTCGGTACGGTCCTGGGCCAGCCAGACCAGGCGGCGGTAGTGGCCGAAGTAGTCGCTCCACAGTTCGGGGTAGCGATGCAGTCCCAACTCGCGCCAAACGGTGCGCCGGAAGGAGCGCACCAGGAAGTCGGTCAGCAGGTAGGTGCCAGGCTCGTTGAGGAAGAGCTCGCTCACCCGGTCGCGTCCGGCGAACAGGTCGTAGCACTGGGCGCCGTGGAGACGCTCGATCCCGAGGCGCTCGCAGACCCCGTCGAGTGCGCCGTAGGTGCCGCAGTCGGCGTACGCCACGATCACCGGATGACCCTGGCGCAGGAGTCGCCGCGCCAGAGCTTCGACGCGCGGCGCGATCTGGCGCGGCTGATTGTGCAGCAGCGCCGGCATCAGGTGGACCTCGACCTTCCACTCGCGGCGCTCGACCACCTGACGGATCTCGGTGGCCATGGCGCCGCACGCGATCACCGCCGGCCAGGCCGTCTTAGTCGGGGAAGGCGAGCTGATCGACGAAGCGGTCGTTGAAGTCGCTTCTATCGGAAAGTTCGACATACTCCACCTCCTCCATTAAGGCCATGGCGCCCGCGCGCTCCCTCAAACTCAGTAGTGCCATCTTTGCCCCTTCACCTGCCACATTCCCGGCACTCAAGATGCGAAGTGTGGGAAGTTTTGGAACCAATCCGAGTCGCACCGCACTGGCCGGGGACAGATAACTGCCAAAAGAACCGGCCAAGAGAACCTGCTGGACCTCGTCGACCTTGACGCCGGCGTCTTCCAAAAGGATGCTCCAGCCGGTGGCGATCGCGGCCTTGGCGAACTGCAACTCGCGCACGTCGCGCTGGGAGAGGTAGATGGCGTCGGTAACGTCGCCCTCTTCGGCTCGCCAGTGCACGACGAAGATCCGTTCCTTGCCGAGGCTGGTGAGTCGCGCGGCGAGACCGGGCGCCAGTGACAACGCCTCTTCGTTAGTCACGAATCGACCAGAGGTGTCGATGAGTTTCAGTGAGACCAGTTCGGCGACCACGTCCACCAAACCGGAACCGCACAGACCCTGGGGTTCTTCGTCGCCGATCACACCCAACTCGAGACTCTCCGGGGTCAGCCGCACGACCTCGATGGCTCCCGGCGCGGCGCGCATGCCGCAGCGGATCGCCGCTCCCTCGAACGCTGGACCGGCGGGTGCCGCGGTCGCCAGCAGTCGCTCGGAGTTGCCCAGGACAATCTCGCAGTTGGTGCCGATGTCGATGAAGAGGCGCATGCGTGGATCTCGGTCCATGCCCGACGCCAAGAGACCAGCCAGGATGTCGCCGCCGACGTACGCGCCGAGAGACGGGAAGACGACCGCGCGGGCCCGCGGGTGTACGTGCACGCCGACGTCGTTCGCCAGAACCTCGGGCCACAACTTGGTCGCCATGATGAAGGGGGCGACACCGAGGGGCTCGGGGTCGAGGCCCAGCACGATGTGCGTCATCGTCGCGTTACCGGCGAGGGCGACTTCGTAGATCTCGTTTCGTTCGACTTCACCGGCGGCGCACACGTCGCTGACCAGTTCGTCGAGGGCCTCGTGAGCGAGACGCGTTAACTCACCCAACGAGTCGGGTCTCATCATGATCGCGCTGATGCGTGTGATGACGTCAGCCCCGAACGGTTGCTGCTTGTTGAGCATGGACGCGACACCCACGGGCGTTCCGGTGGACAGGTCGAGCAAGGTGGCCACCACCGTGGTGGTTCCGAGGTCGAAGGCGACTCCGAAGAGTCGCTGCGCGGTGTCGCCGGCCTCCACGTCGATCAACACGTCGTCGACCACGACGGCCGTGACCTTGTAGTCGCTCTCGCGCAGCACGCGGCCCAATCGGCGCAGCACGGCTAACTCAGCCCGCAGTTCTAGGTCGTCCAGGCTGGCCAGCAATCGCTCAAGATCGGTCTGCTGATCTGACAGTGACGGCTCGGTCAACTCGACGTAGCGCTTCTGGACCGCGGGACGAAGAATGACCTTGCGACCGACACCCACGGTCGCCGCCTTTGGTCGGGTCATGAGCGGGGGAACGTCAATTCGTAGGTCGGTCACGACCTCGACGCGACAGGCCAATCGCCAGCCGGCGCGCAGTTCATCGGTAGAGAAGGCTCGGGTGTCGAGCGTGGTGATCGGCGCCGTGCCCTCCAGGACCTGCACCTTGCACTTGCGGCAGGTGCCGTGGCCACCACACGTCGAGTCGATGGCGATCCCGTTCCAGCTCGCCGCATCGAAGAGCATGACGTGCGGCGGGACCCGAACCTTGCGATCGGCGGGCTCAAAACGCAGATCAAAGCGGACGGGCCCGTCAAGCGCCGCGGCGTCGGCCCCATCGGCGCCACCCGGCGACGCGACCGCGACCGGAGTGCGGACCTCGCTCACGTCTGGCTGGCCGCCTGCAGCGCGCGGTGCGCGCTGATCCAGTTGGCGCCCCACGCGTCGTGGTCGAGCAGCAGGTCTGCGGCCTTGACCGCGCGGACCAGTTGTGGCGTGCGAGCGTCCATGATGGCGCTGGTTAGGCCGCACCGCATGGCCATGGGCATGAACGTGGCGCCGATGGTCGCGCGGTCCGGCATTCCGAACGAGACGTTGGAGGCCCCCAACGTCATGTTGAGACCGAACTCCTCGTGAATCAGCCAGATCGTCTCGAGGGTCTTGGCCACTAGTGACGTGTCGGCGCCGATCGGCATAGCCAACGGATCGATCACGATGTCCTCGAGTGGAAGGCCGTACACGTTGGTCGCAACGTCAACGATCTTTCGCACTAGCTCCAGGCGACGCTCGGGTTCCAACGGGATCTCGAACTCGTCGTTGGGTAGTGCGATGATGGCGGCACCGTGGCGCTTGACCAGCGGCAGGATGGCTGCGAGCCGGTCGTCCTCCGCGGTGACCGAGTTGACGAGGGCCTTGCCCTGGTAGGTGGCGAGGCCCGCCTCGAGGGCCTCGATCACCGACGAGTCGATGCACAGCGGCACGTCGCTCATCTCCTGAATCATGGTGACGGCCTGGATCATGAGGTCAACCTCGTCGGCCAGCGGCACGCCCATGTTGACGTCGAGCACCATGGCACCCCCCGCCACCTGCTGGGCCACGTCGATCGCGATGCGCGAAAGGTCCCCGGCGCGTAGTTGCTCTTGGAAGATCTTTCGACCGGTGGGGTTGATGCGCTCACCAATGATGCAGAACGGCTGGTCGTCGCCGATCACGATCTCTTTCGTCGCCGACCGAAGGGTGGTTCGCACGGTGCCCGCTACACCGACACGGTCGCGCGCTTGAGGTCCATCAGGTCCTTGGCTCGGCGCACGGCGGCCGACGCGTCCGAGGCGTAGCCGTCGGCGCCCACGGCGTCGGCGTACTCCTGGGTGACCGGGGCGCCGCCGACCATAACGATCACTTGGTCGCGCAGCCCCGCCTTCTCGAGTGCGTTCATGTTGGCCTTGAACATCGGCATGGTGGTGGTGAGGAACGCGGAGAAGCCCACGATGTCGGGCTTGTGCTCGATGATGGCCTCGACGAAGCGCTCCGGCGCGACCTGGACGCCCAGATCGATCACGTGAAACCCGGCACCCTCCAACATGATGTTGACCAGGTTCTTGCCAATGTCGTGTACGTCGCCCTTGACCGTGCCCATGACGAAGGTTCCGACGGCCTCCACACCGGTCGCGATCATGAGCGGCCGAAGGACGTCCAGCGCGCCGGCCATCGCGCGACCGGCGATGAGCATCTCGGGCACGAAGAAGTCGCCGCGTTCGAAGCGCGCACCGACCTCTTCCAGCGACGGGATGAGCGACTCGAAGAGCAGCGTCTCGGGGTCCAGTCCCATCGCCAGCCCGGCGTTGGTGAGCTCCAGCACCGCCGGGGCGTTGCCGACGAGCGTCGACTCGTACATCTCCTTGAGCAGTTCGTCACGGGTCACGTCACACCCTCCTTGGTTGGGTAGCCGAGCGCCTCAGAGAGGGCGCTCGCTTCGGACTTGCAGTTCTCGCCGAGTTCGCGCACCCGGTCCGCGCCCAATCGCGACGAAGGTCCCGATACCGACAGGGCGGCGATCACGGCGCCGTCGAGGCGTCGCACCGGAGCGGCAATGGCCACTAGGCCGTCTTCGAGCTCCTCGTCGGCCACCGCGTAGCCGCGGCGGCGCACGAGTGCGAGCTCAGTCTCCAAGCGTGTGCGGTTGGTCACCGTGTGCGACGTCAAGCGCTTGAGTCGGCCCACCGGCAGATCGGCGGCTCCGAACGCGACCAGCACCTTGCCCAGGGCCGTGCAGTGGACAGGCTCGGCGCGACCCAGCCAGTTGGTGCCGCCTAGGACGTAGCGGCTGTCGACTTGGGCGATCTGTTCAACCAAGGAGTTGCGGATCACGCCCAGGTTGACCGTCTCGTGGCTGATTTCGCCGAGGCGCTCCAGGTAGGGCGTCGCGGCGACCACCAGGTCGGTCTCGGCGTTGCCGCGAAGTGCGTAGCGCACGAAGGCGTCACCCGGAACAAAAGCGCCGCCGGCCTCGCGGCGCAGGAGGCCGTTGCGCTCTAGGGCGGTCAGCAGGCGTGACGTCGTGCTCTTGGCCAGACCCGTTGACTCAGCGAGCTCGGAGAACGTCACCGAGTGAGAGGCGTCCACGACGCGCGTGAGCAGATGGGCCGCGCGGTCGATGGCTTGCGCGCCGGACGGTTTGGTGATGTCACTCACGGGCATGAGTTCCATAGTACAGTACGGAGTTTTACAATATGAATCACCCCGGGACCGCCCGCGGCCCGGGAGGCGGAACGAGGTCGCGATGTTCACCAACAAGATGGCGCGGTACGAACTGCTCTCCCCCGACGCCATCGAGGTCCTCGACCGAGGATGGAAGCGCATTGTCTCCGAGATCGGCGTGCAGTTCGTCAAGCCCGAGGCCGTCGAGCTCTTTGCCGCGGCCGGCCAGCGCGTCGACGGCCAGACAGTCTTCTTCGACCCCGAGTTCGTCCTGGCCCAGGTGGCCCAGGTCCCGCGCGAGTTCGACATCCAGGCGCGCAACCCCGCCAACACCGTGCACATCGGCGGCGACCAGATGGTCTTCGGCGGCGTCTACGGGCCCCCGTTCGTGCGCGAGGGCGCGGTGCGCCGTGAGGCGACCCTGGAGGACTTCCGCAACTTCACCAAGCTGGCCCAGAGCTACCCGGAGCTCGACACCGCGGGCGGGGTGATCTGCGAGCCCAACGACGCGCCGCTCGACTCACGGCACCTCGACATGATCTTTGCGCTGCAGACCCTGACCGACAAGATCTACATGGGCAACGTCGTTTCGGGCGTCAACGCGCGCGACACCCTCGCCATGACCGAGATCCTGCTGGGCGGTCGCGAGACGATTGAAAAGACGCCGGCCACGATCTCGCTCATCAACTGCAACTCGCCGCTGCGCTGGGACGACCGCATGCTCGACGCCCAGTTCGAGTACAGCGCCGCCAACCAGCCGGTCATCCTCACGCCGTTCCTCCTCATGGGCGCAATGAGCCCGGTCACCATTGCCTCCGCGCTCGCCCAGCAGATGGCCGAGGCCCTGACGGGGATCGCGCTGTCACAGCTCATCCGTCCCGGGTGCCCCGTCGTCTTCGGGTCGTTCCTCTCGAACATCGACATGCAGTCGGGATCGCCGTGCTTCGGCACACCCGAGTCGGCCATTGGGTTGCTCTGCACTGGCCAACTGGCGCGTCACTTCGGACTGCCCTTCCGCACCGGGGGCGGGCTCACCTCGAGCCAGTTGCCCGACGCCCAGGCCGGCTACGAGGCGCTCATGACGATGCTGCCGACGTTCCTCACCGGCACCAACATGGTCATGCACGCCGCCGGGTGGCTCGAGGCGGGTCTCGTCAGCTGCTACGAGAAGTTCATCATCGACATCGAGCTGCTGCGGATGCTGCGCGTGGAGTTCACGCCCCTGGAGATCGACGAGGCCGCGCTGGCCTTCGACGCCCACTTGGAGGTCGGCCACGGCGGACACTTCCTGGGCGCCGAGCACACGATGACGCGATTTCGCGACTGCTTCTACCGGCCTCTGGTGTCCAACTCCCAGAACTTCGAACGCTGGTCGCGCGAGGGCGCCAACGATGCCGCGGCCCGGTCCACCGCTATCTACAAGAAGAAGCTCGAGGAGTACGTGGCGCCACCGCTGGACGACGCGATCCGCCTCGAACTCGAGGAGTACGTGACGCGCCGACGCGCCGAACTGGGCGACTGATGGACGCGCGTCACCGCGCGCTGCGCGATCACCGGACTGGCGCGCGGCGCGCCGAGACGAAAGGATGGGCGCCATGACGGAACACACCTCCCGGGCGGGCGCGGTCATCATTGGCGCCGGCATCGTCGGCAACTCGCTCGCTTACCACCTCGCCCGGCTGGGCTGGCGCGACCTGGTCTTGGTCGACAAGGGCCCCATGCCCAACCCCGGCGGCTCCACCGGCCACGCGTCGAACTTCATCTTCCCGGTCGACTACTCCAAAATGATGACCGAGCTGACGGCCGATTCGACCGCGCAGTACAAGGAGCTCGGCGTGTTCATCGAGAGCGGCGGCATCGAGGTCGCGCGCACCGAGGCCCGGCGCCAAGAGCTGCGTCGGCGTGCCGCCGCAGCGACCGCCTGGGGCTACGCCCACGAGTTGCTGAGCCCGGCCGAGGTCGCCAAACTCGTCCCCTACCTGGACCCGGAGTCAATCCTGGAGGGCCTCTACTTCCCCAACGTCGGGGTCGTGGACTCGCTACGCGCGGGAACCATCATGCGCGAGCGCGCCCAGGAGATGGGGGCGCTGGTGGTGCGCGCCAACACCGAGGTGCTGGGCATCGACGTCACGGACGGCGCGGTCAGCGGCGTCCGCACGACCTCCGGCGACATCGAGACCTCGGTGGTGGCCATCTGCTGCGGCGTATGGAGTCCGCGCATCGCCGAGATGGCCGGCGCCACCATCGCGCTGACCCCAGTCGTGCACCAGATGATCAGCGTGGGGCCGGTCCCGCTCTTCGCCGACACCGTCGGCGAGATCAGCTACCCCATTGTCCGTGACATGGACACCAACATGTACGAGCGCCAGCACGGCGGCGACATCGAGGTGGGCTCGTACGCGCACCGTCCAATCATCGTGAACCCCGAAGAGATCCCCTCGATCGCCGAGTCCGCGCTCTCGCCCACCGAGTTGCCGTTCACGCAGGCCGACTTCGACCCCCAGCTGGGCGATGCGCTCGAGCTGATGCCCGAGCTGCTGGGCGACGAGAAGGTCGGCGTGCGCTACGCCATCAACGGCCTGATCTCCATCACCCCCGACGGGCATCCGGCGTTGGGCGAGTGTCCGGAGGTCAAGGGACTGTGGTCCGTCGCGGCCAGTTGGATCAAGGAGGGCCCGGGAATCGCCCGCGCGGTCGCCGAGTGGATGAACGGGCAGGCGCCCGAGATCGACCTGCACGAAGCCGACATCGCGCGCTTTTACGATCACCAACGCACCCGCAGCCACATCACCGCGCGCGCGACCGAGAGCTTCAACAAGATGTACGGCATCGTGCACCCAGCCGAGCAGTGGGAGTCGGGACGTCCGACCCGGGTCTCGCCGGTCTACGCGCGCGAGCAGGAACTCGGCGCCTACTTCTACGAGACGGCCGGCTGGGAGCGCCCCTTCTGGTACGAGATCAACGCGCCGCTGCTCGAGCGCTACGCCGGTCGCCTGATGGAGCGCACTGCCGAGTGGGAGTCGCGTTGGTGGTCGCCGATCATCAACGCCGAGCACCTGGCGCTGCGCGAGAGCTGCGGACTGGTCGACCTCTCGGCCTTCGTTGAACTCGACGTCACCGGTCCGGGCGCCCTGGCCGCACTTCAGCGCCTCGCTGTCGCCCAGATGGACGTCGCGGTGGGGCGCGTGGTCTACACGCCGTTCCTCGACGAGCACGGCGGATTCAAGTCCGACCTGACCATCATGCGACTGGGCCACCAGCACTTTCGCGTCGTCACCGGCGCGCACACCGGCATGTCGGAGAAGAAGCGGATCATCGACCACCTACCGGCCGACGGCTCGGCGCAGTTGGCCGACGTCACGTCGGCCTGGACCACCTTCGGACTCTGGGGACCAAGCGCGCGTGACGTCCTGTCGGCCGTGACGCGCGACGATGTCAGCCACACGGGGTTCCCCTTCGGGCACTGCCGCGCCATCGAGCTCGACGGCGTGCGCGTGCTCGCCTCGCGCATCTCCTACATCGGCGAACTGGGCTGGGAGATCTACGTCCCGATGGAGGAGGGCGCGCGCGCCTGGGAGGCCCTCTACCAGGCGGGCCAGGTGCACGGACTTCTTCCCGTGGGCATCGGTGTCTACGCCACGACTGGCCGCCTGGAGAAGGGCTACCGCGCACTGGGCAGCGAGCTCACGACCGACTACACCATCGTCGAGGCCGGCATGGCGCGTCCCACGGTCAAGAAGGACGACTTCATCGGTCGCGCCGCTTACATAGCCCAGCGTGACGAGACCCCGGTGGCGCACCTGTGCACCTTGACGGTCGACGACCACACCTCCTCCACCGGCGAGCTGCGCTACATGTTGGGCGGCGAGCCCATCGTGGACGCCGACGGCGAGCGCCTGGTCGACGCCAAGGGCCGACCGTCCTACGCCACCTCTGCGGGGTCGGGACCCTCGGTAGGTAAGCACATCCTGCTCGCCTACCTGCCGGTTGAGAACGCCGTGGAGGGCGCCTCACTGTTCGTTGAGTACATGGGTGAGCTCTATCCGGTGACCGTGGCGGTCGTCGGCGCGACGCCTCTCTTCGACCCCGAGAACGAGCGAGTCAGACGCTGACCTCGTGAACGTCCTGGTGTGCATCAAGCGCGTTCCGATGGTCGGTTCGCGGATCAACCTGTCGCCCGACGCACTCAGCGTCGATACGCGTCAGCTGGGATTCACGATCAGTCCCCACGAAGAGTGCGCCGTCGAGGAGGCGGTGCGGATCGTCGAAGCCCACGGCGGCGTGGTCACCGTCGTGACCCTGGGACCGCCCGAAGCGGTCGAGCAACTTCGCGACGCGGCCGCGATCGGCGTCACCCGACTGATTCACCTCGTCACCGACGAGCGCGAATGGGACCCGATGGCGACCGCCAACGCGCTCGTCGAGGAGATTCGGATGGTCGAAGTCGCCCACGGGGTCTTCGACCTGATCCTCCTGGGAAACGAGGCGCCCGACACCGGCGACTATCAGGTCGGCGTGCGCGTCGCGCACGCCATGGGTCGACCCGCGGTCACGGGCGTGAAGGCCCTGGAGATCGGTGACGGGTTGCTCCACGCCCGACGCGACTTCCGCGGCGGCGACGAGACCTTCGAGCTATCGATGCCGTGCGTCGTGTCGGTGAAGGAGGGCATCAACCTGCCGCGCTACCCCTCCTTGCCGGGTCGCATCCGGGCAAAAAAGGTCCCCGTCGAGGAGGCCTCACCGCACTGGCACGCGGGACCAGTTCAGGTCGTGCGCCTTCACACACCCGTCGTGGAACGTTCGCGCGCCGAGATCCTGGGAACCGGCGTCGACGCCGTGCCGGCGCTGGTCGATCTACTCGAGCGTCTCGGAGTCCTTACGTGACTTCGAGTCCCATACTGTGCCTCGTCGAGCAAGACGACGGCGGCGTCATTGAAGCATCGCGTCGGGCGCTGAGCGTGGCGCACTCCTTCGCCGAATCCTGTGACGCACCACTGTTGGCAGTCCTGATCGGGTTGGTCGCTCCCTCGACCTTGGTCTCCCTGGGCGACTTGGGTGTGAGTTCAGCCCAACGAGTCACCTGGGACCGCCTCGACGCCTACGCCCCCGTGGCCTGGGCGCGGGCCTTGACGGACCTGGCCGACCAACTGTCGGCGTCCGGAATCGTCGCCGCCGGTACTGATCGTGGAAATGAGGTGATGGCGCACGCAGGGGCGCTGACTGGTCTGCCCATGGTGGCCAACTGCTTCAGCGCGACGCGCCTCGACTCCGACGTGGTCTCGCTGAGCCGGCAACGCTGGGCCGGCAGTCTGCTCGAGGACTCGACCCTCAAGTCACCGCTCGCTCTACTCACGGTGGCCTTTGACGGCGTGATCGTGCAGGAGGTGGCCGCGCGCCCGCAGGTCGCAGTCACGGAGTTCCGTGACGAGCTCAATCCTGCGGACCTCGCCGTGCGGGTTGCGGACTGGACGAAGCGACCGGGCGGCATCTCGCTGGCTGAGGCCAAGGTCGTCGTCGGCGGAGGTCGCGGCGTGGGGAGTGCCGAGGCGTTCGACTCGATCGATGAGCTGGCCGGACTCTTAAACGCCGCTGTCGGAGTGTCACGCGCGGTTACGAGCCTCGGGTGGCGGTCGCACAGCCAGCAGGTCGGCCAAACGGGTACTCGTATTTCACCGGACCTCTACGTTGCCGCCGGGATCAGCGGCGCCACTCAGCACCTAGCGGGTTGCCAGAGCGCAAAGGTCGTGGTCGCAATCAACACAGACGCCGACTCGCCGATCATCTCTCGCGCCGACTACGCGGTCATTGGTGACCTCAACACCATCATCCCCGCATTGAACACCGCCATTCGAAGTCGTCGGGAATAGTGAAGCAACCCGTCTTGAGCCCGACCGTTGCACAGTTGGACAGGTGGACACGGCAAGAGCGATTGCGGTACAACGGGTAGATGAAAGTCTCCGTCTCAGTTCGGCTCGACGATGAGGCGAAAAGGGCCCTCACCCAAATTCGGCATCCGGGTCGACGCGCTCCGATGGACGAGCCCGTCGCCAGTGGCCGACAACTGTACGATACTGCCAGGCCACCGGCACTACACGTTTGCCCGCCAGCGCGAACGGGTGAACACGTTGCCGAGAAAAGCCCGCGGGAGTCTTGCGCACATCCATGGTGCGGCCCTTGATGTGAATACCGGCAGTCAGGTCTTGCTCTGGTGATGAGCGCCAACTTGGTGCGACGGCGCGAAGCACTTCGCCGAGAGGCGTCCGCCTTGGAATCTGACGACAACGACCGACGAGAGATGTTGCAAGTCGCCGAATCCATGCGGATGCTCCGAGGGGAGTGGTGACGCCGTGTGGGCAAATGGCGCCTTGGCACTGGTCCTCTGTCTGAGATAGGCGGGCCGCGGCTCGCAACGGCCCCTCGGGAACGCAGCACTTCTTCGATCCAGCGCGACGACCTCCTAGTCGGAACCGCCATGGCGATAGAAGTCAACCGTGGAGGCTTCGAGTGGCGTGTTGCCCAAAATCAGGTCAGCCGCCTTCTCGGCGACCATCATCACCGGCGCGAAGATGTTGGCGTTGGTCACGAAGGGGAACACCGACGCGTCGACGACGCGCAGACCCTCGAGTCCGTACACGCGCATCGTCGCGGGGTCCACCACCGACATCTCGTCGGTTCCCATCTTGGCTGTGCATGACGGGTGCAGCGCCGTCTCCGCGTCGCGGGCCACCCAGTCGATGATCTCCTGGTCGGTGGCGACCGAAGGTCCGGGTGAGATCTCGCCTCCGTTGAAGGGGTCGAAGGCGGGTTGACGCAAGATGTCGCGCGCCACGTTGATGGCCTCGACCCATTCGCGGCGGTCCTCGTCGGTCGAGAGGTAGTTGAAGCGAAGCGCCGGCTTCACGGTCGGGTCCAAAGAAGTGATCTTCACCGAACCGCGCGAGTTGGAGTACATGGGACCGATGTGAACCTGGTAGCCGTGACCACCGGCCGGTGCCGAGCCGTCGTACCGGATGGCGATGGGCAGGAAGTGGAACATCAGGTTCGGGTAGGCAACCTCGTCGTTGCTGCGCGCGAAGCCGCCACCCTCGAAGTGATTCGTCGCTCCCGGGCCCTT